>CAVSJI010000001.1:0-475000 GCA_963728365.1 uncultured Solirubrobacterales bacterium
CCCGATCGAGGCGGGCGCCCTGCTCGCCACCTACGGCCAGGACAGAGAGGCGCCGGTGAAGCTCGGCTCGCTGAAGTCGAACATCGGCCACGCCCAGGCCGCCGCCGGGGTCGGCGGCGTGATCAAGGCGGTGCTGGCGATGCACGAGGGCGTGATGCCCAAGACGCTGCACGTCGACGCACCCTCCACCAAGGTCGATTGGGAGGCCGGGCAGATCGAGCTGCTGACCGAGGCGGCCGAGTGGGAGGCGAGGGAGGGGCGCCCGCGCCGTGCAGCGGTCTCCTCCTTCGGCGCCTCAGGCACCAACGCCCACCTGATCCTCGAGCAGGGGCCCGCCCGGGTCGAGGCCGAAGAGGGCGAGGGGAGGACCGAAACCCTCAACGGTCCGCTCCCCCTCGCCCTCTCGGCCAAATCCGGGCAGGCCCTCGCCGAGTCCGCGGCGCGGCTGACCACCCACCTGCGCGAGCATCCCGAGCAGAGCCTGCTCGACACCGCCCACTCGCTGCTCGCCACCAGAAGCGCCTTCCCCCACCGCGCCGTGGCGGTCGGCACCGAGCGCGAGCAGCTGCTCGACTCCCTTCAGGCGATCGCCGAGGGAAGGCCCTCCCCATCGAGCGCCACCGCCACCGCCAACCCCGGCCGCCTCGCCTACCTGCTCAGCGGCCAGGGATCGCAGAGGCCGGGGATGGGCAAGGAGCTGCACGAGACCTACCCCGCCTACGCGGAAGCCCTCGAGGAAGCCCTGGCGGAGCTCGACCCCCACCTGGAGCTCTCCCTCCGCGACCTGCTCTTCGCCGAGCCGGGATCGCCCGAGGCAGAGCTGCTGGGCGACACCACCTACGCCCAGCCCGCCCTCTTTGCCACCCACGTGGCGCTTCACCGCCTACTGGAGAGCTGGGGCCTCGCCCCCGAGCTGCTCGCCGGCCACTCGGTCGGGGAGATCTCCGCCGCCCAGATCGCCGGCGTGCTCTCCCTGCCCGACGCCGCCAGGCTGATCTGCGCCCGCGGCGCCCTGATGGGCGCCCTGCCCTCCGGCGGGGCGATGCTCGCGGTTCAGGCCAGCGAGCCCGAGGTCGCCGAGGCGATCGAGGGGCTGCAGGCAGAGCTCTCGATCGCGGCGCTCAACAGCCCAACCTCGACCGTGATCTCCGGCGATGGGCAGGCGATCGAAGCCCAGCAGTCACTCTGGGAGGAGCGCGGCCGCAAGACCAAGCGCCTGCAGGTCTCCCACGCCTTTCACTCGCCCCTGATCGAGCCGATGATGGACGCCTTCGCCGAGGTCGCCGCCTCGCTCTCCTACGCCGAGCCACAGATCCCGATCGTCTCCAACCTCACTGGCGAGCTGCTCAGCGCCGGGCAGGCGACCGACCCCGCCTACTGGGTCTCCCACGTGCGCTCGGCGGTGCGCTTCGCCGACTCGGTCGGCACCCTCCTCGCCCGGGGCGCCACGACCTTGGTGGAGCTCGGCCCCGACCCGGTGCTCACCGCGATGGCGGCCGAGTGCGTCGAGGACACCGAGCGCCCCCCGGCCCTGATCCCCACCCTCAGGGAGGGACGCCCGGAGCCCGAGACCGCGACGCTTGCCCTGGGCGCCGCCCACGCCGCCGGGGCGCAGGTCCGCTGGCAGAGCTTCTTCGCGGGCACCGAGCCAAAGCGCGCCCCGCTTCCGACCTACCCCTTCCAGCGCAAGCGCTACTGGCTGGCTGCAACCCAGGCAGGGGCAGACGTGCGCTCGATCGGCCAGAGCGACGCCGATCACCCCTTGCTCGGCGCCGCGGTCCCCGACCCCCGGGGAGAGGGCCTCGCCCTCACCGGCCGCATCTCCCTGGCCACCCACCCCTGGCTGGCCGACCACGCCGTCGCCGGCACCGCGCTCATGCCCGGCACCGCCTTCCTCGAGCTCGCCCTGGCCGCCGCCGAGCAGCTCGGCGCCGAGCAGGTCGCCGAGCTCACCCTGCAGGCGCCGCTGGCGCTGCCCGAGACCGGCGCCGTGCAGGTCCAGGTCGTCGTCTCCTCCCCCGACGAGCGGGGGGCGAGGGAGATCGGGATCTTCTCGCGCCCCGAGGCAGGGGAGGAGGAGCAGCTGCCCTGGGCGCTTCACGCCGAGGGGCTGCTCTCCGAGGAGCCGGCGGCGGCGCCCGAGGCCCTGCAGAGCTGGCCCCCCGCGGGCGCCGAGCCGCTGGAGGCCGAGTACCTCTATGACCGCCTCGCCGAGGCCGGCCTGGACTACGGCCCCGCCTTCCAGGGCCTGACCAAGGCCTGGAAGGCGGGCGAGGAGCTCTTCGCCGAGGTCTCCCTCGCCGAGGCCCAGGAGGCAGAGGCCGGGCGCTTCTCGATCCATCCCGCGCTGCTTGACTCCGCCCTGCACGCGATCGCCCTCGGCGACATCGCGCTCGGCGCCGAGGGAGGCCCGCTTTTGCCCTTCTCCTGGAGCGAGGTCTCGCTCGCCGTCGCCGGGGCCGGCGCCCTGCGCGTCGCCCTCTCCCCGGCGGGCGAGCAGAAGGTCTCGATCTCCCTCGCCGACGCAAGCGGCCTCGCCCTGGGCAGGGTCGGCTCGCTGGCGCTGCGGCCGGTCTCCACCGAGCGGCTGCAGTCCGCGCCGGCCCAGCGCCAGGGGCTCTTGGGGGTCGAGTGGCGTGAGCGGGAGCTTGGAGAGGGCGAGCCCGGCTCCCCAGCCCAGGCCTGGCGCTGGGAGGGGGCTGAGGGCAATGACCCCGTCCTGGTAGCCGAAGAGGCCACCGCCGCGGCCCTGGAGGCGATCCAGGCCTGGCTGGGAAGGCAGGACCCCTCCCCCGAGGAGCGCTTCGCGCTCCTCACCAAAGGCGCGATCGCCGTCTCCGCCGAGGAGGCCCCCGACCCCGCCGCCGCGGCGATCTGGGGCCTGGCGCGCTCCGCGCAATCCGAGCACCCCGGCGCCTTCCTGGCGATCGACACCGACGGCAGCGATGCCTCCGAAGAGGCGCTGGAGGCCGCCCTCGCCCAGGCGGAGGAGCCCCAGCTCGCCCTGCGCGAGGGCATCGCGCTCGCCCCCCGGGCGCTGCGCCTCTCCCCGCCCGAGGGCGAGCAGGCGGCGAGGCCGCTGGACCCCGAGAAGACGGTGCTGATAACCGGCGCCACCGGCGCCCTGGGGGCGCTCAGCGCAAGGCACCTGGTCGCAGAGCACGGCGCGAGGCACCTGCTGCTGGTGAGCCGCAGCGGCAGAAAGGCAGAGGGCGCCAAGGAGCTGGTCGAAGAGCTGCGGGGGCTGGGCGCCAAGGTGAGGCTCCTCGCCTGCGACGCCTCCCAGCCAGCCCAGCTCGAAGAGCTGCTCGCCAAGGTCCCCAAGTCCCACCCCCTGGGAGCGGTCTTCCACCTCGCCGGCGCCCTCGATGACGCCACGATCGAGAGCCTCGCCCCCGAGCGCCTCGGCCCGGTCCTCGCCCCCAAGGCGGGCGGCGCCTGGGCCCTTCACGAGCTGACCCGCGAGGCCGAGCTGACCCACTTCGTGCTCTTCTCCTCGGCGGCCGGCACCCTGGGCGGCCCCGGCCAGGGCAACTACGCCGCCGCCAACTGCTTTTGCGACGCGCTCGCCCAGATGAGAAGCGCCGAAGGGCTGCCCGCCACCTCGATCGCCTGGGGGCTGTGGCGCGAGGGGATGGGCGCCGAGCTCACCGATGCGGATCTGGAGCGGATGCGCAGGGTCGGGGTCGACGCGCTGGAGGAGGAGCACGGCCTCGCCCTGCTCGACGAAGCGCTCGCCTCCAAGCGCCCCGAGGCCCTGGCGATCGCCACCGAGCCCCAGAGCCTGCGGGCGATGGGCGCCCTCGGCGTCTTGCCGCCGATCCTCTCCTCGCTGGTGCGGGTGCCAAAGCGCCGCTCTCAGCCCGGCGGCGCCTTCGCCGCCCAGCTCGCCGGGATGGGGCAGGCCGAGCGCTCCGAAGCCGTCCTCGGGCTGGTCCGCTCCCAGGTGGCCGAGGTGCTCGGCCACGAGGGCACCGAGCAGGTCGACCCCGAGCGGCCCTTCGGCGAGCTCGGCTTCGACTCGCTCGCCTCCCTGGAACTGCGCAGCCGCCTCGGCATCGCCGCCGGGGTGCGGCTCTCGGCCACCGTCGTCTTCGACTATCCCTCCTCCGGCGCCCTCGCCGCCCACCTCGCCGAGCGCCTCGGCGCCGCCGGGCAGGCCAAGGTCGCGGTCCGCTCCCAGGCCAGCGAGGAGCCGATCGCGATCGTCGGCATGTCCTGCCGCTACCCCGGCGGCATCGCCTCCCCCGCAGGGCTCTGGCGGATGCTCGCCGAGGGGCGCGAGGGCATCGCCGAGTTCCCCGCCGACCGCGGCTGGGACCTCGAGCGCCTCTATGACCCAGACCCCGACTCCTTCGGCACCACCTACACCCGCCACGGCGGCTTCCTGGAGGCCCCCGGGGACTTCGACCCCGAGTTCTTCAACATCGCCCCCCGCGAGGCGCTCGTCATCGACCCCCAGCAGCGCCTGCTGCTCGAAGGCGCCTGGGAGGCCCTCGAGGACGCCGGCATCGACCCCGCCGCCCTGAAGGGCACCGACGCGGGCGTCTACGCCGGGGTCATGTATCAGGACTACGGCGCCCCCCAGCTCGGCATCTCGGCGGGGATGACCACCTCGGTGGTCTCCGGAAGGGTCGCCTACGCGCTGGGCCTGGAGGGCCCGACGATGACCGTCGACACCGCCTGCTCCTCCTCGCTGGTGGCGATGCACCTCGCCTCCCAGGCGCTCAGGGCGGGGGAGTGCTCGCTGGCCCTGGTCGGCGGGGTCACCGTGCTCGCCACCCCCACCGCCTTCACCGTCTTCTCAGCCCAGCGCGGCCTCGCCCCCGACGGGCGCTCGAAGTCCTTCGCCGAGGCGGCCGACGGGGTCGCCTGGGCGGAGGGGGTCGGGATGGTGGTCATGGAGCGCCTCTCGGCGGCCGAGGCCGCCGGCCACGAGATCCTCGCCACGGTCCGCGGCTCGGCGGTCAACCAGGACGGCGCCTCCAGCGGCCTCACCGCCCCCAACGGCCCCTCCCAGGAGCGGGTGATCCGCCAGGCCCTGGCCAACGCCCGCCTCAAGAGCGCCGACGTCGACATGGTCGAGGCCCACGGCACCGGCACCACCCTCGGGGACCCGATCGAGGCGACCGCGCTGCTCGCCACCTACGGCCAGGACCGCGAGGCGCCGCTGAAGCTCGGCTCGCTGAAGTCAAACGTCGGCCACACCCAGGCCGCCGCCGGGGTCGGCGGCGTGATCAAGGCGGTGCTGGCGATGCGCGAAGGGGTGATGCCCAAGACCCTGCACGTCGATGAGCCCTCCTCGAAGGTCGATTGGGAGGCGGGGCAGGTCGAGCTGCTCACCGAGGCGGCCGAGTGGGAGGCCAACGGCCGCCCCCGCCGCGCCGCGGTCTCCTCCTTCGGCTACAGCGGCACCAACGCCCACCTGATCTTGGAGCAGGGCCCAGAGCCCGAGCCGGTCGAGGCCCAAGAGGGCGAGGGGAGGGTCAGGCCCCTGGCCGGCCCCGTCCCCCTCGCCCTCTCGGCCAAATCCGAGCAGGCCCTCGCCGAGTCCGCGGCGCGGCTCAAGGATCACCTCGAGGACAACCCCGAGCAGAGCCTGCTCGACACCGCCCACTCGCTGCTCACAGCCAGAAGCGCCTTCCCCCACCGCGCCGTGGCGGTCGGCAAAGACAGGGACGCCCTGCTCGACTCCCTTCAGGCGATCGCCGAGGGTCGGCTCTCCCCATCGAGCGCCACCGCCACCGCCAACCCCGGCCGCCTCGCCTACCTGCTCAGCGGCCAGGGATCGCAGAGGCCGGGGATGGGCAAGGAGCTGCACGAGACCTACCCCGCCTACGCGGAGGCGCTGAACGAGGCGCTGGCGGAGCTCGACCCCCACCTGGAGCTCTCGCTGCGCGACCTGCTCTTCGCCGAGCCGGGATCGCCCGAGGCAGAGCTGCTGGGCGACACCACCTACGCCCAGCCCGCCCTCTTTGCCACCCACGTGGCGCTTCACCGCCTGCTGGAGAGCTGGGGCCTCCTCCCCGAGCTGCTCGCCGGCCACTCGGTCGGGGAGATCTCCGCCGCCCAGATCGCCGGCGTGCTCTCCCTGCCCGACGCCGCCAGCTTGATCTGCGCCCGCGGCGCCCTGATGGGCGCCCTGCCCTCCGGCGGGGCGATGCTCGCGGTTCAGGCCAGCGAGCAAGAGGTCGCCGAGGCGATCGAGGGGCTGCAGGCAGAGCTCTCGATCGCGGCGCTCAACAGCCCAACCTCGACCGTGATCTCCGGCGATGGGCAGGCGATCGAAGCCCAGCAGTCCCTCTGGGAGGAGCGCGGCCGCAAGACCAAGCGCCTGCAGGTCTCCCACGCCTTTCACTCGCCCCTGATCGAGCCGATGATGGAGGCCTTCGCCGAGGTCGCGGCCTCGCTCTCCTACGCCGAGCCGCAGATCCCGATCGTCTCCAACCTCACTGGCGAGCTGCTCAGCGCCGAGCAGGCCACCGACCCCGCCTACTGGGTCTCCCACGCGCGCTCGGCGGTGCGCTTCGCCGACTCGGTCGGCACCCTCCTCGCCCGGGGCGCCACGGCCTTGGTGGAGCTCGGCCCCGACCCGGTGCTCACCGCGATGGCGGCCGAGTGCGTCGAGGGCTCCGAGCGCCCCCCGGCCCTGATCCCCACCCTCAGGGAGGGACGCGATGAGCCAGAGGCACTGACCCTCGCCCTGGGCGCCGCCCACGCGGCCGGAGCGAAGGTCCGCTGGCAGAGCTTCTTCGCGGGCACCGAGCCAAAGCGGGTCCCGCTGCCCACCTACCCCTTCCAGCGCAAGCGCTACTGGCTGGCTGCAACCCAGGCAGGGGCAGACGTTCGCTCGATCGGCCAGAGCGACGCCGATCACCCGCTGCTCGGCGCCGCGGTCCCCGACCCCCGCGGAGAGGGCCTCGCCCTCACCGGCCGCATCTCCCTGGCCACCCACCCCTGGCTGGCCGACCACGCCGTCGGCGGCACCGCGCTCATGCCCGGCACCGCCTTCCTGGAGCTCGCCCTGGCCGCCGCCGAGCAGCTCGGCGCCGAGCAGGTCGCCGAGCTCACCCTGCAGGCGCCGCTGGTGCTGCCCGAGACCGGAGCCGTGCAGGTCCAGGTCGTCGTCTCCTCTCCCGACGAGCGGGGGGCGAGGGAGATCGGGATCTTCTCGCGCCCCGAGGCAGAGGAGGACGAGCAGCTGCCCTGGGCGCTTCACGCCGAGGGGCTGCTCTCCGAGGAGCCCGTGGCGGCGCCCGAGGCCCTGGAGGCGTGGCCCCCCGCGGGGGCCGAGCCCGTCGACCTCGATTCGCTCTACGACAACATGGCCCTGTCCGGCCTGGACTACGGCCCCGCCTTCCAGGGCCTGACCAAGGCCTGGAAGGCGGGCGAGGAGCTCTTCGCCGAGGTCTCCCTCGCCGAGGCCCAGGAGGCAGAGGCCGGGCGCTTCTCGATCCACCCCGCGCTGCTTGACTCCGCCCTGCACGCGATCGCCCTGGGCGACATCGCGCTCGGCGCCGAGGGAGGCCCGCTTTTGCCCTTCTCCTGGAGCGAGGTCTCGCTCGCCGTCGCCGGGGCCGGCGCCCTGCGCGTCGCCCTCTCCCCGGCGGGCGAGCAGAAGGTCTCGCTCTCGCTCGCCGACGCAAGCGGCCTCGCCCTGGGCAGGGTCGGCTCGCTGGCCCTGCGGCCGCTCTCGGGCGAGCAATTGCGGGGCGCCTCCCCGCAGAGGCAGGGCCTGCTGGGGATCGAGTGGCGTGAGCGGGAGCTCCGAGGCGGTGGGGAGCAGGGCGGGGTGGAGGTCTGGCGCCACGCTCCCTCGCAGGCCGCGGACCCCCTCGAGGCAGCCGAGCGGGCCACCGCCGCGGCCCTGGAGGCGATCCAGGCCTGGCTGGGAAGGCAGGACCCCTCCCCCGAGGAGCGCTTCGCGCTCCTCACCCGGGGCGCGATCGCCGTCTCCGCCGAGGAGGCCCCCGACCCCGCCGCCGCGGCGATCTGGGGCCTGGCGCGCTCGGCGCAATCCGAGCACCCCGGCGCCTTCCTGGCGATCGACACCGACGGCAGCGATGCCTCCGAAGAGGCGCTGGAGGCCGCCCTCGCCCAGGCGGAGGAGCCCCAGCTCGCCCTGCGCGAGGGCATCGCGCTCGCCCCCCGGGCGCTGCGCCTCTCCCCGCCCGAGGGCGAGCAGGCGGCGAGGCCGCTGGACCCCGAGAAGACGGTGCTGATAACCGGCGCCACCGGCGCCCTGGGGGCGCTCAGCGCAAGGCACCTGGTCGCAGAGCACGGCGCGAGGCACCTGCTGCTGGTGAGCCGCAGCGGGCGCAAGGCAGAGGGCGCCAAGGAGCTGGTCGAAGAGCTGCGGGGGCTGGGCGCCAAGGTGAGGCTCCTCGCCTGCGACGCCTCCCAGCCGGCCCAGCTCGCAGAGCTGCTCGCCAAGGTCCCCAAGTCCCACCCCCTGGGGGCGGTCTTCCACCTCGCCGGCGCCCTCGATGACGCCACGATCGAGAGCCTCGCCCCCGAGCGCCTCGGCCCGGTCCTCGCCCCCAAGGCGGGCGGCGCCTGGGCCCTTCACGAGCTGACCCGCGAGGCCGAGCTCACCCACTTCGTGCTCTTCTCCTCGGCGGCCGGCACCCTGGGCGGCCCCGGCCAGGGCAACTACGCCGCCGCCAACTGCTTTTGCGACGCGCTCGCCCACAAGCGAAGCGCCGAAGGGCTGCCCGCCACCTCGATCGCCTGGGGGCTGTGGCGCGAGGGGATGGGCGCCGAGCTCACCGATGCGGATCTGGAGCGGATGCGCAGGGTCGGGGTCGACGCGCTGGAGGAGGAGCACGGCCTCGCCCTGCTCGACGAAGCGCTCGCCTCCAAGCGCCCCGAGGCCCTGGCGATCGCCACCGAGCCCCAGAGCCTGCGGGCGATGGGCGCCCTCGGCGTCTTGCCGCCGATCCTCTCCTCGCTGGTGCGGGTGCCAAAGCGCCGCTCTCAGCCCGGCGGCGCCTTCGCCGCCCAGCTCGCCGGGATGGGGCAGGCCGAGCGCTCCGAAGCCGTCCTCGGGCTGGTCCGCTCCCAGGTGGCCGAGGTGCTCGGCCACGAGGGCACCGAGCAGGTCGACCCCGAGCGGCCCTTCGGCGAGCTCGGCTTCGACTCGCTCGCCTCCCTGGAACTGCGCAGCCGCCTCGGCATCGCCGCCGGGGTGCGGCTCTCGGCCACCGTCGTCTTCGACTATCCCTCCTCCGGCGCCCTCGCCGCCCACCTCGCCGAGCGCCTCGGCGCCGCCGGGCAGGCCAAGGTCGCGGTCCGCTCCCAGGCCAGCGAGGAGCCGATCGCGATCGTCGGCATGTCCTGCCGCTACCCCGGCGGCATCGCCTCCCCCGCAGGGCTCTGGCGGATGCTCGCCGAGGGGCGCGAGGGCATCGCCGAGTTCCCCGCCGACCGCGGCTGGGACCTCGAGCGCCTCTATGACCCAGACCCCGACTCCTTCGGCACCACCTACACCCGCCACGGCGGCTTCCTGGAGGCCCCCGGGGACTTCGACCCCGAGTTCTTCAACATCGCCCCCCGCGAGGCGCTCGTCATCGACCCCCAGCAGCGCCTGCTGCTCGAAGGCGCCTGGGAGGCCCTCGAGGACGCCGGCATCGACCCCGCCGCCCTGAAGGGCACCGACGCGGGCGTCTACGCCGGGGTCATGTATCAGGACTACGGCGCCCCCCAGCTCGGCATCTCGGCGGGGATGACCACCTCGGTGGTCTCCGGAAGGGTCGCCTACGCGCTCGGCCTGGAGGGCCCGACGATGACCGTCGACACCGCCTGCTCCTCCTCGCTGGTGGCGATGCACCTCGCCTCCCAGGCGCTCAGGGCGGGGGAGTGCTCGCTGGCCCTGGTCGGCGGGGTCACCGTGCTCGCCACCCCCACCGCCTTCACCGTCTTCTCAGCCCAGCGCGGCCTCGCCCCCGACGGGCGCTCGAAGTCCTTCGCCGAGGCGGCCGACGGGGTCGCCTGGGCGGAGGGGGTCGGGATGGTGGTCATGGAGCGCCTCTCGGCGGCCGAGGCCGCCGGCCACGAGATCCTCGCCACGGTCCGCGGCTCGGCGGTCAACCAGGACGGCGCCTCCAGCGGCCTCACCGCCCCCAACGGCCCCTCCCAGGAGCGGGTGATCCGCCAGGCCCTGGCCAACGCCCGCCTCAAGAGCGCCGACGTCGACATGGTCGAGGCCCACGGCACCGGCACCACCCTCGGGGACCCGATCGAGGCGACCGCGCTGCTCGCCACCTACGGCCAGGACCGCGAGGCGCCGCTGAAGCTCGGCTCGCTGAAGTCAAACGTCGGCCACACCCAGGCCGCCGCCGGGGTCGGCGGCGTGATCAAGGCGGTGCTGGCGATGCGCGAAGGGGTGATGCCCAAGACCCTGCACGTCGATGAGCCCTCCTCGAAGGTCGATTGGGAGGCGGGGCAGGTCGAGCTGCTCACCGAGGCGGCCGAGTGGGAGGCCAACGGCCGCCCCCGCCGCGCCGCGGTCTCCTCCTTCGGCTACAGCGGCACCAACGCCCACCTGATCTTGGAGCAGGGCCCAGAGCCCGAGCCGGTCGAGGCCCAAGAGGGCGAGGGGAGGGTCAGGCCCCTGGCCGGCCCCGTCCCCCTCGCCCTCTCGGCCAAATCCGAGCAGGCCCTGCGCGAGTCGGCCGCGAGGCTCGCCACCCACCTGCGCGAGCACCCCGAGCAGGAGCTGCTCGACACCGCCTACTCGCTGGCGAGGACCCGCAGCGCCTTCGAGCACCGGGCGGTGGCCGTCGGCTCCGAGCGCGAGCAGCTCCTGGACTCCCTGCAGGCGATCGCCTCAGGCGCCCCCGGTGAGGGCGCCTCCGGTGCGCCTTATGCGGTCATAGACCACATAAGGCGCACCGCAACCGAGCGGCGCCCCGTCTTCGCCTTCGGCGGGCAGGGCTCCCAGCACCCCCAGATGGCCCTCGGGCTGACCCAGGCCAGCCCCGTCTTCGCCCGCAGCATCGCCGAGTGCGAGGCGGCCCTCGCCCCCCACGTCGATTGGTCCCTGACCGAGGTCCTCGAAGAAGAGGAGGGCAAGTGGATGGAGCGCCTGGACATCGTCCAGCCCGCCCTCTTCGCGACGATGGTCTCCCTGGCAAGGCTCTGGGAAGCCTCGGGGGTAAGGCCCTCCCTGGTGATCGGCCACTCCCAGGGGGAGGTGGCCGCCGCCCACGTCGCCGGGGCGCTCTGCCTCGAGGACGCCGCCCGGGTGATCGCCCTGCGCTCGGCGGCGATGGCCAAGATCGCCGGCAAGGGGGCGATGGCCTCGGTATCGCTGCCCGCAGGGGAGCTCTCCGAGCTGCTCGCCCCCTACGGGGAGCGCCTCTCCCTCGCCGCCGCCAACGGCCCCCGCGCCCAGGCCGTCTCGGGGGAGCCCGAGGCGATCGCCGAGCTGCTCGGCGCATGCGAGGAGCAGGGCGTCAGGGCGAGGCGGATCGCCGTCGACTACGCCGCGCACTCCGCCCAGATCGAGCAGCTCGAGGAGGAGCTCTTGGAGGCCTTCGCCCCGATCTCCCCCCAAAGCTCGGAGATCCCCCTTCACTCCACGCTCACCGGCGAGCTCCTCGACACCGCCCGGATGGACGCCACCTACTGGTATCGCAACCTGCGCGAGACCGTCCTCTTCGAGCCCGTGATCGAGGCCCTGCTCGAGCAGGGCCGCTCCCACTTCATCGAGATCTCCCCCCACCCGGTGCTCTCCTTCGGGATCGCCGAAGCGATCGAGGCGAGCGAGTCCCCCGCAAGGGTGCTCGACACCCTGCGCAGGGACGAGGACCCCGCGACCCGCTTCTGCCTCTCCCTCGCCGAGGCCCACGCCGCCGGGGCGCAGGTCGAGTGGGAGGACTTCTTCGCCGGCTCGGGCGCCAGGAAGGTGCCGCTGCCCACCTACCCCTTCCAGCGCGAGCGCTACTGGCTGAGCCCGGGGGGCGCCTCGGGGGACCCGAGCTCCCTCGGCCTCGCCGACGCCGAGCACCCGCTGCTCGGCGCGGTGGTCGAGGACGCGGGTGGCGAGCGCCTCGTCCTCACCGGTCGGATCTCCGCCTCCACCCACCCCTGGCTGGCCGACCACGCGATCGCCGGCACGGTCGTCCTCTCCGGCGCCGTCCTCCTCGAGCTCGCCCTCGGGGCGGCCGATCGGGCCGGCTGCGCGCAGGTCGAGGAGCTCGACCTGCGCGCGCCACTGCTCCTCCCGGACTCGACCGCCGTCCAGGTTCAGGTCGCGGTTGGCCCGCCAGACGCCCGGCAGCGGCGGCCGCTCCAGATCCACGCGCGTCCGGAGGCGCTCGAGGGTGAGACCTCGCCGTGGACGCTGAGCGCCGAGGGAATCCTTGCCGAGCCGCAGCTCTCGCAGCCGTCGCAGCCGCTCGGGGCATGGCCGCCCGAGGGAGCCGAGCCACTCGAGACCGCTCTGCTCTACGACCGCCTCTCCGGCGCCGGCCACGAGTACGGGCCGGCCTTCCAAAGCCTGAGGGCGGCCTGGCGCAGGGGGGAGGAGCTTTTCACCGAGGTCGCCCTCGAAGATGGGATGCAGGGGGATCTCGGCGGCCTCGGCGTCCACCCGGCCCTGCTCGATCCCGCCCTGCGCGCGGGCCTCGTCTTCCTCGGTGAGGACGAGGCGCCGGGCCTCACGACGATCTCCGCCTGGCGCGGGGTGAGCGTTAGCGCACCGGGCCAGGGCGTCCTGCGCGTGCGGCTCTCCAGGGCCGGCGAGGGTCTCGCTCTCGCCGCCTTCTCGGAGGATGGTGAGCTGGCCGCCTCGGTCGCGACGGTCGTCGATCAGCCGATCGAGTCCGCCGAGTTGCGCGGCGCGGCCGGGCGCCGCTCCCTGTATGTGCCGCGCTGGTCCCCGGCGGAGCGGCCCGCCGGCGCCGCCCAGCCGGCGCTCGCGGTCCTCGGCGACACCGATGTCGCGGGGCTCGCGGAAGCCGCGCGCTACCCGGACCTCGATGCCCTGCGCGTCGCCCTCGCCGACGGGGCCGCCGCGCCCGAGGTCGTCGTCGTCGACGCCCGCTCCTGGGAGCGGGACGGGGACGACCTGCCGGCGGCGGCCCGCGCCGCGGTCACCCGCGGCCTGCTTCTCGCGCAGGAGTGGAGCGCCGCCGAGGGGTTGAAGTCGATCCGGCTCGTCTTCCTCACCGAGGGGGCGCTTGCCGCCGCCGCGGAGGAGTCGCCCGACCTCATCCTGGCGCCGCTCGCCGGCTTCCTCTGCTCGGCTCGCGCCGAGTACCCGGCGCGCTTCGGCGTGCTCGACCTCGACGGCGCGGCGGGCTCGGCGGCATCGGCCGGCGAGGCGCTTGCGCTTGCCGCTGAGGAGCCCCAGCTGGCGATCCGCGAAGGCGAGGTTCTCGTGCCGCGCCTGGTCAGGGCGCCTCAGGAGGATGCGGCTCCCCGGCGGCTCGACCCCGAGAGGACCGTCCTGATCAGCGGTGGCATCACCGGCATCGGCGCCCGCGTGGCGCGTCACCTGGTCGAGGTGCACGGCGCTCGTCGCCTGCTCCTGCTCGGCCGCCGAGGCGAGCAAACGCCGGGCGCCGCTGAGCTGCGCGCGCAGCTCGAGGAGCTCGGCGCCGAGGTGGCGATCGCCGCCTGCGACGTCACCGACCGCGAGCAGCTGGAGGGCGCGCTGGCCGCGGTCCCCGCCGAGCACCCGCTGGGCGCCGTGATCCACTCGGCGGTCGTCTTCGATGACGGAACGCTGAGCTCGCTCGATCCCGAGCGGCTCGCCACGGTGATGCGCCCCAAGGTCGACGGCGCCTATCGCCTGCACGAGCTGACGGCCGAGCTCGACCTCTCCCACTTCCTCTTCTTCTCTTCGGCCCATGCCCTGCTGGGCGGGCCCGGGCAGGAGGCCTACACAGCTGCAAACGCCTTCGGCGACGCGCTCGCGGCCGGCCGCCGCGCGGCTGGGCTGCCCGCCACCTCGCTCGCCTGGGGCCTCTGGCTGGAGATGCTCGAAGAGACGGCGCTGAAAGGGGCATCGCGAGCGGAGATCGATCGCTTCGGCGAGCTGATTCGCCGCCGTCTCGGCTCCGACCCGCTGCCCACCGAGCGCGCCCTGGGCCTGCTAGACGCGTCCCTGCACAGCGCCGAGCCGCTGCTCGCGCCGGTTCTCTTCGACCCGGCCACGCTCAGGGCGCAGGCCGCGAGCGGTGTGCTGCCGGCGATCATGCGCGGCCTGGTCCGCGTCCCGCGCGCGGCCCAGGCAGGCAGCTCGCTCGCCCAGCGGCTCGCCGAGGTGTCCGAGGCCGGTCGCGAAGCGCTCGTCCTGGAGCTGGTCAGGGAGAAGGCCGCCGGCATCCTCGGCCACGCCGGCGCCGCCGACGTGGAGCCCGAGCGCGCCTTCCAGGAGCTCGGCTTCGACTCGCTCGCGGCCCTGCAGATGCACAGGGAGCTGAGCACCGCCACCGGCCTGCGCCTGGCGCCGACGGTGGTCTTCGACCACCCCTCGGCACGGGCCCTCGCCGGCCACCTGCTTGCCGAGGCGACCGCAGCCGGGATCGCCAGGCCGGCTACGCTGCGCGCTCACTCGAGCGAGGAGCCGATTGCGATCGTCGGCATGTCCTGCCGCTACCCGGGCGGCGTCTTTTCCCCCCGCGATCTCTGGGAGCTGGTCGCCGAGGGCCGCGACGCGGTCGCCGAGTTCCCCCGGGATCGTGGCTGGGACATCGAGCGGATCGCCGAGCTCGGCGCGAGCGGCGCCGGTGGCCGCTTCTCCGGCGAAGGCGGCTTCCTCGCCTCGCCGGGAGACTTCGACGCCGACTTCTTCGGGATCAGCCCTCGCGATTCGATCGGCATCGATCCCCAGCAGCGACTCTTGCTGGAAGGCGCCTGGGAAGCGCTCGAAGACGCCGGCATCGATCCGGCCACGCTGCGCAGCGAGCCGGCCGGTGTCTTCGCCGGGGTCAGCTCGCAGGACTACAGCACGCAGGGTGGTGCGGCGCTCACCGGCAGCATCGTCTCGGGCCGCGTCGCATACAGCCTCGGTCTCGAGGGACCCGCTATCTCGGTCGACACGGCCTGCTCCTCTTCGCTGGTCGCGATTCACCTCGCTGCGCAGGCGCTGCGCGCCGGCGAGTGCAGCCTCGCTCTCGCCGGCGGCGTCATCGTCCTCTCCACGCCCGTGGTCTTCGCCGGCTTCAACGCTCAGGGCGGCCTCGCACCCGACGGGCGTTGCAAGTCCTTCTCCGACGCCGCGGACGGGACCGGGTTCGCCGAAGGGTCGGGTGTCCTGGTCCTCGAGCGCCTCTCCGACGCGCAGCGCAACGACCACCCGGTGCTGGCGACCATCCGCGGCTCGGCGATAAACCAGGACGGCGCCTCCAACGGCCTCACCGCCCCCAGCGGCCCCTCTCAGGAGCGGGTGATCCGCCAGGCGCTGGCCAACGCCCGTCTGCAGTCGGCCGACGTGGACATGGTCGAGGCCCATGGCACCGGCACCATGCTCGGCGACCCGATCGAGGCGACCGCCCTGATCGCCACCTACGGGCAGGACCGAGAGGCCCCACTGCGGCTCGGCTCGCTGAAGTCGAACATCGGCCACGCGCAGGCCGCCGCCGGGGTCGGCGGCGTGATCAAGTCGGTGCTGGCGATGCGCGAGGGGCTGATGCCGAGGACTCTGCACGTCGACCGGCCCTCGACCAAGGTCGATTGGGAGGCCGGCAAGGTCGAGCTGCTCACCGAGCCGCTCGAGTGGGAGCGCAACGGCCGCCCGCGCCGCGCCGCGGTCTCCTCCTTCGGCCTCAGCGGCACCAACGCGCACCTGATCCTCGAGGAGGGCCCGGCCCTCGTCGGGGTTGCCGAGGAGTCCGAGGGCCGGCCGGCTTCCCCCGGCGGGCTCTTGCCGATCGCCCTCTCGGCCAAATCGACGCCGGCGTTGCGCGAGAGCGCCAGCCGCCTCGAGGCGCACCTGCGGGCCCACCCCGAGCAATCGCTCGCCGACGTCGCCCACTCGCTGCTGAGCACGAGGCCGGCGTTCGAGCAGCGCGCGGTCGTGCTCGGGGGCGAGCGCGAGCGATTGCTGGAGACCCTTGCGGCGCTCGCCGCGGGCGATGCGCCCCGCGACGCCGCCTTCGCTCGCGCGAGGGCGGGGCGGCTCGCCTACCTGCTCACCGGCCAGGGCTCGCAGAGGCCCGGGATGGGGCGGGAGCTCTACGAGGCCCACCCCGCCTACGCCGAGGCGCTGAACGAGGCGCTGGTCGAGATCGACCGCCACCTCGACCGTCCGCTCCGCGACCTGCTCTACGCAGCGCCAGGCTCCGCCGAGGCGCAGCTGCTCGACCAGACCACCTACGCCCAGCCGGCCCTCTTCGCCACCCACGTTGCGCTGCACCGCCTCCTCTCCAGCTGGGGCCTCGAGCCGGAGCTGCTCACCGGCCACTCGGTCGGCGAGATCTCCGCCGCTCAGATCGCCGGCGTGCTCTCTCTCGCCGACGCCGCCCGGTTGATCTGCGCCCGCTCGACCCTGATGGGGGCGCTTCCCGAGGGTGGCGCGATGCTGGCGATTCAGGCGACCGAGGCCGAGGTCGCCAGCGCGATCGACGGTCGCGAGGCAGAGCTCTCGGTCGCGGCGGTCAACTCGCCGGCCTCGGTTGTGATCTCGGGTGAGGCCGCGGCGGTCGCGGAGCAGGAGGCTCTCTGGCGGGAGCGCGGCGCGAAGACCAAGCGCCTCGCCGTCTCCCACGCCTTCCACTCGCCGCTGGTCGAGCCGATGATGGAGGAGTTCGCCGCGGTCGCCGGGGAGCTCGCCTACTCCGAGCCACGGGTGCCGGTCGTCTCCAATGTGACGGGCGAGCTGCTCGACGCGGAGCGCGCCGGCGACCCCGCCTACTGGGTCGAGCACGTCAGGGCGCCGGTGCGCTTCGCCGACGGAGTCGCCACGCTGCGGGCCGAGGGCGCCACCGCCTTCCTCGAGCTCGGCCCCGACCCGGTGCTGACCGCGATGGCGGCGGAGTGCCTGGAGGATGCCGAGAAGCCCCCGGCACTGATCCCCACCCTGCGCGACGGACGCGATGAGGCAGAGGCACTGACCCTGGCCCTGGGCGCCGCCCACGCCGCAGGGGCGAAGGTCCGCTGGGAGAGCTTCTTCGCGGGCACCGAGCCAAAGCGGGTCCCGCTGCCCACCTACCCCTTCCAGCGCAAGCGCTACTGGCTTAACGCTGAGGCCGCCGGCGCAGCGGCGGACCCCGGCGCCTCGGGTCAGTCGCCCGCCGATCACCCGCTGCTCGGGGCGGTCGTCTCGCTGGCGGGGGAAGAGAAGGGGGCGCTGCTCACTGGCCGCATCTCGCTCGCAACCCACCCCTGGCTGGCCGACCACGCCGTCGGCGGGACCGTCCTCTTGCCCGGCACGGCCTTTCTGGAGCTCGCCCTGGCCGCCGCCGAGCAGCTCGGCGCCGAGCAGGTCGCCGAGCTCACCCTGCAGGCGCCGCTGGTGCTGCCGGAGTCCGGCGCCGTGCAGGTCCAGGTCGCGGTCTCCGCGCCCAGCGCGGACGAGACCAGGAAGCTGCGCGTCTTCTCCCGTCCAGAGGCGAGCGCGGAGGAGGAAGAGCTGCCCTGGGCGCTTCACGCCGAGGGGCTGCTCTCCGAGGAGCCGGCGGGCACCCCCGAGGCCCTGGAGGCGTGGCCTCCCGAGGGAGCCGAGCCCGTCGACCTCGACTCGCTCTACGACAACCTGGCCCTGGCCGGCCTTGACTACGGCCCCGCCTTCCAGGGCCTGGCCAAGGCCTGGAAGGCGGGCGAGGAGCTCTTCGCCGAGGTCTCCCTCGCCGAGGCCCAGGAGGCAGAGGCCGGGCGCTTTGCGATCCACCCCGCCCTCTTGGACTCCGCCCTGCACGCGATGGCTCTCGGCGGCATCGCGCTCGGCGCCGAGCCAGGCCCGCTTTTGCCCTTCTCCTGGAGCGAGGTCTCGCTCGCCGTCGCCGGGACCGGTGCCCTGCGCGTCGCCCTCTCCCCGGCGGGCGAGAAGAAGGTCTCGCTCTCGCTCGCGGACGCAAGCGGCCTCGCCCTGGGCAGGGTCGGCTCGCTTGCCCTGCGCCCGGTCTCCGCCGAGCGGCTGCAGTCCGCGCCGGCCCAGCGCCAGGGGCTCTTGGGGATCGAGTGGCGTGAGCGGGAGCTTGGAGAGGGCCAGCCCGGCTCCCCAACCCAGGCCTGGCGCTGGGAGGGGGCTGAGGGCAACGACCCCGCCCTGGCCGCCGAAGAGGCCACCGCCGCGGCCCTGGAGGCGATCCAGGCCTGGCTGGGAAGGCAGGACCCCTCCCCCGAGGAGCGCTTCGCGCTCCTCACCAAAAGCGCGATCGCCGTCTCCGCCGAGGAGGCCCCCGACCCCGCCGCCGCGGCGATCTGGGGCCTGGCGCGCTCGGCGCAGTCCGAGCATCCCGGCGCCTTCCTGGCGATCGACACCGACGGCAGCGATGCCTCCGAAGAGGCGCTGGAGGCCGCCCTCGCCCAGGCGGAGGAGCCCCAGCTCGCCCTGCGCGAGGGCGCGGCGCTCGTCCCGCGGGCCGCTTCGCTTCCGGCCGAGGGTGACGGCCTCCTGCCCCCGCCCGGACCCTGGCGCCTTGACTTGCGCAGCAAGGGCGCCCTGGAGGGTCTCGCCCTGCTTCCCGACCCTGGGGCCGACCGGCCCCTAGGTCCGACCGAGGTGCGGGTGCAAGTGCGGGCCGCCGGACTCAACTTCAGAGACGTGCTGATCGCCCTCGGGCACTACCCCGGCGAGGCGAGCATCGGCAGCGAAGGCGCTGGGATCGTCGCCGAGGTGGGGGAGGAGGTCTCCGACCTCGCCCCTGGCGATCGGGTGACGGGCCTGTTGGCCGGCTCCTTCGCTCCGACCCTGATCGCCGAGCGCGCTCAGCTGCTCGCCTTCCCCGGGGACTGGTCCTTTGAGCAGGCGGCCGCCATGCCGGTCGTCTTCTGCACGGCGCTTTACGCACTGCGCGACCTGGCCGCCCTGCGGCCCGGCGAGCGGGTCCTGATCCACGCCGGTGCCGGCGGCGTGGGCATGGCGGCGATCGGGATCGCCAAGCGGATTGGCGCCGAGGTCTTCGCCACCGCAGGTCCTGCCAAGCACGAGGTGCTGGAAGGGCTCGGCATCGACGCCGACCACATCGCCTCCTCGCGCGATGCCGGGTTCAAGGACAAGTTCCTCTCCCAGACCGGGGGCGGGGGCGTGGACGTGGTCTTGAACGCCCTGACCGGGGAGCTGCTCGACGCCTCGCTCGAGCTCCTGCCCCGCGGCGGGCGCTTCCTGGAGATGGGCAAGACCGACCTGCGCGACCCCGATCAGATCGCCACCGAGCGCCCCAACCTCTCCTACATCCCCTTCGACCTGGCCCAAGCCGGTCCCGAGCGCACGGCGCTACTGCTCAGCGAAGCGGCGGCGATGATCGAGCGCGGCGAGCTCTCCCACTCGCCGATCGCGACCTGGGACATCCGCCGCGCGCCCGACGCCTTCCGTCACCTTAGGGAGGGGCGCAACGTCGGCAAGGTCGTGCTCACCCTGCCACCGACGTTGGACCCCGAGAAGACCGTGCTGATCACCGGCGCCACCGGGGCCCTTGGGGCGCTCGCCGCAAGGCACCTGGTCGAGGCCCACGGCGCCCGGCACCTGCTGCTGCTCAGCAGAAACGGGCGCAAGGCCGAGGGCGCTGGGGCGCTGGTCGAAGAGCTGAAGGGGCTGGGGGCAAAGGTCAAGCTCGTGGCCTGCGATGTCGCTGACCAACGGCGTCTCGCGGAGTTGCTCGCCAAGCTCCCGGAGTCCCGCCCTCTGGGTGCCGTATTCCACCTCGCCGGGGTGGGAGAGGACGCCACCGTCGAGAAGCTCACGCCCGAGCGCATTGGCGCGGTCTTCGCCCCCAAGGCCACGGCTGCCTGGGCGCTGCACCGGCTGACCGAGGACTCCAACTTGACCCACTTCGTCCTCTACTCGTCAGCCGCCGGCACTCTCGGCGCGCCCGGCCAGGGCAACTACGCCGCCGCCAACGCCTTCTGCGACGCCCTCGCCCGGGCCAGGCAGGCAGAAGGGCTGGTGGCGACCTCGATCGCCTGGGGCCTATGGCAGGGGGCGGGCATGGGCTCCGACCTCTCCAAGGCCGACCTGGAGCGCATGCGGGCCGGCGGCGTCGTGGCGCTCGGCCCTGAGCGGGGTCTCGCCCTGCTCGACCAGGCGATGGGCGCCGGGCGCCCCGACCCGCTGGCGATCGAGCTCGACCCGGCCACTCTGCGGACGCTCGGCTCCCTTGGCGCACTGCCGCCGCTGCTAAGCAGCCTCGTGCGCTTGCCTCGGAACCAGGCCCAGGCCGGCGGCGCCCTGGCCCGCCAGCTCGCCAAGCTCGGGGACACCGAGCGCGAGGAGGCGGTCCTCGATCTGGTCCGCTCCCAGGTGGCGTCTGTGCTTGGACACTCGTCGGGAGATGAGATCGAGCCCCAGCGCGCCTTCTCAGAGCTCGGCTTCGACTCGCTTGCGGCCCTGGAACTGCGAAACCGCCTCGGCATCGCCACGGGGGCGCGACTCTCCTCGACGGTCGTCTTCGACCATCCCTCCGCCGCCGCTCTCGCCGCCCACCTGCTGGAGCAGGTCAGCGGCGCTGGCGTCGCCAGGGCGACGACGGTTCGCGCTCAGGCCACGGACGAGCCGATCGCGATCGTCGGCATGTCCTGCCGCTACCCGGGCGGCATCGCCTCCCCCGCAGGGCTCTGGCGGATGCTCGCCGAGGGGCGCGAGGGCATCGCCGAGTTCCCCGCCGACCGCGGCTGGGACCTCGAGCACCTCTATGACCCCGACTCCCAGGGCTTCACCACGTCCTATACAAAGCACGGCGGCTTCCTGTACGACGCCGGCGATTTCGACCCTGAGTTCTTCGGCATCTCCCCGCGCGAGGCGCTCGTCATCGATCCGCAGCAGCGCTTGCTGCTCGAAGGCGCCTGGGAGGCGCTGGAGGACGCCGGCATCGATCCCGCCGGGCTACGCGGCGCCGATGCCGGCGTCTTCGCCGGGATCAGCGCCCAGGACTACGGCGCCCCCCAGCTCGGCGTCTCGCCGGGCCTGTCCGGCAGCATCGTCGCCGGTCGCGTCGCCTACACGCTCGGCCTCGAGGGACCGGCGATGACCGTCGACACCGCCTGTTCCTCCTCGCTGGTTGCGCTCCACCTCGCCTCGCGGGCCCTGCGCGGCGACGAATGCACGCTCGCTCTGGCCGGCGGCGTCACGGTGCTCGCAACCCCGTCGGTATTCACCACGTTCAGCTACCAGCGCGGGCTGGCCCGCGACGGTCGCTGCAAGTCCTTCGCTGAGGCCGCCGACGGCACCGGCTTCTCGGAGGGCCTCGGCGTGCTCGTGCTCGAGCGTCTCTCCGACGCGGAGGCAAACGGCCATCGGGTGCTGGCCACGATCCGCGGCTCGGCCATCAACCAGGACGGCGCCTCCAACGGGCTGACCGCGCCCAACGGCCCCTCCCAGGAGCGGGTGATCCGCCAGGCGCTGGCCAACGCCCGCCTGAAGAGCGCCGACGTCGACATGGTCGAGGCGCACGGCACGGGAACCACGCTCGGCGACCCGATCGAGGCGGGCGCCCTGCTCGCCACCTACGGCCAGGACCGCGAGGCGCCGCTGAAGCTCGGCTCGCTGAAGTCGAACATCGGCCACACCCAGGCCGCCGCCGGGGTCGGCGGCGTGATCAAGTCGATCCTCGCGATGCGCGAGGGCGTGATGCCCAAGACGCTTCACGTCGACGCTCCCTCCTCGAAGGTCGACTGGGAGGCGGGGCAGGTCGAGCTGCTCACCGAGGCGGCCGAGTGGGTGGCGAGGGAGGAGCGCCCGCGCCGCGCAGCGGTCTCCTCCTTCGGCATCTCGGGCACCAACGCCCACGTGATCCTCGAGCAGGCCGAGGCGACCCCCGGCGAGCCCGGCGGTCACACTTCTTCTCACCCCTCGGGAGCAACCGCGACCGCCGGGGAGCAGGCCACGGGCGAGGAGGCCCCGACCCCGCCCCTCAACGGTCCGCTCCCCCTCGCCCTCTCGGCCAAATCCGAGCAGGCCCTGCGCGAGTCGGCCGCGAGGCTGGCCACCCACCTGCGCGAGCACCCCGAGCAGGAGCTGCTCGACACCGCCTACTCGCTGGCGAGGACCCGCAGCGCCTTCGAGCACCGGGCGGTGGCGGTCGGGACCGAGCGCCAGCAGCTGCTGGACTCCCTGCAGGCGATCGCCTCAGGCGCCCCCGGCGAGGGCGCCTCCGGTGCGCCTTATGTGGTCATAGACCACATAAGGCGCACCGCAACCGAGCGGCGCCCCGTCTTCGCCTTCGGCGGGCAGGGCTCCCAGCACCCCCAGATGGCCCTCGGGCTGACCCAGGCCAGCCCCGTCTTCGCCCGCAGCATCGCCGAGTGCGAGGCGGCGCTCGCCCCCCACGTCGATTGGTCCCTGACCGAGGTCCTCGAAGAAGAGGAGGGCAAGTGGATGGAGCGCCTCGACATCGTCCAGCCCGCCCTCTTCGCGACGATGGTCTCCCTGGCAAGGCTCTGGGAAGCCTCGGGGGTGAGGCCCTCCCTGGTGATCGGCCACTCCCAGGGGGAGGTGGCCGCCGCCCACGTCGCCGGGGCGCTCTGCCTCGAGGACGCCGCCCGGGTGATCGCCCTGCGCTCCAAGGCGATGGCCAAGATCGCCGGCAAGGGGGCGATGGCCTCGGTCTCGCTGCCCCTCGCAGAGCTCGAAGAGCTGCTCGCCCCCTACGGGGAGCGCCTCTCCCTCGCCGCCGCCAACGGCCCCCGCGCCCAGGCCGTCTCGGGGGAGCCCGAGGCGATCGCCGAGCTGCTCGAGGCATGCGAGGGGCAGGGCGTCAGGGCGAGGCGGATCGCCGTCGATTACGCCGCGCACTCCGCCCAGATCGAGCAGCTCGAGGAGGAGCTCTTGGAGGCCTTCGCCCCGATCTCCCCCCAAAGCTCGGAGATCCCCCTTCACTCCACCCTCACCGGCGAGCTCCTCGACACCGCCCGGATGGACGCCACCTACTGGTATCGCAACCTGCGCGAGACCGTCCTCTTCGAGCCCGTGATCGAGGCCCTGCTCGAGCAGGGCCGCTCCCACTTCATCGAGATCTCCCCCCACCCGGTGCTCTCCTTCGGGATCGCCGAAGCGATCGAGGCGAGCGAGTCCCCCGCAAGGGTGCTCGACACCCTGCGCAGGGACGAGGACCCCGCGACCCGCTTCTGCCTCTCCCTCGCCGAGGCCCACGCCGCCGGGGCGCAGGTCGAGTGGGAGGACTTCTTCGCCGGCTCGGGCGCCAGGAAGGTGCCGCTGCCCACCTACCCCTTCCAGCGCAAGCGCTACTGGCTGGCTGCAACCCAGGCAGGGGCAGACGTGCGCTCGATCGGCCAGAGCGATGCCGATCACCCCTTGCTCGGCGCCGCGGTCCCCGACCCCCGGGGAGAGGGCCTCGCCCTCACCGGCCGCATCTCCCTGGCCACCCACCCCTGGCTGGCCGACCACGCCGTTGCCGGCACCGTGCTCTTCCCCGGCACCGCCTTCCTCGAGCTCGCCCTGGCCGCCGCCGAGCGGCTCGGCGCCGAGCAGGTCGCCGAGCTCACCCTGCAGGCGCCGCTGGCGCTGCCCGAGACCGGCGCCGTGCAGGTCCAGGTCGTCGTCTCCTCTCCCGACGAGCGGGGGGCGAGGGAGATCGGGATCTTCTCGCGCCCCGAGGCAGGGGAGGAGGAGCAGCTGCCCTGGGCGCTTCACGCCGAGGGGCTGCTCTCCGAGGAGCCGGCGGCGGCGCCCGAGGCCCTGCAGAGCTGGCCCCCCGCGGGCGCCGAGCCGCTGGAGGCCGAGTACCTCTATGACCGCCTCGCCGAGGCCGGCCTGGACTACGGCCCCGCCTTCCAGGGCCTGACCAAGGCCTGGAAGGCGGGCGAGGAGCTCTTCGCCGAGGTCTCCCTCGCCGAGGCCCAGGAGGCAGAGGCGGGGCGCTTCTCGATCCACCCCGCGCTGCTTGACTCCGCCCTGCACGCGATCGCCCTCGGCGACATCGCGCTCGGCGCCGAGGGAGGCCCGCTTTTGCCCTTCTCCTGGAGCGAGGTCTCGCTCGCCGTCGCCGGGGCCGGCGCCCTGCGCGTCGCCCTCTCCCCGGCGGGCGAGCAGAAGGTCTCGCTCTCCCTCGCCGACGCAAGCGGCCTCGCCCTGGGCAGGGTCGGCTCGCTGGCCCTGCGGCCGCTCTCGGGCGAGCAATTGCGGGGCGCCTCCCCGCAGAGGCAGGGCCTGCTGGGGATCGAGTGGCGTGAGCGGGAGCTCCGAGGCGGTGGGGAGCAGGGCGGGGTGGAGGTCTGGCGCCACGCTCCCTCGCAGGCCGCGGGCCCCCTCGAGGCCGCCGAGCGGGCCACCGCCGCGGCCCTGGAGGCGATCCAGGCCTGGCTGGGAAGGCAGGAGCCCTCCCCCGAGGAGCGCTTCGCGCTCCTCACCAAAGGCGCGATCGCCGTCTCCGCCGAGGAGGCCCCCGACCCCGCCGCCGCGGCGATCTGGGGCCTGGCGCGCTCGGCGCAATCCGAGCACCCCGGCGCCTTCCTGGCGATCGACACCGACGGCAGCGATGCCTCCGAAGAGGCGCTGGAGGCCGCCCTCGCCCAGGCGGAGGAGCCCCAGCTCGCCCTGCGCGAGGGCACGGCGCTCGCCCCCCGGGCGCTGCGCCTCTCCCCGCCCGATGGCGAGCAGGCCCCGAGGCCGCTCGACCCCGAGAAGACGGTGCTGATAACCGGCGCCACCGGCGCCCTGGGGGCGCTCAGCGCCCGCCACCTGGTCGCAGAGCACGGCGCGAGGCACCTGCTGCTGGTGAGCCGCAGCGGCAGAAAAGCAGAGGGCGCCAAGGAGCTGGTCGAAGAGCTGCGCGGGCTGGGCGCCAAGGTGAGGCTCCTCGCCTGCGACGCCTCCCAGCCAGCCCAGCTCGAAGAGCTGCTCGCCAAGGTCCCCAAGTCCCACCCCCTGGGAGCGGTCTTCCACCTCGCCGGCGCCCTCGATGACGCCACGATCGAGAGCCTCGCCCCCGAGCGCCTCGGCCCGGTCCTCGCCCCCAAGGCGGGCGGCGCCTGGGCCCTTCACGAGCTGACCCGCGAGGCCGAGCTCTCCCACTTCGTGCTCTTCTCCTCGGCGGCCGGCACCCTGGGCGGCCCCGGCCAGGGCAACTACGCCGCCGCCAACTGCTTCTGCGACGCGCTCGCCCACAAGCGAAGCGCCGAAGGCCTGCCCGCCACCTCGATCGCCTGGGGGCTGTGGCGGTCCCGCGGCGCCCTGACCGCCGAGCTCTCCGATGCGGATCTGGAGCGGATGCGGCGCATGGGCGTCGACGCGCTGGAGGAGGAGCACGGCCTCGCCCTGCTCGACGAAGCGCTCGCCTCCAAGCGCCCCGAGGCCCTGGCGATCGCCACCGAGCCCCAGAGCCTGCGGGCGATGGGCGCCCTCGGCGTCTTGCCGCCGATCCTCTCCTCGCTGGTGCGGATGCCAAAGCGCCGCTCTCAGCCCGGCGGCGCCTTCGCCGCCCAGCTCGCCGGGATGGAGGAGGCCGAGCGCGCCGAAGCCGTCCTCGGGCTGGTCCGCTCCCAGGTGGCCGAGGTGCTGGGCCACGAGGGCGCCGAGCAGGTCGACCCCGAGCGGCCCTTCGGCGAGCTCGGCTTCGACTCGCTCGCCTCCCTGGAACTGCGCAACCGCCTCGGCATCGCCGCCGGGGTGCGGCTCTCGGCCACCGTCGTCTTCGACTACCCCTCCGCCGGCGCCCTCGCCGCCCACCTCGCCGAGCGCCTCGGCGCCGCCGGGCAGGCCAAGGTCGCGGTCCGCTCCCAGGCCAGCGAGGAGCCGATCGCGATCGTCGGCATGTCCTGCCGCTACCCCGGCGGCATCGCCTCCCCCGCAGGGCTCTGGCGGATGCTCGCCGAGGGGCGCGAGGGCATCGCCGAGTTCCCCGCCGACCGCGGCTGGGACCTCGAGCGCCTCTATGACCCAGACCCCAACTCCTTCGGCACCACCTACACCCGCCACGGCGGCTTCCTGGAGGCCCCCGGGGACTTCGACCCCGAGTTCTTCAACATCGCCCCGCGCGAGGCGCTCGTCATCGACCCCCAGCAGCGCCTGCTGCTCGAAGGCGCCTGGGAGGCCCTCGAGGACGCCGGCATCGACCCGACCACGCTGCGCGGCGAGCCCACCGGCGTCTTCGCCGGGGTGATGTATCAGGACTACGGCGCCCCCCAACTCGGCGTCTCGCCGGGCATGTCGACCAGCCCGATCTCCGGACGCGTCTCCTACGCGCTTGGCTTCAACGGCCCCGCGATCACCGTCGACACAGCCTGCTCCTCTTCGCTCGTCGCCACCCACCTCGCTGCCCAGGCGCTGCGCGCGGGCGAGTGCGACCTCGCCCTGGCCGGCGGGGTCACCACCCTTGCCACTCCCTCGGTCTTCAACGTCTTCAGCATGCAGCGTGGGCTCTCGCCCGATGGGCGCTGCCGCGCCTTTGCCGAGGGGGCGGACGGCACCGGCTTCTCGGAGGGCATCGGGTTGCTGGTGCTCGAGCGTCTCTCCGACGCCGAGGCCGCCGGCCACGAGGTCCTCGCCACGATTCGCGGCTCGGCCGTCAACCAGGATGGCGCCTCGACCGTCTTCAGCGCCCCCAACGGCCCCTCCCAGGAGCGGGTGATCCGCCAGGCCCTGGCCAACGCCCGCCTCAAGAGCGCCGACGTCGACATGGTCGAGGCCCACGGCACCGGAACCACCCTCGGCGACCCGATCGAGGCGGGCGCCCTGCTTGCCACCTACGGCCAGGACCGCGAGACGCCGCTGAAGCTCGGCTCCTTCAAGTCCAACGTCGGCCACACCCAGGCCGCGGCGGGCGTCGGCGGCGTGATCAAGGCGATCCTCGCGATGCGCGAAGGCGTGATGCCCAAGACCCTGCACGTCGACGCACCCTCCTCGAAGGTCGATTGGGAGGCGGGGCGGATCGAGCTGCTCACCGAGGCGGCCGAGTGGGAGGCCAACGGCCGCCCCCGCCGCGCCGCGGTCTCCTCCTTCGGCTACAGCGGCACCAACGCCCACCTGATCCTCGAGCAGGGACCCGCCCGGGCCGAGCCCGCGGAGGGCGAGGGGAGGACCGAAACCCTCAACGGTCCGCTCCCCCTCGCCCTCTCGGCCAAATCCGGGCAGGCCCTCGCCGAGTCCGCGGCGAGGCTCAAAGAGCACCTGCAGGACAACCCCGAGCAGGACCTGCTCGACACGGCGCACTCGCTGCTCACAGCCAGGAGCGCCTTCCCCCACCGCGCCGTGGCGGTCGGCGCCGAGCACGAGCAGCTGCTCGACTCCCTTCAGGCGATCGCCGAGGGCCGCCCCTCCTCATCGAGCGCCACCGCCACCGCCAACCCCGGCCGCCTCGCCTACCTGCTCAGCGGCCAGGGATCGCAGCGGCCGGGGATGGGCAAGGAGCTGCACGAGACCTACCCCGCCTACGCGGAGGCGCTGAACGAGGCGCTGGTCGAGATCGACCGCCACCTCGACCGTCCCCTCCGCGACCTGCTCTTCGCCGAGCCGGGCTCCCCCGAGGCAGAGCTGCTGGGCGACACCGCCTACGCCCAGCCCGCCCTCTTCGCCACCCACCTGGCGCTTCACCGCCTGCTGGAGAGCTGGGGCCTCGCCCCCGAGCTGCTCGCCGGCCACTCGGTCGGGGAGATCTCCGCCGCCCAGATCGCCGGCGTGCTCTCCCTGCCCGACGCCGCCAGGCTGATCTGCGCCCGCGGCGCCCTGATGGGCGCCCTGCCCTCCGGCGGGGCGATGCTCGCGGTTCAGGCCAGCGAGCCCGAGGTCGCCGAGGCGATCGAGGGGCTGCAGGCAGAGCTCTCGATCGCGGCGCTCAACAGCCCAAGCTCGACCGTGATCTCCGGCGATGGGCAGGCGATCGAAGCCCAGCAGTCCCTCTGGGAGGAGCGCGGCCGCAAGACCAAGCGCCTGCAGGTCTCCCACGCCTTTCACTCGCCCCTGATCGAGCCGATGATGGACGCCTTCGCCGAGGTCGCGGCCTCGCTCTCCTACGCCGAGCCGCAGATCCCGATCGTCTCCAACCTCACTGGCGAGCTGTTCAGCGCCGGGCAGGCCACCGACCCCGCCTACTGGGTCTCCCACGTGCGCTCCCCGGTGCGCTTCGCCGACTCGGTCGGCACCCTGATCGCCCAGGGCGCCACGGCCTTGGTGGAGCTCGGCCCCGACCCGGTGCTCACCGCGATGGCGGCCGAGTGCGTCGAGGGCGAGGAGCGCCCCCCGGCCCTGATCCCCACCCTCAGGGAGGGACGCCCCGAGCCCGAGACCGCGACGCTTGCCCTGGGCGCCGCCCACGCCGCCGGGGCGAAGGTCCGCTGGCAGAGCTTCTTCGCGGGCACCGAGCCAAAGCGCGCCCCGCTTCCCACCTACCCCTTCCAGCGCAAGCGCTACTGGCTCGACTCCGTCGCCCCGGTCGCCGACCTCGGCGCGGCCGGCCTCGCCGAGGCGGGGCACCCGCTGCTCGCGGCGACGGTGCCCCTGGCGGGCGAGGAGGACGGCGCTCTGCTCACCGGTCGCCTCTCCTTGCACTCCCATCCGTGGCTGGCCGACCACGTGGTCGGCGGCGCCGCCCTGCTGCCGGGGACGGCGCTGCTCGAGCTCGCCCTCCACGCCGCGGAGCGGCTCGGCCTCGAGCTGGTGCGCGAGCTGCGCCTCGAGCAGCCGCTCGTCATGCCGGAGGCCGGGGCGGTCCAGCTCCAGGTCACGGTCGCCCCGGGCGCCGGCGGCGACCGCGAGATTCGCGTCTTCTCCCGCGTGGAGATCGGCGAGGCTGAGGAGGCGCCCTGGGCGCTCAACGCGGCGGGTACCCTCGCCGCCGAGGCGCCTCCCGGGGAGCCGCGATCCCTCGAGGCCTGGCCACCCGAGGGCGCCGAGCCGCTCGACGCCGAGTTCCTCTACGAGCGCCTCGCCGAGGCGGGCGTCGAGCACGGGCCGGCCTTCCAGGGACTGACCGCCGCCTGGCGAAGCGGCGAGGGGCTCTTCGCCGAGGTCTCGCTGGCCGAGGAGCAGGAGGAGGAGGCCGGTCGCTTCTCGATCCACCCGGCCCTGCTCGACGCCGCCCTGCACGCGGTCGCCCTCGGAGACATGGAGGCCGGCAGCGAGCCGCGGCCCGCGCTGCCCTCCTCCTGGCACGACGTCTCGGTCGCCAGGGGCGGCGCCCGGGCGCTGCGGGTGGCCCTCTCGCCGGCCGGCGAGGACGGCGCGGTCGCCCTCGAGATCGCCGACGAGAGCGGTGCAGGGCTGGCGCGCGTCGGCTCGCTGGTCCAGCGCCCGGTCCCCGCCGGCCGGCTGCGGGCGGCGGCCGCCCCGCGGTTGAGCTTGCTCGGGATCGAGTGGCGGGCTCCAGAGCTTGGCGAGGCGGAGGGCGGCGCTTCGGTTCAGGCCTGGCGCTGGGACGGCGCCGCAGCCGGTGACCCGGTCGCGACCGCCGAGCGGGCGACGCGGGCGGCCCTGGAGGCGATCCACGCTTGGCTGCGGAGGGAGGAGCCCTCGGCGGACGAGCGCCTCGCTCTGATAACCAGCGGCGCGGTCGCGGTCGGCGAGGAAGCCCCCGATCCCGCCCAGGCGGCGATCTGGGGCCTGGTCCGCTCCGCCCAATCGGAGCACCCCGCCAGCTTCCTCCTGATCGACACCGATGGCAGCGAGGCCTCCGAAGAGGCGCTGGAGGCGTCCCTCGCCCAAGGCGAGGAGCCCCAGCTCGCCCTCCGCGAGGGCCAGGCCCTGGCTCCGCGGGCGGCGCGCCTCGCCCCACCCGATGCCGAGGAGGAGGCTCGGTCGCTCGACCCCGAGCGCACCGTGCTGATCACCGGCGCCACCGGCGCCCTGGGAGCGCTCACCGCCAAGCACCTGGTCACAGAGCACGGCGCCCGCCACCTGCTGTTGGCCAGCCGCAGCGGCCGCAAAGCCGAGGGCGCCAAGGCCTTGGTCGAAGAGCTGAGGGGGTTGGGTGCCAAGGTCAAGCTCGTCGCCTGCGACGCCTCGGAGCCCGAGCAGCTCGCCGAGCTGCTCGCCAAGGTCCCGAAGTCCCGTCCGCTCGGCGCGGTCTTCCACCTCGCCGGCGTGCTCGACGACGCCACCGTCGACAACCTCACCCCCGAGCGCATCGGCCCGGTTCTCGCTCCCAAGGCGGGCGGCGCCTGGGCCCTGCACGAGCTCACCCGCGACGCCGATCTCACCCACTTCGTCGTCTACTCCTCGGCCGCCGGGACCCTCGGCGGCGCCGGCCAGGGCAACTACGCGGCCGCCAACTGCTTCCTCGACGCCCTGGCCGCCGCCCGCCGCGCGGGCGGCCTGCCCGCCACCGCGATCGCCTGGGGTGCCTGGCACGGCGGCATGGCCGGCGAGCTGAGCGCCGCCGACCTCGAGCGCATGCGCCGCCTCGGCCTCGGCGCCCTCGCCGACGAGGAGGGCCTCGCCCTGCTCGACCGGGCGCTCGCCGGCGAGCGCGCCGCCGTCCTGGCGATCGCCACCGATGCCCAGGGCCTGCGCGCGCTGGCTTCGCTCGGTGTCCTGCCGCCACTGCTCTCCGGCCTGGTCAAGCTCCCCCGGCGGCGCGGCCGGCCGGGCGGGGCCCTCGCCCACCAGCTCGCCCAGATGCCCGAGGCGGAGCGCGTCGACGCCGTCCTGCAGCTGGTTCGCTCCCAGGTCGCCGAAGTCCTCGGCCACGGCTCGGCCGAGGAGATCGACCCCGACCGCCCCTTCGGCGAGCTCGGCTTCGACTCGCTCGCCTCGCTTGAACTGCGCAACCGGCTTGGCCTCGGCACCGGCGTCCGGCTCAGCGCCACGGTCGTCTTCGACCACCCCTCGGCGCGGGCGCTCGCCGCCCACCTGCTGGAGCGGGTCAGCGCCTCCGGGCAGGCCCGGGTCGCCGTCAAGGCCCAGGCGACCGACGAGCCGATCGCGATCGTCGGCATGGCCTGCCGCTACCCGGGCGGCGTCGCCTCGCCCGACGAGCTCTGGCGGCTGCTCGCCGAGGGTCGCGACGCGATCGCCGGGTTCCCCGTCGACCGCGGCTGGGACGTCGAGCGCCTCTGCAGTCCCGACGCCAACGGCTACCGCGCCAGCAACGCCCGCGAGGGCGGCTTCCTCGAGGCGCCAGGCGACTTCGACCCGCTCTTCTTCGGGATCAGCCCGCGCGACGCGCTTGGCATCGACCCCCAGCAGCGCCTCCTGCTCGAAGGCGCCTGGGAGGCGCTCGAAGACGCCGGCATCGACCCCGCCGCGCTGCGCGGGACCAGCGCCGGCGTCTTCGCCGGGATCAGCTCCCAGGACTACGGCTCGACCGGCACGGGCTTCTCGCCGGCGCTGGCGGGCAGCATCGTCTCGGGCCGCGTCGCCTACACGCTCGGCCTCGAGGGCCCGGCGATCTCGGTCGACACCGCCTGCTCCTCCTCGCTGGTCGCGATCCACCTCGCTTCGCAGGCGCTGCGCGGGGGAGAGTGCGGCCTGGCGATCGCCGGCGGCACGATCGTCCTCGCTACGCCCTCGGTCTTCACCGCCTTCAGCGCCCAGGGTGGCCTCGCCCCCGACGGCCGCTGCAAGTCCTTCGACGACGCCGCCGACGGCACCGGCTTCTCAGAAGGGACCGGCGTGATCGTCCTCGAGCGTCTCTCCGACGCCGAGGCCGCCGGCCACGAGGTCCTCGCCACGATCCGCGGCTCGGCCGTCAACCAGGACGGCGCATCGAGCGTGCTCAGCGCCCCCAACGGCCCCTCCCAGGAGCGCGTCATCCGCCAGGCGCTGGCCAACGCCCGCCTCGAGGCGAAGGACGTCGACATGGTCGAGGCGCATGGCACCGGCACCGCGCTCGGCGACCCGATCGAGGCCGGCGCCCTGCTCGCCACCTACGGGCAGGACCGCGAGGTTCCGTTGAGGCTCGGCTCGCTCAAGTCGAACATCGGCCATACGCAGGCCGCGGCGGGGGTCGGCGGCGTGATCAAGGCGGTGCTGGCGATGCGCGAGGGCGTCATGCCCAAGACGCTGCACGTCGAGACGCCTTCGACCAAGGTCGACTGGGGGGCGGGCGCGATCGAGCTGCTCACCGAGCCGCTCGAGTGGGAGCGCAACGGGCGACCGCGACGCTCCGCCGTCTCCTCCTTCGGGGTGAGCGGCACCAACGCCCACCTGATCCTCGAGCAGGGGCCCGCCCGGGTCGAGGCCGAAGAGGGCGAGGGGAGGACCGAATCCCTCAACGGTCCGCTCCCCCTCGCCCTCTCGGCCAAATCCGGGCAGGCTCTCGCCGAGTCCGCGGCGAGGCTCAAGGATCACCTCGAGGACAACCCCGAGCAGAGCCTCACCGACACGGCGTACTCGCTGCTCACAGCCAGAAGCGCCTTCTCCCACCGCGCCGTGGCGGTCGGCGCCGAGCGCGAGCAGCTGCTCGACTCCCTTCAGGCGATCGCCGAGGGCCGACTCTCCTCATCGAGCGCCACCGCCACCGCCAACCCCGGCCGCCTCGCCTACCTGCTCAGCGGCCAGGGATCGCAGCGGCCGGGGATGGGCAAGGAGCTGCACGAGACCTACCCCGCCTACGCGGAGGCGCTGAACGAGGCGCTGGTCGAGATCGACCGCCACCTCGACCGTCCCCTCCGCGACCTGCTCTTCGCCGAGCCGGGCTCCCCCGAGGCAGAGCTGCTGGGCGACACCGCCTACGCCCAGCCCGCCCTCTTCGCCACCCACGTGGCGCTTCACCGCCTGCTGGAGAGCTGGGGCCTCGCCCCCGAGCTGCTCGCCGGCCACTCGGTCGGGGAGATCTCCGCCGCCCAGATCGCCGGCGTGCTCTCCCTGCCCGACGCCGCCAGGCTGATCTGCGCCCGCGGCGCCCTGATGGGCGCCCTGCCCTCCGGCGGGGCGATGCTCGCGGTCCAGGCCAGCGAGCCCGAGGTCGCCGAGGCGATCGAGGGGCTGCAGGCAGAGCTCTCGATCGCGGCGCTCAACAGCCCAACCTCGACCGTGATCTCCGGCGATGGGCAGGCGATCGAAGCCCAGCAGTCCCTCTGGGAGGAGCGCGGCCGCAAGACCAAGCGCCTACAGGTCTCCCACGCCTTTCACTCGCCCCTGATCGAGCCGATGATGGACGCCTTCGCCGAGGTCGCGGCCTCCCTCTCCTACGCCGAGCCACAGATCCCGATCGTCTCCAACCTGACCGGGGAGGTCCTCAGCGCCGAGCAGGCCACCGACCCCGCCTACTGGGTCTCCCACGTGCGCTCGGCGGTGCGCTTCGCCGACTCGGTCGGCACCCTCCTCGCCCGGGGCGCCACGGCCTTGGTGGAGCTCGGCCCCGACCCGGTGCTCACCGCGATGGCGGCCGAGTGCGTCGAGGACGCCGAGAAGCCCCCGGCCCTGATCCCCACCCTCAGGGAGGGACGCCCGGAGCCCGAGACCGCGACGCTTGCCCTCGGCGCCGCCCACGCCGCCGGGGCGAAGGTCCGCTGGCAGAGCTTCTTCGCGGGCACCGAGCCAAAGCGCGCCCCGCTTCCCACCTACCCCTTCCAGCGCAAGCGCTACTGGCTCAACCCCACCACCACCGCCGACCTCGGCGCGGCCGGCCTCGCCGAGGCGGGGCACCCGCTGCTCGCCGCCGCGATCGAGGACCCGGCCGGGGAGGGGCTGACGCTGACCGGCCGCCTCTCGCGCTCGACCCACCCCTGGCTGGCCGACCACGCGGTCGGCGGCACGGTGCTCCTGCCCGGCACCGGCTTCCTCGAGCTCGCCCTTGAGGCCGCCCGCCGGCTCGGCCTCGAGCAGGTGCGGGAGCTGACCCTGCAGGCGCCCCTCGTCCTGCCCGAGGGCGCCGCCGCCCGGATCCATGTCACAGTCGCCCCGCCCGCCGGCGAGGACGCCGGTGGCGAGCGCCGGATCGCGATCCACTCCCGGCTCGAGAGCGGCGAGGACGGGGAGATGCCCTGGGCCCTGAACGCCGAGGGCGTCCTCTCGCCAGAGCCGCCCGAGCCGCCGCGGGCGCTCGAGGCATGGCCGCCGCCGGGGGCCGAGCCGCTCGAGGCGGAGCTGCTCTACGACCGCCTCGCCGAAGGCGGCTTCGAATACGGCCCCGCGTTCCAGGGCCTGACCCGCGCCTGGCGGACAGAGGACGGCGTCTGCGTCGAGGTCGAGCTGTCCGAGGAGCAGGCCCAAGACGCCGGGCGGTTCTCGATGCACCCAGCGCTGCTCGACTCTGTCCTGCACGGGATCGCCCTCGGCGCGATCGACGTCGGCGCCGAGGAAAGGCCGATGTTGCCCTTCTCGTGGAGCGAGGTCGCGGTCACCGCCCCCGGCGCAGGCCGGCTGCGGGCGGCGCTCGTCCCCGACGGCGAGCGCCGCATCTCGCTTGTCCTCGCCGACGAGGCGGGCGCACCGCTCGGCGGGGCCGGCTCGCTCGCTCTGCGGTCGATCGCCGCCGAGCAGCTGCGCGGCGCCGCCGACCGTCGCCTCGGCCTGATGGAGATCCACTGGCAGGAGTGGCAGCCGCCGGCGGTCGCCGAGGACGCCGAGGTGGAGATCTGGCGCCCGGAGCCGATCGATGACGACGATGAGCCGCCGGCCGCCGCCCGCAGCGCCACCGCGGCCGCGCTCGCGCGCCTGCACGAGTGGCTGGCCCGCGAGGACGTCCCGCCGGATGCCCGCCTCGCCGTCGTCACCCGCGGCGCCGTCGCCGTCGACGAGGGCGAGGCGCCCGACCCGGCCGCGGCGGCGATCTGGGGCCTGCTCCGCTCGGCCCAGTCGGAGAACCCGGGGCGCTTCGTGCTGGTCGACAGGGACGGCAGCGAGGCCTCCGAGGCGGCCCTCGCCGCCGCCGTCGCCCAGGCGGAGGAGCCGCAGCTCGCCCTGCGCGAGGGCGCCGCCCGCGTCGCTCGCGCCCTCCGCCTGGCGCCGCCGGCTTCCGCCGGCGAGGACGAGGACGATGCCCCGACCACGATCGACCCCGAGCGCACGGTGCTGATCACGGGCGCGACCGGCACCCTCGGCGCGCTCACGGCGCGCCACCTGGTCGAGGCCCACGGCGCCCGCCGCCTGCTGCTCGTCAGCCGCAGCGGCGAGGCAGCGCCCGGCGCCGCCGAGCTGCGCGCCGAGCTCGAGCGGCTCGGCGCCGAGGCGACGATCGCCGCCTGCGACGTCGCCGATCGCGCCGCGCTCGAAGCGCTGCTCGCCTCGATCGCGGCCGCGCACCCGCTGGGCGCCGTCTTCCACGCCGCCGGCGTCCTCGACGACGCGACGATCGACTCGCTCGCTCCGGAGCGCTTCGACGCGGTCTTCGCTCCCAAGGCCGACGCCGCCCAGCTCCTCCACGAGCTCACCGCCGAGGCCGAGCTCAGCCATTTCGTCCTCTTCTCCTCGGCGGCGGCGAGCCTTGGTTCCCCCGGCCAGGGCAACTACGCGGCGGCCAACGCGTTTCTCGACGCCCTCGCGCAGCGCCGCCGCGCCGCGGGCCGTCCCGCCACGGCGATCGCCTGGGGCCTCTGGCAGAGCGGCATGGGCGCGACCCTCGAGCCGGCTGACATCGAGCGGCTGCGCCGCGTCGGCGTCGACCCGCTCACCGACGAGCGCGGCCTCGAGCTGCTCGACGCCGCGCTCGCGGCGGAGCCCGCGGCGCTGCTCGCCGCCCCCCTCGACCTCAACGGCCTGCGCGGGATGGCCGCGGTCGGCGTCCTGCCGCCGCTCTACAGCGGCCTCGTCCGTGTCCCCAAGCGCGGCGACGACCCGGCCGCCGGCGCCTTCCTGCGCCACCTCGCCACCCTGCCCGAGGAGGAGCGCGAGGGAGCCGTGCTGGAGCTGGTCCGCGCCGAAGTCGCCTCGGTGCTCGGCCACGACTCGGCCGAGGCGATCGAGCCCGAATGGGCCTTCCAGGAGATGGGCTTCGACTCGCTCGCCGCGGTAGAACTGCGCAACCGCCTGGGCATCGTCGCCGGCCTGCGGCTGCCGGCGACGATGGTCTTCGACTATCCGAACGCCGCGGCCCTTGCCCGCTTCCTCGCCGAGCGGGTGACTCCGGGCGAGGGCGAGGCGGGCGGCCTCGAGTCGGGCGAACGCGAGGTGCGCGAGATGATCGCCTCGATCCCGCTGGCTCGGCTGCGCAGCACCGGCCTGCTCGACTCGCTGGTCAAGCTCGCCGGCGCGGCCGGCGAGGACGGCGCGGCCGGCGAGACGGACGCGATCGACGCAATGGACGTCGAGGAGCTGATCCGCGAGAGCTTGGAGGGGAGCGAATGAGCCAGCCGAAAGCGGACGTCGTCGAGGCGCTGCGCGCCGCTCTCAAGGACCGCGACCGGCTGCGCAAGGAGAACTCGCGCCTCCTGGCCGGCGCATCGGAGCCGATCGCGATCGTCGGCATGGCCTGCCGCTATCCCGGCGGCGTCGACTCGCCGCGCGAGCTCTGGCGGATGGTCGCCGAGGGGCGCGACGGGATCACCGAGTTCCCCAACAGCCGCGGCTGGGACGTCGAGCGCCTCTACGACCCGGACCCGGAGAGCATCGGCACCACCTACACGAAGCAGGGGGGCTTCCTCCACGACGCGGGCGAGTTCGACTCCGAGTTCTTCAAGATCAGCCCGCGCGAGGCGCTGATCGTCGACCCGCAGCAGCGCCTGCTGCTCGAAGGCGCCTGGGAGGCGCTCGAGGACGCCGGCATCGACCCGGCCTCGCTGCGCGGCAGCCAGGCGGGCGTCTACGCCGGCGTCATGTATCAAGACTACGGCGCCCCCCAGCTCGGGCTCTCACCGGGGATGAGTACAAGCATCGTCTCCGGCCGCGTCGCCTACACGCTCGGCCTCGAGGGCCCGGCGGTGACGGTGGACACGGCCTGCTCCTCCTCGCTCACCGCGATCCACCTCGCCGCCCAGGGGCTGCGCGGGGGGGAGTGCACGCTGGCGCTGGTCGGTGGGGTCACCGTGCTGGCGACGCCGACCGTCTTCACCGGCTTCAGCGCCCAGCGCGGCCTCGCCGCTGACGGGCGCTGCAAGTCCTTCGCCGAGGCGGCGGACGGCGTCGGTTGGGCCGAGGGCCTCGGCGTGGTCGTGCTCGAGCGGCTCGCCGACGCCCGCGCCAACGGGCACGTGGTGCTGGCGACGATTCGCGGCTCGGCGGTCAACCAGGATGGCGCCTCCAACGGGTTGACGGCTCCCAACGGCCCCTCCCAGGAGCGCGTCATCCGCCAGGCGCTGGCCAACGCCCGCCTGGGCACCGGCGACGTCGACATGGTCGAGGGGCACGGCACGGGAACCACCCTCGGGGACCCGATCGAGGCGACCGCGCTGATCGCCACCTACGGCCAGGACCGCGAGGCGCCGCTGAAGCTCGGCTCCTTCAAGTCCAACGTCGGCCACACGCAGGCCGCCGCCGGCGTCGGCGGGGTGATCAAGGCCGTGCTGGCGATGCGCGAGGGGGTCATGCCAAAGACCCTGCACGTCGACGAGCCCTCCTCGAAGGTCGATTGGGAGGCGGGGCAGGTCGAGCTGCTCACCGAGGCCGAGCCCTGGGAGAAGGAGACGGGGCCGAGGCGCGCCGCGGTCTCCTCGTTCGGCATCTCGGGCACCAACGCCCACGTGATCCTCGAGCAGGCCGAGGCGACCCCCGGCGAGCCCAACGGTCGCGCTCCTTCTCACCCCTCGGGAACAACTGCGACCGCTGGGGAGCAGGCCACGGGCGAGGAGGCCCCGACCCCGCCCCTGACCCACCCCGTCCCCCTCGCCCTCTCGGCCAAATCCGGGCAGGCTCTCACCGAGTCCGCGGCGAGGCTCAAGGCCCACCTCGAGGCCAACCCCGAGCAGAGCCTGCTCGACACCGCCCACTCGCTGCTCGCCACCAGAAGCGCCTTCCCCCACCGCGCCGTGGCGGTCGGCGCCGAGCGCGAGCAGCTGCTCGACTCCCTTCAGGCGATTGCCGAGGGAAGGCCCTCCCCATCGAGCGCCACCGCCACCGCCAGCCCCGGCCGCCTCGCCTACCTGCTCAGCGGCCAGGGATCGCAGAGGCCGGGGATGGGCAAGGAGCTGCACGAGACCTACCCCGCCTACGCGGAGGCGCTGAACGAGGCGCTGGCGGAGCTCGACCGCCACCTGGAGCTCTCGCTGCGCGACCTGCTCTTCGCCGAGCCGGGATCGCCGCAGGCAGAGCTGCTGGGAGACACCGCCTACGCCCAGCCCGCCCTCTTTGCCACCCACCTGGCGCTTCACCGCCTGCTGGAGAGCTGGGGCCTCCTCCCCGAGCTGCTCGCCGGCCACTCGGTCGGGGAGATCTCCGCCGCCCAGATCGCCGGCGTGCTCTCCCTGCCCGACGCCGCCAGGCTGATCTGCGCCCGCGGCGCGCTGATGGGCGCCCTGCCCTCCGGCGGGGCGATGCTCGCGGTTCAGGCCAGCGAGCCCGAGGTCGCCGAGGCGATCGAGGGGCTGCAGGCAGAGCTCTCGATCGCGGCGCTCAACAGCCCAACCTCGACCGTGATCTCCGGCGATGGGCAGGCGATCGAAGCCCAGCAGTCACTCTGGGAGGAGCGCGGCCGCAAGACCAAGCGCCTGCAGGTCTCCCACGCCTTTCACTCGCCCCTGATCGAGCCGATGATGGACGCCTTCGCCGAGGTCGCCGCGGAGCTCTCCTACGCCGAGCCACAGATCCCGATCGTCTCCAACCTCAGCGGGGAGGTCCTCAGCGCAAAGCAGGCCACCGACCCCGCCTACTGGGTCTCCCACGTGCGCTCCCCGGTGCGCTTCGCCGACTCGGTCGGCACCCTCCTCGCCCGGGGCGCCACGGCCTTGGTGGAGCTCGGCCCCGACCCGGTGCTCACCGCGATGGCGGCCGAGTGCGTCGAGGGCGAGGAGCGCCCCCCGGCCCTGATCCCCACCCTCAGGGAGGGACGCCCGGAGTCCGAGACCGCGACGCTTGCCCTGGGCGCCGCCCACGCCGCCGGGGCGCAGGTCGATTGGGAGGACTTCTTCGCCGGCTCGGGCGCCAGGAAGGTGCCGCTGCCCACCTATCCCTTCCAGCGCGAGCGCTACTGGCTGAGCCCCGAGTACGGCGGCGCCGACCTCGGCGCCGCCGGGCTGGCCGATGCGGGCCACCCGCTGCTCGGCGCGGCGCTCTCGGTCGCCGGCGGCGAGGAGCTGCTCTTCACCGGCCGCATCTCGCTGGCCACCCACCCCTGGCTGGCCGACCACGCCGTGGCCGGCACGGCGCTCCTGCCGGGCACCGGCCTGCTCGAGCTCGCCCTGCGCGCCGGGCAGGAGCTCGGCATGGAGCAGGTTCGCGAGCTCACCATGCGGGCGCCGCTCGTCCTGCCCGAGACCGGCGCCGTGCAGGTCCAGGTCGCGGTCGGCGAGCCGGGGGAGGGGGGAGAGCGCCCGATCGAGATCCACTCCCGCCCCGAGGCGCCGCTGGAGCAGCAGCAGCCCTGGGCCCTCAACGCAGAGGGCCTGCTCGCCCCCGAGGCTCCCGAGGCGCCGCCCGCACTGGACGCCTGGCCACCGGAGGGCGCCGAGCCGCTGGAGGCGACCTTCCTCTATGACCACCTCGCCGAGGCGGGCTATGAGTACGGGCCCGCCTTCCAGAACCTGACCAGGGCCTGGCGCCGCGGCGAGGACGTCTTCGCCGAGCTCGCCCTCGCCGAGCAGCAGGCCGGCGAGGCCGGCGCCTTCGCCGTCCATCCCGCCCTGCTCGACGCGGCCCTGCACGCGATCCCGCTCGGCGCCTCGCAGGGCGGCGCCGAGGCGGCTCCCTCGCTGCCCTTCTCCTGGGGCGAGGTGGCGGTGCGGGCTCCGGGGGCGAGCGCCCTGCGCGTCGCGCTGGCGAGCGGCGGCGAGGGCCGCGTCTCGCTGACCCTCGCCGCCGAGGACGGCGCCACCGCGGTCCAGGTCGGCTCGCTCGCCCTGCGCCCGCTGGCGCCCGAGCAGCTGCGCGCCGCCCGCGACCGGCGCGAGGGGCTGCTGCGCGTCGAGTGGCGGGAGCGCGACCTGGCCCCCGCCGAGGCCGGCGCCCCGGTCGAGCTCTGGCGACACGAGCCCGAAGCGGGCGCCGGCTCCCCGGCCGCCGCGCGGGCAGCCGCCTGCGCCGCGCTGGCCGCGCTCCAGGCCTGGCTCGCCCGCGAGGACGGCTCCCCGGACGAGCGCTTCGCGGTGCTCACCCGCAACGCCTTCGCCGTCGCCGAGGGCGAGGCGCCCGACCCGGCCGCCGCCGCGGTCTGGGGCCTCGTGCGCTCCGCCCAGGCGGAGCATCCGGGCAGCTTCCTGCTGCTCGACAGCGACGGCAGCGCTGCTTCTGAGGCGAAGCTCGAGGCGGCCCTGGCCCAGGCCGAGGAGCCGCAGCTCGCCCTGCGCGAGGGGGCCGCCTTCGCCCCGCGCGCGACCAGGGTTGCCCCGCAGGCCGAAGGGGAGGCCGAGGCGCAGGCCGGATCGTCCCCGCCGATCGACCCCGAGCGCACGGTCCTGATCACCGGCGCGACCGGCACCCTCGGCGGCCTCGCCGCCAAGCACCTCCTCACCGCCCACGGCGCCCGCCACCTGCTGCTCGTCAGCCGCAGCGGCCCCGAGGCGCCCGGCGCCGCCGAGCTGCGCGCCGAGCTGGAGGAGCAGGGCGCCGAGGTCGAGATCGCCGCCTGCGACGTCGCCGAGCGCGACGCGCTCGAGGCGCTGCTCGCCGCGATCCCCGCGGAGCGCCCGCTGGGCGCCGTCTTCCACGCCGCCGGCGCGCTCGATGACGCGACGATCGAGTCGCTCACCGCCGAGCGCCTCGACCCCGTCTTCGCCCCCAAGGCCGACGCCGCCTGGGCCCTGCACGAGCTGACCGCCGAGGCCGAGCTCACCCACTTCGTCTGCTTCTCCTCGGCCGCCGGCACCCTGGGCGGCCCCGGCCAGGGCAACTACGCCGCCGCCAACGCCTACCTCGACGCCCTCGCCCAGCGCCGCCGCGCCGCGGGCCTGCCCGCCACCTCGATTGCCTGGGGCTACTGGGAGACCGAGAGCGAGCTGACCGCGAAGCTCACCGAGGCCGACCTCGAGCGGATGCGCCGCGGCGGCATCGCGCCGCTGGCCGAGGAGCAGGGGCTGGCGATGCTCGACCAGGCACTCGCCTCTCCGGCCGCCGACGCCCTCGCGATCGGCCTCGACGGCGACGGCCTGCGGGCGCTCGCCGCGGTTGGTGCCCTGCCACCGCTCTACAGCGGCCTGGTCCGGGTGCCGCACCGTCAGGAGGAGGTGGGCGGCGAGCTCGCCGAGCAGCTGGCCGAGCTGCCCGACGAGGAGCGCGCCGCCGCCGTCCTCACCATCGTCCGCTCGCAGGTGGCCGCCGTTCTCGGCCATGAGTCGGGTGACGCGATCGACCCCCTGCGCGCCTTTCAGGAGCTCGGCTTCGACTCACTGGCGGCGCTGGAACTGCGCAACCGGCTGGGGATCGTCGCCGGCGTGCGGCTCGGCGCAACGGTCGTCTTCGATCACCCGTCCGCCCAGTCTCTTGCCGAGCACCTGCTGACCCAGCTCGGCGCCGCCAGCCCGGCCCGGCGAGCGGCGGTCAGGGCCCAGGCCAGCGAGGAGCCGATCGCGATCGTCGGCATGTCCTGCCGCTACCCGGGTGGCATCGCCTCCCCCGCTGGGCTCTGGCGGATGCTCGCCGAGGAGCGCGAGGGCATCGCCGAGTTCCCCGCCGACCGCGGCTGGGACCTCGAGCGCCTCTACGACCCAGACCCCAACTCCTTCGGCACCTCCTACACGAGGCACGGCGGCTTCCTGGAGGCCCCCGGGGACTTCGACCCGGAGTTCTTCGGCATCAGCCCGCGCGAGGCGCTCGTCATCGACCCCCAGCAGCGACTGCTGCTCGAAGGCGCCTGGGAGGCGCTCGAGGACGCCGGCATCGATCCGTCGACCCTGCGCGGCGAGCCAGCCGGCGTCTTCGCCGGGGTGATGTACCAGGACTACGGCGCGGCGGAGCTCGGCCTGGCACCGGGGATGACCACCAGCATCGTCTCCGGCCGCGTCGCCTATACCCTTGGGCTGGAGGGACCGGCGGTGACCGTGGACACGGCCTGCTCCTCCTCGCTCGTTGCCCTCCACCTGGCGGCCGGCGCGCTGCGCGCGGGAGAGTGCAACCTGGCCCTGGCGGGCGGCGTCACCGTGCTCGCCACCCCCTCGGTCTTCGCGGCCTTCAGCGCCCAGCGCGGCCTCGCCCCGAACGGCCGCTGCAAGTCCTTCGCCGAGGCCGCCGACGGCGCGGGCTTCTCGGAGGGGATCGGCGTGCTCGTGCTCGAGCGTCTCTCCGACGCCGAGGCCAAGGGCCACTCTGTGCTCACCACGATCCGCGGCTCGGCCGTCAACCAGGATGGCGCCTCCAACGGTCTCACCGCCCCCAACGGCCCCTCCCAGGAGCGCGTGATCCGCCAGGCCCTGGCCAACGCGAGCCTCGAGCCGGGTCAGATCGACATGGTCGAGGCGCACGGCACCGGCACCACCCTCGGGGACCCGATCGAGGCCGGCGCCCTGCTCGCCACCTACGGCCAGGACCGCGAGGCGCCGCTGAAGCTCGGCTCGCTGAAGTCGAACATCGGCCACACCCAGGCCGCGGCCGGGGTCGGCGGCGTGATCAAGGCGGTGCTGGCGATGCGCGAAGGGGTGATGCCCAAGACGCTGCACGTCGACGCGCCCTCCTCGAAGGTCGATTGGGAGGCCGGGCAGATCGAGCTGCTCACCGAGGCGCAACCGTGGGAGAAAGAGGGAGGACCAAGGCGCGCCGCGGTCTCCTCCTTCGGCGCCTCGGGCACCAACGCCCACGTGATCCTCGAGCAGGCCGAGGCGACCCTCGGCGAGCCCGGCGGTCACACTTCTTCTCACCCCTCGGGAACAACCGCGACCGCCGGGGGAGAGGCGACGGTGGATGGCGAGGCCGGGCATGGCGAGGCCCCGACCCCGCCCCTGACCGGCCCCGTCCCCCTCGCCCTCTCGGCCAAATCCGAGGACGCCCTGCGCGAGTCGGCCGCAAGGCTCGCCACCCACCTGCGCGAGCACCCCGACCAGAACCTGCTCGACACCGCCTACTCGCTGGCGAGGACCCGCAGCGCCTTCGAGCACCGCGCGGTGGCCGTCGGGACCGAGCGCCAGCAGCTGCTGGACTCCCTGCAGGCGATCGCCTCAGGCGCCCCCGGCGAGGGCGCCTCCGGTGCGCCTTATGTGGTCATTGACCACATAAGGCGCACCGCAACCGAGCGGCGCCCCGTCTTCGCCTTCGGCGGGCAGGGCTCCCAGCACCCCCGGATGGCCCTCGGGCTGATCCAGGCCAGCCCGCTCTTCGCCCGCAGCATCGCCGAGTGCGAGGCGGCCCTCGCCCCCCACGTCGATTGGTCCCTGACCGAGGTCCTCGAAGAAGAGGAGGGCAAGTGGATGGAGCGCCTCGACATCGTCCAGCCCGCCCTCTTCGCGACGATGGTCTCCCTGGCAAGGCTCTGGGAAGCCTCGGGGGTGAGGCCCTCCCTGGTGATCGGCCACTCCCAGGGGGAGGTGGCCGCCGCCCACGTCGCCGGGGCGCTCTGCCTCGAGGACGCCGCCCGGGTGATCGCCCTGCGCTCGGCGGCGATGGCCAAGATCGCCGGCAAGGGGGCGATGGCCTCGGTATCGCTGCCCGCAGGGGAGCTCTCCGAGCTGCTCGCCCCCTACGGGGAGCGCCTCTCCCTCGCCGCCGCCAACGGCCCCCGCGCCCAGGCCGTCTCGGGGGAGCCCGAGGCGATCGCCGAGCTGCTCGGCGCATGCGAGGGGCAGGGCGTCAGGGCGAGGCGGATCGCCGTCGACTACGCCGCGCACTCCGCCCAGATCGAGCAGCTCGAGGAGGAGCTCTTGGAGGCCTTCGCCCCGATCTCCCCCCAAAGCTCGGAGATCCCCCTGCACTCGACGCTCACCGGCGAGCTCCTCGACACCGCCCGGATGGATGCCTCCTACTGGTATCGCAACCTGCGCGAGACCGTCCTCTTCGAGCCCGTGATCGAGGCCCTGCTGCAGCAGGGCCGCTCCCACTTCATCGAGATCTCCCCCCACCCGGTGCTCTCCTTCGGGATCGCCGAAGCGATCGAGGCGAGCGAGTCCCCCGCAAGGGTGCTCGACACCCTGCGCAGGGAGGAGGACCCCGCGACCCGCTTCTGCCTCTCCCTCGCAGAGGCCCACGCCGCCGGGGCGCAGGTCGATTGGGAGGACTTCTTCGCCGGCTCGGGCGCCAAGCGCGCCCCGCTGCCCACCTATCCCTTCCAGACCCGTCGCTTTTGGCTTGCCTCCGGGCCGCGCCTGGCCGACGCTCGCTCGATCGGGCAGGTGCCGGCCGGCCACCCGCTGCTCGCCGCGGCGATCGAGGACCCCGATGGCGAGAGCCTGACGCTCACCGGCCGCCTCGCCCGCTCGACCCACCCCTGGCTGGCCGAACACGCGATCGCCGGCACGACCGTCCTCTCCGGCGCCGCCCTGCTCGAGCTCGCCCTGCGCGCCGCCTGGCAGGCCGGCTGCGAGCGGGTCGAGGAGCTCGACCTGCAGGCGCCCCTCGTCATTCCCGAGGCGGGTGCTGTCCAGCTGCGCGTCTCCGTGGCAGAGGCCGACGACGACGGTCGGCGCCGGATCGCGATCCACTCCCGCCTCGAGGACAACCCGGAGGACGAGGACGAGCGGCCCGAGTGGTCGCTCAACGCGGAGGGCACGCTCGCCGGCTCCGCCTCCGACGATGCCGAGCCCGCGGCTCTCGACGCCTGGCCGCCCGAGGGCGCCGAGCCGCTCGACGCGACCTTCCTCTACGACCGCCTTGCGGAGGCCGGCTTCGAGCACGGCCCCGCTTTTCAGAGCCTCTCGGCCGCCTGGCGCCGCGGTGAGGAGGTCTTCGCCGAGGTCGCCCTCGCCGAGGAGCGGGTGGCGGACGCCGGCGGCTTCCGGCTGCACCCCGCCCTGCTCGACGGCGCCCTGCAGGCGCTCGCCCTCGCGGCGCTCGAGGACGGCGACGGGGCCGGGCTGCGCGAACCGGCCGCCTGGCGCGGGGTCGCCCTCACGGGCGCCGGACCGGCGGCGCTGCGCGTCCGCATCGACGCCGCGGGTGAGACGGCCTCTCTCGCCATCGCCGACGGGAGCGGAGCACCGCTCGGCGCGGTTGCCGCGCTCGAGCTGCGCCCCGTCTCCGCCGAGCGCCTGCGCGAGGCCGCCCGCCGCCGCGACGTCCTGCTCGGCGTCGAGTGGGATGGATTGGAGCTCTCTGACCGAGGCACCGAGCCGGACGCTGCCGGCAAGGTCGAAGTCTGGGACCCGACGGCCGAATCGAGTCGCGGAGACGACCCTGAGCGCGCCCGGGCTCTGACGGCGGCGACGTTGGAGCGCCTGCAGGCCTGGCTCGCCCGCGAGGAGGGCTCGCCCGGCGATCGCCTGGCGATCGTCACCCGCGGCGCGGTCTCGACCGCACCCGCAGAGGCGCCCGACCCCGCGGCGGCGGCGATCTGGGGCCTGGTCCGCTCGGCCCAGTCCGAGCACGCCGGCAGCTTCCTGCTCGTCGACCTCGACGGGTCCGACGCCTCCGAGGAGGCGCTCGCCGCCGCCCTCGCGCAGGACGAGGAGCCGCAGCTGGCCCTGCGCGAGGGCGCGGCGCTCGCACCGCGCGTCGCGCGCCTGCCGCGCCCCGAGGGCGGCGACGATCCGGCCCCGGAACTCGACCCGGAGAGGACCGTCCTGCTGACCGGCGCCACCGGCGCGCTCGGTGGCCTGACCGCCAAGCACCTCGTCACCGCCCACGGCGCCCGTCACCTGCTGCTCGTCAGCCGCCGCGGCGAGGAAGCGCCCGGCGCCGCCGAGCTGCGCGCCGAGCTCGAGCAACTCGGCGCCGAGGTCGAGATCGCCGCCTGCGACGTCGCCGACCGCGAGGCGCTCGCCGCCCTGCTCGCCGCGATCCCCGCCGAGCGCCCGCTGGGCGCCGTCTTCCACGCCGCCGGCGCCCTCGACGACGCGACGGTCGAGTCGCTCACCGCCGAGCGCCTCGACCCCGTCTTCGCCCCCAAGGCCGACGCCGCTTGGGCGCTGCACGAGCTGACCGCCGAGGCCGAGCTCTCGCACTTCGTCCTCTTCTCCTCGGCCGCCGGGACCCTCGGCTCTCCCGGCCAGGGCAACTACGCCGCCGCCAACGCCTACCTCGACGCCCTCGCCCAGCGCCGCCAAGCCGCGGGCCTGCCCGCGACTTCGATCGCCTGGGGCTACTGGGAGACCGAGAGCGAGCTGACCGCGAAGATCGACGAGGCCGACCTGGCCCGGATGCGGGCCAGCGGCATCGCGCCGCTCGGCGACGAACGCGGCCTCGCCCTGCTCGACCTGGCGCTCGGCTGCGGCCGCGCCGACGCCCTCGCCGCCGGTCTCGACTCGGCCGGCCTACGGGCGATGGCCTCCTTCGGCGCCCTGCCGTCACTGCTCAGCGGTCTCGTCCCCGGCGCTCAGGCGCACGAGGCTGTCGCCGGCGCCTTCGCCCGCCGGCTCGCCGAGCTGGCCGCCGGCGAGCGCGAGGCGGCCCTGCTGGAGCTGGTCCGCTCCCAGGTGGGCGCCGTGCTCGGCTACGAGTCGGCCGAGGAGGTCGACGCCGGCCGCGCCTTCAAGGACCTCGGCTTCGACTCGCTCGCCGCGCTCGAACTGCGCAACCGGCTGCGTATCGCCACCGGCCTGCGCCTCGCCGCCACCGTCGCCTTCGATTACCCGACCGCCGCCGAGCTCGCCGCCCACCTGCTCGAGCGGCTGAGCGCGGCGGGCGGCGCCGCCCAGGTCGCCGTCCGTGCCCAGGGCCGCGACAGCGACGAGCCCGTGGCGATCGTCGGCATGGCCTGCCGCTTCGGGGGCGGCGCCGACTCCCCCGACCGCCTCTGGGAGCTGCTCGCCACGGGCCGCGACGCGGTCGGTGGCTTCCCGGCCGACCGCGGCTGGGACGTGCCCGACGTGCGCGGCTGCTTCCTCGAGGACGTCGCCGAGTTCGACCCCGGCTTCTTCGGCATCAGCCCGCGCGAAGCGCGGGCGATCGACCCGCAGCAGCGCCTCCTCCTGGAAGCCGCCTGGGAGGCGCTCGAAGACGCCGGCATCGACCCGGACTCGCTGCGCGGCGGCGACGCGGGCGTCTTCGTCGGCGCCGGCGCCAGCGAATACCAGCAGGCGATCCTGGCGACCGGCGCCGGCGCGCCGATCGTCGGCGGCTCCTCCAGCGTGATCTCCGGTCGCGTCGCTTACACCCTCGGCCTGGTCGGCCCGGCGATGACTGTCGACACGGCCTGCTCATCGGCGCTGGTCGCCACCCACCTCGCTTCGCGTGCGCTGCGCGGGGGAGAGTGCGACCTGGCGATCGCCGGTGGCGTCTCGGTCTTCATCACCCCGGTCGGCCTCGCCGACTTCTCCAACCTCGGCGGCCTCGCCGCCGACGGTCGCTGCAAGGCTTTCGCCGAGGGCGCCGACGGGACCGCCTTCGCCGAGGGCACCGGCGTCGTCGTCCTCGAGCGCCTCGCCGACGCGGAGCGCAACGGCCACGCGGTGCTGGCGACGATCCGCGGCTCGGCCGTCAACCAGGACGGCGCTTCCAACGGCCTCACGGCGCCCAACGGCCCCTCGCAGGAACGCGTTATCCGCCAGGCGCTCGCCAACGCCGGCGTCGACCCGGCTGAGGTCGACATGGTCGAGACGCATGGCACCGGCACGACACTCGGCGACCCGATCGAGGCCGGCGCCCTGCTCGCCACCTACGGGCGGGACCGCGAGGCGCCGCTGAAGATCGGCTCGGTCAAGTCGAACATCGGCCACACCTCGGCCGCCGCCGGGATCGCCGGACTGCTCAAGGCGGTGCTGGCGATGCGCGCCGGGACGATGCCGAAGACCCTGCACGTCGACGCGCCCTCGACCAAGGTGGACTGGGACCTCGGCGCGGTCGAGCTGCTCACCGAGGCCGAGCCCTGGCGGGCGAACGGCCACCCGCGCCGCGCGGCGGTCTCCTCCTTCGGGATCAGCGGAACCAACGTGCACATGGTCCTCGAGGAGCCGTCGGAAGTCGCCCAGGCTCCCAGCGGTCGTACTTCCCGCCGCATACCGGCAACAAGCACGACCGCTGGGGACGAGGCCGAGGTCGGGCCGCTCGCGGGCGCCCTCCCGCTCATCATCTCGGCCAAATCCGAGGACGCGCTGCGCGACGCCGCCCGCCGCCTCGCCGCCCACCTCGAGCGGCACCCCGGGCAGCGCCTCGCCGACGTCGCCGCCTCGCTCCTCGAGACGCGACCGAGCCTCGAGCACCGCGCCGCCGCGATCGGCGCCGATCGCGAGGAGCTGCGCCGCGAGCTGGAGGCGATCGCCACCGGCGACCCCGGCGCGATCGTCGCCCGCGCCCGCGCCGGCCGCACCGCCTTCCTCTTCACCGGCCAGGGCTCGCAGCGACCCGGGATGGGCGCCGAGCTGCGCGAGGCCCACCCGGCCTACGCGCGCGCCCTCGAGCAGGCCTTCGAGGCGCTCGACCCCCACCTCGACCGCCCGCTCGCCGAGCTGGTCTTCGCCGCCCCCGGCTCGCCCGAGGCCGAGCTGCTCGGCGATACGACCTACGCCCAGCCGGCGCTCTTCGCCACCGAGGTGGCGCTGTGCAGGCTGCTCGAGAGCTGGGGTCTGCGGCCCGATCTGCTCGCCGGCCACTCGGTCGGCGAGATCGTCGCCGCCCACCTCGGCGGGGTCCTCACGCTGGCCGACGCGGCGCAGCTGGTCTGCGCCCGCGGCGCGCTGATGGGCGCCCTGCCCGCCGGCGGGGCGATGCTGGCGGTCGAGGCGACCGAGGCGGAGGTCGCGGCGGCCCTCGCCGGCCGCGAGGCGGAGCTCTCGATCGCCGCCGTCAACGCGCCGCGCTCGGTCGTCGTCTCCGGCGCCGCTGCGGCCGTCGCCGAGCAGGAGGAGCGCTGGCGCGGCGAGGGCCGCAAGGTCAAGCGCCTCGAGGTGTCCCACGCCTTCCACTCGCCGCTGATCGAGCCGATGCTCGAGCCCTTCGTCGAGCTGGTCGCCACGCTCGAGCCGGCCGAGCCGCGCATCCCGGTCGTCTCCAACCTCACCGGCGAGCTGCTCAGCGCCGCCCAGGCCGCCGACCCCGCCTACTGGGTCGCCCACGCCCGCCAGCCGGTGCGTTTCGCCGACGGGGTCGCTGCCCTCCTGGCCCAGGGCGCCACCACGCTGGTCGAGCTCGGTCCCGACCCGGCCCTGACCGCGATGGCCGCCGAGTGCGTCGCCGCCGAGGAGAAGCCGCCGGCCCTGATCGCGACCCTGCGCGAGGGCCGCCCGGAGGCCCGGGCGCTGACCGCTGCCCTCGCCGCTGCCCACGCTTCCGGCGCCCGGGTCGAGTGGCCCGCCTTCTTCGGCGCCGGCACGCGCCGCGTCAAGCTCCCCACCTACCCGTTCCAGCGCCAGCGCTACTGGCCCGAGGCGCCCCCCGCGGCCCCCGCCGACGCCGGCTCGATGGGCCTCGCCGACGCCGGCCATCCACTGCTCGGGGCGGCGATCGAGAGTCCGGTCGACGAGAGCCTCGTGCTTGCCGGCCGCCTCTCGCTCGCCACTCACCCCTGGCTGCGCGACCACGCTGTCGGCGGGGTGACGCTCGTGCCCGGAGCGCTGCTCCTCGAGCTGGCCCTGCGCGCCGCCGAGCAGGCCGGCTGCGGCTCGGTCGCGCAGCTCGACCTGCGCGCCCCGCTGACCCTGACCGAGGACGGCGCCGTTCAGCTGCGAGTCATCGTCGGCGCCCCGGGCTCCGGCGGCGAGCGGCCGCTCCAGGTCCACGCGCGTCCCGAGTCGAGCGAGGAGGAGCCCGACCCGCGCTGGACCCTGCACGCCGAGGGCGAGCTCGGCGCCGGGGCGGCGCCCGCCCCCGGTCCGCCCGACGCATGGCCGCCGGAGGGCGCCGAGCGGCTCGACGCCGAGCATCTCTACGACCGCCTCGCCGAGGCCGGCTTCGACCACGGCGCCGCGTTCCGCGGCCTCGGCGCCGTCTGGCGGCGCGGCGGGGATCAGGGCTTCGCCGAGGTGGCGCTCGCAGAGGATCAGGAGGGCGACGCCTGGCGCTTCAGGCTCCATCCGGCATTGCTCGACCCGTTGCTGCAGGCCGGCTTCGACATGATCCTGGCGGCGGCGGGGGAGCGCGCCGGCCGGCCGCTGCTCGCCTCGTCCTTCCGCGAAGTCAGCGTCGCCCTCGCCGGGCAGCCGGCGCTGCGCGCCGCGCTTGCCCGCGCCGAGGACGGCCTGCGGCTCGAGCTCCTCAGCGCCGACGGCGCGCCGCTCGGCTCGATCGGCGCTGCGCTCGCCGAGGAGCTCGACTCCGACGAGCTGCGCCGGTCCTCCAGCCTGCGCGCCCTGCACCGGGTCGAGTGGGTCGAGGTCGAGGCCGCCGCCGAGCCCGAGCCGCCCGGAGCGGTCGTCCTCGACGCTCGCTCCTGGGGGGCCGGCGAGCCGGGGCTGGCGGGCTCCGCGCGAGCCGTCGCCGCGCGGGGCCTGGCCGAGGCGAGGAAATGGATCGCTGGCGAGGAGGCGCCCGAGGGCCGGCTCGCCTTTCTCACCGAGGGCGCCGTCTCGACCGCTCCGGGCGAGGCGCCGAACCTCGCCGCCGCGCCGCTCGCCGGGTTGATCCGCTCGGCTCATTCCGAGAGGCCCGACCGCTTCGCCCTCGTCGACCTCGACGGCGCCCCCGAGTCCGAGGCCGCCCTCCCGCGGGCGCTCGCCCTCGCCGAGCGCGAGCCGCAGATCGCGGTGCGCGACGGCCGCCTGCTCGCGCCCCGGCTCGCGGTCGCCGGCGAGCCGCCCGAGAGCCTCCCGGCGCCAGGCGCGCTCGACCCCGAGCGCACCGTGCTGGTCACCGGCGGCACCAGCGGCCTCGGCGCGCTCGTCGCCCGCCACCTTGCCGAGGCCCACGGCGCCCGTCACCTGCTGCTGCTCAGCCGTCGGGGCGAGGAAGCGCCGGGAGCCGCCGGGCTGCGCGCCGAGCTGGAGGGGTGCGGCGCCTCGGTGACGGTCGTCGCCTGCGACGTCACCGACCGCGCCGCCCTGGCCGCGACCCTCGCCGCGATCCCGGACGAGCACCCGCTCGGCGCCGTCGTCCATTCGGCCGCGGTGTTCGACGACGCGACGCTCGAGTCGCTCGACGGCGAGCGCCTCGAGCGCGTGATGCGGCCCAAGGTCGACGCCGCCCTGCACCTGCACGAGCTGACCGAGGAGCTCGACCTTTCCCACTTCCTTCTCTTCTCCTCCGCCGCCGGGGTCGTCGGCGGCGCCGGGCAGGCGGCCTATGCCGCGGCCAACGTCTTCGGCGACGCCCTCGCCGCCAGCCGGAGAGCCGCCGGCCTTCCGGCCACCTCGCTCGCCTGGGGCCTCTGGCTCGAGCAGCTCGTCCAGGGGGCCCTGAAGGGCGTCGACCGCGAGCTCGTCGACCGCTACGCGCAGCAGATCCGTATGCGGCTCGGCTTCGCGCCGATGCCGACCGAGCAGGGGCTCGACCTGCTCGACGCGGCCCTCGGCCGCCCCGAGCCGCTGTTCGTGCCGGCGCCCTTCGATGCCGCCGCGCTGCGCTCGCGCGCCGCCGCCGGCTCCCTGAGCAGCGTGCTGCGCGGCCTCGTCCGCGTCTCCGAGAGCGACGATCGGGCGGCCGGCTCGCTTGCCGTGCGGCTCGGCGAGGTCCCCGAGGACGAGCGGCCGGCGGTCGTGCTCGACCTGGTCCGCACCCACACGGCCGCCGTGCTCGGCCACTCCTCCGCCGCCGCGATCGAGCCCGACCGCGCCTTCCAGGAGCTGGGCTTCGACTCGCTCGCCGCCCTGGAGCTGCGCAACCGGCTCAGCGCCGCGAGCGGGGTGCAGCTCGCCGCGACCGTGATCTTCGACTACCCCTCGGCCGCCGCCCTCGCCGCGCACCTGCTCACCGAGGCCGGCGCCGTCGGCGCGGGGGCGCAGGTCGCCGTCAAGGCCCGGATCAGCGACGAGCCGATCGCGATCGTCGGCATGTCGTGCCGCTACCCGGGCGGCGTCGCCTCGCCCGAGGACTTCTGGAGGATGCTCGAGGAGGGCCGCGACGCGATCGGCCCCTTCCCCGACGACCGCGGCGTCGACCCGGAGAGCCTCGAGGGGCTCGACGGCGCCGCCGCCTTCGGGGGCTTCCTCCCCGATGCCGGCGAGTTCGACCCCGGCTTCTTCGGCATCTCTCCGCGCGACGCCCTCTCGATCGACCCCCAGCAGCGACTGCCGCTCGAAGGCGCCTGGGAGGCGCTCGAGGACGCCGCCCTCGACCCGACCGCCCTGCGCGGCACCGAGGCCGGCGTCTTCATCGGCGCCAGCGCCGGCGACTACGCCTACGCGGCGGGCGCCGCCGGGGTCGCCTCCTCGACCACCGACCGCGGCCTCAGCGTGATCTCGGGCCGCATCGCCTACGCGCTCGGCCTCGTCGGCCCGACGATGACCGTCGACACCGCCTGCTCGTCATCGCTCGTCGCCCTGCACCTCGCCGCCAACGCCCTGCGCGCCGGGGAGTGCGACCTCGCCCTGAGCGGCGGCGTCTCGGTCTTCGCCACGCCCTTCGGCACGATGGACGTCAGCGGCGCCGGCGGGATCGCCCCCGACGGGCGCTGCAAGTCCTTCGCCGAGGCCGCCGACGGCACCGGCTTCGCCGAGGGCAGCGGCATGCTCGTGCTCGAGCGACTCTCCGACGCGCTCGCCAACGGCCACCGGGTGCTGGCCACGATCCGCGGCTCGGCCGTCAACCAGGACGGCGCCTCCAACGGCCTCACCGCGCCCAACGGGCCCTCGCAGGAACGGGTGATCCGCCAGGCGCTCGCCAACGCCGGCCTCGAGCCGGGCGACGTCGACGCGGTCGAGGCGCACGGCACCGGCACCAGCCTCGGCGACCCGATCGAGGCCGGCGCGCTGCTCGCCACCTACGGCCGCGAGCGCGAGCGGCCGCTCTGGCTCGGCTCGGTCAAGTCGAACATCGGCCACGCGGCGGCCGCGGCGGGCGTCGCCGGCGTGATCAAGTCCGTGCTGGCGATGCGCGAGGGCGTCCTGCCGCGAACCCTGCACGTAGACGCCCCCTCCACCAAGATCGAGTGGGAGGCGGGCGCGGTCGAGCTGCTCACCGAGCCGGTCGAGTGGCAGGCGAACGGCCGTCCCCGCCGCGCCGCCGTCTCCGCCTTCGGCATCAGCGGCACCAACGCCCACGTGGTGCTCGAGCAGCCGCCGTCTCCGCCCCCCGCGGTCGCCGCCGACGGCGACGGCGCGGGGAAGGAGGGCGAGGGAGTACCTCAACCGCCCCTGCCCGGCGCGCCGCCGCTGGTCCTCTCGGCGAAATCGCCCGAGGCGCTGGCCGGCGTCGCCGCACGCCTCCTCGACCACGTCGAGGCGCGGCCGGAGCTGGACGCCGGCGACCTCGCCTACTCGCTCGCCCTCACCCGGGCCCGCTTCGAGCAGCGCGCGGTCAGCGCCGCCGCCGACCGCGAGGGCCACCTCGCCGCGCTGCGCGCGCTCGCCGCCGGCGAGGAGTCGCCGGACCTGGCGCTCGGCGCGGCCCGCGCCGACCAGGCGCCCGTCTTCCTCTTCCCCGGCCAGGGCTCGCAGTGGCTCGGCATGGGCGTCGAGCTGCTCGCCGAGTCACCGTCCTTCGCGCGCTTCTTCGCCGAGTGCGAGGAGGCGCTCGCGCCGCACCTCGATTGGTCGTTGCGCGACGCCCTGGCCGGCGTCCCGGGCGCCGCCTCGCTGGAGCGGATCGAGGTCGTGCAGCCAGCGCTCTTCGCGGTGATGGTCGCGCTGGCGAAGCTCTGGCGAGCCTGCGGAGTCGAGCCGGCCGCGACCCTCGGCCACTCCCAGGGCGAGATCGCCGCCGCCCACATCAGCGGCGGCCTGACCCTCGAGGACGCCGCCCGGATCGCCGCTCTGCGCAGCCGGCTTATCTCGCGCCTCGCCGGGCAGGGATCGATGGTCTCGGTGGCGCTGGCGGCCGAGGAGCTCGAGCCGCGCCTCGCTCGCTGGGACGGGGGGATCGAGATCGCCGCACGCAACGGACCGCACTCGACCATCCTCTCCGCCGATCCGGGCCCAGCCGCCGAGCTCGTCGCCGAGTGCGAGGCGGAGGGCGTCCGCGCCCGCGAGATCCCGGCCACGATCCCCTCCCACTCGGCTCGGGTCGAGCCGCTGCGCGACGAGCTTCTCGAGGCGCTTGCGCCGCTCGCGCCGCGCGCCGGCGACGTGCCCTTCCACTCGACCGTCACCGGCGGCCCGCTCGACACCCGCGAGCTGACCCCCGAGTACTGGTACCGCAACCTGCGCCAGCCCGTGCTCTTCGAGCAGGCGACGCGCGCCCTGATCGAGCGCGGCAGGCACGCCTTCATCGAGGTCAGTCCGCACCCGGTCTTCGCGCTCGCCGTGCGAGAGACGCTCGAGACGGTGCTCTCCGAGCATGAGCGCCCGGCGGTTATCGGCACCCTGCGCCGCGACGAGGGCGGTGCCAGGCGCTTCTCCCTCTCGCTGGCGCAGGCTCATGCGAACGGCGTCGCGGTCGATTGGGAGGCGCACTTCGCGGGCCGGGGCACGCGCCCCGTCGCGCTCCCCACCTACCCCTTCCAGCGCGAGCGCTACTGGCCCGGCGACGCGGGGGCCGGCCGTCGCGGCGCCGGCCTGATGGCGATCGAGTGGCGACCGCTCGAGCCGGGCGACGGCGCCGACCCCTCGGTCGAGGTCTGGGCCTGCGAGGCCGACGGCGCCGGAGGCGACCCCGTCCAGCGCGCCCGCGCGCTCACCGCCGCCACCCTCTCCCGCCTGCAGGAGTGGGTGGCCGACCCCGAGCGCGCCGAGCGGCGGCTCGCGATCCTCACCGAGGGCGCGGTCGCGGCGGCCGAGGGCGAGCGACCCGATCCCGCCCTCGCCGCCGCCTGGGGCCTGGTTCGCTCCGCGCAGTCCGAGCACCCGGGCCGCTTCGTCCTGGTCGACGCCGACGGCGCCGAGGCCTCCGCCACCGCGCTGCCCGCGGCCCTGGCCACGGGCGAGCCCCAGCTCGCCCTGCGGGAGGGCGCCGCCTTCGTGCCGCGCGCCGCCCGCCTCGACTCGCCCGCCGCCGGCGAGGACGGCGCACAGCCGGCGATCGACCCCGAGCGCACCGTGCTCGTTACCGGCGCCACCGGGACGCTCGGCTCGCTCACCGTGCGACACCTGGCCGCCGAGCACGGCGCCCGCCGCCTGCTGCTCGCCAGCCGCCGCGGCGAGCGGGCGCCGGGCGCCGCCGAGCTGCGCGAGGAGCTCGAGCGGCTCGGCGCCGAGGTCTCGTTCGCGGCCTGCGACGTCGCCGACCGAGCGGCGCTCGAAGCCCTGCTCGCCTCGATCCCCGCCGACCGTCCGCTCGGCGCCGTCGTCCACACCGCCGGCGCGCTCGACGACGCGACGATCGAATCGCTCACTCCCGAGCGCTTCGAGCCCGTCTTTGCCGCCAAGCTCGACGCCGCCTGGCACCTGCACGAGCTGACCCGCGAGCTCGACCTCTCGGCCTTCGTCTGCTTCTCGGCCGGTGCCGGCGTCCTCGGCGCGCCGGGCCAGGGCAACTACGCCGCCGCCAACGTCTTCCTCGATGCGCTCGCCGAGCGGCGCCGCGCCGAAGGCCTGGCGGCCACCTCGATCGCCTGGGGCTACTGGGAGTCGGGCAGCGGCCTGACCGAGAAGCTCGACGAGGCCGCGGTCGAGCGCATGCGCCGCGGCGGCGTCGCGCCGCTCTCCGACGAGCGCGGCCTCGCCCTCTTCGACGCGGCGCTCGCCTCGGGCCGCGGCCATGTCGTGGCCGTCGCCTTCGACCGCCAGGCGCTGCGGATGATGGCCTCGGTCGACATGCTGCCGCCGCTGCTCGGCGAGCTGGTCGACGTCCCGCGCGGCGCCGGCCCGAACGAGGAGCTCGCCCGCAAGCTCGCGGCGCTGCCCGAGGAGGAGCGCGAGCGGGCGGTTCGCGACCTTGTTCACTCCCACGCCGCTCAGGTGCTCGGCCACGAGTCGGCGGCCGGGATCGACGCCGGGCGCGAGCTGGTCGAGCTGGGCTTCGACTCGCTCGCCGCAGTCGAGCTGCGCAACCGGATCGTCGCCACCACCGGCCTGCCGGTTCCCGTCTTCGCGCTGGCGGGCAGCCCAACCGTCGAAGGGGTCGTCGATCTGGTCCTGACCAAGCTCACCGCGGTCGAGGCAGGCGACGGGGAGAGCGCGGAGGCCGCGACCGGCGGCTCCGATCCGCTCACCGGCGGCCTCGTGTCGCTGCTCGGCGAGGCGGTCGACGGCGAGCGGCTGGCCGAGTTCACCGAGCTGCTCGGCGCGATCTCCCTCTTCCGCACCGCCGAGCTCCAGGCGGAGGACCCCGCCTCGCGGCTGCTCACCCTCGCTCGGGGCGAGGGGGCCCCCGCGCTGGTCACCCTGCACTCGGCGATTGCGATCTCCGGCCCGCACGAGCACGCGCGCCTCGCCGCCGCGTTCGACGGCGATCGCACGGTTCTCGCCAGCCCGCTGCTCGGCTTCCGCGCCGGCGATCCGCTGCCGCTGAACCTGCGCGCGGCGGTCCGGGTCCACGCCGAGGCGATCCTCGCCGCCGACCTACCCGAGGGCTTCGCCCTGCTCGGCAACTCCAGCGGCGGCTGGCTCGCTCATCTCGTCGCCGCCGAGCTTGAGCGAGCCGGCGCCCAGCCGGCGGCGCTGATCCTGCTCGATCCCTACTGGCCGGTTCCGGAGCGCCTCGACCAGCTCATGCTGCGCCTGCTCACCTGGATGCGCGACGCCGAGGCGAGCGGCTTTTCCGTCGACGGCGATCGCCTCGTCGCGATGGCCGCCTACATGCGCGCCTTCAAAGAGTGGCAGCCCGAGCCGGTCGCCACGCCGACCGTGGTGCTGCGCGCCCGCGTCCGCGAGGAGGGCGACTCGCTCTGGCCGATCGACCCGCTGGAGCCGACCTGGGAGGCGCCTCACACCCGCGTCGACGTCGAGGGCGGCCACATGACCATCCTCCAGGAGCACGCCGAGGCGACGGCAGCCACGATCTCCAAAATCCTCGCCAACCCGAACGACAACACGAGCGATCGCGACTCGATCGAAGAAACGGAGAAGGCCTGAATGCAGCTCAAGACCCACCGCTGGGGAGGGGACGACGCCGAGCGCGTGGTCTGCCTCCACGGGCTCGTCCAGAACGGGCGCATCTACGAGGGCCTCGGCCAGCGGCTTGCCGCCGCCGGTCGCTCGGTGCTCGCCGTCGACCTGCGCGGCCATGGCCGCTCGGGCCGCAAGCCGCCCTGGGACGTCGAGACCCACGCCGGCGACCTGATCGAGACCCTGGAGGAGGCCGGCGTCGAGCGGATGACCCTCGTCGGGCACAGCTTCGGCGGCCTCGTCGCGGTCCACGCCGCCGCCCGCCTCGGCGAGCGGGTCGAGCGCCTCGCGCTGCTCGACCCCGGCATCGAGCTGTCCGCCGACCGCGCCCTGCGCGGCGCCGAAATGGACCGCCTCGACTGGAACTTCGCCACGTCCGACGGCGCCCTCAACGCCTTCATGTCCAGCGAGACGATCGTCTCCGCTCCGCGTGAGACGGTCGCCGCCTTCGTCCGCGAAGACGTCAAGCAGGGCCCCGACGGCCGCTACCGCTTCGGCTTCTCGCCAAGCGCCGCGGTCGTCGCCTGGAGCGAGATGACCCGCCCCGCCCCGATCCCCCGCATCCCGACCCTCCTGGTCCGCGCAACGGTCCCCCTGGTCGACCCCCGCGCCCTGCTGGAGCGCTGCCGCGAGGAGCTGGGCGACCTCCTGACCGAGGCCACCGTCCCCAACGGCCACAACGTCCTCTGGGAATCCCCCAACGAGACCATCGCCGCAATAGAGCACTTCCTCACGACCAAACCCCAGGCCACCACCTAAGCCCGTTCCGTTCCGGTGCGCCTTTTGTGGTCATAGACCACAAAAGGCGCACCGGAACCCACCGGAGATGCGGGCAGGGGGGCGAACTTCGCCGCGGTGCGCCTTATGTGGTTATGGACCGCAAAAGGCGCACCGGAAACGCCAACCATGCGATCGCGCGGGAGGCCGGTCGACAGCACGGCGTCATTGCCAGGCGGCAGTTGCGAGCGCTTGGGCTGGATGACTTCGCGATATCCGATCGAATCGCCTCGGGTTATCTGCAGCCTGTCTTTCGCGGCACCTTCGCCGTCGGCCATCGCGCGATCACGAGGCAGGGACGGATGCTTGCCGCGGTGCTGGCCTGCGAGGAGGGCACCGTGCTGTCTCACGGAAGCGCGGCCGAGCTGCTCGGGCTGTGGGACAAGCAGTCGCCCATGATGGAGGTGATCCCGCCCGACTGGTCCGGCCGCAAGATCCCCGGCATCCGTTGGCACCGCGTGCGGCTGCCGCTGCCCGACGAGCTCGAGATTCGCGACGGCATCGCGTGCACGATGGTGTCCCGCACGATCGTCGACATGGCGGGATGGTCGAGCTGGGCGCAACTTCGCCGGTTGGTCGAGCAGGCGGCGATCATGCGAAAGCTCGATGTGGAGGAGATCGACCTCGTCCTGTCGCGGGGACGCAGGCGCGGCGCCCCTCGCCTGCGACGGGTCCTGCTCCCCTGGCGGTACACGGCCGAGTCCCGGCCGGTGATCCGCAGCCGGTTGGAGGCACGCCTTCTCCCGCGCCTGATCGAAGAGGGGCTCCCGGCGCCCCGCACCAACGTCAAGCTGAAGCTCGAAGACCGCTCGATCGAGGTCGACATGCTCTGGGAGAGGCAGCGGTTGGCGATCGAAACGGACGGCGAAGAAACCCACGGCACCGCGGTCGCCTTCCAGCGCGACCGGCGGCGCGACCAGGCCCTGGTCGCGGCCGGCTACCGCACCGCCCGCGTCACCTGGGCCCAAGTCCGCGACGAACCCGCGGCCGTGGTCAACCGCATCGCCCGCATGCTGAGAGCGCCGTAGTCTCGGCTCCGGTGCGCCTTATCCACCCGTGGCGGGGAAAAGGCGCACCGCAGCCACCGGGGAACGGCTGAAGTTCAGCTCCGGTGCGCCTTTTGTGGTCTGCGACCACAAAAGGCGCACCGGAACGGGCTGGGGGCGGGACCGCCCACCCGGTTCAGGGCAAAAAGGAGGGGAGGGGCGTCGTCAGCAGCACCCCTCCCCATGTCAATCCAAACTCGGGAAGACCATAGCACGACTTCCCTGTTTCCTAAATATACATGATCTGCTTAAAAGTGCACGATCGGGATGATCAGGATGGCGACGATGTTGGCGACCTTGATCATCGGGTTGATCGCCGGGCCGGCCGTGTCCTTGTAAGGATCGCCGACCGTGTCGCCCGTGACCGAGGCGGCGTGGGCCTCTGAGCCCTTGCCGCCGTGGGCGCCGTCCTCGATCAGCTTCTTGGCGTTGTCCCAGGCGCCGCCGCCGGCGGTCATGCTGATCGCGGCGAAGAGCCCGACCACGATCACGCCGATCAGCAGGCCGCCGAGCGCGTCGACGCTGAGCAGGCCGACGATCACCGGCACGACGATCGGGATCAACGACGGCAGGATCATCTCCTTCTGCGCCGCCAGGGTGACGATGCTCACCGTCTTGCCGTACTCGGGCTTTTCGGTGCCCTCCATGATCCCCGGGTGCTCGCGGAACTGCTCGCGCACCTGTTCGACCACCTGGCCCCCGGCGCGGCCGACCGCCTCGATCGCGAAGGCCGCGAAGAGATAGACCATCATCCCGCCGATGATCAGCCCGATCAGCACGTCGGGGCTGGTCAGGTGGAAGAGGCCGTTGAGGTCGAATCCGGCCGGCGCCTCGTCGGCGAGTTCGCTCTTGAACGCAGCGAACAGGACCAGCGCCGCCAGCGCGGCGGAGCCGATCGCGTAGCCCTTGGTGACCGCCTTGGTCGTGTTGCCGACCGCGTCGAGCGGGTCGGTCACGTTGCGCACCTCCTCGGGCAGCTCCGCCATCTCGGCGATCCCGCCGGCGTTGTCGGTGATCGGCCCGAAGGCGTCCAGGGCGACGATCAGGCCGCAGAGCGAGAGCTGGCCCATCACGGCGATCCCGATCCCGTAGATGCCGGCCAGCTCGTTGGCGCCGAGGATCGCCAGGGCGATCACCAGCGCCGGCGCCGCCGTGGACTGGAAGCCCTGGGCGAGCCCGGCGATGATGTTGGTCGCGTGCCCCGTCTCGGAGGCCTCGGCGATCAGCTTCACCGGCCGGAAGCGGGTCGACGTATAAAATTCGGTGATCGCGAAGAGCAGCGCCGTGACCGCCACGCCGATCACGGAGCAGAGCCAGAGGTCGGTGACGCTGACCGCGTTCGCCCCGGCCTCGAGGCCGAGCCGCACCGGGTCGCTCATCAGCCAATCGGTGACCGGATAGAAGGCCGCGATCGAGAGGATCCCGGCGGCGATCACGCCGGTGTAGAGGGCGCCCTCGACCCGGTCGGACTTGGTCCGCACGAGCAGCGCCCCGATGATCGAGGCGACGATTGCGACGGCGCCGATCACCAGCGGGTAGATCGCCACCGCGCGGGCGAATTCGCCGCCCGCGCCGGAGAAGGTGAGCACGCCGAGCAGCATCACCGCGACCGAGGTGACCGCGTAGGTCTCGAAGAGGTCGGCGGCCATGCCGGCGCAGTCGCCGACGTTGTCGCCGACGTTGTCGGCGATCACGGCTGGGTTGCGCGGGTCGTCCTCGGGGATGCCCGCCTCGACCTTGCCGACCAGGTCGGCGCCGACGTCGGCGGCCTTGGTGAAGATGCCGCCGCCGAGCCGGGCGAAGACCGAGATCAGCGAGCCGCCGAAGCCGAGCCCGACCAGCGCGTCAACCGCCTCCTTGTCCGAGGAGCCGGTCAGCACCAGGATGCCGTAGTAGCCGGCGACGCCGATCAGGGCGAGGCCGACGACGAGCAGACCGGTCACCGAGCCGCCCTTGAAGGCGACGTCGAGCGCGGGGGGGACGCCGCCACGCGCCGCCTCGGCGACGCGCGCGTTGGAGCGCACCGAGACGTTCATGCCGATGAAGCCGGCCGAGCCCGAGAGGATGCCGCCGAAGACGAATCCGATCGCGGTCTTGTAGTCCTGCAGCAGCCAGAGCACGATCGCGATCGGCACGGCGACTGCGGCGATGATCGTGTACTGGCGGTTCAGGTAGGCCTGCGCGCCTTCCTGCACGGCGCCCGAGATTTCCCGCATGCGCTCGTTGCCGGGCGACTTCGCCAGCAGGCGCTGGGTGATGATCAGTCCATAGACAACGGCCGCGCCGGCGCAGACGAGCGCGACGACGACCCCGTATTCGGTCAGAAAGCTGGTCAACTTGAGATTCCTCCGGAATGGTTTAAGCGGCGCGGGAGTCTATCTGCGAAGCCGGATGCGGGACAGCCGCCGGGGACGTGCCGCAAGTTAGAGGACCGTATGGGTACTTAAGTTGCGGCACGTCCCCGGGTGGCCCCAGCGGTGTACGTGCGCTTGGTCTCCGCCACGGCGTCGCGGTAGATGTCCTCGATCGCGAGGCCGGCGTCGAGCGCCTCGCGGGCTCGCTGGGCGCCGTTGCGGGACGGCAGCTCCACCGGGATGCCGAGCTCGGTGCGGGCCGGCTCGCACCAGGCGAGCAGCCGCTCCAGCGCCGCCCGCGCCTCGAGCTCCGTCCCCGCCGGGAACTCGATGAAGCGGCCGCTCATCCCGTGGCGGATCGCCCGCCAGAGGTTCTCCTCGATCTCGCGGTCGGCGAGCAACCCCGCCCCGCCCGCCCCGCCCGGCCCGCCGTACCCGCCCTCGTCGTAGTCGACCGCGGCCTGGGCGATGCAGGCGGCGATCAGCCCCGCCACCGCGAAGGACTCCTCGCCGCGCGTCTGCGCGTCGCAGATCCGCACCTCGACCGTGCCGAAGGCGTGGTGCGGGCGCACGCTCCACCACAGCTGCGTCGACTCGACCACCGAGCCGGCCCGCTCCAGGGTCTCGACGAAGCCCGCGTAGCGCCGCCAGTCGCCGAACGCCGACGGCACCCCGCACCTCGGAAACGTCCGCGTGAAGATCTCCGTGCGCACCGTGTGCAGGCCGCTGTCGCGCCGGTCGAGGAAGGGCGAGTTGGCGGAGACGGCGAGCAGCAGCGGCAGCAGCTCCCGCACCCGGTCGCAGACGGCGATCGCCCGGTCGGCGCCGCGGACGCCCATGTGCACGTGCAGGCTCCAGGTGTTGTTGCGCTGCGCGACGTAGCCCAGTTCGTGGCGCAGCCGGTTGTAATGGGGGGTGTCGATGATCCGCTGGTCGAGGTAGGAGGCCCAGGGGTGGGTGCCCATCGCCCCCAGCGCCAGCCCCAGCCGCTCGGCCAGCCCGAAGAGCGCCAGCCGCCGCTCGCGCTGCATGCGCGCCGCCTCGGCGAAGCTCCCCGCCCGCCCCGAGCGGATCTCGATCTCCGAGGCGATCAGCTCGCCCGCCGCCGAGCCGGCCAGCGCCGCCTCCCGCTGGCAGGCCTCGAACACCTCCTCGAAGCGGTGCTCCAGCTCCAGCGTCGCCGGGTCGAGGATCGCGAACTCCTCCTCGAGCCCGACGGTGAAGTCGGTCGAGGACTCGAACGTCTCCCGGGCGAGGTCGAGGTCCAGGGACAAGGGTCGGCTCAGGGTCGGACGGGGGCGGGCGCGGTCAGGTCAGGTAGAAGTAGAGCGCGTAGAGCAGGTCGACCGCCGGGCTCGAGGCGTGCACGGTCACCTCGGGCGGCACCTGCAGCAGCTGCTCGGAGTAGTTGAAGATGATCCGCACGCCGGCCTGCACCAGCCGGTCGGCGACCGCCTGGGCCGAGGCGGCGGGCACGGCGAGCACGCCGACGACGATCTCCTGCTCGGCGACGACCGCCTCCAGCTCGCCCAGGTCGCGCACCCGCAGCGGACCGACCTCGCTCCCCACAACGCTCGCGTCCACGTCGAACATCGCGACGATCCGGAAGCCGTGGTCGGCGAAGATGTCGGAGCTGGCGATCGCCCGCCCCAGGTTGCCGGCCCCGAACAGGGCGATGTTGTGCTGCCCCGAGGTGCGCATGATCTTCCGCACCTCTTCGACCAGCGACTCGACGTTGTAGCCGACGCCCCGCTTGCCGAACTTGCCGAAGCCGCTCAGGTCCCGCCGGATCTGGGTCGGGTTGATGTGCGTGTACTCGCTCAGTTCCTGCGAGGAGATCGTCGTGCGCCCCATCTTGCGCGCCTGGGTCAGCACCTGCAGGTAGCGCGAGAGCCGCGCCGCGACCCCCAGCGAGAGCCGCTCGCCGGCCCACAGCCCGCCCGCCGGATCCTGTCCCTCGGTCGCCACGCTCATCGAGGGCACAGTATCGAGGTCCCGCCCGGATGAGGCCGGGAAACCGCTCAATACCAAAAAAGCGCCCATGTAGTACCATCCGGGCGGCTGACGACCAGCGCGAGTACCGCAGATCAGACGCGGCGTCGCGGTAGCGCGTTCAGGGGCCCGGGCCGGCCCAACGTTCGTCCCCCCGGCCGGCCCGGGCCCTTGCAACCTCAGCCAGAACCTGGTACGACTTAGGGAGCCTTTAGAGACGAGAACGGTCTTGGGCTAGAGGGAGAGCGGGTTTGTCGGAGAAGCTGGATGCAGCGGGGAGCGTCGGTGGCAACAGCGCCTGTTGAGGTCGCGACCGGAGGCTCCGTCGAATCGCCGGGGGTGCCGTACGCGCGCCTCAAACCGGGGCCCGGAAGGCCGGCGTCCGAGGTCGCCGAGCACCAGCGGGCGCGGATCCATGCGGCGATGGTCGAGATCGCCGGCGAGCGCGGCTACGAGGCGGTCACCGCGCGTGAGCTGTCGCGCCTCTCGGGCGTCTCCACCCGCGCCTTCTACAGCCACTTCGACGGCAAAGAGGAGTGCTTCCTGCACACCCACGAGGCGATCGTGCGGCGCGCGGCGCGCCGCATCGTCCTCGCCCAGGCGGGCGAGCGCGACTGGCGCGAGCGCCTGCGCCTCGCCTTCGAGGCCTACGCCGGCGAGCTGGCGCGTGAGCCGGCGGCCGCGCGGCTGGTGCTGATCGAGGCCTACTCCGCCGGCCCGGCCGCGCTCGAGCAGATCAGGCGGGCGCAGCGCAGCTTCGAGGCGATGGTCGCCGAGAGCTTCGGCCGCGCCCCCGACCGAGCCGCAGTGCCGCAACTCGTGATCGAGGGAGTGGTCGCCGGCGCCGAGCGCGTGGCCCGCGCGCGGCTGGCCGCCGAGCGGGAGGGCGAGCTGGCGCGGCTCGGCAGCGCCCTCGCCGGCTGGGCGCTCGCCTGCGGCAGCGAGGCCGCGGCCTCGCTCGCCGACCTCGACTCATGCTTCGTGCCCGAGAGCCCGTCCGTCGGGCTCCACCCAGTCCCATCGAGCGGCGCGAAAGGAGGGGAGACGGGGGCCCGGTCGTCAACGGACGACCGGGCCCTCCTCCTCTCAGCGGTCGCCAGGCTGGCGGCGAGCGAGGGCTACGCCGGCCTCACCGTCTCGCGCGTCCACGCCGTCGCCGGCGTCTCGCGCCGCTGCTTCGACGCTCACTTCGATGGGGTGGAGGACTGCTTCCTGGCGGCGCTCGAGCAGCAGGCCGGCGCGGCGATCGCCCGCGCCGCCGCCGAGGGCGACGAAGCCGGGTCCTGGGAGGCCGGCGTGCAGCGCGCGATCGCCAGCCTCTGCCGGCAGATCGCCTCCGACCCGGTGCTCGCCGGCCTCTGCTTCGTCGAGGCCTTCGGTCCCGGGGCGGGGGGGATGCGCTGCCGCGAGCGCCTGATGGCCGATCTGGTCGAGCGACTGCGCGACGCCTCCCCCCCGGCGCGGCAGGTCGAGGAGCTCGCCGTCGAAGCATCGGTCGGCGCGGTCTGGGGGGTCATCCACCGCCACGTGGTCAGCGGCACGGCGCAGCAGCTGCCCCGAATCGCCCCGACGCTCTCCTACCTGGCGCTGGCCCCCGTGGCCGGGCCCGAGGCCGCGATCGCGACGATTCGCGAAGGGCTTGCCGTGACCGGCTGACGCTTCCTCCCCAAATACCCAGTCCCACGAGCAAAGAACAGGAGATACGAGACATGCGAATGCCTATGTTGAGAAGGGCGGCGTGCGCGGCGCTGGCCGCCACGGCGCTCGCCTCGCTCGGCTTCGCGGGAAGCGCCTCCGCGAAACTGACGGGCGAATTCACGATGTTCCAGCAATGCCCGCTGAGCAACCCAGAAACCAACCGCTGCCTGTACTCGGTTACGAAAAGCGGCGAAGTCATCCTCGGCAACAAGAAAGTGCCGATCGAAACAGAAGTGATCCTGCAGGGCGGCTACACCAAAGCCGTCGAACAGGTATCCCACCTGGTCGCGGCCTCCAACGGCGTGACCCTCTCCAAAGCCCCCCAGAACGTCCCCGGAGGGCTGCTCGGCATCGTCCCCGAAGAAGAACAGTCCTGGCTGGTCAAACGGCTGATCAAATTCTTCTTCGAAAACAGCCTCACCGGGGTCAACTCGACCCTCGAACTGGCCAAGCCCGCTAGCGAAGTGCTGCTCAGCGAAGTCCATCTGGCCGAAAAAAAAGGCGTCGCCCTGAAGATGCCGGTCAAGGTGCACCTGGAAAACCCCTTCCTCGGCAGCCACTGCTACGTGGGGTCCTCCAGCTCGCCGATCACCTTCGAACTGACGACGGGCACCACCAGCCCGCCGGCTCCCAACGAAGCGATCACCGGTAGCGCCGGCGTCACCGAATTCCTCGAAAAATTCCGCATCCTGCGCAAGGAAGGCGTGAAGCTCGTCGACAACGCCTGGTCGGCCCCCAAAGCCAGCGGCTGCGGCGGCCTGCTCTCCTTCCTCGTCACGCCGATCATCAACAACCAGCTCGGCAACACGACCGCGGGCCACAACACCGCGATCCTCGAAGGCCAGACCAACACGGCGACCGCCCTGGCGGTGAAGACCAATGACGAAGAAAACCCGTAAGCGGGCTCTCGCGCAAGGAGATGATGAGAAGATGAACCGCAAAGCGACAAAGGTCTTCCTGGCCGCCGTGCTCGCTGTGCTGGCGATCGGCGCGCTGTTCGCCGCGAGCGCGAGCGCAAGCCCGGCCTGGAAGTTCAACGGAGAAGAACTCTCGGGGACGGAAACGATCCTCGGGGGAGCGCAGGAAAGCGGCCTGACCGGGTTTGGGATGACGACCACCTGCGCCAACTTCCTCTACGAAGTCGAAATCTCTAACAAAGAAGGGACGGGCGAAGGCAACGTCAACGACCTGCCCCTGTTCAACTGCTACACGGACACCACCTGCACGGTCGCAGCGATCGAAGCCGAATCGTTCCCCTGGCACGTGAACCTGATGTCGACCGGCGGCAGCAACTACATGACGGTCAAAGGCGTCAACGTCTGGATCCTCTACGGCGGTTGGTTCTGCCCCATCTGGGGCTGGTGGGTCAACGTCACCGGCTCAGCCGGCGGCATCATCGACAACGAAACCGAAAGCGCCACATTCGGCCCGTCGAGCTTCGAAGCGACCGGGACCGAACTGAGAGCCCTCGGCGAATCGATCGAATGGAACGGGTACTTCCCAAGCGAAGCGTTCGAATGGCACAGGGAAGACTCGATCAGCGTTTCCTAGCCATGGCCGGCAGGCCGGCGAGCGCCAGGTTCGTCCTGGCGCTCGCGGCCGCGGCCGTGCTCGCTTTCTCCGGCTGTGGCGGCGACAGCTCCACGGCCGGAGACGCGAGCACCACGGCGAGCGGCAGCACGAGCGCCGAAGCGCCCGGCGCCGCCGCGAAGGCCGTGCCGGGCGGCGACGAAAGCGAACGCAGCCCCGCTCCGCCGGCCGGCGGCAGTGGAAGCGGGCACGGCGGCAAGCACGGCCCCAAAGTGGCGATCCCCAAAGGGGAACGTGAACGCGGGATCACCCCCCAGCAGCGCGCCCACGCCACGGTCGCCAACATCCTGCTGACGAGCCCCGCCCTGAAGAGCGCATCGCGCCCGGGCGCGCCCCTGCCCGCCGCCTACACCTGCGACGGGAAGAACAGCTGGCCCGAGCTGCGCTGGAGCGGCATCCCGTCCGAAGCCTCCGAACTCGTCCTCCTGATGGCCAACCTCCGGCCCGTCGACGGGGCGCTCTTCTTCGACTGGGCCGTGGCCGGCCTCGACCCGAGCCTCGACGGCATCGAAGCCGGCCACCTGCCGAAGGGCGCGATCGTCGGTCGCAACAGCACCGGCAAGCTCGGCTACTCGGTCTGCCCGCCCCAGGGAGAACGCGAAACCTACGTCTTCATGCTCTTCGCCTTGCCGAAGCCGCTAAACCCCCAGCGGGGCTTCGACCCGCTCGAGGTGCGCAAAGCGGCCGGCGCGGAGGCCGCCAACGCCGGCCTGCTCGCCGCCTCCTACTCGCGCGGTTAGGCCGTTCGTGGAGCGGAAGCGCAGCTTAGCAATACAGTGACAACAAGAGCACACAGCATTCTCGAAAAGCACAACATCACCCGAAAGAGAGGGATCGGCAAATGATTCGGAAGAGAAACGGAGTTTTAAGACTGGGCATCTGTGTTCTGGCTGCTCTCAGCATCCTAGCGATCACGGCCGGAACGGCTCAGGCGGAAGAAGGAGCCCAGTGGCATATCGAAGGGCAATCGCTGTCCGAATTACCCAGCGAACTTGAATCAATCACTGGCTCGGCGGTGTTACCGCTCTTCTTGGAAACATTAGAACTGGGCGTAAAGAAGGAATGCCAGAAACTCGCCCTTGACGAAGCACTGATCACGGAACCGGGGCACCTGAAAGGAAACCTGTTATTCACAGAATGCTTAACCTACCTGCTAAATTCGGAAACAGGAGAATTCGAAGACCCGGAAGGCATCTGTGATCCAGCAGAACCAGTTGTGCTTCAAGGCTTAGGCTTACTAATTTTACACAACGAAAAGTCCTACATCTTATTCGAACCTCAAGGCTCGAACTTCACGATTCTTCACTTCGAAGCGCCATGTCCGCTACCCGAAGAAGTACCCCTCACGGGTACGGTAGTCGCGGAATGCGTCAAAGTGAACGAAGCAGGCGAACATGTTCCCGACGACTGCGCCACCGAAAAGGTAACGCAGTTGATTAGGATGGTGGAAAGTCCAACCTTATTCCCCGAAGACAAGGTGTTCTTCGGGGAAAACGAAATGCACGTATTCGGCACCGCTGCCCTGCAGCTCAGCGGCGCGGATATAGGCGAGAAATGGAGCGGCCACGCCGGATAGGCTGTCCGTGAGCAAGCCCTCGGGAAGGAAAACGGAGCCGTCGGGCGATAGCGCGACGGCTCCGTCCGGGGGGTGAACACCGAGAAACCATCGCCGAAGATCCGCCTGTCGGCCGACCCGAAGTCGTCGCCGCGGGGCGCGTGGACTCCGTGCACGGCGGCATCCGCACCAGCTTCGAATCCCTCCCCGACGCGCCGCTCTCCAAGGTCGTCGTGATCACGCAGGGCAAGCGCAAGGGCCTCTTCCAGAACTCGACCAACCTCTGCCGCTCCGCCCACTTCGCCACGGTGCGCCTCGACGGGCAAAACGGCAAGGCCCACGACTTCCGAGCCCACCTGAGCGCCCGCTACGCCCCGATACCGGCACCGGCGTGGGCACTGGCGACGCTGAAGCCCAGCCAGAGTTAGAAAACGTTGCGCCGAAAAACTTGACTGAACGCCCTTGGCGCGCGATGCTCGAGTGGTGCAGGAATGCAACGACTCCGTAACGGAAGCCGCTCGCGGCCCTGCGCAAGTCCATATGAGAATCCGTAATCAAAGAGAGGAAACCGAAGAATGATTCGCAGAAAGCACAGGCTAAGCGCCCTCGGCGTCTGTCTCCTGGCCGCGATGAGCGTCATGGCGCTCGCGGCTGGAGCGGCTCAGGCCGAAACAGGGGCTAAATGGTTAATCAACGGCACGCAACTGAGCGGTTCAGAATCGATCACGGGCTCAGCAGCCTTATCCTTCTTACTTGAAGTGTTAGAAGAAGGCGCAACCACCGTTGTAATTCACTGCAGCACGCTGAATATCGATGAAGGCAAGATTGAAGAACCGAACGGAAAAAACTTAGGCAAGTTGTTATTCACCAATTGCTTAACGTTACTGCTCTTCGAAGGAGAACTCGTAGACCCGGAAGGTATCTGCGATCCGGTGGAGCCAGTTACCGCTAATGTTAAAAGTTTACTCATCTTAGACCCCAACGAAACAGGGACCAAAAAACCTTACATCTTATTCGAACCCGATAACGCCGAAGGCATCTTCACGAGCCTTGACTTCATAGAACCGTGCCCGCTGCCGGAATTAGTGCCGATCACCGGCTCGAAGGTTGCGGAATGCGTGAAGCTGGAAGGCGGAGTGCATGTCGCGGACACGTGCTTAACCGAAAAGGTCACGCAGCTGATCAGGCCGGTGCAAAGCTTAACGTTATTCCCGAACGACAAACTGTTCTTCGGTCTAAACGAAGCGCACTTCAAAGGCGTGGGGGCGCTTGAATTGAGTGGAGCGAACGCCGGCAAACCATGGAGCGGCCACGCGGGATAACTGACGAGACGCAACAAGCAATCGCATTGACGCATTGATGCGATGAACCAACCGGAGTGCGGGCCGCGCCAAGGCGCGGCCCGCACAGCCGGACAAGCCAGGGATATTCAAAAGAGGGGCAGACCTTTGAGGGAAGGCAAGCAAGTCAGCAGGGCGGGGGAGAAGTCAAGGAAGAGCGGCCACGAAGGTCGCTGGGCAGGCAGGAGCAGGGCGCTCGCGCTGGCGACGCTCGTGACGGGGATCGGGATGACAGCCGGGACCGCGCAGGCGGCGCCGCTTCACCGCGAGGCCCTCGAAGAAACCGCCTTCCCGCTCGCCGCCCAGAACAAGCCCTGCGGAACCGTCGTGGACAACAAAGGCGACGTCTACCTCTCCACCCGCGGCGACGGCAAGGTCTCGATCTACTCTTCGACCGGCGCCCCGATCACCTCCTTCACCGCCGCGGCGGGCGGCCCCGAACCCTGCGGCCTGGCCGTGGACTCCAAAGGCGAGCTCTACGTCGAAGACCGCTTCACCAACGTCTACCGCTACCACCCCTCCGCCTATCCGCCCACCGCCACCACCACCTACACCCCCGAGGCCACGGCGCTGGTCGGCGCCGAAGCGAGCGCGGTCGCGGTCAATCCGACCAACGACCACGTGCTCGTCGACGAGAAGACCAAGGCGGTCGAATTCGACTCCGCCGCCAACGGCAACGGCGAACTGAACGGCGCGATCGGCGAAGGCATCCTCACCGAATCCTGGGGGATCGACGTCTACGGCGCCAACGGCGAGATCTACGTCAACGACCACATCTCCAACTCCGCCAACCGCGTCTACGTGCTCAACTCCGTCGGCGACGCCGTCTTGAACACGATCACCGGCACCAACGTGCCCAACTTCCCCGCCGGCTTCCACGCCCCCTTCAGCTTCTCCACCGGCACCCTCAAACACCAGATGCTCGCCGTGGACCAAAACAACGGCCACGTGCTGGTCGCCAACGCCGAGAACACCTCCGGCGGCAACGGCCACAGGGTGATCGACGAGTTCGACGCCCAAGGGAACTTCGTCACCCAGATCGGCGGCGTCTTGGCCTCAGACCCCAACGACGTGGCGATCGACAACTCCGGCACGCCCACCAACGGCAACCTCTACGCCACCTCGGGCGCCAACGCCTCGGGCGAACTGCTGGGCTACGGGCCGCTGGAACCGATTCCCCACCGCAAGGCCCTCGAAGAAACCGCCTTCCCGCTCGCCGCCCAGAACAAGCCCTGCGGAACCGTCGTGGACAACAAAGGCGACGTCTACCTCTCCACCCGCGGCGACGGCAAGGTCTCGATCTACTCTTCGACCGGCGCCCCGATCACCTCCTTCACCGCCGCGGCGGGCGGCCCCGAACCCTGCGGCCTGGCCGTGGACTCCAAAGGCGAGCTCTACGTCGAAGACCGCTTCACCAACGTCTACCGCTACCACCCCTCCGCCTATCCGCCCACCGCCACCACCACCTACACCCCCGAGGCCACGGCGCTGGTCGGCGCCGAAGCGAGCGCGGTCGCGGTCAATCCGACCAACGACCACGTGCTCGTCGACGAGAAGACCAAGGCGGTCGAATTCGACTCCGCCGCCAACGGCAACGGCGAACTGAACGGCGCGATCGGCGAAGGCATCCTCACCGAATCCTGGGGGATCGACGTCTACGGCGCCAACGGCGAGATCTACGTCAACGACCACATCTCCAACTCCGCCAACCGCGTCTACGTGCTCAACTCCGCCGGCGACGCCGTCTTGAGCACGATCACCGGCACCAACGTGCCCAACTTCCCCGCCGGCTTCCACGCCCCCTTCAGCTTCTCCACCGGCACCCTCAAACACCAGATGCTCGCCGTGGACCAAAACAACGGCCACGTGCTGGTCGCCAACGCCGAGAACACCTCCGGCGGCAACGGCCACAGGGTGATCGACGAGTTCGACGCCCAAGGGAACTTCGTCACCCAGATCGGCGGCGTCTTGGCCTCAGACCCCAACGACGTGGCGATCGACAACTCCGGCACGCCCACCAACGGCAACCTCTACGCCACCTCGGGCGCCAACGCCTCGGGCGAACTGCTGGGCTACGGGCCGCTGGAACCGATTCCCCACCGCAAGGCCCTCGAAGAAACCGCCTTCCCGCTCGCCGCCCAGAACAAGCCCTGCGGAACCGTCGTGGACAACAAAGGCGACGTCTACCTCTCCACCCGCGGCGACGGCAAGGTCTCGATCTACTCTTCGACCGGCGCCCCGATCACCTCCTTCACCGCCGCGGCGGGCGGCCCCGAACCCTGCGGCCTGGCCGTGGACTCCAAAGGCGAGCTCTACGTCGAAGACCGCTTCACCAACGTCTACCGCTACCACCCCTCCGCCTATCCGCCCACCGCCACCACCACCTACACCCCCGAGGCCACGGCGCTGGTCGGCGCCGAAGCGAGCGCGGTCGCGGTCAATCCGACCAACGACCACGTGCTCGTCGACGAGAAGACCAAGGCGGTCGAATTCGACTCCGCCGCCAACGGCAACGGCGAACTGAACGGCGCGATCGGCGAAGGCATCCTCACCGAATCCTGGGGGATCGACGTCTACGGCGCCAACGGCGAGATCTACGTCAACGACCACATCTCCAACTCCGCCAACCGCGTCTACGTGCTCAACTCCGTCGGCGACGCCGTCTTGAACACGATCACCGGCACCAACGTGCCCAACTTCCCCGCCGGCTTCCACGCCCCCTTCAGCTTCTCCACCGGCACCCTCAAACACCAGATGCTCGCCGTGGACCAAAACAACGGCCACGTGCTGGTCGCCAACGCCGAGAACACCTCCGGCGGCAACGGCCACAGGGTGATCGACGAGTTCGACGCCCAAGGGAACTTCGTCACCCAGATCGGCGGCGTCTTGGCCTCAGACCCCAACGACGTGGCGATCGACAACTCCGGCACGCCCACCAACGGCAACCTCTACGCCACCTCGGGCGCCAACGCTTCGGGCGAACTGCTGGGCTACGGGCCGCTGGACTACCCGTCCGGCATACCGCTCACGGTCGCAAAGACCGGGACCGGAGACGGCACCGTGACCAGCTCCCCGGCGGGTATCGACTGCGGGACCGAATGCAGCCACGACTTCGAAACAGACGAAGAGGTGATCCTCAGCGCCGCCCCGGACTCCCACTCGCGCTTCACCGGCTGGACGGGCTGCGAAGAAGAACCGAGTCCGAACGAATGCAAGCTGACGATGGACGAAGAGCACGAAGTCAGCGCCTCCTTCGCCTGGCCCAAATTGAAAGTCGTGAAGTCCAAAACCGGCACCGGCAAAGTCACGAGCACCGCCAAAGGCGCCAACGAAGAACAGATCAACTGCGGCTCTCACTGCGAAGAAAGCTTCCCCGGCGGGGAACCGCTCCTCCTCACCGCGACCCCCGAAGGCGGCTCGATCCTCAAGGAATGGAGCGGCTGCGACGAAGTGCCGACCCAGACCACGTGCAAGATCGCCCCGCCCAGCGAAACCCCGGTGAGCGAAGTCACCGCGACCTTCGCCGCCAAGCCCCTGATCGCAGAACAGAAGGCCTACGCGCACGACACCTGCGCGCGACTGGAAGCGAAGATCAACCCCGAGAGCGAGGACACCCACTACCACTTCGAGTACACCACGCAGGCGGGCTTCGAAGCAGAAGGCTTCCTCGGGGCGCAATCGGTGCCCGTCCCCGCCGGGACGATCCCCTCCGGCGAAGCAGCGGTGGCGGTCTTCGCGGTCGCCTGCGACCTGACCCCAGGGGCCGCCTACCGCTTCCGGGCGGTGGCCTTCAACTCGGTGGGCTACACCGAAGGAGCAGCACTCGCCTTCAACACCCACGCCACGGCTTCCGCCGGGCTGCCCGACAACCGCGCCTACGAGCAGGCCACCCCGGTTGACAAGGACGGGGGGGACGCGACCGGGACGGCACCTTTCGTCAAAGCGGCCGCAGACGGCGACGGCGTGACCTTCGGCAGCACCTCGGGCATCCCCGGCGGGGAAGGGGCGCAGGAACTGTCGCTCTTCCTCGCCAGCCGCACCTCCGACGGCTGGTTCACGCAGGGCCTCCTGCCGCCGGGCGACACGGGGCAGAAAGCCGGAGTCAGGGGCTGGACACCTGACTTCGCCGAGGTCTTCGCGCGGGCAACCAAACTCGGCGAACCGCGCCAGACGACCTTCCTGGCACGCCCCAGCGACGGCAGGCCGATCGCGACCATAGCCCCATACACCGCAAACGCCTCCTTCGACTACGCCGGTGCCTCGAAAGACGGCTCGGTCGCAGTCTTCGAATCGACCTCGAAGCTGACCCCCGACGCCCTGGAAGGGCACTCCAACGTCTACGCCTGGGACCGCGAAGCGCCCCCCGGCGAACAGCTGCATCTCGCCGGGACGATGAACACCGAAGCCGAAAGCGAAGCGCAGCTGGGAGAAGGTGCCTTCGGCGGCCCCTATGACTGGGTCTCGGGCACGAGCAAAGCGAGCCTGCAAAGGGGCGGCTCGGCGTCCTCCTACTACACTCAAGACGAACACGCGGTAGCCGCCGACGGCTCAGTCTTCTTCACCGGCGCGGGCACCGGGCAGCTGTATGAGCGGCTCAACCCGACCGAGTCGCAGAGCCCGCTCGACGGAGAAGGGCATTGCGAAGACCCGGCCAAGGCCTGCACGGTCCACGTCTCGGCCTCGGAGAGGACGATCGGCATCGGCCCTGGAGGCCACGACGGCGGCGGCCCCCAGCCCGCCGCTTTCGCCGGCGCAACGGCCGACGGCACGAAGGCCTTCTTCACCTCCGCCGAGCTGCTCACCGACGACGCCAACACCGGCCCCGAACACCTGGGGGCGGCGATCGCCCGAGCCAAGCTCGGCGCCACCGAAGCCGAAGAAGTGAAGCTCAGCTTCCTGCCCACCTCCGCCACGGCCGTCGACGTGGACGGCGGCTACGTCTACTGGGTCGAACCCGAAGGCGAGTCGATCGGCCGCGCCAAGCTGGGCGCCACGGAACCCGAAGAAATCGACCCCGCCTTCATCCCGAGGTCCGACCTCGAAGTCCAGCGCGAAGTCGAACCGGGCGTCTTCGAAGGCTTCGCCGACATCCAGGGCGTCGCCGTGCTCGACGAACTCGGCAAGGAATACGTCTACTGGACCAACGCCGTGGACGGCGAGGAAGGCCATGGCACGATCGGCAGGGCCGAGCTGAGTGGCGCCAACCCCGAACCGGAGCTCATCGAAGGCGCCTACGATCCGCGCGGGATCGACGCGAGCGCGGAAGCGGGGCACGAATACGTCTACTGGGTGAACGCGGGCTATGACACCGGAAACGGCAGTGGCTACGTAGGGCGCGCTGGTCTCGCGGGGGGCAGCCCTCAGCAGGAATTCATCAAGTTCGCCAGCGGTGATGTGGCAGTGAACGGAACAACGATCTACTTCTCGCGCACGAACGGCAGCGACGGCTTCATCCGCCAGGGAAGCATCGCCGACGGCACGGAAAACGGCAATGCAGACGTGACGGTATCCGGCGCAAAATCCCCGCCGCCGATCACGCTAGATGGCTCGCATCTTTACTTCGCCAACCCCAACACGAGCGTCATCGGCCGCTCTAACCTCGACGGCAGCGCTCCGGTGGAATACGCCAAGGGCGCCGGCAACCCCAAAGGCCTCGCCGTCGACGCCACCCACCTCTACTGGTCGGCCAACCAGGAAGTGGTCGCCAACCCCGGCAACGACCTCTACCGCTACAGCGCCGAAGCCCCGGAAGGCGAAAGGCTCACCGACCTCATCCCCGACTCCGCCGACCTGAACGGGATCGAAGTGCAGGGCGTGCTGGGGATATCGAAAGGTGGCGATCACGTCTACCTGGCTGCCAACGGGGTGCCGGCCGGGATCGGGAACAGCCCCAACGAAGCCGGCGAAGAAGCCAAAGCGGGCAACTGCAAAGGCACTCCGGGCACCGCGAGCGGCGAATGCAACCTCTACATGTGGCACGAAGACCCCGAAAGCCATGCGAGCGAAGTCGTGTTCGTGGTGCGGCTCGACGCGAGCGGGGGTACGGACGGAGACACGGCGAACTGGTCTGCCTCGAGGGAGGTCTCTCCCTCCGACACCTTCCAGAAGACCGCCCGCGTCAGCTCCGACGGCACGCTGCTCTTCCGCTCCCGCCTCCGGCTCACCCCCTACGACAGCAAAGGCACGTCGGAGCTCTACCGCTACCAGCCCGGCGATGCCGGCTCGAGCTGCGTCTCCTGCGATCCGAGCGGGGCAGCGCCGACAGGGCAGCCGTTCCTGGGGACGATCGAGCTGGCGGCACTGATTCCAGCCCCTCCGGCCTTACAACTCTCCCGCGTGCTCTCCTCGAGCGGCAACCAGGCCTTCTTCGAGACCACCGACGCGCTGGTGGCGGGCGACGTAAACGGCGACGGGGGCTGCCCGGCCACCGGCAGCGGCATCCAGCACGGCACCGGAAACAACGCCTACCGCGCCTGCCAGGACGTCTACGAGTGGGAGGCCCCCGGCGCCGGCACCTGCACCGAAGGAAGCCCCTCCTACTCCACCCAGGACAAAGGCTGCCTGTACCTGATCTCCACGGGGAAGGAAAGAGAACCGTCCTTCCTGCTCGACGCCTCTGAGAGCGGCAACGACGTCTTCATCTTCACCCGCTCGCAGCTGGTCGAGCAGGACAAGGACGAACTGATCGACGTCTACGACGCCCGGGTGAACGGCGGGATCGCCGCCCAGAGCGAAGCGGCACCGCCGCCCTGCGAATCGGCGGAGGCCTGCCATGGCCCTGAAACCCCGCAGCCTGCTCAGGAGACGCCCCCGAGCGCCTCCTTTGCGGGCCCGCCCAACCCGGTTCCTCACCGCCATCGCGCCAAGAAGCGCCACGCCAAGCGACGGCATCATCACCACCGGCGCCATCGCCATCGCCACCGGGGCAGGCACCGCGCCCACCGAGACCGAGCCCACGCCAACCGGGGGGCAAAGCGATGATCCGCCGCAGCGCAGCAATCCTCGCCGTCCTTTCGCTCTGCCCGCTGGGAGCCTCTCAGGCAAGCGCAGCCCCGCCCGAGGCGCACGCGGCGTGGCGCCTAACCCTCAGCTCCCAGCCGACCAACTTCGAACCGGGCTCGAGCAAAGGCACCTACCTGATCGTCGCCACCAACGTCGGTGCCAAGGCGAGCGAAGGCCCGATCACGATCACGGACACCCTGCCGGATACCCCGTCGGGAGGCCTCACCCCGACCGGCGCCAGCGGGCTGACCAACGACTTCATCGGCGAAGGCCCCGAATGCCAGGTGGTCGGCAAGACGGTCACCTGCACCAGCGCCGGCCCGATCCGCCCCGGCCTCAGCATCTGGGTGACGATCGGCGTGCAGGCCGACAACCTCCCCGACCCCACGACCCTGCCCGACGAAGCGACGATCTCCGGCGGCGGCGCCTTGGAAGACGTCAGCGCCCAGGTGCAGAGCACGGTCAGCGACACGGTCGCCCCCTTTGGCTTCCTCGGCGGGGAATCGGGCTTCTCGGCGTCGCTCAACTCCGGCGACGGCGGACCCACCACCCACGCCGGCGACCACCCCTACCAGCTGACCGCGACGCTCGGCTTCCCCACCGAATCCCCGCCCCCGGGCGGGCCGCTCAGCCTGACCAACACGGGGCACCCCCGCGACGCCGTCGTTGAGCTGCCCCGCGGGCTGACCGGGGACCCCGCCGCCACCCCGGTGCTCTGCACCGAGGCCGAGCTGACCAGCCAGGGCAACCCCGGCTGCCCCGACGCCTCCCAGGTGGGGTTGGCGATCACAACGATCCTCGCCACCAACGTCGGCCCGCGCTCGGTGCCGCTGTTCAACATGGTCCCGCCGCCCGGCTCGCCGGCCTCCTTCGGCTTTGACGCGGGCGGCTACGGGGTCTTCATCCACGTGCTCGGCTCGGTGCGCAGCGACTCCGACTACGGGATCGACGGCGAGGCCCACGACATCCTCGCCCTCGGCGCCAACCCGATCCTCGCCACCCAGGTCTCGCTGTGGGGCAAGCCTTCCGACAAAGGCCACGACTTCGCCCGCAACAAGTGCCTGCGGGCCGTGCCGCGCCTGGCAGGCCCCTGCGAAGTCCCCGAAGAGGAAACCGCCCTGCTCACCCTGCCGGGGGAGTGCACCGGCCAGGCGGCGATCACCACCGCGCGCACCGACAGCTGGGAGGAACCGAGCCCGCCCTTCGAAGAACGCGAAGCCGCCTATGAGAACGCCACCCTGAACGGCGTCGCCAAAGCCTTCGACGGCTGCAACGAGCTCAAATTCGAGCCGAGCTTCAGCGCCCGGCCGAGCACCAACCTCGCCGACTCCCCGACCGGCCTTGAAGTCGACCTGCGCCAGCCCCAGGAAACCGGCTTCGAAGGCCGCTCCACGGCGATGCTGAAAGACGCGACGCTCGCCTTCCCCGAGGGCCTCACCGTGAACGCCTCCTCGGGAGACGGCCTGGGCGCCTGCACGAGCGGGCAGATCGGCCTCACCACGCCGGTCGGCCAGGCCGATGAAATCCGCTTCGCAAAGCAGCCCGACAGCTGCCCGGACTCGGCCAAGCTCGGCACCATGGAAGTCACCACGCCGCTGCTCGCCCAGCGAGACGCCGAGCACGAGCTGGCGCTCGACGGCGAAGGCAAGCCCAAGCCCGAACCGCTTCATGGCTCGGTCTACCTGGCAAAGCCCTTCGACAACCCCTTCGACTCGCTGATCGCCGTCTACCTCTCGATCGCCGACCCCAAGAGCGGCACGATCGCCAAGCTCGCCGGTGAGGTCACCCCCGACCCCGCCACCGGGCGGCTGAGCACCACCTTCGAGGAAAACCCAGAGCTGCCCCTCCAGGACATCAAGGTCAACCTATTCGGCGGCTCGCGCGCGGGCCTTCAGACCCCGCCCGCCTGCGGCGCCTTCCAGAGCACGATGGACCTCACCCCCTGGAGCGCCCCCGAAGGCGCAGTCGCCCACCTCGCCGACTCCTTCCAGACCACCGCCTCGCCGGGCGGCGGGCCCTGCGCCGAGCCAAACGCCCCGGCGCTCAGCGCCGGCACGCTCTCCCCCCAGGGGGGCACCTACAGCCCGCTGGTGGCGCGCCTCTCGCGCCCCGACGGCTCCCAGCGCCTGGCGCGCTTCGAGCTGACCCTGCCGCCCGGGCTGACCGCCCGCCCGGCCGGCGTGGCGGAGTGCTCTGAGGCCCAGATCGCCGCCGCTCAGGCCCGCTCGGGCACCGGCGATGGGGCCCTCGAGCAGGCCCACCCCTCCTGCCCGGCGGCCTCGGAGGTGGGCAGCCTCGACGTCGGCGCCGGCGCCGGGCCGGCCCCGCTTCACGTGCAGGGCCGCGCCTACCTCGCCGGCCCCTATGAGGGCGCCCCGCTCAGCCTGGTGACGATCGTCCCGGCGATCGCCGGCCCCTTCGACCTCGGCGCGGTGGTCGTCCGCGCCCCCGTGCACGTCGACCCCACCACAGGCCAGCCGCGCGCCGTCTCCGATCCCTTCCCCCAGATCCTGCACGGCATCCCCGTGGACGTGCGCTCGGTCACCGTGCGCGCCGATCGCTCCCAGTTCACCCTCAACCCGACCTCGTGCGACCCCGAGCTCTTCAGCGGCGCCGCCACCTCGGTGCTCGGCGGGGTGGCCCCCCTCTCAGAGCGCTTCCAGGTCGGCGGCTGCCGCTCCCTCCCCTACAAGCCGCGCCTCTTCGCGCGGCTCTTCGGCCCCACCCACCGCGGCGCCCACCCGCGCCTGCGCGCGGTCTTCCTGGCCAAGCCCGGCGAAGCCGCCAGCAAGCGCATCGTCTTCGCCCTGCCGCACTCGGAGTTCATCGACCAAAGCCACTTCCGCACGATCTGCACCCGCGTGCAGTTCGCCGCCGATGCCTGCCCGCCGGGCTCGGTCTACGGCCGCGTCAGGGCCTTCACGCCGCTGCTCGATTACCCCCTCGAAGGCCCGGTCTACCTGCGCTCCTCCGACCACGAGCTGCCCGACGCGGTGATCCGCCTGCGCGGCCCCGCCTACCAGCCGATCGAAGTGGTTGCCGCGGGGCGCGTGGACTCCGTGCACGGCGGCATCCGCACCAGCTTCGAAGCCCTCCCCGACGCGCCGCTCTCTAAGGTCGTCGTGATCACCCAGGGCAAGCGCAAGGGCCTCTTCCAGAACTCGACCAACCTCTGCCGCTCCGCCCACTTCGCCACGGTCCGCCTCGACGGGCAAAACGGCAAGGCCCACGACTTCCGAGCCCACCTGAGCGCCCGCTGCGCGCGGCACCGCCACCGGCACGGGCACCGGCGGCGCTGAGGTCCCGGCAGAGTTAGAAAACGTTGCGCCGAAAAACTTGACTGAACGTCCCCGACGCGCGATGCTCGAGTGGTGCAGGAATGCAACGACTCCCTAACGGAAGCCGCTCGCGGCCCTGCGCAAGTCCATATGAGAATCCGTAATCAAAGAGAGGAAACCGAAGAATGATTCGCAGAAAGCACAGGCTAAGCGCCCTCGGCGTCTGTCTCCTGGCCGCGATGAGCGTCATGGCGCTCGCGGCTGGGTCGGCTCAGGCCGAAACGGGTGCCAAATGGTTAATCAACGGCACGCAACTGAGCGGTTCAGAATCGATCACCGGTTCGACGGCGGCTGGTTCCTCCTTCTTACTCGAAGTGTTAGAAGAAGGCGTGACCACAGAGGTAATTCACTGCAGCACGCTGAATATCGATGAAGGCAAGATTGAAGAACCGAACGGAAAAAATTTAGGCGTACTGTTATTCACCAACTGCTTAACGTTAGTGCTGTTCGAAGGAGAACTCGTCGACCCGGAAATCTGTGATCCGGTGGAGCCAGTTGTCGCTGAAGTTAAAAGTTTACTCATCTTAGACCCCAACGAAACAGGAACCAAAAAACCTTACATCTTATTCGAACCAGATAACGCCGAAGGCATTTTCACGGAACTTGAATTCAAAGATCCGTGCCCACTGCCGCCGGCTGTGCCCATCACCGGCTCGAAGGTCGCGGAATGCGTGACGCTGTCAGGTGGAGTGTACGTCGCTGACACCTGCTTAACCGAAAAGGTGACGCAGCTGATCAGGCCTGTCCAAAGCTTAACGTTATTCCCGGAAGACAAGCTGTTCTTCGGTGTAAACGAAGCGCACTTCGAAGGCGTGGCGGCGCTCGAACTGAGCGGTGCAAATGAAGAAGAACCATGGAGCGGCCACGCGGGATAACGACGAAACACAGCAACTAATCGCACCGAAGCGCTGATGCGATGAGCTAACCGGAGTGCGGGCCGCGCCAAGGCGCGGCCCGCACAGCCGGACAAGCCAGGGATATTCAAAAGAGGGGCAGACCTTTGAGGGAAGGCAAGCAAGTCAGCAGGGCGGGGGAGAAGTCAAGGAAGAGCGGCCACGAAGGTCGCTGGGCAGGCAGGAGCAGGGCGCTGCTCGCGCTGGCGACGGCAGCGGCGGCTCTCGGGATGATGGCCGGGTCCGCACAGGCGGCGCCACTTCACCGCGAACCCCTCGACCCCCCCTTCCCGCTCACCGGCCTGGCGGGCCCCTGCGGCACCGTCGTTGACTCCCACGGCTACCTCTACCTGGCCACCAGGGAAGACGACAAGGTCAGGGTCTACGAACCCTCTGGCACCCTGGTCACCGAATTCTCCCCGACCGCCGGCGGCACCCACCCCTGCGGCCTGGCCGTTGACTCCAAAGGCCAGCTCTACGTCCAAGACGTCCACGTCCCGACCACCGAAAACACCGTCTACCGCTACACGCCGAGCTCCTACCCGGTGGGCGCCACCACCACCTACACGCCGGCCGCCGCCGCGCTCGGTCCCCCCGGCGCCACGGCGCTAGCGGTCAACCCGACCAACGACCACGTGCTGCTCGACGAGCGCAACCACGCAAACGAATACGCCGCCGCCTCGGCCGCCACCCCCAACGAAGAACTGAGCGCCACGATCGGCGCCGGCATCCTCACCACCTCTTGGGGCATCGACGTCTACGGCGCCAACGGCGAGATCTACGCCAACGACGAGACGACCAAGAGCGTCTACGTGCTGAACCCTGCCGGGGACACCGTGCTGGCCAAGATCACCGGCAAGAACATCCCCGGCCAGCTCGGCTTCGGCGCCACCTTCTCATTCCTCAACGTCGGCTCCCTGAAAAGCCAGATGCTCGCCGTCGACCAAAACGACGGCCACGTGCTGGTCGCCAACGTGCAGAACACCAGCGAAGGCAATTCCTGGAAAGCGATCGACGAGTTCGACTCCCGGGGCAACTTCGTGGCCCAAATCAAGGAAATCGCCCCCTCGGGCCCCAACGACGTGGCGATCGACAACTCCGGCACCGCCACCAACGGCAACCTCTACGTCACCTCCGGCAAAGCGGGGGGCGAACTGAAGGGCTACGGGCCGCTGGTCCCGACCCCCCGCCGCGAACCCCTCGACCCCCCCTTCCCGCTCACCGGCCTGGCGGGCCCCTGCGGCACCGTCGTTGACTCCCACGGCTACCTCTACCTGGCCACCAGGGAAGACGACAAGGTCAGGGTCTACGAACCCTCTGGCACCCTGGTCACCGAATTCTCCCCGACCGCCGGCGGCACCCACCCCTGCGGCCTGGCCGTTGACTCCAAAGGCCAGCTCTACGTCCAAGACGTCCACGTCCCGACCACCGAAAACACCGTCTACCGCTACACGCCGAGCTCCTACCCGGTGGGCGCCACCACCACCTACACGCCGGCCGCCGCCGCGCTCGGTCCCCCCGGCGCCACGGCGCTAGCGGTCAACCCGACCAACGACCACGTGCTGCTCGACGAGCGCAACCACGCAAACGAATACGCCGCCGCCTCGGCCGCCACCCCCAACGAAGAACTGAGCGCCACGATCGGCGCCGGCATCCTCACCACCTCTTGGGGCATCGACGTCTACGGCGCCAACGGCGAGATCTACGCCAACGACGAGACGACCAAGAGCGTCTACGTGCTGAACCCTGCCGGGGACACCGTGCTGGCCAAGATCACCGGCAAGAACATCCCCGGCCAGCTCGGCTTCGGCGCCACCTTCTCATTCCTCAACGTCGGCTCCCTGAAAAGCCAGATGCTCGCCGTCGACCAAAACGACGGCCACGTGCTGGTCGCCAACGTGCAGAACACCAGCGAAGGCAATTCCTGGAAAGCGATCGACGAGTTCGACTCCCGGGGCAACTTCGTGGCCCAAATCAAGGAAATCGCCCCCTCGGGCCCCAACGACGTGGCGATCGACAACTCCGGCACCGCCACCAACGGCAACCTCTACGTCACCTCCGGCAAAGCGGGGGGCGAACTGAAGGGCTACGGGCCGCTGGTCCCGACCCCCCGCCGCGAACCCCTCGACCCCCCCTTCCCGCTCACCGGCCTGGCGGGCCCCTGCGGCACCGTCGTTGACTCCCACGGCTACCTCTACCTGGCCACCAGGGAAGACGACAAGGTCAGGGTCTACGAACCCTCTGGCACCCTGGTCACCGAATTCTCCCCGACCGCCGGCGGCACCCACCCCTGCGGCCTGGCCGTTGACTCCAAAGGCCAGCTCTACGTCCAAGACGTCCACGTCCCGACCACCGAAAACACCGTCTACCGCTACACGCCGAGCTCCTACCCGGTGGGCGCCACCACCACCTACACGCCGGCCGCCGCCGCGCTCGGTCCCCCCGGCGCCACGGCGCTAGCGGTCAACCCGACCAACGACCACGTGCTGCTCGACGAGCGCAACCACGCAAACGAATACGCCGCCGCCTCGGCCGCCACCCCCAACGAAGAACTGAGCGCCACGATCGGCGCCGGCATCCTCACCACCTCTTGGGGCATCGACGTCTACGGCGCCAACGGCGAGATCTACGCCAACGACGAGACGACCAAGAGCGTCTACGTGCTGAACCCTGCCGGGGACACCGTGCTGGCCAAGATCACCGGCAAGAACATCCCCGGCCAGCTCGGCTTCGGCGCCACCTTCTCATTCCTCAACGTCGGCTCCCTGAAAAGCCAGATGCTCGCCGTCGACCAAAACGACGGCCACGTGCTGGTCGCCAACGTGCAGAACACCAGCGAAGGCAATTCCTGGAAAGCGATCGACGAGTTCGACTCCCGGGGCAACTTCGTGGCCCAAATCAAGGAAATCGCCCCCTCGGGCCCCAACGACGTGGCGATCGACAACTCCGGCACCGCCACCAACGGCAACCTCTACGTCACCTCCGGCAAAGCGGGGGGCGAACTGAAGGGCTACGGGCCGCTGGACTACCCGTCCGGCATACCGCTCACGGTCGCAAAGACTGGGTCCGGCGAAGGCACCGTGACCAGCGACCCGGCGGGGATCGACTGCGGCGCCGAATGCAGCCACGACTTCGAAAAAGACGAAGAGGTGATCCTCAGCGCCGCCCCGGACCCCCACTCGCGCTTCAGCGGCTGGACAGACTGCGAAGAAGAACCGAGCCTGAGCGAATGCAAGCTGACGATGGACGAAGAACACGAAGTCAGCGCCTCCTTCGCCTGGCCCAAGTTGAAAGTGGTGAAGTCCAAAACCGGCACCGGCAAAGTCACGAGCACCGCCAAAGGCGCCAACGAAGAACAGATCAACTGCGGCTCTCACTGCGAAGAAAGCTTCCCCGGCGCGGAACCGCTCCTCCTCACCGCCACCCCCGAAGGCGGCTCGATCCTCAAGGAATGGAGCGGCTGTGATGAAGAGCCGACCCCGAGCACCTGCGAAGTCTCTCCACCGAGCGAAACCCCGGTGAGCGAAGTGATCGCAATCTTCGCCGCCAAGCCGCTGATCGCAGAACAGAAGGCCTACGCCCACGACACCTGCGCGCGCCTGGAAGCACAGATCAACCCCGAGAGCGAGGACACCCACTACGACTTCGAGTACACCACGCAGGCGGGCTTCGAAGCAGAAGGCTTCCTCGGGGCGCAATCGGTGCCCGTCCCCGCCGGGACGATCCCCTCCGGCGAAGAAGCGGTCGCGGTCTTCGCAGTTGCCTGCGACCTGACCCCTGGAGCCGCCTACCGCTTCCGGGCGGTGGCGTTCAACTCGGTCGGCACAAGTCTGGGGACGGCCGTCGCCTTCACCACCCACACGCCGGCCTCGGCCGGGCTGCCGGACAACCGCGCCTACGAGCAGGCCACCCCGGTCGACAAGGACGGCGGGGACGCGACCGGGACGGCACCTTTCGTCAAAGCGGCCGCGGACGGCGACGGTGTCACCTTCGGCAGTACCTCGGGCATCCCCGGCGGGGAAGGGGCGCAGGAACTGCCACTCTTCCTCGCCAGCCGCAGCGCGGACGGCTGGTTCACGCAGGGCCTCCTGCCGCCGGGCGACACAGGGCAGAAAGCAAAGGTCAGGGGCTGGACACCTGACCTCGGCGAGGTCTTCGACCAGGCGGAAAGATTCGGCGAACCGCGCCAGGCGACCTTCCTGGCCCGCCCCAGCGACGGCGGGCCGATCGCCACGGTAGCCCCCTATGCCACCGACCCGTTCAATTCCTTGGCCGGCGCCTCCTATGACTACGCCGGCGCCTCGAAGGACGGCTCGGTCGCCGTCTTCGAATCGACCTCGAAGCTGACCCCCGACGCCCTGGAAGGCCACTCCAACGTCTACGCCTGGGACCGCGAAGCGCCCGCCGGCGAACAGCTGCATCTCGCCGGGACGATGAACACCGAAGCCGAAAGCGAAGCGCAGCTCGGCGAAGGCACCTTCGCCGGCCCCTACGACTGGGTCTCGGGCACGAGCAAAGCGAGCCTGCAAAGAGGCGGCTCGGCATCTTCCTACTACACCCAAGACGAACACGCGGTAGCCGCCGACGGCTCGGTCTTCTTCACCGCCGCGGGCACCGGCCAGCTCTATGAGCGGCTCAACCCGACCGAGCCGCAAAGCCCGCTCGACTCAGAAGGCAATTGCGAAGACCCGGCCAAGGCCTGCACGGTTCATGTCTCCGCTTCGGAGAGGACGATCGGCATCGGCCCTGGAGGCCACGACGGCGGCGGCCCCCAGCCCGCCGCTTTCGCCGGCGCAACGGCCGACGGCACGAAGGCCTTCTTCACCTCCGCCGAGCTGCTCACCGACGACGCCAACACCGGCCCCGAACACCTGGGGGCGGCGATCGCCCGAGCCAAGCTCGGCGCCACCGAAGCCGAAGAAGTGAAGCTCAGCTTCCTGCCCACCTCCGCCACGGCCGTCGACGTGGACGGCGGCTACGTCTACTGGGTCGACGCCAAGGAAGGCGCACCGGGCGAAGGCACGGTCGGGCGCGCGACCCTGGACGGGAGCACCGAAGTCAACCCCGAATTCATCACCGGGGCGAACAACCCCCAGGGGATCGACGTGGACGGCTCCCACATCTACTGGACCAACGCTGGCGACGAAGGCGTGGGCCACGGCACGATCGGCCGCGCGACCTTGGACGGGACCACCGAAGTGGACCAGGAATGCGTCACCGGGGCGAGCAACCCGCGCGGGATCGACGTGGATGCGGGGCACGTGTATTGGGTGAACGCCGTGACCACGCCTCCTGCGGCTGCCGGCACCGTGGGCCGGGTGACGCTTGCCTGCACCGAAGCAAACGAAACCTTCATCTCTGGCTCTGCCGGTGGCGATGTCGCGGTCATCGCAACCTACATTTACTACTCGCGCTCCAACGGCACCGACGGCTTCATTCGGCGACGGAAACTCGAAGGCGAAGGAACCGGGTCCAACGAAAACATCGTCACCGTCACCGGCGCCAAGGAGCCTCCCGCCCTTGCTCTCGACGGCTCGCACCTCTATTTCGCCAACCCGAACACGAGCGTCATCGGCCGCGCCAACCTCGACGGCAGCGCTCCGGTGGAATACGCCAAGGGCGCCGGCAACCCCAAAGGCCTCGCCGTCGACGCCACCCACCTCTACTGGTCGGCCAACCAGGAAGTGGTCGCCAACCCCGGCAACGACCTCTACCGCTACGACGCCGAAGCTCCTGAAGGCGAAAGGCTCACCGATCTCGTTCCCGATTCCGCCGACCTGAACGGGATCGAAGTGCAGGGCGTGCTGGGGATATCGAAAGATGGCGATTACGTCTACCTGGCCGCCAACGGAGTCCCGGCCGGGATCGGGAACAGCCCCAACGAAGCCGGCGAAGAAGCCAAAGCGGGCAACTGCAAAGGCACTCCGGGCACCGCGAGCGGCGAATGCAACCTCTACCTCTGGCACGAAGACGTCGAAAGCCATGCGAGCGAAGTCGTCTTCGTGGTGCGGCTCGACGCGAGCGGCGGGACAGGCGGCGACTCCGCGAATTGGGCTGCCTCGAGGGAGGTTTCCCCCGCGTCGAGTTTCCAAAAGACCGCCCGCGTCAGCTCCGACGGCACGCTGCTCTTCCGCTCCCGCCTCCGGCTCACCCCCTACGACAGCAAAGGCACGGCGGAGCTCTACCGCTTCGAGCCGGATGAGGCCGGGCCGAGTTGCGTCTCCTGCGATCCGAGCGGGGCAGCGCCGACAGGGCAGCCGTTCCTGGGGACCATCAACCTGGCGGCGCTGGTGCCGCTCAGCCCCGCCTTACAACTCTCCCGATTGCTGTCGGCAAGCGGCAACCAGGCCTTCTTCGAGACCACCGACGCGCTGGTGGCGGGCGACGTAAACGGCGACGGGGGCTGCCCGGCCACCGGCAGCGGCATCCAGCACGGCACCGGAAACAACCTCTACCGCGCCTGCCAGGACGTCTACGAGTGGGAGGCCCCCGGCGCCGGCACCTGCACCGAAGGAAGCCCCTCTTACTCCACCCAGGACAAAGGCTGCCTGTACCTGATCTCAACGGGGAAGGAAAAAGAACCGTCCTTCCTGCTCGATGCCTCTGAGAGCGGCAACGACGTCTTCATCTTCACCCGCTCGCAGCTGGTCGCACAGGACAAAGACGAACTGATCGACGTCTACGACGCCCGGGTGAACGGCGGGATCGCCGCCCAGAGCGAAGCGGCACCGCCGCCCTGCGAATCGGCGGAGGCCTGCCATGGCCCTGAAACCCCGCAGCCTGCTCAGGAGACGCCCCCGAGCGCCTCCTTTGCGGGCCCGCCCAACCCGGTTCCTCACCGCCATCGCGCCAAGAAGCGCCACGCCAAGCGACGGCATCATCACCACCGGCGCCATCGCCATCGCCACCGGGGCAGGCACCGCGCCCACCGAGACCGAGCCCACGCCAACCGGGGGGCAAAGCGATGATCCGCCGCAGCGCAGCAATCCTCGCCGTCCTTTCGCTCTGCCCGCTGGGAGCCTCTCAGGCAAGCGCAGCCCCGCCCGAGGCGCACGCGGCGTGGCGCCTAACCCTCAGCTCCCAGCCGACCAACTTCGAACCGGGCTCGAGCAAAGGCACCTACCTGATCGTCGCCACCAACGTCGGTGCCAAGGCGAGCGAAGGCCCGATCACGATCACGGACACCCTGCCGGATACCCCGTCGGGAGGCCTCACCCCGACCGGCGCCAGCGGGCTGACCAACGACTTCATCGGCGAAGGCCCCGAATGCCAGGTGGTCGGCAAGACGGTCACCTGCACCAGCGCCGGCCCGATCCGCCCCGGCCTCAGCATCTGGGTGACGATCGGCGTGCAGGCCGACAACCTCCCCGACCCCACGACCCTGCCCGACGAAGCGACGATCTCCGGCGGCGGCGCCTTGGAAGACGTCAGCGCCCAGGTGCAGAGCACGGTCAGCGACACGGTCGCCCCCTTTGGCTTCCTCGGCGGGGAATCGGGCTTCTCGGCGTCGCTCAACTCCGGCGACGGCGGACCCACCACCCACGCCGGCGACCACCCCTACCAGCTGACCGCGACGCTCGGCTTCCCCACCGAATCCCCGCCCCCGGGCGGGCCGCTCAGCCTGACCAACACGGGGCACCCCCGCGACGCCGTCGTTGAGCTGCCCCGCGGGCTGACCGGGGACCCCGCCGCCACCCCGGTGCTCTGCACCGAGGCCGAGCTGACCAGCCAGGGCAACCCCGGCTGCCCCGACGCCTCCCAGGTGGGGTTGGCGATCACAACGATCCTCGCCACCAACGTCGGCCCGCGCTCGGTGCCGCTGTTCAACATGGTCCCGCCGCCCGGCTCGCCGGCCTCCTTCGGCTTTGACGCGGGCGGCTACGGGGTCTTCATCCACGTGCTCGGCTCGGTGCGCAGCGACTCCGACTACGGGATCGACGGCGAGGCCCACGACATCCTCGCCCTCGGCGCCAACCCGATCCTCGCCACCCAGGTCTCGCTGTGGGGCAAGCCTTCCGACAAAGGCCACGACTTCGCCCGCAACAAGTGCCTGCGGGCCGTGCCGCGCCTGGCAGGCCCCTGCGAAGTCCCCGAAGAGGAAACCGCCCTGCTCACCCTGCCGGGGGAGTGCACCGGCCAGGCGGCGATCACCACCGCGCGCACCGACAGCTGGGAGGAACCGAGCCCGCCCTTCGAAGAACGCGAAGCCGCCTATGAGAACGCCACCCTGAACGGCGTCGCCAAAGCCTTCGACGGCTGCAACGAGCTCAAATTCGAGCCGAGCTTCAGCGCCCGGCCGAGCACCAACCTCGCCGACTCCCCGACCGGCCTTGAAGTCGACCTGCGCCAGCCCCAGGAAACCGGCTTCGAAGGCCGCTCCACGGCGATGCTGAAAGACGCGACGCTCGCCTTCCCCGAGGGCCTCACCGTGAACGCCTCCTCGGGAGACGGCCTGGGCGCCTGCACGAGCGGGCAGATCGGCCTCACCACGCCGGTCGGCCAGGCCGATGAAATCCGCTTCGCAAAGCAGCCCGACAGCTGCCCGGACTCGGCCAAGCTCGGCACCATGGAAGTCACCACGCCGCTGCTCGCCCAGCGAGACGCCGAGCACGAGCTGGCGCTCGACGGCGAAGGCAAGCCCAAGCCCGAACCGCTTCATGGCTCGGTCTACCTGGCAAAGCCCTTCGACAACCCCTTCGACTCGCTGATCGCCGTCTACCTCTCGATCGCCGACCCCAAGAGCGGCACGATCGCCAAGCTCGCCGGTGAGGTCACCCCCGACCCCGCCACCGGGCGGCTGAGCACCACCTTCGAGGAAAACCCAGAGCTGCCCCTCCAGGACATCAAGGTCAACCTATTCGGCGGCTCGCGCGCGGGCCTTCAGACCCCGCCCGCCTGCGGCGCCTTCCAGAGCACGATGGACCTCACCCCCTGGAGCGCCCCCGAAGGCGCAGTCGCCCACCTCGCCGACTCCTTCCAGACCACCGCCTCGCCGGGCGGCGGGCCCTGCGCCGAGCCAAACGCCCCGGCGCTCAGCGCCGGCACGCTCTCCCCCCAGGGGGGCACCTACAGCCCGCTGGTGGCGCGCCTCTCGCGCCCCGACGGCTCCCAGCGCCTGGCGCGCTTCGAGCTGACCCTGCCGCCCGGGCTGACCGCCCGCCCGGCCGGCGTGGCGGAGTGCTCTGAGGCCCAGATCGCCGCCGCTCAGGCCCGCTCGGGCACCGGCGATGGGGCCCTCGAGCAGGCCCACCCCTCCTGCCCGGCGGCCTCGGAGGTGGGCAGCCTCGACGTCGGCGCCGGCGCCGGGCCGGCCCCGCTTCACGTGCAGGGCCGCGCCTACCTCGCCGGCCCCTATGAGGGCGCCCCGCTCAGCCTGGTGACGATCGTCCCGGCGATCGCCGGCCCCTTCGACCTCGGCGCGGTGGTCGTCCGCGCCCCCGTGCACGTCGACCCCACCACAGGCCAGCCGCGCGCCGTCTCCGATCCCTTCCCCCAGATCCTGCACGGCATCCCCGTGGACGTGCGCTCGGTCACCGTGCGCGCCGATCGCTCCCAGTTCACCCTCAACCCGACCTCGTGCGACCCCGAGCTCTTCAGCGGCGCCGCCACCTCGGTGCTCGGCGGGGTGGCCCCCCTCTCAGAGCGCTTCCAGGTCGGCGGCTGCCGCTCCCTCCCCTACAAGCCGCGCCTCTTCGCGCGGCTCTTTGGCCCCACCCACCGCGGCGCCCACCCGCGCCTGCGGGCGGTCTTCCTGGCCAAGCCCGGCGAAGCCGCCAGCAAGCGCATCGTCTTCGCCCTGCCGCACTCGGAGTTCATCGACCAAAGCCACTTCCGCACGATCTGCACCCGCGTGCAGTTCGCCGCCGATGCCTGCCCGCCGGGCTCTGTCTACGGCCGCGTCAGGGCCTTCACGCCGCTGCTCGACTACCCCCTCGAAGGCCCGGTCTACCTGCGCTCCTCCGACCACGAGCTGCCCGACGCGGTGATCCGCCTGCGCGGCCCCGCCTACCAGCCGATCGAAGTGGTCGCCGCGGGACGCGTGGACTCCGTGCACGGCGGCATCCGCACCAGCTTTGAATCCCTCCCCGACGCGCCGCTCTCCAAGGTCGTCGTGATCACCCAGGGCAAGCGCAAGGGCCTCTTCCAGAACTCGACCAACCTCTGCCGCTCCGCCCACTTCGCCACGGTGCGCCTCGACGGGCAAAACGGCAAGGCCCACGACTTCCGAGCCCACCTGAGCGCGCGCTGCGCCAGGCATCGCCACCGGCACGGGCATAGGCGGCGCTGAGGAGTAGACGCCCACCCAAAGACTTCCTCCCCAAATACCCAGTCCCACGAGCAAAGAACAGGAGATACGAGACATGCGAATGCCTATGTTGAGAAGGGCGGCGTGCGCGGCGCTCGCCGCCACGGCGCTCGCCTCGCTCGGCTTCGCGGGAAGCGCCTCCGCGAAACTGACGGGCGAATTCACGATGTTCCAGCAATGCCCGCTGAGCAACCCAGAAACCAACCGCTGCCTGTACTCGGTTACGAAAAGCGGCGAAGTCATCCTCGGCAACAAGAAAGTGCCGATCGAAACAGAAGTGATCCTGCAGGGCGGCTACACCAAAGCCGTCGAACAGGTATCCCACCTGGTCGCGGCCTCCAACGGCGTGACCCTCTCCAAAGCCCCCCAGAACGTCCCCGGAGGGCTGCTCGGCATCGTCCCCGAAGAAGAACAGTCCTGGCTGGTCAAACGGCTGATCAAATTCTTCTTCGAAAACAGCCTCACCGGGGTCAACTCGACCCTCGAACTGGCCAAGCCCGCTAGCGAAGTGCTGCTCAGCGAAGTCCATCTGGCCGAAAAAAAAGGCGTCGCCCTGAAGATGCCGGTCAAGGTGCACCTGGAAAACCCCTTCCTCGGCAGCCACTGCTACGTGGGGTCCTCCAGCTCGCCGATCACCTTCGAACTGACGACGGGCACCACCAGCCCGCCGGCTCCCAACGAAGCGATCACCGGTAGCGCCGGCGTCACCGAATTCCTCGAAAAATTCCGCATCCTGCGCAAGGAAGGCGTGAAGCTCGTCGACAACGCCTGGTCGGCCCCCAAAGCCAGCGGCTGCGGCGGCCTGCTCTCCTTCCTCGTCACGCCGATCATCAACAACCAGCTCGGCAACACGACCGCGGGCCACAACACCGCGATCCTCGAAGGCCAGACCAACACGGCGACCGCCCTGGCGGTGAAGACCAATGACGAAGAAAACCCGTAAGCGGGCTCTCGCGCAAGGAGATGATGAGAAGATGAACCGCAAAGCGACAAAGGTCTTCCTGGCCGCCGTGCTCGCTGTGCTGGCGATCGGCGCGCTGTTCGCCGCGAGCGCGAGCGCAAGCCCGGCCTGGAAGTTCAACGGAGAAGAACTCTCGGGGACGGAAACGATCCTCGGGGGAGCTGAAAAAAGCGGGATGACTGCCGCGGGCCTGACCACGACCTGCGACAACTTCCTCTACGAAATAGCGATCACCAACGAAAAAGGCTCCGATGCGGGAGATCTCGAAGACCTGCCGCTCTTCAACTGCTACACCAACGCGGAAGTCTGCACGGTCGCAGGGATCGAAGCCAACGAACTGCCCTGGGAAACCAACCTGAACGAAATCTCGGGCAGTAGCTACCTGATCGTCAACGAAGTGAACGTGGGGATCCTCTACGGCGGCGAAGAATGCGCGCTGAACGAACTCCTCGTCACGGTCTCCGGCAACGCCGGCGGCGAAATCGACAACGGAACCGAAAGCGCGACGTTCGACTCCGCGAGCTTCGAAGCCACGGAAACCGAACTGACCGCGTTTGGCGAAGCCGCCGAATGGACTGGGTACTTCCCCAGCGAAGCATTCGAATGGCATCGCGAAGACGCGCTTAGCGTCGAATAGCTGTACGGCCGGTTCGCGAGCGCTGCGCTTCCTGCGCGGCGCTCGCGGACCGGCTGGGTTTCATGCCCACAAGAACACCGACTCAAAGGAGGGGACGATGCTCCCCAAACGACGCAGATCGATCGCGGGCTTGCTGACGCTGGCCCTGACGGCACTGTTTGCCCTCGCCCTGGCCTCGAGCGCCTCCGCGAAACTGACGGGTGAATTCACGATGTTCCAGCAGTGCCCGCTGAGCAACCCGGAAACCAACCGCTGCCTGTACTCGAGGACGACCAGCGGCGAAGTCATCCTCGGCAACAAGAAAGTGCCGATCGAAAAAGAAGTGATCCTGCAGGGCGGCTACACCAAAGCCGTCGAACAGGTATCCCACCTGGTCGCCGCTTCCAACGGCGTGACGCTCTCGAAAACCCCCCAAAACGTCCCGGGAGGCCTGGCCGGGCTGGTGAACTGCAAAGAAATCAGCGATTTCTTCTTGCGGGTGAGCTGCGAAATCACCTTCGAAAACGGCCTCACCGGGGTCAACTCGACCCTCGAACTGGCCAAGCCGCCGAGCGAAGTGCTGCTCAGCGAAGTCCATCTGGCCGAAAAAAAAGGCGTCGCTCTGAAGATGCCGGTCAAGGTGCACCTGGAAAACCCCTTCCTCGGCAGCGGATGCTACGTGGGGTCCTCCAGCTCACCGATCGTCTTCGAACTGACGACGGGCACCACCAGCCCGCCGCCGCCCAACGAAGCGATCACCGGTAGCGCCGGCGTCACCGAATTCCTCGAAAAATTCCGCATCCTGCGCAAGGAAGGCGTGAAGCTCGTCGACAACGCGTGGTCGGCGCCGCACGCTCACGGCTGCGGCGGGTTCCTGTTCGAACTGATCATCAACCCGATCATCGACCTCTCGGTCGGGCTGCCCTCGGCCGCGGGCCACAACACCGCGATCCTCGAAGGCCAGACCAACACGGCGACCGCCCTGGCGGTCAGGACCAACGACGAAGAAAACCCGTAACGAAGCTTGGGCGGGCGCAAGCTGACAACGCCCGCCCATCCAGTCGCCCCGAGGGCGAGCGCCGGGACCCGCTCCCGGCGCTCGCAACGGGGCCTCGCCCCTTCGAGGCTCCTGCAAGCAAGGCTCGAACAGACGTTCGTTTCCGCCGCTGCGGTCGGTAGGTTCGGTGCGTGTCGTCGGTTGCCGGCAACCCGGTGGAGCGCAAAGCGCGAGGGGCGTTCTTCACGCCCCCTGCGATCGCCCAGTTCCTCGCCGATTGGGCAGTGCGGGACAGCGACACGCGAGTCCTCGACCCGACCTGCGGCGAGGCGGTCTTCCTGCTCGCCGCGGGCCGCAACCTCCGCCAGGCGGGTGCCTCGGCGGCGGAGGTTGAGCGGCAGCTCACGGGGATCGACCTCCACCGCCCGTCGCTCGGCGAATCGCGCCGGCTGCTTTCGGAGGAGGGCTTTGACGCGAACCTGATCGCCGCGGATTTCTTCGACCTCCCGACGCCCGCCCAGATCGGCGACACGATCGGCTGGCAGGACGCGGTGGTCGGCAACCCTCCGTTCGTGCGCTACCAGGACTTCGCGGGCGCCACCCGCAAGAAGGCGCTTCAGGCGGCGCTGGCCCAGGGGGTCCGGCTCTCCCAGCTCACCTCCTCGTGGGCGCCCACTCTGATCCACGCGGCCGCCTTCCTGAAGCCGGGCGGGCGCCTGGCGATGGTGGCGCCGGCCGAGCTGTTGACGGTTCACTACGCCGAGCCCGTTCGCCGCTGGCTTCGCCAGCGCTTCGGCGCGGTCACGCTCGTCATGTTCGAGCAGCTGCAGTTCGACGGCGCCGACGAGCAGGTTGTGCTCGTCGTTGCCGAGGGCCCGGGCCCGTGCGACGCTTTCGTCCTCATCCATGCCGGCGACGCCGCCGACCTGGATCGGGGCCATCGGCTGGACTCGGTAGGGGCCAACCCCGCCGCGGAGGGGAAGTGGTCGGATCTGGTCCTTCCGAGGTCGACGCGCTCGCTGCTCAAGCGGGTCACGGGAGAGATGACGCGTCTGGACGGATACGGCGCAATCGAGCTGGGCACCGTGACCGGCGCCAACAGCTACTTCGCGATGTCGGAGGCAACCCGGCTGGAGTATGGGCTCGACCCCAAGCACCTGAAGCCGATCAGCCCACCGGGCACGAGACACCTGAAGGGGCTCGAGTTCAGCCGCATGCAGTGGGAGGCGCTACGCGCCGGCGGCGAGCGGGTCTGGTTGCTCTGCCCGGGCCCAACGACGCGGGCCGCGGCGGTGAGGCGCTACGTCGAAGAGGGAGAACGGCTGAAGGTCCATGAGGCGTACAAGTGCACGGTGCGCGAGCCGTGGTGGCGCCCCCCTGTGGTCCCCGTTCCCGATCTCTTCTTCACGTACATGTCGCATCGCTATCCGCGGCTGGTCAACAACACCGCCGGCGCTGCGTTCCTCAACTCCATGCACGGGCTGCGGCTGAAGCCGACGCTCAAGCGGGAGGCGAGAGAAGCGCTGCCGCTGCTCGCGCTCAACTCGGCCACCATGCTCGGCGCCGAGACCCTGGGCCGCACCTACGGCGGCGGCATCCTCAAGATGGAGCCCCGCGAGGCAGCCGGCCTGCCGCTGCCCGGCCCAGACGAGTTGAAGGCCGCATGGAGGTTGCTGGGCGACCGCCGCGACAGCTTCGAGACCAGGCTCAGGCAGGGCGACTGGTGGACGGTGGTGGCGGAGGTGGACAGCAGCCTCCTCCGGAACGTCATGGGCCTCAGCGCCGACGAGGTGCTGGAGCTCCGCGACGGCGCCAGCTTCCTCCGGCTCCGCCGGACCCGGCAGGTCGAGAACCATGGCCCGTGACGACGTCCTCACACCGCTCGACCCGATCCTCGCCGAGGCCGACACCCAGGCAAACCCGTGGGTGACGCTCACCGGCGGCGAGCGCCACGGGGAGCGCGCTTTTCGTCCCGACTATGACCTTGCCCGCACGTTGCTGGATGTTCCCGTCGGCCAGGGCTACGCCACGAAACAAGAGTCCGGCCGCGTCGCCAAGGCGCTTGACGCCTGGATCGCCCACGAGCTTCGGCGAGCTGGTTTTCCAGAGGATGCGGTCTGGCCTCGGCGCAGGCGTCCGCGGGTGCAGCCCGCCGACCTTGCGCCGGCGGCGAGGGCTGTTGAGGAGACGCTCGCGCAGCTGGACGAGTTCGAAGGGCGCCTGCGGAAATTCGCCGGCGATAAGAAGCCGCCCTCGTTGCACCGCTTGCGCCCGGCAATCGCGCGGATCGAGAAGGCGCTGCCCGGCGCAGCCAATGCCGACATCCTCGGTCGCTTCTACGCGAAGCAGGTCGACGTAGTGGTCAGCTCGTGGCAGCACGGACCCGACGTCCTCGTCTCCAGCAAGACGCAGTTCAGCTCGTACCTGAACAACAAGAACAACCGGTATGAGGAGGCGGTTGGCGAGGCGACGAATCTGCGTGATCGCCACCCGATGGCGGCCATGGGTTTTGCCTTCTTCGTTCGCACGAACATCTTCGAGGAGGAGGGGGCATTCGTGTACCTCCGCAATCAACTCGCTCGCCTGCGGAAGCCGGACGGCCCCTTCGACGCCACGATGCTCTTGGCTGGGGACTGGGACGACGTCCGCAAACCCACGGTCCGCAAGATCGAGGACGCGGACGAGCTGCTCTCAGCTCCTCGGTTCTTCCGCGACCTGCTCAAGACGGTCACCGACAACGCCCCAGCCGATCTCCACCGCGAGATCCGCCTGAAGCGCCAAAGCGAGCCGTCGGACGCCAAGATGTAGCGATGGCGTGCAGCGTGAGTGGGCATCGAGCGGCTTGGGGCACGAGTGACCTATTTTTAGTTCATATGAGCTATCTTTAGGACACTCTGATGGATGTCTCGAAACCCTTTGCGGCGATTTCCTCCGGCGTGGACGCCGACGTGCTCGTGGTGCTCGCGGGCTCCACGAAAGCGCGCAGCGGTCGCGAGCTGGCACGTCGGTCCGGGCGCTCAAACACCGGCGTTCAGCACGTCCTAGAGCGTCTCGTGGAGCATGGCCTGGTCAATCGCGAGGAGGTAGGTAGAACCTTCCTCTATGAGCTGAACCGTGATCACTTGTTGGCGCCGACCGTCGAGCAGATGGCGAACGCGCATGCCGAGCTGATCCAGCGCCTTCGCGATGCCATCAGCGCCTGGAAGGTCCCACCGGTGCACGCCTCCCTTTTCGGCAGCGCAGCTCGCGGCGACGGGGACACGAACAGCGACGTCGATCTTTTCATTGTGCGACCTGCCGGCGTCAGCCCCGACGACCGAGCGTGGCGCGGCCAGGTCGACCGGCTCGCCGGCCTGGTGCGCCGCTGGACCGGCAACCACGCCGGCATTGCCGAGGTTCCAGAGGATGAGCTTCCGCGCCTGCGCCGGGATCGTCCCCCCGCTGTGGAAAAGGTCCAGGAGGACGCTGTCGACCTCAGCGGGGAAACGATCCAAAGGCTCCTCGGGAGTCCTTAATGGCCGGGAAGCGGCCACGAGCCCAGACGTGCGGCGAACCGCAGGCGCGGCAACGCCTCGGGCATGCGAGGAGCTTTCTCGAAGTAGCCGAGCTGGCCGCAGACGTGAACGATCCCTCGCTGGAGTACGGGAGTGTGGCTGCGTCAGTGGCGATCCTCGCCGGGATCGCAGCTGCCGATGCCGCATGCTGCCAGGAGCTCGGACAACGGTCCCGTTCCGACAATCACCACGACGCCGAGGCGCTGCTCGAACAGATCACACCTGGCGGCGAGCAGGCCGCCAGTCAGCTGCGCCAGCTGATCGACATCAAGGACACCGCCCATTACGGGTTCATCGACGTAAGCACGGCCCAGCTCAAACGATCACTGCGCCAAGCTCGGCACCTCGTCGAGTTCGCCGAGGAAGTTCTGCGCCGGTAGAAATGGTGTCTTGGCGAACCTGGCTATAAGTGGTCCTCCTGGCGTTCCCGTGGTTCGAAAAGCGCCTGATCTGACCTGAACCTCCTGCAAGTGAGCGGTTCCACCGAGCTGAAGCAGGCTCGGGAGGTTGCGCAACTTCCTGCGGCGAGGGGCGGGGACGCCGAGCGGCTGGCCGGCCTGGTGATGATCGGGGTGGACGAGGTGAGCTGGCGCAAACGCCACCGCTACCTGACCTGCGTCGCCGATCACATCGGCGGTGGCGTGGTCTGGGTGGCGGAGGGTCGCTCCGCCGCGACGTTGCAGGGGTTCTTCGGGGAGCTGGGGAGGAGAAGTCGAAGACCAAGCGCGGGCGCTGGGTGAAGGGCACGCGCTGGGCTCTCCAGACGAAATGGGTATTCTCGTCCGCGAGCTGCCTATTCCCCGCGAAGAGGGTGACGCAACTTGCGGCGGCGGGTTGACTTATGGCCCAGCGCATCCCACGTGACGAATCGCTGAGCCGCGTCCACGGCGTTGGCGCGCTCTTCGCCGCCGCCTACGGCAACGTCGGCTCCTCGATCTACTACGCGCTCGGGGTCACGGCGGCCTTCGCGCTCGGCCTGACGCCGGTCGCCTTCGTGATCTCCGGGCTGATCTTCGCCTGCACGGCCGCCACCTACGCCGAGGCGACCGTGATGTTCCCCGAGGCGGGCGGCTCCTCGAGCTTCGCCCGCCACGCCTTCAACGAGTTGCTCAGCTTCATCGCCGCCTGGGGGCAGATGCTCAACTACGTGATCACGGTCGCGATCTCGGCCTACTTCGTGCCCCACTACCTGGCGGTCTTCTGGTCGCCGCTCGGCGAGCATCCCGGCGACATCGTCGGCGGCGCCGTGGTGATCGTCTTCCTCGCCCTGCTCAACATCCGCGGCTCGCAGGAGTCGGCCAAGCTCAACCTGGTGCTGGCGATCGCCGACCTCGCGACTCAGGTCGTCCTAGTCGGGATCGGCGTCGTGCTCGTGCTCAGCCCCGAGGTGCTGGTCGACAACGTCCACCTCGGCGTGGCGCCCACCTGGAGCGACTTCGCGCTCGGCATCGCGGTCGGGATGATCGCCTACACCGGGATCGAGACGATCTCCAACATGGCGGAGGAGGCGCGCGACGCGGTGCGCACGATCCCGCGCAGCGTCGGCCTCACGGTGATCGCGGTGCTCGGCCTCTACCTGCTGATCCCGATCGTCGCCCTCTCGGCGATGCCGGTCGTCCAGGACGCCGCCGGGCACTACGCGACCGAGCTCGGCAGCGAGTTCGCCAACGACCCGATCCTCGGCATCGTCGAGAACCTCGGCCTCAGCGCCGGCCCCACCGAAGCGCTGCGCTTCTACGTCGGCATCCTCGCCGCGGTGATCCTGCTGATCGCCACCAACGCCGGCCTGATCGGCGTCTCCCGCCTCACCTACTCGATGGGCCAGCACCGCCAGCTGCCCGAGGGCCTGCGCCAGCTGCACCCGCGCTACCGCACGCCCTACGTCGCGATCCTCGTCTTCGCCGCGGTGGCGATCGTCACCCTGATGCCCGGCCAGACCGACTTCCTGGCGACGATGTACTCGTTCGGCGCGATGCTCTCCTTCACGATCGCCCACGTCTCGGTGATCCAGCTGCGCCGCCGCCACGCCGGCGTCGAGCGACCCTGGCGGCCGCTCGGCAACTTCCGGGTGGGGGGGACGCTGCTGCCGCTGACGGCCGTCCTCGGCGGCCTGGGCACGTTCTCCGCCTGGATTGTGGTGATGGCGCTCAACCCGCGCACGCTGGCCGTGGGGGTGGGGTGGATGGTGCTCGGCATCGCCGTCTACGTGCTCTACCGGCGCAACCAGCGCCTGCCGCTCACCGAGACGGTCAAGGTGCTGCTGCCGGAGCCGCTGGGCGTCGAGGAGATCGAGTACCGCTCGGTGCTGGTCGCCTTCTCCGAGGACGAGCCCTTCTCGGAGGAGATGGTCGCCACGGCGGTCAAGCTCGCCTCCAAGCGCCGCCGCGGGATCCACGTCCACTCGATGCTGACCGTGCCCACCCACCTGCCGCTCGAGGCCGAGCTGCCCGAGTCCGAGGCCGCGGCGCAGAGCAAGATCGAGCAGGCGAAGCTGATCGGCGGACAGCGGGTCACCGGCCACGTCGAGCGCGTCCGCCCCGGCCAGGCCGGCTACTCGATCGCCGGGGAGGCGAAGCTGATCGCCGCCGCTGCGGTGGTCGTCGGCCTGCGCCACCGAAACGGCCGCCCGCTCTACGACAAGACCCTCCAGACCGTCCTCGGCGAGCGCCCCTGCCGGGTGATCGTCGTCTCCGAAGCCGACGCCCAGCGCGGCCCCGACCTGACCCCGGCCCTGGTCTGAGCGCCTTCAAAAAGAATTTTGGATTAACCCTTGACAAGTGGAACTTTTCCTGTATCTTCTTTCTTGCTGACGACGGTTGAGGATTTGGCGCCGGGAGGGAGAGAGACCCTTCCAGGCGCCGCCTCAGCTTCTCCTCCGATGTAGATGTCCCCAGCGCGGCCGGTCCCTGTGCCGGCCGCGCCTATGTCTGGGGACTCGCCGCCCCGCGCTGCGGGGCGAGTCGCGGTCCGCCCGCTCATTGGAAACGGAGTAGTTCCTTTACGGGAAATATTCCTTGCTTTTCTGGGTGAGAGCTGCTATGGTGCTTCTGAGGCTGACGACGCGGGGAACGCGAGCGCTTGGGCCTTCGGTCCAGGCGCTCGCGGCCGCCCCGCCCCTAGAATCGGTTGGTGAACTCGCCTCAGCGGATCTACAGCGGTTCGGTCCGCCTCCTCTCGTTTCTCTTCGTCGTCGTCGGACTGGTCGTCCTGGTCAGCACCTTCGTCCACGGCGGCGGGCCGCTCTCGGTCGGCGCCCTGCTTGGGATCGCCTTCCTGGCCGTCGGCCTCGGCCGGCTCTGGATAGCGTCACGGATGTGAGCGACGCGCCTGAGATCCCAGCGCCCCGGCAAGCGCAGCCGGGGGAGGCCGGGCAGCAGCCCGCCAAGCCGCGGCTCGAGCCCCTGCTGCAGCGCGGCCTCGGGGTGCCGGGGCTGTTCGTCGCCGTCTACTCGGCGGTCGGCTTCAGCATCTACTTCGCGCTCGGGGTGGTCGCCGACCGCGGCCTCGGGCTGACGCCGCTGATCTTCCTCGCCGCCGGCCTGCTCTTCGTCCTCACCGCGCTCAGCTACGTCGAGGGCGGCGCGATGATCCGCGAACGCGGCGGCTCCTCGAGCTTCGCCCGCAACGCCTTCAACGAGCTCGTCGCCTTCGTCGCCGGCTGGGCGATCCTGATCGACTACCTGATCGTCGCCGCCCTGGCCGCGCTCTCGGTGCCGCATTACCTGGAACCGGTGACGCCCAACCTCTCCGGCTCGGCGACCCAGATCGGCGTCGCCGCGGCGGTGATCGTCGCCGCCTGCGTGCTCAACGTCTTCAACGTCACGGGGCGGGGGAGGGAGCGGCCGCTGGCGGTCCTCGCCCTCGCCGACATCGCCCTGCAGCTGGCGGTGATCGTCGTCGGCGTCCTCGCCGTCCTGCACCCTGACCGGCTCACCGACCAGGTCCACCTCTTCAGCAGCCCGAGCTTCCGCGACATCGTCTACGCCTCGGTGGTTGCGATGCTGGCCTACGCCGGGATCGAGGCCGCCTCCGACCTGGCGCCGGACATCGAGGTGCGGCCCAGGGATCTGAAGCGGATCGTCTCGATCGGCGCCCTGGCGGTGCCGCTGGTCTACGCCGGCATGGCGGCGATCGCGCTGATGGCCGTGCCCGTGGTGGCGGGGCCCGACGGTCCCGAAACCGCGCTCGGCGGCGAGTTCGTCCAGGCGCCGGTGCTCGGCGTCGTCTCGGCCTACCACCCTGTCTGGGTCTCGCACGCGATGCGCTGGATCGTCGCCGTCGTCGCCACGCCGGTCCTCTTCTGGGCGGTGACCACGGCCCTGCTCGGCGTCTCCCGCCACATCTACACGCTGGCGATCAACCGCCAGATCCCCAGCTGGCTCGGCAAGCTGGGCAGCCGCCACGCGACCCCGCACGTCGCGATCGCGATCTCCGGCGTGATCGCGATCGGCCTCGTCGCGCCGACCGACGTCAAGCTGCTGGCCAGCTTCTACGCCTTCGGCGCGACGCTGGCGATCACCGTCGCCCAGCTCTCGATCCTGCGGCTGCGGGTCACCGAGCCCGATCGGCCGCGTCCCTACCGGGTGCCGTTCGACGTCGGCTGGCGCGGCGCGCGGCTGCCTCTGCCGGCCATCCTCGGCCTGCTGCTCAGCGGCCTGGCCTTCCTCAGCGTCCTCGTCTACCACCCGGTCGGGCGGCTGGTCGGGCTCGGCTGGATGGCCTTCGGCCTGCTCTTCTACGTGATCTACCGCCGGGTGGTCGAGGGCACCAGCCTCACCAAGCGCGTCTCGGTGACCGAGAAGGCGCTGACCAAGAAGGTGCCCGAGGTCGCCTACCGCAACATCCTCGTGCCGGTCTTCGGCACCAAGCTCGACGACGACATCATCGCCACGGCGGGCCGCCTGGCCGCCGCCGAGCAAGAGGACGGCGGCTTCGGCGAGGAGACCCGGCTCGACCTCGTCTACGTGATCGAGGTGCCGCTCACCCTGCCGCTCGGCGCCCAGCTGCCACCGGAGGTCGAAGCCGAGGCCTGGCGCGCTCTGCAGCGAGCCAGCGACGTCGGCGCCGAGTACGCCGACGTGCACGTCTCCCCGGAGATCGTCCGCGCCCGCGGCGTCGGCGCCGGCATCGTCGAAACCGCCCGCAGGCGCAACTCCGAGGCAATCGTGATCGGCGGCGAGCCCCCCTCGAAGATCAAGGGCGGCGCCACCCTGGGCGGCATCGGCGCCGCCAAGCCCGCCGAGATCGGCGCCGCCACCGAGTACGTCCTCAAGAAGGCCCCCTGCCGGGTGCTGCTGACGGCGCCGCCGGAGACGAGCGCGCCTGCATCGTGAGCGCAGGTGCGGGGACCAGGATCCCCGCACCTAACCGGCCGCTTGATGTCCTGGCTATTCAGCCTGCGCTCCATGTCAGGCCTTCATGTGCGCCCGAGAGACTTAGGGTCAAGACACCGTCAACGTCATGTTCCCCCGCATTTTCCCAGAGCGACAATTCCGAGAGTGGACTTGCATAAGCGTAGTGAGTGACTCGTTCGGTTTCAAGTTCGTCAATTTCCAATACAAGCGTCCCAGACACCAGCGCTTTTTCGCCAAGCGGACATTCTGCGCTAAATTCGAGCACGAAGAAGACTTCCCCTTCAGCAGGTTCCACTCGCAAATAACCGACTCCTTCGCTTGAGAACAGTTCCCCTTTAAGCGATTGCGAGAGTATTATGCCTGGTTCAAGCCCTTCGTTTACGGGTTCGCATGGTGGGACTTCTTCGCCTTCTCCTTCAAGTGTGCATCCCGATAGTCGAAGTGTACCTCCTTCGGAGAGGGTGCCCCCTGGAGCGAGTTTCATGTTGAGTACTTTCGAGCCAGTGCAGGGGATCGCAATTGGGCTTCCGAAATAGTTCCCTAAGAGCGTCAAATCTGTTCCACACACGTCGGCTGCCAGTTCGGGTTCTAATTCTTCAGTCACTTCACTTTCGTTTACTCTCCAGTTGAACAGTTCGCCTTTCGCGCCACCGCCTTCTGGTTCGCAATTCACCACTTTTTCGCAGCCGGTCCCTTTAGGGATGGCGCCGCACCAGCTATTGCCGGAATGAACTCCCGCAAGGGTGACGACAACGCTGCCGTCTATCGTGGCTTTGTGTTCTTCGGTTTTGCTGACCGCCCAGAGTTCGGTCAGGGCACCTGCAATGAGTAAGTGCGTTTCGGCTTCTTCTTCAAGCGATGCGCCTTTCAGGGTCAGCGTGCCGAGGATCGGGATTTCTTCGCCGATCGCGCATTCGTTGCCAGTTTTGATCGTTGCGAGAGTTTCGCCTTCTTTGGGCGCGAGCTCTACCAACCCTGATTCTTCGTTTTCGATCAGCAGCCCTTTCATCGCATTCGAAGCGATCACCCCCGGTTCTTTGCCGGCGTTGTTGGGTTCGCAAGCGCCGCTGGTTTTTTCGTTGAGTTTGGTGATGCAGCTCAGGAATTTGACCTGAGAGCCGACAGTGACGACCCCTTCGGGTTCGAGCGTGACTCCGACCGGCTGCACTTCTTCGCAGATGACTTCGACTTTGGTCCCACCGATTTTGGTTAAGAGCGTCGCGTTGCGGCTCTCGACTTCTTTGACCGCGACTTCAGGCGATAATTCTTTGGTCACGGCACTGCCTTCGCGCTTCCAGGTGCCAACCGGCGGTTTTGGGATCGCGCCGTCCCATTTCTTGCCCGCGTGAGTGCCTGCGAGCTGCGCGACCAGGCCGCCGCTGATCGTCGCTTTGTGTTCTTCGGTTTTGCTGACCGCCCAGAGTTCGGTCAGGGCGCCTTCCGCGACTAAGTGGGTTTCGGCCTCCGTTTCGAGCGAGGAGTCTTTGAGCGTGAGTTTGCCGATCAGCGGGATTTCTGCGCCGATGGTGCATTCGCTGCTCGTTTCGATCGTGGCAAGGGTTTCGCCGCTCGTCGGTTCGAGACGCACGAGACCGTTGCCTTCGTGTGTGATCAGTAAGCCTTTCAGGGCTTTGGAGTGGATCGCGCCGGGTTCTTTGCCGCCGTTGTTCGGTTCGCAGGGGCCGCTCGTCGCGCCGGCGATCTTGGTCAGGCAGCCGGAGAAGTTGACTTTGAGGCCGGAGGTCAGCGAGCCGTTGGCTTCGAGCTTTATGCCGACCGGCTGAGCGCCGGTGCATAAGACTTCGACCGTTTTGCTGCTGAGTGTGGTCGTTAGCGTCGCGTCGTGGCTCTCGATTTCGTTGATCGAGATTTCCGGTTTTAAGGACGATGCGTCTTTGCCTTCGACCTGCCAGCTTGCGCCTTCTTCGGCATGGGCGGCGGAAACCGCGAGTCCCAGCAGGCAAAGCATCGAGATGAGCGGCACGAGCAATCGGGGACCGCGCGTCGATCGGGACATGGCTTGTTCTCCTGTCTTTGTGTTATGCAGCAAGAAAGTGTGAGCGGTGATCCGACCTTCCCATGCGGAGCTCGGGAATGCAACCGTTTCTGGGTCGCCACGGCAGGCCCCGGTCCGTCGCCGGACCGGACTAGACTCAGGTCTGTGTTCATCTTGATCGTTGGATGCGGGCGGGTCGGGTCCTCGGTCGCCCGCGCGATGCTGCGCGAGGGGCACGAGGTGTCGTGCCTCGACGAGGACCCCGAGTCCCACGCGCGGCTCGAGGTCGGGCTGGAAAAGGGCTGGGAGGACCTCGGCGGGCAGTTCACGGTCGGCGCCGGGCTGGAGACCGATGCGCTCGAGGCGGCTGGGATCGGGCGGGCGGACGCCTTCATCGCCTCCACCGACGGCGACAACACGAACATCGTCATCTCCCAGATCGCCCAGAAACGCTACAGCGTGCCGACCGTGATCGCGCGGATCCTCGACCCGCTGCGCGCCGAGTGGTACGAGCGCCAGGGCCTGCACACGGTCTGCCCGACGCGGGTCGCGATCGACATGCTGGAGAGCGCCGTGCGCGAGGGCGCGCCGCGCGAGGCGGCCTGATGTACATCATCGTCGTCGGGGCCGGCAAGGTCGGCTGGAACCTCGGCCGCGAGCTGCTCGAAAAGGGCCACGAGGTGACCCTGATCGAGAACGACCGGCGCCGCTACCTGACGGTCGAGCAGGAGCTCGAGCACAACGTTTCCTACGGCGACGCCTCCGAGCTCTGGGTGCTGGAGCGGGCCGGGATCCAGCGCGCCGACATGGTGATCGCGGTGACCGGCGACGACGAGGACAACATGCTGATCTGCCAGGTGGCGCGCGAGAAGTACGAGGTCGAGCGGATCATCGCCCGGGTCAACAACCCGCGCAACAAGCCCCACTTCGAGCTGCTCGGGATCAAGCCCTACGTCTCCGCCACCGACCTGATCCTGCGCCTGCTCGAGCACGAGGTGCCGGAGTACGGCCTGGTCCACCTGCTCGACCTGCAGGAGGAGCAGCTGGAGATCATCGAGATGCTGCTCGGCAAGGACTGCGGCGTGACCGGGCGGCGGGTCGGCGACCTCGAAATGCCCGAAGGCAGCCTGCTGATCTCCGTGCTGCGCGAGGGCAAAGGCTTCGTCCCCGGGCCCGACACGGTGCTCGAAGTGGGCGACGAGGTGCTCGCCGTGCTGGACCCCGGCCACGAGGAGCAGCTCAAGGCGCTCTTCGGTCGCGCCGGCGAGGGCAGCAGGGGCAACGGCGCGAGCGGCGGCGGCTAGTCCGCGTGGGCGCCGAGCGCGAAGTCGAGTTCCTGCTCGTCGGCGGCGGCATGGCGGCCGCCCACTGCGCCGCCGAGCTGCGCCGCCGCGGCGCCGAAGGGCCGCTGATGCTGGTCGGCCGCGAGCCCGAGCCGCCCTACGAACGCCCGCCGGTCTCCAAGGAGTACCTGCGCGGCGAGGTGGGGCGCGAGGAGGCCTACGTGCAGGAGCCCGCCTGGTATGAGGAGAAAAACGTCGAGCTGCGCACCGGCGCCAACGTGATGTCGCTCGACCCCGGCGCGCGTCGGGCGAAGCTGCAGGGTGGGGAGGAGGTGCTCTTCGACAAGGCGCTGATCGCCACCGGTGCGATGGTCAACATCCTGCGGATCGAGGGCGCCGAGAACGAGGGCATCCACTACCTGCGCGCCTTCGGCAACGCCGACGCGATCCGCGCCGACGCCGCCAACGCCCGTCACGTCGTGCTGGTCGGCGGCAGCTACATCGCCGCCGAGGTGGCGGCCTCGCTGACCGCCCGCGGCACCCGCTGCACGATGGTGATGCTCGAGGACGTCGCGCTCTCGCGCGGCTTCGGCGAGGCGGCCGGGAGCTGGTTCCAGGAGCGCCTCGAAGAGCACGGCGTCAGCGTGCGCGGCGGCGAGCAGGTCGAGGCCTTCGAGGGCGACGGCCGGGTGCGCGCCGTGCTCACCAAGAGCGGCGAGGCGATCGAGTGCGACACGGTCGTCGTCGGCGCCGGCGTCCGCCCGGACACGATGCTCGCCGAGCGCGCCGGCCTCGAGGTCGACGACGGCATCGTCTGCGACTCCCGGCTGATGACCAGCGCCGAGGGCATCTATGCCGCCGGCGACTGCTGCTCCTACGAGAGCGTCGTCCACGGCCGCCGCCTGCGGGTCGAGCACTGGGACGTGGCGATGCAGCAGGGCATGCACGCCGCGGGCGCGATGCTCGGCGACCAGCGCGACTACGAAGTCGTCCCCTACTTCTTCAGCGACCTCGCCGACTGGGCCGGCCTCGAGTACGTCGGCCCGGCGTCGGAGTGGGACGAGGAGATCTGGCGCGGCGACCGCGCCGCCGGCGAGTTCTCCGTCTGGTACCTGAAGAACGACCGCGTGGCGGGCGCCCTCAGCGTCGAACGCCCCGAAGACCTGGCCGAGGCCCGCCGCCTACTGGCCGCAGGCACCGACCTCTCCCAGCTCAAGTCCCGCCTCGGCGACCCCAGCTTCGAGCTGGCGTCGATCAGTTGAACTGCGGGGCAGGGACTCGAACCCCGATTTCACGGACCAGAACCGCGCGAATTGCCATTATTCGACCCCGCAAGATTACTCAGTGATCTTTGGTCCATCTGAGGACCGATCACGCAGACAAAAGACGTCCGACCACAGTGCGAACATTCGTTCGTCCATGGCAGACGTCGATTGGCAGCAGATCCGAGATTACTACCTCGCGGGGCACGGCCGCGAGGAGTGCCAGCGTGCATTTGGCTTTTCGGACTGGGACTGGCACGCCGCGGTCGGCCGGGGGGACATCGCTCCGCGTGCCAAAGGCGCTGCGCCTCGATCCGCTGAGCGCCGCGAGGTCATCTGCCGCTTGCGCGAGCAGGGCCTGAGCTACAAAGCGATCAGCCGACAGCTCGGCGTTGCCAAGGCGACCGTTGCGTACCATTCGCGCCGTCTGGGTGTTCCCGCCGATGACCGCTGCGCCCGGCGGTACAACTGGAGCGAGGTGCAGGCGGCTATCGACGAAGGATTGTCGATGCGTGAATGCTGCGAGCGTTTCGGTTTTGCGCGAGCGACCTGGAGCAAGGCGGTTAAGCGCGGCGCTATCGTTCCCCGCGAGTGGGTCACGCCGATCGAGGACATCCTCGTCGCTGGTTGTAGGCGTGGTCGTTCCCACGTGAAGGCGCGGCTCATCGGTGCGGGGCTCAAGGAGAACCGCTGTGAGGTCTGCGGGATCACCGAGTGGCGGGGAAGGCCGCTGACCATGGAGCTCCATCACGTCAACGGCGACGGGGAAGACAACCGCTTGGAGAACCTGCAGCTGCTCTGCGGCAACTGCCACGCCCAGACCGACAACTGGGGCGGGCGGGGCCAGCGGCGCCTGCGACGCGAGGCGCGGCGGCGGCAGGGGTGTTGAGCCATCCAGCCGCTTTGCTAGCTTCGGGCCGGTCGTGAGGCGTCGTCTGCCCCTTATCGCCGTTGTTCCGCTGGCCGCGCTGGCGATTGCCGGCTGCGGTGGGGGAGGGAGCGACGAATCGACGGAATCGAGCGCTGCGGTCGCGACCACGACCGCCTTGACCAAGGCCGAGCTGCTCGAACAGGGCGACGCGATCTGCGCTGAGGTGAACGCGGCGGCCGGGTCCGACGAAACGAGCGTTGGCGAAGGCAGTCCGGCGGCGACCCTGGCCGGCCTCTACGGCGGCATGGTCAGCAGCCTCAACAATCTCGGCACGCCGCAGGAAAGCGCCGGCTACGCCGAATTCTCCAGCGCCGCCGAAGAGCTGGCCAAAGCCGAGGACGAAGTGAAGCTGGCGGCCGAACGCGGAGACGCGGCCGCCCTCGAAGCGGCCGAATCGAGCGCCTCCACGGCGCTCTCCGAATTCCAGGAAGCGGCCAGCGAATACGGCTTCGAAGACTGCTCCGAAGGCCCCAGTGCCCCGACGCCCAGCGGCGCGGCCGGTGCTGAAGCCGGCGAAGCGGAAGCCGAAGGCGGTCTCGAACCCGAAGCGGTCGAACCAGAAGCCGTCGAACCCGAAGCCGAAGCGACCCCGGCGCCCGAAGCGGCCCCCGAAGGCGGCGGCGCAGGGGTCGAAGGCGGCGGCACGGGTGGCGGAACCGGCGGTGGCGGCGAATCGGGCGGCGCCTCCGGCGGCATCGGCCCCGGCTGAGCACGCCTGCGCCCTTTTCCGTCTATATCGCGACTAGCGGAGCAAGCCTAGGCCGCTGAGGAGCCCTGCCAGGCGCCGTAGAGGCGCGAGTAGGGGCCGGCGGCCTCGATCAGCTCCTCGTGCGTTCCGGTCTCGGCGATTCGGCCGCCGTCGAGGACGACGATCTTGCCGGCGCGGCGGATGGTCGAGAGGCGGTGGGCGATGACGATCGCCGTGCGGCCGGCGAGCAGGCGCTCGAGGCCCTTCTCGATGATCCGCTCGGTGCGCACGTCTACGTTCGAGGTCGCCTCGTCGAGGATCAGGATTCGCGGCTCGGCCAGCAGCGCCCGGGCGAAGGCGACCAGCTGGCGCTGGCCGGCTGAGAGCTGCACCCCGCGCTCGCCCACCTGCGTCTCGATCCCCTCCGGCAGCCCGGCGATGAACTCGGTCGCGCCGACCGCCGCCGCCGCGGCTTCGATCTCCTCCAGCGTCGCCTCCGGCCGCCCGAAGGCGACGTTCTCGCGGACGGTGCCCGAGAAGAGGAACCCCTCCTGCGGCACGATGCCCAGCTGGCGCCGCAGCGCCTGCTGTCGCACCCCCCGCAGGTCGTGCCCGTCGACCAGCACCCGCCCTCGCTGCGGGTCATAGAAACGCGCCACCAGCTTCGCGAACGTCGACTTCCCCGCCCCCGTCGCCCCCACCAGCGCCAGCGTCTGACCGGGCGCCACATGCAGGTCCACGCCACGCAGCGCCCACTCCCCAGCGCCCCCAGCGTCGTGCGGTCGCACTTCTCGCCGCATAGCGGCCGGAACTGCGACCGCATCGGGTTTGTCGGCGTAGGAGAACCAGACGCCCTGCAGCTCGATCTCGCCGCGCAGGGTCCCCGGGTCGGTCGCGTCGGGCGCGTCGACCATGTCGGGCGGCGTTTGGAGCAGCTCGAGGATCTTGTCGAGCGCCGCCATGCCCTGCTGGTAGGTCGTGTACAGCTGGGAGAGCTGCTGGATCGGTTCGAAGAAGACCTGCAGGTAGCCGACGAAGGCGACGATCACGCCGACCTTCAGCGCCCCGTCGATCGCCTGCGTGCCGCCGTAGAGCAGGATCGCCGCGGTACCCACGGCAGACATCAGTTCGACCGCCGGGAAGTAGGAGGCGTTGAGGTAGACCGTGCGCAGGTTGGCCACGCGGTTGGCCTCGTTGAGCGCCGTCATCTCGCTCGCGTGGCGCGGCTCCTGCCCGAAGCTGCGCACAACCCGCACGCCGCTCAGCGTCTCCTGCAGGTAGGCGGTCACCGCCGCGATCCGCTCGCGCGTCGCCCGGTAGGCCCCGTGGGATACGACCCGGAAGACGAAGCTGGCGATCGCCAGCAGCGGGAAGGTGACGAACGTGACCAGGGCCAGCTTCCAGTCGAGCGCCAGGAGGATCACGACGACGCCGACCAGGGTCAGCGTGCTGGAGAACATCGTCACCACCCCGGTGCTGAGCAGCTGGTTGAGCGCCTCGACGTCGTTGGTCATGCGGCTGATCAGCACGCCCGGGCTGCGCCGCGTGAAGAAGCCGATCGACATTCCCTGCAGGTGGACGTAGACCCGTTCGCGCAGGTCCTGCAGCGCCCGCGTCCCGACCCAGCCGACCAGGTAGGTCTGCAGATAGGAGGCGCCGGCGTAGATCGCCGCCACGGCGAGGAAGGCGACGACGATCCAGTCGAGGGCCGAGGCGTCCCCGGTGATGATCCCCGAGTCGATCGCCTTGCCCGCCAGGTAGGGAGGCGCCAGCCCGGCCCCGGTGGCGGCGAGCATCGCCACCAGCATCAACGCCACCCGCCCCCGATACGGCCCCAGCAACCCGGCAACAAAGCGAATCCGCCTCATCGCAGCTTCCGGTGCGCTTTATCCACGTATGCGAGGGCAAAGGCGCACCGGAACGTCATAGGCGCGCCACCTCCTCGCGGCGCTCGAGGTCGCGCTGGAGGAAGACGGAGTCGGCGAGGCCGTGCTCGGCGATCTCGCGGTAGAAGCCGCAGCCCTCGAGCAGCTCCTCGTGTGTGCCCTGGTCGACGATCCGGCCGCCGTCCATCACCACCACCTGGTCGGCGAGCGAGACGGTCGAGAGCCGGTGGGCGATGACGAACGTCGTGCGGCCGGCCATCGCCTCGCGCAGCCCCGCCTTGATCGCCGCCTCGGTCGTCGCGTCGACCGAGGAGGTGGCGTCGTCGAGGATCAGGATGCGGGGGTCGGCGAGCAGCGCCCGGGCGATCGCGATCCGCTGCCGCTGCCCGCCCGAGAGCGTCAGCCCGCGCTCGCCGACGACGGCGTCATAGCCCCCGGGCAGGTCGCGGATGAAGCCCTCGGCCTGCGCCCGCTGCGCCGCCGTCTCGACCTCCGCGCGACTCGCCCCGGGCCGCGCGTAGGCGATGTTCTCGGCGATCGTCGCGCTGAAGAGGAAGCTGTCGTCGGCGACGAAGGCGACCTGCGAGCGCAGCGAGGCGACGTCGATCCCCCGCACGTCGGCGCCGTCGACCAGCACCGCCCCCTCGCTCGGGTCATACAGCCGCGCGACCAGCGCCACCAGGCTCGTCTTCCCCGAGCCCGAGGGCCCGACCAGCGCCACGGTGCTCCCCGCCTCGACCTCGAGGTCGACCCCCGCCAGCGCCGCATCCGACCTCGACCCACTCAGAGGCGGGTCAATCTCCGATACGCGCCCGTCGCCCGCGGCGTCGTAGCGCAGCGTCACCCCGCGCAGCTCGACCCGCCCGCCGCCGACCGGCAGCGCCGGCGCCCCCGGCGGGCTCTCGATCCGCGGCTCGCGGTCGAGCACTTCGAAGAGCCGGTTGCCGGAGGCGATCGCCCGCTGCGCCATGCCCATCGCCATGCCCAGCACCCGCATCGGCGAGGCCAGCATCACTACGTAGGTGTAGAAGGCGGTGAAGCTGCCGAGGCTGAGCGAGCCGTCGATCACCTGCCGCCCGCCGACGAGCAGGACCAGCGCCACGCCCACCTGCGGCAGCAGGCCGATCAGCGGCGAGAAGGTCGCCTGCAGTCGGGTGGAGTACACGCTCTGGTCGAAGACCCGGTCAACGGCGCGCCGGAAGCGGCGCAGCTGGTGCTCCTCGCGGGCAAAGGCCTTGACGATGCGCACCCCGGAGATGCTCTCCTCGGCCTCCGCGGTGAGCTCGGCGATCCGCTGCTGGACCTCCTGCACGGCCGGCCGCGAGACCCGGTTGTAGCGCGAGGCGGTGTAGATGACGAAGGGCGCCGGGATCAGCGCGATCAGCGCCAGCAGCGGGTTGATGACCACCATCACCACGCAGGCGAGGGCGATCGTCAGCAGGTTCTGGGTGATGAAGATCAGGCCGTAGCCGAGGAAGAAGCGGATCGATTGCAGGTCGACCGTCGCCCGCGACATCAGCTGCCCGGTCTGCTGGGAGTCGAAGAAGCCAAGCTCGAGCCGCTGCAGGTGGCCGTAGAAGCGCTCGCGCAGGTCGAATTCGACCGCCAGCGAGACCTTGCCGGCGACGACCCGCCGCACCACCGTCAGCCCCAGCCGCAGCACGCCCGCCCCGACGATCGCCAGCGCCAGCGGCAGCAGGTCCGGCTTGCTTTCGCTCTCGATCGCGTTGATCGCCCGGCCGATCACCCAGGGGATCAGGACGGTCATTCCCATCGCCGCCCAGGCGAAGACCAACGACCCCCAGAGCTGGGGGCGATATGGCCGCAGGAAGCCCAGCAGACGCCGGTAGGTCCGCATCCGGACTCACTATACAAAGTGAAGTAATGGCCCCCCCGCGGTTGCGGTCGCACTTTCAGCCGCTATGCGGGGAGAAATACGACCGCAAAGGTCGGCAGGGGCTCAGCCGAAGGCCGCGGCCTTGGCGCTGGGCACCTTGCCGCCGCTGCACTCGGGACCGTGGCCGGGGCGGGGGAGGATCTGGAAGTTGGTCACGGCGTGGGCCGGCGTGGTCGAGCCGTCGTTCCGGGCGAGCGTGATCACCAGCCGGTAGAAGCCCGGGAAGAGGTCGTGGTAATAGATCTCGGGCCGGGTGGCGGGGGAGTAGCTGCCGGCGGCGCCGATCCGTTCGGCCAGCACGCCGTTGGGCCCGGAGTACTCGGCGAAGTCGAAGGAGGCGCCGATCAGCCGTTCGTGCCCCAGCGGGCTGTCGATCGCCCGCTGCAGCTTGACCGGATCGACGCAGTCGGGCACCCGGTTGAGCGAGAAGCGGATGTGCCCCTGGCCCAGCTGCGGTTCGCGGCCGAAGTGCCGCGGCGCCAGTTGGAAGTCGCGCACGCGCACCTTGACGACGACCGCGCGACTCGACTGCCGCGCCCCGTTGCGCGGCGAGACGACCGTGACGCTCGGCCCGCCGCCGCCCGCCCGCCCGCCGGCGCGCGCGCTCGCCTCCTGCTTGCCGCCGCCGAGGACGAGGACGACGGCCGTCACCGCCGCCGCGGCGGCGAGCACGACGAGGATGGCTGAGCTCCTCCGCATCGCGCCGGAACTTTACGCCGGGCCGACCCCGTAGGCTTCCTTGCTCGTGAGTCCCGCGGCTGAATTCGCCTACCGCCTGGGCGCCGCCGCCCGGCGCCCGGCGAGCTGGCTGCAGCTGCTCAAGTTCGGCCTGGTCGGCGGTTCGGGCTACCTCGTCAACCTCGCCGTCTTCGCCCTGCTCAGCGGCTCATTCGGCATCCACCACGCCGCGGCCGCTGTCGGCGCCTTCGGCGTCGCCGTGAGCAGCAACTTCTTCTGGAACCGGCACTGGACCTTTGCCGCCGGCCACGGCCACGCCGGCTTTCAGGCAGCCCGCTTCTTCGCGGTCAGCATCGGCGCCCTGGCGATCAACCTCGTCGTGCTCGAAGCCCTGATCTCGGCCGCCAGCCTCGGCGAGCTCAGCGCGCAGGCGATCGCCGTCGCCGTGGCGATGCCGTTTAACTTCCTCGGCAACAAGCTCTGGACCTTCGCCTGAGCGCCGGCCGGTCATCACCCATTCGGTACGCGCCCGGTCTTTGACGCGCTAAGATCCCTTGAGCAATGGGGGAGGTAACGGCAACAGCGGTTGAGCCCGACTGGTACCGGAGCGCGTTCTCGGTCACTGCGACCGTGTTCCGTCCCTGGGCGGACGAGACGGAGGCGGAAATCGACCGGGCGCTGGCGATCCTGCGCCCGCCGCCGGGCGCCCGCATCCTCGACATGGCCTGCGGCACCGGCCGCCACTCGATCGAGCTCGCCGCGCGAGGCTATGAGGTCGTCGGCGTCGACATCTCCGAGGACCTGCTTGAAATCGCGGGCGGCGAAGCCTCGATCAAGAAGGTCGAGGGCGTCTCCTTCCTGGCCGCCGACCTGCGCGCTCTCGAGTACGAAGAGGAGTTCGACGTCGTTCTCAACCTCAACGACGGGGCGATCGGGTACTTCGAGACCGAGGAGGAGAACCACCGCACCTTCGAGGTGATCTCCGCGGCGCTGCGGCCCGGCGGTACGAACTTGCTGCAGCTGCCAAACGTGCTCTACGCCGAAACGCACCTGCCGCAGAGGACCTGGATCGCCGGCAAGGACATGGTCGAACTGATCGACCACCACTGGAACGGCCGCACGCGCTACTTAGAAGGCTGGACCGCGCCGATCGTGGTCGGCGACCCGTTCGACGGAGTCGAGCCGATCCCCTTTCGCCAGCGCCTCTACTCGGTTGACGAGCTGACCGAGATCTACGACTCGGTTGGCATGTCGCTCACCGGGGTCTTCCGCGGCAACGGCAAGCCGCGCCCGCCGAAGGACGGCCAGTTCGAGATCTTCGTCGCGGGCGTCAAGCCCGCCTGAGCGCCGCCTACCAGCTTCCTTCCAGCCAGCGTTCGAGCTCTTCCGTTCGGCTGCCCAGGTCGGGATCGTCCGACGCCAGCTCCGCGCTGGCCAGCTGAATCGCTCCGCCGAGCGCCAGCGTGGCACGGTCCGGGCTCAGGTCGAGCTCTCTCTCCAGGCCCTGCAGAACCTCCGCGCCAACCTGCAGCGCCCGCAGGCATTCCAGTGTGCCGATCGGATCCAGCGCCGCAATCTCGACCAGCTTGGCAACAACGTCGTGAACCCGTTCGCTCGAAGTCGCAAGTGCGGCGGCCTCGAGCACCCGATCGAGGAATCGCTCCTCGGCGCGACCCTCGAGAACCGCGCCTACCTCTCTGCTATGACTCACGTCGGACCTCCCTCCAGGTCTCAACCCCGCCCCCAAGAGTGGCGCAGCGCGCCCCCCGAGAGCATTAACGAGCTTCAGTCTAACCGTTCGTCTAACGGAAATGGGCAAATTTGTCAATGTTCAAATATTTTTGTATACGACGCAAAGTAGTGTCACGGATTGATTGGGAAGCCAATTCGGATGAGTAATGGACGACACACCTACGAGGCCGCGCAGGTCGAGAGCGAGCGCCAGGACGCCTGGGCGCGGCGCGACGCCTTCGCCACCGAGCCGCCGCGAGAGGGTCGGCAGGCGGTCTACATCAAGCCCTCCAGCCCCTTCACCTCGGGCAACCTGCACATGGGCCACGTGCGCGACTACGCGATCGGCGACGCCTACGCCCGCTTCCGCCGCGCCCGCGGCGACGCCGTCCTCTTCGGCTTCGGCTTCGACGCCTTCGGCCTGCCGGCTGAGATGGCGGCGATCGAGCGCAAGGTGCCGCCGGCCGAGTGGGTCGAGCGCTGTGGCGAGCGGATGCTCGGCCAGATGCGCCGCCTCGGCTTCTCGTTCGACTACGAGCGCGTCTTCTACAGCTCCGACGAGTCCCAGTACCGCTGGTCGCAGTGGCTCTTCCTGACCCTGCTCGAGGCCGGCCTGATCGACCGCGCCGACACGACCGTCGACTGGTGCGACCACTGCCGCACGACCCTCGCCGCCCTGCAGGTCGAGGACGGGACCTGCTGGCGCTGCCACAACGAGGTGCGCCTGATCCGCCGGCCGACCTGGTTCCTGCGGATCACCCCCTACCTCGAGGAGAACGACCGCCGCCTCGCCGAGCTCGAGGGGAGCGGCCGCTGGGACGAGATCTCGCTCTCCACCCAGCGCTACATCCTCGGCCGCAGCGACGGGGTGGAGGTCGAGCTCGAGGGGCCGGCAGGCGCGCCGCTCCTCGCCTTCAGCCCGCACGCCGGCGCGGTCGCCGAGGCGAGCTTCGTGCTGCTCTCACCGCGCCATCCCGGGGTCGAGGCCTTCGCCGCCGACCCGGCCGTGCGCGAGCAGCTCGACGAGCTGCGCTCCGGCGGCTGGGAGCGCAGCGCCCGCGACGCGCGCTCGGTGCCGCTGATCGACAGCGGCGCCGAGGCGATCGCCCCCTGGAGCGGCGCCGCCCTGCCGGTGCTCGTCTCGCCGCTCGTCGACGCCCGCTACGGGCCGACCGCGGCGCTCGCCATCCCCACCGCCGACGAGGCCGACGCGACGCTCGCCGAGCGGGCCGAGCGGGTGGGGGAGGGGCCGCCGCCGGCCGCCGGCTCGCCGCCCGCCACCCGCGAGGCCGTCCGCTACCGCGCCGCCGACTTCTCGATCTCGCGCCAGCGCTTCTGGGGCACGCCGATCCCGATCGTCCACTGCGACGCCTGCGGGCCGGTGCCGGTCCCCGAGGAGGACCTGCCCGTCGTCCTGCCGCGCGACGTCGAGCCGACCGGCGAGGGCAACCCGCTCGCCGAGCTGCCGGCCTTCGTCGAGACGACCTGCCCGCGCTGCGGCGAGCCGGCCCGCCGCGAGACCGACACGCTGGACTGCCACTTCGACGCGCTCTGGCTCTGGGTCCCCTCGGCGGTGCCGCCCGCCGAGCGCGCCGAGCGGATGTTCACCCACCCCGACCTGCAGCGCTGGCTGCCGGCCGAGCGGCTGGTCGCCGGCGCCGACTCGGGCGGCTTCGTCTTCGACCAGCGGGTCGTCACCAAGGCGCTGCGCGACATCGGCCCATTCGCCTTCATGGAGGCCGGCGAGCCCTTCGGCGGCTGTCTCTTCCACGAGATGGTGATCGCCGATGGGCGCAAGATGAGCAAGCACCTGGGCAACGTCGTCGACCCCGACGAGCTGGTCGAGCGATACGGCGCCGACACGGTGCGCCTCGCGGTGCTCTACGCCGCCGGACCGGCGAAGACGCTCAACTGGAACGACGGCGCCCTGCGCTTCGCCAACCGGTTCCTGCGCAACCTCTGGGACTACTCGCAGGAGCGCATCGCGGCGCTCGCCGACGCTCCTGAGGACCCCGAGGCCGCCGCCGACACCGAGTTCATGCGCGATCGCCTCCGCAAGTGGTGCGACAACGGCGCCGCGCGGATCACCGCCGACCTCGAGGACCTGCAGATGCACAAGGCGGTGCGCAACGTGACCCGCCTCTTCGAGCGCATCCAGGACTTCGAGAAGCGCGTTCTCAAGCGGCGCGGGGCGCTCAGCCGGCCCGACGCCGAGGCCCAGGTGGCGGCCCTCGTCCTGCTCGTCCGCACGCTCGTGCCGTTCGCCCCGCACGCCGCCGAGGCGCTGCTGCTGGCCGCCGGATACGACGAGGCCCCCGACCTTCCCGGCGCATGGCCTGAGAGAAAAACCTTGACTGTTCCGGTCTAGCACCTCTATAGTCTCAGTATGGCGGGAGGCGATGCCTTGCCATACGACGCAAATGCCCTCGACGAGGCCGAGAAGCGCTTCTGGAAGGGACTCTGGGACACGGCTGTCGAGGACGCCGTGGTCGATCTCGGCATCGACATGGTCCGCTTCGGTCCCTGCGCCTGCGGCGTGGTCACCGAGGAAGCGGGGGAGCCGGCCCTCAACTTCATCCTCGGCGCCGCGGCGCAGGGCTCGGTCTCGGACGGCTACCTGCCGGCGGCGCTGCGCTGGATGGAGCGCCAGGACGTCGATTACCGCGTCTCGCTCTCACCCGGGTTGCCCGAGTTCAAGCAGGCCGAAGTCTGGCTGCGTCGCAACGGCCACCGCCTGATCAACGGCCCGGCGAAGCTGGTTCGCGACGGATCGGCGCCGGCCTTCGACCCGCCGGCCGGGATCGACATCTACGAGCGCGTCGATCCCGGCGAAGACGAAGCCTTCGGCGATCCGTTCGCCGAAGCCCTGGGCTTCGCGGGCTGGGCCGCGACCTTCTTCTTCGACCTGCCCGGCACCGAAGCTTGGCGCTGCTTCTGCTCCGTCGACGGCGACGACCCGCTCGCTTACGCGGCGATGTACCTGCACGAGGGCGTCGCCATCCTGGCGCTCGCCTCGCGCCTCTCCCAGATCCGCGACGGCATCGGCCAGGCGGCGGTCCTGCACCGCTGCATCGCCGAAGCGGTGCGCGCCGGCTGCACGACGATAGCGGTGGCCGAGGCGGGCACCGATCCGGCCGTCGGCGACCGGGCAAGCCTCCACCGGGCCGGCTTTTGCGACGTCGCTCGCAGCTTCACCTGGCTGCCCCGGACGCGGGTGCCGATGTGATCTCTCCCGTGGTCGTCTCAGTCACCAATTCACAACAAATAGACAGAAGGACTTGACCAGTGTGGCGTCATGTGTTATACCTACCGCCGCTGACGACCATGCGCCAGTGGAGAGGTGGGAAACCCAGTCACGGGCACTCGCCTTACGACCAAAGGAGTGTCTCCAGTCATGAGCCGAGACGTTGGTTGTTACGGGAGTACCAGGGAGGCGACGGTGCTGCTTGCATTGCCCCACCTCCAGCAAGCAGTGCTGCCCGGTACCACGACCAACACGCCCTCCCACCTCTGGCACCAAGGTCCCCGGAGAGGGGGGGCCGCCGTGTAATGGGCCATGGCGCTCGAGGTGCGGCCGGCGAATCTCGGCCGCTGCCCATGTCGCGCCGGGTGCACGCTGGCCCCGACGCAGCCGTAGCTCAGGCCAGAGCCCACCGGGCAATGGTCGGAGGCCGGGCCCGCCCCGCGGAAGCTGACACCGCTGGGGCGGGCCCTCTTCTTAGGAGCATCAGTACCCTTGCCGGGAGGAGAGATCGGAGATGTTGAACTCAGACGACCGCACCCGCTCATGCGCGACCGAACTGGTATGCCGCGACTGCGCCCGGCGCCTGCCGCTGCTGGACACCACCTCGAAGTGCCTGGGCTGCGGCAACGGACTTGACATCGACTACGACTACGATCTCGCCCGCAGGCGGCTGGCGGAGATCTCGCCGGCGGAGCGTGAGATCAACATCTGGCGCTTCGAGGAGCTGTTGCCGATCCTCGACGCCGGCGCCCAGGCGCGAGTCGGCTTCCACAGCGGCCGCACGCCGCTGGTCCGCGCCGACCGCCTCGGCGCCGAGCTTGGCCTCAAGAACCTCTACCTGAAGGACGACTCGACCTCGCGACCCTCGCTCTCCTACAAGGACCGCGTGGTCTCGATGGCCGTCGCCCGGCTGCTCGAACTGGGCAAGGAGGAGATCGGCTGCGTCTCGACCGGCAACGTCGGCACCGCCGTCTCCTCGCTGGCCGCCAAGGCCGGGGTCGCCGCATACGTCTTCTACCCGTCGAACATGGAGCGCGGCAAGGCGCGCGCCTGCCGGGCGCTGGGCGCCGCCGTGATCCAGCTCGACGGCAACTACGACCAGGCCAACCGCGCCTGCCGCGAGCTGGCCCTGGCCACCGGGATGCAGTTCGCCAACATCACCCTGCGCCCGTTCTACGCCGAGGGGGCGAAGACGGCGGCTTACGAGATCGTCGAGCAGCTCGAGTGGCGGGCGCCGGACCACATCGTCATCCCGGCCGCCGGCGGCACGCTCTCCTCGCGCGTCCACAAGGGGCTGAAGGAGATGCAGCTGGTCGGTTTGGCCGTGACCGAGGGCGTGACGATCGACATCGCCCAGGCGGAGGGGTGCAGCCCGATCGCCACCGCGATCCTCGACGGCTCGGAGGAGATCGAGCCGCAGACGCCGAATACGGCCGCCCACTCGATCGCGATCGGCGCGCCCGGCGACGGGCCGCTGGTGGTCGAAGCGGTGACCTCGCGCGGCGGCAGCGCCGCGACCGCCAGCGACGCAGAGATCTTCGAGGCGATTGACCTGCTCGGCGCCACCGAGGGCATCCTCACCGAGCCCGCCGGCGGCACGACGATCGCCTGCACCGCACGGCTCGCCCAGGAAGGCAAGATCGGCCCCGAGGAAACCGTCGTCGCGATCGTCAGCGGCAACGGCTACAAGACCCTCGACGAGCACCCCGACAAGCCCTGGCCGGAAATGGTCTCCTGCGACGTCGATTCGATGGAGCAGGTCCTAAACGAGCTCCGTCACCAGGGTGTGGCGAGCGTCACCGACTGACTCGTCGAAATTCGTAGATCCGCCGGCGAGAGCGAGAACGACCCTCCTTGCAGTGGGGTAGTACTCCTCCACGCTGGCGACCAGTCCTAGTCGCTCTGGCGCCGTCAGTCGACTCGAACCCGTGGCAGAGCCCGCTCCAGCCGGCTCGGCAGCCACCAGTTGGCGGGCCCGGCGAACTTCATGATCGCCGGCACCAGCAGCAGACGGACGAAGGTGGCATCGAGGATCACCGCCACCGCGAGCGCGAAGCCGAACTCCTTCAACTCGAGCACGTCGGCGACGAGGAAGCAGCCGAAGACGGCGGCCATGATCGCAGCGGCAGCGACGATCGGCCGGGCCGTGTGCGCGATCCCGCTCGCCACCGCGCCGTCGTTGTCGTGCGTCTTCAGCCACTCCTCCTGCATGCGGCGGATCAGGAACACCTCGTAGTCCATCGAGAGCCCGAAGAGGAGCGCGAAGACGATGATCGGCAGATAGACCTGCAGGAAGCCGACGCTGGTGAAGCCGAAGAGGCCGGACAGATGGCCATCCTGGAAGACCCAAGTGGTCAGCCCGAAGGCAGCAGCCGTGGCGAGCAGGTTCATGACCACGGCCTTGAGCGGGATCAGCAGGCTGCGGAAGATCAGCAGCAGGTAGCAGAACGAGAGCGAGAGCACCAGCGCCAGGACCCACGGCAGCTTGCCGAGCGACTCTTCGCCGAGGTCCTTGAACTGAGCGGTCTCGCCGCCGACCAGCATCTGCGGGCCGCCGGCCGCCGAGTAGGAGGGGATGATCCGGTCGCGCAGGTCTTCCACCAGTTCAGTCGCCTCGGTGGAGTCGACCGGGGCGCTGGGGACGACGGTGACGATCGTGCGATTGGAGCCGTTGCCGACGTTGAGCGTCTGGGCGAGCAGGGCCTTCGCCTGGGGATCCCGTTCCAGCCGAGCCAGGGCCTGGGGGGAGACCTGCCCGGTCGTCTGCCGCAGCAGCACCGCGATCGAGTAGGCGTCGGTGACGCGCGGATCTTTTGACAGGGATCGCGTGAATTCGTCGATCGCGGTCAGGTCCGCAGCGCTGAGCGGACCCGGGCCGCGGTGCGAGGCGACGATCTGCACGGGCGACATCACGCCCGGGCTGAAGGAGCGTTCGAGCACCAGCGCCGCCTTGCCGGAGGGCTTTTCGGCGAGCGCGGCCATGCCCAGGTCGATCCCGACCTTCAAGCCGAAGGTGGGCAGCGCGAAGAAGATCAGGAGCGCCGCGGCTGGAATCGCCAGCCATGGGTGGGCGAGGACCGTGCGCGCCCACCTCTCCCAACCGCTCGGCGGCGCGGTCTCCTGCTCCTCGGTGATCCCGGCCGGCTGCCAACGCCGGGGCAGTCCCCAGCGGTTGACCCGATCGCCGAGCGCACCCAGCAGGGCCGGCAGCATCGTCCAGGCGGTCACCAGGGTGCAGGCCACGACCAGCACGGCGCCGAGCGCGATGCCGCGGAACAAGGGTGAGTTCACCAGGAACAGCGAGAACAGCGAGATGATCACGATCGTTGCGGAGAAGGCGATGGTCCGGCCGCTGGTCGTCATCGCAACGCCGACGGCGGTTGGGACGGGGTCGTCTCGCCCCTGCGTCCGCGCCAGCGCCAGCTCTTCGCGAAAGCGGGTGAGGACGAAGAGCGAGTAGTCGATCGAGACGCCGACGCCGATCATGGTCACGATCGAGAGCAGGAAGGCGTCGGCTTCGAATCCAAGCGCCAGCACCAGGATCGAGAGGACTCCCAAGGTGGCGGTGAGGCTGACCACGGCCGTGAGCAGCGGGACCGAGGCAGCGGCCACCGCGGCCAGCGCGAGGACGAGGACGATGAAGGCGACGGGGACGCCGAACGACTCCGCCCGCTCGACGTCGGCGTTCTCGACTTCGGTGATGTCGTTCGCCGACGGCGAGTAGCCGGTCAGGTTCGCTTCGACAGGGCCGCTTCCGGCGGCGGCAGCGATCGTGTCCTGCAGGCTTTCGGCCCGATCGGCGCGCTCACGGTCGTCGCCCGAGAGGCCCACCGCGGCAAGCGCGGCGTGGCCGTCGGCTGAGATCTGGCCCTGCGCGCCGGGGTCAGTGGGGGCGAGGACCGAGACCACTCCCTTATCTGCCCGAACCCGTGCCAGTACCCGGTTTACGACCTTGGCGTAGGCCGCGTCACGGATCGTCAGCGTCCGGGAGTCGAAGACGACCACGTCCTGCTCGGCGCCGGCGGCGGGGAACTGGGTTTCGAGCAGGTGGGTCACTTCCGCCGACTCCGAACCGGTGACGCTGTAGTCGGGCGGCACCAGTGCGGCCATCAGGCGCGGGTAGGCAATCGCCGAGGCAACGAGCACCAAGGCCCAGGCCGACAGCATCCACCAGCGGCGCCGGGCAATTCCAACGCCCCATCTGACCGCCAGCGAAGGACGGGTTGAACGCGACTTGCCCGGAGGTGACTTCGGTATCGGTGGCGCGTTGGTCGGGCTCAATGCGGGACGTCCTATTCCAGGCCGCTCGTTGGCAAGACGATGCGCAAATCCTCGTGCGCAGCATCACCCCGCACATCGGTGTCGATTACGGAGCCGGTGCCCGTGAAAGGCACGCATGGAAACGACGCCGGCCCGCGCGGCAGCCCGCATGCAAACGCCGCCGCGGAGATAGTCGGCGATCGAAGGCCGCATCGAGATCGCCCTCGAGCACCTGGAAATCGCCGAAGAAGGTGCGCGTCGTGCGCTTGACGCGAAGAGCCGCGCCTTTTCTCCCATGGCCCCGAAGGACCTACACCTGCACAACCTCGAGCAGGTCCGCCTCCGCCGCCGCATCGAAGTCCGCGTCCTGGGTGCAGACCGCGGCCCCGTGGGCCATCGCGGTGGCGGCGATCCAGGCGTCCATCACCTTCATCGCCCTGCCGGTCGCCTTGAGCGCGACTCGCAGGCGCGCCAGTTCGGCACCGGCCGCCTCGTCGATGACCAGCGGCTTCGCGATCTGCCGCGCCGCCTCCAGCGTGCTGAGGCGCCGCGCCATCTGCTCGTGGCCTGCGGCGGCGAGGACGCCGTGGCGCAGCTCGGACAGGGTCACGACGCTGACCGCGACCTGGTCGGGGAGGTCGCCGAGCGGCCGCTCCTGCTCGCGCGCGATGAAGACCGAGGTGTCGAGGACCGCCTGCACGTCGCCGGGGCTGGCCGCTTAGAGCTGGTCGGTCGTGTCCGGAAAGGCCTGATCCAGCTCGCCGGCCAGGCTCGCGTCGGCCTGGGTGGCTGCGATCAGCTCCCGGGCGCGGGAGCCAGCCGTCCAAGAGGGCGCATCCTCGACCGGGACGAGGTCGGCCGCGTCGCGCCCCGCCACCGTGACGCGAAGCTGCTCGCCCGCCATCACCCGCCGCAGGACGGAGGAGACATCGTTGCGCAACTCACGTTGGGGTATCCGTTGCATCCCGATGCATCGTAGCAGAACTGCTACAGCAATCTCCTGCCGCATCGCCTCCACCTCTTTAGCGATGCGCCGGTTTCTGGTGATCGTGGTCCTCGAGGACCAGGGCGAGCGACTCCTCGGAGAGGTAGCGGCGGCTGATCAGCCACTCGTCGTTTTGCTCGATCAGCAGAGCGCCGGCGAGGCGAATCGCTACAGATCGGCGGGTAGGATCGTGAAGGCGTCGCCCCGCAACGGCGTCATCGTCCGGAAGGCGCGCTCGTCGAAGCTGGCGATCCGATCGGTCCTGTGCCGGTCAGCGAGCACGGCAAGCGAGGCGTCGGCAAGGCCCAGCTCGAGATCCCGGTAGCGACGCGCCAAGTCGCGCGCCGCCCCCAGCTCTTTGCGATCGAGGCAATCGACGACGAAGGTGCCCATCGCGAGGTCGTCGAGGAAGGCGAGCTCGACATCGACGCCGAGCCGGGTGAGGATCAAATAGTCGGCCTCGGCGACCGCCACCTGCGAGGTGACGAGCGGCCCCCTCTCGCCTTCAAACAGAGTGACGACCGCCTCGTGCTCGGGGTCGTCGGCATCGGCCTGCGCGAAGAGCGTGCCGGCGTCGACGATCAGGGTCATCGACGGTGTTCGCCCCGAGCCTTGGCATAGAGCTCATCGGCACCCCAGCGCCGGTTCACGTTGCCCCCGCTTCGTCCCTTACCCATGCTGCGGAAGGTCCGCGAAGGCGCCTCGGAGAGCACCCGATCCACGCCCTCCCGGATCAGCTCGGCCTGACTGCGACCACTCGAGGTCGCCAACCGGCCCAGGCGCTCGGCCTGGGAGTCGTCTATGTAGACGGTGGTCTTATGCATCCATGTATGGTACCAGCTAGCTGGTACGCGCCCTGATTCAGCGCTCGATCAACTCGCCGGCGGCCAGTCGAGCGGTGAGCCACGTCTCCCTGCGGGCCCGTGAGAACCGCGCGGTGGCGGTCGGCCATCGCATCGCCGACGCAGATCGGCGGTCGGCGCGAATCACGACCGCCTCGACCTCGGGTGCGGTCTTTGAACCACCTGTCCGGGATTGGAACCGCTGGCTCTCAGGCCCTCGCCCTGTGGATGAGCTCATCGCGCTGCCGGCACCGCATGCGCTTGCCTCGTATCACTGGCGCCACGCTTGGCTTGGCGTCCGAAGATCGCCCTCAGCGGACGGTCGAGCTACAGCGGCGCCCGCGCGCCTTTCGCCGGTAGCCACCTCGCAGGCCTCCTCAGCACCGACGAACGGCGCCAAGGCAAGGTAGGTGGCGAGCGGCGTCAACGCTCGGAGGCCTTCCGGTCCATGGGTTCGGACCCGGTCACAGAGCATCGCATAGAGGGCGCAGGGGATCGCCTGGCGGGCGACTGCCGGTACCTGCGGCGCCCGCTCGAAGCCTCCCTCGAGGAAGGGGTGTATCGCCTCGAGCGCAAGCTCAAGACGCTCAAGCGCCGCCGGACCCGCGGTGTAGATCTCTAAGGTGGCGACTCGCGTGAAGTCCGGCTCGGACTCGAAGAAGGCGAGCGCCGCCCCGAAGGCGGCGCGAATCGCATCTGGCCAGTCCCGTTGCCGGTCGAAGGCCGGAAGCATCGCCGCCAGCAGCCGTAGTCGCCCCCCATAGAAGGCGTTGTTGAGGGCCTCCTCCTTGCCGTCGAAGTACTCGTAGAACGTCCGAAGCGAGACGCCCGCCGCTGTCGCGATGTGCGCGACGGCCGTATCCCGGTAGCCCCTCCTCGCGATCACCTCCATCGTCGCTCGCGCGATCCGATCGCCGGGGTCTTCCACCCGTTGCGCAAGGGGCGCTACCGGCGACTCGGACCGGCGTCGCGGCGGGCCGTGCAAGGGGCGCGGGGGTGGTCGGTAGGAGAGCGCCAGCTGGGTCAGCTCTGGAACCAGCCCAATCAGCGCCTCCTCGCTATGGCGGTGAAGGTGGCTGTGGATCAGCTTGCGCAGCCCGCCGATCATCGCCTGGGTCAGCTCCGCTGGCATGCCCTCGCGTCCCGGCAGTTGTCCGAAGGCCTGATCGGTCAGTTCCTGGAAGCCGGCCAGCGCCCAATCGATTCGCTTCGTTGCCTCCGCGCCCACCGCATATGTCTCGACGAGGCAAAGTCGTGCTGCCGCCGGCTGGGCGATGACCAGCTCGACGAAGCTCGCGACGCCCCGCACCGCGCGCTCCTCCAATGGGCCGCCGCCGCGAATGCGGCTTGCGGTAACGCCGATGGCGGCGGAGACGATCTCGTCGACCGTGGCCAGGAAGCACTGTTCCTTGCTGGCAAAGTATTCGTAGAAGGTGGTTCGCGAGACTCCTGCCGCCTCGACCAGGTCCGCGATCGACGTCTTTCCGTATCCCTTCGAGGTCGTCACGGCGACCATCGCGCCGAACAGCCTCTCGCGCTGGTTGCGCTCGACCCGCTCGCGTGGGACGCCGGGCCCCGGCCGCAAGCGCTGCTCACGCAGCTTTCCGGATTCTCCCCAGGGCGTCAGCGTCATCGCCGGAAAAGGCTAACCCCTCAACCTTGCGCTATCTCCTGACGGATCATATGGAAATTCATCGTACATTATATTCGCCATAGCTCCGACGCTCGAACCGGGCGATTCTGGCTTTAAGGGCGGGCTAGCGCCCACCAGCAGCCAACTCGGCCATAAAACTCTGGCGTTTATCACCTTAATAGTTCAATTGCTTGACATCTGTCTGGTAATCCATTATTTATATCTATCCCAATCGAGCGAACTCGCTTTCGGCAGGTGCTCTGCCGCAAGGGGGAAGGAAAGGCATTTCGACCGCTCACCAGCCTCAATTACCCAATAGGGCGTCCGGCTAATCAATAGATGTCGGGCTAATCGCGACAGCGGCCTACGCCGCTCAACCGATCCGGCGAACCACCGCCGGAGAAAGGACTCACTCAGATGAAACCGATCAAGATGTTCGGACTGGCCTCAATCGCCGCGGTTGCCGCTATGGCGCTCATCGGCGCCTCATCGGCGCTGGCGGAATCAACGGCGCTGTGCAAAGTCAGCACATCGCCGTGTCCCGAAAAATCGCTATACCCGGCGGGAACTGTAGTCAAAGCACAGCTCTTACATCAGACGACAAGCTTAGAAACGAACTTAGAAGTAGTGACGCCATCACGGCTGTTAGGACCGGAATTAGCGGAAGAAGTCAGGTGCTGGGAATCGTCCGCGTCGGGTTCGACGACGACGGGGTTAGTGGAAGGCGGACCAGTCGAAGGTACGCTCGAAAACCTGTCCTTCGGCCACTGCTTCCACAAATCCGGTGTCAAATGCGAAGTGATAATTGAACAACTTGGCACGCTCTCCGTCTTAAAGACCGCAGTCAACTTAGGGGAAGCGAAGGTCAACAACGTTCTGGCGAAAGTCGAATGCGGCATTAGCCCAGTCGTGTTCAGATGCATCTACAGAACCAACGAACTGCCGATGCACGCCGAAGGGACGGGCCCGAACGGCTCGGCGACCGAACCTGCCGAGCTTGTCGCTGATCATGCGCTGCTCGAACTGACGAATCCACTGACTGGGATCGGATGCCCCAGCGAAGGCTTCTTCGATGCGGCATACGAAATCACAGAACCGGCACCGGGCTACATCACTTCGTAAAGCAACATCGATGAGCCCATGGCTGTTCCCCACGAAAGCGACCGCCCAGCACGCTGGGCGGTCGCTTTCGACGTCGCACATGGATGGAAAGGCGCATCGTGCGTATCGAGATGCTTATCACGACGTACCTTGACATGGCCGATTGCGTATGCAATCTTGAGGTTTCAGGCTGACACGGGGCAGGGAGAGAGCTAGTTGTTGTCAGGAAGGGAATCGAGTTGGGCGGCAAAGTTGCGCCTCTTCGGTAGCGTCCTCGCGGCGTTCACCGCCTCGACGCTCGCCATCTCCAGCGCCCCGGCTTTCGCCGACCTCTCCCACCCCTTTCTGGCCGGCCTCTCCCAGGAAGGCGCCTTCCACGATCCATGCGGCGCTGCCACCGACTCCGAAGGGAACCTCTACGTAGCCGCCTACCAGGACAGCGCGGTCAAGCTCTACGACGCCTCCGGAGCATTCGTCACCGAATTCACTCCTTCCGCAAACGCGGAAGGACCTTGCGGGATTGCGGTCGATTCCGCCGGCAATGTATACGTCAACGGCTGGGGCACGGACGTCGTCAAGTACAACCCCTCCTCCTACCCGCCCACCTCGACCACTGCCTACTCGGCCGACACTGCAGTCAACGGCACCGGCAAGGTCGTCTCCAGCGGCGCCACCTCGGTCGCCGTCGACCCCGCGACGCAGAACGTCTACGTCGCGCAGGGCAACCACATCTCCTCCTACCAGTCGAACGGAACGCTGATCTCCGCCGCTATCGGCTCGGGCGTCACCAGCGCTTCCTATTACGGAGTCGACGTACTCGGCAAGAACGGCAATGTCTATGCCACCGACAAAGCCCATAACAAGGCCTATATCTTCAATCCCGCGGGGTCTACCGTCCTGGTCGAAATCGACGGGTCCGAAAGCGAAGCGGGAGCCTTCTCCTTCGGTCCCTCATACCCCTATCTCGCGGTCGATCAGTCAAACGGCCACGTCTACGTCGCCGACATCGCCGCCCATGGCGTTGTCGACGAGTTCGACGCCGCCGGCTACTTCGTCTCCGGGCTATCCCACTCCTTCCAAGAAAGCGAACCCTCCGACATCGCTGTCGACAATTCCGGCGGTCCCAACGAGGGGGCCGTCTACGTCACCTCCGGCGTCTCGAATGGCAGTGTCTTTGCGTTCGGGCCGCTGACCGACCTCTCCCATCCCTTTCTGGCCGGCCTCTCCCAGGAAGGCGCCTTCCACGATCCATGCGGCGCTGCCACCGACTCCGAAGGGAACCTCTACGTAGCCGCCTACCAGGACAGCGCGGTCAAGCTCTACGACGCCTCCGGAGCATTCGTCACCGAATTCACTCCTTCCGCAAACGCGGAAGGACCTTGCGGGATTGCGGTCGATTCCGCCGGCAATGTATACGTCAACGGCTGGGGCACGGACGTCGTCAAGTACAACCCCTCCTCCTACCCGCCCACCTCGACCACTGCCTACTCGGCCGACACTGCAGTCAACGGCACCGGCAAGGTCGTCTCCAGCGGCGCCACCTCGGTCGCCGTCGACCCCGCGACGCAGAACGTCTACGTCGCGCAGGGCAACCACATCTCCTCCTACCAGTCGAACGGAACGCTGATCTCCGCCGCTATCGGCTCGGGCGTCACCAGCGCTTCCTATTACGGAGTCGACGTACTCGGCAAGAACGGCAATGTCTATGCCACCGACAAAGCCCATAACAAGGCCTATATCTTCAATCCCGCGGGGTCTACCGTCCTGGTCGAAATCGACGGGTCCGAAAGCGAAGCGGGAGCCTTCTCCTTCGGTCCCTCATACCCCTATCTCGCGGTCGATCAGTCAAACGGCCACGTCTACGTCGCCGACATCGCCGCCCATGGCGTTGTCGACGAGTTCGACGCCGCCGGCTACTTCGTCTCCGGGCTATCCCACTCCTTCCAAGAAAGCGAACCCTCCGACATCGCTGTCGACAATTCCGGCGGTCCCAACGAGGGGGCCGTCTACGTCACCTCCGGCGTCTCGAATGGCAGTGTCTTTGCGTTCGGGCCGCTGACCGGCGGCATCGCCCCGGAAGTCGAGATCGAACCGACCTCGGAAATAGGAATCAGCAAAGCCAGGTTCAACGGCGCGATCAATCCGCGCGAACTCCCCAACAGCTACCACTTCGAATGGAAGCAGGGGACAGAAACAGGCTGGGGCGGTGCTTCCTCCTCGACCGACCAGAGCCTGCCCGAAGACTCGAGTCCACATACCGTCTCGTTCAATGCAACCGGGCTCGCGGGCGGTGCGACCTACCAGGTGCGCCTGGTCGCCAGGAACACCGAAAATGGCCTCGAAGCCATTTCGGATCCCGATACGTTCGCGACGCTGACACCACCGGCGCCGGTCGTCTCAATCAACCCGCCCTCATCAATCACCACCAGCTCGGCCGACGTGTCTGGCGCGGTCAATCCCCAGCAGGACTTCGGCACCACTTGGAGGCTGCAGCTCAGCACCGATCCAAGCTGTGCCTCGGGCTTTGCCGACCGCCCACTGCACAAGCTCGAATCCGAAGCAGACACCCCAACCGCGGTCTCCGAAGCGCTCACCGGCCTGCTGCCCTCCCAACACTACTGCGTGCGAATCCGCGCCGTCAACGGCGGCGGCACGACGACCTCCGAAACGAAGGAATTCGAAACACAGACCATCGTCCCCGACCAGGTCCAAACCGCCTTCGTCGCGCCTCGGCTGGACACCAGCGCCCGCCTCAACGGCCGGGTCAACCCCGAGGGCGCCAAGTTGACCTACCGCTTCGAATACAGCGAAGACGGCGGCGCCACCTGGATCCCGCTGGCAGCCAGGGAAGACACGAGCGAAGCCAGGAAGCAGATCCTGCTCGCCCAGGAGCTCGAAGGCCTGGCCCCCAACACCGCCTACAACTATCGCTTCGTCGTCGAAGACGACGCCGGGGCAGCCTCGCCACAGGGAGAGGCGAAGACCTTCATTACCCGCACCACCGCCGAAGTCACCTCGCCCCAAACCTGTCCCAACGAAGATGTGCGCCAAAAGCAGCACAGCGACGGCTATCTCGGTGGCTGCCGCGGCATCGAGCTGGTCAACAGTCCCGACAAGGGCAACCAGCACCTCTCCCCGCTGAGGATGACCGAAGATGGCGAAAAGGCGCTCTGGTTCGTGCAAAGCGGCGCTCCCGGTGGGACGGCCAGCGCCGGCAACACCTTCCTCGCCGAGAGGACCGCGGGCGGCTGGCAGTCGCGAAACCTGGTGCCGCCGGCCGCGCAGCAGTTCGGCAACGGAAACCTGCCCTATCACATGGAAAACGCGACCCCTGACCTGGGCGCCTTCGTCTTCAACGCCGGCAATCCGACAATTGCGATCGCCAATGGAAAAACGCTGATCCGCATCGACCGCGGCCAGCGCCAGGATGTCCTCGCCAGCTACGAGAATCCGGTTGATGGGGGAAGGAGTGAAATCACAGACGACGGCGCCCACCTCCTCATCGTCAACCCCGACACCAACCAACTCGAGGACATCGGCAACCCGCAAGAAGCGACCGAGACGGTCAGCCTGATGCCGCCGCCAGGCTCGCCGCTCGGCGTCCCGGTACCCGGCGGGTCGCCGTCCGCATGCGGCCTGAAGACGACCGGCGAGAGCTTCGTCGGGGAAAGCAGCAACCGCGAAGGGGCGGGCAACGACTGGAACCCCGGCTACCGGATGGCCGAGGCCGGGGACGCCTCCCGCGTCTACTTCGAGGTCCGCCCCGACGTCAACTGCGGCGCAGCACCCTACGGGCTCTATGAGCGCAACCGCGAAACCAACGCCACCACCCCGATCGACTACGGTGCCTCGGGCCGCCACGTCGAGTTCATCCGTGCCACCCCCGACGGGCGCAGCGCCTACTTCGCCACCTTCAGCCAACTCGACCCCGCCGACCAGAACACCGGCGCTGACGTCTACCGCTGGGACGAAGGGACGGGCGAATCGAGCTGCCTTACTTGCGTCGTCCCCAACGCGGACATCGCTTCCTTTGGCAGTGGGCGCCTCATGCAGGTCGTGGTTTCCGCCGACTTCTCCCACGTCTACTTCCAGTCCAAAGCGCAGCTCGTCCCCGGCCAGGGTGAAGCGGGTGCGATCAACACTTACGTACTGAGCGGCGGCGAGGTCCGCTTCGTCGCCGGCGACGGGGTCGGGCTCCTGGGCACGAGTTCCGAAGCTCGCACGGCGCTCTCCGCCGACGGCAACGTGCTCGTCTTCAGGAGCGTCGGCGTCGGGGGGCTCACAGCGCAGAATCTCACCACCGACCGCCTCCCGGACCACTGCACCAATCTCGACGGCCCTGCGGCCTGCCTGGAGCTCTACCGCTACGACGACCGCGACGGCAGCCTGGAGTGCATCTCCTGCCGCCACGACGGCGAAACTACCTTCAGCGCCGAGCCAACTTTCCAATTCGGGATGTCCGCCGACGGGAGGACCGTCGCCTTCATCACCATCGGGCCCCTCGTCGCGCGCGACGTCAACCAGGGCCTTGACGTCTACGAATGGCGGGACGGCGTCGTGCACCTGCTCAGCGACGGGGTTGGGAGCTCTCCTGTGAGAGGGCTCGGGAGCCCGAAAGTGCTCGGGATCGACGCCGATGGGGGGAACATCCTCTTCGCACTCACGGCGCCGGGCCTGACTGGCTTCGAGCAGGACGGCCTCAGGAACCTCTACGACGCGAGGGTCGGCGGCGGCTTCCCACCGCCCGTACCGCCGGCCCACTGCGCCGAGGACTCCTGCCAGGGGCCGCTCCAGGCCGGCCCGGCCCTTCAGGGGGCGGCCAGCGCGAACGAAAGCCGCGGCAACCTGGTCGAAGCCGGCAAGCCACGGCGCTGCGCCAAGAAGCGCGGCAAGGCGAGGCGGCGCTGCATCAAGAGGCACAAGCGACGCTGCGCCAAGAAGCGCGGCAAGGCGAGGCGGCGCTGCATCAAGAGGCACCGACCGCGCCCCCAGCAGGCAGCAGCCAACCGCAACTCCGGGAGGCCCAGATGAAGCGCCTCGCGATGCTGACCGTCCTCTTCGCCGTGCTCGTCGCGAGTGCCTTCCCGGGCCAGGTCCTCGCCGGACCGCTCTATGACCTTCGTGCCCACTGGGCCGACACCAACCTGCCACCCGGCGGCGAAGGCCAGTTCATCCTCCAGGCCCGCAACCTCGGCGACGCGGTCGGCACAGAAGACCTGGTGATCGAAGACAAGCTGCCGGCCGGCCTCACGGTCCATTCCATCCGCTTCCGCACCTTCGAGCCCCTCGAGTTCGCCGCGACGCATTGCTCCACGCCGCAGCCCGGCACGGCGAGATGCGTGCTGCAAGCCGCGGAGCTGGCCACATACGCGAAGCCGGCGGGGGACCACGTGAACGGCACGGTTTGGACCGAACCAGGCTACCTGCCGACCATGTACGTGCTCGCCGACATCCCGGCCGGCGCCGCAGGCACAGGCGCCAACACCGCCATCCTCTACGGCGGAGACGGCGCCCTGTCCGACGGCTCACCATGCGCCCAGAACGAAGCCCAGCTGCTCACCTTGCCGGCCTGCGCGAAAGCCGTCAACCAGGTTCCCTTCGACCCCAGCCCGGCTGGCTTCGGCATCGCCGCCGGCACCTTCGCCGCCGACGTCTTCGACGCCCCCTACCCCGCCGGCACTCCGCTGCGACGGGCGGGCGCCCACCCCGCCGAGCTACGGGTCGACTTCGACTTCAGCCAGGAACTCTCCAGCTTTGACGGCCAGCCGATCAACCTGCCGGTCGGCAAGGTCAGGACGGTCGAGGCGACGCTGCCGCACGGTTTGATCGGCAACCCCGAGGCAACGCCGAAGTGCGATCCGGTCGACTTCGCCGAAGTGGGCGCCACCGGCAACTCGACCGCTTGCCCAGCCGACACCCAGGTGGGGACGCTGAACGTCAGCCTGGTCGAAGCCGATCACTTCGAAGGGGCTCGGCTGAGCCGGGTCGCGATCTACAACCTGGTGCCGCCAAAGGGCGAGCCGGCCGACTTCGGCTTCAACGCCCAGTTCCTGGTCCAGGGCCACATCTACCCCAACGTCGACCCAGCCCAGGACTACGCGATCGAGTCGCTGGTGCCCAATATCGGCAACGTGCAGCCGATCACGAGCTCCGAAGCGACCTTCTGGGGGGTGCCGGGAGACCCCGCCCATGACAAGTTCCGCTTCTACCCCAAAGAAACCGAAGGCCACACCCTCGGCGCCCCCTGGGGCTCGGCGCCGATCCGGCCTTTGCTCACCAACCCGAGCGATTGCGGCGAGGAGAACGGCGGCACGATCCTTCGCGTCGACTCCTACCAGCAACCCGGCCAGTTCACGCCGCCTGACGAATACGGCGACCATCTCGACGTCGAAGGCTGCGACGACAACCGCTTCCGCTTCGAACCAGACATATCCCTGCAGCCGACCTCCAGGGACGCGGGCGGTCCGACCGGCCTCGACGTGCACCTGAAAGTGCCCCAACAAGACGACGAGGTCACCGACGCCACGCAGCTCTACGAGCAGAGCGAAAATGCGAAGGCGATCGCCACGCCGCCGATCAAGAGGTCGGTCGTCACGCTGCCCGAGGGGATGACGCTCAACCCCTCCGCCGCTCAGGGGCTCGCCACCTGCTCCTCGGTGCAGATCGGCCTTATTTCCACCAGCCCGATCCGCTTCGACGCCGCCCCCGTCTCCTGCCCGGACGCCTCGCAGTACGGGACGCTCACGATCCACACCCCGATCCTGCCCGCCGACCACCAGCCCGAAGGCCACATCTACGTCGCCAAGCAGCGCGACAACCCTTTCGGCAACTTCCTCTCCCTCTATCTGGTGATCGAAGAACCCGAGCGCGGCATCCTGGTCAAGATCCCCGGCAAGGTAGACCTCGATCCGGTCACCGGCCAGATCACCACCAGCTTCGACCGCCTGCCCCAGCTCCCAGTCTCCGACCTGCAGCTCTCGCTCAAGGGAGGCGTCAGGGCCGCCCTGGTCAACCCCTCCACCTGCGGCACCAAGACGATCACCGCGAAGTTCTTCTCCTGGCAGGACCCGAACACCCCCCACCCGGTGACTAGCTCCTACCAGGTCACCCACAAGCCCGACGGCTCCCCCTGCGTCAACAGCCTCGGCGAACGCCGGTTCAGGCCGACGCTGGACGCGGGCACTACAAGGAACACCGCCGGCTCCTACTCGCCCTTTGCGATGCGCCTCACTCGAACGGACGAAGACCAGGAGCTCAGCCATCTCGGCGTGACGCTGCCCCCCGGCCTGGCGGCAAAGTTCGCCGGCGTGACGATCTGCTCCGACGCGGCGATCGCGCAGGCCGAATCCCGTACCGCTACAGGCGACGGGGCCCTCGAGCAGGCCGCGCCCTCCTGTCCGGCCTCGAGCTTGATCGGCGCCACCGACGTCGGGGCGGGCGTCGGGGTCCCGCTCACCTACGTCCCGGGCAACGTCTATCTCGCCGGCCCCTACAAGGGCGCACCGATCTCGATCGTGGCGATCACCCCGACCGTGGTGGGTCCCTTCGACCTCGGCGTGATCGCGGTGCGCACGGCCCTCGACGTCAACCCGGTAACCGCGCAGGGATCGGCCCGCACCAATCCGCTCCCTCAGATCATCCAGGGGATCCCGGTTCGAATCCGCGACCTCCGGCTGCATCTCGATCGGCGCGACTTCATCCTCAATCCGACCAGCTGTGCCGAAAAGCAGATCGACGCGAGCGTGACCGGCACCGGTGGCGACATCGGCTCGCCCGCCGATGACACCGTGGCCGAGCTCACCCAGCGCTTCTGGGCAGCCGACTGCGCATCGCTCGGCTTCAAGCCGAGACTCGCCCTGCGCCTGTTCGGAGGCACTCATCGCGGTGCCCACCCGCGGCTGAGGGCCGTGGTCACATTCCCCAAACGCGGCAGCTACGCCAACACCGCCGCCGCCTCGGTGGCCCTGCCGCGCTCCGAGTTCCTCGAGAACGCACACATCAAGAGCGTCTGCACCAGGGTGCAGTTTGCCGACAAGGCCTGCCCGGCGGACTCGATCTACGGACACGTGAGGGCGAAGACGCCGCTCTTCGACCAGCCTCTGCAAGGTCCGATTTACCTGCGCTCGTCGTCCCATCGGCTGCCCGATCTGGTCGCGGTGCTGAAGGGGCCCGCCTCGCAACCGGTCGAGGTCGAGCTCGACGGACGGATCGACTCGGTCCGCGGCGGTATCCGCAACACCTTCGCAATCGTTCCCGATGCCCCCGTCGATTGGGCTGTGTTCGCCTTTTGGGGCGGCAAGAAGGGACTGCTGGTCAATTCGACCAACCTCTGCACCAGGCCGCACAGGGCGACAGCGAGATTCAGGGCGCAGAACGGCAGGAAGATCCTCCTGCATCCAAAGGTGAGGAGCGCCTGCAGGAAAGCCCGGCACAAGAGGCCAAAGCACCACCGCGTCCGACTTCGATACGTCCGCTAGTCGAGTTGACCTCGCTGCCGGCCGAACCGATCCCTGACCGGATTGTGATCGTGCCGGTCGAGAAGCTGCGCGTCCTGTAGAGGCCCACGCCGGAATCGACGTCGATCACCGGGCATCCTGGCGCAGTAGTCCTGGAATGTCGGCGATACCCGAGGGTGGCTCCAGTTGGTTCTGGGCTCGCACGCCGGGCCCGACCCACCCACATGCAGGGCATTCCCGAAAAAGCGGCTGATGGAATTCCCCCGACCTTCTGATGGCAATTAGCGAGGTCATCCGGCGAGCTTCGGTCCTTAGTCGACCCATTTGCAGGGCTTTTGTCCCCGACGAGATGGTGGATATTCAGCGCGGATATGAACGGATAGGCACAGATATGCAGCGAATCAGGCACTTCTCACCAGAAGTGCCTGAAATCGAGGAGGCCGGTTCCAGTCGCCTGTCAGCGGGCTTTTCGCCGGTGCTGTAGCTCCCGAATCTGAGCGACCAAGAGCTGCCGGAGGTCGAACTGCCAGTGGGTGACGAAGCGCTCGACCAGGGCTCGCATCTCCTTGCGGTCAAGCCGGCCGAGCGCCTTGCGCGTGTCGAGCGCCGTCTCGTGCAGCCGGATGGGCGCCGTAACCATCGCCGCGGAGTCTTCGGCGAGATCGGGGAAACGCTCCGGGGGCAGAGGAAAGAGCGACGGCTCGCGCTGGTCTCCAACGCGCTGCCGTTCCTGGCTGGAAAGCTTCTCGAGTCGGAGCAGGCGCAAGGCGAACAGGTCGCCCGTGCGAGGATCGCTGCGACCGGAGAGGAGGAGTACCGGCCTCGCCTTTGCGCGCACGACGAACTCAAACTCCGCGTCGCCGCCTTTTCGGAGGCCGTCGACGATCTGGGAGGCAGACGGCACCTCCACCGGGGTGCCATCGGCGACATGGATCTTGAAAGGCGTCGCGGGTGTGTAGGGCACGATCGCCCAGTAGACCTCGCCGGCCGCGAGGCTCAAAGGCCGAGCAGGCGCCTGACCGACGCCTCGTCGTCGATCAGCTCACCCTCGGGCGACTCGGCAACCCGGTGGGCGCGGACCCCGAGGTCGCTCAGATCCGAGGCGGCGGCCAAATCGTCGAGAAGCTCCGAGTCGCCCTGCAGCTCAGCGAAATCATCCGGGTGCAGGATCACCGCCTTGACGTGCTCTGCGCTGTAGCGCTCGACGACGAGCGCCTCGCCGAGCTGCGGGTCAGGCAGGCGGACATCATTGCTCTTGATAGGTGAGCTATGCAAAGCCATAGAGAGAAGATAGCAGCGGTGTCGGACGGAACTTCCCCGGAGTCGGACGAGTTTTCAGGTGGGCTCGCCCGTGCGCGTCTAGCAATATCTAACACTTTCTAGCGATTTCGCTAGACGCGCGAATAATTCGATAAAGAGCGCAGGTCGTGCTGGAAAAGCCTCATCGCGCCTGCCATTTCTTGGCGGCGGGTAGGTCGCGGAAGAGGCCGAAGTCGAACGCAGAGAGGGGATTGAGACTGTCGCGCAGCCGCTTGAGCGTGCGCGGATTGGCCTCCAACTCCTCACCGAGGGCGCCGAGCATGGCGCGGACGCGTGGTGGTTCATCGAGGGCGGACCGAGCAACTCGCTCGAAAGTACCCCCCGTCCCGAGGATGCGGAGAAGCCGTCTAATCGTCCCCGCGGGCTCGACATCGCTGTCGCGGCCCCGCGTGCGCAGCATCTCGATCAGCGCTCCCTCCTCGGCGTTGAGATGCGCCCGGCTCGCCGGGCGCCGCGTATGGACGACCGCGTTGCTCAGCACACTCGGCGGATTGGCTGCCGGGGTCGCGAGCTCCTGGCGCGCCGGGTTCTGGGTGGTCAGCCCGAGCAAGTTCGCGGCGCTCAGGCCAGCGGCATGCAAAGGCGTGTCGATCATGTGACTCGCTACAGCGGTAGCCGATGGGATGCTCGGTCCCAGGACCGTCGGGCGCGCGCGGTAGTAAAGGCCGTGTCGCACCCGCTCGACGACGCCCGCCTCCGCCAGCCGTGCCAGCGTGCGCGCAACCGTCCGCGGGGGCAGGTCGCTGAAGTCGGGCACGCGCCAAAAGCGCTCGCCACCCCTCTCGATGCGGCGGCGGATCAGGGCGGCGGCGCTGGGCGCGCCGGCGCGCTTCAGTGTTCCCGGACCCTTCGGCATAGTGCCACCCTAGTACTTGGCTAGTTTTTCCGCTTAAAAATGAGACAACTAGCGCTCTATCAGCTTTCCGCGCCGCAGCTGCTCCAGTCCGTCACGCACCCACCCCTGTCCGAGCAGGTCGCGGTCGTGAAGGAAGGCGGCGAGCGCCTCGCTCCAGCGCCTCGCCGGGTAACTCTCGCGGACTGGTCCCAGCACCCGCTCCACCTCGATCACGCTGCGCTGGGAGATCTCCACCGGCTTGTGGCCCTCGACCCGCTCCAGCAAGCCCTCGGCGAGCCACTTGCGAATCGTCGGCTCGCTCACCTCCAGCCGCTCAGCCGCTTGGGCAACCGACAGGCCGCCCGGCAAATCGAGCGCCTTCTGGACCCGTGCGCTCAGCGCCTCCACCCGTTCAAGCGCGCGCTCCAGTTCCGGCTTCGAGAGCGAGGCGGTGCGCAGCTCGGCGACCGCGTCGGCAAGCTCTTCGGCCTCCAGCCGGGCGAGGGCGGCACGCCGCCGCAGATGCGCGGGAGCGGCGCCGGAAGACATGAAGGCAGGCTACCCCACCGTTTCGGAAAGAGCCATTTTTCCGAAACGAAATCGCGAACCCGCTATGGGTCAGCGCGCACCTGAGAGCCTCGGGGCCGCTGCTTTCACGCGGGAGCGGAAGTCAAGACAGGCCTGTGTGCACCGCTGCGCTCAGCGACCAGGAAGCGCTTTGGTTGCAAGTGCGTCCGCTTCGGCATTCCATTTTCGCGGAATCCACGAAATTCTGTGGTTGGGAAACTCCTGGAGCAGGGAGCACGCTTCCGCGTGCAGGGGTTTGATGTGCTCCTTGCCGACCTTCGCGCAGCCGTTTACCTGGTCGACCACGAGCTCCGAGTCAAGGAACACCCGGATGCGTTGGATTCCGCGACTGCGGGCGAGCTTGAGTCCTTCGATGAGAGCCCGATACTCCGCAACGGTGTTGATGGCGGGTCCGATCGGTTTGGAGATCTCTTCAATGAGCTGACCATCGGGGTCCCTGAGGACGACTCCGATCGCACCTTGAGCTGGATTGTCGATGGTCCCCGTGCCCGAACCGTCCGTCTTCAGTAGATAGTTGCGCTTCGACGGCTCCGGATGGTCGCCCTCGTGCGTTGCGGACAGCTGCATGAAGCCAATCTATCCCACGCCGAAGCGCGCACCGAACGGATGCCTCCGTTTGCGCGAGCTGCGGGCGTGACGTTGAATGGGCTGGCGCTTCGCCCGATACTGGGCATCCTTGGTCTACCAGGGATTGCTTGGCCCGATCGTTATCGGGTCGCCTCCCCAGAGGTCTCGATGGAAGGACTCCCCCCTCCCCCCGACCATTCGCTCCCGTCTCCTGCCTCGATTCCTTAGCGGCTACAGCCCTTCGGCGGGAGGTTCCGCAAGACGCCACACGTTCGCGACTACCTCTCGGCTCCGTCCGAAGATGAACCGCTCGGCGTCAGCGTAGGCCCGGAGGTTGAGCTCCGCCACCGCCTCGCTCGGTACCTTGATCCTCCTCAGCCCATCGCCTTTCCCTGTCAAGACCAAGCAGGCGCCGGGAGCCAATGGAAGCGCCGTCTCAAGCCTACCGTCGCCTCTCCGCGTCACGTTGACGCCATTGTCGGAGGTGACGAACTCCCCTCCGCTTGGGCGCAGTAGGTACCACTCCATTTCCAGCGGATGCCTGCCAGCCTCCAGCAGGTTGTCCACCATCGCCCGCCACGCCTCCTCGCGCACGTATTTGGCCCGCAACCGTCCCTCTGACTTCGCTCGCCTGAGGAACCCGCGCATCTGCTCCAGCTCCTCGGCGGAGGACTCCACGCCGTACTCCCGGGCCGCCCGGGCAAACGCATCTGGATCTTCCAGGTGTTCAACCAGGACGGCCTCGGCGGTCTCGCGGATCATCTCTTCAGCTCGCGCCAGCGCCTTTGGCGTCCGCTTCACCTGAAGCGCAATGAAGATCGAGATCGCAATCCGATCGTGATCGCCCATCTGCTCGGGGCACTCCAACAGCAGGTTGAGCGCCCCGGCAGCGTAATCCTCGATCAGGCTGATCAGCGACTCGATCCGGTTGTCTTTCTCGGCCTCCGTGGAGCGCACCGAATAGAAGCGATGCCGGGTTACGGCAGTCCTCACGGAGACGCGCGCGGTGGCCCCGCTGGTGGCGTCGAGCTGAAAGATCCGGCCCTCGTTGTCGCCGGGTGGCTCGGCGAAACGTGCCAAAAGGAAGCGAGAAACGATGTGGTGGCGCTTTGCCTCCGACTCCGGCATCCGGCGCCGACCGGCGCCGATCTCGCGCATCGCGAATGCAAGCGACCCCTCGGGGTACGGATTGGACTCGGACGAAGTCACGCAGCTTTGGTGTCCTGCCGCGGTCAGCCGCCGTTGCCGAAGATCGCAACGAGGATGGCGCCCCCCGCGACGGTACCGACGACGGTTACGATCAGGACGGCCAGGTGTTCGCGCCACCACGGTGGCTTCGCGGGCGCGGGCGCGGGCTCAACACGAGTCGGAGTCGGGGGCACCTCGGTGTCGAAGGTTTTGAGGCCCATGTCGGGCACGGACCACGGCCGCTTCCCCTTCAGGGAGCCGATGTGCGTCGGCATTTCTTCGAGGATGTCCCACTGTTTCGTGTCGTCGATCCCGTCGCCCTCGTCCACGAAACGGAGGATTCGCGCCGGGAGGTCGATACGCACCGGCCCTTCGTCCCAACGCTTGGCGCCCGCCACGACCATCGCTGCCTCGGCCTGCGGAGCGAGTTCCTTCAACGCCCGTTCGCGGTGCGCCCACTCCTCATCCGCCCAGCCGTGGTACGGGCTACGGCGCTCCCCGAGGTATTCGCGGTACGTCCGCTCGAAGTCTTCGAGGACGGCGATGTGGCGGTCGATCTGCTCAGCGGACGGCGACATCTTCGGATAAGACTAGTGCGCTCCCTGGCTCCAGATGCGCGGTTCGCTACCTTCGATCAGATGGACACTCAAGAGAAGACCGCGGCCGCCATGAGCCGCATCGAAGACGAGTTGGACGGGATCGCGAGCGCCCACAGCGCGCGACTCGAAAGGGCCGTGATGGACGACGGGCTGATCGTCAGGTCGATGGAGACCGACGAGAGGCTGATCGCCCGAGCCGAGGGGCACTCGGACCTCCAGGCGGCGAGCCGCCTGCTCAGCAACGCGAAGGCCGAGGGTAGAGCCTAGCCCTTATTGACCGCCCAGTGCGAGATAGAGGATCACGCCCGCCACGACCGCGCCGCCGATAGTCAGCACCCAGGGGTTCGGTTCGTGCAGCCACCGCCAGCCGGGGTGGAATCTCGCGGCTGCCCGGCGCACTCGCCAGCCCCGGCTGTGCTCGCGGGCCTCCGCCTCCCCCAACCGCATTTCCAGTCCGGCGATCTCCGTCGGCAGCCGGTCGGCGATGTCCTGCCGAAGGTCGTCGTCGGGGACCTCGTCGCCGAACACGCTGGGTTTGACGTGAAGATCAGGGACGCTAGGTCGTCGCGATAAACGGGCTGCCGACCGCTGGCGGGCCGTAGAGGGCGAGCCCGCCGACGCCGGACGCCTCGATCGCGGCGTCGGCGCGAGGCGCGAGCTTTCGAATCTCCCGGTTTCGTTCCCTCCACTGTGAAAGAGCTTCGATACACACTTGTTCGCGGATAGAGTTGGACTTACATCGCTCCGGAGACCGTATGTAAACTCTCGAGCATGCCGAGATTCCAAGCTGGGGACCGTGTGGCTTTTCGGGAGAACCTAAGCAGCCGCGGGACGGTGGTTGCGATCTTGAGCGAAAGCCCAGACGGCGCGCGCCTGTCAGTGAAATGGGACTATGGTCCTACGGGTGAGATAGCCGAGGATGCTTTGGTGGACTCCCCGGAGATCGACGCGGGCTAGCCGGAGAAGATGGGATTGAACCGGCGGGGCCTTTCGGCCTTGCCGGGCAGGGGCGCTGTCTCCAGCTGCTCTCTACTTTGCTCGGCTTCCGCTTCGCGCGAGGAACGACAGCGCGCCCGCTTGCATTGACTCAGCGCCTCAGGAATCGGTCCACGACTCGCGCAAAAGAGCGCCGTTCTTGAAAGAGAAAGGCGTGGGCACCGGAGAAGACGACGAGCTTGGAACGCGAAATCCGGGCGGCGATCCGTCGCAGGTTAATCGGCGGCACCACCGGATCGCCGGCGCCGGCCGTAGCCAGGGTGGGCGCGCCGATGCCAGCCAGCTGACGGTAGTTTCGATTGCTGCGGAGCCAGAGATCTTCGGCTGCGACCTGGGTGTGGGTGGTGGCCGCGGGAACGTCGAAGTCGTCGGGGATCTCACCGCTCTGGCTGGCGCGCTCGAGACGGCGCAGGAACCGCCGGCCTTCTGCCTGGCGGTCGGGCGGGTAGAGCTCGCCCAGGATCTCCTTGTCGGACGGGTTGGGCTCGCTGTCTATGGCCTGAGCCTTCGGTGAGCCAAGCACGGTCTGGCTGCCTCCGGGATTGGTCCCGGCCAAAATCAGGCGGGAGACCTTTTGCGGATGATCGACAGCCAGGCGCTGGGCGACGAAGCCGCCCATCGACCAGCCCATGACATCTGCCTTGGGCACGTCGATTGCACTCATCAGGCCGGCGGTGGTGTCGGCGAGTGAGTCGAAGGAATCCCCGTGCCAGGGCCCCGACAGCCCGAGGCCGGGGTAGTCAAAGAGAATCAGCCGGTGGTCCTGAGCCAGCAGTCGAAGCAGGGCCGGATCCCACTCGGCCATCGTCGAGCCCGTGCCCTTCAACATCACCAGCGGCGCCCCCTGACCGCGCTCATACCAGGCGATCCTGGTGTTGGCGACCTGGACGATGTGAACCCGAGCTTCAAAGGGCTTTTGGGAGTTATGGCCACACCCGGCGACAAGCGCCGCCAGGCCCAGACAGATCCCCAGACGAACTCTCATTTGACGGCAGCCTAAGACTGGTGCGTCCGGGGCGTCCCAACGCGCCCCCCAAGGGAAAGGCCGCGAGGCGTCGCTTCCGCTTGGCGCGAAGCGCGACAGCTGTGCTTCACGCTGCTGGAGCTACCACTGTCAGCTCGGGCTCCTGAGCGGCTGCAGTTGCGTATTCGAGCGCCGCAAGGACGTCCTCATGTTCCAGGTAGAGGTAATCGGCCAGCAGCTCGTCGATGCTGGCGCCAATGGCGAACTCCTGGACCATGAGGCCAGGGTACCTCGCCGTCCGCCCACTACCGCTGCTGCGGGATGAATGCAAGGCGGAATCGGCCGAAATCGCTGCTAATCCCTGCGCATCCGCGTCGTTTCAGGCACTCGTGCCTGAACTGAAGGCGATATGCGGGGATGGTTCCAGTTGATTCTGGGCTCCCGCCTCAAACCCAACCCGCCCACGTGCAGGACATTCGCGAAAAAGCGGCTGATGGGATTCGAACCCACGACCTTCTGCATGGCAAGCAGACGCTCTAGCCAGCTGAGCTACAGCCGCGCGAGGGGGAGATTCTAGCTTCAAGCGGGCGCGGAGCTCTTTGCGGTCGTTTCGCTGCCCCCGGGCGCGGTGTCAGAGCCGGTCCCGGGGGCAGCGATCTTCGAGGTCCTAGTTGGACTTGAAGATCGAGTGCGTCGGACAGATCTGGTTGCACGGAATCGCCTTCATGCCTCTCACCTCCTTCGCTTGGGCGCTGCAAAGAGCGCGCTGCGTCGTCTTTGCGATTACCGCTCGCGGGTATCGCCGGGGGGCCGGGACTGGCCCAGCGAGGGGGCGGCGCGGTCAAGTTGGCCGCCGATGACTGAGCTTAGGCGAACTAGTAAGAAATTCCCGAGTAGTAGAGGGAAAGTGTGAATCTCCAACCAAAACGAGGCGGATCGACTAGCCTTGGCCAACTGCTCACGTGTCGTTGACTAAACAAGGGGGTTCGTAATGCCATCGAGGACTGTGAAGGCTCGGTCCGGAAATGAGGACGAAGGTCGCTCCGACCGACCGGGCGAGCCTTCGCCGGCGCGCTCTCCCGACGCCAGCGAGCGCAAGGCGAGCCTGGCCAGGCTGCTCTCCCATCCGACCCGGGTTCAGATCCTCGCCGCCACGCACCGCGAGGCGATCAGCCCGTCCGAATTCGCCAAGGCGCACGGGCTCTCGACCAGCAGCGTCGCCGAACATTTCCGCAAGCTGGCCGAGTACGGAGCGATCAAGCTGGCCCGCCTCGAGCCGGCGCGTGGCTCGGTGCGTCATATGTACGTGGGGACCAAGCGCGGCATCATCACGGCTCGGGACTGGCAGGGGATGCCAGAGTCGGTGCAGGGAGACATCGCTGCGGCCGGGCTGCAGGACTTCTTCGGCGTCGCCGCGCACGCGATCGAGACCGGCAGCTTCGCCGCCCGTGGGGACTTCGTCCTCACCTGGGACGAAGCCGAGCTCGATGAGATCGCCTGGAAGACGCTGACCAAGATGCTCGGCCTGGTCTGGGCGAAAGTGCCGAGCCTCGAAGAAGAATCGGCGATGCGCAAGGCGGGCAACGGCGCGCCGACGATGAAAGCGATCGTCGGCCTCGCGGCCTTCGAGGCGCCGCAGCCCGCCGAGTAGCGTCAGAATGCCGGTCGTGCCCGCCGACCGGACCTACGACGTTGCCCTCTTCGGCGCCACCGGCTTCACCGGTGGCCTGACCGCGCGCTACCTGGCCGAGCACGGGCCCGCGGGTCTGCGCTGGGCGCTGGTCGGGCGCAACCGCGGCAAGCTGGAGGCCGTGCAAGCGGAGCTCGCCGCCATCCGCCGCGACGAGCTTGCCGCCCCGGACCTGGTCGAGGCCGACGCGACCGACGCCGAGTCGCTGGCCCGGCTCGCGGAGGCGACGCGCGTGCTGATCACGACCGTCGGCCCATACGCGCTGTACGGCGAGCCGCTGGTGGCCGCCTGCGCGGCGGCGGGCACCGACTACGTCGACCTCACCGGCGAGCCTGAGTTCGTCGACCGCATGTGGCTCGGATATCACGAGCCGGCCCGTGAGAGCGGCGCCCGGCTCGTCCACTGCTGCGGCTTCGACTCGGTCCCGCACGACCTCGGCGCCTACTTCACGGTCCTGCGGCTCCCCAAGAGCACGCCGTTGACGGTCAACGGCTACGTCCGCTTCGGAGGCCAGTTCTCCGGCGGCACCTTCCACTCGGCGATCAACGGGTTCGGGCGGGCGCGCCAGACGCTCGCCGCTGCGCGCGCCAGGCGCCGTCGCGAGTCCCATCCGTCCGGTCGTGAGATCCACGCGGCGCCCGCGCGAGTGGGCCGCGATCCTCAGGGTGGCGGCTGGGCCGTGCCGATGCCGACGATCGATGGGCCGGTGGTCCGCCGATCGGCTGCGGCGCTCGACCGCTACGGCCCCGACTTCACCTACGGCCACAACGTCGTCGCCAAGCACCTCAGCTCGCTGGCCCTCACCGCCGGTGGCGTCGGCGCCGCCTTCGCCCTGGCCCAGCTGCCACCGACCCGCAAGCTGCTGCTCCGGGCGAAAGCGCCCGGCGAGGGGCCGAGCGAGGAGACGCGGGCGAAGAGCTGGTTCAAGGTGACCTTCGTCGGCGAGGGCGGCGGCGAGCGCGTCGTCACCGAGGTCTCCGGCGGTGACCCGGGCTACACCGAGACGGCGAAGATGCTCTCCGAGTCGGCCCTCTGCCTCGCCTTCGACGATCTGCCGGAGACCGCCGGCCAGGTGACGACCGCCCAGGCGATGGGCGACGCTCTGCTGGGGCGCCTACAGGACGCTGGAATCGCATTTCGAGCGCTCGAGCCCGCGGACGCGCAGCGTGCGTAAGGGCCAGGCCGCAGCGCTAAACTTGCCGCCGCAGGTTCTGGGGCTGTAGCTCAGCTGGAAGAGCGTCGCGCTGGCAGCGCGAAGGTCAGGGGTTCGAGCCCCCTCAGCTCCACTCCTCAAATCGGCGCCCGTCGCTGCCGATGATCTTGCGATGAACGTGGCCAACCAGCACGTCTTCTCGCACGGGATGCGGGACACGCGGTTCGCGCTGGCCCGCTGGAGCGAGCGCTCCTGGCGGGTGCTGGGCGGCTGGTTCGCGCTCAGCCTGGCGATCGCGGTCGCGCTGCTGGCCGCGGTTTGGGTTGTGGCCGGGCAGCTGACGCCGGACCTCACGCCCGTCCACCTGCCGGGGCTGACCGAACCGTCGGACCCGGGCGACCTGCTGCCGATCCTCTACCGCAACTCGCTGGTCCTCGCCCTCCATGCGACCGCCTGCGTCGCCGGCTTCATCGCCGGCGCTTCGATGCCGATCGCTGCCGCCCAGCGGAGCGGGATCTCGCGCTGGGTCCACGTCAAGGCCGGCGAGCTGGCGATCCTCTTCGTCTGCGCGGTCACCCTCTTCTCGCTCTCCACCCAGGCGCTCTATCTCGGCTTCCAGGGCTCGACGATCGCCTTCCAGCTGCACATCTCGATCGGCGTTCTGCTGCTCAGCGTGCTGCCGCACGCGCTGACCGAGCTGACGGCGCTCTTCCTGCCGCTTGCCGCATGGCTGATCGCCAGCCGCCGGGGCGAGTGGAACGAGCTGCTCGCCGCCACCTTCGTCACCGTGCTGATCGCGATCCCGATGCTGCTCGCGGCGGCGACGATCGAGGTCTACGTCTGGCCGCACATCCTCGAAGCCGTCTCGCCGGTCGTCTGAGATGATCGCCCGCTGATGGCGGGCTACGACCCCAAGCAGATCGAGCGCAAGTGGCAGCGGGTCTGGGCTGAGGAGAAGACCTGGGAGGTCGCCAACCCGGGGCAGCCCGGCTTCGATCCGGACAAGCCCAAGTCCTACGTCCTGGAGATGCTGCCTTACCCCTCCGGCGAACCGCACGTCGGCCATCTCAAGTGCTACGCGGTCGGCGACGCGATCGCCCACTTCCGTCGCCGCCAGGGCTTCGAGGTGATCCACCCGATGGGCTACGACTCCTTCGGCCTGCCGGCCGAGAACAACGCGATCAAGACCGGCGAGCCGCCGCGCGCCGCGACCGAGCGCTCGATCGAGTCCTTCCAGCGCCAGTTCCGCGAGTGGGGGATCTCGATCGACTGGTCGCGCGAACTGGCAACCCACACGCCCGAGTACTACCGCTGGACCCAGTGGATCTTCCTGCAGCTGCTCGAGCGCGACCTCGCCTACCGCGAGGAGGCCCCCGTGCAGTGGTGCCCCAAGGACGCCACGGTGCTCGCCAACGAGCAGGTCGTCGACGGGCGCTGCGAGCGCTGCGGCACCGAGGTCGTGCAGCGCAAGCTCGAGCAGTGGTTCTTCAAGACCACCGCCTACGCCGAACGGCTGCTCGCCGACTTCGAGCTGCTCGAGTCCTGGCCCGAGCACGTGATCACCATGCAGCGCAACTGGATCGGCCGCTCCGAGGGCGCTGAGGTCGTCTTTCGCTGCGAGGAGGTCGGGCTCGACTTCCCGGTCTTCACAACCCGCCCCGACACGCTCTTCGGCGCCACCTTCTTCGTGCTTGCCCCGGAGCACCCCGAGCTGGAGCGACTCGTCGCCGGCACCCCCGCCGAGGCGGCGGTGCGCGAGTACGTCGACCAGGCCGCCCGCGAGTCGGCCGAGGAACGCGGGGCGGAGGATCGCGAGAAGACCGGCGTGCCGCTCGGCCGCTCGGTCGTCAACCCGGTCAACGGCGAGGAGATCCCGATGTTCGTCGCCGACTACGTGCTGATGGAGTACGGCACCGGGGCGATCATGGCGGTGCCCGCCCACGACGAGCGCGACTACGAGTTCGCGCGGGCGTTCGACCTGCCGGTGCGGCGGGTGATCGAGGGGGAGGACCCCGAGGTCGCACGCGACGGTGGCCTGCCCTACCCCGGCGACGGGCCGATGACCGGTTCGGGCCGCTTCGACGGAAAGGGCAACCGCGAGGCCTACGAGGAGATCGTCGCCTGGCTGGGCGGGGAGGGGCGCGGCGAGCCCTCGGTCAACTACCGGCTGCGCGACTGGCTGGTTTCCCGCCAGCGCTACTGGGGGGCGCCGATTCCCGTCGTCTACTGCGAGGCGTGCGGGAAGGCCGGCGCGCCGGCGATCGTCCCCGTCCCGGACGAGCAGCTGCCGGTCGAGCTGCCCGAAGTCGAGGACTATGCCCCAAAGGGCCGTAGCCCGCTGGCCGCGGCTGAGGAGTGGGTCGCCACCGAGTGCCCGCGCTGTGGCGGCCCGGCGCGCCGCGAGACCGACACGATGGACACCTTCGTCGACTCCTCCTGGTACTTCATCCGCTACCTCGACCCGCGCAACGCCGAGGCCGCCTGGGAGCGCGCCGCCGCCGATCACTGGCTGCCGGTCGACCAGTACATCGGCGGCGTCGAGCACGCGATCCTCCACCTGATGTACGCGCGCTTCTTCACCAAGGCGCTGGCCGACTGCGGCGTGCTCGACGTGCAGGAGCCGTTCGCCAACCTCTTCGCCCAGGGGATGATCACCCGCGACGGGGCGAAGATGTCGAAGTCGCGCGGCAACACGGTCAGCCCGGCTGAGTACGTCGAGCGCTACGGCGCCGACACCGCCCGCACCTACATCTGCTTCATGAGCCCGCCCGAGCGCGACGCCGACTGGGTGGACGAGGGGGTAGAGGGCGCCAACCGCTTCCTCGCGCGACTCTGGCGCCTCTGCGAGGAGGTGGGGGAGATGCATGGCGGCGAGCTTCACCCGGTCGCCGCCGAGGGCGAGATCCGCGTCCTGCTCGCCAAGGCGCACTGGGCGATCGACAAGGTGACCAGGGACTTTCAGCGCGGCTTCCAGTTCAACACAGCGATCGCCGCGGTGATGGAGCTGGTGAACGAGGCCTACCGGCTCAAGGACGGCCTTTACGGCGCGCCGGACGGGGTCGCGGCGGTGCGCTTCGCCACCGCCACCGCGGCGTCGCTGATCTTCCCCTTCGCGCCGCACCTCGGCACCGAGATCTGGGGGCGGCTCGAGGGGGGCGGGTTTGGGAGCAGCCCTGGCCGGCGGCCGACCCGGCGCTGCTGGCGAGCGACACGGTCACCCTCGTCGTCCAGGTCAACGGCAAGCTGCGCGACCGGATCGAGGCGGCGGCGGATGCCTCCGAAGCGGAGCTCCTGGCACTGGCGCGCGACAGCGAGAAGGTCGCGCGCTTCCTCGACGGCAAGCAGGTGGTCAAGGAGATCGTCGTCCCGGGCAAGCTCGTCAATCTCGTCGTTCGCTGAATCTCAGCGGTTCCCGACCATTTATCTGGTACAAAGCGCGCGTGCTGGTCAGAAGACTCACCGAAGCGCCCGTCGAGGAGTGGCACCGGTTGCGCACGCACGTGCTGATGGACGCCGGCGAGCTTGGCTCGCGAAACCTCTCCGTCACCTGGCTCGTGCTGCCCTCGGGCGCCGAGCAGACGCTGCGCTCCGACGAGGAGGCCGAGCAGGTCTACGTGGTCGTGCGCGGCGCCGGCACGATGTCGGTGGCGGGCGACACCCAGCAGGTGGCCGAGGGCGACCTGATCCTCGTGCCCCCGGCGACCGACCACTCGGTCGCCAACGCCAATGACGCCGAGCTCGCCTGCATCTCGGTGCAGTCGCCGCCCGTGGCCGCCTCCGAGCTGTACAGCGATCAGCTCGCCGAGGTCGCGGGTTACGACGACGACGAAGATCTGTAACCGAATTGTTTGATTCTGCGCGCCACGCGCGCGTCGCGATCGGTCACGGTTCGGGCAATGCCCGAGCTGAGCAGATCCCAGGTCGCCGTCTACGGCGCGATCGCCGTCGCGCTGCTGCTGCTCGGCGCCCGGGCGATCCGGGCTGAGGGAAGCAGCGGCGAAGCCTCGGGCTCGTTCTCCTCGGGCGGTGGTGGGGGTGGGGTCAGCGTCAGCTCCGGCGGCTCCGGCGACGTGGTCGTCGACGTGACCGGCGCCGTGGCCCGGCCAGGCGTGTATCGGCTGCCAAGCGGGGCGCGGGTGACGGATGCGGTCGAACGGGCCGGCGGTGCGACGGGCGGGGCGCAGCTGGAAGCGATCAACCTCGCCGCGCGTCTCGCCGACGGCCAGCAGGTGGTGGTGCCGAGGTCGGGCCCGGGCGGGGCGCCTATCGCGGCGACGGGCACCGCCGGCGAAGAGGGCCCGATCAGCCTCGGCACGGCGACCGTGGAGCAGCTCGACACGATCGACGGGATCGGGCCGGTCACCGCGCAGGACATCATCGACTTCCGAGACGAACGCGGCGGCCTCTCCTCGATCGACCAGCTCGACCAGGTGAGCGGCATCGGGCCGGCGACGATGGAGTCGCTGCGCGCCCGGCTGCAGCCCTGAGGCGGCGTGCGCCCCGGGCCGCCGTCGAAGATCGCGGTGTTCGGCGTCGTCGTCGTGGTGGCTCTGGCGCTCGCCCATCGCGACGAGATCCGCGGTCGGGCCGAGGGGGGCCTGGGTCGCGGCATGCCCGCGCGCGAGGCTGCCCTGGCGCGCGGCTTCGTTCTCGGGGAGGACGAGGAAGTCGACGCGACGACAGTCGAAGACTTCCGTCGCTCGGGATTGGCGCACCTGCTCGCCGTCAGCGGTCAAAACGTCGCCCTGCTCGCTCTACTTGCGATGCCGCTGCTCGCGGCGCTAGGCATGCCGCTGAAAACGCGACTGGTCTGGGTGCTCGGCCTGATCGCCGTCTACGTGCCGCTGGCCGGCGCCGGTCCCTCGATCCTGCGCGCGGCCGTGATGGGCGGGCTCGCCGTCCTGGCCACGCTCGCCGGCAGACGCTCCTCGCGTCTCTACTCACTCGCCGTCGCCGCGGTCGTGACCCTGGCGATCGATCCGCGGATCGCCGCCGACGTCGGCTGGCAGCTGAGCTTCGCCGCGGTTCTCGGCATCCTCACGCTGGCGCAACCGTTGCGGGCCGCGATTGCCTCACCCCTCGGCCGCGGTCGCCTGCGCGGGGCGCTTGCCGACGGCGCGGCACTGACGATCGCCGCGACGCTCTCGACCGCGCCGCTGATCGCCTTCCACTTCGAAGGCCTCTCGACCACGACGCTGGTGGCCAATTTGCTGGCCCTGCCCGCGGTGGCCCCGGCGATGTGGCTCGGCATGGTCGTTGCGGCGGCGGCTCAGGTCCCTGGCTTCCCGGTCGCGGCCCTCAACGCGATCGAGGCGCCGCTGCTCGCCTACATCGCCCAGGTGGCGGCTTGGTGCGGCCGTCCCAGCTGGGCCTACGCCCACGTGCGTCTCGGCCTCGCCGGCCTCGCCCTGTCCTACGCGGCGCTGGCCGCGGTCGCCGCCGGCGCCCCAGTCCTGCTGCGCCGTCGCCGTCTCGCCCGAGCCCGCGCGGCACGCGCCGGCATCGCTCCAGCCGCGGGCGTAACGCTTCGTTCGCCTATCTCATCGACAGCGCGTTGCACCGGCGGGGGAGACGACGATTTCGGTCTGGGCGCAACGCCTGGCTCTCCCGTCTCATCCGCAGCGCGTTACGCCGGGCGGCTGCGGAGGGGGTCGATCGGCGCCGCCGCCTCGACGGTTGTTGCGGTCGCCGCGCTGGTCTGGCTGCCGGGACGAGGTGGGGTCGAGGCCGCCGCGCCGGCTGCCGGGCTGCGCGTCTCGGTCCTCGACATCGGCCAGGGGGACTCGATCCTGCTGCAGCCGGCTCACGCTGCGCCGGTCCTGGTCGACGGCGGGCCGCCGGGGGACGGGCTCGCCGCGAAGTTGCGCGATGCGGGAGTCGACGGACTCGGACTTGCGGTCGTCACCCACGAACAGTCCGACCACGCCCGCGGGATCGAGGATCTGCTCGGGCGCTTCCCGGTTGACCGCCTCGCCTACGCGCGGCTCAGCCGGCGCCTGCGCGGCGAGGCGCGGGCCGCGGGCGTCGATCCGGTGCGCGTCGCGGCCCCCGGCACCCTGCGCTCGGGTCGGCTGCGCCTCGACGTCCTCTGGCCACCTCGGGCGATGCTCGGCGAACCGCTCGGTCGCGCCGATCCCAACTCCCAGGCGCTGGTCCTGCTTGCCCGCTGGCGCGACTTCACGATGCTGCTCACCGCCGACGCCGAGGCTGGGGAAGTCCCGCTCGACCCCGGCCCGGTCGACGTGCTCAAGGTCGCCCACCACGGCAGCGAGGACGCCGGTCTCGACGCGCTCCTCGACCGCATCCGCCCAAAGCTGGCCGTGATCTCGGTGGGCGCGGGCAACCCCTTCGGCCATCCCACGCCGCAGACCCTCGCCACCCTGGCCGCCCACCGTGTTCCCACTCTGCGCACCGACGAAGTCGGCACGATCGTCCTCGAGGTCCGTCAGGACACCGTCGACATCGACACTTCCCCCTGACCCGCGACCGCTTGCGGTCGCACTTCCTCCCATATAGCGGCGACGACTACGACCGCAACGCGCCTGGGCTCAACGGATCGTCGAGGCAATATTGGGGTTCTCTGGCTGCGCGCTTCCATGGGGCGGCTCCCCGGCCGATGGACGTAGAGGTGGCTTCCCCGCCTGGACACGCACGCCCCCGGCGCCTCGACCGCTCGCGACTGGTCGGCGACAGCATGCTGGTGCGCCTGCGCAGCGGCACGATCGGCCTCGTCGGCCTGGTCGCTGCCGTCGGCCTCGGACTGGTCGCCCTCGCCTCCCAGCAGGGCTTGCCCGACGTCTCCAGCGGCCCGTTGCCGCCCCGCCCGCCAACTCGCTTCGTCCGCCACGAGACAATCGCGCTGCCCGCACCGAGCGAGGCGCCGACACCGCGTCCCCGGCCGACGGTCTCCTCCGCAGGGGCTTCGGCCCCAGCTGTCGCCTACGTCCCCACCTCCGCCGAGTCAAAGCCGCTTGGCCCCGGTCCAACCCCGGCGCCGGCTGGCCACCAGCACGCGACGCCAAGCCCATCGGCATCTCATCCTCACCACACCGCCACGAATGAGCCGCCGACCGCCTCGCCGCCTGACGCCGAAACCGTCGAAACGCCTCCCGCCGCTGAACCCGAAACGCCTTCCGCCGAACCCGCGGAAGCCGTAGCCAGCCAGCAAGCCGAACAGACCGCCCCAGGCCACTCAGGCGAATCCCACGGCCACGCCCCAGCCTGGGCCGGCCACAGCCAAAGCTCTTCTTCCGGCCACGGCTCTTCCCAAAGCGAGCCCAGCTCCTACGTCCCAAGCCCCCTCCAGAGCTACACGCCATCAGGCGCCGGCCAGCCATCAGATAGCGGCCACGGGGACCAGGGGCGGGGCCACTCGCACGACCACTGAGAGCCCGTCCCGGTAGGGGTGGAGCGTCTTGTACTTTTCGGTTGTGAGCTTGCGGCGAAAGCCCCAGCCTCTACATCCGAAAAGTTAAGCGGAACCCCTACCGGGACGGGCTCCCCGCCCGCGCTGTCGCCGATCGCCAACCGATGCCAGACCTAGCCCCCCTCTACCTGATCGCCGGCACCGACCAGGCGAAGATCGACGCCACCCGCTCCCGCCTGCGCGCCCGCGCCGAACGCGACGGCGGCGCCGCCGCACTGGAGATCTTCGAGCCGTCGGAGGGCAGGGGCGCACCCGACCACGAAGCGCTGCTGGCCGCGATCCCGGCGATGTCGCTGACCGAGACGCGCCGCTACCTGCTCGCCGACGGGGTCGAGCGCTGGCGCGACAAGCAACTGGAGGCGATTGTCGCGGCGCTCGGCGACCTGCCCCCTGACCTGACCGTGGTCCTGATCGCCCGCGCAAAGGCCGCGGCGAAGCTGACCAAGGCGGTCAAGGCCGGCGGGGGGGAGGTGCACGAGTTCGAGGCGCCCAAGGCCCGCGACATGCCGCGCATCCTGGTCGGTGAGGCGAAGCGACTCGGCTTCGCGCTCGACCCTGCGGCGGCGCGCATCCTGGTCGAGCGCATGGGCGCCAGCTCGGTGCGCCTGCGCAACGAGCTCGAGCGCCTGGCGCTGTGGGCCGGCGAGGGAGGGCAGGTGTCCGCCGCCGACCTCGACGCGATGATCTCCGACACCTCCGAGGCCGCCGTCTGGGCGCTCTCCGACGCGCTGCTCGAACGCGACCCGGCAAAGGCCGCTTCGATCGCCGAGCGGTTGATCTCTCAGGGCGAGAACGTCACCGGCCTGATCTACGGATTGGCCTCGCGCCTGCGCAGCGCCTGCGCCGCCGCCGCCCAGCTCGCGGACGGCATCCCACCGAAGCAGGTCGAGTCCAGCCTCAAGATGCACCCCTACGCCGCCAAGCAACTCGTAGCCCGCCTGGGGCGAACCAATCTCTTCCAGCTCCGAGAGGCCACCATCGCTCTGGCCGATCTCGAGGTCTGGTGCCGCGGCGGAGCTGACTACGGCGACGAGCTGGCCCTGACCCTGGCCCTGCGGGCTGCCGCGGGCGCCTAGGCTCCGAAGCTACGCGTTGGCGCCGGCGGCGATGCGCGACGCCCGGGACTTCTTCCGCGCTCCGGTGTTCCGATGCAGCGCGCCCTTCTGGATCGCCTTGTCGATCTTCGAGACGAGCGCCTTGTGCTCGGACTCGACCTTGCCGGCGTCGCCCTCGGCGATCGCGGCCTCGAGGCGGCGGAAGTGGGTCTTCACCGTGCTGGTGAGCAGGCGGTTCTCCGTGCGCTCGCGCTCGCTGCGTAGGATCCGCTTCTTCTGTGAGGCGATGTTGGCCATGGTTCGCGGCGCACGACTATAGCGAGTGAGATAGAGCTTGGAGACCCCACGACCCGGGCGCATCGCCCGCTCGACCGCATTCTTCTCGGTCGCCACCGCCGCATCGCGCATCGTCGGCCTCGTCCGCGAGATCGTCGCCGCCTCCTACTACGGCATCTACGGCCCGATGTCGGCCTTCACGATCGCCTTCCAGGTGCCGAACCTGGTTCGCGCTCTCTTCGCCGACGCGGCCCTGCAGCCGGCCTTCGTGCCGATCTTCACCGAGCAGCTCGAGCGCAAGAACTATCGCGAGGCCTTCCGCCTCGCCTCGACCCTGATCCTGCTCGTCACCCTGGGGCTCGGCGCGATCACGGCGCTCTTCGTGCTGCTCGCGCCGGTCATCATGCCGCTCTTCGCCCCCGGCTTCGAAGGCGAGCTGCTCGACCTCACGGTCACCCTCTCGCAGGTTCTCTTCCCGATCCTGATCCTGCTCGGGGTGAGCGGCGTCGTCGTCGGCATCCTCAACAGCTACGACCGCTTCGGCGCGTTCGCGATCTCGCCGCTCTTCTGGAATCTGACGATCATCGCGGTGACGGTCTTCCTCGCTCCCGCCTTCCACGGCCAGAACCGGATCTACGCCTATGCGATCGGCATCCTCGCCGGCACCGTGGTGCAGCTGATGATCCCGGTGATCGACCTGCGCAACACGCCGTTCAAGTTCAGATGGAGCTTCGAGTGGCGCAATCCCGATGTGCGCCGCGTGCTGCTGCTGATGCTGCCGGTGACTATCAGCCTCGGCTTGATCAACTTCAACATGCTGATCAACAGCCTCTTCGGCAGCTTCGTCAGCGACCAGTCGCCGGCGGCGATCGACAAGGCGTTTCGCATCTACCAACTGCCGCAGGGGATTTTCTCGGTGGCGATCGCGACCGTGCTCTTCCCGACCCTGGCGCGCTTCGCCTCGCGCGGTGAGATCGAGAATCTGCGGGCGACGATGGCGAACGGCATGCGCCAGATCCTCTTCGTGTTGGTGCCGGCGGCCGCCGCTGTGCTGGTGCTCTCGGTGCCGATGATCCGGCTCGTCTACCAGCGCGGCGAATTCACACCCGAGCAGACGACCCTGGTCGCGACGGCGCTCTTCTGGTTCGCCTTCTCGCTGCCGACCAACGGCCTCTACCTGCTGCAGACGCGGACCTTCTTCAGCCTCCAGCAGCCCTGGCGGGCGACCGGCCTGGCGGCCTTCGACCTGGTCGTCTCGGCGCTCGGCGCGGCGCTCCTCTACAAGCCCTTCGGCACCGGCGGCATCGTCGCGGGCACGGGAATCGGCACGACCGTCGCGGTCGTCGCCCAGGCGGTGGTCCTGCGCCGCGAGTTCGGTGGCCTGGAGCTGGCCCGGCTGCTCAGCGTCGGGATCAAGATCACGATCGCCGCGGCGGGGCTCGCGGCCGTCTCCTTCGGCGTCTGGGATCTGCTCGATGGAGCGCTCGGCCGTGGCCTGCCCGGCCAGATCGTCTCGCTCGGCGCGGGGCTGGGCCTCGGCGGTCTCGTCTACCTCGGGCTGGCGAGGTTGATGCGGATCGAGGAGCTGACTCAGATCATGCGGCTGCTGCCCGGCCGTCGCTAGATGCTCGGCCCCGGCCGCTACCTGCTCGGCGTCGCGGAGCTTGTCGCGCTCGTTGGCTTCGCCTGGCTCGGGGCCTCGAGCTCGCGCCGGCGGTTGGCGCCCGGGCTCGACGGGCTGACGGGGCACCTGGCGAGCGGCGTGGTCGCGGCCGCGATCCTGCTCTGGGTGGCGGAGCTGCTGGGCAGCGTCGGGCTGTTCGAAGCGGTGCCGTATCTGCTGACCGTGGTCGTGGTCGGAGGAGGGACGTGGGCGGCCGGCCGGCGTGCCCCCCGCGAGCCGCTGTCGCCCGCGGGTCCTGTCGCTGCAGGGGACCCACCACCCCTTCCGGTCGCTAAAGCGTCCTCAGGGGTGGTTCCCCCTACAGCGCCACCCGCGGGAGAGGCGGCTGGAGAGGGACGCCGGTGGACGGTCGACTTGCCTGCTGCGGTTGCGTTGGCCATTGCTTTGGCCGCGGTCATTCGCTTCGCGATGGGGGTGAAGCTTCGGCTCTCCACGGGGATGACGGGGTTCGATTCGACCTGGTACCACGGGCCGTTTGCGGCGGGGTTCTTTCGGAGCGGCAACACGTGGAGCCTGCACTTCATCGCGCCTCAGTTCTTGGCTTGGTTCTATCCGGCAAATTCGGAAGTGGCGCATGCGGTGGGGATGCTCGCGTTTGGGCGGGATCTGCTCTCGCCGCTGCTGAACCTTGGCTGGTTCGTCGGGTGCCTCGTCGCCGCCTGGTGCATCGGGAGGCCGTATCGGGTTGCGCCTTGGTCTCTTGCTCTCGCTGCGGTTGCGCTGAGCGTGCCCGCGCTACATGACCAGGCCGGGGAGGCTCGGAATGACATCGTCGGGATCTTCTTCCTGCTTGCGGCTGTGGCGATGCTCGTGGCTCCGCGCGAACGCAGCTCCCCTTCGGCGGGTGGAGCTGTGTTCGCGCTGGGCCCCGTGGCGCTGGTGGGGCTGTCGGCGGGACTTGCCGCCGGGACGAAGCTCAACTTTCTCTTGCCGGCCGCGGCGCTGGTCGGGGGAGTTGCGCTCATCGCTCCGAGGGCGCGGCGCCGGCGCGCCTTCGCCGCCGCGACTCTGGGCGCCCTGGCCGCCGGCGGCTACTGGTACCTCCGCGACCTCGCCCATACGGGCAATCCGTTGCCCTGGGTCAAGCACCTCGGCCCGATCACGCTGCCGGCGCCCGACCAGGCCCTTGGCGGTCGCGAAGGGCACAGCGTCTCCGGCTACCTGACCGACGGCTCGGTCTGGTCGGACTGGTTCCTGCCCGGCCTCCACCACGGCCTGACCTTTCTCTGGCCGCTACTCGCCGCCCTTGCCCTCGCGGGCCTCCTGCTCTGCGTCGTCCCGTGGTTCCGGTGCGCCTTTTCTGGTTATAGACAGGAAAAGGCGCACCGGAACGGGGAGGGCGCTCTGGCGATTGCGGGGCTCGCGGGGCTGGCGGCGATTCTCACCTGGCTGATCGCTCCCACCTCCGCCTCGGGCCCGGCCGGCATGCCTCACGGCTTCGAATCCGGCCTCCGCTACCTAGCCCCGGCCCTGATCCTGGGCCTCGCCCTCCTTCCGACTGCCCCCGCCGTTCGAGATCGCCTCAGCCTCCAGCGGTCGCACTTCCCGCCGCACGACGGCAGGAAATACGACCGCACGGCGGTTGGGGGTGGGATGCGTTGGGGCTTGGGACTGGGCCTGGCCACCGCGATCCTGATCGTCGTGGCGATCGGCTACCCAATCCAGCGCCACTACCTGCGCAACCGCTACGCGGATCCAACCTTCAGCGCCCCCGGCCTCAACGTCGCCTTCGCCTGGGCGCAGGGAATCGACGACGCCCGCATAGCCACCACCAGCACCCGCCAGTACCCCCTCTTCGGCCGCGACCTCAGCAACGAAGTCCAGTACATAGGCGAAGAGCGCCCCCACGGCGGCTTCACCGCCCCGACAACCTGCCGCGCCTGGCGTCAACTCCTGAACGCCGGCCATTACGACTACGTCGTCACATCCAGGGACCGCCTGGAACCCGGCAAACCGTCCTACCCACCGGCATCGAACTGGACCCAAGCCCCCAACGCACACGTGGTCCTGAAGAAGCCCCCCACGATCATCTACAAGCTCAACGGCCCCCTACGGCCATCGTCCTGCCCAAGCTGAGGACAAAGAGTCGGTCCGGCTCACTCTGTCCGTCCGCTCCGCTGGGGATCTGCCGCTCCTTCAGCGGGTTCTCCCACAACGCCCCCCCGCGGGTGGCGCTGTAGGGAGGACCACCCCTGAGGACGCTTTAGCGACCGCAAGGGGTGGTGGGTCCCCTGCAGTGACAGGACCCGCGGGCGACAGCTGACCGCAGGGCTTGCTGCTGATACGGCCGGACCTCGAGTCGAGTCGCCAACCACGCTGCACGTTCATACTCCGCCCCCCGATGGACCGCATCCGCAACTTCTCGATCATCGCCCACATCGACCACGGCAAGTCGACGCTGGCCGACCGCATCCTCGAGATCACCGGGGCTGTCGACCCGAAGAAGATGCGCGCCCAGGTGCTCGACTCGATGGAGCTCGAGCGCGAGCGCGGGATCACGATCAAGGCGCAGGCCGTGCGCGTCGAGTACGAGGCGGCCAGCGGCGAGTCCTACCACCTGCACCTGATCGACACGCCGGGCCACGTCGACTTCTCCTACGAGGTCTCGCGCAGCCTCGCCGCCTGCGAGGGCGCCCTGCTCGTGGTCGACGCCGCCCAGGGCGTCGAGGCGCAGACCGTCGCCAACACCTACCTGGCGATCGAGAACGGGCTGGAGCTGATCCCGGTGATGAACAAGGTCGACCTGCCGGGCGCCGAACCGGACCGGGTCGGGGCCGAAATCGCCGACCTGCTCGGCGGCGAGCCCTCGGACGCGATCCCGATCTCGGCCAAGACAGGGGAGGGGGTGGTCGACGTGCTCGAGGCGATCGTCGCCCGCGTGCCGCCGCCCGAGGGGGACCCGGCCGCGCCGCCGCGCGCGCTGATCTTCGACTCCGAGTTCGACCAGTACCGCGGCGTCGTCGCCTACGTGCGGATGGTCGACGGCGCCTTCCGCAAGAACGGCCGCATCCTCGCGATGCAGAACGGCACCGAGGCCGACATCGACGACATCGGCTTCTTCCGCCCGGCGATGACGCCGGCGCAGGGCATGGTGGCCGGCGACGTCGGCTACCTGATCACCGGCATCAAGGACGTCGCCAGGTTGCGCGTCGGCGACACGCTGACCGCGGTCGAGCGGCCGGCGGGCGAGCCGCTGGAGGGCTACCGAGAGGTGCGGCCGATGGTCTTCTGCGGCCTCTTCCCGATCGACACCGACCGCTTCGAAGACCTGCGCGACGCGCTCGAGAAGCTGGCCCTCAACGACGCCGCTCTCTCCTGGGAGCCGGAGACCTCAGAGGCGCTCGGCTTCGGCTTTCGCTGCGGCTTCCTCGGCCTGCTGCACATGGAGATCGTGCGCGAGCGCCTGGAGCGCGAGTACGGGCTCGACCTGCTGGCGACCACACCCAACGTGCGCTACGTCGTCCACCTCACCAAAGGCGAGGAGATCGAGGTGCGCAGCCCGACCGAGCTGCCCGACCCGGGCACGATCGAGACGATCGAAGAGCCCTACATCAGGGCGACGATCATCTGCCCCTCCGAGCAGGTCGGCGCTGTGATGGAGCTCTGCCAGGCGCGCCGCGGCACCCACGTCGACATGCACTACCTGAGCCCGGTGCGAGTGCAGCTGCGCTACGACATGCCGCTGGGGGAGATCGTCCTCGACTTCTTCGACCTGCTCAAGTCCTCGACCAAGGGCTACGCCTCGCTCGACTACGAGCCGATCGGCAACCGCGCCTCGGACCTGGTCAAGGTCGACATCCTGCTGGCCGGCGACCGGGTCGACGCGCTCTCGATCATCGTCCACCGCGACTTCTCCTACGAGCAGGGCAAGAAGCTGGTTGGGCGGCTGAGAAAGACGATTCCGCGCCAGCTATTCGACGTGCCGGTGCAGGCGGCGATCGGCTCCAACATCCTCGCCCGCGAGACGGTCAAGGCGCTGCGCAAGGACGTCACCGCGAAGCTCTATGGCGGCGACGTGACCCGCAAGCAGAAGCTGTTGAAGAAGCAGAAGGCGGGCAAGAAGCGGATGAAGTCGGTCGGGCGGGTGGAAGTGCCCCAGGAGGCGTTTCTGGCGGTGCTGGAGATCGACGAGTAGCGGGGGGCGGGGGTCGGGTACCTCTGCCAAAACGCTCGCCGGGAGGCTCGCCGGAGTGTTTTGGCAGAGGTACCCGACCCCCTTTGCCTGGCTTCCCTGTGCCATCCGCGTGAGGGGCCAACTGGCCGGCCGACCAGGAGGGCGGAGCGTCTCTAGAATCGCCGCCCCATGACACTGAAGACAGAAGCTATTGGCAAGGAATGGCCCGCCACTACTTATGAGGTGGGCAAGGAGAAGATCGGGGAGTACGCGCGGGCGTTGGGGATCGAGAACCCGGTGCACTTCGATGGCGAGGCGGCCAGGGCAGCCGGCTTCCGGGACGTGGTTGCGCCGCCGATGTTCTGCGTCGTCTACAGCGCCCCGGCCCTGGGGCCGGCGATGTTCGACGACGAGGTCGGGATGAACTTCGCCGCGATGGTGCATGGCGGCCAGGAGTTCGTCTGGAGCGAGCCGGCCTGCGTGGGCGATGAGATCACGACCACGGCGAAGTGCCGCGAGATCTACGAAAAGAAGGACAAGGGCTTCTACGTCTTCGAGACGAGCTCGGTCAACCAGGACGGCGCCGCGGTGGTCAAGGGCACCTGGACCAACATCGTGAGGGGAGTCTGAGATGAGCGATCTCAACGTGGGCGACGCGATTCCGGAGCTGAAGGTCACGCCCGACAAGTACCTGCCGCACCGCTACGCGGGCGCCTCGGGCGATTTCAACCCGATCCACATCGACCCCGAGTTCGCCAAGGCGGTCGGCCTGCCGAACACAATCCTGCACGGCCTGTACATGATGGGTCTCGTAGCTAGGGCAAACGCAGAGCTTGCCGGGGGCGATCCGCGAGCTCTTAAAAGGCTTTCCGTCCAGTTCCGCGGAATGGGCGCTCCCGAGACGGAGATTGTCGTTACGGGCACCGTCAAGTCGGTAGACGGTGACACGGTCATCATCGACACTGTGGCTGCTCAGGGCGACAACGAAACGATCCGCAACGCCGAGGCAGAGCTTCAGCTGTAGCCCGAGTGGAGGGCCGGGTGGCCTTCCCAAAACACTCCAGCGAGCCTCCCGGCGAGCGTTTTGGGAAGGCCACCCGGCCCTCCTCCTAGAATTCAGGACATGCTCTCCCCCCGCCAAGAGCTCATTCTCAAGCTCGTGGTCGACGCCTACCTCGCGTCAGGCAAGCCGGTGCCTTCGAAAGAGCTTGCCGGTCGACCCGAGCTGGAGTGCGGAGCATCGACCGTGCGGGCGGAGCTGGCGGCGCTCGAGGCGGCCGGGTACCTCACGCATCCGCATACCTCGGCGGGGCGGGTGCCGACCGAGCTTGGCTACCGCCGCCACGTCGATCTGATGATGGAAGCCGGTGGGCCGAGCGTTGAGGCGGCTGTGGAGTTCGAGCTTTCGCGGCTGCGGCGTCAAATCGACGATGCGCTGCGGCAGACGACGACCGCGCTGGCCCAGGTCACCGATCTGATGGCGCTGGTCACGGCGCCGGTCGGCGACACGCTCTACATGCACGGGGTGTCGCGGCTGCTCTCGGCCGAGCACCTCGCCGATCTGCCGCACGTCGACGAGCTGATGGATGCGCTGGAGGGTCAGGCCGCGGTGCTCGGGGCGCTGCGCTCGGCGCTCGAGGAGCGCTCGGTCTTCCTTTGGATCGGCGGCGAGAACCCGCGGCCCGAGCTGCGCTCGGTGAGCGTCGTCGGCGCCAACTACGGGCTCGGCAACCGCAATCTGGGTGCCGTGGGCGTGGTCGGGCCACTGCGCATGGACTACGCCACCGCGATCGCCTCGGTGAGTGGCGCCGCCCGCGAGCTCTCGCGCTACTGCGAGACGGTGTACGACGCCTAGCCGATGGCACGTGATTACTACGAGGTCCTCGGCGTCGAGCGCGGCGCCTCCGAGACGGAGGTGAAGCGCGCCTTCCGCAAGCTCGCCCGCGAGCTGCACCCGGACGTCAACGCCCACGATCCCGAAGCCGAGGAGAAATTCAAGGCCGCCGCCGAGGCCTACGAGGTGCTCTCCGACCCTGAGCAGCGCCAGGTCTATGACCGCTTCGGCCAGGAGGGCCTGCGCTCCGGTGGCTTCCCGCCAGGCGGCACCGGCTTCAGCTCGGTCGAGGACCTGCTCGGCGCGGTCTTCGGCGGCGCCTTCGGCTTCGAGGTGCGCCGCGGGCCGATGCGCGGTCAGGACCTGCTCCACTCGGTCGAGCTCTCGGCCGTGCAGGCGATGCTTGGAGCCACCGTGAAGATCCCCAGCCACGAGGGCGAGCGCGAGGTCGAGCTGCCGCCGGGAGTTCAGCATGGCGCTCAGTTCGCTCTGCGCGGCCACGGTCTGCCCGGCGCAAACGGGGGTCCACCCGGTGACCTGCGCGTCGTCATCCACGTGATCGTCCCCACCGACCTTTCCGAGGAGCAGCGCGAGCTGGCCGAGAAGCTCGAGGAGAGCCTCGAGCCGCACAACGTCAAGTCGGCCCAGGGCGACGACGGCTTCTTCTCGCGCATGCGGCGCGCCTTCCATTGATTCGGCTCGCGGTTCGCTGCTCTCCTGAGCAGGCCGAGATCGTCCTCGCCGAGCTGACCGTGCTCGCTCCCAACGGGGTCGAGGAGGAACGCGGCCCGGGCTACGTCGAGTACGCGATCTACGGCGGCGAGGGGGAGCTGCCGGAGCTTGGCGAGGTCGAGGCCGCCGCGGGCGACGGCCTGGTTGAGGTGGTGGCGACCGAGGTTCCCGACGACTGGGCCGAGCGCTGGCAGGAATTCCACAAGCCTCTTCTGGTTGGCGGGCGCCTCTGGCTGCGCCCCTCCTGGGAGCCGCCCCGCGAGGGAGCGATCGACGTCGTCGTCGACCCGGGCCAGGCCTTCGGCACCGGCGCCCACCCGACCACCCGCCTCTGCCTCGAGTTCCTCCTGGAGCTGGCCGACGCCGGCGAAGCTTCCGGTTCGCTCACGGATCTAGGCACCGGTTCGGGCGTCCTCGCAATAGCGGCAGTGAAGCTGGGATGGAACCCGGTGAGCGGTTACGACCATGAGCACGCCGCGATAGAAGCTGCCCTCCAAAATGCCGGGGCGAATGAGGTCTCGCTCGGGCTCGAGTGCATGAACCTGCGCGAGCGCCTCCCCAAGCTCTCCCCAACCGTCGTCGCCAACATGACCGCTCCTGTTCTGAGGGAGATCGCTGGGCGGCCCGAGATCAGGAGGGGTCGAGAGAGGGGTCCCCAAAACACTCAAGCGAGCCTCCCGGCGAGCGTTTTGGGGACCCCTCTCTCGACCCCATCCACGCTCGTCTGCTCCGGTCTTCTGTCGGGCGAGGTGGATGGGATCGCGGACGCGTTCGAGTCTTGGGGGCTGGTTGAGGCCGATCGTCGGGTGGATGGCGACTGGGCTGCGCTGCTGCTGCGGTCGACCTAGCAGCGCTATATGTTTCCGGCGATGGCACTGGCGACGATCATCAGCCCGGGGTACAAGATTGCGCTGTTCCTGCACATCCTGGCCGTAGTGCTCGCCTTTGGGCCGACCTTTGGCTACGCCTTCTTCTTCTCTGTGACGCCGCAGTTTCCGCGGGCCACCCCCGCGATCATCGCCGGGGTGCAGAAGATCGACCGCTACCTGGTCACACCCGGCATGGTCGTGCTGCTGCTGGCGGGCATTTACCTGCTTGCCGACGGGCCGTGGGACGCGAGCGACGCCTTCGTCAGCATCGGCTTCCTGGCGATCATCGTGCTCTTCGGGCTTCAGCACGGGTTCTTCCGGCCCCAGTCGGCGCGGGCGCGAGATCTCGCTGAACGGGACCTGGGAGCTGGCGATGAGCTCAGCTCCGAGTACATGGCCGTCTCGGAACGACTCAGCAAAGTCGGCTCCCTCGCCGGGCTGATCGTCGTCGTCTCGGTCTTCTTCATGGCCTACAAGCCCTTCCTGTAGAGCCCTGCTGTGCCCGCACCGTCGCGCAGCACTATGGCTGGGCGCTGGTCGGCGCCGAGATCGCCGGCCCTGCCTCCAGGGCCTGGCGGTCGCCCCCGACCGCTCCGACTACCCTTAGACCGGTGAGCGCTCTCGAGCAGGCACAGGCAGACGTGCGAACCGCGATGAAGGCGGGGGATCGCGAGCGCGCGGGAGCGCTGCGGATGATCGTCGACGCGCTGCAGAAGGAGGCCAAGCTGGGCAATGGCGACGAGGTCGCGGTGCTGCAGCGCGAGCGCAAGAAGCGGCTCGAGGCGGCCGAGGCCTACCACGAGGCGAACCGCCCCGAGCAGGCGGCGGCCGAGCGCTTCGAGGCCGAGCTGATCGAGGCCTACCTGCCCAAGCAGCTCTCCGACGAGGAGCTGGCCGAGTTGGTCGACGCCGCGCTCAGCGAGACCGGGGCCAGCGAGCAGAAGCAGATCGGACAGGTGATGGCGGCGCTGATGCCGAAGGTCGGCGGGCGCGCCGACGGCAAGCGGGTCAGCGCGGCGGTGCGTGAGCGGCTTGGCGCGTAGGCAGCTGACCCTCGACAACAGCGTCGCCGCCGAGCTGGCGGGCTCCGAGGACGCGGTCCTGCGCGCCCTGCGCGGCCATCTCGAGTGCGACTTCCACCTGCGCGGCAACGTGCTCACGCTCGACGGCGAACCGGCCGACGTGCAGATGGCCGCCACGGTCGTCGACGAGCTGGTCGAGCTGATCGAGGGAGGGCACGAGGTCGCGCCCGGCACGATCGAAGCGGTGACCGGGGCGCTCGACGCCTCCGAGAGCCCGGCCGAGATCCTCGAGGACGTGGTCTGGCGCCACCGCAACACCAAGGTCGCGCCGAAGACCCTGAACCAGAAGCGCTACGTCGACTCGATCCGCGACCACACGATCACCTTTGGGATCGGGCCGGCGGGCACCGGCAAGACCTTCCTTGCCGTGGCGATGGCAGCCGCGGCGCTGGCCGAGCGCCAGGTGCAGCGGATCATCCTCACCCGGCCAGCGGTCGAGGCGGGAGAGCGGCTCGGCTTCCTGCCGGGCGACATCCAGGCCAAGGTCGACCCCTACCTGCGACCGCTTTTCGACGCCCTCTTCGACATGCTCGACCCCGACCGCGTCAACGGCTACTTCGAGCGCGGCGTGATCGAGGTCGCGCCGTTGGCCTTTATGCGCGGCCGGACCCTGAACGACTCATTCGTGATCCTCGACGAGGCTCAGAACACGAGTCCCGAGCAGATGAAGATGTTCCTCACGCGGCTCGGCTTCAACTCGCGCATGGTGGTCACCGGCGACATCACGCAGATCGACCTGCCGACCGATCAGCGCTCCGGGCTGATCGTCGTCCGCGACATCCTCAACGCGGTGACCGACATCTCCTTCGTCGAGTTCGGCGGCGCCGACGTGGTCCGCCACAAGCTCGTCCAGCGGATCGTCGCCGCATATGACGAGCACGGCAGCCGCGAGCGCGGTGCCCGCGCCGAACACGGGCCGACGCCGGGCTCTTGAGCGTCGACCTGACCGACGTGCCGGAGGATCTGCGTGGGCCGGTCGCGGCGGCGCTGGCGGCCGCGGGTGTGGACGACGGTCACCTCGCGATCCAGATCGTCGACGCCGAGCGCATCCACCAGCTCAATCGCGAGCACCGCGGCCGCGACGCCCCCACCGACGTGCTCGCCTTCCCGATCGATGGCACCGGACCGACGGCGGGGCCGCGCGAGCTGGGCGACGTGGCGATCTGCCCGCAACACTGCTCGAACGTGAGCGAGGCCGCCGTCCACGGCGTGCTGCACCTCTGCGGCTATGACCACGAGACCGACGCGGGGGAGATGCTGGCGCTGCAGGAGAAGGTCATGCGATCAATCGAGCCCCCGCTGCCCCCGGACGCGGGAGACCGGGCGCGAGACTTCCGGGTGTGATGAGCGTGCCGCGGCGGGAGCAGAGGAGGCAGCGGGCCGGTTTTGTCGGCCTCGCGGGGCGGCCCAACGTCGGCAAGTCGACCCTGGTCAACGCGATCGTCGGCAGCCGCGTGGCGATCGTCTCGGTGCGCCCGCAGACGACGCGGCGAGCGATCCGCGGCATCCGCACCGACGCCGACGCGGGCTGCCAGCTCGTCCTCGTCGACCTGCCCGGGGTGCAACGCCCGCGCGACGTGCTCACCGAGCGCATGCAGAAGCGGGTCGAGCGTGAGCTGGCCGATTCCGACGTGGCGCTCTTCGTCGTCAACGGCGAGCAGGGGATCGGCCCCGGGGATCGCTTCATCGCCGAAGCCCTGCTCGGCGCCGGCGCCCACGTCCCGACGATCTGCGCGGTCAACAAGGTCGATCGCCTGGGCCCAAACGAGCTGGTCCCGGTGCTCGCCGAGGCGGCCGAGCTCGAGGGCGTCGACGAGGTCTTCCCGATCAGCGCCCGCAGCGGCGAGGGGCTGGAGGCGCTGGTCGAGCGACTCGGCGGGCTCGTCCCCGAGGGGCCGTATATGTACCCCCCGGAGGACCACAGCGACCAGCCGGGAGAGCTGTTGCTCGCCGAGCTGATCCGCGAGCAGGTGCTCAACCGGACCCGCGAGGAGATCCCCCACTCGGTCGAGGTTGCGATCAAGGAGATCGAGCGTCGCGAGGACGGCCTCGTTACGGTGATCGCCGAGATCTGGGCCGAGACCGAGTCCCAGAAGGGCATCCTGATCGGCAAGGGTGGGGCCAAGATCGGCGAGATCGGCGCCGGCGCCCGCCGCTCCCTCGAAGCGGAGCTGAACGCCAAGGTCCACCTCGACCTCCAGGTCCGAGTCCGCAACCGCTGGCGCCGCGACGAGGACCTCCTAGACCGCCTAGGCATCGAGTGACCCGGGGACGTGCCGCAACTTAGAGGACCGTATAGGTCCCTAAGTTGCGGCACGTCCCCGGGCCTCCCATACGATTGGGCGATGTTTGGGCAGCTCAAGTTCGACCGGCGCGGGTTGGTGCCCGTAGTGGCGCAAGATCACGCAACTGGAGAGGTGCTTACGCTTGCCTATGCGAACGAGGCGGCGTTGCGGCTTTCGGTTGAGACGAGGGAGCTGCACTTTTGGAGCCGGTCGCGTGAGGAGATCTGGCGCAAGGGGGAAACCTCGGGGAACGTGCTGAAGCTGCGGCAGCTGCGCTATGACTGCGACGGGGATGCGGTCGTGGCGCTGGTCGAGCCGACCGGGCCCGCCTGCCACACGGGGGAGCGCTCCTGCTTCTACCGCGATCTGGATGGCGACGGGACGCCGGAGCCGGCGCTGCACGAAACGCTAGCCGCGCTCGAGCGCACGCTGCGCAGCCGCGCCGCGGAGCGGCCCGAGGGCTCCTACACGGTGAAGCTGCTCGATGACCCGGCGCTGGTCGGCGAGAAGGTCGAGGAGGAGGCCGAGGAGGTCGTGCGCGCCGCCCGTGAAGAGACTGACGAGCGGGTCGCCGAAGAGGCCGCCGACGTGCTCTACCACCTCGCCGTGCTGCTCGCCTCGCGCGAGGTGCCGCAGTCGGCGGTGATGGAGGTGCTCGATGGCCGTCGTGGCTGATTCGGAGCTGGAGTTGACGCCCACCCTCGAGCAGGCCCGGGAGCTGGCCGCCGAGGGCAACGTCGTGCCCGTCTGCGCCCGCCTGATCGACGACTGCGAGACGCCCGTTTCGGCCTTTCTCAAGCTGCGCGCCGGCGAGCCCGAGGGGGCGCCCTGCTTCCTGCTCGAGTCGGCCGAGCAGGGCCAGGTCGGGCGTTACTCCTTCCTCGGCTTCCGGCCGCGCTCGATCCTCCGCTGGAGCGACGGGACGCTCTCCGACGGCGAGGGCGGGGAGCGCGAAGCGCCGGACCCCTACGCAGCGGTTGCCGAGCACCTGAGCCACTTCCAGCTCGCGCCGGTCGAGGGCCTGCCGCCCTTCAGCGGCGGCGCCGTCGGCTTCTTCGGCTATGACCTGGTGCGCACGGTCGAGCCGCTCGGCGAGCCCAATCCCGACCCGCTTGGCCTGCCCGACCTGGCGCTGATGGTCACCGACCTGCTGCTCGTCTTCGACCACCTGCGCCACGAGCTGACGATCATGGCCTGCGCCTTCGCCGACGACGAGGGCGGCATCGAGGCGGCCTACGAGCGCGCCGCGGCGACGATCGCCGAGGCGCGGGCGCGCCTGCGCGGCGCCGTCCCGGCCCCCGAGCGCCCGGCCCTCGCCGAGCCCCCGGAGTTCGCTTCGAACTTCGAGCGCGAGCAGTTCGAAGCCGCGGTCGCACGGATCGTCGAGTACGTCCGCGCCGGCGACGCCTTCCAGGTCGTCCCCTCGCAGCGCTTCTCGGCGCCCGCCGCGGTCGAGGCCTTCTCCGTCTACCGCGGCTTGCGCGCCGTCAACCCCTCGCCCTACATGTACTTCCTGGAGTTCGGCGATTTCCAGGTCGCCGGAGCCTCGCCGGAGCCGCTGGTCAAAGTCACCGGCAACCGAGTCGAGACCCGGCCGATCGCCGGCACCTACCCGCGCGGCGCCGACGAGGAGGAGGACCGCCGCCTCGCCGAACGCCTCGTCAACGACCCCAAGGAGCGGGCCGAGCACGTGATGCTGGTCGACCTCGGCCGCAACGACCTCGGTCGCGTCTGCGAGTACGGCAGCGTCAAGGTCGACGAGCTGATGGTGGTCGAGACCTACTCGCACGTGTTGCACATCGTCAGCCAGGTCTCCGGCACGCTGCGCGAGGGGGTGGGGGCGATGGACGTGCTGCGCTCGGCGCTGCCCGCCGGGACGCTTTCCGGCGCCCCCAAGGTGCGCGCCATGCAGATCATCGACGAGCTCGAGCCGGTCAAGCGCTGCGGCTACGGCGGGGCGATCGGCTACCTCTCCTGGAACGGCGACCTCGACACCGCGATCCACATCCGCACGGTCGTCGCCAAGGACGGTCAGCTGCACGTGCAGGCGGGCGGCGGCACGGTCGCCGACGCCAAACCCGCCTACGAGTACAACGAGTCGGTCAACAAGGCGCGCGCCGTCTTCCGCGCCGTCGAGCTGGCCTGCGAACAGCCGGACTGGAGCTGACCGTGCGCGTGCTCGTGATCGACAACTACGACTCCTTCACCTACAACCTGGTCCAGTACCTGGGCGAGCTCGGCGCCGAGCTGGAGGTCGTGCGCAACGACGTGGCGACCGTCGAGGAGCTGCTCGAGCGCGGCGCCGAGCGGCTCGTCGTCTCGCCCGGCCCCTGCACACCGGCCGAGGCGGGCATCTCCAAGGAGGCGATCCGGCGCTTCGCCGAGGCCGGCACGCCGGTGCTCGGGGTCTGCCTCGGCCACCAGTCGCTGGTCGAGGCCTTCGGCGGGCGGACCGTCGTCGGCGACCCGATCCACGGCAAGGACGCGGAGATCGAGCACGATGGTCGCACGATCTTCGCCGGCCTGCCCAGCCCGCTGGTCGCCGGCCGCTACCACTCGCTGGTCGCCGATCCCGACCTGCCGGAGGAGCTCGAGCTGAGCGCCAGCCTTGGCGAGGTGGTGATGGGTGCCCGCCACCGCGAGCTGCCCGCCGAGGGCGTCCAGTTCCACCCCGAGTCGGTCCTCACGCCCCTGGGCAAGTCCCTCCTGGCCAACTTCCTGGACACGGGCAACGGGAGCGCCGAATGACGTTCCGGTGCGCCTTTTCGGGGCATAGACCACATAAGGCGCACCGGAACCTCGGCGGTTCGGCGCGATGACGCCGAACGAGATCGTCTGCCGGGCGATCGATGCGGTCTGCGCCGGCGACCACCTGACCGCCGACCATGCTGCCGCCGTGCTCGCCGAGATCATGGAGGGGCGCACCGGCGAGGTGCAGACCGGCGCCTTCCTGATCGCCCTGCGGGCCAAGGGGGAGACGGTCCCCGAGCTGGTCGGCCTGGCGCGCACGATGCGCTCGCTCGCCACCCCGGTGGAGACCTCCCGCCGCGATCTCCTCGACACGGCCGGCACCGGCGGCGGCCCGACGACCTTCAACGTCTCGACCACCGCGGCCCTGGTCGCCGCCGCGGCCGGCTGCGCGGTCGCCAAGCACGGCAACCGCTCGAGCACCAGCAAGTGCGGCGCGGCCGAGCTGCTCGAGGCGCTCGGAGTCAACATCGAGCTCGAGCCGGATCAGATCGGGCGCTGCATCGACGAGGTCGGCTTCGGCTTCATGTTCGCGCCGCGCCATCACAGGGCGATGGCGCATGTGGTGCCGGCCCGCAAGGCGCTCGGAGTGCGCACGATCTTCAACTTCCTCGGGCCGCTGACCAATCCGGCCGGCGCCCGCCGTCAGCTGCTCGGCGTCTCCGACCGCCACTACCAGGAGACGATCGCCGAGGCGCTGGTTGGGCTCGGTTGCGAGCGAGCGATGGTCGTCGCCGGCGAGGACGGCGTCGACGAGATCTCGCTCTCGGCTCGAACCCGGGTGATCGAGGTCGAGGACGGGCGCACGTCCGAGCGCTTCGTCGAGCCGGGCGACTTCGGCTTCGCCGAGGCCGAGCTCGAGTACGTCGCCGGCGGCACGCCGGAGGAGAACGCCGCCGCCTCGCGCGCGGTGCTCGCGGGCGAGCCGGGGCCGCGCCGCCACCTCGTCCTGATGAACGCCGGCGCGGCGATCTTCGTCGGCGGCCAGGCCGAGAGCCTCGGCGCGGGCGTCGAGCAGGCGGCCGAGGCGATCGACTCGGGTGCGGCCACCGATCTGCTCGGGCGTCTGATCGCGGCGAGCGCCGCGCTCGCGGGCTAGGCTTGTTCTCTCAAGTGGCGATGATCGAGCAGCTGATCTCGGTGGCGCGGGAAGGAGTCGAGGAGCGCCGCGTGCGGGTCCCGCAAGCGGACCTCGAGTCGCACCTGTCCGCGCGCGCCGACGACCGGCCCTTCAGCGAGGCGCTGGTGCGGCCCGGGCTCTCGCTGATCGCCGAGTTCAAGCGCCGCTCGCCGAGCGCCGGAGAGATCTCCGCCAGCGCCACGGTCGCCGAGCAGGTCGGCGCGTATGAGCGCGGCGGCGCGGCGGCGCTCTCGGTGCTCACCGACGAACGCCACTTCGGCGGCTCGCTCGAAGACCTGCGCGCCGCGCGGGCCGCCGGCGATCTGCCGATCCTGCGCAAGGACTTCATCGTCGATCCCTACCAGCTCTACGAGGCGGCGGTCAACGGCGCCGACGCCGTGCTGCTCATCGTCCGCGCCCTCGATGACGAGGAGCTGCGCGCGATGTACGACGAGGCGCGCGGGCTGGACCTCGACTGCCTGGTCGAGGTCCACGACGCCGAGGAGCTGCAGCGGGCGCTGCAGCTCGATGTCGACGTGATCGGCATCAACAACCGCGACCTCGACCGGGGCACGGTCGACATCTCGACCACCTACGAGCTTCTCACCGACGTGCCGGCCGGCAAGACGATCGTCGCCGAGAGCGGCATCTCGACCCGGTCCGAGCTGGAGGAGTTGGAGCGGGTCGGGGTCGACGCGGTGCTGATCGGCTCGGCGCTGATGAGGGCCGCCGACCCCGAGGCGAAGACCCGCGAGCTGACCGGCGCCGACGAGAACACCCGCGAGCACCATCTGCCCTGAGGCCGCCCTCGGCTTTTGGCGCTGCCTTCACGGCCGTTTAGGAAACGCTGAGGAATCCCCCTTACCGTTCTCGACGCATGAGACGCTTCTTTGGCACTCCTTTTGGTTCGGGGCTCCTCGGGGGCGCGGTCGTCGCCGCCTTCTTCGCGGTCGCCATCTCAGCGGGATGGATCGACGCGAAGGGCGGCACGACCGCGACCCTGCCGGAGCCGCTGGCAACCCCGGTCGCCAGCAAGGAAAGCGCCGAAGACTCCAACGCGGTCAACCGGATCTACCGCCACGACGGCCAGGGCGTCGCCTTCATCGAATCGACGCTCGCCGCCCAAGAATCCGAAGCCTCGCCCTTCAACCCCTTCGGCGAAGGCGAATCGAGCGGCGGCGGGATCGCCACCGGCTCGGGTTTCGTGATCGACACCGACGGTCACATCCTCACCAACAACCACGTGGTCGACGGCGCGACCAAGATCGAGGTCAAGCTCGGCTCCTCGGAGACCGAGCTGAAGGCCGAAGTGGTGGGCACCGACCCGGCCAGCGACATCGCCCTGCTCAAGGTCGACGCGCCCGAAGGCGAGCTGCATCCGCTCGGCCTCGGCGACTCCTCCAAGGTCCGGGTCGGCGACCCGGTCGTCGCGATCGGCAACCCGTTCGGCCTCGATCGCACGGTGACAACCGGCATCGTCTCGGCCCTGCAGCGCCAGATCCAGGCGCCCAACGGCTTCTCGATCGACCACGTGATCCAGACCGACGCGGCGATCAACCCCGGCAACTCCGGCGGCCCGCTGATCGACTCGAAGGGCGAGGTGATCGGGATCAACTCGCAGATCGAGACCGGCGGCGGCAGCAGCGGCAACGTCGGCATCGGCTTCGCGATCCCGATCGACACCGCGCGCGAGGTCGTCAACGAAATCGAGCAGAACGGCAAGGTCGAACACGCCTACCTCGGCATCAACGGCGGCACGATCACCCCGGGGCTCGCCAAGGCGGTCAATCTGCCGGTCGAAAAAGGCGTGCTCGTCGCCGAAGTCGTCAAGGACGGGCCCGCCGACAAGGCCGGGCTGCAGGGCGGCTCGACCGAAGCGACGATCGAAGGCGCCAGCTTCAAGCTCGGCGGCGACATCATCACTGAGATCGACGGCAAGAAGGTCGACTCGATGGAAGAGTTGATCGAAGCGGTCAACGTCGCCAAGCCGGGCGACAAGATGGAGCTGACCGTCCTCCGCCACGGCGAAAGTCAGCAGATCGACGTGACCCTCGGCAGCCGTCCGAACTCGGTCAAATAGGCGCTCGCGTACTCTGCGGGTGTGCGCGTAAAGATCTGCGGGATCACCAATCTGGACGACGCGGCCGAGGCCGTGCAGCTCGGCGCCTGGGCGATCGGCTTGATCCACTACGACCGCAGCCCACGCTTCTGTCCGCCTGACCAGGCTGCCGCGATCTGCGCCGCCTTCCGGCGCAAGTGCGAGGTGGTCGGCGTCTTCGTCAACCCGGAGCTCGACGACGTCGCGAAGGCGGTCGAGGGAGCGGGGCTGACGATGGTGCAGCTGAACGGCGCCGAGGGACCGCAGCTCTGCGCCGAGGTGGCGCGGCGCACGGGGCTCAAGGTGATCAAGGCGATCCACGTCGCCAGCGCCGCCGAGATCCACGCCGCCGAGGCCTTCCGCACCGACTTCCACCTTTTCGACCGGCGGGGCAAGGGTCTCTGGGGCGGCACCGGGCAGAGCTTCGACTGGACCCTGCTCAAGGGGCATCGCTCCGAGGTGCCGGCGATCGTCGCCGGCGGGTTGCGTCCCGGAAACGTCGCCACCGCGATCGAGCTCACCCATCCCTACGCGGTCGACGTGGCCAGCGGCGTGGAGAGCGAGCCGGGCCGCAAGGACCATGCCGCGATGGCCGCCTTCTTCGAGGCGGCGCGGGGCGCTGGCGTCGCGTCGGCATGAGCACCGTCGAGACCCACTTCGGCCCCTACGGCGGGCGCTACGTGCCCGAGACGCTGATCGCGGCGCTCGACGAGCTGACCTCAGCCTGGACGGAGGCGCGCGACGATGCGGCCTTCATCGAGCGCCTGCGTCTCCTGCACCGCGACTTCATCGGCCGCCCGACGCCGCTCTACCTGGCCGAGCGGCTCTCCAAGCGCGCCGGGCGGCGCGTCTACCTGAAGCGCGAGGACCTCGCCCACACCGGGGCCCACAAGATCAACAACGCGATCGGCCAGGCGCTGCTCGCCGAGCGGATGGGCAAGCGCCGGATCATCGCCGAGACCGGGGCGGGCCAGCACGGCGTCGCCACCGCGACCGCCTGCGCCCTGTTCGGCCTCGAGTGCGTCGTCTACATGGGCTCCGAGGACATCCGCCGCCAGCGGCCCAACGTCGAGCGGATGGGGCTGCTCGGCGCCGAGGTGGTGCCGGTCGAGGCAGGGGCACGGACGCTGAAGGAGGCGGTCAGCGCCGCGATCCGCGACTGGGTCGCCAACGTCGCTACGACCCACTACGTGATCGGCTCGGCGGTCGGGCCGGCGCCCTTCCCGGCTCTGGTGCGGGACCTGCAGCGGGTGATCGGCGAGGAGGCGCGCGAGCAGGCGCTCGCCGCCGAGGGCTCGCTGCCCTCCCGGGTGATCGCCTGCGTCGGCGGCGGCTCAAACTCGATCGGGATCTTCACCCCGTTCGTCGAGGACGAGGGCGTCGCGCTGGTCGGGGTCGAGGCGGCGGGCGAGGGACTCGACAGCGGCCGTCATGGGGCCTCGCTCGGCGCCGGCGCGACCGGCGTCCTGCACGGATCGCTCTCCTCGGTGATTGCCGACGCCGAGGGCCAGATCCTCGAGGCGCACTCGGTCTCGGCCGGGCTCGACTACCCCGGCGTCGGCCCCGAGCACGCCTGGTTGCGCGACAGCGGCCGCGCCACCTACACCTCGGTCACCGACGCGCAGGCCTTGGCGGCGTTTGCCGACCTCTGCCGGATGGAGGGCATCATTCCGGCGCTCGAGTCCTCGCACGCGATCGCGTGGCTCCTCGAGAACGGCGGTGGGGACGGCTATGACGTCGTCTGTCTCTCGGGGCGGGGAGACAAGGACTTGGCGGAGTACATGGAGCGCACTGGTGCCTAAGCCCGTCTCTCTCCGTCACGAACACCGGGACGAGGCGAACTGCATCAACTTCTCCTTCTGGCAGGTAGAGAAGTTGATGCAGTTCGGCCGGAGGTGCGGGGAGTGATCGGGCCAGAGCGGATCTCCCGGGCGTTTGAGAAAGCTCGGGGGGAGGGGCGGGCGGCGCTTATGCCCTACATGATGGCCGGCTTTCCTGATTTCGAGACGTCGAAGGCCGTTGCGTTGGCGTATGCGGAGTCGGCGGATTTGATTGAGCTTGGGGTGCCGTTCTCCGACCCTCTCGCCGACGGGCCGACTATTCATGCGGCGGCTACCGCGGCTTTGGAGGCGGGAGCTTCCCTCGAGACGGCAATTGAGATCTGCGAGGCGATCTCTGAACGGGTGCCGGTGGTCTTCATGGTCTACGCCAACATGGTGCTAGCGCATGGCGGAGCGGGGGAGTTTGCTCGGCGGGCGCTGGCGGCCGGGGCGGCTGGGGCGATCGTGCCTGACTTGCCGCTGGAGGAGGCGGCGCCGGTGCGGGAGGCGTTCCGTGACGCCGGGCTGGCGCTGGTGCCGCTTGCGGCGCCGACCACTCCGGCCGAGCGGCGGGCGCGGATCTGCGCCGCCGCCGAGGGATTCGTCTACGTGGTCGCCACGGTGGGGACGACCGGCGAGCGCGAGGCGATCCCGCCGCAGCTTGCCGACCTCGTCCTCGCCACCAAGCAGGAGGCGAAGGTGCCGGTCGCGGTCGGCTTCGGGATCGGCACGCCCGCGCAGGCCGGCGAGGTCGGCCGGCTGGCCGACGGCGTGATCATTGGCAGCCGTCTGGTTCGCGCCGCCGGCGAGGCCGGCAGCCCGGAGGGCGCGCGCGAGGCCGTCGGCTCCTTTCTGCGGGAGACGCGGGCGGCCCTCGGCGCCGCGTAGCCGCCGCGCCGGTTAGGATGCGCGCCGCATGGGAATGATCATCACCCTCTTCCTCGCGCTCGCCTCGACCACGGTCGTCTACGCCGTGCTCGGCCAGGGCGGCGGCGTCGCCGGCCTGGTCTTCTTCGGGATCCTGCTGATTGGCGCGACGATTCGGGTCTTCAAGCCCGCCGCCTGAGCGCCCTCAGGCGCGCGTCGCGACCACCTCGAGGTATTCGGGTTCCAGCACAAGGGCTTGCTCGCCCGCCGTGTTCCCCTCTTCGAGGAACTTGCGCAGGTCGGCCTCCAGCGCCGCCTCGCCCTCGGGGCCGACGCGCTCGAAGGCGACCTTGGTCGGCCCGAAGTAGGTGCGGAAGAACTCCAGCCAGTGGTCGACGGAGCGGAAGGTCTGGCGAGAGCGCTTGCGCTCGACGCTCAGATCCGAGATCCCGTCGCCGAAGTACTGGCGCAGGTGCTCCTCGGTGCCCCAGAGCAGCGGCGGCTTGACGCCGGGGGGAGGCGGCGCGTGCTTGGCGACCGTCATGAACATGTCGCCGATGCCGCTGTCGGGCACCCAGTTGGCCATCCCGATCCGGCCGCCGGGCTTGGTCACGCGCAGCAGCTCGGCGGCGCAGCGCTCGTGGTCGGGGGCGAACATCGCGCCGAAGATCGACATCGTCACGTCGAAGGCGGCGTCGTCGAAGGGCAGCGCCTCGGCATCCGCCTCGACGAACTCGACGTCGAGCCGCTCAACCGCGGCGCGCTCGCGCCCGCGCTGGAGCAGGGCGGGCACGTAGTCGGCACCGACCACGCCTCCCCAGGAGCGCCGTGCCGCCGCGATCGCCCCGTTGCCGCTACCGCAGGCGACGTCCAGGACTCGCTCGCCCGGCACGATCTCCAGCGCCTCGGCCAGGTCCTCGGCCACCTTCATGATCAGGCTGGCGACCATCGCAAAGTCGCCATCCGACCAGGTCTTCTGCTGCATCGCCTTGACCGCTTCCAGATCCACCATCTCGCTCATCCCAAGCTCTCCTTATCTGTTTCGGCGCTCTTCATTGAAGCTATCGCGAAACCGGGCCTTCGTCGTGCATCAGGAGGCCCTACCCCGGCGGGGGTGGAGCGTCTTGTACTTTTCGCGAGTGCTCGCCCGAGGCGACAGCGATCTCCGTTCCCACGAAAAAGTTAAGCGGAACCCCCGCCGGGGTAGGGCCTAGCAAGGCCATGCGAATCGGCGTACTAACCGGCGGCGGCGACTGCCCCGGGCTGAACGCCGTGATCCGAGCGATCGTGCGCAAGGGCGTCGAACGCTGCGGCCACGAGTTCGTCGGCTACCGCGACGGCTGGCGCGGGCCTCTGGAGGGAGACAACCGGCCGCTTGGAGTGCCGGAGGTGCGCGGCATCCTGCCGCGCGGCGGCACGGTCCTCGGCGCCTCGCGGACCAACCCCTTCAAGGAGGACGGCGGGCCCGAGCGGCTCGTGGCGCGGCTCGAGGCCGACGGGGTCGACGGCCTGATCGCGATCGGCGGCGAGGACACCCTGGGAGCGGCGGCCCGCCTGCATGGCGAGCACGGCGTGCCCGTGGTCGGCGTGCCGAAGACGATCGACAACGACCTCAGCGCCACCGACTACACCTTCGGCTTCGACACCGCGGTCAACATCGCGATGGAGGCGATCGACCGCCTGCACACGACCGCGGACAGCCACCACCGGGTGCTGATCGTCGAGGTGATGGGCCGCCACGCCGGCTGGATCGCCTTGCACGCCGGCCTGGCCGGCGGCGCCAACGTGATCCTGATCCCCGAGCTGCCCTTCGACCTCGAGCGGGTTTGCGAGCTGGTCGGGCGCCGCCTCGAGGCCCGCTTCGCGCCGATCGTCGTCGTCTCGGAGGGCGCCCAGCCTGCCGGCGGCATCCCCGAGACCCAGGACTCCTCGCTCGACGCCTTCGGCCACGTCCGCCTCGGCGGCATCGCCCACTGGCTTGAGCAGGAGATCGAGCAGCGCACCGGCAAGGAGACCCGTGCCACCGTCCTCGGGCACGTCCAGCGCGGGGGCACGCCGACGGCCTTCGACCGCGTCCTCGCGACCCGCTTCGGGTTGCACGCGATCGACGCGGTCGACGCGGGTGAGTGGGGCAGGATGACTGCCTTGCGCGGGACCGAGATCAAGCTCGTGGGCCTCGACCAGGCCGTTGCCGAGCTGAAGACGGTGCCGCCGGAGCTGTATGGCGAGGCGGAGGTCTTCTTTGGGTAGCGAGGCGGGGGTGGGTCCGGCGCCCCTCCCCAAAACGCTCGCCGGGAGGCTCGCTTGAGTGTTTTGGGGAGGGGCGCCGGACCCACCTATGTCTTGCCCAAGACCGTCGCCTTGCTGGGTGCTCTGGCGGCGTGCTTAGTGCTTGTAGCAGGCTGTGGAGGCGGGGAAGGGGTAGCGAAGGGGGCGACGGTGGCGGCTTACGTGGAAGCTCCCCTGTGTGCGGGGGCCAGGGAAGAGCTCGGTAGGGCTCATGGAAGCGCAGGGGATGTTCGGGTCCGCGCGATTTGCCTGTCGAGCCCAAAAGAAGGCGGCAAGCTCGATCTGGCAACCGTTGGCGCCAACGCCCGTCGCGCAACGGAGGATTCAACCGCCGTGGCCTACCTGGAAGCTCCCGATCCCAAGCGGGCCTCCTTCACGCACCCGATCCTGGAAACCGCCCAGATCCCCTGGCTCGCCTCAAGCTCGGGCGAAAGAGCGATGGCGCGCCTCCTGAAGCTCATCGAAGCCGTCGGTACCGGCTCGCTCCGAACCCAGCTCGGCGAAGCCCTGAACCAAGCTTGAGCCCGGGACCTGGGTGGTTTGCCTTGTCGAAGCTCGAGAGGGCCAGGTGACCCTTCCCAAAACACTCAAGCGAGCCTCCCGGCGAGCGTTTTGGGAAGGGTCACCTGGCCCTCCCTGCCTTGGGCGACGCGCCTAAAGCAAATCCTCCAGCGCCCCGTCCAGATCCGGGTGCTGGAACTCGTAGCCGAGGTCGAGCGCCCTGCGCGGCATGACCCGCTGGCCGCCTCGCAGCACCGCCCCGAACTCGCGCCCATACATCACGTCGAGCGCAAGTCCTGGAACCGGCACGACGGCCGGACGACCGAGCGCGCGGCCAAGAGCCTTGGAGAAGTCGCGGTTGGTTGCCGGATTGGGCGCCGTCGCGTTGATCGTGCCGCTGACGGAGTCGTCGTCGAGGGCCCAGAGGAGGAGGCCGACCTCGTCGTCGATGTGGATCCAGGAGACGTACTGCTCGCCGCCGGCCAGCGGGCCGCCGACTCCCAGCTTGAAAGGGGGGAGGAGCTGCTTGAGAAAGCCGCCGCGCGGGTCGAGCACGTGACCGGTGCGAATCACGACGAGGCGCACGCCGCAGGCGTCGGCCTCGTGCGCGGCGCGCTCCCACTCGCGAACCACCTCGGCGTCGAAGCCCTCGCCGGGCTCGCTCGACTCGTCGACGATCGACGCGCCACGGTCGCCGTAATAGCCGATCGCCGACTGGCTGACCAGGACGCGCGGCTTGCGCTCCAGGCCGGAGATCGCGCCGACCAGGTTGTGGGTGCCGGTGCGCCGGCTCTCCATGATCCGCCGCTTGGCCTCGTCGGTCCAGCGCTGGTTGATCTTCTCGCCGAGAAGGTTTACGACCCCGTCGACCCCCTCGAAGGCCCCGGACGGCGGGCGTTCGAGGGTCGGCTCCCAGGCGTGCCAGGTGACGCGCGGGTTGGTGCGGCGCGCCCGTTGCGGGTCGCGCGTCAGTCCTACCACCGTGTCGCCGCGGACCAGCAGGGCGTCGCATAGCGCCGACCCGATGAAACCGCTGGCTCCGCTGACGAGGACCTTCACGGCTGCTGGGCGACCTCCACGGTGGAGAAGGTGCCGGTCTCCTCGTTGAAGCGGGCGATCCCGTCGCGCTTGGCCTCCTCGATCACCGCCTCGGCGACCTTGGGGGCGACTTCGCGGTTGAAGACGCTGGGGATGATGTAGTCCTCGGAGAGGTCCTCCTCGGAGACCGCCATCGCGATGCCCTTGGCGGCAGCCAGCTTCATCTCCTCGGTGATGTTGGGCGAGCCGGCGTCGAGCGCGCCGCGGAAGACCCCCGGGAAGGCAAGCACGTTGTTGATCTGGTTCGGGTAGTCCGAGCGGCCGGTGGCCATGATCCGCACGTAGGGGGCGGCGTCCTCAGGCATTACCTCGGGGGTCGGGTTCGCCATCGCGAAGACGATCGCGTCGTCGTTCATCTTGCCCAGCGACTCGGCCTCGACCAGGCCGGGGCCGGAGAGGCCGATGAAGAGATCGGCACCCTCGATCACCTCGTTGGGGCCGCCGCTGAGCTTCTCGGGGTTGGAGTTCTCCGCGTACCAGCGCTTGATCCCGCTCATCTCGCCCGATTCGTAGTCGGGGCGCTCGGTCGAGAGGGCGCCCTGGCGGTCGCAGCCGACGATGTGGGTGACTCCGCAGGCGAGCATCATCTTGGTCACTGCTACCCCCGCGGCGCCGAGCCCTACCATCAGCACGCGCAGGTCCTCGATTGGCTTGCCGACGATCTTCAGCGCGTTGAAGAGCGCCGCCATGGTCACGATCGCGGTGCCGTGTTGGTCGTCGTGGAAGACGGGGATGTCGAGCGACGCCTTGAGCCGTTCCTCGATCTCGAAGCAGCGTGGCGCGGAGATGTCCTCGAGGTTGATGCCGCCGAAGGTCGGCGCGATCAGTTCGACCGCCTTGATGATCTCCTCGGCGTCCTGGGTGTCGAGGCAGATCGGGAAGGCGTCGACCTGGGCGAACTCCTTGAAGAGCATCGCCTTGCCCTCCATCACCGGCATCGCCGCCTCGGGGCCGATGTTGCCGAGCCCGAGCACGGCGCTGCCGTCGGAGACGACGGCGACCGTGTTCTTCTTGATCGTGTACTCGAAGGCCTTGGCGCGATCCTCGGCGATGTCCTGGCAGACGCGGGCGACACCCGGCGTGTAGGCCATCGAGAGGTCGTCGCGGGTCTTCAGCGGGTACTTGTTCTCGACCGTGATCTTGCCGCCGCGGTGCATCTGCATCGTGCGGTCGACGTAGTCGAGCACTTTCGCGCCCCGGGTCGAGCCGATTCCGCGCAGGATCTGCTCCCAGTGCTCGCGATCCTGGGCGTCGATCGTGAACTCGCGCACCCGCTTGCCCTCGCCGCCGGCACCCGGCACCAGGTCGACCCCCTGCAGCTGGCCGCCGGCCTCGGCGATCGCCGCGGTCAGCTTGCCGAGCGGCTCCTGCCGCGCGTCGAGCTCGACCCGGATGGTGACGCTGTATTGGGCGCTCACTGCCATGAGGGCAGCTATCGAATCAGATTCGGGACGCCTGCCTGCGTGAGGTTCTTCTCGCGAGGGGGGCGAGTTTCGCCCGCTGAGCCCTTGGACGGGCATGCAAAACCCGAGCGCAGCTCTCCATATGCCGGTACAGCCAATCGATATACGCACTTTCCGCCGAAAAAGGCCGTATCCTAAGCGGATGGGAAAGCGCACTTCGCTGATACTCGACCCCGAGCTGCTCCAGCAGGCGGCTGACGTCCTCGGCGCCAAGAGCGCGACCGAGACGGTTCGCACAGCGCTTCAGCGCGTCGTCCGTCAGGCCGCGCTCGAGAGCCTTGCTCAGTGGGAGTTTCCGGATGACTTCATGGACGAGCTGAAGAAGATGCGCGAACCGAGAAAATTCGACTTCGAGTAGCCGTGGCCCGCTACTTGGCCGATACCAGCGCCTGGGGGATCGCCCGGCGCAGAAGCGTTCCGCCCCCTGTGCGGGCCTCGTTTGCCAACCTGCTCGTTTTGGGCCAGGTTGCGACCTGCGGCGCCGTGATCTGGGAGCTGCTCCATCGCGCCGACAACGCAGCCGAGTACGTAGCGCGGCGCGGAGAGTTGGAGCAACTGGACCAGGCGCCCTTCGGCGAGGCCGATTGGCAGCGCGCCCTCGACATCGGCCAGCGGCTCGTCGAGAAGGGCGGCTCCCTGCACCGCGCCCCCTCGCTGACCGACGCGGTCGTCGCCGTCGCCGCTCAGCAGGCCGACCTCACCGTCCTCCACTACGACAAGGACTTCGACCTGATCGCCGAGGTCACCGGCCAGCCCTGCGAGTGGATCGCCCCCAAGGGCACGGTCTGAGTGCCGACTTCCTCTAAGGTGCGCCCCCCATGACGGGCAGGGAGAGAGGTCCCTTTCGGGGTGCGCGACTGAGAGTTCTTTTCGTGGCCCTGTTTGCGAGCGGTTGCCTGCTGTTTCCGCCGCCCCGAGCGACGGGGAAGAAAATCGTCGGCGTGCCTGTGTTCAAGCTCCGAGCCGGCAGCGGCTATTCGATGGTGGTCGTCGGTGCTCCTGCGCGCGGCAGTCACCCTGCTGTCGTCCTGGTTCTCGTCAGTGGCCCCGGCGGGGAAGTGACCTATAGCGCGCGGGCCACGGCCGTTAGCGCAACCTCGATTCAGGCGGATCTTGGCGCCCTCGGACGCATCGATGTTGCGTATAGCGCATCCGGCCGCACGAAGACGGCAAGGTCTGCATGCGGTGGCAGCCCCCTGCGCTATGACGCCGGTTTCTTCGAAGGGACGATCGACTTCGCCGGCGAGGAGGGGTACACCGAAGTCACGGCGACGCGGGCGGCGGTCGACCCCGAGTTCTTCCTTGACCTGGTCTGCCCAGGGGACGTCACCCCGACAGGGAGTGGGCCAGGGCTGCCCGGCGCGGAACTGCGAGTGCGACCCCAAGGCGACGGCGATGGCGTCTCGTTCGTCGCCCACAAGAACACGCCTGGCAGCCGAGCGGGCTTCATCGCCACGGTCAGCGAAAAACGCGATGGGATCGGCATCGCGCGCGGCGTGTCAGTTCGCGGACTTCCGGGCGCCTTCCGCTACCGCCACACGTTGAGGTCCGCCGCAGTGCATCCACCTGCGCCGTTCTCAGGCTCGGCTGTCTTCAGGCGACCGAAACATGGGCCTGCCGTTTGGAGCGGCTCGCTCGCGGTCGATTTCCCCGGTCGTTCTGACGTCAGCCTTACCGCGGGAATGCTGCACGCGGGAATTGCGCGTACCACCTGGGGACCGACGCGACGCTGATCGCCGTGCCCCGGCATCGCCGCTTTCGCTGCTCGTGATGGAGGCATGTTCCGCTACTGGACGAAGGCCGTCAGGGCGGTGCTGACCTCGCTTGCGCTGATCGGGCCGAAGCGGATCGTCCAGGCGCCGCCCAGCTCCTGGCGGAATGAGTAGCGAACGCCGCTCCGATCGAGCACCTCGACGTGCCGCTCCGCCCGTTCGTATCCGCTGGCTCCCTGAAACGTCGCATCGAGCCCATAGCGATCGTCGTCCATCGGCCAGATCGTCATCTTGTCCGGAACGGGGCCGGCCTGCGTCGGAACCTTAGAAGCATCCACCGCACCCGAATCGACCACTCAAGCTTCATCCTTAAATCGTCGGCAACGTCACCGTCCAGCATCCGTGGTTGTCGCCCCAGAGGAGCAGGGCGGTGGACGCCCCCTCCCAAAACACTCCAGCGAGCCTCCCGGCGAGCGTTTTGGGAGGGGGCTTCCACCGCCCCCCACGACCTTTCGCGACACGCCCGCCACGTAGAGTGCGCGCCGATGGCCGACGCCGCCCGCGAGCTCTTCCTGATCGACGGCAACTCGCTCGCCTACCGCGCCTTCTTCGCGCTGCCCGAGTCGATCGGGACCAGCGACGGGCGGCCGACGAACGCGATCTACGGACTGGCCTCGATGCTGGTCAAGATCATCGACGAGCACGCCCCGGCGGGGGTCGTGGTCGCCTGGGACGCGGGCTGGTCGGGGCGCGAGAAGACCTTTGCCGAGTACAAGGCGCAGCGCAAGCCGCGGCCTGACCTGCTGCGCGAGCAGTGGCCGAACCTGATGCCCCTGGTCGAGGCCTTCGGCTACACGAACGTCAGGGTCGAGGGCTATGAGGCCGACGACGTGATCGCCTCGCTCACCAGGCAGGCGCGTGAGGCGGGCATTCCGGTGATGGTCGTTACCGGCGACCGCGACGCCTACCAGCTGGTCGCCGAGGGGGTGCGGGTGATGAGCACCTCGCGCGGGATCACCGAGACCAAGATCTACGACACGGCGGCGGTCGAAGAGCGCTACGGGGTCTCGCCGGAGCGGATCACGGACATGATGGGCCTGCGCGGCGACACCTCCGACAACATTCCGGGCGTCCCCGGGATCGGCGAGAAGACAGCCACCCAGCTGCTGCAGCGCTTCGGCGACCTCGAGGGGGTGCTCGCCTCGGTCGAGGAGATCTCCGGCGCGAAGCGCAAGCAGAACCTCACCGAGCACGCCGAGGACGCCCGCATGTCCAAGCAGCTGGCGACGCTCCACTACGACGTCGAGACCGGCGTCGACCTCGACGAGGTGATGGACGCCGAGCCCGACCGCGGCGCCCTGCGCGAGTTCATGCGCGAGTTCGAGCTGCGCGCGGTGATGGAGCGCCTCGAAGAGGCGCTGCCGGAAGGCAAGGCCGTGCCGGGCCGCAAGGTCGAGACCGAGCTCGAGGTCGAGACGGTCGCGGGCAGGCCGGCGGAGCTCGGCGCGGGGGAGGGGCGATTGGCCCTGGCGATCGCCGGCGACGCCTGGGCGGCCGCCGACGGCGAGCGGATCCTCAGCGGCACCTCGAGTCTCGACGAGCTGGCGGTCGCGCTTCCCGGGCGCGAGCTCGTCGCCCACGACGCCAAGTCGCTCGGTGGCGGCCGGCACGGGCTGCTCGCCGCCGCGGCTCGCGAGGGGGTCGAGCTGTCCCTCGCCCACGACACGATGCTCGCCGCCTACCTGCTCGAGCCCCAGCGGCGCACCTATGAGTTGACCGAGCTGGCCGCCGACGCCGGCATCGGGCTCGCCGAGGGCGCGATCGCGGCCGGCGCTGAGGGCGACGGCCAGCTTTCGCTCGAGGGCGAGGAGGGCGAGGCGGGCCTCGACCCGGCTGAGGAGGCGAGGCTCGTCGCGGCGCTCGCCGATTCCCAGCGCCCGCGGATCGAAGGGCTCGACCTCGAGCATCTCCTGCGCGAGGTCGAGCTGCCGCTCGTCCACGTGCTCGCCGCGATGGAACGCGAGGGCCTGAAGCTCGACGCCGAGCGCCTCGCCGAGGTCGGCGCCGGCTTCGGCGAGCGGATCGCGACGCTCGAGCGCGAGATCTTCGAGCTCGCCGAGGAGGAGTTCACGATTGGCTCGCCGCAACAGGTCGGGCGGGTGCTCTTCGAGAAGCTCGAACTGACCCGCAAGCGGCGCGGCAAGACCGGCTACTCGACCGACGCCCGGGTCCTCGCCCAGATCCGCGACGAGAACCCGATCGTCGAGAAGATCGAGCACTGGCGCGAGCTGACCAAGCTGAAGAACACCTACCTCGACTCGCTGCCGGAGCTGATCGACCCCGAGACAGGCCGCGTCCACACCACCTTCAACCAGGCGGCGACGACCACCGGCCGCCTCTCCAGCACCAACCCCAACCTGCAGAACATCCCGATCCGCACCGAGATCGGCCGCCCCGTGCGTGCCTGCTTCGTCGCCGAGCCCGGCGCCCGGCTGCTCTCCGCCGACTACAGCCAGGTCGAGCTGCGGGTGCTCGCCCACGTCGCCGAGGAGGATGTGCTGAAGGAGGTCTTCCGCGCCGGCGAAGACGTGCACGCGGCGACCGCCGCCGAGGTCTTCGAGATCTCGCGCGAGGACGTCGACGTCGGCCAGCGCTCGAAGGCGAAGATGGTCAACTTCGGCATCGTCTACGGCCTCACCGGGTTCGGCCTCGCCGACCGGCTCAACATCTCCCGCAAAGAGGGCGAGGAATTCGTCTCGCGTTATCTGGAGCGCTTCCCCGCGGTGCGCGCCTTCCGCGAGCAGGTGGTCGAGCGGGCGCAGGAGGAGGGCTACGTGACGACTCTGATGGGGCGGCGGAGGGCGATCCCCGAGCTGCGCTCCGGCAATCCCAACACGCGCCGCCTGGGGGAGCGGCTCGCGGTCAACACGGTGATCCAGGGGACCGCCGCCGACATCATCAAGGTGGCGATGGTCCGCTGCCAGCGCGCCCTGGCGCAGGCCGGCGGCGAGACGCGCCTCGTCCTGCAGATCCACGACGAGCTGCTCTTCGAGGGCCCGCCGGAGGAGATGGACGGCGCGACCGAGCTGGTGCGGCGCGAGATGTGCGCCGCATACCAGCTCGATCCGCCGCTGGAGGTGGACATCGGCGTCGGCGAGGACTGGCTCGACGCCAAGTAGCTCAGCTGGTCGTCGACTGGCCCGAGAGCTCGATCTCCTCGAAGGTGGCCGCGCCGTTCTCCAGCTGGATCTCGGCCTCTTGGACGACGGCGCCCGGCACGAGGTCGGTGCTTGTGCAGCTCGTCGCCCCCTGATCGTCCGCGCCCGAGCCAGGGCCCGAGTTGGGTGAGCCGGGACCCGAGCCGTCCTCGTTGTCTTCGCCCTGGTCTTCGCCGTTGTCGTCGTCGGGCTCTTCTTCGCCCTGACCGTCATTGGAGGCCTGATCACTGCCTCCCTCGTCAGAGGCCGAGGCCGAGCCGGAGTCCTCATGCTCGCACTTGATCTCGGTTTCGTCGGTGACGAGACCGGTGGTCGTTTCTTCGCCGAAGAGGACGATCACGAGCTTGCCCGTGGCGGGGTCGAAGGACTGGATGGCGCCGGCGTTCTCATTGCCGTCCATTACGCCGTCGTCATCGCTGTCGCGGTCGCGTGGGTTGTCACCGGAGAGGAACTCGGCCCGGTTGCGCAGGTGGTCGCTGTCCTGGTCCCGGCGTGCCTGGTTGACCTTGGTCGAGAGGTGGTGGCGATGCTCCCAGCGATCCGGGATCCGATCGTGGTTCCTGTCCTTTGCCGCGGCGACTCCCGGCAGGGCCAGGATCGCGATCACGCCGATCGCGGCGGCGGCGAGTGTCGTGAGTCGGTGGGCGAGTCTCATGGTTCCTCCTGGGTTTGGGGTTCCGTCTGCACGTAGAACCCGCCGTCGCCAAGAGAATCACCCGAATCTCCGGAATTGCTCGAGGTTGAGTCAGAGCCCGAGCTGGCTTCAGTCATCTCCCCTATCCCAGATTGGGTGCTCTCGCCAGATCCGGAATCGCCGGACGAGCCATCGCCGCCATTCGATCCGTCGCCCGACCCGCTGGATCCTCCCGTTCCTCCGGAAGAGTCACCTGAGGTCGAGCCCCCGTCATCGCCGCCGCCCGACCGGCGCTCGCCGCTGCCGCCGTCTCCGGACGGCCCATTGCCACCTCCCCCGTGGTCGTCGCTCGCATCGATCTGACGGTTCGCGCCTCCGTGCCCGCCGCTGGATCCCTGGTCGCCGCCAAGGGCGCCGCCCCTTGACGACCCAGGTCCCGAGCCTTCCCCATGACCCTCGCCTCCTCCCGTGCGATGGCCGTGGTCGTCGCCCGCCTCGCTCTCGCCGCGGCGGCCGAAGTCCCCCTGTCGAGACCCGGTGTCGTCCCCGGCATTCGCCGTTGTGGTGCGCGAAGTGGGGGGCTGGTGGTCGGCGAGCCGCCGGGTCTCGGCCGTCGACGGGGTGGCGCGGTGGTGGGGTTCGTGCCGGCTCTGATCGATTGCTACGCCGGCGCCCATCGCACCAGCGACGAGCACCGTGGCCGTTACCGCCTTCAGCGCCACGCCTGCGCCGGCGGCGCCACCGCCGACGCCGGCCGCTCCCGCAGCGGCTTCAACCGGAGCCCCCGCGCTCCCTGCCATCAGCGCCTTCAGCACCGGCAGCGGCAACACCAGGCCGAGCCCGTCGCGGAGCGCCTGGCGGGCGCGGAAGATCGCCTGCCGGGCGGCGCCGCCGCTCAGGCCGAGCGCCTTGGCGATCTCGTCGTGACTCAGGCCTTCCAGCTCGCGCATCACGATCGCCGCCCTCTGCGCCTCGGGCAGTGCGGCAAGTCGTTCCATCAGGTCGGTTAGCTCCTCGCGGCGCGCCAGCTCCTCCTCGGGGTCGCGGCCGCCGGCAATCGTCTCGGCGAGGGCCTCGGCCGACGGCGGGCGGTCCCGGAGGTCGTTGAGTGCCGTGTTGCGGACGATGCGAAAGAGCCACGGGCGCAGCTCGATCTCATTGCCGTTGCGGCGCAGGGCCAGCAGCGCCTTGGTGAAGGCGTCCTGGGTCACGTCCTCGGCCCGATTGCCGACGATCGCACTCGCGTAGCGGTTCAGCGGCCGGCCGTAACGCCGCACGATCTCCTCGAAGGCGTTCTCGTATCCCTCACGAATGAGGGCGACCAGGCGGCGGTCCGGCTGCGTGCGCAGGGCCGGCCCGACCACGAGGCGGGCGGCGAATCCCTCTACTGACGGTGGCATATGCGGCTCGGCGATCGGTGGGGGTTACTGATAAGACAGCAGCGTGGTTCACCCACGCATGCCATGTCTCATGCAACACGGACGAATGGACAAGATCACGCCGCCCGGCGCGAACTGCATCAAATTCCCGTTCTGCCAGGTAGGGAACTTGATGCAGTTCGGATGGAGGCGGCGTGGATAGAGGGGTCGCGGTCCTGCTCACCGCCTGCGCGGGCGGGCTGATTGCGCTGCAGGCGCCGATCAACGCCGAACTCGGCCGGACGACGGGCAGCCTGCCCGCGGCGCTTGTCTCCTTCCTCGTCGGCACGGTCGCCCTGGCGGCGATCGTCGTGCTGAGCGGCAAGGCGGGCGGGCTCAGCTCGACCTTCGAGGTCAGCTGGTACTACCTGGTTGGCGGACTACTCGGCGCGATCTACGTCGCCAACGCTCTGATCGCGGTCTCCGCGATCGGCGCTGGCGGCGTCGCGGCGGCGACGATCACCGGGCAGCTCACGGCCTCGGTGGCGATCGACCGGCTCGGCCTATTCGGCCTCGACCAGGTCCCGCTCAGCCCCGAGCGGGTGATCGGCGTCGCCCTGCTCCTGGCCGGCACCGTTCTGGTCGTGCGCTGAGCCGGCGGGCGGCGCCGCGGCGAACTCCGGCGGCGCGATCTCCAGGTAGTGGCCGAAGGACCACTCGACGAAGCGCCGGGTGCTGAGCAGGCGGAGCAGCGGCCCGACGACACGCGGCGGGATCTTCGGCACCAGCCGCTGGACGCGCAGCATCCAGCGGAACTTCCACTCGTGCGAGTCGTTGAACTCGGCGTAGCGGAGCGCCGCCCCCTCAAGGCTCTGCCGGCCCTCGACCACGCCGCGCAGCTCGCGCCCCAGGGCGATGCCGAAGTAGAGCGCGGTGCGGATGCCCTCGGCGCTCAGCGGCAGGCAGTGGCCGGCCGAGTCGCCGGCGAAGAAGACCCCGCCCTCGGTGCCGCGGCGCAGCTTGTGCGGGATCCAGTTGCCCTGGTAGCGGACCCGCTCGGCGCCGAGGTCGGAGGCGAGCAGCTCGGTCGTCTCGCGCACGTGGAAGCGAGGGTCGAAGGAGCCGACCCCGATCCGCAGCTCGTCGCCGGCCGGGAAGCTCCAGCCGTAGCCGGCAGGCACGTAGCGGCGGTCGATCCAGAGCTCGAGGTCCTCTCCCGTCCCGTCGGGGTGCACCTCTAGCCCGCGCGAGAGCGGCGCGTCGGGTGGCTGGTAGCCGTCGCCGCTGGCCAGCACCCGTCGCCACCCCAGCGCATCGACCACCAACGGCGCCGAGATCACCCCACGGTCGGTCTCCACCGCGATCTCCCCGGTGCTCGGGGCCGACGGGCCAATATGTCGAGTATCCGTTGACAAACCGGCCCGTCGGCGGCCGTTGACCTTGGCGGTCTCGAAGCGGGCGTCGCACTGGGCCCAGAGCAGGGCGCAGAGCTCGCGGTAGTCGAAGGTCGAGAAGGTGAAGGGCAGGCGATAGCGCGAGTCGCCGTGCGGGGTGTGGAAGAGCAGCGAGTCGAAGCGCTGGCGCTCGGCGTCCATCAGCCCGAGCGCTTCCATCCAGAGGGTCGGGATGCCGCAGGCCGAGGTTTGGCGCTCGCCGATCTCGTAGCGGTCGATCACCAACACGTCGGCCCCAGACCCGGCCAGTTCGCGAGCGACCGCCAGACCGGCGAAGCTGGCACCGCAGATCAAGACGTCATGGCTGCCGTCGAGGGGCGTGCGTTCCTCGCCCCGTTTGGTTGCTCTCACCGGCACGACGCAGAGCGTACTCACCTGCAATTATCTCCCGCTGTGTCCGTGACCGATACGACCTTGACTCCAGCCTCCGACGCTCCGGCCGGTACGCCCGTGGAGGGCTCCGGTGGCCTGCTTCTCGAAGTCGAAGGCAAGATCGTCCCCAACTACGCGGCGACGATGGTCTCCTTCGAGGAGGGCGACGTGGTCAAAGGCCGGGTCGTGCGCATCGACAAGGACGAGGTCCTGGTCGACATCGGCTACAAGTCGGAGGGGGTCATCCCCTCGCACGAGCTCTCGATCCGCAAGTCGGTCAACCCAGCCGACGAGGTCGAGCCCGGCGAGGAGGTCGACGCGCTCGTCCTCACCAAGGAAGACTCCGAGGGCCGCTTGGTCCTCTCCAAGAAGCGGGCCCGCTTCGAGAAGGCGTGGCGCAAGATCGAGGCCGCCGCCGAGTCGGGCGAACCGGTCGAAGGCAACGTGATCGAGGTGGTCAAGGGCGGCCTGATCCTCGACCTCGGGGTGCGCGGCTTCCTGCCCGCCTCGCTGGTCGACATCCGCCGCGTCCACAACCTCGACGAGTTCACGGGCCAGGCGCTCGAGTGCAAAGTGATCGAGCTCAACCGCAGCCGCAACAACGTCGTGCTCTCGCGTCGAGCCGTGCTCGAGGAAGAGCGCAAGGAGGTGCGCGAGCAGATCCTCGGCCGGCTCGAGCCGGGCCAGATCGTCGAGGGCAAGATCTCCAACATCGTCGACTTCGGCGCCTTCGTCGATCTCGAGGGGATCGACGGCCTGATCCACATCTCCGAGCTTTCCTGGAGCCACGTCAACCACCCCTCCGAGGTGGTCGCGATCGGCGACACCGTGCGGATCAAGGTGCTCGACATCGACCGCGACCGCCAGCGCATCTCGCTCGGTCTCAAGCAGACCCAGGAGGACCCGTGGCAGCGGGTGATCAGCCAGCACCGCGACGGCGACGTGCTCGAGGGCACCGTGACCAAGGTGGTCGCCTTCGGCGCCTTCGTCGAGATCCTCCCCGGGGTCGAGGGTCTGGTCCACATCTCCGAGCTCGCCGATCACCACGTCGAGAGCCCCGGCGAGGTGGTCGAGCCGGGCGCCAAGCTGGACGTCAAGATCCTCGAGATCGACGAGGAGCGGCGGCGACTCTCGCTGAGCATCAAGCAGGTCGACGAGGGCAAGATGGCGATGGGCGACCTGGGCGAGCAGATTCAGGCGGCTGGTGAAGCGACGACTGACGAGGGTTCAGAGGTCGAGGAGGCTCCGGCTGACGAAGGACCGGCCGCTACTGGCGAGGAACCGGCCGCTACTGACGAGGGACCAGGCGATTCAGCCGCGGGTCCTGTCGCTGCAGGGGACCCACCTCCCCTTCCGGTAGCTGAAGCTTCCTCAGGGGAGGTCCCCCCTACAGCGCCACCCGCGGATGAGGAGGCTGAGCCCGTCGAGGCGCCCGCCGCTGAGGTGGATGCCCCGGCCGATGAGACCGAGGCTCCTGCCGTCGAGGAAGCTCCGGCCGCTGAGGAGGAGCCCGCCGCTGAGGCTGAGGCTTCCGCTGACGAGGAAGCTTCCGAGTCGTAGTCGCTGTGCCGCTTACCGTCGGGCTGACCGGGGGGATTGCGGCTGGGAAGTCGGAGGCTCTCGCTGCGTTTGGGCGGTTGGGCGCTGCGACCATCTCCTCCGATGCGGTGGTGCATGAGCTGCTCGAGTCCGAGCCGCTGATTGGGCGGTTGGTTGGGCGGTGGGGGGAGGACGTCGCTCCCGGCGGGGTTGTCGACCGCTCCAAGGTGGGGGAGATCGTGTTTGCGGAGCCGGAGGAGTTGAAATGGCTCGAGCAGCAGATTCATCCCCTGGTTGGCGAGCGGCTGGGCGGCTGGCTGGCCTCGCTCGACCCCGAGACCGAGGTCGCCGTGGTTGAGGTGCCGTTGCTCTTCGAGACCGAGATGGAGAAGATCTTCGACACGACCGTGGCCGTGGTCGCCTCGGATGAGCTGCGACGGGGGCGGGCGGAGGCGCGGGGGCACGCCCTGGTCGGGGAGCGCGAGGCGCGACAGCTGGCGCAGAAGGAGAAGGCCGCCCGGGCCGAGCACGTGGTCGAGAACGACGGCACGGTCGAGGATCTCGAGCAGCGCCTGTCCGCCCTGCTCGCGAAGCTTGGGGGATGACCGCGGCCGGCAACCGCTCCGTGAAGAAACGAAGAAGAAGGCGCCTGGCGATCGGTGCCGCGGTTCTCGCCGCAGGTATCGTCGCCGGCGTGCTGCTCGGAGTGCTCGGAACGCTGGAGCGTGGAATTCAGGAGCTGACCCTGCCGCTCAAGCACGAGGACGTGATCCGCCAGCAGTCGCGCGAAAAGCACGTCGACGCGGCGCTGATCGCCGCGGTGATCTACGCCGAGTCGAAGTTCAGCGACCAGACCTCGAGCGCCGGGGCCCGCGGTCTGATGCAGATCACGCACGAAGCGGCGAACGACATCGAGCGCCACAGCGGCGGCACGACCTTCAGGTTCAGCGATCTCTCCGACCCTGAAATCAACATCCGCTACGGCACCTTCCTGCTGCGCGAACTGATCGAACGCTACGACGGCGACGTGGTTGCCGCGCTTGCCGCCTACAACGCCGGCCCGGCGAACGTGGACCGCTGGGGCGGCAGCGGCCTCACCCTGACCAAGATCCCCTACCCCGAAACGCGCGCCTACGTAGAAGAGGTCCTGGACAAGCAGCGCGCCTATCGCGAGAAGTACTCCGAGGAGCTGGGCTACCGGTGAGCTTCCGGTGCGCCTTTTCCCCTCTATGCGCGGAAAAGGCGCACCGGAAGGGCTGGTCGTGAGGGCGGCGCCCCGACCGCGCGTTGCGGCGCTGGCGCTGGCCGTAGCGCTGGTGCTGGCCGACTCATCGATCGTCGTCCTGGCGCTGCCGGAGATCTACCGCGAACTCGACACCAGCGTCAGCGGGGTCAGCTGGGTGCTCGTTTCCTTCAACCTGGTGATGGCCCTGGCGGCGCTGCCCGCCGCGCACCTCGCGCGACGCGCCGGTCCCGGGCGCACGGCCGCGGTCGGACTGGCTGTCTTCGCCGGCGCCGGCCTCGCCTGCGCGGCCTCGTCGCAGCTCAGCACCCTGATCGCAGCGCGCTGCGTGCAGGCGCTGGGCGGGGCCGCCGCCGTGACGGCGGTGCTCGAGCTTTTGCCCGCCACGGTCGGCTCGGAGCGCCGCGCCGCGACGCTCTGGGCGGCGGCCGGGGCGACCGGGGCGGCGCTCGGCCCGGCCGTCGGCGGCCTGCTCACGGAGCTCGTCTCCTGGCAGTCGATCTTCCTGATCCAGGTGCCGCTGGCGCTGGTCGCCGCGGTGCCGATCCTGGCCGTCGCCCGCCACGAGGCAGCGACCGGGATCGTCTCCGCGGAGCTGCGCCGCACCGGCCGGCCGCACGTGCTTGCCAACCTCGCCCTGGCGATGGTCTCGGCGGCGATCGCCGCCGCCCTCTTCCTACTCGTCCTGCTGCTGATCGAAGGCTGGCGCCTCTCGCCGATCGTCGCCGCGATCGTGGTCAGCGCGATGCCGGCCTGCGCGCTGCTCGGCAGCCGGCTCGGCGACGCGGTGCCGAGCGCCAGGGCGCGCGCTGCGGCCGGGGCGATCCTCGTCTCCGGCGGGCTCGGTGGGCTGGCCCTGCTCCCCAAGGCAACGGTTGCGCTGACGCTGCCGCCGCAGGCGATGGTCGGCGTCGGCCTGGCGCTGGTCCTCTCGGCGCTGACCGAGACGGCGCTCGCCGGCCGCGCTCCGCAGGCGATCCACGGCGGCTGGACGATCTCCTCGCGCCACGCCGGCGTTGTGATCGGCATCCTCGCCGTGACCCCGATCTTCACCCACGACATCGCCCAGCAGCGCCATGACGCGATCGACGCCGGCACCGCGGTGGTCCTCGACTCGCGCGTCCCGCCGCTGGCCAAGCTCGACCTCGCCGGTCGGATCGAGTCGCGGCTCGACGAAGAGAAGGGCAAGGTGCCGACGATCGGCCCCGCTTTCGAACCGCTGCCGGAGGACGCGGGCGAACGGGAGCAGGTGGTGCAGCTGCGCGAAGAGCTGCAGGACCAGCTCAACCGCGGCGCCACCCACGCCTTCAGCCCCTCGTTTGGGATCGCGGCGCTGATCGGGCTGCTGGCGCTGTTGCCGATCGGGCTGGCACGGGAGGGGGAGGTGGAGCTGTGAACGCGGCTCGCCGGGCGCAGATCCTGGTTGGGGGAGCGCTCGTCTCGGCCCTGGTCCTGGTCGGCGTCTACCTGGCTGCGGGCGGCGCCTCCTACGCGCCCGCCAAGACGCAGGACCCCTGCAAGGCGCGACCCTGGCGCAATCCCGAAGGCCTGGCCCAGATCGCCGAACAGTTCTCGCTCTCGGCGCTCGACGGGGCGGCCTGCAAGCTCGGCGTCAGTCGCGAGACCCTCGCCCAGGCGCTGGCCTCCTCCGATGCCCGCCAGCGTTTCGCCCGGCGCTACGACCTGACCGACGCCCAGATCGCCCGTGCCGTGCGCGCCGGGCTGCTGCGCGCAGTGGACGACGCCGAACGCGCCGGCGCCCTCAGTCCGCTGATCGGCGAACCGCTGCGCGAAACCCTGCGCAGCATCGACCTCGAAGAAGCGATCGAACTGATCAACGACGCGGAATCGCTGCTCGGCAACGTGGAAGGCCTGCTGGGCCCCGCCCAGGAACTGCTCGAAGGCTTCCTGCCCTAAGCCGCCCCCGGGCGCGGGGGCCTGTCCATATCTGATTCTTCAGGCCCTCGCGGAGCAGAGGAGGCGGCGCCCGGCCGGTCTACTTCTTGATCCGGAATTTGCGCCGCTGCGAGTTCCAGGTGACGCCCTCGCAGAGCTCGTCGGGGGTCGTGTCGAGCGAGCCGGCCAGCTTTACGATCGTGCCCATGCGGGGCTCGCGGCCGCCGCGCTCGAGCAGCGAGATCTCGGTTCGGTGCAGGTCGCACATGTGGCCGAGCTCTTCCTGGGAGACCCCGGCTTTCTGGCGAGCCTTGCGCAGGTTTGTGGCAAAACGTTCCCTTGGTTTCATTTGCGGCATTCTCTGTCTGCGACGACAGAATCGCTACAGCCAAAACATTGCGTGGCGAAACGCCATGTTTATACACGTATCAGGCGCGCGTCGCGCGCCAGACCCAGAGCATCGCCAGCGGCTGCAAAGGCAGCCGCGCCCACAGCGCCCAGCGGGGGACCCGGTTGAGATCCAGCCCCCGCACCTGCCCGGGATTGAGCGCCATATGCAGGTTGGCGGGGAAGACCGCGATCAGCAGCGCGAGCAGCCACCAACGCCCAAAGCGCCGCGTGCGCGGCGAGAGCACAGCTACGCCCCCGACGATCTCAGCCACCCCGCTGACTGCCACAGCCTCCCGCTTGGGCAGCGAGGGTGGCACGATCGCCTCGTAACTGCGCGGAATCACGAAGTGCATCGCCCCCGCGAAGCCGAAGAACCCAGCCAAAGCTCTCTGCGAGCGGCTCATCGAGCGCCAGTCTAAAGGGGCTTCAGGTGGAGAGGGCCCCACCCGGCACAGGCCCTATGGTGGTCCTCGTGCCCGACTTCGAGCTCAACCCCGCCTACACGCCGGCCGCCGACCAGCCGAAGGCGATTGCCGGGCTGGCCCAGGGGGTCGAGGCGGGGGAACGCTTCCAGACGCTGCTCGGCGCCACCGGGACCGGCAAGACGTTCACGATGGCGGGCGTGATCGCGGCGGTGCAGCGGCCCTCGCTGGTGATCGCCCACAACAAGACGCTCGCCGCGCAGCTCTGCAACGAGTTCCGCGAGTTCTTCCCCGAGAACGCGGTCGAGTACTTCGTCTCCTACTACGACTACTACCAGCCCGAGGCCTACGTCCCCGCCCAGGACCTCTACATCGAGAAGGACTCCTCGATCAACGACGAGATCGACCGCCTGCGCCACGCCGCCACCGCGGCGCTCTTCGCCCGCCGCGACGTGATCATCGTCGCCTCGGTCTCCTGCATCTACGGGATCGGCTCGCCCCAGGTCTACAACGAAAAAATGCAGCTCTTCAAAGTCGGCGAGCAGATCGACCGCGACGAGGTGTTGCGCAAGCTAATCAAGATGCAGTACCAGCGCAACGACTCGGTGCTCGGCCGCGGCAGCTTCCGGGTGCGCGGCGAGGTTCTGGAGATCATGCCCTCCTACGCCGAGTCGGCCTACCGGATCGCGCTCTTCGGCGACGAGATCGAGGGCATCCAGCACTTCGACCCGCTGACCGGCGAGGTGCTCGACACGATCGACCACGTCTCGGTCTGGCCGGCGTCGCACTACGTGACCCGCGACGAGACGCTGGAGCGCGCGGTCGAGGAAATCCGCGCCGAGCTGAACGCGCGCACCGCCGAGCTCGAGGCCGAGGGCAAGCAGCTCGAGGCGCACCGGCTGCGTCAGCGCACCGCCTATGACATCGAGATGCTCAAGGAGATCGGCTTTACCTCGGGGATCGAGAACTACTCGCGGATCCTCGACGGCCGCCCGCCGGGCAGCCCGCCGCACACCCTGATCGACTACTTCCCCGACGACTTCGTCGTCTTCGCCGACGAGTCCCACCAGACGATCCCCCAGATCGGCGGCATGTACGAGGGGGACCGCTCGCGCAAGCAGACCCTGGTCGACTACGGCTTCCGCCTGCCCTCGGCGATCGACAACCGGCCGCTCAAGTTCGACGAGTTCCTCGAACGGGTGCCGCAGCTGGTGATGGTCTCGGCGACGCCCGGACCGTTCGAGCGGGCTGAGTCGAGCCGCATCGTCGAGCAGATCGTGCGGCCTACCGGGATCGTCGACCCGGAGATCGAGCTGCGCCCGACCAAGAACCAGATCGACGACCTGATGAACCAGATCAAGGCCGTCGCCAAGGCGGGCGACCGGGTGCTGGTCACGACGCTGACCAAGAAGATGGCCGAGGACCTGACCGAGTACCTGCTCGAGTATGGCGTCCGCGTCCGCTACCTCCACTCCGAGATCGACACCCTGGAACGGATCCAGATCGTCCGCGACCTGCGGCTCGGCGAGTACGACGTGCTGGTCGGGGTCAACCTGCTGCGCGAGGGGCTCGACCTGCCTGAGGTCTCGCTGGTCGCGATCCTCGACGCCGACAAGGAGGGCTTCCTGCGCGGCGAGACCAGCCTCGTGCAGACGATCGGCCGGGCGGCGCGCAACGTCGGCGGCCGGGTGCTGATGTACGCCGATCGGGAGACCGAGGCGATGCGGGCAGCGCTGCGCGAGACCGAGCGCCGCCGGGCCATCCAGCTCGCCTACAACGAGGAGCACGGGATCACGCCGGAGACGGTGCGCAAGGGGATCTCGGAGATGAGCGAGTTCCTGGCGATGGAGGACCGCGCGCCGCGCAAGCGCCGCAGCAAGCGGGCGGCCGATTTCGCCAGTCCGGAAGAGCTCGAGCGGACGATCGTCTCGCTCGAGGAGGAGATGCTCGCCGCCGCCGACGACCTGCGCTTCGAGGAGGCGGCGCGGCTGCGGGACGAGCTGAAGGAGTTGCGTCGGGACCTCGATGGGATGCGCGCCGGGGCGTAGGGGTAGGTGGGTCCCGGCGGGGGTTCCGCTTAACTTTTTTTCGAGGTCTCGGCCGGCTTTGCCGGCCGAGCCTGGATAACGAAAAAAAGTACAAGACGCTCCACCCCCGCCGGGACCCACCTCTGCGGCGCCGTTCGTGAGAGCATCGAGGCTGTGACGGTTTGTGAGGAGCTTGGCGAGTGGGTGGCGGGTCTCCGGGTTGGGGATCTGCCGGGGAGTGTGCGTGAGCGGGCTGAGCTGCAGGCGCTGAGCATTGCTGCGGGGCGGGCGGCTGGAGAAGCTGCCGCCGCGCCGTTTGAGGTGGCCGCGCCGGAGGGGGCGGTGGGGGAGATCTATCGGTCGGCGGTGGCTTCGATCGCACACGACTGGGACGACTACCTGTTCATGGGGCATACGGGGCACTCCGCCGTGCCCGCGGCTGCGGCCTTCGCCGAAGGCGATGCCGAGCGCGAGCTGCTCGCCCGGGTCGCCGCCAACGAGGTTGCCGGCAGGCTCGGGGCGGCGCTCTTCTTCGGGCCCCACAACGGCCAGTTCTGGGCCTCGATCCACTGCGCTTCGGCCGCCGTCGCCGCCGCGATCGGGCTCGGCCTCGACGCCGAGCGCGCGGCCCATGCCCTGGCGATCGCTCTCTACCAGCCGCCCTACGGGATGTGGCCCGGGTTCATGGGGCCGCAGACGAAGCTCCTGACGGCGGCCGAGCCGGCGGCGCTCGGCGCACGCGCCGCGCTGCTGGCGGCGGAGGGGGTGAGCGGGGCCCTCGACGTGATCGAGCACCCGCGGGGTGTCCTCGCGGCGCTTTCCTTCGCGCCGCAGCCGGGGATGCTGACGGGGCTGGGCGAGGTCTGGCTGACCGACACGCTCGCCTTCAAGCGACTGCCTGGCTGTGCCTACCTGCAGTCGGTCGGCGAGGCGGCGCTGGCCGCCGAGGTGCGGGCCGAGGAGGTCGAGCGCATCGAGATCGAGGCCGGCTGGCTCACCTGCGAGATGGAGGAGCTCGGCGCCGGCGAGGGCCTCTCGGCGGTGCGGGTCAACTTCTCGGCCCGGCTGAGCGCGGCGGTCGCCCTGATCGCGGGACGGCTGACGCCGGCCGAGCTGACGCCGGACTGGCTCTCCCGGCACGAGGGCGCGATCCGTGACCTCGCGGGCCGCATGCGCGTCGTCCATGACCCGGCGCTGACCGCCCAGACCCTGCGCGGCTCGATCGAAGCCGGCGGCACCCCGGCGCTCGGCCTCGGCGACCTGCTGCGCATCCGCCGCCGACTCGGCGACGCCGGCATGGAGGGGGCGAACCCTGCCTCGGCTGTGCTCGGTGCCCTGCGCAGCGAACCAAAGTTGCGCCGGGCCGTCGCCAACTCGCTGCGTCGCCGCCTATCGGGTGGGGGCGGCACGATCGCGGCGCTCGATACCGCGGCGCTGCGCGTCACCTTCCCCAGCCGGCTGCGCATCCGCCTGCGCGACGGCTCGACTTGCCTCGTGGAGGGCAGCGAGCCCGGGTCCTGCGGCCATCCGCTCGCCGAACAGCGCGCCGTTGTCGAGGAGCGCCTCGCGGTCGCTCAGCTGGCTGCCGCGGGTGCGGTCCGAGGAGCTCGAGGCGGAGGCGGCCCGCGCCTGAGCCGGAGCGGCAGTTGAAGGGACGGGGCGCCGCGGGTTTGTCCAGCCCGCGGCGCCCCGTCGCCGTTCGGCTCCTCCCTAGGCCAGGACCTTGGCGGCCTTTGCGCTGTCGGCGTAGAACTCGCCGCGCGCGATTCGGCCGTCAGCGTCGAACTTGATCAGGTGGGCGAAGGGCGACTCGAAGCTGCCGCCCTCGTTGCCGGCGCGCTGCGTGCCCCGCACGACGACCCACTCGCCGGCGTCGATGAACTCCTCCGGCTCGACCGTGAACGACGTCCAGTAGTTGGGGATCTGCGCGAAGTTGCCGATGATCGCGTCCCGGCCGCGGGTCTCGCCGCCGAGCGGCAGCTCGTCGGACGTCAGCCAGGAGCCGTCCTCGGCCATCATCTCCTTCAGCGCTTCCAAGTCGCCTCGGCCGAAAGCCTCGTATGCGGATCGGGCGGCGTCGAGGTTCGACATCTCATTCTCCTCTGTTCGCTGGGCCCTGCCTCGCGAACACGCTACTGCCGGCCCCGAAGTTGCGCAAGGCTTCTTAACCGTCAGAGGCCCCGCCGCTCGCGCTGTTCCGCATCCTCAAGACGCGCTGGGGAAGCAGCGAAGCGAATATCCTGCGGCACCGTGGCGGTCGACGTCGGCGAGAGCACATTTGAGCGCGAGGTGGTGGAGCGCTCGCAGACGGTGCCCGTGGTCGTCGACTTCTGGGCGGAGTGGTGCGGGCCATGCCGGACGCTGACCCCGGCGTTGGAGGCCGCCGAGGCGGCGCGTTTCGGCAAGGTCGTCCTCGCCAAGGTCGACGTCGACGCCAATCAGGCGCTCGCGGCGCGTTTCGGGGTGCAGGGCATTCCCGCGGTGAAGGCCTTCCGCGACGGCCAGGTAGTCGCCGAGTTCGTCGGTGCCGTGCCGAAGGCGAAGGTCGACGAGCTCTTCGATTCGCTTGTCCCCTCGCGCGCCGACGAGCTGCTGGCGGCGGGCGACGAGCTCTCCCTGCGCGAGGCCTCCGAACTGGAGCCCCGCCGCGCCGAGATAGCCGTCGCCCTGGCCCGCGCTCGCCTCGAGCGCGGCGCCGACGACGAGGCCCTGGAGGCGGTCAAGAGCCACGAGGGCGACTTCGCCGCCGAGGGCATCGCCGCTCGGATCGAACTGGCCAAAGGCGGAATCGGGAGCGATGCCTTCGAGGCTCTCGACCGCGGTGAGCGCGAGCGAGCCCTCGACCTCCTCCTCGCCTCTTTCGCCGGCGCCGACGAGGACACCCGAGAGCAGCTCCGCCGCGCCGTAATCGGCATCCTCACTGACCTCGACCCCGCCGACCCCACCGCAGCCACCTACCGCCGCCGCCTGGCCACGGCTCTGTACTGACCATACCGGCGGAAAGTGCGACATCTACGACGTGAAGAGAGAGGGGAACATCTGTTCGGCTGCCTATGATTGGGAAAGTGGCTGCTTCTGAGCGGATCGTCATCAGCGGGGCGCGTGAGCACAACCTCAAGGACGTCGACCTCGCGCTGCCGCGCGACGCGCTGATCGTGATCACCGGTCTCTCGGGCTCGGGCAAGTCGAGCCTTGCCTTCGACACGATCTACGCCGAGGGGCAGCGGCGCTACGTCGAGTCGCTCTCCGCTTACGCGCGCCAGTTCCTCGGCTTGATGGAGAAGCCCGACGTCGACTCGATCGAGGGCCTCTCACCGGCGATCTCGATCGACCAGAAGACGACCTCGCGCAACCCGCGCTCGACTGTCGGCACCGTCACCGAGATCCACGACTACCTGCGCCTGCTCTGGGCGCGGATCGGGGTGCCGCACTGTCCCGAGTGCGGAGCGGAGATCACCGGCCAGACCCAGGAGCAGATCGTCGACCGGCTGATGACCCTCGAGGAGGGCGTCAAATTCATGGTCACGGCGCCGGTCGTGCGCGGCCGCAAAGGCGAGTACGGAAAGCTCTTCGAGCAGTTCCGGCTCGAGGGCTACTCGCGGGTCAAGGTCGACGGCGAGCTGCGCCGGCTCGACGAGGAGATCGTCCTCGACAAGAAGTTCAAACACGACGTCGCCGTGGTCGTCGACCGGCTGGTGATGAAACCCGACCTGCGCCGCCGCCTCTCCGAGTCGGTCGAGGCCGCCGCCGGGCTCGCCGCCGGCCTGGTCGAAGTCGAGCTCCTCGGCGACGACGCCGTCGAGCCGCTGCTCTTCTCCGAGCAGTTCGCCTGCCTCGAGTGCGGCACCTCGATCCCCGAGCTGGAGCCGCGGATCTTCTCCTTCAACTCGCCCCACGGGGCCTGCGAGCGCTGCCACGGGCTCGGCTTCCAGCGCGTGATCGACCCCGACCTGGTCGTCCCCGACCCAACCCTCTCGCTCGGCGAGGGCGCCCTGCAGCCCTGGAACCGCGGCGTCACCGCCTACTGGCGGCGGCTGATCGCCTCGGTCGCCGAGGAGTACGGGGTCGATGTCGACGTGCCCTGGTCGAAGCTCAAGAAAAGTGAGAAGGAGATCTTCCTCAACGGCACCGGCGGCGAGCGCCACCAGGTCACCTACACCAACCGCTTCGGCCGTCGCCGCTCCTACAAGGTCCGCTTCGAGGGAATCCTCAACCAGCTCCAGCGCCGTTACGAGGAGTCCGACTCGGAGTCCAATCGGGAACGGATCGAGGGCTACATGGCCGAGCAGCCCTGCCCCGACTGCAAGGGCGCCCGCCTGCGTCCCGAGAGCCTCGCGGTCAAGGTCGGCGGGATCAGCATCGCCGAGTTCAGCGAGAAATCGGCGCGCGCCGCCTCGGAGTGGATCCAAGCCCTGGAGATGACCGAGACCGAGCGGGCGATCGCCCGGCTGATCGTGCGCGAGATCTCCGAACGGCTCGCCTTCCTCGAGAACGTCGGCATCGGCTACCTCTCGCTGGGTCGCTCAGCCCGCTCGCTCTCCGGCGGCGAGGCGCAGCGGATCCGGCTCGCGACGCAGATCGGCTCCAGCCTGGTCGGCGTGATGTACGTGCTCGACGAGCCCTCGATCGGGCTGCACCAGCGCGACAACGAGAAGCTGATCGCGACCCTCGACCGCCTGCGCGACCTGGGCAACACGGTGATCGTGGTAGAGCACGACGAGGGGACGATGATGGCCGCCGACCACCTGGTCGACCTCGGCCCCGGCGCCGGCGAGCACGGCGGCCACGTGATCGCCGCCGGCACGCCGAAGCAGGTGGCGCGCAACGCCGCCTCGCTCACCGGCCAGTACCTCTCCGGCAAGCGCGAGATCGAGGTCCCGGCCGAGCGCCGCTCGCCGAGTGGTGCCCTGCGCGTGCGCGGCGCCCGCGAACACAACCTCAAGGAAGTCGACGTGGCGATCCCGCTCGGCGTCTTCTGCTGTGTCACCGGCGTCTCCGGCTCGGGCAAGTCGACCCTGGTCAACGAGACCCTGCACCACGCGGTCGCCAACCGCCTGCACCAGGCGAAGCTGCGCCCCGGCGCCCACGACGGGGTCGACGGGCTCAGCCAGATCGACAAGATCATCAACATCGACCAGTCGCCGATCGGGCGCACGCCGCGCTCCAACCCGGCCACCTACACCGGCGTCTTCGACCACATCCGCCAGCTCTTCGCCCAGACCCAGGAGGCGCGGGCGCGCGGCTACAAGCCCGGGCGCTTCAGCTTCAACGTCAAGGGCGGCCGCTGCGAGGTCTGTCGCGGCGACGGCCAGATCAAGATCGAGATGCACTTCCTGCCCGACGTCTACGTGCCCTGCGAGCAGTGCCACGGCAAGCGCTACAACCGCGAGACGCTCGAGGTCCGCTTCAAGGGCAAGAACATCGGCGACGTGCTGGAGATGTCGGTGGAGGAGGCGGTCGTCTTCTTCGAGAACGTGCCGAAGATCGCCCGCCGGCTGCGCACCCTGCACGACGTCGGCCTCGACTACATCCGCCTCGGCCAGGCGGCGACGACGCTCTCCGGCGGCGAGGCGCAGCGGGTGAAGTTGGCGACCGAGCTCTCCAAGGTCGCCACCGGCAACACGCTCTACATCCTCGACGAGCCGACGACCGGCCTGCACTTCGCCGACGTGCAGCGTCTGCTCGAGGTGCTCGGCCGCCTCGTCGACGCCGGCAACACCGTGGTGGTGATCGAGCACAACCTCGACGTGATCAAGACCGCCGATCACCTGATCGACCTCGGTCCCGAGGGCGGCGAGGAGGGCGGCGAGATCGTCGCCACCGGCACGCCTGAGCAGATCGCCGGCGTCGAGGGCTCCTACACCGGGCGTTTCCTCGCCGAGCTGGTCGAGTCGGCCCCCGCAAAGCCAAAGCGCACGGCGCGCCGCCGCGAGCCCGTCGCCGCCTAGCGAACCGTCCCGGGCATCGCCCCGGAATCCGCCTCATTACCAGGGGAAAAAGGGCCGGCGCGTCAGTAGCTCCTACGGAAAACCTTCCGTGTCCGCCACCGATGCGCCGCCGGGGGAGCGGTGCGAGCCTGCATTCAGGTCGTTCTCCGCATGAAATGTCGGGGAAAAGGGCATCTGTGGGTGGAGGACCTCCGGTTTCGGCCGGGTCGAACAAAGGACTACAGGAGGTGGATCGGTGAGATCGACGAGAGCCAAGATCGGATTGGCGGCGATCGCGGCGGGCGGCCTGGTGGCCGTCTCCCTGATCGCGGCCGGTTGTGGAGGCGGCGGTGGGGGTGGGCCGAAGATCGCGCTCCTCCTCCCCGAGTCGAAGACCAGCCGCTACGAAGCCCACGACAGGCCGGAATTCGAAGAAAAGGTCGAAGAAATCTGCGAAGACTGCGAAATCATCTACTCGAACGCCAACCAGAGCACCTCCGAACAGCAGTCCCAGGCCGAAGCGGCGCTGACGCAGGGCGTCGACGTGATGGTCCTCGACCCGGTCGACGCGACCGCCGTCGGTTCCGTCGTCAAGAAGGCCAACGAAGAAGGCGTGCCGGTGGTCAGCTATGACCGGCTCATCCTCAACTCGGAAATCGACTACTACATCTCCTTCGACAACGAAAAGGTCGGCGAACTCCAGGCCGAAACCCTCAGCGAAAAGCTGAAAGAAGAAGGCAACGACAGCGGCCCGATCGTGATGATCAACGGCGCGCCGACCGATCCCAACGCGGGCCAGTTCAAGGCCGGCGCCCACAAAGGATTCAACTCCACCGGCGTCGACATCGCCAAGGAATACGACACGCCGGACTGGAGCCCCGACCAGGCCCAGAACGAGATGCAGCAGGCGATCACCGCGCTCGGCAAGAGCGGCTTCAACGCCGTCTACGCCGCCAACGACGGCACCGCGGGCGGCGCGATCGCGGCGATGAAGTCGGCCGGCATCGAACCGGCCTCGAAGCCGACCACCGGTCAGGACGCCGAACTGGAAGCGATCCAGCGGATCCTCGCCGGCGAACAGTTCATGACGGTCTACAAGGCGATCAAGCCCGAGGCGTACGCAGCGGCTGAAATCGCGGTTGCCCTGGCCGAAGAAGAAGAAGTGCCGGCCGGCCTGGTCAACGCCAAGACGGACAACGAACTGGAAGAAGTGCCCTCGGTTCTGCTCGAACCGGTTGCCGTCACCGACGAAAACATCAACGAAACGGTCGTCAAGGACGAATTCTGGACGGCCTCGGAAATCTGTACGCAGCCCTACAAGAAGGCCTGCGAAGAAGCCGGGATCGAATAGCCCGATGGCAATCGACCGGGGTGGGCCAAGGGTTGCGGCCCACCCCGGTCACCACCGAGGATGGGAGGGAGCATGAATGGGAGCGAGCCGATCCTCTCCTGCAGGGGGATCAGCAAGAGCTTCGGTCCCGTGCAGGCCCTGGACGGCGTCGACTTCGACGTCAACCGGGGCGAGGTGGTCGCCCTCGTCGGCGACAACGGCGCCGGCAAGTCGACCCTGATCAAGGCGATCGCCGGGATCTACTCGATCGACGCCGGCCGGTTCCTCTTCGAAGGCTCGCCGGTCTCGATCGGCGGCCCGAAATCGGCGACCAACCTCGGCATCGCCACCGTCTACCAGGACCTGGCGCTCTGCGACAACCTCGACGTGGTCGCCAATCTCTTCCTCGGACAGGAGTCGCTCCACAGCGGCGCCGGGCACGTCGCCCGGGTGCTCGACGAGACCGAGATGGAGCACCGCTCCCATGATCTGCTCGAGCAGCTCTCGGTGACGATTCCCAGCGTCCGCTCGGAGGTCGGCACGCTGTCCGGCGGCCAGCGCCAGCAGGTCGCCGTCGCCCGCTCGCTGCTCGGCGAGCCGAAAGTGGTGATGCTCGACGAGCCGACCGCCGCCCTCGGTGTGGTCCAGACGAAACAGGTCCTGGCGCTGATCAAGCGCCTGCGCGAGCGCGACCTGGGAGTGCTCGTCGTCAGCCACAACCTGGCCAACGTCTTCCAGGTCGCCGACCGGATCTTCGTCCTGCGCCTCGGCAAACGCGCCGGCGACTACGAGGCGCATGAGACCAGCGAGCAGCAGATCGTGGGCGCGATCACCGGCGCCGAGTTCGGCGAGCGGCCCAACGGCGAAGCGGGAGGTGAGGCGCGATGAGGCTGAGAACCCCTGACGTCGCAGCGCCGGAGGATGCCGGCGCGGAACGGGTGTCGCGGGCCGACGTCGTGCGGCGCTTCGTTCAGGGCGACCTCGCGTCGCTGCGCGTGATCTTCGCGATCGCCGTGATCTGGGTCGTCTTCCAGACGCAGAACGACCGCTTCCTCTCCGCCGTCAACCTGACCAACCTCTTCCTGCAGATCACGGCGGTCGGCTTGATCTCGGTCGGCGTGGTGATGGCGCTGCTGATCGGCGAGATCGACCTCTCGGTCGGCGCGGTCAGCGGCCTTTCCGCCGCGGTGATGGCGGTGGTCAACGTCAAGCACGGCTGGAACCCGTGGCTCGCGGTCGCCTTCGGCGTCGCCACCGGCGCGGCGATCGGCTTTCTCCAGGGAATGCTCTTCACGCGCTTTCGCATCCCGTCCTTCGTCGTCACGCTCGCCGGCTCGCTGTCCTGGCTCGGGGCGCTGCTGCTGGTCCTCGGACACACCGGCACGGTCAATCTCGCCAACTCCGACATCACCGACCTCGCCAACACCTTCTACGGCCCCGCCGTCGGCTGGATCTTCGCCGCGGTCGCGATCGGCCTGTTCGCCGCCGTGACCCTGGCCGGCTACCGCGACCGGGTCAGCGCGGGGGTGACGACCGAGCCGCTCGCCCTGCTGCTCGTGCGGGTCGGCATCGTCGCCGCGGTGACGATCGTCGGCGTCGCGATCCTCAACTCCGACCGCGGCCTGCCCCTGGCGCTCCTGATCCTCTTCGCCTTCGTGATCGGCTTCCAGCTGATCACGACGCGCACGGTCTTCGGCCGGCACCTCTTCGCGGTCGGCGGCAATGCCGAGGCCGCCCGGCGGGCGGGCATCCGGGTCGACTCGATCCGCGTGATCGCCTTCACCCTCTGCAGCGGGATGGCCGCGGTCGGCGGAATCATGGCTGCCTCACGGCTGCTCGCCGTCAACCAGAGCTCGGGCGGCTCCAACCTGCTGCTGGAAGCAATCGCCGGCCCGGTGATCGCCGGCACCAGTCTCTTCGGCGGCCGCGGCTCGGTCTGGTCGGCCCTGCTCGGCGCCGTGGTGATCGGCTCGATCGCCAACGGCATGGACCTGCTGGCGCTCGAATCCTCGGTCAAATACATGGTCACCGGCGGCGTCCTGCTGGCGGCCGTGATCATCGACGCGGTGGCGCGCAGCCAACGGCAGGCGGAGGGGCGGGTCTAGGCCCCCGATTTCACGGCGAGCAGATCGACAACGAAGACGATGTCTTCGTTGGGTTTGATCGAGGCGGTGCCTTCCGAGCCATAGGCGAGCTTCGCCGGGACGTACAGCTCGCGTCGCCCGCCGACCTTCATCCCTTCCAAGCCTTGATCCCAGCCTTCGATCACCTCTCCGGCGCCCAGCGTGAACGAGAGGGGTTCGCCTCGTTCCCATGAGGAGTCGAACTTCTTTTTGCTTTTGACCCCGAAACCGACGTACTGAACCGTCACTTCGTCGCCTGCCTTGGCCGTCGCCCCCACGCCTCCCTTGATTTCCTTCGTCGCAACCTGACCTTTGGTTTCCAGGCCCGTTGGGATTTCGACTTTGGCCGGCGGCTTGCTCAGCGGCGTCGCCGACGGGGGAATTTCGCCGGATTCTGTGGAGCCGTTTGATTCGCCGGATTCTTCGGATTTCGATTCACCCGGTTTGGCCGAGGCCGTCGTCGATTCGGACGATGAAGTCGACCCGGGGCTGGAGCCGGAGCTCGGCGAGGACCCGGAGCCGCAGCCGGAAACTGCCAGGGCAACGATCAGCACCCCAATAATGATCAGCATTCTCACATCGCAATCGTAGCCGTAAGCGGAAGATCGCGGCGGCTACCTGGCGAGCAGCGCGGCGCCGATCGCGCCGCCGAGGTCGTTGAGCTCGGCGATCAGCATTTTCGGCGGGTTGTCGGAGACGAAGATGTGCTTCATCATCTCGCGCTCGATCTCGGAGGCGTAGCGCTCTCCGAAGCGCTCGCCAAGGCCGCCGCCGATCACGACGGCCTCTACGTCGAGCAGGTTGCAGGCGGAGGCGATGCCGGTTCCGAGGTAGCGGACCGCTCTGCGGATCAGGCTCTCGGTGAGCGGGTCCTTCTCGCGCAGCGCGTGCTCCCAGACCGAGCTGGTCAGCCTGTCGCGGCCACGCTTCTCCATGATCTTGAAGAGGTCCGTCTCGACACCCGCCGCCTGTTCGCGGCGCGCCTTGGCTTCCATCGCTGCGCGCCCTGCGTAAGCCTCCATGCAGCCCCGGCGGCCGCATGGACAGCGGGCGCCGTTGCGCTTGACAACCATGTGGCCGATCTCGGCCGCAGCTCCGCGACCCAGCCACGGCTTGCCGTCGAGAATGATCCCCCCTCCGACGCCCGTGCCCCACCAGACACCGAGCAGCGAGCCGAAGGGCCGGCCGGCACCAAGGTGGTACTCGCCTTCGACGGCGACCTGCACGTCGTTGCCGATCCGCACCTCGGTGTCGAGCGCCTTCGTGAGCGCCTTGCCGAGTGGAAAGCTGCCCTCCCAGCCAGGCAGGTTGCGGGCGCCGCTCACGACGCCGGTCGCCCCGTCGGCGTCGCCTGGAGAGCCGACCCCAATCCCGCGCAGCGCCTCCGACTTCACGGATGCAGCGGCTGCCGCCTCGCGCATCGCGTCCTCCATCGCTCGGGCGACATCCTCGGGCCCACCGGAGGTCGGAGTTGGGCGGCGCGCTTCGCCCAGCACCGCATTCGCCTCATCGACCACCACGGTCTGAATCTTGGTGCCGCCTAGGTCGATGCCGCCGCGCAGGTCCGCCACGGGTCGCAGTCTACTTCCGCCGATGGGCCGAAATGTCAAGTTTGACTTGACATTTCGGCCCATCGGCGGCGAGCTAGGGTTGCGGCGTGGGGCAGAAAGGCTGGAAGATCTGGTGGGCTAAGCGGCGCTGGTATGAGCGCAACCGGCGGCTCGGGCGGCGCTGGCGGCTGGCGCGGCATGCGGCGCGGGGCGGGTTCTTCGTCCGCCAGCCGGTTGAGGGCGAGGTGCTCGAGGCGCTCGAGGAGGGGCGGCTGCGGATCGGCGAAGGGACGCTGCTCGAGCCGGGCTGCTGGCTAACCCTGTCCCCCGAGGCGCGGATCGAGATCGGCGCCGACTGCTTCCTCAACCGCAACACGATGCTCGCGGCGCTCGAGCTGATCGAGATCGGCGATCACACGATGCTCGCCAACGGCTGCTTCGTCGGCGACTCGGCCCACCGCTTCGACGACCCCGAGACGCCGGTCACCCAGCAGGGCTTCACCTCCAAGGGGCCGGTGCGGATCGGCGCCAACTGCTGGCTCGGCGCCAACGTAGTCGTCACCAGCGGGGTGACGATCGGCGAGCGCTGCGTGATCGGCGCAAATTCGGTGGTCACGCGCGATCTGCCGCCCGGCACCGTCGCCGCCGGCAGCCCGGCGCAGCCGCTGGAGCGGAAATAAGGCTCGCCCGCGGGCGTTTGAAATGTGACGAAACCCGCGCGAATTCCGCGTGGGCGTCCCTATACTTGCAGCACGGCCGTGACCCGAAGGGCATGGACCCATGAACCTCCTGGAACTCGTCGATCCCGCAAACGCACAAGGCGACGTGAAGCTCCTCCGTGCAAGGGGCGAGTTGAGAGCTGCTCTGACCCCGGTTCGCCGCGAGGGCGCCACGATTGGCCTGGTGCCGACGATGGGCTGCCTGCACGAGGGGCATCTCTCGCTGATCCGGGCCGCGCGCGCCGAGTGCGATGCGGTGGTGATGAGCCTCTTCGTCAACCCGACCCAGTTCGGGGAGGGCGAGGACCTCGACCGCTACCCGCGCGACGAGCCGCGCGACCTGCGCCTCGCCGCCGAGGTGGGGGTCGACTTTGTCTACGCGCCGCCGGTCGAGGAGGTCTACCAGGATGGGTTTGCCACCCGAGTCGAGGTCTCAGGCGAGCTGACCGGCGTGCTTGACGGCGACCCGGGCCGCCGCGGCCCGGCCCACTTCCGCGGCGTCACCACGGTCGTCGCCAAGCTCTTCAACGCGGCCCAGCCGGACATCGCCTACTTCGGCCAGAAGGACGCCCAGCAGGCGCTGGTCATCCGGCGCATGGCGCGTGACCTCGACTTCCCGGTGCGGATCGAGGTGCTGCCGATCGTGCGCGAGGCCGACGGCCTGGCGATGAGCTCGCGCAACGTCTACCTCGACCCCCGCGACCGCGAGCGGGCGACGGCGCTCTCGCGGGCGCTGCGCCTGGTCGAGGAGCGGGCGCCCGTCGAGGGGCTGGCCGCAGCGCTTGCCGCCGCCCGGGCCGAGCTGAGCGCGGCCGGGATCGAGCCCGAGTACCTCGAGGCGCGCGACGCCGAAGATCTTTCCGCGGTCAGCGAGTTGGGTGAGCGCCCCGTTCTGGTCGCGCTCGCCGCGCAGGTGGGCGCCGCCCGCCTGATCGACAACGTCTTGATCGAACCCCGACCTACGCAAGAAAACCCATAAAGGAGAGCTGGGAGACCGATGCAGAGGCAGATGCTCAAGTCCAAGATCCACCGGGCGACGGTGACCGACTGCGACGTCGATTACATCGGCAGCATCACGGTCGACACCGAGCTGATGGCCGCCGCCGACCTGATCACCAACGAGCAGGTGCACGTCTGGGACATCGACAACGGCGCCCGCTTCGTCACCTACGTGATCGACGGCGAGCCCGGCTCGCGCACGATGCAGGTCAACGGCGCCGCGGCCCACCTGACCCGCCCCGGCCACAAGATCATCGTCGCCTCCTTCGGGTCCTACGACGAGCGTGACCTCGAGGCCTACTCGCCGGTCGTCGTCCACGTCGGCGAGGAGAACGAGATCGTCGCCGTCGACAGCCACCCCGAGGTGTTGCTCGCCGAGCCGGCGCACGCCTCCGACGCGGAGAGGGTGTCATGAGCTCGGGCGCCCGCTCCCACACCGCTCCACCCCCGGCCGACCGCCCGCCGGTAAGCCTGCCGCGCCTGATGGAGATGAAGGCGAAAGGCGAACCGATTGCGATGGTCACCGCCTACGACTACCCCTCGGCCAAGGTCGCCGAGGAGGCGGGCGTTGACGTGGTCCTCGTCGGCGACTCAGCCGCCAACGTCGTGCTCGGCCATGCCGGCACCGAGGCGGTGACGATGGAGGAGATGCTGGTCCTCGGCAAGGCGGTGCGCCGTGGCCTGACCACGCCGCTGATGGTCGGCGACATGCCCAAGGGCAGCTATGAGTCGAGCAACGAGGTGGCCGTTGAAAACGCGATGCGCCTGGTCAAGGAGACCGGCTGCCAGACGGTGAAGCTCGAGGCGGGGGGGACCTCGGTCGAGCGCGCCCGGGCAATCGTCCGCGCCGGCATCCCGACGATGGGTCACGTCGGCCTCACCCCGCAGACCGCGACGGCGCTCGGCGGCTACCGGGCGCAGGGCAAGAGCGCGCAGAGCGCGATCAAGCTGCTCGAGGAGGCGCTCGCCCTGGAGGCGGCCGGCTGCTTCGCGATCGTCTTCGAGGCCGTGCCCACCGCGGTCACCGAGGCGATCGCCGAGAAGCTCGAGATCCCGACGATCGGCATCGGCGCCGGCCCGGCGACCGCCGGCCAGGTCCTCGTCTTCCACGACCTACTCGGCATCACCACCGGCCGCATGGCCAAGTTCGTCAAGCAGTACGCCGAGATCCACAACCAGATGGTCGACGGCATGCGCCGCTACGTAGACGAGGTCCGCACCCACCACTTCCCCGAACCCGACCACGTCTACTCAATCGAGCCCGCCGAGCTGGCCGAGTTCCGCAACTACCTCGACCAGGAGAGCCTCAGCTCCGCCAAAGCGTGGGACTGGGAGCCGCTGTCCTAACTACGATTGGCGGGTCGATGCCCGTCTTTGAGTTCGAGTGCGAGGAGTGCGGGGAGCGGTTCGAGGAGCTGACCGCTGCCGAGGCCGGAGGCGTTGCCTGTCCGGCGTGTGGATCCACTCGCGCCAGGAGGCTGTGGTCGCCGGTCTCGCCCGCCGGGCGGCAGCCGCGCGGCGCGGCGGTGCGCTCCGATGAATCGCGGCGCTCCGAGCGCGAAGCGGGGCGCTCGGAGCGGTTGGCCGAGACCAAGCGCAAGCGAGCGGCGGGGGAAACGCCGCGGCCCAAGGGAGGGGCGGCTTGAGCGCCACGGCGGAGGAGCGGCGCGAGGCCCTGGTCGCTCTCTACAAGGAAGTGCAGGCCTGCACCAGGTGCCCCCTGCACGAGACTCGGAGCAGGGAGGTGTTCGGGGCCGGCGATGCCGATGCGGACCTGATGTTCGTCGGCGAGGCGCCGGGGGCCGATGAGGACCGGCAGGGGCTGCCGTTCGTCGGGCGGGCGGGGCAGCTGCTCAACCAGATGCTCGAGGGGATCGGGCTCTCGCGCGAGGAGGTCTTCATCGCCAACGTGCTGAAGAGCCGACCGCCTGGCAACCGCGACCCGCTGCCGCTGGAGATCGAGGCCTGCAAGCCGTACCTGTTCGAGCAGATCCGCTTGATCGAGCCGACCGTGATCTGCACCCTGGGCAACTTCGCAACCAAGCTGTTGAGCGGCAACCCGGCGGGAATCACGCGCGTGCGCGGCGCGCCGCAGGTGCACGAGCTCGGTGGTCGCACCGTGTTCTTGCTGCCGCTCTTCCATCCGGCCGCGGCGCTGCGCACGCCCGCGGTGAAGGAGACGCTGCGCGAAGATTTCGCCCGGCTCCCGGACCTGCTGGCGATGGGCCCACCGGTGCCGGCCGAAGAGCCGATCGAGGAGGCTGACGAGGCCCCGGAGGCGCCGCCCGAGCCCTTTGCCGACCAGCTCGACTTCTTCGGGTGAGCGTGCCCACGCTGACCACCTCCGCTACCGAGACCGAGGCGCTCGGCGCGGAGCTCGCCGCGCGCATCGAGCCAGGCGACGTCGTCGTCCTCCACGGCGAGGTAGGAGCCGGCAAGACGACCCTGATCCGCGGCGCCTGCCGGGCGCTCGGGGTCACCGAGCCGGTCACCTCGCCGACCTTCACGATCGGTCAGCGCTACGCGGGCGGCCGGCTGCCCGTCTCCCACCTCGATCTCTACCGGCTGGAGGGCGGACTCGAGGGCGAGGATCCGGCGCTGCTCGACGACTACCTCGATCCCCGCGGCGTTGCCTTCGTCGAGTGGCCCTCGGTCGCTGAGCCGCGGCTCTCCGCCAACCGGGTGATCGCCGTCCGCCTGCGCCACGCCGGGGGAGACCGCCGCGAGGTCGAGTTGCCCGCCGCATCGGCTTCGGGATAGCCGTGTTCGAGAGGAAAGGTGCATGTAGCATCGAACGAAAGTTGAAAGCGAACGGAGGGGACGCGTGATGAAGGGACTGAAGACGCTGACGGCGATGCTGCTCGGGATCGCCCTGCTGGCGAGTGCCGCGCCGGCGTCGGCGGGTGCGGCGGCGTACAAGCACTACGTTGCCTGCGGGGTCTCACAGAACGCGAAGGCCAAGCACAAATGCCCGAAGAAGTCGAAAAAGGGCGCCTTCTTCAAGAGCGTCAGGGCCGACGTCAACTACAGCGTCTGCGTCAAGTTCCCGACCGGGAAAAACATCTGCGCCAAAGCACAGCCGGCCACCCAGGGAACCCTCTACGTCAACAAGATCACCTCGAACATCCCCGGCAAGCACCGCGTCAGCTGGTTCGTCGAAGGCAAGCGGGTCGGGGTCTTCATCTTCCAGGTCACTGGCTGAGCCCGGCCCCCAGAGAGGCGCGGTCGTCGGCTTCGACACGGCGACCGCCGACACCGCCGTCTGCGCGACGCGCGGCGGCGAGCCGCTCTACGAGCAGCTGCTCGGCCTGGCGCCCGACGGCAGCCCGCGTCACTCGACCGCCCTGCTCGTCGAGGTCGAGCGCGCGGCCGAGGCCGCCGGCGGCTGGGGCGCGGTGGGGCGGATCGCCGTCGGTCTCGGCCCCGGCTCCTTCGTCGGCATCCGGATCGGGATCGCCACGGCGCGCGGCCTCGCGGCGAGCACCGGCCTGCCGCTGAGCGGCGTCTGCACGCTCGACGCGCTGGGCGAGGCCCTGGTCGAAACGCTCGCCTCCGGTGCGCCTTTGCCCCCCGGCGCGGGGAAAAGGACCACTGGAACGAGTGCAGCGGCGCTCGCGGCGCTCGATGCGCGCAGGGGGGAGGTGTTTGCCGCGCTTTACAGCGCCGGCGGGGAGCGACTGTGGGAGCCGTTCGTCGCCTCACCGGAGGATCTGGGCGAGCGGCTCGCCACGCTGCCGGCGCCGCCGCTGGCGGGCGGTTCGGGGGCGGTACGATTTCGCCATGAGCTGGCGAGCCGGGGCGCCGTTGTCCCCGGCGACTCCGATCCCGTGCACCGGGTCGCCGCGCGGCACCTTTGCGCCCTGGCGGAGGCCGCGGCGGACGTGGACGAAGCGGACCTCGAACCGATCTACCTGAGACCTCCCGACGCGCAACGATGGCGTGAGCGACACGATTCAAAGAGACGAGGCTGAGGCGCTCCCCGGTGGCGGGACGATCCGCCGGCTCGCCTACAGCGACCTGCCGCGGGTGATCTCGATCGAGCGGCGCTCCTTTCCGACCCCCTGGTCGCTGGCGATGTTCGTGCTCGAGCTCTCGAAGCCGTCCGGCATCTGCCTCGCGGCCGTCGATGGAGACGAGCTGCTCGGCTATCTGGTCTGCTCGCGCTACGACCAGGTCTGGCACCTGATGAACGTCGCCGTGGCGCCCGAGCGGCGTCGCGGTGGCGTCGCCCGCGGGCTGATCTCGCGGCTCGTGGAGGAGGGCGGTGGGCGATTGCCCTTCACGCTCGAGGTGCGTCTCTCCAACCGCCCGGCGATCGCGATGTACGAGCGGCTCGGCTTCCGCTCGGCGGGCGTGCGTCCTCGCTATTACCAGGACAACGGCGAGGACGCTCTGATCATGTGGCTGGACTGATCCTCGCGATCGAGACCTCCTGCGACGACACCTGCGCCGCGGTGCTCGAGGGGCCACGCATCCTCTCCAACGTGATCTCCTCGCAGGCGGCGGCGCACGCCGAGTTCGGCGGAGTCGTCCCCGAGGTCGCCTCGCGCCACCACCTGGAGCTCGCCGGGCCAGTCGTCGACGCGGCGCTCTCCAAGGCCGGCAAGGCGCTCGAGCAGATCGACGCGGTCGCGGTCACGGCCGGGCCGGGCCTGATCGGCGCTCTGCTGGTCGGCGTCAGCACCGCCAAGGCGATCGCCGCGCCGCGCCGCCTGCCGTTGATCGCGGTCGATCACCTGCAGGGCCACGTCGCCGCCAACTTCCTCGAGCCTGAGCCGCTGGAGCCGCCCTTCCTCTGCCTGATCGCGAGCGGCGGCCACACGCTGCTGGCGGGCGTTCGCGAGCACTCGAGCTACGAGCTGCTCGGCCAGACCCTCGACGACGCCGCTGGCGAGGCCTTCGACAAGGTCGCCCGGCTGCTCGGTCTCGGCTACCCAGGCGGTCCGGCCCTGCAGCGGCTGGCCGAGGAGGGCGACCCCGCGGCTTTCGAGATGCCGGTGGCGATGCGCAACGACCCCGGCCTCGACTTCAGCTTCAGCGGTCTGAAGACGGCGCTCGCCTACCTCTGCCGCGATCTCGGCGAGGCGGGCGTCGAGCAGCGCCGCGCCGACCTCGCGGCCAGCTTTCAGGCAGCGGCCGTCGGCCAGCTGGTCAGCAAGCTCGAGCGGGCGCTGAAGCGCAGCGAGTGGCGAGCGGTCGCGCTCGGGGGTGGGGTTGCCGCCAACGGGCCGCTGCGCGAGGCGGTGGCGGCGCTTTGCGAGCGACGCGGCGTCGCCCTGAAGCTGGTGCCGATCGAGCTCTGCACTGACAACGCCGCGATGATCGGCTCGGCGGCCCGCTTCGCCAGGCCGCTTCCCTATCCCGACTACCTCAGCTACGACGCCTTCGCCAGCGGGCAGCGCGCCGCCGCATGAGTCAGGTGACGGTCTACTCGCGGCCGGGCTGCCATCTCTGCGAGGAGGCGATCGCCGCGCTGGTGGGGCTGCACGCCGAGGGCTACCACTTCGAGCTGCACGAGGTCGACATCGAGAGCGAGGACCTGCTCTTCAAGAGGCTGCTCGAGAAGATCCCGGTCGTGGAGATCGACGGCGTCGTGGTTTCAGAGCTGATCCTCGACGAAGTGGCGGTTCGCCATAAGCTCGGCACGGCCAGGGAGGCCTGAGGGCCTATCGGCGCCGGCCGCTCTCGCATTCGTGCGAGCGGCCGATGCCGGGCAGGCCGTCACAGCTGTCGTAGCCCGCTCCGCCGTATAGCTGGTCGCTGCTCCCCCCGCCGTAGAGCGTGTCGTCGCCGCCTTCGCCGTGGCAGCCGTCGTGACCCCCGCCCATCGAGCAGAAGTCGTTCCCCGGCCCGCCCCAACAGCCGTCGCTGCCGCGCCCCGTCCGGCAGTAGTCGTTGCCCGGCCCGCCGACGCAGTCGGTGTTCACCGGCCCGGCGATGCAGACGTCGTTGCCGCCGCCGCCGATGCAGCGGTTGCGCTGCGTCCCTTCCGGGTAGCAGGTGTCGCGCTCGCCGTTGCCGATCAGCTTGTCCGAGCCCGCACCGAGATGCGCGGTGAGCGGCGCCGGCAGGCGGTTGAGAACCTCGACCTTGTCGCCGGCGGGCCCGGTGTCGATTTCGATCGAGCCGACGCCGTCAAGGGAGCAGGCCGCGGCGCCGTGGCCTCGAGTGAAGCGGCATCCACCGCCGATCGATTCCATCGGGCCCGTGACGAGTAGCGTCGACCCGTCGACCCAGAGCCGCAGGTGCGTGCCGGAGGAGGCACCGTGGATTGCCAGACTCCCCTGCGGGATCGCCGTGGGGGTAAGGCCGAGCAGCAGAGTGCCGGCAAGGGCGAAGATTGGGAGCAAGCGCCTCACGCTCGGCGAGCCAGGGTATCGAGACGCCCCGCTGCGTCACTCGCCGAGCAGCTCGTCGAAGCGCCGCGCCGCCCGGCTGGGCATGACGAGCGAGTCGCTGACGCGCAGAAGGCCGGTTCTGGCGAGGTCGCCAATCGCGCGCTCGACCGCGTCCCGCTCGGCGAAGGAGCCTTCCTCGCCGATCATCTCGAGGGCGATCTCCTCGCGGGTGAGGACCGCGGGATGGAGGGCGAGGACGTGCTGGAGGACCGCTGACTCGATCGCCCGGTCCTCGGCGCCGGTGCTGCGGATGTCATCGCGTTCCTCCACTGGCACCTACCTAAGGGCGTGGGCCGCCTTTCTCGCCCCCCCTGCCACCTTTCTTGTCCTTGTCTTTCGGCGGATCGTGCGTTTTCTCCAGAGCGCGCCGCGCCCAGTCGGCTTTCAGCGAGAAGCGGTAGAAGTGCTGCGTCGCCCCGCGCACCCGCTCCGTGCGGGTCAGGCGCACGGCATTGCACTGCTCGAGCACGCGCACGTGGTAGCTGAGCACGCTGAGCTGCTCGCCGAGCCTCTCGGAGAGCTCGCTGGGCGTCGTCTCCCGGCGCTCTTCCTTCATCAGGCGCAGCACTCGCCGCCGCAGCGGATGAGCGAGGCCTTCGAAGAGATCGGCTTGCTTTCCTTTGCTTTCGGTCCCCATCCTGGGGCGGGAATATAAAGCAAACGAAATCTACTGTCTGTCAACTCCTTGTCTGCGGCAACGGAACGTGCAGCGCGGCGGCGGCGCAGCCGCTGTCCCGGCTCTCCTCAGGCGTCCTCGCGGACGCCGCCCATCTCGGTGAACACGGCGGTCAGACCGCCGTCGGCGCGCTGCTCGTCGGCGATCACGTGGGAAACGGCGTTGATCAGCGCCAGGTGGGTGAAGGCTTGGGGGAAGTTGCCGAGGTGCTGGCCGCTGGGCGCATCGAGCTCCTCGGCGTAGAGGTCGAGCCAGCCCGAGGATTCGAGCAGGCGCTCGCAGAGCGCCCGAGCGCGGCGCCGCTCGCCGATCTCCGAGAGCGCCGAGACGAGCCAGAAGGAGCAGATCAGGAAGGTGCCCTCGGCGCCGCTGAGGCCGTCGTCGGTCTCCTCCGTCTTGTAGCGGAGGACGAGGCCGTGCTCGGTCAGGTCGTCGGCGATCGCGTCGACGGTGGCGCGCACGCGGGGGTCGTCGGGCGGCAGGAAGCGCAGCAGCGGAATCAGCAGGGTGGAAGCGTCGAGCGCGTCGGTCTCGTAGTGCTGGCGGAAGATGCCGTCGCGCACCCCGCGCTCGAGGATCTCCGAGCGCATTCGCTCGGATGTCTCCTCCCATTCGTCGGCCAGCTCGTCGAAGCCGACGTCGCGGGCGAGGCGGGTCCCGCGATCCACCGCGACCCAGATCATCAGCTTCGAGGAGACGTAGTGCTGCGGCTCGCCGCGCGACTCCCAGATGCCCTGGTCGGGGTGCTCCCAGGCGGCGATCGCCGCTTCCACCTGGTGGCGGATCAGCTGGCGGTCCGCCGGGGTCGCCGAGCCGCGCAGGGCCTTCTGGTGCAGGTAGATCGAGTCGAGCAGGACGCCCCAGACGTCGTTCTGGCGCTGGCTGTAGGCGCCGTTGCCGATCCGCACCGGCCGAGCGCCGCCGTATCCGCCGAGGTGGTCGAGGGTGCTCTCGCTCAAGTCGCGCTCGCCGCCGATCCCGTACATGATCTGCAGGTCGGGCTGTTCGTGGCAGACGCTGAGGATGAAGCGCATGAAGTCGCGTGCCTCCTGGTCGAAGCCGAGCGTGTGCAGCGCCCAGAGGCTGAAGGTCGAGTCGCGGATCCAGCTGTAGCGGTAGTCCCAGTTGCGCTCGCCGCCGGGCGTCTCGGGGAGCGAGGTGGTTGGCGCGGCGACGATCGCCCCGCTGGGCGTGTAGGTGAGGCCCTTGAGGACGAGGGCGGAGCGTTGCAGGTGGATGCGCCAGGGGTGGTCCGGGAAGTCGCCGGCGCGCAGCCAGTCGCGCCAGAACTCTTCGGTCGAGTCGAGCCGCTCGAGCGCCTCGGGAGCGCTGCGCGGCCCGCCGAGGTCGCCGTCTCCCCAGGTGACCGCGCAGAACCCGGTCTCGTCCTCGCGCAGGCGGATCGTGCCGCTCACGAGGCCGTCCTCGAGCGAGAGCTCCATGTCGCTGGTCAACCTCAGCTCCGTGCCGTCCGACCCGGTGGCGGTCGCCGCGCCGAGCTCGCCTCCGCTCCAGCTCGCGGGCTCGGCGCCGTAGCCGAAGCGCGGGGCGCACTCCATCGCCACCTCGACCTCTCCGTCGACGCAGGTGAAGAGGCGCAGCAGCGAGCGGTCGGACTCGTGCGCGGTGCTGGGCTTGCCGCGGGCGCCTCCCTCGGCCGTCCACTCGGCGATCGAGAGGAGATCGTGGGTGACTAGCCAGCCGCTGTCGGTCACCCAGGTCGTCTCGATCACCAGCGTGCCCGGCTCGTAGCGGCGGCTGATCGGCACGATCACCCCGCGTGGCGCCACCGTGAAGTGGCCGGCGCCGCGGTCGAGCAGCGCGGTGAAGACGCTGGGCGAGTCGAAGCGCGGCACGCAGAGCCACTCGACGCTGCCGTCGTAGGAGACCAGCGCGCTGGTGTGGCAGTCGGAGAGGAAGCCGTAGCCGCCGATCGGCGGGAAGCGGGTGTCGGCGGAACTCATCGCAAATGTTCCCGCTTCGCTCCCGGCGCGAAGAACCAGAGATGCACGCTTGGTCGCTCCGCGGTCACGGCCGTGCCAAGCTACCACCGTGAGCAGCGTGTTCCTCGCGCACGTCTCGGGCGCCTTCGCCCCGGTCGAGGTATTCCCGATCACGATCGGCGGCGTCGCCTACTGGGCTCGGGTGCGGACCCTCTCCTGGGACGGCCGGCCGGTGCCGCTTTGGCGCCAGATCTGCTTCGGCGCGGGGCTGCTGACGATTTCGATCGCCCTCTTCAGCCCGATCGGCCACGTCTCCGACGAGCTGGTCATCGCCCACATGGTCGAGCACCTGCTGATCGGCGACATCGCTTCGCTGCTGATCGTCCTCGGCCTGACCAAGGCGCTGCTGCAGCCGATCCTCGCGATTCGCCTCTTCAACCGGCTGCAGATCCTCGCCCACCCGCTGGTCGCCTTGCCGCTCTGGGCGGTCAACTTCTACTTCTGGCACCTGCCGCCGCTCTATGACGCGGCCTATGGCACGGCGCCGATCCACGCCCTGGAGCACACGACCTTCTTCGCCTTCGGCTGCCTGATGTGGATGCCCGTCTTCGGCCCGCTGCCCAAGCCGGAGTGGTTCACGGCGGGCTGGAAGGTCGGCTACGTGATCGCCGTGCGCTTCGCCGGCGCGATCCTCGGCAACGTGCTGATGTGGTCGGACTCGGTGCTCTACCCGATCTACTCGCGCGGTGAGCGCTACTGGGGGATCTCGGCGATCGCCGACCAGAGCACGGCCGGGGTGATCATGATGCTCGAGGGAACGTTCCTCGCTCTCGGCGTGCTCGCCTGGGTCTTCTTCGAGGTGGCCCGCGAAGGGACGGAGAAGCAGCGCTTGCTCGACCTCGCCCACGATCGCGGCGTGCCGCTCGACGAGCGCCGAGCCCAGCGCGCGGTGGCGGCGGGCCATGCTGCGTTGCTCGAGGAGCGGATCGCGCGGGAGGGGGGAGACCGTGTCCCCGCTCGATAGGGCCCGCGCCTGGCTCGTCACCGGCCCCCTGGGCCGCGGCGCATCATTCGCAATCGACTTCGCCGTCGCCATCCGCACCGCGATCCGCACCCGCCGCCGGGGACGTGCCGCAAGTTAGCGGACCGTATGGGTACTCAAGTTGCGGCACGTCCCCGGTAGGGTGCGGCGCTCGGTGAAGACGTCAGTCACAGAGCTGCCCGAGTCGCGGGCCAAGGTCGAGGTCGAGGTTCCGGCCGAGCAGGTCGATCGCGGCGTGCAGCGCGCCGCCCGGGCGCTGGCGCGCGAGATGAAAATGCCCGGCTTTCGCAAGGGCAAAGCGCCGCCCTCGCTGGTGATCCAGCGACTCGGCTATGGGATGGTCCTGCAGGAGGCGATCCGCGACTCGCTGCCGGAGTGGTATGAGCAGGGCCTGCTCGGCTCGGGGGTCAGCCCCGTGGGCGACCCCAAGATCGAGATCGTCTCGGCGCCCGAGGGCGAGGGCGAGGCGCTCAGCTTCGAGTTCGAGATCGGCGTCCGGCCGGAGGCGACGCTGGGCGAGTACAGGGGCCTCGAGGTGGGTCGCGCCGAGGCTGAGCCGTCGGATGAGATCGTCGACCGCGAGGTCGAGCGCATCCGCGCCGGGTTCGCTCGGCTCGAGCCGGTCGAGCGCCAGGCGGCCGAGGGCGATGTGCTGCTGATCGACTTCGAGGGGCTGCTCGACGGCAAGGCGTTCGAGGGCGGCAAGGCATCCGACTACCTGCTCGAGCTGGGCAGCGGCCAGCTGATCGAGGGCTTCGAGGAGCAGCTGGTGGGCGCCGAGGCGAACGACTCGCGCGAGGTCAAGGTGACCTTCCCCGATGACTACCAGGCCGAGGAGCTGGCCGGCGAAGACGCGGTCTTCGCGGTCGAGGTGAAGGAGGTGCGGGAGAAGATCCTGCCGCAGCTCGACGACGACTTCGCCTCCGAGGCATCGGAGTTCGAGACCCTCGAGGAGCTGCGTGCCGACATCGCCAAGCGAGTTGGTGAGGCCGTCGACGAGCGCGCCGAGCAGGACTTCCGCGTCGCCGCCGTCGACGCCGCCGTCGACGCGGCGACGGTCGAGGTGCCCGGGGCACTCCTCGACGCGCGCGCCGAGGAGCGCTGGGAGCGGGTCGAGCGCCAGCTCGCCGGCAGCGGCATGGGCGCCGACGCCTACCTGCAGATGCAGGGCAAGACTCGCGAGGAGGTGATCGCCGAATCAAAACCCGACGCCGAACGCGAGCTGAAGCGCGAGGCCGTGCTGGCGGCGATCGCCGCGGCGGAGAAGCTCGAGGCGAGCGAGGAGGAGCTGGTCGAGGCGCTCGCCCACACCGCCGAGCACGAGCGGACGACGCCGGAGAAGCTGCTCGCCCGCCTGCGCGAGAACGGCCGCGACGCGATGCTCAAGGAGGACATCGTCGTCCGCAAGGCGATCGACCTGGTCGTCGAGGCGGCGAAGCCGATCCCGCTCGAGCAGGCCGAGGCGCGCGAGAAGATCTGGACGCCGGAGAAGGAGGAGGGCGAGGAGAAGCCCTCCGAGCTCTGGACCCCGGGCGCCGAGTAGCCGACCGGCGGCCTTCTATAGAGTGCCGCGCATGAGCCCCCTGGTTCCGATGGTGGTCGAGCAGACCTCGCGCGGCGAGCGCTCGTTCGACATCTACTCGCGGCTGCTCAACGAGCGGATCATCTTCCTCGGCACGCAGGTCAACCAGGAAATCGCCAACCTGATCGTCGCCCAGCTGCTGCACCTCGAGTCCGAGGATCCGGACAAGGACATCAGCCTCTACATCAACTCGCCGGGCGGCGACGTCTACGCCGGCATGGCGATCTACGACACGATGCAGTTCATCAAGCCCGACGTGCAGACGATCTGCGTCGGGATCGCGATGAGCATGGGCGCCCTGCTGCTGGCCGGCGGCGCCGGGGGCAAGCGGATGTCGCTGCCCAACTCGAAGATCCTCATCCATCAGGTCTCCGCCGGCTTCCAGGGGCAGGCGACCGACATCGAGATCCACGCCAAAGAGATCATCGACGTTCGTCGCCGCCTCGACGAGATCATCGCCAAACACACTGGCCAGCCCTTCGAGAAGGTCACCAGAGACACCGAGCGCGACTACTTCATGAGCGCCGAGGAGGCCAAGGAGTACAGCATCGTCGACCGCGTCATCGAGCACCACTGAGGGCGGCGATCCCCGCCGGGATCGCCGCTTTGTTTGCAGCTTTGGTCCTAGCTGCACCGGTTGGCTCGGTGGCGAGCTTCGGTCGGGACGGGGGGACGACGTATTTTGACCACGTCTTTCCGGTTCAAGGGCCACACGGGACTCGGGGGTCGATCGGGGAATTCGCGGCGCCGCGGAGTGGGGGGCGGTGGCACGAAGGGTTCGACGTCCTCGCCCGCTGCGGCGCGCCGCTGGTTGCCGTGCGCAACGGCCGCGTCCTGCGCAGCGGCTACGACCCGATCCTCTACGGCAACTACCTCCTCATCCACGGCGAAGCCGAGCGGCGCAGCTACTTCTACGCCCACATGCCCCACCCGCCGCTGGTGCACCGAGGCGACCGAGTCTGGACCGGCGAGCGAGTCGGTGAAGTAGGCGAGACCGGCAACGCCCGCTACGTAGGCTGCCACCTCCACTTCGAGATCCACGTCCACGGCAAAGCAATCGACCCCGAGCCCTCCCTGAGGCGCTGGGACCGCTACAGCTGACTCCCGCTCCGAACGTGACCGACCGCCCGCCGACCGACCAGCTGCGCATCACGGCAAGGCGCGTCGACTCGGATCACATCGAGGAGACCACGATCGCCCTCTGCGCGGCCACCACCGAGCTCGGCAGGATGCCTAGCTGGGCTCTTCGCCCAGCGTGGGCTGATCAGCTGTGCCTCCGCCGAGACTGGCGCGGTGGGGGGCATGGTCCTTCTTCGTCTTCGGCCATTCGACGCCCTTGGCTTCGAGATCGTCCATCGTGGCGATCGGTCCGGCGAGAATTCGGTCGAGGAGATCGGCTTGCGTGGGCTCCAATTCGACCAACCGCGTCAGAACCGTGAGCAGGTCGATCAGCTCGATGGTCCACTCGGCTGGCCAGCTTTCGGCGTGGATCTCGTCGAGTGGGCTCGTGCGCCTCCCCGTCGGGTTCTTCTTGCGGTAGTTGAACCAGGAGTCGAGTACGTTGCGGCCACCGACGTCGTAGCGGATGACCTCGGGCCGCACCGGTCCCCACTCGCCATCGCCAAGCCGCAACGTCTGGGAATCAGCGAGATATTTCTTGTCGGTGGGCATCTTGGTGATCGGCTTGAGCGAGAGTGGCTGTCGAGGGTCGCCCTTTGGGAAGCGGGTGTCGCCTGCGGGCCGATCTGTTTTGTCGTCGGCGAAGGAATCGCCGTAGGTATGAAGCCAGACGACCTGCTCGCCCAACCTCACCGCCTCCACCCAGAGATGGGGATCTGTAGTGATTGGCAGCCGAACGCCCGGCGTTGTGAGCTCGTCGGCGAAGTGCTCTGTGAAGGCGGGGTGGGCGGCGACGCCGCCGAGGTAGGCGACCAGATCGTCAAGCGACGGTTCACTGGCCAGAGTTTCTGCGAGCGCGGCGAGCAGGCCAGGAGCGACATTCGCCGATCCGTCGGGATGGAGCTTGGGAAGCACCCGACCGCCGCGGTTATTGAAGAAATCCATATCTGGAACAAGAGCCGAAAAGGTGAGTCCAGGTCCATCCGTAAAGGAATGCGCATGCTGCTCAACTACGAACGTTTGTGTCGGGTGGCGAGCGGACCACAGGTCCGGCGACGGCCGGTGAATCAGTCGGCTGTCTGGGATGAGCCATTGCCGATCGAGCGTTCGATAGCCGATTCGTATGGCGCCCGGGAAGTCCCCCGTCTCGGAGTCGAACGCGCTGTTAGCCTTGACTATGTCATCTCCGGGGAGCGGCTTCTTGACCTTGTCGAGGGCTGTGTCCGCGGTCTCCTTGAACAGAACCCGCTTTCTCTCGCTGCCGCTTTCGCTCACCAAGCGAACCCATCGATCGGACAATATTTCTTCCAGTGGGGCGTACACCCAAGTCCGGTTTGGCTTCACACCCGGAGCCACCCAAGGCATCAACTGGCCGAGGGCCGGATAGCTGTCCCAATCTGATTGGGCCGTGGGAGTAAACGGTGCTTGCCAATCGAGGCGAGCGTCCCGCCACCCCGAGTCTTCAACGGTCATAGCAGCAAGCTCGCTGAACTTGGCGTTTCTTGTGCCAGTGGTTGTTCGATATCGAATCCTTGCTGCCGACCCCGAGTCAGCGTCCGCAGTGCGAACGAATATTCCTATGGCAAGAGGCCGCTGAACACCGGGGAACAGGCGCGTAGCTACCTGGGGTCGAATGCCCTCCGGGGATACATCGATTACCCATCCCTCTGAGCACGTCCGCCGCAGGTACTCCCTCATCCCCTTGAATCCTGGCCCACCGATGTACCCGCTGGTGGTGATGAAGCAGACAATGCCGGTGCGGTCCTTTGGGATCGAGTCGAAGACCTTCCAGGTGGCCCAGCGCCAGAAGTAGACGTAGAGATTCTTCAGGACGTACTCGGCGCGGCCATTCCCCTCGGCTCGGAAATCGTCGAGAATCGCGGTCTTCTGCTTGGATTGCTTCCGGGTTCCCTCCGATCCCATCTCGACCCAGCCGCCCAGTCCCTCGGCTCGCTCCCGGTACGGCGGATTGCCGATCACGACGGTGACCGGCGTGTCGCGCTTGACGATGTTCGCCTGGCGTCGCGAATCGGAGATCGCGCCCAGTCCCGAGGCCAGCTGCTCGATCTCGGCGTTGGGGTCGTCCAGGGTGTCCGTCACGTAGAGGCGCATGCCTCCCGGTGGTGGTGTGGCCCCGGTTGAGCGAAGGATGTCGGTGGTTCGAAGCTCGGCGACCGCGTAGGGCCCTGTCTGCAGCTCGAATCCGACGAGGCGCTTCGCCAGATCGGTGATCAGGCCTCGCACCATGCCTGGACCGTGTGTATCGGTGATCTGCTCAGCGGCGCGATCGATCACCGCTTGGAGAAATGTCCCCGTGCCCATTGCGGGGTCTACCGTAAGAACCTTCTCGTCGCTGAAGCCGGCCTTGCCGAGACGGGTCTGAAGCACTTCGTCGGTGAGTCGCACCATCTGCTCGACCACCTCGATCGGCGTGTAATACGAGCCGGACTGCTTGCGCAGCCCGGGGTCGTACTCCTCGAGGAAGTCTTCATACAGGTGCAGATACGTGTCCCGCTTCCCGGCTCGAACGGAATCCCACTCGACGGCGCCGATCACCCGCACGAGCAGGTCCAGAGTGACCTTGAAGTCCGTCGCGACGGTGTCAGTCAGCAGCTGCAGGGCTCGACCCATCAGCGAGTGGTGGTCGCCGAGCTCGTCTCCGACAGTGTGCAGCGAGGCGCCGTCCAGCTCGATCCCGTCGCTGCGCGCCAGCAGCAGGGCGAAGGTGACCGTCTGGGCGTAGCCGTCGGCAAAGACGTCATCTGACGCGGATGGGAAGAGGAGCGCGCGCCAGTCGGCGGCGAGGCCCTGGAACGGCTGCTTGTATGACGGCTCGCCGGCGGCGATGGCCCTTCTCTCCGCGGCGAGCTGGTCGAGAACCTCGCTGCGTAGCAGCCGGGTGAGCGGAGCGATCGCCCGAACGAGCGCCGTGACTGAGCCGATCGGCGCCGGCTTCCAGCGCAGGAAGTCGGTGATCAGCTCCTCGAACTCCGCCGAGCCGGCCAGCTTCTTGCCGGCCTTCTCAAGGGTTCCTCCGGTGAGATGGACAGGGTTGCCGACGGCCTCTCCGTCTCGGAAGAGGCGCCACTCGGTCCCGTTCGTGTACAGGAGGTTGGGGAGGTCTCGCTGTCGCTCCCATTGTTCGAGGTCATGGCCTTTGAAAGCCGCGGGGTCGATTGCGCGCCCCGGGGCCTTCACCTCGACGTAGCCGGAGATCGCTCCGTTGACGCTGACGCCGTAGTCGGGCCGGACGCGGCGGTCTTCGTCGCGCACCTCGTCGTGGAATACGGCTTTGACTTTCAGCTTTTTGCCGAAGGAGCCCAGCAGTTCCTCGATCGGCGTGCGAATCGCCGCCTCCCGCTCTCCAGGTCCCGCCAGCTTCTCCTTGCAGGCGAGGCCGAACGCCGAGATGGCATCGGATAGCCAGGTGGGGGTTGATGACGGCATAGCGTGACCTTCCCGATCGAGGAACGACGGCAGACCCTATTTGGGGGGCCGGGCGGAGCCCGCAGACCCTCAGAGCTCCAGCTCGTACTCGATCGAGGGTTCGGCGACAGCGCCGGTGGTGTCGTACAGGCGCTGGGCGCGCTTGTTGTCTTGGGCGGTCATCCAGGTGAGGCGGGCGGCGCCGCGCTCGCGGGCGACCGCGGCGCTTGCCTCGATCAGGGCTCGGCCAACCCCCTCGCCGCGCGCCTGTGGGACAACGTAGAGGTCGTTGAGCAGGACGGTCTCAGCCGGGATCAGCGACGTGTAGGTCCAGTAGAGGCAGGCGTATCCAACCAGCGCCTCGCCACGCCAAGCGCCAAGCAGCATCCCCCTCTTGCTCGGCGCGACGAACCCCCCAAAGAACTCCCGATTCCGCGCCGCATCAATGTCCTCGACCTCATAGAACCGCTGGTAGTCCCCAATAAGCGGCAACAACGCCTCAAGCTGACCCTCCGTCACGGCTTCGATGTTCAGCCCCGCAGCAATGGCTTCAGGCTACCTGGCGGCGATTGCGCCAAAGAGGGGGTCGGGGGGCCCTCTCCAAAACACTCAAGCGAGGCTCCTGCCGAGCGTTTTGGAGAGGGCCCCCCGACCCCCTCACCGCCCGAGCCCCACGCAAGGTTGCGCTCACGGGCAGGGTCGGCGCACCTGGCGCAGTAAAGACGGCCGACAGGCCCGGCTTGATCGCCCCTCTAAGCTTTGGAGCGCGAGCCGGCAGGCAACCCACCGCCCCAAGGAGGGGATTTCGCTGGCACGGCCCACAGACTCGAACGAGCAACTCCTCTGCAGCTTCTGCGGCAAGTCGCAGCGCCAGGTCAAGAAGCTGATCGCCGGCCCGGGCGTCTACATCTGCGACGAGTGCATCGACCTCTGCAACGAGATCATCGACGAGGAGCTGACGCCGCCCGCCGCGGTCGAACTCGAGAACCTGCCCAAGCCGCGCGAGATCCACGACGTCCTGCAGGAGTACGTGGTCGGCCAGGATGCCGCCAAGCGCGCCCTCTCGGTCGCCGTCTACAACCATTACAAGCGCGTCCAGATGGCCCAGTCCGAGGACGCCGAGGTCGAGCTGCAGAAGTCGAACATCATGCTGCTCGGGCCGACCGGCTGCGGCAAGACGCTGCTCGCCCAGACGTTGGCTCGGATTCTCAACGTGCCCTTCGCGATCGCCGACGCGACGGCGCTGACCGAGGCCGGCTACGTCGGCGAGGACGTCGAGAACATCCTTCTCAAGCTGATCCAGGCCGCCGACTACGACGTCAAAAAGGCCGAAACCGGGATCATCTACATCGACGAGATCGACAAGATCGCGCGCAAGGCCGACAACCCGTCGATCACCCGTGACGTCTCCGGCGAAGGCGTGCAGCAGGCGCTGCTCAAGATCCTCGAGGGGACGACCGCGTCGGTGCCGCCGCAGGGCGGGCGCAAGCACCCCCATCAGGAGTTCCTGACGATCGACACGACCAACATCCTCTTCGTCTGTGGCGGCTCATTCGCCGAGCTGGACAAGGTGATCGAGCGGCGCGTCGACGACCGCGGCGTCGGCTTCGGCGCGGCGATCTCCTCGCGCGAGGAGAAGGACGCCGGCGAGTGGTTCGAGCAGGTGCTGCCCGAGGACCTCATGGAATACGGCCTGATCCCCGAGTTCATCGGCCGACTGCCGGTCGTCGCGGCGATCCACCAGCTCAGCCGCGAGGACCTGATAACGATCCTCACCGAGCCCAAGCACGCCCTGACCAAGCAGTTCGAACGCTTCTTCGAGTTCGACGAGATCGAGTTGGTCTTCGCCGAGGACAGCCTCGAGGCGATCGCCGACAAAGCGCTCGAGCGGGAGACCGGGGCGCGCGGCCTGCGTTCGATCCTCGAGGAGACGCTGCTCGACGTGCAGTTCGAGCTGCCCTCGCGGCGCGACGTGACCAAGTGCGTGGTCACCAAGGAGACCATCGAGCAGGGCCGCCGGCCGACCCTGGTCACCGAGGCGGCGCCGCAGGACATCGGTCCCGACGAACGGCTCAGCGAGGAATCTGCTTAGGGGGGAGGGCCGGGGAGCGGTTCTCAAAACGCTCGCCGGGAGGCTCGCTGGAGTGTTTTGAGAACCGCTCCCCGGCCCTCTACTAGACGCCAGCGCTTAGACGCTCGGGACGGCGGATATCTAGACTCGGCCTCGGTGGACGAGGCTCGGCGGAAAATGCTTGAGGAGGCGACTCGGTACGAGCCGGGCGAGGTCGAGGGTCGCGTCTTTGGCGAATGGCTTCAGGCGGGGTATTTCCATCCGCAGGCGGAGGGGGAGCCGCGAGAGAATTATTCGGTCGCTATTCCGCCGCCCAATGTGACCGGGGCGCTGCACATGGGGCATGCGCTCAACGGGGCGATCCAGGATGCGCTGGTGCGGATGAACCGGATGCGGGGGCGGAACACGCTCTGGATCCTGGGGACCGACCATGCGGGGATCGCGACTCAGGCGGTGGTGGAGAAAACGCTGAGGGCCGAAGGGGTCTCGCGGCACGACCTCGGGCGCGAGGAGTTCGTCAGGCGGGTCTGGGAGTGGCGCGAGGAGTACGGCTCGCGGATCGTCGAGCAATACAAGCGGCTCGGCGCCTCCTGCGATTACGAGCGCGAGCGGTTCACCCTCGACGAGGGCTACGTGAAAGCCGTCTACCGGGTCTTCAAGCAGCTCTTCGACAAGGGCTACATCTACCGCGACAACTACATGGTCAACTGGGACCCGGGCTCGCACTCCGCTATCTCCGACCTGGAGGTCGAGAACCGCGAGATCGAGGACACGCTCTACTCGATCGACTACCCGGTCGAGGGGTCCGAGCGGCTGCTGACCGTGGCCACCGTGCGCCCGGAGACGATGCTCGCCGACACCGCCGTCGCGGTCAACCCGAGCGACGAGCGTTACGGCGACCTGGTCGGTGAGCACTGCCTTCTGCCGCTGGTCGGTCGCCGCCTGCCGATCATCGCCGACGAGCACGTCGACCCGGAGTTCGGCACCGGAGCGCTGAAGATCACGCCGGGGCACGACCCCAACGACTTCGAGATCGGTCGCAAGCACGGGCTCGAGGAGATCGGCGTGATCGGTCCCGACGGGCGGCTGACCGCCGAGGCGGGGGAGCGGTTCGCCAGCCTGACCGCCGCCGAGGCGCAGGAGGCGGTCGTCGCCGCCCTGCGCGAGGAGGGCGCGCTGCGCGCCGAGGAGCCCTACGTCCACTCGGTCCCCTTCTCGCACCGCTCCGGCGAGCGGATCGAGCCGTTGATCTCGCTGCAGTGGTTCTGCCGCATGGACGAGCTGGCGGCGCCCGCGATCGAGGCGGTCGAGAGCGACCGGGTCCGCATCGCCCCGGGCCAGTGGAAGCGGGTCTACCTCGAATGGATGCGGGAGATCCGCCCCTGGTGCGTCTCGCGCCAGCTCTGGTGGGGCCACCGGCTGCCGGTCTGGTACTGCGACGCCTGCGAGGAGACCTTCGTCGCCGAGTCCGAGCCGGAGCGCTGCGGCGCATGCGGTGGCGAGCTGCGCCAGGACCCCGATGTGCTCGACACCTGGTTCAGCTCGGCGCTCTGGCCCTTCGCGACGCTCGGCTGGCCCGAGGACACGCCCGAGCTGCGCGCCTTCTACCCGACCAGCTTCCTGACCACGGCGCGCGAGATCCTCTTCCTCTGGGTGGCGCGGATGATCATGACCGGGCTCGAGTTCGCCGGCGACATCCCCTTCGACGACGTCTACGTGCACTCGGTGATCCAGGCGCGCGACGGCCGGCGGATGTCGAAGAGCCTCGGCACCGGGATCGACCCGCTGGAGGAAATCGACGTTCACGGCGCCGACGCGCTGCGCTTCGGCCTCCTGGCGATGTCCTCCACCCAGGACGTCCGCTATTCCGACGCCAAGGTCCAGCAAGGGCGCGACCTCGCCAACAAGCTCTGGAACGCGAGCCGCCTGATCCTGCTCAACGCCGCCGACGGGCCGAAGAGTCAAGGCGCGCTTGACATATCGGCCGATCAGCCCGGGGGCCGGGTGGAGGACCGGTGGATTCTGTCGCGGATGGAGCGCACGATCGCCTCGGTGGCTGGGAAGCTCGACTCATATGACTTCGCACACGCAGCGCAGGAGGCATATGCCTTCTTCTGGTCGGAGCTCTGCGACTGGTACCTGGAGATCGCCAAGCCGCGGCTCTATGAGGGAGAGGCCGAGGTCTCGGCGGTCCTGCTCCGTCTGCTGGAGCGCACACTGGCGTTGCTGCACCCGCTGATGCCCTTCGTCACCGAGGAGGTCTGGTCGTTCCACCCGGCTCGCGAGGGCCACCTCGCCGTGCACCGGTTCCCCGAGGCCGATGGCTCGCTATTCGACGAGGAGGCGGAAGCCAAGGTCGAGGTCGGCATCGAGCTGACCCGGCGCCTGCGGGCCTGGCGCGACATGGTCGACGCGCCCGCCGCGACGCAGATCTCGGCCCGCATCGAGGGCGAGCCGCCGCACGAGTTCGTCGGCCGCCTCGCCCGCTTCGAGTTCATCGCCGACGGGAACGGCCAGATCGCCACGGTCGGCCCGGTCAAGGTGATGGCTTCGCCGGAGATCGACGCCGAGGCGGTGGCCGCGCGGCTGGAGCGGCGCCGCGAGGATCTGCGCTCCGAGGTCTCCCGCGCCGAGGGCAAGCTGGCCAACGAGAAGTTCGTCGCCCGCGCACCGGCCGAGCTGGTCGAGGAGGAGCGGATCAAGCTCGAGCGCTACCGGGCGGAGCTCGAGGAGCTCGCCGAATAGACCCCCAGAGCTACCTCGACTCGCTCGAGCCGGTCGGCTGGAAGCTCGGCCTGGAGCGTATGCACCGGTTGAGCACGGCGCTCGGCATGCCCCAGCACCGCTTCGCCTCGATCCACGTGGTCGGCACCAACGGCAAGTCCTCGGTGACCCGCATGATCGCCGCGCTGCTCGAAGCGCACGGCCTGCGGACCGGAGCCTGCCTCTCGCCGCACGCGGCGCGCTGGTCCGAACGGGTGTTGATCGGCGGCGAGGAGATCGGCGCGGCCGAGTTCGCCGCCGCGGTCGAGCGCACGGCGCAGGCCGCCGGAACGGTCAACCGAGGTCTCGAGGACGGCGAGGAGGTGACCCAGTTCGAGCTCGCCACCGCAGCCGCCTTCGTCGCCTTCGCCTCCGCCCGGGTCGACGTCGCGGTGGTCGAGGCCGGGCTCGGCGGACGCCTCGACGCGACCAACACGATTCCCTCGCGGGTTACCGCGCTCACCTCGATCGGGCTCGATCACACCGAGTGGCTGGGGGAGACCGAGCTCACGATCGCCGCCGAGAAGCTCGCCGTGCTCCGCGACCACACGACGCTGGTGGTGGGACGGGTTGCGCCCGAGGTGCAGGAGTTAGCCAGGCGCGTAGCCGGCGAGCGCGGCGCCCAGCTCGTCCTTGCCCCCGACGACCCGGGGGAGGGCGTCGAGCTGCGCGTGGCGGGACGCTTCCAGCGTCGCAACTTCACCCTGGCCGTAGCAGCCGTCGAGGCCTTCCTCGGCGAGCTCGACCCGAGCAAGATCGCCTCGGTCGCCCGCGAGCTGACGATCCCCGGCCGCCTCGAGCGCATCGGCGACGCGCCGCCCACCTACATCGACGCCGCCCACAACCCCGACGGCGCGGCGGCGCTCGCCGAGGGTATCGCCGAGCTGGCCGCGGGCCGCCCCGTCGTCGCCTGCCTGGCGATCCTCGCCGACAAGGACGCCGACGCGATGATCCGCGCCTTGGCGCCATCCCTAGCCCGCGCAATCTGCACCGAGCTCCCCGGACATCCCGCTGACGGGCCGAAATGTCAAGGCATACGTGACATTTCGGCCCATCGGCCCTCGGTCCCGGCGGGGCGGCTGGTCGCGGCCTGCGGGAGGGCCGGCCTGGCGGCAGAGGAGGTGGGGGGATTCGCGGCGGCGGTCGCGCGAGGGCGTGAGCTGGCGCTTGAGATGGGCGGGGTGCTGCTTGTCACCGGGTCCCACTACGCACTCGCTCCGGCCCGTGCCGCGGTGCGGCTGTGGGAGGATTGAGGGGGTGGACGCGAGAACGAAAAGCGCCAGCTCCGAACTGCTCTCGATGATGGCCCTGGTGGCCGGCGTGGTCGCGGCGGTGATCCTGATCTTCTTCGGGCTCGGCTACCTGTTCGGCAACCTGTTTCTCTGACGCCTATTCGACGTCGACTCACCGGGGAGTGGGTGAACGTCGGATGCGAGGGTTCGCGGGCCCGGCGGCGAAGTAGACTGCCGCACCCCACCCGCGGGAGGGGTCTCAGCCATGGCACTAGCGATCTTCGGCATCTCCAACGACGGCCTCAACCTCGCCGTCACCCTCTTCGTGCTGGGGATCGTCGTCGTCTGGCTTGCGCTGATCGTCTACACCTACCTTGACGCGCGCCGTCGCATCTCCGACCCTTTCCTGGTCGCCTGCGCGACGATCGGCTCCTTCTTCCCCTACATCGGCACCGCCGTCTACGCGATCGTGCGGCCGCCGGAGTTCCTCGAGGATGCACACGAACGCGAGCTGGAGATCCGCGCCGCCGAGCTGCGCGTCAGGCAGCTGACCGAGGCCTCCTGCCCGAAATGCGAATACCCGGTCGAGCGCAACTACCTGCGCTGCCCGAAGTGCCAGCAGCGCCTCAAGGACCCCTGCCCGACCTGCGGCAAGCCCGTCGATCCGCGCTGGGCCCTCTGCCCGTTCTGCGAGACGGCCCTGCCGGAGCGCCAGCGCGGCCGGCGAGCCAAGGGCGAGCGACCCGCGCGCAAGCAGCGCCCGGCCGAAGAGGCCAAGGGTGGCGAGGAGCGCCCGCGGCGACGCGCCGCGGTGCGTCCGCAGGATGCCGCCGCGCCCGAAGCCGAGGCTGAGACCGCACCGCCAAAAACGACCCCAAAGGAGCCCCGCCCGTGAGCCGGACCCTGATCCTCGTAAAGCCTGACGCCTTCCAGCGCGCCCTGACCGGCGAGGTGATCGCCCGCTTCGAGCGCAAGGGCCTGCGCATCGCGGCGCTGAAGACGATGCGGGCCGACGAGCCGATCGCCAACCGCCACTACGAAGAGCACACCGACAAGCCCTTCTTCGGCGAGCTGGTCTCCTTCATCACCGGCGGCACGCTGGTCGCGATGGTGCTCGAGGGGCACGAGGCGGTCGCCGCCGCCCGTCAGCTGATCGGCGCGACCAACCCGGTCGAGGCCGCCCCTGGCTCGATTCGCGGCGACTTCGCGCTCGAGGTGACCTTCAACATGGTCCACGGGTCAGACTCCGACGAGTCGGCCGAGCGCGAGATCGAGATCTGGTTCCCAGAGCTGTCTTGAGGCCGATCCTCGCCTCCGGCTCTCCTCAGAGAGCTGAGATTCTTGGGAAGCTTGGCTTGGAGTTCGAGATTGTGGTGCCCGGGGTGGAGGAGCTCACCGGAGGAGATCCAGAGGTTGAGGTTCTGGAGAACGCGCGCCTCAAGGCGCGGGCGGTGGGGCGCGGTGGGGTGGTCGTCGCCTGCGACACGGATGTCGTGCTTGACGGCAGGGCCCTCGGCAAGCCTGCCGATGCGACGGAGTCTCGGGCTTATCTGGATCGCATGAGCGGCCGCGCGCATCAGGTGCTGAGTGGGCTCGTTGTGCTTGTCGACGGAGAGGAGCGGAGTGGGTTGGAACGGACCTCCGTGGTCTTCAAGGAGCTCTCTGACGCTGAGAAGCAACGCTACGTCGCGTTTGGGGAGTGGGAGGGGAGGTCCGGGGGGTATGCGATCCAGACGTTGGGGTCGACCCTGGTCGAGCGGGTCGAGGGGAGCGTCTCGAACGTGGTCGGGCTGCCGGTCGGGCTGCTCTTCGAGCTGGCGCCGGAGCTCTTCTCGGCTGCGTAGGTGGCGTTCGGGGCGCAACTATTGATGCGCGAGCGCACCTGTCAAACGGGCCGATTTGTCCAGTTTGGGAGAATCCGGCGCTGAGGTCTCCTCCCGGCCTCGAGTCACCACCTTCCGCATGGGCGTATTCGGATACCTCAGAGGTCTGGGCGGCCGCGACATGGCGGTCGACCTAGGCACGGCCAACACGCTGGTCTACGTGCGTGGCCGCGGCATCGTTCTCTCCGAGCCGTCGGTGGTGGCGATCGACTCGCACACCGGCCAGGTGCATGCGGTCGGCGTCGAGGCGAAGCGGATGCTCGGCCGCACGCCTGGGACGATCACCGCGATCCGGCCGCTCAAGGACGGGGTGATCGCCGACTTCGACGTCACCGAGCAGATGCTGCGCCACTTCATCCGCCGCGTGCACTCCAACCGCTTCTCGCACCCGCGGGTGGTCGTTTGCGTGCCCTCGGGCGTCACCGGCGTCGAGAAGCGCGCCGTCGAGGAGGCCTGCCTCTCGGCCGGCGCCCGCCAGGCCTACCTGATCGAGGAGCCGATGGCGGCGGCGATCGGCGCCGGCCTGCCGGTCGCCGAGCCGACCGGCTCGATGGTCGTCGACGTCGGCGGCGGCACCACCGAGGTGGCGGTGATCTCGCTCGGCGGGATCGTCGTCTCGCAATCGATCCGGGTCGGCGGCGACGAGCTCGACGAGGCGATCGTCAACCACTGCAAACACGAGTACAAGCTGGCGATCGGCACCCAGACCGCGGAGGAAGTCAAGCTCGAGGCGGGTTCGGCCTCGCCGCTGGCGGAGGAGGTGCGGACCGAGATCCGCGGGCGCGACCTCGTCTCCGGACTGCCGAAGACGGTCGAGCTGCGCTCCGAGGAGGTGCGCGAGGCCCTCGAAGAGCCCGTCGGCCACATCGTCGAGGCGGTAAAGGACACGCTCGACCGCACGCCGCCGGAGTTGGCCGGCGACATCATGGACCGCGGCATCACTCTCGCCGGCGGCGGTGCGCTGCTGCAAGGGCTCGAACAGCGCCTGCGCGACGAGTGCCAGATGCCCTGCCAGCTGGCAGAGTCACCGTTGACGTGCGTGGCGGTGGGATCGGGCATCTCGCTGGAGGAGTTCGAGACCATCCATCGCGCCAGCAAGCAGAACTCTGGAAACCGGCGCTTTGCTTAGCTCTCCTTCATCGCAACTCCCGAACATAGGCCTTTACCGTGTATCGAAAGCAAGTACGCCGCCGTAGGGCGGTGCTCGCCCTGCTGGTGGTCGGCTCCTTCGTGCTGCTGACGCTCACATACCAGGGTTCGCACGGCCTGCAGAGCGGCGTCAGCACGATCTTCAGCCCGGTTCAGTCGGTCGCCGACGGCGCCCTGAAGCCGGCCCGTGACCTGATCGACTGGTTCGACAAGACCTTCGACGCGCGGGGCGAAAACAGCCGCCTCAAGTCGGAGCTCGCCAAAACCCGCCGCCAGGCTGTCGCCGGCCAGGAGGCGCTGCAGGAAAACGCGCAGCTGCGCAAGCTGCTCGAACTCGACCGCGACTCGCCGCTCGTCTACACGAGCTACAAGGAGGTGACGAGCCGGGTGATCGCCCGCTCGCCGACCGTCTGGCGCTCGAGCGTGACGATCGACGCGGGCAGCGGCGACGGCGTGCGCGTCGACGACGCGGTGATCAGCGGCGACGGGCTGGTCGGCCGGATCGCCTCGGTCGGCCCGGGCTCCTCGCAGGTGATGCTGCTCACCGACCACGCGAGCGGGGTCACGGCCAAGGTCCTGCCAAGCGGCGCGCAGGGGGTGGTGAAGCCCGAAGTCGGCAACCCCGAAGAGCTGATCCTCGACTTCCTCTCCTCGACCAAGCGCGTGCACGGCGGCCAGACCGTGGTCACCGCCGGCTGGCGGGCGCCGGGCTTTGCCTCGCACTTCCCGCCTGGCTTGCCGCTGGGCGAAGTGACCAACGCCTCGATCATCGAACAGGAGGCCAGCGAACAGGTCGACGTGCGGCCCTACGCGGACCTCCGCAACCTCGACCTCGTCCAGATCCTGACCGGGGGGTCGCGAGGGTGATCCTGACGCCGAAGATCCTCGCCCGGATCGCCGCGATCTGCCTGCTCGGCGTGCTCCTGCAGCTCTCCTTCTTCTCGCAGGTCGAGCTCTTCCACGTCAGCCCGGACGTCCTGCCCGCCCTGGTCGTCTGCCTCGGCTTGCTGGGCGGATCGCTGACCGGCGCGGTGAGCGGCTTCGCGATCGGCTTCTTCGTCGACTGCCTGCTGGTCGAGGCGCTCGGCATCACCTCGCTGGTCCTGCTCGGCGTCGGCTACCTCGCCGGCCTCTTCCGCGAGCGCTTCGAGATCCACAGCTCCGTCCTGCCGGCGCTGCTCTGCATGGGCTTCACCCTGTCCGCCGAGCTGGGCTTCGGCCTGATCCAGATCTTGCTCGGTCTCGACGCCCCGCTGAGCATCCTGATCGTCCGCGACCTGCTGCTGAAGAGCGTCTACGCCTTCTTCCTCGGCTGGCCGCTCTTCCTGCTGCTCAAGCGCATCCTGCGACCTGCCCTTGTCGAGGATCCACGCGTGCGGCGGCGCCGCCAGCCGACCATCCTGGGAGCCTAGGAGCATGTACCGGCGCTCCGACGAGCGGGAACCGGCTATGAGCAACCGGCTGGCGTTGCGCATCGCCCTCTTCGGTGGCTTCGCCGTCGTGCTCTTTGCGGTGCTCTTCGCCCGTCTCTGGCTGCTGCAGGTGATCGATGGCGAAAGGTACCTCGCCGAAGCGAAGAACAACCGCACGCGGTCCTACAAGGTGATCGCGCCGCGGGGGAAAATCCTCGATCGCAACGACAACCTGATCGTCGCCAACCGGACCAGCCTGGCGCTGCAGCTCAACCCGCGCAAGCTGCCGGCGAACCTGCGCGAGCGGCGCGCCGAGCTCGCCCAGCTCGCGGCGCTGACCCACAGCAGCCTGCGCCACGTGCGCCGCACGATGCACGAAGAACTGAAGCTGGCGCCAGCGGCGCCGGTCACCCTGCGCCAGGACGTCGGCGACTACCTCGTCTACTACCTGCAGGAGAATCAGGATCGCTTCCCCGGGGTCGAGGTGCAGCGCGTCTTCGTGCGCGCCTATCCGCACGGCACACTGGCCGCGCACATCCTCGGCTACGTCGGCGAGATCAACGAAGAAGAGCTGAAGGAACGCCGCTACAAGGGGCTGCAGCCTGGCGATGAGATCGGCCAGGAAGGGGTCGAGGACACCTACGACCGCTACCTGCGTGGCAAGCCCGGTCTGAAGCGGATCCAAGTCGACGCGCTCGGCCAGCCGACGCCGAACGGCCAGCTGGTCTCCAAGCCGCCGGTGCCGGGCGACAACCTGAAGCTCTCGATCGACGACGGCGTGCAGGAGGCGGGCGAAGCGGCGCTGGCGGCGCGCGGCCTGCCGGGCGGCTTCATCACGATGGACGTGCACAGCGGGGAAATCCTCGGCCTCGGCTCCTTCCCGACCTTCGACCCGACCAGCGTCACCCCGCCGCTGACCCAGAAGCAGGTCAACGCGACCTACCGCAACGCGGCGGCGCCGCTCGCCGACCGGGCGATCGCCGGGCTCTACCCGACCGGCTCGACCTTCAAGCTGATAACCGCCACGGCGGCCCTGGAAAGCGGGGTCCTGACGCCCTCGCGCTCGATCTACGACCCCGGCGCCTACACGGTCGGCGGTCAGAGCTTCAAGAACTCCGGCGGCGCCTCCTACGGCAGCCTGAGCCTGGTTCCCGCGCTGGAAGTCTCCGACGACGTGTTCTTCTACACGCTCGGAGACGAAATGTGGGACACCGGCCAGTTGCAGCACTGGGCGCACGCGCTGGGGATCGGCCGCGACCCGGGGCTCGACCTGCCCGGCGCCACCGAAGGCCTGCTGCCGACCAAGCAGTGGCGCGACAAGCTGGCGGCCGAAGGGCTGGCCGAAGAACGGCCCTGGTCGGCCGGCGACAACATCCTGCTGGCCACCGGCCAGGGCGACCTGCAGACCAACCCGCTGCAGATGGCGATCGCCTACTCGACCCTCGCCAACGGCGGCACGGTGGTCGCCCCGCACGTCGGCATGGAGGTGACTGACGCCGCTGGGCGGGTGCTGAAGGAATTCGAGCCGAAGGCGCGCCGCCACGTGAAGATCGACCCGGAAACGCGCTCGGTGATCCTCGAAGGGCTGCACGACGCTGCGCAGAGCGGCGGCGGCACCTCCTACGCGGTGTTCGGCAACTTCCCGGTGCCGGTCGCCGGCAAGACCGGAACCGCGCAGCGCGACGGGCAGGCGGACCAGTCATGGTACGTCGTCCTCGCCCCCTATCCCAACCCAAAAATCGTCACTGCCGTTACGATCGAGGAAGGAGGGTTCGGCGCCGAATCGGCCGCGCCGGCCGCGCTCCAGATTCTCGAAGCCTATTTCGACAAGCACAGCTCCGGCGAAGCCGGGCCCAACGGGGGCAGCCCGGGATGATGTACGCGACGCGCGCCCGCCGCGCCCGGCCCGAGCCCTTCTCCGTCCGTCCCGGCATCGCCGAGCGCCTTGGCCTGCCCTACATGGACGGCACCCTGGCGCTCTCCGGGATGCTGCTCGCCGCCTTCAGCGTCTTCGCGCTGGCCCAGGCGACCCTGCACGACGTGCCCGGCGACCCCTATTACTACGCCGAACGTCAGGGGATCTACGCGGCGCTGGGGCTGGTCGGGATGTATCTGCTGACGCGGATCGACTACTCGCGCTTCCGCGAGCTGCGGGTCGGGATCTACACCTTCCTCTGCGTCAGCATCTCGCTGGTCTTCGTCTTCGGCTTCGCCGCGCGCGGGTCGCGGCGGGCCTTCGAACTTCCCTTCTTCAGCTTCCAGCCATCGGAGCTCGGCAAGGTGCTGCTCGTCTTGGCCCTTGCCGGGTTCGTCATCGATGGCGCCAGGAACGGGTCGGAGCGGCAGCGCACGGTGCGCTACCTCTGTCTCGGCCTGGCTCCGGCTGCGCTCGTCTTCCTGCAGCCGGACCTCGGCACCGCCCTGGTGTTCGGGGCGATCACCCTCGCCGTGATGTACGTGGGGGGCGTCCGCTGGACGCACTTCGCGGTGATCGGCGCGGCTTTCGTCGCCCTCACGGCGGCGGTCCTCGTTGTGGCGCCCGCAGTCGGGACGCCGGTTCTCAAGGGCTACCAGGAGCAGAGGTTGACCTCGTTCCTGCAGCCCAGCGCGGACCCCGCCGATGCGGGTTATCAGCAGAATCAGGCCAAGATCGCGATCGGATCCGGGGAGAAGACCGGCCGGGGCGATCGGGCCACCCAGACGCGGCTCGACTTCGTTCCCGAGCGGCACACCGATTTCATCTTCGCCGTGATCGGTGAGCGCTACGGGTTTCTCGGCGCCGCCCTGGTCCTATCCCTATACGCCCTGCTTATCTGGCGGGCGCTGCGGATTGTGACGCTCTCGAAGAACTCCTACGGGACCCTGGTCGCCGGCGGGATCGCCGGCATGCTTCTCTTCCAGGTCTTCGTCAACGTGGGGATGAACCTGGGGATCATGCCGATCACCGGGATACCCCTGCCGCTGATGAGCTACGGGGGGTCGTCGGTCTTGGCGACCTTCCTGGCGATCGGCATCCTGCAGAGCATTCACATGCAAGCGCGGCTCAGCCAGAAAGGCAGGTTCGCCTGGTGATTCCCAGAAGGGAGCGCCGGGCGCCAAACCACCTACTACTGAACTGAGCTGAACCACTGATGAAAAAGACAATCCTGGTGTCCGCCGATCGCGGCGAGACACGCGTTGCCGTGCTTGAGTCGAAATCGAAAGGCGGCAAACGAGACGTCGCGGAGCTCTACATCGAGCGCCGCGGCCGGCGCTCGATCGTCGGCAACATCTACAAGGGCAAGGTCGACAACGTCCTGCCCGGCATGGAGGCCGCCTTCGTCGACATCGGCCTCGAGCGCAACGGCTTCCTGCACGTCGACGAGATCGTCCTGCCCAACGGGGAACAGGCGCCGAAGCGCGGCCGCGGCAAAGGCCGCAGCATCGACCAGCTGATCAAGCCCGGGCAGGAGGTCGTCGTGCAGGCGGTCAAGGACCCGCTGAAGAGCAAGGGCGCGCGGCTCTCGATGAACATCTCGATCGCCGGCCGCTACCTCGTCTTCGCCCCCCAGGGGAGCGGCGTCGGCGTTAGCCGCCGGCTCTCGGACTCCGAGCGCGACCGCCTGCGCAAGATGGTCGACCGCACCTACAAGGGCAAGGGCGGGCTGATCGTCCGCACCGCCGCCCACGGCGCGAAAAAGGCCGACTTCGTGCGCGAGATCGGCTACCTGCACAAGCTCACCGAGGTGCTCGACCGGCGCAGCGCCGAAACCGAGGCGCCGAATCTCGTCTTCCAGGAGGCCGACCTGCCGGTACGCGTGCTGCGCGACGTCTTCCTCAGCGACTTCGAGAAGGCGATCATCGACTCCGAGAAGCAGTTCGAGCGGGTGACGAACTTCTTCCAGCGCACCGCGCCGGAGCTGGTCGGCGGAGTCGAGCTCTACAAGAACAAGCAGCCGCTCTTCGAGAAGTGGGGGATCGACAAGGAAATCGAGTCGACCCTCGGGCGGCGCGCCGACCTGCGCTCGGGCGGCTACCTGATCATCGACTACGCCGAGGCGCTGACCGTGATCGACGTCAACAGCGGCAGCTTCACCGGGCGCGGCAAGGGCGGCCTCGAGGAGACGATCACCCGGGTCAACACCGAGGCGGCCGAGGAGGCGGTGCGGCAGCTGCGCCTGCGCGACATCGGCGGGATCATCGTCATCGACTTCATCGACATGGCGCGGGCGCGCAACCGCGACAAGGTGCTCAAAACGCTGCGCAAAGCGCTCGACACCGACAAGTCGAAGAGCTATGTGGTCGAGGTCTCGCCGCTCGGCTTGGTCGAGATGACCCGCCAGAACGTCACCGACGGGGTGCGCGAGATCCTCACCGAGGCCTGCCCGACCTGCGAGGGCGAGGGCGTCGTGCTCTCCGCCGAGACGGTGGCGCTCGACGCGATGCGCCGCCTGCCGGACATGGCGGCGGGGTCGAAGGACGCCGAGGCGCTGCTGCTGCGCGTGCATCCAAAGGTGGCGGCCGAGCTGATCGACCCCGAGAGCGGGCTCGCCGAGCTCGAGAAGGAGACCGGCAAGCAGTTCCACTTCGAGGGCGGCGACGCGCTGCCGATCGACACCTTCGAGGTGGTCGAAACCGGGACGCGCGAGGCGATCGAGGAGCGGGCGCTGCCCTTCAAGGTCGGCGAGGAGGTGCTGGTCAAGATCGACGAGCCGCATATGTACAACGCCGACGACGCGGTCGCCCGGGTCGACGCCTACATCGTCAGCGTCACCGGCGGTGGGCGCTTCGTCGGCCAGCGGCGCCTGGTGCGGATCGAGCGGGTCGAGCGCTCCGCCGCGGTGGCCTCGTTGCTGGCCGGCGAGGAGTCCCCGAACGGCGCGGGCGGCGAGGACAACGGCTCCCAGCTAGAATCCCCGCCCTCGCGCAGTCGCCGTCGTGGTCGCAGGGGCGGTCGCGGTCGGTCGCGCTCCACCTCAGAGAGCGGCAAGGACGAATGAGCACTTACGCAGTCATAGAGACCGGTGGCAAGCAGTACCGGGTCGAGAAGGGCACTTCGCTGCTCGTCGACCGTCTGGGCGCCAAGGAGGGCGAGAAAGTCTCGCTGCGCCCGGTGATGTTCCGCGACAAGGAGGTGGTCGCCGACGCGAAGGGCTTGGAGAAGGTCAAGGTCGAGGCGAAAGTTGCCGAGCACCTGCGCGGCCCGAAGATCAAGGTCTTCAAATACAAGCCGAAGAAGGGCTACCGCCGTCGCGCCGGCCACCGTTCGGAGCTGACCAAGCTCGAGGTGACCGAGATCAGCCTCGGCGGGCGCAAAGCCGCGGCGCCGAAGAAGGAAGAGCCCGCTCAGGCCAAGCCGGCCGCCGATGAGAAGAAGGCGGCGAAAAAGCCTGCGGAGGCCAAGAAACCGGCCGCCAAGAAAGAGACGGCGAAAAAACCCGCCGCGAAAAAAGCCCCGGCCAAAAAAGCCGCTGCGAAAAAGCCGGCGGCAAAAAATGCTGCCCCGAAAGCCAAAAAATCAGCCGCCAAAGCGAAACCGGCTGCTAAAAAGGACGACTGATGGCGCACAAGAAGGGACTCGGCTCGAGCCGCAACGGCCGCGAATCCAACCCCAAGATGCTCGGGGTCAAGGTCTTCGCCGGCGAGAAGGTCAGCGGCGGCGAGATCATCGTCCGCCAGCGCGGCACCCGTTTCTGGCCCGGCGAGGGCACCGGCCTCGGCCGCGACCACACGATCTTCGCGGCACGGCCTGGGACGGTCGAGTTCAAGCCCGGGCGCAAGGGCCGCACGATCAGCGTTCTGGCTGACTAGGGCTCCCGAGCGGTGAGGGGCGTCGGCAACCCCTCCCAAAACGCTCGGCAGGAGCCTCGCTTGAGTGTTTTGGGAGGGGTCACCGACGCCCCCTTCCGATCCGAGGTGCCCAGTGCCCCAAGGCCGAGGGCCAACCCCATTTACTTTTAGCTTCCTGTGTACGACAAGGCGAAGATCTGGGTTGAGGGCGGGGCTGGGGGTAACGGGTGCGTCAGCTTTCGGCGGGAGGCTCATGTGCCCCGGGGTGGGCCGGACGGTGGAGACGGGGGGCACGGGGGGGATGTGGTGCTCGTTTGCGATGGCTCCCGGCGGGATTTGGGGGCTTTGAAGGGGAGCAAGCACTTTCGTGGGGGGCGGGGGCGGCATGGGGAAGGGTCGAACCGGCATGGGGGACGGGGGGAGGATCGGGAGGTGTTGGTGCCGCCTGGGACTCAGGCGGAGACGGTGGACGGGAGCTCGGTCGATCTCGTGGAGGCGGGGCAGCGGGCTGTGGTCGCGCATGGGGGGCGCGGGGGGCATGGGAACAAAAGGTTTGCGACTTCGACGCGGCAGGCGCCTCGGTTCGCGGAGAAGGGGACGAGCGGGGAGGAGGGGTGGATCGAGCTGCGGTTGAAGCTGCTCGCGGACGTGGGGCTTATTGGGCTGCCGAACGCGGGGAAGTCCTCGTTGCTGGGGCGGCTGACGCGGGCTGATTCGAAGGTGGGCGACTATCCGTTCACGACGACCTCGCCGGTGCTGGGGACGATCGACAGCGACGAGCGGCAGGCGGTGCTGGCCGACATCCCGGGGCTGATCGAAGGGGCCGCCGAGGGGGCGGGGCTGGGGCACGAGTTCCTCGCCCACCTCGAGCGCTGCGCGCTGCTCGTCCATCTTGTGGATATCGCGCCGCTCGAAGGGGACTCGGTCGCCAACTACGAGGCCGTTCGCGCCGAGCTGGATGCCTATGGCACCGGGCTCGAGCTCCTGCCGGAGCTGGTCGTCCTTTCCAAGCGCGATCTGCTGCCGGCGACCGAGGTCGAGCGGGCGCTGGCCGAGTGGCGCATGCGCCTTTCGTACGAGGGGGTGGATGAGGTTGACGTCGATATAGAACGCAAACCTCACGCTCCCCCCGTTGTTGCCGTGTCCTCCGCGACCGGGGACGGGCTTGACGAGCTGCGTGGCCGGATCTTGGCGGCCCTGGACGAGCTGCCCGAGGCGCGGCCGGCGGTCGCCTCGGCCGAGCCCTCGGAGTTCGAGGCCGAGCACCGCGTCTACCGGCCGGTGGGTGAAGGGGGTTACTCGGTCGAACGCGAGGAAGAGGGCGCCTTCCGGGTTACCGGCCGTGGTGTCGAGCTGCTTTTCGAGCGCCACGACACCGGCAACGAAGAGGCGCTCGCCTACCTCGAGCAGCGGCTCAACGAGATCGGGGTCATCGCCGCCCTGCGCGCCGCCGGCTTTGAGCCCGGCAACGAGGTCCGCGTCGGCGAGCACGAGTTCGAGCTGTTTCCGTGAGGGGCGGGTGCGTCCCCTCCCAAAACGCTCGCCGGGAGGCTCGCTGGAGTTTTTTGGGAGAGGACGCACCAGCCCTGTCGCGGACAGAGGCTCTCAGCGGAGAGCTTGGCGGACGGTGCGGGCGATCAGACGGGTGTAGAGGCCGGCGCCGCCCGGGGTCAGGTGGATGCCGTCCCATAGGAGGCCTTCGTGGGCGGCGGCGAGCGGCGCCCAGTCGATCAGGGTGGTGTGGGGCCAGGTCACGTCGGCTTCCTCGAGGGCGTGGTTGGCCTCGTCCTGCCAGGAGACGGCGGCGTGGTCGGTGATCAGGAAGAGCTCGCCGACGTTCGAGGTCGCCCAGCGCAGGTCGTCCATTTCGCCGCCGTACAGGGGCCCGTTGTTGCCCATCTGGACGATCAGCGCGTCGATCTGACCGCCGCGATGTTTCAGCCGCCGGGCCAGCTTGACGAATTCGTCCGCCTGGCGGCCGACCTTGGCGTTCATCGAGAAGCGCGGCCCGAAGCGCGCCGCCAGGCGGTCCTTGGCGCCGACCATCACCGAGTCGCCGAAGGCGACGATGCGCGGGGGCTTGCCGGCCGGCCAGCGTCCAGCCCGGTGCAACGCCCTTCGGTTGGCATGCCGCGGCTGCGCGTTGCGCCGAACGTGCGAGATCGGCTTCGCGCTCACCCTGGCGACTTCGGCGGTCGAGGCGGCCGCCGATGCGGAGTCAAGCTCTCGGCTACCGCTCGAAACGAGGCCGCCCCAGCCGACCAGGGCGACGACGGCGATCACCGCCAAGCCGAGCGCCGGACGACCCACCCGCAGCCAGCCGTCGGGCAGTGAGAAGAGCGGTCGCTTGCCGCGGAAGGGCAGCTCGACGAAGCGGTAGGACAGATCGGCGAGGACGAGCACGGCGAGCAGCTGCAGCGGGATCAGCACGCCGCGCGGCAGCGAGACGTCGAGGCCCGGGCGGGTCAGCGCCAGCACCGGCCAGTGCCAGAGGTAGAAGCTGTAGCTGCGCAGGCCGAGCCAGATCATCGGCGGCCGGGCGAGCAGGCCGCCGAGCCGCGCCGCCGGGTGGGCGACCACGGCGATCACCGAGGCGCTCGCCAGCGCCAGCCAGAGGTAGCCGCCGTGGAAGAGCGCCAGGTCGTAGTCGTGGACGCGCAGGAAGGCGAGCACGACGTAGGCGAGGCCAAGGACGCCGGCGACGTCGAGCGCCGGGCCGCACCAGCGCCCCGGCTTGGCGCGGCGCAGCGACCAGGGGCTCCAGACCAGCGCCAGGGCGACGCCGAGCAAGAGGCCGGAGGCATGCGTGTCGGTGCCGTAGTAGACGCGCGCCGTGTCGTGGGGGTCGAAGAGGATCCAGGCGAGGGCCAGCGAGGCGAGGGCGCCGGCGAGCACCCCGACCAGCAGCCGGCGGCGGCTGAAGAAGGCCATCCCGCCCGCGAAGACGATCGGCCAGAAGAGGTAGAACTGCTCCTCGACCGAGAGCGACCAGAGATGGCGGAAGAGCGAAGGGCGCTGGAACTGGTCGAAGTAGGGCTGGTGCTCGAAGACGAAGTGCCAGTTGGCGACGTAGGCGAGCGAGGCGATCGCGTCGCCGCGCAGCGCCGCCATCCGTCCGGGGTCGTCGACCGCAGCGACGACCATCGTCACCGCGATCAGCACGCCGACCGCCGGCAGCAGGCGCCGCGCCCGGCGCAACCAGAACTGGCCGAGCCGCACCTTGCCGGTGCCACGGCGCTCGCTGAGCAGCAGCGAGGTGATCAGGTAGCCGCTGATCACGAAGAAGACGTCGACCCCGAGGAAGCCGCCCGGCGCCCAACCGACCCCGGCGTGGTAGAGGAAGACGGCAAGCACCGCGATCGCGCGCAGCGCGTCGATGCCAGGCATGTAGGGCAGGCGGCTGTCCTGCGGTCGGCTCATCGCTGGTTAGGTCGGCAGTGTTGCACCCGGGCCTTAGGCGTCCCGGCTCGTTCCGGTGCGCCTTTGCCTCGCATGGCGGGGACAAGGCGCAGCGGAGCGACTCATAGACTTGGCCTGTGACCCTGGTCGTCAAGCTCGGCTCCTCGATCGTCGCCGCCGACGACGGCGCCCTGCGCACCGACGTCCTCGACTCCGTCTGCGAGCAGGTGGCGGATCTGGAGCGGGGGGGAGAGCGGGTCGTGATGGTGACCTCCGGGGCGATCGCGCGGGGCATGCGGTTGATGGGCGTGCCGGTGCGGCCGCGGACCATGGACGAGCTGCAGGCCGCCTCGGCGGTCGGCCAGGGGGACCTCTTCCGGGCCTACGAAAGCCGTCTCGCCGAGCACGGCACCCGTTCGGCGCAGGTGCTGCTCACCGCCGGAGACATAGCTGCCCGGACCAACTACCTCAACGCGCGTCAGACGCTGCGCAAGCTGGTCGAGTGGGGAGTGGTTCCGGTCGTCAACGAGAACGACACGACGGCGACCGACGAGATCACCTTCGGCGACAACGACTTCCTCGCCGCCCAGGTGGCGATCCTGCTCGATGCGCGCCTGCTGGTGCTGCTGACCAATACTGACGGTCTTTACACGGCTGATCCGGCAACCGACCCCGAGGCGAGGCGCATCCCGGAGATCGTCGACTTCGCCGAGCTGGACGGGCTCGCGATCGGAGACCGCACCTCGGTCTTCGGATCGGGCGGGATGCGCAGCAAGGTGGCCGCCGCGGAGATGGCAAGCGAGTCAGGCATCCCGGCCGCGATCTGTGACGGGACGGCCGCCGGGACGCTTGTCGCCGCGGCCGGCGGCGAGCCGGTCGGCACGCGGTTCGCCGCTGGGGAGACGAAGGCATCGAGCTTCAAGCTGTGGCTCAAGTACGCCAAGCCGTCGCACGGGCAGGTGGCCGTCGACGCCGGCGCGGCGCGGGTGCTCCGCGAGAGCGGGTCGAGTCTGCTGCCGGTCGGCATCACCGGCGTCAGCGGCGAGTTCGATGCGGGCGATGCAGTCGAGGTCGTGTCCGACGGGACGGTCGTCGGCAAGGGGATCGTCGACTACTCGGCGGTTGAGCTGGCGGGTGTGATCGGCCTCAAGAGCGAGGAAGTGCGTGAGCGCTTGCCGCACGCGGCTGACGAGGTGATCCACCGGGATCGGTTCGTGCTGGTTTGATCTTCGAGCGCGAGCGTGGGGGGAGGGCTGGACAGCCCCTCCCAAAACGCTCGCCGGGAGGCTCGCTGGAGTGTTTTGGGAGGGACTGCCCAGCCCTCCCGGCTACCCTTAGCGGTCGATGGCCGTGACCGCAAAGACAGTCGCCGAGACCTGCGCCGCGGCGCGGCGGGCTTCGCGGGAGCTGGGGACCGCTCCGCGGGCCGCGAAGGACGCGGCGCTTGCGGCGACCGCACGTTTGCTGGGCGAGCGCTCGGCGGAGGTGCTGGAGGCCAACGCGGCCGATTTGGCCGATGAGCGGGCGGCGGGACTGACTGAGGCGTTGCGCGATCGTCTCACGCTTACGGAGGCCCGAATCGCGGCGATGGCGGAGGGTGTGCGGACCGTTGCCGCGCTGGAGGATCCGATCGGCGAGGAGTTGGAGCACAAGACGCTCGCGGGGGGCCTGGATTTGCGCAAGATTCGGGTGCCGCTCGGCGTGGTGGCGGTGGTATACGAGGCGCGGCCGAACGTGACGATCGACTGTGCGGCGCTGACGATCAAGAGCGGCAACGCGATCGTGCTGCGCGGCTCGAGCTACGCCGAGCGCTCGAACGCGGCGCTGGCGACGGTCGTGCGGGAAGCCCTTGGCGAAGCTGGGCTGTCCGAGGACGCGGTCTCGATGCTCTCGGTCGGCGAGGGGCGTGGGGACCTGGCTGAGCTGGCCACGCAGGAAGGGACGGTCGACCTGCTGATACCGCGCGGCGGGGAGGGGCTGAAGAACGCGCTGAAGGAAGTCGCGACGGTGCCGGTGATCTATGCGGCCGCCGGCAACTGCCACGTCTACGTGCACGATGACGCCGACCTCGAGATGGCGAGGAGGATCGCCTACAACGCGAAGGTCCAGCGGCCCGGAGTTTGCAACGCGGCCGAGACGCTGCTCGTCAATGCGGCGGTTGCTGCCGACTTCCTGCCGAGCGCGCTCGCCGACCTGCAGGCGGCAGGCGTCGAGCTGGTCGGCGACGAGCGCGTTCGCGATCTGGCTGGAGGGGTTGAGGTAGGAGCAGCGACCGAGGAGGACTGGAGCACCGAGTTCCTCGATCTGAAGATGGCGGTAGGTGCGGTCGACTCGCTCGAGGAGGCGGTCGAGCACATCAACACCCACGGCACGAGTCATTCGGAGGCGATCGTCACCGGGTCGGCCGAGGCAGCGGAGCGCTTCACAGCGGGAGTCGACGCGGCCGTCGTCTACACCAACGCCTCGACCCGCTTCACCGACGGGTTCGAGTTCGGGATGGGGGCGGAGATCGGTAACTCGACTCAGAAGCTGCACGCGCGCGGGCCGATCGGGCTGCGGGAGCTGACGACCTACAAGTACGTCGTCCACGGCGACGGCCAGATTCGTGAGTAGCTCGCAGGCCGCCGGCATCGGCGTGCTCGGCTCGGCGTTCAACCCGCCGCACCTCGGGCACCTGGCGCTCGCCCAGGAGGCGCTCTGGCAGCTCGGGCTGGAGGAGGTGGTGCTGGTGCCGACCGGAACGGCACCGCACAAGCGGATCGCCGACGACCCCGGGCGGGAGCTGCGCCTGGCGATGACCCGGCTCGCCGCCGCCGACGACGCGCGCTTCTCCGTCTCCACCCTGGAGGTCGAGCGCGACGGACCGTCCTACACGTATGAGACCTTGCAGCTGCTTGCGGATGAACGAGGCGACAGGGAGCTGGTGTTCGTGATGGGGGCGGACGCCGCGGTGGGCCTCGAGAGCTGGCGCGAGCCGCAGCGGGTGACCGAGTTGGCGCAGCTCGCGGTGGCGCGCCGAGCGGGCATCTCCGACGCCGAGGTCACGGCCGTGCTGCGCAGCCTCGGGGCCGGGGGGCGGGCGACGATGCTGGAGATGCCGCAGTTCGGCGTCTCCTCCTCGGCGGTGCGCGAGCGGGCCTCGGAGGGCCGGCCGTTGCGCTACCTGGTGCCCGAGCCGGTGGCGCGCTTCATCGAAGAGAAGGGGATCTACCGATGAGCGTCGAGGCCAAGTCGAGCGGCAGCGAGGCGCTCGCCCGGGGGATCGCCGCGATCGCCGACGCGAAAGCGGCGACCGAGATCGTCGCGCTGGACATGCGCTCGCTGGTCTCCTACACCGACTTCCTCGTCGTCTGCACAGCGCGCAACGAGCGTCAGGCGCGGGCGATCGCCGACGAGGTGAAGCTCGAGCTGAAGCAGGGGGGCGGGCTGCTGCCCGGCGGTTCGGAGGCCTCCGAAGCGGCGGGCTGGATCGTGCTCGACTACCTCGACTGCGTGCTGCACGTCTTCACCGCCGAGGCGCGCGAGCGCTACCAGCTCGAGGATCTCTGGCGCGAGGCGCCGCGGCTTGAGCTTGGGACGTTCGGGGATGGCGTCCGAGGGCACCTTTACGGTGCCGCGCATGGGTAGCTTCAAGAGGGCGCTCCTCGGCTACCGCCGCACCGAAGTGGATGCGGCGATCGCCGCGCGTGAGGCCCGCGGCTGGGCGCTGGAGCGCGACGCGGAGGAGGCGCTTGGCCGCTGGCGCGAGGCGTCCGACGCGGCGGCGAGCGCTGAGGAGGATCTGGTGACGCTGGCAGAGATGGTGATCGAGCGCGAGCGCGAGATCCGCGGCCTGCACCAGCGGCTGCTGGAAGCCAACGAGCGCCACGACCGCAGCGTCGCCTCGCTGGAGGCCGTCTCGGCGAAGCTCGAGGAGATTCAGTCCCAAGCCCGCGGCCAGGCGACGCGGATCCGGATGAAGGCGCTGCGCGAGGCGGTCGAGGTCGGCCGCCGGGCGCAGGAGCTGACTGACGCCCAAGAGGCCAGCGAATCCGCGCCCGCGGCAGAGGCCCTGGCCGGCGAGGTCGAGCGCGCCGCCATGCACCTCTACGAAGGCCTGGTCAAAATCGAGATCGGCCCGCTCGACGACTTCTCCCAGCTGGTCGGCTTCGAGGACGCCGCCGGTCAGATCGACGCCACCTCGGAGATCTCGGTCGAGCGCTTCTCCGAGGGCCGCGCAACCCTCTCGATGCGCCTCAACGAGCCGGTCGAGCTGCTCCGCGAGCTCGAGGAGCGCTCCCCGCTCGAGTTCAAAGTCCGCCGCACCGCGGACGACAACCTGATCCTCGACATCGACGAGGACCAGGGCCCCGAACAGCACGCCGCCTGACCACCCGGCGCCGATACCCTTCATCCACCCGGCGCCCTGGCGGAGTGGTTACGCAGCGGCCTGCAAAGCCGTTTACACCGGTTCGATTCCGGTGGGCGCCTCTGGGTCTAGCGGGCGGATTACGTCCGCTAGAGCGGTTTGCTGCTGATTCTGCGCCGCAACCGGAATCCGGCCAGACGATCAAGGTGCGCGAGTCATGGGACCTAAAGGAGGGGTTGATTGCTCCCAAGACCCGCACCTCCCGGGCGGACGACCCCCGTTCTGGGTGTCCTGCGCGAACTGTTGCATGACCGACGCTCTTAGGGTGATCAGTGCACCGACGAGGCCCTGACCTTCGCAGGAGCTGATGGCCTGCTGATGCCCGGCACCGAGGCCGAAGCGGCAGCGCCGCTGGACGCCTTCCTCGACCGGGACCAGTGACCGGATTGGGCCTCGGGGTAGCCGAATAGACTCGCCGCCGAACGTGGGCCACAAGCGTGACATCAAGCAATTCCGGCAAGCCTGCAAGGAGGCGGGGCTGACCATCCGGGAGCGGCACGAAGCGAGTGAGGCGCTTCACGCGGAGAAGCAGGCTGGGAGCGTGCAGGCGAACATGAGCTATGGAGAACTGCTGGCATGGCTGCGACAATGGAAGAGCTAGTGGCAACCGCAGTCGCACTTGACGCTTCGCCTCTCAATGTCTTGCGCTCCATGCGTGGGCAGATCGTCGATGCCCGGATCGCCTACCCGAAGGTTCTTCACGTCGAGGTCAAGGACTCGACTGGCGAACTCTGGCGACTCGCCACGCAGGATGCGGAATGGTTCCCGACCGACCCAACCGAGCTGGTGGGCCGCTCAGTGGACGATGCCGACATCGACGGAGAGACGGGCGAGCTGCGCTGCAAGCTCTCCGATGGCTCCGTGCTCGACGTGAAGCCTGCCGCCCGAGAGGCGGAGGACGATCCGCCGAATTGGGAGCTGATCACGCCGGGCGGCGTCGTCCTCGAGTTCGGGCCCGGCGTGCGCTGGCAGATTGGCAGTGCTGACAGCCGCCCGTCCTCTCGCTGACAGACTCCGGGTAACCGCGCTCCCGGTGCCTGCAGATGTTACGGCGGCACGGTCCCTCACGGTGGAACAGACGGTGGCACGACCAGCCCATTTGGCTTGAGCAAGCCGAACGCACCGCCCGTAAACGCGCCTGCAAAGCTGTTTACACCGGTTCGATTCCGGTGGGCGCCTCTGGGTTCAGTTGCCGCCCGAAGACCTGAATGCAACAGCTCGTGTCCGCGACGCGAGTCCGGCGATTCCCTCTTCGTCCAGATTGGACACGCCGAACGCCCTTCCCAGCTCGCGGGCCGCGGCGGGGTGGTCGCGGACGTAGGTGGTCAGAAGCTCTACTCGCTCGGAATCGTCGAGGAAGCGCTGGTGGGGATGTCGCCAGCATCGACGGCGGACGATCACCTCTTCCGGGGGTGCGGCCTCCAGGTTGCGGTACCACTGGGTGCTCGGTCCCCAGCCGGCGACGACGGAGACCTCAAGCGCCTCGCGATCGAAGCGCGCGACCTCGACCACCGTACGACGGAGCTTGCCGCTCTTGCGGCCACGGTGGGTGATGCAGAGGAAGCGATTGCCGAAGAGCCAGCCGAGCCGGACTCGGTAGAGCCAGACCGGCGCCTTGAGGAAGGCCTTTATCACCGGTCCCGGCGGCCGGTCTATGAGCGCCACTTGCTCACTGCTGGCGCCTCAGCCGATCTCTTCATGCAAGGAGCCCGAGCCCGCTGAAGAACTCGATTGCAGCCGCCAGATCTTCGACCACGATGCCGACGTGTTCCAGCTTCTGGATTCCCACGCGCCCGATGGTAGGGAATCGCCCCACAACAGAAAACGCCCCGGCGGGGAGCCGAGGCGAGTTCTGGGGTTACTACAGGGAGGAGAGATTATTTATCTCTATATATGTGGATCCGTGGGAGGTAGGTGGGCCCATTGATGTGTCGCGGTGCGGTCATCGTGGGAGACGATGAGCGCCATATGGGCGACGCCGAGCCCAGCCAAGAAGTCTTTTTCGTTCTGCCCCTTATCGGTTGTCCTCTGCGAATCCTTGAACAGCATACGAACGTATGTGCGCTTTGTGTGTGAGTGCGATCACAGTCGCAGAGCACATTTCCGGGCGCCCCGCTGCTCGTGGGGTACCCGACTTTCCAGCATCGAATCACGCTCGTCCAAAGCTTGGTTAAAAAGCTGTATCGGGCTTGGAGGGATGGCCGGCGGGCGAGGCGGCGCTACGGTTGCGGCGATGAAGAAGGCCCGGATAGACGCGGTGCTCGCCGAGCGCGGGCTCTTCCCCTCGCGTACGGCCGCGGCCGGCGCCGTGCGGGCCGGCGCGGTGCGCGTCGGCGTCGACGGGCCGGTTGCCGTGCGGCCCAGCCAGCTGGTCGAGCCCGAGGCGGCGCTCGTCGTCGACGAGGGGCCGCGCTTCGTCTCGCGCGGCGGAATCAAGCTCGAGAACGCACTCGAGGCGCTCGGCATCGCAGTGGCCGGTCGCGACTGCCTCGACGTCGGCGCTTCGACCGGCGGCTTTACCGACTGTCTGCTGCAGCGCCACGCGGCCCGCGTGGCGGCGGTCGACGTCGCCTACGGCCAGATCGACGTGCGCCTGCGCGAGGACTCCCGCGTCACTGTGATCGAGCGACTCAACGCTCGTGAGCTGATCGCCGCCGACCTGCCGTTTGCGCCCTCGCTGGCGACCGTTGACGTCTCCTTCATCTCGCTCGCCAAGGTGCTGCCGGCCGTCGCGCGCTGCATGGCACCCGGGGGCGAGGTCCTGGCGATGGTCAAGCCGCAGTTCGAGCTTGGCCGCAAGCGGGTCGGCAAGGGGGTCGTGCGCGATGCCGCCGACCGGCGCGAGGCGGTGCTCGGCGTCGCCGAGGCGGCGCGCGACCTCGGGCTCGCGATTCGCGGTTTCGCTCCCTCTGGCCTGCCGGGGCCGAAGGGCAACCGGGAGACCTTCGTCTGGTGCGGTGGTGCCGGAGCGGGAATCGACGACCTCGAGGCCGCCGTCGGCGAGGTGGACGCCTGATGGTGGTCGAGTTTCCCTCCCTCCAGGGGCAGGAAAGTGGACCAGGGAGTCGGCTCGATGCCTGAGAAGACGGCGGTCCTGATCACCCACTCGCACCCGCCCGCCGCGACCGAGGCGGTGCGGCTCGCGATCGAGGCGGCGCGGGAGGCCGGCTGGCGCCTGGTCGCCACCGCCGAGGAGATCGCCAAGCACAACCACGCGGCGGCCGACCTCGAGGCGGTTGAGGCGCTGCCCGCCGACCCCGACCTCTGCCTGGTGCTCGGCGGGGACGGCTCGATCCTGCATGCCCTGCGTCGCTTCGCCCGCACCCCGGCCCCGGTCTTCGGCGTCAACTTCGGCACCGTCGGCTTCCTCGCTGCGGTCGAGCGCGACGACGCCGGGCAGGGGATCCGCCGCGCCCTGGCCGGCGAGACCGAGACGATCGATCTGCCGGCGCTGGCGATCGAGGTCGACGGCGAGGAGCGGGTCGCCTTCAACGACGTCAGCTTCAGTCGCCGCCCGCGCGACCGGGTCGCCGAGCTCACCTACCGGATCGCCGGCGAGGAGGTGGGGAACGTGCGCTGCGACGGCCTGGTCGCTGCCACCCCGGCCGGCTCGACCGGGTACAACCTCGCCAATCAGGGACCGATCCTCGCCTGGGGCGTGAAGGGCTACGTCGTCTCCTACATCTCGCCCCACTCGCTCACCGCGCGGGCCCTGGTCGTCGCCCCCGGCGACGTGCTCGCCGTCGGCAACGCTCCCGGCCGCGCGCCGGTCGACGTGGCGATCGACGGCGTCCAGGTCGCCAACCTCGCCCCGGGAGACGCCCTAGACGTCCGTTTTGCCGAAGCCGTGGGCCGCCTGGCTCAGCTCCCCGGCACAAGCTTCTACCAGCGAATTCGCGAGAAGTTCGGGCACTTGGCCGTCTGAGAGCGCCTGTCCCGGCCCACCACCTCGGTTCTCTAGGGTTCGCGCATGGAGCGCAAGTGGTGGACTCTCGTCCTGATCACGATCGCGACGTTCATGCTGCTGCTGGACATCACGGTCGTCAACGTCGCCCTGCCCGACATCCAGCGCGAACTGCACGCCAGCCTCTCCAGCCTGCAGTGGGTGGTCGACGCCTACTCGCTGATGCTCGCCGCCTGCCTGCTGACCGCCGGCTCGCTCGGCGACCGATTGGGGCGGCGCCGGGTGTTCTCGCTCGGCTTCGGGATCTTCACCTTCGCCTCGTTCCTCTGTGGGATCTCCGGCGAGCCGACGCTGCTCAACCTGGCTCGCGGCCTGCAGGGAATCGGCGGCGCGGCGATGTTCGCGACCTCGCTGGCGCTGATCGGCCAGGAGTTCCACGGCAAGGACCGAGCGACCGCGTTTGGCGTCTGGGGCGCGGCGATCGGCGGCGCGGTGGCGATCGGGCCGCTGGTCGGCGGCGTGATCACCGAGAACCTCGGCTGGGAGTGGATCTTCTTCGTCAACGTGCCGATCGGCGCGGTCGCGATCGCCCTGACCGAGAGCAAGCTGGCCAACGTCGCCGCCCAGGATCCACAGCGGATCGACCTGCCCGGGCTGGCCAGCTTCTCGATCGGCCTCTTCCTGCTGATCTTCGGCCTGATCCGCGGCAACCCGGAGGGCTGGGGGAGCCCGACGATCGTCGCCTCGCTGGGGGGCTCGGTCGCCTTCCTGCTCGCTTTCCTGGCGATTGAGGCGCGCAGCTCGCACCCGATGCTCGAGCTCGCTCTCTTCCGCAAGCCCGCCTTCAACGGCGTCTCGGCGGTTGCCTTCGGGCTCTCGGCGGGGATGTTCGCGATGTTCCTCTACCTGACGATCTACCTGCAGGGCGTGCAGGGCTTTTCGCCGCTCGAAACCGGGCTGCGCTTCCTGCCGCTCACCGTGCTCTCCTTCATCGCCTCGCCGATCGCCGGCTCGCTCTCCCACAGAATCCCGATCCGGGTGCTGCTCGGGGTGGGGCTGACGCTGGTCGGGATCGGGCTGCTGCTGATGCACGGCCTCAGCGCCGACTCGCCGGAGAGCGATCTGCTGGCCGGCTTCCTGATCGCCGGCGTCGGGATCGGCACCACCAATCCTGGCATCGGCCAGGCGGCGATCGCGGTCGTGCCACCCGCGAAAGCCGGTATGGGCTCGGGCATCAACACGACCTTTCGGCAGGTGGGCATCGCCACCGGAGTCGCCTCGCTGGGCGCCGTCTTCCAGGGCCGCGTCGACTCGAAGCTGCACGAGCTGTTGCCACAGGCGCCGGCGGGGCTCGCCGACGCGGTCTCCTCGGGCGGCTCGCGCGCCGCGGCCGCGCTCGCCCCGCACGCCCAGCAGGGTCGGATCGTCGAGGCCTCGAAGGTCGCCTTCGTCAGCGGCTTCAACGAGATCCTCCTGATCGGCGCGATCCTCTCTTTCGTCGGCGCCGGCCTCGGCTTCTTCCTGGTGCGCTCGAGCGACTTCGTGCAGTCGACGGAGGCGGTTCCCGAGGGCGCCGCGGCCTGACCGCCGGTGGGCGGCGACCGCGTCCGCGGGCGCTGGTACACAGAGCTTCGTGTTGCGTGAGTTGCGAATCGAGAACCTGCTCCTCATAGAGAGGGCGGAGTTGCGGCTTGGGGAGGGGCTTAACGCGATTACGGGCGAGACCGGGGCGGGGAAGACGGTTCTGGCGCACTCGCTGGATCTCCTCATGGGCGGCAAGGCCCGATCGGGGATCGTGCGGCCCGGTGCGGAAGAGGCTTGGGTCGAGGGCGTATTCGACCTGCCCGCCGGGCTGCTCGAGGAGCCGGAGATGACCGAGCTGGCGGAACGGCTGCCCGAGGGGGCGGACGAGGTCGTGCTCGGGCGGCGGGTCTCGGTCGGGGGGCGGACCAGTGCCTTTGTCGCCGGGCGGGCCGCGTCGGCCGGCGACCTGAAACTGCTTGGCGCGCAGCTGCTCGCCTTCTTCGGTCAGCACGAGCACCGCAAGCTGACGATCTCCTCGACCCAGGCGGAGGTGCTCGACGGGTTCGCGGGGGCCGATCACCTGAAGCTGCGTGACGAGTACCGCGCCGCGCACCGGGAGTGCCTGCGGCTCGCCGCTCAGCTCAATGAGCTGCGCGAGCAGGACGGGTCGCGTGAGCGCGACCTCGATCTCTACCGCTACGAGCTGGCCGAGATCGAGGCGATTGAGCCCGACCCCGCCGAGCAGGACGAGCTGCTCGGCGAGCGCGAGCGGCTGCGGCACGCCGAGGGCCTGCGCGAGGCCGCGGCCGGGGCGCAGGCCGCCGCGCTCGGCGAAGACGAGGAGGGCGGCGGCGCGGCCGGCGCCCTGGCCCAGGCCGAGGCGCTGCTGCAGAATGTCGGCGGCGTCGATTCCGACCTCGACGCGCTCTCGGCGCGGCTCAGCGCCCTGGCGATCGAGCTCGGTGACGTGGCGGCGGAGCTGCGCTCCTATCTCGACGGCCTGGAGGCCGACCCCGGTCGCCTCGCCGCGCTCGAAGAGCGGCTCGAGGCACTCGACCGGCTGCAGCGCAAGCACGGCGGCAGCGTCGAGTCCGTCCTCGCCCACGCAGAGCGCTGCCGGGCGGAGATCGAGCGCCTCGAGAACGCCGAGCAGCGAGGTGCGGCGGCCGAGGAGGCCTTGGCGGAGGCGGAAGGGCACCGCACGAAGCTGGCCCGCAAGCTGACCGGCGCCCGCGAGAAGGCGCGCGAGCCGTTCGAAGCGGCGGTGGCCGAGGAGCTCGAGCGGCTCTCGATGCCGGGAGCGCGGCTCGCGGTGGGGCTCGAGCCCCACCGCGAGGGCTTCGGCAAGAACGGAGCCGAGGCGGTCGAGCTGCGCCTGGCGCCCAACCCCGGCCTCGAGCCGGCCCCCCTGCGCGAGGCGGCCTCCGGCGGCGAGCTCTCGCGCGTGATGCTCGCCCTGAGCGGCTTCGGCGGCGCGGCCGGCGCCGGCACGCTGGTCTTCGACGAGATCGACGCCGGCGTCGGCGGCAAGACTGCGCGCGCCGTGGGCGAGCGGTTGCGGGCGCTGGGCGAGGGGCGCCAGGTGCTCTGCATCACCCACCTGCCTCAGGTCGCCTCGTTGGCCGGCACCCACTTCACCCTCGAGAAGGACGTCTCGGGCGAGCGAGCCAGCGCCACGGTGCGGCGTCTCGACCGCGAGGGCGTGGTCGAGGAGATTCGACGCATGCTCGGCGGGGACCGCTCCGACGAGGCCGCCACACGCCACGCCGAGCAGCTGCTCGCGGCTGCCTGAGCCGCTTTAGCCGCTTGCCAGAGCGGCTAACCTGCTCCGGTGGCAACCGCAGCCAGTCGCCGTCGCATCCCCGCGCTGCTCACCCGCCGGAACGGCGCCGCCGCCGACGGCGCGATCGAGGGCGCAGTCCGGCTCGGCCGTCGCACCAAGGATCTGGTCAAGCGGCTCGCCCCGGGGGACGTCGCCGTCGTCGACCACCGCAACATCGACCGGATCGCCGCCGAGGAGTTGATCGCGACCGGCGTGCGAGCGGTGATCAACGCCGCGCCCTCCTCGGACGGCAAGTACCCGAACGCGGGGCCGCTGCTGCTGGTTCGTGCCGGGGTGGCGCTGGTCGACGTCTCCGACGCCGACCCGTTCGAGCTGCTCGGCGAGGGCGAGCGGGCGTCGGTCGCCGCGGGCGCGGTCAGCGTCGGCGGCCGCGAGCTGCTGCGCGGCCGCGAGCTGAGCGTGGTCGAGCTCGAGCGCCAGCTCGACGAGCAGCGGGCCCGGGTCGACGAGGCGCTCGCCGATTTCGCCGAGAACACCGTCGCTCACGTCCGCCAGGAGACCGACCTGCTGACCGGCAGCGTCGAGTTCCCGTCGACGCGCGCCTCCTTCCGCGACCGCCACGTCCTGATCGTCGTCCGCGGCGACCGCCACCGGCGTGACCTGAAGGCGCTGCGCGCCTACATCCGCGACGTGCGGCCGCTGATCGTCGCCGTCGACGGCGGCGCCGACGGCGTGCTCGAAGCGGGGATGAAACCGGACGTGATCCTCGGCGACATGGACTCGGCGGGCGACGCTGCGCTGCGCTGCGGCGCCGAGCTGGTCGTCCACGCCTACCCCGACGGCCGCGCGCCAGGGCGCGAGCGCCTGCTGGAGATGGGCCTCGACCACACGTTGCTGCCGGCCGCCGGCACCAGCGAGGACGTGGCGATGCTGATGGCCTTCGAGAAGGGCGCGGCGCTGATCGTCAGCGTCGGCGCCCACTTCAACCTGATCGAGTTCCTCGACCGCAAGCGCGGCGGCATGTCCTCGACCTTCCTCACCCGGCTGCGGATCGGCGAGAAGCTGGTCGACGCGAAGGGGGTGAGTCGGCTCTACAACCCGAGCTCGCCCTTCGGCCCGATGATCCTCTTCGTCGCCGCCTTCGCGGTCGTGCTGACGATCCTCGTGATCACCTCGCCGGCGCTCAACGACCTCTTCCAGCTGGTCTGGCTGAAGATCCGCATCTGGCTCGGCGCCTGATGGGGTACAGCGCCCGCTACCACGCGACCTCGCTGATCGCGGTCTTCCTGGCCTTGGCGATCGGCATCCTGGTCGGCGCCGAGTTCGGCGGCGACGCGCTCAACAACACGCGCAAGAACCTCGAGCAGAGCCTCACCGGCAACCTGCAGGACGCGCGCGAACGGGTCGACGAGCTGAACGGGCAGCTGGGTCGCTCCGACGAATTCGCCAGCCGCGTCTACCCGGCGCTCGTCCGCGACCGGCTGGCGGGACGGCGGATCGGGGTGCTGGCCCTTGGCGGGCTGCCGGGCGGGACCGTCAACGCGATCGAGGAAACGCTGGGCCCGACCGGGGCGCGCCTGGTCGGGATCGGGGTGGCGCGTGAGCCGGCCGATCTGAAAGGTCTCGCCGCCGACCTCTCGAAAACCCGCTTCGCGCGCCTGCGGCGCGACCCCGAAGCGCTGTCCGCCTTCGGGACCGGCGTCGGGCGGCAGCTGGTTCGCGGCGGCACGCTGGTCGAACTGGTTCGCGGCCATCTCTTCTCGCGCGCCAGCGGCAACTTCGGCGGCCTCGACGGGGTGATCGTCGTGCGCCAGGCCCCCGAAGACATGGGTCCGGTGCAGCGCGCCAACGCGACGACCCTCGAGACCGCTTTGATGGGCGGCATCACCGGCACGCACCGACCCGCGGTCGGGGTCGAGACCTCAACCGCCGAACCGTCCTCGGTCTCCTTCTTCAACGGCAACGACCTGGCCAGCGTTGACGACGTCGAGACCGCGGCGGGGCGCGTGGCCACCGTCTTCGCCCTACTCGGCGCCGAGGGCAGCTTCGGCGTCAAGGGCTCCGCCGACCGCCTGCTGCCCGATCTGCTGCCGCCGGCGGTGCGCCGGCGCCCGTGACCTGGGTCGGCTTCCCGGCGGCGATCGCCGTCGCCCTGCTGGTCGTGCCCGCGGGAGCGCGGGGGCTGCGCGACGCCGGCCTGGTGCGGGTCAACTATCGCGGCGCGGCGCTCGCCTTCCCGCTCGGCGCGGTGCTGGCGACCGCGGCCCTGGTGGCGCTGGCGCCGCTTGCCTTCCTCAACGACCGCGCCGACCTCGACCTGCTCAGCCCCGGGCTGCGCCAGTGGATGCCCTACCTGCTTGGCGTCGCCTTCCTCGGCTTCCTCGACGACTCGCTGGGGCGCGGGGAGCAGGCGGCGGCGCCGCGTGGCTGGCGCGGGCACGCGCGGGCGCTGCGCGGCGGCAGCCTCTCGACCGGCGCGGTGAAGGCGCTGGGAGCGCTGGCGCTGGCGGCGTACGTGGTCTCCGGGCGCGGGCTCGAATCGTGGCGCTACCTGGCCGACGTCGCCCTGCTGATCCTCGCGACCAACGCCTTCAACCTGCTCGACCTGCGGCCGGGGCGGGCGGAGAAGGGCCTGGCGCTGCTCGGCGCGGGCCTCTGCCTGGGGGCCTGGACCTGGGCGCCGGTCGAGCTGCTCGGCATCTTCGCCGGGCCTGTCCTGGTCGGCGCTGCCTTCACCCTGCACGAGCGGGCGATGCTGGGGGACACGGGCTCAAACCTGGTCGGGGCGATCGGCGGAGTGTGGCTGCTGACCACGCTCGGACCCGGCGCGCGCCTCGTCGCGCTCGCGCTCGTCGCCGGAATCACCATTTACGGAGAGTTGCGTTCGATCTCGGCGACGATCGAGAGGGTTCCGCCCCTGCGCTGGCTAGACTCGCTCGGCAGAGCATGAGCCGCCCCTCGCAAGGAGATACCCGCTTCATCTTCGTCACCGGCGGGGTCGTCTCGGCCCTCGGCAAGGGGATCGCCGCCGCCTCGATCGGCCGCCTGCTCGTCTCGCGCGGCTACCGGGTGCAGCTGCAGAAGTTCGATCCTTACATCAACGTCGACCCGGGGACGATGAGCCCCTTCCAGCACGGCGAGGTCTTCGTCACCGAGGACGGTGCGGAGACCGACCTCGACCTCGGCCACTACGAGCGCTTCACCGACGAGAACACCTCGCGGGCCTCGAACGTGACCGCGGGCGCCGTCTACAACTCGGTGATCAATCGCGAGCGCCGCGGCGACTACCTCGGGGCGACCGTGCAGGTGATCCCCCACATCACCAACGAGATCAAGAACCGGATCCGGATCGTCGCCGAGTCGCAGTCGGTCGACTTCGTGATCACCGAGATCGGCGGCACGGTCGGCGACATCGAGTCACTGCCCTTCCTCGAGTCGATCCGCCAGCTCTACACCGACCTCGGGCCCAAGGGCTCGATGTTCGTCCACCTGACGCTGGTGCCCTACGTCGGCCACGCGGGGGAGCTGAAGACGAAGCCGACCCAGCACTCGGTCAACGAGCTGCGCCGAATCGGGATCCAGCCGCACGCGCTGGTCTGCCGCTCCGAAGGGCGGCTCGACCGCGAGATCCGGGAGAAGATCGCGCTCTTCGCCAGCCTGCCGGTCGACGCGGTTATCTCCGCCAACGACGTCGACAACATCTACAAGGTGCCGCTTGTCTTCCGCGCCGAGGGGGTCGACGACCTGGTGCTCGACCATTTCGGCATGGATGCGCCGCCCTCGGACCTCTCCGAATGGGAGGCGATGGTGAAACGCGCCGACGCCGCCGAGGGCAAGCTGAAGATCGCCCTGGTCGGCAAGTACGTGCAGCTCGCCGACGCCTACAAGTCGGTGATCGAGGCGCTCGAGCACGGCGGCTTCCATCATGGAGTCGAGGTCGAGGTCGAGCTGGTCGATTCCGAGAACTTCGACTCCGAGCGATTGGAGGGTGTCGACGGCATCCTGATTCCCGGCGGCTTCGGCGAGCGCGGGATCGAGGGCAAGGTGGAGGCGGCGCGGATCGCGCGCGAGCGCTCGATCCCCTATCTGGGGATCTGCCTCGGGATGCAAATCGCGGTGGTCGAGTTCGCCCGCCACGTCGCCGGCATGGACGGCGCCAACTCGGCCGAGTTCGATCCCGAGACGCCGTTCCCGGTGGTCGACCTGCTGCCCGAGCAGAAGGAGGTCTCCGAGATGGGCGGCACGATGCGGCTCGGCGCCGATCCGGTGAAGCTGCACGAGGGCACGCGGGCGCGCGAGATCTTCGGCGAGGCGGTCATCTACAAGCGCCACCGCCATCGTTACGAGGTCAACAACCAGCTGCGCCGGCGGCTCGAGGACGACGGTCTGGTCTGCGGCGGCACCTCGCCCGACGAGCGTCTGGTCGAGATGGTCGAGCTGCCCGACCACCCGTTCTTCGTCGCCTCCCAGTTCCACCCGGAGTTCAACTCGCGCCCCAACCGGCCCGAGCCGCTCTTCCGCGAGTTCGTCGGGGCGGCGGCGCGGCACGCCGGGGAGAGGCCGGTGGACGGGGCGGAGCTGCCGGAAGATGAGGCCGTAGCCGAAGCCGTGCGGGCCCATCCCGGCAGGGGTTCCGCTTAACTTTTTCGAGGGGCGGAAATTGCTGGCGCCGCGAGCGAGCTCCCGCGAAAAGGTACAAGACGCTCCACCCCTGCCGGGATGGGCCCCTCGGTTCGCGGCCGCCTCGCTTCCCGGCTAGCCTGTCCCGTCGTGGAGAGGCTTCATGAGACCTTCGTAAGGCTCTGTGAGATTCGGAGTCCTACGGGGGAGGAGCGGGAGGTGGCGGACACGCTGATCGCCGAGCTTCGGGCGCTTGGGTTGGAGGTGAGCGAGGACGGTGCCTCGGGGCCGGCGCGGGCGGGGGCGGGGAACCTGCTGGCGCGGCTGCCGGGGGCGAGCGAGGAGTGGGTGATGTTCTGCGCTCACATCGACACGGTCCCGCACGCCGGCCAGATCGAGGTGGTCGAGTCCGACGGGGTCTTCCGCAGCGCCGGCGAGACGATCCTCGGCGCCGACAACAAGGCGGCGGTGGCGGTCTTCATGGAGCTGGTCGCGCGGTACGCGGGCGAGGACGGGCCGCCGCCGGTCGGGATCGAGCTGCTGCTCACGGTTGCCGAGGAGCAGGGCCTGCGCGGGGCGAAGGCGTTCGACGCCGACGCGTTGCGCTCCGAGGTTGGGTTCGTCCTCGACCATGCGAGCCCGATCGGCGAGGTGATCGTCACCTCGCCGACCCAGCAGAGCGTGCGCGCCGACTTCCACGGGGTCGAGGCGCACGCGGGCATCCGTCCCGAGGACGGCAACAGCGCGATCGCCGCCGCCGCGGCGGCGATCGAGCGCATGGAGCTGGGGCGGCTCGACGAGCAGACGACCGCCAACGTCGGCGTGATCCGCGGCGGGACTTCAGGGAACGTCGTGCCCGGCCACTGCGAGATCGTCGCCGAGGCGCGCAGCCTCGACTCCGGCCGGGCGGCCGAGGTGGCGGGCGCGCTCAGCGACGCCTGTGCTTGGGGCGCCAGCGAGCACGGCTGCGATGCCGACGTGCGGATCGAAGAGCTCTTCCGGGGCTACAAGCTCCTGCCCGCGTCGCCGGCCCTTGCCCTGGCTGAGGCCGGCTTGCGACGCGCCGGCTTCGAGCCCGAGCGGACTGCGACCGGCGGCGGCAGCGACGCCAACGCCCTGATCGTCGACGGCTTCGACTGCGTCCTGCTCGCCAACGGCACCGACGCCAACCACACCCCCGACGAGTCGGTCAGCGCCCGCAACCTCGACGCGATGCTCGAGGTCTGCGAGGGCATCGTCGCCGAGGCGGCGGCGAACGCAGGGTGAGCGGCCGCCTGAAGCTGCGCCGCGGGGTCGTGGTCGGCGAGAATCCGCTGACGGTCGAGGTGGACGGGGAGCCCCGCCCGGCCTGGGCCGACACGGCCCTGCTCGGCGAGATGCGCGAGGGCGACGAGGTCGTCGTCAACACCGCCGCCCTCGATCTGGGCCTGGGCTCGGGCGGCTTCGACGTAGTCCACGTCAACCTGAGCCGCGGTCTGGACGCAAGCGGCGAGAGCGCGGACCACGTAATCAAGCTCAACTACACCTCCCTCCAGCACCCAGTAGCCCCAATCGAGCTTCCGGTGCGCCTTATGCGGGGCATGACCACAAAAGGCGCACCGGAACCGCCACGGATCGCTATGCCGGTCCTTGTGATCCCACTGCATGGGCATTTGGCGCCCGCGGCCTGGGCGGCCGCTGAGGCTCGGCCCGGGATCGAGGTCGGCTACGTGCAGACCGGGGGAGGGGCGCTGCCTGGCTCGCTCAGCCGCGACGTCGCCGAGCTGCGCGAGCGCGACCTGCTCTGCGGTCACATCACCGCGGCCCCCGCCTACGGCGGTGAACACGAGGCGATCTCGACCACCGGCGCCCTCGACGCGGCGGCCAACGCGCTGGGCTGGGACGTCGCGATAGCCGGCCCGGGCCCAGGCATCATCGGCTCCGACACCGCCCTGGGCCACGGCGGCATGGCGGCCCTGGACACCGCCCACGCCGCCCTGGCCCTAGACCTCCCAACCCTCCTATCCCCACGCCTCTCGAGCGCCGACCCGCGCGAGCGCCACAAACCGCTGAGCCACCACACGCTCACCGTCCTGGACCTGCTTCTCGCCCCGGTGATCGTCCCCGTCCCAGAGGACCACCCCGACCCCCTCCCGAAGCTCAAAAGCGCAGCGGGCAGTCGCCACCAACTCCACGAAGCAGCCGTGGATCTCCCCGGCTACAAAGCCACCAAGTTCCCCTCAAGCACGATGGGTCGAACCATCGAGCAGGACCCACTCTTCTTCGCCGCCGCCCTGGCCTCGGGCAGGGCACTGGGAGATCTCTCGGCGGGTGGCGTGTAGTGGGGTGGTCCGCGCCGCGCGAAGGCTGCGGAGGGCAAGACCTCGAGCCCTGACATCGATCCCGTCCCTCTGCCCGAGCAGCGCGCAGCGCAAGCAGAGCACCCCACCTACACGCCACCCGCCGCGACAAGCGCACGGTCCCTTGCCAACCAAGGATCGGCAAGACGTAGCGAGAACCCTCCCCGCATGGTCGTCGCCGATCCACCGCGCACGGAGTCCCGCTTCGAGTCCCTGGTCCTCGACTTCCTCGCCTACCTGGAGCTTGAGCGCGGCCTCTCGCGCAACACGCTCGACGCCTATCGCACCGACCTGCACCAGTACGGCGAATTCCTCGCCGCGCACGATCTCGACGCGCTCTCGGCCGGGCCAGCCGACATCAGTGAGTTCCTCGCCGAGCTGGCGACCGGGGGGGAGGGCAAGGCCTACTCCTCCGCCACGGTCCATCGCAAGGCGGCCTGCCTGCGCTCCTTCTACAAGCACCTGCGCCGCGATGAGCTGATCGGCGACGACCCGACCGCGGCACTGAGTGCCCCGCGGCGGGCGAAGAAGCTGCCCCAGGTGCTCAACTACGCCGAGGTGCAGAAGCTGTTGGCGGCGCCCCACGGCGGCGAGCCGACCGCCCTGCGCGATCGGGCGCTGCTCGAGGTGATGTACGCCTGCGGGCTGCGTGCCTCGGAGACGATCGGGCTCGAGGTCGGCGACGTCGATCTGCACGAGGGCTTCCTGCGCGCCCGCGGCAAGGGCAGCAAGGAACGGCTCGTGCCGTTGGGGCGCAAGGCGATCGCGGCGATCTCCGCCTACCTGCGCGGCGGCCGGCCGAAGCTGATCGGCGAACGCCACGAGGCGCGCCTCTTCGTCAACTTCCGCGGCGGGCCGCTGACCCGCCAGGGCCTTTACAAGATCGTCCAGCGCAACGCGCGCACCGCCGGCCTGGCCGGCAAGCTCAGCCCGCACACGCTGCGCCACAGCTTCGCCACCCACCTGCTGGCGGGCGGTTGCGACCTGCGCGCCGTGCAGGAGATGCTCGGCCACGCCGACATCTCCACGACCCAGATGTACACGCATCTCTCCGGCGAGCGCCTCAAGCAGGTCTACTTCGAGTCCCACCCGCGCGCCACCGCCACCTGACGCGCTTGCGGTCGTATTTGTCTTCGGTATGCGGAAAGAAGTGCGACCGCATGGGATAGAACTCGCGCATGCCCGAGCTGCCGGAGGTCGAGACCGTCTGCCGGCAGCTCGACCCGGAGCTTGCCGGGAGGACGATCGAGCGGCTGGAGGTGCTCGATGCGCGCTGGTGCCGGCCGACGCCGCCGCGCAAGCTCGAGCGGGCGCTAGCTGAGGCGACGATCGTAGGGCTCGGGCGGCGCGGCAAGTACCTGCTGCTGGGACTGGACGGGAAGCGGACGCTGGTCATGCACCTGCGGATGACCGGCAACCTGGTCCTGGTCGAGGGCGAGAACAAGCTCGATCCCTCCGAGGGGCAGCGGCTGTACGAGGGCGAGCGGTCCACCTCGGAGCGCCACCTGCGGGCGCGCTTCGCCCTCGACGATGGGCGGGAGCTCTGGTTCACCGACCCGCGCCGCTTCGGCGAGGCCTTCCTGATCGACGACGCAAAGCTCGACGAGCGCTTCGCGAATCTCGGCGTCGAGCCCTTTTCCGCGGACTTCACGCCCGAGGCGCTGGCGGCTATGGCGGCGGGACGGACGGCGCCGCTGAAGTCCTTCCTGCTCGACCAGCGCCACATCGCGGGCGTCGGCAACATCTACGCAGACGAGGCGCTCTTCCGCGCCGGCCTGCACCCGCTCTCGCCGGCGGGCTCGATCAAGCCCGAGCACGCCGAGGCGCTGCGCGACGCGGTCGTCGCCTCCTTGGAAGCGGGTATCGACCGCGGCGGCGCCTCGATCGACGACTACCGCGACGGGCGCGGGGAGGAAGGGACGATGCAGGATGAGTTCCTCGTTCACACCCGCGAGGGCGAGGAGTGCCCGGAGTGCGGCGGGCCGATTTCCAGGATCGTCGTCTCCGGCCGCTCCACCTACTACTGCCCAACCTGCCAGGTTCGCCTTCGCCGCCGTTCCCGCCGCAAGCGGTCGTAGTTCGCAATGAGCCGTCCGGGGCGTCGGTCATCGTTGGTCGGCTATGGCCGGGACGACGGTTAAGACCGAGGCGGTGGTGCTGCGCAGCATCCGCTACGGCGAGGCCGATCGCATCCTGCACCTCTACTCGCGCACCCGCGGGCGAATCGGTTCGATCGCCAAGGGGGTGCGCAAGCCGAAGTCGCGCTTCGGCGGGCGACTTGAGCCCTTCTTCCGCCTCGACCTGGTCCTGCACGAAGGGCGGGGGGAGCTGCTCACGGTGACCAGCGCCGCCACCGTCGACGGGTACCCACGCCTGCGCGCCTCCGGGCCGGCGCTGGGCGCCGGGGCCCGCGCCTGCGACGCGGTGCTGCGTCTGCTCGATTCAGCCGAGCCCAACCCGCCCGCCTACAACCTGCTCTGCCGCTACCTGGGGCTGCTCGACGGCCCGAGCGCCGAGCGTGCCGCCGAACCGGCGACTGCCGTCGCCTTCCGGCTGAAGCTGGCGCTGGCGGCGGGCTTCTCCCCGGAGCTGGCATCCTGCGCCCAGTGCGGCGAGGCCGAGCACCTGAGCGGCTTTTCCGGCGCCGCCGGGGGGGTCGTCTGCGCCGCCTGCGAAGCGGGCGCTTTCCCGCTCTCCGAGGAGGCGCACCGCTTCATGGTCGAGGCGATCGGCTGCCCGCTGGCCGAGGCGCCCACGGCCGAGCGGGGTGCGTTGGCGCAGGCCGAGCGGGCGGTGGGCGAGACACTGGAGCACCATGCGCACGTACAGCTTCGCGCGGTGGCGTGAGGGCCGACCCGGGCAGGGGTTTCGCTTAACTTTTTCGGTGAGGCGCAGTCGGGCTGGCGCCTCCCCGGCTCACGACGAAAAAGTACAAGACGCTCCACCCCTGCGCGGGTCGGCCCTTAGGATCGACCAGTGGACGCAACAGCGACATTCGAGGATCGGACTGCCTCTTGGGAGGAGAGCTTTCTTGATGAGCGGGCGACGCGGTCGTATCCGGCGCGGCGGGTGGTTGAGGAGGCGGACAGCCCTCTGCGGACGCCGTTCCAGCGGGACCGGGACCGGATCGTCCACAGCAAGGCGTTCCGGCGGCTGAAGCACAAGACGCAGGTCTTCGTCGCGCCCGAGGGCGACCACTACCGGACGCGGCTCACGCACACGCTGGAGGCTTGCGGGATCGCCCGCACCGTTGCCCGGGCGCTGGCGCTGAACGAGGACCTGACCGAGGCGATCGGGCTGGGCCACGATCTCGGCCACCCGCCCTTCGGCCACGCCGGCGAGGAGGCGCTCGACGTGGAGCTGCGCGAGCGCTGCGGCGCCCGCTTCAAGCACAACGAGCACTCGCTGCGGGTGGTTGAGGTGCTGGAGCGCGACGGGCGCGGGCTCAACCTGACCGAGCAGGTTCGCGACGGCATCCTCAATCACACCGGATCGCGCAAGCCCGCGACGCTGGAGGGGCGGATCGTCAAGCTGGTCGACCGCGTCGCCTACATCAACCACGACATCGACGACGCGTTGCGGGCAGGGGTGCTGGGGGCCGGAGATCTGCCGTCCGCCGAGATCGAGCTGCTCGGTGAGAGCGGCTCGGCACGGATCGACACGCTGGTGCTCGACATCGTCGAGAGCTCGCGGGCGGCTGGCGACATCGTCCAGAGCGAAGAGATCGGCGGGGCGATGCTGCGCCTGCGCAAGTTCATGTTCGATCGGGTGTACCTCGGGCCTCGGGCGAGCGAAGAGCACGAGCGGGTGCGACGGGTGATGACAGCGCTATTCGACCACTACATGGAGCACCCCGAGGAGGCGCCGGAGCTCGAGCCCGGCGCGAGCGAGTGTCAGCGCATCGCCGACTACCTGGCGGGGATGACCGACCGCTACTGCATCTCGAAGTTCGCCGAGCTCTCGATCCCCAAGGGGGCGCTGTGGCGCTGATCTCCCCCGAGAGCCTCGAGCGGGTCAAGCAGGCGGCGGACATCGTCGAGGTGATCTCCGCGCACACCGATCTGCGCCGCCAGGGCTCGCGCTGGGTCGGGCTCTGCCCGTTCCACGAGGAGCGCACGCCCTCCTTCTCGGTCGACGCCCAGGAAAAGCTCTACCACTGCTTCGGCTGCGGAGTGGGCGGCGACACGATCAAGTTCATCGAGGAGAAGGAGGGGCTGGGCTTTGCCGAGGCGGTCGAGCTGCTCGCCGACCGCTACGGGGTTGAGCTGGAGCGCGAACGGGAGGACCCGCGGACGGAGGCACGCCGCCAGCAGCGGCGCCGGCTCGGCGACCTGCTCGACCGGGTGGCCGCCTTCTACGCCGCCTATCTCTGGGACTCCGAGGAGGCTGCGAAGGCGCGCGAGTACCTGGCCGGGCGCGGCCTCTCCGAGGAGACCCTGCGCGCCTTCGGCGTCGGCTTCGCGCCCAGTGCCTGGGACACGGTGCTGATCCGCGGCCAGCGGGCCGGCTTCAGCGTCGATGAGCTGCGCGGGGTCGGGCTGGCGCAGAAGGGGCGGGGGGGCGGCGAGTACGACCGCTTCCGCTCGCGGATCATGTTCCCGATCCGCGACCGCCGCGGGCGCACGCTCGGCTTCGGCGGGCGGGCGATGCGCTCCGACCAGGGCGCCAAGTACGTCAACACGGCGGAGACCGACTTCTTCCACAAGAGCCAGATGCTCTATGGGATCGACCTGGCGAAGGCGGCGATCGCCAAGACCGGCCGGGCGGTGGTGGTCGAGGGCTACACCGACGTTCTCGCCCTGCATCAGGCGGGGGTCGAGGAGGCGGTGGGCGTGATGGGAACGGCGATCACCGACGAGCAGGTGGCCTCGCTCTCGGGGATGATCGACGAGGTGGTGCTGGCGCTCGACGCCGACGCGGCCGGCCAGGAGGCGATGCTGCGCGCCCAGCGGGTTGCCGCCGGGCGGCGTATGCGGTTGCGGGTGGCGGCGATGCCGGCCGGCGAGGACCCGGCCGAGATGATGGCAACCGAGGGAGGCGCCGAGCGCTTCCGGGCGCTGCTCGATGGGGCGGTCGAGCTGGTCGCCTTCCAGGTTGGCCTGGTGCTGGAGCGCACCGACGTCTCCTCGCCGGCCGAGCGCGACCGGGCTCTGGCCGAGGTCGCGCCGGTGCTCGCCGGGCTGGGGGAGAGCGCCAGTCGCGACGACCTGGTGCGGCGCGTGGCCGAGCGACTTGACCTGGACCCCTCGATGGTCATGGGCCGCGTAGTGGCGTCCCAACCGCTGAGCGGCGGTCCGGCGGCAGGCCCGGGGGGAGATGATGCGCCGGCACCCGCTCCGCGCAGAACGGCAGAGCTGACCTCGCGCGAGCGGCGCGAGCGGGCCCTGCTGGCGATGTGCATCGCCCTCCCAGCCGAGGGGCGCGAGTACCTGGCGAGGCTCACGGAGGAGCACCTCTCGCCGCTCGGCGCCCGCGCCGCCGCCTGGCTGCGCGAGAACCACGAGGATCCCGCCTCAAACCTTCCCCAGGACGACGCCGAGCTCGCCGGCCTGATTGCCGAGCTGGTCATCGTCGCCCATGACGAGCCCGCCTCCCCAGAGGCGATGCAGCTCAACTACCTCCTACTCGAGCAGCGCCGCCTCGAGGCTGAGATCGCCGCCGCCGGTGAGCGAGACGACTACGAGCGCCGCGCCGCCCTCAGCCGCGACCGCGCCGCCCTCGTCGAGCGCATCGCCCGCACGGAGCGGGTGGGGGGCTAGGGAGGTGAGCGGTGCCTCGTCACGAATAGTCGTTCGTCTCTATTTAGGACAGGAGGGTTAGACGTGGGACTCGTTGATGCGGTGGAGCGGGATGAGTGGACTGCGGCTCGGCTGCTGCCGACTGCGGGAATTCGAAACCAGGTTGAGCAAGAGAGGCGGGCCGCCTCGGCCTTGCTCGCGGTGATGAGCGCCGTGCCCGACTTCTGCCACGGACTGCTCGCCGGGATGAAGGCGCCAAAGGGCAAGATCTCCACCTACACGGAGTTGCGCTTCAAGGACGGAGAGGAGAACTTGCACATCCCCGATGGCGCTGTCGTCATCGAGCGCGGCAAGAAGCAGTGGAGTTGCCTGGTCGAGATTAAGACCGATGGTGTTGCCCTCGACGGGGAGCAGGCGTCGAGATACCTGGACCTAGCCCGCGAGCACGGATTCGACGGGCTTCTGACGATCTCCAACCAGATTCGTGGAGATTCCAGGTCGCTTCCGTACAGAGTGCGGAAATCCAAACTTCGCGGCCTCACTGTGTTCCACCTCTCTTGGTGGCGCGTACTCACCGAGGCCATCGTTCAGCACCGCTTCCGCGGGATCAGCGATCCCGATCAAGCGTGGATCCTCGGCGAGTTGATCCGCTACCTTGACGACGAGAAGTCGGGCGCCAGTGGTTTCGACGGAATGGGGAGCGAGTGGGTTCGGGTCCGCGAAAGCGCCCGCAACGGGACGCTGCGAGCGTCCGATCCGGAGACGTCCGTGATCGCCGGTCGCTGGGAGCAGTTCGTCGAGTACCTCTGCCTGCACCTGAGTCAGGAACTGGGGGTGGATGTGAAGCACCTGCGTCCGCGCGGCAAGAACCCAGAGGAGCAGGTTGAAGCCGGCGCCCACCGGCTGGCCAAGGACGGCGTCTTCGGCTGCTCCCTGGAAGTGCCTAACGCGGTCGGTGCGATCGGAATCAAAGCGAATCTGCGATCTCGTCTTGTGACCACGTCGGTCGAGGTGCCAGCGCCAAAGGAAGGACGGCCGAAGACGCGGATCAAATGGCTGCTCCGCCAGCTCGCCGACGCGCCCGACGACGTGCGCGTAGATGTGCGCTTCGCCAGGGTTCGGGCGACGAGGTCCGAGCTTCTCAGGGATTGCCGCCAAAAGCCTGAGAGGCTGCTGATGGCGGACGATCCAAAACGCGAGCCACGCACATTCGTCGTCGCGATTTCAAAGCCGATGGGGAAGAAGGACGGGCGCAAGAGAGGCTCGTTCGTGGCCGAGACCAGGGGCCAGGTGACCGACTTCTACGGCGAACTGGTGCAGGGACTGGTTCCGCCTCGCACGAAGGCGCCAAAGATCCGCGAGGAGGACGGTCCGGAGCCCGAGGCTGCGGCGGCGGTTGACTCGGAAAAGACCGAGAGCGCTGTTCGCCGCGAGTACGACACGAGCTTCCAGCGCCTTGCTGAAATGGCGCCCTTCGCTGCGGACTAGCGATCAGATGTGCGGTGTGTTGTCCGAGGCGACCATCACTATGTGATCGGTGGACAGGGCAGCTTTGAAAAGGTGTTTGGCCGAAGGGAAATCGCTCGAAACGATTGCAGGCGAGCTGGGCAAGCACCCGAGCACAATTGGTTACTGGGTGAAAAAGCACGGCCTGCATGCCTGCAATGTTGAGCGCCATGCTGCAAAGGGGGCACTCGACCTGGTGGAGCTCGAAGTTCTCGTTGATGAGGGTCTGACCCTGAGACAGATAGCTGATCGACTCGACAGAAGCGTTTCGGCCGTGCGCCACTGGATGCACAGGTATGGGCTGCAATCCTCGGGTAGGCGTCGCCCGGCTCCCGACGGCGAACCCAAGCGGGCGACGATGCGATGTCGGCGACACGGGGAGACTGAGTTCGTGCTTGAGGGACGCGGCTACTACCGCTGCGTGCGATGTCGATCTGATGCTGTGTCGAAGCGCCGACGCGCCGTCAAGCGCAAACTCGTTGAGGAAGCAGGTGGCCGGTGCGTAGTCTGTGGCTATTCGCGGTGCCAGCAGGCTCTGCAGTTCCATCACATCGATCCCGCGGAGAAGCGGTTCCATCTCGGACATCAAGGGCAATCGCGTTCGCTTGCACGGTCAAGAGAGGAGGCGCGCAAGTGCGTCCTGCTTTGTGCCAATTGCCATGCGGAGGTTGAGGCCGGAGCGACTTCTCTCCCGGATGGCTTGGCACTACAAGGAAAGGCGTGTGAAAACTCCGGGGGTGGGGCTCGAACCCACACGCCCTTTCGGGCACCAGATTAACAGTCTGGCACGGCTACCAATTTCGTCACCCCGGATCACCCCGGGCCAACTTTCAAGCCCGGTATGGGGCACAAGATACCGACCTTGACCGAGCGAGTTGCTCGACCAGGCTCGCGGCGCGCTCGGCGCCGTCGTTCTCCTTGGCCCAGACAGCCAGCTCGCGGGCTCTCGCGGCGAAGCGCTGGTCTCCGAGCAGGCGCCGGGTGGCCCAGCGCAGGGGGGTCGGCCGGCAGAGGCGCCAGGGGACCGAAAGGCCGCAGCCGGCCCAGGAGACGCGCATCGCGGTCTCGCTCATGTCGCCGGTGATCGGGCAGATCAGGACCGGAGTGCCGGCGCCGAGGGCGCGGGCGACGGTGCCGTGGCCGCCGTGGGAGATGACCAGCGAGGCAGCCGGCATCAGCTGGCTGTAGCTGAGCCACTCGACGAGGATCGCGTTGGCGGGAACCTCGATCGGCGACTGCGGGATGACTTTGTTGACCGTGGCGACGACCCGCACGGGCTCGTCTGCGAGCGCCGCCAGCGCCGTGCGCACCAGGTGGTTGTTGGAGTCGTGCGCGGTGCTGGGTGCGACGAGGACCAGTGGCTCGTCTCCCGGCGGCAGCTCGATCTCCGGATGCGGCAGCTCGAAGGTCAGCGGGCCGCAGACCTGCACCGCGGCGGGCCAGCGCCGCGGGTACTCGAGCTGGGGGAAGGTCGCGACCAGGGCCAGGTCGGTGCTGATGCCGCCATGGAAGTGGTCGATGGGCGGCAGGTCGAGGCGCTTCCTCTGTTTGTTCAGGTCGCGACGGCCTTGCTCCAGGCCGATGTTCAGGGCCCGCTGACCCGTCCGCCAGACCGCCCGCCCAAGCGGCGTGCGGGGTCGCTGCAGGCCGATCGCGAAGAAAGGCAGGCCCGGCTCGACCACCGGGTAGATGTGCGGGATCAGAGTGGCCAGCGGCACGCCTACCCGCTCGGCGGCAAGCGATGGAGCCAGGGTGAGGATGTCGCTGACGATCGCGTGCGGCCGCATCTCTTCGAGCAGTGGCAACAAAGCCCGCGCGGCCTCGGCGGCGTGGGTGCCGTCGGCCGAGTCCGGGTCCGGCGGTGGGAACATCTGGTATTCCTCGGCTGCCGCGAAGCCAAGGCCGGCGCCCTCGATCGCCTCGCGCCGCTCCTCCCAGGTCTCGATCGTGACCTCGTGCCCGCGCCCGCGCAGCGCCCGCCCCAGGGCGATCGCCGGGAAGACGTGGCCTGGGTCGCCGAAGGCCGCGACCAGGAAACGGAGGGACTCGCCTCCGTCAGGGCGTGTCGAGTCCCTCGCCGGGTCTCGTGAAGACAATCTCGGGCACATGGCAGTTGCGTGAAGTGCGCAGCAGGAAGCGGACCGCCTCGCCGAGGTCCTCGGGGCGGATCATCTCTTCACCGGGGACCTGGCCCTTCGCGAACTCGGTCATCGGCGTGTCGACGAAGCCCGGCGCCAGCGCCGTGCACTGGATCCCCCTTCCGCCTACCTCGCGGTGGGTCGACTGAGTGAAGTTGATCACCGCGGCCTTGGTCGCGGCGTAGATCGAAAGCCAAGCCTGTCCGCCCTTGCCGGCGATCGACGCGGTGTTGACGATCAGCGCCTTGCCATGCTCGGCACCCGCCTGCTTGAGCATCGGCAGGCCCTCGCGGGTGCCGATCACCAGCGCCCGCAGGTTGACCCCGAGCTGCATGTCGAGATGCTTGGTCTGGATCTCCTCCATCGGCGCCCCGATCCCCACGCCGGCGTTGTTGACCAGCACGTCGAGCCGGCCGTAGGCGTCGCGGTGCCTGGCGAAGACGCCGACCACGTCCTCCTCCTCGGTCATGTTGGCGGCGACGCTCTGCACCTCGAGACCGTCCTCGCGCAGCCCCGCGGCCGCGCCTTCGAGCTTGTCGGGCCGTCGCGCGGCGACCGTCAACGCGTAACCCTCCTCGCCGAGCGTCCGGGCGATCGCCAGCCCGATCCCGCTCGACGCCCCGGTGATGAGTGCTGCTCGCTCCGCCAACTCGCCCTCCTTCAGCTCAACTGGTTACGCGCGGACCCTACCTCGCCCACCACCGCGCCGCCCAAAGGGAGCCGCTGCGACCCGATTGCGCTCAATAACATGCCCGCGATGCGCATGCGCCGAGCCATCGTCGCCCTGCCCTGCCTGGCGGTCGTTCTGACGATCGCGCTCGCCGGCTGCGGCAGCGACTCCGGCTCGTCGAGCGGCTCTTCCTCGTCGAGTGCCGAAAGCCGCCCCGCGCCGCCCGTCGCCGACTTCCCCAGTGCCAATGGCAAGACGCTCTCGGAAGTGATGAAAGCGGCCGACGGTCCCTCCGACCTGGTCGTCTCACCGGCCGGGCTCGTCTATTACAAGGGCAAGAACCGCTACACGGTCGGCGTCTTCTCGCGCGACCGCAGCCAGGTGACCGACGCGGACGTGGCCCTTTACTTCGCCAGGGTGCCGCGGCCGACCGGTTCCAGCGCGCCCGGCAAGCCAAACGCCGGCACCGCCGAAAGGCAAGTCGAAGCGCGTGCCCTCGACGAGCCGGCTGCCGGCCCGTTCCCGGCCAGGGTGGAAACGCTGCAGACCAAACCGGCATTCCGCGCCGAGACGACGACCAGCGACCCCGATGCAGCCTCGGTCATCTACGTGACCAACGTCGACTTCCCCGGCGAAGGGGAGTGGCGGATCGGGGCGCTGATCAAGCAGGGCGACGAACTGAAGAGCGCGCTCTTGCCCAGCGCCTCGGTTGGCGCCTACAAGCGCGTGCCGCGCGTCGGCCAGAAGGCGCCGCTGATCCACACCCCGACCCCGGCCGACGTCGGCGGCGATCTCGCGAAGATCACGACGCGCATCCCGCCCGACACCCAGAACCGCGTTGACTACGCCGACGCCTACGGCAAGGAACCGATCGTCCTGCTCTTCGCCACGCCGCAGCTCTGCCAGAGCCGCGTCTGCGGTCCGGTGGTCGACGTCGCCGAGCAGCTCAAGCAGGAATACGGCGACAAGGCGGCCTTCATCCACATGGAGATCTACAACGACAACGATCCGAACAAGAACGTGCGGCCGCAGGTGCGCGCCTTCCACCTGCCGAGCGAGCCGTGGTTGTTCGCGATCGACCAACATGGGAGGATCGAGGCCGAGATCGAGGGCGCCTTTGGCGTCGAAGAACTGACCCGAGTGGTGAAGGGACTGACCGGAGAATGAGCGAGAAGACGAGCCCAGACGCCGAGCTGCTGGCCTCCTTCGCCGAGGAGGCGAAGCGACGCTGCGACGTGATCGCGGCCGGACTGGCCACCGAGACCACCGATTTCGAGACCATGCGCATGGAGGCGCACGCCCTCAAGGGCGCCGCCGGCGCCCTTGGCTTGCGCCGCCTCGCCGAGCTCGCCGGCCTGATGGAATCCGACCTCGCCGAAGCGAAGAAGTCGGGCATCATCCGCGGCGGCCGCACCCACCAGGTGGCCGACGCCGCCAAAGCCATAGCCGAAGGCGCCGCCGCCGCCGCCAAAGGCGAAGAAGAGCCCCCCGACGTCGGCCGCTCCCTCGCCCAGCTCTTCAGCGCCTGAGCTACGCTCATCCCGCGGGGCAGTAGCTCAGCTGGTTAGAGCAGCGGACTCATAATCCGTCGGTCCCTGGTTCGAGTCCAGGCTGCCCCACTTCGCAGACAACAACATCCGGTCGGCTTGCCAAACTGGTCGGATAGTCCACGTGACGGAAAAGTGATGCTCGATGAAGATCTCGCGGACCTGTACGGCGTGGAGACGAAACGCTTGGTCGAGCAGGTCAAACGCAACGTCGAGCGCTTCCCGGCTTTCGGGAGCGCTGCGCAGCAAGCGCGCAATCGCGGTCAACATCGAGATCATGCGGGCGTTCGTCGAGTTGCGCCGCGCGGCAGCTTCCTATGCTGCACTCGAAGAGCGGCTCAGGGAGCTCGAGCGCGAGACCGCTGCGAGGTTCGGCCGACATGACGAGCAGCTGGCGCCGCTATGAAGTGCCTTGATCCGGTTGCGGCGCCTTGGTTCAAATGCCGTCCGGTAGGCCCATTTGCTTGGCCGCGCCAAATGCGCTCGCTTCGACGGGTCCTCCTCTGTGCGAGCATTTCTCCCAGCGTGGCTGACGAAACCCTGACTCATGAGCAGGCGCTGATGCTGATTGACGAGCGAATTGGCGAAGAGGTCTACGTCGGATTCTTGTACGCGTCAGGCAGCGAGGCCGACGGCCTACAGCCTGTGCAGCATTTCCAGGGCAAGCTGGAGAACCCCCTGCACCCGCGCCCCCCGAGGCTAGACAGAGGGCACGGCTTCTATGGGATCGGCGTGAGCAGCTTTGGACTCCCGCCGATGACGGGCACAGTCCACCTCCGAGACAACGGTCTCGACTTCCGGGTCGCCGACGGGGCCATGATCCGAATTGCCTGGCGGGGAAGTTCCGAGGTAGGGGATTGGCGCCCGACGCGCGAGGACCTCGCCCGGCTCAATGAAGTCGGGATCAAGCTGCCCGAACACGAAAGGCCCGGCGTCATCCTGCCGACGGAGGCGAATAAGGCGGCGGAGTAACCGCCCTTCGTCGTGGAATGTGGGGTCTCAGCCGCTCGTGTGGTGTCCATGCAGATCTCGAACCCGCCTGACCATCTCGTGGTTCAAATGCCGTCCGGTTAGGCCCATTTCACGCCGTGGCCTCTGAAAGTCTCTGTCTGTGGTCCCGACGGAGCGAGAGATCTTCATCGACGTCGAGCCGGACATCCGTATCCGGTATCGACGCAGTGAGGCTCCGCCGCCGGTGTCCTACGCGATTGTGCTGGAGAGCCTTGAGGGCGGCGAGTGGACGACCGTGCGTCTCTGGGACAACGCCGACGCGGTCGACGAGCACCATGAGCACGAGCACACGCGATCCGGCGGGAAGCAGACACCGGCAGTCCTCGACTTCAGCTCTCCGAACGAGGCAATGGCGGCGGCGATCAAGAGAGCCAAGGCGGATGCTCCGGGGATCGTGAGACAATGGCGGGAGTCATGAGCCAGGACGCCAACATCGATCCCGCAACCGAGCGAGTCCTTGCCGGTATCGAGAACGAGGAGTTGGCTGCCCGTTATCCGAACCGGGCGCACTTCATCTCCGCGGACAGTCCCCACCAGGGGGAGATGGCAACCCGCGCGCTGTTCGAAGGCGATCCCGTTGTGATCGTCTACCCCGATGGGCACGAGCTGCTTGTTCAGCCTGAACCGGCGCACGGCTTCGCGCGCTGGTCTCGTGTCGCAGCGGCCGTTCTGCTTCGATTCCGAGGTCTCGATCAAGGCACGGTGCAACTGCCCCCTCGCGCCCACATCGAGGCTCGCGACTCGGGCGGCCACCCAATCGCGGCGTAACCGCGGGTAGTCGAGGAGATTTTCACGCCTCTACGCGAGGACGAAAGCTTGGTCCCGAAATTGGTCCCCGACTCCACCGAACACAGCCGAACGCCCCGGACGTGATCCGCCCTATCGAGCCAGATCCGGCTCTATGGACAGCTTTCGGCGCGACACATAATCCGTCGGTCCCTGGTTCGAGTCCAAGCCCCATGGCGACGCGAGCTCCACAGTGGCCTACCGTAGTGGTGTGGCCGCGCAGCACGGCACCGGGGAGTTCGAGGCACTGGTTGCCGATGCGATCGATCGGCTGCCGGATGAATTCCAGGACCTGCTGGCTACCGTGGCGGTGGTGGTCTCGGACCTGGGGGCGGAGGCGCACGCCTATGGCCAGTATTTCGGCGACGGGGTGGCGCGGGAGCGCTACGAGGATCGGATCGTGATCTACCGTGACACGCTGGAACGGGATTTCGGGTACGACCGGGAGCTGCTTGCGCGACAGGTGGAGAGGACGCTGCGACACGAGCTTGCCCACCACCTCGGCTGGAACGAGGGCGGAGTCGGCGGCCTTGGCCTCTGACCCGCGATCGCGAGCGGCCCTGCTCAGCTGACCCTCGCCACCGCCGGTGCCTCGCTTGCCGCCGCCGAGGACTTGACGGCAGCAGCTTCAGGCGGGTGCGCTCGAGGCGCGGATACTGTCACTCGCATCAATCCGCGCCCCCGCAGCCGCCCGGCCAGGCGTTCGGCGCCTGTGCCGCGCCGCGGTTTGCGGTGAGGGCCGGGTCGGCGGCGGTTGCAGTCGCGTCGGCTTGGCGGATCGCCGTGCGCAGGGCCGTCGCCGCGGGGGTTGGACTTGCTGCCTTGCTGGCGCGTGGACCGGCGAAGGGCTCGCGCGCCGCCTGGACGAGGCGGAGGATCGCGCTGGGCCCGCCGTAGGCGCGCACGGTGCGCTCCAACGAGTAGATCGGCACGTCGCGGGCACCGAGCGTCGCGGCGATGCGGACGTCGCGCAAGAGTGGGCCGAGGCGCTTGTATTTGCCGCGGCCGGAGCTGCCGAGGCTGATCTGGCCGAGCTCGCCAAACTGGTGGCGGGCGGAGCGCAGGTAGGAGGAGATGATGCCGGGCCCCGGGTCGTAGCCGGCGAAGTAGTTGAAGACGCTGCGGTAGGCCTGAAAGAAGAGCTCTGCCCAGGGCGCCTCGGGGAGGATGAACTGCCCCGCGTCCTGCAGCGAGAGGCTGTGATTGCGCACGTCGTCGAGCGCTGCGGCGATCGGCGCCGCAGCGACGGGCAGGCCGTGCGCGGCGCCCCAGCTGGGGATGCGCGCGTACTCCTGCCAGGCGGCGCACTGGCCGGCAGGGTCGATCGTGTCCTGGAAGAGGGGGGGAAGCTCCGCGCCGCCGGCCCCCATCGTCACCGCGGTCGCCTGGAAGGGGAAGTTGAGCGGCGGCTCGGGATCGAGGGCGAGCCCCTCGAGCCTCACGTGTTTTTCCGTCGCCCACTTGGCCAGCGATTTCACCGCCGCGAACTGCTCGGCCGCGTTGCCCTCCCAGGCCCAGTAGCCGTCCGAGTAGGGGACCAGCACCCAGCCCCAGACCGGCACGCCGAGCCGGTTGGCGGTGCGCAGGACCGGCAGCGCGTCGCTGTAGCGCGGCTCACCGGGCGGCACCGGCCCGAAGTCGCGCTTGTAGCGCAGGTTGAAGTAGAGCGGCACCTTGTAGCGGCGCAGCACCTCCCAGAGTTCGGGCGTGTAGAGCCGCAGGCTGCGTCGGTTCCAGTAGGTCGCCGGGTCGTGCCAGTCGGTGCCGGGCACCGTCTCTCCCGCCCAGAAACCGACCGTGGTCGGATAGGGGTCGGCGCCGCCGCGAGCCTGCCCCGGCCCGACGATGCCCGCGCCCACGGCCGGCCCCGCCGGCAGCAGGGCCAGCCCGAGGGCAATCGCGAGCACGGTTGTCAGTCGCCGGGTCAAGGAAGCGGCAGGCTATTGGTCGCGAGCAGGGTCGAGCCCGCTCTGTTCGAAACACCGCTCCGTCTCCAAAGGTTGCGGAGCGGGAGTCGGCGATCAGCCGAAGAGCTCTTCGACCGACGCCCGGAACGATTGAGGGTCGATCGCCGGGAAGCGATAGAGCTCGGGCTCGATGCGTTCGAATTGGGCTCTGGCATCGGCGGGGTCCACGAGTTCGCTCTCGATCAGGAACTTGACGTCTTCGCGGTCCTGCTGGTGGCCGCGCTCCGCCTTGGAAAGCGCCTGCGCAACCGGGTCGAAGTGATGAAACGAGAGCTTGCCCTCGGTGCGGATCAGGGGGCTGCGGTCCTCCCAGCCGGGAGGGAGGGGGATGAAGTCAGAGGGAGCCGCCAGCTCGACGTTGAGGTCGAGGTCCTCCTTCAGCCGGGGTATCTCGCGGAGCAGGGCGTCGCTTTCCGGGATCAGCTTGATGTCGACGTCGACGGTCGTCTCTCGCCAGCCATTGAGCACGGCGGTGGCTCCGCCAGCGAGGTAGACCCGCCCCTCTGTGCGCGCGGCGCGACCCAACTCGCGCATGAACTGCCCTATGCGCGTCGCGTTGGCAAGCTCGCGCATGTCGCCGCTCGCTCGAAGCTGACCAGGCGCCGGATCAGGGCGTTGTACGCCGAGTGAGCGCCATTGCCCTTCTCGCGCGCCAGCAGTAGGTAGAGCGCGTGCTCGGGGGAAGGGATTGGGTCGGGTAGTTCGATGCCGGCCGATCGCAGTCGATGAGCGCCGATCGAGACGAGGAGGGCCTCCGCGGATTCCCGGCCGGCGGCGAGATCTGTTGCACCCTGCCGGACGAGGTCGGCGCCTGGCAATTCGTCGAGGCTCACGCTCGCACTCGTCATCGCTCGTCGAGGTTAGCGGCGAGCGCGGCTAGGCCAGCCGCACGGGCAGTGTCTTCAGCTGGTTGAGGAAGGCCGACTCGGTGAACCGCGGCCCGCCCGCGAGCGTCATGTTCGGGTAGCGGGCGAGGGTCTCCTCGAAGAGGATCTTCAGCTCGAGACGGGCGAGGGCGGTGCCGAGGCAGAAGTGGCGGCCGCCGGCGCCGAAGGCCTGGTGCTCGGGGTTGCGCAGCACGTCGAAACGGTCGGGGTCCTCGTAACGCGTCTCGTCGCGGTTGGAGGAGGCGTACCACATGACCACCTTGTCGCCCTCCTTGATCTGCTGCCCGCCCAGCTCGGCGTCGCGGGTGGCGGTGCGGCGGAAGTGGGCGAAGGCGGGGAACATGCGCAGCGACTCCTCGACCGCGCCGGGGATCAGGCTCGGGTCGTGGAGCAGCAGCTGGCGCTGATCTGGGTGCTCGATCAGCGCGCGCATGCCGCTCGCGTAGGTGGCTTTGGTGCTGTCGTTGCCCGCCGCGACCAGGAGGAAGAAGCCCATCACGATCTCGTGCTCCTCGAGCTTCTCGCCTTCGACCTCGGCGTGGACGAGCACGCTGGTCAGGTCGTCGGTCGGACTCTCTCGACGCGCGGCGATCATCTTGCCGCAGCGGTCGAAGATCTCCGCCACGTTGCGCTGGATCGCCGCTTCGATGTCGGCCGGTTCGATGTGGCCGTCGGGGTTGAGGTCCGGGTCGCTGACGCCCAGGGTCGAGTTCATCAACTCGGCCCAGATCGCGTCGTCCTCCTCGGGTATCCCCATGAAGCTGCCGATTACGCGCGCGACCGCCGGCTGGGCGACATCGCTGACGAGGTCGCATTCCTCGCGTCCCTCCAGCCGGTCGAGGACCGTGGTGACGATGCGCCTGATCTCCTCCTCGTGGGCGGCGATTCGCTTCGGCGTGAAGCCAGCCTGGAAGAGCGCCTTGATCCGGTCGTGCTTGGGCGGGTCCATACCGATGAACATCGCGCGCGAGAGCTCGATCGGGAAGACCTCGGTGATCAGCGTGATGCCGCCCAGTTCGGACGAATAGGTCTGCCAGTCGCGACTGACCGCGTGCACGTCGTCAGCGGTCGTCACCGACCAGTAGCCGGGCGCCCCCGGGAACTCGGCGACCTTCGAGGTCCAGTGGACGGGGCACTCGGAGCGCAGCCGCTTGAAGACCTCGTGTGGCGGGCCGTCGACCCAGTGCTCGCGATCGGTGACGAGCAGCTCCTCGGCCGGCGTCTCGGTGGGATTGGTCTGGTCGGGGGGTCCCACGAGCGCGGATAGTAACTGGCTGCCTGGCCAGTATTCAAGTCACGGCCGCGCCGCACAAGCGCCGCGCCGCCTGCGGTGCGAAGATCGCTCCTTCCCCCTGCTACGGAGAGGAGTGTCGAAATGTCATTCATGGACTTGGGCCGGACCGGAGCTCTTCGGGCTCGCCTCTTGCCGCTGATCGCGGCGATCGGAGTCATCGGCCTGGTCGCCTCAGGCTGTGGCGGGAGCAGCGACGGCTCTTCCTCGAGCGCCACCGAAGCGATCGAAAAGGGCGTCGAAGAAGGCAAGAAGGGCATCGAAACCGCGAAAGAGGAAGTCAAGAAGGGTTTCGAAGAAGCCGAAGAAGCGACGAAGCGGGGCGTCGAAGAAGGCAAGGACAAGGCCTCGAAGCGGATCGAAAAGGCCAACGAAGAAGCCCAGAAGGGGATTGAAAAGGGCAAGGAAGAAGCCGAACGGGGCATCGAAGAAGCCGAAAAGCAGGCGCAGGAATACGCCCCCTGAGCTGAGTTCAGCGGCTCGACCGGCGCCAAACGATGCGGTCGAGCCGCCTGCACCTCTTCGTCGCCTTCGCCTTCACGGTGATGGCGGACCCCGTCTCCTCGGTCGCCTACGCGATCGAGGCGGCGCTGCGGGCGCTCGACGGTGACCCGGCGAGCCTGGTGGCGACGATGGCCGTGGTGGTCGGGATCATCGTCGTGGTTGCGGCCACCTACCACCAGCTGATTGGGCGCTTCCCCGAGGGAGGCGGCGGGCCGGAGGCAGTCGCCGCGGCCTTCGGCGAGGGCTGGGCGTTCCTGCCGCTTGGCGCCCTGCTGGTCGACTTCACGCTGACCGTCGCGGTTAGCTGCGCGGCGGGCGCAGCGGCGCTGATCGCCTACCTGCCGGAGCTCGACCCCGCCCGGGTGCCGATCGCCCTCGGGCTGGCGCTGGTGGTCGCGCTCGGCGTGCTCGCCGGCCACCGGGGCCGGGTTGGCTTCGCGATCGCAACCCAGGCCTTCCTGCTGCTCGCCGCCGCGGTCCTGATCGCGGGCTTTGCCGCCGGGCCTGCCCCCGCCGCGCCGGCCATCGGGGCGGCGCCTGCGGGCGGCCCACTGCTCGCGAACGCCTCGCTGGCCGCGATCCTCGCCGCCGTGCCTCTCGGCATGGCGCTGGCGACGGGGGTCGAGGCTCCCTCCAACGCGATTGCGCAGCTGCCGCAACTGCGAGACCGCGGCCGGCGCGCCTTCGGGCGCGGCACGCTCTGGCTGATGGTCGGCTTGGTCGGTGCCCTGACGATCTCGCTCGCTGTGCTCACCGTGCGGCTCGGGGTCGGCCTGCCGGCCGAGAACTCCACGCTGCTCGCCGAGGTGGCGCGTCGATCGGTTGGGGGTGGCGCGCCGCTGGCCGTCTTCCAAGGAGTCAGCGCTCTGTTGCTGCTCGCCGCCGCGGCCTCGTCCTATCTCGCTGGATCCGGCGTGCTCAAGGCGCTTGCCGGGATCGGCATGGATGGCCGCGGCGGCCTGCTGCCGGAGAGGCTCCACCGCGAGAACCGCTTTCGGGTCTCGAGTTGGGGCGTCGGCGTAGTGCTCGCGATCGCCGCCATCCTGATCCTCGCCGGCGGTGGGCGTGAGCAGGATCTGGTCCGCTTCTACGCCGTCTCGGTCTTCGCCAGCTTCCTGGCCGCGACACTCAGCTGCGCGCGCCTTTCGCGGCGCGACGGGCGCCCCTGGGCCGTGGCGCTCAACCTGCTCGGCTCGGCCCTCGTCGCTCTCGTCCTCACTCTCAACCTGACTCGCCTCGACTCGACCATCGCACTGCTCGCCTCGTTGGCGCTGGCCGCCTGGTTCTGGCGCGGCTGGGTCGCTCGGGGGCGGCCGCGCGGCGTCGTCGGCGCCGCGAGCGGCTGAGGGCGGGCCCGGTTTTCAGCCGCGTACGCGGCAGTCGCGCGCCAGGGCCGTCGAGACCCGCTGCCCGTTCGAGAAGGCGAAGGTGGCGCGGGCAAGCGTGAAGGCGGCCGCCGCGAATCCGGCAGGGGCGGCGCAGCTGGCGCTGAGGAAGCTTCGGCGGCGGCCGCGATATTCGTACTTCCGCCCCAGGGTCATCCTGATGTCGGTGACGGAGCCGAGGCCGGAGGCCAGCCGGGGGATGCGGGTTGAGAAAACGGTGCCGAAACTGCCCGCCCGGCGGGTGATGTCGAAGGGAAGGACAAAGGTCGCTTTGACCGGTGTCGTCCCGTAGAGGTGCAGCAGCAGGCCGGCGTGACCGTGAATGCGGCTGTTGAAAGCGAGCACCTGGCCGTGGGCCGGGATCAGCGGCGTGTCGGGGAAGTTGACGTTGACGCCGAAGTGGCCGTGGCCGACCAGCGCCTGGCGGCATCGCGCGAGCGCCGCTTCGGTGCTGGTTTGCTGCAGCACGCCGGCCTGGCAGCGTGGCAGCCCGGCGGTCGAGATCCGGCCGGCGCTATTCACCGCGAACCTCAGTTCGCGGAGCTGCGGCGGACGGGTGCCGTCGGCGGTGGCAACGGATCCTTCGAGCGTGACGCTCACCGGGGCCGGACGTTGACGCGGCAGCGCATGGGGAGCCAGGTTGCCTTCGAAGGAGACGCGCAGGTTGCCCTGCTGGAGCAGTTCAGCCGCCGCCGCGCTTGCGAATGCGGCCGCGGCGAGGGCCAGCGCGACGACGATCGAGAGTCGGCGTATGGTCACAGAGAGAGTCTAGATACGCCCAGAGCAGCGCTGAATTGGCCTTCGGTTATTTCGCCAGGACGCCGGACATCGCCTTCAGGCCGGTGTCCATGCCGCGCCGTTCGACGCTCTCGGGGCTAGGGTGCAACGGATGACCGGGCCGCCGCGCGGGATCGAGCTTTCCGAGGGCGACGAGTTCGCCGGCTACCGGATCGAGCGCCGCCTCGGCCGGGGCGGCATGGGAGTCCTCTACCTGGCGCTCGAGCCTGGCCTCGAGCGGCGCGTTGCGCTGAAGCTGATCGCCCCCGAGGCGGCCGAGGAAGAGGTCTTCGCCCGGCGCTTCGCCGAGGAGTCGCGGATCGCCGCCTCGATCGAGCACCCCAACGTGGTGCCGATCTACGCGGCGGGTGAGGAGGGCGGTGTCCCCTACATCGCGATGCGCTACGTCGCCGGGGCGGACCTGGCGAGGCGGCTTGCGCGCGAGGGGCGACTGGAGATCGCCACGGCGGTCGAGCTGATCGCCCAGGTCGGCGCGGGCCTCGACGCGATCCACGCCGCCGGCCTCGTCCACCGCGACGTGAAGCCGGCCAACGTCCTGCTCAGCGGAGGCGAGGCCGACCAGCACGCCTACATCACCGACTTCGGCGTCGCCCGCAACGTCGCCACCGAGTCCGGCCTGACCCAGACCGGACGCTTCGTCGGCACCCTCGACTACGTCGCCCCCGAGCAGATCTCAGGCGGAGAGGTCGACGCGCGGGCCGACGTCTACGCGCTCGGCTGCCTGCTCTTCAAGCTGCTCACCGGCGAGGTGCCGTTTCCCAAGGAGGCAGAGGCGGCGAAGCTCTTCGCCCACCTCAACGACCCGCCGCCGGCGCCCTCGCTCTGGGTGCCGGAGGTCTCGATGGCGCTCGACGACGTGGTCGCGCGGGCGATGTCGAAGAGCCCCGACGAGCGCTACCCCTCGGCCGGAGACCTGGGCCGCGCCGCGCAGGCCGCCCTGCGCGACGAGACGCCGGCCGCGCCCGAGCGCACCGTGGCAACCGGCGCCGCGGCGACGCGCACCGCTGAGACCGTCGGCCCGGAGCGCGCATCCGAGCTTGACCGCGCGGGCGCAAGGTCAGTGTCGGATGCGCCGACGGAGCGGATCGCGGACGGGCGCTCGCGCCGACGATGGCTGCTCGGTGTGGGCGCGGTGGCGCTGCTCGGGATCGCCGCCGCAGTGGTCGCGATCGCGAGCGGGGGAGGGGGCTCGTCTGGGGGCAAGGCCAGTGGCGACAACGCCGCCGGCTCCTTCGCGACCGCGAAGAAGCCGAAGGCCAAGCCGAAGTCGTTGAGCAAGTCGGAGCTGATCGCCAAGGTCGACGCGATCTGCGCCGACAGCAAGAGCGCCTACACGAGCGTCTTCTCGGCCGAAAAGGAAGAAATCCCGGAAGTCGCCTACGCGGCGACCCTGGCCGGGATTTCGCAGCGCGGAGTCAACCGCTTCCGCCGCCTGCTCGCCCCCGCAGGCGTCGAACCGGCCTTCGCCAAGTACGTGGGCGCCCAAGAACGCGTGATGCGCTATGACCGCCAGGCGCTGAAAGCGGCCGAGCAAGGCGACGCGGAAGCGTACGTCGCCGCCCGCGAACGCCGCGACGCCGAGGCCGCGGAACGCTACGACCTGGCCCGCGAAGTCGGCCTGCGCGAATGCAGCACCAACCGGCAATGACCCTGTCGCGCCTCTCGTGGCTCATGCTTAGCCGCGTCGCGCGGGTATAGAGGGAGGGCGGCGGGACAGGAGCTCCGCCGCCCTCCCTTGTCCATCGAGCTGCGCTGGGTGTTCGGCTGGATGTGGCCAACGACCGGCGCATCCTCACCTCCCATCCAGCGCGGCGGCCATGATAGGGAAGCGCGACCACGTTTCCCTCAGTCGAATTTGATCGATGCGATTTCAGTCCTTCCCTTTCGACTTCTTCTTCGGCGAACTTGCCTCTCGACCGGTTTTCGGGGAAGGAAAAATCAGCAGAACGGCGGTCGCAGGAATCGGCTTGGGGTTGCCGCTCTTGGCGAGTCGGCACGCCGACTCGCCAACGAGCCCCAAGAAGATGTCGATGAATTCGTCGCCCACCTCGTGGGCGCGCTCGAAGGCTAACTCGTCAAGTAGACCTGGGATGCGCACGACCTGGATGTCGTCGCGGGAGTTGAAGGCCCCGGCAGCCGCCGACTCGTTCACGTCCTCATCGATTTCGCCTAGGGCGTCATTGATGAGAATTCCTCGTCCCGTTTTCGGCATGGACTTCGCCATGTCGAGCTTGACCAACGTTCGCTCGACCGCGCGGTAGAAGTGCTCAACCGCGCCTCGCCTGGGCTCTTCTCTCGTCAGTTCGATCAACTCGAAGTCCCGCAGGACTTTGACGTGGTAGCTGACGTTGCTGAGAGGCTCACCTAGCTCTTCAGAAAGGCCGTTTGGGCTCCATTCGCACTCGTTCATGTAGGCGAGGATCTTCGCCCGCAACGGATGGCTCATCGCTTTGATGAGCCGCTGTTTGATCGATAGTGCCTGGTCGCCCTTGTTTTTGCTCTGGCGTGGATGCCTGGCATCGAACTTCTTCCGCGGCGCCTCTTTCTTGCTTTTTTTCTTCGCCGCCACGTAGACCTCCTCCTCTGCCCGCCGTGGGTACCGAGATCGCCTCAGAACGGTTCGGGCTTGTCGATTGTGGCCAGAAAGCTAGCCCGAACATAAGCGGGACGGCAATTTGACTTTTGATTGCTCTAATCTTTTTTGATTAGTAAAAGGAACTTGAGCAAAGGAGGTGACCGCAATGACGATCCAGCTACGTCCGGCGACCGTGCCACTCCTGTCGACGATCAAGACTCGTTAGGTGGCATCGGGCAGGGCAGGCTTCGGGTTGCCCCGCGAGGCGCTGGCCTGCCGCGAGGGAGGAGGTCGGTCTCAGTCGCCAACGGGGTCGCTGGGACCGACCGCCTCGCAGCTGCAGCTTCGTCAATGCCGCCGAATCCAGGGGGATGTGCAGGGGGAGTGAAGGGGTCTGCGGTTGCTCAGTTGAGGACGGCAATCTCGCAGCGAATGCGGGGCGCTCGCTCAAGCCGCCCGTCTGCCGTCAAGAGCACCGTGCCGAGTGCCTCCGCGAGCGCTGGCGCGACCACCTGCTCGGCCTAGGACCTCCTCCAGCGTCGCCGTCTCAGCCTGCGGGGAGCCTGGGGCTAGTCCGGGTCGGCCCGGTCGATGCGCGCCACCTTTTCCGCTCGGTGGCGCACTTCATCGGCCGCCTCGCGGGTAGCCGCGAGCGCCTCCTGCTGGACCGCGGCGACGCCCTCGCTGGGCTTGCCGCCGACGATGTCGCGGAAGGCGTTCTTGAAGCGCTCGGTGCGGCGGTCGGGCGGGAAGCGCTCCTCGGCGCGGCGCTGCTTCTCGGGCTTGCGCTCGCCGTAGCGCTTGCGCGCCCAGGCGGAGCGGGGCTTGGCGAGGCGGGAGGCGCCGTAGACCGCGACCGGGAAGACGAAGAAGCCGACCGTGCCGTGCATCACCCGGCCCTTGGCGAAGCAGATCGCGACCAGGCCGAAGATCAGGGCGGCGCTGAGGATCGAGCCGATCACGGCGCTCGCCGAGCCGGTCTCGATGCTGAAGGGGCTGAAGCCGAGCAGGACGAGCCCCATGCCCGCCGCGGCGATCACCGTCGCGTCGATCGAGCTGCGTCCCTCCTCGGCCCAGTAGACGTCGTCGAGGTAGACCCAGAGGGCGAACTCGTCGATCGTCAGGCCGGCGCCGACCCCGAAGGCGAAGGCGCAGATCTCGGTCCAGGGGCTCTTGCCCAGGGCGCTGAAGCCGAGCGCCCCGGCGATCATCATCGTCACGATCCCGAAGACCAGGTGGTGGAGGTGGACGCCGCTGTCGCTGACCACGCTGCCCGGCCACCAGGGCACCTTGGGGCTGCGCATCAGCCGGGTGCTCATCCGGATGAAGGCGAAGGAGAGGATGAAGCCGGCGAGGACCAGGAAGAGACCCTGCTCGTCGTGTTCGGCGAGCTTGTCCCAGAAGTCGGTGAAGATCGAGGCTGCGGGGATCACGCCGGGTTCGAGTGTAGTTCGACTGCGCCGCCCTTCTCGCGGATCAGGTAGGTCGAGGGAACCCGGCGGCGGCCGGTCACTCAGCGTCTCCGTCGCCGGCCCGCCGGGCGGCGGCCGCGACGCTCGAGCTTCGCCTGCCCCGACTCGGCGGTCGGCACCCTGCGCACCTCGCTGAGCTCGCCGATCAGCAGCTCTTCGGCGCAGCGCCGGTGCCAGTGGTGGTGTTCGGTGCCGCCGAGGCGAAAGACGTACTGGACGACGACGTGCTCGGTGCCGATCTCGATCTCGCCGTGGCAGGCCGGACAGCGGTAGAGCTTGCGCGAGATGCCGCGGATCAACCAGGCCTCGTCGCCCTCTTCGGTGATCCCGCTCAGGCTCCAGCGCTTGTCGGGCAGGCCGGAGAGGTCTGCCACTCGCTCACCTCCTCGAAAGCCAGGCGAAGCCGGCGGCCATCGCCAGGTTGGAGACCCCGGCGAAGCGCAGGCCGGCCTTGGCGCCCGGCCGGCTGACCGCGGGGGAGCGGGCCCAGAGCGCGTCGGTGGCGATCTCGGTGCCACGCAGCCAGGCAAGCGCCCACCAGTCGCGCGGCTCGCCGCGCTGCTCGGCGATCAGGTGGGCAGCGGCGAAGGTCAGCCAGACCGGGGCGGAGCGGCGGAAGAGGTGCTCGGCCTCGGGCGAGGGGTGCTCGTGGCCGAGCACCTTCATCGTCGTGGCGGGGGCCAGCAGGGCGCCGCCGCCGAGCACCAGGTCGAAGCCGATCATGAACCGGTTCTGGAAACGCAGTGCGCTTTCGATGGTCATCGCAAAGAGCATCCAACCAGATCGTCGGAAGGGAAAGCGTTGGGTCTGGCGAAATGGAGGCCCGTGACCAAGACAGCGACCAAGCCAGCCCCCCAGCTCAAGAGCCTCTCGGAGTACATCCAGGAGCGCTTCGAAGACTTCTCGCGCTCACAGAAAGACGTGGCGCGCTACATCGTCGACCATCTCGACGAGGCAGCCTTCCTCACCGCCGAGGAGCTGGCCCGGAGAGCGAGCACCTCGTCATCGACGGTGGTGCGCTTCTCCCAGGCCCTCGGCTTCGAGGGATATCCGGAGCTGCAGCAGGCGGCGATCGAGGAGTACCGCGCCGCCGGCGCCGCGGCCTCCAGCGCGGCAAACGCCGGCTCGCTCTTCTCCTTCGACCACTCCGAGCTCGAGAGCGCGCTCGGCGCCGACTACGCCAACCTCGAGGAAACGGCGCGCAAGCTGACCCGCGAGCAGGTCGACGGCGCCGTCGCCGCCCTCGCCGACGCCCAGCGCGTGGTGATCGTCGGCGTCGACCAGATGGCCTTCTTCGCCAGCTACCTGCGCCACACGCTCAGCCTGCTCGACATCCGCGCCGAGATCGTCGCCAGCACCGGCGGCGAGTCGCTGCAGCGCCTCGGGAGGATCGACGAGGAGACGCTGGTCATCGTGCTCTCCTCGGGCCGCGCCCACCCGCTCCTGCTGCGGGCGATGAAACTCGCCCTACACCGCGGCGCCCGCACGCTGGCCGTCTCCGACGCATCGATGTCGGAGGTTGGCGAGCACGCCGAGCTGACCCTCTACTTCTCCTCGAACAGCCCCTCCTTCGCGCGCTCCAACACGGCATTGATGGCGCTCGTCCAGGCTCTCGCCTATGGCCTCTACGCCCGCGACGAAGACAGCCACAAAGACCGCATCCGGGCCTACAAGCTCAAGTAGCGCCGACCCGTAGTATTCGCCTCCGTGGCGGAACGAGCGACATTCCGGGTTAAGACCGGCCTGGCGGAGATGCTGAAGGGCGGCGTGATCATGGACGTGGTCACGCCCGAGCAGGCGCGGATCGCCGAGGACGCCGGCGCCTGCGCGGTGATGGCGCTGGAGCGGGTTCCGGCCGACATCCGCCGCGACGGCGGCGTCGCCCGGATGTCCGATCCGCAGATGATCAAGGGGATCCAGGAGGCGGTGACGATCCCGGTGATGGCCAAGGCGCGGATAGGCCACTTCGCCGAGGCTCAGGTTCTTCAGGCGCTGGAAGTCGACTACATCGACGAGTCCGAGGTGCTGACCCCGGCCGACGAGCGCCACCACATCGACAAGCTCGCCTTCGAGGTGCCCTTCGTCTGCGGTGCGACCAACCTCGGCGAGGCGCTGCGGCGAATCGGCGAGGGGGCGGCGATGATTCGCTCCAAGGGCGAGGCGGGCACGGGCAACGTGGTCGAGGCGGTGCGCCACATGCGCGAAATCACGTCGGGGATCAAGCGGCTCGCCCAGCTCGGGCCGGAGGAGCTTTCGGCGGCGGCCAAAGAGCACCAGGCGCCCCTCGAAGTCGTCCACGAGGTGGCCGCGAGGGGCCGCCTGCCGGTGCCGCTCTTCTGCGCCGGAGGAATAGCCACGCCGGCCGACGCGGCGCTGATGATGCAGCTCGGCGCCGAGGGCAACTTCGTCGGCTCGGGGATCTTCAAGAGCGGCGACCCCGAGCGGCGGGCGAAGGCGATCGTCGAGGCGACCACGCACTTCGAGGACCCCGAGCGGGTTGCGGCGGCCTCGGTCGGGCTCGGCGAGGCGATGCCGGGGCTCAAGATCGCCGAGCTGGCCGCGGCGGACGCGCTTCTCCAGGACCGCGGTGCCTGAGCTGCCGATCGGGGTCCTGGCCGTTCAGGGGGGCTTCGAGGCGCATGGGCAGATGCTTCGCGGGTTGGGGGCCGAGGTTCGGGAGGTGCGGCTTCCGGCGGATCTGGTGGGTCTCGATGGGTTGGTGATTCCCGGGGGGGAGAGCACGACGATCAGCAAGGGGATCGAGGCCGCCGGCTTGGCCGATGCGATCGAGGCGCATCTCGACGGCGGGGGGACGGTGTTCGGGACCTGCGCGGGGATGATCGTCTGTGACGACGAGCACCTCGGTCTGATCGACGCTACGGCTGAGCGGAATGCTTTTGGACGGCAGCTGCAGAGCTTCGAGGCTGACCTCGACGTCACAGGGATTGGCGACGAGTCGTTTCGGGGAGTCTTCATCCGGGCGCCTTGGATCGAGCGGGTCGGCGATCGGGTCGAGGTGCTGGCGTCCTACGGGGATCACCCGGTTGCGATTCGCGAGGGCCGCGTGCTGGCCTGTGCATTTCATCCAGAGTTGACTGAGGATTCGCGGTTGCATGCGCTGTTCATGGCAATGACTACCGGCGCCAAGGCGCCCGAGGAGGCGGAGGCTTGAGAGATCCACGAGTTGAGAACCTGGCGAAGATCGTGGTCGGGTACTCGACCAAGGTGAAGGCGGGGGAGGTCGTCTCGATCGACGGGGAGATCGGGGCCGAGCCGCTGCTGCGGGCGATCTACGAGGAGGTGCTGAAGGCGGGGGCGCACCCGATCGTCAACGTCGCGCTCGACGGGCTCGCCGCGACCTTCTACGAACACGCCAATGAGGCGCAGCTCGACTGGGTCTCACCGCTGATGGAGTGGACGGTCGACAACGCCGACGTGCGGATCGCGGTTGGCGCCAGCGCCAACGCGCGCGAGCTCTCCGCGGTGCCGCCGGAGCGCCAGACCCGCCGCCGGCAGGCGACCGGCCCGGTGCTGGGCCGGATGATGGAGCGCAGCGCGGCGGGCGAGTTCCGCTGGTGCTACACGCTCTTCCCGACCGACGCCTACGCCTCTGAGGCCGAGATGAGCACCCGCGCCTACGAGGACTTCTACTTCGGCGCCTGCCTTGCCGACGACCCCGACCCGCTGACCGCCTGGAAGCGCGCCTCCGAGGAGACCGTGCGCCTCGCCGAGTGGATCGAGGGCCACGAGGAGGTGCGGGTCACCGCGCCCGGCACCGAGATCAAGCTCGGCATCGCCGGCCGCCACTTCATCCCCTGCGTCGGCGACCACAACATGCCCGACGGCGAGTTCTTCACCGGCCCGGTCGAGGACTCGGTCGAGGGCGAGGTCACCTTCCACTTGCCGGCGGTGATCGGCGGCCGCGAGGTCTCCGGCGTGCGCCTGCGCTTCGAGGCCGGCAAGGTGGTCGACGCCTCGGCCGAGCGCGGCGAGGAGTTCCTGCTCAACATGCTCGACACCGACGCGGGCGCCCGCCGCCTAGGCGAGCTGGGGATCGGCACCAACTACGCGATCGACCGCGGCACGCTCGAGGTCCTGCTCGACGAGAAGATCGGCGGCACCGTGCACATGGCGGTCGGCAAGGCCTACCCGGAGTCGGGCGGCGTCAACGACTCCGCCGTCCACACCGACCTCGTCTGCGACCTGCGCCAGGGCGGCAAGATCGAAGTCGACGGGCAGGACTTCCAGGTAGACGGCAAGTTCGTCGTCTAGCCGAAATCCGTTGTGCGGATACTCGCACAACCTTCCTCCTGGATACGATTGTGCGAATTTCCGCACTATCGGTCCCAATGCGCTAATGTACGGATATGCGCACAAACGATTCCCTACGCGGAGCGCGCTGGACGGTCGGCCGCCCGGCCGACCTCGGCCGTGCGGTCGCCGGGGTCCGGCAGGCACGGGAGCTGACGCAGGAGCAGCTCGCCGAGCAGGCCGGCGTCGACCGCTCCTACCTGGCGCGGCTCGAGGGCGGCGCGACCACGCTTCTTCTCGAGCGTGCCCTGCGAGCGTTGCGGCGGATGGGCGCCCGGGTCACGATCGAGCTCCCTGAAGACGATGCCCCGGCGGGTTAGGCGCCTCGGCGTCTGGCTGGACGGGGTCAAGGTCGCGGACCTCGAACAGCGGCGCTGGCCGGAGATCCGCTGCCGCTATAGCGAGGCGGCCCTCGACGCCTGGCCGGCGAACAGCCCGGTGCTCTCCTGCTCGCTGCCGCTCGGGTCGGGGCCGGCCGATGCCGTGCCGTTCTGCAAGGGACTGCTGCCGGAGGGACGGGCCCTGCAGACGCTCGCGGCCCACGCGGGCCTCGCCGTCAACGACACCTTCGAGCTGCTGGATCGCTTCGGTCGCGACATCGCCGGGGCTCTGGTGATCGCCGCCGAGGAGCCGCGGCCGCGCCGCTTCGGGGTCGAGGCCTACACGCCGGATGCGCTGGCCGCCGCCGTCGAGCAGCTGGACGAATACCCGCTCGGGGCTCACGATGACAGCGAGCTCTCGCTCGCCGGCCTCCAGGACAAGCTCCTGCTCGTCGACCTCGGCAAGGGACTCTGGGGCCGGCCGTTGCACGGACGGCCATCGACCCACATCCTCAAGGCTGACGATCCGCGTCATCCGGGATTGATCGCCGCGGAGGGCGCCTGTCTGGAGCTGGCCAGGGCCGCGGGCCTGACCACAATCGAGCACGCGATGAAGGAGATCGCCGGGGTCGAATATTTGGTCCTCTCTCGCTTCGACCGCCGCGTCGAGGGCACGACGGTCGAGCGCATCCACCAGGAGGATCTCTGCCAGGCGCAGGGGATCGACCCCGACGGCGCGCGGGGCCGGGCCAAGTACGAGCGCGCCGGAGGGCCGACCCTGCGACAGGCGGCGCAGCTGCTCGATGCCTACGCGGCCGATCCGCAGACGGAGCTCGATCGCCTGGTCGCCGCGATGACCTTCACCGTGCTGATCGGCAACGCGGACGCCCACGGCAAGAACCTCGCCTTGCTGCACCCGGACCCCGGGACGGTAGAGCTGGCGCCGCTCTACGACACGGTCCCGACCGTGCTCTGGCCAAAGCTCCGCACCGACGCGGCGATGTCGATCGGTGGCCGGGTTTCCCTGCGGGACGTCAACGTCGATGACCTGATCCGCGAGGCCGGGACGTGGCCGCACCGCGAGGAGCTCACCCGGGCGGCGATTGCGGGCACCGGCGAAGCGGCTCTCGACGCGGTCGAGAGCGGACAAATCGCGAGCGAGCCGGATGTCGCCGCGTTCGTGGGCAAGCGGGCTCGAGGGCTGCTGGCGGAGCTTTGAGGCGCTAGACGTTGGGGATCGGGGATCCGGCGAGGAAGAAGAACCAGAAGGTGAGCACGGCGCCGGCGAGCATCACCGAGCCCATCAACACGGCCTCGACCACGGTGGTGGTGCCGCGCGGACCGCTGTCGCGCATGCTCTTCAGCCAGGTGGGACGCATCGGGGTGAGCCGGTTGGTGCCGGTGACTTCGATGTAGAGGCGGTTGAGGCGCCCGATCAGCCAGGCGATCAGCACGATCGAGACGACGATCCCGGCGGCGACGACGAAGTAGGGGCCGCCGGCCGGGAACTGGGTGCTGGAGACCTTGGAGCCGATGTAGATCCAGCTCAGCGGGATCGCGGTCCAGATCGAGAGCGCGGCGATCAGCATCGCCACGAATATGACGCCGGCCGCGAGCCCCCTGGCCGGCCCAACGCTTTGCGAGTCGGTGGCCATTCCTCACTTCATAGAATGCCAGCTATGTCAGGACACTCGAAGTGGTCTTCGATTAAGCACAAGAAGGGCGCCGCGGACGCGAAGCGCGGCAAGCTCTTCACCAAGCTGGCCCGGGCGATCACCGTCGCGGCGCGCGACGGCGGTCCCGACCCGGAGGGCAACCCGGCCCTGGCGACCGCCGTGCAGAAGGCACGCGACGCCTCGATGCCGAAGGAAAACATCCAGCGGGCGATCGATCGCGGCAGCGGGGTCGGCAGCGACGCGGCGGCGATCGAGAGCGTCCTCTTCGAGGGCTACGGCCCCGGCGGGGCGGCGATCCTGGTCGAGGCGCTGACCGACAACCGCAACCGGACCAGCGCCGACGTCCGTCACGCATTCACCAAGCACCACGGCAACCTCGGCGAGCCGGGCTCGGTCGCCTGGATCTTCGAGAAGCGCGGCGCGGTCGTCGTCGACGGCGAGCGCTACGACGAGGACGACCTGATCGTCGCGATCGACGCCGGCGCCGAGGACGTGCGCGAGGACGGTGGGCAGCTGCGGGTGCTCTGCGAGCCGGGCGACCTGGGCGCCGTGCGCGAGGCGCTGACAAGCGCCGGGGTCGAGATCGAGTCCGCCGACCTGACGATGGAGCCGAAGAACACGGTGATGGTCAAGGGCAGCGAGGCCGAATGGCTGCTCAAGCTGGTCGATGCGCTCGAGGAGCACGACGACGTCAACGAGGTTCACGCCAACTTCGACGTGCCCGCCGAGATCATCGAGAAGATGGCGGCATAAAGGCATCCGCCGCGCCGCCCAGAATCACTTCCCATGCAAGTCGTGATGGGGATTGACCCGGGCGTCGCCGATCTCGGCTTCGGCGTGGTCAGGGTCGAGGGCATCCATATGGTGGCGCTCGACGGCGGCGTCGTGCAGACCGAGGCCGGGCTGCCGATGGAGCGGCGCCTGGAGCGCATCCACAACTCCCTCTCGGAGCTGATCGATTGGCATCAGCCGGCGGCGATGGCGCTCGAGGACCTCTACTTCGGCAAGAACGTGCACTCGGCGATGGCCGTCGGCCGGGCGAGCGGCGCCGCGATGCTGGCCGCCGCGCAGCGCGGCGTGCGCTGCTTCACCTACACGCCGCAGGCGATCAAGATGGCGGTCTGCGGCTCCGGCGCGGCCGGCAAGCAGCAGGTGCAGCGCATGGTCGGCACGCTGCTCGGCCTGCCCGAGCCGCCGAGTCCCGATCACGCCGCCGATGCGCTGGCGGTCGCGATCTGCCACGGCGGCACGACCGGCCACGAGGCGGCGACCCTGGCGGCCGACGAAGACGCGGCCGCGAGGCTGGCCGGATGATCGCCGCCGTCAGGGGGGAAGTGATGGTGCGCCGGCCCGACCACGTGGTGGTCGACTCGGGTGGCGTCGGCTACCGGCTGGCGGTCTCGGCCGAGACGCTGAAAGCGGTGCCGGCCACCGGGCGCGAGGTCTTCCTGCACGCCGAGCTGATCTCCCGGGAGGACTCGCTGGCGCTCTTCGGCTTCGCCTCCGAGGAGGAGCGCGATCTTTTCGGCCAGCTGATCTCGGTCAGCGGCATCGGCCCCAAGGTGGCGATCGCGGCGCTCTCCGGAGGCCCGGCGCGTGAGCTGCTGCGGGCGATCGCCGCCGGCGACGCGAAGCGCTTCCAGGCGGTTCCGGGGATCGGCAAGCGCACCTCGGAGCGGATCATCGTCGAGCTGCGCGAGAAGGTCGCCGGCGAGCTCGAGGACGAGGTGGCCCTCGGTGCGGCCGGCGGCCAGGGCGACCCGCGCGGCCTCGCGCGCGACGGCCTCGTCAACCTCGGCTACGCGCCGCTCGAAGCCGAGCAGCTGCTCGACGGCATCGACGGCGCCGACGCCGAGCAGCTGCTCGCCGCGGCGCTGCGCAAAGCCGGGTCCTCGCGGGGTGCGAGCGCGTGAGCGGGATCGGCGAGAACCGGATTCGCACGCCCGGGCTCGAGGAGCCCAGCGGCGAGGAGGTCCGGATCCACGACGCCAGGGCCGACGCTCCCGACGAAGACCTCGATCGCTCCCTGCGGCCGCGCACCCTGGCGGACTTCGTCAACCAGGAGCAGGTGACCGAGCAGCTGGCGATCTTCATCGAGGCGGCGAAGCGGCGTGGCGAGGCGCTCGATCACGTGCTGCTCGCCGGCCCGCCAGGGCTCGGCAAGACCTCGCTCGCCCACATCGTCGCCGAGGAGATGGGCGTGCCGATGGTGCAGACCGCCGGCCCGGCGCTGGAGCGTAAGGCGGACGTCGCCTCCTTCCTCACCGCGCTGGAGCCGGGCAGCGTCTTCTTCGTCGATGAGATCCACCGGCTCGGCCGGGCGGTCGAGGAGACGCTCTACCCGGCGATGGAGGACGGCGAGCTGCCGGTGGTGCTCGGCCAGGGCGCCGGCGCCCGCACGGTCACCCTGCCGCTGCCGTCCTTCACCCTGGTCGGCGCGACGACCCGGGCCGGGCTGCTGACCACGCCGCTGCGCGACCGCTTCGGCCTCTCCCACCGGGTCGAGCACTACAGCCCCGAGCACCTGGGCGAGATCATCGTCCGCTCGGCCGGCATCCTCGAGGTCGAGATCGACGCGCAGGGGGCGGAGACGATCGCCTCGCGCTCGCGCGGCACGCCGCGGGTCGCCAACCGGCTGCTGAAGCGGGTGCGCGACTTCGCCCAGGTCAAGGAGCGCGGCTCGATCGACGCCGACGTCGCCGCCGCCGCGCTGGAGATGCTCGAGGTCGACGCCGGCGGGCTCGACCGCAGCGATCGCGCCCTGCTCGACGTGATCGCGACGAAGTTCGGCGGCGGGCCGGTTGGGCTCTCGACGCTGGCCGTGGCGATCGGCGAGGAGGCCGACACGATCGAAGACGTGCTCGAGCCGTACCTCCTCCAGCAGGGCTTGCTGAAGCGCACGCCGCGCGGCCGGATGCTGACCCCGCGGGCCTACGAGCACCTGGGACTGCCGGTGCCCGATGGCGCAAGAAGCCTCTTCTAAAAGCGACTCTCAGTAACCTGCGGGGAGTGCCGTTCTTCATCTGTCCCAACTGCGGCCATCGGGAGGTCAGCGCGGATCGCACCGCGGGCTTCAGCACGCGTCCGAAGGGCTGCTCGAAATGCGGCTTCGGCTTCGTCTTCGAGCTGCTCGACGACTACTACCCGGCGCCCAACGCAGCCTTCTTCGTCTGCGACCAGAAGGCGCGGGTGATCGACGCCGGTCGCGGCAGCTTCGAGCTGACCGGGCTGACCGACGAGGACGTGATCGGCCGGCCGGTGCAGGAAGTCCTCGGCCTGCAGTGGCAGGACCGGGGCGCCGGCGGCGAAACGGCCGACACCAACGGGGACGGCGACACCGACCCGATCGAGACCTCGCTCGAGTGGGGCGTGCGCTCGCTCGGCAAGCGCGTCTCGGTCAACGCCGAGGGCGACGTGCCGGCCGCCGCGGTCGCCGACGTCTTCCCGGCCTACGACGACGACGGCGGGCTGCTGATCGTGCTGACGCCCGAAAGCAGCAGCAACTGAGGCCGCGGTGGGCAAACGGCGCCGACATGTCTTCGTCTTGCTCTTCGTCCTCGGGCTGATCGCCGTCTCGGGCATCGTCATCGCCAACAAGGAAACGAAGCTCGGCCTTGACCTGAAGGGCGGCGTGCAGCTCGTCCTGCAGGCACGGCCGACGCCGCAGCAGCCGACGATCGAAAGCGGCTCGATGGAACGCGCGGTCGACATCATCCGCGAAGGCTGCGACCAGCTCGGCGTCTCGGAGATCGAAGTCTCGCGGGTCGGCGAAGACCAGATCCAGGTTGGCATCCCGGGCGCGACCAGCGTCGGCAAGGCGACCGAATGCGCGACCAAGCCGGCCCGCCTCTTCTTCTTCGACTGGGAACCGAACCTGATCGGCCAGGAGAAGGCGATCGGCGGTCGTCCCGGCGCCGAACTGCCCGAATCGGCGTACGCCAAGATCGACGAAGAATGGAAGGAAGCCGGGCGCAGCCCGACCCGGCGGGTCAACCAGCAGCTGATCGTCGCCGGCGCCTACCCGACCGAGTACGCGGCGGCCAAGCTCGCCTCTGAACAGCCGCTCAAGGATCGCTGCGAAAGCTGCAGCCAGCCGACCACCTTCTACCTCTTCAAGAAGTCCGAACCGCACGAGCTGATCGACGGGCCGGAGTTCACCGAAGGGGACCTCTACATCGACCCCAACGGCAAGGAGCGGCCGAAGAGCGCGGGCATCGTGGTCAAGGTGCCGCAGGGGACGATCGTCGTCTCCGAAAAGCCCAGCGACAGCAAAGGCCAGACGCTGGAAAACGCCGAACCGGGCTGGTTCGCGCTGAAGGACGACCCGGCGCTCAAGGGCACGGAAATCACCAGCCCGAAGCAGGAAACCGACGAATTTGGCCAGCCCAACGTCACCTTCGAATTCACCGACAGCGGACGCAAGAACTTCCAGGAAGTCACCCGGCGGATCGCCCAGCGCGGCGCCGCCTCGGCGATCGGGCCGAGCAGCGAAGAATCCGCCGAAGCGACCTCAGGCCACTTCGCCGTCGTCCTCGACAACGAAGTCAAGACGCGGCCGATCATCAACTACGCGCAGAACCCGGACGGGATCGACGGCCGCACCGGGGCGCAGATCTCCGGCGGCTTCAACAGCGTCCAGGACGCTCAGGACCTGGCCAGCTTCCTGCAGCGCGGCGCCCTGCCGGTCAACCTGCACCTGATCAGCCAGTCGCAGATCTCGGCGACGCTGGGCTCCGAAGCGCTGCACGAAGGCATCAAGGCGGGCCTGATCGGCCTCGCCCTGACGATCATCTTCCTGCTCGTCTTCTACCGCTTCCTCGGCTTCGTCGCTGTGGCGGCGATCGGCGCCTACGGGGTGATCTTCTTCGCCCTGGTCAAACTGATCCCGATCACCCTGACCCTGCCGGGGATCGCCGGCCTGGTGCTGACGATCGGGGTGACGGCCGACGCCAACATCGTCATCTTCGAGCGAATAAAGGAGGAGGCGCGCGCCGGACGCGCGATGTCGAGCGCGATCGCCGCCGGATACAGGCGCGGCATCGCGACGATCATCGACGCCAACGTCGTCACCCTGCTGACCGCCTTCATCCTCTTCGTGCTGGCCACGGCCGGGGTCAAGGGCTTCGCCTTCGTGCTCGGTGTCGGCACGATCGTCTCGCTGCTCACCGCGGTCGTCTTCACCCAGGCGCTGCTCGGGACGCTGAGCCGCTCGCGCCTGCTGCGCTCGCCGAGCGCGCTCGGCGCCGCCCGCGAGGGGATTCGCTGGCACTTCGACTTCATGGGGGCGAGCCGCTGGTTCTTCACCTTCTCGGGCTGCATCCTGATCGTCGGCGCCCTGGCGCTCGCCACCAAGCAGCTCAACCTCGGCATCGACTTCGAGTCGGGCACGCGGGTCGAAGTCGCGCTGACCCAGCAGACCGATGAAGAGGGGGTGCGCGAAGCGGTCGAGAACGCCGGGCTCTCCGGCGGCGAGGTGCAGAAGGTCAGCAATCCCGGGCTCGGCGACAACGCCTACCTGATCCAGTCCAAGACGCTCGAACCGAGCCAGATCAACAGGCTGCAGAAGCAGCTCGAGAAGGAATTCGGCATCGAACCGGACGGCTTCGACAGCACCAGCGTGGGGCCCACCTTCGGCACGACCGTGGCCGACAGCGCCCGCAACGCGCTGATCTTCTCGCTGCTGGTGATCTGCGCCTACATCGCCTTCCGGTTCGACCCGAAATTCGCCGTGCCGGTGCTGATCGCGCTCTTCCACGACATCCTGATCACCGCCGGCATCTACTCGCTGACCGGCCGCGAAGTGACCAGCGGCACGGTCGCGGCCTTCCTGACGATCCTCGGCTACTCGCTCTACGACACGATCATCGTCTTCGACCGAATACGTGAGAACATGCCGCGAATGCCGCGAGCTGCGTTCTCGCAGATCGTCAACCGCTCGATGAGCGAGGTGCTGACCCGCTCGCTGGCGACCAGCTTCACCACGCTGCTCTCGGTCGTCTCGCTGCTGGTCTTCGGCGGCGCGACGCTGCAGGACTTCGCCTTCGCGATGCTGGTCGGGATCGCCTCGGGCACCTACTCCTCGATCTTCATCGCCTCGCCGGTGCTGACCGCCTGGAAGGAACGCGAGCCGGGCTTCATCCGCCGCCGTGAGCGGATCGCGGCGATCGAGGGCACGGTGCCGGCCTTCGCCGACGACGTCTCACTGGCGCGGCTGGGCGAGGACGGCGAGGTCGGCGACGGCGAGCTAGAGGATGAGCTCGCCGCGGCCGAACGCGAGGCGCGGCCGAAGGCCGGCGCGGTGGCGGTCGCCGAGCCCGAGGCCGAGGCCGAGGCCCGCGGCGAAGGCGGCAAGCCCGAGCGCAACGGCGAGCCGCCGGAGATCGACCCGGCCGAGACGGCCAAGCGCGACCGCGAGGAGCGTCGCCGCGAACGCCGCAAACAGCGCCGCAAACACGGGAGGAGCCGCTAGCCCATGTCCCTGCTCGTCTACTTCACGATGGGCATCGCCCTCTGGCACTTCACCGTCTTCCTCCCCGATCGCTTCTGGCAGGGGATCGTCGGCGCCTTCCTCGGCGCGACGATCGGCGCCGTCGCCTTCGGCGGGATTCTCGAGATCGTCAGCGGCAAAGGAGTCGGCGAGACCAGCATCGTGACTGCGCTGGAGTCGATCCCCGGCGTGGTCATCGGCCTGGCGATCGTCTGGGCGCTCGGGGTGCGGGACGAGCGGGCCGCGGCCGAGTAGCTAGGAGACGCTGCCGCGGGGCACGATCCACTGCGTCGACTGCCCGGTGAGCTCGGCGATCCGGTCGAAGTCGGCGTCGTAGTGCAGCAGCGCCAGGCCGGCGCCCTCCGCGCAGGCGGCGACCAACAGGTCAGGGAGGGGCACCGCGCGATGCTGCGAGCGCTCCGCCAGCATCGCCTGCACGCTGAGCGCTCGGTTCACGGCCGTCTCGTCGAGTGGGACTCGAGGCATTCCGCGCAGAGCCTCGACAAGCGAGCGGTAGGTGGCCCGGTCGCGGGCACTGTAGAGGAGCTCCAAGTCGACGATCCCGCAGGTCGCGATCTCGCCGGAGACCAGGAGCGATTCGAGCACGTCGCGCACCTCGGGCCGGGTCTCCCGCCGCGTCAGCGCGCTCTTGTCGGCGAGGAACGTCGGCATGGGCGGCGCTCAGCGCCAGGCCCCGGCCATCGTCTCGGGATCGTCGAGCGCCAGGGCGCCAGGGCGGAAGAGCAGGGCGACCAGCTGCCGGCGCTGCCGCAGCTTGACGACTTCCGAGAGCGCCGCGTCGACGGTCTCGGTCAGCGTCTTCGTGCCGAGCACCTCCTTCGCCGCCGTAACCTTCTCGGTGTCGATCTCGAACGACGTCTTGCGCCTTGGGTTTGCTGCCATCTGAGCCAGGATAGCGGCTTTGATCTAGATAGATAGCGAAAATCGCGAAAGCCCCTATCTTTCGGAAGCTGGGACGTCGTTTCAGGTGCGTGGGGTCCGTCCGGTTCCGCCCATAACTTCGGTGTGTGGCCGCAGTCGCAAGCGCATATAGAGCGGAGCCTTACTCGTATGAGGAGGCGCGGAAGCTTGCGGCTGACCTTGGCGTGAGCGAGCCGGTGGCGGTGACGCTGGTCCGGCGGGGATACCGGACGGCGGAGGAGGCTCGGGCGTTCCTCGATGCGGACGAAAGCCATTCTCCGGAGGCATTCGAGGCGATGGACGGCGTCCTCGAGGTGGTCCTTGGGGCGGTCGAAGAGGGACGGCGTATCACAGTGCACGGGGACTTCGACGTCGACGGGGTCTGCGCCACGACGATCCTGGTCGGGGCGCTGCGCGAGTTGGGGGCCGACTGCGACTGGCTGATCCCGGACCGGATGAACGACGGCTATGGCCTAAGCGAGGGCAACGTCCGGAAGCTTGCGGAGCGGGGGACTTCGCTGATCGTGACTGTCGACTGCGGGATCACGGCGGTCGATGAGGTTGGACTTGCTCGGGAGCTTGGGGTGGATGTGGTCGTCACGGACCACCACCAAGCCGGGGAAGACCTTCCGGAGTGCCCGATCCTGCACCCAGGGCTTGACGAGAGCTATCCGTTCGACGACCTGTGCGGCACTGCGGTGGCGTGGAAGCTGGCTTGTGCGATGCGTGGGGCGGTTGGGGCGGTCGAGGTGGGGTCCCCAAAACGCTCGCCGGGAGGCTCGCTGGAGTGTTTTGGGGACCCCACCTCGACCGCCCTTTCCGATTCGGATTCGACTACGGACCTAGACCTCGTAGCCTTGGCGACCGTCGCTGATCTGGTTCCGCTCGTCGGGGAGAACCGGGCGCTGGTGAAGAGGGGGCTCGAGGAGGTGCGTCGGGCTCGACGGCCAGGGATTCGGGCTCTGATCGAGGCTGCCAAGTGCGAGCCGACGCAGTTGGACGAGGGGGACCTGGCGTTTCGGTTGGCGCCGCGGATCAATGCGGCCGGAAGGTTGTATCGCGCGGACGCCGGGGTGGAGCTATTTCTCACTGATGACGAGGAGCGGGCCGCGGAGATCGCGCAAGAGCTGAGTCGGGCCAATGGAGAGCGGCGGGCTACTGAGCGGGAGGTGACGAACGCGGCGGAAGCGGCGTTGCGCGAGCTGCCCGAGGAACTGCGTGAGGCGTCGGGAGTCGTCGTCGCCGGTCACGATTGGCATCCCGGAGTGGTAGGGATCGTTGCATCCCGGTTGGTCGAGAAGCTTCACCGGCCCGTCGTCGTCATCTCACTCGATGGCGAAGGCGGAGGGCGCGGGTCTGGCCGGAGCATCCCGGGGTTCGACTTGCTTGCCGGGCTCGAGGCGTGTTCGGAGTACCTGGGTCAGTTCGGGGGGCACAAGGCCGCTGCCGGGCTGGAGCTGCGTGAGGAGGAGCTTGGGGCGTTCCGGGAGGCGTTTGCGGCGCACGCCGCGTCGGTGCTCGGCCCCGAGGATCTGGTTCGGACTGAGCGGATCGATGCGATGGTTGGCGGGGCTTCGCTGGGGCTGGAGTTGGCCGAGGAGCTTGGCAAGCTGGCGCCGTTCGGGATGGGCAATCCCGGGGTGCGGCTGCTGGTGCCGGCCGCTCGGGTCCGGGATGTGCGGACGATGGGGGAGGGGAAGCACTCGCGCTTCAACCTGCACAGCGGCTCGCACCGGGCGCTTGGGGTGGCGTTTGGACGGCCGTCGCTGGGGGTTGGCGAAGAGGATCTCGTCGACGCCGCCGTGCGGCTCGAGGTCAACCAGTGGAACGGCGCGGTCGAGCCCCGCCTCGTCCTCCGCGAGCTCTACAAACGCGAGACCGCGCGAGCGGACGAGTCAGCCGCCTGGTGGGCCCGCTTCGAAGCCGAGCTCGAGCGCGATCCGGTGACCTGGGGGCCGACGGGCCTAAATGTCAAGGCAGACTTGACATATCGGCCCGTCGGCGGTCAGGGTCGGGAGGTGGTTCGGGTTGCTGGGTCGGGCGCGGCTGTTGTGGGGGAGCTGGCTTCTTGCGGTGGGGGGGATGTCTTGGCTGTCGTTGCTTGCCGGGAGCGGCGGGCTGCGCTTGCCGGGCCGGGGGTGGTGCTGGCAGACGCTCGCTCGTTCGAGGACGAGCCTGGGCTTGCCGCCCGGTTCTCGCACGTGGTGCTTGTCGACCCGCCGCAATTCGAGTGCGTCGGGCGGGCCGCTTCGCTGCCCAGCGACACCGGCGGCGGCTACCTGCACGTTGCCTGGGGCGAGGCGGAGTGGCGCTTTTCGCTGGCGATGCTCGGTGAGCAGCTGGCCCAGCGGGACACGCTGATCGCGGCCTTCCGCGACCTGCGCGAGGCGGGCGAAGCGAGCGGCGAGGAGCTGCGCGCGGCGCTCCTCGGCAGCGGGTCCCAGCCGCGCGCCCCGGAGACGGCGGCGCGCTGTTTCCGCGTGCTTTCCGAGCTCGGTCTCTTGCGTGGCGAGCCCGCCGCCGGCGAGGGGGTGGTCGGGGTCGTATCCTCGGAGGAGACAGATTTGGAGCGGTCCGCCGCTTTCCGCGCCTACAGCGCTTGCCACGAGGAGGCACGGCAATACCTCGAAGCACTGAAACACCCCTAGAGAGCAAGGAGCTTCTGGCCGACCTCTTCGCCGTGGTCGAGGAGTTCGACTCCGCGTCGAGCGCCAACGGCGACGGCGCCCTCGCCACCGCCGTGGCGACGATCGACCGCGCCGCGGTCACCCACGCCTTCGAGTTCGCTTGCGAGCGCCACGCCGATCAGCTGCGCCGCTCCGGCGACGAGTTCATCACCCACCCGGTCGGGGTCGCTCAGATCTGCGCCGGGATGCGGCTCGACACCGAGACGCTCTGCGCAGCGCTGCTGCACGACACGGTCGAGGACACCAGCGCCAGCCTCGAGGAGATCCGCGCCGAGTTCGGCGAGCAGGTCGCCCAGCTGGTCGACGGCGTGACCAAGCTGACCGGGATCACCTTCGAGAGCCGCGACGAGCGCCAGGCCGAGAACTACCGCAAGATGATGGTGGCGATGGCCACCGACGTCAGGGTGATCCTGATCAAGCTGGCCGACCGCCTGCACAACATGCGCACGCTGGGCGCGCTGCCCAAGCAGAAGCAGACGGCGAAGTCGCGCGAGACGCTGGAGATCTACGCGCCGCTCGCCCACCGGCTCGGGATCCACGCGATCAAGTGGGAGCTCGAGGACCTCGCCTTCGCCACCCTGCATCCACGCAAGTACGCGGAGATCAAGCAGTTGGTCGCCCAGCAGCGCAACGAGCGCGAGACCTACGTCGCCGAGGCGGGCAAATTCCTCTCCGGCGAGCTGCGTGAGGTCGGGATCGAGGCGGAGATCTCCGGCCGCGCCAAGCACTTCTACTCGATCTACACGAAGATGACCAAGAAGGGCCGCGAGTTCAACGAGATCTTCGACCTGACCGCGATGCGGGTGATCGTCGACTCGGTAAAGGACTGCTACGGGGCGATCGGCGTCATCCACTCGCTCTGGAAGCCGCTGCCCGGGCGTTTCAAGGACTTCGTCGCGATGCCCAAGGCCAACATGTACCAGGCCCTGCACACGACGGTGATCGGCCCGCAGGGCAAGCCGCTCGAGATCCAGATCCGCACCGAGGAGATGCACAAGCTTGCCGAGTACGGGATCGCCGCCCACGTCGCCTACAAGGAGGGCGGCGCGCGGGACCCGCAGAAGGAGAAGATGACCTGGCTGCGCCAGCTGGTCGAGGCCGAGGGCGAGCAGGACCCGACCGAGTTCCTCGAGTCGCTCAAGGTCGACCTCTTCGAGGACGAAGTCTTCGTCTTCACGCCGAAGGGCGAGGTGAAGAACCTCTCGGCCGGCTCGACCCCGCTCGACTTCGCCTACGCCGTGCACACCGACGTCGGCCACGCCTGCGTCGGCGCCAAGGTCAACGGCTCGATGGTCCCGCTGCACTACCAGCTGCGCTCCGGAGACATCGTCGAGGTGCTGACCGCCAAGCAGCGGCGCGGGCCCTCGCGCGACTGGCTGAAGCTGGTGCGAACGAGCCGCGCGCGCAACAAGATCCGCGCCTTCTTCAAGGAGGAGAGCCGCGAGGACGCCGAGCGCAAGGGCCGCGAAGGGCTCGAGGAGGCGCTGCGCAAGCGCGGCCTGCCGATGCAGAAGGTCGCCGCCTCGCCGCTGCTCGTCGACGTGATCCGCGAGGTGGGCTTCCGCAAGGCGACCGACTTCTACATCGCGCTGGGGCAGGGCAAGGTCTCGACCAAGACCGTCGCCAACAAGCTGATGCAGCGGCTGAAGGAGGGCGAGGCGGTCGAGGAAGCCGACCCGCTCGGCCTGCCCGGCGACCACCGCGAGGACAAGGCGCGCCGCACCAAGGACGCCTCCAACTACGGGATCAGCGTCAAGGGCGCCGCCAACGTGGCGGTACGCTTGGCCAAGTGCTGCCGGCCGGTTCCCGGCGACGAGATCGCCGGCTACGTGTCGCTCGGGCGCGGCATCACGATCCACCGCAGCGACTGCAAGAACATGAAGGCGTTGAAGCGGGCGCCGGAAAGGTTCGTCGAGGTGAGCTGGGACGGCGAGAACGAGTCCTCCTACCGGGTCGAGATCCAGATCGACGCCTACGACCGCACCCGCCTGCTCGAGGACCTCTCGCGGACCTTCTCGGAGGCCGGGATCAACATCCTCGGCGCCAGCTGCACGACCAACCACCCGATGGTCAAAAACCAGTTCGTGATCGAGGTGGGCGACACCGAGCAGCTCAAACAGTGCATCGCCCGGCTGCGCAACGTCGAGTCGGTGTTCGACGCCTACCGGATTACGCCAGGGGCGTAGCGGGGCGGCCGGAATTTACGCCTGACACCACGGGGGCATGAGCGTTATCTCATGTATCGCATACACAACGCTGACCTGTAATAGGATCGTTGCACGCGCGGGGGAGGCGCCGTCCAGTCCGAGGGGAGATCAGTGCCAGCGATGAAACGCAGCGCCACCGTCAGCGTCGGCGGCTTCACCGAGCGTGCGCTGCTCGGAGAGAGTGGTGAGGGGGCGGAGCACCTGGACACGCGCGCCGAGCGCGCGCTGCGGGCCTACCTCGGAGACAAGGAGGCGCAGCGATCGGGGTGGAGCGTTCCGGCGTTCGCCGGACGGGAACCCGCCGAGCGGGTCGAGTTGCAGCTCAGCCTGGACGAGGACCTCTGGGCCGCGCTCGAAGCCGAGGCCGCCGAGCAGGGCGTCTCGGTCGACGTCTTGGTGAGTCACGCTCTCCTCTACTACGTGGCCGAGGCCGACGCGGGTGAGATCACCCAGCGGATCCTCGACGACCTCGACGACGGAGGCTGAGCGGACGCGGCGATCAGGCCGCGGGGGGTGAGACGACCGGAGCGGCGCCCAGCTCGGCGAGCTTTGCGCGCAGCGTGCGCCGCCCGCGGTGGTGCAGCCCGTGCACGGAGCTCTCGGACTTCTTCAAGGCGCTGGCGATCTCGACCGGGCTGAGGCCGGCGATGTGGCGCAGCACGAGCACCTCGCGCTGGTCCTCGGGCAGCTCTTCGAGCGCGTGGCGCAGATCCTGTCCGCGGTCGATGCCGACCTGCGCCTGGCCGGTATCGGCGATCCGCACCTCCTCGGTGGGGATCGCCCGCCGGGCGCGCATGTGGTCGAGCGCCGCGTTGCGCGCCACACGCATGATCCAGGCGGCGAACGGCACCTCGCGCTCCTCGTACTTGCGGATCGCCTTCATCAGCTTGGCGAAGACGTTCTGGGTGATGTCCTCGGCCTCGTGGTGGTCTTTGACGAAGCTGGCGATGTAGCGCTGCACGTCGGGCGCGTAGCGAACGTAGAGGAAGTGAAGCCCCTCGGAGTCGCCGGCTTGAGCCCTCTTGACCGCCTCGGAGACCAGGCGGCTGTTGCCCGATCCAATCGTTCGATGGCCGTTCGGTTCGGGGCTCGTCTCGCTTCGTGGGCTGGTCAATTTAGTGGCTCCAGGGGATCGGCTGGTCTTGTTCCAGTTGTCAAAGTGGGCGCTTCGTCCTGCTCCAGATGGGGGAGGGAGAGCCCCCAAAGTGCGACATTTACCCAATACTGCCCGTCAGATTTTGCAAAAATTTATAATGAGCATCTCGAGTCGCGCCGGGAAGGAATAGTGGCCTTTCATCCGAAAGTCAATACCCAACATTCGTCCTAATTTCCATCCTCAGATTCAAGCCCCGTCCTCTGCATGAGAAACAGAGGGTGAAGTTAGGAGGATTTGGCGTTTGGAAGTGAAAATCTTGGGCACCTGGCGGTAGTTGTCTCGATGAGATGGCCGCAATGAAAATCGCTCTGGGCGCATTCGCCCGCTCCGGAATCGAGTCCGAGCTCGGCTCGTCGCTGCCCGAGGCGGTGCACGCGGCCCTTTGTCACTACTGCAGCAAACTTGGCTCCGGCCGCCCCCCGCTGGCGCCTCCCGGCTTTCTCGCGGACGACGTCTCGCCGGCGGAGGAAACGCTCGACCTCGCCGTCGAGCCTGAGATCGAGGTGACGCTCGCCCGCGAGGCGCAGGCCCGCGGCCTGCCGCTCGACCGCCTGGCGGGTCACACGGTACTCGTCTACCTGGCCGAGCTCGACTTCATCGGCGCCACGAGCCGGGCGGCCTGAGCAGCGGCCGGAGCGGCTCAGGCGGCTTGGGCGTGGGGCAGGAGAGCGTCGTCGGTGCTGCGTACGGCGACGGGCTTGCCGCGTGAGTGCAGCGATTGCTCGAGCGCCTCGAGCGCGAAGACGACCTCGAGGCCGAGCCGTGCGTTGGAGACCGGCGTGGTGCCCTCGAGGATCGCCGAGGCGAAGTCCTTGAGCTCGAGGCCGAGCGGCTCGGCCGGCTCGATCCGCGGGGCGATGATGTCCCCGCTGCGGTAGGTTAGCCGGTACTCGCCGAAGTTTGCGGGTGGCTCGTGGAAGTCGACACCGCGGTCATAGATCCGCACCGGGTCGTCAGCGGCGGTGTCCTCGTACTGGACCATCTGGCTGCTGCCGACGACGACCATCTGGCGCATCTTACGCGGCGCCAGCCAGGAGATCTGGACGTTGGCCTGAGTTCCACTCGCGAAGGAGAGGGTCATGAAGGCGGTGTCGTGGACGCCGTCCTCGCGGATGCTGCAGCCGTTGGCGGTGACCTCGACCAACGGCTCGTTGAGCCAGTGCAGGAGGATCGAGAGGTCGTGCGGGGCGAGGTCGAGAACCACCCCGTCACGCTGGTATTTGCCGAGGTTCATCCGCGAGGAGGTGACGAAATGGATGTCGCCCAGCACGCCGTCGCGGATCAGGTTGCGGATCTTGGTCACCGGCGGGCTGTAGAGGAAGGTGTGGCCGGGCATCAACACCTGGCCGAGCTCATCGGCCAGGGCCATCAGGTCGGCGGCCTCGTCGGCGGTGCGCGCCAGGGGCTTCTCGACCAGAACGTGCTTGCCCGCCTCGAGCGCCTTGCGGACCAGCGTGTGGTGGGTGTGGGGCGGCGTCGCGATCGCCACCGCTTCGAGGCTCGGGTCCGAAAGGGCGGCGTCGAGGTGGCGCTCGCCTGGAACGCCGGGGTTGCGGAGCTCGAACTCGCGCAGGCGCCGCTCGTCGCGATCGCAGAGGCCGGCGAGGTTGAACTCGGGTCGCTCGGCGACATTGCGAACCAGATTCGGCCCCCAGTATCCGTAGCCGACGACCAAGGTCTCGATGGCGTGGTCAAGGTTCATCGACCAACAAACGAGTGACGAATGCCGCGGCTTGTGGCCACCGCGGTCGCCGGGGGTGGAAAAACGGCGGAGGCGGCTGCACTCATGGTGCGCAGAAGTTCCGGTGAGGGGCCCGCGTTCCTTGGTGGCGGCCGTCGATCCGGCGTGGGCGCGAAAGATGACGTGAACTCGATCCTTATCCTCAAAGAGCTGTGGCGTCGTCGTCTCCTGGTCGTCGTCTCCTTCGTCGCCGCTGCCGCAATCGCCGTCGTCGCGGTCTACGAGGTCAGCGTCGCGCCGCCCTCGATCTCCAAGCGCGCTCAGCGGGACGCCCAGGGTTCAATCGGAATCCTCGTCGACTCGGCGAAGTCTCCGATTGCCGACGTCGGGCGCAACCTGACCCCGCTGACCGTGCGCGCCGGGGTCTTTGCGCGCTATATCGGAGGGGGCAACGTGATCCGCCGCATTGCGAAGGACACCGGCATCCCCGTCAAACAGATCGAAGTTGCCGGGCCGGTGCCGCTTCCCGGCGAGGCCCCCGGCGCCGCCGAAGCCCCGCCCCAGACGCGTCCGTACGGGATCGAAATAGCCCAGCGCGACGAATTGCCGATCGTCAACGTCGCCACCCGCGCGCCGACCGTTCGCGCGGCGCGTGACCTCGCTGCCGCCGTGCCCGAGGCAATCGGACATGTCGTCGAATCGATTCAGGAACGGCAGGGCATACCGCCCGGTAGCCGGGTCAAGTTCAGGGTCCTGGGGCCAGCCCAGGCGGCTCCGGTGATCGACGCGCTGGGTGCCAAGGTGGCGGTGCTGCTCTTCGTTGTGCTGCTGACCCTGTTCATCGTGCTGATCTTGGCCATTCCACGCTTCGTCGCTGCCTGGAAGACCCCCGAGCCCGAAGCCGGCTCGCGCTCCTCCCACGGCTCCGGCCCGCCCTCGGTGCCCGCGCTGCATGAGGTCACCGCTGAGGAGGGAGGGGATCCGGGCCAGCCGCAGAGGGCCGTCGCCCTGCGGCCCGACGCTCGCGAGCGTTCGGGGCCGGGATCCTGAGGGATGGGGGACCGATGCCGGACACGCGCCTGCTGATCGTCTCTCCGGTGCGCAACGAGGCCGCTCACCTGGAGCGGGTCGCGCGGGCCGTTGCGACTCAGACCCGTCCCCCCGATCGCTGGGTGGTGGTTGACGATGGCTCCTCGGACGGGACCGCGGAGATCCTGCGTCGTCTCGCGGCCGAGATCGACTTCATGCAGGTCGTCTCGACGCCTCCGCGTTTCACGCCGGAGTCCGCGGATCGTCTGGCAGTCGCGGCCGCCCCGCGCGCATTCAACTACGGACTGAGCACGGTCGATGCGGCGGAGTTCACGCATATCGGGAAGCTCGACGGCGATGTCGAGTTGAGACCCGCCTACTATGAGCGGATCCTGAGAGAGTTCGAGCGCAGCCGCGCGCTGGGGATCGCCGGCGGCGTGATCCTCGAGCGCCACGACGGCGCCTGGTCGCCGTGCCTCTGCGCCGCCGAGCACGTCCGGGGCGCGCTCAAGCTCTACACCCACGACTGCTTCGTGGCGATCGGCGGGATGGAGGAGCGGCTGGGGTGGGACGGCATCGACGAGGTCGTCGCGCGCATGCGAGGCTTCCGCACGCGCTCCTTCGAGCACGCCGAGGCGCTTCACCACCGCCATACCGGCACCGCCGACGGTCGTCTGCGGGGTCACGTCCGCTGGGGCGAAGCTCACTGGACGCTCCATCACGGCGTCCTCTGGACGCTTGCCCGGGCCACGAAGGTGTCGCGCCAGCGCCCACGCGGCCTGGCCGGGCTCGCCTATGCCTACGGCTACGGAAAGGCGATGGTGAGAAGAACGCCGCGCCTCGAGGTGGAGGGATACCGCGGCTTCGTGCGCGCGGAGCAGCGCGATCGGATCCTCCGTCTCCTGCGCCCCCGGCGCCCGGCGAAGCGGCTCGCGATCACGCGCTGACCCGAAAGAAGGCCGGGTCGCCGAGCGTTTTGTCTGGGAAGGCGCGCGGCCCCTCAGAGCCCATGGAATTCGCTCGAACCATCAAGATCCTTTGGCAGCGTCGTCGCCTCGTGGCCGTCGGAGCGCTTGTCGCCGCGATCGCCGCCACGCTCAGCGTCTATCAGGCCGACCTGTTCCCACCGTCGCTCACTAGTCGCACCAACGTGTTCGCGACCGGGTCAAGCGAGATGCTGGTCGACACTCCCGCCTCGGCCTTCGCGGACCTCTCGACGGACCTGACGCAGCTCGACACCCGGGCGAGCGTCTTCGCTCGTTTCCTGGCCAGCCCAGCGCTGGTGACGCTGATTGGGCGCAAGGCCCACTTGCCGGCCGACGCGATCGAGGCGCAGGGCCCTTACGACCTCAACCTGCCCGTGATCAACCAGGAGCCGACGGCCGAACAGCGGAGTTCGCAGATCATCGGAGAGGGGGCGCTCTATCGCCTTCGCTTCGAGAACAACCCGACCCTGCCGATCATCTCGGTCTTCGCGCAGGCGCCGACGCAGGGTGAGGCGCTGGCCCTGGCGAGGGCGGCGCCAGCTGCGCTTCGCGCCTACGTGGACCGGCTTCAGGCCAGGCAGCACACTCCAGACAGCTCGCGCGTGGAGATCAGGGCTCTGGGCAAGGCGACCGGCGGTGTCGTGAACGAAGGCGCGAACGTCCAGATCGGGGCGTTGGTGTTCCTCGTGGTGTTCGCCGGCTGGTGCATGTTGCTGGTTCCCGCCCACAACGTCGCACGGGGATGGCGGCAGGCAGGCAATCCGGACCGGCCCCCGGCCGGAAAGGCCGGTGCGAACGGCAACGGTAGCGAGCGGGGCGACGGTCCCCGGTTCGTGGACCACGAACGGGACCCGGTGCTCTGAGGTGGGGTCCGGGAAGCCACTCCCATCCGGCGCGATCGCCGCGGATGCATGGCCGCGCACCCGGCGGCCCCTGCCGTGGTTGATGGCGGGGTTCCTGGTGATGATCTTCTTGGTTCCGTTCGAAGCCATCCACCCCAAGGTCCACCTTCCGGTCAGCTCCGACTTCGACCGCTTTGTGGTCGTCATGCTCGTCGGCACGTGGATCCTCGGGGTGCTACTGCGCCGCCATGGCCAGGGCGTGCAGCAGCTGCGCGGACGGGGATGGACAGCGGGGATGGCGGCCTTCGTGTTCGTGGCGGTGGCCAGCATTGCCGTCAACGTCAGCAGGATCACGAACCTCGGCGAATGGGAACACGCCCAGAAGCGATTCGCCGTCCTTCTCGCGCTGGTCGCCGTGTTCGCCGTCGTCTCGCTTTGCCTGCGGGCAAGGGAGCTGCGCCCGTTCTCGGTCCTGATCGTTGTCCTGGCCGTGATCACGGCGACCGGCACCATCTACGAGAAGAAGACGGGGCACAACGTCTTCTACGAAACCGCGGCGAGGGTCTTCTCGCCGGTCGCGACGGTCGATCCCGCCGGCACGGAAGCCGATCCCGCGCCGAACGCCCAGGCCCGGCCGATGATCACGGGGCCGACCCGGCACGCCCTCGCGGTGACCTCGATATTGGGCATGGCGCTGCCCTTCGCCGTCGTGCTCGCCGCCGTTTCGCGCGACCGCCGCAGGCAGGTGCTCTGGGGGCTCGCCGGGTGCGTGATCATCGCCGGCGCGCTGATCACCCAGCGCAAGGCGGGCGCCGTGGTCCCCGCCATCGCCCTGCTGGCGCTTTTCGCGCTGCGTCCGCGTCAGCTGCTGCGGCTTGCCCCCTTCGGCGTGGTGGCTCTCGCGGTCGCGCTGACGGTCACACCGGGGATTTTCAGCACTGTTCGCGAGCTCGGACAGGCATCCGAACAGGATTCGACCAAAGGGCGCACGTCCGACTACCCGGCCGTCGCCCCCGATCTGCTCAGCCACCCGATTCTCGGCCGGGGCTTCGGGACGCTCGACTCGGGAAAGGTCGATACCTACCGGATCTTCGACAATGAGTACCTGGGGGAGCTCTACCAGACCGGGGCGCTGGGTCTGATCGCGTTCCTAGCGCTAATCGTGACGCCGCTGTTCGTGGCGCGTTCGGTGCTGCGGTCAGACGACCCCGTACGCGGCCCGCCCGCGCTTGCCGCGGCGGCGGCATGCTTGGCCTTCGGCATCGCCTGCGCCCTCTACGACATCCTCACCTTCCTCGAGGCCCCTTACCTGTTCCTCTTTATGGCGGCGATGTGCACCTGCGCCGCCTCGGTCGAGCTACCGGTCGAGCGTGCGCCGGGAGCGTCGCGGCTCGCCCCCCGCGTTCCGGCGGTGGCGCAATGAACGGTCCGCGACCCGATCTGAGCGTCGTCGTCGTGACCCACAACGGTCGGGACCTGGCGCTGCGCACGCTGCGCTCCGCCCATGCGGCGACGGCGTCGGCCAGGACCGAGTGGATCGTCGCCGACAGCGCATCGACCGACGGCACGCCCGACGCGATCGGGAGGGAGTTCGAGGACGTCGAGGTTCTGCGCCTTGCGAACCGCGGGTTCGCTGCCGCAAACAACGCTGGCATCGAGCGGGCCCGGGGACGGTACGTATTGCTGCTCAACCCGGACGTCGAAATCCGGGACGGGACCTTCGCCGACCTCATCGCGGCGCTCGACGATCGGCCCGAGGTCGGGATTGCGAGCGTCGTGCAGCGCGGCTCCGACGGCGAGCTGCAGTACTCGATGCGCCGCTTTCCCTCTGCCGGGCGCGATCTCGGCGAGTCCCTGGCCGCCGCCCGCTGGCCGCTCATGCGTACCCTGCAGGAGCTCGACGTGCGAGTCGAGCGCTACCGGACCGAGGCCTCGCCCGACTGGGTCGTCGGCGCGTTCCTGTGTGCGCGCGCAGAGGCGATAGCGACCGTCGGACCGATGGACGAGCGTTTCTTTCTCTACTCGGAGGAGATCGATTGGTGCCTGCGCGCGCGCAAGGCCGGCTGGGACGTACGCCACCTTCCGGTGATGACCGTGATCCACCACGCAGGTCGCCGCGACGGCGGCGACCTGAAGGCGCAGCTTGCCCACTCCCGAGCGCTGTTCGCACGCAAGCATCACGGAGCCCTGGGCGCGGCGGCGATCCGTTTCGCCCTGGCTCTGGGCTACGTCCTGCGCGGTGCGGCCAGGCTGCCGAGCGCGGCGGTGCGCCCGACCGCCCGCCGCGAGCTGCGCGCTGACGGGCGCGCGCTCGGAGTTCTCTTCGGACTGTCCACACCCCCTCTCGGCCCATGAGCGCGGAACGCCTTTCTCCTTCGACCGCGCCCATCTCGCTGGGCCAGAAGTTGGCCGAGTACCGAGTGCTCTCGAGGAGCTACCTTCAGCGGGCCCTGCGGGCGCCCCAGCTCGGCTACGTGATGGAGGACGTCGCCGAGTACGACGAATTGCTTCGCGCGCACGGCGGGACGGACCTGCGCTCGGCCAGGGCCTTCGAGATCGGCTACGGAGCCAGGCCCTACCGCTCGATCGCCCTACAGAGCATGGGCGTGGACATCGAAGGCGTTGACGCCGAGCGACCGCTGCTGCGTGCGACGCCGCTGGAAGCTCGCGAAGTCTGGAGGACAAACGGTCCCGAGCGGGCGCTCAAGTCGATGGTGCGCCGAGCGCTCTTCGATCCGCGCGAGCGGGCGGCCTTCCGGCGCGAGCTTGCTTCCCACGGCGTAAGCGTCGGCTACGACGCGTCCCGCCTGCACGTCTCCGACGCCGCCGAGATCAGGATTCCCGCCGAGACGCTCGACCTCGTCATCTCCGAGGAGGTCTTTCAGAGCGTCGAAACCGCCTCGCTCCAGCGCATCGTCCCAGCGATGGCGCGCTGGCTTCGTCCCGGGGGCCTGGCCCTGATCAGGCCGAATGTGTTCACCGGAATAACCGGAGGGGTGCTCCAGGAGTGGAGCCGGTGGTCGATCGCCAACCCGCCGAGGAATCGACGCAGTGAGCCGTGGGAGCACTTGAGGCGCGATCGGTTCGAGCCGAACAGCCACGTGAACCGCCTCACGCGAGCCGACTACCGGGACCTCTTCGGGGAGCACTTCGAACTGATCGAGGAGCGGGTCAAGCAGCCCGAATTGGGGCGAGAGCATTACACCCCCAAGGTCGCCGCAGATCTGGCTTCGTGGCCCGAGGAGGAGCTCTTCTCCAACTGCACGCTGTTCGTCTTGCGCCGGGCCGGATAGCGATGTGCGGCATCGCCGGGCAAGCGCGTTACGACGGCCGGGGCGTCTCGAGGGAGACGATCGAGCGCATGTGCGCACGGCTCGAGCACCGGGGGCCCGACGCCCGGGGCGTTCACCTCGCCGGACGGGTCGGACTTGGCATCCAGCGCCTGCGGGTCATCGACATCGCCACGGGGGATCAACCGGTGTACAACGAGGATCGCTCGGTCGCTGTCGTTCTGAACGGCGAGATCTACAACTACCGGGAGCTGCGCGCCCGGCTCCGCGCAAACGGGCACCGCTTTACGACCGAGGGCGACACTGAGGTGATCGCCCACCTCTACGAGGAGGAGGGGGCGAGTTGCGTTGAGTCTCTGGCCGGTATGTTCGCCTTCGCCGTCTGGGACGAGAAGCGCGGGGAGCTGGTGCTCGCCCGGGACCGGATCGGCAAGAAGCCGCTGTTCTACTCGGACCGGGCGGGTACTCTCTCCTTCGCGTCGGAGTTGTGGTCGCTGCTTGGCGACGAGGAGATTCCGCGTACGCCCGATCCGGCCGCGCTGGACCGCTTCTTCACCTACGGCTACGTGCCCAGCCCACACAGCGCTTTCCGCGCCGTGCGCAAGCTCCCTGCCGCGTCTCTACTCAGGTGGGCCGCCGGGCAGACGCGGATCGAGCGCTACTGGAAGCTCGACTACACCGCCAAGCGCGAGGTGGAAAGCGACGTCGAGGCGGGTGAGCTGGTCCGCGACGCCGTCGCCCGCGCCACCAGGCGGCGAATGGTGTCCGACGTGCCACTCGGCGCGTTCCTCTCCGGCGGCGTCGACTCGACTGCAGTGGTTGCGGCGATGGCAGAGCAGGCCTCCGGTCCGGTCAAGACCTTCTCGATCGGATTCGAGACCGATGGCTTCGACGAGCTCCCGCACGCCCGCGCGGTTGCGGAGAGGTTCGGCACCGACCATCACGAGCTCGTCGTGCGGCCGGACGTCGCCGATCAGTTGCCAAGGATGATCCGACATTACGGCGAGCCGTTCGCCGACCACTCCTCCATACCGAGCTTTTACCTGGCAGAGATGGCCAGCCGCCACGTTACGGTCGTCCTCAACGGAGACGGGGGGGACGAGGCGTTTGGCGGGTACGGTCGCTACTCGCACGCGGCGATGTTGCGGCGGCTCGACCGCGTTCCCGTTGGGCTGCGTCGGGCAATCGCCCGCGCCGGCAATCGCATCGCCGCCGACGGCGACCTCACCAGCGTGCGCAACCGAGTGCGCCGCGCCTCGACGCTGCTGCCGCTCTCGCCCCGGGGGCGCTACGTGCAGGCGATGTCGCGGTTCGGGCTGGCGCTGCGCGAGACCGCCTACACCCCGGAGTTCAGCGCCGCTCTCGGCGACACCCCGGATGACGTGATCTCCGATGCGTGGGATTCCTCCGACGCCGTCGATCTGGTCGATCTGATGCTCGACGTCGACCAGCGGACATACCTCCCGGGCGACCTGCTGGTCAAGATGGACATCGCGACGATGGCTCACGGGCTCGAGGCGCGCTCGCCGCTGCTCGACCACGAGCTGCTCGAGCTGGCCGCCGCGCTTCCGACGCGCGTCAAGGTGAGGGGGTCGGAGAGGAAGATCGCGCTCCGAGCGGCCCTGAGGGGCGTCGTGCCGGACAGTCTCATCGACCGCTCCAAGCAGGGGTTCCAGGTGCCCATGGCGGAGTGGCTACGCACCGATCTGCACGAGATGGCACGCGAAACCGTGCTCTCGAAGGGCGCCCGATCCCACGACTACCTGCGCGAGGACGTCGTTCGGGGCCTGTTCGATCGCCACCTCGCCCGCCAGGAGGACAACTCGGCGCTGCTGTGGAGCTTCCTCGTCTTCGAGCTCTGGCAGGGGGAGGTCGTCGCGAGCCGCACGGCGAGGGAGCCGGCCCTCGCCTGAGGACGATTCGGGATCCGGGAGCGGCTCCACCCGCTCGCTCAGGGCCTGCGATATCCGGCCGTGAACGGCAGCCCGAGCGGGGTGTAGTCGACGGTGTCCACCCAGGATGGCGACCAGTTGCGCACCGAGTTGGTTCCGCTGGCCGAGCTGTCGCTGGACACGTTGTAGTCGTAGGCGCCCCAGGAGGCGGCGCGGCCCTCGGTCGAGACGTCGGGACCGTCCTCCGTGCCGGCGAAGACGTTGTGATCGACCTGATAGCCCGAACCCGGCGCCCGGCTCGATTCGTCGCGGAAGAGGCAGCCCCAGTGGCTGTCGACGATCGTGTTGTCGCGGAAGATCAGACCGGTGGACTGGTAGAGCTGGCATGTGTACCCGTCGGAGTCGTTGACGAAGAGGTTGTTCTCGATGTCCACGTCTTCGAATTCCCCCGTTTGGAACAGCAGCGACTCGGCGGTTCCGGTGTCACGCGCGACGTTGTTGGTGAAGGTGATGTCTTTGGCTCCCCCGTAGATCTGCCACAGGTCCTGGTGGTCGGAGTGGGAGCCGATCAGGCTCGGGCCGAGGAAGGTGTTGCGGTCGACCAGCCAGTGGTCTCCGCCTCCCAGCTGGATGTAGTCGGAGGCTGGTGACTTGATCGTGTTGGCGCGGACCGTGAAGTTGCTCGCATCGCCAATGCCCTTGATCCCGTACCCGTCGGCGATTTCCTGCGATCCCGTGTAGTCGATGTCGTGCATGTCGTTGCCTTCGATCAGCACCGAGTCGACCCTGTCCCCGAGCCTCGGGTCGCCGAAGAAGTAGAAGCCCTCCCGCCCGCTGATCTCGTTGTCGATCAGCTCGACGTGCGAGGCCTGCGGCACGAACTCGACCCCGTTGGTGAAGCGCAGGCTTTCGAGGCGGATGTACCTGGCGTCGTCGAAGGTGAGCGAGCCGATCGAGGCGGTTTCGCCCGGCGCCGAGCGGAGCGTGACGAAGGAGCTCTTGTTCGTGGCGTTGGCGGCGATCTGACCACCTCCGTAGAAGCCGCCGCGCAGGCAGATGACTGTCCCTCCCGTCGCAGAGGAGAGCGCACCGGCGATGCTGGCGCCCGGGCTCAGGGTCTCGCCGCAGCTGGCTTCTTCGCCCCCTTTTCCTTCTTCTTCCAGAGGAGGTTCTTTGGGCGGCGGCTGTGGTTCGGGTTCGGAGGAGGGTCTTTCCGGGGTTGCGACCAGCTGCACGGGCTCGAGGAGACTCGGGTGGGTCGCGGGGGCTCGACCGCCGAGCGGGACCCCGAGGGGCGTCCCCACGGGCCGAGGGGCGACCGCCGCCACGCGTCTAGGGGAGATCAGAAGCCTCGGGTGGCTCCTGCGCCTGCGCGGGTTCGTCCCGTGCCACGTCTCGACGCCGTCGCCATAGCCGTCTCCGTCGGTATCGAACCGGCGCGGGTTCGTCCCGGTGCGATGCTTCTCGATCCAGTTCGTCAGGCCGTCCCGGTCCCAGTCCCGCCTCGCGTGTGACCTGACGAGCTTGGTGTGGGCGCTGCGACCGCCGGCGCAGCAGCTCGCCTGCGCCACCGCGGGCGGGGCGCCCGGGAGGAAGGCGAGAAGAGCGAACGGCAGGGCAGTTGAGAGAACACGCCTCATGAGGTCGTTGCCATCAAGATACCCACTCGGTATAGGCGTCTCCTCGATATTGAGTAGAAGGTAGTGCATCGTCCGGCGGCCATCGCGAGCTGCCGCCCCCGGATATCACCTTGGGAGCGGCTCCACCCGCTCGCTCAGGGCCTGCGATATCCGGCCGTGAACGGCAGCCCGAGCGGGGTGTAGTCGACGGTGTCCACCCAGGATGGCGACCAGTTGCGCACCGAGTTGGTTCCGCTGGCCGAGCTGTCGCTGGACACGTTGTAGTCGTAGGCGCCCCAGGAGGCGGCGCGGCCCTCGGTCGAGACGTCGGGACCGTCCTCCGTGCCGGCGAAGACGTTGTGATCGACCTGATAGCCCGAACCCGGCGCCCGGCTCGATTCGTCGCGGAAGAGGCAGCCCCAGTGGCTGTCGACGATCGTGTTGTCGCGGAAGATCAGACCGGTGGACTGGTAGAGCTGGCATGTGTACCCGTCGGAGTCGTTGACGAAGAGGTTGTTCTCGATGTCCACGTCTTCGAATTCCCCCGTTTGGAACAGCAGCGACTCGGCGGTTCCGGTGTCACGCGCGACGTTGTTGGTGAAGGTGATGTCTTTGGCTCCCCCGTAGATCTGCCACAGGTCCTGGTGGTCGGAGTGGGAGCCGATCAGGCTCGGGCCGAGGAAGGTGTTGCGGTCGACCAGCCAGTGGTCTCCGCCTCCCAGCTGGATGTAGTCGGAGGCTGGTGACTTGATCGTGTTGGCGCGGACCGTGAAGTTGCTCGCATCGCCAATGCCCTTGATCCCGTACCCGTCGGCGATTTCCTGCGATCCCGTGTAGTCGATGTCGTGCATGTCGTTGCCTTCGATCAGCACCGAGTCGACCCTGTCCCCGAGCCTCGGGTCGCCGAAGAAGTAGAAGCCCTCCCGCCCGCTGATCTCGTTGTCGATCAGCTCGACGTGCGAGGCCTGCGGCACGAACTCGACCCCGTTGGTGAAGCGCAGGCTTTCGAGGCGGATGTACCTGGCGTCGTCGAAGGTGAGCGAGCCGATCGAGGCGGTTTCGCCCGGCGCCGAGCGGAGCGTGACGAAGGAGCTCTTGTTCGTGGCGTTGGCGGCGATGCGCTCGCCCGAGTAACTGCCGCCTCGCAGGCAGATGACTGTCCCTCCCGTCGCAGAGGAGAGCGCACCGGCGATGCTGGCGCCCGGGCTCAGGGTCTCGCCGCAGCTGGCTTCTTCGCCGCCAACTTCGCCTTCTTCACCACCACCACCGCTTTCTTCGCCTTCAACAACCCAGCTCCGTGTCGCCGGGCTGGCGTCAGTGTTGCCCGCCGCGTCGGTGGCGCGCACCGAGAAAATATGTCCGCCAGGAGAAAGTCCACTGTATGACTTGGGCGAGATGCACGTGATCCACGGGGTTGAGTCGAGCGCGCATTCGAACGTCGCGCCGCTCTCGCTGGCGGAGAAGGCGAGCGCGGCGTCGGTGGCCGTGGTGGTTTCCGGGGGTCCCGAGTCAATCGTCGTCTCGGGGGGCGTGGTGTCGACGGGAGGGGAAGGGTCTTCGGTCGCCGGAGGGTCTTCGGCTTCTTCCGGGGGTTCTTCGGCTTCCGTCGGCGGCGACTTTTCCTTGCCTTCGTGCGGGCGCGTCGGCTTCCTTTCAGGCGGCGCGGGATGCGACGACTGGGTCGGCGACGGCCCTACAGCTATCGCCGGCCCGCTGGTGGGGTCGAGGGGGTTGGATCCCGCCAGCACCTCGGCCCCGTCGCCGAAGCCGTCCCCGTCCGTGTCGAACCGGTGCGGGTTCGTGTGTGTCCGGTGACGCTCGACCCGGGTGCTGAGACCGTCCCTGTCCGGATCCCGACGCCCAGTGGACCGGTGCCTGTGGTGCCTCGTGCCGGATCCATTCCTCCGTCCCGGCGACCTTGCCACCGGTGCCCTGTGCAACTCCAGGGCTGTCTGGGCTCTACCGTGAGCAACTGCCGGAGCGGGCGTGGTTGCGAAGGGGAGGAACAAGGCGGAGACGAGGAGCGATGCGGGGCAGTGGCGGCAGGCTGTGCGGGAGATGTGAAGACGCCCAGGCATGGTCCCGCTATCGGCCGGTACCAGGGCCCCTGAGCACCGCACTGAGCCGAACTGGACGAAGGTCCGAGCGGGCACGGATGCGGCCCTTGCCGGCTTGCGGCCGGCCATGAGGCAGAAGTTCCGCCTCGGACGCCACGTTTTCGGAGAGGATGCTCCGCAATCTGCACCAACTTCGCAGGCTGCTGCCGCTCGCCGTGCGCTGCGCCCTGCAGGAGCGATCTCGTGGTCGCGACCGCCGCTGGCGCGAATTCCCGGGGATGGAGCGCGTTCCGGTGGGCGGTCGCGCCGTGCTCACCTTCGACGACGGTCCGGACCCCTCCCCCGGGAGCACGGGCGCCGTCCTCGACGCCCTCGACTCGGCTGGCGCGAAGGCGACGTTCTTCGTTGTCGGCGAGCGACTGGAGGCGGCCCCCGACCTCGGTCTCAAGATGCTCGCCCGCGGCCATGAGATTGGCGTTCACGGACAGCGGCACTTCCGCCACGACCGAGTGTCGGCGGCGGAGTCGGGCGCGGACATCGAGGCCGGATACGCGACCATCGCTGAGCTGACCGGCACGACGCCGCGTCTCTATCGTCCGCCCTACGGCAAGCTCACGGAGTCGGGCGCGGAGACCTGCAGGAGGCTCGGACTCGAGGTTGCATACTGGTCGACCTGGGGGCTCGACTGGGAGCCGCTCACGGGCGAGCGCGTGGCCAGCCGCGTAATTCGCGATCTCGACGATGGCGGGATTGTTCTGCTTCACGACTCGGCTCACTACGCGGTGCGTCCGACCGCGAAGGCGACGGTGGAGGCGATCGGGGCCATAGCCGGCCGCGCGTCTGAGCTTGGCTTGGAGCTCACAACTCTCGGCGACGCTCGGGCTGCGCCGCCGTCCCCGACGAGGCGAGCGGCGTGAGAGGACGGCGCGGCCTGCCCGGCAAAGTTCTGCTCGTGGCATCACCGGGAGGCCACCTGCTGCAGATGCTCACCTTTGAACCCGCCTGGCGCGACCTCGACCCCACCTGGGTGACGCTGCGCTCTCCCGACGTCGAGCATCTCCTCGAGGGCGAGGACGTGGTCTATGGCAACGGACCCACGCCGCGGAACCTCGGCAACTTTCTGCGCAACCTCCTGCTCGCGCGCCGCGTGCTGCGCGAGCAGAATCCGGGCATCGTCATGTCGACCGGAGCCGGGCTGGCGTTGCCGTTCTTCATCCTCGGTCGCCTGCAGCGGCGCCGGCTCGTCTACGTCGAGTCGATTACCCGCGTCGAGAGGCTCGCGTTGACTGGGAGGCTGGTCTACCCGCTCGCCGACGCCTTCTTCGTTCAGTGGCCGGCTCTCGCCCGCCTTCGCCGCGCTCGCTTCCACGGGAGCGTCGCGTGATCTTCGCGACCGTGGGCTCGAGTCAAATCCCCTTCGAGCGGCTGGTGCGCGCGATGGAGCAGCTCGCGGGGGAGGATTTGCTGCTGCAGCACGGACCCGTGCCTCCCCCGGCCGGCGTGGTGCGGAGCACCGCCTTCATGCAATTCCCGGAGGTGCTCCAGAGCATGCGACTGGCCGACGTCGTGGTCTGCCATGCCGGTGCCGGCAGCATCCTCTGTGCCCTGCGGGAGGGTCACAGGCCGGTTGTGGTGCCTCGGCTGAAGCGGTTCGGAGAGACCGTGGACGACCATCAGGTCGAGTTGGCGGAGGCCCTCGCCGCGGAGGGTCGCGTTGTCGCGGTGGGCGATCTGGACGAGTTGGCCGAGGCGGTCGCTTCTGCGCCCGAGCGCCGGCCAGTCGAGCGGCGGGAGATCGGGCTTCCAATCCAGGCCGCCGTACGGCAGGCCCTTCACGCGCCGCTTTCCGCCTGAGACCACCGGGCGGGGCCCCTCAGCGCGAGGCCGAGGCAGGTGCCGGCGCCGGGCGAGCCGTCGATGAGCGGCCATCGCCCGAGCCGGGTTTCGGGGCGCTTGAGAGGAGCGGCAGGCCGGCCCAGCCCAGCGCGGCACGCCCTCGGCGACTGGCGAAGAAGGCGGAGCAGTAGGCGACGGTTATCAGCGCGCCGCCGGCGGTCAGCGTCACAGCGGTGGGCGCATCCGCCCGCAGGGCGAGCAGCGCAACCGCGGTGCCCGCCGCGCTCGCCAGCGCCACCGGTTGCATGGACTTCGCCAGGGGACCGAGCCCGACCCCCGATCTGGCAAGCAGGTTGAGATTGAGGGGCAGGACGAGTGCGCCGGCCACGACTCCCTGGGCGACCGCGACCCCCGCCATGCCCCCGAGGCGGGCGCCGACGGGAAGCGCCAGCGCAAGCGCGGCCAGCCAGCCGAGCTGCACCCGGACCAGGGATCCCGCGCGCCCGATCGCGACGAGCAGGTCGTAGCAGAGTTCCAGCACGACGCGGAGCGCGCCGAATACCGCCAGCCAGCGCAGGGCGGCGACGGCCGGCAGCCACTTGTCGCCGTAGAGGAGCCCGACGACGGGTTCCGCCAGCGATGCGAGCAGGATGCCGCCCAGCACCGCGAGGCCCGTGGCCAGTGTCAGGCTCTTGGCGAAGGCGTTCTCGAGGGCCGGGGGATCGTCGCCGAGTTTCGAGAAGGCGGGCAGCGATACCTGGCGAATCGCCATCGAGAGCAGCCTCCAGGGCCAGTTGGCGACGTTGAAGGCGAGCGCGTAGAAGCCGAGCGCGGCGACACCGAGCGTCCGGCTGACGACCACCGAGTCGACGTTGACGATCGCCAGCAGCAGTGCACTGGTCAGCGCTGGCGAGAGTCCGAGGCGGACCAGCCGCAGCGCGAGCTCACCGTCCCAGCCGGGAAGCGGGCGGCAGGGCGCAAACCAGACGATCAGCGCCGTGGTGACCGCGTTCGCGATCAGCAGCCCGATCGCGAGCCCGGAGGCGCCGTGGGTTCCGGCGAGGAGGATTCCGATCGGGGTCCCGGCGAGGAAGCCGACGATTCCCGCGACCGTCCGCTGCCTTTGCTGGAAGGCGCGGGTCAGCAACGCGTTGGGCACGGTCGAGACGCCGTCGAGAAGCACGGCGAAGGAGAGCACGCGGATCGGAGCCGCTGCCCCGGGCGCGTTCAGCAGAACGGCGATCGCCGGTGCGCCGACGAACATCAGAGCCCACCAGGTGGCGCTGCTGGCGAGCGAGCCGCTGACCGCGGTCGGGGCGATGCGGTCGACCCCTCCCTTCCAGCGGATCACGGCCACACTCATGCCGATCTCATTCATGCTCAGCGCGACCGTCATCACCAGCAGCGCGATGGTGTAGGCGCCGAACTGTGCAGGCGAGACAACGCGCGCGATGATCAGTCCGGCGACGACTGTGAGTAGGCGAGAGGCGACGCTGTTCAGCAGGCTCCAGGCCATCCCCGAGCGGGTCCGGGCGCCAAGTGAGAGCTCGTCCGCCGCCGCGTCGGGAGAGACGTCAGTCATCGCTTCCTTCGTGCGCTCCGAGCGTGTCGTTCCGAGCCAAACCGAGCAACTCGGCAAGCCTCTCGGCCCGCTCGGTCCAGCTGTGCCGCGCGGCGAACGCCCTCCTCTCAGCCACCTGAGCCGGGTCGGATGCCGTCTGGGCTGCCCCTGCGACGGCCGCCGCGAATTCAGCGGGCGTCGCGGCGAGCGCCACGAGGTCCGTCCCAAGCGACTCGACGGCCGGTAGGGGCGTGCTGACCACCGGCCTGCCGGCGGCCAGGTACTCGAGCGTCTTCATCGGGAAGCTGTTGCGGTTGAAGCGGGTGTTCGCGTAGGGGACGATCCCCACGTCGATCGCCTTCAGGTAGGGGAGCAGCTCCTCGAATGGCCGCGGCCCGACGTGGGACACGTTCGAGCGTGCAGCCAGGGCCCCGAGACGCGCCGGTTCGAAGGCTGGGTCGCGAGGGCCGACCAGGAGGAGCGAGGTCCCCGAGTCCGCGATGGCCTCCAGCAGGGCAAGGTCGGTGCGGCCGTTCAGGTGTCCGACGAAGCCGGCCGTCGGGCCGTGCAGGTCAACATCGGGAGGGCTGGGGGCCTCGTCGACCCCGGCGTAGAACGACACGTCACAGCCGTTGGGCAGGTAGGTGGCCTCGACGCCGCGGGACCGCAGCTCCTCGACCGCGCCCTCGCTGACCGCCACGACGAGATCGGAGCTCGCGCAGAGCCGGCGGTCACCCTCCGCCAGGCGCTCCCGGTCGACGCGCCAGAGCGGCGCCGCCGCCACCGGGTCATCCTGCCACCAGTACGCGCGCAGGCGCTCGCCGCAGACTCCGTAGCCGTCGACTAGCAGCCACGTCGAGACGACGGCCTCGACCCGGGCGCCGAGGTGCCACACCGCCCGCCGGAGCTGGCGCCGCGCCGCGCCATTGGTGAGCGGCAGCGTCGCCGGACTCATTGGCTTGGGCGGTGCCAGCGGCGTGAGGCGGGCGATTCCCGGAGCGACGGCTCGCAGCCTTGGGCGCTTCAGCGAACGAGCGAGCTGTGGGGCGTTGAAACGCGTCAGGTGGGATATAGGCGGATCCACGTAGAGCACCGGCGTGAGCGCGGCGAGGTGCTCGGCCATGTGGCGGTCGGCCAGCTTGATGTCGTCCCAGCTGTTTGCGGCACAAAGCACCACGAGCCCGTCCCAGGGGCCGTCAGCCTCTCCGGGGTGCCGGGCTGGCGGGCGGATCGAGGCTTCCCTCGGCGCACCGCTCATGACCTACGTCGCTTCGACCGCCGCCGGCCCATGGGCAACGCCGAGCCTGAGCGCCTCGTCGGCTCGGCGTGCGCGCTTATGGCGAGGGTCTCGGTTGTGGATTTCGAGTTGCAGAGCTCGCCCTGCCGCGCGAGCAGCATCGTGCAAGCGCCAGCCGGCCCGTCCGTCCACGATCGCGTCATAGACGTCGAGCTGGAGGCCCGTCCCCCGCTCAAGGGAGAACCTCGCCGCGACCGTCTCCCTGCCGAAGCTCGCCAGTTCCCCACGCCGCTTTCCGTCGAGGAGCAGGTCACGCATCTGGGCGGCGAGGCGCTGCGCGTTGGGGCGACCGGAGCCGATCCCCCAGAAACCGTGACGGATGAAGTAGTCATAGCTGGCGGGCTCGAACACCTCGGAGAAGCCGCGCTCGCCCTGCACGATCACCGGCTTGCCGATCGCCATCGCCCGCAGCGACGAGCTGCCCATGCCAAGCACGAGATCGGCCGCCGCGTAGGCGGGGCGCGGGTCCGCGAGGGCGCCGCTGAAGAGGATCGCCTCGCGCCGGCAGCGGCGGTTAACGCGCTCCGCACGGGCGCGAAGCGCCGCACGCGCCGGGCCGTCGCCGGCGATCAGCAGCGTGACCGGAAGCTCGCCGTCGATTGCGTCCACGGCGTCGATCGCGTCGGTGAGGGCGTCGAGCTTGAGCTCGAGCGCGAGCCTTGAGACGGTCACGACCAACTGGGCTGCATCGGCGACGCCCAAAGCGCGCCGGAACGGCGAGCCGTTGGCCGAGGGAGAATCGGCGACGGTGTCGATCGGCGGCTCCAGCGTCCAGACCGGCGCGCGGTGACGGCGCCGTGCCTCGTCGGAGAGGGCCTCGGTCCCCATGATCAGGGGAACAGAGGGCGGTACGTACGGGGAGACGGTCATCGAGAGGACGGTGCACAGAAGCGGCACCCCGCCGATCAGGTGCGCCCCGAAATAGGCGTCGAGGCAGGGTGGCCACTCATAGGCGTGGATAAGGTCGACGCGCCTGCGGCGGGTCAGCCTGGTGAGCTGTGCGATTCGGGAGGGCGCGGGGCGGAAGCGCGGCGCGCGCGCCGCGACGAACTCCAGACCGCGTGATTCGACGTACTCGACGAGCGGACCAGGCTCGCCGTAGATGACGACCTCATGTCCCGCGTCGGCGGCGCCGGCGGCGAGGTCGATCGCGTTGATCTGACTGCCGCCGATCTCGAGGCTGTGCGGTGCGACGAGCAGCCTCACGGGATCGCCTTCAGCCTGTCGACGGTTTCGACCGGTCGCGCTGGGGACCCATGCCAGATCTCTCCGGCCGGCACCGACCGGGTGACCACCGAGCCCATCCCCACCGTCGCACCCGAGCCCACCGCCAGCTTCTCGCGCAGGAGCGCGCCGGCGCCGATGTAGGCGCCGCTCTCGATGGTCACCCCGCCCGAGACCAGGGCCCCGGCGCCGAAGGTGACTCCGTCGCCGACGACGTCGTCGTGGGTGAGGACCACCGAGGGCATCGCCGCGACGTGCGCTCCGAGCTGGACGTCTGCGGTGAGGACGGTATTCGCATGCAGGACTGACCCGGGTCCGACGGACGCCGAATCGGCGACGGTCGCACGCGGGTGGAGGAGCGTGGCGTAGCGCTCGGGAGGCAGTTCGAGCCTTGCGACGAGCCGCAAGCGGCGCAGCGGGTCTTCCGGCGAGGCGACGCAGGCGGCGAGGCGGGCATCTCCTCGTTTGCGGGCGAGGGTGCAGGGCCCAAGGATGGGCACGCCGTGCACGTAGGCCCCGTGCTTGCCTGGATCGTCGTCGAGCATGCCGAGCAGGTCCCATGTCGGCGCCTCGCGGTTGACTGCCCGCACCAGTTCGACGGTCTCGCGCGCGAACCCTCCGGCTCCGATCAGCAGCAGGGGCATCGGACGCATTAGATGGCCTGTGGTGGAGTCTGGGCAGGGGCGCGGGCGTTACGCATGGGCGGTCGAAGAACGGCCCCGGCTCGGCCGTTCTTGCGCTTCGCGGCCCGTGAAGCGGCTCGCCAGCTTCTGGCGGAAATCTGAGTTCGAGGCGGAAACATCGTGGCTCGCCGCCCGTTGATCTCGCGAGGTTCGCTCGAAAGCGACAAAAAGGAAGAGATGGGGCTCAGCAACGGACATCCAGGAAGAGGCCAATCGCCGCACGGGGTAGCGATTGAGGGCGGACGAGCGCTGGTCACCGGTGGCGCCGGGACGATCGGCTCGACTCTCGTCGATCGGCTGGTCGCCGACGGGGCGGCCGAGGTCGTGGTGCTCGACAACTTCGTGCGGGGCCGGCGCGAGAATCTGCGCTGGGCGGAGAAGGAGGGGAGCGTTGCCGTCGTCGAGGGCGATGTACGCGATCGGGCCTTGGTGACCGAGCTCTGCGAGGGGATCGACCTCGTTTTCCATCAGGCCGCGATCCGGATCACGCAGTGCGCCGAGGAACCCCGCCTGGCGCTCGAGGTACTTGTCGACGGCACCTTCAACGTGGTCGAGGCCGCCGCCAGCGCGAAGGTGCGCAAGCTGATCGCTGCCTCCTCAGCGTCGGTCTACGGGCTGGCTGAGAAGTTTCCCACCGAGGAGCGTCATCACCCCTATGCCAACGACACCCTTTACGGCGCGGCGAAGACCTTCAACGAGGGCCTGCTGCGCAGCTACCACGTGATGACCGGGCTCGATTACGTGGCGCTGCGCTACTTCAATGTCTACGGCCCGCGGATGGACGTCCACGGTGCCTACACCGAGGTCCTGGTTCGCTGGATGGAGCGGATCGCCGTCGGCGAGCCGCCGCTGATCTTCGGAGACGGGACGCAGACGATGGACTTCGTCTGCGTCCCCGACATCGCCCGCGCCAACGTCCTCGCGGCTGAAGCGGACGCCACCGACGCCGTCTTCAACATCGCCAGCGGGGTTGAGACCAGCCTCAACGAGCTGGCCGGGACGCTGCTGCGGGTGATGGATTCCGACCTCTCGATCGAGTACGGCCCGGAGCGCTCCGTGAACGGTGTGACGCGCCGTCTGGCCGGCACGGACCATGCCCGCGACGCACTCGGCTTCAGCGCCGAGATCGACCTCGAGCAGGGCCTCAGGCAGCTGGTTGAGTGGTGGCGCGGAACGCGCTCGGAGGCCGGGGCCATGGTGCCGGCGGAGGCCTCGCGCTGATGGAAGTGCCGTTCGCCAAGCCCTGGTTCGGCGGCGGGGAGGCCGAGGCCGTGGCCGAGGTGATCGCCTCGGGCTGGCTCACCCAGGGACCGCGGGTGGAGGAGTTCGAGCGCGCCTTCGCCGCGTGCGTCGGCGCTGGGGACGCGGTGGCGACGACGAGCTGCACGACCGCCCTCCACCTCGCTCTCTACGCCTCGGGAGTGCGCCCCGGAGACGAGGTGATCGTTCCCTCGCTTTCCTTCATCGCCACTGCGAACGCCGTCTGGCACTGCGGCGCGACGCCCGTCTTCGCCGACATCGACCCATTGACCCTCAATCTCGACCCGGACGACGTCGAGCGGCGGTTGACGCCGCGGACGAAGGCGGTGATGCCCGTCCACCAGGTCGGCCTGCCGGCGGACATGGATCGCTTCCTCGATCTCCGGGAACGACATGGCCTGGTCGTCGTCGAGGATGCCGCCTGTGCGATCGGCGCCCTGTACCGGGGTCGCCCGATCGGCTCGCACGGCCCGCTTGCCTGCTTCTCCTTTCACCCGCGCAAGGTGATCACCTGCGGCGAGGGCGGGATGATCGCCGTGCACGAGCCGCAGGTGGCTGAACGGCTGCGCGCCCTGCGCCAGCACGCGATGGACAAGTCGGCCCTCGCCCGCCACGCGGCTCGAGACGTGGTCATCGAGCAATACCCCGAGAGGGGCTGGAACGCGCGCATGACCGACCTGCAGGCAGCGGTAGGCTTGCGTCAGCTCGAAGTGCTCGACGTCGTCCTCGCGGAGCGTCGCCGCCTCGCGGAGCGCTACACCGAGCTCCTCGCGGAGATCCCTTGGATCGATACGCCGCACGAACCCGAGTATGCGGATCGCACCTGGCAGTCCTACCCGATTCGGCTCGGTGCCGAGGCCCCGCTCGACGCGCTTGAGCTGATGACGGCTCTGCTCCGCGACGGGATCGCCACTCGCCGCGGCGTGATGGCGATCCACCTCGAGCCCGCCTATACGAGCCCAACCGGCGGGCTGCCGCACACCGAGTCTGCCGCGCGGGATGTCGTCCTGCTGCCCCTCTTTCCCGGGCTCTCCGAGGAGGCTCAGGACTACGTAGTCGATCGACTCGCGAGCGTTGCCGTCGCCGGGGTGGCGTGATGGAGAGGGCCGGCCTGCTGGACGCCTCCGTTCTCGTCAAGGCCGAGGTCGGCGAGGTCTCGCAGCTGACCGAGATTGCGATTCGCCTGCTTGATCTGGTTGGCGCCATCCTCCTGTTGATCGTGCTCTGGCCACTGCTGCTCGTCGTCGGGGTGACGATCAGGATCGATTCGCCCGGGTCGCCGATCTTCCGGCAGCGCCGCCTCGGTCGCAACCTCGAGCCATTCTCGGTCACCAAGTTCCGCACGATGCATGTCGGCGCGGGATCCGACCGGCACCGTGAGCACGTCGAGAGGATGATTGCCGCGGGGGGGCCCGCCGCCCGCCCGATGGCGAAGCTCGATCAGGACGAGCGGGTGACGCGGGTCGGCTCCTTCCTGCGGCGCAGCAGCATCGACGAGCTTCCGCAGCTCTGGAATGTGCTTCGCGGAGAGATGTCGCTGGTCGGGCCGCGCCCGCCGATCCAGTACGAGGTGGATCGCTACCCGGCCAACGCATTCCTCCGCTTTGCCGTCCGCCCCGGCATCACCGGGCTCTGGCAGGTGCGAGGTCGCAGCCTGCTCAGCTTCCAGGAGATGATCGAGCTGGACCGCGAGTACGTGGAGTCCCGCTCCCTGTGGCTCAACCTGAAGATCCTTCTGCTCACCGTGCCGACCGTGATCCACGGAAGGGGAGCCGCGTGACCGGGCCCCTCCGGCGGCTGAGATGACGCCGGGGAGCTACCGTCGGCGCTGGTGGGCGCTGGGCGCCATCGGCGCGCTCTGCGCGGTGGGCATCGCCCTGTACGTCGTTCTGGGAAGCGCAGAGCCCAGCTCGGTGCTCGCTCCAGCAGAAGCCCGCACCGCTGGCGCGCCAACTAGCCTGGCCGGGTCGCAGCTGCTCGTCCGTGCGGTCGACCGCCGCGACCCGCACCGCGACGGCCGCGTCTTTGTCGTAAAGGGTGGACGACCCCGGCAGCTCGCGGGGGAGGAGCTTGACTGCGGGCGCGTCTATTTCGCGGCGGGTCGGGGCTTGTGCCTCGCCTCAGAAGCCGGCGGTGTCGAGGCAGCGGTCTTCGACTCGTCGCTGCAGCGGCTGAAGCGACTCTCGCTAGCCGGGGTTCCGGTGGGTGCAAGGGTTTCGGCGGACGGAAGATTCGGCGCGATCACCGTGGTGCGCAACGGCAACGTCGAGCCCGACGACGGCGGTCTGCGACCTTCGACGACGATCATCGATATGCGCACCGGTCGGAAGCTGGCGAATCTTGCGGACTTCACCGCAAGCGGTCTCGACGGACAAAGGGACCAAGGCGATTCGAGTTTCGAGTGCGTCACGTTTACCCGGGATGCGGCTCGCTTCTACGCCAGCATGTCCCACGACGAGGACGACAGCCTGGTCGAAGGCGACTTGCGCAACCGCAGCCTCCAGGTTCTGCGCGAGGGAGTCGAGTGTCCCTCTCTCTCGCCGGACGGGAGGAGGATCGCATACGAGACCGGTCCGGAGGACGGCTCTCGGCTGAGGGTCCTCGATCTGGGGACGATGCATTCCCACGCGGTTGCTGGATATCGGCCGGTCGCTGGCCAGGCCGAATGGCTTGACAACGACGTCCTTGTCTATTCGGACGGCTTCGACGTCTACACGGTTCCCGCAGACGGCAGCGGCGAGCCGCGACTCGTGCTGCGCGACGCCAGTTCGCCCGCGACCCTGCGAAAACGACCCTGATCTAAAGCTGCGGTTGAGGGTTAGAGGCGGGATTGTCCGGTCTCGGCAAAAAATAGTCCCGCCAGGCGCCGTTGCTCCGTCAGGTGGCAAAGCTCTGCGCCTGCACATTCACGCTCTTCCTGGTCGTGCTCGGAGGCCAAGGCCTGCTGGCCGAGACAGCGGCGGCCGGTCCCTGCGATCCACCGTCCAACGAAATCGTCTGCGAGAACTCCAAGCAGGGCAATCCGCCCAGCGAATGGGACGTAGAAGGGTCTGGCGATCCTGCCATCCAGGGGTTTGCCACCCAGATCAGCGTCAACCGCGGCGAAACGATCCATTTCAAGATCGACACCACCTACGACCAGTACCACATCGAGATCTATCGGATGGGCTACTACGGGGGCGACGGGGCCCGTCGCGTGGACACGATCCCGTCCTCGGCGACCGTCGCGCAGAACCAGCCCTTCTGCGGAGAAGAAGCGACCACGGGGTTGATCGACTGCGGCAACTGGAGCGTGTCCGCCTCCTGGTCGGTCCCGGCCACGGCCGTCTCGGGGATCTACTTCGCCAAGCTCGTCCCCGAGGAAGAACCCTCTTCCGACGGGAGCCACATTGTCTTCGTCGTGCGCAACGACGAAGGCGAATCGGAACTGCTCTTCCAGACCTCCGACACCACCTGGGAGGCCTACAACAGCTATGGGGGCAAGAGCCTCTACACGGGGGGCCCGGGGACCAATCCGGGCCGCGCGTACAAGGTCAGCTACAACCGCCCCCTGACGACGCGCGGAACGACTGCCGAAGACTCGCCCTTCAACGCCGAATACCCGATGGTCCGCTGGCTCGAGCGCAACGGCTACGACGTGAGCTACACGACCGGCGTCGACGCAGACCGCCGCGGCAGCGAGATGCTCGAGCACAAGGTGTACATGTCGGTAGGGCACGACGAGTACTGGTCGGGCCAGCAGCGGGCCAACGTCGAAGCGGCGCGCGACGCGGGCGTGAACGTCGCCTTCTTCAGCGGCAACGAGATCTTCTGGAAGACGCGCTGGGAAGAGGGCATCGGTGGCTCGAGCTCGAATCCTCGCACTCTTGTCTGCTACAAGGAGACGCACGCCAACGAACCCATCGACCCGGAAGACCCCAGCACCTGGACCGGGACCTGGATGGACCCCCGCTTCACCCCTCCGGCCGATGGGGGCCGGCCGCAGAACGAGCTGAGCGGCACGCTCTTCGCGGTCAACGCCGGCACCGCGGCGATCGAAGTTCCGGCCGCTGACGCGCAGCTCAGGCTCTGGCGGAACACCGGGGTCGCCTCACTCGAACCGGGGGAAAGCGTCACGCTGGGCGAAGACACGCTGGGCTACGAGTGGGACGAAGAGCCCGACAATGGCTTCCGGCCGGCGGGGTTGGTCGACCTTTCCTCGACGACCGTGAACGTCTCGCAGCGTCTGCTCGACTACGGGTCGACCTATGGACCCGGCACCGTCACTCACCACCTGACGCTCTATCGCGCTCCCAGTGGGGCCTTGGTCTTCGGTGCCGGCACGGTTCAGTGGTCGTGGGGGCTCGACGGACACCACGACCGGGGCGAAACCACAGCTGATTCGAACATGCAGCAGGCGACCGCAAACCTGTTTGCGGACATGGGGGTGCAGCCGGGCACGATGCAGGAAGGCTTGGTTGCCGCGACGCAGACGACGGACTCGACTCCGCCCACCTCGTCGATCGCGACGCCGGTCGAAGGCGCGGAAGTTGAGACCGGCAAGCAGATCACCGTAAGCGGCAGCGCCAGCGACCACGAAGGCGAGGGGGTCGGCGGCGGCCAGGTCGGCGGGGTCGAAGTCTCGGTCGACGGAGGCGCGACCTGGCACCCGGCGAGCGGGCGTGAAAGTTGGACGTACTCATGGACCCCCGACGAAGAAGGCCAGGTGACCGTGATGTCGCGCGCGGTCGACGACAGCGGCAATCTCGAGGAACCGGGCGATCAGGTGACCGTGGATGCGGTGGCGCAGTCGTGCCCGTGCTCGATTTGGGACGAATCGTTCTCGGCGTCTGAAGACAGTGACCCGAATGCGGGCGAACTCGGCGTCAAGTTCCGCAGCGACGCGTCCGGCTACATCACAGGCATTCGCTTCTACAAGACGAGCGGCAACGTCGGCACTCACGTCGGCCACCTCTGGACGGCCAGCGGGACCCAGCTCGCCGAAGCAACCTTCACCGGCGAGTCGGCAAGCGGCTGGCAGCAGGCGACCTTCGACAGTCCCGTCGCGGTCACGGCGGACACGACTTACATCGCCTCCTACTTCGCCCCCAGCGGCCACTACGCGTCGATCGGTGCCTACTTCTCGCTCGTCGGAGTCGACACCCCGCCGCTGCACGCGCTCGCTTCCGGGGTCGACGGACCGAACGGCGTCTACAAGTACGGCTCCAACGGTGGGCTCTTCTCGGGCGGCGAACCCGACAGCTTCGACTCGGAGAACTACCTCGTCGACGTGGTCTTCCAGGAATCGGTTGCCCCCGACACGACCTCGCCAACGGTCAACGGCCACAGTCCTGTCGACGGCGCCACCGAAGTTGGCACCGGGGTCACCGTCGGCGCCAGCTTCAGTGAGGCGATGGACGCGAGCACGATCAGTGACTCGACGGTCGAATTGTTGGATCCGGCTGAAGAACCCGTGCCCGCGGCCGTCACCTACAGCTCAGGCCAGCGCAAGGTGACGCTCGACCCTGTGTCGGCGCTGCGGCTCGGAAAGACCTACACCGTGCGCATCAAGGGCGGCGAAGGAGGAGTCGCCGACCTCGCCGGTAACCCGCTCGCCGTCGACGACACCTGGACCTTCACCACCGAAGAAGCCCCGCCACCGCCGCCGGACGAAGGCACCGGCGGGCCTATCCTCGTCATCTCGCACTCGGAGAACCCGTTCAGCCGCTACTACAGCGAAATACTTCGCGCGGAAGGGCTGAACGAGTTCATCACCACCGACGTCTCCAACGTCACGCCAGCGGTGCTCGAAGCGCACGATGTCGCGATCCTCGCCGAGGGCGAACTCAGCGCCTCGCAGGCGACCATGCTGAGCGAATGGGTCCAGCAGGGCGGGAACCTGATCGCGATGCGGCCCGACAGCAGGCTGTCTGGCCTTCTCGGCCTCTCCGAAACCGAAGGCTCTCTCGGCAACGCCTACCTCAAGGTGGACAACGCCACGAGCCCGGGTGCCGGAATAGTCGGTCAGACGATCCAGTTCCACGGCACCGCCGACCGCTATACGGCGGAAAGCGCGCAGACGGTGGCAACCCTCTACTCGAACGCCTCAACCGCGATATCCAGCCCCGCGGTCACGCTCCGCAGCGTGGGGCCGAACGGCGGCCACGCGGCAGCCTTTACCTATGACCTCGCCAAGTCGGTGATCTACACGCGGCAGGGCAACCCGGCATGGGCGGGTGAAGAGCGCGACGGGAACTTGCCCATCCGCTCCGACGACCTGTTCTACGGCAACAAGGCCGGTGACGAACAACCCGACTGGGTCAACCTGAGCAAGGTGGAAATCCCTCAGGCGGACGAACAGCAGCGGCTGCTCACGAACCTGATCGAGGACATGAACCTCGAACGCAAGCCGCTTCCGCGCTTCTGGTTCCTCCCGCGCGGCGACAAGGCAGCGATCGTGATGACCGGCGACGATCACGGCAACGGTGGCACCGCGGGCCGCTTCCACCAGTACGAAGAAGGCAGCGAACCTGGATGCGTTGTCGCCGAATGGCAGTGCATCAGGTCCACCTCCTACATCTATCCGAACACGCCGCTGACCGATGCCGAAGCCTCGGCGTTCTCCTCGGCGGGCTTCGAGATCGCGCTGCACACCGTCACGAACTGCGCCGACTGGAGCAGTCGGGCCGCGCTCGAATCGCTCTACGCCGAACAGCTCGAAGCCTTCGCGGAAAACTTTCCAAGCCTTCCCGCGCCGGCCAGCAATCGAACGCACTGCATCGTGTGGAGCGACTGGGCCAGCCAGCCGAAGGTCGAGCTGAAGAACGGTGTCCGTCTCGACACCACCTACTACTACTGGCCCGGCTCGTGGGTCCAAGATAGACCCGGCATGTTCACCGGTTCGGGCATGCCGATGCGCTTCTCCGACTCGGACGGCTCAATGATCGACGTCTACCAGGCGGCGACTCAGATGACGGACGAGTCGGAACAGACGTATCCGTTCACCGTCAAGGCACTGCTCGAAAACGCGCTCGGCCCCAAGGGCTACTACGGGGTCTTTACCGCGAACATGCACACGGACTACCCGGAATCGGAAGATTCCGATGCGATCGTTGCTGAAGCCCAGGCGCAGGGGGTGCCTATCGTCTCGGCCCGCCAGATGCTTACCTGGCTGGACGGGCGCAACCAGTCCTCGTTCGGGTCCGTCGAGTGGTCCGGGGGCACCCTCAGCTTCACGATCAGCCGGGCGAGCGGCGCCAACGGCCTGCGCGCAATGCTGCCGGTGAGCTCGGCGATCGGGCCGCTGCAGACGATCTACCGTGAAGGAACGCCGGTAGCAACGACGACCGAAACGATCAAGGGCGTCGAATACGCTTTTTTCGACGCCGCGCCGGGTAGCTATGGCGCCAACTACCTGGACGAGGCGGCCCCGGTTATCTCCAGCGTCCAGGCGGCGGTGGGCAACGACGGGACCGCGACGATTACCTGGAGCACGAACGAGCCGGCCGATTCGCGGGTCGAATACGGCACCGACCCTGAAGCCCTCACCTCGAGCAAGAGCGACTCGGCATTCGTCACGTCGCACAGCGTGCAACTGACGGAACTCGAACCGGACATGACCTACAACTTCAGGGTTAGCTCTGCCGACGCCGAATCGAACTCCACCACCGAACCCAACCCCCTGCTCACGCCGCAGACCTTCGCCACGCCGCCGCCGGCACCCGTGCTGAGCGCAACGGTTCCGCCCTCGCCAGCGAACCAGAATGCGCCGCTAGTGGTCGGGTCAGCGGCGGCCGGGACAATCGTTCGCATCTACGCCGGGGCCGACTGCTCGAGCTCGCCGGTGGTGACGGCGATCGCGGCCGAACTGGAAACCGGCGTCGCGGTCGCGGTTCCTGACAACTCGAGCACGGAATTCCGTGCGACGGCGAGCTCGGGGGCCGGTGCCTCGGAGTGCTCGGCGCCGATCGTCTATGTCGAGGACTCGATCGCCCCCGACACCCAGCTCACCGCCCAGCCCGGAGCGCTTCTCGCCACCTCGACCGCCCACTTCGAATTCACCGGCGAAGACCCCGGCGGCTCGGGCGTCAAAGGCTTCCAGTGCCGCCTGGACTCCAGCGAAGAGGCCGCCTGGAGCAGCTGCGCCTCGCCGCAGGACCTGACCGGGTTGGCCGAGGGCGCCCACAAGTTCGAAGTCCGCGCGATCGACGAAGCCGGCAACGCCGACCAGAGCCCGGCGGTCGCCGAATGGACGGTGGACACCCAGGCACCCGACACGATGATCGCCACCGGCCCCGAAGCGCTCTCCAGCTCGGCCAAAGCCACCTTCACCTTCAGCGGAGACGACGGCTCGGGCTCGGGCGTGGCGGGCTTCCAGTGCCGCCTGGACTCCACCGAAGCGGCCGACTGGAAAGCCTGCGACTCGGGCAGCGCCGAATACGAAGAACTGAGCCAGGGCTCCCACCGCTTCGAAGTGCGGGCGATCGACGAAGCCGGCAACGCCGACCAGAGCCCGGCGGTCTCCGAATGGAGCGTGGACACGATCGCGCCGACCGTCCAGGTCGACTCGCGCTCGCAGACCCTGCTCAAGGCGGGGGAGACCAGCGAAGTCACCTGGCACGCCGACGAGAACGGCAGCTTCCAGCTGCGCGTCGGCGGCGGCGACTGCGAATCGGGCACGACCGTCGACTCCGGCCCCTACACCACCCAGCCGGCGAGCCGCACCTCGACCGTCGGTGCCGCCGACCTCGCCGAGGGCGCCAACACCCTGCGCCTCTGCCTGACCGACGCCGCCACCAACACCGGCCAGGTGACGACGAGCCTGACGAAGGACACCCAGGCACCCGACACGATGATCGCCACCGGCCCCGAAGCGCTCTCCAGCTCGGCCAAAGCCACCTTCACCTTCAGCGGAGACGACGGCTCGGGCTCGGGCGTGGCGGGCTTCCAGTGCCGCCTGGACTCCACCGAAGCGGCCGACTGGAAAGCCTGCGACTCGGGCAGCGCCGAATACGAAGAACTGAGCCAGGGCTCCCACCGCTTCGAAGTGCGGGCGATCGACGAAGCCGGCAACGCCGACCAGAGCCCGGCGGTCTCCGAATGGAGCGTGGACACGATCGCGCCGACCGTCCAGGTCGACTCGCGCTCGCAGACCCTGCTCAAGGCGGGGGAGACCAGCGAAGTCACCTGGCACGCCGACGAGAACGGCAGCTTCCAGCTGCGCGTCGGCGGCGGCGACTGCGAATCGGGCACGACCGTCGACTCCGGCCCCTACACCACCCAGCCGGCGAGCCGCACCTCGACCGTCGGTGCCGCCGACCTCGCCGAGGGCGCCAACACCCTGCGCCTCTGCCTGACCGACGCCGCCACCAACACCGGCCAGGTGACGACGAGCCTGACGAAGGACACCCAGGCCCCCGACACGACGATCGCCACCGGCCCCGAAGCGCTCTCCAACTCGGCCAAAGCCACCTTCACCTTCAGCGGAGACGACGGCTCGGGCTCGGGCGTGGCGGGCTTCCAGTGCCGCCTGGACTCCGAAGACTCCGGCGACTGGAAAGCCTGCGACTCGGGCAGCGCCGAATACGAAGAACTGAGCCAGGGCTCCCATAAGTTCGAAGCCCGCGCCATCGACGAAGCCGGCAACGCCGACCAGAGCCCGGCGGTCTCCGAATGGAGCGTGGACACGATCGCGCCCGACACCCTGATAACGAAGCACCCCGAAGCGTTCTCCAGCAGCACCACCGCCGAATTCCAGTTCACCGGCGAAGATCTCGGCGGCTCGGGCGTGGCGGGCTTCGAGTGCCGCCAGGACTCCACTGAACCCAACGCTTGGCAGCCCTGCACGTCACCGATCAAATACTTCTCCCTCGCCGAGGGCTCCCACAAATTCGAAGTGCGGGTGATCGACAAAGCGGGCAATCCCGACAGCGTGCCCGCAAACTTCGCCTGGACGATCGACAGTAAAGCCCCCGACACCCAGCTCACCGCCCAGCCCGGAGCGCTTCTCGCCACCTCGACCGCCCACTTCGAATTCACCGGCGAAGACCCCGGCGGCTCGGGCGTCAAAGGCTTCCAGTGCCGCCTGGACTCCAGCGAAGAGGCCGCCTGGAGCAGCTGCGCCTCGCCGCAGGACCTGACCGGGTTGGCCGAGGGCGCCCACAAGTTCGAAGTCCGCGCGATCGACGAAGCCGGCAACGCCGACCAGAGCCCGGCGGTCGCCGAATGGACGGTGGACACCCAGGCACCCGACACGACGATCGCCACCGGCCCCGAAGCGCTCTCCAGCTCGGCCAAAGCCACCTTCACCTTCAGCGGAGACGACGGCTCGGGCTCGGGCGTGGCGGGCTTCCAGTGCCGCCTGGACTCCAGCGAAGCGGCCGACTGGAAAGCCTGCGACTCGGGCAGCGCCGAATACGAAGAACTGAGCCAGGGCTCCCACCGCTTCGAAGCCCGCGCGATCGACGAAGCCGGCAACGCCGACCAGAGCCCGGCGGTCTCCGAATGGAGCGTGGACACGATCGCGCCGACCGTCCAGGTCGACTCGCGCTCGCAGACCCTGCTCAAGGCGGGGGAGACCAGCGAAGTCACCTGGCACGCCGACGAGAACGGCAGCTTCCAGCTGCGCGTCGGCGGCGGCGACTGCGAATCGGGCACGACCGTCGACTCCGGCCCCTACACCACCCAGCCGGCGAGCCGCACCTCGACCGTCGGTGCCGCCGACCTCGCCGAGGGCGCCAACACCCTGCGCCTCTGCCTGACCGACGCCGCCACCAACACCGGCCAGGTGACGACGAGCCTGACGGTGGACACCCAGGCACCCGACACGACGATCGCCACCGGCCCCGAAGCGCTCTCCAGCTCGGCCAAAGCCACCTTCACCTTCAGCGGAGACGACGGCTCGGGCTCGGGCGTGGCGGGCTTCCAGTGCCGCCTGGACTCCACCGAAGCGGCCGACTGGAAAGCCTGCGACTCGGGCAGCGCCGAATACGAAGAACTGAGCCAGGGCTCCCATAAGTTCGAAGCCCGCGCGATCGACGAAGCCGGCAACGCCGACCAGAGCCCGGCGGTCTCCGAATGGAGCGTGGACACGATCGCGCCGACCGTCCAGGTCGACTCGCGCTCGCAGACCCTGCTCAAGGCGGGGGAGACCAGCGAAGTCACCTGGCACGCCGACGAGAACGGCAGCTTCCAGCTGCGCGTCGGCGGCGGCGACTGCGAATCGGGCACGACCGTCGACTCCGGCCCCTACACCACCCAGCCGGCGAGCCGCACCTCGACCGTCGGTGCCGCCGACCTCGCCGAGGGCGCCAACACCCTGCGCCTCTGCCTGACCGACGCCGCCACCAACACCGGCCAGGTGACGACGAGCCTGACGAAGGACACCCAGGCCCCCGACACGACGATCGCCACCGGCCCCGAAGCGCTCTCCAACTCGGCCAAAGCCACCTTCACCTTCAGCGGAGACGACGGCTCGGGCTCGGGCGTGGCGGGCTTCCAGTGCCGCCTGGACTCCGAAGACTCCGGCGACTGGAAAGCCTGCGACTCGGGCAGCGCCGAATACGAAGAACTGAGCCAGGGCGCCCACCGCTTCGAAGTCCGCGCGATCGACGAAGCCGGCAACGCCGACCAGAGCCCGGCGGTCTCCGAATGGAGCGTGGACACGATCGCGCCGACCGTCCAGGTCGACTCCGGCCCGACCGGCCTCACCAACGACTCGACGCCCACGTTCACCTTCAGCTCTGAGCCCGGAGCCGCCTTCGAGTGCTCGATCGACACCGGCACAGCGGACTTCAAGCCGTGCTCTGACTCGGCCTCTGACACGTCCGAATCCCCGCTTGCCGATGGTTCCTGGATCTTCCGCGTGCGCGCCGCCGACGAAGCGGGCAACCAGGCGACGGCGACGCAGGGCTTCGAAGTCGACGCGACCCCGCCCGACACGCACCTCACCCTTCACCCCGCCAGCTTGGTCAAGGTCTCCAGCGCCCACTTCGAATTCACCGGCGAAGACCCCGGCGGCTCGGGCGTGGCGGGCTTCGAGTGCCGCCAGGACTCCACCGAAGCGGCCGACTGGAAAGCCTGCGACTCGGGCAGCGCCGAATACGAAGAACTGAGCCAGGGCTCCCACCGCTTCGAAGTGCGGGCGATCGACGAAGCCGGCAACGCCGACAGTGTCTCCGACTCCTTTACGTGGATCGTTGACACCGTCGCGCCGACCACGACAATCGACTCCGGTCCGCCGGCTCTTGCAAGCACCTCGACCGCCCACTTCGAATTCACCGGCGAAGACCCCGGCGGCTCGGGCGTCAAAGGCTTCCAGTGCCGCCTGGACTCCAGCGAAGAGGCCGCCTGGAGCAGCTGCGCCTCGCCGCAGGACCTGACCGGGTTGGCCGAGGGCGCCCACAAGTTCGAAGTCCGCGCGATCGACGAAGCCGGCAACGCCGACCAGAGCCCGGCGGTCGCCGAATGGACGAAGGACACCCAGGCCCCCGACACGACGATCGCCACCGGCCCCGAAGCGCTCTCCAGCTCGGCCAAAGCCACCTTCACCTTCAGCGGAGACGACGGCTCGGGCTCGGGCGTGGCGGGCTTCCAGTGCCGCCTGGACTCCAGCGAAGCGGCCGACTGGAAAGCCTGCGACTCGGGCAGCGCCGAATACGAAGAACTGAGCCAGGGCCCCCATAAGTTCGAAGCCCGCGCCATCGACGAAGCCGGCAACGCCGACCAGAGCCCGGCGATCTCCGAATGGAGCGTGGACACGATCGCGCCGACCGTCCAGGTCGACTCCGGTCCGCCCGCCTTCTCGTCCTCGGCGGGAGCGAGCTTCGCCTTCTCCGGTTCCGACCCTGGAGGCTCCGGCGTCGCTTCCTTCGAATGCCGTCGTGACTCCGAATCCTGGGGAGCCTGTACCTCGCCCCGTTCCTACGCGGCACTGGCCGAGGGTCCCCATACCTTCGAAGTGCGGGCGATAGACAGCGCGGGCAACGTCGAGGCGACTCCGGTCGTCTACCCGTGGCAGATCGACACGATCGCCCCCGACACGACGATCGCCACCGGCCCCGAAGCGCTCTCCAGCTCGGCCAAAGCCACCTTCACCTTCAGCGGAGACGACGGCTCGGGCTCGGGCGTGGCGGGCTTCCAGTGCCGCCTGGACTCCAGCGAAGCGGCCGACTGGAAAGCCTGCGACTCGGGCAGCGCCGAATACGAAGAACTGAGCCAGGGCCCCCATAAGTTCGAAGCCCGCGCCATCGACGAAGCCGGCAACGCCGACCAGAGCCCGGCGGTCTCCGAATGGAGCGTGGACACGATCGCGCCGACCGTCCAGGTCGACTCGCGCTCGCAGACCCTGCTCAAGGCGGGGGAGACCAGCGAAGTCACCTGGCACGCCGACGAGAACGGCAGCTTCCAGCTGCGCGTCGGCGGCGGCGACTGCGAATCGGGCACGACCGTCGACTCCGGCCCCTACACCACCCAGCCGGCGAGCCGCACCTCGACCGTCGGTGCCGCCGACCTCGCCGAGGGCGCCAACACCCTGCGCCTCTGCCTGACCGACGCCGCCACCAACACCGGCCAGGTGACGACGAGCCTGACGAAGGACACCCAGGCCCCCGACACGACGATCGCCACCGGCCCCGAAGCGCTCTCCAACTCGGCCAAAGCCACCTTCACCTTCAGCGGAGACGACGGCTCGGGCTCGGGCGTGGCGGGCTTCCAGTGCCGCCTGGACTCCGAAGACTCCGGCGACTGGAAAGCCTGCGACTCGGGCAGCGCCGAATACGAAGAACTGAGCCAGGGCTCCCATAAGTTCGAAGCCCGCGCCATCGACGAAGCCGGCAACGCCGACCAGAGCCCGGCGGTCTCCGAATGGAGCGTGGACACGATCGCGCCCGACACCCTGATAACGAAGCACCCCGAAGCGTTCTCCAGCAGCACCACCGCCGAATTCCAGTTCACCGGCGAAGATCTCGGCGGCTCGGGCGTGGCGGGCTTCCAGTGCCGCCTGGACTCCAGCGAAGCGGCCGACTGGAAAGCCTGCGACTCGGGCAGCGCCGAATACGAAGAACTGAGCCAGGGCTCCCACCGCTTCGAAGTGCGGGCGATCGACGAAGCCGGCAACGCCGACGCCTCGCCTGCGGCCCACACCTGGAGCGTGGACACCGTCGCGCCCAGCGCGCAGATCACCGCCCACCCCGAAGCGCTGGTCAAGCTCGCCACCGCCCACTTCGAGTTCACCGGCGAAGACCCCGGCGGCTCGGGCGTCAAAGGCTTCCAGTGCCGCCTGGACTCCGCCGGCTGGTCGGGCTGCGCCTCCCCGCAAGACCTCTCGAGCCTCCCGGACGGCTCGCACAAATTCGAAGTGCGGGCGATCGACGAAGCCGGCAACGTCGGCGCCCCCGACTCAGACGAATGGACCGTCGACACCACGCCGCCCGCGGTCGGCATCGACTCCGGCCCCTCCGGGGTGACCAACGACCCCACGCCGACCTTCACCTTCCACGCCGGCGAGCAAGGCGCCGCCGTGCAGTGCTCGATCGACTCCGGCACGCCCGACTTCGGCCCCTGCTCAGACGCCACCGAAGACACCCCCGAATCCCCGCTGGCAGACGGCAGCTGGACCTTCCGCGTGCGCTCCACCGACGAAGCGGGCAACTCGGCCACCGCCACGCGGGACTTCGAAGTCGACACCGCCTCGCCGGGCGCCCCGGTGCTCAGCGGGAGCGAACCGGCATCGCCGGCCAACCAGAACGAACCGAAGCTGCTCGGCAGCGCGCCGGCCTCCACCACGGTGCGCATCTACGCCTCGGCCGACTGCAGCGGCTCCCCGGCGGCCACCGTCTCCGCCGCCGAGCTGCAAGCGGGCACGGCGGTCTCGGTCCCCGACGACACGACCACCCACTTCACCGCGACCGCCACCACCGCGGCCGAAAACACCTCCGGCTGCTCTGACCCCCTCTCCTACACCGAGGACTCCACCGCACCCTCCACGACGATCGACTCCGGCCCGCCGTCACTGGCCGCCTCGGCGACCGCCAGCTTCGCCTTCACCGGCGAAGACCCCGGCGGCTCGGGCGTGGCGGGCTTCCAGTGCCGCCTGGACTCCAGCGAAGCGGCCGACTGGAAAGCCTGCGACTCGGGCAGCGCCGAATACGAAGAACTGAGCCAGGGCTCCCACCGCTTCGAAGTGCGGGCGATCGACGAAGCCGGCAACGCCGACCAGAGCCCGGCGATCGCCGAATGGACGGTAGACACCCAGGCGCCGGCTACGACGATCGACGCCCACCCGCCGCTGCTCGCCGCCTCGGCGACCGCCAGCTTCGAATTCTCCGCCACCGACGGCTCGGGCTCGGGCGTGGCGGGCTTCCAGTGCCGCCGCGACGCCGAAGACTGGACCCTCTGCACCTCGCCGCGCACCTACAGCGCCCTGGCCGAGGGCTCCCACGCCTTCGAAGTGCGCGCCACCGACGAAGCCGGCAACGTCGGCGCCCCCGCCTCCTTCGAATGGCAGATCGACACCAAGGCCCCGGCCACGACGATCGACTCCGGCCCGCCGTCACTGGCCGCCTCGGCGACCGCCAGCTTCGCCTTCACCGGCGAAGACCCCGGCGGCTCGGGCGTGGCGGGCTTCCAGTGCCGCCTGGACTCCAGCGAAGCGGCCGACTGGAAAGCCTGCGACTCGGGCAGCGCCGAATACGAAGAACTGAGCCAGGGCTCCCACCGCTTCGAAGTGCGGGCGATCGACGAAGCCGGCAACGCCGACGCCTCGCCCGCGGCCCACACCTGGAGCGTGGACACCGTCGCGCCCAGCGCGCAGATCACCGCCCACCCCGAAGCGCTGGTCAAGCTCGCCACCGCCCACTTCGAGTTCACCGGCGAAGACCCCGGCGGCTCGGGCGTCAAAGGCTTCCAGTGCCGCCTGGACTCCGCCGGCTGGTCGGGCTGCGCCTCCCCGCAAGACCTCTCGAGCCTCCCGGACGGCTCGCACAAATTCGAAGTGCGGGCGATCGACGAAGCCGGCAACGTCGGCGCCCCCGACTCAGACGAATGGACCGTCGACACCACGCCGCCCGCGGTCGGCATCGACTCCGGCCCCTCCGGGGTGACCAACGACCCCACGCCGACCTTCACCTTCCACGCCGGCGAGCAAGGCGCCGCCGTGCAGTGCTCGATCGACTCCGGCACGCCCGACTTCGGCCCCTGCTCAGACGCCACCGAAGACACCCCCGAATCCCCGCTGGCAGACGGCAGCTGGACCTTCCGCGTGCGCTCCACCGACGAAGCGGGCAACTCGGCCACCGCCACGCGGGACTTCGAAGTCGACACCGCCTCGCCGGGCGCCCCGGTGCTCAGCGGGAGCGAACCGGCATCGCCGGCCAACCAGAACGAACCGAAGCTGCTCGGCAGCGCGCCGGCCTCCACCACGGTGCGCATCTACGCCTCGGCCGACTGCAGCGGCTCCCCGGCGGCCACCGTCTCCGCCGCCGAGCTGCAAGCGGGCACGGCGGTCTCGGTCCCCGACGACACGACCACCCACTTCACCGCGACCGCCACCACCGCGGCCGAAAACACCTCCGGCTGCTCTGACCCCCTCTCCTACACCGAGGACTCCACCGCACCCTCCACGACGATCGACTCCGGCCCGCCGTCACTGGCCGCCTCGGCGACCGCCAGCTTCGCCTTCACCGGCGAAGACCCCGGCGGCTCGGGCGTGGCGGGCTTCCAGTGCCGCCTGGACTCCAGCGAAGCGGCCGACTGGAAAGCCTGCGACTCGGGCAGCGCCGAATACGAAGAACTGAGCCAGGGCTCCCACCGCTTCGAAGTGCGGGCGATCGACGAAGCCGGCAACGCCGACCAGAGCCCGGCGATCGCCGAATGGACGGTAGACACCCAGGCGCCGGCTACGACGATCGACGCCCACCCGCCGCTGCTCGCCGCCTCGGCGACCGCCAGCTTCGAATTCTCCGCCACCGACGGCTCGGGCTCGGGCGTGGCGGGCTTCCAGTGCCGCCGCGACGCCGAAGACTGGACCCTCTGCACCTCGCCGCGCACCTACAGCGCCCTGGCCGAGGGCTCCCACGCCTTCGAAGTGCGCGCCACCGACGAAGCCGGCAACGTCGGCGCCCCCGCCTCCTTCGAATGGCAGATCGACACCAAGGCCCCGGCCACGACGATCGACTCCGGCCCGCCGTCACTGGCCGCCTCGGCGACCGCCAGCTTCGCCTTCACCGGCGAAGATCTCGGCGGCTCGGGCGTGGCGGGCTTCCAGTGCCGCCTGGACTCCAGCGAAGCGGCCGACTGGAAAGCCTGCGACTCGGGCAGCGCCGAATACGAAGAACTGAGCCAGGGCTCCCACCGCTTCGAAGTGCGGGCGATCGACGAAGCCGGCAACGCCGACGCCTCGCCTGCGGCCCACACCTGGAGCGTGGACACCGTCGCGCCCAGCGCGCAGATCACCGCCCACCCCGAAGCGCTGGTCAAGCTCGCCACCGCCCACTTCGAGTTCACCGGCGAAGACCCCGGCGGCTCGGGCGTCAAAGGCTTCCAGTGCCGCCTGGACTCCGCCGGCTGGTCGGGCTGCGCCTCCCCGCAAGACCTCTCGAGCCTCCCGGACGGCTCGCACAAATTCGAAGTGCGGGCGATCGACGAAGCCGGCAACGTCGGCGCCCCCGACTCAGACGAATGGACCGTCGACACCACGCCGCCCGCGGTCGGCATCGACTCCGGCCCCTCCGGGGTGACCAACGACCCCACGCCGACCTTCACCTTCCACGCCGGCGAGCAAGGCGCCGCCGTGCAGTGCTCGATCGACTCCGGCACGCCCGACTTCGGCCCCTGCTCAGACGCCACCGAAGACACCCCCGAATCCCCGCTGGCAGACGGCAGCTGGACCTTCCGCGTGCGCTCCACCGACGAAGCGGGCAACTCGGCCACCGCCACGCGGGACTTCGAAGTCGACACCGCCTCGCCGGGCGCCCCGGTGCTCAGCGGGAGCGAACCGGCATCGCCGGCCAACCAGAACGAACCGAAGCTGCTCGGCAGCGCGCCGGCCTCCACCACGGTGCGCATCTACGCCTCGGCCGACTGCAGCGGCTCCCCGGCGGCCACCGTCTCCGCCGCCGAGCTGCAAGCGGGCACGGCGGTCTCGGTCCCCGACGACACGACCACCCACTTCACCGCGACCGCCACCACCGCGGCCGAAAACACCTCCGGCTGCTCTGACCCCCTCTCCTACACCGAGGACTCCACCGCACCCTCCACGACGATCGACTCCGGCCCGCCGTCACTGGCCGCCTCGGCGACCGCCAGCTTCGCCTTCACCGGCGAAGACCCCGGCGGCTCGGGCGTGGCGGGCTTCCAGTGCCGCCTGGACTCCAGCGAAGCGGCCGACTGGAAAGCCTGCGACTCGGGCAGCGCCGAATACGAAGAACTGAGCCAGGGCTCCCACCGCTTCGAAGTGCGGGCGATCGACGAAGCCGGCAACGCCGACCAGAGCCCGGCGATCGCCGAATGGACGGTAGACACCCAGGCGCCGGCTACGACGATCGACGCCCACCCGCCGCTGCTCGCCGCCTCGGCGACCGCCAGCTTCGAATTCTCCGCCACCGACGGCTCGGGCTCGGGCGTGGCGGGCTTCCAGTGCCGCCGCGACGCCGAAGACTGGACCCTCTGCACCTCGCCGCGCACCTACAGCGCCCTGGCCGAGGGCTCCCACGCCTTCGAAGTGCGCGCCACCGACGAAGCCGGCAACGTCGGCGCCCCCGCCTCCTTCGAATGGCAGATCGACACCAAGGCCCCGGCCACGACGATCGACTCCGGCCCGCCGTCACTGGCCGCCTCGGCGACCGCCAGCTTCGCCTTCACCGGCGAAGATCTCGGCGGCTCGGGCGTGGCGGGCTTCCAGTGCCGCCTGGACTCCAGCGAAGCGGCCGACTGGAAAGCCTGCGACTCGGGCAGCGCCGAATACGAAGAACTGAGCCAGGGCTCCCACCGCTTCGAAGTGCGGGCGATCGACGAAGCCGGCAACGCCGACGCCTCGCCTGCGGCCCACACCTGGAGCGTGGACACCGTCGCGCCCAGCGCGCAGATCACCGCCCACCCCGAAGCGCTGGTCAAGCTCGCCACCGCCCACTTCGAGTTCACCGGCGAAGACCCCGGCGGCTCGGGCGTCAAAGGCTTCCAGTGCCGCCTGGACTCCGCCGGCTGGTCGGGCTGCGCCTCCCCGCAAGACCTCTCGAGCCTCCCGGACGGCTCGCACAAATTCGAAGTGCGGGCGATCGACGAAGCCGGCAACGTCGGCGCCCCCGACTCAGACGAATGGACCGTCGACACCACGCCGCCCGCGGTCGGCATCGACTCCGGCCCCTCCGGGGTGACCAACGACCCCACGCCGACCTTCACCTTCCACGCCGGCGAGCAAGGCGCCGCCGTGCAGTGCTCGATCGACTCCGGCACGCCCGACTTCGGCCCCTGCTCAGACGCCACCGAAGACACCCCCGAATCCCCGCTGGCAGACGGCAGCTGGACCTTCCGCGTGCGCTCCACCGACGAAGCGGGCAACTCGGCCACCGCCACGCGGGACTTCGAAGTCGACACCGCCTCGCCGGGCGCCCCGGTGCTCAGCGGGAGCGAACCGGCATCGCCGGCCAACCAGAACGAACCGAAGCTGCTCGGCAGCGCGCCGGCCTCCACCACGGTGCGCATCTACGCCTCGGCCGACTGCAGCGGCTCCCCGGCGGCCACCGTCTCCGCCGCCGAGCTGCAAGCGGGCACGGCGGTCTCGGTCCCCGACGACACGACCACCCACTTCACCGCGACCGCCACCACCGCGGCCGAAAACACCTCCGGCTGCTCTGACCCCCTCTCCTACACCGAGGACTCCACCGCACCCTCCACGACGATCGACTCCGGCCCGCCGTCACTGGCCGCCTCGGCGACCGCCAGCTTCGCCTTCACCGGCGAAGACCCCGGCGGCTCGGGCGTGGCGGGCTTCCAGTGCCGCCTGGACTCCAGCGACGAAGGGGCCTGGTCACCCTGCAATTCACCCCAGAGCTACATCGGACTGGTGGACGGTGCCCACAGCTTTGAGGTGCGCGCCGTGGACAGGGCCGGCAACGCCGACGCCTCACCCGCGACCTACATCTGGAGCGTGGACACCTCCACGCCGGAAACCAGCACTCCCGAACCCAACGCCTCCGGGGGTGAAGCGTCCGAAACCACGAACCCCGACAGTCTCGCCCTGCGAACGCCGGTACGCCTATTGAGGATTGCGTACGACGTGCGGCACGGCACCGCTCTCCTCCTTTTCGAAGTTCCCGGCCCCGGCACGCTCTCCGCGAGCGCCCCTACGACCTCTCTACGCACGAACTTGCGCAACGCGGCGGCGCGGAGGAAGGCAATCTTCTGGAGAAGGTCGCATCGAATCGAACCGAAGAGCGTCCATGCCCGCCGAGCCGGCCAGGTCAAGTTGCGGATCAGGCTGTCCCGAGCTGGACGGTGGCTCCTGCGTGAACATCGCCGGCTCAAGGTTCAGGTGCGGATCAGCTTCAGGGCCAAGGGCCAGGCGACCGTCAGCAGGATGCTCGGCATCGTGCTGAAGCGCGGCGCCCTGCACCACGTGCGTAGCCCACGCCATCACTCGCAATAAGCCTCAATACGCAATAGAGATTCATACTATTTTCCTCCCTCGGTGCCAACCATCGCTGGTACCGTGACTCCCGGAGATGGCCCTTCCTTCCATGGAGGCGCGGAACACCCCGGCCAGGGGGAGCGGCCCGAGCAACTGGTGCGTACCTGGCCCGACCCCCTGAATTCGGTCCGCCCTGTTTGAGAGTCCTTCCCGCCCGCGACAATGGGCAAAGGAGGACGCAAGCAGGTGAAGAGGCAAAGACACAGCCCCGAGCAGGTCATCCGCAAGCTGCGGATCGCAGAGCAGATGCTCTCGGAAGGCAAGACGGCAGGGGAAGCGGCGAAGGCCCTGGAGGTCTCCGAGCAGACCCTGCACCGCTGGAGAAACCAATACGGCGGCATGAAGGCCTCCGACGCCAAGCGGCTGAAGGAGCTGGAGAAAGAGAACGGCCAGCTGAAGCGCCTGGTCGCCGACAAGGAGCTCGAAAACCTCGCCCTGAAGGAGATCGCCAAGGGAAACTTCTGAGCCCGTCCCGGAGGCGCAAGGCGGTCCGCATGCTGGTGAATCGCCTTGGGATCTCCGAGCGTCGGGCGTGCCGGTTCGCCGGCCAGAACCGATCCACGCAGCGCTACTGCCCGCAGACTGCTCCCGATGACCAAGCTCTGCGCAAGCGCCTTCGAAAGCTCTCCACCGACCACCCCCGCTGGGGCTATCGCCGCGCCCACGGGCACCTGCTCACCGAGGGCTGGTCGGTGAACCGCAAGCGGGTGCAGCGACTCTGGCGCGAGGAGGGCCTGCGCGTGCCCGCCAAGGCCAAGAAGCGCCGGCGCCTGGGCGTCTCCACCGCGGCGGCCGACAGGTTGAGAGCCGGAAATCGCATCACTCCCGGCGTCGCCACCGGGGATCCAATTCCCATTGACGACGCGACATCCATAGGAATAGGACTCAATGGGGTCGACTGTGCCCGGACGCTCGATAGCTGGACGAAGCTAACCGGTGGCGCCGAAGCTGGTTGCGGCTGCCGCGATGCGCTCGATCTCCCGCTCGCCGATCCTCGGGAAGACCGGTAGCGAGCAGATCTCGGCGGCCAGCCGCTCGGCAACCGGCAGGCTGCCGAGCGGCTGGCCCAGCCCTGCGTAGGCGGGCTGTAGGTGGATCGGCGTCGGGTAGTGGATCGCGCTGGCGACGCCGTGGGTGTCGAGGTGCTCGCGCAGTGCGTCGCGAGCCGCGGAACGCACGACGAAGAGGTGGAAGACGTGGTCACCGTCAGCCGAGGGCGCGGGAGGGGGCGACACCGGGCTATCCGTCAGCGCCTCACGAAGCGCCGTGCCGGCTCGCCGTCTCCCATCAATGGCCTCGTCGAGGTGCTTCAGCTTGACCCGGAGGATTGCGGCCTGGAGCGCGTCGAGACGGTCGGTCCGGGCCGGCATCTCGTGGCGGTGCCGCGTGCCCTCCCCGTGGGAGCGGAGCAGGCGCACCCGGGACGCGAGGTCGGCATCGCCGGTGACGACGGCGCCGCCGTCCCCCCAAGCCCCAAGGTTCTTGGTCGGGTAGAAGCTGAAGCACCCGGCGTCGCCGAGCGACCCGGCCGGCCGGCCCCGGTAGCGGGCGCCGTGCGCTTGGCAGGCGTCCTCGACGACGAAGATTCCGCGCGAACGGCAGAGTTCGAGCAGCGGGTTCATCTCCACCGTGCGTCCGTACAGGTGAACCGGAATCATGCAACGGGTACGGGGTGTGATCGCCCGTTCAGCGATCTCCGCCGTGAGTAGCGCAGTTTCTCCGTCCACGTCGACGAGGACGGGCGTCGCGCCGGCGGCGCTGACCGCCTCGGCGGTTGCGATGAAGCTGTTGGCCGGAACGACGACCTCGTCGCCCGGTCCGACCCCGAGCCCGCGCAGGGCGAGCTCCAGGGCGGCGGTCCCGGAGGAGACGCCGACCGCGTGCTCGACCTCGCACCATTCGGCGAACTCGCGCTCGAAGCCTTCGACCTCCTCGCCGAGCGTGAAGGCGGCTCTCTCTGCCACCCCCTCGATGGTTTCCATCAACTCGGCGAGCAGCTGCGGGTCGCCGTTGTCGAGGCGGGTGAAGGGCACCCGCGCGAGCGTCGTCACGCCGGCCGCTGGCCTCCCGGGTGCGCCGTTGACGTTCACGCCGGCGTCTGCTCCGGCGAAGGTCGGTAGTCGAGGGCAGCGGGGCCCCTGACCGGAGCGAGGGCGAGGTCAACGAAGACCGCCGCCGCCTCCTTGCGCGAGTGGACGCCGAACTTGGTGAAGACCGAGGCGAGGTGGCTCTTGACCGTGCTTTCCGCCAAGTAGAGGCGCTCGGCGATCTCGGCGTTGGTCAGGCCCTCGCCGACCAGCGTCAGCACTTGGTGCTCCCTATGCGAGAGGGTCGGTCGCTCGACGCTGGCGCGCAGCTTGCGCGGGACCACCGACTGGCCGCTGGCCACGGCGCGTATCGTTGCCGCCAGGGTCAGCTCGAGGTCGGGCTCGAAGACGAGTGCGTCGGCCCCCGCGTCGAGCGCGCGCCGCACGGCGGCGCCGGACGTCGGCTGACAGACGACGACGATGGCCGCTTCGCTCGCTTCGCGGCGCAGACGTCGCAGCCTGGTGACTTCCTGCGGCACTTCGATGTCGCACGAGACAACCACGATCGTCGACTCGTCCGTCTCTCGCCCGTCGAGGGACACGGTCGATTCCACGGTTGCCGGCGGAGTCGGCTCGAGCTCCCTCAGCGCGGCGGCGATGCGAACCCGAAGGTCGCTCTCCTGCGCGCAGACGAGCGCGGACAGGACGTCCGCGGCGGAGCGCGACACGGTCTCTCGCCGCTGGTCCACGGCTGGCATGCAGAAAGAACGCGAGCGGCCCTCCAGGTCTTGCGCGCGGAAGCGGGGCAGGGGCCGTTGCGTTGATGGCTAAATGGCCGATTCGAGGGCGATCGCGGAACCCGCCAACTCGACTGGAGTTCCCGTCAACGACACCCGCTTCCGCCAGCTCGACGACGTCGAGCTGGGCGCTGGCGTGGTCATCCACGCCTTTACCAACCTCTACGGCTGTCGGATCGGCTCGGGCACGCGGATCGGGACGTTCGTCGAGGTCCAGCGCGGCGCCGAGATCGGCGCAGCCTGCAAGATCCAGAGTCACACTTTCGTCTGCGATGGGGTTCGGATCGAGGACGAGTGCTTTGTCGGGCACGGCGTCACCTTCGTCAACGACAAGTTCCCGCGATCGACGAACGGAAATGGCGCAATGCAGACCGAGCAGGACTGGGAGCTGCTCGAGACCGTCGTCGAGCGAGGGGCGACGATCGGCTCGGGTGCGACGATCCTCGGCGGCGTCAGGATCGGTGCGGGTGCGACCGTCGGCGCCGGCGCGGTCGTGGTCCGTGACGTGGCAGCAGGGGCGGTTGTGGCCGGCAATCCGGCGGTGGCGCTTCCTCGGCGTTAGGCCCGGGGAGCGCGAGCCGCGCTAGGGAACGCTCGCCGCCCGCACCTCGACCGCGGCGAGGTTCCAGCGGTCTCCGGTGGGGGCGGCGTCGTCGATCGTCACGGTCGTGCCCGCCGCAGGGGTGGTCGCGCTGCGCCGCTGGGCCCAGAAGGTGTCGCCGCTGGGGCTGAGGAACTGGTCGACCAGGGTTTGGCCGGAGCCGACCGTTCGCCCGGCGGCCGCGTCCCAGTCGTCGCCCACGCCCCAGACCCAGCTGCCGGCGCGAGTCGTCGTCAGCGAGACCGAAGGCGCCCCTCCACTCGCCGAGCCGGCCGCCGTGGCGCCCGTGGCGGTGGTGTCGGCGCCGCCGAAGGCGGCGACCGTGATCTCTCCCTGGTATCCGCCGCTTGCCCTGGTCGCGGTGATCGTCGCATTGGCGAGTTTCGCCGGCGCCGTCGCCTGCCAGATCTCCGCGGTCCCCGCCTGTTCGTTCGCGCGACGGCGCAAGACCCAGCTCAGCCCGCCGCCGTCGACCGCGGTGATCGACTGAGCGCCGCTTGCATTTGGGCCGTCGGAGGCGACGAAGGCGAGCAGCACCTCGTCGGGCGCGGCGGTGCTCAGCCCGCCGGCCGAGATCGTCGAGCCGCCCGAGGTCTGGTGGGCGCTGACCGTGGTGTCAAGGGCGAGGGGCCCGGGTTCGCCTTCTTCTTCTTCTTCTTCTTCCCCGGCTCCCTCGTAAGGCGCCGGAAAGCGGACGAAGGAGGCCACGGATGGCACGCCTTCGCCGTTGACTATGAAGAGCATGTAGTAGCCGGGGGGCACGTTGTTGCGGTTGCTCGGCATCTGCACGTCGATGCCGCCGGCGGCCTGGGTGAAGCCCAGCGAAGTCGCCCGCGCGTTCTCGTCGAAGGCGTGGGTGACCGAGCCGGTGCGGATCAGCGACACCCGCGCGATCGACTCGGCGTCCGGCGTGCCGACGAACTCAGTCGCCCCGTATTCCGGAGCAGCGGGCGCCGAGGAGATGGTCGGTCGCGGGCCCTTGAACAGGTAGGGCGGAGAGAAGATCTGGGCGCTGCGCTGGTCGGTGACGCCGGGATCCCCGCCTCCTCCAGCCACGTAGACCCGGCCGTCCGGCAGGAGGACGGCGACCGAGTGGTAGAGGCGAGGCGCGCTCATTGCCGCGTAGGTGGTCCATGCCCCCGAAGTCGGGTTCCAGTCTTCGGCCTGCAGGACGGCGTTGGCGTCGACGAATCCCGACTTGTCGGTTCCGCCCCCAGTGGCCAGCACGGTGCCGTCGGGAAGGTTGGTCAGGTTGAGGAAGCTGCGGGCGTATTTCATGCTCGACGTCGGCTGCCAGGTGGCCCCGGAGGCGGCCATGTCGAGCGTGTAGACCGTTTTCACCGAGTTGCCGGAGAATCCGTCGTCGGCCGCCGAGCCCGCCTTGATGAACAACCCCGGCGCGTAGTTGGCAATGCTGCCGCCGTCGATCACTCGGCTGTCGATCGTCGTCCACTGGTTGGTCGAGAGGTCGAGCACCTCGCTCTGCGTCGGCACCTCGGAACCGCCGAGGTGCGCGATGCGGCCGTCCGGAAGCTGGTAGATGAACGGGTAGATAGGCATCGAGTGGCTCGCTGCGGTGAGGCTCTGCCAGCTGTTGGTGGAGGGCGTATACAGCTCCGGAATGGGCACGACGTCGTTCTCGCCTTTGTCGTCCCCGGAGGTGACGAGGACTTTGCCGTCGGCGAGCGTCGTTCCGGTTGCGTACCAGCGGGGATAGCTCATAGGCGCCAGCGTTTCCCAGACCTCGTCGTGCCAGTCGAAGGCCGTGATGTCGGGGACTCCGATGCCGCCCGAGGTCGAGGTGCCGCCGACCACGAGGACGCGGCCGTCGGCGAGCACCGCCTGGCCGGCGCAGAAGAGGTCGGCTGCCGCGTCGGGCACCTGGGTGACGGCGCCGGTGTCCGGGTCGAGCACGTACTGCTGGCCGCCTTTGGCGAAGTCACCCTGCCAGAAGAGAATGCGACCCGAGGGTAGGAGGGCCGAGTGGATCGCCACGGCCGGCAGTGGGATCAACGGCCCCCACTGGCCCACTTCGGAGGCTTCTGTGCCGCTGCCGTTGGCGACGGTCACGGTCGCGGGCGGCGCGGAGGTGGCCTGGTTGCCAGCGCCGTCACGGGCGCGGGCCGCAATCGCATGGGACCCGTCGCTGGCGGTCGTCGAATCCCAGGTGAGCCCGTAGGGCGCGGTGGTGTCTTCGGCTCCGACCGGTTTTCCGTCGAGCAGGAACTGCACGCCGGAGATCCCGCTCGCGTCGGAAGCCGTCGCGGTGAGCTGCGTCGTCCCAGTGAGCGTTTCCCCGTCGACCGGAGCGGTCAGGGACACGGCGGGCGGAGTCGTGTCCGCCGGCGGTTCTTCGCCTTCGCCGCCGGGGGCCGCCCGCACCTCGACCGCGGCGAGGTTCCAGCGGTCTCCGGTGGGGGCGGCGTCGTCGATCGTCACGGTCGTGCCCGCCGCAGGGGTGGTCGCGCTGCGCCGCTGGGCCCAGAAGGTGTCGCCGCTGGGGCTGAGGAACTGGTCGACCAGGGTTTGGCCGGAGCCGACCGTTCGCCCGGCGGCCGCGTCCCAGTCGTCGCCCACGCCCCAGACCCAGCTGCCGGCGCGAGTCGTCGTCAGCGAGACCGAAGGCGCCCCTCCACTCGCCGAGCCGGCCGCCGTGGCGCCCGTGGCGGCGGTGTCGGCGCCGCCGAAGGCGGCGACCGTGATCTCTCCCTGGTAGCCGCCGCTTGCCCTGGTCGCGGTGATCGTCGCATTGGCGAGTTTCGCCGGCGCCGTCGCCTGCCAGATCTCCGCGGTCCCCGCCTGTTCGTTCGCGCGACGGCGCAAGACCCAGCTCAGCCCGCCGCCGTCGACCGCGGTGATCGACTGAGCGCCGCTTGCATTTGGGCCGTCGGAGGCGACGAAGGCGAGCAGCACCTCGTCGGGCGCGGCGGTGCTCAGCCCGCCGGCCGAGATCGTCGAGCCGCCCGAGGTCTGGTGGGCGCTGACCGTGGTGTCAAGGGCGAGGGGCCCGCGTTCGCCTTCGCCCCCGTCGTTTTCCACGGTGACCGAGACCGGGGTCGAGGTCGCCGCATTCCCGGCGCCGTCCCTGGCCAGCGCCGCGATCGCGTGCGGCCCGTCCAGGGCTGTCGTCGAGTCCCAGGAAAGGCCATAGGGGGGAGTCGTGTCTTCGGCTCCGACCGGTTTTTCGTCGAGCAGGAACTGCACACCGGAGATCCCGCTCGCGTCAGAGGCGTCGGCGGAGAGTTCGACCACGCTGCCGGACACGGCCGCGCCGGCTGTCGGAGCGGTCACCGCCACGCTTGGGGGCGTGGTGTCCGGCGGGGCGCCTTCTTCGGGCAGCACCTCGATCGCCGCCAGGTTCCAGCGGTCGTTGGTCGGTGCCGTGTCGTTCAAGGTCACTGCCGTTCCGGCGAGTGGCGTAGTCGCGTCTTGGCGCTGCACCCACATCGTGTCGCCGGAGGGGGCGAGGAACTCGTCCACCTCGGTCTGCCCGGTGCCGGCGGTGCGCCCCGCCGCCCGATCCCAGTCCTCGCCGACGCCCCAGACCATCGAACCCGCGCGGGTCGCGGTCAGCGTCGCCGAGGGAGCTCCGACGGCGGCGCTTGCCGCTGCCGTAGCCCCATCCGCGATTCGGTCAGCTCCGCTGAGCGCGACCACCACGATCGAGCCCACGTAGGATCCCGTGCCGCGGGTGGCCGTGACCGTCGTGTTGCTGAGCACGGCAGGCGCGCTCGCCGACCAGACCTCGGCAGTGCCTGCCTGCCCGTTGGCGCGGCGGCGCAGACGCCAGGTCAACCCGCCACCGCTGACGCCGGAGATCGTCTGCGACCCGGCGCCCGCCGGCCCGTCGGAGGCGACGAAGGCAAGCAGGAGCTCGCCGGGCGCGCTCGTGCTGAAAGCCGGCGTCGAGATGGTTGTCGCCGCTTCGGTCTGATGGGTAGAAACCGTCTTGTCGACGGCCAGCGCCGCCGAGGCCGGCGACGCGCCAAGGCCAAGCGTCAGGCCCAGCCAGACGCCAAGGAGGGGAAGGGCGCTTGCGCGCCGCGAATGGTTGGTCGATCGCCGCTTCACCCGGTCTCGTGCCGGTGTGTACAGAGCCGCGGCGGCCCGGTCAATGACGATGCAGGCATTAGGTACGAATTCCCTACCCGGCCTTGGCGCGGCGGCAGGTGGCCGTGCCCGCCCTTGCCGGGCGTCGATCAGGCGACGATCGTCAGCGCCCCCGGCTCGGCGTGCAGCGCTATCTCGGTGCCTCAGGCCGAAAGTGGCTCGGCCGCGAGCCTGGAGATCAGATGGTCCAGAGGGACGAAGTCGGCCTCGAAGGCCCTGTAGCGCCGAGAGTGCGGGGTGTCCGTATCGGCGGTGACCACGTAGTTGTCGCCCCCGGGGTAGGCGTTTCTGAAGGCCGCAAGAGCTTTCGGCTCGAAGGCAGAGGCCTTCCACTTGCACTCGATCGCGATCGGTCCGGCGTTTCCCCGTCGGGGAAGGACGAAGTCCACCTCGGCGCCCTGCTTGTTGCGCCAGTAGCGCGGGGACCTGTGCTGCAGCCGTCCCTGGATCTCGTTGAGGACGAAGTGCTCCCAGAGGAGGCCGAGGTCTTCCTCCCGCAGAGTGTTCCAGCCTCGGTAGAAGCAGACGAAGCCGGTGTCGAACCCGTAGACCTTTGGCGCCGCGACTATCTCGGTGGAGCGGCGGGTGCTGAACGGGCGAACGACCTGGGCGACGAAGGTCGCCTCCAGCGCCGAGAGGTAGTTGGAGATCGTTTGGCGGCTCACCTCGCAGGGGCCCGCGAAGCGGGTCGCCTCGAACATCCCGCCGCTCTGGGCGAACAGCAGCTCCACGAACCGCTGGAACGACCAGCGACGCTCCAGGCGGAAGAGCTCCTGAACGTCCTTCGCCCAGTAGGCGTCGATCCAGTCGTGGAAGTCCCGCTCCGGCAGCTCGCCGGCGAGAAAGAGGGCCGGCAGACCACCGTGGAGAAAACGGTGCGGGAGGTCCTCCTGTGCGAAGTCGACGAGGTCGGCGCCGATCATCGGGGTCAGCCAGACGTTCTCCTTGCGCCCGGTCAACGTGTCGCGGAACCTTGCCGTCGCCTCGATCGTCGAGGAGCCTGTTGCGAGGACCGGCGTGTCCGGGAAGTAGTCGGCGGCGATCTTCAGCAGCTCTGAGGGGTTCTGCAGCCGGTGAACCTCGTCGAGGACGATTCGTCGCCCCCTTCTCTGGCGCAGGAAGCCCTCTGGATCCTCCATCAGCCGGCGGGTCCGCGGCAGCTCGCAGTCGAAGTACTCAACGTCCTCGAGGCTGCGGCAGAGAACCGTCTTTCCGGCGCGCCTGACTCCCGCGAGCCAGAGGATCGAGCGTCGCTGCCATGCTCGCTCGATCGCCGCAACCCAGTGACTGCGTCTTACCATATGTCATCAAGATAGCGTCTAGTACAACTATATGCAAACCGGACAGCACTCAGGACTCGCGAAACCCAGTCACGCCACGATCGTCAGCGCCCCCGGCTCCGCCCGCAGCGTCATCTCGGTCTTCTCGCCGATGTAGTCGCCGTCGACCTGGACCGGGAAGGGGCGGGGGATGCCGTCCTTGGTTTCGGAGATCGAGGCGACAGTTGCCTCGACGATGCCGCTGAAGTGCTCGATGCGGCGGTGGCGGGCGGCGGGCCGCTCGGCGCTGAAGAGGCGGGCGATCAGGGTCGGCATGTCGCGCTGCGCGGCGCGCTGCAGGACGCCGAGGGCGAGCGTGCCGTCGTCGATCGCGATGTCCTCGCAGACTCGCACCGGGCGGCTGGCGAAGTAGGTGAAGGGGTCGGAGTTCTGGGCCAGCGCGGTGACGCCCTCGGCGCTCTCGCCGCCGCCCGTCTGCACCCGCAGCCGCACCGGGTTGACGAGGTACTGTCGGTAGAAGGCCGAGATCGCCGCCCAGCTGAAGTAATAGGGTCCGGCCATCGACTTCATCCGCGGGTGGGCGTCGACCCGCTTGACCACCGTCGCGTCGATCCCCGCTCCGCAGGAGAAGACGAAGTGCCGCCCGTCGACGCGGCCCAGGTCGATCTTCCGCGGCGCCCACTCGTCGGCCAGCGCCAGCAGGTGCTCTGTCGCGTCGACCACGTCGTTGGGGATGCCCAGCGTGCGGCAGACGACGTTGGTCGAGCCGCCGGGCAGCACCGAGACCGGCACGTCGGTCCCCGCCAGCCCGTTGACCACCTCGTTCAGCGTCCCGTCCCCGCCAAAGGCGACCACCACGTCATATCCGTGGTCGCGCACCTCCCGCCCGATCTCCGTCGCATGGTTCTGCGCCTCCGTGTCGACCGTCTCCACCTCGTAGCGCCCCTGCAGCGCGTAGACCACGAGGTTCTTCAGTCGGTTGGAGACCGTCGTCGCGTAGGGGTTGACGATGATCAGCATCCGCTTCTTGGCGGGCTTGCGCAGCGTTCTGGAGCGGATTCGGCTGGTCATGGTCGGCGTGGCCGCTGCGCAGGCTATTGCGTCGCGGGACCGTAGGAAACTTGCCGCCGCCTACGCAGACGATAAGCTTCGGACGTTGCCGACAAGATGCAGACGATGCGCTCAACAGCCGAGAAGCGCCGCGCCGCGATAGAGCGGAGCAGCGGCATGTTCGCCCACCTGGCTCCCGGAGTGAGTCTGGTCGACGAGCTGCTCGCCGATCGGCGCGGAGAAGCGCGTAGGGAGGACCTGCGAAATGGAACCGAGCGTCGTCGTCCACGCAGAAGCCGACACGGATTCGGTGACTGTATTTAGATGAGAGACCCGTTCGACATCCACTGATTGAGACTCGCGCCCTTGCGCGCGTGGATTCCAATTGATCTGAGGTGGCTCCTACCCGGTCGCCTCATAGCGCACCACCTCGCCGTCCTCGACTTCCCGTACCCGCCCCTCGTTGACCAGCAGGTCGGCGTGGCCGATCACCTCGGAGAGGGTCAGGTAGGCCTGGGTTACGGCGACGTTGCCCCAGATGGCCTGGGCGATCTCGTAGCCGGTGCGGGGGCGCTCGGCGATCAGCCTGTGGATCTTCTCCTTGCGGCGCTCGTGCTTGGCGAGGCGGTCGTCGATCAGGGCGACGTGGTCGACGATCGGCTCGCCGTGACCGGAGAGGACGATCTCGGCGGGCATCTCGCGGGTCTTGCGCATCGACTCGATGTAGGTGACAAGGGCCTGGGGGCGCTCGTCCGAGCCGTCGAGCGGGCGGCTGATCAGCGGGTTGGAGGAGATGTGGGCGATCAGGTGGTCGGCGGCGAGCAGCAGGCGCCGCTGCTCGTCCCAGAAGATCGTGTCGGAGGGGCTGTGACCCGGCCGGTGCAGCGCCTGCAGCACGCGGTCGCCGAAGGGCAACAGCTGGCCGTCCTCGAGCGGGCGCGTCACCTCGGCCCGCGAGCCCCAGCCGCGGAAGCTGCGCGAGACGCTCTGCAGGGCGCGCGCCACCTCCTCGGGGATGCCGTTGCGCAGCATCAGGCCGACCGCGAACTCGTCCTCGCGCTCGGCGTCCTCGCTGAAGTTCGCCAGCCGCTCGGCGGCGACCCCGAGCGCCGCAAGCTCGGCGCCGGAGCGCTGCACGACGATCTCCGCCAGGCCGAGGTGGTCGATGTGCTGGTGGGTGATGACCAGCAGCTCGATGTCCTCGATCGCATGGCCGCGCTCGGCCAGCTGGGACTGCAGCTCGTCGAGCGCCTTGCCGGAATTCGGCCCGGTGTCGAGGAGCGTCAGCGGCTCGTCCTCGATCAGGTAGCAGTTGACCCGCCCGACCGCGAACGGGGTGGGGATGCGCAGGCAGTGGATCCCGGCGAGTGCGGCCTGCTCCAACGCCTGGTCCGGGCTGAGGGTCACGCCCGGATCAGCCCCAGCACCTCGTCTCGCCGCCCCTCCATGTCCTCGTGCGAGACGAGCGACTCGAGGTTGAGGCGCAGCAGCGGCTCGGTGTTCGAGGGCCGCACGTTGAAGTGCCAATCCTCGTAGTCGACCGAGACCCCGTCGAGCGTCGTCTGCTGCCCGTCGGCGTAGCGCTCGGCAATCTCGGCCATCTTCGCCTCCTGGTCGGCGACCTCGGAGTTGATCTCGCCGGAGATGAAGTAGCGCGAGCGGAACTCGGCCATCAGCTCGGCCAGCGAGCGCCCGTCGACCGAGAGCAGCTCGAGCATCAGCAGCGCCGGGATCGTCCCCGAGTCCGCGCACCAGAAGTCGCGGAAGTAGTAGTGACCGGAGACCTCGCCGCCGAAGACCGCCCCCTCCTCGCGCATCCGCTGCTTGAAGAAGGCGTGACCAACGCGCGAGAGGTCCGAGCGGCCACCCTCGACGGCGACCAGGTCGGGGACGGCGCGGCTCGAGCGCGGGTCGTAGAGGATCGTCGCGCCGGGCTCCTTGGTGAGCGCCGCCCGCGCCAGCAGGGCGCAGATGAAGTCGCCGTCGCAGAACTCGCCCGCGTCGTCGATGAAGAAGCAGCGGTCGGCGTCGCCGTCCCAGGCGATGCCGAGGTCGGCGCCCGAGGAGCGCACCCGCTCGATGATCATCGCCCGGTTCTCAGGCAGCAGCGGGTTGGGCTCGTGGTCGGGGAACTCGCCATCGGGCTCGAAGTACATCTGCTCGAGGTCGAGGCCCAGCTCGCCGAGGATCGGGCCGACCATCGGTCCGGACATCCCGTTGCCGCCGTCGACGACGACCCTCATCGGGCTCACCCTGGAGGGGTCGATGAAGGACAGGGCGCGGGCGCGGTACTCGTCCCAGACGTCAACCTCCTCAAAGGAGCCGCCGCCGGGGGCGTGGCCCAGACCCGCCTCGATCTCGCGCCGCACGTCGCCGATCCCGGCATCGCCGGAGAGCGCCAGCGCTCCCTCGCGAATCAGCTTCACCCCGGTGTAGGCCTTCGGGTTGTGCGAGGCGGTTACCATCGCCCCGCCGTCCAGCTCGCGCGAGCCGACGAGGTAATAGAGCATCTCGGTGGCGACCATCCCCGCGTCGAGCACCGTCGCCCCCTCGAAGATCAACCCGTCGCGCAGCTCCGCCGCCATCGCCGGCGCCGTGAGCCGCATGTCGCGTCCCAAGCCAACCCGCAGCTCGCTCGGCTGCTTGCCGCGCAGACGGGCCAGGACGCGGGCGAAGGCGCGGCCGATCGCGTGGGCGGTCGTCTCGTCCATCTCCGACCCGTACAGCCCGCGGATGTCGTACGCCTTGAAGATCCCCGGCGGCGCCAGGATCGGTTCTCCACTCACCCCGCAACCCCCTTCCGGTGCGCCTTTTCCACCCATAGGATGGAAAAGGCGCACCGGAGCGTCGTCTTGGCGAGCCGGACGGCGCTCAAAATGCCCCCTTCAGCGCCTCGTAGCTCTGCTCCAGCGTTTGCGGCATCACCCGCGTGTCGGCGATCACCGGCATGAAATTCGTGTCGCCGCCCCAGCGGGGCACGACGTGCATGTGGATGTGGTGCTCGACCCCGGCTCCGGCCACCCTCCCCTGGTTGAAGCCGACGTTGAAGCCGTGCGGGTCATAGGCGTCCTCGAGGCGGCTCATCGCCCGCTGGGCCAATCCCATCATCTCCACCACGGTCTCGCCCGGCAGCTCCTGGATGCGCCCGATGTGCTCGTAGGGCGCCACCATCAGGTGCCCGTTCGTGTAGGGGAAGAGGTTGAGGATCACGAAGGCCCGCTCGCCGCGGTGAACGATCAGGCTCGCCTCGTCATCGCCCTGCGCCGGCTTGGCGCAGAAGATGCACTGCTCCTCGCTGTCCTTGGCTGCGTCCTTCACGTAGGCGAGGCGCCAGGGCGCCCAGATCCGAAAGTTGGCCACAGCCGCCCATCCTATTCGGGGACGTGCCGCCCCTTAGGTACCACCCGTGGCCCCCAAAGGACGGAACGTCCCAGGGTCACCGGGACGTGCCGCAACTTGTGTACCTATACGGGCCGCTAAGTTGCGGCACGTCCCCGGGCTAGAGCCAGCGGCGGCGGCGGAAGAAGAGGACCAGGCCGATCAGGATTGCGGCCATCACGGCGAGGACGGCGAAGAAGCCCGCCTCGTTGTGTTCGAAGGGGACCCAGGAGTTCATCCCCATGATGCTCGCGATCAGGGTCAGCGGCAGGATCACGACGCTGATCGAGGTGAGCACGCGGAGGATGTCGTTGAGGTGGTGGGAGATCACCGCCTCGTTGGTCTCCTCGAGCGCGACGACGACCTCCTTGTAGTTCTTGAGCATGTCCCAGATCCGCTCGTGCGCGTCGACGATGTCGTCGAAGTAGATCTCGAGGTCGAGGTCGGTGGCCAGGTAGCGCTGCTTGACCTTCTCCAGGTCGTGCAGGACCGGCCGCTGCGGGCGGATCACCTTGCGGAAGTTGATGATCTCCTGCTTGACGTTGGAGATGTCGCGGACGACCTCGTCGGAGCGCCCCTCGAAGATGTCGTCCTCGAGCGCGTCGAGCTTGTTGCCGATCTTGCGCAGCATCGGGAAGCAGTAGTCGAAGCTGTCGTCGACCAGCCGGTAGAGCAGGTAGCCCGAGCCGCGCGAGAAGAGCTGCTCGCGCAGCTCCTCCTTGGAGCGGCAGCGCTCGAAGAGGTACTCGACCGGCTGCAGCGGCTGGTTTGGGATCGTCACCAGGTAGCCGGGCCCGACGAAGAGGTCGAGCTCGCCGGTGCCCAGCCGCCCCGCCGCCGGATCGAAGATCGGGAAGTGGAGGACGATGAAGAGGTAGTCGTCGTAGACGTCGATCTTCGGCCGCTGGTTGCGGGAGAGCACGTCCTCGAGGTCGAGCGCGTGGAAGTCGAAGTTCTCTTCCAGCCAGGCGCGCTCCAGAGCGCCGGGGCGCTCGATCTTCACCCAGCGCAGGCCGGAGGAGTCGATCTGCTCGACCTGCGGCGCCTGCGGCTCGACCTGCGCCGCGGCGCCGATCAGCTCATCGCGCCGCGCGGTCCGTCGCAGCCTGGGCTTCGGAAGGTTCGGCATCGCTGGGGCCGATCTTGTCGTGAGGCTGGGCGGACATAGGTGAGGACAAGGTTAAACGTGCGGGGCGATCGTCGGTGGGCGATCCGTTCCAGGGCATTCCTTTGTGAGTTTGTACGCGACGATTTCGGCGGGAGCCGCTGCTATAGTCGGCGGCACATAAGCGCCACATCAAGAGGGGTGGAGGGAACTGGCCCGTAGAAGCCCCGGCAACCACCTCGGACCTCGGTTCGAGACAGGTGCCAACTCCAGCAGGTCAAGTCAAAGGCCTGGAAGATGTGGGGAGATGTCCGATCGGACCTCTGCCCCACAGGCGGAGGTTTTTTTGTTGGAGACGGAAAGCGAGATCGGATGTCTGTTCAGAACCTGAAGTGCAAGGAGTGCGGGGCCACCTACGACTTGGGCGCCCACTTCGCCTGCGAGAGCTGCTTCGGCCCGCTGGAAGTGGCCTACGACCATTCGGGCCTCGACGCGGCCGAGGTGAAGCGCAAGATCCAGGCCGGCTCGCAGGGGATCTGGCGCTACGCCGACTTCCTGCCGTTCGAGGGTCGCCCCGGCGACCCGCTGGAGCCGGGCTTCACGCCGCTGCTGCGGGCCGAGCGGCTCGCCGAGCGGCTCGGGGTCGAGGCCGAGATCTGGATCAAGAACGACGCCGCCAATCCGACCCACTCCTTCAAGGACCGGGTGGTCGCGGTCGCCGTCGCCAAGGCGCGCGAGCTCGGCTTCGAGACGGTCGCCTGCGCCTCGACCGGCAACCTCGCCAACGCGGTCGCCGCCCACGCCGCCGCGGCCGGGCTCGACTCCTACGTCTTCGTCCCCGCCAACCTCGAGGAGCAGAAGCTGCTCGCCACCGGCGTCTACGGCACCAACCTGGTCGGCGTGCGTGGCAACTACGACGACGTCAACCGGCTCTGCACGCAACTCGCCGAAACCCGCCCCTGGGCCTTCGTCAACGTCAACCTGCGCCCCTTCTACGCCGAGGGCTCGAAGACCCTCGCCTATGAGACCGCCGAGCAGCTCGGCTGGCAGCTGCCCGACCGGGTCGTCTGCCCGATCGCCTCCGGCTCGCTCTTCACCAAGGTCGGCCGCGGCTTCCAGGAGTGGCTCGACGTCGGCCTGGTCGAGGGCGAGCTGCCGGTCTTCAACGGCGCCCAGGCGGAGGGCTGCAGCCCGGTCGCCACGGCCTTCGCCGAAGGCTGGGACGTCTGCAAGCCGCAGCGCCCGGACACGATCGCCAAGAGCCTGGCGATCGGCGACCCGGCGGACGGCCCCTACGCGGTCGAGCACGCCCGCCGCACCGGCGGCGCGATCGACGCAGTCGACGACGCCGAGATCCGCGACGCGATCCGCCTGCTCGCCGAGACCACCGGAATCTTCACCGAGACCGCCGGCGGCGTCACCGTCGGCGTGCTGCGCAAGCTGGCCGAACGCGGCGAGATCGGCGCCGGCGAGCGGGTCGTCGTCTACATCACCGGGGAGGGCCTGAAGACGCTCGACGCGACCCGCGATAGCTTCCAGATGCACGAGATCGACCCCGCCCTCGAGAGCTTCGAGTCCGAGTTTGCCCAGGAGGTAGCCGTCTGATGCCAGTCACCGTGAAGATCCCGACCCAGCTGCGGGCCGCCACCGGCGGCGAGGCCGAGCTGGAGGTCAGCGGCGCGACCGTCGGCGAGGTGCTCGACGCCGTCTTCGAGGCGCACGACGGGTTGCGCGAGCGCATAACCCAGGACGGCGACCTGCGCCGCTTCGTCAACGTCTACGTCGCCGGCGAGGACATCCGCTTTCAGGACGGGCTGGCGACCAAGATCGACGATGGCGCCGAGGTCACGATCCTGCCTGCGGTCGCGGGCGGTTGAGGCCAGTCTCGAACGCGGTGGAGCCTCCAACCGTGGTCATTCTCTGCGGCGGCAGGGGGACCCGGCTGCGGGAGCGGACCGAGACGATTCCCAAGGCGTTGGTCGAGATCGGGGGAAAGCCGATCGTCTGGCATGTGATCGGGATCTATGCGGCGCAGGGGTTTGAGGACTTCTTGCTTGCCACTGGGTATCTCGGGGAGGCAGTGGCGGAGTTCGTGGCGGGGGAGGACTGGCCTGAGGGCGTTGAGGTCGCTTGCGTGGACACTGGATTGGATACGCCGACGGGAGGGCGGATTGCGCGGTTGGGAGAGCGGCTCGAGGGTGGGACTTTCTGCGCTACCTATGCGGATGGGGTGGCCGATGTGGACTTGGGTCGACTGATCGACGGGCACCGCGAGAGCGGAGCGCTTGGCACGGTGACGGTCGTCCAACCTCACCTGCAGTGGGGCGTGGCGGAGATCGGGGACGACGACCGGGTTGAGGGGTTCGTCGAGAAGCCGCGCAGCGAACACTGGATCAACGGGGGGTTCTTCTGCTTCGAGCCGGGGGCGCTCGACTACCTCGATGAGGATTCGGTGCTCGAGCGCGATCCTTTGCAGAGGCTCGCAGCGGACGGACAGCTGCAGGCCTACCGTCACGAGGGCTTCTGGGACTGCATGGACACCTACAAGGACGCCGTCGAGCTCAACGACCTCTGGGCCTCAGGCAGCGCACCATGGTCAACCTTGGCCGCGAGCGAGCTGGCCCGATGAGGTTCCGGTGCGCCTTTTGCGGTCTATGCCCACAAAAAGCGCACCGGAAGGGCGCGGCGCGATGAATCGGTCGCTGGTGACGGGTGCGCATGGGTTCGTGGCCTCGCATCTGGTTGGGGCGCTGCTGGCACGCGGGGACGCCGTGCGGGTGCTGGATCGGCCGGATCCGCGGACGGCGGACGTGGGGGGGCTGCGGCGTTCCGGACTGGACCTGCTTGGGCTGCGCGACGAGGTCGAGCTGGCCGAGGGCGACCTGCGGGACGCGGAGGCCGTCGCTGCCGCCGTCGCGGGCTGCGACTCCGTCTTCCACCTCGCCGCCCAGACGATCGTCGGGGTTGCCCGCCGCTCTCCCGCCGAGACCTTCGAGGTCAACGTACGCGGCGCCTGGAACGTCTTCGAGGCCTGCCGCGACCACGACGTCGCTCGCACCGTCTTCGCCTCCTCCGACAAGGCCTACGGCTCGAGTCCCGAGCTGCCCTACCGCGAGGACTTCCCCCTGCGTGCCTCCTACCCGTACGACGCCAGCAAGGCAGCGGCCGACATCGTCGCCCGCAGCTACGCGCACGCCTACGGCCTGCCTCTTGCGGTCACCCGATTCGCCAACATCTACGGTGGCGGGGACCTCAACTTCTCGCGTCTGATTCCCGAGACGACGATCGCCGTGCTCGACGGGCGTCGGCCGCAGATCCGCTCCGACGGCAGCCCCGAGCGCGACTTCCTCCACGTCGATGACTCCGTCTCCGCCTACCTGGCGATCGAGGCGGCGCTCGACGACGAGGCAGCCAGGGGGGAGGCCTTCAACGCCGGTGGCGAGCACCCGCACTCGGTGCGCGAGGTGGTAGGGGAGATCGCGGCGGCGGCGGAGGCCGGGATCGAGCCCGAGTACCTCGGCGAGGGCACCCCCGATGGCGAGATCGACCGCCAGTTCGTCGACTCGACCAAGCTCCGCGAGCTGACCGGTTGGCGCCCGCAGGTCGACTTGGCCGACGGCCTGCGCCAGACCCTCGCCTGGTACGGCGCCCACCCGGAGGCCCGACCCGCGAAGCTGGCGGCCTAGCCATGTGCGGGCGCTTCACGGTCACGGCCAAGGACACGAAGAAGATCGCCGACCGCTTCCAGGTCGAGTTGGAAAGGTCGCTCGAGCGCAACCGCTCCGGCGAGGCTCCGCCACCGAGCGCCGAGCGGGCGAAACGGGCCGAATCGGCACTCGGGCGCTTCAACGTCGCCCCGACCCAGGAGGTGCTGGCGGTCCGCGCCTCGCCCGACCCCGAGGAGGCGGCGGCCGGCGAGCGCGAGGCGCGGGCGATGCGCTGGGGCCTGGTGCCGCGCTGGGCCAAGGACCTCAAGGTCGGCTACCGGATGATCAACGCCAAGGCCGAGAATCTGAAGACGAGCCGCGCCTACTCTCCCCTGGTCGGCAAGTTCCGCCACCGCTGCCTGATCGTCGCAGACGGCTTCTACGAGTGGATGGTGGCGGAGGACCCCAAGCAGCCGCGCCAGCCCTGGCGCTTCACCGTCGACGGCGGCGAGCCCTTTGCCTTCGCCGGACTCTGCACGCGCAAGGAGTGGGAGGACGCCGAGGACCGCGGCTTCGACGACGGCTGGCTCTACAGCTGCACGATCGTCACGACGACGCCCAACGACGTGGTCGCCAAGGTCCACGATCGGATGCCGGCGATCCTGCCCGGTCCCGAGGCGGAGGCCGCCTGGCTGCGGCCGGACCTCGAGCTCGAGGACGCGATCGCGATGTGCCGCCCGCTCGACGCCGCGCGGATGGACAGCGCCCCCGCCAACCCGAAGCTGAACAAGGTCGGCAAAGGCAGCGAGGGGCCGGAGCTGCTGCTGGCTCCGCAGGAATAGGCCCGGCCGGGCCTATTCGGCTTCGGCTTCTTCGCGCAGTTCGCGGTTGATTTCTTCGGCTTCTTCGTCGATCGGCGGCGGAATGTTGCCCAGCGCCCCGGCGGTGCGCGCCGTCGCCTTGCCCGCGCTCGTGGTCAGCGTGCAGGAGACCTTGGCCCCCGGCGGTCTGGTCGTCCGCCAGACGGTGTCGAAGGGCAGCACGAGGTCTTCCTTCGGCTTGCCGGCGGGCAGGAAGAATTCGAAATGCTCGACACCCTCTTCGAAGGTCGGCCATTCGAGCTTGACGCCCCTTTCGTTGCTGAAGTGTTCGGGCAGGTCGTCGAGTTCGACCACCGCGAGTTCGAGCCCGTGCGAGCTGAAGTCGAGGAGGATCACTTCCGGCACTTCCTGGGTGTAGAGGCCGGTGCTCGAGCGCGGGTAGGTGGCGCGCAGGCCGCCGCGGGTCTGGGCGATTTCCGCGGGCCCGTTGCCGCTCACCGAGCAGAGGATGCGGCCGCTCCCCACCGGGGAGCCGGCGTCGATGCTCAGCCGCGAGGAGACGCGGAAGAGCGAGTAGCCGCTGGCGTTGGTGCCGGTCGTGCTGATCGAGCCTTCGACCAGCTGCATCGCGCCGCCCCCGGGCAGCTGCACCAGCTTGGAATCGGGCATCGCCGCCTTCTTGACCCATTCGAGCTGGGCAGCTTCGCCGCCCGCCTTGTCGGTGCTGAGCAGCGCGGCGGCGACGGTTGCCAGGAGGCCGACGGCGATCACGATCAGCGCTCCACGCGGCGGCGGGATCCTCCTCAGGTCGGGCATCGGCCGCGACAGTATTGGACGCGGAGGGCGGAAGCTCCGCAGGTCGAGGGTGGGACGGACGCGCCCGACAGGATTCGAACCTGTGACCTTTCGCTCCGGAGGCGAACGCTCTATCCAGCTGAGCTACGGGCGCTCACCCCGCAGTCTAGGACGTGCCGGCCTTTATGTGCCTATAAGGGGCCGCTGAGGAGCGGCACGTCCCCGGAGCGGGTCGGCGGCTTCGCCTAAGCTCGCAGGCTGGCATGGATCTCTCCGTGATCTTCCTCGGCACCGGTGGGTCGGTGCCCTCGGCGCGGCGCTCGACCGCGAGCCTGCTGGTCGTGCGCGGGGGGAAGCGGATCATGTTCGACTGCGGGGAAGGGACGCAGCGCCAGCTGCAGCGCTCGCTGGGGCTGACCCAGGTCGACGAGATCTACCTGACCCACTTCCACGCCGATCACATGCTTGGGCTGCCGGGGCTGCTGAAGACCTATGACCTGACCGGGCGCGAGGAGCCGCTGACGATCTATGGACCGCGCGGCCTGCTCGACCTCTTCAAGACGCTGGGCAAGCTGGTCGGGCGGACCGGCTATGACCTGCACATGGTCGAACTAGGCCCAGGCGACGCGGTCTCTCACGAAGGCGCCGAGGTGCGGCCCTTCGCGGTCGAGCACAGCGTGCGCGCCAACGGCTACGCGCTGATCGAGGAGCAGCGGCCGGGTCGCTTCGACCCCGAGGCCGCCAAGCGCCTCGGGGTCGCCGAAGGCCCCGACTTCGCCAACCTCCAGCGGGGGGAGACGGTGGACGGCAGCGACGGTCCGGTGCGCCCCGACGAGGTGATGGGCAAGTCGCGCCCGGGCCGCACGATCGCGATCACCGGCGACACGGCTCCCTGCCACGCGACCGTCTCGGCGGCCGCCGACGCCGACCTGCTGGTCCACGACGCGAGCTTCTCCGACGAGGAGGCGCAGCGCGCGGCTGACACCGGCCACTCGACCGTCATCCAGGCCGCATCGGTTGCCGGCGAGGCCCACGTCAAGATGCTCGCCCTCGTCCACATCTCATCCCGCTACCACGTCGGCACGGTGCTCGACGAAGCCCGCGAGGTCTTCGAGCCAACCGTCGCCCCGCGCGACTTCGACACGATCGAGATCCCCTTCCCTGAGCGCGGCGGCCCCGAGTTGGTCCCAAACGGCGCCCGGGAGCGCGACAACGGCGACGAGCCGGCCGTCAAGGGCGAGCCTGACACCGAGTCAACCGGCTAGCTTCGCCACGGCCGCCGCGATCGCCGCCGATTGGTCCTCCTGCAGGAAGTGCTTGGCCGGAAGCAGAATCGACTCACCGACCCGCAGCGCCCGCTGCACCTCCTCGCGGCGGCGGGCGCCAAGGGCGGGATCGTCCTCCCCCCAGACGACCTGTGCCGGGTAGGGCCGTTCGGCGAGCCCGTCGAAGAAGAAGCGCTCCTTCACCGTGGTCAGCTCGAAGCCCCGCATGATCTTCAAGAAGGCCCGCCCGCGATCGCCGCGCATGAGCAGCTCGCGGTAGGCGTAGACCTCGGGCCGGGAAACTGCAGCCCGGTTGCCGACGCCCTGCAAGTAGAAGAGCTCGGAGAAGAGAAAGCGCGGCGTCGCGCGAAGCCACGCCTCGCCGACGCCCCGAATCGAGAACGGGTGCATGGTCCACGGCCGATGAAAGGTCGCCGCGTTGACGAACGTGTTGAGCGCCGTAAGCGAGAGCACCCGCTCCGAGTTCCGAATCGCCCACTCGAACCCAACTGGCCCGCCGATGTCGTGCACGACCAGATGACACCGCTCGATCCCAAGAGCATCGATAGCCGCCCCCATCCAAGCCGCCAACCCACTCCAGCTGTAATCGAACCCCTCGGGCCGCTCCGCCAAGCCCACACCCGGAAAGTCAAACGCCACCCCCCGCAGCCCGTGCCCGGCAAGCTCCGGAACCACCTTCCTGTAGAGAAAGCTGCTCGTAGGCACGCCGTGCACAAGCACCACAGCCTCCCCGGAACCCTCGTCCAACACAAAGCTCCCGACCGAAGCCGCAGTGAACCGCCTGCCAGCCGCTTCGTGCCTGCCGATCACCTCTTGGACTTGAGCGTTCACGCGACAAGCGTCCCACGAAAGGGACGATGGGGGTGGACCGTCCCCATCGTCCCCCTCCGCTGCTACGCTCACGACGTCCTTTAACCCGGGTCCCGCGAGGCCCAGAAGGAGCGTAGTCAGCGGTGAACGAGAAGGTCGTGCTTGGGCACGACGATCTGGCGCGGACGCTGAGGCGGATCGCGCATGAGATCGCGGAGAAGAACCCGCAGCCGGAGGCTCTGGCAATCGTCGGGATTCACACGCGGGGCGCCCTTCTTGCGCGGCGGTTGCATGGGCTTCTCGGCGAGCTGACCGGGGTCGAGCTGCCGATCGGCGACCTCGACATCTCCTTCTATCGCGACGACGTCGGCGCCAAGGCGCCGGGAGACCAGCCGGTGGTGCACTCCTCGCACATCGACTTCGACCTCGCCGGGGCGACCGTCGTCCTCGTCGACGACGTGCTCTTCACCGGCCGCACGGTGCGCGCCGCGATCGACGCGCTCTTCGACTACGGTCGCCCGCAGCGCGTGCAGCTGGCGGTGCTCTGCGACCGCGGCCATCGCGAGCTGCCGATCCGCCCCGATTACGTCGGCAAGAACCTGCCCACCGCCCGCGAGGAGCGCGTCAACGTGCGGCTGGCCGAGCAGGACGGCGCCGACGAAGTGACGATCTCCGAGCCGGTCGAGGCGACGACGTGAGGCACCTGCTCTCCATAGGCGACCTTTCGAAAGCCGAGATCGAGGCGATCCTCGACCGGGCCGAGAGCTTCGCCGAGGTCGGCCGGCGCGACATCAAGAAGGTCCCGACCCTGCGTGGCCGCACCGTCGTCACCCTCTTCTACGAGGCCAGCACCCGGACCAGCTCCTCCTTCGAGCTGGCGGCCAAGCGCCTCTCCGCCGACCTGGTCTCGGTCAGGGCGGCGGGCTCCTCGGTCGACAAGGGCGAGTCGCTGAAGGACACGATCGCCACGCTCTCCGCTTACGAACCGGCCGCGATCGTGATCCGTCACCCGCACGCCGGGGCCGCCCAGCTGGTCGCCGAGTGGGCCGACGCCGCCGTAGTCAACGCGGGCGACGGCAAGCACGAGCACCCCAGCCAGGCGCTGCTCGACGTCTACACCCTGCGCCGCCGGCTCGGCTCGCTGGAGGGCAAGCGGATCTGGATCGTCGGCGACGTCCTGCACAGCCGGGTCGCGCGCTCCAACTTGATCGCCTTCCGCCAGATGGGCGCCGAGCTGACCGTCTGCGGACCGCCGGCGCTGATCCCGCGCGGCCTCGAGCAGCTCGGCTGCGCGGTCGAGCACTCGCTCGAGCGACTCGAGGAGGCCGAGGTCGTCTATGCCCTGCGCCTTCAGCACGAGCGGATGAGCGAGAGCTTCGTTCCCTCGCTGCGCGAGTACGCCGCCCACTTCCAGATCGACTCGCGCCGCCTCGGCCGCCGCCAGCTGCTCATGCACCCCGGCCCGGTCAACCGCGGGGTCGAGCTCTCCGGCGAGGTGATCGACTCGCCCCAGTCGCTGATCGCCGAGCAGGTCGCCTCCGGCCTGGTCGTGCGCATGGCGATCCTCTACGAGCTGCTCGCCTCGCGCGACTCCGAGCCGGCGCCGGCCGTCGGCAACGGCCGCCGCGCGACCCCGATCGGACAGCCCGCGTGAGCACCACTCAGCTAGAGATGCGCGCCGGGGAGAGCGCGGACGTCGTCCTGCGCGCCGCGTCAGTGCTCGACCCGGTGGCCGGGATCGACGCCCCGCACGACGTCGTCGTCCGCGAGGGCAAGATCGCCGAGCTCGCCGCGCCCGGGACGGCGAGCGCCGACGGCCTGGAGGAGATCGACGCCGACGGCCTGCACGCCTTCCCCGCCTTCTTCGACCCGCACGTGCACCTGCGCGTGCCCGGCCAGGAGCACAAGGAGGACATCGAGACCGGCTCGCGCTCGGCCGCGGCCGGCGGCTACTGCGGAGTGCTGGCGATGGCCAACACGACGCCGCCCGTCTCGACCCCCGCCGACGTCGAGGCACTGCTCGCCGACGCCCGCGCCTCGGCCTCGGTGCGCACCGGCTTCCTCGCCACCGTCACCGCCGCCATGCAGGGGCAGGAGCTGACCGAGATGGCCGCCCTGCGCGATGCCGGTGCCGCCGGCTTCAGCGACGACGGCCTGCCGCTGCGCAGCGCCCGCATCCTGCGCCGCGCCCTCCAGTACCAGCGCCTCTGCGGCGGCACGATCGCCCTGCACGAGGAGGACCCCGAGCTCTCCGGCGCGGGCGTCATGCACGAGGGCCCGGTATCCGCCGCGCTCGGCCTCGAGGGCGTCCCTTCGATCTCCGAGTCGACGATGATCGCCCGCGACGCGGCGATCGCCGGCTACGAGGGTGGCCGCATCCACGTTCAGCACCTCTCGGCGGTCGAGTCGGTGGCGGCCGTCCGCGCCGCCAAGGCGGCCGGCGTGCAGATCACCTGCGAGGCCTCGCCTCACCACCTCTGCCTCACCGACGAGGCGGTGCGCAGCCTCGACCCGCGCCGCCACAAGATGAACCCGCCGCTGCGCTCCGAGGCCGACCGCCAGGCGCTGATCGCCGGCTTGATCGACGGTACGGTCGATTGCGTCGCCACCGACCACGCCCCGCACGCCGCGGAGGAAAAGGAGGTCCCCTTCGAGCAGGCGGCGATGGGCGTCACCGGCCTGGAGACCGCCTTCGCCGCCCTGCACACGCACCTCGTCCAGCCCGGCACGATCGAGCTTGGCCTCTTGGTCGAGCGAATGGCCGGCGGCGCGGAGTCCTTCGGCGTCGAGCGTCCCTCGCTCGCCCCGGGCAGCGAGGCCAACATCGCCCTCTGCGACCTCTCCGCCACCTGGACCGTGGGCGAGGACGGCTACGAGAGCCGCTCCTCCAACTCCTGGTGCGCGGGAGAGCAGCTCACAGGCCGCGTCCTCATGACCCTGGCCGGCGGCCAAATCGCCTACCGCCTGAGGAGCTTCTCCATGGGAGTAGCGGCATGAGGGCGCTTCCGGTGCGCCTTATGCGGGCCATGACCACAAAAGGCGCACCGGAACGATGAGCGACGGCTACCTGCTGCTGGAGGATGGGGCTCGGTTCGATGGGGTGGGTTGCGCTGCCGCCGGCCCCGTGACCGGGGAGGTCGTCTTCAACACGGCTATGACCGGGTACCAGGAGTCGGTCACCGACCCCTCCTACGCGGGCCAGATCATCGTCTTCACCTACCCTTTGATCGGCAACTACGGCGTCTCCGCGGCGGCGATGGAGTCCGACCGGGCCCACGCCCGCGGCGTGGTCATGCGCGACCCGAAGAACGGCGAGGACGTCGCCACCGCCGAGGGCGGCTGGCTCGACTGGCTCGCCGACTGCGGCGTGCCGGGGATCGGCGGCGTCGACACGCGGGCGATCGTCCGCCAGATCCGCGACCGCGGCGCGATGCGCGGCGGGATCTTCCCCGCCGAGACACCGGAGGCCGAGGCTCGCGAAGTGGTTGCCGCCGAGCCCTCGATGGCCGGCGCCGACCTGGCCCGCACCGTCACCCCGCCCGAGCCGGTCCGCTTCGAGGGCGACGGCCCGCACGTGGTCGGCGTCGACACCGGGATCAAGCTCAACATCGTCCGCCAGCTGCGCGAGCGCGGCTGCCGGCTGACCCTGCTGCCCTGCACATCCTCTCCCGAGCAGGTGCTTGCCGAGAATCCGGACGTCGTCTTCCTCGCCAACGGCCCCAGCGACCCGGCCGCGCTCGGCTACATCGTCGAGACGGTCCGCGAGCTGATCGGCCGCAAGCCGATCTTCGGCATCTGCCTCGGCCACCAGCTGCTCTGCCGCGCCGTCGGCCTGCAGACCTTCAAGCTGCCGTTCGGCCACCGCGGCGCCAACCACCCCGTCAAGGAGCTGGCCACGGGCCGCATCGAGATCACCTCCCAGAACCACGGCTTCGCCGTCCAGGGTCCCGGCGGCGAGCCGCGGATCGAGGCCGACGAGCCGGTTCGCTGGGAGACCGACTTCGGCGCCGCCGAGCTCTCGCACCTCAACCTCTACGACCGCACGGTCGAGGGCCTGGTGCTGCGCGACGTGGCTGCCGCCACGGTCCAATACCACCCCGAGGCGGGACCCGGCCCGCACGACGCCCGCCACCTCTTCGACAGCTTTCTGGAGCTCGCCGCGGCCTGATGCCCAAGCGCACCGACATCGAGAAGATCCTGCTGATCGGCTCGGGGCCGATCGTGATCGGCCAGGCGGCCGAGTTCGACTACTCCGGCGTGCAGGCCTGCAAGGTGCTGCTCGAGGAGGGATACGAGGTGGTGCTCGTCAACTCCAACCCGGCGACGATCATGACCGACCCGGAGTTCGCCACCGCCACCTACGTCGAGCCGCTGCTGCCCGGCCCGGTGGCGCGGATCATCGAAAAGGAGCGCCCCGACGCGCTGCTGCCGACCCTCGGCGGGCAGACCGCCCTCAACCTGGCGATGGCCCTGCACGAGGACGGCACCCTGGAGCGGCTCGGGGTCGAGCTGATCGGCGCCAACCACGAGGCGATCCGCCGCGCCGAGGACCGCGAGGAGTTCCGCCGCACGATGACCGAGGCCGGCCTGCGGATTCCCTGGTCGATGACGGTCGAGAGCCTCGCCGAGGTCGACGCGGCGCTCGCCGACGGTCGCGTCACCCTGCCGGCCATCGTCCGCCCGGCCTTCACCATGGGCGGTCAGGGCGGCGGCGTCGGCAACACCGAGACCGAGCTGCGCCAGGTCGTCTCCGAGGGCCTTGCCGCCAGTCCGATCAACCAGGTCCTGGTCGAGGAGTCGGTGATCGGTTGGGGCGAGTTCGAGCTCGAGGTGATGCGCGATCGCAACGACAACGCGGTGATCGTCTGCTCGATCGAGAACGTCGACCCGATGGGCGTGCACACCGGCGACTCGGTCACGGTGGCGCCCGCCCAGACCCTCACCGACGCGCTCTACCAGGATCTGCGCGACCAGGCCCTCGCCGTGATCCGCGCGGTCGGGGTCGAGACCGGCGGCTCCAACGTCCAGTTCGCGGTCGACCCGGCGAGCGGCGAGATCGCCGTGATCGAGATGAACCCGCGCGTCTCGCGCTCCTCGGCGCTCGCATCGAAGGCGACCGGCTTCCCGATCGCCAAGATGGCGGCGAAGCTAGCCGTCGGCTACGCGCTGGAGGAGATCCCCAACGACATCACCCAGGCGACGCCGGCCTCCTTCGAGCCGACGATCGACTACGTCGTCACCAAGATCCCGCGCTTCGCCTTCGAGAAGTTCCCCGGCGCCGAGGGGCGGCTCTCGACCCACATGCAGAGCGTGGGGGAGGTGATGTCGATCGGTCGCACCTTCCGCGAGTCCTTCGCCAAGGCGCTGCGCTCGCGAGAGCTCGACTCCGAGGCCGAGATCCCCGTCGATGACGGGGCGCTGCTCGATCTGCTCGAGAAGCCCTGCGCCGAGCGCTTCGACCTGATCCTCGCCGCCTTCGAGCGTGGCCTCTCGGTCGAGGCGGTGGGGGAGCGCTGCCTGGTCGACCCTTGGTTCCTGCGCGAGCTTCAGGCGCTGGCGCTCGAGGGCGACGGCACCGACGGGCTCACCCGCACCTACAAGTCGGTCGACACCTGCGCCGCCGAGTTCGAGGCGGCGACGCCCTACTACTACTCGGCTCACGAGCGCCTCTCGTCGAGCGCGCCCGCCTCGGAGATCCGCCGTGGCGAGCGCCCCTCGGTCGTCATCCTCGGCGCCGGGCCGAACCGGATCGGCCAGGGGATCGAGTTCGACTACTGCTGCGTGCACGCGGCGATGACCGCCCGCGAGCTCGACCGCGACGCGGTGATGATCAACTGCAACCCGGAGACCGTCTCCACCGACTACGACACCTCCGATCGGCTCTACTTCGAGCCGCTCACCACCGGGGACGTGCTCGCCGTCTGCGAACAGGAGGACCCGGAGGGCGTGATCGTCCAGTTCGGCGGCCAGACCCCGCTGAAGCTGGCCCGGGCCCTCAAGGAGGCGGGCGTGCCGCTGCTCGGAACGCCGGTTGACGCGATCGACCTTGCCGAGGACCGCGGCCGCTTCGGCGCGCTCCTGCGGCGTCTCGGGGTCAAGCACCCGCCCTACGGCACGGCGCTCTCCGCCGAGGAGGCGGCGGTGATCGCCGAGGAGGTCGGCTTCCCGCTGCTGGTGCGGCCCTCCTACGTGCTCGGCGGCCGGGCGATGGAGATCTGCTACTCGACCGAGGACCTCAACGCCTACCTGGAGGCCAACGTCAAGGCCGACCAGGAGCACCCCCTGCTCCTCGACCGCTTTCTCGAGAACGCGATCGAGGTCGACGTCGACGCGCTCGCCGACGGCACCGACGTGCACGTCGCCGGGATCATGCAGCACGTCGAGGAGGCGGGCGTGCACTCGGGCGACTCGGCCTGCGTGCTGCCGCCGATGAGCCTCGGGGTGGAGATGCTCGAGGAGATCCGCGCGACGACCAGGCGGATCGCGCTGGAGCTTGGCGTGATCGGCCTGATCAACATCCAGTACGGGGTAGCCGGCGGCGAGCTCTACGTGATCGAGGCCAACCCGCGCGCCTCGCGCACGGTGCCCTTCGTCTCCAAGGCGACCGGCGTGCCTCTGGCGAAGCTGGCGGCCCGCCTGATGCTGGGCGAGAAGCTCGCCGACCAGGAGCTGCGCGAGCCGCCCGCCGGGATGGTCAGCGTCAAGGAGGCGGTGCTGCCCTTCGCCCGCTTCGCCGGCGCCGACTCGGTGCTCGGCCCGGAGATGAAGAGCACCGGCGAGGTGATGGGCATCGCCGCCGACTTCCCGACCGCCTTCGGCAAGGCGCAGGCCGCGGCGGGCGTCTCGCTGCCCACCGAGGGGACCGTCTTCATCACCGTGACCGACACCGACAAGCCGGCCGCCACCCAGATCGCCGCCCGCCTGCACGACCTCGGATTCGAGCTGGTCGCCACCGGCGGCACCGCCCAGGCGATCTCGGCGATGGGCGTCCCGGTGACGCCGATCAAGAAGATCGCCGAAGGCTCGCCGCACGTGATCGACCTGATCCGCGAGCGCCGTTGCGACCTGGTGATCAACACCCCGACCGGCGCCGGCGCCCGCGCCGACGGCTACGAGATCCGCACCGCCGCGGTCCGCAACGACATCCCCTGCGTGACGACGATGACCGGCGCCACCGCCGCCGTGCGCGCGATCGCCGCCAAGCAGAGGGGGGACGCCGAGGTCCGCTCGCTGCAGGAGATCCACAACATCGGCGCCGCGTCCTCTGCTCCCGCGGATGCCTGAAGAATCAGATATGGACAGGCATCCGCTCCCGCGTCCGGGCGCGGCGCGAACACCCTTTGGCCGACGCCTATGTCTCGTTTCCGCGAACGGGCCCACGGGCGGCTACGAGCTCTTCTCGGTGATCGACCCTGAGGGCCCCGAGCCCCGCCCAGGCCAGTTCTACATGCTGGCAACCGAGAGGCACTGGGGCCAAACGGGCGCGCGTCCCTTCCTGCCGAGGGCCCTCTCGGTAGCCGAAGCCGCGCCGACGGCCAACGGCATCCGCCTCGATTTCCTGATCGAGGGCATAGGCCCGGGCACCGACCGCCTCTGCGAGCTGAGCGTCGGCGAGCGCCTCTGGCTAAACGGGCCGCTGGGCAATTCCTTCAGCCTCCCCCGCGAACTGCATCAAATACCCACTCCATCAGGTAGGGAATTTGATGCAGTTCGCCCGGCGGCGCCTGCGGGAGCGATTCTGGTGGGGGGCGGGATTGGGGTGGCGCCGCTGGCCCTATTGCGGCACCGGTTCGCCGAGCGCAACGTGCCTACTCGTGTCCTGCTGGGATTCCGCGACGCCGACCACTCGGGAGGTCTGGACGAGCTCTTCTCGTGTTACGAGGTTCGGCTTGCGAGCGACGACGGTCATATCGGCCATCACGGCTACGTCACCGATCTTCTCGCTGCCATGCTTGAAGGCGATGACGCGGCGTCGGCCGCCGTCTATGCCTGTGGCCCGCCGCCGATGCTCGAAGCCGTCGGCGGCATGTGCCTCGACGCGGGCGTCCCGTGTGAGGTCGCGATGGAGTCCCCGATGGCCTGCGGATTCGGCGCCTGCTTCGGCTGCGCGGTGCCCAAGGGCGACGGCAGCTACCTGCGCCTGTGCGTGGACGGCCCGGTGCTGCGTGGCGGGCCGGCGGGTCCTGTCGCCGCAGGAAACCCACCACCCCTTCCGGTCGCTAAAGCGTCCTCAGGGGCGGTTCCCCCTACGGCGCCACCCGCCGGCAGCTACCGAGAGGGAGGGACGGCCATGGGCGACGCGGAGTTGCGAAGCCCCATCGATTTCTGCGGGATCGAGCTGAAGCATCCGGTGATCAATGCGTCGGGGACGTTCGATGCGATCGCGGCCCGGCGGGTCTACGGAGACGCGCTGCTGGAGCATTTCCCCTTTTCCGCCTTCGTCTCGAAGACGATCACGCCGGAGCCCCGCGCCGGCAACGAGCCACAGCGGATCTGGGAGACGCCGGCGGGGATGATCAATTCGATCGGGCTGCCGAACAAGGGGCTCGAAGGCTTCCTCGCGGAGGAAGCTGACGCCCAACGTCGCCAACCCGGCCGACGTCGCCGTCGCCGCCGAACAGGGTGGCGCGAACGCCGTCTCGCTGATCAACACGCTGAAGGCGAGCGCGATCGATCCGGCCACCGGGCAACCAGGGATAGCCGCCGGGCACGGGGGGCTTTCCGGGCCGGCGGTGCGGCCGGTTGCGATTGCCCAGCTGCGAGCGGTCCTCGCCGCCGTCGGCATCCCGGTGGTCGGCATGGGTGGGATCTCCAGCGGCGTGGACGCGCTGGAATTCATCGATGCGGGGGCGACGCTCGTCGCCGTCGGCACCGAGAGCTTTCGCGATCCGCGGGCGGGGGAGAGGGTGGCGAGCGAGATCTCCCGAGCGCTCGAAGAGCGTCGAGGCGGCGCTCCCGCGCGAGCCGCCGGCTAAACCTCGAGTCGAGGTTCAGGTGAATTTGGGCTGAAATCGCTCCCAGCGCTTGCGCCTCCCCGAACCGCGGCTATACTCGCCGCCCAGATGCCGGCCTCAGTGAAGACCTCCGCCCTGACCCCCGAGCGTTCGCTGGACCAGCGGATGGACGCCCTCAAACGGGCAAACGACATCCGCACGGCGCGGGCCAAGCTGAAGAAGGATCTGAAAGCGGGCAAGGCGAACATCCACGCCCTGCTGCTCGACCCGCCCGAGTACGTGCTCACCGCCAAGGTCTTCGACATGCTGCTCGCGGTTCCCAAGTACGGTCGGGTGAAGACCAACCGGATCCTCAACCAGTGCCGGATCTCGCCGTCGAAGACGATCGGCGGATTGTCTGAGCGGCAGCGCACCGAGCTGGTTTCCCAGCTCCGCCGGTAGCGCGGTCAGTATTCCCGGCCGCATGGCCAAGGTCTTCGTAATCACAGGTCCCTCCGGCGTCGGAAAGGGAACGCTGATCTCGACATTGCTCTCGCGTGTCCCGGACCTTGAGCTTTCGATCTCGGCCACGACCCGCGAGCCGCGCAAGGGGGAGGAGAACGGGCGCGATTACCACTTCCTCACGCCGAAGGAATTCGACGAGCGGATCGAGGCCGAAGACTTCCTCGAGTTCGCCACCTACAGCGGCAACCGCTACGGGACGCTGCGCTCCGAGGTGCGCCGCCGTCTGGGCGAGGGCCACTCGGTGGTGCTCGAGATCGAGGTGCAGGGGGCCCGCCAGGTGCGCGCCGCGATGCGCGAGTCGGTTCAGGTCTTCATCGCGCCGCCCGACCCGGCTGCCCTGCGCCGCCGGCTGGAGTCGCGCGGCACCGACAGCCTCGAGGCGATCGACGCGCGCCTCGAGGTGGCCGAGCAGGAGATGGCCGCTCGCGGCGAGTTCGCGCACACGGTCGTCAACGACGACCTCGACCGGGCGGCGGCCGAGCTGGAGGGAATCGTGCGCGCCGAACTCGGCATATCACTAGACTCCGCTGCCGAATGATCAAACCACGCGTTGACAAGCTCCTTGAGCACACGGACTCCCACTACGCGGCCGTCGTCGTCGCCGCCAAGCGGGCGCGACAGATCAACAGCTACTTCCACAGCCTCGGCGAGGGCAGCTTCGGCGAGTACCCGCCACCGATGGTCGACATTCCCGGCGACCGCAACTACCTCTCGATCGCACTCGAAGAGGTCGCCGAGGGCAAGCTCAAGTACGAGTACCGCTCCTAGCGGTCCGAACTCCAGGAGGACAGAGTGGCCAGGATCCTGCTCGGCGTGAGCGGAGGGATCGCCGCCTACAAGGCGCTCGAGCTGGCGCGCCTGGCAACGAGCGCCGGCCACGGGGTTCGCGTCCTGATGACCGAGACGGCGACCCGCTTCGTCGGCGCCGCGTCCTTCGAGGGGATCGTCGGCGCCCCGGCCCTGGTCTCGGAGTTCGAGCGCGACCCGATGCGCGGCGCCTTCCCCGGCGACCCCGCACCCGGCCACGACCCGATCGGCCACCTCGAGCTGGCCGCCAACTGCGACGCGTACCTCGTCGCCCCGGCCTCGGCCAACACGCTCGCCAAGCTGGCCTCGGGCGCCGCCGACTCGATGCTCACCACCTCCTTCCTCGCCTGTGCCGCGCCGCGCCTCGTCGCCCCGGCGATGAACGACCGCATGTACGCCGATGCCGCAACCCAGGCCAACCTCGCCACCCTGCGCGAGCGCGGCGTGACCGTGATCGACCCCGACGAGGGAGCCCTCGCCTCACGCGGCGAGCACGGCCGCGGCCGGCTGCCCGACCCAGCGCGCTTGCTTACCCTGGTCGAAGCGGAGCTTCCCAGCGGTGGTCGGCCCTGGGACGGCCTCCGGGTCCTGGTCACCGCGGGCGGCACCCGCGAGCCGGTCGACTCGGTTCGCTTCCTGGGCAACCGCTCCAGCGGCCGCATGGGCATCGCCCTGGCCGCCGCCGCCCAACGGCGCGGTGCCGACGTGACCCTGATCTGCGCCAACGTCGCCCTGCCGGAGCCCCCCGGCGTCCACCGCATAGACGTGGAGACAACCGAGCAGCTGGCCGCTGCCGCCCGAACGGAGTTCCCCGATACGCACGTCCTCCTGATGGCCGCCGCCCCCGCCGACTTCCGCGCCGCAGAGACCGCAACGGGCAAGCTGACTCGCGACGCATCCCTAGACCTCCACCTCGAACCCACCGAGGACATCCTCGCCACCCTCCGCGCCGAGAAGGCCGACACCCAAACCGTCGTCGCCTTCGCCGCCGAAGCCGGCAACGACGTCGACCGAGCCCGCGAGAAGCTGACCCGCAAGCGCGCCGACCTGATCGTCCTCAACGACATTTCGAACCCCGAGATCGGTTTCGAGAGCACCGAAAACGCCGTGACCCTAATCGACTCGGCGAGTGAGCACCACGTCCCACAAGCATCCAAGGACCAAATAGCCGAAGCCATCCTCGACAGAGTGGCTGCGCTCCGAAGCCAGACCGGTTCGGCAACTCCGTAGCTCCGGCGGGTGGCGCTGTAGGGGGGACCACCCCTGAGGACGCTTTAGCGACCGGAAGGGGTGGTGGGTCCCCCTGCAGCGACAGGACCCGCCGGCTACCACGCCCCGACCCTGCACCGTCCCTCCGCCACAACGACCGAGCTATACTCGCTCCAAGCTTTTCGTCTCACCGCAGTACCCGAAGTGGGCCTGGCCCACTTTTTTTACGGCTTCAAACATGGCAGACCTCCAGCAGGACATACAGCAGCAGCTGCGCGAGCTCGACGCCGAGCTCGACCTGATCGCGCTCGAGCAGCCGAGCAAGGAAGCGCTACGGCTCTTCATCGACCATCCGGGCGGCGTCGACCTGGCGCTCTGTGAGCGGGTCACGCACCACCTCAACCACCTGCGCGCCGAGTACTCGCTGGAGGTCTCCTCGCCCGGCCCCAAGTACCGCAACCGCAAGGAGCTAGACCAGTGAGCAAGGAGATCGTCGACGCAGTAAGGGCGCTCGAGCAGGAGAAGGGGATCTCCGCCGACATGCTGATGGACGCGCTCGCCGATGCGCTGCTCTCGGCCTATAAGAAGACCCCCGGCGCCGCCAAATACGCGCGCGTCGACCTCGATCACGAAACCGGCGACTTCCGGGTCTTCGAGCTGATCCTGCCGCCCGAGCTGGAGGAGAAGCTGCTCGCCGAGGCGGCCGAGGCCCAGGAGGAGGAAGAGCGCGAAGTCGACCCGGAGACCGGCGAACTGAAGGAGCCGGAGGATCCCGAGCTCGACCCGGAGATGATCGCCCCCTACGAGGACCAGATCGCCACCACGGACGTGACCCCCGAGGACTTCGGCCGGATCGCCGCGCAGACCGCCAAGCAGGTGATCTTGCAGCGGATCCGCGAGGCCGAACGGATGATGATGTTCGAGGAGTACCAGGACCGGGTGGGCGAGCTGATCACGGGGATCATCCAGCAGTCCGACAAGCGTTACACGCTGGTCCAGCTGCGCGAGCGGGTCGAGGCGCTGCTGCCCAAGTCCGAGCAGGTCTACAACGAGCGCTACGACCACGGCATGCGGGTCAAGGCGGTGATCACCGACGTCTCGGACTCGACCAAAGGCCCGGCGATCGTCGTCTCCCGGCGCAGCTCCGAGCTGATCAAGAAGCTCTTCGAGATGGAGGTCCCCGAGATCGCCGACAAGCTGGTCGAGATCGTCGGCGTCGCCCGCGAGCCGGGCTACCGCTCGAAGATCGCGGTGATCTCCCACGCCGACGGCGTCGACCCGGTCGGCGCCTGCGTCGGCCCGCGCGGCTCGCGGGTGCGGATGGTCGTCTCCGAGCTGCGCGGCGAGAAGATCGACATCATCCCCCACAACGACGAGCCGGCTCGCTTCGTCGCCAAGGCGCTCTCGCCGGCGCGCGTGCGCGAGGTGATCGTCGACGACGACGAGCGCCAGGCGACGGTGATCGTCCCCGACGACCAGCTTTCCCTGGCGATCGGCCGCGACGGTCAGAACGCGCGCCTCGCGGCGCGGCTCACCGGCTGGCGGGTCGACATCAAGTCGGAGACCGAGTTCGCCTCCGAGGAGGTCGAGGAGGAGTACGAGGGCGAAGAAGCCTTCGACGGCCGCTGCATGGCGGTGCTGACCACCGGCCGCCGCTGCCCCAACGCGGCGATCGGCGGCTCGACCTACTGCGGACTGCCCCAGCACCAGGCGCTGAGCCGCTTCCAGACCAACCAGATGGCGATCATCGGGCTGATTGCCGAGGCCGAGGTCGAGATCCTCGCCGACCCCGACGCCGATCAGGGCCAGGTCGACGAGATCGTCGCCAAGGCCGAGGCGGAGTTTGTCGAGGCCGCTCAGGACGAGGCGGAGTCGCCCGCGGGTGATACCGCCGAGGCCGAGCAACCTCCGGACACGGAGCTCGAGGAGGCAGAGCAGTCGTAGTGGCCAAGAAGCGGGTTCATGAGATCGCGAAAGCGAAGGGGCTCGAGAGCAAGCAGCTTCTCGCTGCCCTGAAGAAGGCTGGGATGGATGTGAAAACCGCTTCGTCGAGCATCGATGAGGATGCCGCGCTGAAGGCGATCGACGGGGACGGGACGGCGCCGGCCGCCGCCCCGAAGGCGCCCCCGAAACCCGCGGCGCCCGCTGCGGCTCCGGTCGCCAAGCCCGCCCCGAAATCGAGCCAGGCATCCAAGGCCCCCGTGCGGCCCAAGACGGATGGACAAGCCGGTGCTCCGACTGCTGGAGGCGGGTCCTCGAAAAAGCGGCGCGTGGTGATCGATTCGCAGGCCTCGCGGCGCGACCAGATGGGTGGGCCGCCTCCACAGCGGCCGCCGCGGCGCCGGGGTGGGCGTCGGCGCAGGCCGCTGCTCGAGGAGCCGCCGCCCAAAGTCGAGGAGGCGGAGCCCGAGGCGACCGTTGTCCCTGCCGGGGCCACCGTGCGCGAGGTCGCCGAGCTGCTCGGCCTGGGCAGCGCCGAGGTGATCAAGAAGCTGATGATGATGGGGGAGATGGCGACCCTCACCCAAACCCTCACCGACGAGTCGATCAAGGCGATCGCCGACGAGTACGACCGCAAGATCGAGGTCGTCACCGCCGCCGACGAGGAGCCCGCCGCGCCCGAGTTCGAGGACGCCGAGGAGGAGCTGATCGAGCGGCCGCCGGTGGTGACGATCATGGGTCACGTCGATCACGGCAAGACCTCGCTGCTCGACGCGATCCGCGAGACCGAGGTCGCCGCGGGCGAGGCCGGCGGCATCACCCAGCACATCGGCGCCTACCAGGTCCACCACGGCGAGAAGACGCTGACCTTCCTCGATACGCCGGGCCACGCCGCCTTCACCGCGATGCGCGCCCGCGGCGCCAAGGTCACCGACGTCGCGGTGATCGTCGTCGCCGCCGACGACGGGGTGATGCCGCAGACCAAAGAGGCGATCGACCACGCCCGCGCCGCCGACGTGCCGATCCTGATCGCGGTCAACAAGATCGACAAGGAGGGCGCCCAGCCCGACCGCGTCCGCAACGAGCTCGCCGCCGACGGCCTCACCCCCGAGGACTGGGGCGGGGAGACCGTCTACTGCGACGTCTCCGCGAAGACCCACGACGGCCTCGACAACCTGCTCGACATGATCCTCCTGGTCACCGAGCTGGAGGAGCTCGGCGCCAACCCCGACGCGCCCGCGTCGGGCACCGTGGTCGAGTCCCAGCTCGACCCGGGCCGCGGCCCGGTCGTCACGATCCTCGTCCAGCGCGGCACGCTGCGCGTCGGCGACTCGCTGGTCGCGGGCCCGCAGTGGGGTCGGGTGCGGGCGATGCAGGACTTCACCGGGGCGCGGGTCGAGGCCGCCGTGCCGGGGATGCCGGTCGAGGTGCTCGGCTTCGACGGGGTCTGCGAGGCGGGCGAGTTCGTCCACGCGGTCGAGAACGACCGCCGCGCCCGCCAGCAGGCCCAGGAGCGCGCCAACCGGCTGAAGACCGAGGCCCTGGCCCGCCGTCAGGCGCGCAAGGTCAGCCTCGAGGAGGTCTTCTCGCGCGTCCAGGAGGGCGAGATCAAGGAGCTCGACATCGTCCTCAAGGCGGACGTCGCCGGCTCGCTGGAGGCGCTCCAGGACGAGATCGCCAAGGTCCCGCAGGAGCGCGTCGCGATCAACATCATCCACTCGCAGACCGGCGGCATCAACGAGTCCGACGTGATGCTCGCCGCGGCCTCGCAGGCGATCATCATCGGCTTCAACGTGCGGCCGCTGGCCGACGCCCGCAAAGCCGCCGAGCGCGAGGGTGTCGACGTCCGCACCTACTCGGTGATCTACAAGATCACCGAAGACCTGCGCAACGCGATGGAGGGCCTGCTCGAGGCGGTCGAGGTCGAGGAGACGCTCGGCGAGGCCGAGGTCAAGCAGACCTTCAAGGCCTCGAAGGTCGGCCGGATCGCCGGCTGCGTGGTCAACGAGGGGCGCGTCGCGCGCGACGCCAACGTCCGCCTGGTGCGCGAGGGCACCGTCATCTGGGACGGCAAGCTCGGCTCGCTGCGCCGCTTCAAAGACAACGTGCAGGAGGTCGAGCAGGGCCAGGACTGCGGCATCGTGCTCGAGGGCTACGCTGACGTCAAGGAGGGCGACGTGCTGGAGTTCTTCAAGACGAAGCAGGTCGAGCAGACCCTGGAGTAGGATGGCCACGCCTCGCATGCGCCGCATCAACGAGGTGCTTCGCGAGGTGATCGGCGCGACGATCACCGAGTTGAGCGACCCACGCATCGGCTTCGTGACCGTGACCTCGGTTGACACCAGCCCGGACCTGCGCGCCGCCAAGGTGCACGTCAGCGTGCTCGGCGACGAGGAGGAGCGGCAGGCGACGATGGCCGGCCTCGCCTCCTCGCACGGCGTGCTGCAGTCGAAGATCGCCGCCGAGACGCGGATGAAGCGCACGCCGACGCTGACCTTCGTCTACGACGAGACGGTCGAGAAGGGCATGCGGATCTCGCGCCTGCTCGAGGAGGGCGAGGAACCGTGAGCACCGGGGCCGGGCTCGCCACCGCCGGTCTGGAGCGCGTCGCTGAGGAGATCCGCGCCCGCCAGCGCTTCCTGCTCACCGCGCACGAGGGCCCCGACGGCGACGCGCTCGGCTCGCTGCTCGGCATGCACCACCTGCTCACCCAGCTGGGCAAGGACTCGGTGATGTTCATGGCGGCGAAGGAGTTCCCGCTGCCGGTCGAGTACCGCTTCCTGCCGCTCGAGGAGGTCTTCCACGAGGCGCCCGCCGACATGGCCGACCGCACCGTCGTCTTCCTCGACTGCGGCAACATCGACCGCATGCCGGTCGAGTTCCTCGCCGCCGGCGACAACTTCCGCATCAACGTCGACCACCACCACGACAACACCCTCTTCGGGGACGTCAACCTGGTCGACACGGCCGCCTCCTGCACCGCGGAGATCGTCTACGAGCTTGCGATCCTGCTCGGGGTCGAGATCACGCAGGAGATTGCCGCGGCCCTCTACGTGGGGCTGATCACCGACACGGGCAAGTTCATGTACGAGAACACCAACGCCCACACGCACCGGATCGCCGCCGAGCTGATCGACGCCGGCGTCGCCGTCGACGAGACCTACCGGCGCCTCTACGAGCACGTGCCCCTGGAGAAGCTGCGCCTGCTCTCGCGCGCCCTCGACGGCATCCGCCGCTACTGCGAGGACCGACTCGTGCTCGCCTACATCACCACTGCGGATTACGAGGCGACCGGGGCGGGGGAGGAGATGACCGAGGGGATCATCGACCACCTGCGTTCGGTCGAGGGCTCCAAGGTGGCGGCGCTGATCCGCGACCAGGGCGATCGCGGCCGGGCGGCGCGCAAGGTCAGCCTGCGCTCCAGCGGCGGCGAGATCGACGTCTCGGCGATCGCCCGCCAGCACGGCGGGGGCGGTCACAAACGAGCCGCCGGCTTCTCCACCGACCTCGAGCTCGAGCAGTTGGTCAGCTTCCTCTGCGCCGAGGTAGCCGGCCAGCTCGGGCCCTAATGCCGTGTCCGGCGGCTCGCTGCTGCTCTACGACAAGCCGGCTGGGGTGACCTCGCACGACGTCGTCGCTGCGCTGCGTCGCGAGCGCAGCGGCAAGGTCGGCCACGCCGGCACGCTCGATCCCTTCGCGACCGGCCTGCTGCTCCTCCTGATCGGCCGCGCCACGCGCCTGCAGCGCTTCCTCATCGACCTGCCGAAGACCTACGCGGCGCGGGCGCGGCTTGGCTGGCGCTCGAGCACCGGGGATCCCGACGGCGTGCTGACCGAGACGGGGCGCGTCCCGAACTCGCTGGAGCTGCCGACCGGGACGGTGCGCCAGCGCGTGCCGATGACCTCGGCGGTGCGGGTCGGGGGCGAGCGCCTCTACCGCAAGGCGCACCGCGGCGAGACGGTCGCGACGCCGCCGCGCGACGTCGAGGTTTACCGTGCCGAGTTGCTGGCAAGCGAGGCCGAAAGCGCCACCTACGAGATCGAATGCTCCACCGGCACCTACATCCGCACCCTGATCGAGACGCTCTCCGACGCCTACTGCGAGGAGCTGCGCCGCACCGCGATCGGGCCCTTTCGGGTCGAGGACGCCGGCGCCGAGCTGACCCTCAACCAGGTAAGCGACCTCCTCCCACGAGCCGCGGAGGCGCTCCGATGAGCTTCCGGTGCGCCTTTTGCGGTCCATGCCCACATAAAGCGCACCGGAAGGGCGTTTGATGGCGCAGATCCAGGTCACTTCGCTGCCCGACGCCGAGCCGCGCACGCGGCACGTGGCGATTGGGACGTTCGACGGGGTGCACAAGGGGCACCTGGCGGTGATCGACGACGCCGACACGGTGCTGACCTTCGACCCGCACCCGCTCGAGGTGATCCATCCGGCGGCGCTGCCGAAGCTGATCATGCCCTTCGGGGTGAAGCGCGACGTGATCGAGGGGCTCGGCGTGCGCGAGCTGGTCGTGATCCACTTCGACCGCGAGTTCGCCGCGCTCAGCGCCGAGGAGTTCATCGAGCGCGTGCTGGTCGAGCGGCTGACCGCGGAGCGAGTCTCGGTCGGCGAGAACTTCCGCTTCGGGGCGAAGGCCAAGGGCGACCCGGCGATGCTGGCGGCACACCCGGAGTTCGAGACCCGCGTCGTGCCGCTGGTCGAGGTCGACGGCGAGACCGTCTCCTCTACCCGAATCCGCGCCCTGGTCGCCGCCGGCGACATGGTTGGCGCCCAGCACTGCCTCGGCGCCCCGTTCATGGTCGAGGGCGAAGTCGTCAGCGGCGACCAGCGCGGCCGCGAGCTCGGCTTCCCGACCGCGAACCTGATCCCCGACGACCAGCTGGCGATCCCCGGTCACGGGGTCTACGCGGCCTTCGCCAACGGCGTGCCGGCGGCGGTCAACGTCGGCGTGCGGCCGACCTTCGAGAGCGGCCGCGGCGTGCTGATCGAGTCCTATCTGATCGACCACGAGCAGGACCTCTACGGACAGACCTTGCGCGTCGCCTTCGTCGAGCGCCTGCGCGGCGAGAAGCGCTTCTCCGGGGTCGAGGAGCTGATCGCCCAGATGCGAATCGACGTCGAGGACGCGAAGCGCGTCTGTGCTAGCTTCCAGCGGCCGTGATCTCCGTGAGGAGCACGGCGCTTTTTACGAGATGAGCCTCACCAAGGAGAAAAAAAGCGAGCTGATCGGCAAGTACGGCCGCGCCGACGGCGATACGGGCTCTGCCGAGGTGCAGATCGCGTTGCTCACCGAGCGGATCAACGAACTCACCGAGCACCTGCGCACGCATGCCAAGGACCACCACTCGCGCCGCGGCCTGTTGATGCTCGTCGGCAAGCGTCGCCGCATGCTGCGCTACCTCGAGCGCCACGACCTCGAGCGCTACCGCGCCCTGGTCGGCGAACTCGGTCTGCGGCGATGATCGAGGCCGGGCAACCGGCTCCCGGGTTCACCCTTCGCGACCAGGACGGCACGAAGGTCTCGCTCTCCGAGTTTCGCGGCGGCAAGGTGCTGCTCGTCTTCTACCCGGCCGACTTCAGCCCGGTCTGCTCGGACCAGCTCTCGGTCTACCAGGAGGTCAAGCCGGAGATCGAGGCCCGGGGCGTGGCCGTGCTCGGCATCAGCGTGGACGGCGCCTTCGCCCACAGGGCCTTCCAGGAGAAGCTCGGCATCGACACGCCGCTGCTCGCCGACTTCGAGCCGAAGGGCGAGGTGGCACGCGCCTACGGCGCCTACATCGAGAAGGCCGGCACCGCCAACCGCTCGCTGGTCCTGATCGACGAGGAGGGCGTCGTCGAGTGGGTTCACGAGTCCCCGACGCCGCTGGAGATTCCCGGCGCCAACCTGATCTTCGACGCCTTGGCGGGGTCCGCGGTGAAATGATCGCGGCCCGGATGAGGCCTGGCGCCAATTTCCCCATGGACCCCGATTTTGAGTGAGCTGACAAGCGCCGAGGTTCCGCCGCCAGGCCCATCCGATCACCTGAGGGGCAGCGGTCCACTGCTGATCGTCTACGCGGATCTTGGCTGCCCCTACTGCGCAAACGCGTGGGGTGAGATCACGTCCCGCGAGGCGACCGTCGTCTTCCGTCACTTTCCGGTCGCCTCGAAGCATCCGAGGTCGCCGGCCCTCCACGCGGCGGCGGAGGCGGCCGGGATGCAGGGGCATTTCTTCGAGATGGCCGACTCCCTGTACGAGGACCGCGCCCACGTCGACGACCCCCACCTATGGCAGCGGGCCGAGCGCCTCGGTCTCGACCTCGACCGCTTCGAGCACGACCGCCGCAGCGCCACCGCAGCCACGAGGATCCGCCGCGACTTCGAATCAGGCATCCGCGCCGGAGTAACCGCCACCCCCACCGTCTTCCCGGGACGTGCCGCAAGTTAGCGGCCCGTGGTGGTACCCAAGTTACGGCACGTCCCCGTCCCTGTACTCTTCCTCGCGACAGAGAACGAGAGTTCTGAATGCGTATGGTCGCCAATCCGGGTGGCCGGAGGTAAGACAATTCAATGAGCATGTTTGACGTAAGCCGAGTCTCGGTGGATGTCGGCGAGAGCCAGATCTCCTTCGAGACGGGCAAGCTCGCCCGCCAGGCGAGTGGCGCCGTGGTCGTCCAGTCGGGCGACACGATGGTCCTCTGCACCGCGACGATGGGCAACCTGCGCGACGTGGACTTCCTGCCGCTGACCGTCGACGTCGAGGAGCGGATGTACGCCGCAGGCAAGATCCCCGGCTCCTTCTTCCGCCGCGAGGGTCGATCGGGTGAGAAGGCGACGCTGACCGCGCGCATGATCGACCGGCCGATCCGGCCGCTCTTCCCCAAGGGCTGGCACTTCGAGACGCAGCTGGTCGCGACCCCGCTCTCAGTGGACCACGTCCACCCCTACGACATCCTCGCGATGAACGGCGCCTCCGCGGCGCTGGCGATCTCGCCGGTCCCGGTGGCCGCCCACGTCGGCGCCGTCCGCGTCGGCAAGCTGGAGGGCGACTTCGTCGTCAACCCGCCGGAGGAGTCGCTCGAGGAGCTCGAGCTCGACCTGATCGTCGCCGGCACCGAGGAGGCGATCCTGATGGTCGAGGCCGGCGCCGAGGGCGTCACCGAGGCCGAGATCCTCGACGCGCTCGACATCGCCCACTCGGAGATCAAGAAGCTCTGCGCGGCGATGCAGGAGCTGGCCGAGAAGGCTGGCAAGGAGAAGCTCGTGGTCGAGCCGCCGAAGATCGACGAGGGGTTGCTCAGCGAGATCCGCGGCTCCCACGGCCAGGCGCTGGTCGACGCGATCGCCACCGAGGGCAAGCTCGAGCGCTACGAGGCGATCGCCAAGGTCAAGGACGAGGTCGTCGCCAAGTACGCCCCGGCGGGGCCTGACGGCGAGGCCGACGGCGAGCGCAAGGCCGAGGTCGGCTCCGCCTTCGACGCGATCGAGAAGGACACGATCCGCAAGGCGATCGCGGTCGACAAGAAGCGCCCCGACGGCCGCGCCCAGAACGAGATCCGGCCGATCGAGACCGAGGTCGACATCTCCCCGCGCGTGCATGGCTCGGCGCTCTTCACTCGGGGCGAGACCCAGATCCTCTCCAACGTCGCCCTGGGCACGACCCGCATGGACATGCGCCTCGACACCCTCGGCCTGGCGACCACGAAGCGCTTCTGGCACCACTACAACTTCCCGCCCTTCTCGGTCGGGGAGGCGGGCTTCATGCGCGGCCCGAAGCGCCGCGACATCGGCCACGGAGCGCTCGCCGAGCGCGCCCTGGCGCCCTCGATCCCCGACGAAGAGGCCTTCCCCTACGTGATCCGGGTCGTCTCGGAGACGCTCGAGTCCAACGGGTCCTCCTCGATGGGCTCGGTCTGCGCCTCCTCGATGGCCCTGCAGGCCGCGGGCGTGCCGGTCGCCGCGCCGGTCGCCGGCGTCGCGATGGGCCTGATCAAGGAGGGCGACGACTACATCGTGCTCACCGACATCGCCGGCGTCGAGGACCACCTCGGCGACATGGACTTCAAGGTCGCCGGCACCGCGGAGGGCATCACCGCCCTGCAGATGGACATCAAGATCACCGGCGTCACCTTCGACATCCTGCGCGACGCGCTCGCTCAGGCCAACGAGGGCCGCCAGTTCATCCTCGGCAAGATGGCTGAGGCGATCGACGGGCCGCGCGAGCAGCTCTCGTCGCACGCCCCGCGGATCGAATCGATCAAGATCGACCCGGAGAAGATCGGCGCCGTGATCGGCAAGGGCGGCGAAACGATCCGCGCCCTCTGCGAGGAGTTCGAAGCCGAGATCGACGTCGAAGACGACGGCACGGTGCGGATCTACGCGCCGACCGGCGAACTGGTCGAAGCCTGCGTCGGCCGCATCCAGTCGATGACCAAGGAGGCTGAGATCGGCGACCGTTACAACGCCGCCAAGGTCGTCAAGACGACCACCTTCGGCGCCTTCGTCGAGCTGGTCAAGGGGACCGACGGCCTGCTGCACATCTCCAACGTGAAGCCGGGGGAGAGGGTCGACTCGGTTGACGACGTGCTCAGCGCCGGCCAGGTGATCGACGTCACCGTGGTCGAGGTCGACCGCGAGCGCGGTCGGATCGGCCTGCGCCTCTCCGACGACCCGTCGGTCGAGGGCAAGAGCCCCGAGGAGCTGGCCTCGGTCGGCTCCGGCGACGGCGGCCCGCGCCGCAACGGCGGCGATCGCGGCGGTCGGGGCGGCCGCGAGCGTCGTCCCCGGCGCGAGCGTGAGCCCCGCGGGTAGCGTTGGCCGAGGCACAGCTGACAACGCAGGGCTCCGGCGTTCGGGTCGTCACCGAAGCCGTACCGTCGGTGCGGTCCGTGGCGCTCGGGCTCTGGGTGAAAACCGGTTCGCGCAACGAGACGCCCGCTCAGGCGGGCGTCTCGCACTTCCTCGAGCACCTGCTCTTCAAGGGCACGGCGCGCTTCTCGGCGATCGAGATCGCCGAGCGGCTCGACGGGCTCGGCGCCGTGGTCAACGCCGCCACCGGCAAGGAGACCACGCACGTGCACGCGCGCTTCCTCGACGAGCACACCGAGGAGGTCTTCGACCTGCTGGCCGAGATGCTGCTGGCGCCGACCTACCCGGAAGTCGACTCCGAGCGCCAGGTCGTGCTCGAGGAGATCGCGATGTACGAGGACGAGCCGCAGGACCGCGTCCACGACATCCTCGCCGAGGCGGTCTTCGGCGCCCACCCGCTCGGCCGCCGGGTGCTCGGTGAGGCCGAGGTGGTCAGCTCGGTGCCGGTTCCGGAGATCGAGGCCTACCGCAGCGCCCATTACACCGGCGCCAACATCGTCGTCGGCGCCGCCGGCAACCTCGAGCACGAGCGGATCGCCGCGCTCGCCGAGCGCCTCGTCGCACCGCGGCGTCGCGATCCCGAGCCGACCAACGGCGCCGCCGCCGACGACGCCGCGCGGACCTGCTTCTACGCCAAGGACACCGAGCAGTACCACATCTGCTTTGGCGCTCCGGGAATCGTCCGCGACGACGAGCGCCGCTACGCGCTCGCCGTGCTCGACTCGATCTTCGGCGGCTCGAGCTCCTCGCGGCTCTTCTTCGAGGTGCGCGAGAAGCGCGGGCTGGCCTACTCGGTCGGCTCCTACAACGAGCAGTACACCGACTCCGGGCTGGTCGCCGGATACGTCGGCACCCGCGAGGACAACGTCGAGGAGGCCTGCTCGATCATCGGCGCCGAGCTGGCTCGACTGCGCGCCGAGCCGGTCTCCGACGAGGAGCTGCGGCGCGGCAAGGAGAACGTCAAGGGCCGCCTGGTGCTCTCCTCGGAGTCGACCGCGGCGCGGATGACGCGGATCTCGCGGGCGACGCTCTTCGGCCTGCCGATCGACAGCCTCGACGAGATGCTCGCCAAGGTCGAGGCGGTCACGGTCGACGACCTGACCGAGCTGGCGACCGAGCTCTACGCGCCCGAGCGGCTCTCGGCCGCCTGCGTCGGCCGCGACGAGGACCGCTTCCGCCGCGCCCTCGCCCCGATCAGCGACGCGCTGGTGGCCGCATGATCCGGGTCGCCGTATCCGGCGCCGCCGGGCGCATGGGCCAGGCCGTCTGCGAGGCGGTCGAGGGCGCCGCGGACACCGAGCTCGCCGGCCGTGCCGACCCGGCGCTCGGGGTCGAGCTGGCCGAGGTGCTCGGCGGCGCCGATGTGCTGGTCGACTTCACCGTCCCCGAGACGGCGCTGGCCAACGCGAGCGCCGCGCTGCAGGCGGGCGTGCACGCCGTCATCGGCACCACCGGCTTCGACCTCGAGGCGCTGCGCGCCGCCGCCGAGGCTTCGCGGGCCAACTGCTTCGTCGCCCCCAACTTCGCGATCGGCGCCGTCCTGCTGATGGAGGTCTCGCAGACGATCGCTCGCCACATGGCCGAGTGCGAGATCGTCGAGCTGCACCACGACCGCAAGCTCGACGCCCCCTCCGGCACCGCGAAGCGCACCGCGGAGCTGATCGAAGCCGCCGGCGGCAACGTCCACGAGCCGATCCACTCGGTGCGCCTGCCCGGCCTCGTCGCCCACCAGGAAGTGATCTTCGGCGGCGAGGGGCAGACCCTGAGCCTGCGCCACGACTCGATCGACCGCCGCTCGTTCATGCCCGGCGTGCTGCTCGCCGTACGCACTGTGGCGGGGCTGCCCGATCGCTTCACCGTGGGACTAGAGAAGCTCCTGTGAGATCGCACCGCGATACCCTGCGCCCATGAAGGAGATTCGCGGGGTGATTACTGCGATGGCGACGCCGTTCGAGGCGAGCGGCGCGGTCGACGAGGCGGCGGCGCTGAAGCTCGCCACCTACCTGCTGGAGCACGGCTCGCACGGCCTGGTGATCTCGGGCTCGACCGGCGAGGCGCCGACCCTGACCGACGAGGAGGCGCTCGACCTGGTCCGCACGGTGCGGCGCGAGGTCGGCGACGAGGTGCTGCTGGTCTGTGGCACGGGAACCAACTACACCGACCACTCGATCGAGCTGACCCAGGGCGCGGTCGAGGCCGGCGCCGACGCCGCGCTGATCGTCACGCCCTACTACAACAAGCCCAACCCGGCCGGCATCTTCGCCCACTTCGAGGCGATCGCCGCCGCGGTCCCCGGCTTCCCGCTGATCGCCTACAACATCCCCTCGCGGGTGGTCGTCAACGTGCCGCCCGATCAGCTCGCCGAGATCGCCGAGATAGACGGCGTCGTCGCGGTCAAGCAGGCCAACAACGACGACCTGCAACCGATCGAGGGACTCGAGATCCTCGCCGGCAACGACGACATCTTCTTCCGCACGCTGGAGATCGGCGGGGCCGGGGGGATCTGCGTCGCCTCGCACCTGGTCGGCCCGCAGATGCGCGAGATCTGGGATGCGGCGCAGGCCGGTGAAATGGACCGTGCCCGCGAGATCGACGCGACCCTGAAGCAGGTCTACGCGGCGATGGGCGTGACCACCAACCCGATCCCGGTCAAGGCGGGGCTGGAGATGACCGGCCTGATCCCGACCGGCAGCCTGAGACTTCCCCTGGTCCCCGCCGACGCTGAGCAGCGCGCTGTTGTCCGCGCGGCCCTGGAGAGCGTCGGCATCACGGTGAACCGGTGACCCAGCCCAAGCTCCGCGTGCTGCCGCTCGGGGGACTGGGCGAGATCGGCAAGAACATGACCGTGATCGAGTACGACGAGCGGATCGTCGTCGTCGACACCGGCCTGATGTTCCCGACCGCGGAGATGCTCGGCATCGACCTCGTGCTGCCCGATTTCTCCTACCTGCGCGAGCGCGCCGAGGACATCGAGGCGATCGTCCTCACCCACGGCCACGAGGACCACGTCGGCGCCCTGCCCTACGTGCTGCGTGAGATCGGCTACCCGCCTGCGATCTACGGCGGCCTGCTGACGATCGGCATGGTCCGTGCCAAGCTCGACGAGCACAAGCTCCGCGACGCGCCGCTGCAGGAGCTGCCGGCGGGGGAGACGGTCCAGGCCGGGCCCTTCCAGCTCGAGCTGGTTCACCTCTCGCACTCGATCCCCGACGCGCGCGGCGTGCTGCTGAGGACCGAGCTGGGGTCGGTGCTGATGACCGGCGACTACAAGTTCGACCAGACCCCGGTCGACGGCCGGCCGGCCGACATCTCGCGCCTCGCCGAGCTGGGACGCGACGGCCTGATGCTGCTCTGTGGCGACTCGACCAACGCGGACCGGCCGGGCGTGGCGCCCTCGGAGTCGAGCGTCGGCCCGGCGCTGCTGGAGACCTTCGAGGGCTGTGAGGGGCGGATCATCGTCACCTCCTTCGCCTCCAACATCCACCGCGTGCAGCAGGTGATCGACGCCGCGGTGCAGCTCGACCGCCGGGTTGCCCTGGTCGGCCGCTCGATGCGCAAAAACTTCAACATCGCCTCCAGCCTCGGGATCGCCAAGGCGCCGGAGGGGCTCTTCATCCAGCCGCGCGAGATCGCGAACTTCCCCGACGAGAAGGTGATCGTGATCTCGACCGGCAGCCAGGGCGAGCCGCTCTCGGCCCTGCGCCGCATGGCCAACAACGACCACCGCGACGTCGAGCTGCATTCCGGCGACACGGTCGTCTTCTCGGCGACGCCGGTGCCCGGCAACGAGCGCGCCGTGAACGAGACGATCGACCGCATCTATGAGATCGGGGCCACCGTGGTGACCGCGAAGCAGGCGCCGATTCACGCCTCCGGACACGGTTGGCAGGAGGAGCTGAAGCTGATGCTCAACCTGACCAAGCCGCGCTACGTGCTGCCGGTCCACGGCGACTTCCAGCGGCTGCGCCTGCACGCCGAGCTGGCCGAATCGGTCGGCGTGCGGAGCGAGTGCATCTTCAAGGGACGCAACGGCCTGCCGCTCGAGATCGACGCCAACGGGGCGCGCTTCGGCGAGGACGTCCATGCCGGGGTGGTCTTCGTCGACGGGGTCAACGTCGGCGAGCCCGACGACGTCGCCCTGCGCGACCGGCGCGAGATCTCCGCCGACGGGATCTTCATCGTCGTCGCGACGATCTCCTCCGACGACGGCCAGGTCGTCGCCGACCCCGAAGTGCTGGTTCGCGGCGTCGCCGGAGTCGAGGAGAGCGACCCGCTGGTCGAAGAGCTCAAGGACCTGGCCGAGGACTCGCTCGAGGACGCCGCCGAGGCCGGCACCCGCGAGCTGCACCTGGTCCAGGAAGACCTGCACGATGCGGTGGCCAAGGTCCTCTACGAGAAGCTCCGCCGCCGCCCGATGATCATTCCCGTGGTCGTCGAGGTCTGACGCACCGCCGCAGATAAAAGGACCCGCCGGGGGTGTTGGGGAGAGCCCGGCGGGTCCTGTGTCTCGTCCACGGAGCAATCTAGGTCGCTCCGCTAAAGCGCGGCTAAAAGGTGCGCGTCGGCTCCGGGACTCGTTGCAGCGGGATGCGGATGCGGAACTGAGCCCCCCCGCCGGCGGATTCGCCCGCCTCCACGGAGCCGCCGTGGGAGACGGCAACCGCCTTGACGATCGAGAGTCCCAGGCCGCTGCCGGGGCCGACGGCGGTGTCGGCGGGGCCCTCGCCGCGGACGAAGCGATCGAAGATCTGCTCGCGCAGGCGAGGCGGGATGCCGGGGCCGTCGTCGGTCACCTCGACCACCGCCTGTTCGCCGACCCGGCGGACGTCGAGCTCGATGCGGGCGCCGGGGGGAGTGTGACGGATGGCGTTGTCGAGCAGGTTGAGCACCATGCGGTGCAGCTCGTCGGGGTTGCCGCTGACCGGCAGGGCACGCTGGTTGTCGATCTGCAGCTCGCGATCGCCCGTCAGCGGGGCGATCTCGAGCGCGGCGCTGCCGGCGACCTCGGCGAGGTCGCAGGGTCCGTGCTTGCCGCCGCGGCCGGCGTCGGCGCGGGCGAGCAGCAGCAGGTCGGCGACCAGCCTGCTCATCCGCTTCGAGGAGCGCAGGGCAGAGTCGACCATCGCCCGCTCGTCCTCCTGTGACGGCTGCTCGAGCGATGCCTGCAGCAGTTCGAGGTTGGCGAGCACGCTGGTCAGCGGGGTGCGCAGCTCGTGCGAGGCGTCGGCGACGAACTCGCGCTGCTTCTGCATCGCCGCCTCGCGCTCGGCGCGCGCCGCGTCAAGCGAGCGCAACATCTGCTCGAGGGTGCGGGCCAGCTCGCCGACCTCGTCGTCGACCGGAGGCTCGGGCATATGGCTGGAGGGGTCGCCGGTGGCGGCGATCGCTCCAGCGGTCGAGGTCAGGGCGGCGATCGGCCGCATCGCCCGCGAAGCGATCGCCACCCCGGCCAGGCTGGCAAGCAGCGTGCCGCCGACGATCCCGGCGGCGATGAAGAGCCAGAGCCGATCGATGGTCGAGTCGACGTGGGCGACGCTGCGTCCGTACTGGACGAAGCCGGTGACGTTCCCCGCTTCGCCTGTGATCCGCGCCGTCGCCACGCGCATCCCCCCATAGGTCGTGAGCCCGAGGGCGGGGGCGCCCAGATCCTGGGCGCCCCCGCTTTCGCGAATCAGGGTGCTGCCGGCGAAGACCCGCGCCGAGGCGCCGTCTGGGCGGACGAAGTCGTCGAGCTTGGGGCCGCGCCAGTAGGTGGTCAGCCCGGTGTCGAAGATGTGACTTTCGGCGGCCAGCGTCTGGGCGGCGCTGCTCACCTGGCGGTTGAAGTCGTCGCGGATGCGGCTGGTGGCGATCTGGCCGATCACCGCGCCGAAGGCGAGCAGAATGACCAGCGTGAGGCTTGCCGAGACGGCGGCAAGCCGCCAGCGCACGGGCCAGCTGGAGGGGCGGAGCCGGGTCGGCCAGCGGGCCGCGGCCTTGCGGAGCAGGCCCAAGCGCTACTCCTTGAGCACGTAGCCGGCGCCGCGCTTGGTGTGCAGCAGGCGGGGCTCGTCGTCGGCCTCGAGCTTGCGGCGCAGGTTGGAGATGAAGACGTCGATCGTGTTGGTCGCCGCGGTCGGGTCATACCCCCAGACCTCGTCTAGCAGGCGCTCGCGGGAGACGACCAGGCGCTCGTTGCGCATCAGGTACTCGAGCAGCTCGAACTCGCGGTTGGTCAGCTCCAGCTCGCGCTCGCCGCGGCGCACCTCGCGAGTGTCGGGATTCAGCATCAGGTCGGCGATCTGCAGCGAGGCCGCGCCACGCGGCGGGCGGCGGCGCAGCAGAGCGCGGATCCGCGCCAGCAGCTCGGTGCGCTCGAAGGGCTTTACCAGGTAGTCGTCGGCGCCGCTGTCGAGACCGTCGACCCGGTCCTCGGTCTCGGCGCGCGCGGTCAGCATCAGGATCGGCACGTCCCCGTCGGCGCGCAGCCGCCTGCAGACCTCGACCCCGTCGAGCCGCGGCAGGCCGAGGTCGAGCACCACGAGGTCGGGGACGAAGCCGGCGGCGACGTCGAGGGCGTCGACGCCGTCGGCGCTGGTGCGGACCTCGTAGCCCTCCTGGCGGAGCGACCGTCTGAGCACGTCGGCGATCTCTGCGTCGTCCTCGACGACTAGCACCCTGCCGGTGGCGGTCTCCTGGTCGGTTGTGAGCATTGGAGCGATGTTAGAGGCCCGGGAGGGACGCCTGGCGGAGTTTTAGGCCGGGTTTAGGCGCCTCGGGGCGGGGTGGCCGGTCTGGCAGGGGGTTCCGCTTAACTTTTCGGATGCAGAGGCTGGGGCTATCGCCTCTGGGCTCACGACCGAAAAGTACAAGACGCTCCACCCCCTTCCAGATCGTCTTTCCGCTTCGCAGGGGACTCGGGACACGTGTCGAAGCCGCTTCCATGTTCAAACGCCAGAAGCGGCGTGCTCCGGCGCGCGGGAAAGCTAAAAGCAAGCCCAAGAAGCCCCGAGGTGGGGGGAAGCTTCATTTGCCGGATGGGTTGCAGCAGCGGCATCTGGACTTGATCGGGTTGTTGCTGATCGCCTCTGGCGTTTATTTGAGCTTTGTTCTGTTCTTCGGTTGGGACGGCGGGAAGATTGGCTATGGGCTCGAAACCGCCCTTGTGTATCTCGGCGGTGGGGTCGGGGCTCGGATCTTTACGGTCTTGATGCTGGTTGCCGGGGGGTTGATCGTTACCGGGACTTCGATTTCGACGTTGTTCCGGGGGATCGGGCGGGGGCTGCGCACCGCGGTCCTCGGGACTCGGGACGTCACTCAGACTGCTGTGCGGCAGCGGCGGGATCGGCATGAGGCTCAGACTCGGGAGGCGAATACCTTCTCGTTTGAGACCGAGGCTGGGGCTACGGATGTGATGAGCGCCTATCCGGAGGACGACGACGTGGAGCCGACCGTGGCGCTGGGCGGGGAGGGGGCCGACGCGGTCGAGGAGCCCGTCACCCAGGACTTCGAGGCGGAGATGGCCGAGATTCAGGCCGAAGAAGAGAAGGCGCTCGGCGAGGAGCCGCAGGCGCCGCCCGAGCAGCCGACACTGACCCCGCAGGGCAACAAGCGCGGGGTGACGATCTCCGAGGGAGTCGACTACCGGCCGCCGCCCGCCAAAGCGCTGGAGCGCGGCAAGGGCGACAAGGGCGTCGACCCCCGCGACCATGAGGCCGTTGGCAACAAGCTGGTCGAGGCCCTCGGTCACTTCGGGGTCGAAGCAAAGATCGTCGGCATCGTCAGCGGCCCGCACGTCTCGCGCTACGAACTGCGGCTGGCACCGGGCACCAAGGTGAAGAAGGTGACCGAGCTGGCCAACGACCTCGCCTACGCGCTGGCCTCGACCGACATCCGCATCCTGGCGCCGATCCCCGGCAAGCAGGCGGTCGGGGTCGAGGTGCCGAACACGCGGCGGCGGATCGTGCGGCTCGGCGACATCTATGCCGGCCGTCCCGAGAAGACCTCGCCGCTGGTCGCCTGGCTCGGCAAGGGAATCGACGGCAACGCGGTCTGGACCGACCTGGCGAAGATGCCGCACGTGCTGGTCGCCGGAACCACCGGGTCGGGCAAGTCCGGCTGCGTCAACGCGATCCTCTCCTCGATCCTGATGCAGGCGTCGCCCAACGAGGTGCGCCTCGTCCTGGTCGACCCCAAGCAGGTCGAGCTCAACCACTACGAGAACGTGCCGCACCTGCTGACCCCGGTGGTCACCTCGCCGCGCCTGGCGGCCAACGTGCTCGCCAACCTGATCGGCGAGATGGAGAGCCGCTACGGAATCATGGGCGAAGCCCGCTGCCGCAACCTCGGCGAGCTCAACCGGGCGCGCATCAAGGCGGGCGAGCCGCCGCTGCCGCACATCCTCTGCGTGATCGACGAGCTCGCGGATCTGATGATGGTCTCCCCGGCCGAGGTCGAGGACTCGATCATCCGCCTCGCGCAGAAGTCGCGCGCCACCGGCATCCACCTGGTGCTGGCGACGCAGCGCCCCTCGACCGACATCATCACCGGCACGATCAAGGTCAACATCCCGGCTCGCATCGCCTTCGCCGTCTCCTCCCAGACGGATTCCCGGGTGATCCTCGACCAGGGTGGGGCGGAGGCGCTGCTCGGACAGGGCGACATGCTCTTCCGCGGCGCCGGCACCTCGAAGCTGCAGCGAATCCAAGGCGCCTTCGTCACCGAGGAGGAGACCGCGCGGATCACCGGCCACTGGGCCAAGCAGGGCGAACCGGAGTTCGAGGAGGAGCTGCTGGTCGAGAGTCAGGGCGAGCAGGGCGTCGAAGCCGACGGCGACTACGACCCCGACAGCGACGACCTGCTCGACGAGGCGATCCGCGTCGTGGTCGAGACCGAAACCGCCTCGGTCTCGATGATCCAGCGTCGCCTGCGGGTCGGCTACACGCGCGCCGGCCGCCTGATCGACATGCTCGAGCGGCGCGGGGTGATCTCCGGCTACGAAGGCTCGAAACCACGGCAGGTGCTGGTCACGCAGGCTGACCTGGCGCGACTCACGGGGGGCGCCGGCGAGCAGCCGGATCCCGCCCCCGAGGCACAGGTCGAGCCCAGCGCTGTGCCCGAGTAGCCCGGACACAGCGGCCTGGAAACTCGCGTCCGGCGGTATCGGGTAGGACAATGGGTCCAGTGGCCAACGGAATCGGACAGATTCTTCGCGAGGCGCGCAATCGCCGCAAAGTCGACCTATCGGCGGTCGAGGCCGCGACGCGCATCCGAGTCCGTTTCCTGCGCGCGCTCGAGAACGAAGAGTGGGACGTGCTCCCCGAGGGCGTCTACACGCGGGGGTTCATCCGCACCTACGCCGCTTATCTCGGCCTCGACGGCGAGCGACTGGCGGAAGACTTCCGGCGCGAGGTGGAAGGCGCCGGCCGGGGCGGTCCCAGCGTCGAGCTGGCGCCCGTGGCGGCCTCGGCGGCGACCGGAACCCCCGGCGGCCGCCGTTCCCTGCCGCGCCCTGCCTGGCTCGTGGCGATCGTGGCGATCGCCGCGGCGGTGCTGGTCGTCGTCCTGCTGCCTGGCGGGGGCGGCAGCGACGGCGCGAAGACCGGGAGGGCCGCGCACGAACGGTCGGTCAAGGAGGCCGCGAAAGGCGAAGCGCATGCCGGGGCTCCGGCGCCGGCCGCAGCTCCGAACGGCGTCTCCGTGCGCATCTCGGCGAACGCCGATGTCTGGGTCTGCCTGCTCGACGCCAAGGGAACCCACCTGGTCGATGGTCAGATCCTCGAAGCCGGCGCTGAAGAGGGTCCATTCCGTTCCGGTAGCTTCACCGTCGCCTTCGGCAACAGCGAGGTCACGATGACGATCGACGGCAATCAAGCTGAAATCCCGGAAACGTCGAGCCCGGTCGGATACTCGATCGACGGCAGCGGCGCGCTCACCGAGCTCTCTGAAGAAGAACGGCCGAGCTGCAGCTGACGATGAGTGAGCTGCGGGCGGGGATAGTCGTCACCGGCACCGAGGTGCTGACCGGGAGGATTGCGGATCGCAACGGCCCCTGGCTCTCCGAACGGCTGGCCGAGCACGGGGTCGAGGTGGCGCACATCCTCGTCGTCGGCGACCGCCCGGAGGACCTCGAGGCGGCGCTGCGCTTCATGGCAGCCGAGCGCATGGACCTGGTCGTCACCTCAGGCGGGTTGGGACCGACCGCCGATGACCTGACCGCCGAGGTCGTCGGCCGCTTCGCCGGCCGGCCGCTGGCGCTGGACGAGGATGTCGAGGCGAAGATCGCCGAGATCCTGCGCGGCTTCGCGCGGCGCTTCAACTTCGATGAGCAGGCGGTGCGCGAGGCGAACCGCAAGCAGGCGATGGTGCCCGAGGGGGCAACCGCCCTCGACCCGGTCGGCACCGCGCCGGGGCTGGTGGTGCCGGCCAGCGGCCGGGTCGTCGTCGTCCTGCCGGGCCCGCCGCGCGAGCTGCAGCCGATGTGGCCGGCGGCGCTGGAGACGGAGGCGGTGCGGGAGACGCTGGAGCGGGCGACGCCGCTGCACGGCTACACGCTGCGCATGTTCGGGGTTCCCGAGTCGGAGATCGCCAAGAGCCTGCGCGAGATCGAGGCCGAGGGGGTGGCGCTGGGCGAGGTCGAGATCACCACCTGCCTGCGCCGCGGCGAGATCGAGATCGACGTGCGCTACCGCGACGCCGCCGCGGCGACGGCGGATGCGGTCCGGGAGGGCCTGTGGGCCCGCCACGAGGAGCATCTCTTCAGCCTCGACGGCGAGACGATCGACTCCCAGGTCGCGCGCCTGCTGGCCGGCCGACGCCTTGCTCTGGCCGAGTCCTGCAGCGCCGGTCTGCTGGCCGCCCGGATCACCGACGTCCCGGGCGCCTCCGCCTACATGGCAGGAGGCGTCGTCGCCTACTCGAACGAGGCCAAGATCGAGCTGCTCGGAGTCGACCCGGCCCTGATCGAGGCCAAGGGGGCCGTCTCGCCCGAGGTGGCGGAGCAGATGGCCCGCGGCGCCCTGCAGCGCTTCGAGGCCGACGTGGCGGTCTCGATCACCGGCATAGCCGGCCCCCAGGGAGGCACCGAGGCCAAGCCCGTCGGCTACGTCTGCTTCAACGCCTGCCTCGCCGACGGCACGTCGATCGCCCGCGACCCCGTGATCCCCGGCGGCCGAGCCGACATCCGCGAGCGCTCCGCCCTCGTAGGCATGCACCTGCTCCGCATCCTGCTCAGCGGCGAAGAGTCGCCTTTGTAACGAAGACGACACCGAATTGGCACACCTGGGTGTTGTTCCGTGCGTCGCGACCGCCTAGCGTGGGCGGGGATGGCGAAGGAGAGATTGAAGGGCCCGCGGTTGCGAGCGTTTGTCGCGCTCGACTTGCCGGTGGCGATGCGCGAGGGGATCGTCGCTTGGGGGAAGCGGGAGCTGTGCGACCCGGGGCTGCGGGTGGTGCGGCCGGACTCGCTGCACGTGACGCTCGCCTTTCTCGGCTGGACGGCGGAGAAGGACGTCGAGCGACTGGGGGAGATCGTCGAGGGCCTGAGGGCACGGGCACCCGAGCTGCGGCTGGGCGATCCGGTCGGCAGGCCATCTGGTAAGCGGCCGCGGCTCTTCGCGCTGCCGGTGGAGTCGTCCGGAGCCGTCGCACTGCAGGCGGAGCTGGAGGAGAAGCTGGTTGCGGCGCGGCTCTACGAGCCTGAGAAGCGGCCGTTTTGGCCGCACGTCACCGTTGCGCGGGTCAAGAACGAGAAGCGCGGCGCGAAGCGGCCCGCGGTCGTCAAGAGACCGCCCGGGCGGTTGCCGCGGCGGCTCTTATCGCCCGCAACTGGCGTCCGAGTGACGCTCTACCGTTCCGAACTCCAGCCGCAGGGTGCGCGATACACCCCGCTGGCGCAAGTCGAGCTGTCCGAAGACGGGCGGCAGTGAGGTGAGAAACAGATGGCAGACAAGAAAGCGGCTTTGAAGGACGCCTCGGCAAAGGACGCGAAGGCGGCCAAGGCGAAGGACGCGGCGCTCGAGGCCGCGGTGACCCAGATCGAGCGCGACTTCGGCGCGGGCGCCCTGATGCGGCTCGGCGCCGACAGCGCGATCCCCGTGGAAGCGATCTCGACCGGCGCCCTGGCGCTCGACCAGGCGCTCGGCATCGGCGGCGTGCCTCGCGGTCGGATCGTCGAGATCTTCGGCCCGGAGTCCTCGGGCAAGACGACGTTGATCTACCACATCATCGCCGAGGCTCAGGCGAAGGGCGGGGTCTGCGTCTTCATCGACACCGAGCACGCGATGGACCCGATCTACGCACGGGCGATCGGCGTCGACACCGACGAGCTGCTCGTCTCGCAGCCCGACTACGGCGAGCAGGCGCTGCAGATCGCCGACCGGCTGATCGCCTCCACCGCCGTCGACGTGGTCGCGATCGACTCGGTCGCGGCGCTGACGCCGAAGGCCGAGCTCGACGGCCAGATCGGCGACACCACTGTCGGCCTGCAGGCGCGGTTGATGTCGCAGGCGATGCGCAAGCTGGCCGGCAACCTCAACCGGACGAACACCGTCTGCCTCTTCACCAACCAGATCCGCGAAAAGGTCGGCGTCCAGTTCGGCTCGCCCGAGACCCAGCCGGGCGGCCGGGCGCTGAAGTTCTATTCCTCGCAGAGGCTCGACATCCGCCGCATCGAGACGCTCAAGGACGGCACTGAAGCGGTCGGCAACCGGGTGCGGGTGAAAGTCGTCAAGAACAAGTGCGCCGCCCCGTTCCGCCAGGCCGAGTTCGAGATCGAGTACGGTCAGGGCATCTCGCGCGAAGGCGCCCTGATCGACTTCGGCATCGAGCACGATCTGGTGCAGAAGTCGGGCGCCTTCTTCTCCTACGGCGAGACCCGCCTCGGGCAGGGCCGCAACAACGCCAAGCAGTTCCTCGCCGAGAACCCGGAGCTGGCGGCCGAGCTCGAGGAGAAGATCCGCACGGCGCTGGGCATCGGCGCCGAGGCGGCGGCCGACCAGCCTGCGCCGCCGGTTGCCGAAGCGCAGGCGGCCTGACGGCGCCTGCGCTTCGCGGATAGGATTCCGCGCATTCGATGAGCAACGAAACCCTGTTCTACATCTGCGGCAGCGCCCTGGCCGTCTCGGCGGTCCTCACCAGCCTGCTCGGCCTGCGCCTGAAGGGCTTCCCGGGCAAAGCCGCGCCGCTCGTCGCGATCTGGTTCGTCGCTCTGGTCGGCGCCAGCACGACCTTCGCCGTCCTTCACGCCCAGGACGAGGAAGTCGAAAAGAAGGCCGAGCTGACCAAGGCGTCCGAAGAGGCCGAAAGCGCCGAGTCCAAGTAGTAGGAGCCGTTTCTCCCCGGTACGCTGAGCGACATGCCCAGCTACCACGTCACCACGTTCGGCTGTCAGATGAACGTGCACGACTCCGAGCGCATGCGCGGCATGCTCGAGTCGCTGGGCTACGAGGAGGCGCCTGAGCGCGAGGACGCGGATCTGATCCTCTTCAACACCTGCTCGATCCGCGAGTCGGCAGACAACCGCTTCGTCGCCCACCTCGGCGAGGCCAAGCGGCTCAAGTCCGAGCAGCCCGACCGCGTCGTCGGCGTCGGCGGGTGCTGGGCACAGTCGGTCAAGGACGAGGTCTTCCAGCGCTTCCCCTTCGTCGACGTCGCCTTCGGCCCGGGCCAGATCCACAAGCTGGCCGAGTTCCTCAACTCCGACTCGCTGACCGCCCAGGGTTACTTCGAGTTCGAGGACTTCTCCGCCAGCCTGCCGACCCGGCGGGTGCGCGAGTTCCAAGGCTGGCTACAGGTCTCCCAGGGCTGCAACTGCCGCTGCTCCTACTGCATCGTGCCCTCGACCCGCGGGCGCGAGGTGAGCCGCGACCCGACCGAGTTGCTGCGCGAGGCCGAGGCGCTGGCCGCCGACGGCGTGCGCGAGATCACCCTGCTCGGCCAGAACGTCAACAGCTACGGCCGCGACCTGCCGCTCGCGACGCGGATCGGATTCTCCGAGCTGCTCGCGCGGGTCGACGCGGTCGAGGGCATCGACCGGATTCGCTACACCAGCCCGCACCCGAAGGACATGAAGGAGGACGTGATCCGCGCCCACGCCGAGCTGCCCGCCGTCTGCGAGCACATCCACCTGCCGCTCCAGTCAGGCTCCAGTCGGGTCCTCAAGCGGATGCGGCGCACGTATGACCGCCGGCGCTACATGGACCGGGTCTCCCTGATCCGCGAACACGTCCCCGACTGCGCGATCACCACCGACATCATCGTCGGCTTCCCCGGCGAGACAGAGGCCGACTTCGGGGAGACCATGGAAGTGGTCGACGAGGTCGGCTACGACGGCGCCTTCACCTTTGTCTTCTCGCCGCGCCGCGAGACCGAGGCGGCGGACTTCGAGGGCCAGGTGCCGCACCCGGTCAAGGTCGAGCGCATGGAGCGCTTGGTGGAGCTTGTCCAGAGACGGGCCACCGAGCGGGCGCAGCGCTTCGTCGGGCGTGAGATGGAGGTCCTGGTCGAAGGGACGAGCCGGACGGACGCGACGCGGCTGCGCGGGCGGACTCGGCACAACAAGGCTGTTAATTTCGACGGAGACGCCCAGCCCGGAGAGTTCGTCTCCGTCGAGATCAAGGACGCGACCTCCCAGAGTCTCGGAGGAGTGGCGGCGCAACCCCTCACTCAACTTTTTCGGTGAGGCGGATGTCGCCTTCCGAGTTGCGGACGACGAAAAAGTACAAGCCGTTCGGGGCAGCGCCGCCACTCCTCTAGGCGTCGTGGAGGTCGTGGCCATATTCGGGCCCACGGGGGTGGGTAAGACCGGGGTCGCGGTCGCCCTCGCAGAGTTGCTGCGGGAGCGGGGGGAAGACCCGGTGGCGATCTCCTGCGACGCGCTGCAGGTTTATGAGGGACTTTCGGCGCTCACCGGGGTTGCTTCGGCCGACGAGCAAGAGAAGCTCGAGCACCGTCTGGTCGGGTTCGTGCCGGTGGGGGAGAAGTTCGACGTGGGGCAGTACATGCCGTTGGCGCACGCGGAGATCGACGCCGCCTTGGCGGCGGGACGCCAACCGATCGTCGTGGGGGGGACCGGGCTCTACCTGCGAGCGGCGCTGGCGGAGCTCTCGCTGGTCAAGGCGCCGCCGGAATCGGAGGACTCCGAGCTCTGGTCGCCGGATACGCGGCACCCGACGGCGATCTTCGGGCTCGATATGGACCGCGAGCGCCTCTACGAGCGAATCGACGCCCGCACCGAGGCGATCTTCGCCGGCGGAGCGCGAGGGGAGGTCGAACGCGCCGAAGCCCTGGGTCCCTCGCGAACCGCCCGCGTAGCCCTCGGCTTCGACGAGATCCTGGCCGGCGACCTGGCCGCGATGCAAAAGCGCTCCCGCAACTACGCTCGCCGCCAGCTCACCTGGATGCGCAAGATCCCCAACCTCCACCGGATCGATCGCACCGACCTCGGCGAGTCGGAGACCGCCGAAGTCCTTCTCAATATACTTTGCTTTTCTCGTTTAAACTTCCTGCCACAAATTCAGGCCGACCCGAGGCATCGATCGCATTAGCGAACTGCGGCGACACCTCGCGTTGGCACTCGAACGGGTGCACCGCACCATCAGGAGGATGACGATGAAGATCATCAAGCAGCTAACAGTCTGTCTCGCCCTCACACTTGCCCTGGCGGCAGTGCTGGGGATCGGAAGCGCTTCCGCAACGGTCATGTGCCAAACCGAACCAGGATTAGTAGAAGAAAGCGAACTCGTCTGCCCGGAAGAAGCGATCCTGCCCGAAGCAGAAATCACCGGTGAAAATGTAGGGAATGCAGTCTTTGAAGCATCTGCGTCAGAAAGCATAGTCTGTTCGGCGGCGAGCCTTACCGGCTTCTTCGTTCAGGAAGGAACAGAAGTCAACGGCGAAGTAAGCAAACTCGTCTTCGCAGAATGCAGCGATACAATTCCCGGATGCGAAGCAGAACCATCTGGATTCAAATCTTCCGCTGCTGAGATCACGGCCACGCCAAAAGAAGACAGACCCTTATACGAAGGCCTTCTGACGATCTTAAATGCCACTTTCACAGTCATTATGAACTGTCTCGGTGTGGAAACCGAATGCGTGTACGGTCCGGAAAATATGTCTGCACCACTGGACGGTAGTACCCAGGAAGCTTTACTATTAGCTACCGCAAAATTGCAGTCGGGTATTTCCCCTCCCTGCAAGATCGCATACCATTTCCATCTTACATTGAAGTTTTTTGCCAACGGAAAAGAAGTGTATGTAGCCGATAGGTAGACGACCCACGCGCTCGCCTGCGGCCGCTCGGAAGCGGCCGCAGGCGATAGGGTTGCGACGTGCACGTCGAGAAGTGGCAGGCGCTGGGGAACGACTATCTGATCGTCGAGGCGGAGGCGCTGGCTTGGGAGCTGACCGCCGGGCGGGTGCGGCGGATTTGCGATCCGCACATCGGGATCGGGTCCGACGGGGTGCTGCTGATTTCGCGGAGCGACGATCCGGCGTACGTCGCCGAGCTCCGGATCTTCAACCCGGATGGGTCGGAGGCTGAGCTCTCGGGGAACGGGGCCCGGGAGGCGATCCTCTACCTGCGACGGCACGGGTGGACGGACGAGGACACCTTCACGGTCCTCACTGCCGCCGGTCCGGTGACGCCGACGATCACCTCGGAGCGAACCTGCTCAGTGGCGATGGGGCGGGCGAGCACGGCCTCGAAGGACTATCCCGACGGGCCTGAAGATGGCACGGGCACCGTTGAGAGCGGCGGCCGGAGTTGGAATTTCCAGCACGTCTCGATCGGCAACCCGCAGTGCGCGATCGTCGTCGGAGAGGAGCTCGAGCAGCTCGATCTGCCCGCGCTCGGGCCGGCGATCGAAGCCGACTCCCAGTTTCCGAATCGGACCAACGTCTCCTTCCTGCGCATCGAGGGCAGCCGCGTGCGGGCGCGGATCTTCGAGCGCGGGGTGGGGGAGACGCTCTCCTCCGGCACCGGTGCCAGCGGCGCCGCCGTCACCGCCTTCCTTCGTGGCGCGCCGAGCCCGATCACGGTCGAGCTGGACGGCGGCGAGCTCGAAGTGGAGATCTCACCCGACCTGGACGTGACCCTGAGCGGCTGGGCCGAGCCGATCTGCGCCGGTGAGCTCTCCGCCGAGCTGCTCGCGGCGCTCGCTGCCCTGGACGAATAGATTCCCGCGCCGATGGGAATCTCCGATCCGTCCAAGCGGCTGGAGGCGATGCCTCCGTACATGTTCCAGGAGCTCGAGCGGCGCATCGCCGACAAGCGCGCCGCAGGCATCGACGTGATCAGCCTCGGGATCGGCGATCCCGACGAACCGACCTACCCGCACGTGGTGTCGGCGATGCAGGAGGCGGTCGCCGAGAACGGCAACCAGAAGTACCCGAGCAACCGCGGCCGCGAGGAGTTCCGCCGGGCCTTCGCCGAGTTCTACGACCGCCGCTTCGGGGTCGAGATCGATCCGGAAAGCGAGGTGATCCCGGCGATCGGCGCCAAGGAGTGCATCTACAACCTCTGCTTCGCCTTCCTCGACCCGGGCGGCGTGGCGCTCGCCTCCGACCCCGGCTACCCGGTCTACACCGGCGGCCCGATCCTCGCCGGCGCCACCCCGCAGCTGCTGCCGCTCGTCCCCGAGCTGGGCTTCGCTCCCGATCTCGCCGCGGTGTCCGCTGACGTGGCGGCCAAGGCGCGGCTGATGTTCGTCAACTTCCCCAACAACCCGACCGGCGCCGTCGTCCCCGAGGGCTTCTTCGAGCGGGTCGTCTCCTTCGCCCGCGAGCACGAGATCCTCGTCGTCCACGACAACGCCTACTCGGAGACGACCTACGACGGCTACGTGGCGCCCAGCTTCCTCGCCACGCCCGGTGCCAAGGAGGTCGGCGTCGAGGTCTTCTCGCTCTCCAAGGGCTTCAACATGACCGGCTGGCGCTGCGCCGCGATCCTCGGCAACGCCGAGGCGGTGCAGACCTACTGGCGGCTGAAGACCAACGTCGACTCGGGCCTCTTCGAGGCGGTGCAGCTGGCCGGCGCCGCCGCCCTGAACGGTCCGCGCGGGCCGCTGGAACGGATGAACGAGACCTACGCCCGCCGCCGCGACCTGGTCGTCGAGGCGCTGCGCGAGATCGGCGTCGAGGTCAGCTCGCCGAAGGGCACGATCTACGTCTGGGCACCCGTCCCCGAGGGTCACACCTCGACCTCCTTCTCCGAGCTCGTCCTCGAAGACGCCGCCGTGGTCGTCTCGCCCGGCTCGATGTACGGGCCGAGCGGCGAGGGCTTCTTCCGCATCTCGCTGACCACCCCCGACGACCGCATAACCGAGGCCGTCGAGCGGATGCGCGAGCACCTGAGCTGAGCCGAGCCATTTTCCCGAACGGGGAAATCAGCGCTGCGGAGCGGCCAATCTTGGGTTAATTTTCCCGTTCGGGAAAATGGCAACCTTCTGTCTGCTCTATCTGCCATTATTTTCCTGAACGGGAAAATGAAAAGTCAGATTACAAGCGAGCACGATCTAGGAATGTCGATTCGGCAACGCCGCAACGAGCTGGAATTGACCCAGGGGGAGTTGGCCGACGTCTCCGGCGTAACGTTGCGATTCGTCAGCGAACTCGAGCGTGGCAAGGGGACGGCGCAGTTCGACGGGATCCGACGGGTCCTCGCGGCGCTGGGACTCGATCTGTTCGTCGAATCGCGATGAACGCTCTCGACGTCTACCTTCACGAGGATCGCGCCGGCACGCTTGAGCGCCTCGAGGGAGCGAGGCTGCGGTTCACCTATGACCCCAGTTGGCTCGCGACTGCCACCATGCCGCTGTCGCTGTCGCTCCCGCTAGCGGAAGACCCCTACACGGACGAGGACTGCCGGCCGTTCTTCGCCGGCTTGCTGCCGGAGGGAGACTTCCTGAAGGCGATCGCGCGCGCCTTCTCGATCAGCGCCGAAAACCCGTTTTCCGTGTTGCGCGAGATCGGCGGCGAGTGCGCGGGCGCGGTATCGCTCGTCGAGCCCGGCGCTGTGCCGCCATTCTCTTCCGCCCCCCCGCCTCGTTGGCTCTCCGAAGAGGAACTCGCTTCGCTTCTCGGAGAGCTTCCGACGCACCCTTTGATGGCTGACGAGCATGACGACGAAGGCATACGTCTTTCCCTGGCGGGGACGAGAGACAAGCTGGGGGTCTTGCTGAAGGACGGACGCATTGGGATCACACGGGGCCGCCCACCGAGCACCCACATCGTCAAGGTTCCGCCGCCGCAGCTCCCCGGGCTCGTGGCAAACGAGGCCTATTGCATGTCACTGGCTCGTGAGGTCGGCCTCAGTGTCGCTACTGTCGAGCCCCTATGCGCCGGCGACCGAGAGGCCCTGCTCGTGGAGCGCTACGACCGGTTTCGAGGGGGATCGCGCGTGCAGCGGCTTCACCAGGAGGATCTCTGCCAGGCGACGGCTCGGCGGCCGGAGGCAAAGTATGAGGCGGAAGGGGGTCCCGGCGCCGCCGAGTGCGGAGCGCTTATCCGCACCCACGCGGCCGGCCCCGGTGCGGCCATACTGCGGTTCCTCGATGCTCTGCTCTTCAACGTCGCGATCGGCAACGCCGACGCCCATTCGAAGAACTACTCCCTGTTGCTCGAGGGGCGCGGCGCACCGAGGCTCGCACCTCTCTACGACTTGATCTCGACTCGCGCCTACGGGCGCCGCTTCGGTCGCAAGATGGGCATGAAGTACGGCGGCGAGTACCGACCAGACCGAATCAGGGGACGCCACTTGGATCGCCTGGGAGAGGCACTCGGCATCGCGCCGCGGCGGGTCAGGGAACACGCCAAGGTCATCTCTGAGGCTGCGCTTCGCTCGCGTGCCGAGGCGCGGGAGCGCCTTGGCGAGCCCTGGCGCGGGGAACCGATCCTCGACTCCGTGGACAAGACGATCGAGCTGCTCGGCGGAGTCCTCGCCGGGGCGGCGGCCGAATCGTCGTGAGTCAGGCGCCTTCTCGCTCGGCGCGCTTGCGCCAGTAGCGGTCGAGGCCGCGCCACTGGTACTGGGGCGGGACGGCCTGCAGCAGGGTCTCGGCGGTGATCGGGTCGGCGCTCTCGGCGACGCGGTGGCGCTGGCGGTGCTCGTATTCCATCTCCGAGAGTCCCCGGGCGAGCTGGGCCTCCTCGTGCAGGCGCTCGCGCACGGTCTCCAGGTGCGCGATCGGCTCCTCGACCGCGCCGAAGTGGGTGAGGGCGAGACGCTCGGGGCGCCAGGACTCGACGACCGCGATCGAGTCGGTCCAGGTCTCGACGTCGATGTCGGGGGGCGGCGTGGGGGGGACGATCAGCTCGCAGCCCGGGATCCGCACCGCGGCGACGTCGCCGACGAAGGCGGTGCCGCTCTCCTCGTGGAAGTAGCAGACGTGATGGGAGGCGTGACCGGGCGTGTAGGCGACGCGCATGCCGAGCACGTCCTCGCCGCCGGCCAAGGGCCGCACGTTGGCCTCGGGGACCGGCACGATCTCGCCCCAGAGCCGCTCCATCTCCTCGCCATAGAGCCGCTCGGCGCTCGCCAGTAGCTTCGAAGGGTCGATCAGGTGCGGTGCGCCGCGCTCGTGCACGTAGACCTCCAGCTCGGGCCAGCGACGCACCAGCGCCCCGGTTGCAGCGGCGTGGTCGAGGTGGATGTGGGTGAGCAGCAGCGCCCGCGGCTGCTCACCCTCGAGCGCGTCCAGCAGCGTCTCCATCGAAGACTGCGGCCCAGGGTCGACAAGCAAACCATCGACCTCCCAGCAGCCGATCACGTGCGGCCGGCCGAGATGCATCACGTCGATTACGCGCATCGATGCAGCCTAAGGGAGTCCGGAGAGGGTCTCCCGGAGCCTCCCCGCTGTTGCTCCGGGAGACCCTCCCCGGACTCCCTCAAGCAACCGACGGGTCGGGGAAGCGGTCGTCCTCTTCCAGCGTCTGCCGCATTCCCTCGGCCATGCCGCGTGGCGCGTAGCCGAGCTCGCCGGTCGCCTTCTCGTGGCTCGCCCAGAAGGTGACCCCGTCGGCGGAGGAGATCAGCTCGCGCAGGTTGGGGGGCTGTCCCATCAGCCTGCCGACCAGCGGCCCGATCGGCGTCAGCGCCTTCATCACCGGCGTCGGCAGGTTTCGCTTCGGCGCCTTGCGCCCGCTGACCGCGGCGATCGTCTCCACCGCCTCGCGCATCGTCGTCGCCGGGCCGCTGAGCACGTAGGTCTCGCCGATCCTCCCCTTGTCGAGCGCCAGCAGGATCCCGCCGGCGATGTCCGCCACGTGGGTCAGGCAGATGCCGAGCTCGGGGAAGGGCAGCAGGAAGAGGCGGCCGGCGAAGAATTCCTCGAGCAGATCCGCCACCTGCGAGGTGTCGCCCGGGCCGTAAACGCCACCGGGCTGGACGATCACCGCCGGCAGCGAGTCCTCGACGATCATCCGCTGGACGATCCGGTGCGCCTCGAGCTTGGTCTCCTCGTAGTAGGAGGTGAACTCCTTCCCGGGGTGCTCGTAGGACTCGTCGACGATCTCGCCGTGGGTGTTGCCGAAGGCCCCAACGGTCGAGACGTAGATGACCTTGGGGACCTTGGCCTCGAGCGCGGCCCGCATCGCCAGCGCGGTGCCGTGCACATTGGCCTCGTACATCGCCGGATGCTGCTTGGCGGGGATGCCGACCTCATACATCGCGGCTGCATGGACGACGGCGTCGCAGCCCGCCATGCCCTCACGCAGAGCCGCCGCGTCGCTGAGCGAGCCGTTGACCAGCTCGCAGCCGAGCTGCCTCAGCTTCGTCGCCTTCTCGGGCGAGCGCACCAGGCAGGCGACATCCTCGCCGCGCGCGCGCAGCTGGCGGACGACCTCGCCGCCGATGAACCCGGTCCCTCCCGTGACGAAGACCTTCACAGCGGCGAAGCCTACCCGGCCTACAATCGAGACGAATGGAGAGGTCGCGAGACGGACGACGGGGGGAGACGCGCTACGGCGCAGGCGGCGCCGGCGTCGCCAACCCGCGCGCCCGCCAGCGGGCGCTGGCAATCGGCATCAGCGGCTCGCGGGCCGAGGGCGACCCGCTGTCAGAGCTCAAGGAGCTGCTGCGCACCGCCGGGGTGGCGACGGCCGGCGAGGCGCTTCAGCAGCGTGAAAAGCCCGACCCCGACCGCTACGTCGGCCGAGGCAAGCTGACCGAGCTGAAGGCCGCCGTGAAGGAGTGCGACGCGAACCTGGTTGCCTGCGACGACGAGCTGGCTCCCCGCCAGGAGCGCAACCTGGAGGCGGCGCTCGGCGTGCCGGTGATCGACCGCACCGCCGTGATCCTCGACATCTTCGCCGACCACGCCCACTCGGCCGAGGGCAAGCTGCAGGTCGAGCTGGCCCAGCTCGAGTACAACCTGGCGCGCATGCGTGGCCTCTGGACCCACCTCGAGCGGCTCGGCGGCGGGATCGGCACCAGGGGCCCGGGCGAGAGCCAGATCGAGACCGACCGGCGACTGGCCCGCGACCGGATCGCCGCCCTGCGTCGCCGCCTCACTCGCCTGGAGCGCAACCGCAGCGTGCAGCGGGCCCGGCGGGCGCGCTCCTCGCTGCCCAGCATCGCCCTCGCCGGATACACGAACGCGGGCAAGTCGACCCTGCTCAACGCGCTGACAGGCGCCGAGGTCGGGGTCGGCGACCGCCTCTTCCACACGCTCGACCCGACCACCCGCGGCGTCGAGCTCTCCGGCCGCGAGTACCTGCTGACCGACACGGTCGGCTTCATCGAGAAGCTGCCCCACCAGCTGGTCGAGGCCTTCAAGGCGACCCTCGAGGAGACCGTGCTCGCCGACCTGATTCTCCACGTGGTCGACGCCGCGGCATCCGAGGAGCGGCGGCTGGCCGACCAGCGGGCGGTCGACGAGGTGCTCGAGGAGATCGGCGCCGGCGAGGGTCCTCGCCTGCTCGTCCTCAACAAGGCCGACCTGCTCAGCCAGGAGGGGCGCGAGGAGGCTCTGCTGGCGGAGCCCGACGCGGTGCTGGTCTCGGCGCTGACCGGCGAGGGCCTCGACGAGCTGCGCGAGCGAATCGAGGCCGCGTTCGAGGACACGCTCGCGGAGGTCGAGCTGCTGGTGCCCTACGCCGACGGGGGGCGGTTGCACGAGCTGCACGAGGTGGCCGGGAACCTGGAACGGGAGGATCGTGGCGACGGGGTCTTGGTTCGGGCGAAGGTCCCTCTCGCTGAGCTGTATCGCTTCGAGGACCTGAGGACCATCCGTAACGGCGCGGCGGGTCCTGTCACGGATTTGGCACCACCACCCTTCCGGTAGCTAAAGCTTCCTCAGGGTGGTCCCCCAAATCCGCGCCACCCCCCGCGAGAGACCGCGGGCCTGCAGCGGCCTGAGCTCGACGCGCGCTGTAGGGTCCCGGCTCGTGGAGCTTCGAATCGCCAAGCTGAACCCAGAGGCCGTGCTGCCCACAAGAGCGCACGACGGCGACGCCGGCCTTGATCTCTGTGCTTGCGAGGCCGCCCATATCGGCCCGGGCGAGCGTTGGAGCATTGGGACGGGGATCGCCCTTGAAATTCCCGATGGACACGCGGGGTTGGTGCTTCCGAGATCTGGCCTCGCGAAGAAGCACGGCATAGCTCTGGTCAACTCACCCGGCTTGATCGACTCGGGCTATCGCGGTGAGGTTCGAGTGCTGCTCCTCAACACCGACCCAGCCGAGATCTTCCGCGTCGAGCCCGGCGACCGCATAGCTCAGCTGCTAATAACCCCGATCGCGCTCCCGGATCCCGTCGAAGCATCCGCCCTAACCGACTCGTCCCGAGGCGACGGCGGCTTCGGCTCCAGCGGCCGCTAGGACCCTCGTAGGCCGTCCTGGCAGGGGTGGAGCGTCTTGTACTTTTTCGTCGTGAGCCGCGAGGCGTCAGCCTGATCCGTCCCCACCGAAAAAGTTAAGCGGAACCCCTGCCAGGACGGCCCTCAACGCCCGAGCGCCACACGAAGGGCCGACTCATGCGCCCCGCGCTCGAGCGAATCGTCCAGCTGCTCGAGCTCTGGCCGAGTCCCGTAACGCCGCGCGAGCGCCCTCGCGATCAGCTCGTCGGCGAGCCAGGCGTTCTTGGGGAGGAGGGGGCCGTGCAGGTAGGTGCCGATCAGGTTGTCTTGGCGGACGCCCTCGAGGCCGTCTTTGCCGTTGTTGCCGAAGCCCTTGAGAACGCGGCCCAGGGGCTCGGCGTCTGGGCCGAGGTGCGTGCGCCCGCCGTGGTTCTCGAAGCCGGCGATCGTTTGGGAACCGTTGCCCAGGTTCGCCTCGATCGCGACGTTGCCGATCAGGCGCGGGCCCTCGGCGCGGACCGTCTCCAGATCAACCAGGCCGAGGCCGGGCAGCTTCTCCTCGTTCAGTTGGTAGCTGTGACCGAGCAGCTGGTAGCCGCCGCAGACCGCCAGGCCGACGGCGCCGTCGTCGATTGCCGCTGCGAACGCCTCGCGCTTGGTCTCGACCATGTCGGCGGCGACGGCGCGCTGGTCGCGGTCCTGGCCGCCACCGAGGTAGAGGAAGTCGTGCTCACCCGGATCGAAGCGCTCGCCCGGCCCGGCTGCCGCGTAGGCAAAGCCGATCCCGCGCCACTCGCAGCGCCTGCGCAGGAAGATGATGTTCCCGCGGTCGGCGTAGATGTTCATCTGATCCGGATAGAGGGCCAGCAAGCGAAGCTCCATCACGCCTCCTTCTCCAGCAGCACGACGGTCGAGCCGACGTGCGCATCGGTGGCGGCAATCTCACGCCGACCGGCCGGGCGCAGGCCGGCAAGGCGAGCCTCGTCCTCCAGCCGATCCGCGTTCAGCGCCTGCAGCACCGTCTCGTCGACCGCCTCGCTCAGCTCGCCGCTCGGCGAGACGACCTGGCGCAGGCGGCGCACGACGATCCGCTCCCCGTCGATCCCCGTCTCCAGTGGCAGGCTCGAGTAGACCCACCCCTCGACCTCACGAGCATCGGGCAGCGGCGGAACCCACGTCTCGCCCGGGGCGGCCACGGGGATCCCGTCGACGATCGCCGCAGCGAAGACCCCTCCAGGCCGCAGGTGCTCAGCCACGCAGCGCAGGCATCGTCCCCGCTCCGCCTCGCCCTCGAGCAACTGAAGCAATTGCATGGGCGCGACAATCGCACCGAACCGCTCCCCAAGCTCAAACCCAGCCGCGTCGCCAACGTGAGCAGCCACCGAGAGTTCGCCAGCGCGCTTTCGGAGCTCCGCGACAAAGGTCGGGTTTCGGTCCAGGGCAGCGACGTCGCGTCCCCACTTCCCAAGCTCCACCGCAACCCGGCCGGTCCCACACCCGAGGTCGAGGATGGTCCCGCCTCCGTCGGCGGCCAGATTCCGCCAGACCTGCAGATCCTCGGTGTACGCCCCGCACTCGAGGTCGTGCCAGATGACTTCGGCATCTCGGGCGGGTGGCGTGTGGAGGGGGTCCTCGCCCGGAGCTTGCGAGGACGAGGAGCCCCCTCCACGCGACAGGACCCGCCCGCGACCGACGCCCGCGACCGTCACTCCCAGAACTCCTTCGCCAGCCCGCGCCCCGCCAGCAGCTTCCGCAGCTCCAGCAACGCCGTATACGTAGGCAGCGCGAACACCCGCCCGCGCGACTCTTCGAGCGCCCGGTCCAAGGACCGCTCGACCCCGGCCTCCACCTCGATCCGCTCGAGCGGCACCCCCGCGTACTTGAGGCGCAGCGCCATCTCCGGCGCCCGCGTCCCGGCGCAGACGACGCGGCGCACGGTGCCCGTCAGCAGCTCGAAGTCGGCGTCCCAGATCCAGGAGACGTCGCGCCCGTCGGCAATCCGGTCGTTGAGGGCAATCCAGAGGTCGAGCCCCTCCTCGCCGGCCTCGAGGCACAGCGTGCGCAGAACCTCGTTGGCGCCGGCCGGGTTCTTGACCAGCAGGATCGAAAGCCGCCGCTCGGCGATCTCGATCGTCTCGACCCTGCCGAAGGCGGCGCGCATCTCCGACAGGGCTGGGCCGATCCGCTCGGCCGCGACGCCGAGCTCGAGCGCCGCGGCAACCGCGGCCAGCGCATTGTAGACGTTGTAGAGCCCGGGGAGGGGGAGGTCGAGGCTCGTCTCGCCGGCGGGGGTGCGCATGGTGACTCGGGAGCCCTCCATGCCGCGCAGCTCGATCGCCGTCGCGGCGACGGTCGGCACCGGGCGCTGCGCGTCGCAGCCGGGACAGGAGTAGTGCCCGAGGTGACCGACGAAGGCGCGCTCGTAGGCGTAGGCGTGCCCGCAACGGCGGCAGTGCGTCGCGTCGAAGGCGTGCTGCAGCTCGGGCAGCGCCTGCGAGGCGTCCTCGATCCCGAAGTAGACGACGCCCTCGCGCGGCGCTCCGGACTGCTCGCGGCCGAGGTCGGCGATCGTCGGATCGTCGGCGTTGAGCGCGAAGCGCGTCCGGCCGGCGCGCGCCGCGACCGTCTCGGCCCAGCTCTCGGCCAGGGTCTCGAGCTCGCCGTAGCGGTCGAGCTGGTCGCGGAAGAGGTTGCCGAGCACGATCAGGACGGGGTCGAGCTGCTGCGCCACCTTCGCGAGCCAGGCCTCGTCGACCTCGAAGAGCCCCTCCTCGCCGCGCTGCTCGAGCAGCGCCGTCGCCACACCCCAGGTCATGTTCGAGCCGGCCCGGTTGTGGACGGGCGCCCGCCCGTCCGCGGCCAGCGCCGCGGCGATCATCGCCGCGGTCGTCGTCTTGCCGTTGGTGGCGCTGACGATCGTCGCCCCCCGTGTGAGCTCCGCGCCGAGGCGCTCGATCGCATCCGGCTCGAGGCGCAGAAGGACCCGCCCCGGCAGCGTCGTCCCGCCACCACGGCCGCTGGCCCGGCTGGCGGCGCCGATCAGCCGCGCGGCGGCGCGCTTCGCCGCGAACAGCCTGCCCGAGCGCTGCCCGCCGGCGCCCTGCGCCAAGGCGCTCAAGTCGCGCCCGCGGCCGGCGCGATGACGCTCAGCGCCCGCGGCAGGATGCGCACCGAGGCGGGCAGGTCGGTCAGGTGCTCGCCGTCGGCGTAGACGGGGAACGGCCGGCTGGCGCTCAGCTCGAGGCGCGAGGCGCGGAAGACACGCACCTCGTCCTTCTCGACGTGAGTGCCCTTGAACACCTTCGGCAGGTTAACCAGGAAGCGCAGCCTGCTGTGCTCGCGGATCGTGACCACGTCGAACTCGCCGTCGTCGAGCTCGGCGTCGGGGGCGATCATCATCCCGCCGCCATAGGCCCTGTTGTTGGCGACTGAGACGAAGTAGCCGCTGAAGCGCAGGCTTTCGTCGTCGACCCGGATCGTGAAACGGCCGGGACGCCAACCGATCAGCGTGCGCACCGAGGAGTAGGCGTAGGCGAAGCTGCCGCGCAGCCACTCGGTTTCGTTCGCCAGCCGGTTGCATTCGGAGTCGAAGCCGGCGCTGACGATGCCGAGGAAGCGCTTGCCGTTGACCTCGCCGACGTCGATGCGGCGGGTCTCGCCGGCCGCCAGCGTGGCGACCGCCCCGGCCGGGTCGCCGGGAATGCCGAGCACGCGCGCCAGGTCGTTGCCGCGCCCGGCGGGAACCATGCCCAGCGGCGTGTCCGAGCCGGCAAGCGCCCCGCCAACGGCGCCGATCAGGCCGTCGCCGCTGACCACGACCGGGACCTCGTCGGCGTCCGCCGCGCGCAGCGCCAGCTCGACGCCGTTCTCGAGGCTTCTGGTGCGCTCGACGCGGAAGGGGATGCGGCGGGCGTCGAGCTCCTGCTCGAGGCGTGGTAGCAGCTTCAGGGCTCGACCGCCCGCGGAGTGCGGGTTGACGAGAAGGGTGAGCGGCATGCCCGCGACCTCGATCGGCGGGGCGGGGGCCTGTCCCGGTAGGGGTTCCACTTAGCTTTTTCGGTGGAGCGTCGGTGGGCTAGCGCCTCTTGCTCACGACGAAAAAGTACAAGACGTTCCACCCCAACCGGGACAGGCCCCGGTGGCTGCATCTACTAGGCTTGCGCCGGTGGAGGAGCAGGGGACAGACCGGCGCCTGATCATCCTGGGCGTTTTTGCGCTGGTCGCGGTCGCGATCGTGGCGATCATCCTGATCAGCCGCAGTGGCTCGTCGGACACCGCGAGCAGCGGGCCGTGCAAGGAAGTCGAACAGCCGGCACCCAAGAACGTCAGCCTGCAGGCGCCGAAGCAGACCGTGAAGAAGGGCGAAAAGCTCACCGCGGTGGTCGAAACCAGCTGCGGAACCTTCGAGATCGCGCTCGACTCGAGCCGCGCGCCGAAGACCGTCAACTCCTTCGTCTACCTGAGCGAAGAAGGCTTCTACGACGGCCTCTCCTTCCCCCGAATCGCCCCCGGCTTCGTGATCCAAGGCGGCAGCCCGCTCAATACCACCGTCGGCGACCCCGGCTACTCGGTCACCGAGAAGCCGCCGGCAAACCTCTCCTACACCAAAGGCACGGTGGCGATGGCGAAGAGCTCCGCCGACCCGCCCGGCCGCTCAGGCAGCCAGTTCTACGTGGTCACCGCGGCCGACGCCGGCCTGCCGCCCGAATACGCCCTGGTCGGCAAGGTGAGCGAGGGCTACGACGCGGTAGAAGCGATCGAAAAGCAGGGCACTCCGGAAGAAAAGCCGAAGCAGCCGGTCCTGATCGAAAAAGTGACGATCGAAAAAGGCTAGGCCGGCGCTAGTCTCCTGACGATGGCGAAGGTCGACGTGGGAGATGCGGCGCCGGACTTCGAGCTTCCCGGCACCGAAGGCCAGAGCTTCAAGCTCTCCGAGCATCGCGGCCGCAACGTCGTGCTCGCCTTCTACCCGGGCGACGCCACCACGGTCTGCACGAAGCAGTTCTGCTCCTACCGCGACAACGCCGAGCGGCTCGACGGCCTCGATGCCGAAGTGGTCGGGATCTCGCCGCAGTCGGTCGACTCTCATGAGCGCTGGGTCGAGGAGCAGCAGCTCAACGTGCCGCTGCTGGCCGACGAGGACCTGGCCGTCGCCAAGAGCTACGGGGTGACCGGCTGGCTCGGTCCGCTGGCGCGGCTCACCGGGTTGAAGGACACGCCCGGCGGTCGCTACGTGATGCGGGCGATCTTCATCGTCGACGGCGAGGGAGTCGTCCGCCACCGCCACGTCTCACGTACCGGCGCCGGCTTCCAATCGGTCGACGACCTCGTCGCGGCGCTCGCAGCCGTGGCCTGATGGCTGCCGACAACGCCGGGTCCCGGCAATTCGTCGCCGGGCAGGGCGTCGCGATCCGCGGCGAGGCGGCGGGGGAGGGCACCCCGATCGTGCTCTGCCACGGCCTGACCGCGACCCGACGCTCGGTGGTCCACGGCTCGCGGGCGCTCGAGCGCTCGGGCTTCCGGGTCGTGACCTACGACGCCCGCGGACACGGCGAGTCTGATCCGGCGCCGCGCGGCGGAGGTTATGGATACCCGGAGCTGATCGGGGACCTCGATCGCGTCGTCGCCGAGGAGGTGGGCGGAGCGCGTCGCTTCCTGCTCGGCGGCCACTCGATGGGCGCCCACACGGCGCTCGGCTACGCGCTGCGCCATCCGGAGAGCCTCGCCGGTCTCGTCCTCGCCGGACCCACGTACGGGGGCCCGCTGGACGCCGACTCGGTGGCCTACTGGGAGGGCCTCGCGGCCGCGCTGCGCAGCGGCGGGGTCGAGGCGTTCGTCGCCTACGTCGGCGCGGAGCAGCCGATCGACCCGCGCTGGCGCGACTCGGTGCTGCGCTTCACCCGAGAACGAATGCTGCGCCACCGCAACCTCGACGCCGTTGCCGAGGCGCTGCGCCAGGTGCCGCACTCGCAGCCCTTCGGAGGGTTGCGCGACCTCTCGACGCTCGACGTTCCCGCTCTCGTCGTTGCCAGTCACGACGAGGCCGATCCTGGCCACCCCTACGCGACGGCAGCCGCCTACGCGGAGGTCCTGCCGCGCGGCGAGCTGGTCAGCGAGCCGCAGGGCGCATCTCCGCTCGGCTGGCAGGGTGGTCGCCTCTCGCGGGCGATTGCCGCCTTTTATGCCTCGCTGAGGGAGGTCGACTAGCGTTGAGCGGCGTGAGACGGCCGGCGGAGGGGACGTTGAGGGGAATCGCGACCTTTCTCGCGACATTTGGCATCGGCGTCGCCGCCTACATCACGATCGCCGACTCGGGCGGCGGCTCGCCGGTCTGCGTCGCCGGCGGACACGGATGCCAGACGGTGGCCGAAAGCACCTACTCGCACGTCTTCGGGGTCAACATCGCCGTCTTCGGCGTCATCGGCTACGTCGTGCTGCTCGGCTGCGCGCTGCTGCGCGGCGACCTGGCGCGCATGGGCGGCTTCCTGGTCAGCCTCGGAGGCTTCGGCTACAGCTTCTACCTGACCTATCTGGAGCTCTTCAAGATCGAAGCGGTCTGCCAGTGGTGCGTCACCAGCGCGATCCTGATGACGCTGCTCTTTGCTACGAATGTGACGCGCATGCTGATCTACGTCGGGAAGGAAGCGTGAGCGGGAAACGCGATCGGGAGGCGCGGCGCGAAGAGCGCCTGCAGGAAGAGGCAGTCGTCGAATCGTCGGAGCGTCGCCAGCGCCTGATCAAGGTCGGCAGCGCGGCGGCCTTCCTTGCCGTGGCGGTGGTCGCGGTGCTGATCGTGATCGCCTCCAGCGGTGGAGGCAGCGGCGGCGACGCGAGCAACCTCGAAGGCGTAGCCGAAGTCGAACAGCTGCTCGAAGGCATTCCCCAGCACGGCATGGTCCTCGGCGAACCGAGCGCCAAGGTGGCGCTGCATGAGTTCGGCGACCTGCAGTGCCCGTTTTGCAAGGCCAATTCCGAAGAAGTGCTGCCCGCCGTGATCGAAAATCAGATCTTCAACGGCCAGGCGAAGCTCAGCTTCAACAACTACACGATCATCGGCCCGCAGTCGATCCCGGCCGGCGCCGCCGCGGTCGCCGCCGGCAAGCAGGGTCGCGGCTGGAACTACGTCGAGCTCTTCTACCGCAACCAGGGCAAGGAGAACTCCGGCTACGCGACCGACGAATTCCTCACCGCGGTGGCCAGGGGCGCCGGGGTGCCCGAGATCGCCAAGTGGAACCAGGATCGCAAGGCCAAGGCGACGATCGAAGAGGTCGAAGCGACCACCGCGAAAGCCAAGGCGCTCGGCTTCACCGGCACGCCGTCATTCGCCGTCGAAGGCCCGAAGACCGAAGGCCTGGAGCCGCTGGGCATCTCGGCGATCGAATCCTCCAGCGCCCTCGAATCGGCGGTCGCCAAAGCCGGCTGACCGCCGTCAAGGCGAGCGCTCAGCGTCTAAGTTCACATAACCACCATTATCGTGCGTTGGAAATGCACGAGAGGGCTTCCGGTGCGCTATTTCCACCCCAGGCGGGGATAAAGCGCACCGGAGCTAGGCCGCGAGGGATGCGCTCCCCCTGACAAGCGGCCTGACGATCGGCGGGGCCTTGGGCATCGCTCCCGACTCGACTCGGTCGATGCTGAACGGGCTCGCTTCGATCGTCGCCGCCGTGTCGCGGTTGCAGTGGCAGCCGTCGCCGCACAGGCGCCATGGCGTGTGCAGGCGGTCCTGCCAGCGGGCCAGGCCCGGGTCCTCGGAGCGGACGTGCTCGACGAAGAGCAGCTTCCCGCCAGGCTTGAGGACCCGGGCCGCTTCTGCGAGGGCCTTGGCGGGGTCGGGGACCGTGCAGAGCACCAGGGTGAAGACGGCGGTGTCGAAGCTGTTGTCCTCGAAGGGCAGATCCTGCGCGGAGGCCTGGACGATGTGCACGCCGTCGCCCTCTGCGACTTTCGCCCGCAGCTTGGCGAGCATGTGCGGGCTCGGCTCGGCGAGCACAAGCTCCGTGACGCTCTCCGGGAAGAGGTCGCGATTGACGCCGGTGCCGGCGCCGAGATCGATTGTCCGGCCACTCGCCTGCGCCAGCGTCTCGCGGCGCATCTCGCGCAGGCCGCCCTCCTCGGTTGCCTTCAGGCCACGGTCGTAGATCGCGGCGAACGCTCGTCCCCAGATTGCCTCGTAGATGCGACCCATGAGAGAAACGGTAACGGCCTGAGCCTGTTCGGTCGGCGCCCTGGCGCGACTAGGCCGCCTCGCGCTCGGCCGAGGCGCCGGGCGCCTCCTGGCTCGCGCCTCCCCCGCCCGCCATGTCTTCGCGCGCGGCGCGCTCCTCGTAACCGCGGCGCGCGGAATGATCGACTTCGATCATCAGCTTGTCGACTTTCATCAGCCGCCCCAACGCCTCGCGCCAGGCGCGCGGCAGGTTGGCGATCAACTTGAAGAAGACGCCGTTCTCGCGCGGCACCCAGACGTCGAAGCGCGGCACTTCGAGCGCGTCGACGATCTCCTCGGCGACGTCGGAGGCCTCGACCGGCTTGATCCAGCGCTGACCCACCCCGGAGGTCAGCTCGGTGTTGACCACGGTCGGCATCACGCAGGCGATCTCTATGCCCGTCCCGCGCACCTCCGCCCGCACGGCCTCGCTGATCCCAACCACGGCGTGCTTGGTCCCCGAGTAGGTGGCGATCCCGGGGAAGCCGCCCTTGCCCGCCTGCGAGGCGAGGTTGACGATCTGGCCCCTCCCCCGCGGCTTGAAGCGCGCCAGCGCCAGCTGCATGCCGACGATCACGCCGTAGACGTTGATGTCGAGCTGGCGCTTGATCGAGTCGTCGGACTCCTCGTCGAAGGGCGTCACCGGCATGATCCCGGCGTTGTTGACGACGACGTCGAGCGGCCCGAGCTCGCGCTCGGCGCCGTCGAGGAAGGCGGCGAAGGAGGCGCGGTCGGTGACGTCGAGCGCCAGCGCCACGGTTCCGCCACCGAGCTCCGCTGCGGTCTTCTCCGCCAGCTCCCGGTCGAGGTCGCCGATCGCCACGCGGCAGCCCTTGCGGACCAGCGCCGTCGCCGTCGCCTTGCCGATCCCCCGCGCACCGCCGGTGATCGCCACGACCTTGCCACTGAGGCTCTGCCGCTGCTTCGCCATGCTTCCTCCTCGCTCCGGTTACCTCCTAGGCAGCCGGCTTGTAGACGGTGACCACGGCGGCGCCGCCGAGGCCGATGTTGTGCTGCAGGGCGGTCTTCGCGCCCTCGACCTGACGCTTCTCGGCTTCGCCGCGCAGCTGCCAGGTGAGTTCCGAACACTGCGCCAGGCCGGTCGCGCCCAGCGGGTGGCCCTTGGAGATCAGTCCGCCGGAGGGGTTGACGACGACCTTGCCGCCGTAGGTGGTCGCCTCTTCCTCGACCAGCTTGTGCGCCTCGCCCTCGGCCGCGAACCCGAGCGCTTCGTAGGTGATCAGCTCGTTGGCGCTGAAGCAGTCGTGCAGCTCGCAGACGTCGATCTCCTCGGCGGCGACGCCGGCCTCGGCGTAGGCTTCGTCGGCCGCCTGCTTGGACATGTCCGAGCCGACGATCTTCATGCAATCGGCGTCCTCGTCGAAGGTCGAGGAGAGGTCGGTGACCATCGCCTGCCCGGCGATCTCGATCGCCTGGTCGCCGAGGCCATGCTCTTCGACGTAGCGCTCCGATGCGACGATCGCGCAGGCGGAGCCGTCGGAGGTCGGCGAGCACTGCAGCTTGGTCAGCGGGTCGTGGATCATCTTCGCGGCCTTGATGTCCTCGATCGTGTACTCGTCCTGGAACTGGGCGTATGGGTTGTTGACCGAGTGCTTGTGGTTCTTCCAGCCGATCCAGGCGTAGTGGTCGGGATTCGAGCCGTACTTCTGCATGTGGTCGCGGCCGGCGTTGCCGAACATCTGCGGCGCCGGCGGCGAGGCCTCGGGGTCGCGGATCTCGAACATCCGCGTCGCGTGCTTGTCGAGCGCGTTGGTGCGGTCGGTGTACTTGACCCCCAGCGAGCCCGGCTCCATCTTCTCGAAGCCGAGCGCCAGCGCGCACTCGGCGAGCCCGCCCTTGACCGCCTGACGGGCCAGGAAGAGCGCCGAGGAGCCGGTCGAGCAGTTGTTGTTGACGTTGACCACCGGGATCCCGGTGAGGCCGAGCTGGTAGAGCGCCCGCTGGCCGTAGGTCGAGTCGCCGTAGCAGTAGCCGGCGAAGGCCTGCTCGACGTCGTCGTAGGGAATCCCGGCGTCGGCAAGCGCCTTCTCCCCCGCCTCCTTGGCCCAGTCCGGGTAGTCGCCCTCCTTGGTCCCGGGCTTCTCGAACTTGGTCATCCCGACCCCGATCACGAACGTGCGGTTGCTCAAAGTCTGCTCCTGTGTCGCCGCGGCCGCGCGCCGCAGTTTGGCTGGTCAGCCAGGAAATGTACCGGTCATGCGATTTGCCTGCCCGCGATCCGCTCGCGTGCCGCACGAGACTCCTTTCGTTCCGGATTAAGTCCATGCAAATCCTAGGCGGAAGGAGCCCCGAATGGCCCACAGGTACTCTGGGAGGTCGTGGTTCTGGCCGCATTCAGCAGCGATCCAGCCGCAGGGGTGGGCGTCCTCGCAACCCTCGCCGCGGGGGTTGTCTCGTTCCTCTCTCCCTGCGTGCTGCCGCTCGTGCCCGGCTACCTCTCGGCGGTCAGCGGCGTCTCGGCTTCGGAGCTCGAGACGGCCGGTTGGCGGCGCGTGCTCGTCCCCAGCCTGCTCTTCGTCGCCAGCTTCTCGACGATCTTCATCCTCCTGGGCCTGACGGCCACCGGGATCGGCTCGACCCTGCAGGACCACGAACAGCTGCTGATCAAGATCTCCGGGGCGCTGATCGTCGCGATGGGCGCCCTCTTCGTCGCCTCCCTCTTCATCACCCGTCTCAACCGCGAGTGGCACGTCGACGCCCTGCTCGAGCGCGCCGGCAAGGGCGGTCCGATCGTCGCCGGCGCCGCCTTCGCGATCGCCTGGACCCCCTGCATCGGCCCCACCCTCGGCGCGATCCTCTCAGCGGCCGCTCTCTCGGGCTCGGCCGGCCGCGGCGCCTTCCTGCTCGCCGTCTACTCGGCGGGCCTGGCGATTCCCTTTTTGCTGACCGCCGTCGCCTTCTCCCGCGCCACCACAGCCTTCGCCGTGGTCAAACGCCACTACCAAGCGATCATCGCCGTCGGCGGCCTAATCCTGATCGCGATGGGCATCCTGATCTGGACCGACCAGCTGACCCGCCTCAACGCCGAAATCGTCGCCTGGGCGGAAGGCCTCGGCATCAACTTCTGGAACGTCTGAGAGCGCGCTCTAGTTGACGATCGCCGGCGCCGGGGTCTCGACCTCGACCTCGCGCCCAGCGGCCTCGGTCTCCTCCAGCCCCTCGCCGTCGAGTTCGCGAGAGCAGACGATACGAAACCGGCCGGTGCCGATCTCCGCATCCGGCACGACCGGCAGGCCCCGGATCTGATCCCACCCAAGCCGCTCGACCTCGAACGGATTCATCCGCACCTCCGCCGCCGGAAACGGGCAGTTGCGGTTGTGCTGGTCGATCGCCCTGGAGATCGCCTCCAGGTTCTTAGCCTCGGCGGAAGCCACGTGCGAAGTCTAGGACGCTTACAGCGTTCCGCCGCTGTCGTAGGGCCGGCCGGGAGTGCCGCCGATCGCAAGGAGGCGCAGGCCATCCGGACCGGCGACGATCTTGCGGACCGCGCCGGGGCCGACGCGGACGATGTGCTCGGAATCGATCGGATGCTCCTCCCCGTCCACGACGAGCGTGCCGGAGCCGCGCAGGGCGACGTAGACCTCCTCCTGGCCGAGCTGCTCGGGGCGCTGGGAGAACATCTCGCCGCCGATTCCGTCCTCGGCGTGGTCGTGCTCGGGGTATTCGTCCGCGTCCGGTCCGAACTCCTCGATCGAGATGCCGAAGGAGCTGACGCCGAGGGCGGACGCGGCGCGGCGCATCGAGAGTCGCTCGAAGAAGCCTTCGATTGCGTCGATCTCCTCGATCTTGACCTGCGTGACGTCGGCCACGCGGGGACCATACCCGGGAGCGGCGTCGGCAATCGCCGTCCCCCTTTCCACTTACCATCGAGGCGTGAGCTTCGAGCGCACGGTGGCCCACCTCGACATGGACGCCTTCTACGCGTCGGTCGAGCTGCGGCGGCGGCCCGAGTTGCGGGGGAAGCCGGTGGTCGTCTGCGGGTCGGGGCCGCGGGCGGTGGTCACCACCGCCAGCTACGAGGCGCGGCGGCTGGCGGGGATCCACTCGGCGATGCCGGCGGCGGTTGCGCGGCGGCGGCTGCCGGACGCCGTGTACCTGCGGCCCGACTTCGCCGCCTACCGGGAGGCCTCGGCGCAGGTGATGGAGGTGCTGCGGAGCAACGCGGAGACGGTGGAGGTGGTGGGGCTGGACGAGGCCTACGTCGACCTGACCGGGATCTTCTCGCCGAAGGCCGCGATGCGGCGGATCGCGGCGGAGATCCGTGAGGCGACCGGGCTGGGCTGCTCGGTCGGCATCTCCGAGAGCCGCATGCTGGCCAAGATCACCAGCGAGCTCGGCAAGCCGGGCGGCCTAGTCGTCCTCTCGCGGTCGCAAGCGCTGGAGCGCTTCGCGGGCGAGTCGCCCGGCCTCGTCCCCGGGATCGGCCCGAAGACGGTAGCCAAGCTCGAGGCGATGGGCATCGACACCCTGACGCGGCTCGCGGCTCAGGACCCGGCTGCGCTGGAGCGGGCCTTCGGGCCTCGCCAGGGCCGTTGGCTGCACTGCCGCGGGCGACTCGAAGACGAGACCCCGGTGACCGTCGCCCGCGAGACCAAGTCCCAATCGGCGGAGACGACCTTCGACACGGACGTCGCCGATCGCGGCGAGATGGAGGCGCACATCGTCCAACTCGCTGAGGAGCTCTGCCGCCGGCTGCGCAAGCGTGAGCTCGCCGGGCGCACGATCGGAATCAAGGTGCGACTCGACGACTGGACCAACGTGACCCGCTCGCAAACGCTCGAGGAGCCGACCGACGATCCGACGGTCGTCCAGCCCGTCGCCCTCGGGCTGCTGCGCGCCTATGACCCGCAGCGGCCGGTGCGGTTGCTCGGCGTCCGCCTGGCGGGCTTCGCCGGCGAGGAGGAGGAGGCCCTCCCCCACGCCGAGCCCGAGGACGATCAGCTCAGTCTCGGCTTCGCCGTCTGAGCGTCGCGGGAAACCTCGGGTCGTATGCCAAAATCAGGCGCGTGAGCGCGGACCGGCTGACTGGACTCGATTCGTCCTTCCTCCACATGGAGCGCGCCGGCGCTCACATGCACGTCGCCTCGACCAGCATCTTTGAGGGGCCGCCGCCGATGCACGAGGAGTTCCGCGACCACATCGCCGCGCGCCTGCACCTCGTGCCCCGCTTTCGCCAGAAGCTCCGCTTCGTGCCCTTTGGCCAAGGCCGCCCGGTCTGGATCGACGACCCGCACCTCAACCTCAACTACCACGTGCGGATCACAGCGCTCCCCTCACCGGGCTCCGAGGAGCAGCTGCGCAACCTGGCGGCACGGATCTTCTCCCAGCAGCTCGACCGCAGCAAGCCGCTCTGGGAGCTCTGGCTGGTCCACGGCTTGGAAGGCGATCGCTTCGCGATCATCGGCAAGAGCCATCACGCCCTGGTCGACGGGATCTCCGGCGTCGACATCACCACGGTTCTCTTCGACACCGAGCGCGAGCCGGCCAACCCGCCGGCGCTGCCACCGAAGTGGGCGCCGCGCCCCGAGCCGACCGACCTGGAGCTGCTCGGCGACGCGCTGCGCGAGCGCGCCACGAGCCCGCGCGAGATCGTCCGCGGCGTGCGGGCCGCGCTGCGCGGCCCGCGGCAGGTGCTGCGCGGCCTCGGCGACACGAGCAAGATCGTCGGCGCCGGGATGGCGGCGCCCTCGACTCCCTTCAACGTGGAAATCGGCCCGCATCGCCGGGTCGACTTCGTGCGCACCGACCTGGGCGCCCTCAAGGCCGTCAAGAACGAGCACGGCGGCACGGTCAACGACGTCGTCCTCTCGGTCGTCACCGGGGCGCTCGGCAACTACCTGCGCGCTCGCGGCCAGGACACCGAAGGGCTCGAGCTGCGCGCCATGGTGCCGGTCAGCGTGCGCGCCGACGAGGAGCGCGGCGCACTCGGCAACCGCATATCAGCGATGATGGCGCCGCTGCCGGTCTGGTGCGAGGAGCCGGTTCGCCGCCTGCACCTGGTCACCGAGATCATGGGGGATCTGAAGGGCTCCGGCCAGGCGGTCGGCGCCGAGATCCTCACCCGCGTCGTCGATTTCGCGCCGACCACGATCGCCTCTCAGGCGGCCCGCCTGCAGCCCGCCCAGCGCTTCTTCAACCTGGTGGTCACCAACGTTCCCGGCCCGCAGTTCCCGCTCTACGTGCTCGGCCGCCAGATGGAGGCGATCTTCCCGATGGTGCCGCTGGCTCGCCGCCAGGCGCTCTGCGTGGGGATCATGTCCTACAACGGGCAGGTCAACTTCGGCCTGATCGGCGACTACGACGCGATGGCGGACCTGGAGAGCTTCGGCCGCGACCTCGAGGGCGCGATCGCCGAGATCACCGCGGCCTCCGCGAGCCCCGACGGCGCCGCTCAGCGCGAGACTCGCGCTGAGACGCGGAACGGCGCGCTGTCCATCAAGTAGGCCCAGTCGAGGCGGCGGGCGCTGAAGCCCGAGGCGCTCGTGTCGGCGTTGATCAGCACCGCCGTGAGCCGCTCGAAGCGGCCCGGCCGGGCGATGCGCGCCGCCATCCGCCCGCCGTTCCGGCGGAAGCGCAGGACCTTCACGACCCGGCCGCGCCGCTCGCTGCCGATCCTGCCGACCAGCGCCAGCCCGGCAGCGATCCCGCGCGGCGCCGTTGCGTGAACGACGACCGCGCGACCCCCGCGGGCGTGGACGCGCAGCAACTGGAAGGTCGTGTGGTTGAGGCTGCGGTCTAGTATCCGGTCGTTGGCGGGCAGGCTGCCCTGGCGTGAGACGTCCGGGTAGAGGTCGCCCTCGGCGAAGACCGAGTCGGTCCGCCACTCGGGCAGGTCGGTGGCGAAGTGGGCGAAATCGCGGCTGAAGTCCGAGCCGCCGGCAGCTTCGATCGCCGAGTTGTAGGCGGAGATCGAGAAGCCGCCCGGCTTGGTGTGCTCGGCCCGCGACCAGGCGCTGCGCACGATTCGCGGGCCATAGCGGTGGACGAGCCACTTGTTCCAGACCGTCGAGCCGTACTCCTTGATCGAGTTCGCGGTGAGCGGCGTGTCGTAGCGCCTCACCCAGCGGCGCACGTAGCGCAGGTAGTCGTTGATCCCGTCGTAGACCTCGTCCTCCATCCAGACGGCGCTCGACTCGGCGAACCAGGCGTCCTGGTAAGCGTCGTAGCCGAACTGGAGGATGTGGTCGTACTCGTGCGCGACTGTCACCTCGAGGTCGTGCTCCTGCGTAGTCCCCGGGAACTCGCGGGGGGCGTAGTCGTTGTCGAGCACCAGGTAGCCGTAGAGCCGGCGCGGCAGGCGGTGCGATTTGCTCGCCTGGTTGCGGTCGGGGGCGGCGTAGCCGAAGAGCGCTCCGCCGAGCTCCTCCAGGTAGACGTCCGTCTTGCACCAGCCGCCGCCTTTGCGCCGGTCGCACTTCGGATCGCGCCAACCCAGCTTTTCGTTCTCGATCGAGTAGACGTGTTCGGCGACGTCCTGCACGCGTCGGACGTAATCCGGGATGCCGTCGCCGTCGGCGTCGGCCAGCTTCGGCGCGTCGATCCCCTCGGCGACCCAGTGCACGCAGAATTGGGGCGTGCACGACGGCGAGCGGGGCGCCTCCGGCACGGTGTAGGCGTTGCGGTTGGGGTCCGGATGGTCGGTCGGGCGCGCGGCCGGAGCCCGAAAGATCCATTGCGACCCGGCGGAGGCCGATGCCGGGGCGAGCGCCAGCAGCGCGGCGCTCACCACCGTTGCCCCTGTCAGCCGCCAGCGCGCCCCCACCGCCGTCAATCTACAGGCAGGCCAGGCGCGTCCCGGGGCGCTCGGCGGCAATACTTCAGCCGTGGCAGCCTCCAGGAGAGCTCCTTGCGCATAGCCCTCGCCCAGATCGACCCGACCGTCGGCGACATCGACGGCAACGCCGCCAAGGTCGCCGAGTGGATCGGCGAGGCGAGCGCCGCGGGCGCCGAGCTGACGATCTTCCCGGAGCTCTGCATCCCCGGCTACCCGGCCGAGGACCTCTACCTGAAGAGGCACTTCATCGAGGCGAGTGGGCGGGCGGTCGAGGAGCTCGCCCGGGGCGTCCGGGAAACCGTGGCGCTGGTCGGGTTCGCCGAGCCGTTGCCGGGCGGCGGCGACTTCCGCCACGCCCACAACTCTGTCGCGGTGCTCGCCGATGGCGCCGTGCGAGCCGTCTACCGCAAGAACCGGCTGCCCAACTACGCGGTCTTCGACGAGCAGCGTTACTTCGTCCCCGGCGCCGAACCGGAGACGGTCGAGGTTGGCGGCGAGCAGGTCGGGTTGACGATCTGCGAGGACGTCTGGGCGCCGGGGCCGCCGGCGTCCAGCGAGGCGGCGGCGGGCGCGCAGCTGATCGCCAATCCCTCGGGCTCGCCGTATCACCGCGGCAAGGGCCGCGAGCGGGAAGCGATGTTCGCCGAGCGCGCCCGCGCTTACGGCACGGCCTTTGCCTTCTGCAACCTGGTCGGCGGCCAGGACGAGCTCGTCTTCGACGGCCACAGCCTCGTCGTCGAGGCGAGCGGCGAGATCATCGCCCGCGGCGCGCAGTTCGAGGAGCAACTGCTCGTCTGCGAGGTGCCCTCCGCCACCCCGGGACCGCTCGCCGAGCCGCTCCCCGACCTGGCTGAGGTCTACGCAGCGCTCACCCTCGGGCTGCGCGACTACGTCGCGAAGAACGGCTTCCGCCACGTCGGCATCGCCCTCTCGGGCGGCATCGATTCCGCCCTCGTCGCCCTGCTCGCCGTCGACGCCCTCGGCCGCGAGCGGGTCAGCTGCGTTGTGATGCCCTCGCCGCATTCCAGCGTTGAAACACAGGCCGACGCGCGGAATATCGCCGCCAACCTCGGCGTCGAGACGCTCGAGATCCCGATCGAGGGGGCGATGGACGAGTATGCGAGCGCGCTCGCCGGCTCCCTCGGGGAGCGCGAGAGCGAGGTCGCCGAGCGCTCGCTGCCCCACGACCCGGCGCGACCCTCGGCGATCGACCTGGCGGCGGAGAACATCCAGGCGCGAATCAGGGGCAACCTGATGATGGCGCTCTCCAACCGGCACGGCTGGCTGGTGCTGACCACCGGCAACAAGAGCGAGATGTCGGTCGGCTACGCGACCCTCTACGGCGACATGGCGGGCGGCTTCGCGGCGATCAAGGACGTGCCGAAGACGCTCGTCTACGAGCTCGTCCGCCACCGCAACGCGGCCGCCGGCCGCGAGCTGATCCCCGCCTCGGTGATCGACCGGGCGCCCTCGGCCGAGCTGCGCCCCGACCAGCGCGACTCCGACTCCCTCCCCCCCTACGAGCTGCTCGACCGGATCCTCGAGTCCTACGTCGAGCGCGACGAGGGCCGCGAGGAGATGATCGCCGCGGGCCTCCCCCCGCAGACCGTCGACGAGGTGATCCGCATGGTCGACCGCTCTGAGTACAAGCGCCGCCAGGCCGCCCCGGGCATCCGCATAACCCCCAAGGCCTTCGGCCGCGACCGCCGCCTCCCCATCACAAACCGCTTCCGCGGCTAACCCCCAACGGGGACGTGCCGCAACTTAGAGGACCGTATAGGTCCCTAAGTTGCGGCACGTCCCCGGGTTGGGCGGATGGCGATCGTCATCTGGGCGAGGGCGCAGAGGCGGGACTCGGCGTCGCGGACCTCGGCTTCCCAGATCCAGGTGGTGCGACCGCGGTGGCGGGCTCGCGCCTCGACTTCGGCGTGGCCCTCGGTGATCGGGCGGATGAAGCTGACGCTGATCGACTGGCCCATCGCGATCATCTCCTCGCCGAGCACCGCCAGGGCGGTCGAGCGCGAGCAGACGCTCTCGACCAGAGTCGACATCACGCCGCCGTGCAGGAGGCCGACCGGCTGGCGCAGCTGGTCGCGCACCGGCACGCGCACGCGGGCGTGGTCGGGGTCGTCGTCGAGCCACTCGGTGCCGACCAGGGCGTCGAAGTGAGACGTGAGCCTGCGCGGATCCTCGGCCATCGGGCCGCAGACCCTATCCACAGGCGGTGCGTGAGGCTGACCATCCCATAGCTGCTTAACCTCACGCACCCCCGGCGATCTGCTTGCTGGCATAGGCTTCGGCTCCCGTGGGGCTGACGGACGATCAGAAGGCGATGCTGCGCCTGCTCGCCCAGCGCGAGGAGGGCTACGACGACATGGCGGCGCTGATGGGCCTCAGCGTCGAGGAGGTGCGCGCCAAGGTCAAGGAGGCCCTCGCCGAGGTCGATCAGGAGGCGGACGTCTCGCCGGCCGGGGCGCCGGCGCCCCCCGAGCCCATGAGAGCCCGGGAGCCAACCCCGGCGCCAGCGCCTCAGCGGCCGAAGCGCGGCGCCGGGCCACCGAAGCTGCCGCTGCCCAAGCCGAAGCTGCCGAAGGCCCGCGGCCCGGCGGTCGGCGTCGCCGCCGGCGCGCTGGTCGTGGTGGTGCTGGTGATCATCCTGATCGTCGGCGGCAGCGGGGGCGGCTCATCCGCAGACACGACGGCGGCGGAAGGCGGCGAACAGCAGCTCACCGCCGCCGAAGAAAAGAACCTCACCCAAGCGGTCCTCGAGCCGGTCGGCGGCGGTGAAGGCAGCGGCCGGGCGCTCTTCGGCCGCTACCGCAAGAAGGTCCTGCTCCAGGTCCAGGCGGAAGGCCTCGAACCGAGCGGCAAAGGCAGGACCTATACGGTCTGGCTCTACCGCTCGCCGAAGCTGGCGCTGCAGATCGGGCAGGTCCCCGTCGGCTCTTCAGGCAAGATCGGCGCCCAGTTCCAGATCCCCGCCCAGCTGCTCGCCTACGTCGCCAACGGCGCCTTCAACCAGATCGACGTCTCGCTCACCCCCACCGCCGAATACCAGGCGGCCTTCCAGAAGGCGAAGAGCGAAAAGAAGCTCCCCCCGCACGTCGGCAAGTCAGTGCTTCGCGGCGAGATCACCGGCCCCGCGATTCGCTGAGCTGACGCTGCGCGTATCGGCGTCCTCGGTCGCTCGCATGTGGACCACGGCCGCTCCCTGCGTCTTGCGTCCTTGAGCCGCTTGGTCAGATCAGCCGGTTGCCAACTTTCCTGGGTTCATGATTTCCGAGGGATCGAGTTGGTCCTTTACCGCTCTTAGCACGTCAAGCCCGACCTGACCCACCTCGGCCTCCATGTAGGGGGCGTGGTCGCGGCCGACGGCGTGGTGGTGTGTGATCGTGCCGCCGTGGGCGACGATCGCCTCGCAGGCGGCGCGCTTCACCTGGCGCCAATGCTCGATTTCCTCCCCGCCGCGAGCGCGGGCGAGGAAGGTGAAGTAGAGCGAGGCGCCGTCGGGGTAGGCGTGGGAGAGGTGGCAGAAGACCAGGCCCGGCGTGCCCTGCCCGGAGAGCGAGTCGCGGATCGCACCGCCGACCGCCGCGTAGAGCTCCGCCAGCCGGCCCCAGGTGTGCGCGGTCTCCAGGGTCTCGACGATCGCCCCCATGCCGATCAGCGTGTCGCGCAGGTAGGGGCCTTGGTAGCGGCCGTGCTCCCAGGAGCGGCCCGCCGCCTGACCCAGGTAGGCGGCGCCGCCGCGACGCAGCTCGCGCACGCAGAGGGCTCGCCGCCGCGCCACCGACTCCTCGTCGCCCTCGATCCCGACGATCACCAGCGAGCCGCCGCGACGCCGACGCAGGCCGAGATATCGGCTGAAGAGCGAGCCCCTCGCGCCGCGCGGCCCGGAAAGGGCGAGCGAGACCTCCGTCTCCTCCTCGTCGGAGACGCGGATCACGTCCGGCAGCCCCGGGCCCTGCGCCAGAGCGCGGACGATCTCGGCACCCGCCTCGAAGCTCTCCGCCATCCAGCCCTCGTAGCGGCGTCGCCGCGGCGCTGGGCGCACCCGAACGGTCACCTCGGGGATCACGCCGAGGATGCCCTCGGAGCCGATCACCAGCTCCCGCAGAGCGGGACCGGCGGCCGTGTGCGGCGTTTCCAGGGTGCGCAGCTCACCGGCAGGCGCGAGCAGCCTCACCGAGCTGACCAGGGAATCGAAGCGCCCGTAGCCGCTCGACGCCTGGCCCGCGGACCGGGTCGCCGCGAAACCGCCGACAGTCGCGTACTCGAAGCTCTGCGGGTAGTGACCGAGAACGACGTCCTCCCGCGCCAGCCCCGCTTCCGCCTCGGGCCCGCGCAGGCCGGCGCCCAGCCGGGCGGTGAGCGAGCGAGCGTCGACCTCCACGTCGCGCAGCCGCGAGAGATCGAGGCTGACCACCCGCGAGTGCGTCCCGCGCAACGGCTCGACCCCGCCGACCACGCTCGTCCCGCCCCCGAACGGCACCACCGCAACCCCCTCCGCGGCACATACCTCCAAGACGCGTTGCACCGCGGCCGCATCGGCCGGCAGCAGCACAGCGTCGGGAGCCGCCTCCAGCGCCCCAGAGCGCAACCGAGCGAGATCCGCGTAGCCGCAACCGGTGGCGTGCCGAATCCGGTCCTCGGCTCCGGCGAAGACGCTCTTCTCGCCCACCGCCTCGACCAGCGCCGGTGGCAAGGGCTCGGGCTCGGGCAACCGAAAGTCCTCGACCTCCGGCACGGGCGCCGCCCGCTCCAAGTCCCCGATCCGCTCCCGCAGCGTGGCCAGCGCCGGCCCATCGAGCTCGGGCTCGACCGCCGGGTCACCCCACCCCCACCACTTCGAGTCCCGCCGCGGCCCGCTCACCCAAGCACCCTTTCGAGCCCGTCGAGCGCCTCATCCAGGAGCCTCCCCTGAGCCCCCCGCATCATCGGTGACCCAAGCCGCGAGAGCCCCCGCAGCGTCTGCACCGCCGAAAGCTCCACCGCGGTTTCCTCACCCTCCTCGCGCACCGCGACCTCCAACTCGTACTTCCGCAAATGTCGCTCAAAGGGCGACCCCTCGAGCAGCTGCGCCCAGGTCATCCGCTCCCCGGCCACCAGCCGGCTACACCTGAAATCAGCTCGCACCCCCCGACCCTCAGCCGTCCCCAACACGCTCGTCCAAAGCATCCCAACCCCCTCGCCTTCGACCCCCTCGACCCGCTGAACCTTCGGCCACCAACGAGGCAGGTTGTAAGGATCCGCCACAAGCTCAAAAACCCGCGCGGCGGGGACCCCCACCCTCCTCCTCCGCGTCACCCGAGGCATCCGGACCCTGAAAGCGTTGTCCCGGCAGGGGTGGAGCGTCTTGCACTTTTTCGTCGTGAGCCAGGCGGCGTCAGCAACCCACGTCTCCACCGAAAAAGTTAAGTGGAACCCCTACCGGCATAGCCCCTACTCGCCCGCAAGCCTGCGCAAGTCCCGCACGAGCAAAAGGTGCTTCAGATGGCTCACCGTAGCCGCAAGGCTCTCCAGGCTCTCGAGCGCCTCCTTGCGCCGATCCGGATTCCGCGACCGTAGCGAGGGCCCCAGCAGCGCTTCGAGCAGGTTCGCCTCACGATCGGCCGACGACCGGAAGACGCGCAGGTTGCGAGCGCCGACGCCGAAGCGCGAGAGCTCGTTGGCGGCGCGCACCACTTCACGGTCGGTCTCGTCGTAGACGGTCTTGCCGTCGCGCTTCTCGGGCTGGACGATGCCGAAGTTCTCCAGCTCGGCGATCAGCTCCTCGCGAGCCCCGGTCTCCTCGATCAGCTCCTCGAGCGTCAAGTACGCGCGTGAGGTGTTGACGAGGATCGCGCGCCGCACGGCGCCTCCCGAGGGACGCTTGTCGGGGTTCGCAGCGCCGACGATGTCGCCTCCCGCGGCGAGCTCCTGGCGGATCACCCGCAGCGGCAGGAACTCGTCGCGCTGCAGGCGGAGGATCGTGCGCAGGCGTTCGACGTCGGATTGGCTATAGAGCCGGTAGCCGCCCTGCGTGCGCCGCGGGGTGAGCAGCTTCTGGTCCTCCAGATAGCGGATCTTCGAGATCGAGACGTCGTCGAACTCGCTTTGCAGGATCTTGCAGACGGCGCCGATCGTCAGCGCCTTGCGCGGCCGCGAGTCGCGCCGTCCAGCGCCCTGCTGCTCGGAGATCTCCACGGGCCCGCTCACCTCTCCAGGTAGCTGAGCTTGTACTTGCCGACCTGGATCTCGTCGCCGTCCTCGAGCCGGTGCGACTCGATCCGCCGCCGGTTCACGTAGGTGCCGTTGAGCGAACCGAGATCGTCGATGTAGAGGCCGTCGCGCCGTCGCACCAGCAGGGCGTGGTTGCGCGAGACGGTGACGTCGTCGAGGAAGACGCCGGCGTCGGGGCTGCGACCGATGCTGACCCGGTCCTCCTCGAGGGCGAAGCTCTCCCCCGCCCGCCCGCCGCCGGCGCGGATCACCAGCGCCGCGCCGCTGCGCTCGACCGTCTCGTCGATGTCGACCGGCTGCATCTCGCCGGTCTCGTCGACTTTGTAGGCCATGGTCGTGGGCTCGTCGCCGCCCTCGCCGTCAGCGGGGCCGCCAACGTAGGCGCCGCACTTCTGGCAGTAGTTGGCGCCCTCGGGGTTGACGAACCCGCATTCAGGACAGTGGATGGCCATCGACGCTCCCGCTCAGGCGGCCGGCTCGTCCTCGGCGGGCCCCGCCCTGCCGGCGAGGATCTCGGTCAACTGGGCGACGTCGTCACCGGAGAAGAGCGACTCCCCCTGCTCACGCTTCTGGCGCAGCCGGTTGACGAGCTCGGCTCGCAGGATGTCGATCTTGCCGTGCAGGACTCGCCGCTTGTAGGAGATCTCGTTCTCCTCCTCGGTGAGCTTGTCGATCAGCTCCTTCAGCTCCTCGTCGCTGAGTGAGCCGAGGTCGGGAAAGGTGTCCTCCATCTCGCTCCTTGGGTTGCGGTTCCGGCCCGGGTGAGCCCGCTGCGTCGATTATAGGTGGATCGACCAAAGGTTCAACTAAAGGTTGAAGGTTATGCGGAATGAGCCCCGTCTTGCAGGGCCCGCGCAGCCCGCACTTCGCGGACGCCGGCCCGCGCGTAGAGCAGCGTCGCGACGATCGCCAGGACAAGGCCGACGATCAGCAGCGCTGCCGGAACCCAGCCGGCGAAGACCATCGCGAAGAAGATTCCGCCCATGATCGGAAACACCGAGATCCGGCCCGGCCAGTTGACGTGGATCTCCACCCCGTGGCGCAGGCCGTACTGCCCGAGCCCCAGCATCGCCAACTCGCGCGCGGCGAGCAGCGCCAGCGCCCAGCGCGGCAGCAGCTCGAAGTGCCAGCAGACGACCGCGCCGGCGAGGATCGTCAGCCGGTCGACGACGGGGTCGAGGATCGAGCCAAGCCGGCTGTACTGGCCGGTGACCCTGGCCAGGAAGCCGTCGAGGTAGTCGCCGGCTGCGATCAGCCAGAAGACGATCGCCGCCGGGGCGCTGCGCCCGTCGCCCGATTCGAAGGCCAGCCAGAGGAAGAGCGGCAGCGCCGCGAGGCGCGCGTAGCCGACCAGGTTGGGCAGCGTCCAGGGATTGAGCGGTTCGCCGGGGCGCACCTGCCGCGGCGGCGGGCCGCTGCGATCGAGGCCGAAGAGCCGGCGGATGCGCCCGCGCCCGAACGGGGCGCTGTCAGCCATCGGCCCGCAGGAGCGCCAGCGCCTGCTCGGCGGCCTCCCCGACGGGCAGCTCATGCTCGGCGCCGGAGCCGCGCTCGCTCGCCTCGACCACGCCACGGGCGAGGCCGCGCCTGCCGACCACGAGTCGCAGCGGGCAGCCGAGCAGCTCGGCGTCGGTGAGCTTCTCCCCCGCCCCGGCCTCGCGCTCGTCGTAGATCGCCTCGACGCCCGCCTCGCGCAGCTCCCCGTAGAGCCGCTCGGCAGCGGCCCGCTCCTCCTCGTCGGCCTTCTTGGCGAGCGAGACCAGGTGGACCTGCCAGGGCGCGATCGACCGCGGCCAGACGATGCCCTGCTCGTCGGCGCCCTGCTCGATCGCTGCGGCGACGATGCGGGCCGGCCCGATCCCGTAGCTGCCCATCACGATCGGCCGCTCTTTGCCCGACCCGTCCAGGTAGGTGGCGCCCAGCGGCTCCGAGTACCGCGTGCCGAGCTTGAAGACGTTGCCGATCTCGATCGCCGGCTCGATCTCGATCGTGCCGCCGCCCGGGGCGGTGTCGCCCGCCTCGACGTTGCGCACGTCCATCTCGTAGGACTCGAAGTCGCGACCGGGGTCGACGCCGCGCAGGTGGGCGTTCGGCTCGTTAGCGCCGCAGACGTAGGAGTCGCCGCCCAGCGCCGCGTCCCGGATGATCGGCAGGCCGCTGCCGACGGGGCCGAGGTAGCCAACCGGACCGAGCCGCTCCTCGATCTCCTCGGTGCTCGCCAGGCGGAAATCGGTCCGCATCCCGTTGCGCAGCTTGATCTCGTTGAGGCGGTGATCACCGCGCAGCAGGACGAGGACCATCCCACGTCCCTCGACCATGATCGGCAGGGTCTTGACCAGGGCGCCGTGGGGCAGCCCCAGGTGCTCGGCGACCTCCTCGACCCTGCTCAGGCCGGGCGTCTCGACCCGCTCCGGCGCGCCGAGCGGCGCCGGCAGCTCGACCGGCTGGGGCTCAGCCGCGGCGATCTCGACGTTCGCCGCGTAGCCCGGCGCCAGCGCCACCTCGTTCTCCCCGGCAGCGCAGGGCGCCATGTACTCGTGAGCGCCGGAGCCGCCCATCATCCCAACGTCGGACTCGACCCGGTACCAGCGCAGGCCGCAGCGATCGAAGATCCGGTCATAGGCGCCGGTCTGCAGCTCATAGGAGCGCAGCAGGCCCTCCTCGTCGCGGTCGAACGAGTAGGCGTCCTTCATCGTGAACTCCCGGGTGCGCAGGATCCCGCCCCGCGGCCGCGGCTCGTCGCGCTCCTTGGTCTGCAGGTGAAAGAGCATCAGCGGCAGGTCGCGGTAGGAGCGCACCTCACGTGCCACGTGCTGAGTGACGCACTCCTCGTGGGTCATCGCCAGCACCATCGGCGCCCCCTTGCGATCCTCCAACTTGAAGAGCTCGTCGATCGAGTACCGCCCGGTCTTCTCCCAGGCCTCGGAGGGCTGCAGCACGGGCATCAGCATCTCCTGACACCCAATCCCCTCCATCTCCTCGCGGATCACACCCTCGACCTTCCGCTCAACCCTCCACCCCGCCGGTAGGTAGCTCCACAACCCCGCCCCCACCTGCCGAATCAACCCCGCGCGCACCATCAGCTTGTGAGACAAAGCCTCCGCGTCGGCAGGCGCGTCCTTCAAGGTCGGAATGAAGCTCTGGCTGAATCGGGTCACGGGGGAAACCTATCCATGACTGACGGATGACCCAATCCGGCAGGGGTGGAGCGTCTTGTACTTTTTCGTCGAGAGCGGTAGGCGGCAGCCCTCTGGCGCTTCACCGAAAAAGTTAAGCGGAACCCCTGCCGGATTGGGTCATCCCGCCCGCGTGAACCGACGACCCGCCGTCGGCGAAACCTCCTCGTCGAGCAGCACCTTGTCCGACTCGCCCTTTTCAGCCGCTTCGTGCTCCATCGCCGCGATCTTCTCCGGCGTCAGATCGCCGGCGTTTTCGGCCTCGATGTTGGCTACCCACTCGGCGCCCTCGCGCGACTCGACCTCGTCGAACTCGACTTCACCGCCACGGTCGAGGGACTTGTCGATCTCTTCGAAGAGGATGTCGACCAGCTTCTCCTGCGGCACCTTGCGCAGCGGCTTGCCGCCGGCGAAGATCAGGCCCTCGTTCTTGGCCCCGGCGATGCCGAAGTCGGCGTGCGAGGCCTCGCCGATCCCGTTCACGGCGCAGCCGAGCACCGCCACCTCGACCGGCTCGGCGTAGCGTTCCAGGCGCTGCTCGATCTCGGCGACGACCGAGTCCATGTCGAACTGCAGGCGGCCGCAGGTCGGGCAGGCGATCAGCACCGGGCCGCGCTCGCGGAGCTGCAGCGCCTTGAGGATCTCCCAGGCGACCTTGACCTCCTCCTCGGCGTGGAAGGTCGAGAGGCTGATCCGGATCGTGTCGCCGACCCCGTCGGCGAGCAGCGTGCCGAGGCCGACCGCCGACTTCAGCGAGCCCGACCACTTGGTCCCCGCCTCGGTGATCCCCAGGTGCAGCGGGTAGGGGATCTTCTCGGAGAGCAGGCGGTTGGCGGCGATCGTGTTGGGCACGTTGGTCGACTTGATCGAGACCTTGAAGCTCTCGAAGTCGAGGCCCTCCATCAGCTCGACGAACTCGATCGCGGCGGCGACCAGCGCCTCGACCGGCGATTCGCGCTCGAGCGCGTGCAGGTGCTTGGGCAGCGAGCCGGAGTTGACCCCGATCCGCATCGGCACCCCGGCCGCGGTCGCCCGCTCCGCCACCTCGGCGACCTTCTCGCGGCCGCCGATGTTGCCCGGGTTGAGCCGGATGCAATGAGCGCCGGCGTCGATCGCCTTCAGCGCCAGGGTGTGGTTGAAGTGGATGTCGGCGATCACCGGGATCGGCGATTCGCGCACGATCGTCTTCAGCGCCTCGGCATCCTCGTCGCGCGGAACGGCGCAGCGCACCACGTCGGCGCCCGCCTCGGCGACCTTGTGGATCTGCTCCATGGTCGCCGCCAGGTTGGCGGTCTCGGTCTTGGTCATCGTCTGCACGACGACCGGCGCACCGCCGCCGATCGGCACGCCGCCGACGAATATCTGCCGCTTGGAGGCCACCCGCCAAGGGTACCTGTGCCGCGTCCGCCGGAACCGAACGGTGCTGCTTCCGGGTCGGCGAGCCCTATCTCCGCCTGATCACGATCGTCTTATGCCTCGTGCCGGCCCTTCCGCCGAGCGGCCGGAAGACGATCGTCAGCTTGACCGCAAGCCGGTGTCCGCGGGCTTTCTCGAGCGCCTTCTTCGCCGCGGCGGTCAGCTTCAAGGTCACCGCCACCTTGCCGGCGCGAGTCACGCTGATGCGCACGGCCTTGACCTGCCTGCCCCTGACGGAGATCGTGCCCGCGCCTGGAACCTCGAGGCTGAGCGTCGCCTGCCCCTTCGCCGAGCCCCTTCGCACCGAGAAGGCGCTGGAGGGCGAAGCCGGTGTCGGCGGTTGGGGCAGAGCCGGGGCGGTCGCGATCGCCATCGTTTCACCCGGCGCCGCTTCCGGTTCGACCGGAGTCATGAAGAACTGGTCTTCCCCAGCCGAGGTGCCGCCTGCGTTCTGGGCAACGATCCGATAGTGGTACGGGACGCCGGGGGGCAGGCCTTTGACGAGCTGAGAGACGGACACCGCCGAAGTGCCGCTGCCGACGCCGATCGCCGCAGCGGGAATGCTCTGACCGTAGGCTTCGGTGATCCCGAATTCGAAATGGTAGGTGGTCGCTCCCCCGTTCGGATTGACGGAGCCGTTGAGCGTGAACCCAGCGGCGCTTTCGGACACTGGAAGCGAGACCGCGGTGGGTCTGGGCGGTGGGGTGGTGAATGTTTCATCCCCACTCACCCCCGACCCTTCCGAGTTGCCGGCGACGATCCGGTAGTGGTAGGTGGTGCTCGGCAGCAGTCCGATCGCTTCCTGGGCCACCGGGACGGCGCTCGCTCCGGAGCCGATCGAGGCGTCCGTCTCGGGCAGATTGGTCCCGTAGGCGGTCGTCGTGCCGAACTCGAAGTGGTATTCGGTTGCCAGGCTGTTCGGGTTGATCGCGCCCTTCAGCTTGTAGCCGCCCGCAGTCGGTTCGGGAGCGCTGACCGCCGCCGTGGGGGCCGACGGTGGCGCCGGCGGAGTCAGGAACGTCCTGTCGGCGGTCGCCGCGGAGTTGCCCGCGTGATGGGCGACCAGGCGGAAGTGATAGGTCGTGTTTGGCAGCAGGCCGCCGATCGTCTGCGCAACGGCAACATCCGCACTTCCCGAGCCGACGCTTTCTTCGGTGGCCGGGACCTTTGACCCATAGCTTGCGGTCGTCCCATATTCGAACTGGTATGTCGTCGCCGATCCGTTGGGATTGACGGTTCCCTTGAGTTCGAATCCTCCGCTGACTTCGCTCGCCGCTCCGTCGGACACGATCGGCAGCGGCCCGGTTGTCGTGAATTGCGAATCCGCCGAGGCGGCGGGACCGTCGGCGTTGGAGGCGACGACCCGGAAGTGGTAGGTCGTGTTGGCGGCCAGGCCCGAGATGGTGGCTTCGACCGGCACGGCGGTCGGGTAGGGCGCCGACCCGGCGTCGCCTTCGGGCACCGGCGCGCTGGTCCCGTAGGCGGTCGTCGAGCCGTATTCGAAGCGATAGCTCGTGTCGAGCCCGTAGGGATAGATCGTCGCGTTCAGGGTCGCCCCGCTTGAGGTCGGCGTGGCCGACGCCGGACCGAGCAGCGGCGCGAAGGCGCCGGCGGCCCGCGGCGTGGTGGCGAGCAAGAGAGACGCCACGGCTACGAGGAGAACGAGGCGCCGGCTCCTGCTTCGTCTCCGAAACCGGCCCGAGCTCTTTCCAACCAAACCGACGATTCCCAGCTGATTCATCCCCGCTCCCTTCTGCTCCCGATCACCGATGACCGGGGGGATACGGGAGCAAGGCCGCTTCGGTTCGATTGCGAACTGAACTATTTGCGACTCCAATCCGTATCCGGCCACAAGCGCAGCGCGGCAACCCGAAGGAGGAGCGATGAGGCAGCCCAAGACCCGAGCTGGAGCCCAGAGGAGGCACGCCGTCCGAGGATCCGCCCGCAGCGCGGCGATCCGCCGGCTCGGCCTGCTCGCGGCCTTTGCGATCCTTCCCTCGGTTCTCTTCGCCGGTCCCGCCGCGGCCGTTATCGCGCCGGTCGTCCAGAACCTGGCTCCCACTCCCGTGTCGGGCGGAGTCGAGCTGAAGGGCAGGATCTACACCTACGAAAGCGACACTCACTACCGCTTCGAATACGGCACGACGACCGCCTACGGGACCAGCGTTCCGGCGCCCGAAGGGGACGCCGGCGTAGAAGCGGTCGTGACGGTTGCGCAGACGGTCACCGGCTTGACCCCGGACACGGTCTACCACTACCGGCTCGTCGCTTCGAATGCCGGTGGAACGGGCGCGAGTCCAGATGCCACCTTCAGCTCCTCGGAAACCGCCTCCCCGCCGCCTGGCGGCGAAGAAGGGTATCCCGGTGGGAGCGGGCCGACGCCAGGCAGCCCCGGCCCAACCCATGGCAAGGGCGGCAAGATCAGGCTGAAGATCAAGCGGGTTGGCAGGCAGCGGGTTCTCGCAGCTGCCAACGGCCACACGCTCTACAGCCTCAGCGTCGAGCGGAGGGGAAGGTTCGTCTGCACCAGGCGCAGCGGCTGTCTGGCGCTCTGGAAGCCGCTGCTCGTCCCCAGAGGGGGCTCGGTGGTGGGCCCCGTGAAGCTGGGGTCGATCAAACGGCCCGACGGGGGTCGCCAGGTGACCTACCGTGGCAGGCCTCTCTATACCTTCACCCAGGACCGCGGCCCGGGCAAAGCCAACGGCGAGGGCTTCAAAGACGTCGGCACCTGGCACGCGGTCCGCGTGCCGAAGCCGAAGCGCTAGCCGCGTCCGACCTACCAGCTGCGGGTCAGCTGGGTCTTGAACTGCGTGCCGGCGAGCGGTACGCGCGGTTCGCCGGGGAAGGAGACGGCCAGCGAGCCGCTCCAGAGCTTCGCCCCCTGCGGGTCGCGCCGGAAGAGGCCGACCCCGCTGAACGGCTCCGGGGGCCTGAAGCTCGCCTGGCTGAGCGACGCCTGGGCGCCAAAGCTCGTGGCGGGCGCCTTCGCGTAGGCACTGCGGTAGATAGCCAGCCTGCCCTCGGCCAGCTGGTGGATCGCGATGAAGGTCGCCGTGTCGCGCTTGCGCTGGGCTTCCAGGTAGATCGCACCGACGGCTTGCCGCCAACCGGCTCGCAGCTTGGTCACCTTCGGCTTCCTCTTCTTCCTGGCGAGATCGCCGAGGCCGAATTCGCGCAGAATCGACTGGACCGAGTCGAAGCAGACGAGCTGGGGCGGGGTCACCGATTTGCCCACGATCCGGTGCGCTTTCGTCGCCGCGTAGCCGCCCTCGCCGCGGAAGCGCACCGTGCCGACGAATACGCCCGGGCGGATCGTGTAGTGGTCGGGCCCGAGGCAGTGCCGGCGCGGTCGGGTCCTGGTCACCCGCCCGGTCGGGTGGAAGCGCAGCGAGACGTGCCCCAGCGCTCCGAAGCTCGCCCGGATCGAGGTCGCCGACACCTTGCCGCGAGCGATGTAGGTGCTGGTCGCCTCGAACCTGCGCGGCGTGCCGACCGAGCGACTGGCCGAGACGAAGGCGGTCGATTCGTAGCCGCCCACCTCGATTCCGTAGCCGTGGCTGCCGCGCAGGTGCAGGTCGAGTTCGAGGCCGTTTTTCGCCGCCGCGCCCGCGGGCAGGACAAGCATGCCGGCGAGCCCGAGCAGGAAAAGCCCAAGCAACCGCCCGACCGGAGAGCGCGCCCTCATCCGGTTCGCCTCGCTTCGCGGTAGAGCTTGCCGACCGCGGCGCCGAAATAGGGCCCGTAGGTCGTGCCCGGGTTGTCCGAGTAGCCGCTGCTGGTGACGCCGTTCAGGGTGTCGCCGTGGATGACCCAGCCGCCGCCAGAGGAGCCGGGCGTCAGGTCGCACTCCACCGCCAGGTCGAGCGGCCCCGTCGTCAGGAAGGAGAGGAAGTCATGTCCCTCGTAGGGAGTCTGCGGACAGCGCTGCAGGGTGGCGCCGTCGAACGGCTTCTCGACCGGGTAGCCGTAGACGTCGAAGACCTGGCGCCGGGGCAGGTTCCAGGCGAGCTTGTCGGGTTCGACCACGGCGGATAGGCGCTGCCCGCGTTCGTTGCGTGAGACGACCGCCATGCCGATGTCGAAGTTCTCGTTTTCGCTGCGCAGCCATTGCGGGGTGGCGCCCAGCCACCTGGCCGCGAAGGTTCCCAGCGGGCGCTGTCCGTAGCGGTAGCCGGGCACGAAGATCCACCTGCCGCGCAGCCAGTTGCCGAGGTCGTGCACGCAGTGGCCGGCGGTGACGACCAGGCTGACCCTGCCGGCCTCGACCGCGGTGCCCGAGCAGCGGCCGCGCAGGCCGCTTTCGGTGACGATGAAGACGGCGCCGTTCTGGCTGACGCCGGGCGCCACGGGGTCGACGATCGCTTCGGCTGGGGGAGCGGCGCTTGCTGCGGACCCCGAGGCATGGCGTCGCGATTCGGACAGCGGCGGGGCGCTGCGCATCCGAGCCGGCGTCCAGTAGCTGCGCGCGGCTCGCGCCGAGGAGGTGGCCCGGACCAGGCTCGCGGAGGCCGGGGCGACCGCCAGGGCGAGTCCGAAGAGAGCAAGCACGGCGACCGTCAGCAGCGCGCCCGTCGGATGTCGTCTCGGCGTTCCCATCTGCCCCGGCCCGGCGCAGGGATTACTCGCCAAGCGATTGAATGCTAGACGCCATTAGCGGACGTGAAAGCCTTCCCCGGTGAGCCGGCCGACGTCGTTGGTCAGTCCGAGGACGAAGAGCATGATCACCAGGACGAAGCCGAGCGCCCCGGCGCGCTCCATCGTCCGGTAGGCGACCGGCGCGCCGCGCACCTTCTCGACCAGGCTCCAGAAGATGTGGCCGCCGTCGAGCGGCAGGAAGGGGAAGAGGTTGATCAGGCCAAGCGAGAGGCTGACCAGGGCGACCAGCAGCAGCGAGCGTTCGGTGCTGACGTCGAGGGTTTCGTTGGCGACGGCGCTGACCCCGACCACGCCGGAGACTTCCTTGCGCTTTTCGGCTTCGAAGAGCCCGCCGAACACCGTCGCGGTGCGACTCGCCACCTGCCACATCGTCTCGGCGGAGAGCGAGGCCGCTTCGGCCGCCCCGCGATTCGCCGGTTCGCTCCCGTAGCGGAAGCCGACCAGCGCCTGCCCGGCTTCCTTGTCGTATCTGGGCCGCACGGCGATCCGGCGGGTCGCCCCGTCCCGTCTGACCAGCAGGACGGCCGGCGCCTGCGCTCGGCAGCCGTCCACCTGGCGGCCGGCGCAACGGTGGTTGGCGATCTCGCTGCGAAAGCCTTCGATCCGCCCGGCGCCGTCCTGCTTGCGGTAGCGGCTGCCGTCCACGGCGATGACTTCGTCTCCGGGCTGGAGCCCGGCCGCCTTCGCCGCCGACGCGGGCAGCACCTGGTCGACCGAGCTGCTGGGCTGCTCGCCGCCAAGGGCGACGAAGTAGAGGATGACGAAGGCCAGCGCGATGTTCACCGCCGGGCCCGCGCCGATCACGACGATTCGCTTCCAGACCGGCTGTTCGTAGTAGCCGCGGTGCTCCTCCCCGGGCGGCAGCTTGTCTTCCGGGTGCATGCCGCTGATCTTCACGTAGCCCCCCGCGGGGATCGCGGCGATGCCGTACTCGGTCTCGCCGCGCTTCACCGAGACCAGCTTCGGCCCGAAGAAGAGGAAGAAGCGCTCGACCCGCATTCCCGTCGCCTTGGCGGCGAAGAAGTGCCCGGCCTCGTGCAGGACGATCAGCGCCGAGAAGCCGAGGAAGATCAGCACCCAGTTCATACCCTCGCCAACCCCCCAACCTCCTCTTCGGTGCGGCGTCGCGCCTCGGTGTCGGCCGCGAAGAGGTCGTCGAAGTGCGTCGGCCGCCGCGGGGGCATCGCTTCGAGCACCGCCTCGATCGCGGCTGGGATCGCGGTGAAGCCGATCCGGCCTTCGAGGAAGGCGGCGACGGCGACCTCGTCGGCGGCGTTGAGCACGCAGGGCGCGGTCCCCCCGGACCTGCCGGCCTCCAGCGCCAAGCGCAGGCAGGGGAAGCTCTCCAGGTCGGGCGGCTCGAAGTCGAGCTGGCCGACCGCGGCGAGGTCGAGGCGCGGCACGTCGACGTCGGCCCGTTCGGGATGGTGCAACGCGTAGGAGATCGGTACCCGCATGTCGGGGTGGCCGAGGTGCGCCATCGTCGCCCCGTCGTTGAGGTCGATCAGCGAGTGAACGATCGACTGCGGATGGACGACGACGGCGATCCGCTCGAAGGGCACGCCGAACAGGTGGTGGGCCTCGATCGCCTCGAGCCCCTTGTTCATCAGGGTCGCGCTGTCGACCGTGATCCGGCCGCCCATCGCCCAGGTCGGATGGGCGAGCGCCTCCTCGATCGTGACGCCCTCGAGATCGGTGCGCCCGCGGAACGGACCGCCCGAGGCGGTCAGCACCAAACGGTCGACGGTCCCGGGCGCCTCCGCCCCGATCAGCTGGAAGAGCGCCGAGTGCTCGGAGTCGACCGGCAGCAGCTTCGCCCCGGTCGCCTCGGCCAGCGCCATCGTCAGCTCGCCGCCGATCACCAGGCTCTCCTTGTTGGCCAGCGCCAGGTCGATCCCCTCACCCAGCGCAACGATCGTCGGTCCCAGCCCCGCGGCCCCGACGACCCCGTTGAGCACCAGGTCGGCCCCCGAGGAGACGATCAGCTCCCGAATCCCCTCCTCGCCCGCCAAGACCTCTCCCTCCCAGGCCTCGCGAGCTGCCTGGGCGGCGCCGTCGTCAGCGAAGGCGACTCTGCGCACGCCATGCTCCTCCGCCTGCGCAAGCGTCCGCTCCCAGTCCGAACCGGCCGCCAGCCCAACAACGTCAAGGTCTGCGGAGCCCGCGACAATCTCCAGCGCCTGTCTCCCAATGGAGCCAGTCGAACCAAGGATCACGACCTCGCGCATCATCGGGAGCATACGGATGAGACGATCCCGGCAGGGGTGGAACGTCTTGTGCTTTTTGGGCACCAGCCTTGCGGCGCCAGCGGGTCCGTCTACATCCAAAAAGTTAAGTGGAACTCCTGCCGGGATCGGCCCGTCAATACACCAAGCCGACCGCGAGGTAGTACCCGACGACGATCGTGAAGAAGACCGCGTCGAGGCGGTCGAGGATGCCGCCGTGGGGGCCGAAAAGCGTGCCGGTGTCCTTGCGGCCGAGGTCGCGCTTGATCATCGACTCGAAGAGGTCGCCGACCGGGGCGATCGCCGCCACCGCGGCGCCGATCAGGAGCGCGTCGACTCCGGTCAGCCAGTCCTGGTAGAGGCCGGCGAACCAGAAGGCCATCGTGCCGATCGCGAAGCCGCCGATCAGCCCCTCGAGGGTCTTGTTGGGCGAGAGGCTGGGGGCGATCCGGTGCGAGCCGAACATGCGCCCGACCGCGTAGGCGCCGGTGTCGGTGACGAAGGTGCCGACCAGGACATCGACCAGCAGCCCGGCGCCGTGGTGCGGCAGGTCGCGAAGCAGGACGGCGTGGACGAGCGGAACGCCGATCCAGACGATCCCCAGCAGGGTCACCCCCATCGACATCGTGATCCCCTCGCGATGGCGGCGGTCGGCGCCGAAGAGGAAGAGCACCGGGAACGACGCGGCAAGCACGAGCAGCACGTTGAAGGCCGTGCCGAAGTAAGCGGCGGCGATCAGGCCGACGACGCTGAGGTAGGCGGCGCGGACGATCGGCCGCATCTCGGCGGTGATCTCCAGGAACTCGCGCAGGCAGAGGATCGCGACCCCGACCATCGCCAGGGCGAAGACGGCGCCGCCGGCGACGACGAGTGCGATCGTCGCGGCAATCCAGGGGATGACCACGAGGATCCGCTTCGCGGTCTCGCCGGTCCCGCCGCCGCGTCGCCGCTTCTTGCGCGGCGGCCGCTGTCGGGGCTGCGGCTCGGGCTCGTCCTCGAAGAGCTCCAGGTCGAAGGGATCCTCGGTCATGCCCGAGCCCCGAAGCGCCGCTGCCGGGATTCGAACTCGCGCAGACAGCCCTCGAGCGCGGCCCGATCGAAGTCCGGCCAGAGCTCGTCGCGGAAGACGATCTCCGAGTAGGCGCACTGCCAGAGCAGGAAGTTGGAGATGCGATGCTCGCCGCTGGTGCGGATCAGGAGGTCTGGGTCGTGCATCTCCGGCGCGTAGAGGCGGGCGTGAAACTCCTCCTCCGAATCCCCCGCGAAACCGCTCGCCGCGTCGAGGATCTCGGCCCGCCCCCCGTAGTTGAAGGCGACGAAGAGCGTGATCCGCTCGTTCGCCGCGGTCTGCTCTTCGGCCCAGGCCATGCGCTCGACCAGCCCCGCGGAGACGCCCTCGCGGCGGCCGACGAAGCGCATCCGCACGCCCTCCTCGTCGAGCTCCGGGGTTTCCGAATCGATCCGCTCGGCGAACATGCTCATCAGCGCATCGACCTCCTCCGCCGGCCGCGACCAGTTCTCGGTCGAGAACGAGTAGACGGTGAGCTCCTCGATGCCCAGCTCGACCGCGTCGCGCAGCCTCGCTTTGACCGTGTCCGCCCCCGCTTTGTGACCCTCGACAACGGGCAGCCCCCGCTGTTGCGCCCAGCGCCCGTTGCCATCGGTGATGATCGCTACGTACCGCGCGGAGGCGCTCACACCTCCAGGATCTCCTCTTCCTTCCCCTTGAGCAGCGCGTCGATCTCGGCGGTCGCGGCGTCGGTCTGTCTCTGCAGCTCGGCCTCGGCGCGGCGCTCGTCGTCCTCGCCCGCTTCGCCCTCTTTCTTCAGCTCGCGCAGGTCCTGCATGATGTCGCGGCGGATGTTGCGGATCGCGATGCGACCGTCCTCGGCGACGCCGTGCACGACTTTGACCATCTCGCGGCGGCGCTCCTCGGTCATCTCGGGGATCTGGAGGCGAATCAGGTTGCCGTCGTTGCTCGGCGCCAGACCGACGTCGGACTCCTGGATCGCCTTCTCGATCGCCCCGATGGAGCCCTTGTCGAAGGGCGTCACGGTGAGCAGGCGGGCGTCGGACGCGGCGATGTTGGCGAGCTGCTTGAGCGGCGTCTGGGCACCGTAGTAGTCGACCACGATGCGGTCGAGCAGGTGCGGCGAGGCGCGGCCGGTGCGCACCGTGGCGAGCTCGTTGCGGCTGGACTCCACCGACTTCGTCATGCGGCCTTTGGCGTCTTCGAGCAGTTCGTCGATCAGCTCCACGTTGCCCCCGTTCTCGTTACCCGGCGGGCGCGCTGTCGACCAGCGTGCCCACCCTCTCGCCGCTGACGATCCTATCTATGTTGGTGGCGTCTCCCATGTTGAAGACGTAGATCGGCAGGTCGTTGTCCATGCAGAGGGAGAGCGCGGTCGAGTCCATCACCTTCAGCCCCCGCTCGATCGCCTCGCGGTGACTGATCTCGGCGATGAACCTGGCGTCCGGGTTCTTGGCCGGGTCGGAGTCGTAGACCCCCTCCACCCCGTTCTTCGCCATCAGGATCGCTTCCGCGTGGATCTCCAGGGCGCGCAGCGCCGCGGCGGTGTCGGTGGTGAAGAACGGGTTGCCGGTGCCGGCGGCGAAGATCACCACCCGCTGCTTCTCCAGGTGGCGGATCGCGCGGCGGCGGATGTAGGGCTCGCCGATCTCCTTGATGTCGATCGCCGAGAGCACCCGCGTGTGCTCGCCTTGCTTCTCGAGCGCGTCCTGCAGGGTGAGCGCGTTGAGCACCGTCGCCAGCATCCCCATGTAGTCGCCGGTCGCCCGGTCCATGCCCTCGGCCGCGGCGGAGAGCCCGCGGTAGATGTTGCCGGCGCCGACGACGATCGCCACTTCGACCCCGCGTCCGCGCAGCGCCGCGACCTGCTCGGCGATCCGCCGCACCTCGCCGGCATCTGTGCCGTAGGCGAGGTCGCCCATCAGAGCCTCGCCGGAGAGCTTCAGCAGGATGCGTTTGAACTGGGGGACCGCGGCCATCTCGGCCGCGAGCTTATTCGCCCACGCGAAAGTAGGCGAAGCGGGCGACGCGGACGTTCTCGCCGGTCTTCGCTGCCAGCTCCTGGCGCAGCTCCTCGATCGTCTTCGAGTCGTGCTTCTCGGCGTTCACGTGCGGCTGATCGAGCAGCGCGACTTCCTTGCCCCACTTGGCCAGCTGACCCTCGACGATCCTCTCGACCACGTTGTCGGGCTTGCCTTCCTCGCGCGCCTTCTCCTCGAAGACCTTGCGCTCCGCCTCGCGCTCCTCGGCGGAGATCTCCTCGCTGGAGACGAACTGCGGGGCGCTCGCGGCGACGTGCAGGGCGACCTCATAGGCGAAGGCCTTGAAGTCCTCGTTGCGGGCGACGAAGTCCGTCTCGCACTGCACCTCGACCATCGCGCCGACCTTGTCGTTGGCGTGGATGTAGGAGGCGACGACGCCCTCGTCGGTCCCCCTCCCTTCGCGCTTGGCGGCGGACGCCTGCCCCTTGACCCGCAGAATCTCGATAGCCCGATCCACGTCTCCCTCGGACTCCGAAAGAGCAGCCTTGCAATCCATCATCGCCGCCCCGGTCCGATCCCGAAGCGCCTTCACATCAGCAGCCGTAACGCTCATCTCGACTCCCCCTCCGTGCCAGCCTCAGCGTTCCCCTCCGCGGGTTTCTCGGCCTCGGCTGCCGGCGGCGTCGGCTGGCTCGGCGGGGCCTGAGCCTGCTGGGCGGCCTGCTGGGCCTGCGCGGCCTGGGCCTTCGCTTCCTCGGCCTTCTTCGCCGCTTCAGCCGCCTCCTCCGCTTCGCGCCTGACTTTCTCTTCCTCCTCGCGCTTCTTGCGCTCTTCCTCCTCGCGCTTGCGCCGCTCCATTTCCTCGGCGATCCGCTTTTCCTCTTGTTTCCGCCAGGCGCCCGCGCCCTCCTCGATCGCGCCGCCGATCGTGCCGATGACCAGCGCACAGGAGCGAATCGCGTCGTCGTTGCCGGGGATCACGTAGTCGATCGGCGTCGGGTCGCAGTTGGTGTCGACCAGGCCGATGATCGGGATCCGCAGGCGGGCCGCCTCGCGCACCGCGATCTCCTCGGTTTTCAGGTCGGTGACGAAGACCGCGTCGGGCAGGCGGTCCATGTCACGCACCCCGCCGAGGTTGAACTCGAGCTTCGCGAGTTCGGCCTGCATGCCCATCCGCTCCTTGGTTGGCAGCAGGTCGAGCTTGCCCTCGTCGCGCCACTCGGTGAGCTCGTGCAGGCGCGCGATCCGCGCCGACATCGTGTTGAAGTTGGTCAGCAGACCGCCCAGCCAGCGCTGGTTGACGAAGGGCATCTTGCAGCGGCCGGCCCACTCTTCGACCGGGCCACGGGCCTGCTTCTTGGTGCCGACGAAGAGCACGGTCCCGCCGCCGCTGGCGAGCTCGCCGGCGAAGCGGCGCGCGTTCTCCAGCAGCGCCTCAGTCTGGATCAGGTCGATGATGTGGATCCCGTCGAGCTCGCCGAAGATGTAGCGGCGCATGTTCGGGTTCCAGCGGCGCGTCTGATGGCCGAAGTGAACTCCGGCCTCCAGCAGCTCCTTGAGGCCTGCCTCTGGCATGGGTAAAGCTCCTTGTCGTCTCGGTGACACGTAACCCGCTGCCCCGGCTCGGGATCCGGCTGACGCCGGTCAGGATCCGGTCGGGCGCCGGCGGGGGTCGATTGCGAACCGAGCGATTGTAGACAGGGTTGTCGCGCTGGTGCCGCGTCAGGCGGCACGGGCCGCGGCGAGCGCCGCGGCGAGATCGGCGGGCAGCGGCGAGGAGAAGCTCAGCCGCTCGCCCGTGCGCGGCTGGTCGAAGGCCAGCCGGTGGGCGTGGAGGAACTGGCGCTCGAGGCCGTACTTGAGCTCGCCGCCGTAGGTCTCGTCGCCGACCAACGGGTGCCCGATCGCGGCGAAGTGAGCACGGATCTGGTGCGTGCGCCCGGTCTCCAGGCGCGCCTCGAGGTAAGTCTCCTCGGCGAGCAGCTCGAGCACCTCGAAGTGCGTGCGCGCCTGCCGCGAGGCTGCGCCGGAGACCGCCATCCGGTGGCGCTGGCGCGAGGCGCGCCCGATCGGCGCGTCGATCGTCCCGGTGCGCGAGGCGAGCCGTCCGCGAGCCAGCGCCAGGTAGACGCGCTCGACCTCGCGCCGCTGGACCTGCGCCTGCAGCGCCGCATGCGCCTCGTCGGTGCGAGCGACGACCAGCAGACCGCTGGTTCCCTTGTCGAGTCGGTGGACGATCCCCGGCCGCTCCGGGTCGGCCCCGCCACCGAGCAGCTCGCCCAGCTGGTCGACCAGCGTCGGCCCGCGATGCGAGGGCGCCGGATGCACGACAAGCCCGGCAGGCTTGTCCACCACAGCCACCTCCTCATCCCGGTACACAACGCGCACCTCAGCCACAGGCGCCCCACCGGCTCCGGTGCGCCTTATGTGGGCATAGACCGCAAAAGGCGCACCGGAAGGTCATTTGGAGCCCTCCTCGCGGAGGAAGGAGAGGGCGAGGAGGAGGACGCCGCAGGTGACGGCGGCGTCGGCGAGGTTGAAGGCGGGCCAGCTGCCGACCAGGATGTAGTCGGTCACCGCTCCGGCCCGGATCCGGTCGGCGAGGTTGCCCAGCGCTCCACCGGCGAGCAGCCCGGCGGCGACCCACATCCAGGGCCGGGTCGGGTTGCGGGCGAAGACCGCTGCGACCACGCCGAGCGCCGCCGCGGTGAGCAGCACCAGTCCTGCCCCGCCGCCCGCGGCGAGGCCGAAGGCGACGCCGCTGTTGTGGGAGAGGGTCAGTTCCAGCGGGCCGAGCACCTCCACCCGTTCGCCGGGCAGCAGGTGGGCTTCGATCGCCGCCTTCGCCGCCTGGTCGGCGACGACGACCAGGCCGGCGAGCCCACCCGCCAGGCGCCAGGCGCGCCCGCTGGCGCCCACGCCCCTCACCCTTCGATCAGGCGGACGACGACCTCGCGCAGGAAGTAGAGGACGATGATCCCGACGATCGGGCTGAGATCGAGCGCGAAGCCGCCGCCGCCGATCGGCGGCAGGAAGCGCCGAAAGAAGTTGAGGTAGGGATCGGTCGTCTCTTTGACGAAGTCGAGCGCCGCGATCAGCGCCCGGTTGTAGGGCATCCGCGGAATCCACGAGATCAGTACGTTGAGCAGCACGAGGATGATGTAGACGAGAAAGAGCGCGCTGACGTAGTCGGCGACGTCGTACCTCGTGACCGCAAGCAGGACGCTCATCCCCGCATCTTCTCCAGCGAGGCCCGCACAGCCGCCGTGAACGCCTCACGAGCCCCTTCCCGGTCCAGCGCCTCCAGCCCAGCCTCAGTACTCCCCCCAGGCGAGGCAACCGCCCTGCGCACGTCAGCCGGATGCCTGACCCGCAGCAGCTCCGCGGTCCCCGCCGTCGTCTCCACAACCAGCTCCCGAGCCAACTCCGCATCCAACCCGTCAGCAGCCCCAGCATCGGCAATTGCCTCAACCGCCAGAGCCAAATAGGCAGGCGCACACCCCATCACAGCAGTAGCAACATCGAACTGCTGATCCGGCAGCTCGACAACATGCCCAAGGCCCTCCAGCAGCGCTCGAGCCCCAGCATGCGAAGACCCCGCAACGCAGAGCACCCCCTTACGAAGCTCAACCCCGACATTAGGCATGACCCGAATCACCTCAGCGTCCTGGAACGCCTCCGCCAGGCGGGCCAGCGACGTTGCTCCGAGCAACGAAATGACGACCTTCGCGGCTCCAAGCTCCGCAGCCGCCTCCTCGAGCCGCGCCGGCTTCACGGCAAGCACGACGAGATCCGCCCGGTCCGCCAGCTCGGCGTTGGAGCCAAGCGCCTCGCCATCGAGCTCAGCCGCCAGCTCAGCCGCCCGACCGGACCCGCTGTCCGTGAACAGCATCCGATCCACGGCCCCGACAAGCCCACGAGCCATGGCCGCAGCCATATTGCCCGAGCCACAGAACCCAACGATCATCAGGCGCAGCCTAGTAGCGCCCGGAGAGGAGGGTCGGGTGCCCTTTCCGGGAATGTCGCGAAGCGGCGGAAAAGCATTCCCGATGAATGCGCGCCGAAGGCGCGCTCCTCATCCGTCGTTAAGCGCCGAAGGCGCGTACGACATCAATTCCCGGAAAGGGCACCCGACCCTCCCCCACGCCCCCTAGGACTGGTTGAAGAACCCTTTGTCCAGCAACCGAGCCTTCTCCTCGGCCGACACCTCGACGTTGCGCGGCGTCAAGAGAAAGATCTTCTCGGCGATCCGCTGCATCCCACCTTCGAGCGCGTAGGTGAGCCCCGAGCAGAAGTCGATCATCCGCTTGGAGAGCTCGTGATCGGTCGTCTGCAGGTTGAGGATCACCGGCACCGAGCGCTTGAACTGGTCGGCAACCTGCTGGGCGTCGTTGAAGTTGCGCGGAATGACCAGGTGGACTTGAACGTCGGAGTCGCCGTTGCCGACCGGCCGCAGCGTGCGCGTGCGCGAGGCCGAGATCGGCTCGTCGTCCGCGAAGATGTCGTCGATCTCGTCGCGGCGCGAGCGGCGCGAGGTCGGCAGGCGCCGGACCTGGCCGGACTCGCGCCGGCCCTCGGACGGCTCGTCGACACCGGTCTCCGGCTCGAAGTCTTCCTCGTACTCGGGACCGTAGTCGTGATCCTCGGCCAGGCCGAAGTAGACCAGCGCACGGTGCCATGTATCGCGTAGGGCCATGGTTCTCGCCTGTTTCGGCCTATGCGGGCCGATTCCTCCAGGGGATTATGGCTCAGACGTAGAGTGCGGTCCCCAGGCGGACGATGGTTGCGCCCTCCTCGACCGCGACTTCCCAGTCCTGAGACGTGCCCATCGAGAGGCGCCGCAGGTGGTTTGCTTCTCCCAGGTCGCGCAGGCGGGCGAAATAGGGACGAGATGCCTCGGCGTCCTGACTGAACGGCGGCATCGTCATCAAGCCCCCGACCTGGACCGGGCAACGCTCGATGAAGGCGGCCAGGTCATCGGGGGCGACGCCCGCCTTGCCCTCCTCCCCGGCGACGTTGACCTCGACCAGGATCTCGGTGTCGGGAGTGCCGTGCTTGGCGAGCTGGTCCAGGGCTGAATCCGTCGCGACCGAGTGGATCAGGCGGCAGACTGGGAGGAGCTGCTTGACCTTGCGGCTCTGCAGGTTGCCGATGAAGTCCCACTGGAAGGCGTCCCCCCAGCGCTCATGCTTGGCGGCGAGCTCCTGCTGGCGGTTCTCGCCGATCAGCGTCACCCCGGCCTCGGCGAGCGCGCCCATCTCCTCCAACGGCACGTACTTCGTCGCAGCGAGGATCTCGACCTCCGGTCCCGCGATCTCCCGCGCTCGCGCGAGGTTGGCGGCGATCTTGATCGGGTCGAGGCCGTGAATCAAGCCGGGCAACTCAGCGACCCTCCCCGCGGCGGGCAACTTCGACCGCGAGCGTCAGCTCGTCGTCGCGACCATCGACCTCGCCGTCCAACTTCGCCCTGAGAGCGGCCGTCAAGCCTCTGCCGATCGCCGGGCCCTGCGGCACGCCTGCGGCGATCAGATCCTCTCCGTCGATCGCCAGTCGCACCGGCCGCCACTCGGTCAGATAGCGGTCGAGCCATTCGGCGCCGAGGCCGCGCGCGAGGAGGAGCTCAACCGGATCGCGATTAGCCGCGACGGCAACGCCCTGCGACGGGCGCTGCGGCGTCTCACGAGCAAGCTCGGCCTCGGCGCCGACGGGGCCCAGCGCCGCCGCGCACAACGCGTCCTCGCGTCGGGCCTCGTCCTTCCACGGCGCGGCCTTCAGCAAGGCGTCCACCGCCTCCGCCAGCTCGACCCCATCCTCCCGCAGCTCGACAAGTCCCCACTCGCCGAGCAGCGCAAACGCCCGCGGCGCCGCGCCCTCCGCCGCAAGCCGCAGCAGCTCGGCCTCGCGACGGTCGGCCGAGACCGTGCTCAGATCCGTCTTGCGGAGCAGCCTCTCCGTCTGCTCCTCGAGCCCGAAGCCGAAGCGCGCCGCGTAACGCGCCGCGCGGATCGCCCGGGTGGGGTCGTCGACGAAGGACGCGGGATGCAGGACGCGGAGCCGCCTCGCCGCCAGGTCCGCCTGGCCGCCGTGGGGATCGATCAGGCGCGGCTCCCCGTGCAGCGGGATCGCCATCGCGTTGATCGTGAAGTCGCGCCGCGCCAAATCGGCGTTGAGGTGATGCGCCGGTCCGACGACCGGCAGGGCGCCGGGGCGCGGATAGGCCTCGGTGCGCGCGGTGGCGATGTCGACCTCGTGCCCCTCGAGGGTCAGCTTCGCCGTGCCGAAGCGCTCGTGCGCGGTGACCTCGGCGCCGAGCCGCGCGGCCAGCGCCGGCGCGTCGCCTTCGACGACCAGATCGATGTCGGCACGCCCCCGCCCGAGCAGCAGGTCGCGCACCGCGCCGCCAACCAGGTAGACGGGGTCGCCGCCGGCCTCGCGCACGAGGTCGAGCTCGGGATGCATGTGCTCGAGTGCCTCCGCGAGGCTCTCGCTGTGCTGCTGACCGGTGGACATGACCGCGTTGCCTACCATGATCGCCTCTCCGGATGGCCGACCGTCCCGACACCAAGCCCGGCCAGTCTCTGGGCCGGCGCGCCCAGCAGCGCCGCCGCATCCGCCGACGGCGCCTCGGCGCTGCCGGCGTCCTGGCGCTGGTCGCCGCGGCCACGGTGGCGGTGATCGCCCTCGCCGGAGACGGCTCAGACTCCGAATCGAAGCCAAGCGCCGCACATGCCCAGCCAACAGGCAAGTCGGATGGCCGCGCCGCAGAAAACAACGCAGCAGGCAAGCTCGTCCGCAACGCCACCCCCCAACCCGACTGGAAGCACTACACCGGCCCGGTGCCGATCCTCGAGTACCACGTGCTGGGAGCGGCCCCGTCCGACGCCCCCTACCCCGAGCTGTACGTAACCCGCCCCGACTTCCACAAGCAGATGAACTGGCTCGAAAACCACGGCTACCAGGCCGTAACCCTCGAAACAGTCGAGCAAGCCTGGTACCACCACGGCACGCTGCCCCCGAAACCGGTCGTCATCCAGTTCGACGATGGCTACCGCCCCCAGTTCACCTACGCGCTGCCGGAGTTGCGCAAGCGCGGCTGGCCGGGCGTCCTCAACCTGAAGGCGGAAGGCTCCGACCTCTACAGAAGCAACGTCGAAGCAATGATCGAGGCCGGCTGGGAGCTGGCTTCGCACACGATCAACCACTCCGACCTGACCACCCTTGGCGCCGCCGAACTCGAGGAAGAAGTCGCGGGCGCCCGCAAGCTGTTGCAGCGCGAATACGGCGTCCCGGTAAAGAACTTCTGCTACCCGGCGGGTCGATTTGACGAAACGGTTATTGGGGCGGTTGATGCGGCCGGCTACGCGGGAGCTACTACCGAGATTTCAGGCTACGCAAGCCGCAACAAACCATTCGAACTTGACCGCTTCGAGATCCTCGGGTCTGCGGGCGTCGGTGGGCTCGCGGCCGACCTCGAAAGGTGAGGGCGGTTCGGGGGACCCTCCCCCGGAGACCGTTGCGCAGCAGGTCCGATCTGGCGATTCGGTTTGTATTACCGGGAGCCTCCGTGGGAGGGTCCCCCGAACCGCCTTTCTGATTCAGAGGCGGACGGGTAGGCCGGCCGACGCCATTTTTTCCTTCGCTTCGTGGATCGAGTACGTGCCGTAGTGGAAGATCGAGGCGCATAGGACTGCGTCTGCGTTGCCGTTGGCGATGGCCTCGGTTAGGTGCTCCAGCTTCCCCGCGCCACCCGAAGCAATCACCGGGACCGAGACGGCGTCTGCAACTGCTTTCGTCAGCTCGATGTCGTAGCCGTCCTCGGTGCCGTCGCGGTCCATGCTCGTAAGCAGCACCTCTCCCGCTCCAAGCTCTACAGCTTCTCGAGCCCAAGCAACCGCCTCATGACCCTCCACCTTCTCCCGGCCGCCTTTCACGAAGACATCCCACTCAAGCTCACCAAAATGCCCCGGAGGAGCGTCACAGGGTGGAGAGCTTCCCTCGAGCACACGGCGCTTCGCATCAATCGCGATCACCACACATTGAGCGCCGAAATGGTCGGCAAGCTCCGTAAGAAGCTCCGGCCGCGCAAGCGCTGAGGAGTTCACCGAGACCTTGTCCGCTCCGGCATCCAACACGGCCTGAGCATCCTCAACCGACCGAATCCCGCCCCCAATCGTGAACGGAATGAAGACATTGTCAGCCGTCCGCCGCGCAAGCTCCACAATCGTCTCCCGCTTCTCATGCGAAGCGGTGATGTCGAGAAACACAAGCTCATCAGCCCCCTCAGCGTCATACCGCTCGGCAAGCTCAACAGGGTCTCCCGCGTCTCGCAGGCCGACGAAATTGGTGCCCTTGACAACTCGACCAGCGTCGACATCAAGGCAAGGAATGACCCGCTTGAGCACCATGAGCTAAGCGTAGCCGCGCCAACGCAGCCACCCGGGCACGGCGAAGCGCTGGGGAGAGGTCGTGGCACCCTCCCCCGAAGACCGTCGCGCAGCAGATCGGTCGTTGTGATTCGGCTTCGTATACCGGGAGCCTTCGGTGGAGGGTGCCACGACCTCTCTATCCCGCCAGCGCGCTTCTGGCTTGAGCGACCGTGAACTTGCGCTCGTACAGGGCTCGGCCGACGATGACGCCCTCTACGTTGTCCACTGCGTTTGCCGCCAGAGTCTCAAGGTGTTCCAGGCTGCCAACTCCTCCCGATGCGATCACGTGCGCCTCGGTTGCCGCCGCGACCCGGTTCAGATCGTCGACGGCCGGCCCCGCCATCGTCCCGTCGACCTCGATTGCGGTACACAGGAAACGCGTTGCGCCCCGGCTCGTAAGGTGGGCCACGGCGTCGGCGACGTCGACGTCGCTGGTCTCGGTCCAACCGGAGAGGGAGACCTTGCCGTCGCGGGCGTCGACCGAGACGACGATCTGGTCGGAGTAGCGGTCGAGCATCGTCGCGAGGAATCGCGGGTCGCGCAGCGCCGCGGTGCCAATCACGGCCCGCTCGGCACCCGCCTCGAGGATCGCCATGACGGAGCCGGCGTCGCGCAGCCCGCCGCCGACCTGGATCGGGCACTCGACCGCGGCGGCGATGCGGCGGATCGCGTCGAGGTTGCGTGGCTCGCCCGCCCTGGCGCCGTCGAGGTCGACCACGTGGAGGAACTCCGCCCCTTCGCCGGCCCAGCGAGTCGCGGCCTCCACCGGGTCGGCGTCGTAGGTCGTCTCCCGCTCGTAGTCGCCCTGCAGGAGGCGCACGGCTTGGCCGCCGCGGATGTCGATCGCCGGGTAGAGGATCACGCCGTCACGCCGGGACGGAGGCGCAGATCCCGGCGAAGTTGGAGAGCAGGCGCAGGCCCGCGGCGCTCGACTTCTCGGGGTGGAACTGGACGCCGAAGACGTTGCCCCGCTCGGCGGCGCAGGCGAAGCGGGCGCCGTAGGCGGCGCTGCCGAGCAGGTCGCCGGCCTCCGGCGAAGGGGCGAAGGAGTGGACGAAGTAGAAGGGCGTCTCGGACTCGATCCCCTCGGTCAGCGGCGAGTCCTTCTCCCAGCGCACGGGAGACCAGCCGATGTGCGGGACCTTGAGCCCCGGGGCCTGCAGCTCGGCGACCCCGCCGGGCAGCAGGCCGAGGCCGTCGGCGCCTCCCAGCTCTGTGGTCGAGCCGAAGAGCAGCTGCAGGCCGAGGCAGATCCCGAGCACAGGCACGCCGGCCGCGAGGCGCTCGGCGATCAGCTCGTCGAGACCGAGCCGCCGCACGCCTTCCATCGCCTTCGGGAAGGCGCCGACGCCCGGCAGGATCAAGCCGTCGGCGCCGCGCGCCGTCTCGGCGTCGCCGGCGATCGTCGCCCGCACTCCGACGTGCTCGAGCGCCTTCTCGACCGAGCGCAGGTTGCCCATCCCGTAGTCCAGAACACAGATGCTCGCGGTCATTCGCTCAGCGTCCCCTTTGTGGATGGCACGCCGCTCTCATCGGGATCGACGGAGACGGCGACCCGCAGGGCGCGGGCGAAGGCCTTGAAGCAGGCCTCGATCATGTGGTGGGCGTTGGCGCCGTAGCGGACCGAGACGTGCAGGGTCAGCTTGGCGCCGTTGGCGACGGCGCGGAAGAACTCCTCGGCCAGCTCGGTGTCGAAGCCGGCGATCGTCGTCACCGGCAGCTCGGCGTCGAAGACGCACAGCGGCCGCCCGGAGATGTCGATCGCGCACTCGGCCAGCGACTCGTCCATCGGCGCCAGCGCCGACCCGTAGCGCCGGATCCCGGCCCGGTCGCCAAGCGCCTCGTCGAGCGCCTGCCCGAGCACGATGCCGACGTCCTCGACCGTATGGTGGGCGCCGGTCTCCAGGTCGCCGCTCGCCTCGACCTTCAACCCCAACCGGCCGTGCCGAGCGAGCAGGTCGAGCATGTGGTCGAGGAACCCGACCCCGGTCGAGGCGCTCGCCTCCCCCCCGTCGAGGTCCAGCGCCAGCTTCACCTGGGTCTCCCCGGTGACGCGCTCTCGTTGAGACGTGCGGCTCATGACTTGGCCCTAATCATCGCGGACTCGCCGTGAACGGGGAATCCCTCCGCCCGAGCGATCCGATCGACGTGCGGCGCGAGCGCTTTAGCGGCCTCGGCAGTGATCTCGACAGTGGCGATCTTGCGGCGGAAGACATCGGGCCCGAGCGGGCCCGAGAAGCGCCCGGCGCCGCCGGTGGGAAGCACGTGGTTGGACCCGGCGACGTAGTCGCCGAAGGCGGTTGCGCTGTATGGGCCGGCGAAGACGCAACCTGCGGTCGTAACCCTTTCGGCGAGCGTCGCAGCACTCTCGACCAGAAGCTCGAGGTGCTCAGGCGCAAATGCATTGGCGAGCCCCAACGCGTCATCCAGGACCGGTACTTCGACGAGCGCGAGGCGCACCTCGCCGATGCCCTTCTCGGCGGCGACCCGCTCCACCTCGGCGCGCAGCTCATCGAGCACGTCCTTCTCCACCGCAGCGGCGATCAGTGGCCCCTCCGCCCCATGCTCTGCCTGAGCACATAGGTCGAGTGCCGCCCAGCTCAGGTTCGTGCCCTGGCCGAGCACCACCATCAACTCGGACGGTCCGGCAAGCGAGTCGATGCGGACCTCGCCGCTGACCATCCGCTTAGCCTCGCGCACCCAGGCGTTGCCAGGACCGGCGATGACGTCGACTGGCTCGATCGAGTCGCTGCCGTAAGCCATCGCGAAGATCGCCTGGGCGCCCCCAATCGCATAGATCTCGTCAACTTCGGCAAGCGCCGCAGCCGCAAGCACCAGGGGTGCGACCGACCCATCTGGACGCGGCGGTGTCGCCAGGGCGAGTCGCCGCACTCCCGCTACGCGCGCCGGAATCGCGCACATCAGAACGCTTGACGGATACGCAGCACGCCCGCCAGGCGCGTAGACCCCAGCCGAATCAACAGCCACATCCCGTAGTGCAACTCTTTGTGGTCCAGATAGACCCGTAACGCGTTGCACCTCGGCAGGCTGGGCTTCGGCAACCGCCCGGATGTTGCCCTCGGCGACTTCCAGCGATTCCCGAACCGCCGGGTCCAAGCCTTCGAGGGCAGTGGCGGCCTCCTCCATGCCCACGTGCAGAGAATCGCGGGCGGCCTCCGTAGCGTCGAAGCGATTCGTCAGCGCCAGAAGCGCCCCGTCGCCTTCACGGGCTTCGTCGGCGATCTTGCGAATCTCCGCTTCGGGCGGGCGCTGGACGACGCTTTCCGTCCATGCTCGAATCTGGGCGGCCGTGTTGACCGCCCCCGCCCAGGGGAAGTCTTTGGAGCTCACGACCCCACCGCCTCCCGCAGCTTCGCCGCCAGCCCGTCGACCTCGCGCGCCCGAAGCTTGTGCGCGACCCTGTTGGCGACGAACCTCGCGGTGCACTCGAGGATCTCCTCGCGCACCTCGAGGTCGTTCTCTTCGAGGGTGCGGCCGGTGGCGACCAGGTCGACGATGCCGTCGGCGAGGCCGATCAGCGGGGCGAGCTCAACCGAGCCCTTGACCTCGATCACTTCGACCTGGCGGCCGGTGGACTCGAAGTGGCGTTCGGCCGTGCGCGGGTACTTGGTCGCGATCCGCATCATCCCCAGGCGGCGCTGCGCCTCGCCTAGGCGTTCGTCGCCCACGCGGCCGGCGAGGACCATGCGGCAGCGCCCGTAGCCAAGGTCGAGCAGCTCGTAGACGACCCGGTCGGCCTGCTCGAGCAGGACGTCCTTGCCGGTGATCCCGACGTCGGCGGCGCCCGCCTCGACGTAGGTCGGCACGTCGGAGGGCCGCATCGTCACCAGGGTGATCCCCCTGCCCTCGAAGATCAGCGAGCGCGATTCGCCGCGCACCTCGGCGGTCTCGATTCCGACCGCGTCGAGCGCGTCGAGGGTTTCGCCGAGCAGCGCGCCGCGCGGCACCGCCAGCTTCAGCGGCCCCTCGGACTTGGCGTGGCCCACGCCGGCGACCTCGACGCTCATGAGCCGCCCTCCTTCGTGCGCGACTCCTCCTCCATCTGGGCGACGTGGACGCGCTCCAGGTAGAGCGCGAAGCCCGCCGCCGGCAGGTCGATGCCGAAGCGGCTGAGCAGCTCGTCGTAGCGACCGCCGCCGCCGAGCACGTGGCCCAGCGCCGGGTCGTAGACCTCGAGGATCGCGCCACTGTAGTAGCCGAGGTGGCGCAGCAGGCCGAGGTCGATCTGCACCCGGTCGGCGACCCCGCGCCGCTCCAGGGCGTCGAGGGTCTCGCCGAGACGAGCCGTGGCGCGCTCGACCGCCTCGCCGCCCAGCGAGCGCGCCTCCTCGAGCGCCTCTTTGCCGCCACGCAGCTGAGAGAGGGCGACGCAGGTGGCGATCTGCTGGTCGCCTATCCCTTCGATCTCGGAGAGCTCGACCTCGAGACCGACGAGATCGTGGGCGGCGAGTCGGTCGAGCACCGCCTCGCGCGCCTCGCCCTCGATCCCGAACTCGGTGAGCAGCTGCCGGTAGAGGTCGGCGTCGCCCAGCCCGATCACGGCGCGGTTGAGGCCGGCCGCGTCGAGCGTCGCCTCCAGCACCTCGACCACCTCGACGGTCCCTACCGGCGCCGGGGCGCCGATCAGCTCGACCCCTGCCTGGGCGAACTCGCGCATCTGGCCGCGCTGCGGGCGCACGGCGCGGAATGCGTTGGCCACGTAACAGAGCCGCAGGGGCATCTCGGCGCCGGCGTAGCGGCTCGCCACCAGCCGCGCGATCGGCACGGTCATGTCGGAGCGCAGGGCGAGCAGGTCGCCGCGCTCGTCGAAGAAGCGGTAGGCGCTGCCGGCGGTGCGGCCGTCGCCGCGCCCCAGCACCTCGTCGTATTCGATCGCCGGCGTAGCCACCTCGCCGTAGCCGCGGCCTTCGAAGACCTCGACCATCGCCAGGTGCAGGCGGCGCAGCTCGCGCATCTCGTCGGGCAGCACATCGCGGGTCCCTGGGGGGATGGGGTGGATCATCGGCCGGACCTTACGAGAGCGCAGGGGACGCGGCCCTCAGGCAGGGACCTCTGAGGAGACCCGTTCAATCCGCGCCCCGAGGCCGCGCAGGCGCTCGTCGATCTGCTCGTAGCCGCGGTCGATCTGGCGGATGTTGCCGATCTCCGAGGTGCCCTCGGCCGCCAGGGCGGCGATGAGCATCGCCATCCCGGCGCGGATGTCGGGGCTCTCGACGCGTTCGCCGTGAAGCTGGCTCGGACCGCTGACGATCGCCCTGTGAGGATCGCACAGCGTGATCCGAGCGCCCATCGCGACCAGCTTGTCGACGAAGAAGAGGCGGTTCTCGAACATCTTCTCGAAGATCAGGATCTCGCCGTCCGCCTGCGTGGCGAGGGCGAGGGCGATCGAGGTCAGGTCGGCGGGGAAGGCCGGCCAGGGCCCGTCCTCGATCTTCGGGATCGCGTCGCCGATGTCGGCCTTGATCCGCAGCCGCTGCCCGGGCGGCACGAGCACGTCGCGGCCCTCGATCTCCGAGCGCAGCCCGAGGCGGCGGAACTGGCGGCAGATCATCAGCAGGTCGAGCCGCTCGACGTCGCGGATGCGCACCTCGCCCCCGGTCGCCGCGGCGAGCGCCATGAAGCTGCCGACCTCGATGTGGTCGGCGCAGATCGTGTGCTCAGCGCCGCCGAGGCGATCGCGACCGTGCACGGTCATCACGTTGGAGCCGATCCCGTCGACCTGGGCGCCCATCGCGCAGAGCAGCCGGGCGAGATCCTGGACGTGTGGCTCGCAGGCGGCGTTCGAGATCGTCGTCGGGCCGGGCGTCAGCGCCGCCGCCATCAGCGCGTTCTCGGTGCCCATAACCGAGGGCTCGTCCATGAAGATCGCGCAGGGCGCCAGGCCCTCGGCGGGCGCCGAGAGCTCGATCCAGCGGTCGCCGTCGACCCGGGCGCCGAGGTCGGTGAAGGCGTCGAGGTGGGCGTCGAGCCGGCGGCGGCCGATGAAGTCGCCTCCCGGCGGCGGCATCCGCGCCTCGCCGAAGCGGGCGAGCAGCGGGCCGGCGAGCAGGAAGGAGGCGCGGATCTGCTTGGAGAGCTCCTCGTCGACGGCCACGTCGGTGACGCCGGCGGCGCAGAGGCGGACGCTGTTGTCGGCGACCCAAGCGACCGCCACCCCAAGCTGCTCGAGCAGCGCGATCTGCGCCTCGGTGTCGCGGATCCGCGGCACGCGGTGCAGCACGACCTCCTCCTCGGTGAGCAGGCAGGCGGCGAGGATCGGCAGAGCCGCGTTCTTGTTGCCGGCGACGGTCAGCTCGCCGGAGAGCGGCACCCCGCCCTGGATGACGAATTTCTCCATAGTTGCGTCTCTATTCGCCCCCGGTCGCCATTCTCCGGTTAGGGTAACGACCGGCATGGGGAAAGGCTGGAAGATCCTGATCGGGGCGCTGCTGGCGATCGCGGTCCTGCTCGCCCTGAACACGGTGATCGTCGACAGGGAAACCAAGGCCGCGGGCGTCACCGAACCGGGCGGCCGGATCCTCGAACTGCAGGGGGCCAAGCTCGAGGTGGTCGAACACGGGCCGCGGGGCGGCGAGCCGATCGTCCTGATCCACTGCTTCACCTGCGCGATCAACTGGTGGGACGGGATGATCCCCCGCCTGGCCCGCAGCCACCGGGTGGTGGCCGTGGACCTGCTCGGTCACGGCGGCTCGGAAAAGCCGGGCTCGGGCTACTCGATCGCCAACCAGGCCGATCTCGTGGCCCAGGCCCTGGCGAAGCTCGGCGTGACCGATGCCGAGGTCGTCGGGCACTCCCTTGGCGGCGCCGTCGCGGTGGCCCTCGCCCAGCAGTCGCCCCAGCTGGTCAACCGGGTCGTGATCGTCGACACCCCGCCAACCCATGAAGAGGGTGACCTGGGCTTCGTCGCCAAGCTCGGCTTCGCCCCGGTCGTCGGCGAGTTCTTCTGGCGGATCAAGCCCGACTTCGCGGTGAAGAAGGGGCTGGAGGTCGCCTTCGCCCCCGGTTACGACGTGCCCGACGAATTCGTCGACGACGTCAAGCGAATGAACTTCGGCGCCTACGACGACTCCCCAACGGCGTTCGACGACTACACCAAGGAAGAGCCGCTCGACCAGCGCATGAAGTCGACCGGCAGGCCGCTGCTCGTGATGATGGGCGCCGAAGAGCAGATCATCGACGAACCGGCGAAGCGGCTCGCCGAATATCGCGCAACGGTCCCCGGCACGCGCACCAAGCTGATCTCCGGCGCCGGCCACTCGCCCAACGTCGAGAAACCGGGGCTCGCCGCCGCTCTGGTCCTCGGCTTCAAGGGGCAGAACACGCCGAGGAAGACCGAGAAGCGCAGCGCAAAGCCAAAATCCGGATAGACCTGCAAGACTGCGTGCAGACTCGGAGTGCCGTCCGAAGGCCTTCCTAGATTACGAACCCATGTTCGATTCTAAGCAAACACTCACAGACCGCTTGACCGACGCTATTGATCTGACGATCGATTTCGCCACCCTCGGCGAGTACGGGCTCGAGCCGGTCGATCCGGCCCCTCGCCCCTGCGAGACGCGCCGCCGGCAGGGCGCGTCGCCCAGCACCGGGTCCTGGCGCGCCGCAATCGACCACTTCGCCACCCACGCCTGAGCCGTGGGGGTGGCGCGGGCCTGGCTGCGGCGGCACATCCGCCTGGTCACGGCCCTGGTCCTCGTCCTCGTGCTGGCGTTGGCTCTGGCCGTCCTCGCCAGCTGGCACTTCGCCTCGGTGGCGATCGTCCCCGACCACTCGGACTGGCCGCTGGAAACCCGGGTCGAAGCGGTCACGCCCGGCCGCCTCGTCCTCGAGCGCGACGATCGCAGCGAGCAGCCCGGCGTCTACGGCCTCGACTGGCAGGCCGGCCACGCGATCGCGGGCAAGATCCTCGGTGAGGATTCCGACACGGTCACACGTCGTCTCACGGATGCGCAGGGCTACCTCGTCCCGGGCATCAAGGTGGGCTTCGACAGCCACGTCTACGCCGGCGACCCTCGACAGGCCCTCGGCCTCCCGTTCCGGTCTATCGGCGTCCCCGACGAGCTCGGCCCGATGCCCGCCTGGCAAATCCCTCCAGCCAAGGGCCCCGGCCACACCTGGGCGATAGTCGTCCACGGCCACAACGACGACCGCGAGAACGGCCTGCGCATAGCCCCCGCCCTGCACCGACTAGACCTCACCTCCCTGCTGATCTCCTACCGCAACGACCTCGGCGCCCCGAAGAGCCCCGACGGCCTCTACCACCTCGGCGAAACCGAGTGGCGAGACCTGGCCGCCGCAGTCCACTACGCCCTCGACGCCGGCGCCAAGCGAATCGTCCTGATCGGCTACTCGATGGGCGGCGTCGTAATAACCCAATTCATGCAGCGCTCCCCCCTCGCCGGCCGCATCACGGCCCTGGTCCTGGACGCCCCGGTCCTCGACTGGAAATCGATCTTCGAGTTCAACGCCGAACAGATGAGCCTCCCGAGCTTCCTGGCCCTCCCAGTTGAGTGGACCATAGACGCCCGCATCACCCCCGACTGGACCAGTCTAAACGCCCTGGACCACCCCGAGGCCTTCCACCTCCCCATCCTCCTCTTCCACACTACCGAGGACCAACTGGTCCCAATCCGAGACAGCAAAGCGTTCGCCGAAGAGCTACCCCGCTGGGTTACGTATTACCGCGTCCCGAGCGTAGGGCACACCGAAAGCTGGAACTTGAACCCATCTCTCTATGATCGTCGCCTACACCGCTTTCTCGACAAGGAAGTCGGTTGAAGCGTCTGATTTGCAATTAACGTGGCCGCGGGGGCGCGGCTGGCCAAGCCGGGTGGCGCACGGGGCCGCAGCGCGTAGCAGAGCTACGCGCAAGGCCACGGGCGACGATCCGGCGCAGTGCCAGACGCGTCATCCGTGGCTGCGGTAATTCGAATCAGGCGCTTCAATCGACTTAATCCGGCGGCGACCTACTCTCCCAGGAGGTTGCCCTCCAAGTACCATCGGCGCAGAGAGGCTTAACTGCTCTGTTCGGAATGGGAAGAGGTGTTTCCCTCTCGCTATGCACCACCGGAAATTTTGCGAGACAGCCCCGGTGAAGCTTGAAAACCGCACAAGACCACAGGCAATGAAACATCCGTCAAGCCCTCGACCCATTAGTACCGGTCGGCTGAGCACATCACTGCGCTTGCACCGCCGGCCTATCAACCTGGTGGTCTACCAGGGGTCTTACTCCCTCAAGGGGATGGGAGAGCTCATCTCGAGGACGGCTTCCCGCTTAGATGCCTTCAGCGGTTATCCGTTCCGTGCGTAGCTAACCTGCGGTGCCCCTGGCGGGACAACAGATACACCAGCGGCACGTTCATCCCGGTCCTCTCGTACTAGGGATGACTCCTCTCAACTCTCCAACGCCCACAGCAGATAGGGACCGAACTGTCTCACGACGTTCTGAACCCAGCTCGCGTACCGCTTTAATGGGCGAACAGCCCAACCCTTGGGACCTACTCCAGCCCCAGGATGCGACGAGCCGACATCGAGGTGCCAAACCGTTTCGTCGATGTGGACTCTTGGAAACGATAAGCCTGTTATCCCCGGAGTACCTTTTATCCGTTGAGCGACGGCGCTTCCACTTGCTACCGCCGGATCACTAAGCCCAACTTTCGTTCCTGCTCGACCCGTCGGTCTCGCAGTCAAGCTCCCTTATTGCCTTTACACTCTACGCACGATTTCCAACCGTGCTGAGGGAACCTTTGGGCGCCTCCGTTACTCTTTAGGAGGCGACCGCCCCAGTCAAACTGCCCACCTGACACTGTTCACCACCCGGATCACGGCATGGTGTTAGAAGCCCAGAGCATCAAGGGTGGTATCTCAAGGGTGACTCCCCGGCAGCCAAAGCCGCCGGTTCACAGTCTCCCACCTATCCTGAGCGAGATACCCCAGACTCCAATATCAAGTTGCAGTAAAGGTTCACGGGGTCTTTCCGTCTAGCTGCGGGTACTCGGCATCTTCACCGAGACTTTAATTTCACCGAGCCTCTCGTTGAGACAGCGTCCAACTCGTTACGCCATTCGTGCAGGTCGGAACTTACCCGACAAGGAATTTCGCTACCTTAGGACCGTTATAGTTACGGCCGCCGTTTACCGGGGCTTAGCTTCATTGCTTTGCGCCGAAGCGCTAACAAGTCCGCGTAACCTTCCGGCACCGGGCAGGCGTCAGCCCCTATACGTCGTCTTGCGACTTAGCAGAGGCCTGTGTTTTTGGTAAACAGTCGGTTGGACCAATTCACTGCGGCCCCCTCGGGCTCCCTCCGTATGGAGTTCACCCTACCGGGGCGTCCCTTCTCCCGAAGTTACGGGACGATTTTGCCGAGTTCCTTAACGAGAGTTAGCTCGCTCACCTCAGTATTTTCTACTTGTCCACCTGTGTCGGTTATCGGTACGGGCACGCGAATCCTGCCTAGAGGATTTTCTCGGAGGCATGGGATCGGGGACTCGCCGGCGGTCAAGCCAGCTGGCATCGCACCTCGCGTCAAAACGCCACCGCGGATTTTCCTACGGCGACTGGCTACGTGCTTGCCCCAGGACGACCATCGCCTGGGTTCCCTTACCCTTCCCCGTCCCCCCATCGGTCATAACGGAAACGACGTGGTACAGGAATATCAACCTGTTGGCCATCGGCTACGCCTTTCGGCCTCGCCTTAGGTCCCGACTAACCCTGAGCAGACGAACTTTACTCAGGAAACCTTGGACAATCGGTGGAGGGGAGTCTCACCCCTCTTTCGTTACTCATGCCGGCATTCTCACTTCCAGCCGCTCCACGGAGGCTTACGCATCCGCTTCACGCAGCTGGAACGCTCTCCTACCGCGTGCAGAACCCGCAGGCCTGCACACCCGTAGCTTCGGTGACTAGCTTGAGCCCCGTTGAATTCTCCGCGCCCGAACACTTGACCAGTGAGCTGTTACGCACTCTTTTAAGGGTGGCTGCTTCTAAGCCAACCTCTTGGTTGTCTATGCACTCGGACATCGTTCACCACTTAGCTAGTACTTGGGGACCTTAGCTGACGGTCTGGGTTGTTTCCCTTTTGCGTACGAAGTTTATCCCCCGCACACTGACTGCCGAGTTAACCGTAACGGTCTTCGGAGTTTGCCTGAAGTCGGTAACCTGGTAGGGCCCCTAGTCCAAACAGTGCTCTACAGCCGAAACGCAAATACTCGACGCTATACCTAAATATATTTCGGAGAGAACCAGATATCTCTGAGCTTGATTAGCCTTTCACTCCGATCCACAGGTCATCCGCCCAGTTTTCAACCTAGGTCGGTTCGGCCCTCCACGAGGTCTTACCCCCGCTTCAGCCTGCCCATGGATAGCTCGCTCAGTTTCGGGTCTACCGCCAATGACTGTGTCGCCCTGTTCAGACTCGCTTTCGCTGCGGCTCCGCTCATCGCTTAACCTTGCCACTGACGAGTAACTCGCCGGCTCGTGATGCAAAAAGCACGCCGTCACACCCGAAGGTGCTCCGACCACTTGTAAGCTTACGGTTTCAGGTACTATTTCACTCCCCTTCTGGGGTGCTTTTCACCTTTCCCTCACGGTACTAGTTCACTATCGGTCACCAGGTAGTACTTAGCCTTGGAGGGTGGTCCCCCCAGTTTCAGACCGCGTTTCACGGGTGCGGTCTTACTCAGGAACGTCAATCGGCAGATCAGTGTGTTTTCACCTACGGGACGATTGCCCTCTGTGGTGCGAGGTTCCACTCGCTTCGGCTAACACCTGATTTGGTAACTGCCGCCGAGCCAGGCACGGCTCGGACATGACGCCCTACAACCCCCGACAGGCAACGCGTGCCCGCTTACACCTGCCAGGTTTGGGCTGATCCCTTTTCGCTCGCCACTACTAAGGGAGTCTCGGTTGATTTCTATTCCTCGGGGTACTTAGATGTTTCAGTTCCCCCGGTTACCCTCCCGCGACTATGTATTCATCGCGAGATGACGCCGCATTACCGGCGCCGGGTTTTCCCATTCGGAGATCCGCGGGTCAAAGGCTGTTCAGCGCCTTACCGCGGCTTATCGCAGCCGTCCACGTCCTTCATCGACTCCTGGTGCCAAGGCATCCACCGT
>CAVSJI010000001.1:477500-2276462 GCA_963728365.1 uncultured Solirubrobacterales bacterium
GGACGCGCATCGTCTTGCCGAAGATCTCCTCCGGCGTCTCGCTGACGCCGATGTAGTTGCCCAGCGACTTGCTCATCTTCTGCACGCCGTCGGTGCCGACCAGGATCGGCAGGGTCATCACCGACTGGGGCTTCTGCCCGTAGGCGGCCTGGATGTCGCGGCCGAAGAGCAGGTTGAACTTCTGGTCGGTCCCCCCCACCTCGACGTCGGCCTCGACCGCGACCGAGTCGTAGCCCTGCAGCAGCGGGTAGAGCAGCTCCAGCGCAGCGATCGGCGCTCCGGCGGCGAGCCGCTTCTGGAAGTCGTCGCGCTCGATCAGGCGGGCGACCGTCGTCTGGGCCAGCAGGCCGAGCAGCTCCTCGGGTGCCATCCGCAGCCACTCGCTGTTGAAGCGGACCTCGGTGCGCTCGCGGTCGAGGACCTTGAAGGCCTGCTCCTGGTAGGTGGCGGCGTTGGCCTCGATCTGCTCGGCCGAGGGCAGTGGCCGTTGGGCCGAGCGGCCGCTGGGGTCGCCGACCCGGGCGGTGAAGTCGCCGACGATCAGCACGACCTGGTGGCCGGCCTCCTGGAACTCGCGCAGCTTCTCGAGCACGACCGTGTGGCCGAGGTGGATGTCGGGCGTGGTCGGGTCGATGCCAAGCTTGACCCGCAGCGGACGGCCGGCGGCGAGCTGCGCGGCGAGCATCCCCTCGGGCAGCACGTCGACGGCGTTGCGCGTCAGGTCGGGCACGGGCGCAATGCTAGACTGCCGCACTCTCTTGGCGGGCGAACGCAGCAAGCCGCGCCTCAAGAAGCTGCGCATCCTCTTCGTTGTGCTGGGGCTCGGCGTGCTGGGGCTTGTCTCGATGGTCTTCGGGATGATGGCCGCCGTCTCGCGCGACCTGCCGGCGATCTACGACTTCGCCCAGTACAAGGCCTCGAAGAACAGCGAGGTCTTCGACGCCTCGGGCGAGCCGATCGGCACCCTGACCAGCGACCAGAACAAGATCCTGCTCACCTCGGGGCAGATCTCGCCGAACGTCAAGAACGCGGTGGTCGCGATCGAGGACTCGCGCTTCTACGAACACAACGGCGTCGACTTCAAGGGCATCGCCCGCGCCCTGGTCAGCGACATCCTCAGCCAGAGCGCCCAGCAGGGCGCCTCGACGATCACCGAGCAGTTCGTCAAGAACGCCCTGGCCGCCGAAGAAAGCCGCACGATCCTCGAGAAGTTCCGCGAGGCGGCGCTCGCCTACCGCCTGGAGCACCACTGGACTAAGGACAAAGTCCTCACCGAGTACCTCAACACGATCTACTTCGGCGAGGGCGCCTACGGGGTCGAGGCCGCCGCTCGCACCTACTTCGGCAGCGCCCACCCGGGCTGCGGCACGCCGGAGGAGCCCTGCTCCTCGGTGCTCGAAGCCCTGGGAGGCGGCGACGCTGGCCGGGATCATCGCCTCGCCCTCGGCCTTCGACCCGAAGTTCTATCCCGAAAACACGCTCGGCAGGCGCAACCTGGTGCTCGAAAAAATGTACGAACAGGGCTACATAACGCAAGAACAGCTGGCCGAAGGCCGCCAGCAGGCCCTGCCCGCTCCAAGCGAGATCTCACCGCCCCAGCTCGATTCGAAGGCCCCCTACTACACCGCCTGGCTGCGCCAGCAGCTGGTCGAACGCTACGGCGCCTCGAAGGCCTTCTTCGGCGGGTTGAAGATCAAGGCGACGCTCGACCTGCGCCTGCAGAACGCCGCCGAAGAAGCGGTCAACTCCTATCTCGGCTACCTGCCGGCGACCGCCTCCGTGGTGGTCCTCGACAATCGCAACGCCGGGGTCAAGGCGATGGTCGGCGGGCCGGATTTCGAAACCAAGCCCTTCAACCTCGCCACCCAGGGGCACCGCCAGCCGGGCTCCTCGATCAAGCCCTTCACGCTGATCACGGCGCTGGAGGAGGGTATCTCCCCCTACACGAGCTACGAATCGGCGCCCCAGGAATTCCATTTCGGCAAGCACGGCCGGGAAACGTTCGTCGTCCACAACGACGAGGACTCCTATTTGGGTTCCTGCGACATCGTCTGCGCGACGACCTACTCGGACAACTCGATCTACGCCCAGCTGGCACTCGAGGGCCTGAAGGGCAAGACGCTCGAGGACCGGACTCGCTCGATCGCCTCGACGATCCACAAGATGGGCTACGACGACCCGATCTCGACCAACCCGGCAATGGTGCTCGGCGGCCTGACCGAGGGCGTCACGCCGCTCGGCTGGACCTATGCGTACTCGACGATCGCCAATGACGGCGACAGGGTGAGCGGCACGCTGGCGCCGCGCCCGGGCGACAGCCCCGTCGCCTACACCCAGGTGACCGACCAGGCGGGCCACACGATCAAGGACGGCGACAACGACTCGATCCACACGCAGGTTGTGCCCGAAGGCGTCGCCCAGGAAGCGAGGAGCATCCTCGAAACGGTGGTCAGCAGCGGCACCGGGACACACGCCGACATCGGGGCCTCGGGCGAGTGGGGCAAGACGGGCACGACCTCGAACAGCGCCGATGCCTGGTTCTGCGGCGGCGTCGAAGAAGCCACCGCCTGCGTCTGGGTCGGCTACGCCGACTCGACCACCTCGATGGCGACCCTCTACAACGGCGGCCCGGTGATGGGCGGCACCTTCCCGGCCCTGATCTGGGCCAGCGTGATGGCAGCCTGGAACGAAATCCGCGCCGAACGAGCGGCCGAAGCCAAGGAAAACAAGAAGGGCGTGCACCAATCCGGGACCTCCCCGGAATCGACCTACACCGCCCCGGAACCATCGACCGAACCGGAATACGAACCCTCCGAACCCGAACCCAGCGAAGCGTCAGAACCTGAAGCCCCCGAAGCCCCGGAACCTGCTGAACCGGCTGAAGCTCCAGAACCAACCCCAGGCGAATCCGCCCCCGCCACCGGTGGTGGTGTGACCGCCGGTTGAAGGCCATCCCGGTGGGGGTGGAACGTCTTGTACTTTTCGGTCGTGAGGCATGAGGCGAAGCCCCATCCTCTCCGTCCGAAAAGTTAAGTGGAACCCCTACGGGGGTGGCCTTCAGGCCACGGCCGCGAGACATGCGAATTGCCGGCGGCGCAGAATCGCCACGGCCGGTCGACCGCTTTGGTGATCCCGACCCGCGGGCCGGTGAGCACCTCGGCGTCCCAACCCGGCTCGGGGCCGAGCAGCAGGAACGGCTCACGCCCGAGGTCGGCGCCGTTCTGCTCAAGGCCGATGCCTAGCGCCTCGCTCAGCTTGCCGGGGCCCGAGCATAGGTCGGCGTCCGGCCGGGGCCCGCGCCGCTCGCGCATCTGCGCGAGGCCGGCGCTCGGCTGCAGCGCGCGGATCAACACCGCGGCCGCCTCGCCCTCCGGTTCGGCGACGAAGTTGAGCAGGCTGTGGATGCCGTAGGAGAGGTAGACGTAGGCGCGACCCGGCGGGCCGAAGAGCGTGGCTGTGCGGGCGGTGAGGCCGACGTAGGCGTGGCAGGCCGGGTCGTCGCGCTCGTAGCTCTCGGTCTCGACGATCGTCCCCCCGCAACCGGCGAAGAAGACGCGACAGCCGATCAGCTCGCGGGCGACGAGGTGCACCGAGCGCTCGAAGAAATCAACGCCCAACGGCTCCGCGAGCCGTTGGGCCCGGCCCCCAGGTTCCGCGGTCTGCCGCGTCACGGGCGCTCGTCGAGCACCCGCGCCCTGACTGCGTCGAGCGTCTCCCGAGCCTCCCCCAGCTGCGCGGCGAGCGGAACCGAGCCGGTGCCGCCGGCGATCCGCTTCGACTCGAGCCAGCTGCTGCGCTTCAGCACCGCGTAGAAGTCGTCGCCGAGCAGCTCGGAGCGTGCCTGCAGCTCCTCCGGAGTGAGCTCGGATAGCGGCTTGCCCTGCTCGACCGCGTCGCGTACCAGGCCGCCGACGATGCCGTGAGCCTCGCGGAAGGGCACCCCGCGACGGACCAGCAGGTCGGCGACCTCGGTCGCGGCGAGCATCTCGTCGGCGGAGGCGGCTTCGAGGCGCTCGCGGTCGAATGCGATCCCGGCCAGCATTCCCGCCGCCGCGTCGAGGCAGGACTCGAGCGTCTCGATCGCGTCGAAGAGCGGCTCCTTGTCCTCCTGCATGTCCTTGCCGTAGGTGAGCGGCAGGGCGTGCAGCGTCCCCAGCAGCGAGAGGTAGTCGGCGGCGACGCGCGGGCTCTTGGCGCGCAGCAGCTCGGCCGAGTCGGGATTGACCTTCTGCGGCATGATCGAGGAGCCCGAAGAGAAGGACTCGTCGAGCTCGCAGAAGCCGAACTCCGCGGAGCTCCAGATGACGATCTCCGAGCCGAGCCGCGAGAGGTGCATCGCGCAGGTCGCGGCGGCCGAGAGGTAGTCGATTACGAAGTCGCGGTTGGAGGCGCCGTCGATCGAGTTGTGGCTGACGTGCTCGAAGCCGAGGTCGTCGGCGACCGCGCGCCGGTCGATCTCCCAGTTGACCCCGGCCAGGGCACCGGAGCCGAGCGGCATCACCGAGGCGCTGTCGAGCGCGAACTGGAAGCGCAGCACGTCGCGGGCCAGCATCCAGAAGTAGGCGAGCAGGTGGTGGCCCAGGTAGACCGGCTGGGCACGCTGCAGGTGGGTGTAGCCCGGCATCGGCCACTCGCGGTGGCGTTCTGCTTGCCCGAGCAGTTGGGCCATGGCCGCGCCGCAGAGCTCGATCGCCCGCAATGAATGGGCCTGGACGACCATCGCCACGTCGGTGGCGACCTGGTCGTTGCGCGAGCGCCCGGTGTGCAGCTTGCCCGCCAACGGCCCGATCTCCTCGCCGAGCAGGCGCTCGACCGCCATGTGGATGTCCTCGTCGGCGTCCTCGAAGGCGAAGCCGTGCTCGCCCATGCGCTGGCGGACCCGCTCCAGGCCGGCGTCGATCCGCTCCAGCTCGGCGTCGTCGAGGACGTCGATCTGGCGCAGGCCACGGGCGTGCGCCTGGGATTGGTCGATGTCATAGGGCGCCAGCCGCCAGTCGAACTCGAGCGAGCGGTTGATCCGCCAGAAGCGCGGGTCGGGGTCTTTGCGAAAGCGAGACATCAGGCGAGGACGTGGGCGAGAGATTCGCATACCCGCGCGACCTGGGCCTCGCTCATCGACGGGAAGAACGGCAGGGCGAGCGAGCGCGCCGAGGCCGCCTCGGCGACCGGGAAGTCACCCTCGCCATAGCCGAGCTCGCGCAGGTGGGGGAAGAGGTGGATGCAGGGCAGGTAGGCCTTGCTGGCAATGCCATGCTCGGCGAGGCGGGCGACCGTCACGTCGCGGTCGGCCCCGGGGTCGAGCCGCACCGGATAGACGAACCAGCTGCGCCGCTCCTGACCGCGGCCGGCGATCGGCGCTTCGACCCCGTCGATCGCGTCGAGCCCGCCGGCGTAGAGCGACGCGACCCGGGCGCGGTCGGCGAGCATCGCGTCGAGCTTCTCGAGCTGAGCGACGCCGAGCGCCGCGGCGAGGTCGGAGAGCCGGTAGTTGAAGCCGAGCCCGCCGTGGTCGAGCCAGCCCATGTCGGCGGCGCGCCCCTGGTTTCGCTCGCCGCGCAGGCGGGCGGCGTCGGCAGCATCGCGAGGGACGATCATCCCCCCCTCGCCGGTGGTCAGCTGCTTGTTGGCATAGAAGGCGAAGGTCGCGAGGTTGCCGCGGGCGCCGACCGGACGACCCTCGGAGTCGGCGGCGCCGAGCGCCTCGCAGGCGTCCTCGAGGATGCCGAGGCCGCGCTTCGCGGCGAGCGCCTCGAGCTCCGGCATCGCTGCGGGGTAGCCGAAGATGTGGACCGGCAGAACGCCGGCGGTGCGCTCGCCGACGGCCGATCCCGCGGCCGCGGGGTTGAGATTGAGCGTCACAGGGTCGACGTCGCAGAAGACCGGCTTGACGCTCTCGTAGAGCAGGCAGTTGGCGGAGGCGACGAAGCTGAACGGGCTGGTCAGGACCTCGTCGCCGGGCCCCCAGCCGAGTGCCCGCACCCCGAGGTGCAGCGCGGCGGTGCCACTGGAGACGGCGACCGCGTCCGCGACCCCGAGCCACTCCGCGAAGGCCCGCTCGAAGCGCTCCCCCATCGGCCCCAGCGAGAGCCGCCCCGAGCGCAGAACCTGGAGCGCCAACTCCTCCTCGCGGGCCCCGACCTCGGGCTTGGCCAGTGGGATCTGGTCGCTCATTCGGATTGAAAGGCGTAGGCGAGGGAGTCGACGAGGGCCTCCCAGGAGGCCTCGATGATGTTCTCCGAGACGCCGATCGTGCCCCACTCGCGCTTGTGGTCGGTCGAGTCGAGCAGCACCCGGGTGACGGCGCCGGTGCCGTGCGCCTCGTCGAGAATCCGCACCTTGTAGTTGGTCAGCTCGATCTCCGCCAGGTGGCCGTGGCGGCGGCCGAGGGCGGCCCTCAAGGCCGTGTCGAGCGCGTTCACAGGGCCGTTGCCCTCGGCGACCTCGACGTAGCGCTCGCCGTCGACCTTGACCTTGATCGTCGCCTCGGTCTCCACGCGGCCGCCCTCGCGCTTCTCGGTCGTCACCCGGAAGCTCTCCAGCTCGAAGAGCGGCCGGTAGACGCCGGCCTCGCGGCGCAGCAGCAACTCAAAGGAGGCCTGCGCCGCCTCGTAGTGGTAGCCGCGGTGCTCGCGGCGCTTGAGCTCCTCGACCGCGTGCGCCGCGCCGGCATCGTCGAGCTCCAGCCCGGCGCGCTCGGCCTGGGCGCGGATCGTCGCCTTGCCGGAGAGCTCGGAGGCGAGGATGTCGCGCTCGTTGCCGACCTGCGCCGGGTCGAGGTGCTCGAAGGTGCTGGCGTCGGCGGCCACCCCGGCGGCGTGCATCCCCGCCTTGTGGGCGAAGGCGTTGCGGCCGACGTAGGCCCGGTCGGGGTCCGGCGTCATGTTGCAGAGGTCGTCGAGGTAGTGGGAGGTCGGCGTCAGGCTCGCCAGCTGCTCGGACGTGACGACCGCGAAGCCCATCTTCAACTGCAGCGCCGGCAGGATCGAGGCGAGGTTGGCGTTGCCGCAGCGCTCGCCATAGCCGTTGACGCAGCCCTGCACGAGGCGGGCGCCGGCTTCGACCGCGGCCAGCGAGTTGGCGACGGCGCACTCGGCATCGTTATGGGTGTGGATGCCGAGCTCGACCGAACCGTCGAGCGCGGCGCGCACGGCGGCGGCGGCCTCGGCGACGAAGGCGGGCAGGCTGCCGCCGTTGGTGTCGCAGAGGGTGACGTTCCCGGCGCCCGCCTCGGCCGCGGCGCGCGCGCATTCGAGCGCATAGGCGGCGTCGTCGCGGTAGCCGTCGAAGAAGTGCTCGGCGTCGAAGACCGGGCGCTTGCCCTGGGCACGGAGGAAGGCGATCGAGTCGGCGATCATCGCCAGGTTCTCCTCCGGGGTCACGCTGATCACCTTGTCGACGTGCAGGCGCCAGCTCTTGCCGACCAGGCAGACGACCGGCGCGAAGCACTCAGCCAGCACGCGCAGCGCCTCGTCGTCCTCCGCGGCGGCGTCGCGCCGCCGGGTCATGCCGAAGGCGGCGACCGTCGCCTGGCTCAGATCGAGGTCGGCGAGACGCTCGAAGAGCTCGGCCTCCTTCGGATTGGAGCTCGGGAAGCCCGCCTCGATGAACTGGACGCCGAGCCGGTCGAGCGCCTGCACGACCTTGAGCTTCTCACCGACCGAGAGCGACATGCCCTGGCCGCCCATGCCGTCCCGCAAGGTGGTGTCGTAGAGCTTTACCTGTTCCATCTGATGCCTTTCGATTCGAGGAGACCGGGGAGCGGGCCGCGCCGGGCCCTTGCGCGTGGCATCGCCACGCCAGCCGCTAGGCGGCTGCGGTAATTCGCCCGGTTGCCTCGAAACGGCGCTGCATCAGGAGGTCACCTTACTCGGTTGATCCGCGCTCGCCGGCGTCTCGACGAAGTCGAGCCACTCGAGGTACTCCTCGGCGCGGCCGTGCAAGGCGTCGTCGAGCTTCTTCTGGATCACGCGGGTGATCTCGCCCGGCTCGCCGATCGGGTGGTCGTCGATCTCGCGCACGGGCACAAGCTCGGCGGCGGTGCCGGTGAGGAAGACCTCATCGGCCAGGTAGAGCTCGGCGCGGGCGATGTTGCGCTCTTCGACGCGGTAGCCGAGGTCGCCGGCGATCTGCACCACCGAGGCGCGCGTGATCCCGTCGAGGATCGCGTTGGTGTGGCCGGGAGTGACCAGCACCCCGTCGCGGATCACGAAGACGTTCTCGCCCGAGCCCTCGGAGACGTGTCCGTGCTGGTCGAGCAGGATCGCCTCTTCGTAGCCGGACTTCTGCGCGTCGGTCTTGGCGAGGACCGAGTTGAGGTACTGGCCCGCGGCCTTGGAGTGCGGGATCAGGCTGTCACCGGAGAGCGCTCGCCAGGAGGAGACCTTGGTGCGGATCCCGTGTTTGGCGCCCTCCTCGCCCAGGTAGACGCCCCAGGGAAACGCGGCGACGATCACGTCGACCGGGGCGTCGGTCGCGTAGAGACCGAGGCTGCCGTAGCCGCGGAAGGCGAGCGGCCGGATGTAGCAGGAGCCGAGCCCGTTGCGACTCACCAGCTCGCGGGTCGCGGCGCCGATCTCGTCAGTCGAGTAGGGCAGCTCCAGGTAGTAGAGCTCGGCCGACTTGGCGAGCCGCTCGAGGTGGTCGGCGTGGCGGAAGATCGCCGGGCCGCGATCCGTCTCGTAGCAGCGCACCCCCTCGAAGACGCCGGTGCCGTAGTGCAGCCCATGGCTGAGGACGTGCACCTTGGCGTCCTCCCAGGGCACGAACTCCCCGTTCTGCCAGATCAGCTCGGCGGTCTCCATGCCCGCAGAAGTATGCCCGATAGCGCAACGTAGCTCCAGCTCCGGTGCGCCTTTTCCCCTCTATCGGCGGATAAGGCGCACCGGAAGCGCTCAGTCGAGCTGGGCGAGGACCGCTTCGGTGATCTCGCTCGTGCCCACCGGGCTCTCGCCGGGGCCGGCGAGGTCGGGGGTGCGCAGGCCGCGGTCGAGGACTGCGTCTACGGCGGCCTCGATGCGAGCGGCATCCTCGGGGCGGTCGAGGCCGTGGCGCAGCATCATCGCCGCCGAGAGGAAGGTTGCGAGCGGATTGGCCACGCCCCGGCCGGCGATGTCGGGGGCGGAGCCGTGCACCGGCTCGAAGAGGCCCGGCTGGCCGGCGGCTCCGAGGCTGGCCGAGGGCAGCATCCCCAGCGAGCCGGTGAGCATCGCCGACTCGTCGCTGAGGATGTCGCCGAAGAGGTTCTCGGTGACGATCACGTCGAACTCAGCCGGGCGGGAGACGAGCTGCATCGCCGCGTTGTCGACCAGCAGGTGGTCGAGGGCGACGTCGGGGTAATCCGGCGCGATGCGGCCGACGACCTCGCGCCAGAGGCGCGAGGTCTCGAGCACGTTGGCCTTGTCGACCGAGGTGACGCGGGGCTTGGCGCCGGAGCTCTCGGCGCGGCGGCGGGCGGCCTCGAAGCCGACCCGGGCGATCCGCTCGACTTCCTCCGCCGAGTACTCGCAGGTGTCGTGGGCGACATCGCCCTCACGTCCGCGGTCGCCGAAGTAGATCCCGCCGGTCAGCTCGCGGACGACGAGCAGGTCGGTTCCCTCGATCAGCTCCGGTCGCAGCGGGCTGGCGCCGACCAGCGCCGGGCTGGGCCGCACCGGCCGCAGGTTCGCGTAGAGCCCCATCCCCTTGCGCAGGCCGAGCAGGCCCTGCTCGGGGCGCGGCGCGTCGGGGTCGGTCGTGTCCCACTTCGGCCCGCCGACCGCGCCAAGCAGCACCGCGTCGGCGCGGCCACAGTCCTCCAGCACCTCATCGGTCAGCGCAACCCCGTGCGCGTCGATAGAGCAGCCCCCCATCAACCGCTCCTCGAATGCGAACTCCCCCAACGCCTCGAGCACCCGCCGCGCAGCGTCGACGATCTCCGGCCCGATCCCATCTCCCGGCAGCAGGACTATGCGCGGCGTCGCCTCACCCATGCGGCCCGCCACTCTATTCAGCGGGGACGTGCCGCAACTTAGCGGTCCGTATAGGTACCTAAGTTGCGGCACGTCCCCGGGTTGGGGGAGGCTAGAGGGTGGTCGTGACCGGGCCGTGGGCGGCGGCGGCGGACTCGAAGGCGTCGATCGCCGCTGCGTTCTCGAGGGTTATGCCGATGTCGTCGAGGCCATGGAGCAGGCGGTGCTTGACGTCGGGCTCGATTGCGAACTCGAAGACGCCCGCCGCGCAGGTGACTGTCTCGTCGTCGACGTCGATCCGCGCCTCGCCCGCCTCGGCGACCGCCCGGCAGTGCCGCTCGTCGAGAATCGCCGGCAGCAACCCGATCTTCGTGCAGTTGGAGTAGAAGATGTCGGCAAAGGAGGGGGCGACGATCGCCTGAAAGCCAAAGTCCTCCAGCGCCCAGGGGGCATGCTCGCGGGAGGAGCCGCAGCCGAAGTTGCGCCCCGCCACCAGGATCGGGTTCGACTCGAGCTCGATCTCGCCGTCGCGGATCCAGTCGTAGAAGAGGAACTCGCCGAAGCCGGTCCGCTCGACCCGCTTGAGGAACTGCTTGGGGATGATCTGGTCGGTGTCGACGTCGGCCCGGTCCAGGACCGACACCTTCCCCTCGATTACGTCCAGTGGCCTCATCTCTAGCTCCAGTCTCTGATGTCTACGAAGTGACCCTCGATCGCCGCCGCGGCGGCCATCTTGGGGCTGACCAGGTGGGTGCGGCCGCCCTTGCCCTGGCGGCCCTCGAAGTTGCGGTTCGAGGTCGAGGCGCAGCGCTCGCCCTCGATCAGCGTGTCGGGGTTCATCCCCAGGCACATCGAGCAGCCCGCCTCGCGCCATTCGAAGCCCGCCGAGCGGAAGACGTCGTGCAGCCCCTCGGCCTCAGCCTCGGCCTTCACCTGCTGGGAGCCGGGCACGACCATCGCCCGCACCGAGCCGGCAACCCGGCGACCCTCGACCACCGCGGCCGCCTCGCGCAGGTCCTCGATCCGCGAGTTCGTGCAGGAGCCGATGAAGACCCGTTCCGGGGCGACCTCGGTCATCGGCGTGCCCGCCTCCAGGCCCATGTAGGCGAGGGCCCGCTCGGCCGCCTCGCGGTCGGCGGGCGAGTCCATCTGGACCGGATCGGGGACCGAGTCCGTCACCTGGACGACCATGCCCGGTGTCGTGCCCCAGGTGACCATCGGCGAGATCGCCGCGGCGTCGACCTCGACCTCGGCGTCGAACTCGGCGCCCGCCTCGGTCGGCAGCCGGCGCCAGCGCTCGACCGCGGCGTCGAAATCCGCCGGGGCGCCGGGCTTGCCGCGCACCCACTCGAAGGTCGTCTCGTCGGGAGCGATCATCCCGGCGCGGCCGCCGCCCTCGATCGTCATGTTGCAGATCGTCATCCGACCGGGCATCGAGAGGCCCTCGATCGCCGGGCCGGCGTACTCGACCGCGTGGCCGACCATGCCGCCGGTGCCCAGCTTGCCGATCGTCGCCAGGATCAGGTCCTTGGGCGTCACCCCGGCGCCCAGCTCGCCCGCATAGGAGATCCGCATCGTCCTCGGCCGCTTCTGCACCAGGCATTGGGTAGCGAGCACGTGCTCGACCTCGGAGGTGCCGATGCCGAAGGCCAGCGCCCCGAACGCGCCGTGCGTCGAGGTGTGGCTGTCACCGCAGACGATCGTCATGCCCGGCTGGGTGACCCCGAGCTCGGGCCCGATCACGTGGACGATCCCCTGCCGCGCGGAGCCCAGCGAGTAGACCGGGATGCCGAACTCCTCGCAGTTGCGCTCCAGGGTTTCGACCTGGACCCGCGAGAGCTCGTCGGCGATCAGGCGCGCCGCCATGGTGCCGTCGGTGGGGGTGTTGTGGTCGGCGGTGGCCAGGGTCTTGTCGGCGCGGCGCACCGGGCGGTTGGCCAGGCGCAGGCCGTCGAAGGCCTGCGGGGAGGTCACCTCGTGGACCAGGTGCAGGTCGATGTAGATCAGGCCGTCGGAGACCTCGTGCGCCTCCCAGAGCTTGTCGAACATCGTCTTGGGCATCGTCGCTCCTCCTCCTAGCCGCGCCTCAGGCCGGCGGCGATCACGGCGAGGAAGCGGGTTGGCTCCTCGCCTTCGTTCTCGAAATGGTGGGGCAGGTCGGCGTCGAAGGTGACGCTGTCGCCCCCGGTCAGCTCGTGGCGGGTGCCGTCGACGACCAGCGCCAGGGTGCCGGCGAGGACCACGGCGGTCTCGCGGCTGCCGGGCTCGTGCATCGGCGGGTCGTCGCGACCTCCGGTCGACGCCCCCGCGTCGAGCGTGTGCAGCGAGACGTCGGCGCGCTGGCCGGGCAGCGGGGGGGTCAGCTCCTCGAAGCGGTGGCCGCCGCGCTCAAGCGTGCGCCGCGCGCCGGCGCGGCTGACCGCGACGTGCTCGCCCTCGTCGAGGCGCAGCAGTTGCGAGAGGGTCAGCTCCAGGCCGGCGGCGATCTTCGCGGCGACGGCCAGGGTCGGGCTCGTCTCCCCCCTCTCCACCTGGGAGAGCATCGGCGCGCTGACCCCGGAGCGCTCGCCCAGATCACGCAGCGAGAGGCCCATCGCCTCGCGCAGGGCGCGGACACGGGGGCCGACCGAGGACGCCGTTGCCTCGCCCGGCGGCGCCTGCGGAGATGCGGTTGGCGACGGCATAGTTGCGTACGTTATCACATACGAGCGTAAGCATAGCGGCGGCGTGCTATAAAAACCGACCAGTCGGTTTACATGCCAAAGTTGAGACCGGAAGTGAAGGACGCGCGCCGCCGAAGCCTCCTGGAGGCGGCCTGGCGCTGCGCCGCGGCGAGCCGCTTTGCCGAGATCACGGTCGACGACGTCTGCGCCGAGGCGGGGATCAGCAAGGGCGCCTTCTACGGCTATTTCGAGAGCAAGGACGAGCTGCTGGTCGGCCTGCTCGACGAGGATGCGGCAGCGCTCGACCGGATGCTGAACGAGATCGGGGAGAGCGAGAGCTCCGGAGTCGAGCGGCTGCGACGCTTCTCGCAGGCGATGCTCGAACACGCCGGGGACCCCGGTCGCGCCCAGGTGCGCGCCGACCTCTGGGCCGCGGTGCTCGGCGAGGATTCGCTGCGCGAGCACTTCGCCGCCAGCGGCGCGCGGCGTCGCGTCCACCTGCGCGGCTGGATCGAGGAGGCGACCGAACGCGCCGAGCTGCGCGAGGTGCCTGCCAACGCGCTCGCCTCGCTGCTGCTCGCCACCGCCGATGGCCTGATGCTGCACGCGACGCTCGACCCGACCGCCTTTCGCTGGGAGAACATTCGCCGCGCGGTCGACGAGCTGCTGGACGGGATCGTGGCCCGGTGAGCGCCTCCGCACCGGCGGGCGTCGGGCGGCGGGCGCTGCCGATCGCCGAGCGGGCCCGGGCGGGCGAGTGGCTGGCCGGTCCCAGCGGTCTGCTCGCCCTCGCGCTGCTGGTCGGCGTCGGCGCCGGCGTCGGCGCGATCGCCTTCCGGCTGCTGATCGAGGGCTTCACCTACGTCTTCACGGGGCAGACCGAGTACGGGGTCGGCGGCCACGAGGCCAACCCGCTCCTCCCCGGCTTCGGTTTCTGGTTCGTGCTGCTGACGCCGATCCTCGGCGGTCTGCTCTACGGCCCGCTGGTCGACCGCTTCGCCCGAGAGGCACGCGGTCACGGGGTGCCCGAGGTGATGCTGGCGGTGGCCCAGCGCGGCGGGCGCATCCGGCCGGTGGTCGCCCTGGTCAAGTCGCTTGCCTCGGCGCTCTGCATCGGCTCGGGTGGCTCGGTGGGCCGCGAGGGACCGATCGTGCAGATTGGCTCGGCGCTCGGCTCAACCCTCGGTCAGATCACCCGCTCGCCCGAGGAACGCATGCGGCTGCTGGTCGCCTGCGGCGCGGCCGGCGGGATCTCGGCCACCTTCAACGCCCCGATCGCCGGCGTCTTCTTCGCCCTCGAGGTGATCCTGCGCGACTTCGAGACGCGCTCCTTCGGCGCGGTCGTCGTCGCATCGGTGACCGCCGACGTGATCGGCCGCGCCGCCTTCGGCTCCGAAGCCTTCCTCTCCCTGCCCAAAGTCGGCGTAGGCCCGGTCGGCGGCTACCCGCTCTACGTGCTGCTCGGCCTGCTCGCGGCCTTCGTCGGGGTCGCCTTCATCCGCGTCCTCTACGGGCTCGAGGACCGCGCCGACGCCCTCTGGCGCTTCTCGGAGTCCTGGCGGCCCGCAGCCGGCGGCCTCGCCCTCGGCCTGGTCCTGCTGGCGCTGCCGCAGATGTATGGCGTCGGCTATCCGGTGCTCGAAAACGCGATCGACGGCGAATACGCGCTGCTCTTCCTGCTGGCGCTGCTGCTCGGCAAGATCGTCGCGACAAGCGTCACCCTCTCGATCGGCGGCTCGGGGGGCGTCTTCGCGCCATCGCTGTTCATGGGGGCGATGCTCGGCTCGGCCTTCGGCATCGCCGCCCACGACCTGCTCCCCGGCCTTTCGGGGCCCGCCGGGGCCTACGGGGTGATCGGCATGGGCGCGGTCTTCGCCGCCGCGGCACGAGCCCCGATGACCGCAATCCTGATCATCTTCGAGCTGACCGGCGACTACCGGATCATGCTGCCCTTGATGCTCGCCGTGGTGATCGCCACCGCCCTGGCCGGGCGCCTCTCGCGCGAGTCGATCTACACGCTGAAGCTGGTGCGGCGTGGCATCGACCTGATGCGCCGCCGGCCGCTGAGCCCGATGGAAGCGCTGACAGTTGCCGAGGCGATGCGCTCGACGCCGGAGCCGCTTCCGGCCAGCGCCGGCATCGCCGACGTGGCGATGCGCCTCGATCGGGCCGATGACGGGGCGCTCCCCGTGGTCGACGCCGAGGGCCGCTTCCTCGGCGTCCTGCCGGAAGACGAGCTGGAGCTGGCCATCGGAGAGGGAGGGGGCGAGGGCGACGCCGGCTCGCTGGCGCGCCAGTTGCCCGCTCTGCGCGGCGGCGAAACGTTGGCCGAGGCCACCGGCGCTCTGGTCCGCAGCGACAGCTCCGGCCTGGCGGTGCTCGACGAGGAGGGTGAGCGGGTGATCGGCTGGCTCTCCCACCGCGACATCCTGCGGGTCTACGATCGACGGCTGAACGAAGAGCGCGCCGGGCACGGGCACGCCTCCCAGCGGCTGCGCTCGCTGGGCAAGCCGCCGGGTCCGGCCCCCGACACCACGCTCCCCGCTTGACCGAGACCGACCAAACACCAGGAGCCGAGCAGCCGCTCGAGGCGCTGCGCTCGGTCCTGCGCGGCAGTGCCGTGCCCTACGGCTACACGCTGACCGTGCTCTCCAGCCACAGCATCCTCTCGCACACCCACGGCGCGCCGACGATCCTCGACATCCTGCTCTTCGTGATCGGCGCCGTCGCCGCCTTCATCGTCCTCGCCCTGATCGCCCAGCGCGCCGCGCCCCGCCCGCTGCCAACCGGCCGGGGCGACCTGATCCGGGCGGGAATGATGCAAGTCTTCGCGATCGGCGCCGCCTTCGGCGCCACCGTCCTGATCGGCCTGATCCCCGGCATCCTCGCCTGGCCGCTGGGCGCCTTCCTCGCCACCTCGCTCTATCTCTGCATAGCGAGCTTGCAAATAGAGCTCGCCCACCGCCTCGACAGCGACGGACAATCGTGAGCAAGGCGCCGTCCCGGCAGGGGTGGAGCGTCTTGTACTTTTTCGTCGTGAGCTAGAGGCGTCAGCCCGCAAGCAACACACCGAAAAAGTTAAGCGGAACCCCTGCCGGGACGGCGCCTACGGCCCCGGCGTCCGCTCCACCGCCGCCTCGGCGGTTGCCGCCTCGGCCTCGCGAATCGCGGCGCCCTCCAGGGCGTTGGACAGGGCTCGCACGTAGGCGCGGGCCGAAGCCTCGAGGATGTCGGTGGCGACGCCCTGGCCGGTTGCCAGGCGACCGGCGGCGCGCAGCATCACGGTCACCTGACCGAGCGCGTCCTCTCCCCCGGTCACAGCCTCGACCGTGTACTGGCGCAGCTCGCACTCGGTGCCGGCCGCCTTCTGGATCGCATGGAAGATCGCGTCGACCGGGCCGTCGCCGCTCGACTCGCCGACCGCCTCGGCGCCGGAGGGCATCTTCACCGCGACTCGGGCCAGCGGCTCGCGCCTGGAGCCCGCCTCGACCTCGAACCAGGCCAGCTCGTGGGCGTCGGCCTTCTCGCGCATCTCATCGGAGACGATCGCCTCCAGGTCCAGCGCGGTGACCTGCTTCTTGCGGTCGGCGACCTCCTTGAAGCGCTTGAAGGCGGCGTTCAGGGCGTTGCCCTCGACCTTGAAGCCCAGCTGCTCCAGGGCGTCGCGCAGGGCGTGGCGACCGGAGTGCTTGCCCAGCACGATCGAGTTCGACTCGAGGCCGACCTCGGTCGCGTCCATGATCTCGTAGGTGGTGCGCTCCTTCAGCACGCCGTCCTGGTGGATGCCGGACTCGTGGGCGAAGGCGTTGCGGCCGACGATCGCCTTGTTGGGCTGGATCGCGTACCCGGTCAGGCGCGAGACCATGCGGCTGGTGCGAGCCAGCTCGCGCGTGTTGATGCCGGTGGTCAGGCCGTGGACGTCCTCGCGCACGCGGATCAGCATCGCGATCTCCTCCAGCGAGCAGTTGCCGGCCCGCTCGCCGATCCCGTTGACGGCGCACTCGACCTGGCGCGCCCCAGCCAGCAGGCCGGCGTAGGAGTTGGCTACGGCCAGGCCCAGGTCGTCGTGGCAGTGGACCGAGGTCTCGACCTCGCCGAGCCCCGGCACCAGCTCGTACAGCCTGCGCCAGTACGCCGCGTACTCCTCGGGCGTCGTGTAGCCGACCGTGTCCGGGACGTTGACCACCGTGGCGCCCTCCTCGACCGCGATCGCGCAGACCTCGGCGGTGAACTCGATCTCGGCGCGGGTCGCGTCCATCGGCGAGAACTCGACGTCCGCGCAGTAGGAGCGCGCCAGGCGCACCGCCGCCCGGGCCTGGCCCTTGACGTCCTCGCGATCGGTCTGCAGTTGGTGCTCGATGTGGATGTCGGAGGTCGAGATGAAGGTGTGGATGCGGGGCCGTTCGGCGTCCTTGATCGCCCCCCAGGCGGCGTCGATGTCGGCCTTGTGGGTGCGGGCCAGGCCGCAGATCGTCGGTCCCTCGACTCCGCGTGCGATCGCCTCGACCGCCTCGAAGTCACCGGGCGAGGTGATCGGGAAGCCGGCCTCGATCACGTCGACTCCCAGCCGCGCCAGCTGCTGGGCGATCTCGACCTTCTCGGCGGTATTCAGCGAGATCCCCGGCGACTGCTCTCCGTCGCGCAGGGTGGTGTCGAAGATGTGGACGCGGTTTGCGTCTTGGTGCTGCTTCACTGGGCCCTCCTCCTTCGCTCTTTCACTCGAATGACCTTGTCTCTCGCGGCTCACGCGCCGCCCAGCGCTATTCCCCCCGAAGGGGGAGGAGAAGGAGGAGCGCCGGGCTGTGGGGCCGATGCGTCATTCGGTCGTCTCAGCTTAGCGTAGGCTCAGCCCATCGCAAGCGAAGCCAAAGCAAGCGAGATTCCGCGCACCACCTGGCTCGCCCTCTTCGCGATGAGCATCGCCGTGGCGGTGATCGCCAACGACTTCTCGGCGATCAACGTCGCCCTTCCCACGATGGAGGCCGACTTCCACACCAACGTCAACACGATCCAGTGGGTGATCAACGCCTACGCGCTCACCTTCGGGGTGATGATCGTCACCGGCGGCCGGCTCGCCGACATGTTCGGCCGGCGCAACGCCTTCTTCCTCGGCACCGCGATCTTCGCCTCGATGTCGGCTCTCGGTCGGCCTGGTGGCGCTGCTGGTCGCCCTCGACCAGGTCGACGACTGGGGCTTCGGCGACCCGCGGGTGTTCGGGCTGCTTGCCCTCTCGGCGGTCCTGCTCGTCGCCTTCGTGCCGCTCGAGCGCCGCGCCGGGGCGCACGCGCTGGTGCCGCGCTCGGTGATGGCCAACGAGAGCTTCCGCTCCTCCTGCCTGGCGATCCTCCTGATGTCAGCCACCTTCTTCGCCGCGCTGCTCTACCTGCCGCAGTTCATGGAGCACCAGCTCGGCTACTCGCCGCTGCGGGCCGGCCTCGGGATGTTGCCATTCCTCGCCGTCTTCGCCTGCGTCTCCTTCGTCGCCGGCCCGCTGTATGACCGGCTCGGGGCGAAGCTGCTGGCTTCGGTCGGAGCGCTCTGCATCGCGATCGCGCCGTTCGTCTTCTCGCTGGTCGGCAACGGCTCGGACTACGGCTCGCTGGTCGCCGGCATGGTGGTGCTCGGCATCGGGATCGGTAGCTTCTACCCGACCGCGACGACCGCGGGTGTCACCTCGGTCGACGAGTCGCAGACCAGCCTCGCCGGCGGGATCGTCTACATGTCCCAGATCGCCGGCGGCTCGATCGGGCTGGGATTGACGACGATGGTCTTCTCCGCGCAGGGCAGCTTCGTTGACGGGATCCAGGCGGCCTTCCGGCTCGACGCTGCGCTCTCGCTGGCCGGCTTCCTGATCGCGCTGCTCTTCGTCGGCGGCCGGCTTTTCGGCCCGAATCGGCGGACGGAGCGCGCCTCCGCGTGAGTCAGCGGCCGCTGTGGCGCACGCCCTGGCGCACCGCGTCGTGGCTCGAGATTGCGCCGAAGGAGTCATGGCCCGGGCCGCCGTACAGCACGTCGTTGCCGGGGCCGCCGTTGAGCAGGTCGTTGCCGGGGCCGCCGTAGATCGCGTCGTTGCCGGGGCCGCCGTAGAGACGGTCGTTGCCAGAACCGCCGATCAGCTTGTCCGCGCCCGAGCCGCCGGCGAGGACGTCGCGACCCGAGCCGCCGCGCATGGTCACCGGGATCTCGATCGCGTTGGACACCGACACCTTGTCGTCGCCGGGGCCGGCATTGACCTCGAAGCCGGCCACCAGCGGTGCTTTGCAGAGCAGCTCATTGGGGTTTCCGGGGGCGTTCTCGCAAACTTCGCCGCCCACTTCGAGTGCCACGACGGAGTCGATCACGTAGCTCGTGCCGTCGGGGCTGAGCCAGATGTGGATCATGTTCTGGGCCGCGCCGCCGGCGAGGACGACCGTGTAGGAGGTCGGTTCCGCGTTTGCCGGCGGGACGGCGAACGCCGTCAGGAGCACGAGCATGGTGAGGATCGCCTTCTTCATCGCAAACGCCCCCGCCGGGCGACGGGTGCCTAGCTTGGGAACAACACGACCTTGCCGACGTTGCGGCGCTCGGCGATGAATTTGTGCGCGTCGGCGCCGCGCTCGAAGGGGAAGGCCTCGGCGATGACCGGCTCGAGGCGCCCCGCCTCGAGCTCGGGCATCAGCGGCTCGGTCACCCGGTCGAGACCGCCCTCGCGTTCCCACCAGCTCAGCATGTTGAGCCCGAAGACACCCTTGTTCTCGTTCATCAGCATCAGGCTCTTCCACCAGGGCATCGTCGCCAGCGGCATCTTGGCGAGGCTGCGCAGCATTGCCGGAAGGTCGCGACGGCCTTCGTTCGTTCCCTCGGAGATCCCGTACATGACCAGCCGCCCACCGGGCCGCAGCAGCCGGTAGTCCTTGCGGAAGGACGTCGGCCCGAGCGCGTCGATCACCAGGTCGACGCCCTCGCCGGCGGTGAGGCGCAGCGTCTCGGCCTCGAAGTCGAGGTTGCGGTAGTCGATCGGGTGGTCGACCCCCTGGGCGCGGATCGCCTCGTGCTTGGCGGGCGAAGCCGTGCCGAATATTTCAGCGCCGGCGTTGCGGGCGATCTGGGTGGCGGCGGTGCCGACGCCCCCGGCCGCGGCGTGGATCAGCACCCGGGTGCCGGCGCGCAGACTGCCGACCAGGACCAGCGCCGCGTATGCCGTGCCGTAGTTGACCGGGAAGGCAGCGCCCTGCTCGAAGCTGAGCCGCTCGGGCAGCGGCAGCGCTTGCTCGGCCGGCACGGTCACCAACTCGGCCTGGCCGCCGAAGCGGGTGCCGGCGACGACCCGGTCACCGACCGCGTGGCCCTCGACGCCCTCGCCCAACGACTCGATCATGCCGGCGACCTCGTAGCCCATCACACAGGGCGGCTTCGGCGCGTCGGGGTAGAGGCCGACGCGAGCCATCGTGTCGGCGAAGTTGAGTCCCGCCGCGCGCACTGCGATCCGCACCTCCCCGGGACCGACCGGCGGGTCGGGCCGCTCCTGCACCTGGAGCACCTCGTAACCGCCGTTGCCTGTCTGGACGAGCGCCCTCACCGGCGCAACTCTAACGCCGTCAGACCGGCGCATAGCGGCGTCCTCGGTCGCTCGCGTGCAGAAGCACGCCACGCTCCCTGCGTCCTGGCTCTGCTTGGTCTGACGGCGTTAGAGATCTACTGACCGACCCACGGCAAAACCATCCAACTCGAGGATCTTCGCAATCGTGCCATCGAGGACGGGCGCGTCGGTGGTCAGCGCCATCACGGCGCGCTCTCCCCCCTCTTCGGCGCCGACCGCGGCCGAGACGATGTTGACACCCTCCTCGCCGAAGGCGGAGCCGACCCGGCCGATCATCCCGGGGCGGTCGGCATAGCGGAAGACGGCGATGTGCTCGGCGAAGGGCAGGTAGAAGCTCTCGCCCCAGACCGAGACCAGGTAGGGCTCGTTGCGCGGCCCGACGCCGGTGCCGGCGACCTCGACTTCTTCGGAGCCCGAGCGCAGGCGCACGGTGACCAGCTCGGTGAAGTCCTCGGAGCTCTGCTCCTTGGTCTCGGTCAGCTCGATGCCGCGTTCCTCGGCGAGCTGCGGCGCGTTGACCAGGTTGACCGGCTCCTCGGTGTGGCCCTGGAGGATGCCGACCATCACCGCGATGCCGAGCAGCCGGGTGTCGTGCTGGGCGAGCTTGCCGCGGAACTCGACCGCGAGGCGGTCGACCGAGCCCTGCGCCAGGCCCTCGGCGAGGCGGCCGAGCTTTTCGCAAAGCGGCACGAAGGGCGCCAGCGCCTCCATCTCCTCGGGCCGCACGGCGGCGATGTTGACCGCGTTGGTGACCACGCCGCCGGTCAGCGCGGCGGTCACCTGTTCGGCGGTGACCACGCCGGCGCGATCCTGCGCCTCGGCGGTCGAGGCGCCGAGGTGGGGAGTGACGACGACGTCGCGGCGGGCGAAGATCGGGTGCTCGGTGAAGGGCTCGGACGGGAAGACGTCGAGCGCCGCGCCGCCGACCTTGCCCGACTCGAGGCCGGCGAGCAGCGCATCGAGGTCGACCAGCTCTCCGCGGGCGCAGTTGACGATCCGCACGCCTTCCTTCATCGCTGCGATCGCCTCGGCGCCGATCAGGCCGACCGTCTCCGGGGTCTTCGGCACGTGGACGGTGACCACGTCGGCGCGGGCGTAGAGATCCTCGAGCCGCTCGACCCCCTCGACGCCGAGCTCGCGGAAGCGCTCGGCGGAGACGAACTTGTCGAAGGCGAGGACCTCCATCTCGAACGCCTGCGCCCGCTTGGCGACCAGCTGGCCGATGCGGCCGAAGCCGACCACGCCGAGCGTCTTGCCGTAGAGCTCGGCGCCCTTGTACTTGGCCCGGTCCCAGCGCCCGTCGACCAGCGCGCCGTGCGCCTGGGGCACGTTGCGGAAGAGGGAGAGCATCAACGCGAGCGTGTGCTCGGCGGCGGCGACGGAATTCGATTCCGGCGCGTTGGCGACGACGATCCCGCGGCGGGTGGCGGCCGGGATGTCGACGTTGTCGACCCCGGTCCCCGCGCGGCCGATCACCTTTAGGCTCGAGGCGAGCTCGATCAGCTCCGGAGTCATCTTGGTCGCCGAGCGGATCAGGATCGCGTCGTAGCCGCCGATCTGCTCGGCGAGCTCCGCGTCCGACATCTCCAGGCCGAGCTCGACCTCGAAGTGCTCGCGCAGCAGCTCGACGCCCGAGTCGGCGATCTTCTCCTTGACGAGGACCTTCACCGGCGCACCTCGGGCACGTTCTCGACCACCCAGTCGACGCAGGTGGTGAGCGCCTCGACGTCGGCAGGCTCGACCGCCGGGAACATCCCGATCCGCAGCTGGTTGCGACCGAGCTTGCGATAGGGCTCCGTGTCGACTATCCCGTTGGCGCGCAGGGTCGCGGCGATCGCCGCCGCGTCGACCGAGTCGTCGAAGTCGATCGCGCCGACGACGAGCGAGCGCTTGGCCGGGTCGGCGACGAACGGGGCGGCGAAATCGCGCGCCTCCGCCCAGCCATAGAGGCGTCCCGAGGACGCCTTGGTGCGCTCCACGCACCATCCGAGCCCGCCGCCGGCCAGCATCCATTCGACCTGGTCGTCGAGCAGCAGCAGGGTGGCGAGCGCGGGCGTGTTGTAGGTCTGCTCCTTGCGCGAGTTCTCGAGCGCGGTGTGCAGGGAGAGGAAACCCGGCTGCCAGCGATTGGCAGCGCCATCCAGCTCCTCGATGCGGGCGAGCGCGGCGGGGCTGAGCAGCGCCAGCCAGAGGCCGCCGTCGGCGCCGAAGGCCTTCTGCGGGGCGAAGTAGTAGGCGTCGGCCTGCGAGACGTCAACCGGCAGCCCGCCGGCGCCCGAGGTCGCGTCGATCAGGACCAGCGCCTCTCCGGTGTCGGCGGGCCGTTCGACCGGCACCATCACCCCTGTCGATGTCTCGTTGTGCGCCCAGGCAATCGCGTCGGCGGCCGCGTCGGCGCGTGGCTTCGGGGCATCGCCGGGGTCTGCCTCGACCAGGATCGGGTCGGCGAGGAAGGGTGCCCCCGCCGTCGCCTTGGCGAACTTGCCCGAGAACTCGCCGTAGGTCAGGTGCAGCGCCCGCTCGCGCACCAACCAGGCGCAGGCGGCGTCCCAGAATGCCGTCGTGCCGCCGTTGCCAAGGGCGATCTCGTAGCCGTCGGGCAGCGAGAAGAGCTCCGCGAGTCCCGAGCGCACGCGCCCGACCAGGTCCCTGACCGGCTTCTGCCGGTGCGAGGTCCCCATCAGCTTCGACTGCTCGGCGAGCCGCGCGAGCGCCTCCGGCCGCACCTTCGAAGGCCCGCACCCGAACCGCCCGTCGGCGGGCTTCAGGTCGGCGGGGATCTGGGCGGCGGTCTCGGTCGTCACGGCGGAGGCGACAGGTTAGTGACCCCTGCCGCTGGACCCCTGCCACCCCCGAAACAACCGTTCCGGTGCGCCTTATCCCCCATATCGGGGGCAAAGGCGCACCGGAACGGCGTAGGCTGACGCCCATGAGCGAGACCACGGAGCGGGTGACGAAAGGCGACGGCTACGCCGTTGCGAACCTCGGCGATTTGGGTGATGGGCCCGGCTTTCGCAAGATACGCGGGGCGCTGGGCGTGACCGCCTTCGGCGTCAACGCGATCGTCCTGCCGCCCTCCTACGAGACAGGTCGGCACTACCACGAGCAGCAGGAGGAGCTCTACTTCCTCCACAGCGGCCACGTGGCAATCGAGTTCGGCGACGGCACCATCCACGAGCTCTCCCCAGGCGGCCTCGCCTGGGTGGACGCCTCAACCGTTCGCAAGCTGAAGAACCTCAGCGACTCAGAAGACGCTGTCTACGTGATCGTCGGCGGCAAGGACGGCTACGTAGGCCGAGACGGCCGCCAGCCCGAGGGCGAGATGCACCGGTAGAGGCTGCTGTAGCGGCCTGAACCCTCAGAAGCTTCCGAAAAACCCGACCGGGGTTCAGACGACGCCCACGAGGCGGGCGGTGGTGGCCCTTTCTGGGAATGTCGCGAAGCGGCCTATGCAATCCGGCGAATGCGCGGGCGCAGCCCGCGCTCCAACATCGTCGCTAAGCGCCCGCGGAGCGGGCGCGTGCGACATCAATTCCCAGAAAGGGCCGCCGCCGCCCGCCCTGGGACCGCCCGCTTAGAACTCCTGGTCGATCCAGGGCATCTTGTCGCGCATTTCCTTGCCGACGCCCTCGACCTGGTGGCTCCTGCCCTCCTCGCGCATGCGGGAGAGGTTCTCGCCGCCGGCACGGTTCTCGGCGATCCACTCGCGGGCGAACTCGCCCGACTGGATCTCGCCGAGGATCTGCTTCATCGCCGCGCGCGACTCCTCGCCGATGACCCGCTTGCCGCGGGTCATGTCGCCGTACTCGGCCGTGTTGGAGATCGAGTAGCGCATACCTTGGATGCCCTTCTCGTACATCAGGTCGGCGATCAGCTTCAGCTCGTGCAGGCACTCGAAGTAGGCGAGGCGCGGGTCATAGCCCGCCTCGACCAGGGTCTCGAAGCCGGCGCGGACCAGCTCCGAGGCGCCGCCGCAGAGGACCGCCTGCTCGCCGAAGAGGTCGGTCTCGCACTCGTCCTTGAAGGTCGTCTCGATCACCGCCGCGCGGCCGCCGCCGATCGCGCAGGCGTAGGCGAGGACGAGGTCATGGGCCTCGCCGGTGGCGTCCTGGTGGACGGCCATCAGGCAGGGCACGCCGCGGCCTTCCTCGTACTGGCGGCGGACGAGGTGGCCGGGCCCCTTGGGCGCGACCATGCCGACGTCGACGCCAGGTGGCGGCACGATCTGCTCGAAGTGGATCGCGAAGCCGTGGGCGAAGAGCAGCAGGTTGCCGGGGGCGATCCCGTCGGCGATCTCGGCCTCCCAGACCTCGGCCTGCTTCTCGTCGGGCAGCAGGACCATCACCGCGTCACCGCGGCTGGCGGCTTCGGCGATCTCGAGCACCTCGAGGCCGGCCTCTTCGGCTTTGGCCCTGCTGGAGGAGTCGGGGCGCAGGCCGACGACCACCTCGACTCCAGAGTCCTTCAGGTTGAGGGCGTGGGCGTGGCCCTGAGAGCCGTAGCCGAGGATCGCGACGGTCTTGCCCTCGAGCAGCGAGAGGTCGGCGTCGGAGTCATAGAAGATGTCCTGCTTGTCGTCTGGCATGGCTCGGCAGGCTAGCGGAGGGCACGTCGCATCAGCTTGCCCGAGGGCGTCCGCGGCAATGCCGCCGCGAGCTCGACCAGCTTCGGCACCTTGAAGCCGGCGAGCGACTCGGCGCAGTGGCGGCGCAGGTCGTCGGGGCTGGCGTCCGAGCCCTCCTCGAGAACCACGACGGCCGTCACCGCCTGCTGCCACTCGGGGTCCTCACGGCCGATCACCGCCGCGTCCGCCACGTCGGGGTGGCGGAGCAGGACCTTCTCGACTTCGGCGGGGACGATGTTCTCGCCGCCGCTGACGATCATGTCGTCGATCCGGTCTTCGACGTAGAGGAAGCCCTCCTCGTCGATCCGGCCGAGATCGCCGGTGTGCAACCAGCCGTCGGCGTCGGCTCGACCGGGGGCGACGGTCGGGCCCTGGACGAGGATCTCGCCGTCGACGATGCGCAGGTGGGTGGTGAGCAGCGGCCGGCCAGCGGAGCCGAGCTTGCGCCGCGCCTCGGCCGGCGCCAGGGTCGTCACCTGCGAGCAGGTCTCGGTCAGGCCGTAGGTCTGCACGACGGTCGCGCCGCGGCCGAGCGCCTCCTCGAGCGGCTCCTCGGGCACCGGGCCGCCGCCGACCAGGATCGCCCGCGGGCCGGAGAGGTCGGCGCCCGCCTCGAGCAGCCGGGTGAGCATCGTCGTCACCAGGGAGACGACGCTGATCTCGTCGCGCTCGAGCGCCGCCGCGACGCGGTCGACGTCGAAGCCGTCGTGGAGCACTGCGGTCGTCCCGTAGATCACCGAGCGCATCACGATTCCCAGGCCGGCGATGTGGCTGAGCGGCACGCAGCAGAGCCAGCGGTCGCTCGGCTGGACGCCGATGTTGAAGGCCGAGCCGACCGCGCTCCAGAGGAAGTTGCCGTAGGTGAGGGGGACGGGATCGGGCGCGCCGGTGCTGCCGCTGGTCATCACGTGGCAGGCGACGGCGTCCATGTCGTGCTCGCCTAGCAGCGGCAGGTCGGCCTCGGTCTGGGTCAGCTCGCCGGCGTCGTCGAGGTCGATCGCCGGTTCCTCGGCCGCGATCACCGCAGCGCGCTCCTCGGACGAGAGGCGCGGGCTGAGCGGCAGCAGGACGGCGCCGACCTTGAGCAGCGCGTGGACGAGCACCACCTGCTCGCGCTGCGGGTGCATGGTCATCGCCGCGATCGAGCCGCGGCGCACGCCCTGGGCAATCAGCCGGCGGGCCACCCAGGTGGCCTCGGCCTCGAGCTCGGCGTAGGTCATCTCCGCGCCGTCCGCCACCAGGGCGGTGCGCTCGGGGCAGCTTTGGGAGCGTTGGGCGAGCCAGTCGTCGAGTTTCATCAGTGTCCTGTCTCGCAACGTCTGACCGAAAATGACGGCCCCAGATCACCGCCATACGGCGTCCTCAGTCGTCCGAATAGTTGAACTATTCGGGCTCCCTGCGTCCTGGTCTGGCGGCGCCTGGACCTCGTCATTTCCTGGTCAACGTTACGAGACAGGACACGGGATATGGTCCCCATCATGCCCAAACGCCACAAGCAGGCCCCGCCCGAGGAGGCGCTGCGCGCGCCGATCGAGTGGCGCGTCGCCGCCGCCTACGAAGACATTCGCTACGAGAAGGCCGACGGGATCGCCAAGATCACGATCGACCGGCCGGAGGTGCTCAACGCCTTCCGGCCGCAGACGTTGGTTGAGGTTTCGGGCGCGCTCGAGCTGGCCCGAGAGGACACCGAGGTCGGCGTGGTGATCCTCACCGGCGCCGGGACCAAGGCCTTCTGCTCGGGCGGCGACCAGCAGGTGCGCGGCGACACCGGCTACCTGCCCGAGGGCGCCACGGTCGGCCGCTTCCACGTCACCGATCTGCAGGTGCAGATGCGGCGCCTGCCGAAGCCGGTCGTGGCGATGGTCGCCGGCTACGCGGTCGGCGGCGGCCACGTGCTGCACGTCTGCTGCGACATGACGATCGCCGCTGACAACGCGGTCTTCGGCCAGACCGGCCCGCGGGTCGGCTCCTGGGACGGCGGCTTCGGCGCCTCGCTGCTGCGCGACCTGGTCGGCACCAAGCGGGCCAAGGAGTTCTGGCTGCTCTGCCGCCAGTACGACGCCGAGGAGGCGCGTGAGATGGGGCTCGTCAACGCCGTCGCGCCGCTGGAGCGCCTCGAAGAGGAGACGATCGCGATCTGCCGCGAGATGCTCTCCCTGTCTCCCTTCGCCCTGCGCTTGGTGAAGGCGAGCTTCAATGCCCACGAGGACGGCTACGCCGGGATCCAACAACTCGCCCACGACACCAACCTGCTCTTCTACGGCAGTGAGGAGGCACGTGAGGGCCGCGAGGCCTTCAAGGAGAAGCGCCAGCCGAACTTCGCGCAGTTCCCGAGGCGGCCATGAGGATCTGGCTGATGGCGGCGCGGCCGCGGACGCTGCCGGCGGCGATCGCGCCGGTCCTGGTCGGCACCGCGGCGGCGGTCGAATCGGCGGGGAAGGTGCCGCGGGCCGGGGCGTTCGTCGCCGCTCTGATCGGATCGATCTTCATCCAGATCGGAACCAACCTGGCAAACGACTACTCCGACGCGCGGCGCGGTGCCGACACCGCCGACCGGCTCGGCCCAGTGCGAGTCACCTCGGCGGGGCTCGTGACCCCGCAGCGGGTGCTGAACGCGACCTGGATCGCCTTCGGGATCGCGGTCGCCTGCGGGATCTACCTGACCGTCGTCGCCGGGATCGTGATCCTGCTGATCGGCGCCCTCTCGATCGCCGCCGGTGTGCTCTACACCGGCGGGCCGCGGCCCTACGGCTACGCGGGGCTGGGCGAGGTCTTCGTCTTCCTCTTCTTCGGCCTGGTCGCCGTCAACGGCTCCTACTACGTGCAGCTCGAGCGGCTCGAAGCGCTGCCTCTGGGACTCTCGATCGCGGTCGGCTTCCTCGCCACCGCGATCCTCGTCGTCAACAACGTGCGCGACATGGAGACCGACCGGCGGGCGGGCAAGATGACGCTGGCGGTGCGGATGGGCCGCGCCAACGCGATCAACCTCTACCGAATGCTGGTGCTGGGCGCCTTCGTCGTCCTGCCTCTCTCGTTGCTCGCCGGAGACGGCAGCTGGCTGCCGCTGATCGGCCTGCTCGCGCTGCCGATGGCGGCCCGCCCGATGCGCACTGTCACGAACCGCACCGACGGCCCGTCGCTCAACGCGGCCCTGGCCGGCACCGGCGCCCTGCTCGGCGCCTTCAGCCTGCTCGTCTCGATCGGGCTGCTGCTGGCGAGCTGAATCGGACGCGGCCCCACGAGGCGCGAACTGCATCAACTTCTCCCTCTGGCAGGTAGGGAAGTTGATGCAGTTCGCGCTCGGGTGGAGCAACGTGACAGGCTAGGGGGGTGAGGATTGCGTCGGTCGAGGTCACGCCTTACGCGCTGCCGTTTCGGCAGCCGTACGTGACGGCGCGGGGACGGCTGGACCGACGAGAGATGGTGCTGCTGCGGCTGCGCTCCGAGGACGGGCTGGTGGGGCTTGGGGAAGCGGTGCCGCTCTCGCTGCGCGGAGGCGCGGGGCTCGGGCGGGTGGCGAAGGAGCTGCAGCTGCTCGATCGCCTGGAGGCGATCGACGAGGCCGAGATCGAAGCGCTGTCCGCACTCAGCGCCCCGGCGCGCTGCGCTGCAACGACCGCGCTCCTCGACCTGCGCAGCCGGCGGTCGGCGCTCGAAGGGCCGGCGGAGACAGGCACGCGCAGTCCGGTCCCCTGCAACGCGACCCTGGTGGCGGGCGAGCCGAGCGCTGTCGCCGAGGACGCGCTGCGCTGGGCAGAGGAGGGCTTCTCAACCTTCAAGCTGAAGCTCGGCGCCGGAGGCGATGTCGCGCAGGTACAGGCGGTACGCGACGCCGTGGGGCCCGAGGCGAAGATCCGGGTCGACGCCAACGCGGCGTGGGACCTCCCAACCGCAACGGGGACGCTGGCCGAGCTTGAGCCCCACGACATCGAGCTGGTCGAGCAGCCGGTCGCGACGTTGGCGGATCTCGCGAAGGTGGCGGGTGCCACGTCGATCCCCATTGCGGGCGACGAGAGCATCGAGACGTGCGCCGACGCCGAGGAGGCCGTGCGGCTAGGTGCCTGCGACCTGACCAGCGTGAAGCTCTCCAAGGTGGGCGGTCCCGAGGCCGCGATCGAGATCGCGGGGGTAATGCCCTGCCTCATCTCCAGCGCCCTCGACGGACCAATCGGCATCGCCGCCGCCGCCCAAGTTGCGCAAACGCTCGAAGCCACCGCACCCCCGGAGAGCCCCCGCTTCGCCCACGGCCTCGCGACCCAGCGCCTCTTCGCTTCGACCATTGCCTCCACCGAATGCGAGATTCGCAACGGGATGCTCTATCCGCCGCCCGGTCCCGGGTTGGGGATCGAGGTGGATGAGGCGTCCTTGAAGGCGCACCGGCTCTAGGGTCTGTCTCGGTGGGGGTGGAACGTCTTGTACTTTTTCGTCGCTGAGTCCCGAGGCGTCAGCGACAGCCGTTCCACCGAAAAAGTTAAGTGGAACCCCCACCGAGACAGACCCCAAGGTCAGTAACGGCTCGGCTCATGGATTCCACCAACGCGAACACCGCCCTCGCCTCGGCCCTGGTCGAGGAGCTGGCGCGTGGTGGCGTGCGGCTTGCGGTGGTCTCTCCCGGTTCGCGCTCGACGCCGCTGGCGTTGGCGCTCTGGCGTCAGCCGGAGATCGAGGTGAGCGTGATCGTCGACGAGCGCTCGGCCGCCTTTTTCGCGCTCGGCGCCGCGCAGGCAACCGGGGCGCCGGTGGTCCTGCTCTGCACCTCGGGCACCGCGGCCGCCAACTACCACCCGGCGATCTGCGAGGCGGACGAGTCGGCGATTCCGCTGCTCACGATGACCGCCGACCGGCCGCCGGAGTTGCGCGGGATCGGCGCCGGGCAGACGATCGACCAGGTCAAGCTCTACGGCGACTCGGTGCGGTGGTTCTGCGAAGTCGGCACGCACGAGGCGGACGACGGAGGCCTGCTCCACTACCGCTCGGTTGCCTGCCGGGCGCTGGCGGCGGCGCGCGGCGAGCCGCGACCCGGCCCGGTCCACCTCAACCTGCCCTGGCGCGAGCCGCTGGCGCCCGTGCCGGTCGAGGGAGCCGTAACCGCGACGGATCCGCTGGCGCTGGAAGGCCGCGACCCGCGTCCTCTCACCGCCGTGACCCCGGTCGACATGGAGCCGACCGAGTTCCTCCTCGACGAGCTCGCCGGCCACATCGCCGAAGCGCGCTCGGGCGTGATCGTCGCCGGCCGCCAGCTCGACCCGGAGTTGCGCCAGCCACTCGCCCACCTGGCTCGCGTCGCCGGCCTCCCGATCCTCGCCGAGCCGACCTCGCAGCTGCGCTGCGGCCCCCACGACCGCTCGCGGGTCGTCTCGGCCTACGACCTGCTGCTGCGTGACGAGGCGTTCCGCGACTCAGTCCGAGCCGATCTCGTGCTGCGCTTCGGCGAGATGCCGACCAGCAAGCCACTGCGCAGCTTGCTTGCCGACTCGGGCGCCAACCAGATCGTCGTCGACCCCCGGGGCGCCTGGAACGAGCCAACCAACCGCGCGGCGGCGATCCTGCGCGCCGATCCGACCGAGCTGGCCGCCGGCTGGGCGGCGCGACTTGGCGAGGACCGCCCGGCGCCGTCGCGTTGGCTGGAAGCCGAGGCAGCGGCGCTGGAGGCGATCGGCAGCACCCTGGACGAACTTGACGAGATCACAGAGCCCAGCCTCCACCGCGCCCTCGGCCAAGCTCACAGCGACGGCGACCTCGTCTACACCGCCTCGAGCATGCCGATCCGCGACCAGGAGGCCTTCCTCCCGCCGAGCGACACCGACGCCATCTTCCTCTGCAACCGCGGCGCCAACGGCATCGACGGCCTGATCTCATCCGGCATCGGCGCGGCCAAGGCCAGCGGCCGCCCAACCACGATCATCACGGGCGACCTGGGCCTGCTCCACGACATCGGCGCGCTGGCCGCCCTCCGCGAGGTCTCCACCCCGGTACGCGTCCTCGTCATCGACAACAATGGCGGTGCCATCTTCGGCTTCCTCCCCCAGGCAAAAGCGATGCCAGATGACGAATTCGAGTCCCTCCTCGGAACCCCCCGCGGCATCGACCCAGCCAAGGCCGCCGCCCTCTTCGACCTCCCCCACCACCGCCTCGCATCCCTGAACGAGCTACCAGCAGCCCTGTCGGGAAGCACGAGCCTCATCGAGGTCAGGACCAACCGCCAGACGAACGTCGACCTCCACAACCACCTAAGCCAACAGGTCAAAGCCGCCCTCTCAACCTAGGCCGGAGCAAGAGGGGCATTGTCTGCTCCTCTCCGAAAGGCTCCTGGCTCCACAGTCCGCACGCCCTCCAGCGACCTGCTGCGCGACGGTCTTTCGGAGAGGAGCAGACAACGCCCACCCGCCCACGCCTAGGAGAGCAGCGGCAGCAGTGCCTGCAGCTTGATCTCAGTCTCCGCCAGCTCGGCGGCGGGATCGGACCCTGCGACGACCCCGACGCCGGCGTAAAGGCGGGCCTCGCGGTCGCGGAGCAGGGCGCTGCGCAGGGCCACGCAGAACTCGCCGTCTTCGGTGGCGTCCATCCAGCCGACCGGGCCGGCGTACCAGCCGCGGTCCATCTGCTCCATCTCGGCGATCGCAGCCACGGCGGGCTCTAAGGGCTCGCCGCCGACCGCCGGGGTCGGGTGGAGGATGCCGGCCAGCTCGACCGCGGAATGGGGCTCGGCGAGCTGGGCGACGATCGGCGTCGCCATGTGCTGGATGTTGGCGACCTTGACGATCTCCGGCTCGGACGCGGCCTCGACCCAGACCGCGTGGGGGCGCAGGGTCCGGCCGATGCGCTCGGCGACGATCGCCTGCTCACGGCGGTCCTTGTCGCTGCGCAGCAGCTGCTCGCCGAGGTGGTCGTCGACCGCAGGGTCGGAGCTGCGCCGGGTCGAGCCGGCCAGGGCGACGGTGGAGACGCTGGCGCCGCTGCGGCGCAGCAGCAGCTCCGGGCTGGCGCCGATGAAGGCTGCCTCGGGCGTGCCGCAGCAGAAGCAAAAGCAGGAGCCGAACTGCTCGCGCAGCGCGCCGAAGACCGCCGCCGGATCGTGGGCGGCGCTCGCCTTGGCAAGAACCTCGCGGGCAAGGACCACCTTCGACATCTCCCCCGCGCCAATCCGCTCGGTCGCCACCGAGATCATCCGCTCGAACTCGCCGGGAGGACGAACGCTGGTGATCTCAACCCGCGAGGTCGGGTGCGGGTCGAGCAGCGGCAACGGCTCGTCCCGCAGGCTCGCCAACCGCGCCTCCAGCGGCGCGGCCACGGCGTCCGCGTCGTCGCCCGGTTGGACAAGGGCGTTGACCGTGACGAAGACCTCCCCCCGGCTCCGACAGATCGAGAGCTCCGGCAGGACCATCGAGGCAGGTGCCAACGAGGACCAAGGCGACGTCCCCCCGCCATCCGCGTCGAACGCAAACCCCCCAACCCAGACCGCACCCGCGCCGGCGGGCAACCCTGCCGGCTCCTCGGCAATTACCTCAGTCGCAAGGCATTCGCCGGCGACATCGCGAAACCGATGCTCGCCGCGCGACGCAACCTCATGTGCAACACCAAGGGCACCCAGCGCAAACTCGCGATCCGGCTGCTCCCAGCAAAACCACCTATCTGTGGCCAACCGTGACGCGAAGACTACGGCGCAAGGGTCAACCTCATCAATTCGCGAAGTGATGCTGACGACAGTCTTCCGACCACGGGCGAGAGCGCGCTCGACCGTCGTCGTCAGATTCGGAAACGACGAGGTCCAGACGTTGCCAGGCAAGGACGCAGGGAGCCCGAATAGCAGCGCTATTCGGGCGACTGAGGACGCCGCGTGGCGGCGTCTGGGGCCGTCATTTCCCCTCCGGGACACGTCCGAGCGCGCTCTCGCACGGCAACGTCTGGGGCCGTCGTTTTCAATCTGAGCCGCGGGCGATTGCGATCTCGCCAGTGCGGACCATTTCTATGAGGCCGTGTGGACGGATCATGCGCTCGAAGGCCTCGATCTTGTCGGCTGAGCCGGTGACCTCGATGGTCAGGGCGCGGCGCGAGACGTCGACGATCTTTGCTCGGAAGACCTCGGCGAACTGCATGATCTCCGACCGGTTCTCGACCGCGGCGGAGACCTTGAACATCGCCATCTCGCGAGCCACGGTCTCCTCCGGCTCCATGTCGCGGATCTTCAGCACGTTGACGAGCTTGTGCAGCTGCTTGGTCACCTGGTCGATCGGGTGCACGGCGCCGTCGAGGGTCAGCGTGATCCGCGAGACGCTCGGGTCGTCGGTCGGCCCGACGGCGAGCGTGTCGATGTTGAACCCGCGCCGCGAGAACAACCCGGCGACCCGCGCCAGGACGCCCGGCTTGTTCTCGACCATGATCGAGAGGATGTGTTTGCGCCCGCTCAATTGCCCCGGTACGCGCAACTCCTCAAGCTTGACGACCTGCGGTGTCCCAGCCTCCATCAAATTCGCCCCCGAGATGGCGTGCGTGACCAAGCAGATCGAGGATGCAGGGAGCGCCGCGTGCTCCGCACGCAAGCGACCGAAGACGAAGATATGCGCAGCGTCACGCGCGCCATCTCAGCCGACCATGTCCCTGGCGGCGGCCCCGGCCGGGATCATCGGGTAGCAGTTCTCCTCGGGGGAGACGCGCACGTCGACGAGCACCGGGCCGGGCGTGTCGAGCGCCTTGGCCATCGTCTGCTCGAGCTCGCCGGCGTCCTCGCAGCGCATCCCAGTGGCGCCGAAGGCCTCGGCCAGCTTCACCCAGTCGGGACTCGGGCCCATCTCCACCGAGCTGTAGCGGCGGTCCCAGAAGAGCTCCTGCCACTGGCGGACCATGCCCATGTAGCCGTTGTTCATGAGGAAGACCTTGACCGGGATGTCCTGGGAGACGCAGGTCGCCAGCTCCTGGCAGTTCATGATCAAGCTGCCGTCACCGGCCAGGCAGACGACCGTGTCGTCCGGGCAGGCGACCTTGGCGCCGACCGCCGCGGGCAGGCCGAAACCCATCGTCCCCAGCCCACCGGAGTTGATCCAGCGGCGCGGCTTGTCGAATCCGTAGTACTGGGCGGCCCACATCTGGTGCTGGCCGACGTCGGAGGTGACGATCGCCTCGCCAGCCGTCGCCCGGTGCATCGCCTCGATCATGAACTGCGGCTTGATCTCGCCGTCCTTGCCCGCGTCGTAGTGCAGCGGGTACTCCTCCTGCCAGCCGCGGATCTGCTTCCACCACGGATCGAGGCGCGAGGGGTCGGTCTGCAGGGCGCGGTACTCGCGGTTCAACGCCGGCAGGACCAGCTTCGCGTCGCCGACGATCGGGATGTGGGCAGGGACGTTCTTGGAGATCTCGGCCGGGTCGACGTCGATGTGGATGAACTTGGCTCGCGGCGCGAACTCGGCCAGCTTGCCGGTGATCCGGTCGTCGAAGCGGGCGCCGATCGCGACGATCAGGTCGGCCTCGTCCATCGCGTAGTTGGCGGCGCGGGTGCCGTGCATGCCGAGCATCCCGAGCCACTGCTCGCCGGAGGCCGGGTAGGCGCCGAGGCCCATCAGAGTCGAGGTGATCGGGAAGCGGTCCGCGGCGGCCAGCTCGCGCAGCTCCTCCGACGCGTTGGCGTTGACCACGCCGCCGCCGGTGTAGAGGATCGGCCGGCGGGCGTTGGCCATCGCCTTGGCGGCGATCCGGACCTGCTTGACGTTCGGCGCGCCGGGCGGTTTGTAGCCGGCCAGCTCAACCGGCGCGGTGCGAGGCGCGTAATCGATCTCGGCGCGAGAGAGGTCCTGCGGGATGTCGAGCAGCACGGGCCCAGGCCGCCCGGTCGCGGCGACGTGGAATGCCTCGTGCACGTACTCGGGGATCTGGCGCGGATCGGTGACCGCGAAGGAGTGCTTGACGAAGGGCAGCGTCGCGCCGAGGATGTCGGCCTCCTGGAAGCCGTCGGTGCCGATCAGCTCGGTGCGCACCTGGCCGGTGATGAAGACCGTCGGCACCGAGTCGAGCATCGCGTCGGCGATCGCGGTGACGAGGTTGGTCGCCCCCGGGCCAGAGGTGGCGAAGGCGACCCCGACCTTGCCCGAGGCCTTGGCATAGCCCTCGGCCGCGTGACCTCCTCCCTGCTCGTGGCGCACCTGGATGTGGCGAAACTCGGCGTCGACCAGCGCGTCGTAGGTCGGCAGGTTCGCCCCGCCGGGAATGCCGAAGACGTGTTCGACCCCCTCGGCCCTGAGGCTCTGCATCAGTGCGTCGGCTGCTCTCATCGGGAGGCGATGGTACCAGCGCCCCGCTGGCCGCCTTGCAGGGGATTTAGAGCTGAACCGGCTCGCCGGGGTTCCAGCGGGTGTGCGGGTCGATCGAGCTCTCGGTCACGTGGTCCTTGTAGCGCTCGATCGCGTGGATCATCGACTCGATCAGCTCCTCGCGGAGTAGCGTCGGCTGCAGGCCGAGGTCGAGCAGCTTGGTGTGGATCGCGTTGTAGTAGTGCTCTTCCTTCTCGACCCGCGGGTTGTCGCAGTGCTGGATATCGACGCTGTAGCCGAGGTGCTCGCCGGCGTGCTTGACCAGCTGCGCCAGCTCGAGCACCGAGAACTGCTCGGTGAACTGGTTGAAGACGCGGAACTCGCCACGCTCGGCCGGGTTGGCAACCGCCAGCTCGACGCACTGCAGGGTGTCGCGGATGTTGAGGAAGCCGCGCGTCTGGCCGCCCGTGCCGTAGACGGTCAGCGGATGGCCGATCACCGCCTGCAGGCAGAAGCGGTTGAGCACCGTGCCGAAGATCTCGTCGTAGTCAAAGCGCGTGATCAGGCGCTCGTCGCCGACCGTCTCGTCGGTCTCGATCCCGTAGACGACGCCCTGGTTGAGGTCGGTGGCGCGCAGGCCCCAGGTGCGGCAGGCGAAGTGCAGGTTGGTCGAGTCGTGGACCTTGGAGCAGTGGTAGAGCGAGCCGGGCAGCTTCGGGAAGGGCAGGGTGTCGGTGCGGCCCTTGTGCTCGATCTCGATGTAGCCCTCCTCGATGTCGATGTTGGGCTGGCCGTACTCGCCCATCGTGCCGAGCTTGACCAGGTGGCAATCGGGCACGTGGTCGCGGAGGGAGAAGAGCAGGTTGAGGGTGCCGATCACGTTCGTGTGCTGAGTCTCGACGGCGCGCTCCCGCGACATCATCGAGTAGGGCGCCGAGGGCTGCTCGCCGTAATGGACGACCGCGTCGGGGCGGGTCTCGGCGACCACCTCGTCGAGGAAATCGCCGTCCTCGACCGCGCCGACGTAGCGGCGGATCTGCTCGCCGCATATCTCGCGCCAGGCCTCGACTCGCTCGTCAAGGTCGCGGATCGGGGTCAGCGAGCCGCTGCCGTGTTCGGTGTGCCAGCGGCGGCGGGAGAAGTTGTCGACGACCGCGACCTCGTGACCGCGAGCCGAGAACCTCAGGGCAGTGGGCCAGCCCAGATAGCCGTCGCCCCCAAGGATGAGAACGCGCATAGGTCGGCGCAGCCTAGCGGAAGGCGACGATGCCGCAGTCGCAGGAACGCCTGCTCAGCGCCATAGCATCCGCCCGGTGAGCGACCTGACGGAGCGAAACGGCGGACGGGTGGGCCTTGCCGTGCTGATCGCGATCCTCCTGCTCGGTCTGGGACTGCGGGTCGGCGAGGCCTGGGACGGGCGGGCGCCCGTATACGACGCGGCGGCATACGCGACGATCGCGGCGAACCTGGAGCGGGGCGAAGGGTTCACGCTCGGCGCGCGGGCGACCCAGCCGGCGAGCAACTACTCGCCGGGGCTGCCGCTGCTCGCGGCCGGCGTCTACAAGCTGACCGAGGGCGTCCATGAACGCACGGCGCGCCTCGTCCTGGCCCTGATCGGCACGCTCGCCGTGCTCCTCACCTACCTGATCGGTCGACGCCTGTCGGGGCCGGCGGCTGGACTGATCGGCGCCACCGCGGTCGCGATCTACCCGGCACTGCTCGAGTACCAGGGCATGCTGATGGGCGAGCCTCTGGCGGCGACGCTGCTCTCCGGGGCGGTGCTGGCTGTGCTCTGGGCCGACGGCCCAAGACAGGCCGAGGCGGCGCGCGGGTCCTGTCGTGGGGAAGGGGGGGCACTGCGGGCAGTCCACGGGCTGTCCTCGACCCCCCCTTCCCCACGCCACCCGCGCGTCAGGTGGGGTGTCCCAGGCGTGTTGCTCGGAGCGCTCGCCTTGGTCCGGCCCGAGTACGGAGCGGTGGTCTTGCTCGTGAGCTTGGTCGTCCTTCTTGCGCATAGGGGGAGCGGCTGGCGAGAAGCGACTTGGCCTGCGCTGGTTCTCCTGCTGGGCGCGGTGGTCGTCGTCGCACCCTGGACGCTGCGGAACGCGGTGGCGCTGGGGCGGTTCGTGCCGGTCTCTACCGGGGGCGGGCAGGTCCTGTTTGCGGGGACGTACCTACCGTCGGGCGGGGATCCGGAACGGGTCGGGGCCGAGGTGGTGGAGCGGCACCCGGAGCTGTTTGGGCCGCATGCCCTCGAACGGCTGCGGCTCGAGCAGATCCTCGCGCGGCTTGCCGAGCAGCGCTATCCGGGGATGGAAACCGACAAGGCGCTCTCCAAGATGGGCAAGGAACAGCTTTGGGACGACGCCTCCGAAGAGCCGCTGGAATACGCCGGGTTCGTGGCGAAGAAGATCGCGCGGATCTGGTCGCATGGGCCGCGCGAGGTGATGCGCGAGCCGGGTTGGGAGATCTTCCACTGGATGCTGCTCGTCTTTGGGCTGATTGGCCTGCTTGCCCTGGCGCGGGCGCGCCGCTGGGAGGCGTTGCTCCTCGCGACGATCTTCGTCGCGATCACCGCGATCAGCGCCCTGCTCGTCGCCTCCCCCCGCCGGGTCCTAGTGATGATGCCGCTCCTCGCCACCCTGGCCGGCGTCGGAGTCGTGGCCTGTCGGGATAGCCTCGCGCGACGATGGCAAAGCTGAAGACCTGGGCGCAAGGACTGCCTGAGCGCCACGGGCGCTGGACGCTGATCGGGCTCGCGGCGATCCTCGTGCTCGGCTTCGGCCTGCGCGCCTACCGCGTGGTCGAGCCGCTGCCGGCGCCGGGCGACGACGCCCACGCCTACTACGCGCTCTCCAAGTCGCTCTACGCCGAAGGCAGCTTCGGCGGGCCCAACTTCCACGACCCGAGCGACTGGTCCCCCGGCGCCCCCCTCCTCTACGCCGCCTCCTTCTACGCGACCGGCGGCGCCCGCGAAGGCGCCGCCCGCATAGTCGAGCTGCTGCTCGGCCTGGCGACGATCGTCGTCGTCTACCTGCTCGGCCGCCGCATCAACTGCCGCCCAGCCGGCCTGTTGGCGGCCTTCGCAGTCGCCGTCTATCCACCTTTCATCCACTCCGTAGGAGCCCTCTACAGCGAGCCCCCGGCCATGTTCACGCTGCCTGCGGCGGTCCTCGCGTTCCTCTGGGCCACAGACGTCGACCCACAGGTCTCTCGCGGGGGGTGGCGTGGATTTGGGGGACCACCCCGAGGAGGCGGCGAAGCCGCCCCCGCAGCGGGTGGTGGCACCAAATCCACGACAGGACCCGCCGCGCCACCGACGCTCGCGAGGTTGATCGTGCCCGGCGTCCTCTTCGGCCTCACGGCGATGTTCCGGCCCGAGTACCTCTTGGTCGGCATCGCCTTCGCGGTGCTCGCCCTGATCCGGGTGGCGCGACAGCGTGGCTGGCAGCCCGGGCTCGCCGCCGCGGCGCTGCTTGTCGCGGCGCTGCTGGCGCCGATCCTGCCCTGGGCGGTCCGCAACCAGGTCGTCCTGCACCGCACGGTGCCGATCTCGACCGGCGGCGGCAAGGCGCTCTACGTCGGCACCTTCCTGCCAGCCGACGGCGAATACCAGCGGGTCAAGGCGATCCTCGCCAAGCGCTACCTGAACCGTGAATACGACCCGCACTCGCGGGCGCTGGAAGAAATCGACCCGAAGCCGCTCTTCGACCGGGTCGCCGAGCGCTACCCGGACCTGCCGCGCGACTCGGCCCTGGGCAAGATCGGCAAGCAGAACTTCTCCAGGTTCTTCGGCGAAGACCCGGTCGAATACCTGGCGATGACGGCGCGCAAGGCCTGGCGGATGTGGACCGCCGGGATCGGCGAAGCGATGGAAAGCACGCCCGGACGCGTCCTCCAAACGCTGATCGCCGCGCTGGCGATTGCCGGACTCGGGGTGCTCGCCTGGCGGCGGCAATGGTGGGAACTGATCGCGATGATGACGCCGATCGGTTTGGTCACCGCCGTGGGGGCGATCACGCTGGCCGCCCCGCGCCGCAACGAGGTGCTGATGACGCTGATCTTTCCCCTGGCGGCGGCGGCGCTCGCGCGGGGGACGGCGGCCGTATTGTCCAGCGCGCAATGGCGCTCTACGCAGGCATCTTCCCCGCAGAGCTAACCGCCCTGCGGTCCGCGGGGCTGGTCCTCGGCATTGTCCTGATCGCATACGCGGTCCTGCGGCGGCGCGCTTTGCGCAATGCCGACGTGCTGATCCTGCTGCTCGCCGGCCTCGGCCTGGCGCTGGTCTCCGGCACCGAAGCCACCGACGAGCTGCTCTCCGCCTTCTCCTTCGAAAAGGGCAACGGCGGGCGCATCCTCGGCCTCGCCGTCTTCGCGATCTTCATCCTCTTCCTGCTCATCCTCAGGGCGCTCTCGCAGGCGGCCCGCAACTCCCGACAGCTCTCGGCGGTGCTCGAGGGGCTCGCCTGGGAGGAGTTTCGCCAGGCCGGGCTGCCGGAGCGCTTCCGCGGCAAGATCGCGATCCTCGTCCCCGCCTACAACGAGGCCGAGAACGTCGGCCACGTGCTCGACCGGATGCCGTCCGATGTCTGCGGCGTCGGGACCGCCGTGCTGGTCGTCGACGACGGCTCGCGCGACGGTACCGGCGACGTCGCCGCCAAGCACGGTGCGGTAGTCGCCCGCCACGTGATCAACCGCGGCGGCGGCGCGGCCCTGCGCACGGGCTACCGCCTGATGGTCGAATCGGGCGCCGAGGTCGTCGTCACCCTCGACGCCGACGGCCAGCACCTCCCGTCGGAGATGGAGCGCCTGGTGAAGCCTGTCCTCGACCGCGAAGTAGACGTGGCCCACGGCTCTCGAGTCCTAGGCCACTCGGACCGCAACACCATGTCGAGAGAGCTCGGGATCGTCTTCTTCAACCGCCTCGTCTCCTTCATCACCAGAACCAAAGTGAGCGACTGCTCCAACGGCTACCGAGCGGTCCGCACTACCGTCCTTCCCCAGTTGGTCCTCCGCCAGGAGCAATTCCACACCTCCGAGTTCATGATCGAGGCGATCAAGCGCGGCATCCCCGCCAAGGAGGTCCCGATAACGGTCGAGCGGCGGCTGCACGGCCACTCGAAGAAGCCCGCGGTGTTCCGCTACGGCATGGGCTTCGCCAACGCGATCGTCCGCACCTGGCTTCGGTAGACCGGCAGTTCGGAGCGGTGGGAGGGTGCGGACACACTCCCCCGGAGACCGTCGCGCAGCAGATCGGGGGCCGCGGTTCGTCGCGGCCTACCGGGAGCCTCCGTGGGAGTGTGCCCGCACCCCCTAACGCACTCCGGGATGTCTGACGGCAGCGGGGTCTGGGAGATAGAGGTCCGCGCCACACCGTGGGCAGACTTGGACGTAGAGCTTCAGTGACTTCTTGCAGTTAGGGCACTGGCGTTCCGGTTCGTCCTTGTCGCGGCGATAGAGGATGACGGCGATCAGGCCCAGCGGAGGCAGGACGGTGCCAATCAGCAGCCAGATCCAGAAGGAGCTGCCCTTGGCCTTGCCGATGATCGCCGTGGCTAGGCCGAAGGCCGCCGCGATGAAGAGGTACTCGAATCCCACGTCCCTATTGTCGCCTCCAGCGGCTTCGGATGCCCGATCGACCCGACCTCGGAGATGTCGCGCCGGAAGGGGAGGCTGGCGGTCCAGTCGATCACCGCGCGCGCCTTGCGCGCCGCCCCCGGGATCTGACTCATGTGGTAGGTCCGCGCCATCCACCAGGCGGGGAAGCCCCGGAAGGTGCGGCCGCCGATCTTGCCGACGGCCTTGTAGCGGCCGAGGTTGACGAAGGCGGCGCTGCCGCGGTACTCGAAGGGCCGCGCCTCGCCGATGCCCAGCTCGGCGGCGATGTTGCGGGCGGCGACCGGCCCCTGGCGCACCGCGTGCTGCGCGGTCGGCGGGCAGAGCCCCCCGCGCGGATCGGGCGCCGCGGCGCAATCGCCGATCGCCCAGACCGAGTCCGAGCCCTGCACGCGCAGGTGGTCGTCGACCGGAACCCGGCCGCGCTCGTCGAGCGGCAGCGACATCTGGCGCAGGCTCGGGTGCGGAGCGACGCCGGCGGTCCAGACGACCGTGCGGGTCGGCAACGTCTCGCCGGTGGCGATCCGCGCGCTCTCGGCGGTCACCTCCTCGAGCGTCGTGCCGAGGCGGATGTCGATGCCACGGCCGCGCAGCTCGCGCAGCGCGTAATCAGCCAGCTCGGCGTCGATCTCGGGCAGGACCCGGTCGCTGGCCTCGACCAGGACCCAGCGCATGCCGTGCAGCCTGGCGCGCGGGTAGCTCTCGATCGCGTCGGCGGCGAAGTCCTGCAGCTCGGCCAGCGCCTCGAGCCCCGCGTAGCCGCCGCCGACGAAGACGTAGGTGAGCAGCTCCTCGCGGCGGGCGGCATCGTCGGTCGCGTTCGCCGCCTCGAGCGTCTCGATCACGTGGTTGCGCAGCCAGATCGCGTCGGCGAGGCTCTTGAACCCGATCGCGTGCTCGGACAACCCCGGCACCGGCAGGACGCGCGAGACCGAGCCGAGCGCCAGCAGCAGCTGGTCGTAGGGCAGCTGCTCGCTCTCGCCCTCGCGGGTGCGCAGCTCGACCGTCTTCGCGGCGGGATCGTGGCCGACGATCGTCCCCAGCCGCAGGTAGGTGCGGTCGAGGATCTCGCGCAGCGGCGTGACCACGTGCCGCGGCTCCAGCGTTCCCGCCGCCGCCTCGGGCAGGAACGGCGTGTAGAGCAGGAAGTTGGCGTCGTTGACGAGCATCAGCCGGGTCGACTGCCGCGGCAGGATCCGCTCCAGCTCCCGAGCCGCCATCGCCCCACCGAATCCACCCCCGGCAATGACGACGTTCCAGGCCATGGGTCCAACTTAGCACTTTGTAACAACTTGTTACGAAGTGCGAGACCACACAAAGGGGTCGACCGGGGAGGGCTCGTCGGAGCAACAGCGGGGAGGCTCGGCCGAGCTCCCCGATCGACCTCAGGCGTCGAGTTGTTCCTTGATCAGGCGGTTGACCTCGCCCCCGTCGGCTCGACCTTGCGTTTGCTTCATCACGAATCCGACGATTGCGCCAATGGCCTTGCCGTTGCCCGCACGGATTTGCTCGGCGGCGTCGGGGTTGGCTTCGATCGCGGCGGCGACGATCGACTCGAGCTCGCCGCTGTCGGAGATCTGGGCAAGGCCGTCGCGCTCGACGATTGCGGCCGGATCGCCGCCCTCGGCGACGAGCGTTGCCAGCACGGCCTTGCCGCTGCCGTGGGAGATCTTCTTCTCGGCGACCAGCTTCGCCAGCTCGGCGAGCGCCTCGGGCGCCACCTTCGACTCGGTCGCGTTCGCCTCTCGCCCCTCCTGGCGCAGCGCCGCCGCCAGCTCTCCCGTCACCCAGTTGGCGACGACGCGGGCCTCGACGCCCTCCGCCTTCTGAGCGGCGGCCTCGAAGTAGGCGGCGGTCTCGGGATCCGCGGCGAGCAGAGCCGCCACGTCGGCCGCCAGGCCGAGCTCGGTCTCGTAGCGCGCCTGGCGATGGGCCGGCAGCTCGGGAAGGGACTCGCGCGCTTCGCGCAGCATCGCCTCGGTCGGCGCGATCGGGACCAGGTCGGGCTCGGGGAAGTAGCGGTAGTCGTGCGCCTCCTCCTTGGAGCGCAGCGGGTGCAAGCTGCCGTCCTCGGGGTGGAAGTGGAGCGTCTCCTGGACGACGCTGCCGCCCGATTCGACGATCTCGCGCTGGCGGGCAAGCTCGGCTTCGATGCCGCGCTCGAGGAAGCGGAAGCTGTTCATGTTCTTCAGCTCGGTCTTGGTGCCGAGCTGCTCGCTGCCCGCCGGGCGCACGGAGATGTTGCCGTCGACGCGCAGGCTGCCCTCCTCCATGTTGACGTCGGAGACGCCGAGCTGGCGCACGGTCTCGCGCAGCAGGCGCGCCCAGGACGCGGCCTCGGCGGCGCTGCGCAGGTCGGGCTCGGTGACGATCTCGACCAATGGGGTACCGCCGCGGTTGAAGTCGACCAGCGAGGCGCCGGAGCCGTGGATGCGGCCCGACTCGCCGACGTGGATCATCTTCGCCGCGTCCTCCTCGAGGTGGGCGCGGTGGATGCGCACCTCGCCGAGTCGGCCGGCGCCGGCGATCGGGATGTCGTACTGGCTGATCTGGTACGCCTTCGGGCTATCGGGATAGAAGTAGTTCTTGCGGTGGAAGATCGAGCGCGGCGCCACCTCGCATTCGAGCGCCGCGGCGATCTTCAGGGCGGAGCGGACCGCCTCCTCGTTGACGGCCGGCAGCACGCCGGGATGGGCCAGGCAAACCGGGCAGGTATGCACGTTCGGCTCGTCCCCAAATGAGAGCGAGCACCCACAGAACATCTTCGTCCGCGTAGCAAGCTGCACATGAATCTCCAGCCCAATAACAGCCTCGAGCTCAGCCACCCCCGCCACCCCCGGTTCCGGTGCGCTTTTTGTGGTCTATGGGTGGATAAGGCGCACCGGAAGGCGTCGCGTCGAGGCCGATGGCCTGCTCCAGGGCGTAGGCGGCGTCGAGCAGCCGCTGCTCGGCGAAGGCGGGGGCGGCGATCTGGAAGCCGACCGGCAGCTGCGGTCCGCCGCCCGCCGGCTCGGCGAGGCCGGCCGGGATCGAGATCGCCGGGATGCCCGCGAGGCTCATCGGCACGGTGAAGAAGTCGTTGAGGTACATCGCCAGCGGGTCGTCGGTCTTCTCGTCGAGGCCGAAGGCGACCGAGGGCGAGGTCGGGGTGACGACGAAGTCGAGCTCGGCAAAGGCGGCCGAGAAGTCAGCCGCGATCTTCGTCCGCACCTTCTGCGCCTGCCCGTAGTAGGCCTCGTAGTAGCCGGAGGAGAGCGCGTAGGTGCCGAGCATGATGCGGCGCTTGACCTCGGCGCCGAAGCCCCGCGCGCGGGTCGCCTCATACATCTCGATCACATCGCCGCTCGACGCGGCGCGCATCCCGTAGCGGACGCCGTCGTAGCGGGCCAGGTTCGAGGAGGCCTCGGCCGGGGCGAGCACGTAGTAGGCGGAGATGCCGTGCTCGGCGTGCGGCAGCGTGGTCTCGGCGAGCTCGCCGCCGAGCGACTCGATCTTCGTCAGAGTCGCCTCGAAGACCTCGCGCACGCCGGGCTCGAGGTCCTCGCGGGCGAGGTCGACGGGGAGGCCGAAGCGCAACCCGCTGAGGTCCTCGCGGTCCGGCAGCCGCGGCGCCTCCGGCAGGCCGACCGAGGTCGAGTCGCAAGGATCCTTGCCCTGCAGGATGCCGAGCAGCAGGGCCGCGTCTCTGACGTCGCGGGTCAGCGGCCCGCACTGGTCGAGCGAGGAGGCGAAGGCGATCATCCCGTAGCGCGAGATCGCCCCGTAGGTCGGCTTCAGCCCGACGATCCCGCAGAGCGAGGCGGGCTGGCGGATCGAGCCGCCCGTGTCGGTGCCGATCGCCCAGGGCGCCAGGCCGCCGGCGACGACCGCGGCCGAGCCGCCCGAGGAACCGCCCGGCACCCGCTCGCGGTCCCAGGGGTTGAGCACGGGCCCGTAGGCCGAGTTCTCGTTGGAGGAGCCCATCGCGAACTCGTCCATGTTGGTCTTGCCGAGGATCGGGGCGCCGGCCTCGAGCAGCTTGGCGACCGCGGTCGCGGTGTACGGCGGCCGGTAGCCCTCGAGGATCCGCGACCCGGCGGTGGTCGGCACGCCCTCGGTGCAGAAGATGTCCTTGACCGCGACCGGCGCGATCGAGGGACGCTCGACCGCGATCGCCCCCGCGTCGCCGCCCTCGTCGCGCCAGAGGTAGGCGTTGAGATCGTCTCCGGCCGCTGCCTCCCGCCAGGCATCGACGTACTCGCCCGCGTCGAGGTCACCGGCGAGCATGGCTTCATGGGCCTGAAGGGCCGTGAGAGAAAGGAGGTCGCCCATCTATTCCTCCGCCTGCGGCGAGGGAACCCTGAACGCCCCGTCATGCGGATCGGGCGCCTGCGAGAGCGCGACGTCCCGCTCGAGGCTCTCGTGCGGCAAGTCCTCCCGCCAAACGTTCTCCAGCTCGACCACGTGCGAAGTTGGCTCTACATCCTCGAGGTCGAGCTCCGAGATCCGGTCGACGTGCTCGAGGATCCCCGAAAGCTCGCCAGCCATAGTCTCGACCTCGTCCTCGCTGAGGCCAAGCCGCGCCAATTTGGCCACGTGCAGCACCTGATCTCGGTCAATCACCTGCGGCATTCTAGGAGTTAGAGTCCGATCGCCATGCGGGGAGAGACGGCAGAGCGCTTCGCGGTCCTCTCCCTGCGCCTGCTCGCGGCGAGCTTCGCCGTCGTCGGCATCCTCTTCATCGTCGTGCCGAGCGGCGTGCTCGAGACGATCTCCGACCTCGGCGAATGGCTCGGCAACGACACGCGGGCGCCGCACACCCAGGAGGATCTCTGGCTGGCGCTCGGCTTCGCCTACATGGTGGTGATCACCGGGATCTGCCTCGTCGCCCAGGCGGACGTGGTCCGCTACCGGCCGTTGCTACTCGTCCTCGCCGCCGGAAAGACGGCCTCCTCACTCGGCTCGCTCGCCTTCTTCCTGATCGACGAACGGGTCTTCATCTACCTGCTCAACTTCCTCGTCGACGGCTTCCTCGCCTTGCTGGCGCTCTGGCTTTACGGCCTCGCCGGCCGGATCGGACGCTCCCCCGCGCCCGGCTGACAGCGCGCGCCGGGGCTCTCCGCCGCCGAGCAGCGCACCCTCAGCGCGATCTGCGCGGCGATGGCTCCGGGAGTCGACGGCCTGCCCGCAGCCGAGCGCGACGTGCCGGTCTCGGCGCCGCTCGCCCGGTTCCTCGCCTCGCTCTCGCCCCGCGTCCTGCGCCGCGTCAGGCTCGGCCTGCTGGCGTTCGAGTGGCTGCCCTTCCCCTGGCGCTTCAGCCGCCTGGCACCGGCGGCGCGCGAGGACTTCCTGCGGCGCATGGAGGGCTCGCGGCTTGGCCCGATGCACGAGCTGCTGCTGATGGCAAAGGTCTTCACGACGCTCGGCTACGCGGTGGCGCCGCAGGTCGAAGCGCGGCTCGGGACCGGGGCGAGCTGCCGCCTCGCCGACGGCTCGCTGCCCGAGCCGGCCGGGCCACTCGGCGAGACCGCGCCCGCGGGCGCCGAGGAGGAGTGCGACGTGGTTATCGTCGGCTCCGGCGCCGGCGGCGCGGTCACCGCGGCGATCCTCGCCGAGGCGGGGCTCGACGTGATCGTGCTCGAGGCGGGTGGCGCTCATGACCGCGAGCGCTACCCGGCCGACCCGCTCGAGGCGGTCGCGACGCTCTACCGCGACGGCGGCCTGACGATCGCCGAAGGCCGTCCCGCAATCCCGGTCCCGGTCGGGCGAACCGTCGGCGGCACCACCGTCGTCAACTCGGGCACCTGCTTTCGCGCGCCCGACCCGCTGCTCGCCGAGTGGCGCGATCGCTTCGGCGTCGACTGGGCCGCGAGCCTCGACCCGGAGTTCGCCGCCGCCGAGGAGTTCCTCCGCGTGACCCCGGTCGACCCGGAGCGCATGGGCCGCAACGGCCAGCTGGCGATGGAGGGCGCCGCGGCCCTCGGCGCATCCGGCGGCCCGATCTCCCGCAACGCCGGCAGCTGCGTCCAGTGCAGCTCCTGCCCCTACGGCTGCCCACTTGACGCCAAGCGCGGCATGCACGTCACCTACCTCCCCCGAGCCATAGCCGCCGGAGCCCGCCTCCGCACCGGCGTAGAGGTCCGCCACATCCTCACCGAGCGAGGCCGAGCCACAGGCGTAACCGGCAACTCGGGGGCCGACGGGCCGATACGTCAAGGCATACTTGACAATTCGGCCCGTCGGCCCCCGCGGCAGCCGTATGCGGCTCGCGCTCGGGTGGGGGTTGTGGTGGCGGGTGGGGCGTTGGGGACGCCGGAGCTGCTGCTGCGCTCGGGGCTTGGAGGGGGGCAGGTCGGGCGCAACCTCCACATCCACCCAGCCTGCTGGGTTGGGGCGCGCTACGCGGAGGAGGTGCGGGGCTGGGAAGGCGTGATGCAGAGCTACTACGTCGACGAGTGGGAGCCGCAGCGCCTCCTGCTGGAGGCCACCTTCACCCCGCTCGCCTTCGGCGGAGGCTGGCTCCCGGGCACTGGCAAGGAGCACCAGCGCGCACTGCTCGACTTCGCCCACATCGCCTCGATAGGCGTCCACCTCTCCGACGAGTCCAGCGGCCGAGTCAGCCTCCGCAACGGCGCACTCCGCACCACCTACGACCTCACCCAAGCCGACGCAAACCGCCTCGCCCACGGCATAACCCAAGCCGCCAAGCTCCACTTCGCCGCCGGAGCCACCGAGGTCTACCCAAACGTCTCAAGGGTCGCCAAGCTCAAACGCGAGGACCTCGCCACCTTCGAATCGACCCGCTTCAAGCCCTCCGAGCTACGCCTCGAGGCCTTCCACCCGATGGGCACCGCCCGCATAGCCCCGGACAACCACGGCGTCTGCGCTCCCGATGGTTCGGTCCGTGGAACGAAAGCTCTCTACATAACGGACGCCTCCCTATTCCCCGCTTCGGTAGGCGTCAACCCGATGATGACCATCATCGCCTTCGCCACCCGAATAGCAACCAAGCTGGCCAACGAGGCCGCCGGATAACCCCCGAAGTGGAGAGGGCGGTGGGCGACCCTCCCAAAAACACTCAAGCGAGGCTCCTGCCGAGCGTTTTTGGGAGGGTCGCCCACCGACCGCACCCCGTTACAAGGTCAACGCGGCGGAGGCGGCGGGCTGGACGGCGGCGGTGGAGGTGGCGGAGGCGGCGAGCCCGCCGGAGGCTGTGGCGGAGGAGGAGGTGGCGGAGCGCTCGCGGCCGGATGCCCACCGCCGCCAGAGCCGCCACCGCCCCGCGACAACCCATCGGCCACGTCTCCGAACGTGATCCCGTCCTCCCGCATCGCGGAGTACCCCCCGTATGCGATCCCGGCCGAGGCGAGCAGCCCGAGGAAGATTCCGACGCTCAGGGTCGCGTCGACCGAAACTCCGCCGAAGCTGCCGAAGCTCGGCGGGAAGACGATCCGGTAGAGGACGAGCAACGTCGCGAGCCCGCCGAGCACGGCGACGATCGCGCTGAGCGGCACCGACGGCTCGAGCGGCGAGTCGGCGAGCCTGATCCCGGCGAGGACCAGCGCCGCGACGATCGCGATCACGAGGACGATCGGGATGAAGTCGAGCGTGTCCCAGGCGTTTCCGCCCTCTCCCGAGATCGTCCCGGAGAATCCACCGACACCCGAGACTTCGACGCCGAACCACTCGAAGAACATGAAGATGAAGAGCAGGATCGCGGAGACGCCGGCGATCTTCTCGCCCAAGTTCAGCCTGTCCAATTCCATCGCTTCCTCCGTGGGGCTAGGGGTCGGCTCGACACTACACCCGGGCGCGGGCGGCGGCCACCGTATTGACGAGCAGCATCGCGACTGTCATCGGGCCGACCCCGCCCGGCACCGGCGTGATCGCCGCCGCCCGCTCCGCCGCCGGCTCGAAGTCGACGTCGCCGACCAGGCCGTCCTCGGTGCGGTTGACGCCGACGTCGATCACCACGGCGCCCTGCTTGACCGCATCGCCGCCGAGCAGCCGCGGCACGCCGACCGCGGCGACCAGCACGTCGGCGCGGGCGCAGGTCGCGGCCAGGTCGCGGGTGCGCGAGTGACAGACGGTGACCGTCGCGTTGGCGGCCAGCAGCAGGCGCGAGACCGGCACGCCGACCAGCTTCGAGCGGCCGACGACGACCGCCACGGCGCCGTCCAGCTCGACCCCCTCGTGACGCAGCAACTCCATCACCCCGGCCGGCGTACAGGGCACCAGGCCCGGCATCCCGTGGGCGAGCAGGCCGGCGTTGACCGGCGTCAGGCCGTCGACGTCCTTGGCCGGGTCGAGCCCCGCGACGACCCGGTCGGGATCGATGTGCGCGGGGACCGGAAGCTGGACGAGGATCCCGTCGACGCCGTCGTCGCGACCCAGCTCGGCGACCAGGGCGAGCAGCTCGTCCTCGCTGGCCTCGGCGCCGAGGCCGCGGTGGACCGAGCGAATGCCGACCTCCTCGCAGGCGCGGTGCTTGTGGCCGACGTATACCTCCGATGCGGGGTCGTCGCCGACGATCACCGTCGCCAGCGCCGGCACCCGGCCGCGCTCCTCGGCGAAGACCTGGACCTCGGTCGCGATCCCCGCGCGCACGCTCGCCGCCACCGCCTTGCCGTCGATGACCCTCGCGCTCACTTCATCTCCTCCTGATCGGGGCGTAGTCGGCCATCAGCTTGCGCTCGCTGCCGTCTGAGGAGAAGCGGATCACGACGATCCCGCCCGGCTCGACCGCGGTGACCACGCCCTCGCCGAAGCTGGCGTGGACGACGTCGTCGCCGGCGGCCAGCTCCAGGGTCGGGCCGGGCTCGGCCGGCGCGGCCGCGCCGGAAGGCGTCGTCTCCCAACCCAACCCCGCGGCGGCGCCCGGCGCGCTCGAGTGGCGCTCGGTGAGCTCGGCCGGCAGCTCGTCGATGAAGCGCGAGGGCAGGTTGCGCTCGGCCCGGCCGAAGAGCCGGCGTTCGCGCGCCCAGGTCATGTAGAGGCGGCGCCGCGCCCTGGTGATGCCGACGTAGCAGAGGCGCCGCTCCTCCTCCTCGCCGCCCTCTTCCAGGGCGCGCATGTGCGGGAAGGCGCCGTCCTCGCAGCCGACGATGAAGACCGTGTCGTACTCGAGGCCCTTCGCGTTGTGCAGGGTCATCAGCGTGATCAACGACTCCTCTTCGCGCAGCCCGTCCTGCTCCGTGTAGAGCGAGATCTGCTGGAGGAACTCTTCGAGCGGCGAGACTTCCCCCTCGCCCTCGAGCTCGTGGTTCGCGTCGAACTCGGAGGCGACGCCGACGAGCTCCTCGAGGTTCTCCGCGCGGCCCTCGGCTTCGACCGTGCGCTCGGCCGCCAGCGCGTCCAGATAGCCGCTCTCGCGCAGCACCGCCTCGAGCAGCTCGGCGACCGGCGCTTCGGCGGCCCGTTCGCGCAGCCCCTCCATCGTCTCGTGGAAGCGGGAGACCGCCTTGATTGCCTTGGCGCTCAGCCCCGGCACCTCCTCCGCGCGTTCCATCACCTCCCAGATCGTCAGGCCCGTCGTGTTGGCGTGCGAGGCGAGCCGCCCCTGGCTGGTGTCGCCGATCCCGCGCCGCGGCGAGTTGACGATCCGCACGAAGGAGACCTGGTCGGAAGGGTTGACCAGCAGGCTGAGGTAGGCGACGGCGTCCTTGATCTCGGCGCGCTCGTAGAACTTGGTTCCGCCGATCACCTGGTAGGGAAGCTCGAAGCGCACCAGCGTGTCCTCGACCACGCGGCTCATCGCGTTGGTCCGGTAGAAGACCGCGATGTCCTCGCGCCGCACCCCCTCCTGCTCGGCCAGCCGCTCGATCTCCCCCGCTACCCAGCGCGCCTCCTCGTGCTCGTCGCTGAGCTCGGAGAGCTGGACCGGCTCTCCGCCGGCGATCTCGGTCCACATCTCCTTCGGGTCCTGACGTCTCTGGCGGTTGTTCGACACCACGGCGGTAGCGGCGGAGAGGATCGTCTGGGTCGAGCGGTAGTTCTGCTCGAGCTTGACGATCTCTGCCTCGGGGAAGTCGCGCTCGAAGTCGAGGATGTTGCGGATGTCGGCGTGGCGGAAGCCGTAGACCGACTGATCCTCGTCGCCGACCACCATCAGGTTGCCGTGCTCGGCGACGAGCAGCTGCAGCAGCCGGTACTGGGCGTGGTTGGTGTCCTGGTACTCGTCGACGAGGACGTGGCGGAAGGTGCGGCGCCAGCGTTCGCGGGCCTCGTCGGACTTCTCCAGCAGCTCGACCGTACGCACCAGCAGGTCGTCGAAGTCGAGCGCGTTGGCTTCCAGCATCCGCTTCTCGTAGCGCTCGTAGGCCGCGGCGGCGACTTCCTCGAAGACGCTGCCCTGCTGCTGGGTGTATGCAGCGGCGTTGACGAGCTTGTTCTTGGCGCCGGAGATCTGCGAGCGGATCGAACGCGGCGGATAGCGTTTCGGGTCGACGCCGAGCTCGGCCAGGCAGCGTTTGAGCATCCGCAGCGAGTCGGACTCGTCGTAGATCGTGAAGCTCTTCGAGTAGCCGAGCTTCTCGGCGTCGGCGCGCAGCATCCGCGCGCAGGACGAGTGGAAGGTCGTCACCCACATCGCCCGCACCGAGCGACCGACCAGGTCGGCGACCCGCTCGCGCATCTCACTCGCCGCCTTGTTGGTGAAGGTGATCGCGAGGATCTCGCCCGGGCGGGCGGCGCCGGTCGCCAGCAGATAGGCGATCCGGTGGGTCAACACGCGGGTCTTGCCCGAGCCCGCCCCGGCCAGCACCAGCAGCGGCCCCTCGCCGTGGCGAACCGCCTCGCGCTGCGGGTCGTTGAGGCCTGCCAGCAGCCGCTCGGCGCGGTCGGCGCCGGGCTCGATCGGCGCACCGTCGGGCGCCTCGGCGCCCTCCGGAGTCATCTCGAACTCGCTTTGCAGGGTCACCCGCCGAGCATAGCCAGGGACTCGGCGGGCGAAGGCCCTACATCAGCCACCGGCCGTAGAACGACCGGTGCGCTCCCGCACCTCGGTCTCGCCGCCATTTGCCGGCCGGTCGCCGTCGAGCTCCCCGAGCCGCCGCTCGAGCTCGCCGATCCGCTGCGAGAGCGAGCGGATCGCCTCGGCGATCGGGTCGGGCAGGTGGATCCAGTCGGCGTCGGGCCCCTCGACCCGCTTGCCTTCGACCTTGACCGGGTGGCCAGGGTTGCCGACCACGGTCGCGCAGGGCGGCACGTCCTCGATCACCACCGTGTTGGCGCCGATCTTCGCCCCGTCGCCGACGGCGATCGGGCCGAGCAGCTTGGCGCCCGAGCCGACCGTGACGTTGTCGCCGAGGGTCGGATGGCGCTTGCCGGGCTGAAACCCGGTGCCACCCAGGGTCACGCCTTGGTAGAGCGTCACCCGCCGGCCGATCTCGGCGGTCTCGCCGACCACCACGCCGGAGCCGTGGTCGATGAAGAACTCGCGGCCGATCCGCGCCGCCGGGTGGATCTCCACCCCGGTGACGGCGCGGGTCAGGTAGGCGATCAGACGCGGCGCCAGCGGCACCCCCGCCCCGAGCAGCGCGTGGGCGAGCCGGTGGGCAAGCAACGCCTGCACGCCGGCCCAGCTGGTGAGGATCTCGAAGCTGGAGACGCCCTGGGCGGCGGGGTCGCGGTCGCGCGCCGCCTTGAGGTCGGCGCGCACCTCTGAGACCAGTCGCTTCCAGCGGTTCATGGTGAGAAGAAGGGTAGGGACACGTAGCGCTCGCCCGAGTCGCAGACGATCGTCACCACCCTCTTGCCCGCCATCTCGGGACGCCCCGCGACCCCGAGCGCGGCGCGGATGTTGGCCCCCGCCGAGATCCCGGCGAGGACGCCCTCGCGCTGCGCGGCGAGGCGCGCCGTCTCCAGCGCGTCCTCGTCGGAGACCGAGACGATCTCGTCGATAACCGAGCGGTCGAGCACCTCGGGGACGAAGCCGGCGCCGATCCCCTGGATCTTGTGCGGGCCGGGCCGCCCGCCGGAGAGCACCGGCGAGGAGGCCGGCTCGACTGCCACGACCAGCGTCTCGGGGCTGCGCTCGCGCAGCATCCGCCCGACGCCGGTGATCGTGCCGCCGGTGCCGACCCCGGAGACGAAGGCGCCGACCTCGCCCTCGCAGTCGCGCCAGATCTCCTCGGCGGTCGTGCGCCGGTGCGCCTCGGGGTTGGCCGGGTTGGCGAACTGCTGCGGCATGAAGCCCTTGCGCTGCTCGCGGATCTCCTCGGCCAGCTCGACCGCCTCGTGCATGCCGCCCAGCGAGGGGGTCTCCCGCACTTCCGCCCCGTAGGCGCGCAAGAGCTTGGAGCGCTCGCGGCTCATCCCCTCGGGCAGCGTGAGGATCAGCTCGTAGCCGCGCGCCGCGCAGACCATCGCCAGCGCGATCCCCGTATTGCCGCTGGTCGGCTCGACGATCACCGACTCCCCCGGCGAGATCAGCCCGTCCCGCTCGGCGGCCTCGATCATCGCCACCCCGATCCGGTCCTTCACCGACCCGCCGGGATTGAGGCTCTCGAGCTTGACGCAGACCTCAGCGCCGAGCCCCTCGCCCATGCGCGAGAGCACCACCATCGGCGTCTCCCCCACGACGGCGGCGGCTGTCGGGCCGATCGGCATTAGATGAAGTACATACCCGAGCCGGCGGCCTCGGCCTCGCGGCGGGCTATTTCGGCGATTGTGGTTTGGGCGAAGACCTTGCGCAGGGCGGTTACGCCCTCTGACCAGATGCCGCCGGCCTCGTCGGCCTCCTGGCCCACCTTGCCGTCGAGGGCCTGGACGACCTCGAGGACGGTGATCTCCTCGGCGGGGCGGGCCAGGGTGTAGCCGCCTTTCATGCCGCGGTGGCTGGCCAGCAGGCCGGCGCGGCGCAGGGTCGAGAAGAGCTGCTCGAGGAACTGCTCGGGGATCTCGCGGCGCTCGGCCAGCTCCTTGATCGGCACCGGGCGCTCCCCCGAGCGGGCCAGCTCGGCCATCGCGACGACCGCGTAGCGCGACTTCGAGGTGATCGAGATCACGGGGTCTTTCTACCGCACCGGGCGGACCCCGGAGTCTGGGTTAGGATCGCACCTTCGGCTCCAGGGCTGACGATGGAGCCTTCGCCGAGAATCCAAGAGGATTGGAAGCAGTCCTGAGCGAACGCCCAAATTGCCTTGTCGTCGACGGTCATCCAATCGTCCGCCTCGGTGTGCGCCGGGCGCTGGAAGACCAGTTCGAGGTGCAGGAGGCTTGCAGCCGCGACGAGGCGATCGACCTGATCCGAGACGTGGGCAGCTTCGACGTGACCGTCCTCGAAATGAGGCGCGGTCCCGACGGAGCGCTCGGCGGCGTCGAGGCGATCCGCGTGCTGCTCAAATCCGAACCGGGCCTAGGCATCGTCGCCCACGGGGACCGCCCCGAGCGCCACCTGGTGACCGCGGCCCTGCAGGCAGGGGCCACTTCTTACGTCGCCCGCACGGCGGGGGCGGAACAACTGCAGCGCGCGGCCAGCGCAGCGCTTTCCCAGAAGCGCTTCGTAGACCCGGCCGTGCCGCCCCGCGGCAGCCGCGGAAAGCTGACCAAGCGCCAACGCGAAATCCTCCAGTTGCTCGCCAACGGCGGTTCGACCACCCTGGCCGCGCGCGAGCTGGATCTCAGCGAGGAAACGATCAAGACCCACACCAAGAACGCCCTGGCGCGCTTGGAGGCCAGAAACAGGACCCACGCCGTGGCCATAGCCCTACGCGAGTCCCTGATCGAGTAGTTAGATCCAGCCCCTGTCCCTTGCGGTGAGCACTGCCTGGGCGCGGTCCACCGCGCCGATCTTGCCGTAGACGTTATGCAGATGGGTGCGGATCGTCGAGACCGAGAGCTGCATCTCGCCGGCGATCTGCTTGTAGACCATGCCCTCGGAGAGGTGGCGCAGGACGTCGAGCTCGCGGGTCGAGAGCGGGCAGGGCTCGGAGACGCGGTTGAGGTCGCTGCGCGCGTAGGGAAGCTCGTAGAGCAGGTCGCGCAGCGCCTCCGGCGAGACGCCGCAGCGTTTGGCGGCGGCGTGCATCCGATCCGGCGATACCGCCTCGCCCTGGCTGTAGTGGGCGACCATGTCGGCGATCGCGACCATCCCGGCGAGACCCTCGGCGTCCTCGGCGTGGTGGCGCTCGATCGCCACCGCGATCCGCTGCGGCACGTTCCAGCGCCGCGCCAGGACGCCGCCGACCAGGGCGTGGTCGATGCCGAGGCGGTCGCGTTCCTCGCGCAGGCGCAGCTCAGGAGTCTTGCTGACCGCCTCGAGCGGCCCGCGGTCGCCGGGATGCAGGTTGGCGATCACCAGGCGGCCGATGTCGTGCAGAAGGGCGGCAAGCGCGAGCTCGTCGCGGTCCTCCCAGCCGATCGTTCGGCCGATCGAGTCCGCCGCCTGCTGGCTGGCGAGGGCGTGGACGCGGAAGCGCTCGGGGCGCATCTCGCGCCCCCCGTTGGTCTCGAAGAAGTCGAAGACGGGAGCCGTGCCGGCGATCGCCAGCACGCCGGAGGGCTTGAGCACGTCGACCGCGGCCGGGACCGTCGCGGCCCTGCCCCCGGCGGTGCGGTTGGCGAAGCGCAGCACGGCGATCGCCAGGCCGACGTCGGACTCGACCGCCTCGACGATCTCGCCGATCCGCGCGGTCTCCGCGGTCGCGGCGCGCATCACCCGCTCGCGAGACTCCATCAGGACGGGAAACTTCTCGACCGCCTCGAAGGCGGCGGCGAGCCGGGCGCCGGGCGCCGGGCGACCGCTATTGCGACGAGCCGCGGCCTCCGCCTTCGCCTGCCCGTTGCCGCCGTTGGTGTGTGACTTCGCCGTGTCCATGATCGGAGCAAGCTCCGCAAGCGTCATCGGCAGCGGAGGACGCACGGTTTAGCCCTCCTGTCCCCAAAATTAAGGTCTTAAATCTCGCCATCTGTCCAGTTCGGCGTAGATCAATGGGTGGCGTTGTCCGTTACGAACGGAGCCGAGCCACGGCCGCGTCGATGCGCGAGAGCGAATCGTCTCGCCCAAGCGCGGCCAGCGACTCGAAGATGCCGGGTGAGACGGCCGTCCCCGTGATCGCCACGCGGATCGGCTGATAGACCCGGCCGGGTTTGACGTCGAGCCGCTCAGGCAGGGGCGAGAGCGCCGCCTCGAGCGTTTCCGGGTCGAAGCTGTCGGTGCCCGCGAGCGCCCCGCGGGCGGCTTCCAGGGCCTCAAGGGCGCCGTCCTTCATCACCTTCGCCCATGACTTCTCGTCCTCCACCGGCGGCTCGAAGAGGAAGCGGATCAGCGCCCAGACCTCGTCCAGGGTCTGGGCTTTCTCCTGGGCGATCGCGCAGGCGGCGCGCAGGCGCCCGTCGGGCTCGCGGCCGAGGTGGCGGGCGACGAGTGCCGTGTACTCCTCGAGCGACAGCTCGCGCATGAAGCGCCCGTTCAGCCAACGCAGCTTCTTCTCATCGAAGATCGCCGCGGCGCGGCCGACGTCCTCGACCCGGAAGCGCGCGACGAGCTCCTCGGTGGGCATGATCGTCGTGTCGTCATCCGTGCCCCAGCCGAGCAGCGCCAGGTAGTTGCGCACCGCCGCCGGCAGGTAGCCGGCCTCGCGCAGCTCCTGCACCGAAGCGGCGCCGTGGCGCTTGGAGAGCTTCTTGCCGTCGGGGCCGTGCAGCAGCGGCAGGTGGGCGTAGCGCGGCGGCGCGTGGTCGAGCGCGGCAAGCACCAGCAGCTGCTTGGGCGTGTTGGAGAGGTGGTCGTCGCCGCGCACCACCTCGGTGATGCCCATCTCGGCGTCGTCGACCGCGACCGCGAAGTTGTAGAGGACCGAGCCGTCGCCGCGGGCGATGACGAAGTCGTCGTAGCTGCGGTTGGGGAAGCTGACCGGGCCGCGGATCAGGTCGTCGACGACGGTCTCCCCGTCGTCCGGGACGCGCAGCCGCACCGCGGCGCCGGGCGCGTCGCTGGGCGTGCCGCGGTAGCCGCGGTCGGCGCCGTGCTCGGCCTTCCAGGCCTCGACGTCCTTGGCGGTCGCGGCGTCCTGGTAGGCGGCACCCGATTCGAGCAGCAGCTGCAGCGCCTCCGCGTGTCGCTCGGCCCGCCCGGCCTGCGAGACCGGCCCGACGTCCCAGTCCAGCTCCAGCCACTCGAGCGCGTCGATGATCTGCGCCACGTTCTCCTCGGTCGAGCGCTGCCGGTCGGTGTCCTCGATCCGCAGCACCAGCTCCCCGCCGCCGTGCCGGGTCGCGAGCCAGTTGTAGAGTGCCGTCCGCGCTCCACCTATGTGGAGGGCGCCGGTCGGCGACGGCGCGAACCTCAAGCGAATTGGAGAGTCTGCAGACACGATGCTGATCGGCGCGCATGTTTCCACAGCCGGCGGCCTGGCGAAGGCGATCGAGCGCGGGACCGAGCTCGGTTGCGAATCGATCCAGATCTTCAACCAGAGCCCGCGGATGTGGCGGCCGACCAAATACGGGCCGGAGGACTTCGCCGCTTTCAAGGAGGCGATGGCCGACTCGCCGGTTGAAGCGGTGGTGATCCACGCCGTCTACCTGATCAACTGCGCGACGACCGACAGGGAGCTGCGAAAGAAGTCGCTGGCATCGCTGACCCACGCCCTCCGCATCGGCGACGAGATCGGCGCCGCCGGCGTCGTGCTGCACCCCGGCGCCCAGAAGGGCGAGGCGCTGAAGCCGTCGATTAAACGCGCCGCGAAAGTGATCGACGCCGCGCTGAAGGACAGCGAGAGCTGCCCGCTCCTCTTGGAGCAGACCGCCGGCCACAAGGGCCTCCTCGGCCGCGACTTCGACCAGACCGCCGAGCTGATCGACCTTGCCGGCGCCGGCAAGCGCCTCGGCCTCTGCCTCGACTCCTGCCACCTCTTCGTCCAGGGCTACGACGTCACCGACCCGGGTCACCTCAGCGAGATCGTCGACGAAGCTGACAAGAAGGTAGGCCTCAAACGCCTCCGCTGCCTACACGTGAACGACGCCGCCGCCCCTCTGGGCTCCTGCCGCGACCGCCACGCCAACATCGGCAAAGGCGAGATGGGCAAGAAGGGCCTAGAGGCCTTCCTCTCCGAGCCAAGGTTCGACAAGCTCCCCGCCACCCTGGAGACGCCCGGCCCGAACAAGAAAGGCCCGGACCGAAAAGAAGTCCAAGCGGCAAAGCGCCTCCGCAAAACCGGCCTGAAACGCCGCAGCTGAGCCCGCCCAGGGGGGCGAATCTGCGCCGCCCGGCTCTTAGAGGTGGGTGCCGGAGATCAGCCGCTTCCTCGGAATCACGATCGGGATGTTCTTCGACGATCACGGCTTTCCCCACTTCCACGCCCATCACGCCGATGGATGGGCCAAGGTCCGGATCGACAACCTCGAGGTCATCGAGAACAGCCTGCCTCGCAGGCAGCTGCGCCTCGTCCTCGCCTGGGCCGAGCTTCACCAAGCCGAGCTTGAAGCGAATTGGCGGCGGGCTCGCGCGAGTGAAACACTGATGGAGATCGAACCGCTGCAATGAACGGACTCACGCCCTACATCACCGACGCCACCGTCGTGCGCCACGGCGTGCTGAAGCTGCGCTTCGAGGACGGTCTGACCGGCGAAGTCGATGTCCTCGCCCGCATGCGGGGACCGGTCTTCGAGAGAGCCCGCACCGCAGAGGGCTTCGCAGAAGCCTACGTCGACACAAACCTCGGCACCGTCGCCTGGCCAGGCAAAGTCGACCTCGCCCCCGACACCCTCTACGAACGCCTCCGCACCGGCACCTGGCCCAAAGCTTTCGCCTAAAGGAGTGTCAGGGTCCCTCGCCCCTCCCCCGCCCCGAGCTACTTGACGTGCACGCCCGAGATCGCGCGGCTGATCACCAGCCGCTGGATCTCGGAGGTGCCCTCGAAGATCGTGTAGATCTTGGCGTCGCGGTGCATGCGCTCGACCGGGAACTCGCGCGTGTAGCCGTTGCCGCCGAGGATCTGGATCGCCCGCTCGGTCGACCAGACGGCAACCTCGCCGGCCTTCAGCTTCGACATCGAGCCCTCGGCGTTTTCGAACTTGTGGCCGCTGCGGCCCATCCAGGCGGCGCGCCAGACGAGCAGGCGGGCGGCGTCGATCTCCAGCTTCATGTCGGCGAGGGTGAAGGCGATCGCCTGGTTCTCGACGATCGGCCGGCCGAACTGCGAGCGCTCCTTGGCGTACTCGAGCGCGTACTCGTAGGCGGCGCGGGCGATGCCGATCGCCTGGGCGCCCACCGTCGGGCGGCTCGCCTCGAAGGTCTGCATCGCGGCCTGTGACTTGGCCCGCTTGCCCTCGCGCACGCGGGCGAGGCGCTCGTCGAGCTTCTCCTTGCCGCCCAGCAAGCAGGCGCCCGGAATGCGGCAATCGTCGAGGTGGACGTCGGCGGTGTGCGAAGCGCGCAGGCCATGCTTCTTCACCTTGGCGCCCTGCTCGCAGCCCTTGGTCCCGGGCGGGATCACGAAGGCGGCGTGACCGCGCGAGCCGAGCTCCCGGTCGACCGAGGCGATCACCACGTGCACGTCGGCAATGCCGCCGTTGGTCGCCCAGGCCTTCTGGCCGTTGAGCACCCACTCGTCGGCGACCTCGTCGTACTTGGCGGTGGTGCGGATCGCGGAGACGTCGGAGCCGGCGTCGGGCTCTGACGCACAGAAGGCGGCGACCTTGGGGTCGTCGGCGGAGCCGTAGCACTGCGGGATCCACTCGCCGATCTGCTCGCCGGTCCCCTGGCCGAAGATCGCCGCGACCGCGAGCGAGGTGCCCATGATCGCCATGCCGATGCCGGCGTCGCCCCAGAAGAGCTCCTCGTTGGCGATCGGCAGGGTGAGCCCGGTCGGGTCGGCGAAGAACTGGCCCAGAGCTTCGAAGCTGTAGAGACCGATCTTGGCCGCCTCCTGGATCACCGGCCAGGGGGTCTCCTCGCGCTCGTCCCATTCCTCCGCGGCGGGACGGACGACGCCCTCGGCGAAGCCGTGGACCCACTCGCGGATGTCCTTCTGGTCCTGGTTGAGCTCGAGCGTGAACTGCGGGCCCTCAGGGGCCTCCGCGCCCCCCGCGACCTCGTCCACGATGCTCTCCTTCGCTGCCTCTGCCACCGCCGCTGTGTCAGTCATTTCGCCTCCATAGGTTCACGGCGCGGCATCGTACAGAGATCGGTGGCGCGGAAGCCGGTGCTCAGACGTCGCGCAGGTCGAAGGCGCGGATACCCTCGGGACCGTCATCGGCGCAGTCGAAGAAGCGGCGGTTGACGCACTCATAGGACTCGCCCTCTCCCTCGTAGGCGCGCTCGACGCTGAACTGGCAGTGGGGCAGCGCGTCGCCGGTCATCTTCACGCCGCCGAAGCCACCCGGCTGCAGGACCGCGTCGAGCTCGACCTTGGCGGAGAAGACCTGCTGCATGCAGCCGACGTACTGGGACCCGGTCAGCATGTCGACGAAGCTGTAGAGGTAGCGGCAGCGCATTTCGACGCAGCCGCGTGGCTCGACCATCTTGTCGCAGAAGGAGCGGCACTGTCGACACTCGCCGGTCTTCTCGCGAATAGCGGTCATGGACGAAGTCTACGGACGAGGAGGCCCGGAATCCAAGTCCTGGACTGGCTATGCAGCCAGGGCAGACGCATTGCCCAGGACGTGATCGAGCTCGCTGCGCAGGTGGGCCGAAGACCGCACACGGTACGCCTCGCCGAATTCAAGACGCTCGGGCCTGGGGGCTCCGTTGCGAATCGAGACGTGCACCTCTGTCTCCCCTCGATGGTGCTCGAGCACCGCCTTGAGCTCCTCGATCAGGCCCTCGGAGAGCATCCCAGCGTCGATCTCGAACTCAAACGGACCGCTGGCTGGGCTCGCCACTGCCGGCGCCGCGGCGATCTCCGCGGCGTCCGGTTCGAAGCGCTCGGCCTCCTGGACGACGAGCTTGGTCTCGCCGCGGTCCTTGTGGTCGAGCCGGCCGCGGACGACGACGATCGCGTCTGGTGCGATCACCGCGGCGCTCTCGGCCTGGTCGGCCTTGAAGACCAACATCTCGACCTGCCCCTCGACGTCGTCGAGCGTCGCGAACATCATCTGGCTGCCGCTCTTCGTGCGGATCTTCTTGCACTCGGTGACGATCCCGCCGACCGTCACCCAGGAACCGTCTTGCTTGGTCGCCAGGTCGCCGAGGCTGCAATCGACCCGCGCCCGCAGCGCGCCGCGCACCTCGGTCAGCGGGTGCGAGGAGAGGTAGGTGCCGAGCGTCTCCTTCTCCATCGCCAGCAGCTCCGAGCGCTCGAACTCCTCGGCCGGGATCGGCGGCCGGTGTTGGGCCTGACCGCCGCCCGCCTGCCCGCCGTCGTCCTCACCGAAGTCGAAGATCGAGCCCTGGCCGAGCTGGGCATCTTCCTGCGCCTTCTGGCCGGCCGACTGCGCCGCGGGGAGCGTCTCCAGCATTCCCTTGCGGCTCGCTCCGGTCGAGTCGAGCGCGCCGCACTTGATCAGGCATTCGACCGCTCTTTTGTTGACCGCGCGCGAGTCGACCCGCTCGCAGAAGTCCCAGATCGAGGCGATTGGAGCGTCCTCGCGGGCGCGGAGGATCGCCTCGACCGCCTGGTGGCCGACGTTCTTCACCGCGTCGAGGCCGAAGCGGATCGCCTTCTCGGAGACGACGAAGTCGTGGTCGGAGGAGTTGACGTCGGGGGGCAGCACCTCGATCCCCATCTCCTCGCAGCGGTTGACGAAGAAAGGGACCTTGTCCTTGGTGTTCATCACCGAGGAGATCACCGCCGCCATGTACTCGGCCGGGTAGTTGGCCTTCAGGTAGGCGGTGCGGTAGGAGATCAGCCCGTAGCAGGCGGCGTGGGACTTGTTGAACGAGTAGTCGGCGGCGGCTTCGTTCAGCTTCCAGAGGTCGGCGGCGACGTTCGCGGCGGTCCCCGACTCCTTCAGGCCGGCCATGAACTTGTCCTTCATCGTCGCCATCAGGTCGCGCTTCTTCTTGCCGACGGCCTTGCGCAGGTCATCCGCCTCGGCACCCGAGAAGCCGGCCATCTGGCGGGCGATCGCCATCAGCTGCTCCTGGTAGATGACGCAGCCGTGGGTCTCCTCGGTGATCGGCCGCAGGCGCGGATCGGGGTAGGTGACCGAGCTCGGGTTGCGCTTGCCCTTCGCGTAGGCGGGGATGTAGGCCATCGCCCCGGGCCGGTAGAGGGCGCCGAGCGCGACGATGTCGGAGAACTCGGTCGGCTTCACCTTGCGCAGCGCCTCCCGCATCCCTTCGGACTCGAACTGGAAGACGCCGGTCGAGTCGCCGCCGGCGAGCATCTCGTAGGTCTTGGCGTCGTCCATCGGGATCGCGCCGATGTCGAGCTCGACCCCCCGCGAACGCTGGATGATCTCGATCGCGTCCTCGATCACGTCGAGGTTGCGCAGCCCGAGGAAGTCCATCTTCAGCAGGCCGATCTCCTCGATCGGCCCCATCGAGTACTGGGTGACGATCTTGTACTGGCGCTCGGCCTTGCCGCCCGAGCCGCTGCCGTTCGCTGCCGGCGCGCTGCGGTCCTCGGCGAGCTGCAGGGGGACCACCTCCTGCAGCGGCCGGTCGGCGATCACCACCGCGGCGGCGTGGATCGAGTTGTTGCGGATGATCCCCTCGAGGCCCTGGGCGACGTCGACGATCTTCTTCGCGTCGGGCTCGGCGTCGTATGTCTTGCGCAGCTCCTGGCCGGGCGCCAGGCATTCCTCGAAGGAGGGGCTGCGGCCCATGATCGGCTCGGGGATCTGCTTGGCGAGCCGGTCGCCGGTGCCGTAGTCGTAGCCGAGCACGCGGGCCGCGTCGCGGGTCGCGGCGCGCGGCGCCATCTTGCCGAAGGTGATGATCTGGGCGACCGACTCGCGGCCGTACTTCTCCTGCACATAGCGGATCACCCGCTCGCGGCCGCGCACCGAGAAGTCGATGTCGATGTCGGGCATCGACTTGCGCCCCGGGTTGAGGAAGCGCTCGAAGATCAGCTCGTTGGCGAGCGGGTCGATGTCGGTGATCGCCAGCGCGTAGGCGACGATCGAGCCGGCCGCCGAGCCGCGCCCGGGGCCGACCGCGATCCCGTTCTGCTTCGCGTAGCGGACGAAGTCCCAGACGATCAGGAAGTAGGACGGGAAGCCCATCTCTTCGATCACGCCGAGCTCGAACTCGAGCCGCTCGCGCGCCTCGGCTGGGATCGGGTCCCCGTAGCGAGCGCGCATTCCCTCGTCGGCGATCCGCCGCAGCATCGCCTCGGGCTCCTCGCCGTCGGGGGTCGGGTAGCGCGGCAACAGCAGCTTGCCGAGCTCGATCTCGACCTCGCAGCGCTCGGCGATCTCCAGCGTGGTCGGCACCGCCTCCGGCCACTCGGCGAAGGAAGCCGTCATTTCTCCGGAGTCCTTGAGGTAGAACTCGTTGGTGTCGAAGCTCATCTTCGGCGCTTCCAGGGTGGACTTGGTCTGCACGCAGAGCAGCGCCGCGTGGTTGTCGAAGTCCTCGCGCCGCAGGTAGTGGACGTCGGCGGTGCCGACCAGCGGCCGGCCCAGCTCACGGGCGAAGCGGACGATCCCCTCGTTGGCCTTGTCCTGCTCGGCGATGCCGTTCTTCTGGACCTCGAAGTAGACCTGCTCGGGGCCGAAGGTCTGGATCAGGTCGTCGAGGTGGGCGCGGGCGTCGTCCTCGCGCTCTTCGACCAGGCGGCGGCAGAAGCGCGACTGCAGGCAGCCGGTGAGCGCGATCACGCCCTCCGAGTGCGCGGCAAGCAGCTCCATGTCGACGTTGGCCTTGCCGCGCGAGAAGCCCTCGAGGAAGCCGGTCGAGGTGAGCTTCACCAGGTTGGCGAAGCCAGCGTCGTTCTCGGCGAGCAGGGTGAGGTGGTTGCGCTCGTATTTGGGCTTCTCCTTGACCGCCTTGACGTCGTCGACGAAGTAGGCCTCGAAGCCGGCGATCGGCTTGATCCCGTGCTTCTTGCAGGCCTTGTACAGGTCGACGGCGCCGTTCATCACGCCGTGGTCGGTGAGGCCCAGGGCGGGCTGGCCCATCTCGGCGGCCCGTTCCGCCATCGCTTCGATCTTGCAGTGGCCGTCGAGCAGCGAGTACTCGCTGTGGGCGTGCAGGTGGACGGCTTGCGGATCGCTCACGGGTGCCGATCATCGCAAGCGGAGTGGATGGAGCCGTGAGGCTTTTGCGCGTCTTGCGTGAGGTTTTGCTCGAAGCGGAGCGGGCGATCGGGGAGGGGTTCCGCTTAACTTTTCGGATGGAGACGCCGGGGCTGTCGCCGCAAGCTCACGACCGAAAAGTACAAGACGCTCCACCCCTCCCCGATCGCCCTCCTGCTACCCGCAAACCCAGGCTGACGGGCCGGAGTCGGCCCAGATTTCGGCGGCTATTCGGTCCTGTTCGGCCTTCGGGGCCTCGTTCGGCAGGCCCTGGCCTCCGTAGAGCTTCCATGTGGAGGGGAGGACTTGGTAGGCGCCGCCGGCGCCGGATGAGGGGTTTACGGCGCCGTAGTTGCCGCCCGACTCGCACATGACTATGTACGTGGGGATCGTGAAGGGGCCGCCCAACCAGCGTTCGACCGTGCCTTCTGCGGCGGCGCGGCTGGCGGCTTCGGCCGCCTGGACGTCCTTGACCCAGCCGGCGATCTTCGATTTGAGCGTTGCCAGGGCGGCGGAGCGGGCGGCGGCGAGCGATTCGAGTCGGGCGGCGGCGGCTTCGGCGTCTGCGCGCACCCCGGCGATTTCGGCGCGAGCCGCGGCGAGGCGTGCGTTGTAGGCGTCGACCCGGGCTTTGAGCGTGGCGACCCGGCGCAGGGCGCGAGTCACGGCGCGGCGTACTTCGGCGACCCGGTCGGCGAGGTCGGTGTCGGACTGCTGGATGCGGTCGAGGTATTCGACCCGGGTCGCAAGCTCGTCGATGCTGCCCGAGGCGAGGATCACGCTCGCGGTGCTCGGCGCGCCGCTCTCATAGATCGCCACGAGGCGGTTGGCAAGGGCGGCGCGGGCGCGGCGCAGGCGCGCCTTGGCGACTGCCAGCTCACGACGGGTGCGGCTCACCTCGGCGGCCAGCCGCGCCGCCTTTTCCCTGCCGTCGGCCAGCAGGGCGCTGAGCTTGCGCTCGCGGGAGGCGGCGGCCTTGGCTTCGCCTTCGGCGCTTGCCACCTCCGCCTGGGCAGCTTGCAGCCGGCTCGCCAGCGAGGTGGCTTCTTCGCGCCCCGCGCTCAGCTTCTGTTTGAGCGCCGAGACGCTCGCGCCGCCCGCGGGCGAGGCGAGCAGCGCCGCCGATGCCAGCAGCGCGGCGAGCGCGCCGAGCAGGCGTCCGCGGCCCGCGGTTGTCGCAAACATCCGCGCCACAAGCAGCCGAGGGTACGCCACGCTCCCCGGTGCAACGCGTTGCGGTCGATGCGGGTGGGTAAAACGTTGCACCCCCCGCGACGGGGCCGAGGCTCAACCCTCGGGGACGTTGCGTGTGGCCACGTAGGCGGCGATCGCCACCCCCGCGACGGTCACGCCTATGCCGATGCGGATCTGACGGCGGTAGCGCGCCCGCACGTACTTGACGGCGATGCGCAGCGCAGCCTTGCCGACTCGTTCGTTCACCTCGCCCCCTCTACCCCGCGCTCGCGGATCCGATGCGCCATCCGCGACTGCAGCGACCAGAGCTCGATGAAGCCCGGCGAGGCCGTCTGCGAGAAGAGCCCGCCCGACTCGGCGAAGCTGGCCAGGTCGGCGTCGTAGACCGCGTTCGGCGATGAGCGGGTGACGACGCTGGCCCCGCCCTTGTAGAGCTTCAGGCCGATCGTGCCGCTGACTTGGGCGCTGACCGCGTCCATGTAAGCGTCCAGGTCGGTGCGCAGCGGCTCCCACCAGAGCCCGGCGTAGACCAGGTAGGCCCACTTCTGGTCAAGCCCGGGCTTGAACTGGTTCTGGTGGATCGTGCCGACCAGGCGCTCGAGCTCCTCGTGGGCCGTGAGCAGGATCGCCGCCGCCGGCACCTCGTAGATGTCGCGCACCTTGAGGCCGACGATCCGGTCCTCGATGTGGTCGACGATCCCGACCCCGTGGCGGCAGCCGATTTCGGCCGCCCGTTCGAGCAGCGGCACGAGCTCCATGCGCTGCCCGTCGAGCGCCACCGGCACGCCCCGCTCGAACTCGACCGTGAGCAGCTCTGCCGCGTCGGGCGCCTCCTCGGGCCTCGTCACCAGCTGGAAGACGTCGGGCTCGGGGGCGTGGTCGAGGTCCTCGATCCAGCGACCCTCCGAGGAGCGGCCCCAGAGGTTGTCGTCGATCGAGTAGGGCGCCGTCTCGGTGCCGCCCTTGACCGGGATGCCGTGCTCGCGGGCGTAGGCGATCTCCTCCTCGCGGCCCATCTGCCAGGAGCGCACCGGGGCGATCGTCTTCAGCTCCGGCGCCAGGGTGGCGACGGTGGCCTCGATCCGCACCTGGTCGTTGCCCTTGCCGGTGCAGCCGTGGGCGATCGTGTCGCAACCGCTGCGGCGCGCCTGCTCGACCGCGAGCTTGGCGATCAGCGGCCGGCCGAGCGCGGTGAAGAGCGGGTAGCCGCCGCCGTAGAGCGCGTTGGCCTTGATCGCCGGGACGATGTACTCGCGGGCGAACTCCTCGCGGGCGTCGACCACGTGGCACTCCAGCGCTCCCAATCGCTTCGCCTTGTCCTCGATCACCGCGTAATCCTCGCCCGGCTGGCCGAGGTTGACGGTCAGGCAGACGACCTCCGCCTCGTAGGAATCCTGGATCCACTTCAGCATCACGCTCGTGTCGAGGCCGCCCGAGTAGAGCAGCAGGACGCGCCGCACCTCGGCGGGGTCGGCCTCATAGGAGGCGGTGCGGACCTCTGCGGGGAAATCGCTGCTCATCGAGGTTGCGGTCGTACCTGTTCTCGCATGCCGGGAAGAATTACGACCGCATCACGGGGCGCCGATGCCGCCGCTGCCGTTTTCTTCTTCAGGCGGCGCGGTCGTGGTCGTGGTCGTCGTTTCGGTGCTCGTGGTCGTCGGCGTCGTTTCGGTTTCGGTGCTCGTCGGCGACGTCTCGGTGGTCGGGCCGGTGCTCGTCGAGCCGCCGGTCGTCTCGCTGGTCGAGCTCGCTTCGCTTGGCGTCGTCGTCACCGTCGAGGTCGTGTCGCTGCCGCTGCCGCCGGCGATCACGACAACCGCGATCACCAGGCCGACGATCACCGCAACCAGCCCGGCGATCAGCAGGCGCATGTTGCCGTGCGGGCGATGGTGCTCGTCGTCGGGCTGGGGCATCATCCGGGTCGGGTCCTCGTGCATGGTCTACTCCTCCGGTCCGAGTATCGCGTCGAGTATCTCGCTGGGGTCGTCGATGTCGAAGCCGGCGCGCAGGCGCTCGGAGATCTCCTCGCGACTGGCGCCTGAGACCGCCATCTGGGTGGCCAGCAGGCGGGCGCCGGAGGCAGCCGAGCGGGGCCCGGCGGGAGCGGCCTCGGCGACCGGCTCGACCGGGCGCAGGTGTCCCTCGCGGCGCGGCTGCAGCGGCGGGTCGAGCTCGTCGGCGAGGGCGCGCAGCCGCTCGGCGACGATCCGATCGGCGCGGGCCGAGGCTTCGGCGAGCTCGCGGCGCGCCTGATCCTCGGCGTCGTCGATCACCTTCGCGGCGGCCTGCTCGGCGGCCTCGACGATCGCCTCCAGGCGCTCGGCCGTGCTCGAGGTCAGCGCGCGTGGCTCCGGTGGCTTCTTCTTCGAGCTCATGGGGCGGCGAAGCTTACGAGCGCGGCGCCGATCGTGGCGAGGGCCCGCTCGATCTGGTCGGGTTCCACCGTCAGCGGCGGCAGCAGCCGCAGCGTGCCGGGCTCGGGCACGTTGACGATCAGGCCGCGCTCGAGCAGGTCGGCGCCGAGCGCGGCGGCGTCGATTCCGTCTTCGAGGCCGACGCCGAGCATCAGGCCGCGGCCACGCACCTCGCGCACGCCGTCGAGCGCCAGCAGGCCGGCGCGCAGGGACGCGCCGGCCTCGCGCACGCCGCGCAGCAATTCGGGCTCGTCGACGATGCCGAGCACCGCGAGCGCGGCGGCGCTCGCCACCGGGCTACCGGCGAAGGTCGAGCCGTGGTCGCCGGGCTCGAGCACCTCGCCGGCCTCTGGGGTCGTCACGCAGGCGCCGATCGCCATGCCGCCGCCAAGCGCCTTGGCGCTGGTCAGCACGTCCGGCCGCACCGGGGACTGCTCGTAGGCCCAGAGCGAGCCGGTGCGCCCGACGCCGGTCTGGATCTCGTCGAGGATCAGCAGGGCACCGGCCGAGTTGCAGGCCTCGCGGGCGGCGAGCAGCGCCTCGTCGCTGACCGGGTAGACACCGGCCTCCCCCTGGATCGGCTCGATCAGCACCGCGGCCGTGCTCTCCCCAACCGCCGCATGCAGGGCGTCGGCATCGTTGAGGGGCACCGAGCGGAAGCCGGGCAGCATCGGCGCCAGGTCGGGGTTGGCCGCCAGTGCCGGGGTGGCGGCAAGCGCCCCGTAGGTGCGGCCGTGGAAGTCACGCTCGAAGCTGACGATCTCCGGCGCGGAGACCCCCCGCCGGTGGGCGTGCTTGCGGGCGATCTTGATCGCGCACTCGTTGGCCTCGGTGCCCGAGTTGGAGAAGAAGACGCGACCGCCGAGGCTCGACCGGCTGAGTCGCTCGGCGAGGCGCACCATCGGCTCGGTGTAGAAGAGGTTCGAGCTGTGCATCAGGCGACCGGCCTGCTCGCGCACCGCCCCGACCACCTCCGGGTTGCAGTGGCCGACCGAGCAGACCGAGATCCCGCCGAGGAAATCGAGGTACTCCTTCCCCTCGGCGTCCCAAAGCAGCGCACCGTCGCCGCGCACGAACTCGACTGGTGCCCGGCGGTAGGTGCGCATCAGGTAGCGCTGCTCGAGCGCCTGCAGGTCGGCGAGCTCCATTACGGCGTCACCATCGTGCCGATCCCGGCGTCGGTGAAGAGCTCGAGGAGCAGGCTGTGCGGCCGGCGTCCGTCGATGATGTGGGCGGCGCCGGCGCCCTCGCGGATCGCGTGCGCGCAGGCGGCAAGCTTCGGTCGCATGCCGCCGTCGATTCCTGTCAGCCGCGCCTCGACCTCCTCGACGCTCGCCCTGGCGATCAGCGAGCCTTTCTCGTCGGGATCGGCCAGCCAGCCCTCGACGTCGGTGAGGAAGATCGCCTTGTGGGCGCCGAGCTTGCCCGCCACCTTGCCGGCCGCCTCGTCGGCGTTGACGTTGTAGGACTGGCCGTCCCGATCGGAGGCCGAGGAGGCGATCACCGGGATGTAGTCGGCGGCGATGTGGTTGAGCACGTCGACGTCGACCCGCTCGATCGAGCCGACGAAGCCGACCTCGTCGGCGTTGGGCACGGGCGCGACGCGGAACAGGGTCCCGTCCTCCCCGGAGAGGCCGACCGCAGGCTGGCCGTGGGCGTTGAGGCGCTGGACGATTTCGGAGTTGAGCTTGCCGACGAGGACCATCCGCGCGATCTCGACCGTCTCGGCGTCGGAGACGCGCAGCCCCTCGTGGAAGCGCACCTCAAGCCCGAGCCGCTCCATGTACTGGCTGATTTCGGGGCCGCCGCCGTGCACGACGATCGGGTTCATGCCGACGTACTTGAGCAGCACGACGTCGGTGGCGAAGGCCTCGCGCAGCGACTCCTCGCGCATCGCCGCGCCGCCGTACTTGATCACCACGGTCTGCCCGTGGAACTGCTTGATGTAGGGCAGCGCCTCGAGCAGGGTCTCGACGTTGACCCCGGCCGCGCGCGACTGTGGCGCCCGCTCGCTCATCTGCTGCCCCTTTCGCTCATGTCGTGTACTCGGCGTTGATCCTCACGTACTCGTAGCCCAAATCGGAGAACCAGACGTGAGCGCTGTGCTCGCCGCGGTCGAGCCGCAGGCCGATCTCCGCCTCGGGCAGGTCCTCGCCCAGCTCGGCGTTGTCGATCGAATCGGCGCCGATCTCGTGCAGGTCCTCGCCGGCCAGAGCCATGCCGGCGGCTTGGGCGATCCGTCCCCAGTTTGGGTCGCGACCGAAGAGCGCCGTCTTGACCAGGGGCGAGTTGGCGATCGCCCGGGCGACCCGCTCGGCCTCGTCCTGCGAGGCGGCGCCGTCGACCTGGACGCGGCCGACGCGGGTCGATCCCTCGCCGTCGGCGACGACCTCGATCGCCAGCTGCAGGAGCACCGCCTCGAGCAGGCCCTCGGGCAGCGCCGCTCCGGCGGCGCCGGTCGCCTGCAGCAACAGCGTGTCGTTGGTGCTCATCTGGCCGTCGACCGTGATCCGCTCGAAGGAGGCGTCGCAGGCGGCGCGCAGGACCGCGTCGGGGTCCTCGACCAGCGCGTCGGTCTGCACGAAGCAGAGCATCGTCGCCATGTTCGGCTGGATCATCCCGCCGCCCTTGGCCTGGGCGGAGATCGTCACCCCTTCGGCGCGCAGCGTGCAGCGCTTCGGCCAGCGGTCGGTGGTCAGGATCGCGTCGGAAAAGGCGACGCCGCCGTCCCCGGTGAGCGTCTTGGCCGCGTCGCCGATCCCGCCCAGCACGGTGTCGATCGGCAGCGGCACGCCGATCACGCCGGTCTCGGCGACCGCGACCAGCTCGGCGGGCAGGCCGAGCTGCGCCGCCGCCTCGTCGCACATCGCAACCGCGTCGGCATAGCCCTGCTCGCCGGTCTCGGCGTTGGCGTTGCCGGCGTTGACGACGGCGGCGCGGATCCCGCCCCGCTCGCAGCGCTCGCGGCAGACCCGCACCGGCGCCGCAGAGGAGGCGTTGCGGGTCAGCAGGATCGAGGAGGAGACCTCCTCCGCGTCGCAGACCAGCAGCCCGACGTCGGTCTTGCCGCCGCCCTTCAGCCCGCAGTGCGCGGCGCCGGCCCGGAATCCCGGAGCGAGCCGGGCCGCATCGAGCTCCTCGACCCCGGCCGGCGGCGAGACCCACCGCGACCTGAAGAACCCCCCACTCACGCCACACCCCGTTTGCGGTGCGCTTTATCCACCCATATCGGGGCAAAGGCGCACCGGAACCTCATTGGAGGCCCTCCGTCTCGTCGAGGCCGAGCATCAGGTTGAGGTTCTGCACGCCCTGGCCGGAGGCGCCCTTCCAGATGTTGTCGATCGCCGCGAAGGCGATCACCCGCCCCCGCTCCTCGACGGTGACGTAGAGGTGGCACTCGTTCGTGTCGCGCACGGCGCGCAGGTTGGGTGGGCCGTTGAGCACCCGGACGAAGGGCTCGCCCGCGTAGCGCTCCCGGTAGAGCGCCTGCACCGCCTCCTTCGGCAACGGCTCGCTGAGCTGGGCGAAGCAGGTCGCCAGCTCACCCTGGTCGAGCGGCAGCAGATGGGGAACGAAGCTGACCGGCGCCGGGCTGCCGAGCGCCGCCAGCTCCTGCTCGATCTCGGGTCGGTGGCGGTGGCCCTCGGTCTTGTAGGGGAAGGCGTTCTCGGTCATCGCGCTGAAGTGAACCGTGTCGTCGCTGCTGCGCCCGTAGCCGGAGGCGCCCTGCATCGCGGCGACGAAGACCTCGGAGACAAGGCCCTTCTCGGCGAGCGGCGCCAGGGCGAGGACGCTCGCCGTCGGGTAGCAGCCCGGCGTCGCCACCAGCTCGGCCGCGCGCAGCTGCTCGCGGTAGAGCTCGGTCAGCCCGTAGACGGCGCCCTCGAGCAGCTCGGGCGCGCCGTGCTCGCCGTACCAGCGCTCGTAGGTCGGCAGGTCGCGCAGGCGGAAGTCGGCCGAGAGGTCGACGACGAGCACACCGAGCCCGCGCAGCGCCGCAACGATCGGCGCCGAGGCGCCGTGCGGGTAGGCGACGATCGCCGCGTCGACCTGCTCGAGCTCGTCGAGGTCGAGCTCGCTCAGCTCGAGCGGCACGCGGTAGCGCGGGTAGAGCTCTTCGAGCCGCCGCCCGGCGTCGCTGCGCGAGGTCGCGGCGACCAGCTCGAGGCGCGGGTGGCGCCAAACGATCTGCGCCGCCAGCGCACCGGTGAAGCCCGAGGCGCCGGCGACCAGGACCCGAGCCGCGGGCTCGCCGTCGAGCGGTTGTGCGAATGGCTCAGCCACGCAACGCGCCCCCGATCTTCTCGATCTCCGCCTCGATCGCCGCGCGCCGCGCCGCGACCTCCTCATCGGTGAGCGTGCGGTCGGGCGCCCGGAACTCGAGCCGCAGGGCGAGGCTCTTGCGGCCCTCGCCAACCTGGTCGCCCTCGTAGAGGTCGAAGACCTCGGCGTCCTGCAGCAGCTCGCCGCCGCCGAGCAGGACAAGCCGCCGCAGCTCGGCCGCCGGCACGTCATCCGGCACGACCACGGCCAGATCCTGGTGGACGGCCGGGAAGGTGGTCACATCCTCGTAGAGCTCCTCGCCGGCCCGCGCGGCCGCGACCAGCGCTGCGAGCTCGACTTCGAAGGCGGTGGCGGACTCGATGTCCCAGGCGCGCGCGACCAGCGGGTGCAGCTCGCCGATCCAGCCGGCGGGGTCTTCGCCGACCCGGACGGCGGCCGAGCGCCCCGGATGCAGGAAGGGCTCCTCCGCGGGCTCGAAGGCAAGCGCCACCCCAAGCTGCCCGGCAAGCGCTTCCAGCGTCCCCTTGAGCGCAAAGAAGTCTCCCGGAATCCCGTCACCGCGCCAGGACCCCGGTACGAGCGAGCCCACAGCCACCGCCCCAACCCTGTGAGCCTCGAGGCAGCACGCCCCCCTCTCGCCAACGAAGTCCCCGCCCAGGGGGCCGACGGGCCGATTTGTCAAGCCATCCTTGACATTTCGTCCCGTCGGCCCCCGGGGGAGGTAGACGCGGGCGGACTCGTACAGCGCCACGGAGCCGGCTCCGTGGGCGAGGTTGCGTTGGGTGGCGTCCAGGAGGCTACCGAGGACCGTCGTGCGCATGACCGACTGATCCTCGGATAGGGGGTTGTCGATTACCACGGGGGTGGCGCGGAGGTCGTCGGCGGGGATGCGCAGCCGAGTGGCCTCGCCGGGGTCGGTGAAGCTCCAGCCGACCACCTCGTCGAAGCCGAGATCCCGCATCGCGTCCTCGGCCCGGCGACGGAGGCGCTGCTCGCGGCTCAGGCCGCCGACCCGGCCGGCGACGGCCGGCAGGGTGCTGGGCAGGTTCTCGTCGAGGCCGTGGACGCGGCCGACCTCCTCGATCAGGTCGACCTCGCGGGTCACGTCGTGGTGGCGGTCGGGCGGCACGGTCACATCGAGACCGGCCTCAGTCCCGGCGACTCCAAAGCCAAGCCGCTCCAAGTACTCCTGCTGGTCGGCGCGGGAGATCGGCATGCCGAGCAGGCCCTCGACCCGCGCCTCGCGCAGGGGAATCGTCGGCATTGCCGGAGCATCGGCGGCGACGTCGATCGTCCCTGGGACCAGCTTCGCCCCGCAGAGCTCGACCAGCAGCCGCGAGGCGAGCCGCTGCGCCCGCATGCAGAGCTCCGGGTGCAGCTGCTTCTCGAAGCGCGAGGACGCCTCCGAGCGCAGCGAGAGCAGCCGCGAGGTGCGCAGGATGTTGGTCCCGTTCCAGTTGGCGACCTCGAGCAGGACGCTGGTCGTCTCCGCGGAGACCTCGGAGGTCTGACCACCCATGATCCCGGCTATGCCCGAGGGGCCATTGCGGTCGCAGACCAGCACCGTCTCGGCGTCGAAGGTCCGCTCGACGTCGTCGAGCGTGGTCATCTTCTCGCCCTCCGCTGCGGCGCGGACCGTAAGCGCGCCGTCCGGGACCTTGTCCAGGTCGAAGGCGTGCAGCGGCTGGGCGGTGAGCAACATCGCGTAGTTGGTGATGTCGACGACGTTGTTGATCGGGCGCTGCCCGGCCGCCGCGAGCCGCGCCTGCAGCCAGGTCGGCGAGGGGCCGATCGTCACGTCGGTGAAGACCCGCGCGGTGAAGCGCGGGCAGAGCTCCGGGACCTCGACCGTGACCGAGGCGTACTCGCCGACCTCGCCTGCGCCCTCGGCCGGCGCGTCCTCCAGCCAGGGCTCCTGGGCGAGCGCCGCCCCGCTGATCGCATGCACCTCCCGCGCAACGCCGTACACGCCGAAGCAGTCCACCCGGTTCGGCGTCACCTCCAGCTCCAGCACAGCCTCCGACAACGGCAGCACCTCATCGAGCGGCGTCCCGGGCTTGAGGCTTCCGGTGCGCTTTTTGTGGTCCATGGCCGCAAAAGGCGCACCGGAGCCGTCCTCGGCCAGGACCAGGATGCCCTCGGGGCTCTCGCCTAGGCCGAGCTCGGCGGCGGAGCAGATCATTCCGGCGGAGCGGATGCCGCGCAGCTTCGCTTCGCCGATCTTCTGGCCGCCGGGCATCGTCGCCCCGGGAAGGGCCACGGCCACCGTCTGGCCGGCGGCGACGTTGGGTGCGCCGCAGACCACGGTGCGCTCGCCGTCGCCGGTGTCGACCTGGCAGATCCGGAGCCTGTCGGCGTCGGGGTGCGGCTCGGCGCTCGTCACCCTGCCGATCACGAAGCCCTCCGGCGAGGGCGGGCCGGCGAGTCCGACCCGCTCGACCTCGGTGCCGGTCATCGCCAGCCGCTCGGCGAGCTGCTCCGAGCCCATCCCCGGGTCGCAGTACTCGCGCAGCCAGGAGTACGGGACTCTCATGACAGCGCCCTCACGAGAATTGCTCCAGGACGCGCACGTCGTTGTCGAAGAAGCGCCGCAGGTCGGGCACGCCGTGGCGCAGCATCGCGATCCGCTCGACCCCCATGCCGAAGGCGAAGCCCTGCACGCGCTCGGGGTCGTACCCGTTCGACTCGACGAAGCCGAGCACGTTGGGGTCGACCATGCCGGCGCCGCCCACCTCGATCCAGCCGATCCCCTTGCAGAGGTTGCAGCGCCCGCCGCCGGGCAACTCACCGCTGCCCTCGCACTGGAAGCAGGAGACGTCGAACTCGACGCTCGGCTCGGTGAAGGGAAAGAAGTGCGGCCGCATGCGCGCCGCGCGCTCGCCGCCGAAGATCGCGCTGAGCATCTCGGTCAGCGTCCCCTGCAGATCGGCGAGCGTGATCCCCTCGCCGATCGCCAGCCCCTCGACCTGGTGGAACATCGGGCTGTGGGTGGCGTCGGAGTCGCGCCGGTAGACCTTGCCGGGGGCGATCATGAAGAGCGGCGGCGGCTGCGCCTCCATGCTGCGCACCTGGACCGGTGAGGTGTGGGTGCGCAGCAGCACCTCGGGGTCGGACTGGATGTAGAAGGTGTCCTGGAGCATCCGCGCCGGGTGGCCGGGCGGGTGGTTGAGCGCGGTGAAGTTGTAGTAGTCGTGCTCGACCTCGGGGCCCTCCATCACCCGGTAGCCAAGCCCGATCATCGTGTCCTCGATCTGCCGCGTCGTGCGGGTGATCAGGTGGGTATGGCCGACCGGCCGCGGCGGCGCCCCCGGCAGCGTCACGTCGACCCGGTCCGCCGCCAGGCCGGCCTCCAGCTCGCTCGCGTCGAGCGCCGCGCCGCGCTCCTCGATCAGCGTCTCGAGCTCCACGCGCGCCCTGTTGGCGGTCGAGCCGACCGGGCCCCGTTCTCCGGGGGGGAGCTCGCCGATGCCACGCAAGATCGAGGTCAGCTCGGCCTTGCGGCCCAGATAGCGCACGCGCAGCTCCTCCAGCGCGCTCGTGTCCACGGTCCCTTCGACCGCCCTGGCCGCCTCTGCCCTGATCGCCTCGATCCGATCGAGAGCCGTCTCACTCATCTTTCGCGACCTCCGGCATGGCGAGCGAAGATATCCGCTCGGCGCAAATTGCGGCGACGGCGGCAACGTTGAGCGACTCGGCTCCCCCCGGCCGCAGCGGGATCGTCAGCCGCGCTTCGCAGGCGTCGAGCACCTCGGCTGGCAGGCCCTCGCGCTCGGCCCCGAGGCAGAGCGTCGCCGCCCCCTCGAGCGCGGCGAGCGGCTCCCCGCCGTGGGCGAGGAGCGCGACCCGCGGCGCCGGCGTCTCCCCCACCTCGCCGCGCGCCATGGCCTGGCCGAAGATCGAGCCCATGCTCGCCCGCACCGCCTTGGGCGAGTGCGGGTCGGCGCAGCCCGGCCCGAGCACGACCGCGCCACCGAGCAGGGCGTGCGCGGTGCGCACGATCGTGCCGACGTTGCCGGGGTCGGCGATCCCATGCAGGTAGAGGCAGGGCGAGGCTCCGGTCTCTACCCAGCGTTGCTCCCAGACCGCGATCGCCCGCGTGCCCGAGCCGAGCGCCGAGACCGCGGCGAGCAGCCGCGGCTCGACCTCCTCGCCCACGAGGCGGCTGCCCGCCGCGACCAGCACGAAGCGCGGCTCGGCGCCCGCTGCCAGCCCCGCCTCCAGCAGATCCTCGCCCTCGGTGACGAAGGCGGCCTCGCGCTCGCGGTGCTTGCGCTGGGCAAGCTTGCGAACCAGCTTCAGCTTCTCGTTGTCGGGGCTTTCGATCATCGGCATCGGTGAGTGTTGGCTTCTTGTCGGTCGTTTCCTCTCCTGGAACGAAAAAGCGGGCCGTGAAGACGGCCCGCCCGGGAGAGTGGAGTGTCGCCTTCCGCGCTAGGCGGCGGCGCCCTCCCGGGCCAGCTCCACGAATCGGCGGAAGGCATCGCGGTCGTTGACGGCGATCTCGGCGAGCATCTTGCGGTTGACCTCGACCCCGGCGGCGCCGAGGCCGTGAACGAACTCGGAGTAGCTCATGCCCTCGAGCCGCGCGGCGGCGTTGATCCGCGTGATCCAAAGCCGGCGGAACTCGCGCTTGCGGTTGCGCCGGTCCCGGTAGGCGTACATGCCCGAGCGCTGCACCTGCTCTTTGGCGAAGCGGTAGGAGGAGTGCTTGCGCCCGTAGTAGCCCTTCGCTTCCTTGAGGACTTTGCGGCGCTTCTTGCGCGCGTGGACGGAACGCTTGACCCGGCTCACTTGCCGCCTCCCAGGAGGGCGCGCACCGTCTTGGTGTCCGACGGGGCGATCTCGACCGGCCGCGCCATCCGCCGCTTGCGCTTCGGCGACTTCTTCTCCAGGATGTGGCTCGAGTAGGCCCGCCGGCCGCGCAGCTTGCCGGTGGCGGTCTTGCGGAAGCGCTTCTTGGCACCCGAATGTGTCTTCATCTTCGGCACGGGGTCGCTATTGAAGCAGACCGGCGGGAGGGGCGGGTACTGTGGCGCCGATGCGCATCGTCTACGTCGTCGGCACCCGACCGAACTTCGTCAAGACGGCGCCGGTGATCGGCGCCCTGCGCGCCCGCCTGCCGGAGGGACGCCACGCGATCGTCCACACCGGCCAGCACTACGACCGGCTGATGTCGGAGGTCTTCCTCTCCGAGCTCGGCGTGCCCGAGCCCGACCACATGCTCGCGGTGGGATCGGGCAGCCACGCGCAGCAGACGGCGCGGGTGATGGAGCGGCTCGAGCCGGTGCTCTCCGAGGAGCGTCCCGACCTGGTGGTCGTCCCGGGCGACGTCAACTCGACCGTGGCCGCGGCGCTGACCGCGGCAAAGATGCAGATTCCCCTCGCCCACATCGAGGCCGGCCTGCGCAGCTTCGACCGGACGATGCCCGAGGAGCTCAACCGGATCGTCACCGACCAGCTCGCCGAGCGACTCTTCATCCACAGCCCCGAGGCCGGCGACAACCTGCACGCCGAGGGCATCCCAGCCGAGCGCATCCACCTGGTGGGCAACACGATGATCGACACCCTGGTGGCGCTCGAAGACCGCTTCCGCGCAGCCGGCGCCGCGACCCGCCTCGGACTCGACCCGGGCGCCTACGTCCTCGTAACCCTCCACCGCCCCGCCCTCGTCGACGGCCCGCTGCTCGGGGAGACGATCGAGCAGCTCGCCGCTCTCGCCCGCGAGATCCCGGTCGTCTTCCCGGTCCACCCCCGCACCCGGGCGATGATGGAGACGATCGAGTCAAACCACCCCGGCCTCCACCTTTGCGACCCCCTCGGCTACCTGGACTTCCTCTCCCTCCTATCCGACGCCCAAGCCGTCCTAACCGACTCCGGCGGAATCCAAGAGGAGACCACCTACCTGAACATCCCCTGCTTCACCCTCCGAGCAAACACCGAGCGCCCAATAACGATCACCGCCGGCACCAACACCCTCCTCGGCCTGGACCCCACCGCAATAGCCCAGATCCCAGCAAGGTTGGCCAAGCTCACCTCCCCCCCGCCGGGCCCCCCGCCCCTCTGGGACGGCCAAGCAGCAGAGCGAATAGCCGACGTTATTACGACCTAGGGCGAGGTCGGCCCGAGCCCAGAGAGGGCGTCAGGCACCCCTCCCCAAAACACTCAAGCGAGCCTCCCGGCGAGCGTTTTGGGGAGGGGTGCCTGACGCCCCCACCGCCCAAGCCCGACCCGCCCGCCTACGCCGCAGCGTCGTCAGCCGGTTTGTCCTCCGGCGGCTTCTCGCCGGCGCCCTCGCCGTCCGCCTTCGCAGCCTCTTTGCCCGGCGCCAGCATCATGCTCATGTTCCGCCCTTCCTGCAACGGATGCGACTCGATCACCGCCAGGCCGTCGAGATCCTCGAACAGGCGCTGGAGCAGATCGCGTCCCCGCTCGGGATGGGCCTGCTCGCGGCCGCGAAACATGATCGTGATCTTGACCTTGTCCTGGTGGCGCAGGAAGCGTTCGACGTGGCCCTTCTTGGTTTCGTAGTCGTGGTCGGCGATCTTCGGACGCAGCTTGATCTCGCGCACGTTGACCTGTTGCTGGTGCTTGCGAGCCGCCTTCTGCTTCTGCTCCTGCTCGTACTTGTACTTCGAGTAGTCGAGCAGGCGGGTGACCGGCGGCTTGGAGTTGGGCGCCACCTCGACCAGGTCGAGGTCGGCCTCCTGAGCGCGTTTCAGCGCCTCGTTGATCTCGACCACGCCGAGCTGCTCGCCGTCGGCGCCGATCAGGCGAACCTTGGGCACGCGGATCCGCTCGTTGATCCGGGTCGTGTCGCGCTCTGGTGGGCGCCGATCGAACCTGCGCGGGACCGGCACTATCTAAGGGCGGGGGGAAGCTTCAAACGGACGAGGAGTCGGGAGGCGGCAGGCACGGGACGCTCAGCGGCGCGGGGTGTGTGGGGTGCCTGCGATCAAGTCGTCGCAGTATAGACAGAGGTGCCAGTCCGGCGTGGAGCGCGGGGTCACGCCGGCTCGCTTTCGGACCGCACTCGGGTGGCGAAGTCGCCGGCATTCATCGCCCCCAGCTCCCCGTCGGCGTGCGAGCGGACGGCGAGCGCCCCGGACTCCTGCTCGCGATCGCCGACCACGAGCATGTAGGGGTAGCGGCCGAGCTCCGCGTCGCGCACCTTGCGGCCGACCGACTCCGAGCGCTCGTCGACCTCGACCCGCACGCCGGCCTCGCGCAGCTCGGCGGCGACCCGTTTCGCATAGGGGTTGTGGTCGTCGGAGACCGGCAGGACGATCGCCTGCACCGGGGCCAGCCAGACCGGAAAGCGGCCGGCGTAGTGCTCGATCAGGATCCCCGCGAAGCGCTCCATCGAACCGAGCAGGGCGCGGTGGATCATTACCGGCCGGTGCGGCTCGTCGTCGGCGCCGATGTAGCTCAGGTCGAAGCGTTCGGGCATCTGAAAGTCGAGCTGGCAGGTCCCGCACTGCCAGGAGCGGCCCAGCGCGTCGGTGACGTGGAAGTCGATCTTCGGCCCGTAGAAGGCGCCGTCGCCGGGGTTGAGCTCGTGGGAGCGGCCCTGGCGCTCGAGCGCCTCGGTCAGCGCCGCCTCGGCCTTGCGCCACTGCTCCTCGCTGCCCATCGACTTCTCCGGACGGGTCGAGAGCTCGACCCGCACGTCGGTGAAGCCGAAGCGCGCGTAGAGCTCGTCGATCGCCGCGCAGATGTCAGCCACCTCGTCGGCGATCTGCTCCTCGGTGCAGTAGACGTGGGCGTCGTCCTGGGTGAAGGCGCGCACCCGCAGCAGGCCATGCAGAACGCCCTCGCGCTCGTTGCGCGACACCCGGCCGAACTCGGCGAGGCGCAGCGGCAGCTCGCGGTAGGAGTGACGGGTCGAGTCGAAGACCAGGCAGGCGCCGGGGCAGTTCATCGGCCGCAGAGCGAGGCGCTTCTCCTCGGACTGCATGAAGTACATCTCGTCGCGGTAGTTCTCCCAGTGCCCGGAGCGGTGCCAGAGCTCCTCGTCGAGCACCTGTGGAGTGGCGATCTCGCGGTAGCCGCGGCGGCGCAGCTGCGCCTGGACCTCAGCTTCGATCAGGTGCAGCAGCGTCGTCCCGTTGGGCAGCCAGAAGGGCATCCCGGGCGCCTCCTCGCGCAGCATGAAGATGCCGAGCTGGGGACCGAGCCTGCGGTGGTCACGCTTCTTCGCCTCCTCGATCCGCTCGAGGTGGGCGGCGAGATCCTTCTTCGAGAAGAAGGCGGTGCCATAGATCCGGGTCAGCATCTGGCGCTTCTCGTCTCCGCGCCAGTAGGCGCCGGCCAGCGAGCTCAGCTTGATCGCCTTGATCCGCCCGGTCGAGGGACCGTGAGGCCCGCGGCAGAGGTCCTCGAAGGGCCCGTTGCGGTACAGCGAGACGGTCTCCACGCCTTCGCCGGCGATCAGGTCGCGGATCAGCTCGACCTTGTACTCCTCTCCCTGGCTTTCGAAGATCTCGATCGCCTCGGCGGCCGGCACGTCGCGGCGCTCGAAGGCCTCGTCGGCCTCGATGTGGGCGCGCATCGCCGCCTCGATCTGCTCCAGGTCGGCGTCGGTGACCTTGACCTCGGCGGGAAAGTCGAAGTCGTAGTAGAAGCCGTTCTCGATCGCCGGTCCGATCGTCACCTTGGTCCCCGGGTAGAGCTCCTGCACCGCCTCGGCCATCACGTGCGCGGCGTCGTGGCGGATCAGCGCCAGCGCCCCGGGATCGCGGTCGGTGAGGATCGAGATCCTCGCGCCGTCGGGCAGCGCCGCCGAGAGGTCGCGCAGCTCCCCGTCAACCGCAATCGCCAGCGCCGCCTTCGCCAGCCCCGGCCCGATCGCGGCGGCGGCGTCCGCCCCCGACGCCCCCTGGTCGAGCTCCAGCCCCGTCCCATCCGGCAGCGTCACCGTGATCTTCCGCGTAGCAGCCTCCATCCCGGCCATGCTACCCACGCCCCACCACCCCGGTGCGGTCGCACTTTCCGCCGCTATCCGACGGATAGCGCGACATCGACGCAGCGCCGCGCCCCTTGGGGCGTTCCGGTCGCACTTTTCTGCCGCTATCCGGCGGAAAGCGCGACCTCTCAGCGTGGGGAGCCTTGGCGGGCTTGGCGGACCGCTATCAGGGGGCACGGACTGTGCGGTGCAATCTTTCCTGGCTGGCGCCAGAGCGTGTATGGGCCGCTGACTCGTTGCAGGCGAAGGCCGGGAAACGGGGGGCGGCGCACGTTGCCTTCGGCGACCACATAGCGAACGCCTGTCGGCAGAGAGCTTTCGTCAGCGGGCTGGATGCAGACCCGGCCGCCGCGCAGCTCCCAGGAGATGTAGGGCGTGCCGTGTTCGTCGGCGAGCAGTTGCCGCGAGGCGAGGACCAGGGTGGGGCCTTCGCCTACGTCGCCCCGTAGTCCGGTGAGGGCCGGCGAGTAGGACACCGGGCCGACCGGGGCGTTGGCGAGGGCGAGCAGCGAGCAGGCCCCCGCCGCCAGCAGGTAGAGCCAGGCAACCGGGCGGCGCAGCAGCGGCAGGACGATGACCAGCGCCGCCAGCGGGGCGCCGATCTCGATCGCCTTGGCCGCCGTGTAGGGCGTGCCGCCTATCCGGGCGGCGGCGTAGGCGAGCGCGGCGGCGGCCAGGCCGGAGACCAGGGCGGTCTCGCGGCGGCGCAGGCAGACGACCAGGCCGTAGCCGAGCAGGATCGCGGCGAAGGCTGCGCCGAGGAAATAGCCGAGCGCCGGGACGGCGCCGTCGCCGGGGCTGAGGCGGAAGTCGCCCGAGGGCCAGATGCCGAGCGCCTCGAAGGGCGAGATCTGGCCGAAGAGGTTGCCCAGGCCGGGGCCGTTGGGGTCGAAGGTCTCGAAGCTGTGGAAGTCGATCATCCGGCTCAGCTCGGGGGCGACGAAGATCGCGAAGACCAGGGATGCCCAAAGGACGGGCCTCACAGTCGCGGGGCTCGTGGCGTTGACTGGCGAGGGCTCGTGCCTCACTGCCGCGGGTCCTGTCGCTGCAGGGGACCCACCACCCCTTCCGGTCGCTAAAGCGTCCTCAGGGGTGGTTCCCCCTACAGCGCCACCCGCGGACGGGAGGCAACGGCTCACGGCGAACTCCGCCACCGCCCAAAGGACGGCGGCGCCGAACAGCCAGAGGAGGCCCGGGAAGCTGTATGTGTAGACGCTGCCGACGGCGAGCAGGGCTGCCGGGACGAAGCGGAGGGGCAGGGATCTCCAGGTGGGGTTTGAGCTTGTCTCCCTCAGGGACAGGACGAAGGCCATGAAGAGAAGGGCTTGGAGGGTCTCCTTGAAGGCTCCCTGGGCGAAGTAGGAGGCCGTCATGTAAGTGAGGCCGACCACCAGGGAAGCGGGGATGCGCAGGGCTGGGGTGTGCTCGGCGAAGACCGTGAGGGTTGTCAGGGTGGCGAGGACGGAGATCGCGATCGTCAGGCCGCTGAAGGCTTGAACGAGGTTGATGCCGAGGCCCTTGTGGAGGGCTACGGCGATTGCGTGCGGACCGAGGGGGTAACCCTGGTGAAGAAGCTGCGAGCCGTGGCCGTGGGCCAGGCGGTCGGCGGCCAGCAGGTGCTGGGACATGTCGGGGTTGAAGCTGGTGCCGAGGATGCCGAAGTGGCCTTCGGCGACGAACGGGAGCGCGGTCGCCGCAAGGGCGAGCAGCGCGATCGGCCAACCGACGCGCAGGGCTGCCGCCCAGCCTTCGACCCGTCGACGCAGATACAGGGCCGCCCCGATCGCGAGGGCCGGGACGAGGATCGCCGGGACGACGCCGTGCGCCGGCAGCCGCACCGTTCCCCAGCAGATCGCGCAGAGCAGGGCCAAACCGACGGTGGGCGCCAACCACGACCAGCGGCGCACGCCGCAAAGCGCAATCGCCGCCTGCCCGATCGCCAGCGAGGCGAGGCAGACGGCCAGCACTGCTGCGTAAATCCCGATCACAAGGCCGCGAGCCTAGATGGCAGGCAGGCCGGTATGGGCGCTACTGGGCTCGAACCAGTGACCTCCAGCTTGTCGAGCTGGCGCTCTCCCAACTGAGCTAAGCGCCCCGGGGACTTGAATCTAGCGGAGAAGCCGCTCGGAGGGCCCGTCGCAAACCGCGCTCGCACGGGCTCAAGTCCGGCGCTGCAAGAGCCGATGCAACGGGTGCAACTTTCCAGCACACGCGGTGTTTACGTATCAGCATCGCCGATCCAGACTTGAGGACTGACGAGCCAGGGAAGCGAGTCTCACTTGGTGGCACGTCCTTCGGAGAAAGAGGGCCCCGCCAGGGGCCCTTTTCCGTGGCGAAGCGCGGGCCGCCCCGGCTCTGCCCGAGTGCAGGCCGTGAAAGGGAGGCGCCGGACGCTACGTTGGTCATCCAGTGTCAGTCGCAAGCGAACAGGGGCACCTCGTCGGCTTCCCGGGTCGCGGGTCCGACGAGGCCGCCGCGCCGCAGGCGAGCGAGGAGTCGGGCGGCGAGCGCCGCTGGGGCCTGCGCCTGCGTTCTCTGCGCGGCAAACAGGCGCTGATCCCCTCGTTGAGCGGCGAAGCGCGCGAGGAACGCGCCCAGGAGCGTGAGCGGGCAAAGCAGGCCGCCGCGGTCGAGGCCGCCAAGGTGGACTTCTTCGAGACGCCCGCGGGACGCGCCCGGCTCGCCTACAAGCGCGGCCACCAGCTCTTCCAGTACGAGCTCGCCGTCGGCGAGGTCGAGCCGACGGTCGTCGCCGGGCGGATCGGATCTCCGGCTCGCCAAACCAGCGACCCGGTCGACATCCTCAACTCAGTTACCGCCGAGGGCTGGAAGCTGGTCACCGGCAAGTTCTTCAGCTCGGAGATGCACGGCGGCGTGGTCGGCTGCTACCTCTTCAAGCGCTCGCAGAAACGGCGCCAGCCGATGAACAATCCCTGGCTGGCCGGGTCCTAATTAGGGACTTCGCGCAACTACATTGGGCTACTTGAGTTCTTCTCTATAGACCGCGGCGAGCGCGACGGGAAGCGTCCATGTTCGGATGGCTCCCCGCAGCGAACCACAGCCCGCGCTTGGAATGGCGATCCGCCGCCTGCGAAAGGCGCGCCAGCTGAGCCAGGAGGAGCTTGGCCACCGGGCGGAGATCCACCCGACCTGGATCTCCCACATCGAGTCCGGTCGCACCAACCCCGCCTGGGGCACCGTGCGCCGCATCGCTCGCGTGCTCGAGGTGCGCCTCTCGGAGATCGTGCTGCTCGCCGAGAGCCTCGACGACGGGGGCGCCGCGGAGCCGGGCCGCTCGCCGGACTGAGCCATGGGCACCGCGACGCGGCGCTCCTGGCGCCGGCGCGGCTAACGCAGCGGATTCGCGACGCTCCCTACGTGCGGATCCACATACATAGAGATGTCTCTCCTCCCTCGAGTAACCCCAGAAGAGACGCCGGCAGGCTAACCGATTGAGCGGTTTGACGCAAGACGAAAACTGGGTAATCAGCTCAGAGCCGGTTCGGCGGAGCGCGTCGCGGCGAGCACCCGCTCGGCGACGGCCTCGCCGCTGAGCCCAACCTCGGCGCGCAGCAGGCCCGGCTTGCCGTGGGTGACGTAGCGGTCCGGCAGGCCGACGCGCATCACCCGGGCGCGCTCCCTCGGGCCGTCCGCGAAGGCGTCCTCGAGGTGCTCGAGCGCGCCGGCGCCGAAGCCGCCGGGCAGCACGTTCTCCTCGATCGTCACCAGCAGATCGTGCTCGCGGGCGAGGCGCTCGAGCAGCTCGGCGTCGAGTGGCTTCGCAAAGCGGGCGTCGGCGACGGTCGGGGCGAGGCCGTGCTCGGCGAGGATCGCGGCCGCCTCGAGCGCCACCGCGACGCCGTAGCCGTAGCCGACCAGCGCCACCCGCTCGCCCTCGCGCAGCAGCTCGCCACGGCCGATCGGGATCTCCTCCGCCCGCGCCGGCAGCTCGACCCCCTCGGCCGCGCCGCGCGGGTAGCGCAGCGCCGCCGGCCCATCGTGGGCGATCGCCGTGCGCAGCATGTGGACCAGCATCGCCTCGTCGCGGGGCGCCATCACGACCACGTTGGGGATCGGCCGGAAGTAGGAGACGTCGAAGGCCCCGTGGTGCGTCGGCCCGTCGTCGCCGACCAGGCCGGCGCGGTCCATCGCGAAGGTCACGTCGAGCTCCTGCAGGCAGACGTCGTGGATGATCTGGTCGTAGGCGCGCTGCAGGAAGGTCGAGTAGATCGCGCAGACCGGCTTCGCCCCCTGGATCGCCAGCCCCGAGGCGAGCAGCACCGCGTTCTGCTCGGCGATGCCGACGTCGTAGTACTGCTCGGGCTCGGAGTCGGCAAGCTTCTGCAGACCGGTCCCCCCCGCCATCGCCGCGGTGATCCCGACCACGCGCCGGTCGCGACGAGCCTCGGCGACCATCGCCTCGCCGAAGACCTTCGTGTACTGCGGCGGGGCGCTCGGCGCGGGCGGCGCCTCCAGTCTCTCCGGCGCGATCGCTTCGGGCGAGTCGGACTCGCGCACGGCGACCGGCTTGGCGGCGGCGGGCTCTCCGTTGACGATCGAGTTCGGCTTCGCGGCGTGCCATCTCTCCATGCCCTCGAGGCCCCCCTCCTCGGCCGGCGAGAAGCCCTTGCCCTTGACCGTGTGGATGTGGACGACGACCGGGCGGTCGGCGGCGAACGCCTCGCGCAGGGCCTCGCGCAGGGCGTGCACGTCGTGGCCGTCGATCACGCCCAGGTAGGCGAGGTCGAGCTCCTCGAAGAAGAGGCCGGGCGCCCAGTAGGCCTTGATCGCCGACTTGACCTCGGGGCCGAGCCGTTCGATCCGCTTGCCGAGCCCCAGCGGCAGCTTGGTCAACCGGTCCTCGACCCCCTCGCGGGCGTGGTAGAGGCGCGGGTTGAGGCGCACCCGGTTGAAGTAGCGCGAAAGCGCGCCGACGTTGGGTGAGATCGACATCCCGTTGTCGTTGAGCACGATCACGACCGGCGTCTGCAGGCCCCCCGCCGCGTGCAGCGCCTCGTAAGCGACGCCGCCGGTCAGCGCCCCGTCGCCGATCACGGCAGCCACCTTCCCGTCCTCGCCGATCCCCTTGCGCATCGCCTCCTTCAGCCCGACCGCGTAGCCGATCGAGGTCGAGGCGTGGCCGGCGCCCATGATGTCGTGCTCGGACTCGAAGACCGAGCAGAAGGGAGCGAGGCCGCCGTGCTGGCGGATCGTCGGCAGGTCCGCGCGGCGCCCGGTGAGGATCTTGTGCGGGTAGGCCTGGTGGCCGACGTCCCAGAGCACCTTGTCGCGCGGCGAGTCGAGCAGGCTGTGCAGGGCGACGGCCAGCTCGCAGGTGCCCAGGTTGGCGCCGAAGTGGCCGCCGATCTCACCGATCGTGTCGATGATGTAGGTGCGCATCTCCTGCGCGACCTGCTGCAGCTGCTCGTCGCTCAGCTCATGCAGGTCGGCGGGACCGTCGATCCCGTCGAGCAGGCGCTCGGCCGCTTCGTCCTGATGTTCGCTCTCGCTCATTCGTTCCTGGTGAAGATGTAGTCCGCGATCCGCCTCAGATCGCCCGTCTCGCCGCCGGCCCCGGCCAGCGCCTCGCTCGCCTTGGCGTGGGACTCGGCCGCCAGCTCCCGCGCCCGCTCGAGCCCGAAGAGGCTGACGTAGGTGAGTTTGCCGTGTCGCTCGTCGGTTCCATGTCGCTTGCCGAGCTGCTCGGCGCTGCCGGTCACGTCGAGGATGTCGTCGACGATCTGAAACAGCACGCCGAGCTCGCCGGCGAATTGGCGATAGGGAATTGTCTCAGGTTCCGCGACCCCCTCGAGGACCAGCGCCACGCCGACGCTGGCGGCGATCAGCCGGCCGGTCTTCAACTCGTGCAGGGCGCGCAGCCGCTCGGCATCGCGCTCGGCGATCGCCACGTCGACGTACTGGCCGCCGACCATGCCGTCGACGCCCGTCGCGGCGCTCAGCTCACGCAGCGCGCCGAGCACCCGGGACGGCTCCCCCGGCTGCTCGCAGGCGAGCCGCACCGCCTCGGCGAAGAGCCCGTCGCCAGCGAGGATCGCGACGTCCTCGCCGTAGCGGACGTGGGACGTCGGCCGCCCGCGACGCAGCTCGTCGTCATCCATCGCCGGCAGGTCGTCGTGGATCAGCGAGTAGGTATGGATCATCTCGATCGCACAGGCGATCGGCAGCAGGCGCTCGGGCGGCGCGCCCAGCGCCCTGCCGGTCGCCAGCGTCAACACCGGGCGGACCCGCTTGCCACCGGCCAGCAGCGAGTAGCGCATCGCCTGCTCGAGCCCGGCCGCGGGCGCCGCCGCGGGGAAGCGCAAGCGCTCCAGCTCGGCGTCAACCAGGCCGCGCAGATCCTCCGGGTAGCTCACCCGCCCGACTCGCGCAGGCTCCGGTTGGTCTCCTCGACCGCCTCGCCGGCCAGCTCGGCCGCCTCGCTCGCCAGCTGGGCGGCGCGGGCGTCGTCCACCGAGGGATCCTCGAGCTCGCGGGCAATCGCTCCGAGCCGCTCGGAGATCTCGCGCAGGCGGCTCACCGGACGCCCTCCCCGTCGCGCTCGCGGGCGATCGCGCCGAGCACCCCGTTGACGAAGCCCGGCGCGTCGGCGCCGCAGTACTCCTTGGCGAGCTCCACCGCCTCGTCGATCGCCACCTCTACCGGCACGTCCTCGCTGTGCTCGATCTCATACAGGGCGACGCGCATCGCGTTGCGCTCCAGCGGCGCGATCCGCTCCAGCTCCCAGCCCTTGGCGTGGGCCGCGATCGCCGCGTCGAGCTCCTCGCGGTGCGCCTCGACACCGGCCACGAGCTGCTTGGTGAATGGCCGCGACTCGGCGACGAGCTCCTCGAGCGGGCGGCCGGTGACGTCGCGCTGGTAGCAGGCGAAGACGGCGTCACGGCGCTGGTCGGAGCGGCGCATTGCGCCATTCTCGCGCTTTGCGCGGCTGGACGGCCCGCCGCTTGCGCCCGGTCATGCGGGAGGCTTTTAGCTCAACTCCGCCGATAGCCGTCGGCTGGGCGGCTCAGGCGCGCGAGACGTACTCGCCGCTGCGGGTGTCGACGCGGATCGTCTCGCCCTCCTCGATGAAGAGCGGCACCTGCACGGTCACCCCGGACTCCAGCGTCGCCGGCTTGTTGCCGCCGCCGGAGGCGGTGTCGCCCTTGACGCCGGGCTCGGTCTGGGAGACCTTCATCTCGATCGCGCTGGGGACCTGCACGTCGCTGGCCCGCTCGTCGACGAAGAGCACGTCGACCTCGTCGTTGGGCAGCACCCAGCGCATCGCCTCGCCGGCCACCTCGCGCGGGATCTCGAGCTGCTCGTAGTCGCGCGTGTCCATGAGGACGACCGCGTCGCCAGAGTCGTAGAGGTACTGCATCTTGCGCGACTCGGTGCGCACCGGGCGGAACTTCTCACCGGCGCGGAAGGTCTTGTCCTGCACGGTGCCGTCCTCGATCTTGCGCAGCTTGGTGCGCACGAAGGCACCGCCCTTGCCGGGCTTGACGTGCTGGAACTCGATGATCCGGAAGATCGTCCCGTCGATCTCGATGTGCGAGCCGTTGCGGAATTCGTTGGTGCCGATCACGGCGGCGAATCCTAGAGAGGCGACGCGGGGAGCGCCTTGTCCGAAGCGCAACACTTGGCGGCGGCGCGGGTCGTTAACGTGGAGGCAGGGAATGAAGGGGGTCCGCATCCGCATAGTGGCGATCTCAGCCGCCGCGATCGCGCTGCTTGCCGTGGCGCCGCTGGCCCGCGCCGATGAAGAAGGCCCGACCCGCGCCGAATACGTCGAACGGGTCGAGCCGATCTGCAAGGCCAACACGGAAGCCAACATGCGGATCCTGAAGAACGTCAAGCAGCGGGCGCGGAGCAGGCAGCAGCGCCAGGTCGGGCGCGCCGGCGGACAGTTCATCCACGCCTCGAAGGCCTTCTTCAAGGCGATCGGCAAGATCGCCCAGGTTGCGCGGCCGCCAGCCGACGAAGCCCGCCTGCTGAAGTGGTTCGCGCACCTGCGGATCGTCGGCAAGGACCTGCGCAAGATCGGCAAGGCGCTGAAGGAAGGCGACAAGATCCGCGCCGCCCACGAACAGATCCGGGTCGAACGCGCCGCCAACGCCTCGAACAACGTCGGCTTCGTCTTCGAATTCCACTACTGCCGCCTCTCGCAGGCACGCTTCACCTAGACACGACGCGCGGCGCGCCGGCCGCGCGCAAGATGCGCCGGGCTGCGGACGTTTGTTCGGATCGACATACTGCCCGCACCTGTGAACGAAACCCCCGGACTACTCGACAGCCTGCTGCGCGCGCCCGGCCCCTCCGGGTACGAGGGACCCGCCGCTTCCGTCTGGCGCGAGGCGGCCTCCTTTGCCGAGCTGTCCACCGACGGGATCGGCTCCTCGGTCGCCAGGATCGGCGACGCCGCGCCGCTGCTCGCGATCGTCGGCCACATCGACGAGATCGGGCTCGTCGTCCGTCACATCGACGAGCAGGGCTTCCTCTGGTTCGCGCCGATTGGCGGCTGGGACCCGCAGATCCTCGTCGGCCAGCGGGTCGAGGTGCAGGGATCAGGCGGCCCGGTGCTCGGCGTGCTCGGCCGCAAGCCCCTCCACCTGCTCGACGCCGAGGCGCGCAAGAAGGTGGTCGACATCAAGGGCCTGCACATCGACATCGGCGCCGCGGGCCGCGAGGAGGCGGCGGAGCTGGTCCGCGTCGGCGACCCCGTGGTGATCGCCGGCGAGCCGCTCCGCCTCGCCGGCGGGCGGCTGATCTCCCGCTCGCTCGACAACCGGCTGGGCGCCTACGTCGCGCTCGAGGCCCTGCGCCGCTGCCGCGAGCGCGATTCGCTGGGCGCCAGCGTCGCCGCGATCGCCGCCGTGCAGGAGGAGATTGGCCTCTTCGGCGCCCGCACCTCGGCCTTCCACGTCGACCCCGACCTGGCGGTCGTCGTCGACGTCACCCACGCCACCGATGCGCCGGGGATCGACGAAAAGGAGCTCGGCAGCCATCCGCTCGGCTCCGGCCCAGTGATCTACCGGGGGGCGACCCTCTCCCCGCGGGTCTTCGAGCTACTGATCGCGACCGCCGAGCAGGCGGGGATCGAGCACACGGTCGGCGCGACCGGAAACTCCACCGGCACCGATGCCGACGCGGTCCAGTTCGCCCGCTCGGGCATCCCCACCAGCCTCGTCTCGGTCCCCCTGCGCTACATGCACTCGCCGGTCGAGACGGTCGATCTCGCCGACGTCGAGGCCGCCGTCGAGCTGCTCGTCGCCTTCGCCGAGACGCTGCACGGCGACGTAGACCTCGCGCGCTGACTGACGAGGCCCAGAGGCCTCCAGGCAAGGACGCAGGGAGCGTGGCGTGCTCCGCACGCGAGCGACCGAGGACGCCGCCTGACGGTCTCTGGGACCGTCAGTTGGCCACGAAGACTCGGTCGCGGCCCCCGGCCTTGGCGGCGTAGAGGGCGGCATCGGCGCGGGCGACGAGGTCCTCGGTGTCGACGGTGCTGGGCTTGGTCAGCGCGGCGCCGATGCTGATCGTCACGCCGACCCCGCCGGGGCGGCGCCGGCGAACGGCCTGGCGCAGGCGCTCGGCGATCGCCACGGCGTCCACCTCGGTCGCCCCGGGGAGGACGACGAGGATCTCCTCGCCGCCGATCCGGTAGATCGAGTCGCCGGCGCGCAGCACCGCCCGCATCGTGTAGGCGACGTCCTGGAGGACCGCGTCGCCGGCCGCGTGGCCGAGCCGGTCGTTGACGTCCTTGAAGTGGTCGAGGTCGCAGAGCAGCAGGGCGTGGGACTGACCGGCCCCCTCGCGGCTCGGCTGGCCGTCGAGCTCGGCGAGGCGCTGCTCGAGCGCGTTGCGGTTGTGCAGGCCGGTGAGCGGGTCGAGGGTGGCGCGGCGCCGGTGGGCGCGGTCGGACTCGACCAGGGCGCCTGAGAGGATCACCGTGCTGAGGATCAAGGCCGTCGCGGCGACGAGGCTTTGGCTGTGCGCCGCGGCGGACGCCGGGTCGACGCCCGCGGTGCTGACCCCGAAGACGGCGAGCAGGTAGACGGTGCCGACGACCATTCCCCAGGGGTCGAAGCGGGCGCCGAGGGTGACCGCGGGCAGCGCGAACCACATCAGGACCGGGCTGGTCGGCCCGCCGGTCGAGACCACCGCGCCGGCCAGCAGCAGCGGCAGGAAGCCCCAGGCGCCCGCGATCCACAGCGAGGGCCGGTCGCTGCGCTGCATGAAGCGGTCGGCGATGGCGAAGCCGCAGAACCCGGCCGCCAGCGGACCGAGCCAGACCCAGCCCACGGCGGGGCCCGAGGAGGCGAGCGCCACGGCGAGGATCGCGAAGCAGGCCGTGCGGTAGCGACGCACGCGCCGCTCCATGTCGAGCAGGCGATCGCGGCGCGCCCCGCGCAGGCTGTCGGCGGTGGCCGTCATGCGGCGGCATCGGCGGCCGCGCGCGCCTCGCTTAGCCCTGCACTCAGTCCACCAGCTGAAGGTCCTTGGGCAGGGAGCTGAGATTGCGGTGGCCATCCTCGGTGACGACGACCAGGTCCTCGATGCGCACGCCGAGCTCACCGGGCAGGTAGACCCCAGGCTCGATCGTCACCACTTCGCCGGCGGCGAGCACGTCCTCGGAGCGCTGCGACACGCGCGGCTCCTCGTGCACCTCGAGCCCAACCCCGTGACCGAGGCCGTGGCCGAAGCGCTCGCCGTGACCGGCGGCGGCGATCAGCTCGCGGGCGGCGCCGTCGACCTCCTCGGCCTTCGCTCCCCCGTGCACCGCCGCGAGCCCCGCTTCCTGCGCCTCGAGCACGGTCGCGTATACGGTGCGCGCCACCTCGCCCGGCTCGCCGGTTGCAAAGGTGCGGGTGCCGTCCGAGCAGTAGCCGTCGAGCCTGGCGCCCATGTCGAAGACGACCAGCTCGCCGCGGCCGATCCGCCGCTCGCCGGGCTCGGCGTGCGGCAGGGCGCCGTTCGGGCCGGCGGCGACGATCGCCGGGAAGGACGGCTCGGCGCCCTGCTCTCGCATCCGCGCTTCGGCGGCGCGCGCCACCTCGAGCTCGGTGCGGCCGGTCAGGCCGTCCTCCAGCGCCCGGCCCCAGATCTCGTCGGCGAGCTCCGAGCTGGCGGCGATTGCCGCCAGCTCGGCCTCGTCCTTGACCCGGCGCAGCTTCTCGACCGTGCCTGCAGCGCCCTCGAAGGCGACCCCCTCCCCAACCTTCTCCTTCAGCTTCTCGAAGCCGCGCACCGCCATGTGGTGGTCCTCGAAGCCGGTGCGACCGCTGAGCCGCTCGGCGATCCCACCCAGCCAGTCGTCGCGCACGGTGACCACCTCCCAACCCTCGACCTCGGCCGCGGCACGCTCGGTGTAGCGGAAGTCGGTGAGGAAGACGCGCAGCTCTGGCCCACAGACGCAGGCGCCGTTGGTGCCGCCGAAGCCGGTCAGGTAGCGGACGTTGACCAGGTCGGTGACCAGCAGGCAGTCGAGCCCCTTCTCGGCCACCAGGGCCGCGAGCCGATCCCCGCGCGAGCTCACGACCACCATTTCCGGTGCGCTTTGTCCCCGCGTAGGGGGGGAAGGGCGCACCGGAAGCTCATCCTGCGCCCGTGCCGAGCTGGTCGGCCAGCAGCGTGAGGGCCTCGCGGTAGCCGTCGGGGCCCTTGCCGCTGACCTTGGCGAGCACCAGACCGTCGAAGACCGAGACCCGGCGCCAGTCCTCGCGCGCCTCGACGTCGGAGAGGTGGACCTCGACCGTGGGTAGCGCCGCCACCGCGAGCGCGTCGGCGATCGCCCGGCTGTAGTGGGTCCAGGCGCCGGCGTTGACCAGCACTGCATCGGCCAGCTCCGGCGCCCGGTGCAGGTATTCGCAGAACTCGCCCTCGGCGTTGGTCTGGAAGAAGATCGCCTCGAGTCCCACCTCGCGCGCCCAGCGCTGGATCCTCGCCTCGAGCTCGTACAGCGAGAGGCCGCCGTATACCGAGGCATCGCGGCGTTCGAGGATGTCGAAGTTGACGCCGTGCAGGACGGCTACGCGATTGTGGGCGCTGGTCACGGCAGTAGCTCCTCCACGGCCTCGCGGACCCTAGCCGGGTCGACCAGCTGCCCGCTGCGGGGTGCGCCCGGCTCGGAGAGCAGGACGAAGCCGACCCCCTCGGCGGTGCGCTTCTTGTCGCGCTGCAGGGCCTCGAGGATCGCATCGACGAAGAGCGATTCGCCGTCGATAGTGACGGGCAGGCCGTGTCGCTCGAGGATGTCCGCCACCTCGGCTCTGAGCTCCGCCGCGCCTGAGAGCCGCAGCGCGGCGAGGAGCCCGAGGCCGACCGCTTCTCCGTGCGTGTGGTGGGTGTAGGCGGATGCTGTCTCGATGGCATGGCCGACGGTGTGGCCAAGATTGAGCACCGCGCGCCAGCCGGTTTCCTTCTCGTCGGCAGCAACCACGGCGCACTTGTAGCGAGCGCAGGCAAATGCCAGATCGCCGACCTGGGCTGGGCTGAGGCTGTCGATCGTGCGCACTCGATCCCAGAGTTCGCCGCCGGCGAGGAGCGCCGTCTTGAGAACCTCGACGAAGCCCGAGCTCAGTTCCCAGGCAGGGAGGGTCTCAAGCGCGGCCGTGTCCACCAAGACCGCGGCTGGAAGATGGTAGGCGCCAACGTAGTTCTTGCCCTCGGGCAGGTCCACTCCGGTCTTGCCCCCGTAGGCAGAGTCGACCTGCGCCACGCAGGTGGTCGGCAAATGCACGACCGGGACGCCCCGCTGGTAGACGTGCGCCAGGAAACCTGCGAGATCTCCAATCACCCCGCCGCCCAGCGCCACGAGGTGGTCGTCCCGCCTCATCCCCGCATTGGCGAGCATGCGAAGCACTCGCTCGGCTTCGGCCATCGTCTTCACCTGCTCGCCAGGCTCCAGTTCGATCAAGGCCTCGAGCGGGCCGATCTTCTGGGCATACAACGGGCCAACCGCCGTATCAGAGACGCAGAAGCGTCGTCCGTCGAGCGGCCACGGCTCGGTTCCGAGCAGCCCAGGGCCAACGAACACCGGGTACTCGCCCGAGGCGCTCGCGGCCCAGAGCATCTTCGTCCCGGGCGGAAGCTGCGTGAGAGCGGCCAGCGAGGGCATCGCCCGCATGATCAGGCCCCGGTCGCCCGGCGGCACGATCGCATCGGCAATCGACTCGTACAGCGGCGCGCGCTCGGCGAGCAGCGCCTCGACCCGGTCCTGGCTGCCGGCCAGCGGTCGGTCACTGCGCGCTATCCGCGCCCAGGCCTGCGTCGCCTCGACCTGCAGCCAGACGACGACGTGGCGGGCGAGGGCCTCGCGCACCGGCGCGGAGAGCACGCTGCCGCCGCCGAGGGCGATCGCGCCGCCGTCGGCCGACTCGAGCGCGGCGAGCACGACCTCCTCCTCGATCGCCCGGAAGGCCTCCTCACCGAACTCGTCGAAGAACTCGGGGATCGTCGTCCCCGCCTTCTCCTCGATCAGCGCATCGGTCTCGGCCGTCCCGAGACCGGCGTCGCGGGCGGCGGCGAGAGCGCTCGACTTGCCCGCCCCCATGAAGCCGATGAAGACCAGGGCGGGCTTCACGGTCAACCCCGCCAGTCGATGCGCTCTCGGTAAGCGTCGACCGCCGCGAGCACGTCGTCGATGTGGTCGCCGCCGAACTTCTCGCGGTAGCAGCGCGCCAGGGTCAGGCAGACCATCGCCTCGGCAACCACCGCGGCGGCCGGCACCACGGTTGAGTCGGTGCGCTCGCGCAGCGCCTGCGCCGGCTGCTTGGTCTCGGTGTCGACCGAGCGCAGCGGCTTGGTCAGGGTCGAGATCGGCTTGATCGCGGCGCGCACCGAGAGCGGCTGGCCGTTGGTCATGCCGCCCTCGAGGCCGCCCGCGTGGTTGGTCTCCCGCCGGTAGCCGCGCTCCTCCGACCAGAAGATCTCATCGTGCGCTTCGGAGCCGGGGCGGCCGGCGACGTTCCAGGCTTCGCCGATCGCCACGCCCTTCACCGACTGGATCGAGGCGACGGCACCGGCCAGGCGGCCGTCGAGGCGGTCCTCCCAGGAGACGTGCGAGCCGAGCCCGGGGACGAGGCCGAAGGCGAGCACCTCGAAGCTGCCGCCGAGGCTCTCGTTGGCCTTGCGCAGCCGGTTGATCTCCTCGACCATCGCCGCGCTGGCCTCGGAGTCGAGGCAGCGCACCGGGTCCTCGTCGACGTCCGCGAAGTCAGCCGGGGCGAGGTCGGCGCGCTCGGTCGCCTCGACCGAGGAGATCTGGGTGACGTGGCTGTGGACGCTCACGCCAAGCGCGGTGAGCAGGCCGCGGGCGATCGAGCCGGCGGCGACGCGGGCGGCGGTCTCGCGGGCGCTGGCCCGCTCGAGCACGTTGCGGATGTCAGCGTGTCCGTACTTCTGGGCGCCAACCAGATCGGCGTGGCCGGGCCGCGGCAGGTGGACCTCGTCGACCTCGGCCTCAACCGGCCAGGGATTCATCCGCTCCTCCCAGTTGGCGTAGTCGCGGTTGGCGACCAGCACCGCGATCGGGCTGCCGAGGGTGCGGCCGTGGCGCAGGCCGGAGCGGACCTCGACCGCGTCGGTCTCGATCTTCATCCGCCCGCCACGGCCGTGACCGAGCTGGCGGCGGGCCATGTCGCGGTCCAGCGCCTCGCGGTCGAGCTCCAGCCCGGCCGGCATCCCCTCGACGATCGCCACAAGGCCCGGCCCGTGCGACTCCCCGGCCGTGGTGAATCGGAACACGCTCATGCTGCGCAAGGCTATAGGCGCGTCAACCGACAGGCCTCCCTCCGCTCCGGTGCGCCTTTTCCCCGCCACGGGGGGATAAAGCGCACCGGAGCGGAGTGCAGGGGCGGGCTCAGCGGCGGGCGGCGGCTCGCATCGCGTCGAGCGGTGCTGGGCGGTGGGTCCAGATTTCGAGGGAGAGGGCGCCCTGCTGGACGAGGATCTCGATCCCGTCGACGGTGGCGGCGCCGGCCGCGCTGGCGGCGCGCAGCAGGGCGGTCGGGTCGGCGCCGTAGACCATGTCGACCACGGTCTGGCCGGGCGCGAAGTCGGCGGCGCTCAGCGGCAGCTCGGCGAACGGGTCCTCGCCATGCAGGCCGACGGCGGTCGAGTTGACGATCAGCTCGTAGGCGGCCTGATCGGGGGAGTCGACCGGGGTGCCGCCGAGGTCGGCGCAGAGACGGCGCGAGCGGTCCCCCGTGCGGTTCCACACGTCCACCGCGGCGCCCTCGCGCAGCAGCGCCCAGGCTACGGCGCGCGCCGCGCCGCCGGCGCCCAGCACCAGGGCCCGCACGCCATCCGGCGATGCGGGCAGCGAGCGGACCAGCCCCTCGGCGTCGGTGTTCTCGGCGCGGATCGCGACCCCGCCGGCCTCGCCGCTCTCGCCGGCGCTCTCGAAGAGCAGCGTGTTGGCGGCGCCGATCTCACGTGCCTCCTCGGAGAGCTCGTCGGCGAGCGCCAGCACGGCGTCCTTGTGCGGCACGGTCACGTTCGCCCCGACGAACCCTTCGCCGGGCATCGCCCGCACCCGCTGCCCGAAGGCATCGGGCGTCACCTCGAGCGCCTCGTAGCTCCACTCGCCGGAGAGGCCGAGCTCGGCGAGCGCGGCGTTGTGCATCGCCGGCGAGCGCGAGTGCCCGACCGGGTACCCGAGCACGGCGAGCCGCTTCACCGCAAACCCCCGTTCCGGTGCGCCTTTTGTGGGCATAGACCGCAAAAGGCGCACCGGAACCCGGTCACTGGCCGCAGGTGTCCGGGGATTTGCCGCCCGCGGCTTCGCGGGCCTTGTTGTAGCGGGCTACGTCGGCTTCGAATTCGACTTCGGCGCGGGAGAAGGCGAGGCCACCGCAGGTGCCGGGCTTGGCCACGTAAAAGAGATAGCCGACCCTGGCGGGGTGGGCTGCCGCCTCGATCGAGGCGAGGCCCGGGCTGCCGATCGGCCCCGGCGGCAGGCCGGCGTGGGTGCGCGTGTTGTAGGGCGAGTCGACCGCGAGCTCGGATTCGGTCAGCGGCCGGGTGTAGTTGCCCGTGGCGAAGCGGGTCGTCGCGTCGATCCCCAGCGGCATGCCTTCGTGCAGGCGGTTGTAGATCACCGCGGCGACGAGCTTGCGCTGCTCCGGCTGGCCCGCCTCGCGCTCGATCATCGAGGCGATCGTCAGCACGTCGTAGGTGGTCAGGTTCTTCGAGCGGGCGTATGCCATGTCGACGCCCTCGATGCGCCGCTTGAAGTCTTCGAGCTGGAACTGGACCAGATCGCGTGCCGGGGCGTGGCGGCGCAGCTCGAAGGTGTCGGGGAAGAGAAAGCCCTCGAGGTTCCTGGCCTTGGCGCCGCCGTACCTGGCGGGGTTGAGGAAGCGCGAGCGCACGCTGGCCTTCTCGTAGCTGCCGCGCAGGCCGTCTTCCTTGGCGAGCCGCGCAGCCTGGGCGCGGCTGTAGCCCTCGGGGATCGTCACGGTCACCGTCTTGACCACGACCGGGGCCGGCGTGCTGCGGTGGAAGTGGCGGTAGGCGAGGGCCGCGATCGCGGCGACGCCGAGCAGGACGGCGGCGAGGCCGATCGCGAGGCCGAGCCGGCGGTGGCGACCGGCGGGACCGGCGGGCGCCGCAGACGCCCTTGGCGCCGCGGGCGTCGCCTTGGGCGTGGGCCCGGGGGGCGCGCCGGCAGCGTTGCGTTTCGCTTCGCGCTCGCGCCGGCGCCGCTCGCGCTCGGCGGCGAGCTGCTCCTCACTCATCGGGTCGCTCTTCGATCGCGGCGCGCCCCGCCAGGTAGGCCTGCAGCAGGTGCGCCGCGGCGAGCGAGTCGGGTGCGGCGGCGGCGCCCTCGCGCTTGCTCGCCTCCGCCATCCGCGTCGTCAACCGCTCGTCGTAGGTCTCCACTGGAATCTCGAGCATCCCCTCCAGTTCCTTGGCGAAGCCGCGGGCCAGGGCGGCCTGGCTGCCTTCCTCGCCGCTCAGGTGCAGGGGCAGGCCGACGACGACAAGCTCCACCGCGTGCTTGGAGACCAGCTCGGCGACGGCGCGGGCGCCCGGCGGTTCGATCACCGGCAGCGGCGTCGCCAGGGTGCCGCTCGGGTCCGAGAGCGCGCAGCCGATGCGGGCCGTGCCGTGGTCGAGGGCGAGGACGCGCATGCCTAGGCGGCCGCTCCCTCGAAGACGGCACGGGCAGCCGCCAGCGCCTCGTCGAGCCTGCTCGGGTCCTTGCCGCCGGCCTGCGCCATGTCGTCGCGACCGCCGCCGCCGCCACCGACGATCGGCGCGGCCTCGCGCACGGCGGCGGCCGCCGAGAGGCCGCGGGCGACGGCGCTCTTGGAGACCAGCGCGACCAGCGCGACCTTGTCGCCGTCGCCCCCGCCCAGGGCGATCGCCGCGTCGCCTCCCAGCTTCGATTGCACCCGGTTGGCCAGCTCGAGCAGCTGCCTCTGGTCGGCGAGCGGGGCGCGCTCGGCGACGACCTTGACGCCGTTGACGTCGGCCGCCGCGGTGACGAGCCGCTCGGCCTCCTCGCCGAGCAGCTGCTTCTGCGCCTGCTGGGCGCCCTCGCCCGCCTCGCGCAGCCGCTCGGCGGCGCGGCGCGCGGCGGCCACCGGGTCCTGCGGGGAGCCGAGCAGCTCGCCGACCTCGGCCAGCGAAGTCTCGCGGCCGCGGAACCAGTCGATCGCCGCCGGGCCGCTGAGCGCCTCGATGCGGCGCACGTTGGCGGCGCTCGAGCCCTCGGAGACGATCTTGAAGATGCCGACCTCGGCCGTGTTGGCGACGTGGGTGCCGCCACAGAGCTCGCGCGAGACCCCGTCGACCTCGACCACCCGCACCCACTCGCCGTACTTCTCGCCGAAGAGCGCCATCGCCCCGAGCTTCTCCGCCTCGGCGCGCTCCATCTCCAGCCAGCGCACCGGCCGGCTGGCGGCGATCCACTCGTTGACCCGGCCCTCGACCTCGCGCAGCTCATCGGCAGCGAGGCCCTGACCGTGGGTAAAGTCGAAGCGCAGCTTGTCGGGACGCACCGCCGAGCCGGCCTGGCGCACGTGGGTGCCGAGCCGTTCGCGCAGCGCCGCGTGCAGGAGGTGGGTGACGGTGTGGTTGCGCATCGTCGCGTGGCGGGTCTCATGATCCACCTCCGCCTCGACGTGCGTGGAGGGGTCGTGTTCGCCCTCGAGCAGCAGGGCCTGGTCCTCGCCTACCCGGTAGACGTCGCACACGTTGAGCTCGACGCCGTTCTGGCGCAGCACGCCGCTGTCGGCGACCTGGCCGCCCCCCTCGGCGTAGAAGGGGCTCTCCTCGAGCTTGACCAGGAAGGAACCGTCGAGCCGCTCGACCGCGGCGACGCCGGTCTCGACCCGCAGCGTCTCGTAGCCGACGAAGCGGCTCGGCGGCGCGGCGGCAGCGAAGGCGGCGACCCGCTCGTGCGTGTTCTCGGCGCCGTGGGCCGTGGCGGCGCCCATCCGCGCCCGCTGGCGCTGCTCCTCCATCAGCTCCTGGAAGCCGGCGTCGTCGACCGAGAGGCCGCGCTGGGCGAGCAGCTCACGGGTCAGGTCGTAGGGGAAGCCGTAGGTGTCGTGCAGCTTGAAGGCATCGGCGGCGTCGATCCAGGAGGTCTCGGACTCCTTGGCCGCGGTGACCAGCTCCTCGAGCATCGCCAAGCCGCGCTCCAGGGTGCGGCCGAAGCTCTCCTCCTCGTCGCCGACCCAGCGGGCGATCGTCTCGCGCTCGGCGGCGAGCTCGGGGTAGGCCTCGCCCATGATCTCGATCGTGCGCTCGGCGAAGCGGCCCAGCCAGGGCGAGGAGAGGCCGAGCGTGCGGCCCTGCTGGATCGCGCGGCGCATGATCCGGCGCAGGATGTATCCGCGATCCTCGTTGGAGGGCACTACGCCGTCGGCGATCAGGAAGCTGGCGCCGCGGGCGTGGTCGGCGACGATCCGCATCGCCCGGGTGACGGCGCCGCCCTCGGCGTAGGAGCGTCCGGAGATCTCCTCGGCGAGGTCGACCAGCGGCCGGACCAGGTCGGTCTCGAAGACCGAGGGGACGCCCTGGAGGACCGCCGCCATCCGGTCGAGTCCCATGCCGGTGTCGATGTTGCGCATCGGCAGCTCGGTCAGCGAGCCGTCCTCGCCGAGGTCGTAGCTCATGAAGACGTGGTTCCAGAACTCGAGGAAGCGGTCGGTGTCGTCGCCGGGCCGCTCGCCCTCGGCGCCGAACTCGACCCCGCGATCGAGGTAGAGCTCCGAGCAGGGGCCGCAGGGGCCGCTCGGGCCCGCCTGCCAGAAGTTGTCGGAGCGGCCGAGGCGGACGATGCGCTCGTCGGGCAGGCCGGCCTGCCGCCAGATCTCGATCGCCTCCTCGTCGGGCCCGAGCCCGAGCTCCTCGTCGCCGCCGAAAACCGTCACCCAGATCCGCTCGGGGTCCATGCCGAAGCCCTGCGTGGAGAGCTCCCAGCCCCAGGGGATCGACTCCTCCTTGAAGTAGTCGCCGAAGCTCCAGTTGCCGAGCATCTCGAAGAAGGTGAGGTGGCGGGCGGTGTTGCCGACCTCGTCGATGTCGGTCGTGCGGAAGCACTTCTGCACGTCGGCGAGGCGGCGGCCGGGCGGCTCCTCGCGACCGAGGAAGTAGGGCTTCAAGGGCTGCATTCCGGCCGTGGTGAGCAGCACCGAGGGGTCGTGGACGGAGGGCACCAGCGAGGCTGACGGCACGATCTTGTGCCCGCGCTCCTCGAAGAAGGAGAGGTAGGTCTGACGGATCTCGCTGGCTTTCATCGAAGGCAGAGCCTAGGCGGCGGCGCGCTCCTGCGCAGTATTGCCGCTCGGCGCGGCTTGGACCTGACGCGCGGCGCCCTCAGCCGTTGGGGAAGCGAGGGCTATGCACGTACGCTTTCGACGTGAAGGAGCTGGACTTCGAGGAGATCTTCGAGCGCTACCACCAAGCGCTCTACCGATTCTGCCTCTCGATCCTCGGCAACCCCGAGGACGCGCGGGAAGCGCTGCAGAACACGATGGTCAAGGCACTGCGGGCGCTGCCGGGCGAGCAGCGCGAGATCCAGCTCAAGCCGTGGCTCTATCGGGTGGCGCGCAACGAGTCGATCGACCTGTTGCGGCGACGGCCGCGGGTCGGCGAGCTCGACGCGGAGCTCGCGGCCTCCGCCGGCGAATTGGCGGAGGACGCGGAGCTGCGCGAGCGGCTGCGAACCCTGCTAGCCGATCTGGGCGAGCTGCCGGAGCGCCAGCGAGCCGCCTTGGTGATGCGCGAGCTCGGCGGACTGGACTTCGACGAGATCGGCGCGGCGTTCGAGACCTCGGGATCGGCCGCCCGGCAGACGGTCTACGAAGCACGACTCAGTCTCCAACAGCTGAAAGCAGGGCGTGAGATGAGCTGCGAGAGGGTGCGCTGGGAGCTTTCCGCCGAGGACGGCCGGATCACTCGTCGCCGCGACATCCAGGCGCACCTGCGCGACTGCGGGGAGTGCCGCGCCTTCCGGGACGCGATCGCCTCCCGGCGCGAAGACCTCGCTGCGCTGGCGCCGCTGCCCGCCGTTGCCTCGGCCGGCCTGTTGCAGGCGATCCTCGGTGGCAAGGCCGCGGGCGCCGGCAGCGCCGCGGTCGGTGGCGCGGTCGGAAAACTGGCGGCAACCTCGACCTTGGTCAAGTCGGTAGCGACGGTGGCGGTGGTTGCGGCGGTCGCCGTGCCCGCCGCCGACCGGGGCGGGCTGGTCCACACCGGGTTGTTCGGCTCCGGGTCGAGTCCCGCGCGGACCGGCGAGAGCCCGGGCGACGGCGGCGACTCAAGCGGCACGGGGGCCGCAAGCGACAGGCCCGTGAGAGGCGCCGGCGGAAGCGACGCGGGAGCGGCCGGCGGCCCAGCCGGGCAGCGCACGGCAGGACCTGGGACCGAGCGGAACAGCGCCCGCTCACGAGCCACCCAGACCGCCCCGACGTCCGCAACGGCGATTCCCGGAGGCCAAGACAGCCCCCGCTCCGCTCAATTGCCCGTGCAGTCCGCGCACGGCCAGGAAACCGCGGTGGCGCACGGTGGCGGTCGCGGCTCCGCCGGCTCCCGCTCCCAGGGCGGAGCACATGCGCCGAGCGCCCCGTCGGCACATGAACCGTCGCATCCGTCCCCCGCCCCGACGGCGGGAGGCAAGCCGGCGACTCGGTCACCCGTCCAGACTCCGGCCGTCATCCCTGACAAAGGCAGCGAAGCGCCGTTGAAGCCCACGAACGGGAATCCAGGCAACCCCGAAGAACCGGGTGCCGGAAAAGCGAAGGAGGAACGATGAGAACGCTGCTCAAGACAATGCTCGTCGTCGGGGCTCTGGCGCTGAGCGCCGCGCCGGCTCTCGCCCACGGCAAGCCGGAAAACGCCCCGCCGGGCGAACAGGGGACCCCCGCCAACGAACACGCCAACGGGAGCCAGGGCCAGAACGGCAACGGGCCGAACTACCAGCCCGCCGAACCGCCTCCGGGTCCGAAGGCCGGGCTGCCCGAAAAGGCCAAGGCCTACGGCCGCTATTGCAAAGGCGCTGGCGCCAGCCGCAAGCACGTCAAGGACGAGAAGGGAACGCCGTTCAGCCAGTGCGTGACCGGGCTGGCCAAGGCGGCGAACCATGAGCACATGAACCCGCACCGCGCCTGCAAGGACGTGAGCAAGGAACACGTCGAAGGCCAGAAGGGCACGCCCTATAGCCAGTGCGTTACCGGGGTCGCGCACCTGCGTCGCGAAGAAAAGCGCGAAGCGCGTGAAAAGCGTCGCGAAGAACGCGAAGAGCAGGCCGAAGAAGAACAGGGAGAAGGCGAAGCGTGAGCCTCGCCCGAACGCTCGGCGCTTACTTCGCCGGCCTCTACCTGGCGCCGGCGGCAATGCGACCGTGGCCGACGATCGCCTCGCCGGAGAGCAGCACCGCCGTCTGCCCCGGCGAGACGCCGGCGAACTCCTCGCCCAGCAGCACCTCGAGCGCCGCGTGCGCTCCGGTCCCCGTGGCGGTCAACGCCGCGGGGACCGGGCGCGCCCGGTAGCGCAGGCGCACGGCGTCGACGGCGGCGCCGTCGCGGTGCAGGACGGCGTTGCGGAGGTGGACGCTGCGCGCCAGCAGCTCCCGCCGGGGGCCGACGGTCACCGTGTTCGTCGCCGCGTCGGTGGCGAGCACGTACATCGGCTCCTCGGCGCCGCCGCCGATGCCGCGCCGCTGGCCGACCGTGAAGTGGTGATGACCGCGGTGGCGGCCGATCGGGCGACCTCCGCGGTCGACCAGGTCGCCCTCGCGCTCGCCGAGGCCGGCGTGGCGGCGCAGGAACTCGGTCTTGCCCTGGCCGGAGAGGAAGCAGAGGTCCTGGCTCTCGGGCTTTCGGGCGACGGCGAGGCCGTGGCGGGCCGCGATCTCGCGAACCTCCGGCTTGGTCAGCTCGGTGAGCGGGAAGCGCAGGCGGCCGAGCAGAGCCGGGGGCATCGCGGCAAGCATGTAGCTCTGATCCTTGCTCTCGTCGGCGGCGGCGGCGAGCAGCGGCCCGTCGCCGTCCTCGACGATGCGCGCGTAGTGACCGGTGACCAGGTGGGTGGCGCCGAGCCGCTCGGCAAGGTCGACCATCGCCGCGATCCGCACCTCGCCGTTGCAGACGATGCAGGGATTGGGCGTGGTGCCGGCCGCGTAGCCGGAGAGGAACTCGGCGACGACGCGGCCGCGGAACTCCTCCTCGAGGTCGAGGGTCAGATGCGGGATGCCCAGCGAGTGGGCGAGCGAGCGGGCGCCGAGCACCGCCTCCGGCGAGCAGCAGGCCTTTGCCCCGTCGGTGTCGGGGTCGGCCCAGAGCTTCAGCGTCACCCCCACGACCTCCGCCCCACGCTCGCCTTCGAGCAATGCCGCGACGGCGCTGTCGACCCCGCCCGACATGGCGACCAGGACCCGATCGCCGTTCGGCTCGGCGAGGCGGCGCTCCGACGCGGCGACCTGGGCCAGCGCCCGGTGCAGCGCGTCGGCCGCCAGCTGCGCGGCGTGGCGCTTGGCCGGGGTCAGCCCGCCGATCGCGGCGTCAACCTCGTCGGTCCCAATCGCGGCGGCCTCGAGCACGGGTGCCCCCTCGACCATCTCAGCCACGGCCGCCGTCGCGGCCCGAGTCGCCCCGCAGCCCTCGGTCCCGAAGGTCACGGCCTCGACGCAGCCGCCCTCGGCAACCCGAATCGAGAGCCGCGAGAGATCTCCACAAGCGGCCCCACCCGCGGCGCCGGTAAAGGCACCCTCGGGTGCCGCACCCTCGCGCGTGCGGTCATGCAGGTAGGCGTCGAAGAGCTCCCGGCTCATTGCCTAAGGGTAGGAGCCGCCGCCGCCCCGCGCAGAATCGCGCGCAGATCGGCAATCACCGCCGCCGGATCGTCGCGCAGCTGTCGCCAGGTAATCCGCACCACCCGCCACCCCGCCGCCTGCAGCAGCCGGTCCTTCTCCCGATCTCGCTCAAACGCCCGCCGAGTCCCGTGCACGGCCGCTCCATCCAGCTCGACGATCACCCGCTCCGCAGCCCAGAGGCAGTCGACATTGAAGAACCGCCCGCGCACGGAGATATCGACGTTCCGGCGTGGCCGAGGAAGATCGGTCGCCGCAAGCAGCTCCGCAAACCGCCTCTCGAGCTCCTCGCGCGTGACCCCCCGAGTCGCGGCCCCATCGCCCAAAAGCTCGATCAGCTTGCGCCTGCCCGGCTTTCGCGGGTAACGCTGGAGGAGTTCCGGGATCGAGAGCTTGTCGGTGATTCCCCGCACTTCGATCTCGTTCACCATCCTCTCGACCACCGCCATGCTCGACATTCCGGCGACATCGAGCACCGTCCGCGGCGCCGACGTCACTGGAATGCCGTCCACGCGCGCAACCTCGTCCGGCGGCAACGAGCAGCAATGCAGCGTCAGACCTGGTCGAATATGGCATCGCGTCGATCTCGTCACTTCGGGAACGATCGCCATCGTCGGCAGGATTCTCCACAAGCCCCCGGCCGACCGATGACTCAGGGCAGCGTCTGGGCCGCCGGAGAGGGCAGCTGCCATCCAACGGCTCTCTCGACTGTCCGGTCGATGACCGACCGCATAGACGCCCCGCTGGACACGCCGAAGTTGCCCGCGAGCGATCCGGCTCTCAATCGCGCTGCGTCTCATTCCCAACTCGAGCAGCTGGCGCCGAGCCACCACCCCGTGCTGAGCCTCCGCAAGCCCCCCAACGCGCTCATCAATCGAATCGAGCGTCGATTTTCCATGAATGAGAGGGGAAATCGACGCTTGATTCGACATGGAGTCTGATCGTCGCCGGTCTCGACGCGCGTGTGGCGCGCTGGGTGTGCCAACTTCGTCACGAAGGACATGTAAGAGCCTGTCGAGGGAGGCTGAGGTGCGTGGCTGGCGCGCGCCGGACCAAGCGAGGCGGTCACGAGACGACTCCCGCGTAGCGGCGCTACGCGGGACGTCGGGGAGGGGCCGCATCGCGCAGCGTCCGCCGCCGCCGGGCGCGTGCCTCGGCCGACCGAGCCAGGCTCAAAGAGGCTCCAGCCCGCCGGTACCGCCTCTGGCTTTGATCCCTTGAAGTAAAGGGCGGGCGCCTCCTCGTAGTCCCACAGGACCAAGAGAGATCAGCTCCCATGCCGTTTGTGTTGGGTCAAACGGTGAGACGGCTCTCGCACGGGCTCGAGCCTCTGGGGCCAACCGTACCACCGAGAGGCGCCCGTGGCGAGGGGTCAATCGTCCAGGTCCATGTTGGAGAGCAGCAGCTCGGCCTCGCTCCAGTCGCCGCCCTGGACGCGCAGGGCAATGTCGCCGCGGCCGAAGCGGTCGAGCGGCCAGTCGACGGTGAGCACCGCCCCGATCCCCGCCTCGCTAAGCGCCTGATGCCAGGCGCGGGCGGTCTTCGCGTCGGTGAAGTCGCGGACCACCTCCCAGTCGTCGAAGCGCGGGTCGTCGACGTGGATCGGCGTCGCGCCCGGGCCGGGGGGCCGGGCGTTGAAGACCGCCCTGATCCGGCCGAAGAAGGCCACCTCAGTGCCCTGCGAGGCCCCGCTTGTGCAGGGAGATGCCGAGCTCCTTCAGCTGCATCTCGTCGACCGGGGCCGGCGCGCCGGTCAGCAGATCAAAGCCCGAGGCGGTCTTGGGGAAGGCGATCACGTCCCTAATCGTCTCAGCCCCGTATAGCCGCTGCACGATCCGGTCGACCCCGTAGGCGATGCCGCCGTGCGGCGGGGCGCCGTAGCGCAGCGCCTCGAGCAGGAAGCCGAAGCGCGCCTCGGCTTCGGCGGCGTCGATGCCGAGCGCGGCGAAGACCGCCTGCTGGACCTCGGCGTCGTGGATGCGGACCGAGCCGCCGCCCAGCTCCTGGCCGTTCCAGACCACGTCGTAGGCCTGGGCGCGGGCGGCGCCGGGGTCCTCGGGATCGAACTCGCCGGCGGGCGCGGTGAAGGGGTGGTGCAGCGCGTCCCAGCGCTTCTCTCCGGGGTTCCACTCCATCAGCGGCCAATCGACGACCCAGAGCAGGCGGTGCTCGCTCTCGTCGATCAGGCCGAAGCGCTCGGCGAGGTCGAGGCGCATCTGGCCGAGCACCGCGTCGGTCACCGGGCGCTGATCGGCGACCAGCAGCAGCAGGTCGCCCTCCTCGGCACCGAGGCGGGCGTTGAGGTCGGCGAGCTCGGCCTCGCTGAGGAACTTGGCGGTCGGCGAGCGCCAGCCCTCGCCCTCGCGGAAGGCCCAGACCAAACCCTTGGCGCCCAGCTCCTGGGCGCGTGAGATCAGGCCGTCGAGCTCGGAGCGTGGCAGCTCGCGGCGGCCGGCGTTGATCCCGCGCACCGCGCCGCCGCCCTCGAGCGCCCCGCGGAAGACCTTGAACTCGGTCTCGCGCAGCGCCTCGCCGAGGTCGACCAGCTCGAGGCCGAAGCGCAGGTCGGGACGGTCCGTGCCGAAGCGGCCCATCGCCTCGGCGTGACACATGCGCTGCATCGGCAGCTCGACCGGCGGCCCGCCGACGCGCTCGAAGACGTGCGACAGCAGCCGTTCGTTTACCTCGATCACGTCCTCGCCGTCGACGAAGGACATCTCGACGTCGAGCTGGGTGAACTCGGCCTGGCGATCGGCGCGCGTCGCCTCGTCGCGGAAGCAGCGCGCCACCTGGTAATACCGTTCGAATCCGGCGACCATCAGCAGCTGCTTGAAGAGCTGCGGGGACTGCGGAAGCGCGTAGAAGGAGCCCTGCTGGAGACGGCTGGGGACGAGGAAGTCGCGGGCGCCCTCGGGGGTCGAGCGGGTGAGGACCGGCGTCTCGATGTCGAGGAAGCCCTCGCGGTCGAGGAACTCGCGCATCGCTGCGACCACGCGGTGGCGCAGTTCGAGTGCCTCGCGCATCGGCTCGCGGCGCAGATCGAGGTAGCGGTGGCGGAGGCGCGCGTCCTCGCCCGCCTCCCCGGCGAAGCCCTCGACCTGGAAGGGCGGCGTCGCGGCGTCGGCGAGCAGCTCGGCGGCGCTCACCTTGATCTCGACCTCGCCGGTCGGCAGCTCGGGGTTGACGGTCTCCGGCGAGCGCTGGACGACCGGGCCCGCGGCGCTGAGCACGTCCTCGGCGCGCAGCTCGTGACCGAGCTCGAAGGCCTCGCCCGCCTCGTCGGGGTTGAAGACCAGCTGCACGATCCCGGTCCGGTCGCGCAGGTCGATGAAGACCAGACCGCCGTGGTCGCGGCGGCGATGGACCCAACCGGCGACCCGAGCCTCCCCGCCGACCCGGTCGGCCAGCACCTGGCCGCACCAGACGTCGCGCATCGCGTTGGGACGCAACCCGGGAAAACCACTCATAGTCCAGCCCCCTTCCCGCCCTTCCGGTGCGCCTTATGTGGGCATAGACCGCAAAAGGCGCACCGGAAGCTCGGCGGGCTCATGCTTCGCCTCCGGTGATCTCCTCGATCAGGTTGGCTGGGTCAACCGGGCGCTGCTCGCCGCTCGACATCTCGCGCAGCTGGGTGCCGCCGTCTTCCTCGAGGATCACGACGCGGCGGGCGCCGACCCGGTCGGCGTGCTTGAGCTGGCCCTTGAGGCCGCGCCCGCCGAGGTCTATCTCGGCCGAGAGCCCCGCCTTGCGCAGTTCGCCGGCCAGCACCAGCGCCAGCGAGCGCCGGGCGCCGTCCTCTCCGGCGAGCGCGACGAAGACGTCGCGGCCCGGCGCCGGTACCGCCTCGTCGAGCGCCAGGGCGATCCGCTCGATCCCCGCCGCCCAGCCGACCGCCGGGGTCGGCTTGCCGCCGAGCTGCTCGACCAGGCCGTCGTAGCGGCCGCCGCCGCCGATCTCCGACTGGGCGCCCAGCCGGTCGCAGACGAAGGAGAAGATCGTGCGCGAGTAGTAGTCGAGGCCCCGCACCAGGGTCGGGTCGATCTCGTAGGCGACGCCGCAGGCGTCGAGCAGGCGCCGCACCTCGGCGAAGTGCTCGGCGTCGGCGCCCTCGAGCCGCTCGACCAGCTTCGGCGCCGCCGCCGTCACGCCCCGCGTGCCCTCGTCGTCGGAGTCGAAGGCGCGCAGCGGGTTGGCGTCGATCCGCTCGCGCACATCCTCGGAGAGGTCGGCCTCGTGGGCGCGCAGGTGCGCCTTCAGCTCCTCCAGGTAGGCGGCGCGGGCCTCGACCGAGCCGAGGCTGCCGAGCCGCAGTTCGACCCCCGGCACGCCGAGCTCGGCGACCAGCTCCGCGAACATGCCGATCAGTTCGGCGTCGGCGAGCGGCGAGTCGCTGCCGATCGCCTCGGCGCCGAGCTGGTGGAACTGGCGGTAACGGCCGGCCTGCGGGCGCTCGTGGCGGAAGAAGGGGCCGAGGTAGGAGAGCTTGACCGGCTGCGCCAGCTTGTGCATGCCGTGCTCGAGGTAGGCGCGGCAGATCGCCGCCGTGCCCTCCGGCCGCAGGGTGAGGCTGCGGCCGCCCTTGTCCTCGAAGGTGAACATCTCCTTGCGGACGATGTCGGTCGAGTGCCCGACGCCGCGCTCGAAGAGCTCGGTGTCCTCGAAGCTCGGCGTGGCGATCGGCTCGTACCCGGCGCGGGCGAAGATCGCCGCCGCGGTGTGCTCGATCCGCCGCCGCACGCGGGCGGCCTCGGGCAGGACGTCGAAGGTCCCGCGCGGCGCCTGGTAGGTGTGGCCGGCCATGGTCGCCGCGACCTTACCTGCGGCGGGCGCCGGCCGCCGCTAGCCCGGGAGCTGAGCGAGGAACGGGTTGCTCGCCCGCTCGGCGCCGAGCGTGGTGACGCCCATGTGGCCGGGGTAGACCCTGGTCTCGGGCGTGTGCGACTCGACCAGGGACTGGATCGAGCGCATCAGGGTGGGGCCGTCGCCCCCCGGCAGGTCGACCCGCCCGACCGAGCCCTGGAAGAGCACGTCGCCGGAGAAGATCGCCTGCTCGCCGCGCACCGAGTAGGTGACGTGGCCGGGGCTGTGGCCGGGGGTCGGGATCACGTCAAGCGTCAGCCCGGCGAGCTGCAGCTCCTCGCCTCCCTTGACCGTCTCGTCGGCCTCGTAGCTCTCGTACGGCCCGAAGCCCTCATACGGGACGAAGGCCATGATGTCGGCCAGCACCCGGGTTTCGAGCTCCGGGCAGTAGACCGGCGCCCCGGTCGCCCTGGCGACGGGCGCCACGGCGCCGATGTGGTCGAAGTGGGTGTGGGTGACGAGGATCGCCTCGACCGTCGCGCCCGCCTCCTCGACCGCGGCGAGGATGCGCTCCGCCTCCTCGCCCGGGTCGACGACCAGCGCCCGCTCGCCGCCCTCGGGCCGGACGACGAAGCAGTTCTCGCCGATCGGGCCGACGGTGAGCTGGCGGACCTCGAGGCTCACTTCTGGTTGGCGCGGATCCGCGCCCGCTCCCGGCGTCGCCACATGAAGGTGTCGATGTAGTACCCGGCCGGGATGTAGAAGACGAGCATGAAGGCGCCGAGGGCGAGGGATGCGCCGATCGGGCGTTTGAAGATCGCCAGCAGGAGGACGGCGAAGATCGCCGCGGCGGCGGCGCCCCGCAGGATCGAGCTGCGCCAGGTCGGCGGCTGGTCCCCGCGCGGAGCGCGGCTCTTGCTTCCGGAGCGGACGCGGGCCTGGGCCTCGGCGCGGCTGCGCGGGCGGGCAGCACGGCGGTTGGAGTCGACGCGGCCGCCCTGCGTGCCCCGATGCTTGCGGCGCCGCTTCTTCTTGGTCTGAGCCATTGGGCTGAATCTACCGTTCCTCCACCCGAACCTCCCCGCTGACTTCGCCTTTTCCGGGGCATATGGTCTGCAAAGGGCGAAGTCAGCCTTGGGGAGGCGGGCGTAGGCGCGCCTCGATCGTCTGGGCGTCGGGGTCGAAGCCGCGGATCGGGACGCCGGGCGGGTATTCGGCAAGGGCCGCCGCGGGGACGAGGCCGACGATCTCGGCTTCGACCGGGGTCGCGCCGAGCGGCGCGGCAAGGTCGCGCACACGGGCGACGACCTCGGCGAGCGGCACCGCGAAGGGGTCGTGGACGTTGGTCGAGATCTGGGGCCGGCCCCCGGCGAGCATCAGGCCGATCGCCCGTACGCCCGGCGGGCCGCCGCCCGACTCGCGCAGCCCGGCGGCGACCGCGCGGGCGACCTCGATGTCACCGCCGTCGAGCTCGACGTTGAAAGCGGCCAGCGGCGGGCGGGCGGTCACCAGGGTGACCCCGGCTCTGCGGTGCGGCAGCCCCGGCCCGTAGTCGGGGCGCAGCTCGCCGCCCTCCATGCGCAGCCAGAGCTCGGCCAGGCCGCCGTTGCGGAAGTAGGCGCGCTCGGCGTGCTCGGGCCGCGAGGCGAGCTCGCCGTAGAGGAAGACCGGCACGCCGAGGCCGCCGATCTGGGCGGCCACCTCGACCGCCTCGGTGCGCGCCGCGTCGCGCGCGCCGGCGCCGGGCCAGACGACCGGGCAGACGTCGAGTGCGCCGACGGCCGGGTGCAGCCCCCGGTAGGCGCTCATGTCGAGCGTCTCGAGCGCCTGCTCGGCGCCGGCCAGGAGCGCCTCGCGCAGCGGCGCCGCGCCGGCGGCGAGGGTGAAGACCGTGCGATCGTGGTCGGCGTCGGAGTGGCGGTCGAGCAGCGTCGCGCCGCGCGCGAAGGCCGCCTCCAGCGCCGCGATGCGGGCCGCGTCCCGCCCCTCGGAGACGTTGGGGACGGCGAGCAGCTGCGGCACCGGCTCAGACGTAGAGCTCGCCGCCGCCGGCGACCTTCTTGCCGTCGATCTCGACCGTCGGCTCGAGCACCACGCAGTCGAGGTGGACGGGCACCTGGATCGCGCCGCCGATCGCCGCCGAGGCGCCGAAGGCGATGTGTGCGGTGCCGAGGATCTTCTCGTCCTCGAGGATGTTGCCGGTCAGCATCGCCTCTTCGTTGGTGCCGATGCCGAGCTCGGCGACGTTGGTGCCGTCCTCGCCGTGCTTGGTCAGCAGTTCCATCAGGGTGGCGCCCTCGGGACCGGTCGCGTCGACCAGGTGGCCCTCGCGGATCGTCAGCTCGACCGGGGTCTCGACCTTGCCGACGCCGGCGATCGAGCCGTCGACGACCAGGGTCCCCTCGGCCGTCGCCGGCGAGACGAAGGCCTCGCCGCATGGCAGGTTGCCAAAGGCGCCGGGAGCGTTGAGCACACCCGCGTCGGCGATCGGCACGCGGTCCCCGAGCCCGAGCCGCAGGTCGCTGCCGTGCCCGCAGGTGATCCGCGCCTCCTCGCCGCTGTTCAGCTCGGCGGCGAGCGCTGCGCCGCGCCGGCGCAGGACCGCCATGTCGGCGTTCATCAGCCGCGCCAGCATGTCTTCGGTGACGCCCGGCAGGGTCGCGATCCGCACACCGGCCTGGTTGGCGGCGCGTCGCGCGTAGGTGTGGGAGAGCGACTGGATCGTCGGCGCCAGCACGATCTGCGAGGCGATCATCGCCGCGGCGACCGGGGTCGGCGGCTCGGCGCCGTTCGATTCGAGCTCGGAGATCACCACGAGGGTCGCGTAGGCGCCGTCGCCCTCCGCCTCGATCCGCATCAGCGCGCCGATGTCCTCGGTGACCGGGTTGCAGATCACCAGCACCTCTTCCCCCGGTTCGACCTGCAGGCAGTCCCGCAGCACCGTCCGCACTGCCCTGTCCAGCTCCCGAGTCAAGGCCCCAAGGCTAAAGCCCCGGCGTCCAGAGCGATTCCCGCCCGGCCCTCGCTACGATCCGTCCCCCGCCGGAGTAGCTCAGCTGGTTAGAGCAGCGGAATCATAATCCGCGTGTCGGGGGTTCGAGTCCCTCCTCCGGCATCCCATGGCCAGCGCCCGACCGAGGTCCTTCGACCCCACCGACTTCGAGTCGTTCCGGTTTCTCAGCCGAGACATCGACGCCGAGGGCGTTGTCACGCTGCGCTACGCGCTCGACGACGAGATCGAGTTCGCCGAGCGCTTCGAGCTGCCGCTCGAGTCGAGCGTCTCCGACGCGGACCGGGCCCGGGTCGACGGCATCCTCGACCTGCTCCACTGGACCGCCGGGGTCAGCTACTACAAGACCGCGACCCCGCCCCTGGTCGAGGCGGTCGCCAGCCCGCCGAGGGTGGCCAAGCTGCTCGAGGCGGTCTACTCCGAGGGCCTCGGCGAGCTCGCCTTCACCAACCGCTTGGCCGCCCTCCCCCGGCCGGCCTTCCCGCGACGCGAGCTCGAGGCGCCGGCTCCGCAGCCGCGCGGCGTCGCGCGGACGCTCGTGCCGATCGGCGGCGGCAAGGACTCGGCGGTCGCGCTCGAGATCGTCCGCCGGGCGGGCGGTGACCTCGCGCTGTTCTCGGTAGGGGACGCCGGGCCGATCGCCCGCACCGCGGCGGTCGCCGGCCTGCCACACCTGATCGTGCGGCGCAGGCTCGACCCGGCGCTCGATGCGCTGAACCGGGCGGGCGCCCAGAACGGTCACGTGCCGATCACGGCGATCGTCTCCTGCGTGGCGATCCTCACCGCCGGGCTGCTCGGCTTCGACTCGGTCGCCATGGCAAACGAGCGCTCCGCATCGAGCGGCAACGTCAGGTGGGGCGAGATCGACGTCAACCACCAGTTCAGCAAGAGCGTCCGGGCGGAAAGGCTGATGCGCGACGCGCTCGAGGACCTGGGCGTCGGGGTCGAGTACTTCTCGGTCCTGCGACCCGCCTCCGAGCTGGCGATCGCCCGAGCGTTCACGCGTCTGACCGCCTACCACGAGGCGTTCTCGAGCTGCAACACGAACTTTCGCCTCGACGGGTCGGTCCCCGCCCGGCGCTGGTGCTGCGACTGTCCCAAGTGCCGCTTCGTCTTCCTGGTCATGGCGCCCTTCGCCGAGCCGGCGCATATGCGCGAGATCTTCGGGCGCGACATGCTCGAGGACGAGTCGCAGTTCGAGGGCTTTGCCCTGCTCAGCGCCAGCGGCGGCCTGAAGCCGTTCGAGTGCGTCGGCGAGGAGGAGGAGAGCCGGGTCGCGATGCGGATGCTGGCGGCCGATCCGCGCTGGCGCGGGCACCGGGTCGTCAAGCGGCTCGCCGCCGAGGTGCTGTCCCAGTTCGCGGCCGAGGAGGACCTCGAGGCCGAGGTCTTCGAGCTTTCCGCCGACCACTCCGTCCCCCCGGGGCTGCTGCCCTCGGTTCGTGCGCTTCTCGGATCTTGAAGGCGCCTCGGTCGGCGTCTGGGGCGCCGGCCGGGAGATCCGCTCGTTCGCCGCGCAACTGCGCCGGCGGCTGCCGGGCGCGCGAATCGCGGCGATCGCCTTCGACGCGCCGCCGGCGCCGGGGGAGGCCGAGGCGATCGAGCCGGGCGCGCGGGTCGCCGTCGGCGGGGCGGCGCTCGCCGCGCTGAGCGAGTGCGAGGCGCTCGTCCGCTCTCCCGGGGTCTCGATCCACCGGCCGGAGCTGGTCGAGCTGCGTGCCCGAGGCGTCGCGGTCACCACCGCGACCGGGCTCTGGCTGGCCGAGCAGGGCGGCGAGCGGGTCGTCGGCATCACCGGCACCAAGGGCAAGAGCACCACCGCGGCCCTCGCCCAGCAGCTGGCGCGAGCCGCCGGCCACGACACCGCGCTGGCCGGCAACATCGGCGTGCCGGCGCTCGACCTGCTCGACCGCGAGGCGCCTGAGCTGGTCTTTCTCGAGCTCTCCAGCTACCAGATCGCCGATCTCGGGCGGGGGCCCGAAACCGCGCTGATCACCAACCTCTACCGCGAGCACCTCGACTGGCATCGCACCGAGGAGGCCTACCGCGCGGAGAAGCTGCGCCTCTTCTCGCTGCCGGGCGTGCGCACGGCGGTCGTCAACGCGCGCATGCCGGAGCTGGTCGAGGCCGCGGCCGGGGTCGAAGACCTGGTGCTCTACGGCGATCCGGCCGGTTGGGACAGCGATGCCGAGGGCCTGCGCCGGGCCGGCGAGCTTCTCCTCGCGGCGGCGGAGCTGCCGCTGCCGGGCCCGCACAACGCGCTCAACCTCTGCGCGGCGCTGGCGGCGCTCGAGGCGGCCGGCATCGAACCCGCGCTGCCGCAGGGGCTGGACGGCTTCGCCTCGCTGCCTCACCGCCTGCAGCCCTGCGGCGAGCACCGCGGCGTCACCTGGGTGGACGACAGCATCTCGACCACCCCCGAGTCGACGATTGCCGCCCTGGAGGCCTTCCCGGGCCGCGACGTGGTCCTGCTTGCCGGCGGCCAGGACCGCGGACAGGACTACGAACAGCTCGGCGCGGCGCTGGCCGCGCGCGGCGCGGCGCTGGTCGGCATGCCGACCACTGGGGAGCGCGCTGTCGCCGCCGCCCGCCAGGCCGGAATCGGCTCCGACCGCGCCCAGCTGGCCGCCGACCTGAGTGCCGCGGTCGAGTTGGCGCGCCGCATCGCCAGCCCCGGCGGCGTCGTCCTGCTCTCCCCCGCTGCTCCCAGCTACGACCGCTTCCGCAACTTCGAAGAGCGCGGCGAGCGCTTCCGGGAGCTGGCCGCCGCGACCTAGGCGTCGCCCTCGAGAGCCCGCTCCAGGCGACGAAACGCGCGGATCGTCGAGCGGATCTCCTGCAGGTACTTGTGCGGCTCGAAGCCGTGCGCGAGTTGCGAATCGACCAGCCCCGGGATCACCCCGGCCACCTCGACCTCGACCTCATAGGGAAGGCCCAGGGTGCGCAATGCGTCGGCCTGCTGGAAGGGAACGTAGATGTCGGTGGTGACGATCAGGACGCGCTCGACCGCCCGGAAATCGACCCGCCTCTCGGCCAGCCAGGTGAGCGTGTCGGCGGTGTTCGCGCGCCGCTCCTCCGGTTCGCTGGAGGGGGCAGCGGCGACTTCCAGCACCGTCCCGTCCATCGCGTACTCGTGAACGCGCCAGCGGGCATGCGGGTTCTCGACGTCCTCCGGCCCGCTTTCGGCCGACGGCGCCTCGAGGTCGAAGGCCCTGCGGACGCCCCGATCCATCGCCTCGAACTCGTTGGCGGCCGATTCGCCGGCGACCGCCTCGAACAGCGCCCGCTCGCCCTCCGAGAGCTCCCGAAAGGCGCCGATCGCGACGATCCGGCCGACCTCGAGCTTGCTCTCGGCGATCGCCTCCGCGGTGTAGGCCGGGCGCGAGATGCAGGCGCGGGCGAGTCCGCCGAGGATCAGGACGACGTCATAGCGACCGCGCGGCTCGACCCCACCCCCGGCCAGGCCGAGCGACGCCGCCGCGCGTTCGACCAGCTGCCGGGTCTCGAGTGGCAGCTCGGCGCCCTCGCCGGCGTCGCGCTCACCCGCGCGGGAGTCCCAGCGATCCGAGAACTCGTCGAGCCAACCCAGCAGCCCCCGCAGGTCGACGTCCTCGGGGGGCGGGTCGCCGAAAGCGCCGACGACCCGCCGTAGGGCATCCGACCGCGCCCACTCGTCGATTGCCTCGCGCGCGCCGTCACGGCCGCGGGGCAACGGCGGCACGCGCGGCGGAAGGAGGTCGCGCTGCTCCAGCTCGTCGATCGCCTCGGCGCCGACCTTGACCGCGTTCTCCCTCGACCTCTTCGGCGGCAACGTGGTGCGCGCGAGGGCGATCTTCGCCAGCAGGGCCGCGCTCTTCGCGGCCTCGTTCAGATCGGCTGAGCCGTCAAGCAGCTCGCGCTGCTTCAGGGCTTCGCCGGCCTTGGCGGTTGCCTCGCGCAACAGCGTGGTGCGCCGCAGGTCGTCGCCGGGCAGCAGCATCGCCCGGTAGTAGGCGACGATCGCGATGCCGTGGATGCAGGCCGCGATGTGGGGGTGCACCATGCGGTCGTAGATCTCGTTCCGCCAGGCCGCGACTTCCCTGTAGATGCGTTCGGCGACCGCGAGGTGCTCGGCGGCCCGCGCCGGAGAGGCCTTGGCCTTGGGGATCCGCACCCCGGCGAGGTTGTACCGGCTGCGCGCCTTTTCGGCCGGGAGAACCTCGTCGTCGGGAAGCTCCTGCCGGCGGCGGTCGGCCTCTTCGAGGATCTCCTGGGCTTCGTCCAGGACCTTGTTGCGAGGCTCGCCCGGGTCGGAGAAATTCGCCAGCGGCCTCATCAACAGCCCCTCCATTGCCAGGGCGCGGTAGGCGGGGCCGTTGGCTCTTGCGGCCAGCTTCAGCTCGTGCGCCTGCCGCGCCCACCCGATCGCCTTTTCGAGCAGCTCTGGCTCGTCCTTGTGGTGCTGGTTGACCGTCCGCGCGCGCCCGAGCAGGCAATCGGCGCGCAGCCCGGGGTCATCGGGCAGATGGCGTTCGGCCCGCTCGAAGGTCTGCCCGGAGCTCTCCGTGTGACCGTGCAGCTCGAGCAGCACGCCGGCGCCGTGCAGGCAGAGACCGAGCTCGCGCTCGGGAGCGGCGGCCGCCTCGTCGATCGCGGTCAGGCGGCCGTCGAGCCTGGAAACGGTCGCCAGATCGCCGCGTTCGTCGAGCACCGCGAGGGCGCCGGGCTCGGCGGTCAGACGTCGCGCAACCCGATCGCAGAGGGCGGGGTCGCTCGCTTCCAGGTCGGTGCGGATCGCTTCGCCGAAGAGCCGGTGCAGCCGCACCGTGCAGGCATTGCGGTCGCGCGCCAGCAGGCCTGCGCCAACCAGCCGGTCGAGCGCCGGCTCGACGTCGGCGACGAGCCGGCGCAGCACCTCGACGGGCTGACCGCTGGCCGGCAGGAACCCCGCAAAGGCCGCCGCGTCCCTGGCCGTCTCGTCGAACGTCTCAACGCCCTGCAGCAGCGCCCAGAAGGCGGCCGGCCCCGCCAGCTCGGGGCGAACCGCGGGCAGCGGCGAGGGAAGCCGGCGGCCGTCCCAGCTCGTGTCGCGGGCGAGGCGCTCGAACGCCTCGAGCAGCAGCGGCCGTCCGTCGATCAGCTCGGCGATCTTCCCCTCGCCGAATCCCCCGAGATCGGCCGGTCCGACCTTGGCGAGGAAATGCGGGGTGAAGCCCGCGATATCCACCCATTGGCGGTTGATGGACGTCACCAGGATCGTCTGGCCCGGCTTCGGGCTCGGCAGCATGCCGCGCAGCGACGCGGGGTCGCCGTCGGCGTTGTCGAGCACCACCAGCCAGGGCTGGCTCGTCGTGCTCAGGTACGCCTTGGCGGTTTCCCACATGGATTTCCGTTCCACCGGGTCGTCAAGCGATTCGTGCTCGGAGCGCGGTTTCTCGGCGAACATCGCCTCCGCCAGGCTGCCGGCGAGCGCGGCCCTGTCGGAGGCGTCGAGGAACCAGGCGGCGCCGTCCTCGGCGCGTTCGGCGAGGTGGCGGGCGATCGTGCTCTTTCCCCGGCCGCCCTCGCCGATCAGCGCCTGCATCCCGTCACGGCCGGTCAGCTCCTCGATCATCTTCGCGTGAGCCACGAAGGGCTTGAGCCGGGTGCCGCCGCTTGGCACTCGCAGGCGGATGCTGGGCCGGAAGGACTCGGGATGCGACCGCTCTCGGAAGCTCCCCCGGGGATCCCCGGGGGGGAGCGCCTGCAGGTAGGGGACGTCGACGAGGTGGATCGCCTCATCTGGCCGCCATCGGTCGTGCGCCTTGGCGCACGCCGCCTGGAAGCCGCCCCCGCCGGTGAGCTCCACCGGGTCCAGGGCCTCGAGATCGCGTCGCTCGAGGGCCGCGCTGAGCGCGGCGCCGCTGCCTTCGAGGACCCCGGGGTCCTCGCCAGCCTCGGCGAAGCCTTCGAGCTCGAAGACCGCGGAGCGCGCTCCCTCCTCATGCAGGCGCCCGAGGGTGAGGAGGACCAGAGCGTGCCGCTCGCCCAGCGCGAGCATGGCGCCGGCGCTTGACGCCAGGCACATCCCCGCGTAGAGCAGGGTCAGGTCGAGGCAGTTGGCGAATCGCTCCCTGAGGATCCACCACGGGTGGCGAACCTGCTGCACGCCTTCGGCCGAGGCCCAGGGCTGGTTGTCGAACCTGATCCCCTGCTCGCGGAGCAATTCGAAGAGGCGCCCGGCTCGGACCCGGTCACGCGCGTCGGCAGCCAGGTCGTGCTGCTCGTCGAGCGTCAGGCGGGCCTTCAGGTCGGGGTCGCCGGTGATCGCTCCCGGCGTGACATAGCGGGCGAGCGGCGCGTAGCCGGCCGCGAACTCCCAGACGGGCCACAGCTGGCCCTCGGGCTCGGGAACCCCCGTCCCTCCCTCGCCCTCGGGGCGCATCAGTTCCGGGACGAGCGGCCTCCGCGACCGCCCCTCTGGTCGGGGCGCTCACCCTGCTCTGGCCACTCCGCCTGCTGGTTGACCTCGGGCCGCCCCGGGGGGCTTTCGTAGCCGCGCTTCGGCGCTCGCTTCTTGGCCGGCTTGCCGCTCGCCGGTCGCTTCGGCTTGCTGCTCTTCTCACTCATGTGCGTCCTCCTTGATCGCGACCGCCGCCTTGCCCCTCACCACGTTCACCGCGGACTCGGCGCCGCTCTCGCCGGCGAGGTCGTAGTAGTTCGTCACCGTCCAGCCAAGCGCTCTCCTGCGCTTGGCCGCATTGGCGACGTAGACGTAGACGAAAACCGTTTCGAGGCTCGCCGGAACGACGAAATCGCAGCCGAACTCGTCGTTCTCGCCGGGCTCGAGCTCGGGCTCGGGTTCCGGATCGGGCTCGTCGGACGCTTCACCCCAACGGAGCCTGCCCCTGCCGTTCTTCAGCTCGCCCCAGTCCGCTCGGGACGTGCCGTCAACCACAAGCGTGCCCTGGCTCAACGCGCTTCGCGCATCCGGCAGCAGCGGCCGCACCTGCTGAACGTCGATCCGGATCCGGGTCAGCTTCATCAGCCCCCGGCCGGCGTTGTGAACCTTGACCTTGGCGTGCAACAGCGTCTCGTCCGCGTCGAGGCGGCGGTGGGAGAGGATCAGCTCGAGGTTGGCCTTCGGCCACAGCGTTCGTTCGCGAAAGAAGGCCCAGTAGGCGGCAATCGCCGCGACGATCGCGAGCGCCATCGTGACGACGTTCGACGCCACGTCGCTGGCCGTCTTCAGCGCATCGAGGTCCCCCACCGGCATCGGCCGCGATGCTACATAGTTCCGGATCGATCCAGCGCTACAACGCGGTTCTCAATCGCACAGCCGAGCGATCGTGACGAAGCGGCCGGTGTGCGGGCCCTCGTGGCGGTGGGAGTAGAACTCGTCGAGGCGCTCGTCGCTGGCGATCTCGCTCACCTCGATGCGGGTCGCTGGCACGCCGGACTCTTCGAGGTCGATGCGGTTCGCCGCCCAGAGGTCGAAGCGGGCCTTGCCACCCGGGACCGGGGCGAGCAGCTCGGGGGCGCGCGTGCCGAAGCCCTCTTCGGCGCGCTCGATCACCTCGGCGCCGACCTCGTAGCCGGCCGGTCCGATCGAGGGGCCGATCGCCGCCACCAGCGAGGCCGGCTCCGAGCCGAAGCGCTCGCACATCGTCTCCACGGTGCGCGAGGAGATGCGGGCCACGGTGCCGCCCCAACCGGCGTGCGCCAGACCCAGAGCCCGCAGCCGCGGATCGAAGATCACAACCGGAACGCAGTCGGCGAGCGTCACGCAGAGCGCCAGCCCGGGCGAGTCGGTGACCAGCGCGTCCGCGTCCTGGACGATCGTCTCCTCCTCGGTCGAGCCGCGCCCGGCGTCGGCCGCGCCGACCACCGCGACCCCGTCGGCGTGGATCTGCCTGCACCAGACCGAACGCTCGAGCTCCATCCCGAATGCGCGAAAGAGAATCCCGCGGTTCTCGACCACCTTCGCCGGATCGTCCTCGACCCGCAGTCCCAGGTTGAGCGTGTCGTAGGGCGGCGCGCTGACCCCGCCCCGGCGAGTCGAGACAAGCGCCTCGACCCCGTCGGGCAGCGATTCGAACCTGTAGACGGGAACCCCCTGGCGCTGCTCGAGGCGCATGCCCTCACTCTATGCAGCCGGTCGCCCGCAGATGGTGGATGAATTCGAGCTGCCGTTTCCCCTGCGCCGGTTGAGCGTGGGCGCGTCACCGTGACAGCTCGCGGCGCAGCATCGCGTTGCCGCGCTCCAGCTGGTCGATCGTGGCGCTGGAGACCGAGCGGGCTCGGGTGGCGCGGTTGACGCGAGCCTGGATCTCGCGGTGCGACTTGCTGGTGCGGCGGGAGACGTCGGCAACCAGGCGTCGGCGCTCGGCGCGCAGCCGCTCGCGGATCGCGTAGGCCGACTCCCGCTCGGGCTCGGGGCGCTCCGGCGCAGCTTCAGGATTGACCGGAACCGGCGCTTTCCGCGCCTTCGGCTTGGGGTCGTCGGTCGGGAAGAGCTGCAGGGCCGTGCCGCTCATGATCGCCTCGTCGAGCTCGGCATCGCCTGAGCTGAGCGCGGCAAAGCCCCCGCCAGACTCGCCCTGCTCGGGGCCGGCGTCCTCCGTCTCCTCGCCCTCTTCCTCCTCGGCTTCGGCCGAGAGATCGAGGGCGTGGCGCCGCTCCAGCTCGATCTCGTGGGCGAGCGCCTTGAGCCGCGAGTCGGCCGGCATCAGCAGGTAGCTCATCTGGCGGCGCGGCCCGCCCGGGATGGCGCGGATGAAGCGACCGACCACCTGGCGGAAGAAGAGCTCGGTGCGGGCCGCGGTGGCGTAGACGCCGACCCGCAGCCGGGGAATGTCGACGCCCTCGGAGACCATCAGAACCGAGACCAGCCAGCGCCGCTCGGAGAAGGCGAAATCGACGATCCGCCGGCTGGCGTCGGGCTCGTCGCTCATCACCAGCTCGGGCTGCTCCCCGGAGACCGATCCGAGCCGCGCCGCGATCGCCCGCGCGTGATCCTGATCGGAGGCGATCACCAAGCCGCCCGCGTCGGGGTGCCCTTCGGCGCGCACCTCGCTCAGCCTGGCATCGGCGTCGCGCAACACCTCCCCCATCCAGTCGCCTTCCGGGCTGAGCGCCGTCCGCAGCCGCCGGGCCGCCTCCGCCGCGGGCAGGGCGAGGTCGAAGTCGGCGCTGCGGAGCCGTCCGTCGGAGACCCACTCCATCTCGCCGTCGTAGGGCAGAAAGGCGATCGGACGGCACACGCGGTCGACCAGCGCCTGCGGGTAGCCGTAGGCGTAGTCGGCCCTGCTGAGACCGTCCTCGTCGTAGGTGACCCAGGGAATCGCCGAGTTGTCGGAGCGGAAGGGCGTGCCGGAGAGCAGCAGCCGGAAGCTGGCGCCCTCGAAGGCCCGGCGGGTTTGCACGCCCCAGGCGGCCTGATCGCCCATGTGGTGCGGCTCGTCGGCGAGCAGCAGGGTCGGCCGGCGGCCGGCGGCTCGCCGGTGCGCATCCGGCCCGGCCGCGATCGTCTGGTAGGTGACGGCGACGCCGTGGAAGTCGGCCGACTCAGGCCCGTCCGAGTTCGGCCTGTTCGGCTCGAGGTCGATCCCGTAGCGGGCCGCGTCGGCGGCCCACTGGCGGCAGATGTGGGTGGTCGGGCCGGCGACGACTACCCGGGAGACGAACCCGGCGCTCAGCATCCGGTGGGCGATGTGCAGGCCGAAGGTGGTCTTGCCGGCCGCCGGTGTGGCCGAGGCCAGGAAGCTCGTGCCCGAGTGCGCCCGCACGGCCTCGGTCGCCTCCTCCTGCCACGAGCGGAGGGGCCGGGCATCGGGCCAGTCCGGAAGCGACCGGGCGCGCGCCGCGCCGCCGATCGAATGCTGAGAGGCGTCGTACAAAGGGCGGGCAACAATAGGGCCGCCCGCCGTCGGAGGATGGCCCACCCGTCCGGCCGCGCTCTGAGGACCGATCGGGTCCGCGTGTCACGGCTGAAGAAGCGGCCGGATTTCCGAAAACGTGAGGTCATCGGCGAAATCGGGCTCCGCCAGATCCGTTTTCGCCCCGCCGGCGGCGGGTAGTGAGAGCTCAGCGCGCGCCGGCCCGGAGCCCGGCGGCTTTTCACCGGACCCGGTTCCGGTTCCCGCTTGGGTGAGACGACCAACCGCGCCAGCGGAGAGGCGTCCGGGCCGGCGGCGCCGTTTGCGGTGCGGCCCCGCGGGTAGCCGGAGGCATCAGCAGCTTCGAGGGAAAGGTCGTAGTCGTCACCGGCGCCGGATCGGGGATCGGCCGAGCGACCGCGCGGCGCTTCGGCCGCGACGGGGCGAAGGTCGCCCTGCTCGCCCGCGGCGAGGAGGCGCTCGCCGGCGTCGCCGCCGAGGTCGAGGAGGCCGGCGGCACGGCGCTGGCCCTGCCCACCGACGTCGCCGATGCCCAGGCGGTCGAGGCGGCCGCCGAGCGCGCCGAAGCCGAGCTGGGGCCGATCGACGTCTGGGTCAACGACGCGATGACCACCGTCTTCGCCTTCTTCCAGGAGATCGAGCCCGAGGAGTACCGTCGAGCCACCGACGTCACCTACCACGGCGCGGTCTGGGGCACCCGGGCGGCGCTGAAGAGGATGGCGCCGCGCGACTCGGGCACGATCGTCGAGGTCGGCTCGGCGATGGCCTACCAGGGCATTCCCCTGCAGGCCCCCTACTGCGGCGCCAAGCACGCGATCAAGGGCTTCGTCGACTCGCTGCGCGCGGAGCTGCGCCACAAGAGGTCGAAGGTTCACGTGACGATGGTCCAGCTGCCCGGCGTCAACACGCCGCAGTTCGAGCACGGGCGCTCGAAGATGCCCAACCACCCGATGCCGGTCCCCCCCGTCTACCAGCCCGAGGTCGCCGCCGACGCCGTCCACTGGGCCGCCCGCCACCGCCGCCGTCAGGTCTACGTCGGCCTGCCCACCTTCTACACCGTGCTGGGCAGCAAACTCGCCCCCTGGCTGGCGGAGCGCTACCTGGCGCGCACGGCAGTCTCCGGGCAGCAGACCGAAGGACCGCCGGCGCCCCACAACGACCCCGGCAACCTGATGCAGCCGCCGCCCGAGGATCCGGGCGCCCACGGCCCCTTCGACGAGATCTCCCACCGCCACAGCCCCACCTGGTTCCTCAGTCGCCATCGCAGGGCCATAGCCACCACGCTCGCCACCGCCGCAGCAGCGGCCGCCACCGCCCTACTCGCCACCGAGCGCTGACTCCAACAGCCCGCCGACGGGCCGAGTTGTCAAGGCATACTTGACAATTCGGCCCGTCGGCGGAGACGGGTCAGAGGGCCGAGGCGATTGCCTCGGCGGTGTGGGTCGCGCGACGGCCGGTGAGCTGCTCTATCTGGGTCTTGCAGGAGAAGCCGTCGGCTATCAGGAGGGTCTCGGCGGGGGTTTCGCGGACGGACGGCATCAGACGGCGCTCGCCGATCCGGCGGGAGATCTCGTCGTGCTCGCGCTCGAAGCCGAAGGAGCCGGCGAGGCCGCAGCAGCCCGAGTCGAGGATCTCGTAGTCGAGGCCGAGGCGCTCGTAGAGCTCGCCCTCGGCGCTCATTCCGACCGTCGCCTCCTGGTGGCAGTGGCCGTGCACGACGGCGCGGCGCTCGAGGCGCGGGGCGTCCCACTCGGGCGCGTGGCGCTGGAGGAACTCGGCGACGGTCAGGGTCTGCAGCGAGAGGCGCTTGGCGTCCTCGTCGTGGGGCATCAGGCCGGGCAGCTCGTCGCGGAAGGCGGCGACGCAGCTCGGCTCGGCGCCGACCACGGGCACGCCGTCGCGGATCCAGGGCGCCAGCTCGCCCAGCATCCGCTTCCAGAAGCGCTTCGCCGTGTCGAGCATCCCGTAGTCGTAGAGCGGTCGCCCGCAGCAGAGCGCCGGGGCGGGGACGACGACGCGGAAGCCCGCGTCCTCGAGCACGGCGACCGTGGCGCGCAGCACCTCGGGGCGGAGGAAGTTGGAGAAGGTGTCGGGGAAGAGCACGACCGGCTCGGCCTGCGGGTTGACGGAGCCCCGCGCCGCCCACCAGTCCTTGAAGGTCTCGCGGGCAAAGCGCGGCATCTCGCGCTCCGGGCTGAGCCCGCCGGCCCGCTTGACCAGCCCGCTCAGCCCCGGCGCGTGCGTGATGAAGTTGGCGAGGCGCGGCATCCGCGAAGCGAGCCGCGCGTGGAACATGATCAGCCCCATCGAGTAGGCGGGTCGCGGGCGCAGGCGGCGCTTGTAGTGGTGGGAGAGGAACTCGGCCTTGTAGGTGGCCATGTCGACGCTCACCGGGCAGTCGCCCTTGCAGCCCTTGCAGGAGAGGCAGAGGTCGAGCGCGCCGTTGACCTCCTCCGAGCGCCAGCCGTCCTCGATCGTCCCTCCCTCGAGCATCTCGTAGAGGATCCGGGCGCGGCCGCGGGTGGTGTGCTCCTCCTCGCGGGTCGCCATGAAGCTCGGGCACATCGTCCCCTGCGAGTCGTCGCGGCACTTGCCTGCGCCGACGCAGCGCAGCGCCGCGTGAGCGAAGCTGCCACCGTCCTCGCCGAAGGCGAAGTGCGTCTTCACTTCCGGCGGCGAGTAGTCGCTGCCGAGCTTCATGTTGGAGAGGATCGGATAGGGGTCGACGACCTTGTGCGGGTTCATCCGATTGCCCGGGTCCCAGATCCGCTTCATCTCCTCGAAGGCGCCGACCAGCTCCGGCCCGTACATCTTCGGCAGCAGCTCGGCGCGCTGCTGGCCGTCGCCGTGCTCGCCCGAGAGCGAGCCGCCGTGCTCGACCACCAGATCGGCGGCCTCGTCGAGGAAGCGCCGCCAATCGCGCAGGCCGCCGGCGCTGCGCAGGTCGAAGTTGATCCGGCAGTGGACGCAGCCGTCGCCGAAATGCCCGTAGAGGGCGGCACGATAGCCATGCGCGTCCATCAGGTCGCGGAAGCGGCGCAGGTAGGCGCCGAGCCGCGCGGGCGGCACCGCCGCGTCCTCCCAGCCCGGCCAGTGGTCGCGCTCGCCCTGCACGTAGGAGGTGGCGCCGAGGCCGGCCTCGCGGATCTCCCAGAGCCGCTGCTCTTCGGCGACGTCGTCGAAGAGCTTCATCGCGGGCGCGGTGGGGTCGCGGCGCAACGACTCCATGCACTCTTCGGCGCGAGCGTGGCTCTGCGAGCGATCGTCGGCGCCGAACTCGACCAGCAGCCAGCCCTCGCCGTCGGGCAGCAGCGGCACCTCGCCCGTGTGCTGCCCCTTCTCGACCATGTCGGAGATCAAGCGACTGTCGATCCCCTCGAGGCCGACCGGGCCGTGGCTGAGGATCTCGGGCACGTGGTCTGCCGCCTCGAAGACGCTCGGGTAGCCGAGCACCAGCAGCGAGCGGGCGGGGGGCGAGTGGACGAGGCGCACGGTCGCCTCCAGAACCGTGGCCAGGGTGCCCTCCGAGCCGACCAGGGCGCGGGCCACGTTGAAGCCCTTCTCTGGCAGCAGCTCGTCGAGGTTGTAGCCGGAGACGCGGCGCGGGATGTCCGGGTAGCGCTCGCGGACCAGGGCGGAGTAGCGCTCGCGCAGGTTGCGCATTCCCTCGTAGATCTCGCCGCGGCGGCCGCCCTCGCGGACGATCCGCTCGAGCTCCTCCTCGCTGGTCGGTCCGACCCGCATCGTCTCGCCGTCGTAGGTGACGATCTCCAGCTCTTCGACGTTGTCGGCGGTGCGGCCCGCCATCACCGAGTGGATGCCGCAGGAGTTGTTGCCGATCATCCCGCCGAAGGTCGCGTACTCGTGGGTAGAGGTGTCGGGGGCGAAGGTGAGGTCGTGCTCGGCCTCGGTCCGTTCGGCGAGCTGGTCGCGGATCACGCCGGGCTGCACGCGGGCGACCCCGCGCTCGGGGTCGACCTCGAGGATCTCGCGCATGTACTTGGAGGTGTCGAGGACGACGGCGACGTTGGTCGTCTCGCCGGAGAGGCTGGTCGCGCAGCCGCGCGACAGGACGGGCGCGCCGTGCTCGTGGCAGACGCGAACCGCGGCGATCACGTCCTCACGACCGCGGGGGATCACCACGCCGAGCGGCGGCTGGCGGTAGTTGGAGCTGTCGTGCGAGTAGATCGCCCGCGTCCCAGCGTCGAAGCGCACCTCGCCCTCGACCGCGCGGCTGAGATCCCGGGCGAGCGCCTCGCGGTCGATCCCCTCGACCCCGTCCGGCGCCAGCGTCCCGTGCCCCATCCCGGCGTCCCCCCTCATCGCCCACCACACCCCTTCCGGTGCGCTTTATCCCCGTATACCGGGGGAAAGGCGCACCGGAACGTCATGCGGCGTATCGGGCCGCGTCGGCGCGCTTCAGCTCGAGGCCGAGGCCGGGGCGGGTGCGGTCGGGGGTCAACTCGCCGGCCTCGGGGTCGAGAGTGCCGTCGAAGAGCAGGCGCTCGACCCGCACGTGGTCGTGGAAGTACTCGAGGTGGGCGAAGGCCTCCATCGCGCAGCAGGCGTGGGCTGAGATCGCCGGGGCGCAGTGGGCGGAGAAGGGACGCTGGGCGGCGCGGCAGATGCCGTCGGCGCGCAGCAGGTTGGTGACGCCGCCGATCCGGGTGACGTCGGCCTGCAGGACGTCGACGCACGGGGCCAGCTCGGTGAGCGCCGGCAGATCCCACTCGTACTCGCCGGCCGCGATCGCGATCCCCGGCGGGGCGTGCTCGCGGACGAAGGCGAGCCCGTCGCGGTCGACCGAGCTGACCGGCTCCTCGAGGTAGGCGACGCCGTACGCCGCGTAGACCTCGGCCTGCGCCAGCGCCTCGCTGGGCGAGAAGGCGCCGTTCGCGTCGACCATCAGCTCGACCTGCTCGCCGATCGCCTCGCGGCAGAGGGCGAGGCGCGCCGGGTCCTCGGCGGGCTCGCGGCCGACCTTGACCTTGACCCGCTCGAGGCCCGCCTCGGCCCAGCCGGCGAGCTGCTCGCGCAACCGCTCGGGCGAGTAGGAGGTGAAGCCGCCGCTGCCGTAGACGGCAACGGACTCGTGGAAGCGGGGCAGGGCGTCGGCGAGGCAGACGCCGAGCAGGCGCGCCTTCAGGTCCCAGAGCGCCACGTCGACCGCGGAGACCGCCATCGCGCCGACGCCGGGCCGGCCGGCGTTGCGGATCGCGGCCTGCATCTCCGCCCAGGCGGCCGGCGGCGCCAGCGCGTCCATGCCCTCGACCACCGCGGCCAGCTTCGAGACGATCAGCGTGCCGACCGCGACGTCGCCGTAGGTGTAGCCGAGGCCGGTCTCCCCCGCGGCGCTCGCCTCGACCACGACGATCGTGGTCGAGTCCCACGCCAGGGTCCCGTCGGACTCGGGCTCGTCGGTTGGAACCGTGAAGGCGCTGACCTCGAGGCCCTCGACCGGCGCTTGGACGCCGGCACGCCCTGGCGCGGCGACGGCCATCAGCGGTGGACGATCTCCTGCAGCTTGCCCTTCAGCGACTGCTTGACGATCCGGGCGCCGTTGGGGTCGCCCTTGGCCAGCGCCCGCGCCATCGAGGTCGCCTGTTCGAGTTTGATGTGCGGCGGCAGCGGCGGCACCTCGGGGTCGGTGATCGCCTCGAGCACCACCGGGCGGTCGGCGGCAAGCGCCTCGTCCCAGGCAGCGCCGACCGCGTCGGGCTCGTCCACCTTGATCCCCTTCAGCCCGAGCATCTCGCCGTAGCGGGCGTAGCTGAAGTCGGGAATCGCCTGCGAGGCCTCGAGCTTCGGGTCGCCGGTCAGCACCCGCTGCTCCCAGGTCACCTGGTTGAGGTCGTCATTGTGGAGGACGAGGACGATCGTCGTGCGGTTGGGCCATTCCTCGTAGCGATTGGCGACGTCGATCAGCGCGTTGATGCCGAGCATCTGCATCGCCCCGTCGCCGAGCGCCGCGATCACCGGCCGCTCCGGGTAGGCCATCTTCGCCGCGAAGGCGTAGGGCACCCCCGGGCACATCGTCGCCAGGGTGCCGGAGAGCATCGCCCGCATCCCCTTGCGCAGCTTCAGGTGACGCGCCCACCAGTTGGTCGCCGAGCCCGAGTCGGCGGTGAGGATGCACTCGTCGGGCAGCCGCGGGCTGAGCTCGTGGAAGACGCGCAGCGGGTTGAGCGGGGTCGCCTCGAGCATCGCCCGACCGGCGAGGATCTCCTCCCAGCGCTCGACTTCGGCCTCGATCTCGGCTCGCCAGGAGCGGTCTTCCTTGCGCTCGAGCTGGGGGATCAGCTCCCGCAGGGTGTTGCGCGCGTCGCCGACCAGGCCCGCCTCCATCGGGTAGCGGATGCCGACCAGGCGGCCGTCGATGTCGATCTGCACGCCGCGCGCCTGGCCCGGCTCGGGCAGCCACTCCGAGTAGGGGAAGCTGGAGCCGATCATCAGGAAGGTGTCGCAGCCGTCGATCATCTCGTAGCTCGGCTTCGAGCCGAGCAGGCCGATCGGGCCGGTGACGAAGGGCTCGTCGTCGGGCAGCACGTCGCGGCCGTTGAGCGCCTTGGCTACGCCCGCGCCGAGCAGCTCGGCGACCTCGGTCACCTCCTCGGCCGCCCCGCGGGCCCCGGCGCCGACCAGGATCGCCGGCTTCTCGCCGGCGTTGAGGATCTCCGCCGCCCGGCGGATCTCCGCTGCGGGCGGCACCAGGCGCGAGCCGGTCGGCTTGACCGGCGCGGTGAAGACCGAGCCGTGGCTGATCGGCGGGTCTTCGTATTCGGACTCCTGGACGTCCTCGGGGAAGATCACCGCGGTCACCGAGCGCGAGGCGAGCGCCACCTGGACGGCGCGATCGACCAGATGGCGCGCCTGGGGCGGCGACATGCAGGTCTGCACGAACTCCGAGGCGACGTCCTTGAAGAGGGTGTTGAGGTCGACCTCCTGCTGGTAGTTGGCCCCCAGCGAGGTCGTCTTCTGCTGGCCGATGATCGCGACCACCGGCTGGTGGTCGAGCTTCGCGTCGTAGAGGCCGTTGAGCAGGTGGATCGCGCCGGGACCGGAGGTCGCCATGCAGACGCCGACCTCGCCGGTCAGCTTGGCGTGCGCGCAGGCCGCGAAGGCGGCGATCTCCTCGTGGCGGGTCTGGACGAACTCGACCTCCTCACCGTGCTCGTGAAAGCCGCCGAGGATCCCGTTGATCCCGTCGCCGGGGTAGCCGTAGATCCGCCCGACCCCATGCTCGTGAAGCCGTTTCAGCACAAACGCGCCAACCGTCTCGGACATCGTCGCCTTCCTTCCCTAGCTCAACTCTCACCCTGAGCGGCTACCCGCTCCCAACGATCCCAAGCCTCCGGCGCGCTTTTTCCACCGATAGAAAGGCAAAGGCGCACCGGAACCGGGGTTCGGCCCCGACAGCCCGAGAAACTGTGCTCTATTTAGCTGAGAAACTGTAACCTAGTGATGCGAGATGCTGTAAACTAAGAACTGGAGATGGCCTATACACCCCGGATAATCGAGAACGAGCTCGACGAGCTGCTCGGATCGCTGGCAGCGATCGCGATCGAGGGCGCCAAGGGGGTCGGCAAGACCGAGACGGCCAGCCGGCGCGCCGGAACGGTCTTTCCGCTCGACGATCCCGGGCGGCTTTCGATCGCCAACGCGAATCCCAAACTGCTGCTGCGCGGCAACCCTCCGATCCTCATCGACGAGTGGCAGCGCCTGCCGGAGAGCTGGGACCTCGTGCGCCGCGCCGTCGACGCAGGCGCCGAGCCAGGCAGCTTCCTCCTGGCGGGATCGGCCTCACCAGACGGAGATGGCCGGCACTCGGGCGCAGGCAGGATCCCGCCGGTGCGGATGCGACCTTTGTCGCTCGCCGAGCGGCTCGAGGCCCCTCCCACCGTCAGCACCGCCGAGCTGCTTGGCGGATCCCGCCCGGAACTGGCCGGCGACACGGAAACCGGCCTCGAAGAGTACGTCGCTGAGATACTCGCGTCCGGGCTCCCGGGACTTCGCGACCTCGGCGAGAGGGCGCACCGCACGCAGATCGACGGCTATCTCAACCGCATCGTCGACCGTGACTTCCCGGAGCTTGGTCACGAGCTGCGCAACCCGACAGCCCTGCGGCAATGGATGACGGCCTATGCCGCCGCCTCGTCAACGGCGACGTCGTTCGAGAAGATCCGCGATGCCGCGACGCCCGGGGAGGAGGTGAAGCCGTCCCGGCGGGGCACGATCCCCTATCGATCCGCGCTGGAGCGACTGTGGATTCTCGATCCGGTCCCAGCCTGGAAACCGACCCGCAACCCACTGTCCCGTCTGACCGCGACGCCAAAGCACCAGCTGGCCGACCCAGGCCTCGCGGCGGCGCTGCTCGGCGCTACGCCTGAAACGCTTCTCGAGGGCCGCCCGCTGGGACCGCCGATCCCACGCGACGGCACCTTGCTTGGCGCCCTCTTCGAGTCACTGGTGACACTCAGCGTGCGGGTCTACGCGCAGAACGCCGAGGCGAGCGTTGGACACATGCGCGCGTTCGCCGGGGAGCGCGAGGTCGACCTGATCGTGCGGCGCCGCGACGGGCGCGTGCTGGCGATCGAGGTCAAGCTCACCCGCACGGTCAGGGACGAGCACGTCCGCCATCTCCGCTGGCTGGCGGGCAAGATCGGCGACGAACTAGTCGACGCGATCGTCGTCACCACCGGCGAGACCGCATACCGGCGAGCCGACGGCATCGGCGTGGTCCCAGCCGCTCTGCTTGGCCCGTAAGGCCGCTCTAAGCGTCGGCGTTCGGGGGCGAAGCGAGGTGCAGCAGTCTGTCGGGCTGCGCCCCGGGCTTTTCTGAAGCCTCGTTCATCCCCCCGCCGCGGGGGGCGCGCCGGGCAGGGGGCGAGGCCAAAAGCGGCGGTGAAGGACGACGTTGAGCTCGGCGCTGAGCACGGTCAGCACGGCGCCGAGGTTGATCCAGACGAGCAGGCCGAGGACCAGGGCGAAGGTCCCGTAGGCCGGGGTCGCGCCGCGCACCTCATGAGAGACGAAGAGGCCGCCGATGAGCTGCAGGCCCGTCCAGCACACGGCGGCCAGCGCCGCCCCGGGCCAGACGGTCGAGAGCGAGGCGCGGCGGGCGCCGAGCAGGGCGAAGACGGTGCCGAAGACGAGCAGGTTGACGCCGAGCGAGATCGCGATGCCGCCAACCGGCCCGAGCACGCCCGAACCGCTGCCGACCAGGCCGGAGGCGACCGTGGAGACCAGCATCAGCGTGCCGAGTGCCGCCAGCAGGCCGAGGGCGCGCAGGCGCGAGGCGAGGAAGCCGTGGCGCTTGCGGTCGGGCACGTCCCAGACAGCGTCGAGCGCCGCCTCGGTGGCGAGCACCACGCCGAAGCCGGCCCAGAGCGAGCCGGCGAGGCCGATCGCGAGTGCCACGCCGTTGCCGTCCAACGAGCCGACTTCGATCTGTTCGCCGATCACCGGAAACTGGGAGAGCACCGAGTCGACGGCTTCGTGGCGCAGTTCGGGATTGCCGGCGAGCGCGTAGCCGAGCACGCTGGTGAAGAGCAGCAGCAGCGGGAAGAGCGAGAAGAAGGCGCGGAAGGCGATCGTCGCGGCGAGGTCGCCGCCGCGGTCCTCGCCGTACTTCTTGACCACCGCGACCGGCACGGCGAGCGCCGCGTGGCGTCGCTGCACCCGGTCGGCCTCGCGCAGCGGCTGCATCGAATCCATGACCCCACGCATACCCGGATCGGGCGCTGGGAATAGGGAGAGGGGTCGCTGGGAATAGGAGAGGATCGAGGCCGAGCTCCACGACCTCTCCTGCGTGCCGCACGCCCACTCGACCTGCCCGGACGGCACGGCGACCGTGCCCGAGATCGTCGCCGCCGCGCCGACCTCCACTTCCGGTGCGCCTTATGTGGTCTATTCCCGGAAAAGGCGCACCGGAACCCGGGGCGGGCCGGTTTGAGCATGGGGGCTCGGGGTACGCCAGAGGCGACCCCCCGCACAATGTCCCGGCTGCGCGGGGAACGCGAACGCGAACGTGTCCCCCCTCGACCCGCACAGCCCCGACGCCCAGCACATCGCGACGCTGTGGTGGTGGATGCTGGTCGTCGCCGCGATCGTCTTCGGCGGCGCGGTGGCGATGCTGGTCATCGGTTGGCTGCGGCGCGACAGACCGGGCCTGCCCTTCCTCGGCGAGAGCGAACGCGCCAACACGACGCTGGTCGTCGCCTTCGGGATGGCGATCCCGATCGTCATCCTCGTCGCGCTCTTCATCGTCTCCGACCTGGTCCTGATGCGGGAAACCGACGCTCCGCGGGCGAGCGAGACGACGATGACCGTGACCGTCGTCGGCCACCAGTGGTGGTGGGAGGTGCGCTACGGCAACTCGAGGGCGGCGACGGCCAACGAGATCCACATCCCGGCCCGCACCCACATACGCCTCCTCGCCCGCAGCGCCGACGTCATCCACTCCTTCTGGGTGCCGGAACTGAACCGCAAGATCGACATGATCCCCGGCCAGTCGAACAGCATCGAGCTGTACGCCGAAGAACCCGGCGTCTACCGCGGGCAGTGCGCCGAGTTCTGCGGCCTCCAGCACGCTCATATGGCCTTCCGCGTCTACGCCGAACCGCCGGCGCGCTTCCGCGAATGGCTGGCCCGCCAGGAAGAGCCCGGCGCCGAGCCGGCGGGCGCTGAAGCGCGCCGCGGGCAGCGCCTCTTCATGGACAACGCCTGCGCCTCCTGCCACACGATCGCCGGGACCGAAGCGCGGGGCACGGTCGGGCCCGACCTGACGCACCTGGCGAGCCGCAACATGCTCGCCGCCGAGTCGATCGAGAACACGCCGCAGGAGCTCTTCCGCTGGATCCAGAACCCGCAGAGCATCAAGCCCGGCGACAAGATGCCGGGGCTGGGGCTCGGCCCGGCCCGCTTCCACGCGATCGTCGCCTACCTGACGGAGCTGAAGTGATGGAGGCCGCCGCGCCGGCCGCCGCCCGCACCCGGACCGAACGGCTCGGGCGGATCTGGGAGGAGCCCCCCGGCGTGCTCGGCTGGATCACCACCGTCGACCACAAGCGGATCGGGATCCTCTACTTCTTCACCGCGATCGTCTTCTTCTTCGCCGGCGGAGTCGAGGCGATGCTGATCCGCACGCAGCTGATCGGGCCCAACCAGGCGACGCTCGACCCGGCGACCTTCAACGAAGTGATGACGATGCACGGGGTGACGATGATCTTCTTCTTCGTCATCCCGCTCTCGCTGGGCGCCTTCGGCAACTACCTGCTGCCGCTGATGATCGGGGCGCGGGACATGGCCTTCCCGCGGCTCAACGCCTTCTCCTACTGGGTCTACCTCTGCGCGGGGCTCTTCATCTACCTCGGCCTCTTCACCGGCAACGCGCCCAGCGCCGGCTGGTTCGACTACGTGCCGCTCGCCTCGAAGACCTTCTCCCCCGGCCCGGGAATCGACTTCTACGCGCTCGGGCTGCTCTTCGTCGGCATCTCGACCACGGCCGGGGCGATCAACGTGATCGTGACGATCTTCAAGCTGCGCGCGCCCGGCATGTCGCTGAACCGGATGCCGCTCTTCTGCTTCGCCTTCCTCGCCGTCTCCTTCGCCCTCGTCTTCGCCCTGCCGGCGCTCAACACGGCGCTGATCCTGCTCGAGCTCGAACGGCTGCTCGGGCTGCACTTCTTCGCCCCGGCCTTCGGCGGCTACCCGATCCTCTGGCAGAACCTCTTCTGGATCTTCGGCCACCCCGAGGTCTACATCATCATCCTGCCCGCCTTCGGGATCGCGACCTCGATCATCCCGACCTTCACCCGACGGCGGATGGTCGCCTTCCCGCTCGTCGCCCTGGCCGAGATCCTCGTCGCCTTCCTCGGCTTCGGCGTCTGGGCGCACCACATGTTCGCGGTCGGCCTCTCGACTGCGACGACCGTCTACTTCGCCGCGGCCAGCCTGGTGATCGTCATCCCCAGCGGCATCCAGCTCTTCTCCTGGGTGACGACGATCGTCACCGGCACGCCGCGCTTCAAGACGCCGCTGCTCTGGATCGTCGGCTTCATCGTGCTCTTCATCATCGGCGGGCTCTCCGGCGTGATGTTCGCGGCGATCCCCTTCGACCAGCAGACGACCGACACCTACTTCGTCGTCGCCCACTTCCACTACGTGATCTTCGGCGCCGCGGTCTTCCCGCTGCTGGGCGGGATGTTCTACTGGTTCCCCAAGGTCAGCGGGCGCATGTACTACGAGCGCTGGGGGCAGGCGAGCTTCTGGCTGACCTTCGTCGCCACCAACATCACCTTCTTCCCGATGCACCTGCTCGGCCTGGCCGGGATGCCGCGCCGCGACTACACCTACCCGGCGCACCTCGGCTGGAGCGGCTACAACCTGATCGAGACGCTGGGCGCCTACCTGCTGGCGCTCGGCCTGCTCAGCGTCGCCGCCAACCTCGTCGTCAGCCTCTTCCGCGGCGAGCCTGCCGGCGAGGACCCCTGGGGCGGCGACACCCTCGAGTGGTCGACGAGCTCGCCGCCGCCGGAGTACAACTACGCCGTCATCCCGACCGTCTCCAGCCCCTACGCGATGTGGGACCGGGAGGACCGCGAAGCCGACGAAGCGAACCTCGAGGCCGGTCGCAGGACGATGGAAGCCGGCCACGAGACGCCGGCCAGCACCGCGGTCGACGGCGAGTGGGACGAGGTGCTCGAGATGCCCTCGAAGTCGGCCTGGCCGCCGGTCACGGCGCTGGCGATTTCGGCGATCTTCGCGATGGTGATCCTGCAGCTCTGGCTCTCCGCGGCGATCGCCACGGCGGTCCTCTTCGCCGTGCTCGCCGCCTGGCACGGCCGCGAGCCGGAGGAGGCCTGAGGTGGAGGCGGCGCCGCGCAGCATGCGGGCGAGCGGCCCGGTAGAGACCGCCGCGGCGGCGGCGCGGCGGCGCGCGCAGCCGAGCGGCTGGTGGGGGATGGCGCTGCTGATCGCGACCGAGGCGACGCTCTTCGCCTGCCTGATCGCGACCTACTACTACCTGCGCTTCAACGCCTCCGAATGGCCGCTGGGCGGGATCGAGCCGCCCGCGGTCGTCCTGCCGCTGGTCTTCACCGGTGGGCTGCTCGCGGCGACGATCCCGGTCTTCGGGTCGGTGGCGGCGGCCAAGCGCGGCGCGGCGCGGCGCGCATGGTGGCTGCTGGCGATGGCGACGGCAATCCAGGCGACCTACCTCGGCCTGCAGATCCACCTCTTCGCCGGGGACATGGGCACCTTCAGCCCCCAGGAGAACGCCTACTCCTCGATCTACTTCACGCTGCTCGGCCTCCACCACGCTCATGTCGCGGTCGGCTTGGCGCTCAACGCCTGGCTGCTGTGGAGGCTCTGGCGCGGGCTCACCAACTACCGCCTGATCGGCCTGCGGGCGGTCGCCCTCTACTGGTACTTCGTCAACGTCGCGGCGGTCGCCGTCGTGCTGACCCAGCTCTCGCCCTCGCTGTGAAGGCGCTCGAGCCGATCCTCGCCCGGGTCCCGCCCTCCTCGCCGGCCTCGCCGGTGCTCTGGTTCGCGGTGCTCGGCGCCCCCGCCGCCTACGTGGTCCAGCAGGGGCTTGGATACTGGCTCTCGATCTCCCAGTGCAGCCCGACCGGCGATATGTGGGGGATCGCGCTGGGGACCTGGGCGGTCGTCGTCGGCGTCCCAGCCGCTGCGGTCGCGCTCGCGGCGGGCGCCACCGCCTTCTGGCTCTTCCGGCAGAGCGGCGACTACAAAGGCGCGCCGCCGCGCGGCCGCACCGCCTTCCTCGGCGTCGTCGGGATGACCGTCGCCGCGCTGTTCGGAGTGCTGATCGTGATGACCGCCTGCGGCGTGCTCGTCTACGACACCTGCAACCAGTCATGAGCCGCGGCCGCCGACAAGCGCTGCTCGCCGCCGTGCTGCTCGCCGGCCTCGGCGCCGCGGCCGTCGCCCTGGCGGAGCCGAGCGGCATCGTCCACGTTCCCGGCGGCTCGACGATGAGCCGGCGACAGCTCGGCGCCGGCCTCTTCGCCGCCAACTGCGCCAGCTGCCATGGCCCCAACGGCGAAGGCGTCGAGCGCGCCGACAACCGAGGCGCCGGCGAGATCACCGCTCAGGGGCCGTCGCTGCGCGGGGTCGGCGAGCTGGCGCCGGACTTCTACCTGCGCACCGGGCGGATGCCGCTCAACCACGCCGGCGAAGAGCCGGAACGGCAACGCCCCTTCTTCAACGCGCGTGAGATCGCCGCGCTCTCCTCCTACGTGGCGAGCTTCGGCCGCGGCCCGAAGGTCCCCGACCCCCATCCCGACTTCGGCTCCTTGACCGAAGGCCTGAGCCTCTTCACCGCGCACTGCGCCGGCTGCCACCAGGTGGTCGGCGAGGGCGGCTACGTGCCCGGCGCCAAGGTGCCGGTCCTGCAGCACGCCGACGCGACCGAGATCGCCGAGGCGGTGCGGATCGGCCCCTTCGTGATGCCGAGGTTCCCCAAATCGCAGATCGGCGACGAGGACCTGAACAAGATCGTCGCCTACGTCCTCGCCAGCCACCATCCCGACGACGAGGGCGGCCTCGGCATCGGCCACCTGGGCCCGGTCCCCGAGGGCGTGGTCGCCTGGCTGGTCGCCGCCTTCGCGCTGACCGGGGTCTGCGTCCTGATCGGAAGCAGGCTGAAGCGATGAGCAGGCGACGCGCGGAGCTGCTGGTCGCGGTCCTGCTGCTCGGGGCCGCGGCCTGCGCGGTGATGTTCGTCGTCGTCTACGCGCGGAGCTGGGCGCACATGACCCAGTACCTGGCGCTCTGCCTCGGCGGCGCCCTGGCGCTGCTGGCGGCGGCGCTGATCCTCGCCGGCGAGAAGCTCTTCCCCGCCGAGGACGAAGCGGTCGAGGAGGACTACCCGCCGACCGAGCACCCGATGGAGCAGTACGAAGCCAACCGGCTGCTCGCCGAGGCCGGTGAGCGCTTCACCCGCAAGCGCCTGCTGACCGGCGCGGTGACCGCGGCCGGGGGGGCGCTGGGCGTGGCCCTGGTCGTCCCCGTCGCCTCCCTCGGCCCGCTGCTCGACACCAAGTCCTTCTACTACTCGCCCTGGCGCCGCGACCGCCGGCTGGTCGACGAGGACGGCAAGCCGCTGAGGGCGGAGGCAATCGAGGGGGGGACCTTCTACACGGCCTACCCGGAGGGCGCCTACCGCGACGAGCTCGCGGCGCCGCTCGTCGTCGTGCGACTCGACCCCGATGAGCTCGAGATGCCCGCAGGGCGCGAGGGCTGGACGCCCAGGGGGATCGTCGCCTACTCGAAGATCTGCACCCACGCAGGTTGCGCGATCGCCCTCTACCGCGACCCGAAGTTCGCCGCCGCCGAGCCGGGCCCGGCCCTCGTCTGCCCCTGTCACTACTCGACCTTCGACCCGGCGCGCGGCGCCGAGGTCACCTTCGGGCCGGCGGGCCGGCCATTGCCGCAACTGCCGCTGCTGGTCGACTCGAAGGGGGACCTGCGCGCCGCCGGGCAGTTCTCGGGCCCGGTCGGCCCGGCCTTCTGGGGCGTGCGCACGCGGAGGCCCTCGGCATGATCCGCCGCGCGGTTCGCTTCCTCGACCAGCGCAGCGGCGCTGCGCCCGCGCTGCGCAAGACGCTGCGCTACGCCTTCCCCGACCACTGGTCCTTCCTGCTCGGCGAGGTGGCGCTCTACGCCTTCGTCGTCCTGGTCGCCACCGGCGTCTACCTGACCCTCTTCTTCGAGCCGAGCACCGCGAAGGACACCTACGAAGGCAGCTACGCGCCGCTGCATGGGATCGAGGCCAGCAAGGCCTACATCTCGGTGCTGAACATCTCCTTCGACGTCAAGGCGGGGCTCCTGATCCGCCAGACCCACCACTGGGCGGCGGACGTCTTCATCGCCGCGATCGTCCTGCACCTGATCCGCGTCTTCTTCACCGGCGCCTACCGCAAGCCGCGCGAGCTGACCTACGTGATCGGCGTGCTGATGCTCTTCACGGCGCTGATCGAGGGCTACCTCGGCTACTCGCTGGTCGACGACCTGCTCTCGGGGATGGGGCTGGCGATCGGCTACGCCGTGGGGCTCTCGATTCCCTTCGTCGGCGCCAACCTGATGCTGGCGATCTTCGGCCACCCGTTCCCCGGCGCGCCGGAGCTCTGGTCGCGCATGTACATCGCCCATGTCCTGATCCTCCCGCTGCTGATCGGCGGGCTGTTGACGGCGCACCTGGCGCTGGTCGCCTCGCGCCACCACACCCAGTTCAGGCGCAAACGCGTGCCGAGCGACGTCAGGCTGGTCGGCCTGCCGGCCTTCCCGGCGCAGGCGCCGCGCTCGCTCGGGCTGCTGGCGGCGGTGGCGGCGGCTCTGGTGCTGCTCGGCGGCCTCGTGCAGATCAACCCGATCTGGCTCTGGGGCCCGTACCACGTCTCGCAGGGGACCAACGGGGCGCAGCCCGACTGGTACCTGGGCTGGCTGATCGGCGCCCTGCGCCTCGTCCCCCACTTCGACGTCGTCGTCTGGAACCGGACCCTGGTGCCGAACCCGTTCTGGGGCGGCATCCTCTTCCCGACCGTCGTCCTGGTGGCCCTGCTCGCCTGGCCCTGGGTGGAGCAGCGGGCGACCGGCGAGCGCCGCTTCCACAACGCTCTCGACCGCCCCCGCGACGCACCCGTGCGCACCGCGATCGGGGCCGGCTTCCTCACCTGGGTGGTGATGGTCTTCATGGCCGGCGCCTCGGACCGGATGCTCGTCTGGCTGGGCATCAGCTACATGAGCCAGATCTGGTTCTACCGCGTGGCGATCTGGATCGTCCCCTTTGTGGCCGGCTTCATCGCCTGGCGACTCTGCCTCGGCCTCAAGGCGATGGAGGAGGTTGAGGCGGAGCAGGCGCGGGCGGCCGAAGCCGATCCTCTCCCAGCCAGCGCAGGAAGAACCACGAGAAGATGACGATCGTAATCAGCGCGCCCCAGATGAACATGATCGCGCCACCGAGCTGCTGGTCGTGCAGCGGCGAGATGCCCCAGATCCGCTCGCCCCTGGCGTAGGCCGGGTAGAACGGCGTCCCGGCCCAGATCAGGACGTTGCCGAGGATCGCGCAACCGAGCGCCCGCACCGCGAGCACGTACGTCGCCTTGGCGCCGGCGCCGAACCAGGCCGGGCCCGGCAGCGGCTCGAGCAGCGCGCCCCACATCAGCAGCCCGGCGGCGAAGAACATCGCGTGCTCGAGCCAGTGCACCGGTTCGCTGGCGAGCGCCAGCTCATAGAGCGCGGGCAGGTGCCAGGCGTAGAGGTTCACCGCCCAGATCGGCAGGGCGACGAGTGGCAGGACGAGGAAGCGCAGGCGCCAGGCGGCGGGCAGCGCCAGCAGCGGCCGCAGCACGGCTCCGCTCAGCCCCAGCAGGATCAGGAGCGGAGCCACTTCGCCGATCGTCAGGTGCTGGATCATGTGGGCGTAGAAGACGCGCGTCTCGGCGATCCGGTCGAGCGGCGAGATCAGCGCCGCCGGCAGCGCGACGAGCCCCAGGTAGAAGCAGGCCTGGCGCCAGGCTGCCGGGACCCGGCGGCCGCGCCGCGCCAGGCTGCGAATGCGCAGCGCGTAGGCGGTCGCGGCAAGCGTCGCCGCGGCGACGGGCAGCGCGTCGGCGCCGCCCGATTCGCCGCCGCTCGCCTGGGCGATTGGCAGCAGGCTCGTCACTCCCCGGTTCATTACCCGCTTTGCGGGTAACCGCCCCGTATGCGGGGTTCCCTGATCGCGATCGCGGCCTTCTCCGCGCTCGCCTTCGTCGCGATCCTGCTCCAGATCCGCTCCGTGGAGCGCGGCGCGCGGGTCGCCCCGGTCGCGCGCCGCGTGGGCGCCGCCGCAAAAGAGGCATCGCACGTCGCCGTCCCGAGTGGGGCCGTGACCCGTCGCCGTCTCGCCGGCTCCCCCGCGCCGCTCGCCGCCCTGCACCGCCAGGCCGGCCGGCTCCTGGACGGAGATTCCGCTCTCGAAGCCCGGCTCGCGGCCCTGGGCGGCTACCCGGTCGTGCTCAACGCCTGGGCCTCGTGGTGTCCCCCCTGCCGTGAAGAGATGCCCCTCTTCGCCAACGCCGCTTTCGCCTTCGGCCGCCGTGTCGCCTTCCTCGGCGCCGACGTCGATGACCGACCGGAAGAAGCGCGACGGATGCTCGCCGCCGAGCGCCTCAGCTACCCGAGCTACGCGGCCGGCGCCGGCGAGCTCGACGCGATTGCCCCGGTCCGCGGCACTCCCTTCACGGTCTTCCTCGACCGCCGCGGCGAGGTCGCCGGCGTGCACGTCGGCGCCTACGACTCGCGCTCGGCGCTCGCAGCCGACGTCCGCTCCCTGCTGGCGCAGGCCGGAGGCACGGGGTGAGCTTCCCCGCGCTCGCCGACTACGCGCTGATCGGCGACCGCCGCAGCGCCGCCCTGGTCTCGGCGCGCGGCTCGATCGAGTGGTGCTGCATGCCGCGTTTCGACTCGGGCTCGGTCTTCGGCCGGCTTCTGGACCGAGGACACGGCGGCCACTGCTCGATCGAAGCCGCGGGCGGGCGCCGGGAGCGCAAATACCGGGAGAACACGCTGGTGCTCGAGACTCGCCTCGGCGGTGAGCAGGGCGAAGCGCGACTGCTCGACTTCTTCGCCGCGCCCGGCGAGGAGGACGCACCGCGAATCGTGCGCATCCTCGAAGGCCTCGAGGGAGAGGTCGAGGTCGAGATCTGCGTCGAGCCGCGCTTCGACTACGGCCAGGTCCAGCCCTGGACGCGCAGCCGCGACGGCCTCTTCGCGGCGATCGGCGGCGACGACGGGCTGCTGATCCGCAGCGAGGCCGAGCTCGAGGTGCGCGAGCGCCACACCGTCGCCGGCAGGGCGCGCGTCGCCGCGGGCGAACGGCTGCGTCTTCGAGCTCGCCTACCGGCGGCCGGTGGCGCTCGAAGACCTCGGCGCGGTCGCGCCGCTCGAGCCAGGGGCCGTCGACGAGGACCTCGAGCGGACGATCGAGTGGTGGCGCGAGTGGTGCGCCTGCCTCGACGGCGACGTCGCCGAGGCGTTCCCGGCCGCGGTGCGCTCGGCCCTGACGCTCAAGGCGCTCACCTACGAGCCGACCGGGGCGATCGCCGCCGCCGCGACCACCTCGCTGCCCGAGGCGCGCAAGCTGAGCGGCGAGCGCAACTGGGACTACCGCTACAGCTGGGTGCGCGACTCGGCGATGACCGTGCACTCGCTGGCCGAGCTCGGCTGCGAGGAGGACGCCGACGCCTTCCGCCGCTTCGTCGAGCGCAGCGCCGCCGGCAACGCCCGCGATCTGCAGATCCTCTTCGGGGTCGGCGGCGAGCGCCGCCTCGGCGAGCTCGAGCTCGACGGCCTCGAAGGCTGGCACGGCGCCCTACCGGTGCGGGTCGGCAACCAGGCCTCCAGCCAGCTGCAGCTCGACGCCTTCGGCCAGCTGGTCGACCAAAGCTGGCGCTGGCACCGGCGCGGCAACTCCCCCGACGACGACTACTGGCTGTTCGTCGCCGACCTGGTCGAGACGGCGATCGAGATGTGGCGGGAGCCCGACCGAGGTATCTGGGAGTGGCGCGGCGGGCCGCGTCACTTCGTCCACTCCAAGGCGCTCGCCTGGTCGGCGGTCGACCGCGGCGTCAAGCTCGCCGAGGACACCGGCCGCGAGATCCCCGAGGCCTGGCCGCGCACCCGCGATCAGATCCGCGCCGCGGTCGAGTCCGAGGGCTACGACGAGGAGCGCGGCGTCTTCCGGATGGCGTTCGGCCACGACGACGCCGACGCGGCGCTGCTGCGCATGCCGGTCGCCGGCTTCCTCGAGTGGGAGGACGAGCGCATGGTCCGCACCGCTGACGCGATTGCCGAGCGGCTCTCGCTCGACGGCCTGCTGCGCCGCTACGACGCCGACGACGGGATGCCCGAAGAGGGCGCCTTTCTCGCCTGCTCCTTCTGGCTCGCCAACTGCCTCGCCCACCAGGACCGCGCTGCCGAGGCGCTGCCGGTCTTCGAGCGCGCCGCCGCGACGGCAAACGACCTCGGACTCTTCTCCGAGGAGTACGATCCGAGCGAGAGCCGGATGCTGGGCAACTTCCCGCAGGCGCTCACGCATCTCTCGCAGATCGAGGCGGCGATCGCCCTGACGCGAGCCGGCCACGGCGCGACCGCCGGTTGAGGCGCACCTCCGCGGGCCCGCTCAGTGGATTGGACAAGAGGCCCGATCCGAACTACTGTGTTTTAGGTATGACAACGGGAGCACCGGGAGGGCGATGGTCTCGACAGACATAACCGTGGTGGCCCTGGGGGCGCTCGCGATCTCGCTCGTCGTCCTCTTCCGGCGCGAGCGCCAGGCACGGCGGCGGCTGCGGCTGCTGGCCGAGATCGCCTCCGTCTCCAACCCCGAGTTCACGCTGGAGGAGACCTTCGACGCGATCTGCGAGACGCTCGTTCCAGAGTTCGCCGACTTCTGCATGATCGACGTGATCGGCGAGGACCGGGTGCCGCGCCGCGCCGCGGTCCGCATCGGCCCCGGCGGCGCCACGGACTTCGAGCGTGGCCTCGCCGAGCGCATGCCGTCGACTCCCCCGCGCCTGATCGAGGAACGCGACGCCCCGCTTGAGCCGCGCTTCTACGAGCGCCTCTCTGACGATGACCTGCGCGGCCTAGCCCACGACAATGAGGAGGATCTCGAGTTCCTCCGCCGCCTGGGCATGCGCTCGGCGATCACGGTCGCCCTGCAGGCGCGCGGCGCGGTCAGCGGCGCGCTGACGCTCGCGCTCGCCTGGTCGGGACGGCGTTACCGGCGCGGCGACGCCGACTTCGCCGAGATCCTCTCCGGACGCGTCGCCCTGGCGCTCGACAACGCCGGCCTCTTCGCCGACCTCGCGCAGGCCGAGCGGGCCCGCGCCGAGATCGGCGAAACGCTGCAGCGCGGCCTGCTCCCCCCGCCGCTGCCCGACCTGCCCGGCTGGTCGGTTGCCGCGATGTACAGGCCGGCGGGGGCCGAGAACGAGGTCGGCGGCGACTTCTACGACCTCTTCCGCGTGCCGGGCGGCTGGATGCTGGTGGTCGGCGACGTCACCGGCCGCGGCGCCCGCGCCGCCTCGATCACCGCCGTCGCCCGCTACACGCTGCGCACCGCGGCGGTGATCACCGACGATCCGCTGGTCGCCCTGCAGACGCTCAACCGGGCGCTGCTCTCCCGCGGCGACGCGGCCCTCTGCAGCCTCGCCGCGATCACGCTCAGCGAGGACCCCTCCCAGCCGGTGCGCCTCGCGGTCGCCGGCCACCCCCCGCCCCTGCTGCTCGACGGCGAGGCGGTGGTCGAGGCCCTGCAGCCCGGCCCGATCCTCGGCGCCTTCGAGGACGTCGAGTGGCAGATGCACACGGTCCCGGTCGCGCCCGGCCAGGAGCTGGTGATCGTCACCGACGGGATCGCCGAGGCCCGCGGCCCCGAGGAGCGCTTCGGAGAGGAGCGCCTGCGCGCCCAGCTGAGCGGCGTCGGCAACCCGGCGCAGGCGCTGCAGCGGCTCGAGGGCTCGCTGCGCGCCTTCACCGGCCGGCCGCTGGAGGACGACGTCGCGGCGCTCGCCCTGGCGCGCTCGCCGGCCGACAACGGCGCCGTCCTGGTCAGCGACGGCAGCGTCGAGCACGAGCTGATCGAGCGCCTGTACGAGTCCTTCAACCACCGCGACGAGGCCTGCATCGTCGAGCTCTGCGACGAGCAGATGGAGTTCTTCCCGGTGGTCACCGCCGAGGCGGTCGGCCGCGAGGCGCCCTACTCGGGCCGCGCCGGGCTGCGCGACTACCTCGCCGACGTCGCCGGCCTCTGGGAAGAGCTGCGCATCGCCCTGGACCGGGTCGAGGTCCGCGGCGGCACGGCGCTGGTGCGCGGCCGGGCCTACGCCCGCAGCCGCGAGCTCGGCATCAGCGACACCCCGGTGGCCTGGATCTGGGAGATCCGCGACGGCCGCTTCACCCGCGGCGAGGTCTTCCCCGACCCAGAAGAGGCAACCGCCTCCTTCACCCAGCGCGCGGAACCCCAGGGCGCGGCCTGAGGCCGTCCGCTACGCAACAGGCGAAGCGGGATCGACCACCCGGCCGGCGAAGAGAACCGCCCCCGTCCGGTCGTCGCGCAGGAAAAACAGAAACGGGCGGTTGGCGTTGAAGGCGACCGCGTCGCGAGGGCGAACCCCCCGCGACTTGGCTATGGCGACCACCGTCGCAGCGGCGGCGACAGTTCCTTTCTCATCGAGGCTGAAGTCAGCGGCGTGCTTGACGAGGGCGATCTTCAGCGACGCTCCCGCCATGATGCGCGAGAAGTCCGCCGCTTCGCCGAAGGCGGTGGGCATTCCTAGCCTCTCCAAGGCCGCCTTTAGTTCGATGTCCGTGTTCAAGTGGAAGCGGGGGAGGCTGAGGGTCACCGCTCTCGCCGACAGGCCGCGCGCGATCCGAGCCAGACTCCGACCGTCGAGCCGGTGCTGGAGCGAGCCGAGGCGCTGCCCGACCGGCAGCACGACCATCAGCGAAAGCGTCGAGGATCGGTACGGCAGCGCCACCGCCCGGTAGCCGGGCCCAGCGCCGTACGGCAACGACTCGGCCTCGTGCATGAACTCGACGGTGGTCTTCCCGGCGGCCTTGTAGAAGGCGCCCGGCCTGGTCTCGCTCGACTTGAAGGGATGCTTCCAGGTCGCGTTGAGATAGACGGCGTTGGCCAGCGCAAGCACCATTCCCTCGGGCAGCTGTTCAAGAATCCGCGGAATCCGCCCTTCGGTGCGATCGCTCACCCAACCGTTGATCGCATTGAGGGCGCCAGCCGGGTCGCCCGCGAAGTCGACCTCTTCCGGGGCGGCACCGAAGTGGCGAAGGGCCCCGGAGAGGAAGCCCGCCTCGAAAGGTGCCCCCTGCTGGAGGAACAGGCCGTTGGCGATCTCAACACGGGGCGGTTCGGGGTCCCCCGCAGCAGCCGCCGCTTGCCGGGCGAGAATCGAACGCTGGAGGTTCCCGACGGCAGCGAAGACAGCGGGACTTTTCAGGTGCAACGTCTGCGCGATCTCCCTGGCAGTCCTCCCGACGGCACCCGTACCAGTCATCGCCAGCGCAGTCGCCACGCTGTCGGGCGACAGGACGAGGTTTCCGGGCCCCTGAGAACGCATCAGGTCCAGGCCGAATGCGCCTGTGGCAGTCGCCGGCGCAAGGGATGCCGATGAGGAGCCGGCGGGACGCTTCGATGCCTTGGCCGCGCCAGCGCTCGTCACACCACTGCCGGCGACGCCAGCCACCACCACAACGCTGGCGATGCAAACCGCATCAGTGAGACGACGCGCGCAGACCAGTGACCACTGTGGAATCATTCAGCGCCGATTATCGACTCATTGCACACTGGGAGGTCCGCGTTACCTTCTCGACCCTCGTCGAGCAACGACGCGAAAGCGAGCTGTCGAAAAAACACGAGATACGTCAGGCGCTCGTGTCCGCGCCCTGACCCGGAAAACATGCGGACCGACCCTCAAGTGTCTGTAGGTTCTCGGCGAGAAGCAGGGGCGGACGGGACTGCGATCCAATCTGCAGACAAATCGTACGGGCTCTTCGGCTTCCATTCCAAAGCGGAACGTCGCGAATCGCCTCGACGTCACCTTGCGTGGGCGCCGAGAGATGAAGGTCGCCAGGGGGACAGGACGCGGGGGCGAGGGCGTGACGCCGAGACCCTGAAGGTCCGCGATTTGGAAGCCGTGTGCGGCGTCGTCAGTAAGCCGCAGTTCTCCGACGACGAAGCCAGCAGTGGTTGCGGAGTAGGTGACTTGAATCGTGCAACTGGCACCAGGCGCAACACCCCCGCCGGGCTTGCATGTGCCCCCGACGATCGCAAAGTGACTGGCGTTATCTCCGACGAGTGAGATACCGGAGATCGAGAGGTCGGCGTCGCCTTCGTTGGTGACGGTGAGGACTTTTGGCAGCGATGCTCCTTCGCCCACCACGGCCGTCAGGCTTCCCATAGGAGAGAAGGAGACGATCGGGCCGATACCTCGGCCGATGAAGGTTGCGCTTGTGGGTGCCACTCGAGAGCTCGGATCGGTGAAGGTGATCGAGCCTTGTCGCAGACCCGGATAGAGAGGATTAAAGGTCACTTCTGCCTCGCACGCTTCGACCGGTACGAGGCTTGCCCGACTTGCGCAATCGCTTGCCGCAACACCGAAGCCGAAGGACAATGGTTCGCCGCCTGTATTCGAGGTCAGGACGACTTCCGGCGGCGGAAGTTCGACTTCACCAGTGTTGGTGAGAGTGAACACGGCCGGACTTGATGGTCCAGTTTGTGGAAACAGCTCTCCGAAGTCGTAAAAGGACGGTTCGACGGACCAGCTGGCCGTTGCAGCCATGGCGCCTGACGTGCCGCTGGTCAGGATTAGCATCGCCGCACCCAAAAGCACCTTGCTGGTCAGTCGCCACACACGGTCCATGCGTCGCCTACTCGTCATTGGTCGAGTCGTCTTTCTGGCCTTCGATTCGAAAAGTGGAAAGTGGCGTGAAGTACTCAGGCGTGCCGCACATACTCGCTCTCTTTCATCACCCTGATGAGAACGGCCCTCCGGCCTCGCCCGGTTGACGAATCCTCTTGGCGTCTGGTGAATTATCTTGATGTCGAGGAGCGTGTAGATGGGGTAGGGAGACATCTTCTTCCCACATCGCCAGACAGCCACCGACGGCGATCCCGACGGCGGCCGCCAGAGCCAGGAAGATCGGGAATTGCGCCGTGCCTTCGATTGTGATGGTCGGTTCGACGATGAAGATAGGCGGGTCGACGATCCGATAAAGGATCAGCAACGCAGAGACGAGGCCGAGGATTGCAACCATCGCATTGACCGGCATGGGAGGCTTGCGCACTGCGTTGCTGAGGCGCAGCGCTACCACAGCAAGCGCAGCGATGATCGTGATCACAAGAACGAACGGGATGTAGTCAAGCGCTTCCCAGGCGCTCTTCCCTGGCCCACCGGCCTGAACGGCAAAAAGCAGGTTGGAAGTGTTAATGGCCTTGACGCCGAACCAGTGGAAGAACATGAAGACGAAGAGCAGGGTCGCCGAAACGCTAGAGATCCGCTCACCGTTGCTGAGTCTGCCTAGGTCCACCTACCACCACCTCCTTTCTTTGGCTCGGTTGAGCGACGACGTCGAAATCGTCGTACAGCCAGCGACCCCCCATGCCGTCATCGATCGACTTTCGAATCCGGTACTCCCCGACTTCGGCCGTGATCGGAATCGGCACTCTCTGCCACCGCCCACGGCTCGGTCGTTGTCGTATGCGTTGCCTGGTAAAGACCGTTGGGCTGAAGGGCGCAAGCTCCCACACGCCCGCCACGCATTGTTGGATGCTGTAATGCGCTCCGTAGGTGATCGTCGGACCCTGCGAATTGTCGATTCTGACGTGCGTTGCCTGGCCTGCCGCGACGGATCCCGGGGCGACGACCAGCCTGACAGCTCGGCCATCCAGCGACGGAACGCACGGCTGAGGCACAGCATTGGCCGAATCAGTCGTCGGCGAGGCGGCCGACATCAGCCCAACCGCTGCAAGAACTCCGATCCCCACGCATATGACCATCACCATCAGCGGACGCACGGGCATCAGTTTACCGCTCCGTGACACTGCAACGATTGCCTCAGCATCGGTTCTTGTGACCTTCTACCGGGATCCCATATGCACGCGCGGTAACAGGGCCAATCGGAAATTCTACGTATCCTTTCCCTTCCCGCGAATCGATAAACGGTTGGCCCTTTGCTGAAGCAGCGACCAGCAGTAATGGTGTAGCGCGTGTGCGCGACTTCACCGTTAGGCTTGGTCCTGACGGGTTCCGCGGCGTCCCAGCCCCGCCGTGCACTCGAATTAACTTTGAAGTACGCATATGCGGTGCGTCCCGAACTCCGATGCACCCCGCGCACTTCGAGTACCTTCTTGATGCGATACTGTCCTGCATCGGTTTCCGGCACCGTAAAGGACTGGCAAGAAGTTGCGTGGCCGGCTGTGGCTCCTACTCTGATCGCCCGCCATGGCCCGTCTGGGAAACCAGGAGACATCTCCCAGCCCTGCGGAGTACGACGGTAGTGATAGGGGCGACTCGCTTCCAGGCGTTCGATGCCCTCGCTCACGGTGATGTCACCGCTGCCCGAGAATGCCTTCTTTGCGGACTGGCGGCGCGGTGAGCGAGATGGAGCTGCCGTCATAGGAGGCGAAGATCGGGTGTTCGTCGTATGCAGACCTCATCGGGGCCAACGTCTCCTAGGAGGGGCGACACTGGCGTCATATATCACGCGCCCTGCCACATCTCGTTTAAGCGTTACTGTTCTGCTGACGCCAAGGCGTACACCCGCACAGGCAACATCAGTTGAACGCGTGACAATCGTGAGCATCGCCGTGAGCAACACCTTGCTCGCGTGTTCCTCAATGCGAACGCGCTTGATATACGGCTTCGGCGATCCGCTGCAATAGCCCACGTCACTGCGTATACGAAGAACCCTCCCATGCGGTTCGCCGCTGATCTTCCAGTGGACGGGTCTCAGTGCCGAAGAGTGACGGTGACTGGAGTCCATTGGGTTCTTCACCCCTTCACCGCCGGAGCTACAACCCAACAACACGGCTATCGTCAACAGAACACCGATGGCAGATCCGAGCTTTGGCGTTATCCGTGCATCCATACGCTCAGCCTCCTGTCATGATGTGCAGATTGTACATCTTGGCTGCCTGAAGCGCACCCACGTATACATCGCCGTGATTGTTCGGCGTATTTAGTAGCGGCTGCACCCAAGTGTAAGACCCTTGGCGCGCCCGCAGTATGCCAACGGCTGCACCAGTCTTTGGATCCCACACGGGCGACCCACTGTCACCTGCTACATTGCGTGCAGCAATCTGCACACTTCCAGCAGGTCGGGATCCCTCGTTGTACAGTTGCTTCCGAATTCCAACCACTTCACCGCACCGCACTCCGCCCGTATAGGCCCCTGAGAAACAGAGCTCTTGGCCTCGACGGGCTACCGCCGGCTTACCGAACTTTGGTCGATTACCATTGCGGCCAAAAATGTGTCTAGGAGCCAGTCCGGCACTTTCGATCCGCACAGCCTCGGCGTCGACGATTCCCACGCCCTGTTCGAAGGCACTACGGGTGACTTCTCCTACTCGGTCCCATTGTTCCACGCCCCCTGTGCCTACATAGGGGCTGCGCCACACGGCAATGCCAACAGCATAGCAATGACCCGACGTAAGGAAGAAGGGCGCAACAATGGTCTCACCGTTGGACTTCTTTTGGCGTTGTTCGTAGGCACCGAAGCCAGCAGTACAACCTATCGGCCCCTCCTTATTAAGAATCCTGTCCCCGGCTAGCATTCTACCAGTTGTCCGGTTCCTTCCCGAGGAATATTCGGGGCGGTCCGGTTGGTAGATGACATCAATTCCATTGAGGCTGCCAAGGGCTTCAGTGAGCAGTGAAACTACTTGCGATGTATCAGTCGTTCCAACCTTGACAATGTCCTCTTCGTATTCGACCCAGAATTCGGTGATCTCCGACTGTAGCGTTGCACTAACTTCAATGGCTTCCGCTACAGCATCTTCCTTTTCAACCAAGGCTACGGCAGATAGTCCTTGAGAAGCCAAGTAAGCAACCAAGCGATCTTGAGCCGGCGGGTCCATTGCTTCCTCAAAGGCTGCAAGATTGGTCGCAGGTTCGCTAGTGAAGCCAATTTCTATGATCCCGCCAGCCGAGTTATTGACGGAATAGCCCGCATACGTACTGGTGCGTTCAGCCGGCCCCCATTCCTCAAGCATTTTGCCGATGGATGCCACGTATCCCTCCCGATAGTCCATCTCGGCGGCATCAACCGACCTTAGCGGAGAGCCCCAGCGTTGATCCGTCGCCCGCGCCACTTCACCGGCCGGCGTATGCGGGTTATTCCAGTCGCCGATCAGGTCGAAGATCCGTTCGTCGATCGCGAGCTCGTTGCCTTTGAGGTCGAGGTCGAGTCCGAATTCTTCGCGGAAGCGCAGGACTTCGCTGAACCTCGGCGGTTCCTCGGCTTCGGGGTCCGGAGGCGGGGTGTAAGGGATGTTGACCCAGAATTTGGCGCTTTCGGTGTTGGGGACTTCTTCGGTGGATTCGACGCTGTCGGTGACGATCACTTCCAGGTAGAGGATCCCGGGCGGCCAGTTGGCGGTTTCGGTGACCCAAGGGTCTTCGACCGTTTTGCACTCCGTGCCTTCTTTTTCGTAGTCCTGTTCGCAGGTCTTTTCATCGACGAGCTGATTGCCATTGGCGATGATTTCGATCGAGGCGATGCCTTCGACGGAATAGGCCTGGACGAGGAGCTCGTAGTCGCCAGGTTCGATCGGTCCGGGAGTTTCCTTGTTGGCGTAGAGGCTGCCGGAGAGGTTCTCGATTTCGGGCGGTTCCTGCTTGTTCCACCACTTCAGCACCGAGCCGTCGGGGGCGATGTCGTAGACCGTGATCGGGGCGCCTTCGGGGGACACGGTCGTGCGCCTTGGTTCCTCTTTGTAGCTGAAGTAGGTCGTCTTGGCTTCTTTGCCTTCGACCGAGACGGTCACCGCTTTGGCGCGACCGAATTCGTCGTATTTGACTTCGCCCCAGGTGCCGTTGGGCAGGGTGACCTTGGTCAACCGTTCTTCGGAGTCGTATTCGTATTGCGTTTCGCCCTTGAGGCCGTCGACGGCGGTCAGCATTTCGCCTTCGTGGCTGTAGGTGGTCACAGCTGGTTCTTCTTCTGGTTCCTCGATGACGTCGACACTGTCGATGAGGCCCGCCGTCGTATCGACTTCGACCTTGGGGTCCTCTTCTCTCATAGAGGAGCTTTCTCCGCCGCTGGACGTGTATTCCGGATACCACGCCTGCACCCGGCCGTTGCCGGAGTCCACGGCCAAGATGCCCCCGCCGGGGGCCGCGGCGACGCCGTAGGGCATGCTCAGCTGCCCTTCGCCGGAGCCTTCGGAGCCGAAGGAGCCCAGGTATTCCCCCGCGGGGCCGAAGCCCGCGACGCGGGAGTTGCCGTTGTCGGCGACCCAGACGTCGCCGCCGGCATCGATGGCGATGCCCGTCGGGTAGGAGAGCCGGTCTTCGCCCACGTCGCCGAAGGAGCCGAGTTCTTCGCCTTCGGGGCTGAACCGCTCGATCCGTTCGTAGTTGTTGTCGACGACGTAGACGTCGCCCTGGGGGCCGACGGCTACGTTCCAGGGCCCTTCGGCTTCGAACTGGCCCAGGTATTCGCCGGAGGAGCTGAACTTCTCGACCCGTTGGTGTTCGAGGTCGGCGGCGTAGACGTCGCCTTCGGGGTCGACGGCTACCCCGAAGAGGAATTCCCCGAACTGGCCGTTGCCGGAGCCCGCTTCGCCGAAGGAGCCCAGGTATTCGCCGGAGGAGCTGAACTTCTCGACCCTCGAGCCTTCGAAGTCGGTGGCGTAGACCTCGCCTTCGGGGCCGACGGCTACGCCGGTGACACCTTCCTTGAACTGGCCGGGGCCGGTGCCTTTGGAGCCGAAGGAGGCGAGGTAGCGCCCGGAGGCGTCGAACTTCTCGATCCGGTTGTTGCCGTAGTCGGCGACGTAGACGTCGCCTTGGGCGTCGGTCGCGGCGCCGGTCGGGAGGGTGAGCTGGCCGTTGCCGGAGCCTTCGGAGCCGAAGCTGAAGGCGTAGGCGGGGAGCGGGGTCGCGAAGGTCTCGTCCTCGCCGTAGGTGGTGCCGTCTTCGTTGGTCGCGACGAGGCGGAAGTGGTAGAGCCTGCCCGCGCTCAGACCGTTGACCGCCTGGCTGACCTCGATCCCTTCGATGCCGCTCCCGGCTTCTTCAGGGGAGGCGGGGGCCGTTTCGCCGTAGGCGCTGGTGGTGCCGTATTGGAAGCTGTATTCGGTCGCGAGGCCCTTGGGGTTGACGGTGCCGCTCAACGTGGCGCCGGATTTGGTGACCGCGCCGGCGGCTTCGGTGCTCGCGAGGGGCGCGGCGCTCGGCTCCCACGCCTGCACCCGGCCGTTGCCGGAGTCCACGGCCAAGATGCCCCCGCCGGGGGCCGCGGCGACGCCGTAGGGCATGCTCAGCTGCCCTTCGCCGGAGCCTTCGGAGCCGAAGGAGCCCAGGTATTCCCCCGCGGGGCCGAAGCCCGCGACGCGGGAGTTGCCGTTGTCGGCGACCCAGACGTCGCCGCCGGCATCGATGGCGATGCCCGTCGGGTAGGAGAGCCGGTCTTCGCCCACGTCGCCGAAGGAGCCGAGTTCTTCGCCTTCGGGGCTGAACCGCTCGATCCGTTCGTAGTTGTTGTCGACGACGTAGACGTCGCCCTGGGGGCCGACGGCTACGTTCCAGGGCCCTTCGGCTTCGAACTGGCCCAGGTATTCGCCGGAGGAGCTGAACTTCTCGACCCGTTGGTGTTCGAGGTCGGCGGCGTAGACGTCGCCTTCGGGGTCGACGGCTACCCCGAAGAGGAATTCCCCGAACTGGCCGTTGCCGGAGCCCGCTTCGCCGAAGGAGCCCAGGTATTCGCCGGAGGAGCTGAACTTCTCGACCCTCGAGCCTTCGAAGTCGGTGGCGTAGACCTCGCCTTCGGGGCCGACGGCTACGCCGGTGACACCTTCCTTGAACTGGCCGGGGCCGGTGCCTTTGGAGCCGAAGGAGGCGAGGTAGCGCCCGGAGGCGTCGAACTTCTCGATCCGGTTGTTGCCGTAGTCGGCGACGTAGACGTCGCCTTGGGCGTCGGTCGCGGCGCCGGTCGGGAGGGTGAGCTGGCCGTTGCCGGAGCCTTCGGAGCCGAAGCTGAAGGCGTAGGCGGGGAGCGGGGTCGCGAAGGTCTCGTCCTCGCCGTAGGTGGTGCCGTCTTCGTTGGTCGCGACGAGGCGGAAGTGGTAGAGCCTGCCCGCGCTCAGACCGTTGACCGCCTGGCTGACCTCGATCCCTTCGATGCCGCTCCCGGCTTCTTCAGGGGAGGCGGGGGCCGTTTCGCCGTAGGCGCTGGTGGTGCCGTATTGGAAGCTGTATTCGGTCGCGAGGCCCTTGGGGTTGACGGTGCCGCTCAACGTGGCGCCGGATTTGGTGACCGCGCCGGCGGCTTCGGTGCTCGCGAGGGGCGCGGCGCTCGGCTCCCACGCCTGCACCCGGCCGTTGCCGGAGTCCACGGCCAAGATGCCCCCGCCGGGGGCCGCGGCGACGCCGTAGGGCATGCTCAGCTGCCCTTCGCCGGAGCCTTCGGAGCCGAAGGAGCCCAGGTATTCCCCCGCGGGGCCGAAGCCCGCGACGCGGGAGTTGCCGTTGTCGGCGACCCAGACGTCGCCGCCGGCATCGATGGCGATGCCCGTCGGGTAGGAGAGCCGGTCTTCGCCCACGTCGCCGAAGGAGCCGAGTTCTTCGCCTTCGGGGCTGAACCGCTCGATCCGTTCGTAGTTGTTGTCGACGACGTAGACGTCGCCCTGGGGGCCGACGGCTACGTTCCAGGGCCCTTCGGCTTCGAACTGGCCCAGGTATTCGCCGGAGGAGCTGAACTTCTCGACCCGTTGGTGTTCGAGGTCGGCGGCGTAGACGTCGCCTTCGGGGTCGACGGCTACCCCGAAGAGGAATTCCCCGAACTGGCCGTTGCCGGAGCCCGCTTCGCCGAAGGAGCCCAGGTATTCGCCGGAGGAGCTGAACTTCTCGACCCTCGAGCCTTCGAAGTCGGTGGCGTAGACCTCGCCTTCGGGGCCGACGGCTACGCCGGTGACACCTTCCTTGAACTGGCCGGGGCCGGTGCCTTTGGAGCCGAAGGAGGCGAGGTAGCGCCCGGAGGCGTCGAACTTCTCGATCCGGTTGTTGCCGTAGTCGGCGACGTAGACGTCGCCTTGGGCGTCGGTCGCGGCGCCGGTCGGGAGGGTGAGCTGGCCTTCGCCGGAGCCTTCGGAGCCGAAGCTGAAGGCGTAGGCGGGGAGCGGGAAGGGAGCGGGGTCTTCCGGGATGAGAGTCGACCTGGCTGGGTCTTCGACGGCGATTTCCGAGAGGTCGCCCGCTTCATAGGCGTAATCGATCTTCGCGTAGCCCGGCGTGCGCAATTCGGTGACCTTGCCGGCTTCGTCGAAGGCGAGGGTGGTGTCCGTTTCGCCGCTTTGGTCTTCGACCGTGTAGCCGCCGTTGGGCTCGTTGGTGACCACGGCCTGCAGCTTCTTGTCGAATTGCGCGCCGCCGCTTTCGGTCGGCAGTCCCACCGCGCTCTCCAGCGCTCCGCTGGTGCGCACCATCGAGGCCTTGGCCGGCGGGGCTTCTTCTTTGCCTTCTTCGGGTTCGAGCTTGGGGGTTTGGGCGAGGGTCCAGCCATCGCCCCACTCGGTGTTGTCGTCCTCTGGGAGCTGGGAGTTGTAGAAGCGTTCGACTTCGAGGTCGACCGCGGGACCGGGGACTTCGACGTCTCTCTGGCGGAAGACGAGGTTGCCGTTCGTAACGTTGACGGCCAGTTCGGGACGCTTCGGGTCTTCTTCTTCTGATTCGTCGCCTTCCCCGTCTGGGAGCGGGAAGTGCTGCATCACGTATTCGTCCTTCATCCCGGTGGCGGGGAAGTATTCGAATTCGATTGTGCGTTCGCGTTTGTTGAGCACCTGGTCTTCGGCAATCACCTTGAGTTTGTGGACGCCGCCGCCCTGCACTTCGTCCATCGGCACGGCGTAGGTCTCTTCCATCGGGCAGCTGTATTCGGGCCCCGAACATCCCTGTGCTGACCAGGGCACTTTCATTGCTTTTCCGTCGAGAAAGACCGAAAGGTTCTTGACGCCCGAGCGGCGGGCTTTCGCTTCGGTTTGGGGATCGCCTTCGTTGGCTTTGTCGGTAGCGTCGATCCTCAGGTTGTAGACGGGGAGGTGAAGGGCTGGGGCCTTTTGCCCTTCTCCTTCTTCTTCGGCTTCTTCTAGCGCTTCGGTGAACTCGCCTTCCAGTTCGACTTCGGGCTTTTGGCGGTCGATCCTCGTCGTGAACTGGTAGCTGGAGGAGACGTGGTTTGGGTCGGAATTGGGACTGGAGCCCAGGGGATCGTAGGCGGAGATGCTGGCGCTGCGTTCGCCTTCGGCGAAGTATGAGCCTCCGAAGCTCGTTTCCCAGCTCCCCGGGCAGCGACTGCCGTTGGCGCCGCCGCAGCCCTGCGAGTTCGTCTGCGGGTCGCTGCCCTCAGGGCTGAGCGTGATCGCCTTGACGCCCAGCCCGGGGTCGCTGACATGCGGGGTGACCGTGATGTCTTTGACCCAATTGCCGGAGGTGCCCCCGAGCCAGTCGACCGTCGGCGCCTCGGGGTCCTTTTCCTGGATCGAGTAGCCGCCGACGTAGAGTTCGTGGGCGCAGCCGATTTCCACGCCGCTCGCCGTGCCGATTCCGATGATGGCATCCCGGGTGCCAGTTCCTCCTTTCCAGCCGGTCTGATATTCCGATGTGCTGTTCGCGGTTGCGTAGAGGCCGTAGGCGTCGTACTGGCCCGAGCCCGGGTTGTAAAGACCGATGTATCCGTGTGGCTCGTACGTGGAACATTTGTTGACGAGGTAGTCGACCGGGGAGAAGGTCGCGGCGCCGATGAAGGCGGTCTGGCCGTATGCGCCGTAGCCCCACTGACCGTGGGTGTAGGCCGGGTAGTAGTAATGGCCTCGGGAGATCGCATCGAGGCTGGACCAGTTGTTGTTGAGGTAGTATTCGTAGCCGGAATTGAGGCTGGAGCTCCATTCGCCGAACGACGTGGTGTCATTGACGTATTCGGGATCGAGAAGCACCGGGTAGGCCAGTTCGCCAGCGCGGTGGGAGACTTCGAGGATCAGCGAATCCCCTTCTACGCTGGTCGCCACCGGGACCGCGGCGCCCTGGGCGTCAGTGGCGGAGGGCGGCGGCACTTCGTCGATCGTCCCCCCCCGATGAGTTGACGATTTCAGCTCCGCCGGCCTCACTCTGGCGCAGTGTCGCTCCATCCGGAAGGCGGAGAGAAAAGTTGAATCGTTCGGGGCTTTCGGGGGAGCGCAACTGCTCGAGGACCTCAACCCCCTTCGCCTTCGGCGAGACGAGCGTGTCGGTAGCGGTCTCGGTTTCCGGGTAGAAGAGGTTCATGGTGCCGAGCGGCACGGCGCCGTGATCGTTGCTCGCCGGCAGTTGGACTTCGATGCCGCCTTTGAGTTGAATCGGTTCTTCAGCCGAATCGGGCAGCTCGATTTCGGTGAGCGGGTTCTGCGGGACGAACGAGCTGCCGGATCGCTTCAGCGCGAGGTCGACCGGTTCCTTGCCCTCGCCACCGAGATCGCTCTGCACCGGGACGGAGGAATTGAGGATTGCACGTCCCCCTTCGTCGCTTGAGACCAGGGCGCCGTAGCTGCCGAGGGGCTCTTCGACTTCCAGAGCGCTGAGGACGCGCGCTGGATCGGCGTTCAGCGCAGCGAGCTGCCGGGGGAAGGCTTTGACGAGCAGGCTCTGGGCTTCGTCCGCCGAGAGGTTGGCGTACGCCGTGCTGGAGGCTTCGCGCTGTTCGCGGGCTTCGGGGCTCGAGAGCCATTCGGCGCGTTCGCGCTCTTCGCGTTCGGCTACGGCGAGCTCGCCGGCGCTCGGGGCGGGGATTTCCGCGAGCGAAGGCGATTCTCCGGCGCCTTGGGTCGGTGCGTCGGGCTCTTCCTGCTGGGCGAACGCGATGCCCGAGCACAAGGCACACAACACGACCGCCGCCGCCAAGACGAGCCTGACCCCCTTCACAAGACCCTCCCCCTCCCTGCCCATGCCGACGAGCAATTCGCGCAATTGATTGGTACGGCATGGGTCTTCTACACCACGGGGAATCAGATTGCAAGAGGAAGCTTGTCCTATTCGCTCGACTAAATTGAGCTAGTAAAACCTAGTGCAGCGGCTTTTTCGCTCTCTAACTGGGCTTCCACTGGAAATCGAGCCTTCAATGCACCCCTTTCGTGACTGCGGGTCTCGAACAGGTCGCGGGGGCCCGACGCCGGAAGCGGGGGAAGGAGACCACGTTCGATCGCTACCCAGCTGCCGGTTCTTCATGCTCGGCGCTTTCCCGGTCGATCTGCTCACGGATGCGCGCGAGGGCGTGGCGGAGGATGCGCGAGACGTGCATCTGGGAGTGGCCGATGTGTTCGGCGATCTGCGACTGGGTCATGTCGTCGACGAAGCGCAGACGCAGCACCAGCCGCTCGCGCTCGTCGAGGTGCGGCAGCGCCGCGTCGAGCGCGATCCGTCCCTCGGCCAGCTCGAAGCCGTCGTCGTCGGCCCCGACCCACTCCGAGAGCGGCGACTCGTCGCCTTCCTCGCTCCCGGTCGAGCGGTCAAGCGAGAGCGGCCGGCGGTTGTGGTCGGCCTCCAGCACCTCGAGCACGTCGACCTGCTCGACCTCGAGACGCTCGGCGATCTCGCCGACCGACGGCGAGCGCTGCAGCTTCTTGGTCAGCTCGGTCACCGCTTTGTCGACCTCGGCCATCCGGTCGTGCAGGCCGCGCGGCACGCGCACCGTCCAGACCCGGTCGCGGAAATGACGCTTCAGCTCGCCGAGGATCGTCGGCGAGGCGAAGGCGGTAAACGGGGTCCCGCGGGCCGGGTCGAAGCGGTCGACCGCGTTGATCAGGCCGAGGTGCGCGACCTGGACGAGATCGTCGAAGGGCTCGCTGGCCCCCCGGTAGCGCAACGCCAGGCGCCGGGCGAAGTCGATGTGGCGGCGAACGAGCTCTTCGCGGATGGCGGGGTCGCGATCGCGAACGAAGCACCTCCAGAGCTTCTCGTCACTCGCCTCGTGGATGAAGGACCTGGATGCCATCAGGTGCCCCGAGCGAAGTGGACGTAGGTGTGCCAGGCGGGCTTTCGGCGCAGATGGCGCAGCTGCGGCGTGCTCGGGAAGATCTGCGGCACGACCCCCCAGAAGCGGCGCGGGAATCCGGCTGCAGGCGTCGCCGCCGGCAGCAGGCAGGCGACCAGCCCCGTCACGGCAACCCGGCTCGCGTTCCTCAACCTCACCAGCCCCACCTACCCCATGAGTCGCATCAGAATCACGGGCGCGCCGGTTTGCGCGGCGCGCGGACCGGGAATCCAGCCAGAAGCGGGCTCCGAAGCGGGGTCCCCAAGTCACCGCCCGCCGTCGAGCGCGCGGTTGACGAGGCGGTCGGCCTCGGCGTTGTGCTCGCGGCGGACGTGGCGGATCGACCAGGAGTCGAAGGCGCGCAGGGCCTGCTTCACCTGGGCGTGGAGCTCGCGCATCGTCGCGTCCTTGACCTTGTACTCGCCCTTGACCTGCTTGACGATCAGCTCGGAGTCGCCGACCAGCTCCAGATCGCTTGCGCCCCGCGCCGCGGCGCGCTCGATGCCGAGCAGCAGGGCGCGGTACTCGGCGACGTTGTTGGTGGCGCGGCCGATCCGTTCACCGTGCTCTTCGAGCACCTGACCGCCGGGGTCCTGAACCACGGCGCCGATCGCCGCCGGGCCCGGGTTGCCGCGGGCGCCGCCGTCGACGTTGACGACCAGCTTGCCCCCGCCCTCAGCCAACCGGCTCTCCGTTGCGCTCGCGCCCGGCCGCCGGGACGCCCAGCGCCAGCCGGCCGCCCTCGACCGCGCTCGCGTTCCACTGACGCGCCGAGCGGTCGAGCTGCTCGATCTCGTTGCCCTTGTCGATCGGGAAGACCGGCCGCCCCTCGTCGCCGAGGTCGACGCCCCACTGGTACCAGCAGAGCTCCCAGGCGACCGTGATCCGCACCTCGCTCGGCGAGCCGGCGGCGGCGCCAACCGAGACCCAGGGGGTGCCGAGGCTGCGCGCAAGCCCGGCCGCGGTGCGCGCCGCCTCGCTCGCGTTGAAGCGCTCCACCGCCCGCCCCAGCCGGTTGGCCGGCGCCTCGCGCGGCGCCTCCGGCTGCGTGCGTCCGACGTTGGCCCCGGGCGCGGTGGGGTCGACCCAACCGAGCGCCCGCGCTCGGTCGCGACAGAGCTCGCAGACCTGCTTCGCCCCATTCCTGGGACTCATATAGGTCCGCGTCCGCTCGCCGGCCAAGATCGACCGCCCGCAAACGCCGCACCGCTCCTCAGGACTCACACCTGGAAGTTAGTCGAACGCTGCCTCACTCAGGGAGCAGCTCCTGGGTCAGATGCCGCGGGACTTCCTGGTAGCGGTCGAACTCGACCTCGTACTCGGCGCGGCCGCCGCTGATCGAGCGTAGATCCGGGGCGTAGTCGAGTACCTCGGCCATCGGCACCTCGGCCCGCACCTCGGTCATCGCGCCCTTCGGCTCCATCCCCAGCGGGTGGCCGCGGCGCGCGTTGAGGTCGCCGATCACGTCGCCGACGACCTCCTCCGGGCAGCTCACCGCGAGCCGCACGATCGGCTCGAGCAGCACCGGGTCGGCCGCCTCCATCGCCTCCTTGAAAGCCATCGCGCCGGCGATCTTGAAGGCCATCTCCGAGGAGTCGACGTCGTGGTGCTTGCCGTCGACGAGGCGCACGCGCACGCCCTTCACCGGATAGCCGGCGACGGTGCCGTGCGCCATCGCTTCCTCCACCCCCTTCTCCACCGCCGGGATGAAGCCGCCGGGAATCGCCGCGCCCTTGATCTTGTCGACGAACTCGAAATCGATCCCGTCCTCGGTCGGCTCGATCTCGATCTTGCAATCGGCGAACTGACCCCGCCCCCCGGACTGCTTCTTGTAGCGGGCGTGGGCACTCGCCGGCCCGCGGATCGACTCCCGGTAGGGGACGCGCGGCGGGTGCAGCTCGATCTCGACCCCGAAGCGGTCCTTCATCCGGGCGACGATCACCTCGACGTGGGCCTGGGTGAGGCCGGCGATGATCTGCTCGCCCGTCTGCGCGTCGCGGTGCACGTCGAGGGTCGGGTCTTCCTCGCAGAGCCGCCGTACCGCCGCGGCCGCCTTGTCCTCGTCGCCCTTGGAGTGCGCCTCGTAGGCGAAGGCCATCACCGGGTTGGGCAACTCGAGCGGCGCCACGGCGAGCTCCTCGGCTGCCGTGCAGAGCACGTCGCCGGCGTGCGTCTCCTTGAGCTTCGCGACGGCGCCGATGTCCCCGGCGCCGAGCTCCTCGACGCCCCGCATCTCCTTGCCGAGCGGCTGGGAGAGCTGGCCGACGCGCTCCTTGCCACCCTGCGTGACGTTGACCGCGTGGGAGTCGGAGCGCAGCGTGCCGCGCAGCACACGGAAGAGGTTGACCCGGCCGGTGTAGGGGTCGGCGAGGGTCTTGAAGACGTAGGCGACCAGCGGGCCGGCCTCGTCGGGCTCGATCTCGATCGCCTCGCCACCGCGGCCGATGGCGGGCACGCCACCCCGCATCGCCGGTGAGGGCAGATCCTCGACCAGCGCCTCGAGCAGCCGTCCGGCGCCGAGGTTGCGCGTCGCAACCCCGCAGGTCACGGGGAAGATCAGGCCCGCCGTCACCCCCTGCTTGAGCGCCCGCACGATCTGGTCGTGGTCGATCTCCTCGCCGTCGAGGTAGCGCTCCATCAGCTCGTCGGAGTTCTCCGCCACCTCGTCCATCAGCTTCTCGCGGTACTCCGCCGCCGACTCGCGCAGCTCCTCGGGGATCTCGACCTCGCGCGCGGCGCCCGGCCCGGTCCCCTCATAGAGGAAGGCGCGCTGGTCGATCAGGTCGACCACCCCGCGCACCTCCCCTTCGACCCCGACCGGGATCTCGGTGGCGACCACATGGGGCCCGAAGGCCGCCTTGAGCGAGTCGAGCGCGGCGAAGAAGTCGGCCCGCTCGCGGTCGAGCATGTTGACGAAGACCAGCCGCGCCAAGCCCTCGGCGTCGGCGCGCCGCCAGAGGCGGTCGGTGTGCACCTCGACCCCGTTGACCGCGTTGACGACGACCACCGCGGCGTCGGCGACCCGCAGCGAGGCGATCGCGTCGGCGACGAAGCTCGGCTCCCCCGGGGTGTCGATCAGGTTGATCTCGCGACCGCCGTGCTCGAAGCAGGCCAGCGCCGCGTCGATCGAGATTCCCCGCTCGCGCTCGTCGGCGGCGTGATCGGAGACGGTCGTCCCGTCCGCCACCGTCCCCAGCCGCGAGACCGCCCCGGCCTCGAACAGCAGCGCCTCGGAGAGGCTCGTCTTCCCGCAGCCCCGATGCCCAATCAGAGCAACGTTACGAATCCGATCAGCAGCCTTGTGAGCCACGCAACCGAAGGTACACCCCGGAAAGCACAATTCAAGCGTTGGGGAAAGGGGAGGGCGGGTGCCCGCTCCCCAAACACTCAAGCGCGGCTCCTGCCGCGCGTTTGGGGAGGGGGCACCCGCCCTCCCCCCGGCTATCGCGCTAATCAGCCTGCAGGCCGGACTTGAGCCGCATCACTGCCTTGGTGTGCAGCTGGGAGACGCGCGACTCGGTCACCCCGAGAACCTCGCCGATCTCGCGCAGGGTGAGGTTCTCGTAGTAGTAGAGGGCGACGACCAGCTGCTCGCGCTCGGGCAGCGAGGAGATCGCCTCGGTCAGTCGGTCCTTGATCTCGCTGCTGGCCAGCGACTCCTGCGGATCGTCGGCGCGCGGGTCCGAGATCGTGTCGAGCAGCGAAACCTGGTCGCCGGTGGAGTCCGAGACGGTCCACAGCTCGTCGAGCGCGTAAACCGAGGAGTTGGCGATCTCCAGCAGCGAGGTCTGCAGTTCGTCCTCGGAGATTTCGAGGCGCGCGGCGAGCTCGGCCTCGGTCGGAGCCCGCTGCAGCTCGTGCTCGAGCTTCGCCTGCGCGGCCTCGATCTCGCGGGCGCGGGAGCGGACCGAGCGCGGCACCCAGTCGAGCGAGCGCAGCTCGTCGATGATCGCGCCGCGGATGCGGGTCATCGCGAAGGTCTCGAACTTGATCCCGCGCTCCGGATCGAAGCGCTCGATCGCGCCGATCAGGCCCATCAGGCCGTAGGAGATCAGGTCGGCGTCGTCGACGTGCGAGGGCAGCCCTGCGCCGAGCCGGCCGGCGACGAACTTGACCATCGGCGAGTAGGCGACCACCAGCCGCTCGCGGGCGCTGGCGTCACCCTCCCCCTTGTAGCGGCGCCACAGATCGCGCAGCTCCACCTCTTTTACGCCGGTTTCCATGGAATTCGGCTCGATTCTATGGTCGCTGACAGGTTATTTGGGATCAGGCGCGTGGATGGGTGGCAGCGTACGCGTCGCGCAGGCGCGCCGCATCGACCCGAGTGTAGACCTGCGTGGTCGAGATCGAGGCGTGACCGAGCAGCTCCTGGATCGTGCGCAGGTCCGCTCCCCCCTCCAGCAGATGGGTGGCGAAGCTGTGGCGCAGCGAGTGAGGCGAAACTCCGGCCTGCAGCGCCGCCTGCCTCACCCAGAGCCCGAGCCGGCGGGTGACGTCCGAGCCGGAAAGGCGCCGGCCGCTCTTGGAGAGGAAGAGCGCCGCCTCGCGCGGGTCGCGCGCCAGGGCGTGGCGGCCGCGTTCCATGTAGCGGGCCAGAGCATGCTGGGCGGGCTCGCCGACCGGCAGCAGCCGCTCCTTGGAGCCCTTGCCGAGCACCCGCAGCTGCTCGGTCTCATGGTCGAGCGCGCCGAGGTCGAGGTTGACGATCTCCTCGCAGCGCAGCCCGCAGGAGTAGGCGAGCTCGAGCATCGCCCGGTCGCGCAGCTCCAGCGGCGTGCGCGCCGGGATTCCCTCGAGCAGCGAGCGCATCTGCTCGCTGCTCAGCACCCGCGGCAGCTTCTCCTCGCGCTTCGGGCTGGGGACGAGGTCGGCCGGGTTCTGGCCGATGCGCTCGGTGCGGACGAGGAAGTCGAAGAGGCCGCGGATGGCTGCCAGCTTGCGCGCCACCGTCGCCGGCGCGGCCCCCTCCGAGGAGAGACCCGCCGCGTAGCGCCGCACGTCGCGATGCCGGATGTCAGCGGGCGAACGGTCTCCCGCCCACTCGACGAACTGCCCCAAATCGACCCCATAAGCCCGCCGCGTCCGCTCAGCCGCTCCGCGCCCTCTTAGATCGCGGTCATATGCGGTCAGCGCATCGGCCCAGTCCACAGAACTAGATTCGCGCTTGCCAGTCCCCGTCCTCTGAGACGCGCGTCTCAGTCGCCGATGTAGATCGGGGTGCCGACTTCAACCTGCGAATACAGTTCGATCACGTCGGGGATCGCCATCCGTACGCAGCCGTGCGAGGCGGCCGAGCCGAGCGAGTAGGTCTCGTCGGTGCCGTGGATGCCGGCGCCTTCGAAGATCCCCATCCAGCGCGCCTTGATCGGATCGGCCGGGCCGGGCGGGATTACCTGGCCGGCGAGGTCGCCCGCCCAGGCGGAGTCGGGCACGTGCCAGGACGGGTTCACCTGCTTTTCCTGGATGTGGTAGAGCCCTTCCGGCGTTTCCAGGCCTTCCTGGCCGACCGCCACGGTGTAGCTCTTGGCCAGCTCGAGGTTCTTCCAGAGCCGCAGGGTGAAGGTGCCGCGGTCGAGGGTCAGGTAGGACGGATACTGCGCCGCAACCTCCTTGGTCGCGACTTCCGGCTGCGTGTAGTGGGTGCGGGCGGCGATCGTGTGGTCGGCGTTCGCGTTGAGCACCGCGGCCTCGAGCCGGCGGGTGAGCAGGTTGTCGCGCAGCTTGCGCCCGTTCTTCGCCTTGACCACGGTCAGCGAGTCGAAGCTCGGTTCGACGCTCGCGTCCTGCGCTTCGCGGTCGACTTCGTCGGCGACGTGGCGTACGAAGCGGTTGATCGCCCGCTTCGAGTAGGTGACGTCAGCCGGGATCTGCTTGTCGACCTCGCCGCCGGTGACGTAGCGGACCAGACGACCCGGCAGCCAGGCGTCGCGGCTGGCGGCGAGCGCTTCCTCGATCGCCGCGTCGAGATCGGCGTGCACCTTGAGCCGCTTGCCGCGCAGCTCCCAGTGCTCGCCGGCATAGCCGACCCGCAGCGAGTGCTTCAGCGGGCCGAGCAGTTGGCGGCGCACCGCCTGCTTTGCTTCGGCTTCGTCCATGCCGCCGACGTCGACGCCGCCGATCGTCACGCCGTCGGCGATCGTCCCGTCCTGGGAGTTGTCATAGGCGTAGCCGACGCCGACGAGGACGAGTAGGAACGCCGCGGTGGCGACGATCGCGATACGGGTCTTACGGCCCATGCTCTGAATCCTACGACTGCCTGCCGACCGATCGGGGCGGATATCTTTCTCGCGTGCCCACCAAGGACGAGTTGCGCCAGGGATCGAAGGACGATGTCCGCAAGGAGGTCTGGAAGGCGATGGACCGCGCGGGCGTCTCCCGCTTCCCCGGCGCCGAGGGGCGCATTCCCAACTTCGCCGGGGCGAAGCTGGCGGCCGAGAAGCTCGCCGGGCAGCGGCTCTGGAAGCGCGCCCGGGTGATCAAGGCCAACCCCGACTCGCCCCAGACCTACGCACGGCGCATCGCACTGGAGGAGGGCAAGACGGTGATCATGGCGGTGCCGCGCCTGCGCGACCCGCACCCGTTCCGGGTGCTCGATCCGAAGAAGCTCAGCAAGGGCGCCCTGAAGGAGGCGGCGACGATCAAGGGGGCGCTCAAGCACGGCCGGGTGATCGCCCTCGACGAGCTTCCCGAGATCGACTTCGTGCTCTGCGGCTCGGTTGCCGTCAACCTGAGCGGCGCCCGGGTCGGCAAGGGCGGCGGCTACTCTGACCTCGAGTACGGCATCCTGATCGACGCCGGCAAGATCGACGGTCACACGACGGTGGCGACGACCGTGCACCCGACCCAGGTGCTGCGCCGCCACCTGATGATGACCTCCCACGACCTGCCGGTCGACGTGATCGCCACGCCGCGCGCCGTGATCGAGGTCGAGCGCCAGTACGAACGTCCGCGCGGCATCCTCTGGGACCACCTGCAGCCGCCGCAGATCCGCGAGATCCCGATCCTCGAACGGATGGGCTACGCGTAGGGGATCGCCCAGGCAGCGGATGAGCGGCGACGACTACGGCAACCCGGACCCCGACTGGCTCAGGATCGACTGGCGATCCCACCTGCGCCGGGTGGAGCTGCCAGGGGCCGCGGTCACCTACGCCGAGATCGGTGAGGGCGAGCCGCTGCTCTTCGTCCACGGGATCACCAGCTCCTGGCACGCCTGGCTGGAGAACATGCCCCACTTCGCCGCCCGTGGCTATCGGGCGATCGCCCTCGACCTGCCCGGCTTCGGCGCCAGCCCGATGCCCTCCTGGCCGATCGGGATGCCCGCTTACGGGCGTCTCCTGCACGACTTCTGCGAGAAGCTAGGAGTCGAGCGCGGCGCCACCGTGGTCGGCAACTCGATGGGCGGCCTCATCGCTGCCGAGGCGGTGCTCACCGGACCGCCGCGCTTCGACCGACTCGTGCTCGTCTCCGCCGCCGGCTTCATCAACACCTGGCTGCCGCGCGAGCGCGGCAAGGCCACCTCGCAGGCATGGGACACCTTCGGCGCCCACGTCGGCGCCCTCGCCCGCTTCACCGTCAGCCACAGGCGCTCCCGCTGGCTCAACTTCCGCTTCGCGATGCGCTATCCGGGGCGCCTGCGCAAGGAGCTGCTCTGGGAGCAGCTCAACGCCGGCGTCCCCTGCCCGGGCTTCGGCGACGCCCTCCAGGCGGTGATCGAATACGACGCCCGCGGCCGCTTGACGGAGATCGAGATCCCGGTGCTGATCGTCTGGGGAACCGACGACCGCGTGATCCCGTCAGCCGCCGCCCACAGCTACAACCGCCGCATCCCCAATTCCCAGCTGGCGATCTTCGAGCACACCGGCCACGTACCGCAACTCGAGCGACCGGCGCGGTTCAACCGCCTGCTGGAGGAATTCCTCGACCTCTGAGCCGTTTCGATCGGCCATCCCGCGCTGCTTGCTCATCATCGGCAGGGCCTAAGCGCGGCGCCGGTCAGCCCCGGTAAAGGGCGGAGCGGTCGAGATCGGCGATCGCGTTGTGGCCGGTGAGGCCGAGGGCGGTGTCGATGTCGGCGCGCATCACGGCGAGGACGTGGCGGACGCCGGCCTCGCCGCGGGCGGCGACGGCCCAGGCCCAGGCCCGGCCGATGAGCACGGCGCGGGCGCCCATGCCGACCATCTTGACGACGTCAAGGCCGTTGCGGACGCCGCCGTCGGCGAGCACCTCGACCCGGTCGCCGACCGCGTCGGCGATCTCGGGAAGCACCCGGACGGTCGAGGGAACGGCGTCGAGCTGGCGGCCGCCGTGGTTGGAGACGACGATCCCGTCGACCCCGGCGTCGGCGGCCCGACGCGCGTCCTCGGGGTCGAGGATCCCCTTGACGACGAGCTTGCCCTTCCAGTTCTCGCGCACCCAGGCGATGTCCTCCCAGGTGACGCTGGGGTCGAACTGGGCGTCGACCCAGGCTTTGAAGGCCGCCGGCGAGCGCGCCCCGGGGACCGCCTGCTCGAGGTTGCCGAAGGTCAGCGGCCGGCCGCCGAGGGCGACGCCGCCCACCCAGCGCGGGTGGCCGATCAGGTCGAGCCCGCGGCGCAGCCGCGCCCATCTGGCCGCCTTGCCGACCGCGGCGTTGCGCGTGTCGCGGTGGCGGGCGCCGACCACCGCGAGGTCGATCGTCAGGACCAGCACCGGGGCACGGACCGCCTCGGCCCTCGCCATCAGCCCCTCGGCGTAGGCACGATCGCGCATCACGTAGAGCTGGAACCAGGGCGGCGCCTCGGTCGCCGCCGCCACCTCCTCGATCGGGCAGATCGAGACGGTCGACTCGACGAAGGGCACGCCGGCCCGCTGCGCGGCCCGCGCGGCCTGGGCCTCGGCGCGCGGCGCGCACATGCCGGCGAGGCCGACCGGGCCGAGCACGACGGGCATCGACAGCTTCTGGCCGAGCACCTCGACCGCCGGGTCACGGGTGCTGACGTCGCGCATCACGAGCTGGCGCAACAACACCTCGCCGAGGTCGTCGACGTTGGCCCGCATCGTCGCCTCCTCGTAGGCGCCGCCGTCGATGTAGTCGAAGAGTTGGCGGGGCAGGCGGCGGCGAGCGAGCTCGCGGTAGTCGAGCGCCGTGGCCGGGGCGACGCCTAGCGGGCGGTCGGCGGCGAAGCGCATCGCGTCCTAACCGGTGACGGCGCCCTGTGAGGCCGAGGAGACCGTGGCCGCGTACTTGGCCATCACCCCGGGGCCGAAGGGCGACCCCGGAGCGTCGTACTCGTCCACGCGCCTCGAGATCTCCGCGTCGGAGAGGTCGACGTCGAGGCGGCGGGCGTCGACGTCGACCGTGATCGTGTCGCCCTCGCGGATCGCGGCGATCGGGCCGCCGCGGGCGGCCTCGGGGGCGACGTGGCCGATCATCAGGCCGCGGGTCGCGCCCGAGAAGCGGCCGTCGGTGACCATCGCGACGCTCTGGCCGAGCCCCTCGCCGACGATCGCCGCCGTCACCTGCAGCATCTCGCGCATACCGGGGCCGCCGACCGGGCCCTCGTTGCGGATCACGACCACGTCACCGGGCTCGATCTTCTGGTCCTTGACGGCACGGAAGCATTCCTCTTCGGACTCGAAGACCCGCGCCGGGCCGGTCTGCTGGGTGCGCTCGGTGCCGGCGAGCTTGACCACGGCGCCCTGCGGGGCGAGGTTGCCGCGCAGGATCGCGAGGCCCCCTTCGGGCTTCAGCGGGTCGTCGACCGGCCGCACCACTTCCTGACCGGCCTTCTCGGTGGCCTCGGCGGCAACCTCGCCGATCGTCTTGCCGGTCACGGTCAGCGCGTCGCCGTGCAGCTTGCCCGCTTCCTCGAGCCGCTTGAGGATAAGCGGCACCCCGCCCGCCGCGTAGAGGTCGGTGGCAACGAAGCGCCCGCCGGGCTTCAGGTCGGCGAACAGCGGCGTCTCGCGCGAGATCCGCTCGAAGTCGTCGACGGTCAGCTCGATCCCGAGCTCGTGGGCCAGCGCGATCAGGTGCAGCACCGCGTTGGTCGACCCACCCGAGGCGCAGACGCAGGCGATCGCGTTCTCGAGCGAGTCGCGGGTGATCACCCTGCTCGGCGTTATCTCCTCGCTCAGCACCCCGATCACCAGCTCGCCGATCCGCTCGGCGACGCTGCCCTTCTCCTCGTCTTCGGCGGGAACCATCGCCGAGCCGCCGGCGCTGACGCCGAGCGCCTCGAAGGCGCAGGCCATCGTGTTGGCGGTGAACTGCCCGCCGCAGGCGCCGGCGCCGGGACTGGCCACGCCCTCCAGCTCGTTCAGTTCCTCCTCGCTCATGTCGCCCGCGTTGTGGGCGCCGATTGCCTCGAAGATGTCGAGGATCGTCACGTCGCGACCGTGCCAGTGCCCGGGGGCGATCGAGCCGCCGTAGAGGACGACCGACGGGATGTCGAGCCGGGCCAGCGCCATCGCGCAGCCGGGGATCGTCTTGTCGCAGGCGCAGAGCGCGACGATCGCGTCGAACTGGTAGCCGCGCGCCATCAGCTCGATCGAGTCGGCGATCACCTCGCGGCTGACCAGCGAGGTCTTCATTCCCTGGGTGCCCATCGTGATCCCGTCGGAGATCGTCACGGTGTTGAACTCCAACGGCGTGCCCCCCGCGGCGCGCACGCCCTCCTTGACATGCTCGGCGAGGCCGCGCAGGTGGAAGTTGCAGGAGTTGGCCTCCGCCCAGGTGTTGGCGATCCCGATCGTCGGACGGCTCAGCGCCTCGTCATCGAATCCGACGCCCTTCATGTAGGCGCGCGAGTGAGCGCGGTCTGGCCCGTCGAAGAGCGCGGCCGAGCGAGGACGGGGCAGCTTGACGGTGGCGCCGTTTGAGCTCATGGCCGGAATCTACCGGGGCGGCCCGGAGGTCAGGTCGAAGACATCTACTGGCCCCGGACCGGCACCGAGATCCCGCAGGCCGTGAGCGACGGCTTCGGAGGCGATCTCCCGCGCCCGGCGCGCGGCCTCGAGCGGCGTCTCGCCGAGCGCCAGGAACGCCGCCAGGGCTGAGGAGTGGGTGCAGCCGGAGCCGTGCGCGGCCCCGTCGGGATGGCGCTCGCCGGGAATCTCGACCGCCTGGCGGCCGTCGAAGAAGAGGTCGACGATCCGCTCGCTGTGCCCCCCCGTGACGACCACGGCGCGCGGACCCAGGGCGAGTACCTCGCGCGCCAGGTCCTCCTGCGACTCGCGCTCGCCGACTCCGGCCAACGCCCGCGCCTCGGGAATGTTGGGAGTGACCACTGTGGCGAGCGGCAGCAGCCGCTCGACCAGCGCCGCCCGCGCATCCTCGTCGAGCAGCACCGCGCCGCTCTCGGCGACCATCACCGGGTCGACCACGACCGGCGCATCTCCCACGAGCGAGAGCGCCTCGACCACGGCCTCGACCGTCTCGGCGGTGCCCAGCATGCCGATCTTTACCGCGTCGACCCCGATGTCTTCGGCAACCGCGCCGACCTGGGCGACGATCGTCTCCGGCGAGACGGACTGCACCGCCTCAACTCCCACAGTGCTCTGCGCGGTTATCGCCGTGATCGCGGTCATCCCGTGCACGCCGCATCGGGCAAACGCCTTCAGGTCCGCCTGGATCCCGGCGCCGCCGCCGGAGTCCGAGCCGGCGATCGAGAGGACGGCTGGCACGCGCTTGACCACCACCCCGCGCAGCCTAGACATCGGCTGCCTCGAGCAACGTGCGGGAGTAGACGCCGACCAGCGAGCAGGAGACGTAACCGAGCGCCTCGAGGGTGGCCAGGGCGGCCGCGGTCTCAGCGCCGGTCCTGCCCAGCTGGGAGGCGATCCCGTCGCAGGTCTCTTCGCCCCGCTCCAGCGCCGCCAGCACCTCGCGCAACCCGGGTTCGAGCTCCGGTCCCGACTGCTCGACGCTGCGCGCCCCGGGCCCGAGCATCGCGTCGAGCACGTCCTGGGCGCCGCGGATCACGCAGGCCCCGCCGGCGAGCAGCTCGTTGGTGCCGGCGGCGACGCGTGAGTTGACCGGGCCGGGCACGGCGCCGAGATCGCGGCCTAGGTCGGCGGCGAGATCGGCCGTGATCAGCGAGCCCGAGCGTTGAGCCGCCTCGACGACGACGGTCATCCCGGCCATCGCCGCCATGATCCGGTTGCGCGCCGGGAAGCTCCAGCGCCAGACGCTGGTCCCCGGCGGCAACTCGGAGAGGATCAGGCCGCATTCGCCGATCCGCCGCCAGAGCGAGCGATGCGAGGCCGGATAGGCGACATCGGGGCCGCTGCCCAGCACCGCCACCGTGAGGCCGCCTTCGAGCGCTCCGCGATGGGCGCAGGCGTCGATGCCGAAGGCGAGCCCGCTGCAGACGACCAGACCGGCCGCCGCCAGACCGCGACCGAGCTCGTTCGCCACGCCGCGGCCGTAGGCACTCGCCCGCCGGGCGCCGACCACGGTGACCACCTCCTCCGGCGCCAGCCGCCCGAGCAGAGCCGGGTCGCCGCGACCGATCAGCGCCCAGGGAGCGTCGGCCGCGTCGCGCAGGCCAACCGGGAAGCGCTCGTCGTGGCGGCAGCAGGCCCAGCACTCGGCCGCGACCAGATCGGCGCGCAGCTTCCCCTCCGGCGTGGCCGCCACCTGGGCGAGGATCCGGCCGGCGACTTTCGGCGCCGCCGCAGCGGCGAGGTCCTCGTTGGAGAGCCGCAGCAGCTCGGGCGAGCGCGAGCCGGGCGAGCCGGTCGCGATCTTCTCGATGTAGGGCGCCAGATGGGCCAATAGTCGGCCGCGCCGCAGGCAGTCGGGACAGGCGCTTGGGCCATTCATGAGCGATCCCTCCGGCGCAGCTGCAGCGCCTGCGCCATCTCGCCCTTGCCGACGGCATCAACGCCGGCCAGGTCGGCGACAGTGCGCGCCAGGCGCAGCACCCGGTCGTGGGCGCGGCCGCTCAACCGCCGCCGTGCGTAGGAATCGGCGAGCAGCGCCGCGGCGTCTTCCTCCAGGGCGCACTCGCGCACCTCCGCCGGCGTCATCTGCGCGTTGCAACGGCCGGCGCCGAGCCGGGCTTCCTGGCGCTCCCGGGCGACGGCAACCCGCTCGCGCACCGCTCCCGAGGGCTCCCCAGGCGGTCCGCCGATCTCGGCGGCGCTGGGCTGGCGGATCGCGGCGAGCACGTCGATCCGGTCGGCGAGCGCTCCGCTCAGCTTCGCCTGGTAGCGCTGCACGGCCAGCGGCGGGCAGGCGCACTCGGGGTCGGCGTCGCCGCGGCCGCAGGGACATGGGTTGGCGGCGGCGACCATCATGAAGTTGCAGGGCAGGTGACGCCAGGAGCCGGCCCGGGCGATCGAGACCCAGCCGGTCTCCAGGGGCGCGCGCAACGCCTCCAGCGTGTCGCGGTGAAACTCGCAGAGCTCGTCGAGAAAGAGCACTCCCCGATGGGCCAAGGTGACCTCGCCCGGACTCGGCGGGTTGCCGCCGCCGATCAGCCCCGCGGTGCTGATCGTGTGGTGCGGGGCGCGGAAGGGCCGTCCGCCGGGGCCGTGGCCGAGGCGCCCGCAGGCGCTCGCGACTCGCGCGACCTCGAGCCCCTCCTCGGCGGCGAGCGGCGGCAGGATCGAGGGAAGCCGGGCGGCGGCGAGCGACTTGCCGGCGCCCGGCGGACCGACCATCAGCAGGCTGTGGCCGCCCGCGGCGGCCACCTCGAGCGCGTAGCGCAGGTGCGGCTGGCCGCGCAGGTCGGCGAGGTCGGGGGTGCCCTCGGTGGAGCAGAGACCGAGCTCGAGCGGCTCGGGGCGAGACGGGTGCCACTCGCCCGCCGCAAGGGCGGCCAGCTGGGCGAGGCTCTCGAGCGGCACGACGTCGAGGTCGCCGACCAGGGCCGCCTCCGGACCGTTCGCGGCCGGCACGACGATCGCCTCGCTGCCCCGTTCGCGCGCCGCCTCGGCAATCGCCAGCACGCCGTTGGCCGAGCGCACCGAGCCGTCGAGGGCGAGCTCTCCGACCAGGGCGAGCGGCGGCAGCCCGCTGAGGTCGAGCTGGCCGGAGGCGGTGAGCAGCGCCGCGGCAATCGCCAGGTCGAGCCCCGGGCCCGCCTTGCGCACGCTGGCCGGCGCGAGGTTGGCGACGATCCGGCTCAGCGGAAACTCGAAGCCGCAGTTGACCATCGCCGCCCGGACCCGCTCACGCGCCTCACGCACCGCGGCGTCGGGCAGGCCGACGACCTGGAACGCGGGCAGGCCGCGGTGGACGTCCACCTCGACCCGCACGGGGCGGGCCGAGATGCCATCGAGAGTGAATGTCCGCGCTGTCGCGAGCACGGAAACGACGCTAGGGAGCCAAATCGCGCGTGTGTTCCCAGAATGTGCCAAGTCTGGAAATTTCTCCGCACGCATCGTGCGCAGTCGCCGTCGAGCGTCGCCGACCCGCCTCTAGGGTCGATCGCGATGACGATCCAGAGGCAGACAATTGGCCGCGCCGCCGAGGAACTGGTGGCCGACCGGCTGGCCGCTCGCGGCTGGGAGATCGTCGAGCGCAACGCCCGCACCCGCTACGGCGAGCTCGACATCGTCGCTCGCGACGGCCGCACCCTCGTCTTCGTCGAGGTCAAGGCGGGCCGCGCCGGCTCGGCCTACGGCCCCGAGCGCCCGGTCCTCGGCGTCAACCGCCGCAAGCAGCTCCGCGTCCGCCGCCTCGCCGCCGCCTGGATGGCCGAACGCCGCGACACCCCCTACTACGACCAGATCCGCTGCGACGCCGTCGGCGTCAGCTTCGACCGCGATGGCGACGCCGTCGAGGTCGAGCACATCGAGGGCGCGTTCTGAGGCGAGACGGGGACGTGCCGTAAGAAAGCGGCCCGTATAGTTACCTAACTTGCGGCACGTCCCCGCAGTCAGGCGATTTCGAGCTGGGCGTACGCGACTGACTGGAACGAGCGGCGGTGCAGGGGCGAGATGCCGATCCGCTCGATCGCCTCGCGGTGCTCGGGGGTCGAGTAGCCGACGTGCTCCTCGAAGCCCCATCCCGGGTGGCGCTCGGCGGCGCGGCGCATGTAGCGGTCGCGGGTTACCTTGGCGATCACCGAGGCGGCGGCGATCGCCGCGCTGGTCCCGTCGCCTTCGATCACCGCCCGGTGCGGCACGCGGCAATCGCGCAGCGAGAACCCGTCGACCAGGCAGGTCGCCTGCGACTCGGGGCGCAACCGCTCCAGCGCCACCGAGAGCGCTTCGATGTTGGTCACGTGCAGCCCCCGGTCGTCGATCCTCCGCGCGCTGCGAACCACGACGCTGACACGCTCAGCGGCGCGCAGCACAGCGGGAAACATCTCCGCGCGCCGCTGCTCGAGCATCTGCTTTGAGTCATGCAGCCCGGCCAGGGCGAGGCGGTCGGCGCGCGAGAGCTTCTCGTAGTCGATCAGCACCGCCGCGGCCACCAGCGGCCCGGCGAGGCAGCCGCGCCCGGCCTCGTCGGCACCGGCCACGAACCGAGTCCCCAGCCCACGGTCGAAGGAGAAGAGACGCCGGGTGCGCGCCAGGCGCCGCTCGTGCGCCTTGCCGCGCTTAGAGGGTGCCGATGCGGTCCGGGGGCCAGTAGGTGGCGAAGGCCTTGCCGATGATCCAGGCGCGGGGGACGGGTCCCCAGAAGCGGCTGTCGTCGCTTTCGCCACGGTTGTCGCCCATCATGAAGTAGTGGTCGGGCGGGATCGTGATCTTCTTCCGCAAATTGCAGGCCATCGCGCCGCCGCAGGGGCGGATGTAGGACTCTTCGGTCTTCTCGACGCCGTTGACGACCGGGTGGCCGTTGCGCACCGAGAGCGTGTCGCCCGGGCCGGCGACGATCCGCTTGATGAAGTTCTGGCTCGACTCGGCCGCGGTCGGCTTCGGGCAGGGCTCGCCGACGTTGACCGGCTCCTGACCCCTGATCGTCAGCCCGCATTCGGTGCCGTTGTCGGCGCCGGCCGGCGGGTGGAAGACGACGATGTCGCCCGGCTTCGGGTCGGTGAAGTGGTAGAGGAAGCGGTTGACGAGCACCCGCTGACCGACGTCCAATGTCGGCTCCATCGACTGCGAGGGGATCTGGTAGGGCTTGATCAGCCAGGCCTGGATGCCCAGCGCCAGGGCCAGGGCCAGCGCAACGATGACGACGAGCTCGACGATCCCGCCGGCACGGCTCTTCGGCTTGGGGATCGAAGGTGTCAGGCCGAGTCCCCGCCGGAGTCGCCGGAGTCCTCCTCCGGTGCCTCGTCCTCGGCATCCTCAGCCGCGGCGTTGTCCTCGGTCTCCCCCGCCTCGGACGCCTCCGCGCCCTCGTCTGCCGCCTGCTCACCCTCGGTCTCGGCGCTTGCCTCGACCTCAGGCTGCTCAGCCTGCTCCTCCGCCTCCGGCGCAGCCTCCTCCGCCTGGAGGTCGGCGTCTTCGGCCGCCTGGCTGACCCCATCGGCGTCGACCGCCTCGGGCTCAGCCGCTGCCGCCGGCGTCGAGATCATCTCCTCGTCGATGCCCCAGCGCCTCTCCGCGACTCGGGCCGCCTTGCCGATCCGGCCGCGCAGGTAGTAGAGCTTGGCTCGGCGCACGTCGCCGCGCGCCGCGACCTCGAGTTTCTCGATCTTCGGCGAGTGCAGCGGAAAGGTCCGCTCGACGCCGACGCCGAAAGACTGCTTGCGCACCGTGAAGGTCTCGCGCGCGCCGGAGCCCTGGCGCCGCAGGACGATTCCCTCGAATACCTGGGTGCGACGGCGGCTGCCCTCGACGACCTGGAAGTGGACGCGCACGCGATCCCCCGGGTCGAAGCCGGGGATCCCCTTGCGCAGCTGACCGCGCTCGATGTCCTGAATGACGCTGCTCATGCGTAAAAAGACCGCCGGGCCCGGGCCGGGCGCCGCGCGGCCGCCGAATGGTAGCTACTCCGGGCTTTCTTCGAACTGCTCGGCCCGCGTCCTGCTCTGCTCCGCCCGCCAGAGCCGCACCCGCTCGTGGTCACCGGAGAGCAAAACATCGGGAACGCCCCAGCCCCGGTACCGCGGCGGGCGCGTGTAATGCGGGTACTCGGGCATCCCCTCCAGGGTCGCGCTGAACGACTCCTCGACAGCGCTCCGCTCGTGCCCCAGCGCCCCCGGCAGCTTGCGCATCAAGACATCGGCCACAACCATCGCCGGCAGCTCCCCTCCCGCCAGCACGTACCGCCCAATCGAGACCTCGTCATCCGCCAGATGCTGATGAACCCGATCGTCAAACCCCTCATACCGCCCGCACATCAAAGCCACATGCGGCTCTCCGGTTAGCTCATCTGCCAGCGCATCGTCAAGCAACCGCCCAGTGGGCGACAGCAGCACCTTCCGCGGATTCTCCCCCCGCGAGTACACCGCCTCAAGCGCCGCATCCACCACATCGACCCTGAGCACCATCCCAGCGCCACCCCCATACGGCGCATCGTCAACCTGCCCCGCCCCGAGCGGCGTTGTATCCCGGTAGTTGAACAACCGAAGCTCATTCCCCTTAGCGAGCGCATTCTGCACCGACCGCTGAGACTCGAACCACTCGAATGCCTCGGGGAACAGACTGAAGATGTCGAGTCTCATAAGCGGGATCTGGGTAGGGGTGGAGCGTCTTGTACTTTTTCGTCGTGAGCTAGCGGCGCCAGCCCACCAACGATTCACCGGAAAAGTTAAGCGGAACCCCTACCCAGATCCCGCTCAAGCGCCTCAGTCCAGGATGTCGACGATCACGCGTCGGTCGAGGCGCACCGCAGCAGCCTTGGCGATCGTCCGGATCGCGTTGGCGACCCGCCCGCCCTTGCCGATCACGCGCCCCAGGTCGTCCTCGGCGACGCTGATCTCGTAGACCAGGTCGCCGTCCTCTTCCAGCTCCTCGACCGAGACCGCCGCCGGATCCTCGACCAGGGCGCGGACCAGGAACTCGAGCAGCTCGGTCACCCGCCGGTCAGCTTCCCGAGGCCGGGATACCCTTGGTGCGCAGCAGGGTCGCGACCGTCTCCGAGGGCTGGGCGCCGTGCTCGAGCCAGTGGCGCGCGCGATCCTCGTCGAGCTCGATCGTCGAGGGCTCGGTCTGCGGGTTGTACTGGCCGATCGTCTCGATCGTGCGCCCGTCGCGCGGCGAGCGCTTGTCTGCGACGACGATCCGCCAGATCGGGTTCTTCTTCGACCCGACTCGTCTGAGTCTGATTCGGACTGCCATTGGACCCGGGCAGAGTACAGACTCGCTCCTACGCGTGCCGGACGCGAAGCGGAGGACACACGGACTTATGGCGATTAGCGCCTTCGGTACTTCGGGCGCGGCGCTCCTCCCGCCATCTGGGCCAGCTGCTGCGGGTCCGGATTCTTGCCCGAGGCCATGTGACGCATCAGTTTGCGCATCTGGTCGAACTGCTTGACCAGCTGGTTGACCTGCTGCGGGCGGGTGCCCGAGCCATTGGCGATCCGTTTGCGACGCGAGCCCTTGATCAGCGCCGGGTTGGCGCGCTCCTCGGGCGTCATCGAGAGGATGATCGCCTCGACCCGGTCGAGCTGGCCCTCGTCGACGTCGGCGTTCTTCAGCTGCTTCATCGCCCCCATCCCGGGCAGCATCCCGAGGATGCCGCTCAGCGGGCCCATCTTCCGCACCTGGCGCATCTGCTGCAGCATGTCCTCGAGCGTGAACTGGTTGCGGCGCAGTTTCTGCTCGAGGTCGATCGCCTGCTGCTCGTCGATCTGGGACTCGGCTTTCTCGATCAGGCTGAGCACGTCGCCCATGCCGAGGATCCGGGAGGCCATCCGGTCGGGGTGGAAGCGGTCAAAGGCCTCGAGCTTCTCGCCGGTCGAGGCGAAGAGGATCGGCTTGCCGGTCACCGCCCGCACCGAGAGTGCCGCGCCGCCGCGGGCGTCGCCGTCGAGCTTGGTCATCACCACGCCGTCGAACTCGGCGGTCTCGGCGAAGGACTCGGCGACGCCTACCGCGTCCTGGCCGGTCATCGCGTCGACGACCAGCAGCACGTCGTGCGGCTTGACGCGCTTGCGGATCCGCGCCAGCTCGTCCATCAGCTCCTGGTCGACGTGCAGGCGCCCGGCGGTGTCGACGATCAGCGCGTCGCGCCGCTCGCGCTTTGCCTCCTCCAGCGCCCAGGCGGCGATCTCCACCGGGTCGGCGTCGGTCCCTTTCTCGTAGACGTGGGCGCCGACCCGGCCGCCGACCGTGACCAGCTGGTCGACCGCCGCCGGCCGGTAGACGTCGCAGGCGGCAAGCGCCACGTCGCGCTTGCCGTTCTCGCGCAGGAAGCGAGCCAGCTTGGCGCAGGCGGTCGTCTTGCCCGAGCCCTGCAGTCCGGCCATCAGGATCACCGTCGGCCCGCTGGAGGCGTAGGCGAGCTCCCGCCCGGCGCCGCCCATCAGCTCGGCGAGCTGCTCGTTGACGATCTTGACGACCTGCTGGCCGGGATCGAGGCTGCCCAGCACCTCCTCACCCAGACAGCGCTCCTTCAGGTCCTTGGTGAAGGTTTTGACGACCTTGAAGTTGACGTCCGCCTCGAGCAGCGCCAGGCGGATCTCGCGCATCGCCGCGTCGACGTCGGCCTCGCTCAGCTTGCCCCGCGAGCGGACGTCGGAGAGCGTCGCCTGCAGCCGGTCTGAGAGCTGATCGAACAAGGAGCTCAGGCTACTCGGCGAGCAGCGCGCTGGCGAAGTCGGCGGGATCGAAGGGACGCAGGTCCTCGAGCTGCTCGCCGGTGCCGATCAGCTTCACCGGGATGCCGAGGTCGCCGGCGATCGCCAGGACGATGCCGCCCTTGGCGGTGCCGTCGAGCTTGGTCAGGACGACGCCGTCGATTTCGGCGGCCTCGGCGAAGAGCTGCGCCTGGCGCAGGCCGTTCTGGCCGGTGGTGGCGTCGATCGAGAGCAGCGTCTCGTGCGGGGCGCCCGGCATCTGCTTGGCGATCACGCGGCGCACCTTGGCCAGCTCGTCCATCAGGTTGCCCTGCGTGTGCAGGCGCCCGGCGGTGTCGACGATCACCACGTCGGCGCCGCGGGCGCGGGCCGCCTCGATCGCGTCGAAGGCGACGGCGCCGGGGTCGGCGCCCTCCTGTCCGCGGACCAGTTCGGCCCCCGCCCGCTCCGCCCACCCTTCGAGCTGCTCGGCCGCCGCAGCGCGGTAGGTGTCCGCTGCGGCCAAAATCACCGAGAGGCCGAACTCCCTGGAGAGGTGCCAGGCGACCTTGCCGATCGTCGTCGTCTTGCCGGTCCCGTTGACGCCGACCATCAGCAGCACCGCCGGCTCGCCGCTGAGGTCGATCGGGGCGCGGCCGCCCGCCGCGACCTCCGCGAGAATCTCGATCAGCCTGGCCTGGACCGCCTCGCCGTCGGCGCCGACGCTGCCCGCCTCGACTTCCTGCTCGAGCCGCTCGACCACCTTGGCGGTCGTCGGCGCGCCGGCGTCGGCGAGGATCAGCGCCTCCTCGAGCCGCTCCCAGGTCTGCTCGTCGATGCGGTCGAAGAAGCTGGCCGAGAGCTCCTCGGCAAGCGCCTTGCGGCTCTTCGAGAGGCTCTCGCGCAGGCGGCGGAGGACGCCGCGGCGCTGCTCGGTGGGCTCAGACGTCGCGGAGTTCGCGCTCTCGCGCGAACCGAGGTTGAGCATCTCCTGCCAGGTCGTCGCCATCTTCGCCCGGGGAGGCTATCCCGGCGGCGGCCTGGAGCTCGTCGACGGCCTCGCGCAGGTGCTCGGAGAGGCGTTCAGCGTCGGGCACCGCGGCGCGGTCGGCGAGGATGCCGAAGCCGACCCGGCCGTTGTAGCTAACGATCGCGATCGCCATTGCGTGGCGCCGGGCGAGGAAGCCAACCGGAAAGACCCCGGTGACCTCGCGGCCGAGCACGTAGAAGGGGATCTGCGGGCCGGGGAAGTTGGTGACCAGCAGGTTGAAGAGCCGGGTCGAGAAGTTGATCGCCGCGGTTGGGCGCAGCAGGACCGGCGGGGCGAAGTCGCGGAACCAGTCGTTCAGGCCCCAGATCGCCTCGGCGCCGAGCGGCTGCTTCGAGGACTTGAGCTCGTCCATCCCGGCGTGCACGGCGCGCAGCCGCTCGGCCGGGTCCTCGATTCCGACCGGGAGCGGTCCGCGCATCGCCGTCAGCCGGTTGCCGAGCTCGCCCTGCTCGTCGATCGTCCGCACCGAGACCGGGACCAGGGCTTTCAGCTCCATGCCCGCGGTGTCGACGTCGCGCTCGGCCAACCAGCGGCGCAGGGCGCCCGAAGTCGCAGAGAGGATCACGTCGTTGACGGTCACGTCGAAGGCGTTCTTGATGCCTTTGACCTCGGCCAGCGGCAGCTCCGCCCAGGCGAAGGTCCGCTGCGTGCCGATCTCGACGTTGAGCGGCACCTTGGGCGCCGGCTTGAACCAGGCCGAGGTCACCTCCCAGAGGCCGGCGATGCCGTCGGTGGCGCGCTTGCGCGCCCGTCCGGGCTGCCGCCCCGCCCGGCCCAGCCATCGCGTCATCCGCTTGAGCGTGGCCCAGACCCCGCTGAAGGCGCGGGCGACGAGGGCGCCGCGGGTCGGCGGCTGCTGCGGGTCCCAGGGCGCTTCTTCGCGCGAGGGCACCGGGTTGGGCTCGGGGTCGAAGAGCAGCTTGCCGATATCGACCGCCGAGAAGCCGTCGGCGAGCGCGTGGTGGGTCTTGTAGACGATCGCGAAGCGGCCGCCCTCGAGGCCCTCGACCAGAACCAGCTGCCAAAGGGGGCGCGAGCGGTCGAGCGGCGGCGAGAGGATCTCGCCGACGAGGTCGTGGAAGGTCGCCTCGTCGCCGGGCGCCGGCAGCGTAACCCGGCCCAGGTGGTCATGGATGTCGAACTCCGGATAGTCGGTCCAGAACGGCGTGCCCAGTCCAAGCGGCGGGAAGGCGAGCCGCTGGCGCAGGCGCGGCAGCAGGTGCACGCGGCTGCGGATGTGGGCGAGGAAGTCGTCCTGGCTGGGGGGCTCCCCCTCGCAGACCAGCACGGCGCCGATCGCCATGTGCCCGTTGGACCTCTCGTTGGCCAGGAACGACGTGTCGAACGACGTCAGCCTGTCCATGTGACGTTGCGCCACGGACCCCTCCTTTCCTTCCCTAGGTTCAGCGTAGCGCAGGCCCCGGGCTGGAAAATGAAGGGTTTATTTAGGCGACCGCGGAGAGCGAGGGGCCTTCTTCGTCTTCCGCGGCTTCGCGCGGCAGCTTGCGGGAGACGACCTTGGTCACCCCGTCGCCGCCCATACTGACCCCGTAGAGCACGTCGGCGGCGTCCATCGTCCGTTTCTGATGGGTGACGATCACGAACTGGGCGCGGTCGGAGAAGCGCCGGACCAGCTGCAGGAAGCGGTCGATGTTGGCGTCGTCGAGGGCCGCCTCGACCTCGTCGAGGATGTAGAAGGGGCAGGGCCGGGCGAGGAAGACGGCGAAGACGAAGGCGATCGCGACCAGTGACTTCTCGCCGCCGGAGAGCAGCGAGAGCTTGCGGGTCGACTTGCCCTCCGGGGTGACCTCGATCTCGACCCCGAGCTCCTCGCGCTCTTCTTCCTCCTCCTCGTCGTCATCGGGCTCCTCTGCCTCGGCATTCGCCGGCGGCTCCTCCCCGGCGTCGCGCACCGGGCTCAGGCTGACCCGGCGCAGGCGCCCGCGGCCGCCCGGGAAGAGGTGCTCGACCATCTCCTCGAAGTTCTTCGCGGTCGCCTCGAAGGTCTGCTCGAAGGCGCGCTCGATCTCGCCGTCGATGTCGCGGATCAGCGTCTCCAGCTCGCGCATCCCCCGCTCGGTGTCCTCGCGCTGGGCCTGCAGCGACTCGACGTGCTCGCGCGCCTCCTCGTACTCCTGCTCGGCCAGCGGGTTGACCGGCCCGATCTGGGCGCGGCGCCGCTCGAGCCGCTCCAGCCGGCGGTCGATGTCGGCCCGCTCCTCCTCGCCGAGGGGCTCACCGGCCGGCTCGATCTCCTCGCCGAGCCGCTCGGCGATCGTCGCCAGCTCCTTGGCCGCCTCGGCGCGCCGGTCGCCGAGATGGGCGGCCTCGACCTCGACCTCGGTCAGCCGGTCGGAGATCTTGCGCATCTCCGCCTGCAGCTCGTACTCGCGCTGCGAGCAAGCGCGCATCTCCTCAGCGATCTCGTCGCCGTCGCCCTCGCCGCCGACCACGCGCCGCTCGATCAGCTCGACCCGGGCGCGGATCGCCGCTTCGGCCGCTGTCGCCGCCGCGGCAGCCGCGCGCACGTCCTCGAGCAGCTGCTCGCCGTCGGCGAGGCGGGCGCGCAGGCGCTCGCGATGGCGCTCGCCGAGCAGCCCCTCCGCCCGACGCGCGTGTCGCGTGGCGCGCTCGGCGCCGCCGCGAACGGCCCCCAGGGCGGCCTCGCGCGCGGCCTCGCTGGCGCTCCCGTCGCGCGCCTTGGCGAGGCCGTCGGCGGCGCCGGAGAGCGCCGCTTCGATCTCGCCCAGCTCCTCCTCCAGCTTGCGCGCCCGCTCCGCCGGGGCCCCGGAGCCGCTGACGTCGAGCGTCAGCGGGCCGAGCTCGGTGCGCAGCGCCTCCAGCCGGGCGGCGATCTCGCCCTCGCGATCGCTGAGGCCCGAGGCGCGGATCGCGATCCGCTGCTGGTCGCCGCGCAGCTTGGTCAGCAGGCCCCAGGCCTCGGTCCGCTCGCGATCGCGCGCCGCGAAGCGCTCCTCGGCGGCGCGCCGCCGCCCGCTCACCTCGCTCAGCTTCTTCTCCAGCTCGACACGCCGCTCGCGAGCTTCGGCCGCCGCCTTCTCGGCCGCCGCCGCCCGGTCGGCGCCGAAACGCAGCTCCTCGGCAACCAGCTGGCCGCGCAGGCCAAGCTCCTCGCGCTCGATCCGCGCCCCGAGCTCGGCCGCCTGCGCCTGGCGCTTCAGCGGGCGCAGGCGCGCCCGCGCCTCGCGCTCGAGGTCAAGGGCGCGATCGAGGTTGTCGCCCGCGGCGCGCAGCTTCAGCTCGGCCCGACGGCGGCGCTTGCGGTGCTTGCCGAGCCCAGCCGCCTCCTCGATCAGGAGCCGGCGCTCGCGCGGCTTGGAGTGGATGATCGACTCGACCCGGCCCTGGCTGATCACCGAGTGCATCTCGCGACCGAGATTGGTGTCGGAGAGCACCTCGACCACGTCGACCAGGCGGCAGCGGGCGCCGTTCAGGCGGTAGCCGCCGTCGCCGGAGCGGTCGAGGCTGCGCCGCACGGCGATCTCGGAGAGCTCGGTCGCGGCGCGTCCCTCGGAGTTGTCGATCGTCACCTCGACCTCGGCCTGGCGGCGCTGGCCGATGCCCTTGCCGCCGGTTGAGATCACGTCTTGCATCGAGGCGCCCCGAATCGCGCCGGGGCTCTGCTCGCCGAGCGCCCAGAGCACAGCGTCGGTGATGTTCGACTTGCCCGAGCCGTTGGGGCCGACGATCACGCTGACCCCAGGCGAGAACTCGAGCGTCGTGCGCTCGGGGAACGACTTGAACCCCTTCATCTCGATCGATCTCAGGTACATGCGCTCTGGCCCTCCGGTCCGGCCTCTCCACCCTCGCGCGCAAGGCTCGCGATCGGGTCGGACGCGAAGGCTGGACCTAGTCTGCCAGGCGTTTCAAGGCCTGCTCGGCTGCGGCCTGCTCCGCGGCCTTCTTGCTGCGACCGGCACCCTCCCCGACCAGCTCCTCCTCGACCAAGGCGGCCACTTCGAAGTGGCGACGGTGCGCCGGGCCGCTTTCGCCGGTCACCTCGTATACGACCGTCACGCGGCGGCGAGCGAGCGCCTCCTGCAGCGCCGACTTGAAGTCGATCGTCGTGTCCGCTGCGTGCACGATGCGAGGCTCGAAGGCCGCGGCGACGGCTGACGCGGTGCGCTCGAAGCCGAAGGCCGCGAAGCAGGCGCCGATCAGCGCCTCGGTGACCTCGGGCAGCGGCCGCTCGCCTTCGAGCAGGATCTCGGCCGGGATCCCGGCCGAGAGGTCGCCGGGCTCCGCCGCCCGCAACATGTCGGGCACGTCGAGCTCGCGGCCGACCTCGGCGCAGGCGACGCCGCTGACCGCCTGGTTGTGGATCTTGGTCAGGCCGCCGGCGGGGACCTCGGGGAAGCGCTCGACCAGGTCGCGAGCGACGGCAAGCGCGAGCACGCTGTCGCCGAGGTAGGCGAAGCGCTCGTAGGAGTGGATCCGCTCCTCGGTCCAGGAGGAGTGGGTGAGCGCCGGCGTGCGCAGGTCCTCCGGCAGCTCGGCGATCAGCTCGGCGAGGGAGGCGATGCTCACGCCGGCGCGTGCTCGAGCACGAAGTCGACCGCGTCAGCCACGGTCGAGATCTTGGCGGCCTGCTCCTCGGAGACGGTGATCCCGTAGGTGTCCTCGAGCTCCATCACCAGCTCGTAGAGGTCGAGCGAGTCGGCGTCGAGGTCCTCCTTGAAGCGACTCGACTCGGCGATCCCCGCGGCGTCGACCTCGAGCTCCTCGGCGAGGTGCTCGCGCACCTTGGAGAGGATTTCCTCACGAGTCATCCTGCTCTTCCTATCACGCCGCGCCGGGAGCGTCACGGCCGGCGGCGAGCGCCGCCCGCCCGGCGCCGGCCTCGCTGAGCAGCGCCGCGGTGCGACCGATTGCGTCGACCTCGGCGCAGCGGGCGGCGAGCCGCAGCGCATTGGCGATCCCCTCCGCCCCCGAGCTGCCGTGGCCGACGATCGCGACGCCGCGCAGGCCGAGCAGGATCGCGCCGCCGGTCGTATCGGGGGCCAGCTCCCGCCGCAGCCCGCCGAGCGCGGGCCGCATCAGCAGCCCGCCGAGGGTCGCCAGCGGATCGGAGCGCGCCGCCTCGCGGATCGCCCCGGTGACCGCCTTCGCCGTTCCCTCCATCAGCTTCAGGGCGACGTTGCCGGTGAATCCATCGGTGACCACCACGTCGGCGACCGCCGCCGGCAGGTCGCGCCCCTCGACGCTGGCGACGAACTCGATCCCGGCAGCGTCAGCGAGCGTCGCCCGCGCCTCGACAACCTCCGGCCTTCCCTTCCCCGCCTCCTCGCCGACCGAGAGCAGCCCGACCCGCGGCCTCTCGACCCCAAGCACCGCCTCGCTGAAGGCCGCGCCCAGGAAGGCGAACTGGACCAGATGCTGAGCCCGCACCTCGACGTTCGCCCCCACGTCCAGGAAGAGCACCCGCTTCCCGGGCACCGGCAGCTGCACCGCCAACGCCGGCCGCTGCACCCCCTTGAGCCGCCGCAGCCCAAAGGTGGCCGCAGCCATCGTCGCCCCGGTCGACCCGGGACTGACCATCGCCGCCGAACGCCCCTCGGCCACATCGGCAGCAGCCCGCACCACCGACGCCTCCCTCTTGGCCCGCACAGCCGAGACCGCATCCTCCTCGTTCCCGATCCACTCGGACGTCGGCACGACTTCAACGCCATCGACCCGATCGAGCTCGAGTTCACCGGGGGGGCCGAAGACGCGTACGTGGATGCCGTCGGCCGCCGCCATCCGCGCCCCTTGAGCGAGCACTCCAAACCCTTGCTCCGCCCCGAAGCCGTCGAGGGCCACGGTCGGCGGGCCCGCCAAGCTCTACTCCGAGTCGGTGGGAGCCGCTGTCGGCTCGGCAACCGTATGCACAATCACCTCGCGCCCGGCATAAGTCCCGCAGGTCGGGCAAACCCGATGCGGCAACCGCGGGCTGTGGCAACGCGGACAGCGGTTCAACCGCGCCTTCCCCGCCTTGTGCTGCGCACGCCTCTTATCCCGCCGCGCGCTCGAAGTTCTCTTCTTAGGGACCGCCATAAGCAGTCGCGCATGGTAGCGGGTCGGGAGCCACGGGAGGGCCGGCACCCCTCCCCAAAACACTCAAGCGAGCCTCCCGGCGAGCGTTTTGGGGAGGGGTGCCGGCCCTCCCCCACGCCCCGCACCTCGCTACTCCATCTTCAGCTCACGGAGCTTCGCCCAACGCGGATCGGGCTCTCTCTCGTGTTCGTGCTCCGCCGGATCGGCGTCATTCAGCGACTCGCCGCAGACCGGGCAGAGACCGGCGCAGTCGGGGCGGCAGAGAAGCTGGGCCGGGAGAGCAAGGGCCGCAGCGTCATGCGCCCAGCGGCCCAGGTCGAGCTCGTCGTCCTCGACATACGGGCTGCGCAGCTCCTCGTCCTCCGTGTTCTCTTGGAAGACCTCGCGGGCATCCGCCGTCGCGTCGAGCGCAGCTTCCTCCAGGCAGCGCATGCACGGACCCTCGATCCGGAAGGGGAAGCGCAGGTGGAAAGCGTAGCCGCCGCTCGGCCGCGAGATCTCCAGCTTGGTCTGAATCGTCTCCGGTGAAACCGCGTAGCTCTGGCCGCCCAGCTCGAGCGGCTCGAGTCGCACGGGCAGCTCCAGGCGTCGTCCCTCGCCGTGGGAGAGGGACAGCCGCGCCAGGTCAATGATCGTCGTCGCTTGGGACATGGGGCGCTCCTCCGCTTACGATGGCAATCTCCCGACGAGGTTACGCAATGACTCGATTCGACTGGACACCAGAGGTCTACCTGGAGCGGATCCGCTCCCAGATCCCCCGCTACGACGAGCTGCAGGAGCAGGCGATCGCCGCAATCCCCTTTCCGCCCGAGCGCGTCCTGGAGCTCGGCATGGGCACCGGCGAGACGACCAACCGCCTGCTCGAGGCCTATCCCGACGCCTGGGTGATCGGCCTCGACTCCAGCCCCGACATGGTCTTCCGCGCCCGCCAGACCTACGACGACGTCCAGCTGGCCCGCATGGAGGACCCCCTCCCCGACGGCCCCTGGGACCTGGTCATCTCCGTCCTCTCAACCGCCGACCTGACCTACGACCAGCTACAAGCCCTCTGCCGCCGCGTAAAGGACCACTCCCGCTCCCTCGTAATAGGCGACGTCTTCGAGCAAGACAAGCTCAACCACCTACTCGACTGGTCCAACGCCCAGATCACCTGGCAAGCCGACGACCTAGCAGTAGTAGCCGCCACCTACTGAAGCTAAAGAGCTAAAGCTCAACAGACCGGAGCATCGGGTCCGGAAGGGAGGCCGGGGCCTCTCCTCAAAGCATCAAGCGAGGCTCCTGCCGAGCGTTTTGAGGAGAGGCCCCGGCCTCCCACCCACGCCCAAGCCCTAACCCTGCTCGTCGAGCTCCGCGACCGGCTGCTCCTCGTCACGCCCCGCCAGCCGGTCCCGCCCCCGCTGCACCGCAGCGAGGAACTTCTGAAGGTTGACCTCGAGCGTGTTGAGGATCTCGTCGGCGTAGTCCTCGGCGCCGAGCCGGATCTCGCGCTCGCGCGAGCGGGCGTCCTCGACGATCTCGTCGGCGGCCCGCTCGGCCTGCTTGGTGACCTCCTCGTCGGAGATCAGGCGAGCCTGCTGCTCGCGCGCCTCGCGCACGATGCGCTCAGCCTCGCGCTTGGCCTCGGCGAGCATCTCCTGGCGCTCCTTGACGATCCAGCGCGCCTGCTTGATCTCCTCGGGGATCGTCGCCCGCATCTGGTCGAGCAGGTCGTAGATCTCCTCGCGATCGACGCGCACCTGGTCCGTGAGCGGCACGGGCCGCGCGTTGTGGACCACGTCGTCGAGCTTGTCTATGAGAACGAGAACGTCCATCGGCAGGTCGTAAGCCTACGTGTCGGAGCCATCTTCGGTGAAGAACCGGCTATTTCCTCGGCTTTTTGCAAGCTCTCGCCCACACCGCTCCGAGGCGGGGAAGCCTACCTGTCCTCGAGGCGTTGCGTCATCGCGGCGGCGACGGGGCTCGGCACGAGGTCCGAGACGTCCGCCCCGAAGGTGGCCATTTCCTTCACGCCCGTCGAGGAAAGGAAGCTGTACTGCGGAGAGGCGATCATGTAGATGCTCTCCATGCCGGGGTCGAGCTTGCGGTTGAGCTGCGCCATCTCGAACTCGTACTCGAAGTCGGAGATCGCCCGCAGGCCCTTGACGATCGCCTTCGCCCCCGCTTCGCGGGCGAACTCGACCAGCAGGTTGGAGAAGATCCGCACCTCGACGTTGCCGAGGCTCGCCGTCGCTTCTTCGATCAGGCCTTTGCGCTCCTCGGCGGTGAACAGCGTCTTGTTCTTGCGCATCGGGTTGTTGACCACGCCCACCACGACCCGCTCGAAGACCTCGGAGCTGCGGGTGATGATGTCGATGTGCCCGTTGGTGACCGGGTCATAGCTGCCCGGACAGACGACGATTCCGTCGCGCTCGGCCATCAGTCCTGCTCCCCGTAGATCGCGACGTCGGCAGCGCCGTAACGGCGCCGGCGCAGGCAGGGCAGCGACTCCATGCGCAACGGCCGGTTGGCGCCGCTCTCGATCACCGCCCGCCCGCCTTGCTCAAGGAGGCCGGGCAGGTAGCTGTCCAGTTCCTGCCCCACGCGGTCGGCGAGTTTATACGGGGCATCGAGAAAGACGATGTCGTAGCGGGGGCCGTCGTCCTCGCGGGCCTCGAGCCAGCGGGAGACGTGCAGGCGGATCAGCTCGCTGCGCTCGCCGAGTCCCAGCCGTTCGACGTTGCCCCAGGCGCCGCGGATGTCGCGGTCGACCAGCGTCGCGTGCCTGGCGCCGCGCGAGAGCGCCTCGATCCCCAGCGCTCCCGTGCCGCAGCAGAGATCGAGCACCCGAGCATCGACCACCAGCTCTCCCAGCACGGAGAAGATCGCCTCGCGCGCCCGCTCGGAGGTCGGCCGCACAGCCGTCCCCCGCGGCGCCATCAGCCGCTGCCCCTTCAGCTCTCCGCCGACCACTCTCATCGGGACGTGCCGCAATTTAGAGGTCCATATAGGTACTTAAGTTGCGGCACGTCCCCGGTCATAGGGGGATCGGGTCGGAGGCGGCGGCGCCGAAGCGGCGGTGGGCGGCGTCGAGGAGGGGGCCCAGGGCGGGGGCGTCGAGGGAGCCGTGCTCGTCGAGGAGGCGCATCACCTCTTCGCGGGCGACGGCGAGGGCGTCGGCGTCCTCGGGGAGCTCGGCTACGGCGAAGCGGGGCAGGCCGTGCTGGCGGGTACCGAGCACCTCGCCCTCGCCACGCAGGAGGAGGTCGACCTCGGCCAGCTTGAAACCGTCACGCTCGCGCTCGACCGCTTTCAGGCGTTGGCGGGCCGTCGCGCCCGCGTCTTCGGGGAAGAGCAGGCAGACCGACTCGTGCTCGCCGCGGCCGACGCGGCCGCGCAGCTGGTGCAGCTGCGATACGCCGTAGCGCTCGGCTCCCTCGATAACCATCACGGTCGCGTTCGGCACGTCGATCCCAACCTCTATCACGGTTGTCGCCACCAGCACGTCGGTCTCGCCCGCTGCGAAGGCCTCCATCGCCCCGGCCTTCTCGGCGGAGCGCATCTGGCCGTGGATCACGCCGACGCGGAAATCGCGCAGCTCGCCGGCCGCCAGGCGCTCCGCCTCGACCTCGGCCGCCCGGCCCTGAACCTTCTCGGACTCCTCGACCAGCGGGCAGACGACGAAGGCCTGGCGGCCGGCGCGCAGCTGGCCGCGCAGGAACTCGTAGGCGCCCTCGCGCTCGTCCTCCTCGACGATCCGGGTGGAGACCGGCTTGCGGCCGGAGGGAAGCTCGTGCAGCGCGGTCGTGTCGAGATCGCCGTAGGCGGTCAGCGAGAGGGTCCGCGGGATCGGCGTGGCGGTCATGTGCAGGACGTGCGGGGCAAGTCCTTCGGCGCCCTTCGAATCGAGCGCCCGGCGCTGCTCCACGCCGAAGCGGTGCTGCTCGTCGACGACGCTGAGACCGAGCCGGGCGAACTCGACCGTCGGCTCGACCAGCGCATGGGTGCCGACGATCAGGCCGAGCTCGCCGCTGGCAAGGCGGTCAAGCGCCTCGCGGCGCCGCGCGGCGGGGGTCGCGCCGGTGAGCAGCGCGAAGGGCGTCGCCTCCTCCGCGAGCAGCTTGCCGAGGGTCGTCGCGTGCTGCTCGGCGAGCGTCTCGGTCGGCGCCATCAACGCCGCCTGGTAGCCGGATTCCAGCGCCCGCAGCATCGCGTAGAGCGCGACCACGGTCTTGCCCGAGCCGACCTCGCCCATCAGCAGCCGCTGCATTGGCTCCCCCGAGTCGAGGTCGGCGTCGATCTCCGCGAAGGCCCGCCGTTGATCGCGGGTCGGCTCGAACGGCAGCGACTCGAGCCAGCGGCCGACCGGCGCTCCGGGCCGCCCGAGACGCGGCGCCGGCCGCGCAACCCGGTGGGTGCGCTTGCGCGTCGCGAGGATCGCCTGGTAGAGGAAGAGCTCTTCGAAGCGCAGCCGCTCGCGCGCCTCCTCGACCTGCTCGGCGGTCTCGGGAAAATGAACCGCCTTGATCGCGTCGGCGGCCCCGGCCAGGCGTCGCCCGGCTCGCAGGCGCGCCGGCAGCGGCTCGAGCACGTTCTCAACTGAGCCGATCGCCTGCTCCATCCACTGGCGCAGGCGCTGGGCTTTCAGCTGCTCGGTGCCGGGATGGACCGGAACCAGACCTTCGCTCGCCTCTCCGCCGAACTCGTATTCGGAGACCCGGAAGCCGCGTTTGTCGGGGGTGCCGGTGAGCAGCATCGTCGTCCCGGCCGTCAGCTTCGGCGCCAGCCAGGGCTGGTTGAACCAGGTCGCGCGGACGGTGCCGCTCTCGTCCCCCACCTTGACCGAGAGGATGCTGAGCCCGCGGCGCGGGCGGTAGGGGCGACCGGCGCCGGCCAGCACCTCGATTGCGATCGTCGCCTCCAGCTTGGGCTCGAGCGTCGCGACGGAGACGATCTGGCGGTCGCGGTGGCGGTACGGGAAGCGCGTCAGCAGGTCGCCGACCGTCTCGATGCCAGCGTCGGCGGCGGCCTCGGCGAGTCGCGGACCGACGCCCTCCAGAGCCTCGATCGGCACTTCGAGGGCGCTCGGGCGGGGCAGGTGGACCGGCGCCTCGCGCAGCTGGGCGGGAGTCAGCTCCGCGGCGGCGGCAAAGCCGCGCACTACTGCGCCGCCAGCAGCCACCACCAGCTCGGCTGACCCCCGTCGTGGGACTCGATCTCCGCCCCGTCCGGCACGTGCGGGTCGAGCTCGTCGAGCGCGATCGGGGCGCCGGCGCCGCCGATCACGGTGACGATCTCCGCCTCTGCGGCGAGCCGCTCGATCGTCGCCGCCAGGGTCGAGCCGGCACCGCCCCAGGCGACGATCTCCTCCTCGACGAAGCCAACCGCGTCGCCCTTGCGAAAGCGCCCCTGGGCGTCGTCGCGCGCCGCCGGGGCGACGCCGCCGGCGACGACCGTCGCCAACGCCGCCTCGAGCCGCGTGGCGTTCTCGACGGCCGCCGCGCCCGGGTCGAGCTCGACCAAGGCGAGCAGGCTCGCCTGCTGCGAGGTGGCGCCGACCACCCGAGCCGGCTTCTCGGAGAGCTCGCAGGCCCGCTCGGCGGCCATCACCACGTTCGAGGAGCTCGGAAAGACGAGCACCTCCTCGGCGGGCACCTCGTGGATCCCGGCGAGCAGCTCGTAGGTCGATGGGTTGAGCGTCTCCCCGCCGGGCACGACGTGGGCGCCAAGCTCGGCGAAGAGCCGTTCGAGGCCCTCGCCGGCGGCCACCGCCAGGGCGCCGGTGCGCCCCCCGTTGAGCCGCGCGCGGCGCTCGGCGATCTGCTCGCGCATGTCGGCGACGTCGAGGTTGGTCACCTCGCCGGCCCCCTCGAAGAGCGCCACCGCAGCCTCGGGATCGTCGGTATGGACGTGGATCTTGAGCGTCACCTCGTCGCCGACGACCAGCACCGAGTCGCCGAGGCCCTCGAGCCGGGGCAGGAAGTCGCGGCTGTTGAGCCCACTGCCCGAGACGATGAAGTTCGTGCAGTAGCGGAAGCGGCTGTCCTCGTGGTGGGGGCGGCTGAGACGCGGCGCCTCGTGGTGGTCGACCTCGGGCACGGCGGCGCCGGCGCCGCGCAGGCCGGCGACCACCCCGGCGAGGATCAGCACGAGGCCGTAGCCGCCGGCATCGACGACGCCCGAGTCGCGCAGCACTTCGAGCTGCTCGGGCGTGCGCTCGACCGCGCGCTGGCCGTCGTCGATCGCCCGCTCGAGCACCTCGGCGAGGACGGCGTCCTGCACCTCGTCGGATACACCCTTGTCGAGCCGCTGCTTCTCGGCCTCGAGGTGGGCAAGCTGGCGGGCGATCGAGTGCGCCATCTCGCGAAATACGGTGAGCATCGTGCCCTCGGCCGGCTCGCGCACCGAGTCGTAAGCCGCGTCGGCGGCGCTGGCGAAGGCCGAGGCGACCAGCACCGGGTCGATCAGCTCGCCGGGGCGGCTGGCCAGCTCCTCGGCGGCGCCGCGCACGATCTGGCTGAGGATCACGCCGGAGTTGCCGCGCGCCCCCATCAGCGCCGCGCGGGCCAGCGCCTGGACCAGTTGGGTGCGTCCGACCTCGTCGACCTGGATCTCCTCGAGCCGGTCGAGCTCCTCCATCACCGCGCGCATCGTCATCGCCATGTTGTCGCCGGTGTCGCCGTCTGCGACCGGGAAGACGTTGAGGTCGTTTACCTCCTGGCGACGCGCCTCGAGGTGCGCGTAGGCGGAGCTGACGACGCGCCGGAAGCGCACGATCGATGGATCGGGCATTGGCCGAAATCTAACCTGCCCGCCCGCCGGGTTCGCTACGGTGCGGCGCTCGATGCGACGCTTTGCCACCTGGACCACCGGTCATCGCAAGACGGTCATCCTCGGCTGGATCGTCGCCCTGGTCGGGTTCGGGATGATCGCCGGCTCGGTCGGCTCCGACTTCACCGAAGAATTCAGCCTGCCCAGCTCCGACTCCAAGGACGCTCTCGACTTGCTCGAAAGTCGCTTCCCCGCGCAGGCGGGCGATGTGGTGCAAATCGTCTACAAGGCCGACTCGGGCGTCGAATCGCCAGCGGTCAAGCGCAAGATGCAGGCGGTCTTCGCGCGGGTCGCGGCGCTGCCGCACGTGAGTGAAGTCTCCAGCCCCTACGAAAGGGGCGGCGCCGCCGCGGTCGGCAACGACGGCAGGATCGCCTACGCGACGGCTCAGCTCAACGTCACCACCGACAAGCTGAACGACGGCGAAGTCAAGAAGATCATGGACACCGCCCGCGCGGCGGACGGCAACGGCCTCCAGGTCGAGGCCGGCGGCTCGCCGGTCGAGGAAGTCCGGGGCGAAGAAGAAGAAAGCTCCTCGGAGGGGATCGGAATCCTCGCTGCCGTGACCGTGCTGCTGATCAGCTTCGGCTCGGTCGTCGCGATGGGGCTGCCCCTCCTGACGGCGCTGTTCGCGCTCGGCGTCGGGATCAGCGGGATCACGCTCTTCACCCATGTCTTCGACACGGCGGAATTCGCGCCGCAGCTGGCGTTCATGATCGGGCTCGGCGTCGGCGTCGACTACGCGCTCTTCATCCTCACCCGTTTTCGCAACGGACTCGACGAGGGGCTCGACAAGAGGGATGCGGCGATCGCCGCCGTCGACACCGCCGGGCGAGCTGTGCTCTTCGCCGGGATCACGGTGATCATCTCGCTGATGGGGATGCTGCTGCTCGGCCTCCCCTTCCTCTACGGGGTGGCGACCGCAGCGGCGATCGCGGTGCTCTGCACGATGATCGCCGCGCTCACCCTGCTGCCGGCGATGCTCTCGCTAGTCGGCAGCTGGGTCAACCGGCTGCGCCTCCCGTTCTTCGGCAGCGGCGCCCGCAGCATCGACGAGAACAGCTGGTGGTTTCGCTGGAGCGGTCGGATCCAGCGCCGGCCGTGGCTGGCGGCGCTGCTCTCCGGCGGCCTGCTGATCCTCCTCTGCATCCCCACCCTCTCGCTGCGGCTCGGCACCAACGACGCCGGCACCGATCCGGCGGGATCGACGACGCGCGAAGCCTACGACCTGCTAGCCGAAGGCTTCGGCCCAGGCTTCAACGGGCCGTTCGTGCTCGCCGCCGAACTTCCCGAAAAGGGGAACGACGAAGTGCTGAAAGAGCTGCGCACGCAGTTGGAGGGCGAAGAAGGCGTCGAAGGAGTCACCGACGTCACCCTCAACCCCAACAAGACCGTCGGCGTCTTCCAGCTCTACCCGACCACCTCACCGCAGAGCGCGGCGACGACCGATCTGCTCGACCACATCCGGAGTGACGTGATCCCGCCGATCGAGGCGGCGACGGGGGCTCAGGTCCACGTCGGTGGCATCAACGCGATATTCGAGGACTTCGGCAACGGGATCGCGGAAAAGCTGCCGCTCTTCATCGGCGTCGTCGTCCTGCTCTCGGCGCTGCTGCTGATGATCGTCTTCCGCTCGCTGCTGGTGCCGCTGAAGGCGGTGCTGATGAACCTGCTCTCGATCGGCGCGGCCTTCGGCCTGATCGTCGCCGTCTTCCAGTGGGGCTGGGGAGCGAGCCTGATCGGGGTCGACGCCACCGGGCCGATCATCTCCTTCTTCCCGATCTTCCTCTTCTCGATCGTCTTCGGTCTCTCGATGGACTACGAGGTCTTCCTGATGTCGCGGATCCACGAGGAGTGGGAACACAACAAGGACGCGAGCGAGGCGGTCCACCGCGGCCTCGCCCTCACCGGCCGGGTGATCACGGCCGCCGCGGCGATCATGGTCGCCGTCTTCGCCTCCTTCATGCTCGGCGAAGACCGGATCATCAAGCTTTTCGGCCTCGGCCTCGCCTCGGCGGTCTTCATCGACGCGGTGATCATCCGCTCGGTCCTCGTCCCGGCGATCATGCAGCTGCTCCGCAAGCGCGCCTGGTGGATCCCCGCCTGGCTCGACCGTGCGTTGCCGCGGTTGCACGTGGAGCCGGCCGAGGGCGACCCACGGCCAACCGGCGAGCACCCGGTGGTCGCCTCGGCTGACTGAGTGACTCGGAGGCGGGGGCCGGAGGGGTGTCGGTGGCCCTTCTCTGGAATTGATGTCGCACGCGCCTGCGGCGCTTAGCGACGATTTGCGAGCGCGGCTTTCGCCGCGCTTCGAGTCACGGTGCGGCGGCCGCTTCGCGACATTCCAGAGAAGGGCCACCGACACCCCTACCGCGAGCGTCTCGGGAAGCTCAGTCAGCCGAGCCGAAGCGGGGAGGCTTGGGAGTACCGAAGCTGTCGGGGAGCTTTCGCGCTTGAGGCGTCTGAGCGAGCCGGGAGCGCATCTTTGGCGGCGCTTGGTTGGGACGTTCGGGATGGGTGCGCTTGAAGCTGGTCGGGAGTCCGGTGGGTCTCTGGGCGAATGTCGCCGAAGGCGGCCGCTGCACTCGTGCTTCTAGGCGCGGCGCAGCCGCGCTCTCAGATCGTCGCTAAGCGCGAAGCGCGTGCGACATCAATTCGCCCAGAGACCCACCGGGCTCCCCCCACTTCCGAGGTCAGCGAGTTACGCGGCCTTGGTGACCTTGTTGGCCTTGAGGCAGCGGGTGCAGACGTAGGTCCGCAGGCGGCGACCGTTCTCGACGATCCGCACCTTCTGCAGGTTCGGGTCGAAGCGCCGCTTGGTGGCGACCATCGAGTGGCTGCGGGACTGGCCGAACGCCGGTCCCTTTCCGCAGCTGTGGCATACCTTGGCCATCGGGTCGGGCATGCTACCGTGATCTGAAATTAGCTAAGTGGACTAACCACAATGAGCACGACGACTTCCGTCCAAAGGGGGGCGAGAAATGGCCGCTGAGGACTTGGACAGCGTGAACATGCACGAGGCGAAGACGCAGCTGTCGAAGCTGGTCGCCCGAGTCGAGGGAGGCGAGGAGATCGTGATCACGCGTGCCGGGAAGCCGGCGGCGAAGCTGGTGCCGGTGCCTCAGCAGAAACCTGGCCGGCGCAAGCTCGGCGCCTGGGAAGACAAGGGGTTCTGGATGGCCTCGGACGAGGAGATGAAGAAGGTAGACCAGGAAATCGCCGAAGAATTCTACGGGCCGGAAGATGAGTGGCCCGAGGAGTGGAAGAACCCGCAAGAGTGAAGCTGCTGCTCGACACAAATGCGCTGCTCTGGGCGCTCCTGGAGAAGCATCGCCTTTCTCCGCGCGCGATCGAGGTCATCGAAGACGAGGCAAACGATCTGTTCGTCAGCGTCGTCAGCGTCTGGGAGATCGAGATCAAGCGGGCAAAGGGGAGGCTCCATGTTCCTATGGAGATCGAGCCGAGCCTGGCCGAACAACGCTTCAGCGCGCTTCCGGTGACCCTGCGCCATGCTCAAGCCGTTGAATCCCTGCCCCGACACCACCGCGACCCGTTCGACCGCATGCTCATCTGCCAGGCTCAGCTCGACGGCTTGACGCTCGTTACCTCCGACCGCATGATGCGGCGCTATCCAGTCTCCGTGATGCCGGCCTAGCCGTCGCGGACCTGCCAGCGGTACGGGTTGACCGCCTGTTTGAGCAGGGCCATGCGGGCGACGGTGAGGGCGGCGTTGCGACCCTGGTCGCGCTTGTCGCCGTTGGCGCGGGCGAGGGCCTGCTCCATCGTGTCGCAGGTGATCACCCCGAAGGCGCAGGGGACGCCGGTCTCCAGCTGGACGTCCTGGACGCCGCGCGCCGCCTCGGCGCAGACGAAGTCGTAATGGTCGGTCTCGCCGCGGATCACGACGCCGAGGCAGGCGACGCCGTCGCAGCTGCCCGTGGTGGCGTGCAGCTTGGCGGCGAAGGGCAGCTCGTAGGCGCCCGGGACCGAGACCTCGCTGACCGAGTCGGCCGGGACGCCGGCCAGCTGGAAGCCCTCGCGGGCACCCGCAAGCAGCCGCTGCGCGAGATCCTCGTAGAAGCGCCCGACGCAGACGGCGAAGCGCCGGCCCGCCAGCGCCTCCTTCTCCTCGTCCGTGAACGCCTCGAGGAAGGCGCCCGCCTCAGCCACCGGAGGCGCCGTCCTCCGTAGCGGCGTCGCGCTCGTCCTCGTCGCGGATCATCTCCTCGTCGAAGGCGAGGCCCTGGTGGTGGAGCGTATGCCCCATCTTGTCGCGCTTGGCGCGCAGGTAGGCCTCGTTGTGGGCGTTGGGCGCCGATTCGATCGGTACCTGCTCGGTGACCGAGAGGCCGTAGCCCTCCAATCCGACGATCTTCTTCGGGTTGTTGGTGAGGATGCGGATGCTGGTCAGGCCGAGATCGCCGAGGATCTGGGCGCCGATCCCGTAGTCGCGCAGGTCGGCGGGCAGGCCGAGCTTCAGGTTGGCCTCGACCGTGTCGGCACCCTCCTCCTGCAGCTTGTAGGCGCGCAGCTTGTTGAGCAGGCCGATCCCGCGCCCCTCCTGGGAGAGGTAAAGCAGCACGCCGCAGCCCTCGCGCTCGATCTGGGTGAGAGCGGCGACCAGCTGCTCGCCACAGTCGCAGCGCATGCTGTGGAAGACGTCCCCGGTGAGGCACTCGCTGTGCACGCGGACCAGCACGTCCTCGGCGCCGTCGACGTCGCCCTTGACCATCGCCACGTGGTGCTTGTCGTCGACCAGCGAGCGGTAGCCGACCGCGGTGAAGTCGCCGAATTCGGTCGGCAGGGCGGTCGAGACGACGCGCTCGACCAGCTTCTCCTCGGTGCGCCGCCGGTAGGCGATCAGGTCGGCGACGGTGATCATCTTCAGGCCGTGGCGCTCGCAGTAGGGGATAAGGTCGGGGACGCGGGCCATCGTGCCGTCGTCGTTCATCACCTCGCAGATCACCCCGGCCGGGGTCAGCCCGGCGAGGCGCGCGAGGTCGACGCTGGCCTCGGTGTGGCCGGTGCGCTCGAGCACGCCGCCGTCCTTGGCGCGCAGCGGGAACATGTGGCCGGGGACGACGATCTCCTCCGGGCCGGACTCGGGGTCGATCGCGACCTGGATCGTGTGGGCGCGGTCGTGGGCCGAGATCCCGGTGCTGACGCCCCCCGCCGCCTCGATCGTCACCGTGAAGGCGGTCTGCAGGGGCGCCTCGTTCTTCGCCGCCATCAGCTTCAGGCCGAGCTTCTCGCAGCGCTCGGCGGTCAGCGCCAGGCAGATCAGGCCACGCGCCTCCTTGGCCATGAAGTTGACCGCCTCGGGGGTGGCGAACTGGGCCGCCATCACCAGGTCGCCCTCGTTCTCGCGGTCCTCGCCGTCGCAGACGACGACCATCCGCCCGGCGCGGATCTCCTCGATCCCCTCCTCGATCGTCGCAAAGGGGCTTGCCCCCGCCCCGGCGCCCGACCCCTCTGTGCGTTGCGTCTCGGTCATCTGGCTCACGTCGACTCCTTTCCGGCCGACGGCGCGGCCAGTCGCTCAACATACTTCGCCACCAGATCGCACTCCACGTTCAGCCTGTCCCCGGGCTCGACCGCGCCGAGGTTTGTTCGCTCCAGCGTCTCGGGAATCAGGGAAACAGCAGCCCAAGAATCGCCCAAATCCGCGATCGTCAGGCTGACCCCGTCGAGCGCGATCGAGCCCTTGTCGATCGCGTAGCGGAGCAGCTCGGGGGCAAGCGCGACGCGCAGCCGCCGCGCGAAGCCGTCCTCCTCGACGGCAAGCACCTCGGCGACGCCGTCGACGTGCCCTTGGACGATGTGCCCGCCGAGCCGGTCCGAAGCCTTCATCGCCAGCTCGAGGTTGACGCCGGCGCCTGCCTCGAGTGCGCCGAGCGCAGTCACGGCCAACGTCTGGTTCATCGCCGCGGTGGCGAAGCTCTCAGCGTTCACGGCGGTGGCAGTAAGGCAGACCCCGTTGACGGCCACGGAGTCGCCGATGCCTATTTCAGGTGCCAGCGCAGTCGTGATTCGTATAAGGGAGCCATCCGACCCGGATTGCACGGATGCGACGGTCCCCACATCCTGCACGAGCCCGGTGAACATCACCACTCCCTGAATCTGGTCGTTATGAGCACATCGCCTCCGATCGTCGTGACCTCGCTGTGCAGGGAGGTAGCTCGCGCGGGTGGCGCTGCAGGGGGGACCACCCCTGAGGACGCTTTAGCGACCGGAAGGGGTGGTGGGTCCCCTGCGGCGACAGGACCCGCGGGCCGCTCGCCACCGAGCAGGATCGGGGCGATGAAGGTGCGCACCTCGTCTATCTGGTCGGCGGCCTGGAAGGCCGAGGCGAGAGTGCGACCGCCCTCGAGGAAGAGGCTCGTGACGCCGCGGCGCCCGAGGTCGGCGAGGGCGGCTTCAATGTTGTCGGCTACAACCACTTCGGCGCCTGCGTCGCGCAGCTCCTGCGTGGCGCCCTGGTCTGCCTCGGACCCCGCCACCACAAGCACGGGCGCCTCGTCGAGCGTGTTCATCAGCTTCGACTCGAGCGGCAGCCGGGCGCCGCGGTCGAACACGACCCTGAGCGGCTGCCGCAGCACGCCGGTTCCGGTGCGCTTTTTGTGGTCATGCGCCGCAAAAGGCGCACCGGAAGCGTCAGCGCCCGGGCGGGCTGTGAGGAGGGGGTCATCGGTTAGGACCGTGTTGATGCCGACTGCGATTGCGTCGGATTCGGCTCGCCATCGGTGGACTCGCTCGCGGCTGGACTCGCTCGAGATCCAGGGGGAGTCGCCGGGCGGAGTGCTGGTCTGTCCGTCGAGGGACATGGCGAGCTTCAGGGTCACTAGCGGGAGGCCGGTGCGCGCGTGCTTGCGAAACGGCTGGTTGAGCAGCCGCGCCGCGGTCGCCTCCTCCCCATTGGCGAACTCAACCTCCACGCCCCCGTCCCGCAAGATCCCCGGCCCCCGCCCCGCAGCCTTCTCACTCGGGTCATCAGACCCGATCACGACCCGGGAGACCCCCGCCTCGAGCAGCGCCTCCGCACAAGGCGGCTGCCGCCCCGTATGCGCGCAGGGCTCCAGCGTCACATACATGGTCGCCCCCTCTGGGTCATTCCCCCGCTCCAAGCAATCCGCCAAAGCGGCTCGCTCCGCATGAAGCTCCCCAAGCTCCGCATGCCACCCCTCGCCAATGACTCCGCCGTCCTTAACCACGACGGCACCAACCAGGGGATTCGGGCTGACCCGCCCCCGCCCGCGCTCAGCAAGCTCAAGCGCTCTGCGCAAATGCTCGCGATCCGTGCCTGTGATCTGCGCGTTCATAGCACTGATTGACTGGTCAATCAACCAAGCTTACTATCCCCTCGCGAGAAGGAAATCCGACTCCGGATTGGTAGGCCAAGTGGGTACCGTCTCGACGGAGCCTCCCCTCGGCACCGCGGAGTGATTCTTGCCGCGAAGCGGCACGAGATTCGCCCCACCGCAGGTGGGGCGTGGGCTCCGGCGAGGCGGTACCCGCTGGGCCGACCCCGCCCCGGGGTACCCTCCGCGCCCATGAAGCTGATCGTCCAGATCCCCTGCCTCAACGAGGAGACCACCCTCCCGGCGACGATCGCCGATATCCCCCGGGCGCTGCCCGGCGTCGACGCCATCGAGCTGCTGGTGATCGACGACGGCTCGACCGACCGCACGGTCGAGGTCGCCCGCGAGCAGGGAGTGGAGCACATCGTCAGGTTGACCAACAACAAGGGCCTGGCGGCCGGCTTCCAGGCGGGGCTCGACGCCTGCCTGAAGCTCGGCGCCGACATCGTCGTCAACACCGACGCCGACAACCAGTACCGCGGCGCCGACATCGCCAAGCTGGTGGCGCCGATCCTCGCCGGCGAGGCCGACATGGTCGTCGGTGACCGGCGGGTGAGCGAGATCGAGCACTTCTCCGGCCAGAAGAAACGGCTGCAGCGGCTAGGCAGCTGGGTCGTGCGGCGGCTCTCGGGCACCGAGATCGCCGACACCACCTCGGGCTTCCGCGCCTACAACCGCGAGGCGGCGCTCGGCCTGCTGGTCGTCGACGACTTCACCTACACGCTGGAGAGCCTGATCCAGGCGGGCAAGATGCTCGTCGCGGTCGACCAGGTCGAGGTCGCCACCAACCCGCAGACCCGTGAGTCGCGGCTCTTCGCCTCGACCGGCGCCTACGTTCGCCGCAACGCGCTCTCGATCCTGCGCATCTACGCGCGCTATGAGCCGCTGCGGGTCTTCGCCACCGCCGGGCTCCTCGTCGCGATCCTTGCCCTGGCCGCCTGGCTGCCCTTCCTGCTCGACTGGATCCTCAACGGCGACTCGACCGGACACATCCAGTCGCTGATCCTCGGCGCGGTGCTCTTCATCGCCGCGATCCAGCTCGTCGCCCTCGGCGTGATCGGCGACCTGCTCGCCGGTCAGCGGGTGATGACCCAGCGGGTCTTCGAGCGGGTGCGGAGGGTCGAGCTGGCGCAGGGGGTCGAGCCCTCCCACTACGAGCCGGGCGCGCGCCGATGAGCGGGCAGACCGCCGGCGGCGGCGCCTCGCGGGGCGGCACCACGGCGAGCACCGCCGACTACGGCAAAACCGCCAGCTTCCTGGCGATCGGCGTCGGCCTCACGGGCGTGATCACCTACGTCTACTTCTTCATCGCCTCGCACGTGCTCTCCAAGCCCGACTACGGGCAGATCACGGTGCTCTGGTCGGCCGTCTTCATAACGATCTCGACCCTCTACCGGCCGATCGAACAGCTGCTCTCGCGGCACATCGCCGAACACCACGTCAAGGGCGAGCCGATCGGCGGGACGATGCGCAACGCCTCGCTGATCCAGCTCGGGCTCTCGCTGACCTTCGCGGTGCTCGCCCTCGCCCTGCGCGGCCCGATCCAGAACGGCGTGCTGGAGGGCAACGAAACTCTCTACTGGGTCTTCTTCGGCGCCGTCCTCTTCTACGCGGCGAGCTACTTCGCCCGCGGCTTCCTCGCCGGCAACAAGCGCTTCGGCCTGTTCACGGCGCTGATCCTCTCCGAATCCTGCTTCCGCACGATCTTCGCCGTGCTGGTCGCGGTCAGCGTGCTCAGCGGTCAGTCGGCGGTCGCGGTGGGGATCGTCGCGGCCCCCGCCCTCTCCCTTGTCGTCGTGCCGTTCGCCTTTGCTCGCAGGGCCAGACGCACGACCGGCATGCCCGGACCCGAAGCGGAGGACATGCCGGATGGTTCCGCCGCATCCGAGTCCGATCGCAATCTGACTCCTTCGGAGTCGGATGCGGCGGTCTCGATGGCCCACGGGACCGGCTTCGCCGCCGCCGTGCTGGTGATCATGTTCAGCGAACAGGCCTTCCTCAACGCCGGGCCACTGGTCGTCCGCGGCCTGCAGGGCGCCGCCGCGGCCGGCTTCATCTTCAACGTGCTGATGATCGCCCGGGCGCCGCTGCAGCTCTTCCAGGCGGTCTCGACGAGCATCCTCCCCCACCTCACCGGGCTGCACACCAGCGAGGAGCCGGGCAGCGAGGACGAGTTCCACCGCTCGGTGCGCATGGTGCTGCTCGGCCTGGCGGCCTTCACCGCGCTGGCCTTCGTCTTCATGGCCGTCGCCGGTCCGACCGCGATGCAACTCGCCTTCAGCAAGAAGTTCGACTACGACCGCGAGGGCCTGCTGCTGGTGACCCTCGGCATGGGTCTCTACCTCTCCTCGGTCACCGTCAACCAGGCCTGCATCGCCCAGGGTCAGGTGCGCCGCGCGGCGGGGCGCTGGATCCTCTGCGCCGCCCTCTTCATCGGCTGGAACTTCGTGCCGCTCCTCGAAAACGAGTTCCGTCGGGTCGAGCTCGGCTTCCTCGGTGCCGCCGCCGTCCTCTTCTCGCTGCTCTACTACGTCTACCGTCGCCCGCGCGAACGGGCCGTAGACGTGCCGCAGCCGGGTTCGCCCGAGGAGCTGGAGGCGGAGTTGGCGCTGATCGACGAGAACGTCTGAGCCGGTCCCCTAGGGTCCAGCGATGGGCGGACACGATGCCGAGCTGATCCTGATCGGCGGTGTCCTGCTCGCCCTGGCGATCGCCGCGGCGCTGCTCGCCGATCGGGTGCGCGTCCCCGGGTTGCTGCTCTTCCTCGGTCTCGGCATGCTGGCCGGCTCGGAAGGCATCGGCGGGGTCGAATTCGACAACGCTCGCCTCGCCCGCACCCTGGGCACGATCGCCCTCGTCCTGATCCTCTTCGAGGGCGGCCTTACAGCCGGCTGGTCGGAGATCCGACCGGTGCTCGGCACGGCGGCCTCGATGGCGACCGTCGGCACCGCGCTCACCGCCTGCGCCACGGGACTCGCCGCCCACTGGATCTTCGGCTTCGGCGTGCTGGAAGGGATGATCGTCGGCGCTGCGGTGGCCGCCACCGACTCGGCGGCGATCTTCGCCGTGCTGCGCCGCTCGACGCTGAAGAAGAGGCTGGCGCGCTCGCTCGAGGGCGAGTCGGGGATGAACGACCCGGTCGCGCTGCTGCTGGTGATCGGCTTCATCGAATGGCTGCAGGAGCCGGGCTTCGGCTTCGCCGACATGGCCGGCATGCTGATTCTCAAACTGGCGATCGGGGCTGCGGTGGGCCTGCTTCTCGGCCGGCTGGCGGTCCACGCGCTCGAGCGGATGCGACTGCCGACCGACGGCATCTACCCGGTGGCGACGATCGCGATCGCCGGGCTCGCCTTCGGCCTGGCGGAGGTTGCCCACGGCTCGGGCTTCCTCGCCGTCTACCTGACCGCGCTGGCGCTCGGCTCCGCGCCGATCCCCGCCCGGCGCACCGTCGTCGCCTTCCACGAGGGGGTCGGCTGGGTGGCGCAGATCGGCCTCTTCATCCTGCTCGGCCTGCTCGTCTTCCCCAGCGCGCTCGGCGACGTCGCCTGGGAGGGCCTTGCCCTCTCGGCGGTGCTTATCCTGCTCGCCCGGCCGCTGGCTGCGTTCGTGGCCACGGCCTTCTCGCCGCTCGACCTGCGCGAGCGGGCGATGCTCGGTTGGGCCGGGTTGCGCGGCGCGACGCCGATCTGGCTGGCGACCTTCCCCGTCGTCGCCGGGGTCGGGAGCGGCGAACAGCTCTTCGCGATCGTCTTCTTCGTCGTCGTCACCTCGACCCTGATCCAGGGGGCGACCTTCGAGCCGCTCGCAAGCAGGCTGGGTCTGACCACGAGTGAGCCGGCGCTGCCGCGGCGGCTGCTCGAGTCGGGGCGCATCCGGCGCATGGGCGGCGAGGTCGTCGCGGTCCGCATCCCGCCCGGCGCCGCTGCGGCCGGACACCTGGTGCGCGAACTGGGTCTGCCCCGCGAGGCGCTGGTCAACGTCATCGTCCGCGACGGCCACGCAATCCCGCCGCGCGGCTCGACCGAAGTGCGCGAGGGCGACGAGCTGCACGTGCTGGTGCGTGGCGAGCTGCGCGAGGAGGTCGAGGGGCTCACCCGGCGCTGGCGCGACGGCCCGGTCGGCGCGCCGCCACCGACGAAGCTGCCGCCGCGGGGCGCGCCGCAGATCTTCTCGGTCGGCCCCGGCGGCGGGATCGCCGACCCCTCCGCGCCGAGCGAGATCAGCGGGATCGCCGTCGTCTCGATCATGCGCAGCCGCCGGGACCGCCCGGCGGCCCTCGTCGCCCTCGCCGACGGTCGCTACGCGATCGCCTCGGAGACGGCCCTCGCGATCGGCGACCGCCGCTCGCTCGCCGGCTGGTGCGAGCGCCGCGCACATCGGGTCGGCGAGGACGAGCCGGCCGAGCGGGCCTGGTGGCAGGAGGTGATCGGCGCCCTGATCGCGCCCGGCTGAGGCCAAGCCGATCGAGGACGCTGAGATGCGCCGCCTCAGCCCCGCGGAGCGGCCAGGAGGTTCTCCAGCTGCTCGAGGGCGCCGGTCTCCCCGATCGCCACGAGCACGTCGCCGTCGCCGAGCGGCGTCCCGCCCGCCGGCTGCGACTCGACCCTGCCGTCGCGCCGCAGGGCGACGACGTCCACGGCGCCTCGCACCTCGTCGATCGTCTTGCCGGCGGCCTCGCAGCCGACGGTGACCTCGATCTCCTCCATGCGGTACTCCGGGGCGACGTCGACGACGCCGGTGACCTGTGGGTGCAGGGCGAGGCGGGCCATCTGCGAGCCGCTCGTCTTGTACGGGGAGACGATGCGATCGGCGCCGGCGCGGCGCAGCTTGCTTTCGGAGTCCTCGACGCTGGCCCGGGCGACGATCGTAATCTCGGCCCGCAGCTCGCGCGCGGTCAGCGTGATGAAGATGTTTTCCGCGTCGGAGTCGACGCAGGCCATGATCCCGGCGGCGCGCATGATGCCTGCCGAGCGCAGCACCTCGTCGTCGGAGGGCGAGCCCTCGATGAAGGGGGCGCCCATCGCTTCGGCGAGCTCGCGCGTCTGCTCCGGGTTGTTGTCGAGGACGACGAACTGACGTCCGGCAGCGCGCAGGTCGCGGGCCGCCTGGCGGCCGACGCGGCCGAAGCCGCAGATCACGTAATGGTGGCGCAGCGAGTCGATCTTCCTCAGCGTCCTTCTCTCCTCGAGCAGGCCGGAGAGGTGGCCCGCGACGAGGAACTCGGTGACTGTGACGAGAGCGTAGAAGAGGGTACCCACGCCGAAGACGATCAGCCCGACCTTGACGATCTGCCCGGCGGTGCTGGTCGGCTCGGGGATCGAGCCGACGGTGGCGACCGTGTCGAGCGCCCAGACGAAGCCAAAGCCGACCGAGGTCCCTTCGGTGATTACGTAGGCGGCGGTGCCGAGGGCCAGCAGGCCGAGGATCGCCAGGCCGAGCGTGCGGAGCCCCCCGATCAGGTCGAGCAGCGGCTTGCGGTCTCGCGGCACGGGTGGCTCGCTCAGACGGCGCCGGCTGCCCTGGCGATCTCGGCGTAGGCGGCGGCTGGATCGGGGGCGCCGAAGACGGCGGAGCCGGCGACGAAGAGCGAGGCGCCGGCGGAGGCGACCGAGCCGGCGGTTGCGGCGTCGACGCCGCCGTCGACCTCGATCGTGGCCCCGCCGGCGAGCGGCTTGAGCCGCGAGACCTTGTCCGGCGAGCCAGGAATGAAGGCCTGGCCGCCCCAGCCGGGGTTGACCGTCATACAAAGCATGATGTCGGCGAGGCCGCCCAGCTCGGAGACCGCCTCGACCGGGGTACCGGGGTTGAGCGCGATCCCGGCCAGGCAACCAAGCTCGCGGATCGCCGAGAGGGTGCGGTTGGCGTGCGCGGTCGCCTCGACGTGGAAGCTGATCGAGTCGGCCCCCGCCTCGGCGAAGGCCTCGATCTGGCGCTCGGGCGCCTCGATCATCAGGTGGACGTCGAGCACGGCGCCGGCGGCATGGACCCGGTCGGCGATCGAGCCGGCGACCAGCGGCCCGATCGTGATCGGCGGCACGAAGTGCCCATCCATCACGTCGAAGTGGATCACCCGCGCCCCGGCCTCGAGCACCTCGTCGAGCTGCTCCCCGAGCCGCCCGAAGTCGGCCGAGAGGATCGACGGTGCGACCCGCGGGGAGGCGACGACATCCTTCATCCGCTCACTCATATCGGCCTCAGCATCGAGCCTCGGCACATCTGGCAGGTCATGTCCTCAGTGGTGCTCATCCGCGCGATGGTTTGGTGTTCGCCGCAGTCGGGGCACTGCGAAACGAGCTCGTAGCGGCGCAGACAGTACACGCAGCGAAAGCGGCCGGGGAGCTGCGCCGGGCGCAGCCAGGGCTCGCCGCAGCCCGGGCAGGTCGCGCGCTTGTTCATGCTCGGCTCTTCATCTCAGCCATCGCCACCATCATCGCGGCTCGACCGGCTGATGAAGAAGCCGGTGGTGCGGTCGCGGTCGGGGCGCAGCTGAATATGCGGGTCGCCGGGGACCTGATCCTCGTTCTCGCGGCGGCTGATCGTGCAGGTCGAGTAGACCAGGGCTCCGCCGGGGCGCAGAGCCTGGCGGGCGCCGCGCAGCAGCTCCGCCTGCACCTCGACCAGGCGCTCGATCGTCGCCGGGGACTTGCGCCAACGGGCGTCGGGCCGCGAGGCGAGCGCGCCGAGGTCCGAGCACGGCGGGTCGAGCAGGACGCGGTCGAACTGCGAACGCCAGACCGGACTGGCCTCCGACTCGATCACGGTGACGCTGCGCAGGCCGAGGCGGCGGGCCTGGTCGGCGATCTCGGCGGCGCGACCCGGGTCGCTCTCGACCGAGATCACCTCGCCGCGATCCTTCATGCGCGCCGCGATCTGCCCGGTCTTGATCCCCGGCCCGGCGCAGAGGTCGAGCACGTGCTCCCCGGGCTGCGGGTCGAGCACCGCGACCGCCGCCGCGGAGCCGCGGCTTTGCGGCGTCAGCAGCCCCTGCGCCACCATCTCCGGCACCGTCTCCCCCGTCCGACCCTCAACCACGACCATCTCCGGCAGCGCCAAGTCGGTTCCGGTGCGCCTTTTCCCCTCTATGACCGGCAAAGGCGCACCGGAAGCGGCTGGGGCCGCCTTCACGCCCGCGTCGCCGAGGCGCTCGAGGACCGTGGGCGGGTCGGTGCGCAGGGTGTTGACTCGGAAGGCGAGCTCCGCGGGCTTGTTGCAGGAAGCGAGCAGCGAGCAGGTGTCCTCGGCGCCCAGCTCCTCCCACCACATCCGGGCTAGCCAGAGCGGCGCCGAGTGGGCGACGGCAGCCGCCTCAGGGGTCGAGTCGTCACCGAGAAGCTCCTCGCGCAGCGCCTCGCGCTCACGGGCGGCGCGGCGCAGCACGGCATTGACGAAGCCGGCGGCGTGAGCGGCGCCGCCGTCCCTGGCCAGCTCTACCGCCTGGTCGACGGCTGCATGATCGGGCGTTGCGTCGGCGAAGATCAGCTCGTAGAGGCCGAGGCGCAACGCCGCCAGCACCGGCGGATCGAGGCGGCGCAGTGAGCGCTCCGTGAGACGGGCGATCGCGGCGTCGCTGGTGCCCCTGCGTTGCACGGCGCCGTAGGCGAGGCGCTGGGCCTGGGCCCGCTCGCGCCCGGCGAGGCCGGCGACGTCTGCGGCCTCGCGGAAGGCGCGCTCGGTGTGGGCGTCTTGCTCGAACGTCGCCCGTACGACGCCGTAGGCGAGTCGCCGCGCCGGCGCGATCGCCGCGCTCACAGCTTCGGCAGCGGGTGGCCGCGCAGGTAGGCGTCCGCCGCCATCGGGCGGCCGCCCGGCGGCTGCACGACCTCGAGCCGCAGGGCGCCACGCCCGCAGCCGAGTAGCAGCGCCCCCCACTCGGCCCGCATCTTTCCCGCCCTAACGCCGACCTCGACCGCGCGGGCGCGGCGCACTCCGAGGCGCTCGCCGCCCTGCGTCTCCAGGTAGGCGCCGACGTGCGGGGTCAGGGCCCGCACCGTGCGGGCCAGCTCCACCGCCGAGCGGCGCGGGTCGAGGCGCCGCTCGCCGGCCTCGATCTTCTCCGCGTAGGTTGCCGCCCGCTCATCCTGCTCGGCGAACTCGAGGCGCCCTTCGGCGAGCTGGTCGAAGGCCCGAACCAGCAGCTCGCCGCCGAGCGTCGCCAGCTTGCCCGAGAGCGCCTCGAAGTCGTCCTCGGCGCCAATCGAAACCTCATCGCGCAGGGCGACCGGGCCGCAGTCGAGGCCGGCGGTCACCTGCATCACACAGACGCCGGTGTGCTCGTCGCCGGCCATGATCGAGCGCTCGATCGGCGCTGCGCCGCGCCAGCGGGGCAGCAGCGAGGGGTGCACGTTGAGCATCGGCCAGCGCGAGAGCAGCGGCTCTCGGATCAGCTGGCCGAACGCGCAGACGGCGACTGCCTCCGGCTGTACGGCCTCGATCCGCGCCAACGCCGCCTCGTCGTTGACGTTGGGCGCCTGCAGCAGGTCGATGCCGAGCTCGCGCGCCGCGTCGGCGGCCGGCGGGGCCTGCGTGCGCCGGCCGCGGCCCTTGGGCCGGTCGGGCGGCGTGATCACCAGCAGCGGTCGGTGGGGAGAGTCCGCCAGCGCGCGCAGCACGCTGGCGGCGAACTCCGAGGTGCCGAGGTAGACCGTCCTCACGCGGTGGGTCTCACGCGTCCGAGCGCGGCTCGCGGTGGTGGGCGCCCTCGGCCGGCTCGGGCTCCTCCTCGGCGGAGGGGCTGTAGCTCGTGCCCTCGCGCAGGGCGCGCAGGGCGGCCTTGCGCTGGGCGCGCGGGGCGCGGTCGAGGATCAGCACGCCGTCGAGGTGGTCGAGCTCGTGCTGCAGGACGCGGGCCTCGAGGCCGGAGGCCTCGATCAGCACCCGCTCGCCGTCGAGGTCGCGGCCGCTGAGGCGAGCGTGCAGGGGACGCTCGACGTCCATCGAGACGCGCGGCAGACTGAGGCAGCCCTCCTCGGCGGTCACCAGCTCGTCGGAGAGCCACTCGATCTGCGGGTTGACCAGCGCGGTCGGCTCGCTGTCGCCGCCGGCTTGGAAGACGAGCAGCCGGCGCAGCATCCCGACCTGGGTGGCCGCCAGCCCGACCCCCATCCCCTCCTGCATGATCCGCACCATTCGCTCGACCTCGCCCCGCAGCTCCGATCCGAACTCGCGCACCGGCGAGGCGACGCTCTTCAAGACCGGGTCGCCGAACTTGACCACATGGGCCAGCGCCGCTTCACGACGCGCCAGCAGCTCCGCTTCGAGCTCGCTGCGCTCCTCGGTCTCGGCCTGATCGGACATAGGTCGATTCTATGGACCGGCTACTGCGGATCGACGTCGACCGAGATCGCGACGTCGCGCAGGGCGCGGTCGGCGGCGAGACACTCGACCGTGTCGCGGACAGCCGAGATCGTCGCCTCGCGGGCCTGCGCCTTGAGCAGCAGCCGGCGGCGGTGGCGGTTGCGGACGCGGAACATCGGCGCTGGACCGAGCAGTTCGGTTTCCTCGGGCAGGGCCGGGGCAAGGGCCCCGGCGATCTTGTCGGCGGCGCGGTCGAGGCGTTCTTCGGACTCGGCCTTGAGCACGATCCGCGTGAGGTGCGAGAAGGGCGGATAGCGCAGAGCGCGGCGGCGCTCGACCTCCTCGCCGAGAAAAGCGGTCGAGTCGTGCTCGGCGGCGTGCAGGATGCTGGGCGCGCTCGGCGCAAGGGTCTGGACGATCACGCTCCCTCCCGCCTCACCGCGACCGCTGCGCCCGGCGAGCTGGGTGACCATCGCAAAGGTCCGCTCCGCCGCGCGGAAGTCGGGAAAGCGCAGGGTCGCATCGGCGTCGAGGATCGCGCTGAGGGTGACCTCGGGGAAGTCGTGGCCCTTGGCGACCATCTGAGTGCCGACCAACACGGCGCTGCTCGCCTCGCCGAACGCGGCGAGGATCCGGGCGTGGGCGCCGCGCCCGGCGGCGGTGTCGGCGTCGAGGCGCAGGACCGGCATCGGCGCCAGCCGCTCGGCGAGCAGCGCCTCGACCTGCTCGGTCCCGACGCCGGCGCGCGAGAGGGTGGTCGAGCCGCAATCCCCGCAGGAGCGAGGCAGCGGTTCGGAATGGGCGCAGTGGTGGCAGACGAGCCGGCCGCTGTGGCGGTGGACGATCAGCGAGACGTCGCAGTTCGGGCAGCTCCAGTGGCGGCCGCAGCTGCGGCAGGTGAGCCACGGGGCGAACCCGCGCCGGTTGACCATCACGATCGCCTTCTGCCCGGCGGCGCGGACGCCCTCCAGCGCCGCCCAGGTCTGCGGGTGCAGGGCGTCGGAGCGCGGATCGGCCTCGCGCATGTCGAGCACCCGCACCGGCGGCATCGCCCGCCCGTCGACCCGGCTGGGCAGCTCGAGCCGCGGCAGCTCCGCCCAGGACTCCGGGCGCGGCGTCGCCGTCCCGGCGAGCAGCACCGCGCCCGCCTCGGCGGCGCGGCGGCGGGCAACCGCGCGGGCGTCGTAGCAGGGATCGCCGTCCTGCTTGTAGGAGGGATCGTGCTCCTCGTCGACGACGATCAGGCCGAGGTCGGCGAGCGGCGCGAAGACGGCCGAGCGCGGCCCCACGCAGACGCTCGCCTCGCCGCTGCGCAGGCGCCGCCACTCGTCGTAGCGCTCGCCGTCGGAGAGGGCCGAGTGCAGGACGGCGAAGCGGTCGCCGAGCCGGGCGCGGAAGCGGGCGACGGCCTGCGGGGCGAGGCCGATCTCGGGGACGAGGACGATCGCGCTGCGCCCGCGGGCGAGCGCCGCCTCGACCGCGGCGAGGTAGACCTCGGTCTTGCCCGAGCCGGTGACGCCGTGCAGGAGCTGCTCGCGCGGGGCGCCGGCCTCACCGTCGAGCGCCTTGACGACGCTCGCCACCGCCGCCTCCTGCTCGGGCAGGAGCGCCGGGCGGGCGGTTGCGGCGCCGACCTGAGGCTGGCCTGAGCGCCGGCGAACGCGCGAGTTGCGGGTGGCGATCAGGCCGCGCTCCTCCAGCCGACGCAGGACGGCGCGGTCCGAGCCGACCGCGGCCCTCAGCTCCGGCGCCGACATCTCCCCGGCGCGCAGCGCCTCGAGCACGGCGCGCTGCTTGACCCCGAGCCGCTCACCGCCGCTCAGCGCCGCCTCGCCCGCCGCCGCGATCTCTGCCCGCAGCTCGGTCCGCGAGCGGACCCGCTGCCCGGCCGCGCCGGTGCCCGGCGGCAGCACCAGCTGCAGGCCGCGCGAGGGGGTCGAACAGTACTCGCGGGCGATCCAGAGGCCGAGCCGCACGAGCTCCGGCGGCGTGCCGGCCTCGAGCGCCTCGATCGGCTCGGCGAGCCGCTCAAGCGGCAGATCCGAGGCCTCCGCAAGCTCGACGACGACGCCGAGCAGGCGCTGCCGCCCGAAGGGCACGCGCAGCAGGCTGCCGACGCCGAGCCCGGCCATCTCCTCGGGCAACCGGTAGTCGAACGGCCCGCGCAGGGCGCGGGCGGTGGTGAGCGGCTCGACCCTTGCTATCGACACCCTCCCAAGCTATGGAGGAAGGCGGACGGCGCGGGTATGCTGGGCACCGATGGGCCTCAACCTCAGTCCGGGAGAGCAGGTCATCTTCCAGGGCCACCCCTCCTGGCGCGCGATCATCGGCTTCTACCTGAAGGGCATCCTGGTCGCCGCCCTCGCCGGCGTGGTTTTCAAGCTCTTCGGCGCCGGCGGCGGCACGGTCTTCCTGGTCGTCCTCGCGATCGTCGCGGTCACCGTGCTCGCCGGCTTCCTCAAGCGGGTCTCGACCACCTACACGATCACCGACCGCCGCCTCAACATCCGCCGCGGCATCGTCTCCCGCGAGGTCCAGGAGACCCGCCTCGAGCGGGTCCAGAACGTCAACTACAAGCAGTCCATCTACCAGCGGCTCGTCCAGGTCGGCGACGTCGACTTCGACACGGCCGCGGGCGACGACTACAACTTCATCTTCTACGGCGTAGCCGACCCGGGCGACGTGGTCCACAAGGTCGACCAGGCGACGGGCGCCGGAGCGGCCGGCGCGCACGGCTTGGGCGAGCCGCAGGCGTAGGGCGCGGTCAGGGCGGGATGTCGGTGGCCCTTTCCGGGAGTGTCGCAAAGCGGCGGAAATGCAATCCGGTTATCGCGCGCCGCAGGCGCGCTCATTCTTCGGAGCTAAGCGCCCGCGAAGCGGGCGCGTGCGACATCAATTCGACTGGAGGGTGACCAGCCCCCTCCCCCGACCCCTCTCGCGTCAGGCGGGCGCGACCTCGAGCCCTGCCGCGTCCTTGAGTTTGTCCGCCCGGTCGGTCCGCTCCCAGGTGAAGGCATCGCCCTCGCGGCCGAAGTGGCCGTAGGCGGCGGTCTGCCTGAAGATCGGGCGGTGCAGGTCGAGGTAGCGGCGGAAGGCTCCCGGGCGGAGGTCGAACTCGGCTTCGACCAACCTTGAGATCTGGGAATCGGGGAGCTTGCCGGTGCCGAAGGTCTCGACCATCAGCGAGATCGGGCGGGCGACGCCGATCGCGTAGGCGACCTGGACCTCGCAGCGCTCCGCGAGACCCGCCGCAACGACGTTCTTGGCGACGTGGCGGGCAGCGTAGGCGGCCGAGCGGTCGACCTTCGAGGGGTCCTTGCCGGAGAAGGCGCCGCCGCCGTGGCGAGCCATGCCTCCGTAGGTGTCGACGATGATCTTGCGGCCGGTGAGGCCGGCGTCGCCGACCGGACCGCCGATCACGAACTTGCCGGTCGGGTTGACCAGGAAGTGGTTGCGCAGCTCGGCCTCGTCGAAGAGGCCAGCAGCCTCGGCGCCGAGCACCGGCCCGACGACGCTCTCCCAGAGGTCGGGCTTGATCTTCGACTCCGACTCGACCCCCTCGGCGTGCTGGGTGGAAATCAGCAGCTTTTCGACTTTCACCGGGCGGCCGTCGGCATAGCGGACCGTCACCTGGGTCTTGCCATCGGGGCCGAGGTAGTCGAGCGAGCGGTCCTTGCGGACCGCCGCCAGCCGCTCGGCGAGCCGGTGGGCGAGGTGGATCGGCATCGGCATCAGCGCCTCGGTCTCGTCGCTGGCGTAGCCGAACATCATCCCCTGGTCGCCCGCGCCGGCGATCAGCAGCTCGTCCTCGACCGACTCGGTGCGCGTCTCATACGCCTTGTCGACCCCCTGGGCGATGTCCGGCGACTGCTTGTCGAGCGAGACGAGCACCGAGACGTGGTCGCAGTGGTAGCCGTAGTCGCCGTGGTCGTAGCCGATCTCGCGGATCGTCTCGCGGACCAGCTCCGGCACGTCGAGGTGGACGTCAGTCGAGATCTCCCCCGAGACCACCGCCATGCCGGTGTTGACCAGCGTCTCGCAGGCGACGCGGCCGTCCGGATCGCCCTCCATCACGGCGTCGAGCACGGCGTCGGAGATCGCGTCGCAAACCTTGTCGGGGTGTCCCTCGGTGACGGACTCGGACGTGAAGAGGTACTCGCCCTCGGCGAGCGGCTGGATATCGGTCATGACTCGAAGCCTAGCGTCGGTTTCCCGAGTGAGGCACGAAGTCGATTACGAGGGGCACACCCTCGAGCCCGTAGGTCTCGCGCAGGCGGTTCTCCAGGTGGTAGGCCCAGTCGCGCACGATCAGCTTGCGGTCGTTGACCTGGATCGCGATCCGCGGCGGCCGCTCACCCACCTGGGCGGCGTAGTAGAGGCGCAGGCGGCGGCCGCGTCGGGACGGAGGGGGCGTGCGAGCGACGACCGCGGCGACGAAGCGGTTGAGCTCCGGGGTCGGGATTCGCTCCGCGGCGCGGTCGGCCAGCTCCAGCGCCTTGGGCAGCAGGTTGGCGACGTTGCGCCCGCGGGTCGCCGAGCAGGTGACGACGGCGGGACGCAGGCGCAGCTTGCGGGCAACCCGGGCGCGGGCGTCGTCGACGTCGGTGCGGCTGATGTCCCACTTGTTGAGCACCAGCAGGGTCGCGCAGCCGGCCTTCATCGCCAGCTCGGCGACGCGCAGGTCCTCGGCGGTCACGCCATCGGCGGCGTCGCAGACGACGATCGCCACGTCGGCGCGCTCGACCGCGTGTTCGGAGCGCAGCTGGGCGTAGTAGTCGACCGTGCCGGCGACCTTAGAGCGGCGCCGCAGCCCGGCCGTGTCGACCAGGACGACCGGCCGGCCGTCGACCTCGACCTCGGTGTCGATCGAGTCGCGCGTGGTGCCGGCACGCTCGGAGACGATCACCCGGTCGGAGCCGAGGAAGGCGTTGACCAGCGAAGACTTGCCGGCATTGGGACGGCCGATCACCGCGACCCGCACGGCGCCGTCGCCGTCCTCGGCGGGCGGGCGCTCGCCCATCGCCTCGACCGCACGGTCGAGCAGGTCGCCGCTGCCCAGGCCGTGCGAGGCCGAGACCGGCAGGGGCTCGCCCAGGCCGAGCCCGTGCAGCTCCGCGGTCAGGTGCTCGTCCTCGGGCCGGTCGACCTTGTTGGCGACGACGAGGACCGGCGTCTCGGCGCCGCGCAGCGTCCTCGCCAGCTCGACGTCCCCGGCTCGCGCCCCCGCGCGGGCGTCGAGGACGAAGAGGATCACGTCGGCCTCGGCGATCCCCAGCCGCGCCTGGCGCTGCACGTCGCGAGCCAGCTCGGACTCGTCGGCGAGGTCGATGCCGCCGGTGTCGAGCAGGTCGAAGGCGACCCCGTTCCACTCGCAGCGCACCCGCTTGCGGTCCCGTGTGACGCCCGCCTCGGCGTGGGTGACCGCCTCGCGCCCGCCGGCGAGCCTGTTGATCAAGGTGCTCTTGCCGACGTTGGGGAAGCCGACGACGGCGACGACCGGCCGGCTCAAACCAAGCCCCGGTCGCGGGCCAGGGCCTCGATCCGGTCGACGACCTCGTCCAGCGTCAACTCCGTGGTGTCGAGCTCGACCGCGTCGGTGGCCGGGCGCAGGGCGCTGTGCTCGCGGCCCTCGTCGCGGGCGTCGCGCTCGCCCTGGGCGGCGAGCACCTCCTCGGGGTCCTCGCCCGTCTGCAGCGCCCGGCGCCGGGCGCGCTCCTCGGGCGAGGCGGTGAGGTAGACCTTGAGCGGCGCGTCGGGGCTGACCACGGTGCCGATGTCGCGACCCTCGGCGACGTAGCGGCCGGCGGCGATCATCTCACGCTGGCGCGCCACCATCGCCTCGCGCACCGCGGCGTGGACCGAGACGCGCGAGGCAGCCTCGCTGACCCGCGGCTCGCGCACCGCGAGGCTGACGTCGTTGCCGTCGAGGTGCACCCGGCCAGGATCGAGGTCGATCTCCAGCGAGCCGGCCAGCTCGCCGATCTCCGCCGCGTCGTCGGGGTCGGCGCCGCGCCCGAGCGCCGCCAGCGCCACGCAGCGATACATCGCCCCCGAGTCGAGGTAGGTGAAGTCGAGCCGCTCGGCGAGCGCCCGGGCCACGGTTGACTTTCCGGCGCCCGCGGGCCCGTCGACGGCGATGACCATGCAGGGAATCTACGCTGCCGCGCTCAGTGGAGCGAGGCGAGGTCCGCCTCGAAGCCGGGGTAGCTGACCGCGGCGGCGTCCATGCCGTCGACCTCGACGCCCTCGCGCGAGGCGCGACCGGCGACCGCGCCGAGCATCGCGATCCGGTGATCGCCGTGGGAGACGACCGCGCCGCCGCGCAGGCCGCCGCTGCCGACGATCCGCATGCCGTCCTCGAGCGGCTCGGCCTCGCCGCCCAGCGCCCGCAGGGCGGCGCAGGTGCTCGCCACCCGGTCGGACTCCTTGCGGCGCAGCTCGGCGGCATCGCGGATCGTCGTCTCTCCCTCGGCGAAGCAGGCGGCGAGCGCGAGCAGCGGCAGCTCGTCGATCGCCAGGGGGATCTCGGCGCCGCCGACCTCGGCGCCTCGCAGCTGCGAGGCGCGGGCGCGGATCGTGGCGATCGGCTCTCCGCCGCGCTCGCCCACCGGCTCGACCTCGACCTCCGCCCCCATCCGCTCGAGGACGCCGAGCAGGCCGGTGCGGGTCGGGTTGGCGCCGACCTGCTCGAGGACGACCTCGCTGCCGGGCACGAGCAGCGCCGCGACGATGAAGAAGGCGGCCGAGGAGAAGTCCGCGGGGACGGCGAGCACGCCCGGCTCGAGCCGCTTGGCGGGGCGCACCTGGACGCCGCCGCTCAGCCAGGCGAGCGGGGCGCCGGCGGCGGCCAGCATCCGCTCGGTGTGGTCCCGGCTGCGGGACGGCTCGTGGACCCAGGTCTCGCCCTCGGCGAGCAATCCGGCGAAGAGCAGGCAGGACTTGACCTGGGCGCTGGCGATCGGCAGCTCGTGCTCGACCCCGCGCAGCGCGGCGCCCTCGATCTCGAGCGGCGGCAGGCTGCCCTCGCGGCAGCTGACCTTCGCCCCCATCGCGCGCAGCGGGGTCGCGATCCGATCGACCGGCCGGCGGCGGATCGAGTCGTCGCCGTCGAGCGTCCAGGCGCCTCCGGGCTGACCGGCGAGCCAGCCCGGCAGCAGCCGCAGCAGGGTGCCGGCGTTGCCGGCGTCGATCGCCGCCCCGCGGGCGCCGCGCAGGCCGACGCCGTGGACCTTGATCGACGGTTCGATCGCCTTGGCGCCGACGCCCTCGACCTCGGCGCCGAGCGCCTGCACGGCGGCCAGGGTCGAGCGCGTGTCGGCCGCGTCGAGGTAACCCTCGATCGTCGTCTCGCCCTCCCCCATCCCCGCGATCAGCGCCGCCCGGTGGGAGATCGACTTGTCGGCCGGCGGGCGCAGGCTGCCGCGCAGCGGGCCGCCCGGGTCAAAGCGCGTCCTCGCCATCGCTAGCCGCCGTCGCCGACCGGGCTGACCGTGTGGCCGAGCTCGCGGACCAGCGTCATCGCCCGCTCGGCCTGCTCCTCGCCCGAGACCCAGAGCGAGACCGCGCCGGAGGTCATGTCGGGCGCGGGGTAGAGCGCCATGTCCTCGATGTTGACGCCGGCCTCGCCCAGCGCCAGCGCCAGCTCGGCGATCGTCCCCGGCCGGTTGGCGACGACCACGCGCAGCTCGCGCAGCGGGCCGCCGGCGAGCTCCGCCTCGAGCAGGCGGCGACGGTCGGCGGCGGCCTCGGCGTGCCAGGCGGCGACCGAGTCGCGCTCGCCGGCGCGGATCAGGGACGCGGCGTCGCGGAGCCGCCCGGCGACCGCCTCGACCGCCTCGGCAACGGCCTCGCTGTTGCTGGCGAAGATGTCACCCCAGATCGCCGGGTTGGCGCCGGCGACGCGGGTCGTGTCGCGAAAGCTCGGGCCGACCTCCGGCATCCGCTCCGAGTCGCGGGTCAGCTCCTCTGCCGCCTGGGCGACGAGCACATTGGCGACGACGTGCGGCAGGTGGCTGACGGTCGCCATCAGGCGGTCGTGCGCCCCGGCGTCGATCGCCTGCGGGCGGGCGCCGAGACCGGCAAGCGCCCGCTGCAGGCGGTCGTAGAGCAGGCCGCTGGAGCGCTCGCTTTTCGGCGTCAGGTACCAGCGGGCGCCCTCGAAGAGGTCTGCGCGGGCGTTCTGCACGCCGGCGGTCTCGGCCCCGGCCAGCGGGTGGCCGCCGATGAAGCGCTCGTCGGCGCCGAGCGCGGCGACGATGTCGCGCTTGGTCGAGCCGACGTCGCTGACCACCGTGTCGGGATCGCAGGATTCGAGGGCAGCCCGGGCGAGGTCGGCGAGGTCGGCGACCGGAGCGGCGCAGAAGACGACTTCGGCGCCCCCGCACGCCTCGGCCACGGAGCCTGCCGCGACGTCGATCGCGCCCTCGGCAAGCGCCCGCTGGAGCGTCCCGGGATCGGGGTCGAAGCCGACGACCTCGGCCTCGAGGCGGCGCCGGGCGGCGAGCCCGATCGAGCCGCCGATCAGGCCGACGCCGAGAACCGCGATCCGCATCAGCCGCGCCGCGCCCTCACCGCGGAAGCGAGCTGGTCGAGCGTTTCGACCGTCCTGTCCCAGTCCATGCAGGGGTCGGTGATCGACTGGCCGTAGACGAGGTCGGCCCCGTCGCCGACGTCCTGGCGGCCCTCGACCAGGAAGGACTCGAGCATCACGCCGACGATCGCCGGGTTGCCGTCAGCGATCTGGTCGGCGATTTCGCCGGCGGCCATCCACTGGCGGATTGGGTCCTTGCCGCTGTTGTCGTGCGAGGCGTCGATCACTAGGCGCTCGGGCAGGCCGGCGTCGCGCAGCAAGGCAAGCGCCCCGGCGACCCCCTCGGAGTCGTGGTTGGGGGCACCGCGGCCGCCGCGCAGGATCACGTGGCCGTCGGGGTTGCCGCTCGTGTAGAGGATCGCCGGGGCGCCGGCGTCGTCGATTCCGGCGAAGGCGTGCGGGGCCGCCGCGGCGCGCACCGCGTCGACCGCCACCTGCACGTTGCCGTCGGTGCGGTTCTTGAAACCGACCGGCATCGAGAGGCCGGAGCCGAGCTGGCGGTGGGTCTGGCTCTCGGTGGTGCGGGCGCCGATCGCCCCCCAGGCAACCGCGTCAGCGATGTACTGCGGCGTGATCGGGTCGAGGAACTCGGTGCCGACCGGCAGGCCGACGTCGAGCACCTCGAGCAGCAGCTGGCGGGCCATGCGCAGGCCGGTGTTGACGTCGAGCGAGCCGTCGAGGTGCGGATCGTTGATCAGGCCCTTCCAGCCGGTCGTCGTGCGCGGCTTCTCGAAGTAGACCCGCATCGCGATCAGCAGCTCGCGCTCGACGCTGCGCGTGTGTTCGGCGAGCAGGCCCGCGTACTCGAGCGCCGCCTCGGGGTCGTGCACGCTGCAGGGACCGACGACGACCAGAACCCGGTCGTCCGCCCCGTCCAGCACGTTGCCGACTTCGCCGCGGCCGCGCACCACGGCCGCCTCGCGCTCGGCGCCGAGCGGCAGCTCCTCCAGCAGCTTCTCCGGCGAGACCAGCTCCTCGATTCGCTCGATTCGCTGGTCGCGGACCCTGTCTCGCGCTCCCACTTGCTCCCCGATCATCATTTTGCCTTCGCCTCTCTCCACGTTCTGAAGCCTACTTCCGGTCTCGCCGTCGCGGTCAAGCGCGCGACAACGCGAATCGATTCCGACGCCCGGCCGAATCCTGATTTCGGTGCGGCAGCAGCCGCGGGGCCGGACGCCTAGCTAAATCGCCAGAAATAGGAGAAGCGCGCGTGAGCGAGCGTGGCGCCAGAGGCGCAAGGGACGCACGTCGTGTCTGCGGACCGCTTCACCTTGCTTGAGTTTGTAGCAGGTGAGCGGAAGTAAGTCGAATGCTCAGGCGAGAATCTCGCCGAGGGCGGCGAGGAAGCGGTCGTCCTCGGCCGGTCTGCCGTAGGAGACGCGGATGTGCCCGGGGTCGCCCAGGGGGGTTCCGGGGCGGACGGCGATCTGGCGCTCGGCGAGTCCCGAAACCACCTCGGCCTCCTCGGCGGCGCCGAGGTCGATCCAGGAGAAGTTGGCGTGGGTCTCCGAGGTGGCGAGGCCGAGCTCGGTGAGGCCCTCCTCGACGCGCAGGCGCTCGGCGATCGTCGCCTCGACCCGCTTGGCGACGTCGTCCTGGTGGAGGATCGCCTCAGCGCCGGCCGCCTGGGCCAGGGCGTTGACGCTGAAGGGCTGGCGAACGGCGTCGACCGCGGCGCGGAACTTGGGTGAGCCGAGCGCGTAGCCGACCCGCAGCCCGGCGAGGCCGTAGCACTTGCTGAAGGTGCGCAGGATGACCAGATTGGGCAGGTCGCCGAGCAGGTCGACGGTGGCGTCGGGGTCGTCGTGGGTCTGGAACTCGGCGTAGGCCTCGTCGAGGATCACCGTGACGTGGGCGGGCAGCGCCTCGCAGAAGGCGGCGACCTCGGCGGCGGGCCGGTGAGTGGCGGTCGGGTTGTTGGGGTTGCAGACGAGGATGAGCTGCGTAGCGGCGGTCACCTCGGCGGCCATCGCCTCGAGGTCGTGAGTCTCGCTTGCGTCGAGCGGCACACGGATCTCGCGGGCGCCGGTCAGAGCCGGGAGGTAGGGATACATCGAGAAGGCCGGCCAGGCGTAGAGGATCTCGGCCCCCGGCTCGCAGAGCGCCTCGGCAGCGGCGAGCAGGATCTCGCAGGAGCCGTTGCCGACGGCGACCCGCGAGGGGTCGGAGTCGTAGCGCTCGGCGATCCGGCGGCGCAGCAGGGTGGCGTCGGGGTCGGGGTAGCGGTTCATCGCCTTGGCGGCGGCCGCGATCGCCTCGACCACCTTCGGGTGCGGCGGCATCGGCGACTCGTTCGAGGCGAGCTGCGCGATGCCGGTCTCGGCGAGGGACTCCGGCGCCTGCCCGGTCGGCACGCCGGCCTGGTAGCCCGGCATGCGGGCGAGCTTCTCGGCGAAGGTGACAGCCATGGCTTGGGAGTTTGCCCGAAACATGCAATAACGGCGCCGGACCAAGCGGGGCAAGGACGCAGGGAGGACGAATAGCAGCGCTATTTTGTCCGACCGAGGACACCGCCCCGCGCCGGTCCGCCGCCGTTATTGCGCGGCGTGGAGGTCGGCGCGAAGCTCTTGGGTAGCGCCTAAGTAGACGTGCTCGGGGCGGTGGCCGACGGGGGCGTAGTAGTGGACCATGGTGCGGATCACGCGCGGCATGGCGCCGGGCACGTCGATCTCACGGGCGCAGATCAGCGGCACCGAGTCGAGTCCGACCCGACGCGCGGCGACGGCCGGGAACTCAGCGTCGAGGTCGCCCGTGGTGGTGAACAGGCAGCTGACCATCGCCGCGGCGCGCAGCTCATTGCGATCCAGCAGCTCGCGCATCAGCGACTCGGTAGCCGCGACGATCGCCTCGGCCTCGTTGGCCTCGGCCTGCACGGCGCCACGGACGGCAAACAGCCGCTTCTCACTCAAAGTCCCACCTCACTGCCCAGCATCTTCCCAAACCCAACGCCCCCAGGGCACCCGGGGACGTGCCGCAAGTTATAGGCCCGTGGTGGTACCTAACTTGCGGCACGTCCTCGGAGGGCGGTGAGCTCGGGGGCGGTTAGGCGGCGGGCGGCGCCTTCGGGGAGGTCGGCGAGGGCTATGGGCCCGAAGTGGGTGCGGCGCAGGGTGATGACTCGGTTGCCGATCGCTTCGGCCATGCGGCGCACCTGGCGGTTGCGACCCTCGTGCAGGACGATCTCGACCCGCCGCTCGCCCAGGCGCCGCACCTCGGCCGGGGCCGTCATCCCGTCTTCGAGCTCGACCCCGTTTTCGAGTCGCCGCAGGTCGGTGTTCGAAGGCCGCCGGCGCAGCTCCGCCACGTACGTCTTCGGCACCTCATAACGCGGATGCGTCAACCGATTCGCCAGCTCCCCGTCGTTCGTCAGCAGGATCAACCCGGTCGAATCCACATCGAGCCGCCCCACCGGATAGAGCCGGGCCCTGGAGTCGACCAGAGAGACCACCGCCGGCCGCTCCCCGGGCTCCTTCGCCGTGGAAACGACCCCCACCGGCTTGTTAACCGCCCAAACCTCCCGACCCTCCGCCCCCACCAAGCTCCCATCGACTCGAACCTCGTCGCCCTCGCCCACGTCCCGAGCCGGGTCCCGCACAACCTCCCCGTTCACGGTAACCCGCCCGTTCCCGACGAGCGTCTCCGAAGCCCGTCGCGAAGCAATCCCCCCATGCGCGAGGAACTTGGCCAGCCTCATGGACAGGGCGCGAGAGGGGACCCTCCCCCGAAGGCTCCCGTGATTCGGCATCGAATCGCCAAACCGCGCCCTGCTGCGCGACGGTCTTCGGGGGAGGGTCCCCTCTCGCGCCCCCCGCCCAGGGTCGACCACCCCCCGCTCAAGGCTGAGCCCGCTGATCGCCCGCCTTGAGCAGCCGCTCACGCAGCTGCCGCTCGTCGTCCGGCGTCGGATCGAACTGCGAGGGATCGGGCAACTGGTCGAGCCCGGCGAGGCCGAAGAGGCGCTCGAACAGCTCGCTCGTCTTGAAGATCGCCGCCCCGAACTGTGAGCGCCCCGACTCTTCGATCAGCCCCCGCTCGGCCAGCGTCTGCACCGCCGACTCCGAGGTGACCCCGCGGATGCGGGCGATCTCCGGGCGGGTGACCGGCTGCAGGTAGGCGACGATCGCCAGCGTCTCGGCCTGAGCCTGGGTCAGCGGCGGCGTGCGGGGCTTTGCCAGCAGGCGGCGAGCCGCGGCCTCGCTGCCGGGATCGCTCGCCAGCGCAAACCCACCGGAGACCTCGCGCAGCACCACCCCGCGCTTGCCCTCGGCGAGGTCCTCGCGCAGCAGCTCGATCGCCTCCTCGATCTGCCCTTCGGTCGCCTCCACCGCCTCGGCCAGGTCCCGCGCCGGCACCGGCACCGGCGAGAGAAACAGCAGCGCTTCAATCGTCCGCGAAAGGTCGCTCATCATCCCCACCGCTTCCGGTGCGCTTTATGTGGGCATAGACCGCAAAAGGCGCACCGGAACGTCATCGGGCCACCTCGCGAGCCCGGATGCGGATTGGGCCGAAGGTCTCGCTCTGCTCCCAGGTCGCCTCGCCTTTGCGGTAGAGGTCGAGCAGGGCGAAGAGGGTGACTGCCTGGGTCAGCCGGTCCTCGCCGCCGAACTGCTCGTCGAAGTCGATCGCCGCGTGGGCGCGCAGCGCCTGGCGCAGGACCGCGAGCCGCTTCTGCAGGGAAACGGTCGGCCGGATGTGGTCGAGGTTGAGCTCCGGCGGCTCGGTCAGCAGGTCGCCGAGCGCGGCGCCGAGGCGCTCCGGGTCATACACCGCGGTCGCGGCCTCGATCGCGACCTGGCGCAGCCCAACCGGTAGCGGCGCCGAGCGGTAGAGGTAGCCGCGCTCCGCCTCGAAGCGCTTCTCCAGTGCCGCTGCCGCATCGCGATAGCGGCGGTACTCGAGTAGACGGGCGAGCAGCTCCTCGACCGCCTCCTCGGGCGTCACCTCCTCCAGCCCCTCCTCATCGCCGGGCAGCAGAAGGCGCGACTTGAGCTCGAGCAGAGCCGCGATCAACACGAGGAACTCGGTGGCGACCTCGAGCTCCAGCTCTTCGGCGCGCTCCAGGTGCTCGACGTAGGCGACGACGACCTCGGCCAGCTCAACCTCGAGCAGGCTGACCTCCTCACGCAGGACGACCGCCATCAGCAGGTCGAACGGGCCGGCGAAGACGTCGAGGTCGAGGTCCAGCTCGGCGACGGTCACGAGATCAAATTAGCGCGGAGCGCCGATGCCCATGCGGTCGCGGACCTCGGCGACGACCGGCGCGGCCAGGGAACGTGCCTTCTCGGCACCGGCGGCCAGCGTCTCCTCCAGTACCGCCTCGTCGGGACGCAGCTCGACATAGCGCTCCTGGACTGGGACCAGGAGCTCGACCACCGCCTCGGCCACGGCCTTCTTGAAGTCGCCGTAGCCGGCGCCGTCGAACTCCCGCTCGACCGCCTCGGGCTCGACCCCGCGGGCGACGGCGTAGACGTCGATCAGGTTGGCGATCCCGGGCTTGGCCTCGCGGTCGCGAACGATCTCGCGGCCGGAGTCGGTGACCGCGCTGCCGATCTTCTTGCGGATCGTCGCCTCGCCGTCGAGGACCAGCACCGTGCCCGCCTCGGTGCCGCCGGTGGTCGACATCTTCCGGGTCGGCTCCTGCAGGTCCATGATCCGCGCGCCGACCCCGGGGACGCGCAGCTCCGGCACCACCAGGGTCTCGCCGAAGCGCTCGTTGAAGCGGCGGGCGATCTCGCGCATCAGCTCGACGTGCTGGCGCTGGTCGTCGCCGACCGGCACCTCGGTCGCCCGGTAGGCGAGCACGTCGGCCGCCATCAGCACGGGGTAATAGAAGAGCGCCGCGGAAACCAGCTCCTGCTGCTTCGCCGACTTGTCCTTGAACTGATGCATGCGGTTGAGGTCGCCGTGCGAGGTGACCGAGGAGAGCATCCAGGTGAGCTCGGTGTGCTCGCGCACGTCGGACTGGCGGAAGAGCATGCATCGCGCTGGGTCGAGGCCGGCGGCAAGCAGGATCGCGGTCGTGTCGTAGAGCCGCTCGCGCAGCTCGGCCGGGTCGAAGGCGACCGAGAGCGCGTGCAGGTCGACGATGCAGAAGATCGCCGTGTCGCCGCGGTCCTGCCCCTCGACGTACTGGCGGATCGCGCCGATGTAGTTGCCCAGGTGCTTGCGGCCGGTGGGCTGGATGCCGGAGAAGACGATCGGGGCGGCCATTGTGCGGAGCCTAGTTGGGCGGCGGGGGTGGAGTGCCCCTCGCTAGTCGGGGCGGCCGGGACGGGGCACCCCTCGCCCTGACAATCGCCGGCCTAATGAGGCCGGCGATTTGAGTATCCGCCAGTTCGAGGGGTGCCCCGTCCCGGCTCTCGGAGCGGGGTTACGGCACCATGACCCTGGGACGGGAGCTTGGTTAGGTGGGCCCGGGGGCTGGCTCAGGTGCGGGCGCTGGCGCGGGCGCGGAGTCTGCGTCGGGGCCGTGGCCGCACTCGCCGGCCGGCGCAGCGCCGCGGGTGGGGATGGCTTCTCGGTGGCGCCTGGGGTTCTCTATGCCGAAGCCGGAGACGGTGCCGCCGACGATCATCAGGATTCCGGCTATGCCGATGCCCAGGTGGAAGGCTGAGGTCGAGGCGTCGGTGGAGGCGCTTGCGACGCGGGTGGCCTGGCGCGGGGGCAGCTTGGCGGTGCCCGGCACGGCCAATGGCTGGTGCTTGGCGTCGGAGACTGCGTGCGTCGCGCGTGGGCCGAGCGGGGCGCTGCCGAGGTTGGAGTCGAGGCTCGCGCCGAAGTAGGCCGAGATCACGGCGCCGAGGATCGCGATCGCCAGCAGGCCGGCGACGCGCGAGACACCGTTGTTGACGCCCGAGGCGATGCCGACGTGACTCTCCTCGACCGAGTCGAGCACGGTCGCGGTCAGCGGCGCGACCGTGGCCGAGAGGCCGAGGCCGAAGACGACGATCGCCGGCAGCACGTCGGCCGCATAGTCGGCCCCGCTGCCGACCCGCAGCAGCAGGAGCAGGCCGACGCCGCCGACGATCGGGCCGAGCGTCATCGGCAGCCGCGGCCCCGTCCCCGAGGTCAGCCTTCCCCAGCGCGGCGAGAGGGAGAAGAGCAGCAGCGAGACCGGCGTCGTCGCCAACCCCGCCTCCAGCGCCGAGTAGCCCGCCACCTGCTGGAGGAAGAGTCCGACGAAGAAGAGGCCACCGATCAGCCCTGCGTAGGTGGAGAGCGTGGTCAGGTTGGCGACAGCGAAGTTGCGGATGCGGAAGAGGCCGAGGTCGAGCATCGGGTGGCGGGCCCGCGCCTCGTGCAGGACGAAGAGGACGAAGCAGGCGACGCCGGCGAGCAGCGGGATCCAGACGCCGGGTGCGCCCCAGCCGTGGGTTGGCTGCTCGATCAGCGCGTAGACCGGACCTCCGAGACCGGCGGCGGAGAGCGCGATGCCGGTCCAGTCGATGCCGCGGAAGGCGTCGGGGTCGCGGCTCTCGCGCACCGAGTGCATGGTGATCGCCACCGTGGCGACGATCAGCGGGATGTTGATCCAGAAGATCGCCCGCCACGAGGTGACGCCGATCAGTGCCCCGCCGCCCGCCGGGCCGAACACGGTCGCGATCCCTGTCCAGGCGGTCCAGGTCCCCACCGCCTTGCCGCGCGCCGCCCCCTCGAAGGTCGCGGCGACGATCGCCAGCGAGCCGGGCACGAGCAGCGCGCCGGCGATGCCCTGCAGGGCGCGAGCGGCGATCAGGAACTCAACTGAGGGGGCCACCGCGCAAAGCACCGAGCAGGCGCCGAAGCCGATCAGGCCGATGACGAACACCTCGCGCCGGCCGAACTGGTCGCCGAGCGAGCCGCCGACGAGGAGCAGCGAGACCAGGGTCAGCATGTAGGCCTCGACCACCCACTGCTGCCCGGCAAGCCCCGCGTCGAGCCCGTCGGCGATCGCCGGCAGGGCGACGTTGACGACGGTCGAGTCGAGGAAGACGATCGTCGAGCCGAGGATCGTCGCGACCAGCGTCAGGCGCTGTTGACGGGACACGCGTCGAGTGTACGGGCGGGTAGGGCCGTCCAGACAGGGGTTCCACTTAACTTTTTCAGTGGAATGCTGGCGGGCTAACGCCGCTGGCTCACGACGAAGAAGTACAAGACGTTCCACTCCTGCCTGGACGGCCCCTCAGGAGTTCGCGACGGGGTCGAGGTCGCGCAACTGGTGGGCTTCGGTGAAGAAGCTCCTGTAGGCCAGGCCGGTGGCGACGAGGGCGGCGATCGAGACGCTGCCGAGCAGGGCGTAGAGGAGGATCAGCTGCAGGCGGACGGCGTCGGTCGGGCTGGCGCCGGCGAGCAGCATGCCGACCATCGTGCCGGGGAAGAAGATCAGGCCGGTGGTCTTGGTCGAGTCGATGAGGGTGATCATTCCCGAGCGCAGGGCACGCCGAACGAAGGGGCGAGCCGCTTCCTCGCCCGTGGCTCCGAGCGCGAGGGTCGCCTCGATCCGAGCCCGTGACTCGGCGATCTCGTCGCCGAGCCGGTTGAGCGCCACCGCCGACGCGGTCATCGCGTTGCCGATCACCATGCCGCCGACCGGGACCAGGTAGCGCGGCGTCGCTTCGAAGACGCCGAGCGCGACGACTAGGCCGAGGGTCATCGCCCCGGCCGCGGCGAGCGCGATCAGCAGCGGCCAGAAGGCGCCGGGCACGCGCTTCGCCCGGCTGCGGGCGGTGAGTGCGCCGAAGACAACCATCACGGCGAGCAGGGCGAAGACGAGCCAGAGCGTGTCGGCGTCGAAGATCAGCTTGATCGCGTAGCCGATCGCGGTCAGCTGGACGAAGGAGCGCACGGTGGCGACGCCAATATCGCGCTCGAGGTCGGCCTTCTGCCAGAAGGAGATCGCCGCGGCGAGGGCGACCAGGGCGAGGGCGGCGCCGACCTGGCCGATCGAGAGGTGGATCAAGGTCTCGCCTTCCGGTGCGCCTTTGCCGCGCATGACGTGGGATAGGCGCACCGGAGCGTCATCCCAGCACCTCCGCCATGGCGCCGTGCTCGGCAACGCGGCCGGCCTCGATCCGCACCACCCACTCGCCCAGGCGCCGCGCCTGCTCGGGGTCGTGGCTGACGAGCACCAGTGAGATCTCGAGCTCCCGACCCAGCCGGGAGAGGGTCGCCTCGATCGCGTCGCGGGCGGCGTGGTCGAGGGCCGAGGTCGGCTCGTCGAGCAGCAGCACCGCCGGCTCCTGGACCAGCGCCCGGGCCAGCATCGCCCGCTGCTGCTCGCCGACCGAGAGCCTGCTCACCTCGCGCTCGGCGAACTCCGGGTCGAGGCCGGCGAGCCGCAGGCAGCGCTCGGCGTCGACTTTCCTGCCCGCGAGTCCCGCCGCGTAGGAGAGGTTCGAACCCACCGTCCCCTCGAGCAGCGCCGGCAGCTGGGGCACCAGCGAGACCTCGCGGCGCAGGGCCAGGGGGTCGTACTCGTCGAGCGGGCGCCCGCGGTAGGCGATCGTCCCCTCGTCGGGATCGACGAGCCGGTTGAGCAACCGCAGCAGCGTCGACTTCCCCGCCCCAGAAGGACCGACGATCGCCGTTGCCCCGGCGGGAATTCCGACGCCGACCGAGTCGAGCACCCGCCGACCGCCCCGCACCAGCCCCACGTCCCGCAGCTCGAACAGCACCGCCGCATGATCGCAGGGGACGTGCCGCAACTTAGAGGTCCGCATAGGTACCTAAGTTGCGGCACGTCCCCGGGGTCGCGGGGCGCAAGATGGCTGGCGGCTCGGCGCCGGGGTTGCGGTGGGGTGGGGAGCGCTGGAAGAATCGGGTAGGTGGATGCCGATGGCTAGAGCCATATGGAGCGGTTCGATCAGCTTTGGGCTGCTCAACGTGCCCGTCAAGCTGTACAGCGCGGTCGCGCGCCGAGGGATCTCGCTGCGTGAGATCCGCGAGTCCGACAATGCCCGCATCCGCCACCGGCGGGTCGCCGAGGGGACCGACGAGGAGGTCCCCTACGAGAAGATCGTCAAGGCGTACGAGATCGCCAAGGACCGCTACATCCCGATCTCCAAAGCTGAGCTGGAGGCGCTGGCGCCGCAGAAGAGCCGCGCGATCGAGGTGCAGGACTTCGTCGACCTCGACCAGATCGACCCGATCTACTTCGACAGCCCCTACTACCTCGGCCCGGCGCAGGGGGCCGAGCGCGCCTACTCGCTGCTCGCCAAGGCGATGGAGGACTCGGGCAAGGTGGCGATCGCCCGCTTCGTCTTCCGCAACAAGGAGCACCTGGCGGCGCTGCGGCCAGGCGACGGGGTGCTGACCCTGACCACGATGCGCTTTGCCGACGAGGTCGTGCCGCCCGAGGAGCTCGAGGACGTGCTTCCCGGCGAGAAGCCGAAGATCCCCAAGCGCGAGGTCGAGATGGCCGAGCAGCTGATCGAGTCGCTGACCCGCGAGTTCGACCCGGGCGCCTACCGAGACGAGCACCGCGAGCAGCTGCTGGCGATGATCGAACGCAAGGCAGCCGGCGAGGAGGTCGTCACGGCGCCACAGGAGGAGCGCGAGCCGACCAAGGCCCCCGACCTGATGGCCGCCCTGGAGCAGAGCATCGCCGCCGTGCAGGGCAAGCGAGACGGCAAGGCCAAGGCGCCCAAGCCAAAGGCCAAGGCGAAGAAAGCCCCAGCGAAGAAACGCGCGGCCTCGACATCCAAATCCCGCGCCAAGAGCCGATCCCGGTAGGGGTGGAGCGTCTTGTACTTTTTCGCGGCGAGCGATCGTCGACAGCCCGAAACGCGGCTCGAAAAAGTTAAGCGGAACCCCTACCGGGATCGGCTCTAGTGCCCGGGAGCCGCCAGGTCGAGGTCGACGGGCGTGAGCTGACGCTGACCAACCTCGACAAGGTCCTCTACCCGAAGGCCGGCTTCACCAAGGGCGAGGTGGTCGACTACTACGCCCGGGTCGCGCCGGCGATCGTCCCCCATCTGCGCGGCCGCGCCTTGACCCTGCGCCGCTTCCCCGAAGGCGTCGACGACGCCGATGCCGCCTTCTTCGAGAAGCGCTGCCCCAAACACCGGCCCGAGTGGGTGAAGACCGCCGCGGTCCTCGCCGGGCCGCGCGCCGGGACGATCGACTTCTGCGTCTGCGAGGACCGGCCCACCCTGGTCTGGATGGCGCAGCTGGCGGCGATCGAGCTGCACCCCTCCCTCTCGCTCGCCGAGGCGCCCGACCGCCCCACTGTGCTCGCCTTCGACCTCGACCCCGGGCCGCCGGCCGGCGTGCTCGACTGTTGCCGGGTCGCCCTGCGCCTGCGTGAGCTCTTCGATCACTTCGGGGTTCAGTGCTTCCCGAAGACCTCGGGATCCAAGGGCCTGCAGGTCTACGTGCCGCTCAACGAAGACGCCGTCGCCTACGAGGCCGAGGACGGCGGCGAGCGGGCGACCAAACCCTTCGCCCGGGCGATCGCCCAGTTGCTCGAGAAGCAGACCCCCGAGGAGGTCGTCTCGAAGATGAAAAAGGCCGAGCGCAAGGGCAAGGTCTTCGTCGACTGGTCCCAGAACCATCGCCGCAAGACGACGATCGCCGTCTACTCCCTAAGGGCCCGCGAACGCCCCACGGTCTCCACCCCAATCACCTGGGACGAGGTCGAAACGGCCGTGGAGCGCAAAGACCCAAGCTCCCTCGTCTTCGAGGCCGGAGACGTCCTCAAGCGCATCGAAAGACAAGGCGACCTCTTCGCCCCGGTCCTCGAGTTGAAGCAACAGCTCCCCGAGCTTTAGGCAACCGACGCACCGAGAAGGTCGGGCGGGGAGGGTCCGCGGACGCGCTTCGCGCTGAGTGTCCGGCGGACCCGCCCCGCCCGACCCCACCTCAGGACATCGCCTGCCGCACAACCGGCCGCCGCGTCGCCTTGACCTCGTCGAGGCGACGCACGGGGGTCGTGTAAGGAGCCTGCTTGGCGACCTCCGGATCCTCCTCGGCCTCGGCGAGGATCCGCTCTACGGCGTCGGCGAAGGCGTCGAGGGTCTCCTTGGTCTCGGTCTCGGTCGGCTCGATCATCAGCGCCTCCTCGACCAGCAGGGGGAAGTAAACGGTCGGCGGGTGAAAGCCGAAGTCGAGCAGGCGCTTGGCGAGGTCGAGGGTGGCGAGGCCGAGCTCGCGCTTCATCGGCTTTCCGGAGAGGACGAACTCGTGCATGCAGTGGCGGTCGAAGGCGACCGGCAGGCGCTGGCCGCCGCGGCCCTCGGCAAGCCTCGCCTTCAGGTAGTTGGCGTTGAGCACCGCGGTCTCCGAGGCCTCGGCGAGGCCGTCGGCGCCGAGGCTGAGGATGTAGGCGTAGGAGCGCACGAAGACGCCGAAGTTGCCCTGGAAGCCGCGCAGGCGGCCGATCGACTTGGGGCGCTCGCGATCGAGGTCGTAGAGCGGGCCGTGGCCGTTGTTGTCGCGGCGCACCACCTGCGGGCGCGGCAGGTAGGGCTCGATTCGCTCGGAGACCGCGATCGGCCCGGCCCCCGGCCCACCTCCCCCGTGCGGCTGGCTGAAGGACTTGTGCAGGTTGACGTGGACGATGTCGAAGCCCATGTCGCCGGGGCGCGAGTGGCCGATCACCGCGTTGAGGTTGGCGCCGTCGTAGTAGAGCGTCCCCCCCGCCGCGTGGATCAGCGCGGCAATCTCGGCGATGTTCTCGTCGAAGAGGCCGAGCGTGTTGGGGTTGGTGAGCATTAGGCAGGCGACCCGCTCCGGATCGGCGTCGATCTTCGCCCGCAGGTCGTCCATCTCGACCCCGCCGCGCTCGTTGGTTGCCACCTTGACGACCTCGTAGCCGGCCATCGTCACCGAAGCCGGGTTGGTGCCGTGCGAGGTGTCGGGTGCCAGGACCTTGGTTCGCTGTTCGCCGCGGTCGGCGTGGAAGGCCCGGGTGAGCAGCAGGCCGGCGAGCTCGCCGTGCGATCCGGCCGAGGGCTGCAGGCTGACGTGCGGCAGGCCGCAGATCTCAGCCAGCGAGCGCTGCAGCAGCCAGATCAGCTCAAGGGCGCCCTGGGCGCGCTTCGGATCCTGCGCCGGGTGCAGGCGGGAGTGGCCGGGGAGCGCGGCGACGCGCTCGTTGAGGCGCGGGTTGTGCTTCATCGTGCAGGAGCCGAGCGGGTAGAAGCCGGAGTCGAGGTCGAAGTTGCGCCGCGAGAGCCGGTTGTAGTGGCGGACGATCTCCGGCTCGGCGACCTCGGGCAGGCGCGGCGGCTCGGCGCGCAGCAGCTCGGCCGGGATCAGCTCGGCGAGCGGTGGCTCCGGGACTTCGGCAGGCGGCAGGGCGGCGGCCCGCCGTCCCGCCTTCGACTTCTCGTAGATCGTCTCGGCCCGTTCGGCCTGCATCGGGGTCTCGGTCAGCGCCATCAGGCCGTCACCCCCTGGCGCTCGGCGGCGATCGCGGCACCGAGCGCCTCGGCCAGCTCGTCGATCTGGGCTCGCGTGCGGCGCTCGGTGATCGCCACAAGCAGGCCGTCCTCGTACTCGGGGTACTCGCGGCCGAGCGGGTAGCCGGCGGCGATCCCACGCTCGGCGCAGCGCTCCAGGACGCGATCGACGGGGGCGTCGAGGCGGACGGCGAACTCGCGGGCGACCGGGGCGGCGTGCAGCGGCTCGACCCCGCCGACCGCCGCCAGGCGCTCACGCGCGTAGGCGGTGCGCCGCACCAGCAGCTCACCCAGCTCGCGGTAGCCCTCCCTGCCCAACCAGGCGAGGTGGACCATCGCGCAGAGCGCGTTGAGCGCCTGGGCGGTGCAGATGTTGTGGGTCGCCTTCTCGCGGCGAATGTGCTGCTCGCGGGTCTGCAGGGCGAGGACGAAGCCGCGGCGGCCGTCGGCGTCCTCGGTTTCCCCGGCGATCCGTCCCGGCATGCGCCGGATCTGCTCGGCGGTAGCGCAGAAGAAGCCGAAGGACGGCCCGCCGAAGTCGAGCCGGTTGCCGAGCGGCTGGCCCTCGCCGAGGGCGATGTCGGCGCCCATCTCGCCGGGCGGCTTCAGCACGCCGAGGGTCATCGGATCGCAGGCGACGACCAGCAGCGCGCCCTGCTGCTTCGCCGCCGCGCCGAGCTCGGAGACCCGCTCGATCGCGCCGAGGAAGTTGGGGCTCTGCAGGAAGACGGCCGCGGTCTCCTCGTCGACCGCATCGGCAAGCGCCGCGGCATCGGTCTCGCCGTCGCGCAGTCCAACCTCGACCACCTCCGCTCCATAGCCCACCGAGTACGTCTCGAGCGTCTCGCGGCTGTGCGGGTGCAGCCCGCGGGAGATGACGAAGCGCCGCCGCCCGGTCGCCGCCATCGCCAGGTATCCGGCGGAGGCGACCGAGGAGGGGCCCTCGTAGAGGCCGGCGTTGGAGACGGGCAGCCCGGTCAGCTCCGACATCGCCGTCTGGAACTCGAACATCACCTGCAGGCCACCCTGCGAGATCTCCGGCTGGTAGGGCGTGTAGGGCGTCAGGAACTCCGAGCGCTGGGCGATCGCGTCGACGATCGCCGGCACGTAGTGGTCGTAGAACCCGGCGCCGAGGAAGCAGACCTGCTCTTCGGCGTCGTCGTTGCGTGCCGCGAGCGCCCTGAGCCGCTCATGGACCTCGGCCTCGCTCAGCCCATCCTCGAGCGCCAACGGCTCCTTCAACCGCAGGCCCTCGGGAATCTGCTCGAAGAGCTCCTCGACCGAGTCGACGCCGATCGCGGCGAGCATCTCGGCGCGATCGTCGGGGGTCGCGGACGTGTAGCGGGTCACCCGCTGAAGGCTACGCAAGGGCGAGGGCGTCCCGGCATCTTATTTTTCGAGCAGATTGCGATATTCGGCGGCGCTCAGCAGCGCGTCGACCTCGTTCGGGGCGCTGAGCCGCACCTTGACCAGCCACCCCTCGCCGTAGGGATCCTCGTTGATCCGCTCCGGCGCGTCGGCCAGGGCGTCGTTGACCTCGACGATCTCCCCCGACATCGGCGCGATCACGTCCGAGACCGCCTTGACCGACTCGACCTCGGCGTAGCTCTGGTCTTTGTCGACCGTCGCGCCGGCCTCGGGCGGGTCGTAGAAGACGACCTCGCCGAGGCTGTCCTGGGCGTACCAGGTGATCCCGAAGGTGGCGACGTCGCCCTCGATCCGGGCCCAGTCGTGCTGGTCGTGGTAAAGCAGGTCATCCGGGTAGCTCGCGTCGGCCAAGGTCATCCTTTCCGCTGGCTCGTGTAGAGGGGCTTGGAAGCTATCCGGGCCGGGCGCAACTTGCCGCGCACGTCGATTTCCAGCTCGGCGCCGGTCTCGGCGAGGTCGGCGCGCACGTAGGCCATCCCGATCCCCACCTCCAGCGAGGGCGAGAAGCTGCCCGAGGTGACCGTGCCGGCCGGCTCGCCGCCCGCCAGCACCGGGTTGCCCTGGCGCGGAATGCCCGCCCCCTCGATCCTGAACGGCACCAGCACCTCGGTTGTTCCCTCGCGACGGGCACCGGCCACGGCCTCGGCGCCGACGAACCCGGTGGCCTCCGCGCAGCACCAACCAAGCCCCGCCTCGATCGGGTTGCGCTCCGGGGTCAGGTCCTGGCCATGCAGGTGAAAGCAGGCCTCGAGCCGCAGCGTGTCCCGAGCACCAAGCCCACAGGGCACCACCCCGGCATCGAGCAGCTCGCTCCAAACCGCCGTCGCCACCTCCGGATCGAGCAGCAGCTCCACCCCATCCTCGCCGGTGTACCCGGTCCCGCAGACGATCGCCGGCCGCCTACCCACGCGGGCATGAGCGGCCCGCATCCGCGGCGCCAGCTCAATCCCCAACGTCCCCGCCACCACGGCCCGCGCATGCGGCCCCTGCACCGCGAGCATCGCGTAGCGGTCAGCGACGTCGCGCACGGCGACGTCGAAGGAGCGGCTCCACCGCCCCAGCCAGGCAAGGTCCCCGGCGTGATTGGCCGAGTTGGTAACGATCAGGTAGCGGTCGGCCCCGAGTCGGTAGGTGAAGAGGTCGTCGAGCACCCCGCCATCCTCGGCGCAGAGGCACGAGTACTGGGCGCCGCCGACGTCGATCTTCGCCACGTCGTTCGAGAGAACCCGCTGGAGAAACGCCAGCGCCCCCGGCCCCTCAACCTCGACCTCCCCCATGTGCGACACGTCGAACATCCCCGCATGCGTCCGAACAGCCGAGTGCTCCTCCCGAATCCCCTCGTACGACACGGGCATCTCCCACCCGGCGAAGTCGACAAGCTTCGCCCCAAGCTCAACGTGCTTTTCGTAGAGAGGCGTCCGCATCGGCATCAGGCGCGCAAGGCTAATGACTGGGAGGGTCCGCAGGCGCCGGGAGGGGTGCCCTCCAGGCGAATGTCGCGAAGCGGCGGAAATGCAATCCGGTGATTGCGCGCCGCAGGCGCGCTCAGACACAGTCGCTAAGCGCCGCAGGCGCGTGCGACATCAATTCGCCTGGAGGGCACCCCTCCCGGCGCCACCGACCACGCCCCGAACTATTCCTTCAGGAACCCGGGCACGTCGATGTCGTCGTCCGACACCCGCAGTTTGCGGATATCGGTGTCCTCGCCGGAGATCCGCGGCTTGGACTCGTAGCGCCGCCGCACGCGCTGCGGCGAGCGCGCCAGCAGCTCGAAGCCCTCGAAGCCGGTGGCGATCACGGTCACGCGAACCTCGTCGCGCATCGACTGGTCGACGACCGAGCCGAAGATGATGTTGGCGTTGTCGTCGGCCTCGGCCTGAACCAGCTGGGCGGCCTCGTTGACCTCGAAGAGGCCGAGGTCCTCCGGGCCGGTGATGTTGAGCAGCATCCCGGTGGCGCCCTTGATCGACTCCTCGATCAGCGGCGAGGTGATCGCCGCCTTGGCCGCGTCGAGCGCCCGCGCCTCGCCGGAGGCCGAGCCAACGCCCATCAGGGCCGAGCCGGCGTCGCGCATGATCGTGCGCACGTCGGCGAAGTCGAGGTTGATCAGGCCGGGGATCGTGATCAGATCGGTGATGCCCTGCACGCCCTGGCGCAGGATGTCGTCGGCCTGGCGGAAGGCCTCGAGCACGCTGGTGCGACGCTCGACCGCCTGCAGAAGCTTCTCGTTGGGGACGATGATCAGGGTGTCGACGTTGTTGCGCAGCTTCTCGATGCCCTCGAGCGCCTGCTGCATGCGTCGTTTGCCCTCGAACTCGAAGGGCTTGGTGACCGCGCCGACGGTCAGCGCGCCGATCTCTTCCTTGGCGATCTCGGCGATCACCGGCGCCGAGCCGGTGCCGGTGCCGCCCCCCTCGCCCGCGGTGACGAAGACCATGTCGGCGCCCTTCAGCGCCTCCTTGATCTCGTCGCGGCTCTCCGCCGCCGCGCCCGCCCCGACCTCGGGGTTGCCGCCGGCGCCGAGGCCCCGGGTCAGCTCCTGGCCGATCGAGAGCTTGATGTCGGCGTCGCAAGCCTGCAGCGCCTGCGCATCCGTGTTGACGGCGACGAACTCGACGCCGCGAATGCCGGCGTCGACCATGCGGCTGACGGCGTTGGTGCCGCCACCGCCCGCGCCCACGACCTTGATCACCGCGAGGTATGTGGATTCCATCTCCCGATTTCTCCAGCCACCGACAACCTGGGGGTCGGCGTTTGAGTTGAGCCTTTGTTCTGTCCGAAGCTACAGCAATGCTTAAGGGTTCAAGGGTACGCTGTAACCGCGGAAATTGCGCTCAACGTAGGGCATTTCGGGGAGCCTGTCAAACCGCCGGGCGACATCCTGCAATGCAGATTCCTCAATGGCTACTTGAGGGTTTCGCATATCTAACCCTATGGTCGAGGGTTTAGGGAGGCGGCGGAAGCGTATGCCCAGAGCCGCGTGTCGTCGGCCGGCTCGGGGCGACGACGTTTACATAATCGAGGGTTTCGACAGAGGGGTCGGCGAGCACCGCGGCGACCGCACGCCACTTGCGGGCAGCCTGGGTCGCCGGCCCGAAGCGCAGTTCGACGCCCGAGGTCAGCTCGACCTCCACCCCGCTTTCGCCGAAGTGGCTGCCTTCGACATAGGGACGCAGCGCCGGCGGCGTCGCCGCCAGAACCTCGGCCTGTTCGAGCGCGGGGCCCGCCAGGCGCCCGCTCTCGGGGGGCGATTCGAGCGGCAGCCGGGGCAGGTCGCTTTCCTCGGGCACCTGGAACCAGCCGAGCAGCGAGCCGTCGGCGGCCACCGCCACCGGTTGGGAGCCGCTGCCGATCACCGCCACCGGCCGGCTGGCGACCAGCTGGCCGCCGATTGTCTTGCCGCCGCCGAAGAGGACCTGCCAAGCGAAGCCCACCGCGATCACCACGAGGATCGCCGCCAGCGGCCAAATCGGCCTGCGGATCACAGCTCCCAGCCCTCCGGCCAGCGCACGTCGCCCAGCACCTGGACCTCGGGCTCGAGCACGACGCCGGTCGCCTCGTGCACGCGGCGCCGGCCCTCGGCCATCAACGCCAGCACGTCGGCGGTTGTCGCATGACCGGTGTTCTCGACGAAGTTGGCGTGCTTCTCGGAGAAGCGCGCCTCGCCGTGGCTGAGCCCCCGGCATCCCGCCGCGTCGAGCAGCTGCCCGGCGCTGCGCCCCTCCGCTCGCCCGTCCTCCGGGTTCTTGAAGGTCGAGCCGAAGGTCTTGATCCCCGAAGGCTGGGCTTCGCGACGCTTGGCGCGCATCTCGTTGAGGCGAGCGCGGATCTTGTCCGGGTCATCCGGGCGCAGCCGGAAGACTGCGCGCGAGACAACCTCGCCGGCGCCCAGGTTGGAGCTGCGATAGCCAAAGCCGAGCGAGCCGGGCTCGCGTCGCTCCCGGCCGGCGGCCGTGAAGACGTCAACCGACTCCAGCACCTCGGCGAGCTGGCCGCCGTAGGCGTTGGCGTTCATCTTCACCGCGCCGCCTGCCGTGCCGGGGATGTTGACCCCGAATTCGATCCCAGCGAGTCCCCAGCCGGCGGCCTTGGCGGCGGCCGACGGGAAGCGGGCGCCGCCGCCACAGACGATTCCCCCTCCGCCGCGCTCGATCGTCGCCAGCTCACCGGCGAGCTTCAGCGCCAGCCCGCGAAAGCCAGAGTCGGCGACGAGCAGGTTCGATCCCGAGCCGATCACCCCCAGGGCGAGGCCCTCGTCCGCCGCCCAGGTGAGCACCGCGAGCAGCTCACCCTCGTTCCCGGGCCGGGCGAAGTAATCGGCCTGGCCGCCGGTGCGCACAGTGGTCAGCCGCGAGAGGGCGAAGCCACGCCGCACGGCCGCAGGCTGGAAGCTCACCGGAGATCCTCCCGGCTCTCGACCAGCGCCTCGCCGACTCCGACCACGTCGCCTGCGCCGATCGTGACGAGAAGCACCCCTGGCCCCAGGCGGCGCCGGGCCGCGGCCAGCGCCGCATCCAGGGTCGGCGCCCAGACCACCCGTCGGCCCCCGATCCGGTCGGCCGCCGCGCGGGCGACGTCGAGACCGCTGACCCCGGCCAGCTCGCCGACCGGCTCCTCGCGCGCCGGGTAGACGTCGAGGACGACCGCCTCGTCGGCGAGCGCCAGCGCCGCACCGAACTCGGCGGCGAAGGCCTTGGTGCGCGAGTAGAGGTGGGGCTGAAAGACGGCGATCAGCCGCTCGGGGGCAAGCTCGCGCAGCGCGGTGAGCGCTGCGCGCACCTCGGTCGGGTGGTGACCGTAGTCGTCGTAGACGCGCGCCCCGCCGGCCTCCCCCTTCAGCTCGAGGCGCCGGTGCACGCCGGGAAAGTCGGCCAGCGCCGTGGCCGCCTCGGCGGAGTCGAAGCCGGCGGCCTCAGCCGCGCCAACCGCGGCCCGCGCGTTGAGCAGGTTGTGATGGCCCGGCGTCGCCAGGCGGATCTCCAGCTCCGAGTCCTCGGTGCGCACGACGGCGCTCGCCTTGGCCGCGAATTCCTCGAAGGCCACCCGCAGCTCGGCCACCGAGCCCCAGCGGCTGTGGTGGTCCATCTCGACGTTGGTGACGACGGCGATCTCGGGAGCGAGGCGCAGGAAGCTGCCGTCGCTCTCATCGGCCTCGGCGACGACCCACTCTCCGGCGCCCCAGCCGGCGTTCGCCGCGGCACCGCCGGGCCCGAGCCCCGGCACCTCGCCGCCGATGAAGAAGGCCGGGTCGGCGCCGAGGGCGCGCAGCGCCCAGACCAGCATCGCCGAGGTGGTCGTCTTGCCATGCGTGCCGGCGACGGCGATCAACCGCTTCTCGGCGCAGAGCTCGGCGAGCAGCTCCCCGCGGTGGACCGGCTCGACGCCACGCTCGCGGGCAAGCGCCAGCTCCGGGTTGTCGGCGGCGATCGCGGTCGAGACGACCACCTCGGCGCCCTCGGGCAGGTTCGCGGCGTCGTGTCCGACGATCGGATCGAGCCCGGCGGCCCGCAGCCGCTCCATATAAGAGGACTCGCTGCGATCGCTCCCGCTCACCGTCGCCCCAAGCCCGGCGCAGACCAGAGCGAGCCCACTCATCCCAGCCCCGCCAACCCCAACGAAGTGCAACCTCCTACCGGTCCAATCAGCTCGGTCGCTCACGTTCCGGTGCGCCTTTTGTGGTCTATGGACGTAAAAGGCGCACCGGAAGCGGCTCGCGCCGCGGCCAGGACCTCGTCGGCGATGGTCCGGGCGGCGCCGGGCTTTGCCAGGGCGGCCGAGGCCAGTGCCATCCGGTCCAGGCGGTCCTCGTCGCCGAGCAGCTCGCCGACCCTCTCGGCCAGCAGGGTCGGGCTGAGCTCGGCGTCGGCGATCGTCAGCGCGGCGCCGGCGCTCTCCATCCAGGCGGCGTTGGCGGCCTGGTGGTCGGCGGTCGCGTGCGGATAGGGGACGAGGATCGCCGGGCGGCCAACCGCGGTCACCTCGAAGATCGAGCCACCGGAGCGGGCGAGGACGAGGTCGCAGGCGGCAAGCACCTGGCCGAGGTCGGGCTCGTAGGAGAGCAGTTTGTAGCGCTCGGCATGCGTTGCCGCCATGAGGCGACGCTTCAGCGCTTCGTAATCGCGACGGCCGGCCAGGTGAATCACGTGGAAATCGCGACCGCCGGCGCCGACGTCTTCGGCGAAGGCCTCGATCGCCGCCAGGTTGATCGAGCGGGCGCCCTGACTGCCGCCCATCACCAGCAGGCAGCGGGCATCGGAATCGATGAGGAACCGCTGCCGGGCAGCTTCGCGGTCGGCGCTGAGCACGGCCGCGGGCACCGGCCGCCCGGTGAGCACGTAGGGCTCGCGTTCACGTCCCTCGATCGGGAAGGAGAGGCAGACGCGTCGCGCCCACCGGGCGAGCAGCCGGTTGGCGAGGCCGAGGTGGCTGTCGGCCTCGGTCAGCACCAACGGCGTGCGGGTCAGCAGCGCCGCCAGGCCCGCCGGGCCGGCGACGTAGCCGCCGCCGCCCATCACCACGTCGGCGCTGCGGCGGCGCAACACGCCGCGAGCAGCGCCGACCGCGGCGACCGCCTCGGCCACCGCACGGGCGGCGCGCAACGGGTTGCGACGGTCGATTCCCCGCACCTTGAGGAAGTCGATCTCATAGCCGCTGGCCGGCACCAGCTCGGCCTCGATTCGCTCGCGGGTGCCGAGGAGGGAGACCTCGGCGCCGCTAGCCCGAAGCTCGTCGGCGACGGCCAGCGCTGGCACGACGTGGCCGGCGGTTCCCCCCGCCGCCAGCACGACCCTGGGCGCTCTTTCCACCACGACTCGCTCCACTTCGTTGGCTTCTCTTGCGGGCGGGCGAACGCCCGCCCTCGACGACGCGCAGTTTGCCAGCGCCGGAGGCGCGACCCCCTCGTGCGGCGCTCGCCCGGCCGCCGCGGGCGACGTTGAGGATCAGGCCGACGGCGAAGAGGGTCACCAGCAGGCTGCTGTTGCCGTAGGAGACGAAGGGCAGCGGCACGCCGGTCAGCGGCGCCAGTCCCATCACCGCGCAGAGGTTGATCGACGCCTGCACGAGGATCAGCGAGGTGAGGCCGGCAACCAGCAGCTTGCCGTAGCGGTCCCTGGCTTTCTGGGCGACGCGCAGGCCGGCGTAGCCGAGCATCCCGAAGAGGCCGACGACGCCGAGGATGCCGAGCATGCCGAGCTCCTCGCCGATCACCGCCGAGATCATGTCGGTGTGCGCCTCGGGCAGAAAGCCGGCCTTGGCGGTGCCGTTGCCGATGCCCACCCCAAAGAAGCCGCCCGAGCCGAAGGCGATCTTCGCCTGCGCCGCCTGGAAGCCGGCGCCGGTCGGGTCGGAGCCTGGGTGCAGGAAGCCGGTGAGGCGGGCCATCCGGTAGGGCTCGACCACGGTCATCAGCAGGGCGAGGCCGGCTAGGCAGAGAGCGATCTTGCCGAGGTCGGCGGGGCGCGCGCCGGCGGCGATCAGCAGGGCGGCGACCGAGAAGGCGACCACCATCGTCGTCCCCATGTCGGGCTCGGCGACGATCAGCAGGGCGGCGGCGCCGACGACGAGCAGGAAGGGCGCCAGCCCCTCGAGCGAACGAGCCCGCTTCGGCTCGCGGGCGAGCAGGTCCGCCCCGTAGAGGATCAGCGCGACCTTGGCCAGCTCGGAGGGCTGGAACTGCAGAGAGCCGGGGCCGATCCAGCGGCTGGCGCCGTTGGCGCTCGAGCCGGCGACGAGCACCGCGAGCAGCAGGAAGATCGAGGCGCCGAGCAGCAGGGGGGTGAGGCGGCGGATCGCAACCAGGCCGTGACGGGCCGCGAGGTGCATGACCAGCAGCCCGAAGGCGCCGAAGATCAGCGTCCGCTTCAGGTAGAAGGCGCTGTCGGCAAGATTGCCGTTGCTGAGGATCTGGGTGGTCGAGCTGGCCGAGAAGACCATCACCGCGCCGAGCGCCAGCAGGCAGAGGGTCGCGGTGAGCAGCAGGCTGTACTCGGTCGAGGGCGCGGCGCGCGGACGCTTCCTCTTCTTGGCCTTCTTCTTCGGGCGTGCCGCGCGGCCGGGCCGGCGCAAGGCGAGCGCACTCATGCGACTCCCCTGAGCTCGCACACCCTCGAGAAGCGCAGGTCCGTCTGCATCCGAAAAGACTTCGACGCCACCGCGCCAAGCCCTGCCGTCCTCGTCCCTCCTACCTCCCGATCGACTGCTGGTACAGCGTGAAGCCGATCCCCGAGCAGACGGCCGCCACGATCCAGAAGCGCAGCATGATCTTGGTCTCCGACCAGGCCATCATCTCGAAGTGGTGATGCAGCGGCGCCATCAGCAGGACGCGACGGCGGAAGGTCTTGAAGGAGAAGACCTGGATCGCGACCGAGAGCGCCTCGATCACGAAGATGCCGCCGATGATGATCAGCAGGACCTCGGTCTGGGTCATCACCGCGAGGGCGCCGATCGCGCCGCCGAGGCCGAGCGAGCCGGTGTCGCCCATGAAGATCGAAGCCGGGAAGGCGTTGAACCAGAGGAAGCCGATGCAGGCGCCCACCAGGCAGGCGGAGAGCAGGGCGAGGTTCTGCTGCTCGTTGCTGACGAAGGCGATCGCCGTGTAGGCAAGCAGGACGATCGCGCAGGAGCCGGCGGCGAGGCCGTCGAGGCCGTCGGTGAGGTTGACGCCGTTGGACGTGCCGGCGATCACCAGGAAGACGAGCACGAAGTAGAGGACCGGGCCGAGGTCGATGCTCGCCTCGCCGATCCGGAAGTAGAGAATCGGCTCGAGGCCGACCTCGTGGCGGGCGACCCACCAGAGGGCGAAGGCGAGGAGCACCTGAAAGAGCAGCTTCCAGCGGGCCGAGAGGCCGAGCGAGCGGCGCTTGACGATCTTGATGAAGTCGTCGGCGAAGCCGATCGCCGCGCAGCCGATCGCGACGCCGAAGACGGCGAGGCTCTGCGCGTCACGATCGGAGAGCACCAGGTAGGGGACGCAGATCGAGGCGAAGACGATCAGGCCGCCCATCGTCGGCGTGCCCGCCTTGGCGTGGTGCTCCTGCGGCCCCTCCTCGCGGATGTGCTGGCCGAACTCCTTGACCCGCAGGTACTCGATGAACTTCGGGCCGAGGAAGATGCAGATCAGCATCGCCGCCATCCCGGCAATCAGGACTTCACCCATATCAGGCGCGGCCTCCGGGCATCAGGCGGGGCCTCCTCTGCTCCGCCGAGGGCGAACAGAATCAGATATGGATTCGCCCTCGGCTCCGCGTCCGGGGGGCCCTTCGTCCTCGATGAGCGCTTTGAGGGTCTCGGCAACGCGCTCCAGGCCCGCCGAGCGGGAGCCCTTGACGAGGACGGTGTCGCCGGGCTCGAGCTGGGCGGCGAGCCACTCGGCCGCCTCGCCGGGGTCGCCGACGAGCTCGTCGGGCGCGTACTCGCGGGCCGGCCCGCCGACGCCGACCAGCAGGTCGATTCCCTCGGCCCGGGCGGCCGCGCCGACTTCGCGGTGGTAGCCGGGCGCGCCGGGGCCGAGCTCGGCCATCTCTCCGAGCACGGCTATCCGACGCTCGCCGTCGAGCGTCGCGAGGTGGCTCAACGCGGCGCGCATCGAGACCGGGTTGGCGTTGTAGCAGTCGTTCACCAGGACGATCCCATCGCCCATCTCGAGGCGCTCGCCCCGGAAGCGGGAGAAGCCTATGTTCGCAGCGCGGTCGGCCATCGCGGCGAGCGGCGCGCCGAGCGCCACGCCGGCCGCGATCGCGGCAAGCGCGTTCTCCAGGTTGTGGGCCTCGGCGAAGGGAAAGTGGAAGCGCTGGGCGCCACAGGGCGTCTCGACCAGCGCCTCGGTGAGGCCGTCGGCGACCCGGCTCTCGACGGCGAACACGTCGCCCCCGGCGCCGAAGCGCAGCAAGCGCGGCGCCTGGCCCAGGTGCGGCTCGAGCTCCCCCGCCGCGGCGGGCGCCACCGCGGTCCCGTCGGCGGGCAGGGCGGCGAGGATCTCGGCCTTGGCCGCGGCGATCGCCTCGACCGAGCCGAGCAGCTCGACGTGAACCGGGCCGACGTTGGTGATCACCGCCACCGTGGGCTCGGCGATCGCCGCCAGCTCGGCGATCTGCCCGGCACCGCGCATCGCCATCTCGAGCACCAGCACGTCGGTGCCCTCAGGCGCCTCGAGCACGGTCAGCGGCAGCCCGATCTCGGTGTTGAGGTTCTCGCGGTTGGCGTGGACGCGTCCCGGCAACAGCGTCCGGGCGATGTCCTTGACCGAGGTCTTGCCGACCGACCCGGTGATGCCGACGACGCGAGCCCCCAGCGCCCGCCGCCAGGTCCTTGCCAGCGCCTGCAGCGCCGCCAGCGGATCGTCGACGACGAAGACCCAGGCCCCCTCCCCCGCGCGGTCGCACTTTCCGCCGGATAGCGGTGGGAAGTGCGACATCTCGGGGTCGATGACGACGCCCCAGGCGCCGGCCTCGATCACGGCGGGGGCGAACTCGCCGCCGTTGACCCGCTCGCCGCGCAGGCCGAAGAAGAGGTCGCCTGAGACGGTGTCGCCGGAGGAGATCGTCGCCCGCCGCGGCCCGCCAGAGGCGCCCTCGGAGAGGACCTCGGCGCCAATCGCAGCGGCGATCTCCGTGCCACTCAGGTTCATGCGGGACTGCCCAGCCTGCGCAACTCCTCGCGGGCCACGTCGCGGTCGTCGAAGGGGACCTTGCGTCCCGCCTCGAACTCCTGGCCCTGCTCATGCCCCTTGCCGGCGATCACGACGGTGTCGCCGGGCCGCGCGCGGCCGAGCGCCAGGGCGATCGCGGCGCGCCGGTCGACCTCGGCCTCGACCTCGGCCGGCCCACCTTCTGTCCCTGCGAGCACCTCGGCGAGGATCGCCTCGGGATCCTCGGAGCGAGGGTTGTCTGAGGTGACGATCGCCAGATCGGCGAGCTGCGCCCCGGCCCGCCCCATCTTCGGCCGCTTGTCGCGATCACGGTCGCCGCCGGCGCCGAAGACCGTGATCAGCCGCCCCGGCGTCAGCCGCCGCGCGGCGCGCAAGACGTTCTCGAGCGAGTCCGGCGTGTGGGCGTAATCGACCAGGACCGCGAACCCCTGACCCTCGTCGACCGGCTCGAACCGCCCCGGCACTCGCTCAGCCCGCCCCAGCGCCGCCGCCGCAACCTCCGCCTCAACCCCAAGCGCCACCCCCGCCCCCAGCGCCCCAAGCGCATTCGCCACATTGAAATCCCCCGGCAACCCCGTCCGCACCTCAACCCCGCCCCCGACGGGACGATTTCCTTCTATATGGGGCCATTTTCGTCCCGTCGACCCCCAGGTCGCGGTGAGGTTCGAGCCGTTGGCGTCGAAGGTGGTTTGGGTGGCTTCGAGGTCGGCCTCGGCGCCGGTGGCGCTGAAGGTCAGGCAGTCGAATTCATCGGCGAGGCGGCGGCCGTAGGGGTCGTCGGCGTTGACGATTGACGTGCCGGGGCCCATCTCGAAGAGCTTGCGCTTCGAGCGGAAGTAGCCCTCCATGTCGCCGTGGAAGTCGAGATGGTCCTGGGTGAGGTTGGTGAAGAGCGCCAGCTCGAAGTGGATCGCGTCGCAGCGATGCAGCTCCAGCGCATGCGAGGAGACCTCCATGACGCAGGCCTCGTCCCCCGCCTCCAGCATCCGCCGGAACGTCCCCTGCAAATCGACCGCCTCCGGCGTGGTCCGCTCAACCTCCTCCTCCACCCCCCCGACAACCTGCCACACCGTCCCCAGCAGCCCGCACCGAATCCCCGCCCCCTCGAGCACCTCCCGGATCAGGAACGCGGTGGTCGTCTTCCCATTCGTCCCGGTAACCCCCACGACCCGCAGCTTCGCGCTCGGATCGCCGTAGAACGCCGCCGCAAGCGGCGCCATAGCCGCCCGAGCGTCCGCGACCACAACCTGCGCCACGCCCAAATCCAGCTCCCGCTCCACAACCAGCGCTACGGCTCCGGCCTCCACCGCCGCCGCCCCGAACTCATGCCCATCGACCTTCTCCCCCGGCACGCAGAAGAACAACGTCCCAGCCCCAACCTTCCGGCTGTCGTAAGCAAGAGACTTCACCTCGACGGCGCCATCCCCCACGACCCGACCCCGAAAAGCTCCCGCTCCCCCATCCACGCGGGCAGCCGCCTCGCCCCCGGCGATCAGGTCAAGCAGCTTCACGCGTCGGATTCTAGGTGGGCCATCGCACGTCACCGAGAGCCCTGAACCCTGAAAGGGCGTCGGATGCCCCTCCTCAAAACACTCCGGCGAGCCTCCCGGCGAGCGTTTTGAGGAGGGGCATCCGACGCCCACCCCGCTCCAAGGTCCCCGTACCTATTCAGGCGCCACACCCAGGTACGGCAACGCAAACTCGGCGATCTTGCCGAACGCCGGCGCCGCCACCGACGCGCCGTAGATTTCCCCCTGCGGCTGGTCGACGACGACCCCCACCAGCAGCTTCGGATCCTGTGCCGGCGCGAACCCGATGAACGAGGCCACGTACTTCGTCTCCGAGTAGATCCCGTCTTCGGCCACCTGCGCCGTTCCCGTCTTGCCCGCCAGCGTGTACCCGGGCACGCTGATCGCCGAGGCCGTGCCGCCCGCCTGCAGCACGCCCTGGAGCATTTCGCGCACCTGGGCTGCGACGGTGGCGGAGATCACACGCCGGCCCTTGGGCTCGTGCACCGCTTCGCCGCCGACCTTCTCGATCAGCTGCGGGCGGCGCAGGACGCCGCCGTCAGCGATCGCCGCGTAGCCGGCCATCATCTGCATCGGGGTGACGGAGAGGCCCTGGCCCATCGGCAGGTTGCCCATCGTCGAGCCGGAGTATTCGTCGAGCTTCGGCACGATGCCGACTTCCTCGCCGGGATACGGGACGCCGGTCTGGCGGCCGAATCCAAACCGGTCGATCCACCTGCTGAAGCGGGTCGCGCCGACCTTCTCGCCGATCTCGACCGCACCGACGTTGGAGGACTGGGCGAGGATCTGGGCGACGGTGAGGTCGATCGGCGGCCTTTCCTCGGCGTCGGTGATCACCCGGTCGGCAACGTGCAGTTCGGAGGGCAGGTAAAAGGACGTCGCCGGCGTCACCAGCCCTTCTTCGAGCGCCGCCGAGACGGTGAACGCCTTGAAGGTCGAGCCCGGCTCGTAGTTGAAGCCGGTGGCGCGGTTCATCAGGTCTTCGGGGCTGGCTTCGGAGAGGTCGGACGGGTCGACCGGCGGCCAGTTGGCCATCGCCAGGACCTGCGAGCTGCGCGGGTCCATGACCACCGCGGTCGCCCCCTTCGGCGCGTAGGTTTCGCCGACTTCTGCCAGCGCCTGTTCGGCCTTCGCCTGGACCGCCGGGTCGAGCGTCAGCTGGATGTCTTCGCCGTCCTCGGCTTCCTGGGCGGTTTCGGTGCGGATCGGTTCGCCGCTCGCGTCGCTGACGATCCGCCGTTCGCCATCGGTCCCGTGCAGCACCGATTCCTCACCCAGCTCGAGCCCGGTCCGCCCTTCGCCTTCGGTGCCGACCACGCCGATCACCTGGCCAGCCAGCTCACCCTGCGGGTAGGTGCGGCGACTGTCGGGGTCCTCGCCGATGCCGGCCAGCTCCAGCCGTTCGACGCGCGCCGCGGTCGGCAGGTCGACCTTGTGGGCGAGCGCCACGTAGCTCGATTCGGCGGTCACCTCGGCGAGCACCTTGTGCTCGTTGAGGCCGAGGATCGGCGCCAGCTTCTGCGCGGCAAGCGCTGGCTTCGTCACTTCGGACGGGACCGCGAAGATCGTCGCCGCGTCTTCGGATGCGGCCAGCGCGTTGCCGTGGCGGTCGAGCACGCTGCCGCGCAGGCTCGGCAGCGGCACCGCCTGGCTCTGCTGGCTGACCGCCTCGGAGGCGAGCTCGGCACCCTGCACTCCCTGCAGCCAGAACGCGCGCCCGGCGATCGTCGCAAAGCAGAGGAGGAAGGCGGCGAAGAGAAGGCCAATCCGTCGCTCGATGATCCGCATTGCGGCCGGTCCTCAGTACCCCGAACCGGCGGCGGCGAGGCGCTGGGCGGCGACCGCGACGTCGTTGCGGCCTGCCTGCAGGTATTCGATCTGGTCGGTGGAGGCGACCGTGAGGCCGAGTTCGCCGGCGTCGTGGCGCACGCGGGCCGAGCCGGAGCGCTGCGCGTCGCGGCTGCGCAGGATCGAGTTCTCGCTTTCCAGAGCGGCGATGTTCTGCTCGATGTGACCGGCGCTGGCCGAGAGGCTGAGGGTGACGACGTTGATCGCGACGATGCCGACCAGCAGCACGCCGAGCACGCCGATCCAGGCGCGGCCGCGCGTCATCCGCACCATCAGGCTCGAGTCGGGCAGCTGGCGGACGGCGATCGCGGCGCCGGCGGCGATCGGGATCAGCTGGCCGCCGGGCCGGCGGGCGGGCTGGCGACGACGGGCCGGGGCAGGCTTGCGGCGCGGCGGAGCGCTGCGAGCGGGAGCGGCGCCGGCGCGGGCGGTTGCGGCGGCCGCCATCAAGCGGCCTCGGCGATCTTCAACGCGGCGCGCAGGTGGGCGGATTTCGAGCGTGGGTTGTCGGCGACCTCGTCGGCTCCGGGAACGACGCCCCGGCGGCTGAGCAGCTCGGCTTCGGGCTCGCGGCCGCAAACGCAGACCGGCAGCTCGGGCGGGCAGACGCAGCCCTTGGCGCGCGCCGCGAGGAAGCGCTTGACGCGCCGGTCCTCGAGCGAGTGGAAGGAGATCGCGGCGAGCCGGCCGCCGACCGGCAGCATCGACCAGGCCGTTGGCAGCGCGTCCTCGAGCGCCTCGAGCTCGCCGTTGACGGCGATCCGCAGCGCCTGGAAGGTGCGCTTCGCCGGGTGGCCGCCGCCGAAGCGCGCCGAGGCCGGCATCCCGGCCTTGATCGCGTCGACCAGCTCGGAAGTCGTGGAGAGCGGCCGCCGCCGGGCGATCTGGCGGGCGATCCCGCCCGCGTAGCGCTCCTCGCCGAAACGGCGCAGCGCCTGAGCGAGGCGCGACTCCGGCCACTCGTTGACGATCTCGGCGGCGGTCAGCCGCTGGCGCGTGTCCATGCGCATGTCGAGCGGCGCGTCATAGGAATAGGAGAACCCCCGCTCCCAGGCGTCGATCTGCATCGAGGACATTCCCAGGTCCATGTAGACCATCTCTGGGCGGATGCCTTCGCCACGAAGGGTGCGAAGCCCTGCCCCGAACTCGCTGGAGAGGAAGCGGGTCCGGCACTCGGCCTCGACGGCGAAGCGCTCGAAGCGCGCCGCGGCGGCCGGATCGCGGTCGATGCAGATCAGGGTCCCGGCAGGGCCAAGCGCCGCGGCGATCCGCCGCGCGTGGCCGCCGCCGCCGAAGGTGCAGTCGACGGCCGTCTGGCCGGGCTCGGGGGCGAGCAGCTCGGTCAACTCGGCGGCGAGGACGGGTTTGTGCTCGGCGGTCATCTGCTGAAGGTACGCCCGACTCAGCGCCGGATCGGCGATCGCCGGCGATCGGTTCGCGTAGGCGGCCATCTCACTCGGCTCCCCCACCGGCCGCCAGACCCTCGGCGATCTCCGGCGCGGAGGAATCGAGCTCGGCCTCCTGCTTGGCCCAGGCCTCGGCGTTCCAGATCTCCAGGTACTCGCCGGCGCCGATCACCACGCTGGGACCGTCGAGGCCGGCGTGCTCGATCAGCGGCCGGGGCACGCGGATGCGCCCGGCGGAGTCGAGCTTCTCGTCGAAGGATCCGCCGTGGAAGCGGCGGCGCAGCGCCCGCGCATCGCGGCCGAAGGGGCTGTGCGGGGCGAGGAAGCGGTCGGAGAGCTGCTCGAACTCCTCGGTCGTGTGCAGCCAGACGCAGGGGTCGAAGCCCTTGGAGAGAACCACTCCGTCAGAGAGGGCGGCTCGAAACCTGGAGGGGACGGTGAGGCGATCCTTGGAATCGAGACTGTGCTCGTAGAGGCCCCGAAATGCCACCGCTTCGGTTCCTTTCGTGTTCGGACCTGGGAAGAGAGTTGGGACCGGAGTGATGAGGTGGGAGGAGCCTCACCACCCCGGTCCTGGGCTTCAACTCGCGGGCACAGTAACCCACTTTCCCCCACTTTGCAACACGACCACCCAATGCAAGCCCCTTTGCACCCCTGTCCCGAGCCCCAGTCGCTTCCGGTGCGCCTTGTCCCGCCTATGGGTGGATAAGGCGCACCGGAAGGAGTCAGAAGCCGCTGAGCAGCACGTCGGCGTTGGCGATCAGGGCGGCGGCGATCATCAGCAGGACCGAGGGGACGAGCACCAGGGCGACGACCAGCTGGATCTTGGGGGCGGCGCGGGCGGCGCGCTCCTCGACCGCGCGGCGCTGGTCGCGGCGCAGGGCGCGGGCCTGGCGGTGCAGCTGCTCGGCCAGCGGCGAGCCGTAGCGGCGCGAGCGTTCGATCGTTGCGCAGAGGGTGGCGATCTCGGCGCCGGGAATGCGGGCCCGCAGGGCCGCCAGGGCGTCGGCGAGCGGGCTGCCGCAGGAGAGCTCGGCGACCGCGACGCGCAGCTCCTCGGCGAGCGGCCCCTCCCCCGCCCGGGCCAGCTCGGCGAAGCCGGCCGCCGGGCTGCGGCCGGCCGCGGCGCCGACCGCGAGCAGCTCGAGCGCGTCGGGCAGGGCGGCGAGCAGCCGCCGGCGGCGCAGGCGGGCGCGCCGCGCGCGCAACGCGTCGGGGACGAGGAAGCCGGCCGCCGGTAGGCCGACGGCGACCACGAGCCCGAGCCGCGCCGGCGCCGCCGGCGCGGCGAGCAGAGCGGCGAGCCCCCCGGCAACGACCCCGGCAAGCTTGCCGAGCACCATTCCGGTGCGCTTTTTGTGGTCTATGACCGGAAAAGGCGCACCGGAAGCTGGGCGTCTCACTCGACCACCCGCGAGAAGCGGCGGATCGCGAAGAAGCCGGCGACCTGCAGGGCGGCGGCGAGCGCCAGCAGAACCGTCGCCGCCGGGCTGGCGAGCAGCTTGCCGAGGAAGCCTGGCTGCAGCAGCTCGGCGAAGATCGCGCCGCCGCTCGGCATCGCGACGACCAGCAGGCCGGTAAAGCGCGCCTGCGCGGTCGCCGTGCGCGCCTCCTCGGCGACGCGGTCCCGCTCCGCCGCCCCCTCGGCGAAGCGGCGCAGCAAGCCCGCCAGATCGCCGCCGGCGGTGCGCTGGCTGAGCAGCGCCGCCGCCAGCGCGTCGACCCGCGCCGAGCGCATCCGGCGGCGCCAGGCGGCGATCGTCGTCTCGGTCGGCGAGCCGAGCTCCAGCTCCGCCCCGATCCGCGCCAGCTCGACCGCCGGCGGTCCGGCCAGCGATGCGACCGAGGCGGACAGCGAGGCGCGCAGCGATCGTCCTGCCCCGAGCGAGTCGGCCACGGCGAGGGCGACGTCGGGCAGCGCCCGCTCGACCGCGCGCCGGTAGCGCGCACGACGGGCCCGGATCGCCCAGGCCGCCAGCGCCGGTCCGGCGATCGCCGGCGGCAGCGCCAGCGCCGTCCCGCCGAGCAGCCAGCCGCCGAGGACCGCGGCGAGGGCGCCCAACGCGGCCAGTCGCCGGCGCTCGACGGTGGAGGGCGCGTACCCCTCCGCTCCGGCTCGGTGCAGCGGCTCGAGCGCCAGCCTCATCCAGGCGGCAAGCGCCGGGGTCGCCAGCACCGCCTCGCGCGCCGCGACCGCCCCCAGGCCGCCGGCCGCCGCGCCGGCCAGCGCCAGCAGCGGTCCCGGGCCGCCGCTCACCCGAGCGCCCGCACCCCGGTCGTACCCGCGGCTCGCACGACCTCGGCGATCTCCCCCACCCGCCGCCCGCCCTCGGGGTCCCGCACCAGGTGGACGACGAGGTCGATGCCGCGCTGCACCTGCTCGGCGATCGCCTCATGCGGCAGGCCGAGGCCGGCCATCAACGCCAGCGTCTCGAGCCGGGCGAGGGCGTCGGCGGGCGAGTTGGCGTGCACGGTGGAGAGCGCCCCATCGTGGCCCGTGTTGAGCGCGGTGAGCAGGTCGAGCGCCTCGGGCCCGCGCACCTCGCCGATCACGATCCGGTCGGGACGCATGCGCAGCGCGTTGCGAAGCAGGTCGCGCACCGTCACCTCTCCCCTGCCCTCGACGCTCGCCGGCCGGCTCTCGAGCCGCACCACGTGGGGCTGCTGCAGGCGCAGCTCGGCGGCGTCCTCAATCGTCACCACCCGCTCGCCGGCGCCGACGAAGCTGGAGAGCGCGTTGAGCAGCGTCGTCTTGCCCGAGCCGGTGCCGCCGCTGACCAGGACGCTGCGCCTCCCCGCTACGGCGCCGGCGAGCAGGTCGCGCTGGGCGGCGCTCAGGCTGCCCATCTCAACCAGGTCGGCGGGGCTCGGCCGGCGCGCCGGGAAGCGTCGGATCGAGAGCGCCGGCCCGTCGACCGCCAGCGGCGGGATCACCACATTGACCCGCGAGCCGTCGCCGAGGCGGGCGTCGACCATCGGGCTGAGCTCGTCGATCCGCCGGCCGAGCGGCGCCAGGATTCGCTCGATCGCGTTGCGCAACTCGTCCTCGTCGGCGAAGCGCACGTCGGTCGCCTCGATCAGCCCGCCCCGCTCGACGTAGACGCGCTCGGGCCCGTTGACCATCACCTCCTCGACCGCCGGGTCGGCGAGCAGGTCCTCGAGCGGCCCGAGGCCGATCGTGTCGCGCACGATCCGCGCCTCGACCGCCGCCCGACCCTCGCCGCCGAGCAGCGCCGCCTCCTCCGCGACAAGCTCGCGCACCTCCTCGGCGAGCTCCGCCCGCGGCGGGCGGCCGGCCGCCGCCGCTCCCCGGCGACGCTCGATCAGCCGCACCCGCAGCGAGCCCGCCAGCTCCTCGACGTGCCGCTCGCGGGAGCCCATCAGCCCACCGGCAGCAGGGTCAGCTTGCGGGCGTAGCTTTCGGCGGCAATCAGGCGCAGCGCCTCGGCCTTGGTCAGACCGAGAGTGGCCGCCGAGGTGCCGCCCGGGCCGGGACCGTCGGCGCCGGGCCCGAGCGCCAGCAATGGGACCGAGCGGGCGGCGACGTAGGTCCGCCCCGGTCCCGGCCCGCTCGGTTCGGTGCTGACGACCACGTCGACCCTGGCACCGCGGCCCCCCGCCCCGGCGGCCAGCAGCGCTTCGGCGCCACTGACCGTGATCTCGACCGGGTGGCGCGCCGGGCCGAGCGGCTTGGCGGCCCGGCGTGGGCTCGGCGCGCGCAGCTGCGCGCCGAGCAGGTAGGAGCCGGCGGGAACGGCCGCCGTCGGGGCGAGCCCGAGCGCGTCGCCGGGCGAGACCAGCGCCGCGGGCGGCACGAAGCGGGCCGGCACGCGGTGCACCTCCAGGGCCCCACCGATCTCGGCCGGCCCCAACGCTCGTCCCGCCGGCAGGCTGCGGGCGGCGACGACGACCCGCCGCAACGGCCCGTAGCCGCGGGTGACTCGCGAGCCGTAGCCCTCGGCGATCGCCGCCGCCAGCACCGCGGCGAGCAGCGCCAGGACCAGGAAGGCGACGGCTCGGGCGCGGCGGCTCACGCCCAGCGCTCCCCGACCTCGATCAGCGGCAGCTCGAGCACCGCGAGGCTGCCGCGCGGCGAGCGCCGCAGGGCGAACTGGCCCTCGTGGGCGGCGACGATCTTGCTGACCACGCCCAGCCCGTGTCCGTGGCGGCGCCGGCCGGAGAGCCGCTCGATCGTCGCCGCCGCCGTCCCACGGCGCGAGCGCGGCCGCGATGCGCGCCCCGAGTCGGCGACCGCGATCCGCAGCGCGCCCGCCCGCAGCCGCGCCGAGACGACGATCGTCGGCCCGCCGTGCTCGATCGCGTTGACGATCAGGTTGTCGAGCGCCTGCGCGAGGGCGCAGCGGTCGCCGCCCACGGTCGCCTCGCCGGCATTCCAGCGCAGCTCGAGCGTGGCCCCCGCGAGCCGCGCCCGCTCGGCCCAGCGCTCCAGCGCCGCGAGCACCAGGGAGTGACCGTCGACCACGCCGCGAATCGGCGCGGTCGAGCCGCCGCCGTTGATCTCGCGGTCGAGCCGCTCCAGCGCCGCCGCAGCGAGCTCGATCGCCTCGCCGCCGTGGCCGGATGGGGCGGGTTGCGGGCCGACGGCGAGGGCCACCGCCTGCAGCGGCCGGCGCAGCTCGTGCAGCGCCTCGTTGAGGATCGTCCGGCGGCGGCCTTCGCGCAGCCCCTGGACCGCGATCGCCGTCGCCATCGAGGCCGCCAGCGGCCAGATTGCCGCGATGTGCGCCAGCTCGATCACGCGTCGACCAGCCGGTATCCGAAGGCCCACGCGTTGATCACGTAGCGGTTGCCGTCGGGGTCGAGCTTGCGCCGCAGCCGGCTCGCGTGCGAGTCGAGCGTGCGCGTGCTGGCGGGGGTGCGATACCCCCAGACCGCCTCGAGCAGTTCGCGCTTGGAGAAGGCGCGCTCGGGATCGGAGATCAGCACCCGCAGCAAGCCGAACTCCTTGTTGGAGAGCGAGACCTCGCGGTCGCCGACCCAGACCTTGCGCCGCACCGGGTCGAGGACGAGCTCGCCGACGTGAGCCGCCCCCTCCTCCTCGCCGCTCCCGCGGCGCAGCACCGCGCCGATCCGCGCCCGGAGCTCCTGGTAGTGGAACGGCTTGACGATGTAATCGTCCGCCCCGAGCTCGAGCCCACGGACCCGGTCGGCGTCGGCGCCGCGCCCGGTGAGGACGATCACCGGCAGCGTCGGGTCGCAACGTGAAGCAGCGCCCTCGGCACCCTCCATCCCGCGGATCGCGCGCAACACGTCGAGGCCGGAGGCGTCGGGCAGGCTCAGGTCGAGCAGCAGGAGATCGGGCCGGTTGAAACGGCAGAGCCGCAGCGCGTCGGCAGCGCTCGGCGCCGGCAGGGCGGCGAAGCGGTCGGCGACCAGGTGGTCGCAGAGCAGCTCCAGTGTCGGGGTGTCGTCCTCGCAGACGACCAGGCTGGCTATCTCACGTCGCTGGGGAAGCATCTGCGCCGTCTAAGGCCACGGCGACGAAATCTCTCCCCCCTATTCGGCAGGAATCTCAAGAATTGACCTCGCCCCACGCTCGAAAAGCACGCGTCTTGCGGGAATCCGGCGGCGTACGGAGAGCACCGCGCCGTGCTCGTCGAGGAAGAAGACGTCGAGCGAGAAGCGCATGCCGACCGTGTGAACGCTCGAGCAGCGCGGAATCAAGAGGCCCGGCCCGACCACCTCGCGATCGAGATGGGCGAGGCCGAGGAGACGAGCTCGCCGATCGGTCGCCACAGCCACCCGATGGCCGAGGACGGTTACGACCGGAAGGCGTCGAAGGCGCGTGGCGATCACAGGAGACCCAAGCCCTCAGCCGACGAATCTCTCCCCCGGGGGTCCTACATCTGGCAGTCGCGAGGTGCGAGCCGACATGGCGAAGCAAGGGCTATGGGCGAGCTGTGGACTTCAAAGCGCTCAATTCGAGATTTCCGCGGAGAAGCCGGGTGACGCCAGCGTCACGTTTTCCCGGCCGGGGAAGTCGCCGACCAGCGAACCGGACCAGGTCCCCTTTTCGCCACGAGTAGGGGTGAACGTGGCGGACCCTTCGAACGGCCTGGAGGGAGAGATGGTCGCGGACGTGATCCTGCCCCCTTCTTCGGTCAAGGCGAAGGCATCGACCTTGTCGGTCACGGTGATTGAGCGAACCACTGACAGCCTGCGGCCGTGGACCTCGACGACCGACGCCCCGAATACCGAGCCACCAAGGTTCGGGTGCGCCGGCGACTCGATCCGAAAGCCCGTGACGAAGGTGCCCGACTTTTCAGAGCTGGCCTCGAGGATCGTGAAGTGGACGCCGCCTTCCGAGCCGCCTTCAGCTTCCCGCTTGCAGGTCTCCTTCAGGGTTCTGACGATCTTGCCCCTGGCCCGGGTCGCGTGCGCCATCGTGTATCCCTGCTCGCCGACGAATTCGACCTTCCCGACCCAGGTCCCCGAGTCAACGTATTCACCCTTCCCATGGCAGCTCCGGTCATGCAGTGGCGCCAACCGCGGACCGTGGTCGGACCGGAACCGCATCGACACCTTGCCGAGCTTCCCGAACCGAGCCTCGATCGCCGTCGGAGAGCCTTTCCGAGGTGTCGTATAGGTGGCCGAGGAGCCGCCGTGGCTGGCGGTGAGGGACACCACCCCACGGCTGGCATTCACGGCGATCGAGTAACCCTTCGAGCCCCTGACGCTAAATTCCATCGTCCGGCTCGGCTTGATCACAAAGTTGCCGCCCTTCGCCATCGACCCCAGCGGAAATGCCGCAAGGATCGCAATAAACACTACGGTTCCCACTGTCATAAAGCACATTTGTCTTTTCATGACCGGTAACCCTATACATTCTGCACGCCGAAGCGAGTTGTATTATTCACCGCATGTGGCCCTGAGTGGACGCCGATGTGCGGCCATCTCAGGACGCTTCAGCCGAAGACCTGAAATTGGATTCGACCCAACGGGTCGCGTCGCAGATTTCATCCTGCTTCGGAAGTTCGATTTTCGACACCTGGCCGAAGTCGAGGAAATCCACGATGATTTCGGTGGTGGCGGATCCTTCTATTCCCTTTACGGGGTCGGAGATGGCGACCATCATCCGCCGCACCCGGTCCCTGGTATCGATCCAAACGTCGACCTGCGGCGGCGAGACCTGAACTTCGACGCCGAACACTTTCTTCTCAGAGATTGGCAAGGTGCCGCGGTAGCAGCGGTCTCCAGGTGAATCCGCGCCAGCAACTCCGCGACCTCGATCTGCTCAGGCGTGGGCAAGGACCTGACCGTCGCGCAGGGCGTGGTGGACCATCGTCCCCGGCACCTTTGCGCGCCGCGCCGCGCGCGCAGCGATCAGCAGATTGGGGAGGGAGGGCCGGAGCACATCCGGCCCTCCCCCTCGACGGTCCTACGGACCGCTGACTTTGCCGGCCTTGGCGCAAATGGCGAAGGCCTGAGCTGCTTCCGTGCTGCCAGTCGTGTTGTCGACGAAGCCCGCCCAGCCATCGCTGCCCGGTTCGAAGCTGCCGCGCTGAGACGGGTAGGAGCTGTTCACATCCTCACCTGGTTCCCCGGCAGAGCTGAGGATTCCTCCACCAACGACGTGATAGCCAACGGGGCAGTCAACCGACACCCCTTCCTGTTCGTTGTTGGCGATGTTCACCACGGCGCCTTCCTTGTAGACGAGTTCGCCGAAGGCGTCACTGCCCGCCGGCCCCTGCGGACCCGCTTGCCCCTTCGGCCCCTTGGGAAGTTGCCCCGCCTTGAAATCCTTCGCCAGCAGCGAGTGATCCTTTACCTTCGGACTGGTCACGGCGTTGTTCTTCAACTGCTTGCCGCCGACGCACCCGCCAGCGGCGCTCCTCGATACCGATGCGAAGCTCCTCGCCCGCCGCCTCGATCACGGGCTCAGCTCGTCGGGCGGTGGCGGCCGGGCGGTCGAGGCGAGGACGGGCTCGCAGGGCTCCTCCTCGGCGCCGGCAGCCTCTCTCCCCGGCTCCTTCGCCGGGAGGCGCGCTGCGGGACCCCTGGCGCCGACCGGTGCCGTAGTAGCCGGTAAGTGTTCCATCCGCCGCAATTCGTAGATCAATCCCGGTCGATCTTTTTGGCGAGGCGGCAGAGTGTGTCGCTTCATCCAGAGGGCTCGAAGGCCGGCAACTGGGCTTCCGCCCAAGCCCTGGTCTGTTCGACGAGGGTGCGCATCTCCTGGCGGCCGGGGACGGCGTCCGCTACTCGGGTGTAGCGGAACTCCCCGGCCCAGGGGCTCAGGTTGGGGAGATCGTCAGCGTGCTCCGGTCGCGGCAGCTCGGCCTCGTCCAGCAGGGTGAGCAGGTAGGCGATGTTGTGGGTGCGCTCGTAGGTGACATCGTTGTGCGTGAGCACCGCCTTCATCATCTTCTCGACCGCCTGCTGTGCGTGAAACCCGAGGCCGTCGTCGGGAATGTCCTCGTCGTCGATTAGGCGGATGAGGATCTTTTCGTCTCCGGCGGCCTTCTCCATCAAGATCTGGGCGAGGTCATCGCCGCTACGCGGCTCGGCCGCCGACGATCCTCCCCTCGGCCAGGGCGTCGTGGATCATGGTGCCCGACAGCCCCCCCCATTCGCGCACGTGAGCCTCACTGGCAACCATCACGTCAGCGGGCACACCGAGCTCCCCGACGAGCCTGGCAAGCCGAACCGACTCGCCGAAGCGGTCCTCGACCTCCGGCTCGATCACCAGGAAATCGAAATCGCTGTCGCGGCGCTGCTCGCCGCGCGCGTAGGAGCCGAACAGGATCACCCGGGAGTCTGCGCCGGCAGCCTCGGCCAGGGCCTTTCCAGCCCGCTCGATCAGCTCACGTGAAGCCATGCGAACACGGTAGCCGAGTTGGGGGCGGCGAGCTGCAAGCCGCTGGGCAGCCGCACCTAATCCGCCTCGCCATCCGGCGCGCCCTCACGAACCCCACGCGGCTTGACCTTGAGTCTTTCAGGCTGTGCCGGCACACGCAAGGTTTTGTCTGCGCGGCTCGCGGACCTCTCCTCAGCACGGATCGAGCCTGACTCGCTTTCGCTTGCCCGTCGTGGTCCTCTTAGGAGGCAGATCCATCAGAGCGATGCCGAGAGCCCTGCCACAGCAGGAACACGGCCCCGAGCGTCCACAGGCCGGCAGTGCTCTCATGAAGCAGCCGGTCGTTCGCCGAGAAGACCGCAGCAGCCACATCGGTGAGGGCGATCAGCAGATAGAACGCAACAAGCCAGCGCCGTTGCCGTGGGGAAAGCGGGCGGCGGCGCCTTTCCCCGCCCTCATACAGTCCCAGCGTCGCGGTCGCCCGCTCTGTGCTCCCTCCGTACCGCGGCAGCCCGTTTCGCGTGGTCTCGGAGAGATTGCGCCGCAGCCCCAAGACGACGACTGCGATGCCGAGCGTGACAGCGACGACCAGGGCGATGAGATCGCTGCTCATCGACGCAACATACCCGGTCCTCCTGGTGCTCCCGTGGTTCGAAAAGCGCCTGATCTGACCTGAACCTCCTGAAGTGAGCGGTTCCACCGAGCTGAAACGGACTCGGGAGGTAGCGCAACTTCCGACGGCGATGGGCAGGTGGACAAGACACGCAAACTGCGCGAACGCAAATGACGCGCCGCCGCCCCCGCCTGAAGGCTGCTGGATGTCGAAGTCAAGCGGCCAAAGGAAGGACGGACATGCGCGTCAGCACGGCATTCAACAAGCTCCTGCGACTCCAGGGGGCCACGGTCGGTGGAGTCATCTTCGGCGCCGAGGGGGTGGCGTTCCTGCTGAAGGAGCAACTGCGCGAGCTCTACCATCACGTCGACCCCGCCGCGGCCGCCGCCTACCTCAAGGACTGGCTCGCCTGGGCGTCTCGCTCGAAGCTGAAGCCCTTCGTCAAGCCGCTGATTGCCCTGGTCCACCTCTGCTGCGGCGGGGTCGAGATCGATCCCCCCTTCTCATGAGTCAGAGAAACGAACCACGGGAAGCTGTGGAGACCCGAATAAGTTTCGGTGCCCGCGAGACCCCTCGACCAGCCGCACGCCGGGCTAGCCTCTCTCCATGCCTTCCCCCGGCAAAGTGACGGTCTTCGGTCCGCATCCGATGCTCTCGATCACGATCGAGTCGCTGACCAGCGAGGGTGGGGACGACATCCACCTGCACGCGGCCGGGCAGGGGGTCTGGGTGGCGCGGATGGCGGCGGAGTTGGGCGCCGCGCCGGTCCTCTGCGGGTTTATCGGCGGCGAGAGCGGCATGGTGCTTCGACCCCTGCTGGAGCAGCTGCCGATCGAGCTGCGCCTGGTCGAGACCGCCGAGGCGAGCGGCGCATACCTGCACGACCGGCGCAGCGGCGAGCGCGTGCCGATCGCCCAGAGCGCCGCGCTACCGCCCTCGCGCCACGAGATCGACGAGCTCTTCTCGAGCACCGTCGCGGCGGCGCTCGACTCGTCGGTGCTCGCCCTCTGCGGCCCCTACCCAGCCGAGGCGCTGCCGCTTGAGCTCTACGGCGGCCTGGTCGCCGACGTCAGGACCAACGGCACCCCGGTCGTCGTCGACCTATCGCCGCCGCGGCTCGACAGCGCCCTGGAGGGCGGCCCGGACCTGGTCAAGATCAACGATTGGGAGCTGGCCGCCTACATCGAGGGCCCGGTCGACACGCCCGAGCGGATGCGCGCCGCCGCCCAGCGACTGCTCGACGCCGGCGCCGGCGCGGCGATCGTCACCCGAGCCGAGGCGCCGGCGCTCGTCCTGCGCGGCGAGCAGGCCTGGGAGCTGATCCCGCCCCGCTTCGAGCGCGGCGCCCGCGAGGGTTGCGGCGACTCGATGATGGGGGCCCTCGCCGCCTGCATGGCCGCCGGCCTCGGCTGGGAGGAGACCCTGCGCCGCAGCGCCGCCGCCGGCGCCGCCAACTTCCTCCGCCATGGCCTGGGGAGCGGCTCGCGCGAGGTGGTCGAGGATTTGGCCGGGCGAGTGGAGCTGCGGCAGGTCGGCTGAGGCGAGTCGGTACTGACTTGGGCGTGGGTGGGGTGCGAGGTCCCCTTTGTCAAACGCTCGGCGGGAGCCTCGCTGGAGTGTTTGACAAAGGGGACCTCGCACCCCTTCCGGGTCCGTGTTGCTTGCCGGCCCTAGATCCTAGATGCTTGGGCCGAAGGGGAGTCGGAGCTTGTGGCCCTCGACGATTGCTCTCGGAGCTTCGTTGCGCATCCACTCCAGGTGTGGTGCGACGGCTTCGATCGCGGACAGGCGCTCGAAGGCCTCGCTCATGTGAAGCGGCCGGCCGCCGTGGGAGGAGTGGGCGTCGCTGCTCAAGACGTGGATGAGGCCTGCTTCAGCGAGGGTTGTCATACCGGCGGCGGTGCGCTCCCGCAGGAAGTAGTCGGCCGTGGCCTGGACCAGGGCGCCGGCGGCGATCAGCGCCGCGATCCGCTGGTACATGTCGACTGAGAGGTGGCGCTCGGGGTGGGCGAGCAGCGTCCGGTGGCCGCGCTCGGCCAGGTGGGCGACGCGGGCGAGGAGCGTGTCGGAGAGCGGCCCGGGCGCCGGCTCAAGCAGGATCCAGCGGCCCGCGCCGAGCGACACCCGGCCCAGCTCCACCTCGCTGAGACCCTCGACCGCGGTCTCCGCCACCTCGCCGCCGCTGAGCACCGTCACCGGCAGGCCCTCCTCCCTCAGACGCGCGTTGAGCTCCTCAACCCGGCCGGCGACCTCCTCGATTCGCACGTCATGGTCGTGGCGGATGTGCGGGGTCGCGCAGATTCGCTCGATCCCGTCGTTGACCGCCTGGCGCGCCAGGCCGAGGCTGTCCTCGACGTCAAGGGCGCCGTCGTCGACCCCCGGGAGGATGTGGCAGTGCAGGTCGATCAAGGTGCAAACAGCGTTTCAGTCGCGGGCGGGCGGTGGCATCGGACTACGATCATCGGCATGATCCAACACCTGCTCCCGCCGGGCTTGCGGAGAGCGGATGGGCTTCAACCGATGGACAAGAAAACGACCCGCCGAGGGAACTACGAGTCTGGCTCCGACTACGTGCTCGAGTACGGGGAGCTGCGCTTTGCCTTCAACGAGGAGGACTTCGGCCAGCGGGTCGAGCAGGCCGCGGTCAAACTCGGCTTCGTCCACCAGGGCCTCAGCCAGGGCGAGCTCGAAGATCTGCTCGACCTCTGCGTCAGCGGCGAGATCGCCGAGCCCAGCTCACGCCTCGGCGAGCACATCAACGAGAACTGGGACGACCTCGTCGGACCCGCCAACCGCAGCTTGGTCCACTGGCTGCGCCGGCTTGTCTTCCGTGGCGCCTGGCTCGACCAGCGCGTCAAGGAGGGCGAGCTCGACATCGTCTTCGACGAGCGCACGCAGACCTTCGGATACGTCCAGCCCGAGCGCAGCTCCGAGCTGATCGAGCTCAGCAAAGAGCCGAGCTGGCGCCGCATCGCCTACCGGCGCTAGGCCGAGCGCTCGAGCGCCGCGACAACCGTGAGCGACCCCTTGTCTGAGGCGGCGAGGCCGGCGTCGAAGATCTCCTTGGCGACGTCGGCGTCCTCGAGGCGCGTGAGGGAGTCGACCAGCAAGGTCACGTCCTCGCCGCCCTCGGCGCGGCGCACGGCCTGGCCCAGGGCGTCGCTTGCGTGGCGGGCCTGAGCGGCGACGACCAGCTCGGCCTTCGGCACCTCGCGCTTCCAGTCGGCGAGCTCCTCGGGGCTCGGGTCGATCAGCAGGGCGATCGAGCCATCGGCCAGCTCGCCCGCCAGCTCGCGCAGCAGCGCGGTGCAGGCGGCGCGACTCTCGCCGTAGACGAGCGATTGACGGCCGGGCGGCGGGGTGAGCAGGTCCCTGACGCTCAGCTCCTTGCTGCGCCGACCGAAGCGACGCCGGCGGCGTTTGCGTTTCGGCGGCTCGGACTTGGCCGCGGCGGGCGGCGGCTGGCGTTTCGCGGGAGCGGGCTCGGCGGGCGGCGGCTTCTCCTCGCGCCTCGGGCGCTCGCGACGCTCGCGCGGGGGACGCTCGCGACCACCGCCGCGTTCGCTGCTGCGGCGCTGCGGGCGCTCGCGGCGCTGCGAGGAGGACTTCTCCCGATCGCCGCGCGGGCGTTCGCCGCCGTCCGACTCGCCGTCGGCCAGCTTCTCGATCAGCTCCTCGCGGCGCAGCATGCGGTACTTGGGGACGCCGGCCTGCGCGGCAAGCGCGTGCAGCTCGGCGATGTGCTTTGACTCCAGCTCAGTCTTCGTCATGGGAGCAGCAGGTTATTGCAGCGACCCGGCGGGCGATCCGGCGGCGTCGACGCCGGCCTCGGCCATCGCCGCCGGCCAAGCATCGGCCTCGCGCTTGACCTGGCGCCGCGACCAGCCCAGCTCCGCCCCCAGCGCCGCGGCCACCGCCTTCGCCGAGCCGGGATCGCGCAGCGCGGGCGCCGCCAGCAGGCCGAGCCGCGTGCGCCGCAACAGCACGTCAGCGACGCTGCGCGCCTGCTCGTGACGAGCGGCGATCGTCGCCTCGGCGAGCAGGTCGGGGCGCCCGGGCACGATCGGCTCTGCCAGCTTCGCGTCCTCGCGGGCCAGCGCCAGCACCTTGCGCGCCGCGTGGCCGTAGCGGAAGGCGAGCTGGGCGAGGGCCCGCTCGTCGACCCCGGCGGGCGCCTCCAGGTCCTCCGGGCGCGCCTCCATCCCCAGCGGGATCTCGGCCGTGTGGCAGGGCGCCTCGCGCCCCTCGCGCTCGACCAGCCGGTCGACCGTCTGCTTCGCCATCCGCCGCCAGGTGGTCAGCTTGCCGCCGGTGATCGTCAGCATCCCCGAGGAGGTCTCATACAGCTCCGCCTTGCGAGAGATGTCGACCGACTTCTGCGGGTCGCCGGTCGAGATCAGCGGCCGCACCCCGGCGTAGGCGCCGACCAGGTCGCCCGCCCCGAGCGCGGTGCCGAAGAACTCGTTGACCGCGTCGAGCAGGTAGGCGACGTCCTCGCCGGCCGGGCGCGGATGGTCGATGTCCCCCTCGAATGCGTTGTCGGTGGTGCCGACCAGGGTCCGCCCATACCAGGGCAGGGCGAAGATCGCCCGCCCCTCGCCGGCCGGCACGATGCAGGCCGACTCGCCGGTCGAGAGATCGGCGCGGTCGAGCAGCACGTGGGTGCCGCGACTCGGAGAGATGCGCGGCACGTCCTCCTCCCCCACCGTCTCCTCGGGCCGGATCCGGTCGGCGAAGACGCCGGTCGCGTTGACCACGTTCTCGGCCTCGACCTCGATCCTCTCGCCCGACTCCGCCTCGAGGAAGGCCACACCGGCGGCACGGCCGCCGCGCTCCAGCACCTCGACCACCTCGGCCCCGTTGAGCATCGTCGCCCCGTAGCGCTCGGCCTCGCCGAGCACGGTCAGCACGAGCCGCACGTCGTCGGTCTGGCAGTCGTAGAAGAGGTAGGCGTTCTTCGGGTCGCGCGGCGCCAGCGCCGGGACCATCTCGACCACCTCCTCGGCGTCGACCGTCCGGTGGCGGTCCGGCGCCCAGTAGAAATCCTCGTCCTCCTCCTTGGCGGAGCGCAGCTCGGCGCGGCTGCGGCCGACGCGAGTCGTCGCCATCACGTCGTACATGTTGAGCGCCAGGCCGATGCGGCGGTCGCGGCGCCGGTCGGGGAAGTCGGGGACGAGGAAGGGCGTCGGGTAGACGAGGTGCGGCGCGAGCTGGACCATCAGCTGGCGCTCGAGCAGCGCCTCGCGGACCAGGCCGAGGTCGAGGTTCTGCAGGTAGCGCAGGCCGCCGTGGACCATCTTCGAGGAGCGGCTCGACGTGCCTTCGGCGTAGTCGCCGCGCTCCAGCAGGGCCACCGAGTAGCCGCGCGAGGCGGCGTCGAGCGCCACCCCGGCGCCGGTGATCCCGCCGCCGATCACGACGACCTCGAAGCGCTGCCCGGCGATCGCCTCGATTGCGGCGGCGCGCGCGAGCATCAGTCGAGGAACTCGGTCGCCTGCTCGACCGGCGGTCGCTCGGGGGGCTCCTTCTCCTGGCGCGGGCGGCCGAGGTGCAGGAGGCCGACGAAGCGCTCCGAGCCGGGCAGGCCGACGGCGCCGCGGCCACCCACCGAGCGCAGCAGGCCCGGGGTGCGCCAGTAGCCGGCGAGGCCGCGGGCGTGAGCGCCGAGCAGCACGATGTAGGAGGCGACGGCGGTCGCGTGCAGGTCCTCCTCGTTCTGCACCGGGTCCGGGCCCAGTGCACAGGAGACGACGATCAGCGTTGGGGCGCGATCGAGCTTCGCGGCGCCCTCCGGGCCGGCGACCTCCTTGAGCCGCGCCAGCGCCCGCGGCCCGATTACGCGGAAGCGCCAGGGCGCGGTCAGGTGATGGTTGGGCGCCCAGCGGGCGAGCTCGAGCAGCTCGAGGATCTCCCCGCGGGTGAGTGGCTCGGCCCCGAAGGCCTTGTGCGTGCGGCGTGTGCGGATCGCGGTCTCGACGTCCATCGACGACTCAACATATTGCTACCCGCCTACCAGCCGAAGCGACGGCCCAGCCACCAGGGGGCGCCAATCGCCATCGCGGTGACGGCGGCGCCGATCCCGAGCGGCGCCCAGGGCGAGGGGCCGCTGCCGCTGGCCGTGACGACCGCCGGGGCGGCGGACGTGGGAGCGGGGGCGGTGGTGCCCGGCGGCGCTCCGGCCTCGCCGCCGCTGGCCGGCGGCGCGATGGGTGCGGTCGCGCCGCCCCCGCTGCCGCCCCCCGTGGCCGGCGGGATCGTGGCGCCGGGCGAGCCGCTGGAGGGAGGCGTCGTGTTCGGCACCGGCGGCAGCGCCGTCCCGGAGCCGGTTTCGGGGGCGGATTCCGGGCTCGAGGGCAGGGGCTGGGTGTGGGTGGTCGGCGGCGCCGACCGCTTCTGGCGCGGCGGCGGGGAGATCGGCAGCGCGTCGCCCGCGGCGGCGACCAGCACCTCGCCGGTCACCCAGACCGGCGTCTGGTCGCTGGAGGCCGAGTAACGGTAGTGCCCGTCGCCCGCCTGACGGGCGGAGATGTAGTCGAGCGCCGTCTTGCCGTGCGAGGCGATCCGCGCCGGGTCGGCGCCGACCGCGATCATCCCCTGCACGGCCCAGGCCGTCGACTGCGAGTTGACCTCGCCGGTGTTGCCGAGCGCGAAGCCGCCGTCGGCGTGCTGGTGCTTGCGCAGATAGGAGAGAGCGTCTTCGGCACCCTTGGCGGCCGGCATCGCCTGCATCGCCGCGGCGGTCACGTCGACGTTGCTCGCCTGGCCGGGCACGTCGCCCCAGCCGCCGTCGTCGCCCTGCACGCCGGCGAGCCAGGAGAGCGTGCCGGCGAGCCCGGCGCCAGCGGTCCGCAGGGCGATCACGCTGTAGGCGGTGGTGCCCGGCCAGCCGGCGAACGAGCCGTTGGCGGCGCGGCGCTTGATCAGCGCTTCGACCAGGTCCTTGCCGCCGAAGGAGCGCGGGTTGGCGCCGGCTCCCTGCAGGGCGACGATCGTCCGGGCCAGGTCGCCGGGGGTGCCGACTTCGCTCAGGTGGCCGCGCAGGAAGTCGAGCGGCGTCTTACCGCCGCGGCTGACGTCGTAGGGGTTGCGGCCCGCCGCCTCGAGACCGAGCATCGCCCAGCCGGTAATCGCGGCGGCGGACGGGTCACCGGGCGAGGCGCCGAAGCCGCCGTCGTCGTTCTGCTGCGATTCGAGCCAGCTTGCGGCGCTTGCGGAGTCGGCTCGCGCCTGGCCGGGGACGAGCGCGGGCAACACCAGCAGGGCGAGAAGCAGCGTCGTCGCCACGGCCGGCGTGCGCCACTCGAAGCGGCGACGGAAGCGGCTCAGCATGCGGACCATCGCCGGGCCGGCGAGCAGGGCGAAGGCGACGTTGCCGGCAGCGTGCGCCGCGTCGAAGGGAATCGCGCGCGCCTCGAGCGCCAGAAAGCGCTGCAGGGTCAGGTCTCCACCGTAGGTCGCCATCAGCGAGAAGTTCAAGAGCAAACCGTAGGCGATCCCCGCGAAACCGCACAGGGCGGCGAGGGTGAGGCGAGACGCGTTGCGCGTGCCGAGCGCCAGGGCGGCGCCGAGCAGCCCGCACATCCCCCAGCCGGCCATCTGCCACGGCGTCCAGGGCCCCTGCCCGAACCAGAAGTTGGAGACCAGCCCGGCAAGCGCGCCGACAGCGAACCCGGGCGCCGGCCCCAGCGCGTAGCCGGCGAAGACGACGATGTCGGTGGTCGGCTTCACGTTCGGGAAGGCCGCGAAGGCGATCCGCCCGGCAATCGCCAGCGCCGCCAGCGCCGCGACAAGCGCCACCACCTGCGAAGGCGGCCGCGAACGCTCATACCAAGCAAACCCCCCAAGCAGCACCGCCCCAACGATCAGAAAGCTCGCCAACTCCCAGGACATCAGGCCTCCCCCGACCCTTGCGGTCGTACTTCTCTCCGCATAGCGGGCGGAAGCGCGACCGCGTCGCAGCCGTCGAGGACGTCGGCGCCTTGCTCGGGGGTGATCACACCCGGGAGATCCAGGACGCGGGCGACCTCGGTGGCGAAGTACCAGCCGCCGGAGAGGATCTCCTCGGTTGGACCATCTGCGATCACCACACCGTCTCCGAGCAGGACGACGCGCTCCGCGAAAGTGGCGGCAAACTCGACGTCGTGGGTGGCGACGAGCAGGCCGGCGCCGCGCCCGGCGAGGTCGGCGATCAGGGTCGTCAGGTCGTCCTTGCGGGCCCGGTCCATCCCGCGGGTCGGCTCGTCGAGGGCGACGAGGCCGGGCAGCGCGTCGCCGTCGATGCGCCCGGCGAGGGCGATCGCCAGGGCCAGGCGCTGACGCTCGCCACCCGAGAGGTCGCGCGGGTCGGCGTCGACGGCGTGCTCGAGACCGACGACCTGCAGTGCGGCCAAGCCCTCGTCCCCAGGAAGCTCGTCGCCGACCCGCTCGCGAACCAGGTAATCGCTGGGGTTCTGGGTCAGCAGCGCGATCCCGTGCGGCAGCCCGACCTTGCCGCGCGCCGGGTCGAGCAGGCCGGCGGCGGTGCGCAGCAAGGTGCTCTTCCCGGCGCCGTTGCGGCCCATGAGCGCAATCCGTTCACCACGCGCGACGGTGAGGTCGACGCCGCGGAGGACGTCACGGGTCGTGTCTCCACGGGACAGCTCGACCCAGAGGTCGCGAGACGAAAAGGTGGTGGTCGAGGGGGGACGGGACCCCTCCTCACTCAACTTTTTCGGTGGAGAGTTAGGAGGCCGTCGCCCCGAGGTCCGCAATGAAAAAGTACAAGCCGTTCGGAGGGGTCCCGTCCCCCCTTGATCATCGGTCTCGGTTGACGACAGAGTCCGGCGCGCGTCGCGGACTCCAACTGGAAGCGGCGCGAGGTCGAGCAGCGAGAAGAGGCGCGCGGCCGGAGTCTCTAGAGCTTGGTCGGCACCTTGCGCCCAGGCGAGGAAGTTGCCGGGGGCGCCGTCGAACGCGATGGCGCCCGAGTCCATCGCAATGACGCGGTCCGCGGCCGCGAGGCAGCGCTCCAGGCGGTGCTCTGCCAGGAGGATGGTCACTCCCCACTCCTCGTTGAGGCGGCGGAGGAGCCAGATCAGCTCGTCGCCCGCGACTGGGTCGAGCTGGGAGGTGGGCTCGTCGAGGAGCACGAGTTTGGGGCGCGTGACGAGTGCCGCTGCCAGCGCGACACGTTGGAGCTCGCCGCCGGAGAGGGTGTCTACGGCTCGGTCCAGCAAGTGCGGGATCGCGAGGGCGAGAGCTACCTCCTCAACTGCCCTTGCACGAGAGCTTGAGGGGTCTCCCCTCATCTCCAGCGGCAGCTCGATCTCCCCGGCGACGGTCGTCGAGACGACCTGGGTCTCGGGATCCTGGGCGACGTAGCCGACCGCCGCGGCCAGCTCCCCCGGGCCGCTGGCGAGTGCGTCGATGCCGGCGACCTCGACCCGTCCCTCGATCTCGCCGCCGTGGAAGTGCGGCACGAGGCCGCAGGCCGCGCGCAAGAGCGTCGACTTGCCGCAAGCGGAGCGCCCCGCGAGCAGCACGAGCTCACCGGGCGCCAGCGCCAGCGACACGTCGCGCAGGGCGGGCTCGCTCGCCTCAGGGTAGGCGTAGGTCAGTCCCTCGACCCTGAGCCCCGGTGTGGCCGGCACCCCCGTAGCAACCCGCCCGAACTGCATCAAATTCCCCCTCTGGCAGGTAGGGAATTTGATGCAGTTCGGGCAGAGAGGGTGACGGTCCGCATACGGGTTCGGCGTCGCAGGGGGGCCAGCCCGCTGAGGACGATCGCGGCGGCCGTGGCGAGCGTGGCGGGACCCGCGCCGATCTCGACGACCGGGTATTCGCTCCAGGCGTCCCCACCCAGCGCCTTGCCTGCAATCGCAACGACCAGCACAGCGGCGCCGGCAGCATAGAAGCGCCTGTCGAACCGAGATGCAAACTTGAAGGTTCTCGGCGTCAGGGTCGTTTTCGAGAACACGCGTGTGCGGCTGGCGCGCGCCGGACCAAGCGAGGCAAGGACGCAAGGAGGCTGAATAGCAGCGCTATTCAGCCGACTGAGGACGCCGCGTCGCGCCGTGTCCGCCGCCGCCAGGCGTGCGCGCGGGGGCTCGAAACCGACCCTGGTGTCGAGCGAGTAGCCGCGGAGCTCGAGGGTGGCGGCCACATCCACCGCTCGGTCGAGGGAGCCGGCCAGGAGGCGTCTCGCCAGCGGGGCCTTGCCCACCGGGGCCGCGGCGGGGCCGCGCAGGCGGGCGGCGTCGCGCAGCCTCGCGGCGTCGGCGGCGGCCACCGGGACCAAGCGGGAGACGAGGGTCGCGGTGAGGGCCGAGCGGCGAGCCACCGGGCGAAGGGCGCGCAGCACGCGGTCGGGGTCGACGCAGGCGGAGTAGACGCCGAAGGCGACCATCACCACGGCAGCGCGCAGGCCGAGGACGGCGCCGGCAGCGATCGCCTCGAGGGTGACGTCGACCTGGCCGAAGAGCGGCCACTCGCCGAGGCGGGCCAGCACGGTCTCCCCCCGGCTGACCACGAGGGCGTTGACGGCGACGATCAGCAGCGCCAGGGTGAGGCCCATCCAGAGCGCCGCCCGCACCGCCGCGCGGGTGCCGGCGAGGAGGCCCGCCGTGACCAGGGCGACGCCGGTCGCGACGAGGACGATCGGGTTCGAGTAGAGGAAGGCGGTGGCGACGAGCGCGCCGAGGTAGACGACCGCCGCGCCCGGCGAGGCCGACTGCAGCGGGCCGTGACGCGGGGTGTAGGCGAAGGGCGACCTCATCGCAGCGGGAGCGGCGTCTCCCTCCCCCCTTCGATCGCGACCGCGTAGCGATTGCGCAGGTCGGCGGCGTCGAGCAGCCCCGCTGCTGCGTTGACGCCCGCGGCGCTCGTCCCGGTAACGATCCAGGTCGGCGGCCCCCCGCCGTCGCGGGTGGCCGCGACCAAGCCGGCGTCGGGGGCGAAGGTGCGCCCGGCGCGACCGGCTTCGTCGAGCCCTTCGAGCCGGTATTCGTCGCCGCCCGCCGCGCTGAGCTCGGCGAAGACGCCGCTTGCCTCCACCCCGCGCTCGACCTGCGCCGCAGCCGGGTCGCGCCGCACCTGCGCCCAGGGCCCGACGAGAACCCGAATCGCGTCAGCCGGCGCGCCGGACACCGGCGAGGCCCCCGCATCGATCAGCCGTTCCCGCACAGCCGCGCAGGCCCCATCCCCGCCCATGCACTCGACCGCCACCGGGTGGTGCTTGCCCGCGTACCCGTCGACGAAAGGTTGCGGCCAAGAGCCGACCACTGCGGGCACGTGCAGGGCCGCGCTCCAGTCGCGGTAGTCCCACCAGATCGCCTCGCCGCCGTGCAGGTCATAGGCGGCCGCGCCAACCGTCGCCTCGACCCCGTTGACGTAGAAGAGCCAGTCGAAGTAGCCGCCGGCGGAGGTCGTGCTTTCGAGGCCGTCGATCGCGTCGACGAAATCGCCGCCGTAGCTGGTCGCCAGCTTCGCGTTGCGTTCGAGCACGCGCATCACGGTGTCGGCTTCGGTGACGTCGTCGACTCGCCGGTTCAGCAGCGTCCGTGTGCCGTAGTCCCGGGTCACCGTCAAATCGACCGAGCCGAGGTCCTCGCCAGGGCCGAGGCCGCAGCCGGCGGCCGCGACCGCCCCCACCAGGAGCGCGATCGCGGCCGCCCACCGAGAGGCTGCCGGCCGGGCGCCTAGCGCTTGAGGCATCGACTCCCGACGCAGATCGGCACGCGAGCCGAGGGAATGTCCCCGTCCCCGCGCGCGATCAGGCGCGCCGGCGCGGCAAGCGTCACGGTTGCCCGGCCCGCCTGGTCGGTCGGCCCGGAGGCGCCGCTCACGGTCACGCCGGAAGCGGGCGCCTTCTTGCCCTTTTCGTCATAGGCGAAGACCCGCACGCCGAACGGCTTGCCGACCCTCACGTGGCCCGGCGCCAGCAGCACCAGCTCATCCGGGTAGGGATAGGCACCGTAGGCCCAGAGGACTTCCTGGCCGGCGTGCACCTTGACTTTTTCCCCGCCCATCGACGGGACCTTGTGGTTGACCTTGATGAACCAGCTGCTCGTCTTGGTCGCCTTCACACCACCGACGCCGCAGAGTCCGAGGCCGAATTCGGCGACGAAGTGGTCGGTGATCAGCAACGGCTTGAGCGCCTTGCGAAATTCCGCGGCGCGGACCAGCATCCCGAGCGCGGTTGCGCCCTTGACGCTCACCTTCTTGCCGCTGCCGCCGCTGCCGGGGCCGAAGCAGCTCGCCTGCGGGCTGGCCTTGACCGAGGCCGAGCCGGCCAGGCCGAGCGGCCCTTCGCTGAGCACCTTGCCGCCCTTGCCGACCACGCGCAGCTCGGCGACCGGCCCCTTGGCGGCCGCGGACGCGGCGAGCGGGAGCATTGATATGAGGGCCAGCGCGAACACGGCGCCCAGCCGGAATGGAACGAGTCTTGGCATTGAAGCCACCCCTTTCCTCGAGGGTTGTCATGGCTGGCCGGGGACAGGTCTCCTGGCTTCCGGGATAGTCGGCCGCGCCTTCCCGGGGAATCGGTGTCATCCCCAGTGGCCGGCGCCGAAGCGCCCGCGACGTCCTTTGCCCGGTCACAGTGGCGGGACCGCGCCGGCTTCGCACCGGACTTCCCTTGACCACCGACCGTTATTTACGCCGGCGAGTCTATCCCCTTACGTGAAAAGCGACTCCGCTGGATTTTCGTCCAGCGGTCTTGGTCGTTTGCGCGGTTGCGGGCTAGGGTCGGCTTCTCGTTGCTGTCGGACTTGGGGAGGGAAGATGAGGCAGGGATTCAAATGGCCGTCGCCGGCCTTGGTGGTTGCCGCATTAGCGTTGTTTGTCGCCCTGGGCGGGACCGTTTACGGGGCCAAGAAGGCGAAGAAGGCGAGGATCAACGGCAAGGCGGTGAAGGTGAAGTCGCTGCCCGGAAACAGGCTGAAGCCACGCTCGATCCCCGCCAACCGGCTGAAGCCCAACGTGCTGGCAAAGCTGGAAGCCGGCAAGCGGAAACTGGAAGCCGACCAGCGTCAGCAGATCGTCGGCGCCGAAATCAACGAGCTGACCCTCGACCAGGTCCCCGAGGCCGCCCACTCCGAATCCGCCGACACGGCGAGAAGCGCCGAAGACGCCCAAACAGCCCTAAACGCCGTAAACGCAATAACCGCCCAATCAATAAACGGCCACACAGCAGGCTGCGAACCCAACACCGAACCCTTCGCCGGAGCCTGCTGGCAAACCTCAGCAAGTGACACCGCAGTCAGCGCCCCAGCAGCCGCCACATCCTGCGCAGTACAAGGCGGAACCCTCCCCGAGGCTTTGCAGCTAGCAAGCTTCTCTCAGCAACCGGGCATCAGCTTGGCAAGTAGCGACGAGTGGAGCAGTGACATTACGAGCTACACGGCGCAGAACCTGTACAGCGTTGGAACGGTCACTGCTAGCGCTGAAATTGCTTCAACAGCTTCAACCAACAGTCGCAAATATCGCTGCGTACTCCCCCTGGTGCGCTAGGACCTGAGGACCGCCGTCTCCGTCCCTGATGGGACTGTCCCGGTAGGGGTGGAGCGTCTTGTACTTTTCGGTCGTGAGGCAAGAGGCGAAGCCCCATCCTCTCCATCCGAAAAGTTAAGCGGAACCCCTACCGGGACAGTCCCACCCCGCCCGAGGCGTCAGCCCTCAAGTCTCAACCAACCCATGCTCAAGCGCATACTTAACAAGCTCAGCACGACTAGACAGCCTCAGCTTCTGCTGAATATGCGCCCGATGACTCTCCACGGTTCGGATGCTGATGTATAGCTGCTCGGCCACCTCCGCGTTCGTGTGACCCAGCGCGATCAGGCGCAAGACGTCCCGCTCGCGATCACTCAGCTCGCTGCCATCCCGGTCCGCCGAAGCCGCCAGCCGCGCCCCCAGCGCCGGCTGCAAGTACGTGTCGCCGGCGGCGGCGCTGCGCACCGCCTGGACGAGCTCGGCGTCGGCCGCCTCCTTGAGCACGTAGCCCCGCACTCCCGCCTGCAGCGCGCGCCGCGCGAAGGCCGGCTCGTTCTGCATCGTCAGGACGACGATCTCGGTGTTCGGCGAAGCCTCGCGGATGTCGGGCACCGCGTCGAGGCTGGCTCGCCCCGGCATGTTGAGGTCGAGGATCAGGACGGTCGGCTTGTGGCCGCGCACGTAGCGCACGGCGTTGTCGGCGTCGCCCGCCTCGGCCACCACCTCGAAGTCCGACTCGGCGTCGAGCAGCAGGCGCAAGGCGTTGCGCACCACCGTGTGGTCGTCGGCGAGGACGATCGTCGTCGTGTCCGCCTTTCCGTCGGGTGCCGACTCGGGAGGCACGTCCACGAGGTTAGCGCCGCCGGCGCCTGCGGGTAGGGACGTCATGCACTCATCTAAGCCACGAGCCGACCCCCAGACATCGGGGTTTTCCCGCGAATCTTCCATACAATCAATTTTGAGTATTGGCGCATGCCAAGCGTTAGGATCTGGAGCACCCCATGAGCGAGAGGGTTGAGGTGACCGCCGAATGAAACAGGGGTCGGACAGTGGGGCTCTTGACGAGTCCCGCCTGCGAGAGCTGATCGAGGTAGGCCGCACGCTGGTCGCCGAGCTCGACCCGGAGCTCGTCTTCACCAAGGTGCTCGAGGTCGCCCGCGGGCTGACCGGCGCCCGCTACGCGGCGCTCGGGGTGCTCGACGAAGACCGCCATGAGCTCGAGCGCTTCATCACGCTCGGTGTCGACGAGGAGACGCGGCGGTCGATCGGCAGCCTGCCGCGCGGGCGTGGCGTCCTCGGCCTCCTGATCGAGCAGCCGCGCCCGCTGCGCCTCGCCGAGGTCGGCCGCCACCCGCGCTCCTACGGCTTTCCCCCCGGCCACCCGCCGATGTCCAGCTTCCTCGGCGTGCCGGTGATGATCCGCGGCCACGCCTGGGGCAACCTCTACCTGACCGAGAAGGCGGGCGGCGGCGAGTTCGACGACGCCGACGAGCAGGCGGCGATGGTGCTCGCCGAGTGGGCCGGGATCGCGGTCGAGAACGCGCGCCTCTACCGCGGCGCCGCCAACCGCCGCGACGAGATGGAACGGGTCGTGCACCGGCTCGAAGCGACCACGGAGATCGCCCGCGCGGTCGGCGGCGAGACCGACCTCGAGCGGATCCTCGAGATCGTCGTCAAGCGCGGCCGCGCCCTGGTCGAAGCGCGCTCGCTGCTGATCCTGCTGCGCGAGGGCGAGGACCTGGTCGCCGTCTCGGCCGCCGGCGAGCGCCACACCCAAGCGACCAAAGCTCGCATCCCGCTCGGGGGCTCGATCCCCGGCCGGGTGCTCGAGGCGCGCTCGCCGCGCCGCGTCCACGACCTCGACCCGAGCCTGATGGCGCGCCCCGGCACTCCGGAGAGCGGCGTCACCGCGCTGCTCGTCCCACTGCTCTTCCGCGGCCGGGCGCTCGGCGTGCTGGTCGCGATGGACCCGCTCGGCCACGACTCCGGCTTCAGCGACGACGACGAGGACGTGCTCGTCTCCTTTGCGGCGAGCGCCGCGATGGCGGTCGCCACCGCCCAGTCGGTGGCTGAGGGCCGCGCCCGCGAAAGCATCGCCGCGACCGAGCGCGAGCGCGGCCGCTGGGCGCGCGAGCTGCACGACGAGTCGCTGCAGAGCCTCGCCGGGCTGCGCGTGCTGCTCTCCGCCGCGCGGCGCGCCGACCCGGCCGAGGTCGACGGGCTGCTGGTGCAGGGAATCGAGCAGGTCGACGGGACGATCGCCGAGATGCGCCGGCTGATCGCCGACCTGCGGCCGAGCACGCTCGACGAACTCGGCCTCGGCGCCGCCCTCGAGGCGCTCGGCGAACGGGCGGCGGGCGGCGACGGCATCGAGGTGGAGGTGAACCTCGACCTCGACTTCTACGCCGGTCGCACGGATCGGCGCCTTATCGCGGAGATCGAGGACGCCGTCTACCGGCTCGTGCAGGAGGCGCTCAACAACGCCGTCCACCACGGCAAAGCCGAGCGCATCCGGGTGGACGTCAGCGAGGACGGCGAGCGCCTGCGGATGCGTGTCGCCGACGACGGCGACGGCTTCGACCCGAGCGCCGACAGCGAGGGCTTCGGCCTGGTCGGGATGCGCGAACGGGTGACGATCGCCGGAGGCACCCTGGAGCTGAACAGCGCCCCCGGCGAAGGCACGACGATCACCGCCGTCCTCCCGGCCACCCACCGCGAGTCGCCCGACGGGGAGGCGCGCCGCAAGCTCGCCGCCCGCCTCGACAAAACCGCCTGAGCCCGCCTCAGGCGAGCAGCGCCCGGTAGAAGCTGTAGTCGCGCCGCTCGGGGCGCAGGTTCGAGGCGAGCGCCAGGTGATGGCGGGCGCGCTCGGTCTCGCCCGTCTTGGCCAGCGCCCGTCCCAGGCAGAAGTGGGCGTAGTCGTTGACCTGGTGGCGCTCGACCACCGCCTCGAACTGCTCGGCCGCTGCGGCGAATCGGCCCGAGCGGAAGTAGGCGCGGCCCAGCGCCTCGCGCACCGAGGACTTCTCCGGCGCCCGCCGCGCCGCCTCCTCGAGCGGCTCCGCCGCCTCCGCGAAGTCCTCGTCCTCGAGCAGCTCGATGCCGCGCCGGTAGAGGGTGAAGGTCGAGTCTGCGTGGGCCTCCGAAGCCATCCGTCAAGTGTAGGAGGCGACAAGGGCCGACCCGATGCAAGTACGCTCCCGGCCGGGATGGAGAGCCCCCTGCGATGAAACTCGTGGTCGGTATCGTGCGGCCCGAGAAGGCCAACGACGTGCTCGAGGCGCTCTACCGCGCCGAAGTGCGCGGCGTTTCGCTGAGCCGCGTGCAGGGCCACGGCGGAGAGCTCGAGCGGGTCGAGACCTACCGCGGCACGACCGTGCAGATGGGTCTCTCCGAGAAGGTTCGCTTCGAGATCGCGGTCTCCGACGACTTCGTCCAGCCGACGATCGACGCGCTCTGCGAGGGGGCGCGCACAGGCGAAGTCGGCGACGGCAAGATCTTCGTGCTGCCGCTCGACCGCGCCGTGCGGATTCGCACCGGCGAGACCGACCACGGCGCGGTGACGCCGGTGAAAGGCTGAACGCCGTGACGCTGCTCGCCGCCGCTCCGGCGATCGACACCGGCGACACCGCCTGGATGCTGATCGCCACGGCGCTGGTGCTGATGATGACCCCGGCGCTGGGCCTCTTCTACGCCGGCCTGGTGCGCTCCAAGAACACGCTCAACACCTTCATGATGTGCGTCGCGGCGATCGCCGTGGCGATGGTCACCTGGGCGCTGGTCGGCTACTCGCTCGCCTTCGACGGCACGGGCTCGCTGATCGGCGGCCTCGGCTACGTCGGGCTGCACGGCGTCGACTTCGCCCCGCGCGAAGGCACCGCCATCCCGCACCTCGTCTTCATGGCCTTCCAGGCGACGTTCTGCATCATCACCACGGCGCTGATCTCCGGCGCGGTGGTCGAGCGCATGCGCTTCGGGCCCTTCCTCGTCTTCGCCGCGCTCTGGTCGGTCCTCGTCTACGCGGTGCTCGCCCACTGGGGCTTCGGCGGCGGCTGGCTGGCGGCCAACGGCACGCTCGACTTCGCCGGCGGCGTCCCGGTCGAGATGGCCTCGGGCTTCTCGGCCCTGGCCGCGGCGCTGGTCGTGGGCACGCGCAAGGACTACGGGCGCCAGGCGCTGCTCCCCCACAACGCCGTCTACGTGCTGCTCGGCGCCGGCCTGCTCTGGTTCGGCTGGTTCGGCTTCAACGGCGGCAGCGGCTTCTCGACCGGCAACCCGAGCGTGCTCGCCTTCACCAACACGCTGCTCACCCCGGCCTGCTCGCTGGTCACCTGGTTCGCGCTCGACCTGATCCGTGGCCGCAAGGTAACCGCGATTGGCGCGGCGACGGCGATCGTCGTCGGCTGCGTGCTGATCACGCCGGCCGGCGGCTACGTCAGCCCGGGCTGGGCGATGGCGCTCGGCTTCCTCGGCGCCCTGCCCTGCTACGCGATGATCGTCTGGCGCCCCCGCACCCGCGTCGACGAGACCCTCGACGTGCTCGCCGCGCACGGCATCGCCGGCTTCACCGGCATCCTCTTCATCGGCCTCTTCGCCCAGGCCACCTGGAACGGCGTCTCCGACGGTCTCTTCTACGGCAACGCCGCACAGCTCGGCGACCAGGCGCTGGCGGCGCTCGCCGGCCCCGCCTACGCCTTCGCGATGACCTTCGTCCTGCTCCGGCTGCTCGGCGCCGTGATGCCGCTGCGCGCCTCCGAGCACGAGGAGGCGATCGGCATGGACGTCGTCCAGCACGGCGAGGAGGCCTACGTCACCGGCGAGGGCGCCGTCCTGGTGATGCCCGCCGACGGCGAGGAGCTCGCCGTCCCGGTCGCCGACCCGGCCTGAGCCGGCGCCCCACCCCGTGCGGTGCGCCTTATCTCCGCACCGGGTGGGAAAGGCGCAGCGGAAGCGGCGTCAGGCCACTATGTCGCCACGGCGGTCGAAGTTGGCGGTGCGCAGGCCCACCGGCCACATCGCCAGGGAGGCCAGGAGGCCGATCGCGATCAGCGGCACGGCGATGTAGGCACCGGCCTGGAGGGTGTATTCGTCGCTGAGGCCGGCAAGATGGTCGAGCAGCAGGGCGAGGCCGACGGCCCAGAGCGCCAGGGCTGCGCCGAGCCGCGTCCTGTAATGCGCGGTGTAGGCGACGCGCGGCGGCCGGTGGCGGACCAGCGGCAGCAGGAAGAGGATCAGGGCCGGGCCGAAGAGGAAGCCGAGCTGCGCCTTGTCGATGCCGTGCGGGCTGTCGGCGAGGTCGAAGAGGGCGGAGCTCTTGCCCCAGGTGAGGATCGCGCCGATCACGCCGATGAACAGTCCCGCTGCACAGGCCTGGCCGACGACGCTGGCGAAGTAGACCCGCGAGCCCGCCAGGTAGACCTCGCGGATTTGCTCGGCGGGCGCACCTGTCGTCGCGCCCGCCTCCACTACGCCTGCGCCTCGGCCGCCTCGGAAGCCACCGCCTTGCCGTGGCGGATCAGGTCGGCGGCGCGCTCGGCGATCGCGATCGTCGGCGCGTTGGTGTTGCCGCGCGGCACCGTCGGCATCACCGAGGCGTCGACGACGCGCAGCGCCTCGAGGCCCTCGACCCGCAGCTCGGAATCGACCACCGAGCCGATCGCGCAGGTGCCGACCGGGTGGTAGACCTCATATGTAGTGCGTTCGATGTGAGCGCGCAGGGCCTCGTCGGACTCGCCGTCGGGCGCCGTGAACGGCTCGGCCGCGTAGGGCGCGAAGGACGGCTGGGCGCAGATCTCGGCAGCCAGCCGTTCGGCGGCGATCATCCGCTCCATGTCGCCCTCCTCGGCGTAGAAGGCGTTGCGGACGATCGGCTTCGCGGTCGGGTCGTTGGAGGCGAGGCGCACCGAGCCGCGGCTCTGCGCGGTCAGGATGCAGGGCGAGACCCAGACGCCGTGGCCCTGCGGGTCCCCCATCCCCTCTTCGACGATGTGGATCGGGGCGACGTGGAACTGCACGTCGGGCGCCTCGGCGCCGGCGCCGAGCCGGGCGAAGCCGCCCGCTTCGGCCAGGTTGGAGGCGAAGGGCCCGGTTTGCGAGGCGGCGAACTCCTCCATCGCGGCCGGCTCCAGCGCCTCGATCAAACTGCCCGGCTCGGGCGTGGTGAAGACCCTGTAGGTGGCTGGATGGTCGCCGAGGTTCTCGCCAACCGCCGGCTGGTCGAGCAGCACCTCGACTTCGCGCATCGCCAGGTGCTCGGCCGGGCCGACCCCGGAGAGCATCAGCAGCTTCGGCGAGTTGTAGGCCCCGGCGCAGAGGATCGTCTCGCGCTCGGCGCGCAGCTCCCGCGCCTGCCCCAACTGCGTCGCCTCGACCCCGACCGCCCGCCTGCCCTCGAAGAGCACGCGGTTGACGTGCATGTAGGGCATCACGGTCAGGTTTGGGCGCTCCATCGCCGGATGCAAGTAGGCGACGGAGGCGCTCGCCCGCATCCCGCCGCGCTGGGTCACCTGGTAGAGGCCGACGCCGTCCTGGGAGTCGCCGTTGAAGTCCTCGTTGCGGTCAAGTCCCGCCTCCACCCCGGCCTCGACGAACGCCGGGCTGACCCGGTTGGCGGAGCGCTGGTCGGAGACCGGCAGCGGCCCGCCGACCGCGTGCCAGCGCGAGGCGCCGCGCTCGTTGTCCTCGGCCCGCAGGAAGTAGGGGAGGAGGTCGTCCCAGGCCCAGCCCTCCGCCCCCCACGCGTCGTAGTCGTGGCGGTTTCCGCGCATGTAGATCATCGCGTTGATCGAGGAGGAGCCGCCCAGCACCTTGCCGCGCGGCAGCGAGACGCGGCGGCCGCCACAGCCCGGCTCGGGTGCGCTCGCGTAGTCCCAGTCGACCTCGGTGCGCGCCAGCGAGAGGTAGCCGAGCGGCACGTGGATGTTCTGGTTCGTGTCCGGCGGCCCCGCCTCGAGCAGCAGGACGGTCGTGTCGGGGTCCTCCGAAAGCCGCGCCGCGAGGACGCACCCGGCCGAGCCGGCCCCGGCGATCACGTAGTCGTACATCTCACTCCCGTCCATACCCATGAGTGAGTGTAGGGCGCGGCGGGCCCCGTGGACCCGCCGCGCCTCCTCGTCACTTCTTGTGGCGATGCTTCCTGCAGACCGGCACGTTCAGCTTCAGGTGCTTGTTGCGCACCCGCCTGCTGTTGTGCGCCTTCAGGTTCATGTAGGAGGACAGTCGCTTCTTGCCCGCGCAGAGGTTCCTGGAGTTGACCAGGAGGCCCTGCTTCTTACCGCCCTTCATCCAGAGGATGAGCTTGGTCACCGGCACGTCGGGCGCGCCGGAGAACACGGTCTTGATTCCGCCGTGCGGAGAGGTGATCACGCCGCGCAGGTGGACCGGCACCTGGCCGCGCAGGTTGGCGAGCAGGTCGGGCAACTGATGGTCCGAGGAGACCAGGTACACCGGCCCCTTCAGCTTGCCGTCGAGCAGCGGGCTGCGCGCCTGCGCGTGGCCGTAGATCGAGGCCTTCGGGCAGGTGTCGGAAGCCAGCTGCGGCCTCGTGCACACCGTCCTGATGTTGCCCTGATCGAGGAACAGCGCGTGCGGCAGGACCAGCGCGCTGCGCGCGACGTTGGCGTCGCCCTTGCGGGTTTCGAGGATCGCCCGCAGCTTCGGGTGCTTGGCCCGCTGGTAGACGCCCTTGCCCCCGGTGAGCTTCGTGTAGAGCTTCGGCTTGAAGCCGAGGTCCCTGCACTTGCTCGCCTGGAACGGCGCCGAGACCGCGTAGCTGCTCCAGGCCGACGAGACGGCCGGGTTGGAGCCGCCGCCGTCGATCGTGCCCGCGGTCGCCTGGGCGCCGCAGTGGGTCGGGTTGAGCATGAACTTGCTGCGATCGACGTTGACGTCGAGCGAGCGGATGTCCAGCTTGACCCCGCCGAACACGTCGGGGATCGCGTCGGAGACCGCGTTGATCTGTGCGGTTTCCGGGTCGACGTTGAGCGCCACCCGGACGACCACGGTGCCGAGGTCGAACGGGCCCGAGACGGCTGGGGTGATCACCGCCATCGAGAGCGGCGCGCCCCTATACGGGCCGGCGAGGTAGGCGCTTCCACCGAGCGTCACGGCGTGGTCGCCGCTGCCGCTCACCGTCGAGGCCGTGCCGATCTTGCTCGCGTCGGAGCAGCTCGGCGACGCCTGCTCCGCCTTGCCGCTGCTGTGGGTCGCGGCGTCGAGCGCCGCGGCCGAGCAGTAGGGGATGCCGGAGAGGTTGCCCGTCAGCCCCTTGGGCAGAGTGACGTCAACCGCCTTCAGCTCCTGCTGGCCGTCCGAGCGCCCGACGTGGACGCGGAACGGGCTGTAGGCGCCGGCCTTGGTGTTGTCCGAGTTGGCCGTGTAACCGGGCGCGAACCTGCGCGCTCCCAGCGAGGTCGGACAGCTGCCGCCGCCCGGATCGCTGGAGAGCGTGAACGCCGAGGTCACCGACGTCTGCGTGCCGGGGCGCGCCCACGGTTCCATCTCGCCCGTGGACTGAGCCGAGGCGCAGGTCGGCGGGCTGGTCAGGACCAGGTGCGGACCGCCGAAGCGCAGCACCACCGATTTGAACGGCACCTGCGGCAGGCCGGTCGGCAGTTTGCCCGCCAGCGGCCCGATCTCCTGTTCGTCGAACGTGGTGGTCAGCTGCCCGGTGACCGGATCGGCGCTGGCATGGCCCACCAGCCTGAGGTCGATTCCCTCTTCCTCGCTCTTCGCTTCGACGAGGAGGCGGAACTCTTCGCCCGAGGTCGGGTCCGAGCTCTTCTGTTCGCCGACGTAGATGTCGCCTTTCAGCGGGCCCGCCAGCGGCGGCGAGACGATTTCCGTCGTGCCGACCTTCGACTCGGCCGGGCATTCGTTGTCGTAGGTCCGCACGCCCTTCTTGAACTGGGCGTCGGTGCAGGCCTGCAGCCCGTTGGAGCCGGAGGGGTTGATGCCCATCCCGTCCGGCAGGGTGATGACGGCCTTGCGCAGGTGGGACTGCGCCTGTTCGTTGCCGCCTTCGGACGGTTCCTCGAACGGCGCTTTGGTCACCACGCTCGCCGGGGCCGGCGAGTCGATCTGTGCGGTCCCGGGGTTGACCTCGATCGACGGATCGAACGGGACTTCGTCGCATTCCTCCTGCTGGTAGAGGTTCCCACCGGAGTCCTCGACCTTCGCCTCAAACGGAGTCAGGCCTGCCGGGAAGTCCGGATGCGGTTCTTCGCCGTAGGACTCCGCCCGGTACCAGCTCGAGTAGAGAGTCGACCATTCGGTGGGATCGAAGCAGGTGGTCGGGTTGCTGAGGTAGGTCCCGTTCCCGTCCCCGGCACCCCCCACGTCGCCCGCTTCCTGACCGAGGCTGATCAGCCGGCTGTTGAGGGTCGAGACGCCGACCGACGGTGCGGGTGGCCGGATCGTGAAGCTCTCATGGAAGTCGCTTTCCCAGGCGACTTCGGTTTCGAGGAAGACGATCTTCGTCCCCCCGACGATGAAACCGAATCGTGCCGGTTCGCCGGGTTTCGGCTCCAGGTTGTACAGCGGCACTTTGGTACGAAGACTTGGATCTTCGCTCGGCGGGATCACCGCGCCGACCGGGAGGGTGTTGCCGGCCGGGAAGGGCGGCGAGGGCGCGGGGACCGCGCCAGGGACGTTGACGACCAGGGTGACTTCCTCGCGGCCGACGACGGTGGTCGCCGGGCATTCGGTCACCGGAAGAACTTCGAATTTGTCGAGGGGACAGCGTGGCGTCGCTTCCGGGTTCACGGTGAGCCCCGGCGGCAGGTCGACGTGAAGCGTCCTCACGGTTCGCGCGAGCGTCGGGCCGGCGGGAGGCTGGCCGACGAGCGGCTTGGTCGGAATGACGATTTCCGAGGGTTCCACCTTGCCCGTGCTTTCCGTGTGCTGGAGCATGTACTGGGTGAACCCGATCTGAGGATGGCCCCCGGCCTGCAGGAAGAAGTTTTCCGGCGTTCCCGGCGTGCAGGTGGGACTGTCCGTGGTGCAGACGTTCGCCTGCCAGCCGTTGGCCGCGGTCGGCGGTTCGCTCTGCGGTTCGATGATGTCTCCGGTGTCGGCCCGCGCGACCGGCACCACCGCTACAAGCCACAGCGCGGCCACCACGAAAGCGATCAAGCGCCTAGTCATTCGTCTCCTCCAATTTCGCCATTGACGTTCAGTTTGAGTCCCTGCAATGGCGCTTCCCGCTCCCGCGTACAAATGTACACGTCCTTACCCGCCCACTGGAATAGGGAAAACCCGCAGGACTTGGGAGTTGCGCTACGGATCGAGCTTCCCCACCAAATGGCGCTTTGAAAAGCCAACCAGCTTGCCCGGATTTGGCTCTATTACTGCCCTTTGTGAAGAACGACGGCCTACCGAACGTTTGCTCAGTGCACACCGGCGCCGAGACGCTGCCGTTCGGCCCCAACCTTTGGGCCCTCCCGGCGGCAGCGCTCTGGACGCCCGCCTGAGCAGATCTCCGTCAAGCCGCTGAACCTTCCCGAGTCTCGCCCCGTAGCCGCGAGTGATGGGATTCGACACAGGAAGGCTCCGACGGTCCGCGCCCGCGATTGCCTCGGTGGGCGTTGTCGCCCTTCTGGCCGCCGGCCAGGCAAATGGCGGCGGCAATCAGCCGGCCGCCGGCCGCTCGGAGCCTCATGCCAAGGTTCGGATCAGCAACTTCAAGTTCAAGCCGTTCAAGCTGACCGTCGCGCGCAGCGCCGAGGTGACCTTCGTCAACCGCGACTCGGCCGCTCACGAGCCGTCAAAGAAGGGCAGCTTCGACACGGGCCTGATCGCGCCCGGCAAGTCGGAGTCGGTCCGCTTCTCCAGGCCCGGCACCTACCGCTACGTCTGCTCCAACCATCCCTTCATGCACGGCAAGATCGTCGTTCTGCGCTGAGCGGATCACGACGAGCGGCACACCGGCACGCACGTCGCGATCAAGCGGCGACCGCCAGGAACTGTTCGGCGGCCTCGAGCGCCTCGCAGCCGTAGACCACCGACGGCCCGCCGCCCATCATCACCGCGACGCCGATCGTCTCGACGATCTCCTCACGCGTGGCGCCCGCCTCGAGCGCGTCGTGCGTGTGGTAGGAGATACAGCCGTCGCAGTGCACGGCGATCCCGATCGCCAGCGCCAGCAGCTCCTTGGTCTTGGTGTCCAGCACCCCATCGGAGGAGGCGCTGGCGTGCAGCTGCCCGAACCCCTCCATCACCCCCGGCGCCTGCTCCCCCAGCCGCCCGATCATCTCCTGCAGGTGCGCCTGAATTTCCCGGTAGTCCTTGGCCATGCTCAACTCCTCCTGGCTCGCGTGCGGTCTTGACGAATCTAGGCGCCCATACCCCCCTTCGTCATCCGGGTAAATCCGCGCGAACCACGGGGAAACCCCGCCCCGCGGCCGCATGCTTCCCGGCGAGCCCTGGGGGGCGACTGCTCAAGCTGCCATGAGCCATTGCCGATGGGTGGTTGCCTTGTCTGAGATGCCGAAGTCCGTCCCACCCCCCGGTTCACGGCCCCTTTGGGGTGCCGCGAGCACTGCCGGAAGCCCGCCGCCGGCGGCGCCGGAAGCGACTGCGACAACGCCGGGCAACGGCGGGGGCTCGCTGGAGCCCCTGTCCCGCCGGCTCCTGCAGGTGGTGGCGGTGCTCTCGCTGCTGCTCGTCGCCGTCGTCGCCAACTCCGCCCTGCGCGGCGGCGGGAGCGCGTCCGAGCTCAACCCGGTCGCCGCAGCCGCCGCGAGGGCGGAGGACTATCCCGGCTTCAGGTTCAACCTCTACGTCGTCTACAGCTCGCCCGCCCTGCCGGGCCCCCTCAGCGCCCAGGGCGACGGCGCCTACAACGCCGACACCGAACGCACGCGGGTGGCGCTCTCGCTCGGCAGCTCCCCCGCCGGCCCAATCAAGCTGGTCGAGCTCAGCGACAACACCTACACCTACGAGAAGAGCAGCACCGACTCGGCGGGACTGCCGCCCGGCAAGGAATGGGTGCGAACCGAAAAGGACGAAGGCGGAGAAGACGCAGGTCTCGAATTCGACGAAGCGATGCAGATACTCGACCGTTCCGGCCACGTCCATGTCGTCGGACGCCAGTCCGTGAACGGCAGGATGACGCGGCGCTACCGCGCCGACATCGCCATCCCGAAGCTGGTCGAGTTGCTGCGCGAACAGGGCAAGGGCGACGCCGCCGACGCCTACGAAAGCCTCGAGGGCCTCGCCCCGACCGGGGTCAGCGCCGAAGCATGGATCGACCGCAAGAACACGCTCCGCCGGATGAGGTTCGTGATGCCGGCCCCCGGCAAGGACGGAGCGCCGCCGATGACCATGGACATGCGGATGGACCTCTTCAGCTTCAACGCCCACCCGGATATCCAGATGCCCGACCCCGACACCGTCATCGACGGCCCACTCGACAGCTCAGCCGCACCAACCTCAGCCTCCGCCAGCTGAGCGCCATGTAAATCAGTCCTTGCCCCCCTCACCGAGGCTCCCCGGTCTAATGGTTCGCCTCCTCGGCGAGTGCCCGCCGCAGCGCCTCGTCGAAGGACTCGGGCTCGATCCCGAACGGCTCCGCGCCGGAGGAGTCGGTGACCACGGTCGCCGTGGTCAGGCCCTCGACGAGCGGGCGCGCCACCTTGGTGTCAACCGGCGTGACCAGGCCCAGCCAGAGCGCCGAGAGCCAGGGCGTGATGAACGGCACTGGGATCTTGCGCCGAGGCGACTTGCCGAGCGCAACCGCCATCCGGTCGAGCATGTCCGAGTAGGAGAGGACGTCGGGGCCGCCGATCTGGACCTCGAGGCCCTCGGACTCCGGCACCTCGGGCGCCCGCCGCAGGTACTCGATCGTGGCGTCGATGCCGATCGGCTGGGTCGCCGTCCGCAGCCAGCTCGGGGCGATCATCACCGGCAGGCGGTCGGCCAGGTAACGCAGCGTCCGGTAGGACTCGCTGCCGGCGCCGACGACCATCGCGGCGCGGAAGTAGGTCAGCGGAGGGCCCTCGGCGGCAAGGATGCGCGCGGTCTCATGGCGGCTGCGCAGGTGCTTGGACTCCGACGCGTCCCCGAGTCCGCCCAGGTAGATGACCCGTCCGACCCCTTCGCGCTTCGCCATCCGGGCGAAGTTGGCGGCAGCGACGCGCTCGCGCTCGTCGAAGCCGGCGCCGCCGGCCATCGCGTGCACGAGGTAGTAGGCGACGTCGACCCCCTCCCCAACGCCCTCGAGGCTGGCGGCGTCGGTGACGTCGCCTACCCGCAGCTCGACCCCCAGCTCCTCCAGATGCGCCGCCCGGAACCGGTCGCGGACCAGGCACCTGACCGGGGCCGTGCCGGCCAGCGCCGCCGCCAGCCGGCCGCCGACGAAGCCGGTCGCTCCCGCGATCAGAGTGCTCTGGGCGATTGCTCAAAGCTACCCGACGCCCCGCGGCGAGCCTGCGAGACTGGCGCCCGTGTCCGAGCACCTCCTCGAGCGCAGCCAGCGGGTCGGCGTCCCGGCTGAGCGCGCCTTCGACTTCTACGCCGATGCTCGCAACCTCGAGCCGATGACCCCGCCCTGGCTTCACTTCCAGCTCACCACCCCGGGCCCGATCGCGATGGGGGCGGGCACCCTCCTCGACTACCGCATGCGGCTGCACGGGGTGCCGATCCGCTGGCAGACGCGGATCGAGACCTGGGAGCGGCCGCTGCGCTTCACCGACACCCAGGTCCGCGGTCCCTATCTGCTCTGGGAGCACACCCATTGGTTCGAGCCGGACGGTGAGGATGCGTGCACGATGCACGACCGTGTCCGCTACGCGATCCCCTACGGTCAGCTCGGCGAGCTCGCCCACCGCGTCTTCGTCCGCCGCGACCTCGAGCGCATCTTCGACTTCCGCCGCGACGCCTTCGCCGCCCGCTTCGCCTGAGGTCAGCCGCCCGACCCGCGCCGGGGCGGCCAGGGGAAGAAGGGGCTGGTGCGGGCGATGTAGTCCGCATAGCCCTCGCGTCGCTTGGCCAGGGAGCGCTCGAGCAGAGCGGCGCCGCTGACCCTGATCAGCAGAACGGACATGACCACCGGCCCCACGATGGTCCACCAGGCGCTGCCGGTCGCAAGCGCGATGAGCCAGATCCCCCACCACACGCAGAAGTCGCCGAAGTAGTTCGGGTGGCGCGTGTAGCGCCAGAGGCCGCGGTCCATCACCTTCCCCCGGTTCGCCGGGTCGGCCTTGAAGCGGGCCAGCTGCTGGTCGCCGAGCGCCTCGAAGGCGAGCCCGACAGCCCAGACCGCGGTCCCGACCCAGTCGAGCACGCCGAGCCCGGCGGGCGTGGAGTCGTTCATCGCCACCTGCACCGGAAACGAGACGACCCAGATCAGCGCACCCTGCAGCCAGAACACCACGAACAGGCTGCGCAGCGGCCAGCGCTCCCCGTGACGACGGCGCATCGCCGCGTAGCGGTAGTCCTCGCCTTTGCCCAGGTTGCGGCGGGCCAGATAGAGCGTGAGGCGCAGCCCCCATGCCGTCACCAGCAGGACGAGGAGCAGCCGGCGATCGGAGCTGCCGTCGCCGAGGGCGTAGGCGGCCCAGGCGACGATCACGAAGCCGCTGCCCCAGAAGACGTCGACGATCGAGGTGTCCTCGAGCGCGAGGCTGACTGCCCACAGCGCCGTGACGAGGGCAAGCACCAGCCCCGCCTCCACCGCGAGCAGGCCGGCGCTGCTCATGGCTCCGCCCGCGCGGGAGCGGCGGCGAAGCGCTCCTCGAGCCAGTCGTCGACGTCCTGCCAGAGCCCGTATAGCCAGTCCGCTCGCGCGGCGCTCGCCGCGGGGACGGCGGAGCGCGGCACGCGCGTCACCCACACTCGGACTAAGAGGCCGACGAGGCCGCCGCGCCAGATGTCGGACACCAGCCGCAGGCCGTCGAAACCGTGGTGGGCGATGACCAGGACGTCTGCGTCCGGCGCACCGTCGAGCAGGGCCCCGACGCCGCCGAAGCGGGGCGGCAGCAGGTGGCGCAGGCGCTCCGCCCGCGCGGCGAGGTCTGCGTCGCGCTCGCCGATCCGGGCGATCGCGCGGGCGCGGCGCTCGGGCGTGAAGCGGGTCCCCTCGGGGTAGATCAGCACTCCCTCGTCACGCTCCAGGCCCTCGGCCAGCGAGCGCATCCGCTCCAGCTCCACCGCCTCGCCCGTGCCGCGGCGGACGAAGTAGTTCGGCAGGCGTCGGCCGGCGACGTCGAGGCAGGGGTCAGCGAGCAGCTCGCGCTTGAGCACGTAGCGAAGCCGGATTGCGTGCGGACGGGTGATCAGGACCGCGGGCAGGAGGTTGTCGACGATGCTCGCGTGGCGGATCAGAACGATCACCGGCCCTGGCGCGATCGCGTCGTCACCGGCCACCTCGAAGCGGACGCCGAACAGCGCCCGCACCGCTCCGAACAGGACACCAACCCACAGTTGCTGCAGGCGCAGCGTCATTCGCCGCAGCGCCTCCTCTCGGCGGCCGCCCACACTGAGGACCCACGCCGCCGCCATCGCGGCGAGCCCGACGACCTCGGCGGCGAGGTAGACCCAGAGGAACGCGATCAGGCGCACCCCCGTAGGCGGGATCCCGTAGGCGAGCCGGCGAACGACGTCTACAACCAGGGCGAGGACGAGAAGCACCGGGAGGAGCGCGGTGACCAGGAGTAGCCCGAAGACCAGCGGCGGGACCGTACGTAGCCGCCGCAGCACCGTTTCGGAACGGGTCTCCTCGACCCCACCCCGTTGCACCAAGACCATTCTGGCACGGACCCAGGCAGTTGGGGCGAGTGGGCCGGTGATCCGGCTCAAGCGGCATCGGCCGCGAGCCCGTCAGCTAACCCCGCCGTAGAACCGGGTGGCACCAGGAGTCGGCGCGCCAGGTCGCGCCGGGATGCGTTCGGGCGCACCGACGTACATGCCCTGCACGTAGTCGACGCCGTAGCGACGCAGCAACTCGAGCGCCTCGGCGTCCTCCACCCCCTCGGCGATGATCCGCTTGCCCAGGCTGTGGCCCACGTCGGTGATCGAGCTGACGACGCGCTGGTCGGTTTCATTCGAGACGAGCTCGCGCACGAACTCGACGTCGATCTTCAGGTAGCGGCTGGGCAGGTGTTTGAGGTAGCTGAAGGAACCGAAGCCGGTGCCGAAGTCGTCGAGAGCGACGTCAAAGCCGACCTCGCCGAGACGTTCGGAGAACTCTCGCGCCTCCCCCATGTTCGACATCGCCGCGGTCTCGGTGATCTCGAAGACGACGGCGCCGCGGGGAACGCCCTCGAGCGCGGCCTTCTGCGCAAGCGCCAGGATCGCGGCGTCGCCGATCGAGTGTGCCGAGAGGTTGATCGTCACCCGCTTGCCCTGTTCGGCCAGCTTCAACCCCTCGCGGGCGACCCAGCGATCGAGCTCGCCGATCAGCCCGAACCGTTCCGCCACCGGGATGAATGCCTCGGGCGCGATCGCATCCCCTGCGTCGCTGAGCATGCGGACGAGCAGCTCGTTGAAGCTGACCTCGCCGCTCTTCAACTCGACGATCGGCTGGCCGTAGAGGACGAAACGCTCCTCCGCGAGGGCGCTGCGGATGATCTGCACCCGACCCAGCACCGAATCGGCGTCGCCGTGGTAGACCCGAACCTCGCCGCGCCCCACGTCCTTGGCCTCGAACAGCGCCACGTCGGCGGCGGTCAGCAGGTCATCCGGCACCAGCTCCTGGTCGCCCTGGAAGACGACGATTCCGCAGCTCACCTGCACGGGCGGGTCGATCGGGGCCTCGGCCAGCTGGGCGCGGATGTCGGCGACCACGGACAGTGCGGCCGTCTCGTCGGCCTCGTGGAGGGCGATCGCAAATTCGTCGCCTCCCAGGCGGGCGACCACGTCCGAGGAGCGAACTCTGTCGAGGATCGCCCGCGCGACCGCGATCAGCGCGCGGTCGCCGGCCGCGTGCCCGTGCAGGTCGTTGACCAATCTCAGGTTGTCGAGGTCGAGCACGATCAGCGCTCCGGAGCGACGGTAGCGCGCCGCGTAGCGAAGCACACGGTCGAGTTGCTCAGAAAGGCGGCGGCGGTTGAGCAGGCCGGTGAGGAGGTCGTGATCGGCCTGGAAGTCGAGACGCGCCTCAAGGGCAAGCTGGACAGTCGCGGGTGTGTCGCGGCGGCGCGGGGCTTCCTCGCGCGTCTTCGTGGAACGTTCCCGCCCTTCGGCGAGGAGCTCGAGCAGGGACTTGACCAGGTCGGGGTCGAACTGCGTGCCGGCGCCCTGTCGCAGCTCGGCGACCGCCGCCTCCTCGCTCATCGCCTGGCGGTTGGGACGGGTCGCGATCATCGCCTGGTAGGCGTTGCAGACCGCGATGACCCGGGCGGCGAGCGGAATCGCCTCGCCGCTCAACCCGTCCGGGTAGCCGCTTCCGTCCCAACGCTCCTGCACCGAGCGGACCACGTGCCCGGCGGAGCCCAGGGAGGGCGCCGCCGCGACGATGCGCTGGGCGATCAGCGGGTGGGTCCGAAGGAACTCGCGCTCCTCCGGCTCCAGCTCCCCGGCCTTGTCGAGCAGGAGATCGGGAATGGCGACCTTGCCGATGTCGTGCAGCGCGGCGGCATGAACCAGAACGCGCTGATCGGCGGCGTCCAGCCCGATCCTCTCCCCCAGCGCGGCCGCCTGCTGGGCAACGCGGGTGGCGTGGGACTCCATGTCCGGGTCGCGGGCGCCAAGCACCGCGGTCAGCGCGTCCTGCACCTGGCGCTCGGTGCCGGGCCTCCTGCGTCCCTTGTACTCGTACATCTCGTCGTCGGCTCGGCGGATCAGCTCGGTCGTCCCGCGGCCGTCGCGCGGGGCCACCGCGCAGCCGTAGCTCGCGGTCACCGAGAAGCCGGCGCCGCGGCGCGCCATCGCAGCGGCAAGCCGCTCGCCGACCTCCGCCGGCGCCGTGGCGCCGAGCGGAGCCAGGACGCAGAACTCGTCGCCACCCAGGCGGTAGGCCCGTCCGCCCGGCGGGACAGCGCTGCGCAGGCCGCTGGCGACCTGGATCAACAGGGCGTCCCCGGCGCTGTGGCCGAAGGTGTCGTTGTACGTCTTGAAGCCGTCGAGGTCGAATAGCACGATCAGGAGCGGGCGCTCCTCGGTGGCGTCGGCCACGCGCCTGCTCAGGTCGCTGAGCAGCTTCCGGCGGTTGTCGAGCCCGGTGAGCGCGTCCTGGATGGCCTCCCGCGCCCGGATCTTCAGCAGGCCTGCCGTTTCCCAGAGGGAGACGGCGAGGCGAAGCAGGACCAGCGTCAGCGTCGCGGTGGCGAGCGCCGCAGTGGCGGCGTCAAGCCGACCATGGACATCCAGGGCGAGCACGGCGAGAGAGACGAGCCCGGCGCAGATCGGGATCGCTGCGCTGCGGCCGCCGCGGAGGCGTACCGGCCTCGCCGGCGCGACGGTCACCGTCGAGGCGCCCGCCGCCATCAGGATCAGCGCGAGCAGCCAACCGGCGTCGAGCACCCCACCGGCCTGGTAGGCGCCATTCGCGTTCTGGACGATGTAGAGGGTGTCCGAGAGCGCGAAGACCGCCATTCCGCCGGCCAGGCCCAGCAGCCCGCGCGATCGCCGCCAGCCGACCGTCGCCGAGGTGACGACGAGCATCCCCAGCAGCACCGCGTCGCCGATCGGATAGGCGATGTTGGTCATGGCTCCCGGCACCGATTCGCCGGCGGTCGCGTCGATGACCGGCCCGAGGATCAGAGCGGCCGCAAGGCTCGCGCAGGCGCCGGCGGCGATCGCCCCGTCGAGCCAGACCCCGATCGCCGCCCGCCGCCGGCGACCGCGCCAGCGCGCCGCGATCACCGCGAGGTACATGAGCGGGTAGAACGCTAGGAAGCCGAGGTCGGCGGGCGACGGATTGGGGAGGCTGGCGCCGCTCGCCAGCTCGTGCTCGAAGTAGGCGTTGCCGAGCACCCATGCCGCCATCCCGAGACCGGCCAGCCCCCAGACGGCGCGCTCGTCGCGGTTGAGCGCGGCGCGCCAAAGGCAGATCGCAACCGCGCTGAGGCCGATCGCGTCCGAGACCCAGGTGGCGCAGATCCGCTGTGCGGTGGCGCCCCCGTAGCCGGTCACCGCGCGCAACGCAAAGACCGCGAGCAGCGCCGCACCGACACCGAGGACAGCCCGCATCCCGCGGGAGGTCGCCGGACGGATGTCCAGCCGAGACGGGCGTACGCCGGTGTTCATTTCTGAGTAGATCGGCACTCGGCCGGGCATTCCTTAAGCTGCGACGGTCGTCAAGCATGAGGAAAAACCGCCCCTGGGGGCGGTCAATTCGGCTTGCTAGCTTCCAGGGCTGCGCAGGGCAAACGACTCCAAGGCAATCACTGCTAGATCACTGTCTTCAGAGTCGCGCGGGAGTCCAATCGGGCGTAGCATCGCTTGGCATGGAGCAACCTGAAGGCTCCGAGCAGCAGGACCTCACCCTTTGGCAGCGATTGGCCGTACGAGAGGTGCGCCGCGCGGCCGGTCGAGGGGACGACGAGCCGATGAGCTCGGAGGACTGGGCGGCTGAGTATGAAGTCAGCAATCGTCCGCTTGCTCGCGCGATTCGCCGCGTCCTGATGGCGCTGCCGAGGAGTCCCCGATGCGGAAGGTGCGGCGCCCCGTTTGCCGGGCCCGGCCGGCGGATCGTGGCTCCGTTCGGCTATCGACCCTCGCGAAAGAATCCAACGATCTGCGCGGTCTGCGTGGAGACGTCGCCACCGGGGGGAATGAAGATGCACGCCGGGGTGCTCTTCGCCGACCTGCGCGGGTTCACGGCCCGCAGCGAGGGGGAAGATCCCGAGGAGGTGTCGCTGCTCCTGCGGCGCTTCTACCGCTGCGCGGAGGAAGTCCTCTTTCCGGAGGCGATCATCGACAAGGTGATCGGCGACGAGGTGATGGCGCTCTACCTGCCAGACGTGCAGCTGAACATCGAGCGCGACAGGGTGCCTTCCTTGATGCTCGAACACGCCAGGGGGTTGCTCAGGGCAGTCGGCTACGGCTCGGGGAAGGAACCTTTCGTCGAGATGGGAATCGGGGTCGACATGGGCGATGCGTTCGTCGGCAACATCGGTGAACGCGCTCTTTATGACTTCACCGCTGTGGGCAACGTCGTCAATACGGCCTCGCGGCTGCAGGGGCAGGCGGCAGGGGGCGAGATCTTGCTCTCCGATCGAGTGGTGAACGGATTGCCGAGCTTGGTCGGAACGAGAGAAGAGCTGACCCTCAAGGGTAAAAACGAGCCACAGGTTGCCTACAGAGTGAGTGCTTGAACGATCTCGCTGAAATCGACCATCACGCATGGCTCCCCTCCCGGCACTTCGGCATCGTGGCCCGGAGGGATCGCAACCACGTCGCCGGCGGCGATCCTTCCGTTGGGGTTTACTCCCGTCCGACCCTACACCCGGCTCTGCCTGAGCAACAATCTCTCGCTGACACCGTCGAGCCGCTAGCACAGCGCTCGCCCACTTGGGATGCCGGCGTCCCTATGCGTCATCTGACCCTTGACGGATCAGCGCGAGATCGCGATCAGCCTCGACACCTCGAAGTGCTTCTTCCACTACACGACGCGCGAAGCTGCGTTCAGCGACATCATCCCACGCCGCCGGCTGCGCTTCTCAACTTATGCGCTGATGCGCGACCAGTTGGAGAACAAGCAGTGGGCGCGCTACTGTGCCAGCCGCGATGAAACAGCGTGTTGACCCCAGGCCGACGCAGATCGGTCGCCTACAGGCGATTTTCGCCGATATCGATTTGCCACCCGAGCGGCAGGCGATGCTGACGGGCCGGTACTTGGAGTACGGCCGTTGGCTTGACGGCGCCGCCCGGCGAGCCCAGCGCGCGCACTACCTGTTGCGGATCACCGCCTTGGTCGGTGGCGTCCTGCTGCCCGCCGTCGCGAGCCTCGATGCTCTAAGCGACACTGGTGCCCTGCGCTGGGTCACCGTTGGCATCGGTGTGATGGTCGGGTTGAGTGTTGCGATTGACGGGTTCATGAACCTGCGTGAGCGCTGGCTTCACTTCCGCCTGGCAGCGGAAACTGTGCTGTCAGAGCTGTGGCAGTTCGCGACCTTGAGCGGCGAGCGGTATGAAGGTAAGGAGTCCTACGAAGATGCGTTCCCAACCCTCGTTGTCGAGTGCGAGCGCTTCATCGCAACAGAGGTCGCCACCTACGTCAAAGGTCCGGCGCGAGAATCATCAGACGCTGGCGGGGGAACCGACCCAAACCGTCCCCACGACCAATCGCAGTAACTCCGCTTGCGCTCGATCGAGCGAGCAGGAACTTTCCGAAGCACGAGCGACCTTTAGGCAACGGTGCGCGAACGGACGCGGATGCCGAAGACTCTCGACGCAGGCTATACCCCCACCAAGACATAATCCGAACCCGGTTGCGCGGATCGGAGGAGATCCCTTCTCGCTGGCGCGGAATCGATGCTGATCGATCGTCAGCGTGTTTCTGAGCGATTGTCAGATATACTCTGAGCGATTATCAGGTGATTAAGCTCTACTCGAGGCATATCAAGGCCGGACTGGACGCCGCCCTCGACGATACTCCCGTAGTCATCGTCGTCGGTCCTCGGCAGGCGGGGAAGAGCACGCTCGCGTCGGTCGTGACCAAGGAGCGAGGCGCGCGCTACGTGACCCTCGACGATGACGGCCCTCGGGAAGCTGCGAATGAGGACCCGACGGGATTCGTCGAGGGGGCGGCGCTTCCCCTCTGCATCGACGAGTTCCAGAAGGCGCCGGCCCTGCTGCCGGCGATCAAGGCTCGGGTCGACCGGGCACGCACCGGCGGGAACCGCCCAGCGGGAATGTTTATGCTCACCGGCTCGGCAAACGCCTGGGCGACCCTTCGCATCTCCGAGTCACTCGTGGGCCGGGCAGAGCGGGTGCCCCTCTGGCCCCTCTCCCAGGGTGAGCTCCACGGCCGGCGCGAGACCTTCATCGACGACCTGTTCGTGGGCCGCGTGCCCCAGCTCGCGGATGCCCCGATCGGCCGCCCGGCAATCGCCGAGACACTCACGGCCGGCGGGTACCCAGAGGCCATCGCGCGTACAGAACCCCGCAGACGGGGACGCTGGTTCGAGGAGTACGTCGCGATGACGCTGGAGCGTGACGTGCGGGATCTCACCCGGAACGCGCAGCAACTCGACGAGCTTCCAACACTCCTCAGTCTCGCCGCCTCTCGTATTTCAGGATTGCTCTCACCTACCGGGATCGCCCGCGATGCAGGTATGAGCCGTCCCACCGTACAGCGCTACCTCACGCTGCTCGAGCAGCTATTCCTGCTGATCCGCGCGAGTGCATGGAGCCGAAATATCGGCCAGCGCCTGATCAAGGCGCCAAAGGTCTGGCTTCCCGACACTGGCCTGGCCTGCCACCTGCTCGACTACGGCCAGGCTCGGTTTGAAGCAGATGAGACAGCCCTCGCCGGAGCCCTGTTCGAGAACTTCGTCGCGATGGAGCTGGTGAAGCAGGCGGCGTGGGCCGAAACCAACGTCCGCATCCACCATCTTCGAACGGCGGGAGGACGTGAGATCGACATCGTGCTCGAGAGAGGCGACGGGTCGGTTTGCGGCGTCGAGGTCAAGCTGAGCGCCAGCGTGCACTCTCGCGACTTCGGCGCGCTTCGCCACCTTCAAAGCAAGCTGGGCACGCGGTTCAAGGCCGGGGTCGTCGTGCACACCGGTCGCGAAACCCTGCGCTTCGGATCCGGCCTCTGGGCATTGCCGGCCTCAGCTCTGTGGACACCGCATTGAAGTGCGACCACTGGCACAGGCAGTACCCCCACCGAGACATAACTCGAACCGCGTTGCGCGAATCGCAACTGGCCCGATTGCGCTTCCCCTTGGCCGCTGAATCAATTCAGGAGGTAGACCTGCCCACTGAAAGCGGCAGCTTTCCCCGGAAGTAAGCCACAGCGATAATCACCCACAGGGCGGCGAAGACGGCATGAATCAGCCTGTCGCTGGTCCAAAACATCGCCATGACTGCGTAGGCAAGACCTAGCAGCAGAAACCCCCCGGACATCCACCGCCTCTGTCGTGGGGTGAGCAGACGACGCGTCGGTCCATCCTCGGATAGCCCCAGTGCCCCGGTCTCCTGCTCCGGAACCTCTTCCGGCCGTGGCAGCCAATTTCTCGTGGTGTCACCGAGATCGCGCCGCAGCCCCAAGACGACGACGACGGCACCGAGCGCAGTCGCGACGACCCAGGCGATGAGATCGCTGCCCATCGACTCAGCGGATGCGCTGGATGCCATTGGAGATCGCGCCCTTGGCCAGGTCCGTCCCGTCGAACACTTCGCTCGAGTCGGGCACCTGGATTTCGGGAACGTCACCGAACTTCAGAAAATCGACGCGCATATTCATGGTCGTCGGACCTTTGCCGTCTTTGGCTGGATCGGTTTTCACATACTTCATGCGCCGCACCAGCCCTTCGCTATCAATCCACGCTTCGATCTGAAGAGGGGTGCCGTTTTCTTCGGTATACGAAGTAAGGCCTTCTTCCGCCCCCTCTTTGCGAAGCTGCTTGGCCTGCTCGGCGACGCCTATCGTGCCGCGGTACCGCGTCGTCCGCACGCCTCTCACGTCTTCCGTCCCGAGCTTTTGTACGCCACCAGTCACCGCTTCGAGGAGCTCCAGTTCGCCCATAGCGTCACCGTTGCTCGGAAGCGGCGAGTCCTTTTCCAATCCAAACGACGAGAGGTCGAGGGACATCCACTGAGCCCCGCCCGGCAGCGACCCGAGTTTGCCCAGCTGGATGTACATGACGGTCCCGTCGACGACCCCCCGCATCTTGACCGAACCGTCCGAGTTCGGGTCGGGCATCGTCAGAACCATCCCGGTGCGACCCGTCTCGGTGTCGAAGACGATCCGGCCCATCATCGTGTACGACCGACCCGGCGAGGAGACGACCGCGTGCATCTCCGCACGTCCGCCCGGCTCGTGCCGCGTTCTTTCTGCGGCCTTCGCAATCGCATTCAGCAACCCACCGCTACCGCTGTCGCCTCCTTGCTGCCAAGCGAACATGGCAAGCGCGCCAGTCAGAACGCACAGGCCGGCGACAACCAGCCAGAAGCGGTGCCGACGCCTCGCTGGCTGGCTGGAGTGGGAACCAGATGTCGCCCTCTCCCTCAAGGTGGCCGTAAAGGTATCGCCTAGGTATCCGAGAAGGAGGCTCCCACGACCACAGCGAAATCCGCCGCCCCGGCCTGCCGCCCGACAGGCTCGTTGCCCTCCGACGTGGTTCGACCGCCGTCAAGCAGCCGTGCCTGATACCCCACCAAGACATAACTCGAACCGCATCGCACGGGTCAATTCCGAGCCGATCTCGCTGGCCCGTCCCGCGGGCCGCTGAACTGCGGTAGCTTGAATCACGTTTATCGGCTCTCTCCCGGATGCGATGCGGGAGCGATGTTTCGTCGTTGAACCTGCCCACGCGCTACGGTTTCAACATGGCGGCATCGGTCGACTTCACGATCTCCTTCGACAGCCCCGACGAGGACGGCTGGATCGTCGCGCGCATCCTGGAGGTTCCCGGCGCCATGAGCCAGGGACGTACGCGGGAAGAAGCCAAGGAGAACGTGCTTGACGCCCTGCGCACGGTGCTTACGCCCGACGAGGAGCTGGCCGGGGAGACGCCCCCGGCCGACCACGAACATCTTCGCTTTGTCGCCGCGGCGTGAAGCGCCGCGACCTTGAGCGCCATCTCCGCAGCCATGGCTGCCGCGAAGTCGGTGGATCGAAGCACGCGAAGTGGCGCGGTCCACAGGGACAGGTCTCAGCCCTGCCGCGCCACAAAGAGATCGGCCCTGGACTCACACGATCGATCTGCCGACAGCTCGGCGTCCCCCAGCCGTCAAATCCCCGATGAGCAACGCTGACCCTCCGCATTTCGGGATCGGTCAGGCGGTCCTGGTTGACGAGGGCCTTCCCGGCAGCGTGACGGCCGTGAGACAAGGAACGGTTCCCGGCGTCTTGGGCCTACCTCCGTTCGACACCTGGCTCTATGTCGTCAAGCCCGAAGCCGGCGGCGACGATCAGATCGACGTCCCGGAGTACAACTTGGTTGCCCAGGCGAATCGGAGCGAATCTTCAGCGACCTGACGTGGCTGTCTGCCCGCCGCCGGGGCCTTCAATCCATGCCCCTTCCCCGGTTTTGGTTCGACCACCGTCAAGCGGCCGTGCCCAAGTACCCCTTACGGAACACAAGACGAACCACGCGGCGCGGATCGCGGCGGGATCGATTTCGCTTGTCCGTCGCGGTGCTGCCGCATCAGATTCAGGAGGAAGACCTATTCACTGAAAGCGGCAACCTTCCAAGGAAGTATCCAACGGCAACAATCACCCATAGGGCGGTAAAGACGGCGTGAATCAACCTGTCGTTGGCCCACAGCAGCGCCATTACCGCGTAGGCGAGAGCTAGCAGCAGAAACCCCCCAGCCATCCATCGCTTTTGCCGTGGGGAGAGGGGGCGGCGTCGCCCTTCCTCGCCCTCATATAGCCCCAGCGTCGCAGTCGCCCGCTCGGGGTCCCCTCCAAACCGTGGCAGTCCGTTCCGCGTGGTCTCAGAGAGATTCCGTCGCAGCCCCAAGACGACGACTGCGATGCCGAGCGTGATAGCGACAACCCACGGGATGAGATCGCTGCTCATCGGGGCAACATATCGAGCGCGGGCGAGGTACCTGTGTTCAAGAGGAAAGCCTGCATACTGAACCGGCTGCTTCGCCGATCATGCCAACCGACCTCACTCTTCACGGCCGCCCGATAGGAACGGTCTTCGATCTTCTCGGGAAGAAGGAGAACGACATCACCTACTCGGTCGGCTGGGCACTGTCGCAAAGTCGAGAGCTCGCGACCGCCTTCATCGACGATGTCCTCCCCGAGGTCGACGAGCCTTCGGTCGACATCGTCCTGTTGCAAGAGGGAGTCCCCGACGCCGGCTTCACCGACATTGAGATCAAGATCAACGAGTCCGAGTTCCACATCGTCGTCGAGGCGAAGCGCGGCTACAACCTTCCCGAGCTCGAGCAGCTGACCAAGTACGCGACGCGCACGAACGAGCCACCGGACGTGCTCGTCGTGATGGCCGAGGCATCAGGCGAGTTCGTTGCCGGAAAGCTGCCGGCAACGGTCAAGGGAGCCCCTGTTCACTACCGCTCCTGGCGTCGGCTCGACGAGCTCGTCGGTATCGCGATCAGCCGATCCAAGAGCCACGCCGAGAAACGGCTGCTGCGAGACCTGTCCCGCTACCTGAGAGGCCTGATTACCATGCAGAACGTCAACTCGAACCTCGTCTACGTCGTCAGCCTCGGCGGGGAGATCGAGAAAACCGGAATCAGCTTCCAGGAGGTCGTCACGAAGCACGACACCTACTTCTGTCCTGTCGGTCGGGGCTATCCGAAGGAGCCACCGAACTACCTCGGTTTCCGCTTCGGGGGAAGGCTGCAGCAGATCCGACACGTCAACTCCTATCGGGTCACCGACGACAACTACGCGGGCTTCATGCCTCTCAAGGGAAAGGTCGATTGGCCCAACGAACGGCACTGGGTCTTCCGGCTCGGTCCCGTGATCGTGCCGCCGAAGCCCGTGAAGACCGGTGGCCTCTATGGAAGCCATCGCGGCTGGATCGCCATCGACCTCCTCCTCACCTGCGACACGGTCGCCGAGGCCCTCGAGAAGACCAACGCCCGCCGAGATGAATCCGGCGAGGTCGCAACCTGATGGATGGGCGCGCTCCGTGAGTCTCACCTCGCATCTGGAAAGTCGCGATAGCCCCGTGCGGCGCTGGCTAGAGGAGCGCTTCCCCGAAACCCGAAGCGTCACCCGTGAGGCAAATCGCCAACTTCGCGGCGGCGAACAGGCATGCCGGATCCCGCGCGCTGTCGGAGCCGACCCGGGTCTCGTCGGCACCGGGCTCGACTACCTCCTGCGGGCCTGCCTTCGAGTCACCTCGATCGAAGAAACCGTCGCCACCCATGCGGTCCAGATGCTCTCACGGGACCCGTCCATCGGCATACGCGCAATCGAGGTCGAACGCGAAGCGGTCACCGGAATCAAGCGGCTCAGTCCCGGTCGCCGCGACCTGACCGATTCGGAGTGGCGCGAGGTCTGCATCTCCTGCCTGGTACTCGCTCGCTTTGAGCAGTTCTTCCGCATTGGGCCGATACCCGCAGTCGAGGAGCGACTGATCGCACCGCTCCGACGCTGCCTCGGCCTCGACGATTTCGTCCCGCTTGCACTGACACCGGCAACGATCCAGGACCTCGAGCAGGTGGGACGGTCGGCCTGGGAGGAACACCGGGGGTGGGCGAATGCCCGGCCGCTCGTACTCAATCCCAAGTTCGAGCAGAGCCGGGCGCTGGGCGGCGCCGACGCCGACCTGATCGTCGGCCGTCTGCTGATCGACCTCAAGGCGACGACGACCCCGGGCATCGTCGGCCGTTTCGAGCTCTGGCAGCTCCTCGGCTATGCGCTGGCCGACACCGAGGACAAGTACGGGATCCGCGAGGTCGGGATCGCTGCGCTCCGGTGGTGCTCAAGCATCTCCTGGCCCCTTATGGCTCTCATGCACGAGCTCGCCCCCACTGCGCCCGGGACGGTCGTCTTGGGAAAGATCAGGGCTCCTACTCCAGTGTCCCCCGACCTCGGCGAGCTCCGCGCCGAGTTCGCCCACGTCATAGAGCAGAGCCGCCGCACTCGCCCAGGCGGAGCACTCATGAGCCTCCCACCACGCCCACGCAAGGTTCGGCCCTAGTCGGACCGATCAGCGACTACCCGCTTCCATCCCCTTCTTCTGGTGAGCCTGAATCACCAGCAGCTTTTCCTTCAGCTTCTTCGGAATCTTGACGACGACCCGCTCGACGCCGTGGTGGTCCTGAACCGCGCGCTGCCAACCGACGACGGAGTCCAACGCAGCGTGATCGGCGAAGGCCAGGATGAACTTGGCACCTGGATACCGAGCCCTCAGTGCGACGAACTTGAGCGCGTCCGTCGCCACCTTCTTCTTCTGACCCGGTCTGAGGGCACCGATCCGCGCAAAAGCCTCCACGAATACGATCTCGGCTGGATCGACACCGTCGATCTCCATGATCGCGCCTTCGAAATCGACGCGCTTCTTCTCGAGCTTCACTCCCAGATCTTTCCCAAGCTGCTTCAGCATGGCGAGCTCGACCTCGCGCTGAACCTTGGACGAACTCAGGTGTTCCCCGGCGACCACCGGTTTCTTCTTCATGTGACGAGAGCCCGCCGAGGTAGAAACGGCCATACCCACTTACGGAACAGAAGACGAACCAAATAGCGCGGATCGCCGCTGATCCCGTTTCGCTGGCACGGTAGCGACTGTGGGCTGATCATTCCCAGCCCACGGGGAAATTTGAGCTGGTAATATGTCAGTCAAATGTCGGACATAGCTGGATAAGGACGGGTTTGAAGATGGCGGCCGTGGGCTTGAGGAAGCTTTCACGAGAGACGCGCGAGGTGATCGAGCAGCTCGAAGAGAGTCACGAGCCGGTCTTGATCGTACGGCGAGGGAAGCCAATCGCGGCGTTGGTTGCGGTCGACGGAGAGAACCTCAACCAGCTGCTACTAGCGAGTCTGCCGGAGTTCGTAGAAGAGCGGCACAAGGCGGATGAAGAATTGGCGACCAGCCAAACTCGGCCACTCGGCGAGGTGATGGCAGAAATCGAAGCGAATGAGCCAGAGGGCGCGGAGGAGCCGCCGGAAGAGGACGAGGGGCCGTTTCACGATCTTCTTCTGGCCTGGAAGTCCGAGCTTGAGAGTCCGAACTTGGCGGCTGCACTAGGTGCGCCGCCGGAGGTCGAGAGCGAGCCGGCGGAGATGGAGGAAATCGGCGCCTTGAACCAAGAGCTGCTGAGGCGGTATGTCGACAATGCCCTGCTAGAGGCCTTTCGGCAAGTTAGAAACCTCAACGCCAACCTGGCGGACACACTGAGACGGCGGGGCAAATTCTCGACCCCGGGGTTCAAAGCAGCGCTGGAGCAGGTGACGGACGTGGAGCGGCTAACACACCCGATCCGAGCCCGTGCCATCGTTGTGAATGACGAGGGAGAGGTGATCCTCGGCGGCGAGGATGTCGTGGCTGAGGAGAGAGCACTCAAGAACGAGTAGGCCCCCTACGCTCCCTTGGTTGGATGCCCGCATCGTCGAGCGTACGATTAAGGATCTCAGCGAGCCGATTCTCGCGGCGTTGCCAAGCGTTATCGGAGATGACGTGGGAGCCAAGCACAACGGCGGAACCCAAGGCCCCGATACCGGCGCCTATGGTCGCCGCTAGAAGGAACTTGTAGAGCCAGTTGGGGAGTTCAGTGCAGATCGCTGCCAGAGCGGCCAGCTCGCCGAGAGCAACGTAGGCAACGATGAGGATTGCGGCTGAGCGCCCAGTGGAGATTTGGATCGTGCCAAGAGCAAGAGCGATGAAGAGCGCTGCAATGGAAGTGGCGGCGGCGACGAAGAAGGACTGAAACCACGGCGGCGGACCGAGAGCTGGGTCGATCTGCGGCGCGAGAAGAAAACCGAGAACGGCGGCGGCAAGCGAGAGGACGAGGATCAGCCAGGGCCACCAGCAAGGCAGGGGAGACGGAGGGGCTGGCTGGTAGGGCTGGTGGCCGACGTCGTTCACTCGAGCTCCGCCAAAGCCTGAAGCGCGCGCTGGAGGCGCGCGGAGGCAGCGATCGTGCCGACGAGGATCAGAGGGGCGTCGGGCGCGGCGCGCTCATCATCTGTGAGGCGACGGAAGATAACGTGGATTCCGTCGAGCAAGGCGACCTCCTGCCAAGGCGGTTCATGGGGCGGGCTCCCGCAAACGCGAACCGAACTAGGAGCAATGTATCCGTTGGCGAGACGGCTCAGGGCGTGCCGCAGCTTTCGTCGCGTGCGCCGGTCGAGTTCGGCGAGCGCCGTGGCCGCAGCATCGGAGAGCTCAGGATCTGGGTGGGACACTGGATGATTACCTCAACCAACGACCACGAGCCTTAGGAGACAGTTCGTATTCGGACAAGATACGCGGATCGTGGATCGTCGAAACCGGCCCATGCCAACGAGGGTTTCAAGCCAGGCGAAAGCCGACCTGGCAAGAGGCAAGCCTCTGCATTGTTTGTCTGTCCCCGCTGGACCCGTCATCTCATCCCTCTACACCCGGTTGACTGACGAATCAGTCAACGGTTCAATTATGCCAGCACGACGGGTCTGGATCAACCGTCCAGAGTGGCAGTTGAAACGTGGCCTCAGACCGGAGGCGAGGAGTTTCGCTTACCTGCTAATCCGACCTAGCGTGATATCCGAGTTGCATACAAGATCCATGTGAGCCTGATACAAAACCCGCTGCGATCAGTGCAGAGTTCATTTTAGATCATGCACTAAGGCGAAGAAAAGCAGAAATGAGTGACGACACCACATCGATTGAGCGGCGACTGCAGCCCCACGAGAGAATCGTGGAAATCATGACCGCGATCACCGAAGACGGGCCTCTCCCCTACGCGGAGCTGTTGGCGAGGATGGAGGGGTTGACAACTACGGCTCACGTGCGCAGGCTGGTCTCGATTGCCGAAGATCGCCGAGTGCTGCAGGGATTGACCGGAGATGGAGACCTTCCAGAGGGACTAACGCGGGGCAAGCCGAATGCGACGCAGTATGTGGAGATTTGCCGCCCGGGCGGCTGCGTGATCGGGGTCAACGTCGGGCGGAAATACTTTGCGATCGGTGTTGCCGATGCGAACGGCCGCCTGTTTTCGGTAAACGGCGAACCCCCGAGTAAGGAGCTGCAAGGGAACGCCAAGGAGATCGCCTGGAGCAACTATCGCTCAGGCCAGATCGCAATCTATGAGCGCATGTCAGGGGTCGAAGGGCGAGCCCTGCTCAAAGAGGCGGCGATTCGCGCCGACGAATGGGTTGAGGAGCTCCGCATTGACAGAGGAGAGATTCGAGGAGCAACGCTGAGCCTGCCCGTCCCGGTGAGCACAACCGAGGCTCGCACGCTGACCCCTTCGATTGAGCCCAGCCTGGCGAATGTGGACAACCTCAAGATCGCCTTCAAAGACCTTCTCGCCTACAAAGAGCCCTACCCACGCCTTGAAAAGGTGATCGTGGCTAATGATGCCGACGTCGCGGCCCGGGGGGAGATCCGCTACGGCAACGCCTACGGCAAGAAAGACGTGGTCGCGATCCATGCCGCCTATGGAATTGGCGCCGGGATCATCAATGGAGGGCGGGTGCTGCGCAGCGGCTCTGGAGGCGGGCTGGGCGAGATAGGACATTGCGTACAAACGGTGCGGCGCGATGAGGGCGCAAAACACGGGCTGGTGCCACTTGCCCCCGACGATGAGCTATTCAGATGCGACTGCGATTGCCTCGGACACTTGGAGGCGATGGCGGGCGGAGCGGCCGTCGTGCGGCGGATAGCCGCCTCAGTAGACGGCTTCAGCGAACCGCCTCCGGAACCGCTGGCCAAGCTGCTGGACGATCCCGATGCCAATATGGCGCTGGCGCTGGAGGCGGTGCTGAAGGCGATAAGGGGGGATCAACCTTGGAAGCCCGGCCTGGAGGCGGTACTGGATGCCGCTCACCTACTGGGGGGTGCTCTGCATACCGTGAGTCATCTACTGAAACCGGAAGAGATCTACCTCTGCGGCAAGCTCAGTGAGGCCGGTGAGCCATTCCTTCAAATGGTCGCAGATGGGCTGCGCGCACCTGGCTCGCTGAAGAACTACGAACCGACCCTTGAGCTCGGCAAGGCCAGGAACGAGTTCGACCGGAGATTGATCATGGTGCGGGGGGCCGCGATGACCGCCGTGCGCGGCACCAAACCGCTGATCACTCGGGAGGATCTTGAGCAGATCGAGATAGACGAGGATTGGCAGGCCGGCATCTAACGCATTGGGCGCACCGCGCCCTCATGCGCTCGACAAGGCGCCCAAACAGCTAGGCGAGGAAGATCTCTCGCTGTGCGGAAGCGCATTTCCGGCCAGGCGACAGCAATCCTCGCGCATCCCCGCCAATCGGCTCGCTTTCTCCGCCCCGTCGAGCTAACGTCGCTCGACCGACCAAGACATAGCGGCCCCGGCGGCGCGCTAACGCCCCGGGGCCCGGCACCGAAGAACCATCCTTCGATGCGCGAAGAAAGCTACTCGCCGAAGTACTCCGGCGAGTAGCGAGGCGGATTCTTCGGTGCCCTACCGAGAGGAGGGGCACCGTGCCCACGACAACCACGATCACCAAGGCCCAGCGCGACGGCATCTACGAGCTGGTCTGCAACCACCTCTACGGCATCGAGGATCTCTGGATCGCCCTCGGACGGAGTAGGGACTACGCCACCGCCGAGCGCCTCGGCATCGAGTTCGGCGAAGACTTCCGCCTGTTGTCCGACATCGGCTGGCGCCCGAACGAAGACCGTGCCGAGTTCGAGCTGACGATTCCGCCCCACGACCTGGCGGAAACCCTGAAGCGCCTGCACGACGAAGCCGAGAAGCTGTTGGCCGAATCGCCCGCCGAGCGCCAATCGCGCGAGGAAGACGAGGCAACCAACGAGCGCCTCTTCGCGGGCCTCAACGCCTGCTCGGCCCTGCTCGTCGCCATCGACGAGAGGGGAGGCGATTCAGCATGAGCGTCGCCAAGGCAAAGAAGCGCCTGCGCCCCGGCGAACTCGACGGCCTCGTCCTCACCTACATGCGCAAGCACAAGGTCGACGGCCCGCTGACCGCGACCGCGGTCGGCAAGGGCCTCGGCCGCTCGGCTGGCGCTGTAGCCAACTGTCTCGCCCGCCTGACAGTGGAGGGCAAGGTGCGCCAGGCCAAGAAGCGCCCGCGCGCCTACGCCCTCAAGGAGGCGAAGTCGAAATGACGACACCGCCGCCGCCTGCGGCTTGTCGAGGGCCGAGGCGCAGGCCACAGGGAGGTACGGGGTGCCCGCATTGCGAGCACCCCGACACCTGCCTCGGCCCTCGACAAGCCGCAGGCGCACGGTGGAGGCAGTGGCGATGAGCCGGCGCGTACCAACCACGGCACCCCCCACCCCGGAGATGAAGATCCGCTTCGGCCGCAACCTTGCCCGCTGTCGCGAGGGCGCCGGCATCTCCCAGGAAGAGCTGAGCTTCCGCGCCTCGATCCACCGCACCGAGGTGAGCTTGCTGGAGCGTGGCGAGCGCATGCCGCGCGTCGACACCGCCTTGCGCATCGCCGGCAGCCTCGGCGTGCCCCTCGACGATCTCATCGCCGGGCTGGAGTGGCGACCTGGCTATGAGATTGTCTTGCCGGGGTGCTGGGAGACGGTCGAGTCGGGCGCTCAAGCAACGGCGGGCCAGGCGCCTTCGGCCACCCCCGCCGAGATCGCCTCCCCGAACGGGTCCCGATGACCACTGGATCGCGCTCCAAGGACCCGTTCCCCTTCGAGGCGCTGGCACGCTTTGCCGACAACCTCTATCGCGCCCGCGAGCAGGCCGGTCTCGAGCAGAAGGAGGCAGCCAAACGCGCCGCTCTTCCCCGCTCCCGGCTCGACAAGATCGAGGGCGGCGAATACATCCCCAGCCTTGACGTCCTGATCCGCCTCGCGGGCGCCTACTCGACCTCGGTGGGTGATCTTGTCAGCGGCGTCACCTGGCACCCTGGCTGGGTCGAACACTCCGGGCCGGCGGGATACCTCGTCTCAGAGGCTTGCTTTGCCCAGCAGTCCCGCGATTGATCGGATGTCGACCCTCTTTAAGCCAGAACGTAGATTGCCCGGTTAGTGCCGGCTGGTCTCGACTCAATTCGCTCAAGGCGGAACACGTAGCTCTCATCCCGCAGCCCGCCCCACCTGACCCGCATATCCGCCTGGACAAGCACCTCGTGGGGTGGATCTTCGCCTACATCAATTGGCTCAAGGACTCGATTTAGACCGTGGAACTCAGCGAGCACAACCTAAATCGTGCCGAAGTATCCGGACGGAAACTTCCCATGCGGCAGGCACATTGTCGAAGACCGAGTGGTCATCGTTCGCTCCTTTCGTTGATGCGCTGGCCTCGCTCCCAGAGGTACAGCTCGAAGAACTCGTCCCGGGGTACGCCGGGCACCGAAGGGGTGGTTTGGCCGGCGTATCGGTAGCCCACAGCTCGCGCAAGGCGGCTGGAATTCACGTTCTCAGGATGGATCGCCAACTCGATCTTCATCGCGGTGGTATCTCGCTGGACCCAATCGGTTGCCAGGCGCAAAGCCTCGGAGGCAAACCCCTGTCGGCGCTCCGGCTCTACAACCCAGTAGCCCGCCTCAAGAATCCCGGCGTGCTGGTCTCGAAACCAAAGCTCGAAGATCCCGGCGATCCGGCGGGACTCCGGCAGTATTGCCCAGTAGGCGGCTTCCCCACGCTCACTGCTTTCCTTCCGCTTATCGGCCACCGCATCCGTGCCGGTATTAGCTGGAAGATTTGAGTAGCGGCAGTAGGCGGAGTCTTCCAGCGCAACACCGAGTGCGGCACGCACCAATCCCTGTGAAGGGATCAGCTCGATTCGCTCGCCACTGAGCTTTGGGGTCGGCGGTAGCTCATGGGTCTCGCCGGACATGATTTGGGGCCTAGGCGGTGCCCGGGGAGTGCGGATAGACGATGTCGGCGACCTGTCGCGCAAGCCCGACGACCTGGAAGTTGAGAGCAGCGCCGAACTCACGGCCAGGCCAGTCGAGACCTACCTTGCAGAAATCGAAGACGAAGCCGACGCTGGCGCATGCATTCCTGAGCACCATGAGACGCGCAGCGGTAGGCAAGCGCTCATGGTTGACAAGCGCGTCGCCGGCGACATCCACCGTGCTTGCCGCAGAGAGGACACTGCTGTGGGTGTATTGCGAGAGAACCCGATACTGGAGGTACATCATCTTCCGCAGGTCTGGCTGCGACCAGTTGAACAGCTCTTCGAACTTCGGAAAGCGAGCCGCATCGTCTTTGTAACCCGGTACGACCTGCTCCACCATCTCGCCGAATAGGGGCGATGGATCTACTCCCTGCTCGGCCGCGGCCTCTCCAATCAAATGCCGCGCGCGGGAGGACTCTTCGAGGAACACGTGCCTGCGGGTCTCAACGTCCTCATCGACCCAGGACCACCTGGCTGACTCCTCGAACAGGGCGCGAGCAAGATGGGCGGCTGGAACATCCCGGTTCGATGCGAAAAGCTCCAGAAAACAGCGGAAGTTCTCCCGAAGCTGAAGAAACGAAAGCTGCTCGACCACATGGGCAGCGAGCCGGGAGGGGGCGTTGACTTGGTTCAGTAGATCGGCGATCGACTCCGCCAGGCGCAGCGCCTCCACCTCCGCTTTTTCTGCGCTGTCCATCGGTTCAAACTGCTGCCTGGCCGACCCGCGAGTTCACGTCGCCATCGTCGCAAATGCAGGGTCTCGAGGAGGCGAGACCCGCCACGGTCATGGCTACTCTTGAGCGGTGACCGACCCACGCCACTTTCTCTTCAGAGACCCGCCCGAGGAACGCAAGCCCGGCGACAAAAATGATCCGTACGGATTTTGGGACATGTCCGAGCGGGAACTGATCGACTGGATGGGTGCGGGCTACGCCGAACCCGGCTCCGTCGTCTACAAGCATGCGGAACACGTCCTCGCGCTCAAGCAGCGGGAGGCCGAGGAGAGAGTTCGCGCGTCAGAACGCGCGCAGCGTTCTCTGGACGACTTCATGGACGAAATGACGGGAGGTGGAAGTAGCGCAGAGCGCGTGGAGGGCACTCCTGGCCGCACGCCGGATCACCTCTCTCAAGCCCACTTGGCGCTGCTCGCGCTCCCATTCGGCGTGTTCGCGGCAGTGATCGTCCCCACGGGTTCGGTGCTATGGGGCATCTTCGCCGCCGGGGCTTCCGTTGGTGTCCTCTTCATTAGGCAAGTGCGGAACTGGCTCGTTCGGTGGCTCAGCCGAATCGCGGACTGAAGCCTTCCCGCGCGTAATCCACCTACATCCCCGCGCATCCCCGCATCGAGCGCTTGACTTCTCGGTGCCGTCGAGCTACTTGTCCGTGAAATGCGTATCTGTGACGCATCGAGAAGGAGGAACGGCGGTGAGCCGTCTTGACCCGTGTTGCGACAATCGAGGCTCTGACCTTGCCAGTCGCCCAGACCCCGACTGGCAAGCCGCCCCTGCCTGGATTCCGCATCAGGTCGCGGGATCGCGGCCCTGCTCACGCGCCCGACTCTCTATCCCTAATCGATGTACTCCAATAGACGCTGACTCTCACGAATCGGGCAGTCGCTTCTCCTCGTTCCCGCCTCGTGGCTCGCGTCCCTTGCCCCCGACGCCTGCGATTCACCTCCGCGCTGGTTCGCAACGCTTCTGCGCCTTGCCCGCACCCGCCGGACGCGCGGGCTGGAGCCGCGCGCAAATGAGCGGAGGCGGCGCGAGCTGATGGGCGGCGCACCCACCCGCCACGGCGCAGCGCCCCGCCAGGGACGCGAGCCAGCGCTCAGCGACCTGGACCTGCGCATCCTCGACCTGCTCTCCCACCACCGGGTGCTGACCCAGACCCAGCTCGCCGCGATCTCGGCTGGGGTACCGGCGCGCACCCTGCGCTACCGCTGCAACCGCCTCGCCAAGCACGGCCTGCTCGGTCGCACCCGCCCCTACCGCGAACGCGGCTCGGCTCCCCACCACCTCTGGCCGACCCGCAGGGGCGAGGCGATGGCCTGCGGCGGGCCGCCGCCAAGGGGAGGCGAGCGCCACAAGCCCAACCCGCTCTTCCTCGCCCACGCCGCCGGGCTCAGCGAGATCTACGTCGCATTGGAGAAGACGCTTCCCGCTGGGGTGAGGCTGACCCGCTTCGAGCGCGAGGCCGAGGCGCGCGAGCCCTTCGAGACTCAGCTCATGCGAGAGCAGCGCGCCATCGCCCCCGATGTCTTCATCGAGATCACCGACACCAACGGGCGCGAGCTGCGTGCCTTCGTCGAGCTGGACATGGGCTCGATGTCTCACCGCCGCCTGAAACGCAAGGCGGCGGGCTACGCCGAGTACGCGAAGGTCGGAGCCTGGCGCGAGCGCCATCGCTACTGCCCGGCCCTGCTCTTCATCACCACCACTGACAAGCGTGCTCGCTCATTCGTCGCGGCGATGCGTAGGGAGCTGGACAACAACGCAACCCTCCTCACCTGCGCCTGCGACCTGGCGCGCAGGCTGCCGCACTGTGCCACCGAGCCGCGCTGGCTGGTCGACGGCATCGAGGGGCCAGTCGACCTGCTGGCCGTCCTGCGCGAGGCCCGCCGTCCCTACGACGAAGAGGTGGCTCGTTGGGAAGCTCAACGACGCGAGGAAGAGGCCGAGCGCGAACGGCTGCTGTCCGACTCCGAGGCGTTGCGTTCGCACCTTCGCCGGTGGCAACACCGAGACTGGGGGATCAAGCAGCTCGGGGACGCTGCGGCGGCTGCGGTCGCGATCACCCTGGAAGGGGACGGCGAGCTGGATCGGGTCGAACGCGAGGCGCTGGCGGCGCTCGGCGGGATGTTCGCCGACCTCCACGTCCCCCAGTTGAGCGAGCGGGAACCGAGCAGGACCGAGCGGCAAGCGTTCGAGGCGCTTGCCGATCACCACCAGGCCGACCAGCTCGAACGCATCGACGGAATCGTCGGGCGCTTCGGTGAGGTGCCATCGCTGCGCAATGCACGCAGGCGCATCGAAGAGGGAGGGCTGCTCAAGGGCGACGACGTGAGGCAGCTCGAATACGCAATGGACCGCGACGACGAGTCCCGCGCCGCCCAGGGGCGCCTGCGCAAGGGCTACCTCTCATGGCGCGAGCAGGAGGCGGAGCGGCTGGTCAAGGCACAGGGGGTCATCGCCCGGCTGCGCAGCCGGGCCGAGGACTTCTACGCCCAGATCGACCGCCGCTCGCTCCGGCGTTGCCCTGCCTGCGAGGAGATCGTCTACCCCGATCCCGAGAACGCACGCGACTACAAGAAGCGCCGCATCGCCACCTACTGCCATTACTGCGGCACCGGGGCGCTGGCCGAGATCGAGTCTCCCCTGGACGCGGGAGGTCGGAGCTGAGCGCAACGACAGGCGGCCCGTCTCGCAGGCGCAGCCGCGATCACACTGGCGGGGAGCGCAGCTCGACGGGTCGCCTCGGCGTCCGCCCCGCCCGCCTCGTCCGCCGCAACGGCGAGCAGGCCGATCAGCTCCAGGGCGCGCTGCGCGTGCTCTACCGCGACTACCTCGCCGGCGGCGGACTTGACTGCTTGCGCGCGTCGAGCTGTCATGGACATCTGCCCAAACCGGGAACGCGACGGAGACCACGATGAGGATCGCCACCTACACCCGAATCTCGACCGACGAGGCGACCCAGCCCTACTCGCTGGAGGCACAGGCAGTACGACTCGACGCCTACGCCAAGAGCCAGGAGGACTGGCAGATCGTGCGCCGCTTCACCGACCAGGCATCGGGGGCGATCCTGGAGCGCGAGGGATTGGAACGCGCCCTGAGCGAGGCCGAGGCGGGGCGCTTCGACCTGCTGCTCGTCTACCGCGTCGACCGTCTCTCGCGCTCGGTGCGGGGCCTCGCACAGATCCTTGAGCGGCTCGACGCCGCCGAGGTGCTCTTCCGCTCCGCAACCGAGCCTTTCGACACCGCCAGCTCAGCCGGGCGGATGATGGTTCAGATGCTCGGCGTCTTCGCCGAGTTCGAGCGGGCGACCATCGTCGAACGCACGGTCGCCGGGATGCAGCGCAAGGCAGAACGCGGCGAGTGGGTCGGCGGCAACATCCCCTTCGGCTACCGGCTTGACGGAGATCGTCACTTCCTCGTTCCGGAGCCGACCGAGGCCCCTGTTGTCCCGCTTCTCTTCCAGCGCTATGCCGAGCGCCTTGAGGGATCGTCGGCGCTCGCCAAGTGGCTGACCGAGCGCGGCCTGCGCACCCGCCAGGGGAAGCCCTTCAACGTGCGCGCCGTGCTCGGCATGCTGCGCAACCGCACCTACCTGGGCGAGGTGTCCTTCCAGGGCAACCACTACCCCGCCCCGCATGAGCCCTTGGTCGAGAAGGATCTCTTCGAGCGCGTTCAGGAGATCCTCGGGGAACGCAGCGAGGACATCTCCCTGCGCCGCTCCAACCAATCCGAGTACCTGCTCACGGGGCTGGTGAAGTGCGCCCACTGCGGCAAGCGCTACCTGGGCGCATCTGCCAACGGCAACGGCGGTCGCTACCGCTATTACGTGTGCTTCTCCCGTCAGCGCTACGGCAAGAAGGCGTGCGAAGGCGAACGGTTGCCAGCCGATGCGCTGGAGGAGGCGATTCTCGAACAGCTATTGGCGGTACTCGAACGCGAGCCGATGGTGCGCGAAGCGATCGCCGAGGCCTTCGCCGAGCTTGAAGCTGACCAGCCAAAGCGCGAGGCCGAGCTGGAGCGGATCGACGCCGAGAGGCGGCGCACCTCCGAGTCGCTTGAGCGCTACTTCCGCGCCTTCGAGGAGGGCACGATGCCCGAGTCGGCCTGCGCGCCACGCATCGGTAAGTTGAGCGAGAAGCTGCGCGGGCTGGACGCCCGGCGAGAGGAGCTGGCCGCCGAAGAGCCCTCCGAGCGGGAGCCGCTCACCGACGAAGATCTGGCGTTGCTACAGGCCGAGGTGCGGGAGGTAATCGAGGAGGGCGACCCGCCGACGCGCAAGGCGCTACTGCAATCGCTAGTGGATGAGATCCGGGTCGTCAGCCGCGCGGAGATCTACCCGTCTTTCTCTTTGCCTGTGGTTCGACCACCGCAACGAGCAGTACCGCTACGGGGATTCGAACCCCGGTTTCCGGACTGAGAATTGCCTCTGCGAAGCCGTTTGCGGCCGATTCGTGCCTGTGGCGTCCAAGGAGATCAGTCCAGTCCGGTCGAGTTCGGTGGAGTCGGGGACATGTTTCGGGACACGGTTTTTCGAGACCGATCCATGAGCATCGGACGCGCTCGGTAGCCTTGCCTCGATGCCTCAAACGGATCAAGTTCAAGACAAGCTGCATCGGCTCGAAGAGCAGATGCAAGCGATGAATTCGAGGATCGACGAGATGGCCGAAAGCTTCGAGGCGCGCCGCGCCGACGACGAAGCCGCCGCCATCGCCGCCGAGCGCATCCGCAGCGGTGCGGCCGAGCACAAGGAAGACGGCGCTGAGGCGCTCGCCAAGCTCGGCATCGAGATCCCCGGCGAGGAATGACCGACAAAGCCCCCGGCACGGTGGGCGTCACCTTTGCCAAGGGCGTCCTCGACGATGTTGCCGAACTGACTACGGTCGCCGACGACAGCGGCCAAGCCGACAAGGAAGAAGCCGAGGCCCTGAAGCGCCGCATCGCCGAACTGCTGGTCGAATGCAAAGACAACCCCTTCGTCGGCGAGCTGATGGGTCGGGGCCTTCACCCCGAGTTGGCAAATTGCCGCCGGGTCCGGTTCGATATCCCGACCCACAAGGCGAAGCCGCGCTTCCGTCTGATCTACCGCAACGAGCCCACGGACGGCGCGCCCGCCGAGTGCCACTGGCTCACTGTCGCCCCGCGTGCAGGGCTACAGGCGCACCGCCGCGCCCGCCAGCGCTCCAAGTGAGCAAAGGTACCCCTCCGCTCCGACCGCAAACGGGCTTACCGGAAGGTATTCTCATCGACCCAGCCCGCCAAATGCACACGGGTGAACCGCAACGACCGTCCTACTCTCACATGCGGCAGACGACGCGACCGGACCAGCTCATAGAGCGTGCTTCTCGGGACATGAAGCAACTGCGCAGCCTCATCGGCGTTGAGCAACGGTTCGTCAAGCAGGTTCGGAAACTGGCCCTTGTGATCCTGCGCCTGCCGCAGCTCTACTCGCGTTACTTGGCTGCCACTCCTACCTGCACCACGCTTAGCGCGCTCATGCCTTCCGTTAGAGCTGAGAGCAGTCGCGCCACAGCCCTTCTGAGGGGAAAGTTCACCCTCTCCATGTTGTTGATTTTTCATCCTCACGACAGGTAAGTAGCACACGCATATGGCTTGCCGCAACTCCGGTACGGCCCCATCCCTTGACACGAATAGAGAGCTTCCCTAAGCTCTGTTAAGCCGGGGTGGGACCGAACTGCTTTGTCACATCCGCGTTAGGTTCTTTCAGCTCTCTCGGCTCCGCTTCGTCTTGATCTGCGGCCTGGCCGACCTACTTGCCAGCGAAGCGCCGCTCCGTTCGGCAGTCAACCCCTAAAGGGGTCGGGCGCATTGCGCCCTTGACGGACGAGCGGCGCGGCGCTATTTGCTGGGTAGGTCGGCGAGGACGGGCGTACATCGTTTAACCCCGCACAACGCGGATCATCGGGACGAGCCCCTTCTGCAGATGCGCAGCGACGATCCACCGGGTGAACAGGAACCCTTGGAACGCCACCGGAAAGCTGACCGCGTATTTGTCCGGCCTCCAGAAGTGGACCGCCCACTCCATCGCTGCGCGCTGGCTTTGGGTCCAGCGACGCCGAGTGCTTTCCATCTCTTCACAAACGGGCGAAAGTGAACATTGAGCCACTATTGGCGGGCCAAGTCTTTCCCACACCGGCCCGCAGCCAGTCAGCAGGTAGACGGCTGCATGCCACTCGCCCACCTCATTTGGCAGCAAGACCGAAGCCTCCGCGAAGCGCGGCTCAGCGGCCCGAAGCTGCGCCAGGAGTACGGCAAATTGCCTGCGCTGCGCGGCAATGTCCGCTGAGATTTCGTTCGATCCTTCGGGCATCCATTCGACCTTTCAAGCATCGCCCCCTAAGACGATGCTTGAAGTCGAAACGGTCCACCTTCAGATCGAATTGTTTTCCAAATAGCTGACGATTTGCATACAGCCTGTAGCCGCGCGAGTGACAGTTGACGATGTTTCATCAGCACCGGCTTCTGTTTGCACCATCAGCTCTCACCCCGTGCCACAAACCCTCCCGGCCGATAGTCGCCGGGGGACCAGGTGAGCCCGTCGAGCAGGTCCTCGGCAGAGACTTCAAGGGAAAACTTCAACTTGATGAGCGTGTCTATGCGGGGCAGGCGCAGCCCCCGCTCCAACTGGCTTATCTCGGTTCGGTGCAGTGATGCAAGCTGGCTCAGCTCCTCTTGAGAGAGGTCGGCCCGCTTTCGGTGGCGGGCCAGGTTGTCCCCGAAGTGAGCGGCGATGTCAACGAACATCGCTCTCGCCCTCCGTAAGCTGGCCGAGCAGGGCATATAGAGCATCATGGGCGGCGGTGACCTCCGCGTAGTCGCTCTCCCTGTCGTTGCTCTCGCCGGCGGCGCGCAAGAGCGCCTCTGCCTCGGTGTCGGGGACGAATAGCTGGCCGACCGTCAGGCCGACCAAGAGCCGTTCGACAGCCTGGGCTTCGCTGTCCGCGCGGCTCGGGTCTTTCAGCTTCTCGGGCGCTCTCAGGTCGCAGCGCAGGCCGTCGAGCCAGTCGGTCATCTTGTCCCGCAGGCACGAGACATGCTGAGCGGACAGGTTGAGGGCAACGAAAGAGCCGCCACCCGTAGGGTTGTCGCAGGGCATGGGAGCTAGTACCTCCTGTGTCTCAGGCGGCCCGTTCGTGTTGACGCACGGCGGGTCGCCGCTTCTCTGAGGCCGGTAGCCAGCTACCGTTCCCGCTGCGGTCGGACCTTGGAGACTTGGCCGACCGCCACGGGGCCGGTGTCTCTAGCACGCGGCCCCACTTATGTGCCGCCGCACGCTAGCAGACTGAGGAGAAAAGCTCCACAGCTAGAGCTACTCGCCTCGGATGATCTGACCGACCCGCGAGCGATCCAGGCCGACAAGCTCGCCAATGTCTCGCAGCGACAGTCCTTCCCTCTGTGCCTGGGCGAAGGCTTTGCGCCGCGCCTCTCGGACGGCCTTGCTGTCGCGCTCAAACTGGCGCTGGGCCGCCTTCACGGCTTTGCTGACGGCCTTGCGTTTGGCGTCGTCGGGCATCGGGGGAGACCCTATAGCTGGCGCGCTGCCACGCCTCGTCGAGCTACTTGCCAGCGGACCCCAGCCGTACCATCTCCGCAATGACCGCGGGAAGACCTCAGCCTCTCAGCTTTGCCGTGCGGCAAGCGCTGATCCAAGCTTGCGGGACAGTCTTCTATTACAAGGGCGGTTTGGTTGAGCTATTCGCTGCCGCCGGAGTGCCTCGGGCTGCCGTGCAGCGCTATGTCGACCAGGAACACGTCAAGTTCCAAATTGCTCGCTTCGTCCTAGAAGACCTCGACAAAAGGGGTGCATCCGGCCACCGTGTTCAAGCCCAGATTGTTGATGCGATGCTTGGACTCGACGGACCAGCCGATGACATTGCTGACAAGGCGGAGGCGAAGAAAGCCCTAGAGGGGCTGCGTCGCGCCGCAGGGCGATCTGCGCCTTCGGGTGCAGCGGAGCAGCAAGCGGCGACTGTCGCGGCCCGCAGGCAACGAGAAACCCTCCAGCGGAGAGCCGCTGAGGTCCAAGCGGAGAAGGTCGGTGCGCTACGTGAGAACTTCGCCAAGTTGGCAGGGATGACCGACAGGCAGGAACGTGGCTATGCCTTTGAGCGTTTTCTAGCCGATCTGTTCAAAGCCTCGGACCTCGACTATCGCGGCTCTTACAAGGTGGGCGTTCAGCAAATAGATGGCGCCTTCAAGCACGGAGGGCGGGACTTTCTCGTTGAGGCCCGCTGGCGGGAGGACCCTCCCGCTACGAATGACCTCTACACCTTTGCGATGAAGGCAACTAGCAAGCTCGACGGGACGTTGGGCTTGTTCATAACGATGATTCCGCCGCGCGACGAGGTTCTTGTCGAGGTGGCGAAGGCAAGCCGGAACGTTCTCATCATGGATGGGGGCGACTTGGCGTTGATCCTTGAGGGTCGGCTAACGCTGCCCGAAGCCTTGGAGTTCAAGCGCAGGCGTGCCGCGCAGGAGGGCATTCTCTTTTCAAGCCTCGCCGAAGCGCACCTCGTCTAGCGCTGATGCCCACCGTGGGGGACGGACTCGCCGTGATATCGACCGCGTCTATCTGCAATTTCCTCTCAATCACCGATCTATTCATGGTCGGCCTTGGCTTTGATATCGCAGGGGCCGTGCTGTTGTTGAGAGGTCTCCTGCTCTCTCCGAAAGCGATTGCCTCCTTGCACACTTTTTATGGCATCGAGGTTGGGGCCACTCTTGAGCGTGCCGAAAATCGGGTCGACGGATTTTACGGCGGGTTCGGTCTCGTAGCTGGCTTCTTCCTTCAGGCAGTGGGGTATGCAGCCGAACTGTCCGGTGCGGAAGGAGCCACCGGGACCGGGCAACTGGTTGCCGCGCTGTTGCTGGGAGCCGCCAGCGCCCTGAGTGTCTTCCTCCTCTACCTCACGACGAGAAAGGTGGCGTTGAAAAGAACGCTGGTGGCCATCGCTCGCGGTCGCGAAGGGTCAGGAGGCCTAGGTGATGAGAAGGGACCCGATTGGACGCGCGAAAAGATCATCATCCTAGTGAAGCTAGGAGAGGGAAAGGGATGGCCCCGGCTCGATAGCGACGAAGACGGCATTACCGCGAGTAACTACGTGCGTCGGGTCTTTGGTGTCGACGTGCCGCGATTCCCGATAGACGAGCCCTGAACCACAACACCCACCTCCCTTTCGGGGCGGGTATAGTTAATTAAAGGCGCCAGCCTTAGCCGCGCCAAAAGTGTCATAGAGCGTCCTGCTATGACCAACGGTTACGAGGGTCCCTTTCGTACCGCGCTCCATCCAATAATCCCCTTCGAGGGAGACAGTCGGTTTGCGGGAGACCTTGAGATCGGCCGCCCCGCGGGCCGGAGGGTTTGAATCAGGCTCGAGCGCGCTCTTTTCGCTGCGAAAGACGTAGTACAGAATGCATCGCCCGTTCTCATAAACGAGGTCCCCGCTCATCGACACCGATTGGGATCGGTCAAAGAGCATCCGCACGCAAATTCTCGAATAGGTCTGATCCACTACGAGATACGCCTCAATCAGCTCATGCGCTCGGTCGGCATAGCTCGTGCGCAGCTCGCATTTCCAGGTACCACGGATCACCGGGCGCGATAGGAAGCGGTGTATCACCGGCCACCGCCATAGCCACTGGTCGAAGCCGAGGAGAAGAAGAATCACGGCTGAACTTACGGGGAACACCAGCCGAAGTAGACTGGAATCGATTTTCGTCCCAAGCACAACCCCGAAGACGAGGGACAAAAGGGCCGCGGTACCGACCACGATGCGAGTCCAAGCTGGAGTCGGCATAGTGCCGTCAGTCGGCTACGCCGACCGTATCCCAAGCCTTATCAATGAAATTGAAAGCGTCCTGACGCGTCCACTTCTGGCCTGATCGGAACAGGTACTTCAACTCGTTAACCTCGCCCCACTCCTCGCATTCGTTCTCACGCAAGGGCGTCCACAGGAAGCGAAAGCACTTTCGAACCGTCTCAAGGTAAGAGCTTGAGGACGTGAAGCGAGGGTTAGGTACATTCCAGAGCAGGCACTCGACGAGGAAACTCGGGACCTCCTTGCTGAGGATGCCCCTCTCCACCATGTCGTTCTCAAGCCGCTTCACAGCGCGAACAATCTGCTTGTAGTTCCGAGCCGTTTCATTGTTCTTACGCCGCCCGTTCTCCAAGTTCTGATCAGGCCAGTTGATGATCATGCCGCCATTTTTCGGATACAGCCTGATCCCCCGCTTCGGACTGGTGCCAGCACGGTCATACCTATGGTGTCGGAAGCACGGAACGACATCGGCGTCGAGCGTCGTGCTTGAGGCATCAACGAGGATTGCCTTATTCCCAGAGTGAACATCCGAGGATCCGAAGGCGTTGACCAACGCGCTATGCACCCAGCGGCGATAGGTGTCCGGACTGGGCCCTTCGTCGACGGTCGTATAGCCGACCTGAGCCGCCGTCAGGTCCTTGGCTTGAAACGCGTGTTCCACGTAGGACCACTTGTTCCATTCCACCGCTATGTCAACGTCAGCGTCAGCGCGAACATTCGTATTGTTGGCGTAAGAGCCCTTGACGAACACGCGGACATTCCCAGACAAATTGTGATCGGCGGCGATCGCTTGCCGGATTCGCGCCTCGGTGCGGTCCCGTTCGTCTTTCTCGGTCTGCGACGGCCCTCGGGCCGCGTTCGCTAGCCAACTCTCCCAATCCCGAGCCATCGCGCTATTACTTTCTGTCCTTGGCCCGAGACTCTTTGTGAAGCGGGCCCTTCTGGGTGTCGGAGTCGTCGAACCTCCCGTGTCTATCGGCGATGCGGACCTCTCCCCCGCCTTGGTTGTCGACGATCTCTCTCGCCCGTTTTTCTGCTTCGGCCTTGCGGTCCGTATGGGCGCTCGCGCGTTCGTGATCCTCCTTGACGACATCCCATCCACCGCGCTCTTTGTTCGGGACGATGTAGCGATCACTGTCATTTTTTTTCGTCACCTAGATGCTCCTCGGTTCGACAACAGACTTTTCCGCCGCCCGCGTAGATATCGTGGGGTCACAAGTAGCTCATCATGGATTTTTGGCGGAACGTTCAGGGTACGCATTAGTCTCGGCGGAAACTTTCCTCCTCTTGCGCGGAAAATGCGGCTTCTTTGGAGACGTTACGCACCGCTGTTGGGTCCCCGCTCTTTGTCAGATCCGCCCACGAACGGGTACGAACAAGGCTGCGATTGCATCGGTCGCAGCCGCTTTGCTTCCCTGGGCCAAATGAGGGCGCGCCTTGCATCTGACCCCACCCGCTCACTATGTGATCGACCGGGGTCAGATGCAAGGCGCACGGGGAGGCCCAGGGAAGCGAGGCGGCTTCGGGCTGGTGAAGAACCCAAGCTCTCTATTCGTGTCAAGGGATGGGGCCTCGGAGAGAACGAGGGAGAACTTCCCCCCACCAGAGGAGCCTCGGTTTGCTTGATAGCTGAATAAGGGAAGGCGTAAGGCAGATTCAGGGAATCTGCTTAGCGGCCTATTTCGCCCCGGTGTCGGTGACGGCGTGGATCAGGGGCCTGCCGATTTCGAGGTCGCGTCGGATGGCTCCGCGATTGAATCAGCCTGGAAAGCTGCTGAGATTCGGCGGGCCGCGTCCTGTCTTGGCTTGAACTGGAGATACCGCTGGGTCGTCGCGAGGTCTTGATGCCCCATCCACTCCATGACCTCTCGGGAGTCGGCGGTACGGATCGCGTGCGAGCCGAAGGTGTGGCGGAGGTCGTGGAAGCGCAGGACTCGCAGACCGGCCTTTTTGAGCGCAGCCTTGTAGCGGTCGCGCAGGCGATGCCCCGCGAGATGTCCGCCAGCAGGCCCGCAAAAGACGAGATCATCGTCGCCTCGGAACTCGTCCCGCTGGCCGAGCTTGGCCAGCGCCTCGGCCACCTCATCAGCCATCGGGACCGTGCGCTCCTGGTCGCTCTTGGGCGTATCTACCCGGCCGTTGGTGAAGTTCTGGCGAACGTGGACCGCGCTGTTGGTGAAATCCACGTCGCGCCAGCGCAGGGCGAGCAGCTCCCCCAGGCGCAGGCCAGTGAACGCCGCCGTGAGGTAGATCGTTCCGTCTTGCTCCGACGAAGCCGCTCGGACGAGGGCTAGGACCTCCTCGCGGGAGAAGACGTCGATGTTGGCACGCTTGGCATGCGGACGCCTCTCTACGTTCACGGCCGGATTCGCCGGCAGCTTGTAGCGGCGCTGCGCCCAGACGAAGATCCCGTGCAGCACGGTCAGGTACTTGTTGACGGTGCGGTCCGAGAGGTCTTCGGCGACCAGGGCGTCGCGGAAGACCTCGACCATCTCGGGCGTCACCTCCTCCAAGCGCACCTTGTCGCCGAACTTCTCGCCGAAGACCTTCTTCATCCGGTTGGCCATGCCCTCGTAGTCGACCTGCGTAGAAAGCTTGACCTTCCGGTCGCGCTTGTAATCGAGCCAGTCGTCGCAGGCGACGGCGAAAGTCGTCCCGGTCCGCACCATCCCTGGCAGCTCCCCGCGCCGGGCCTTGGCGAGCGTTTCGTCTAGCCATGCCCGCGCGGTGGCCTTCGTGTAATAGCCGGGGGGCGGCGCGGTCTTGCGCTCGGTCCAATGCGGGCCGATCCGCCGCTGGACCTGACGGCCATCCGGCAGCCGGTACTTCGCGTACCACTGCTCGCCTCGCTTACGCTCGACCTTGAAGACGTGCCCGCTGATCGCTCTCGTCGCCTGTCGCTGCATCCCAGTCCTCCTCGTGTCCCGTATTTCTAGCACGGATTTGGGACACGTTTCGGGACACGCATTGCGATCAAAGGCTCCCCGAGAACGAAAAACCCCGCATTTGCGGGGCTTTCGTGGAGTACCGCTACGGGGATTCGAACCCCGGTTTCCGGACTGAGAATCCGGCGTCCTAGTCCCCTAGACGATAGCGGCGAGGAGCGGAGGATTCTAACAATCGTATCCTTCGACAGAGGGCCGCCTCGGGTGGATGTGGCGCCTCGCTTGCGCAGCCACTCAGCGATGCCTTGAATCTCGAACCGCTAGATTGCGCTTGTCACGCGGGTGTGGCGGAATGGCAGACGCGCGAGCTTCAGGTGCTCGTGTCCTTCGGGACGTGGAGGTTCGACTCCTCTCACCCGCATTCAGGCTGGCTGCTCGGTGCGGGAGCGCCAGCCGGCTCGGGCGGCGGTGTCGGCGATCTCTTCGACGAATACCGGCCAGAGGTCGCGCGGCATGTCGTGGCCGAGCCCCTCGAAGATCCGCAGGCGGGCGCCGGGAATGGCGTGGGCGGTGGCGCGGCCGCCGCTGGGACGGACGAGGGGGTCGCTGGTTCCGTGCATCACGGTCACGGGCAGGTCGAGCTTGCGCAGCGCCGCGGTGCGGTTGCCGGAGGCGGCGATCGCGTGCATCTGGCGCAGGACACCGCGCGGGTCATGGCCGCGCTCCCAGGACGCTTCGGAGACTTCGCGCAGACGCTCCTCGTCGACCGGGTAGGCGGGAGAGCCGATCAGCGCGTAGGTGCGGCGGATCCGATCGAGGAATTGCTCGCGGTTGCGGGGCGCGGGCGCCAGCATCAGACGGAACGCCCCGAAGGTCGGCATGCCGACTCTGCGGCTGCCCGTGGTCGAGTGCATCGAGACCAGCGAGCGCACCCGGTCGGGATGCTCGATCGCCAGCGTCTGGCCGATCATGCCGCCCATCGAGATGCCGACCACGTTGGCTCGGTCAATCTCGAGGTTGTCCATCAGCCCGATCGCGTCGCTCGCCATGTCCGAGAGCCGGTAGGCGGCATTGCGTCCGGCGAAGAGGTCGAGGTGGCTGGGCACGCCCGCCTCCCCGAGATGGGTCGAGCGGCCGATGTCGCGGTTGTCGAAACGGACGACGCGGAAGCCTCGGTCGGCCAGCATCCCGCACATCTCCTCAGGCCAGGCGACCATCTGGGTCGCCAGGCCCATCACCATAAGCAGCGGCTCGCCGGCCGGATCGCCCATCTCCTGGTGGGCGAGCTCAACGCCGGCGTTGACTTGGAATTTGCGTTCCTCGCTGAACTCGGCCATCGCAGGAGTCTAGACGGCATCCTGGCTGAGCAGCCAAACACAGGGGCAACGCGCTACGGCTCCATGTCGTCCACAACGCGTTACACCGCTAGGTTGCTGATCGATGCGCACCGCGATCGTCTCGGACCTGCACCTCGGCGCGGCCAGCGGCGAGGATCTCTGCCGCGACCCCGACATGCGCCGCGCCCTGCTCGAGAAGATCGCCGAGGCCGAGCGGCTCATCCTGCTCGGCGACGCCTTCGAGCTGCGCGAGCTGCCGCTCGCCAGAGCGCTCGAGGCGACCCGCCCATTCTTCGAGGAGCTGGGCGAGGCGATGGCCGGAAAGCGCGTCTTCCTCGTCCCGGGCAATCACGACCACCGGTTCGCCGAGCCTCTGCTGGAAGCCCTCGCCCTGGAGGGCGGGGAGCTCGGCCTCGAGCACCGCGCCCTGCCGAGCGGCGAGGCACTTGCCCGGATCGACGCCTGGCTCGGCGAAGCGGAGCTCGGCATCGCTTACCCGGGGCTCTGGCTGCGCGACGACGTCTACGCCACCCACGGTCATTACATGGACTGCCACCTGAGCCTGCCGCGGCTCGAGTGCGTCGCGGCCGCCGCCGTGATGCGCGGCAGCGGCCCGCCGCCCGACCCGGCCACGCCAGCTGACTACGAGCGCGTGCTCCGCCCCATCTACGGCCTGTTCTCGGGACTGACCGAGGCGAAGATGTCGCCCGGCGCCAAGCGCCCCTCCGAGCGCGCCTGGCGCGCCGTCAACGGCCGGCGCCGCAACGGCGGCCGCGCCCGCCGGGCAGCCACGCGCGTCGCAATTGGCGGCGCCGTCCCGGCAAGCGTCTGGTTGCTCAACCGCGCGCTGCACGCCCACTTCAACCCCGACCTCTCAGCCGCCGCGATCTCGCGCAGCGGCATCGAGGGCGCGGCCGAGATGACCCGCCGCCTGCGCATCGAGGCCAACCACGTAATCACCGGACACACGCATCGCGCCGGCCCGCGCGAGGGCGAGGCCGCGGCCTGGCAGGCACCTGGCGGCACCCAGCTGCACAACACCGGCAACTGGGTCTTCGCCTACGCCTTCCACCACCCGGGCGCGCCGCCCGGTCCCTACTGGCCGGGCACGGTCACCTGGCTGGAGGACAAAGGCCCCCCGCGTCGCGTCAACCTCCTCCACGATCGCTCTCGCGAGGAGTTGCGTACCGCCGTCACCCGAACAGTCGAAAAACAGCGCGCCGGCGCTTAAAGCCACTCGGCGATGATCCGGCCGATCTCCTCGCCCGCGTCCTCCTGGAGGAAGTGCGCGGCGTTCTCGATCGGCCGCGGCGCCGGAAAGTTGAGCTGCTCGGAAATCCGTTCAGCCACCGAGAAGGGCAGGATCGGGTCCGAGTCGGCCCAGAGCAGCAGCTTCGGCCGGTCGTCCTCGCGCAGCGCATCGGCGACCCGCCGCCCCTCGGCGGCGCCGGGCGCATCGGGCTCGGTCGGCAGGATCAAAGGGAAGGCTCGCGCCCCCGCCTTCGACTCCGGCGTCGGGTATGGCGCCTCGTAGGCGGCGATCACGTCGTCACCCGGGTCCTCCTTGCAGCCGCCCCGCACCAGCATCCCCACCGGGATCTCGGCGTTGTCGCGAACGAAGTCGCGGAACTTGAGCCAGGCCTCGCTCATCCGCTGTTTGCCGGTGAACGGCCCGGTCTCCATGACAACGATGCGCGAGAAGCGCTCCGGGTGCTCGACCGCGAGCCGCAGCCCGATCGGCCCGCCCCAGTCGTGCACCACCGCGGTCGCGTCGCGCACGTCGAGCTCCGCGAGCAGCCGCGACATCAAATCGACGTGGCGGTCGTAGGTGTACCAATCGATCTCGGTGGGCTTGTCGGAGCGGCCGAACCCGGCGTAGTCGGGGGCGATGCAGCGGTAGCCGGCGTCGCGCACCGGCGGGATCACCTTGCGCCAGAGGAACGACCAGGTCGGCTCGCCGTGGAAGAAGACGACCGGCCGTCCCTCGCCCTCGTCGAGGAAGGCAAGCCGCAGCCCGTCGAGCTCGCGGTAGCTCGATTCGAAGGGGAAGTCGGGCAGCCCCTGCAGCGTCTCCTCCGGCGCGCGCACCACGTCCATGTCGCGCAGACTAGTCGACGACTACGGCAGCGAGCGCAGAAACGCCCCGACCTCGTCGCCGAAGTAGGGCGAGTAGAGCCGGCCGAGGTGGTGGGTGTAGCCGTAGCTGGTCACCCCGTCGACCAGCCCACCCGGAGCCAGCCAGGCGCCGCCGCTCGACCCCCCCGCCATGTCGCACTTGCCCGGCACCGTCGGCGGCCCGCTGAAGACGTTGGTGAAGAGGTCGCTGCCCAGGCCCGTGGTGTCGCAGCTGCGCAGAGCTTCGCCTTCCAGGGCGCCCGCCGGGTAGCCGAAGATCTGGAACTTGGCGAAGCGCGAACGGTCGGTGGTCCATCCGCGACTGCCGACCACGTCGCTGAGCCTCCCCAGCTCGTTCGGCTTCACCTTGATCGCCGCCACGTCGTAGTCGGGGTTTTCTCTCGCCCGCCACTGCGCCATCGTGTACACGGCGCTGGCGACGAAGGTTCCGAACGGGCGCGAGCCGTGGTCATAGGCGGGGACGAAGACGATGTCCTTTCCCCAGCGGTGGTCTTCGAGCACACAGTGCCCGGCGGTGAGCACGATCGAGCGGCTCGGCGTCGTCAGCGATGTGCCCGAGCACGTATATGGACCGTCCACCGGGTCAAAGGCGAAGATCTTGCCGTTGGTGCGCGTATCGGCGGCCGAGGTTTCGGCGACGCGCAGGCTGCTGGCGCCGGCGACCGGCACCGCGCTCGCCGCCGGGGAAACCGCCAAGGCGGTCAGGACGGAGGCGAGCACGGCCCGCGCCAGAGGTCCCTTAACGCGAGTCATGCGCCGCGAATATTCGCACAGCGCGGCGCTTTGGCCAAATCGGCAAATTTCGCATTAGGGCAGGAAATACGGGTGTTTCCTGGAATAAGCTGGCCGCATGTGTCTCACGGCCTAGCTGCAGACGAAAGGGTTACTTATGAATCAGGAGAGCACTCTCAGCGGTTGGTGGGTATTCGCCGGCGTCCTTCTGCTCGTCGCCGGAGTCCTCAACATCATCTACGGCATCGCGGCGATCGGCGACTCGAAGTTCTTCACCGCCAACGCCACCTACATCATCAGCGGCCTGCACACCTGGGGCTGGATCACCCTGATCCTCGGTGTGCTCGAGCTGATCGCGGCCTTCTCCCTCTTCTCGGGAGGCGAGTTCGGCCGCTGGTTCGGGATCTTCATCGCCGCGCTCAACGCGATGGCGGCGCTGCTCTCGATCCCCGCCTACCCGTTCTGGTCGCTGGCGATCTTCGCCCTCTCGATCATCATCGTCTACAAGCTGGCCGAGGGCCCGGAGGGCACCGTCAGCTAGGCGAGGAACCGACAGCACCCTGACCGCGAAGGCCCCGGCTCCCCGGGGCCTTCGTCGTCTCGGGGCCGGGTGCGAGCGGCGTCTTCCCCGGAAGTTCGAGCCGCGACCATGGCGCCGCCGCGGGCCTGTCGTCGTAGACGACGTCGGCGCCGCTCAGCCGGTCGTCCCAGGCACGGCGCCGCTCGTCGAGGACGATGCCGAGGTAGCCGAGCCCGAACGGGATCCAGGCGAGCGCCATCCCGACGAGCCGCTTCAGCGAGCGCCGGAACGGCAGGCCGTGGGCCTCGACCGCGAGCCTGATGCCGAGGAAGCGCATGCCCAGGGTCTGCCCGGCGAGCGACCAGAAGGCGACGAGGTAGAAGCCGCCGAGGGCGAACCAGAGCGCCGTGCCGGCGACCAGCGCCTGGTCCGACACCCCGTTGCCGCTACCGGTGAAGGCCGAGGCGATCAGGGCGGTCACGGCGGCAAGGCCCGAGAAGCCGAGGTTGACGATCAGCACGTCGAGGCCGAAGGCGAGCGCCCGGGTGACCGCGCCGGCGCGGTCGGTGGGCTCGACCCGCCGGCGACGGAAGAGGATGCGCCGGGCGATCCGCTCGACCACGCCGTCGAGGCGGCGCGTGGCGTTGCCGATCGTGTGGCCGACGTCCTCGATCATGCCGACGCTCTGGGCGCTGATCGCAGCGCGGATCTCGGGCGCCTCCGCTATCCGCTCGACCAGCCGCTGCGCCTCCTCGCTGGCCAGCAGCCGCCGCCAGACCTCGTCGACCAGCTCGCTGTCGAGCGCCTCGACCAGGGCGCGCTTCACCGCTTCGCTCTCCAGGGCGCTGTTCATCGCCTCCTCGACGACCGGGCCGCGCAGGACGCGAGCGACCGCCCGTTCCACCGCCTCGCTCTCGACCGCGGCGACGATCGCCTCCTCGGCGGCGCTCTCCAGCGCCCGGTCGACGCCGGTCGCCTTGCCCACCGAGCGGGCGCTGCGCACGCCCGCCTCGAGCAGCCGCACCGAGAGCGGCAGCGGTCCGCCGTCGGGGTTCGCGCCGACGTGGGACGAGCGCTGCTCGGGTCCGTCAGCCATCGCCCGGCGAGTATAGGTCGGGGTGCAAGGCCTTTCGGCGGATATGGGCGAACAAAGCGCTAGGCCCGGCGGCCACGGGCCTCGACCAGCCGGTCGAGGAAGGCCGTCTGGGCGCCATTGATCTTGCGCCGGGCTTCGGCGAGGTCGAACCACGCGGCTTTCTCGACCTCGGGGAACTCCTGCTCTTCGCCCGAGTCGCGCGGCCATTCCATCGTGAAGGTGTTGCTGCACAGCGTCGCCGGGTCGAAGTCGGCCTCGGCGGCCCAGCAGTGCACGTACTTCCCGCCCCGCTGGCGCACTTCGCCCAGCTCGACCAGCTCGTCCTCGCGCAGCTTCGGCGGCGAGCCGAGCTCCTCCTCGAGCTCGCGCAGGGCGCAGGCGAGCGGCGTCTCCCCCTCCTCGACTTCCCCCTTGGGAATCGACCAGGCGCCGCGGTCCCTGTTGGTCCAGTAGGGGCCGCCGGGGTAGATCAGCAGCACCTCGACCTCCCCCCCGTCGGGGGCGCGGCGATGGAGCAGGATGCCGGCGCTGACCTTCGGCACCGCCGGGACGCTATTGGACCGCTGAAAGAAGCGCTAACCGGCGAGGGCGACCGTGCGCTCGGCCCAGGGCCGCGCCGTTTCGGCCTGGGCGCTGAGGCGCAGCAGCGTCGCCTCCTCGAACGGGCCCCCGGTGAGCATCGCCCCGACCGGCAGGCCCTCCTCGGTCCGGTGCAGCGGCAGCGAGATGCTGGGCAGGCCCGTGACGTTGGCGAAGGCGGTGAAGGAGACCGAGCGGACCGTGTCGAGGACGGGCTGGTCGGGCGCCGCGTGCTGGGCGGCGAGGATCTCCCCGGCGAGCGGCGGCAGGATCGCCGAGGTCGGGGTCAGCAGCACGTCGAAGTCGCGACCCCAGCGGGCGACCTCTCGGCGGGAGATCTTCTCCATCGCGCGGTCGGCGAGGGCGAGGTCATAGCCGCTGTGCTTCGTCGTCGCCACCTCGTGGGCGTGGCGGCTGTGCGGCTCGGTCTTCTCCCAGTCGACGCCGTCGTAATCGGCGAGGCCGGAGCTGGTCATCACGATGAACGGCGGGGTCAGCTCCTCGGAGACGGTCGGCACCTCGACCTCGACGACCTCATGGCCGAGCTCCTCCATCAGCGCCGCGGCGGCGTGGGCGGCCTCGACGCAGGGGGCGTCGGTCGGGATGCCGAGCGGCGCCTCGGCCATCAGCCCGACCCGCAGGCGGCCAGGGTCGGCCCCCGGCTCCTCGGCGAAAGGGCGCTCCGGGGCGGGCGCGTTGTACCAGGCGAGCGGGTCGGGGCCGGCGGTGGCGTCGAGTGCCACCGCCGCGTCGGCGACGGTGCGGGTGAGAACACCCTCGACCACCGCGCCCAGCCAGCTCTGGGCGAGGCGCGGGATGCGCCCGCGACTGGTCTTCAGCCCGACCAGGCCGCAGTAGGCGGAGGGGATGCGAATCGAGCCGCCGCCGTCGTTGCCGTGGGCGATCGGAAACATGCCACCGGCGACCGCGGCCGAGGCGCCGCCGGAGGAGCCACCGGAGGAACGCTCCGTGTCCCAGGGGTTGCGGGTGATCCCGTAGCGAGTGTTCTCGGCGACGGTCAGCGGGCCGAACTCGGGCGTGTTGGTGCGGCCGCACAGCACGAAGCCGGCGCGGCGAAGCGCGGCGACGATCAGCTCGTCCTCCTCGCTGGGCGCCTCGGAGGCTCCGTTGGAGCCGTAGGTCACCGGCCAGCCGGCGACCGGCGTCAGATCCTTGATCGGGATCGGCACGCCGAGGAAGGGCGCCTCCTCCCCAGCCGCGAGCCGCTCGTCGGCGGCGGCCGCGGCGGCCCGGGCACCCTCGTCATCGCGCCAGACGACGGCGTTCAGCTCGGGGTTGCGCTCGTCGAGCGCGGCGAGGCAGGCGTCGAGCAGCTCGACCGCGGAGAGCTCCCGCGCGCGCAGCGCCGCGGCAAGCTCGAGCGCGGAGGAGGACGGTCCCAGGTCACCCATGGCGCGGCATCGTACTGGCTGCCCAGCCAGGACGACGACCGGTTCCGGTGCGCCTTTCCCCCGAAGCGCGTGGATAAGGCGCACCGGAGGGCGTGCGAGACTGGTGGGCATGCCCACCGAGCCCGCACCTCCCGCTGGCGTTCGGTCCGCCGAAGGCTCCGACGACTACGAGGCTGCGGCCGAGGCGCTGGCGCTGGCCTTCGCCGAAGACCCGGCCTGGGCGCACCTGCTGCCCGACGACGCGACCCGCGCCGAGCGCCTGCTCGACTACTTCAACGCCGAGATCGGCCACCTGGCGCCGAGGCACCGCCAGGTGTGGCTGACCGAGGACGGCGGCGGCGCGGCGGTCTGGGCGAGCCCCGGGCGCTGGCGGGTGCCGCTGGGGGCCACCGTCGGCCAGGCGCGGCCGATGGCGCGGATCTTCGGTCGTCGCCTCGGCCTCGCCGCCTGGACGCAGCTGCGCATGGAACGCCGCCACCCGCGCAGCCCCAGACACTGGTACCTGCACTACATCGGCGTCGAACCGCGCAGCCAGGGACGGGGCCTCGGCGGTGCGCTGATGTCCCCCGTCCTCTCCGCATGCGACCGCGAGGGCCTGCCGGCCCACCTCGAGGCGAGCACCGAGCGCAGCAGCCTGCTCTACGCGCGCTACGGCTTCAACCACACCGAGACGTTCCACATGCCCGCCGGCGGGCCGCCCCTGCGCGTGATGTGGCGCGAGCCGGCCGCGCGCTAAGCCGCGCGGGCGCCACCGACGATCGTGGTGGTGTCACAAATCGCCATGCTGTGGCAACTGGGTTGCATGGCACCTTCAACGAAGCAGCCAACGAGCACACCTCGGGCGAAAACCGCGATCGTGATCGGCGGCGGACCCGCCGGCCTGGTCGCCGCCGGCCGGCTGGCGGAGGGCGGCGTCGCGACGACGCTGCTCGAGGCAGGTTCCGGTCTGGGCGGTCGAGCCGCATCCGAGCGCCGCGAGGGGTTCGACCTCAACCAGGGCCCGCACGCCCTCTACGTCGGCGGGCCGGCGATGCGCGAGTTGCGGGCGACGGGCATCAACCTGCCGCGTTGGAACCCGGTCTCGCTCGGCTCGGTGCTGGTGCGCAACGGAAGGCCGACGCGACCGGCCCGCGGCTGGCTCGGCGTGGCGCGCTGGCTGGCCGGGGTGATGCGCGGCCGGCCGGAGGAACTCGCCGGGCTCTCGGTCGCCGAGTGGCTGCGCCGCGACCTGCGCTCCGAGCAGGCCCGCGAACTTGCCGGCGCCCTGGTGCGGGTGACGACCTTCGTCGCCGACCACGATGCGCTCAGCGCTGACGTCGCTGCCACCCAGCTGAAGATCGGCATCTACCCGGGCGTCCGCTACCTGCGTGGCGGCTGGCAGTCGCTGGTCGACGCCCTGGCGGCGCAGGCGGAAGGCAGCGGGGCGACCCTGCGCAAGCGCGCCGCGGTGCGGGCGATCGAGCGCAACGGCGGGCGCTGGACAGCGCGGCTCGACGGGGAGACCCTGAGCGCCGACGCGCTGGTCCTCGCCGCCGGCGGTCCCGAGAGGTTCGCCGGGCTCCTCGGCGAGCGAGCGCCCGCCGCGCCGGGACCCGCCGCCGAGCTCAGTGTGCTCGACCTGGGGCTGGAGCGCCTGCCGCGCGGCACGCGGCGCTTCGCCCTTGGCGTCGACGAGCCGACCTACCTCTCCCGCCACTCCCCTCCCGACCACCGCGATGGCGTCCTGCTCAGCCTCGCGAGCTACGCGCGCCAGCCGCGGCCGGCGCTGGAGGCGCTGGCCGACGCCGTGCAGCCGGGCTGGCGCGAGCGCGCCACCCTGCAGCGCTTCCTGCCGCGGATGGTCGCCGTCTCGGCGATCCCCGGCCCGGACGGCGGCGGTCTCGCCGGGCGCCCGACGATTGACCGCGGCGAGGGCCTCTACCTCGCCGGCGACTGGCTCGGGCCGGAGGGCTGGCTGGTCGACGCGGCGATCGCCAGCGGCGCGGCGGCGGCAGCAGCGGCGTTGCGCAGCCCGGCGCAAGTCACCGCCCCGGCATGAACGACGACGCCTTCGAGGCCTGCCGCCCGCGACTTCTGGGCGTCGCCTACGGGATGCTCGGCGAGCTGACCGAGGCCGAGGACGTCGTCCAGGACGCGTGGCTGAGATGGAACGGCGCCGACCGCGGGGCGATCCGCAACCCCGAGGCCTTCCTGGTCACCGTGACCACGCGGCTGGCCCTGGCCCGCCTGCGCTCGGCCCGCGCGCGGCGCGAGGTCTACGTCGGCCCCTGGCTGCCGGAGCCGCTGCTCGCCGACCCGGAGACGCCCGAGACCAAGGCGATCGAGGCCGAGCGGCTGAGCCTGGCGCTGCTCGGGGCGCTGGAGCGGCTCAACCCGGTGGAACGCGCCGTGCTGGTGCTGCGCGACGCCTTCGACCTCGAGTACGCCGAGATAGCGGACGCGCTCGACAAGTCGCCCGCCAACGTGCGGCAGATCGCCAAGCGGGCGCGCGAGCACGCCGGCGACGCCGGCCGCCGACGCGAGGTCGACGCGACGGAGCGCGAGCGCCTCGCCACCGCCTTCATGGCCGCCGCGATCGCAGGCGATATCGACGCCCTGCGCGAGCTGCTCGCCGCCAACGCGATCATGTACACGGACGGCGGCGGCGTGGTGACCGCGGCACGCAAGCCGATCTACGGCGCCGAGAAGATCGCCCGATTCATGACCCGCGTCCAGAACAAGGACGCCTTCCCCGACGACCCCGTCTACACCCGGGTGCTCGTCAACGGCGACCCAGGCGTCCGCATGGACAGCGCCAGCGGCGGCTTCCTCAGCATCATCGCCGTCGAGGTCGCTGACGGAGGGGTGCAGAACATCCGCTTCTTCAACAATCCGGAGCGCTTCCCGGTCGCCTTCCCCCGCGGTACGTAGGGCTCAGCCTTTCAGCGCTCGCCAGACGACCCCCGGCCGACGGCCGACCTTCGGCCCGAGGATCAGCGCGAGGAGCGTCAGGGCAAGCCAGGGCCGCAGGTGCGGTCCGATCCTGCGAATGCGGCCGTCAACCGCCATGTCGAAGACCATCGCGTCGGTCATCCGCAGCGGCCCGATCCGCGTGCGCGCCACTGCGACCCGGCGCTCTCCGTCGCCGATCGGCGAGTCCCACTGCAAATCCCTGAGGCTGCCGTAGACGGCGCGGAGCAGGAACTCGACGTCATCGCGCCCCCGAAAGACCATGCGCCCGGAGATCGGCGAGACGAGCTCGACGTCATCGGTCAGAGTCCCGACGATCCCGTCGATGTCATCCGCCTCAGAAGCCGCCAGGTAACGCGAGAGCGGGTCGTCCATGCGGCAACGATAGAGCGAGCGGCGTCGGCCGGCTCAGCTGGACGGATCGTGAGCCGAGTCGGTCTCACCCCAAACGGTGGCGATGAGCGAGCGCGGGCCGCCGCGGTCGCGGTGCTCGCAGAGGTAGATGCCCTGCCAGGTGCCGAGCGCCAGTCGGCCGTCGCGCACGGGGAGCGTCAGCGACGGGCCGAGCAGCGCCGCCTTGACGTGGGCGGGCATGTCGTCGTCCCCCTCCAGAGTGTGCGTCCAGTAGGGCGCCCCTTCCGGCACCGCACGGTCGAACCAAGCCTCGAAATCCCGCCGCACGTCCGCCGACGCGTCCTCGTTCAGCGCCAGCGACGCCGACGTGTGCTGGATCAGCAGATGAACCAGACCAACCGAGATCTCCCCCAGCTCCGGTAGCGCATCGACCACCTCGTTGGTGACCAGATGGAACCCGCGTTCCACCGCCGGCAGTTGGACCGTCCTCTGCGCCCACACAAGCGAGAGGATCGCATGAAGAAATCGGGGAGACAGGATTTGAACCTGCGACCGCTCGGCCCCCAGCCGAGTGCGCTACCAGACTGCGCCACTCCCCGTGGGTGGCCTACATTCTGCCTTATCGCTCGTGCAGCGGTAGCTCAACGGTAGAGCCTCGCCCTTCCAAGGCGATGATGCGGGTTCAATTCCCGTCCGCTGCTTCTCCCGGTCTCGGCTGGGCCTCGCTCAAGATCCGCGCCCCAGAGCCGATGGAGAGGCGTCGATGCGGAGATGGGCACCGATATTCCTTGCGCTCGCGCTGGCGGCGGCGCTCGCGCTCTCCGGGTGCGGCGGCTCGGAGGGCGCCGGCGATCCTCCGGGCTCGAGCGCCGGGCTCGTCTCCTGGCCGGTCTTCGGCCGGGTGCCGGAGCGCACGCAGTACCTGGCGGCGCGGCAGCGGGCGCTCGACCCGCCGCTGCGCGAGGCCTGGTCGATCAACACGCACGCGCTGATCGAGTTCCCGCCGGCCGTGGCGAACGGCGTCGCGTACGTGGTCAACAAGTACGGAAACGCCAGGGCGGTGCGGCTGCGCGACCGCAAGGTGCTCTGGGAACGCAACCCGCACCCGGGCGACGCGGGCACGCCGACCGACGTGACGGGACCCGTCTACCACGAAGGCAAGGTCTTCTTCGCCGACGTCAGCGGCAACCTGCTGGCGGTCGACGCGCGGACGGGCAAGCGGGTCTGGGACCGCAGGCTCCCCGGTCACCTCGAATCCTCGCCGATGGCGGTCGGCGGCACGCTCTACCTCGGCACCGACGCCACCAACGTCGTCGCCGTGCGCGCCTCCGACGGCAAGGTCCTCTGGCAGTTCAACTCGCCCGGGGCGATCAAAGCCAGCCCCAGCTTCCACGACGGCCGCGTCTTCGTCGCCGACTACGAGAGCGGCGTCTTCTGCCTCGACGACCGCACGGGGCGCCTGATCTGGCGCACGAACACCTCGAAGGCGCAGCCCTTTGGCGAGGGCGGCTTCTTCTCCTCCCCCGCCGTCGCCTTCGGCCGCGTCTACGCCGGACGGGACGACGGCACGGTCTACGCCTTCGACGAACGCACCGGCCGGATCGAGTGGGCTTTTCAGACCCACAACTTCGTCTACGGCTCGCCGGCCGTCGCCCGCGTCCCCGGCACACCGCCGACCGTCTACATCGGCTCCTACGACAAGCGCCTCTACGCGCTCGACGCGCGCACCGGGCGGCCGCGCTGGCGCTACGCCGTCGGCGGCCCGGTCCCCGGCACGGCAACCGTCATCGGACACACCGTCTACGTCTCCAGCTTCAAGACCGGCGAAACGCTGGGCATCGACGTGCGCTCCCACCGCCGCACCTTCCGCATCAAGCAGGCCGGCTACACACCGATGGTCTCCGACGGCCGCCGCCTCTATCTGATCGGCTATTACACACTGATCGGCCTGCAGCCGGGAGGCCACTGAGGGTGGCGGAGGCAGGGCCCGTCGTTGCGGTCGCACTTTTCCCCGCATAGGGACGACCACTACGACCGCAACCCAACCGCGCCGTTGCGGCTACCCTGATTTGCCGTGGGCCTGAGGAAACCAGCCCTCCTGGCGCTCTGCCTCCTGGCGGTGGGCGTCTCCGCACCGGCCGCCGGGGCCGAACAGGTCCCCTGGGGCGCCGGCTGCATGCCGACGCCGCCCGGCGCGGTCCGCACCAGCGCCAACTGCGGCGCCGGACTGGTCGAGGGGAGGGCGGTCGCGCCGCCGGGGGCGCCCACCGCGGTCAAGCAGGCGATCGCAGCCGCCAACCACCTGCGCGGCCGCACCTACGTCTGGGGCGGCGGCCACGCCGGCTTCGTCTCGCGCGGCTATGACTGCTCAGGCGCCGTCAGCTACGTGCTGCACGCCGCCGGCCTGCTCAGCTCGACGATGGTCTCCGGGCAGCTCGCCTACTGGGGCGAGCGCGGCCCGGGCCGCTGGATCTCGGTCTACGCCAACGCCGAGCACGTCTACATGGTGATCGCCGGCCTGCGCTTCGACACCCGCAGCGACCCACCCGGCGTCCGCGGCCCCCGCTGGCACCGCGCCAAAGTCGACGGCGCCGGCTTCGCGGCGAGGCACCCCGCCGGGCTGTGAGCGACGGGGCGGGATCAGACGGTGGCGAGCAGCTCGATCCGGTTGCCCCAGGGATCAGCGGTGTAGAAGCGGTGCACGCCGGGGATCGCGTCGTCCCCCTGCACGATGGCGCCGGCCGCGGTAAGGCGCTCGGCGATCGACCCGAGGCCTGCGCGGCTGACTCTCAGCGCGGGATGCGCCTTCGTCGCGGGCGCGAAATCGTCGGTCGTCCCGACGTGGAGCTGTTGTGACCCACAGGCAAACCAGGCGCCGCCGCGACCCTGAAGGGCCTCGGGCTTCTCGAGCTCCCGGAGGCCAAGCAGATCCCCGTAGAAGCGGCGGGCGTCGTCCTCGCATCCGACGGGCGCGGCAACCTGCACGTGGTCCAGGCCGCGGACCCCAGCCAAGCCGGACTCCGGCCAGTCCGCTGCAAGCATCGAGTAGACGACGTTGTCGAGGTAGTGGCCATTGACCCGCTGTGCGCGGCGCAGCGTCCCCTCTTCGCAGAAGCCGAGGCGCTCTGGGATCCCACAGCTGCGCCGATTTTCGGGGGCAATGCGAATTTCCACCCGGTTGAGCTGCCAAGCCGTCAGAGCGTGATCGACGAGGGTCCGTACTGCGGCGGTCATCACGCCCTTGCCCTGATGCCCCTCGTCCAGCCAATAGCCGATGAGGGTCGAGCGGTTCCCCCAGTCGACGCCTGCGGCAAAGCCACAGACGCCCACGATGCCGTCGTCAAGAACGACCGCCGCCTGGATGCCGTCGTTCTCGTTTGCTTGCGAACGGGTTCTGCGGATGAAATCGAGGGTGTGGTCGAAGGTCTGCCCAGCCGCCCAAGGCAGCCAGCGCGCAAGGTAGGACTGGTTGGCCTCGATCAGCTCATGAAGCTCCCGGGCGTCCGCCTCGTCGAGCAGGCGGAGGTCGACGCCGTCACTTACCGGGAGTCGTCCCTGTTTCATCAAAAGACCTTTCCGTTGTCGGGGCACGGAGGAGTCGCACCGAGGCCGCAATCAACAAGAGGAGGTAAGGCACCAGCCTCATGCTCCCGAAGGGTCGCCGTCACGCCGCTCGCGAAGAGAACGAACAGCGCTGTCGAGAGGAGGCTGAGACTTGTGCCCGCGACCAACCGGAGTCGCTCGCGTAGAAAGCGACGACCTCCCCGGCGGACGGGGCGCGAGCAGCCGCTCGACGACGAGCACATCCCGCCATACGCCGTCGAGCTGTCCGTGGCGCCGGTGCAGTCCGACGGAGGCGAAGCCGCAGCGTTCGACCATGCGGACGCTCGCGACGTTGTCCGGGAAGAGCTTGCCGATCATCTTGTGGAACCCGTCATCCTCGGCCACCGCGGCGAGCGCCTCCGTCAGCATCGTGCCGAGCCCGCGACCTCGCGCCTGGGGCGCAACGTAGACGCTCGCCTCACCGATGCCGGCGTAGCACTCGCGCGCGCTGTAGGAGGAGAGCCCTGCCCAGCCGGCGATGCCCTTGTCGGCTTCGCAGACAAGCAGCGGAAACCGGGGTCATCGATCCGGGGCCAGAAGTCCGCGGGCGCCCGGGGGACGGTCTCGAACGTCGAGGACCGCTCGCTGAGCGCGGCGTTGTAGATCTCGCATATCGCCGAGGCGTCCTCCCGGACCGCGCTGCGCACCGAGTTTGCGGGATGGCTCATCGCAGCTGAAAGGCGCCGGTGTCGAGGTAGGAGCGCAGAAGCTCAAGGGCGCGTGCGGTGGGAACGTGCAGCGGATCGGGGGGAGCGTCGAGGGACGCAAACCCGATGGCAGTCGTCTCCTCTCCGTCGGGGCGCGGCTCCCCCTCCCACTCGCGGGCAAGAAAGCAGAGCGCAAAACAGTGGGTCGTGTCGCCGCTCGGATAGCGGATCGTGTGCAGCTCCGCCTGCGACAGCGACGCGAAGGGCACGAGATCCCTTTCCGCGACTCGAACGCCCGTCTCCTCGGCAAGCTCGTCGACAGCGGTGCGAGCGAAGCTGCCGCCCACCTCCGCCGCCCCCGCCGGAAGGCACCAGGAGCCGTCATCGCCCCGCTTCGTCAGCAGCACCTGGCCATCGTCGCGCCGAAGGACGACCATCGCCCCGGGCATCAGGACCAAGTCCCGACCGACCGTCTGGCGCAGCTGGTGGAGATATGAACCCTGGTAAGTCATCGACCCAACCTAGTGGGATGTACCCTCGCGCGATGCCGACCGAGGGCGCGGACGAGCCGATTCGCCTCTCTGGGTATGACTCCAACTGGCCTGCCCGCTTCGAGGAGGAGCGGGCGGCATTGACCGACGCGATCGGCGAGTGGGTCGTCGGCGGCATAGATCACATCGGCAGCACCGCCGTCCCCGGCCTGGAAGCCAAGCCGATCATCGACATCCTCGTCGGCGTACGCGACCTCAAGGGGTCGCGAGCGTGCTTCGAGCCGCTGGCCCGGCTCGGCTACGTGTACGCGCCGTACCTCCCCGATGAGATGCACTGGTTCTGCAAGCCGCACCCGAGCCGGCGCACGCACCACCTCCACCTCGTCCCCGTCGGCTCCAAGCGATATCGCGACGAGCTGACGTTCCGCGACCTGCTGCGCGCCGATGCGCGACTCGCCGATGAATACCTGAAGCTCAAGCGAGCCCTCGCAGGTCGGTTCGCAAACGATCGCGAGGCCTACACGGGCGCGAAGTCGGACTTCATCCGCCGGGCGCTCGAGGGGAAACGCCCCTCGCGCTAGGCCGATGTCCCTGACGTCTCGGATCCCGCGGCGACTCTGCCGTAGCGATCCGAGAGCCGCACCACGTCGTCGAGCTCGGGGGTCGACACCTCGACCACTACCGAGTCCTCGAGCGCCTCGATCGTGTGCAACGCGCCGGGCTCGTTACGCCAAGCGGCGCCGCCGGAGATCTCGGTGGCCTCGAGTCGGTCCGGATCGTTCCCGGTGCTCAGCAGCAGGCGGCCGGAGAGCAGGTAGGACGACTCATCCTTCGCCTCGTGGTACTGGACGGAAAGGCGGTGCCCCGCGTTCACGTAGAGAAGCTTCCCCGCGTAGTGATCGGTATGGGCGAACCAGATCTCGTGCCCCCACGGCTTCTCGACTCGCCTCGGAAGGGTCGGTGTCATCGCCGCATTATCGCGGCCCCCGGCGGTCCTCGGAGATCCCGGGCGATCGCGCTCAGCCGAGCGTCGCCGTGACGAGCCGCAGGCCCACGTCGAGCGAGGCGTGAGTCCGGACGCTGCCATCGAGATCAGCTCGACCCGCGTCCGGGCCTGCCTGCACACGATGGCCACCCAGCCGACGACGGATGACTTCAGAACAAGCGCAACGGGGGAGCCGGGATTCGAACCCGGATTCACGGTTTTGGAGACCGTGCGCATAGCCGTTAACTCACTCCCCCGGGGGCGTGGATCGTAACGCGACGAGAGCCTCGCCACGCACGTCGCGATGCGGGCGGAGGGACTTGAACCCCCACGGGCCGAAGCCCACCAGGACCTAAACCTGGCGCGTATGCCAATTCCGCCACGCCCGCGTGACAAGCCTCGAATCGAGCTTAACGCGCGGCCAATGCCGCAGCGTCACTGCTTGATTCTATGATCGTCGCGTGGCGATTGGAGAGGTGAGGCCCGGCTACGAGCTGTGGCGGCCAAATCGGGAGAAAGCTGAGTCGGTCACGACCAAGTTCGTGCTCGCCGTCCTGCTGGCCGCCACTGCGGTGATCGCGGCGCTGATCACGATCACCGGCTTCTCGCTGCTGACCGGCGGTGGCGGCATGGGGATCATCTGCCTGATCTACGCCGCGCTCTACGCCTTCTTCGCCTTCCTCGTCGCCCGCTGGAACCGCGGCATCCTGCCGGTCGCCGCGGCGCTCTCGACCATCCTCGCGATCTTCTGCGCCACCGGCGCCGAAAGCTGGTTCGCCCGCGACAAGGCCGGCTTCGACGAAGGGTTGATCTCCAGCTCGGCGATCGGCCTGCTGGTGATCGTCCTTCTCCTCCTGCAAGTCGTCGTCGTCGCCGTCTCCCTCTACGCCTTCAACCAGAACTGGCACGTGGAGGAGGAGCGCCCAATCGGCTCCGGCGAGGACTACGGCGCCGGCGCCTCTCCCGACGACGGCGCGCCGCTGCCGGCGTAGCTCAGGCTTTCCTGTTCGGCGCTTAAACTCCGCATAGGGCGGCGGTGTCCAAACTGGCAAAGGAGGCGGTCTCAAAAGCCGCTGCGCGCAAGCGCTTGTGGGTTCGAGTCCCACCCGCCGCATGACGGACACGTCAATAGACTCCGAGGCGGGATGAGGATTCATCACCTCAACTGCGGGACGATGTGCCCTCACAGCGCGCGGCTGATCAACGGGCGGGGGAGCTGGATGGAGCCGGCGCGGATCGTCTGCCACTGCCTCCTGATCGAGGAGGACGGTGGGCTGGTGCTGGTCGACACCGGGTTCGGGACCGCCGACGTCGCCAACCCGCGCCAGCTCGGGCCGGCCTTCGGATTGATGCGCCCGCGCGCCGAGATCGGCGAGACGGCGCTGAAGCAGGTCGAGGCGCTCGGCTTCTCGGCGCGCGACGTGCGTCAGGTCGTCACCACCCACCTCGACCCCGACCACTCCGGCGGACTGCCCGACTTCCCCGATGCCGAGGTGCACGTGTTCGGCCGCGAGCTCGACGCCGCCATGCACCCCGCCCTGCGCGACCGCCCGCGCTACATCAAGCCCCACTGGGCGCATGGCCCGACCTGGGTGCGCCATGACGTCGAAGGCGACGACTGGTTCGGCTTCGAGGGGGTGCGCATCCTGCCTGACCTCGGCGCCGAGCTGCTGCTGATCCCGCTGATCGGCCACACGCGCGGCCACACGGGAATCGCGATCCGCACCGGGGACGGCTGGCTGCTGCACTGCGGCGACGCCTACTTCGACCACGGCGAGCTCGCCACGCCGCCGCGCTGCCCCCCCGGCCTGCGCATCTTCCAGACGATCAACGCCGCCGACAACCGCCGGCGCCGCGCCAATCAGGAGCGGCTGCGCGAGCTCCTCGCCGCCCACGGCGACGAGGTGCGGATGCTCTGCTCGCACGACCCGCACGAGCTGGACCGGGCGCAGGCGGAGAGCGCCGCGTCCGCGGCGTGAGCCGGCCGGCGCCCGAGAAGCTCTGGGAGCCCCCGGCGGAGCTGGTCGAGCGCTCGCGCCTGCGCGAGTACATGGGCTGGCTCGAGGCCGAGCGCGGCCTGCGCTTCCCGACCTACGACGAGCTCTGGCGCTGGTCGGTCGAGGACCTCGAGGGCTTCTGGCGCTCGATCTGGGACTTCTTCGGCGTGCGGGCCGACGGCACGCCCGAGCCCGCCCTGGCCAATCGCGAGATGCCCGGCGCCGAGTGGTTTCCAGGCGCCGCGCTCAACTACGCCGAGCACGTCTTCGCCGGAAAGGACGAGGGCGAGGTCGCGATCCTGCACGCCTCCGAGCTGCGCGAGCTCGGCGAGTTGACCTGGGGCTCGCTGCGGGTCCAGGTCGCGGCGGCGGCAGCCGGCCTGCGGGCCCTCGGTGTCGAGCACGGCGACCGGGTCGTCGCCTACATGCCGAACGTCCCGGAGGCGATCGTCGCCTTCCTCGCCACGGCGAGCATCGGCGCGATCTGGTCGAGCTGCTCGCCCGACTTCGGCTCGGCCAGCGTGATCGACCGCTTCGCCCAGATCGAGCCCAAGGTCCTCTTCGCGGTCGACGGCTACCGCTACGGCGGCAAGGACTTCGACCGCCGCGACACCGTCGCTGAGCTGCAGGCGGCGATGCCCAGCCTCGAGCGCACGGTTGTCCTCCCCTACCTCGACCCCGACCCCGAGGTCTCCACCCTGCGCGACGCGATGACCTGGCAGGAGCTGCTCGACTCCGGCGAGGGCGCCGAGCTCAGCTTCGAGCGCGTCCCCTTCTCCGACCCGCTCTGGGTCCTCTACTCCTCCGGCACCACCGGTCTGCCAAAGGCGATCGTCCAGTCCCAGGGCGGCATCCTGCTCGAGCACCTGAAGAAGCTCCACCTCCACGTCGACGCCCACCCCGGCGACCGCCTCTTCTGGTTCACGACGACCGGCTGGATGATGTGGAACTTCCTCGTATCCGGGCTGCTGACCCGGGCCGCGATCGTCCTCTACGACGGCAACCCCGGCCACCCCGACATGGGCGTGCTCTGGGACCTCGCCGAGCGCGCCGGGGTGACGATGTTCGGCACCAGCGCCGCCTACATCGCCGCCTGCATGAAGGCCGTGATCGAGCCCGGCGCGGGACGCGACCTCAGCCGCCTGCAGGCGATCGGCTCGACCGGCTCGCCCCTCGCCCCCGAGGGCTTCGACTGGATCTACGAGCAGCTCGGCGACGACACCTGGCTCTTCTCGACCAGCGGCGGCACCGACCTCTGCACAGCCTTCGTCGGCGGCTGCGCGCTGCTCCCCGTCTACCGCGGCGAGCTGCAGGCGCGGGCGCTGGGCGCCGCGGTCGAGGCCTGGGACGAGGAGGGGCGCTCGGTGATCGACGAGGTCGGCGAGCTGGTCGTCACCGAGCCGATGCCCTCGATGCCGGTCTTCTTCTGGGGCGACGAGGACGGCAGCCGCTACCGCGAGGCCTACTTCGAGATGTTCCCCGGCGTCTGGCGCCACGGCGACTGGATCGAGGTCACGAGCCGCGGCACGGCCGTCATCTACGGCCGCTCGGACTCGACCATCAACCGCGCCGGCATCCGCATGGGGACGAGCGAGATCTACCGCGCGGTGCTCGGACTCGACGAGATCGTCGACGCACTGGTCGTCGACGTGCCCCGTCCGGGAACCGAGGGCTGGATGCCGCTCTTCGTCGTCCTCCGCGAGGGGGTGCGGCTCGATGACGACCTGAAGGGCGAGATCGCCCGTCGCGTGCGCTCTCAGTGCTCACCGCGGCACGTCCCCGACGAGGTCTACGCGGTCGCCGCGGTGCCGCGCACGCTGAGCGGCAAGGCGCTCGAGGTGCCGGTCAAGCGAATCCTGATGGGCACCCCGCCCGAGCAGGCCGCCAGCCGCGACTCGCTCGCCAACCCGGCGGCACTCGACTGGTTCACGGAGTTCGCCGCCTCAATGTAGCGGCGCCGAGCGCCAGCAGCAGCACGGTCGCGCCGACGATCACGGTCACGTCGAGGGCGCCGCGCGGGCCGAGCGAGCCTTCCGTGGTGACGTGCTCGAGCGCCTCGAAGGCGTAGGTGAGCGGCATCGTGTCGGAGACGATCTGCAGCACCCCGGCCATCTGGTCGCGTGCAACGAAGAGGCCGCAGAGCAGCAGCTGCGGGAAGACGATCGCCGGCATGAACTGGACCGCCTGGAACTCGGTGCGGGCGAAGGCGCTGACGAAGAGGCCGAGTGACATGCCGAGCAGCGCGTTGCCGACGGCCAGGGCGACGACGGCGCTCGGCGAGCCGACCACGTCGAGGCCGAGCGGGCCGAAGGCGATCGCCCCGGTGAGACCCGCCTGCACGACGGCGACCGCGGCGAAGGCGATCCCGTAGCCGAAGAGCAGGTCGAGCTTGGCCAGCGGCAGCGACATCAACCGCTCCAGCGTCCCCGTCGTCCGCTCGCGCAGCATCGTGATCGAGGTGACGACGAACATCGTGCTGAAGGGGAAGAGGCCGACCAGCGGCCCGCCCACGTGCTGGAAGGAGGCCGGGTCCTGCTGGAAGGCGCCCTTCAGCAGGGTGAGCAGGAAGGGCGGCACGGCGAGCAGCAGCGCGATCGTGCGCGGGTCGCGGCGCAGCTGGGTAAGCACCCGCAGCGCCGTCGCCCAGGTGACACGAGCGCTCACGGTCCCGCCGTCCCGTTCCGGTGCGCTTTATGTGGGCATAGACCGCAAAAGGCGCACCGGAAGGTCATTTGGCCTCCTCGATCAGCGCAAGGAAGGCCTCGTCCAGCTGCTGGCGGCCGGTGCGCGCTCGTAGGGAGGCGGGCGATTCGGACGCGAGCACGCGCCCCTCACGCATCAGCAGCAGCTCGTCGCAGTGCTCGGCCTCCTCCATCACGTGGCTGGAGACGAGCAGCGTCGTCCCGGCCTCGGCGAGCGAGCGGAAGGTCGCCCAGAGGTCGCGGCGCAGGACCGGGTCGAGCCCGACGGTCGGCTCGTCAAGGACCAGCACGTCGGGCTCGCCGAGCAGGGCCGTCGCCAGGGAGGCCCGGGCGCTCTGCCCACCGGAGAGGCTGGACACCACTTGGTCGGCCTGGGCGCGGAGCCCCACGGTCTCGATCGTCGCCTCGATCCGCTCCTGGGGCGCCCCCAGCACGCGGGCGAAGTAGCGCAGGTTCTCGCGCACGCTGAGGTCGCCGTAGACCGAGGGCGCCTGGGTCACGTAGCCGATCCGGGCGCGCAGCGCGCGTGCCCCCGCCGCCTCACCCAGCACCTCGACCCGTCCCGACTCGACCACCTGGACGCCGACGATCGCCCGCATCAGGGTCGTCTTGCCGCAGCCGCTCGGGCCGAGCAGCCCGGTGACGCGGCCAGCGGCGACGCCAAAGCTCAAACCGTGCAACACCTCGCGGGTCCCGCGCCGCACGCGCAGCCCGTCCACCACGATCGCCGGCGTAACGCTTTGCGGCGCCATTTCGTCCACAGCGCGTTGCACCTCAGGCCTCAGGCCGGCGTAACCGGGTTTCGCCGCTCGGCGAAGCCGCGGGTCTTGCTCTCGGCGAGGGCGATGCGGCGGATCAGGTCCTCGCGCAGGTCGGCCGGGTCTACCACGGCGTCGACCACCATCTCCGAGGCGAGGTGGAGGACGTCGATGTCCTCGGCGTACTCCTCGCGCTTGGCGGCGACGAACGCCTCGCGCTCGGCATCGCCCGAGATCGCCTGGATCTGGTTGTAGAAGACGGCGTTGACGGCGGCCTGCGGGCCCATCACCGCGATCGAGGCGCTGGGCAGGGCGACGCAGCAGTCGGGCTCGAAGGCCGGTCCGGCCATCGCGTAGAGCCCCGCCCCGTAGGCCTTGCGGACAATGACGCTGAGCTTGGGCACGGTCGCTTCGGAGACGGCGCTGATCAGCTTCGCCCCGTGGCGGATGATGCCCTGGCGCTCGACCGCGGTGCCGATCATGAAGCCGGGCACGTCGGCGAGGAAGAGCAGCGGCACGTTGAAGGCGTTGCAGGTCTGGATGAAGCGCGCCGCCTTGTCGGCGGAGTCGACGAAGAGCACGCCACCGGTGTGCTTGGGCTGGTTGGCGACGACGCCGACCACGCGGCCGTCGAGCCGCCCGTAACCGACGATCAGCTCCTTGGCCCAGCGCTTGTGGACCGCCAGGAAGCTGTCCGCGTCGAGCAGCGCGTCGAGCAGCAGGCTCATGTCGAAGGGTCGGTTCTCGTCCTCCGGAACGATCTCGGCGATCGGTGTGTCGGAAACGGGTGGGGCAGGCGGCGCGAGCGGCGGCTGCTCCCGCCAGCTGCCCGGCATGTAGGAGAGGTAGCGCTTGGCGAGGTCGATCGCCTCCTCGTCGCTCTTCACCAGGAAGTGGCCGCAGCCGGAGACGCCTGTGTGCATCTTCGCCCCGCCCATCTCCTCGAGGCTGACCTTCTCGCCGATCACCATCTCCGCCATCCGCGGCGAGCCGAGGTACATCGAGGCGTTGCCGTCGCGCATGATCACCACGTCGCAGAATGCCGGGATGTAGGCGCCCCCGGCGGCGCTCGGCCCGAAGAGCAGGCAGACCTGCGGCACCTGGCCGGAGAGCCGCACCTCGTTGTGGAAGATCCGCCCGGCCCCGCGGCGACCGGGGAACATCTGCACCTGGTCGGTGATCCGCGCCCCGGCCGAGTCGACCAGATAGAGGATCGGCACCTGCAGGCTGAGCGCTCGCTCCTGGACGCGGAGGATCTTCTCGACAGTCTTCGGCCCCCAGGAGCCCGCCTTCACGGTCGGGTCGTTGGCCATCAGCGCGACGCGACGTCCGTCGATGCGCGCCAGCCCGGTGACGACGCCGTCGGCACCCAGCCCCTCCTGGTCCCAGTTGGCGAGCGCCGCCTCCTCGGCGAAGGAGCCAGGGTCGACCAACCGCTCCACCCGCTCGCGCACCGGCAGCTTCCCCTGCTCCTCGGTCTTTTCGTGATGCCGCTGCGGCCCCCCGGCAAGGGCCGCTTCCAGCGCCTGTGCGAACTCCGTCACCCCGCAGAGCCTATTCACCCCAGCACAACCGCGACCTGCATCAAATTCCCTTCCTGCTGGAGTGGGAATTTGATGCAGTTCGGGCTAGCGGTGCCAGTCGACGGGGCCGGCGCGAAGGACGTGGGAGCCGAGGGGGCGGCCGAGGACGCCCTGGGCGGCGCGGGCGGCGCCGACGAGCGCGTGGAGGTCGATGCCCGTCTCCACGCCCATCTCGTGCATCATCGAGATGACGTCCTCGGTAGCGACGTTGCCGGTTGCGCCGGGCGGCACCGGGCAACCGCCGAGCTCGCCGAAGCTCGACTCGAAGGACTCGACTCCCTGCTCGAGCGCCGCAAGGACGTTGGCGAGCCCCTGGCCGCGCGTGTTGTGGAAGTGGGCGGTCAGCTCGACGCCGGCGAGGCGCTCGCGCGCGGCGACGAAGAACTCGCCGACCTGGCGCGGGTTAGCCATCCCGGTCGTGTCGCCGAAGCCGATCTCGGCGCAGCCGGCGGCGGCGAGCCGCTCGGCGATCCCGAAGACCCGCTCGAGGGGCACCTCGCCCTCGTAGGGACAACCGAAGGAGACCGAGATCACGCCCTCGCAGCGCAGCCCCGCCTCGCGCGCCGTCTCCAGCGTCCGCTCGAGCCCGTTCAGCGACTCCTCGATCGCGCGGTTGACGTTCTCGCGGTTGTGGGTCTCCGAGGCGGAGACGAAGACGTTGATCTCGTCGAAGCGGTCGCGCAGCGCCAGCGCCCGCTCCAGCCCGCGCTCGTTAGGGATCAGCACCGAGAAGGCAACGCCATCGCGGCGCTCGACCCCGGCCAGCACCGCCTCCGCGTCGGAGAGCTGCGGGATCACCTCGGGCTTGACGAAGGAGGTCACCTCGATCCGCTCCAGCCCGGTCGCCGAGAGCATGTCGACGAGGCGGATCTTCTCCGCGGTCGGGATCGTCTCCGGCTCGTTCTGGAAGCCGTCGCGGGGCCCGACCTCGCGGATGCGGACGCGCCGCGGCAGAGCCACTCAGACCATCCCCAGGCCACCGCTGACGCCGAGGGTCTCACCGGTCACGTAGGAGGCGTCGTCGGAAACCAGGAAGGCCGCCGCGGCGGCGACCTCCTCGGGCTGGCCGAGACGGCCCATCTGGGTTGAGGAGCGCATCGTCTCGATCACCTTCTCGCCGATCTCGCCGAACTCCCTGGCGCCCATCAGCAGCGGCGTCTCGATCGGCCCGGGGGCGATCGCGTTGGCCGTGACCCCGTAGCGGGCGTTCTCGCGGGCGATCGCCTTGGTGAAGCCGACGATCCCCGCCTTCGCCGCCGAGTAGGACGCCGAGCCCTTGGAGCCAACCCGCCCCGCCTCCGAGGAGATGCTGAGGATGCGGCCGTACCTCGCCTCCTGCATCCCGGGCAGCGCCGCGTGGGTGCAGTTCATCGTGCCGATCAGGTTGATCCCGATCACCTTCTGCCACTGCTCGGGGCTGGTGTAGGTGAAGAAGCCGAACTCGTCGGTGCCAGCGTTGTTGACGAGCAGGTCGAGGGCGCCGCCGGCCGCCGCGACCGCCGAGCGCGCCGCTGCGATGTCGGTGACGTCGAGCTCGACCGCGTGGCCGTTGACCTCGCCGGCGACCCGCTCGGCGCCCTCGACGTCGATGTCGCCGACCCAGACCTCGGCGCCCTCGGCCGCGAGCCGCGCCGCGATCGCCGCGCCGATCCCGCTGGCGCCGCCGGTCACCAGGGCCTTGCGTCCCTCGAGTCGCATCGGGCGTGAGCATAGACGCATAGACTGGCCCGCCCGTGGCCGATCTCCCGACCATTCCGATCGTCGGCGGCACCGGCGCCCTCGGCGCCGGGCTGGCACTGCGCTGGGCCCAGGCCGGCGCCCCGATCGCGATCGGCTCGCGCTCGCCCGAGCGCGCCGAGCAGGCGGCCGAGCGTCTGCGCGAGGCTGTGCCCGGAGCCCAGGTCGAGGGCCTGCTCAACGAGGAGGCCGCTCGGCGCGCCGAGATCGTCTTCCTCACCGTCCCCTTCCGTGCCCAGTCGGAGAACCTCAACAACCTGCGCGAGGCGCTGCAGCCCGGGCAGATCCTCGTCGACTGCACGGTGCCGCTGGCTGCCGCGGTGGGCGGCAAGGCAACCCGCTCGCTCGGCGTCTGGCAGGGCTCGGCGGCCCAGCAGGCGCAGGAGATGGTCCCCGAGGGGGTCACCGTGGTCGCCGCCCTGCACAGTGTCGGCGCCCCGACGCTCGCCGACCCGCAGGTCGAGCTCGACGAAGACGTACTCGTCTGCGGCGACCGCAAGGCCGACAAGGCGCGGGTGGCGCGGCTGATCGAGCTGATTCCGGGCCTGCGCGCGGTCAACGCCGGCGCCCTCGAGATGGCGCGCATCGTCGAGCAGCTGACCCCGCTGCTGATCTCGGTCAACGTCCGCTACAAGACCCACGCCGGGATCAAGCTCACCGGGCTCCCCGACGGCGACCACTGGGAGTAGGCGTGCGGGTCGCGCTGCTCGCGGGCGGCACGGGCGGCGCCAAGCTCGCCGCCGGGATGCAGGAGGAGATCGGCGCCGACCTGGCGGTGATCGCCAACACCGGCGACGACATCGAGACGCTCGGCGTCCACGTCTCGCCGGACCCCGACCTGGTCACCTACTGGCTGAGCGGCGAAATCGACGAGGAGCGCGGCTGGGGGGTCCGCGACGACGGCTTCACCGTCTTCGAGCGCCTCGCCAAGCTCGGCGTCCCGAGCTGGTTCGGCCTCTCCGACCGCGACCTCGCCGCCTGTCTCTACCGCCGCCAGTTCCTCGAGGAGGGCGGGACGCAGACCGCCGCCCAGACGCAGATCGCCCGCTCGCTCGGGGTCGAGGCGCGGGTGCTGCCGATGTGCGAGGCGCCGGTGCGGACCCGGGTGCTGACCTCGGCCGGGGCGCGCGGCCTGCAGGAGTACCTGATCGTCGACGGCGGCCGGCCCGAGGTGCACGGGGTCGAGCTCGAGGGGATCGCCGAGGCCGAGCCGACCAAGGAGGTGCTGGACGCGCTGCGCACCGCCGAGGCGATCGTCGTCGGCCCCTCCAACCCGGTGATCAGCATCGGCCCGATCCTCGCTGTGCCTGGCATGCGCGAGGCGATGCGCGAGCAGGGCGTGCCGGTCGTCGCGGTGAGCCCATTCGTCGCGGGCCAGGTCGTCAAGGGGCCCACCGAGCGCTTCATGGAGGCGCTGGGACGACCCTCGACCGCAGCGGGCGTCGCCTCGCTATACGCGGGGCTGATCGACGCGATGGTCGTCGACGAAGATGATCCCGACCCGCCCCCAACGGAGATCCCGACCCTGGCGGCGTCGACGCTGATGGAGGGATCGCCTGGGCGCCTGCGGCTGGCGCGCATCGTCCTCGACTACGCCGCCAACCTCGCCGAAGGTGACTGAACGCTCGGCCACGGGGCCGTGAAGGCGACCGCGGTTCTGCCGGTCAAGCGCTTCGGCGCAGCCAAGCAACGGCTCGCGCCGGGCATGGGCGCCACGCACCGTGCCGAGCTCGCGGCGGCGATGCTCGAGGACGCGCTGGGGGCGATCGGCGCGACGCGCTCGATCGAGCGCACGATCGTCGTCACCGCCGAGCCCCGGGCGATCGAGCTGGCCAGCGCCGTCGGCGCTGCCATCGTTGCCGACCCGGACGAGGGCGGGCACTCGGGCGCGGCCCTGGCCGGGATCGCGGGCGCTGTCGAACTCGGTGCCGAGCGGGTCGTGTTGCTGCCGATCGACTGCCCGCTGCTCGAGCCGCGCGAGCTCGAGCGCCTGCTCACCGGCATGCCCGAGCGCTACGTCGCAATAGTCCCCGACCGCCACGGCACCGGCACCAACGCGCTCGCCCTGGCGCCCCCCGATGCGATCCGCCCCGCCTTCGGCGAGGGCAGCTGCGCCCGCCACGTAGCCGCCGCGCGCGAGGCGGGCGTCCCCTACGGCGTGGAGGAGCTCCCCTCCCTCGCCCTAGACCTGGACACGCCCGCCGACGTCGTGGCCCTGACCATGGCTCTGGAGCGCAACCGCACCCGAGCCCGCCGCACAGCGAGAGCCCTGGGCATATGAGCCCCCGGGCCGCCAAGCCGGTTCCGGTGCGCCTTATGTGGTCATACGCCGTAAAAGGCGCACCGGAATGAGCGAGGTGCGGGTGCTGCCCGTGGAGGGGCTGCCGGAGGTCCGGACCGGCGACTCGCTTGGGAGGCTGATTGCGGCGCGCGGCGAGCTGCGCGACGGCGATGTCGTCGTCATCGCCCAGAAGGTCGTCTCCAAGGCCGAGGGACGGGTCCGCAGGCTCTCCTCGGTCATCCCCGGCGCCGAAGCGCGCAAGCTCGCCGCGGTGCTCGGCAAGGAGCCGGCCCTGGTGCAGCTGGTCCTCGACGAGAGCGCCGAGGTGCTGCGGGCCGAGCGGGGGGTGCTGATCGTCGAGACCCACCACGGCTTCATCTGCGCCAACGCCGGCATCGACACCTCCAACCTCCCCGACCCCGACACCGCCTGCCTTCTCCCGGAGGACCCCGACGCCTCCGCGCGGCGCATCCGCTCCGAGCTCGAAGCCGCAGCCGGGAGGGGTGAGGGGGTGGGGGTCTCCGGACACTCCCCGCTTTTGTCCGGAGACCCCCACCCCCTCACCCCTCCTCCCGTCGCCGTCGTGATTGCCGACAGCTTCGGCCGCGCCTGGCGACTCGGCCAAGCTGAGGTCGCCGTCGGCTGCGCGGGCCTCGAGCCGCTCGATGACTGGCGAGGCCGGGCCGACGCTCATGGCCAAGAGCTACAAGCAACCCAAATCGCCGTAGCCGACGAGATCGCCGCAGCGGCCGACCTGGCTCGCAGCAAGGACAGCGGCATCCCAGCGGTGATCGTGCGTGGCTTGGCAAGCTACGTGACCTCGGACGACGGGCCCGGCGCCCAAGCTCTTCGCCGCCCTCGGTCCGAGGACCTCTTCCGCTGACCCGGCTGCATTTGGGTCCATCCTGGTAGGGGCGGAACGTCTTGTACTTTTTCGTCGTGAGCTTGAGGCGCAAGCCCGCCTGCTCTCCACCGAAAAAGTTAAGTGGAACCCCTGCCAGGATGGACCCGTAGGACAGCGGCCCCGCGCAAGGACCCGTCCCTGATGGAGCCAAGAGCCTCGTTCGCCTCATTCAGCGGGCGGACCTCTACCTTGGTGCGGATCGGGATCTTTGGGGCCAGGGACATGAACTCCTCGCCGTCCTGTCGCGTCAGGTTGGCGACCGAGCCGAGGACTCGCTCGCCCCACAGCTGCTCGTAGGGAAACGACGGGATGTCGCTCATGTGGATCCCGGCGCTGATGATCCTCGCGCCCTTGGCGCTGGCGCGCAGGGCGGTCGTCATCAGCGGGCCGACCGGGGCGAAGACGATCGCGCCGTCGATCTCCTCGGGCGGGGCCTCGTCCGAGGAGCCGGCCCACTCGGCGCCGAGCTCGCGGGCGAACGCCTGGCCCTCCTCGTCCCCGGCCCGGGTGAAGGCGAAGACGCGGCGGCCCTGGTGGGCCGCGACCTGGCAGAGGATGTGGGCCGAGGCGCCGAATCCGTAGAGGCCGAGCCGCTCGGCGTCGCCGACCAGGCGCAGCGCCCGGTACCCGATCAGGCCGGCGCAGAGCAGCGGCGCCGCCTGCTCGTCGGGATAGCCCTCGGGGATCGGGAAGCAGAAGCGCTCGTCGGCAACCGCAAGCTCGGCGTAGCCGCCGTCGACGTCATAGCCGGTGAAGCGCGCCCGGTCGCAGAGGTTCTCGCGACCCGAGAGGCAGTACCGGCACTCGCCGCAGGTCCAGCCCAGCCAGGGGACGCCCACCCGCTGCCCATCCGCGAAGCGCTCCGCACCCTCCCCCATCCCCATCACGGCGCCGACGATCTGGTGGCCGGGGACCAGCGGCAGCTTCGGCTCGCTCAGCTCGCCGTCGACGATGTGCAGGTCGGTGCGGCAGACGCCGCAGGCGTGGACGGCGATCAGGACCTGGCCGGAGGCGGGTCGCGGGTCGGGGAGGTCGGCTAGCCGGAGCGGTTCCCGCTGACGGTCCAGGACCATCGCCCGCATGGCTCAGCGGCTATCCCGGTAGGGGTTCCACTTAACTCTTTCGGTGGGGCGTTGGCGGACTGACGCCTCGCGGCCCACGACGAAAAAGTACAAGACGTTCCACCCCTACCGAGATAGCCGCTCAGGGAGCAGGAGATTCGGCCGATTCGGCCGGGGCCGCATCGGGGAGCGGTTCAGCCGGTCCGGCCGGCGAAGCTTCGGCGAGCGGTTCGACTTCGACGGTCACGCAGTCGCCTTCCGAGGCGAATTGCTCGAGGAGGGCGTTCAGGTCTTCGATGCCTCCCTGGGCCTGCAGCTCTATTTCGCTCCCATCGCTTCCCGCACGATGAAGGAGGATCTCGGCATCTTCGGAACCGCTGAAGATCGCCTCTACGTCGAAGGCGACGGTGACCGTGTATTCGACGCCTTCGCAGATCGTCTCTGGTTCTTCGACCTCGTCAGCTCCTCCGGGCTCTTCGGCTTCTTCAGGTTCTCCGGACGGGACGATGCCGGCTGCCACCGGACCAGACGGCGTCCCCACTCCGGCCACAACCGGGGATGTGGCGGGACTTGAATGCGGCTCGGAGGTTTGGGGCGCAGCCGCGACCGGCTGGGATTCGACCGATTCCGGCGCCACGGGCTCCGGGGCCTGCGGGAGCGTTGCGATCGGCGACGCTGGGGCGACCTGGACCGCGCGAGCTCCCGTCACGGCGAGCGCCGGCTCAGTCCCGCCTCCGGCCGGAACCCCGACGCGCTCAGCGGAGGCAACGCCCTGCCCGGCCGGCGCAACATGCGCCGTGCCCACCGCCAGAGCCGGGCCGCGCCCGACGGCCGCCCCGTCCCCGACCGCAGCTTCGAAGCGCGGTGGCTTCGGCAGCGGGCCGAGCGAACCGGCGCCGCCGGGCCCCAGGCCGATCGCCGCAAGCAGCACCAGGAGCAGCATCAAGCTGAGCAGCGCGGCAAAGCCGAGCAGCAAGAGCAGCGTCGGCTTCGAGAACTTCCCCCCTGGTGCAGACCACGAAGCTATGGGCGCACCATACGCCCTTGGTCAATAGGTCTCAACTATCTCGTAGAGGGTCGTGCGCTGAGCCGGCTCACGCCCGCCCGCCCGAGCTGCCCCGATCAGCTGCTCGGGCTCCAGCCGCACACCGTGCTGAGAGCCCGCCATGCGCGAGATGTTCTCCTCCATCAGCGTGCCGCCGAGGTCGTTGACACCCCAGCGCAGCGCCTCCGTCGCGGCGCCGAGCCCCATCTTCACCCAACTCGCCTGCAGGTTGGGGATCGCCCGCCCCAGCGCAAGCCGGAAAGCGGCGGTGTGCTTGAGGTTCTCTGCGGCCGAGATCTCCTCGATCCCGTGCGTGCGGCCGAGCATCGTGTTGAAGGGGATGAAGCTGAGCGGCACGAACTCGGTGATCCCGCCGGTGCGCTCCTGCAAGGCGCGCACGACGCGCATGTGACGCGCCAGCTCGCGCGGCTCCTCGATGTGCCCGAACATCACCGTCGAGGTCGAACGCAGCCCCGCTCGGTGAGATGCCTCGATGATCTCCACCCAGCGCCGCGCCGGCAGCTTGTTGGGCGAGATCCGCTGCCGCACGCCGTCGTCGAGCACCTCGGCCGCCGTGCCCGGCGTCGAACCCAGCCCGCACTCGATCAGGAACTCGAAGACCTCGTCGGGCTCCTTGCCCGAGCGCTCGCACATGTAGTCGACCTCCATCGGCGAGTAGGCGTGCAGGTGAAGCTGGGGAGCCACCTCCTTGGCGAGTCGCAGCCAGCGCCCATACTCCTCCAGCGTCAGGTCGGGATGAATCCCCCCCTGCATGCAGATCTCGGTGGCCCCAAACTCGACCGCGTCGAGCACCCGCGAAGCAAAATCCTCCTCGGACACCTCATAGGCGTCGGGCGACCGCCTCCCCTGCCCGAACCCGCAGAACGCACAGCCGACCACGCAGATGTTGGTGAAGTTGATGTTGCGGTTGACGACGAACGTCACCCGATCCCCCGCAAGCTCCGCCCGAAGCTCATCGGCAGCCACCCGCATCTCCTCGATCACCTCGGGCCGAGTCTCCGCAAACAGCGCGGTGAGCTCGGCCTCCGAAAGCTCAACCCCGTCGCGTCCCTTCGCAATCGCCTCCGGCGCCAGCCCGGAATCGATCGTCTCTTCGCTACGCCGCCCAGACCCCTTCCGCGGAATGAAGCTCCAGTACTTCAGCTTGATCACGTCGAGCACCCCCTGCTCCATCCATTCTGCATCCATGTACTGCGGATAGACGCAGAGCCGCTCGGTCAGCGCATAGCCCTTGGGAGCCAAGCTCTTCCTGACCTCGTGCGGACTCGGGAATGCGTGCTCGGGCGAAATGTGATCTCCATTAGCTGAAAGCCCCCCCAGATCGGTTGCGCCAGCCTCAACAAGCTCCCCCCAAGCATCAGACAAGTTGGGCGGAACCTGCACCCCAACATCCGGCATCAACCGCTTGCACTCCGCTATCAATCGCTTGATGTCGTCAACGCCAACCGGGCTCGCCCAGTCCGACAGGGGCGCCGGTGACCCCTCCGGCGGGAACTCGCGAGGCAATACCGCCTTCGTCCCTCCGTCCTCGTTCCGACGCCGAGCCCCGCCGGAGGGGTCACCGGCGCCCCCCCACCGCTCGAGCGCGGCCTCGTCGGCGATGTCGGCGACTTCAGCGCCGTAATAGCGCGGATGCGGCACGAAGTTCTGGAGAATCACCTCCTGCAGGTGGCCGTAGCGTTCGTGCAGGCTCGCAAGGGCTTCGAGCGATTCGACCTGCTCCTCCTCCGTCTCCCCGATCCCAACAAGGATGCCGCTCGTGAAGGGGATCTTCAGCTCGCCCGCGGCTTCGATAGTCGCCAGGCGCATCGAGGGGTGCTTGGTCGGCGAGCCGGCGTGAACGGTATCCATCAGGCGCTCCGACACCGACTCGAGCATCAGGCCCTGGGAAGCCGTGACCTCGCGCAGCCGGGCCAGGTCGCCGCGCTCCAGCACGCCGATGTTCGTGTGCGGGAGCATCCCGCGCTCCAAGGCGCGCTCGCACGCCCAGACCACATACGAGGTGAAGTCGGGATGGCCCCATTCGGCCAGCTTGGAGGCCACGACGGGGTTGACCTCCGGCCGCTCCCCGGTGAGCACCAGCAGCTCCTTGGCGTTGCGGCGGACCGCTTCGTCCAGGAGCTTCTCGACCTCGTCCGGGGCCCGGATGTGCGCCTGGTGCGTGGCGAACGCGCAGTACTTGCAGTAGCACTGGCAGGTGCGCGAGAGGGAGAGGGTGTAGTTCCTCGAGAAGGTGACCCTGCGCACCGATGGGACGCTACCGCACGCGCCGCCTAGGGCCGGCGCGTGCGGTGTGAAGCTGGAGCTCCGCTAGGAAGCGGGGCTGGGCGCCGGCGGCTTTACCCGCTCCGGCGGCTCGGTCGGCGCCTTGCCGCCCGGCTCGAGCACGAAGCGGAAGACCGCGGCTGCCAGCAGCGAGCCGACGATCGGCCCGACCAGGTAGGGCCAGACGCCGCCCCATTCGTTGCCGACCAGCGCCGGGCCGAACCAGCGCGCCGGGTTGAAGGAGCCCCCGGTCAGCGGGCCGCCGACCATGACGATGAAGCCGAGCGTCGTGCCGATCGCCAGCGGCGCCCAGTCCTTGACGCTCTTCTTCGAGTAGACCGCCGCGAGGATCACGAGGACGAGGCAGAAGACGCCGATCGCCTCGACGATCGCCCCCTGGAAGTTGCCGCCGAGGATGTTGCTCACGCTTGCCGCGCCGTAATGCGTGGCGCGCCCCTCGTCGAGCAGCAGCCCCTTGCAGAGCAGGGCGCCGAGCACGCCGCCCGAGAACTGGGCGAGCATGTAGATCAGCGCGTCGAGCGAGGAGATCCGTTTGATCGCCCAGGCGCCCAGCGTCACCGCCGGGTTGAAGTGCCCGCCGCTGACCACGCCGAACATCACGATCAGCCCGAAGAGCAAGAAGGCGTGGACGAGCCCGATCACCGCGAAATCGGTCCCGAACTGGGCCTGTTCGCCGGTGGAAAGGAAAAGCACCACGACGCTGGTGATGAAGAACACCAGCAAGAAGGTGCCGATTAGCTCAGCTAGATATGCCGCAAGTCCTCGTTCCTGCACTCTCTCTCCTCCTAGGTCTCCCGTAATCGACTGGGGCGGCGCCAGTCTACCCACATTGATCGAATGATTTAGGTTCCCGGGCATTCATGAAGGTCTTTGCCGCGCTGCTGGCGGCCGCCTTGCTGCTCGCCGGCGCCGCCGGTTGCGGCGGGAGCGGCGCTGAACCGGGCGCGCCTCTCGGCGCGACGTTGGTGCTCGATTTCACGCCCAACGCGGCCCACTCCGGCATCTACGCAGCGCAGAGCCAGGGCTTCTACCGCAAGGCCGCGATCGACCTGACGATCCGCCGGCCGGGCGAATCGACCGACGCGCCGAAGCTGCTCGCCGCCGGCCGCGCCCAGTTCGCGATCCTCGACATCCACGACCTCGGCATCGCCCGCCAGCGCGGCCTCGACCTTGTCGGCGTGATGCCGATCGTGCAGCGCCCGCTGGCCGCCGTGATCGCCCGCCGCGACAGCGGCGTGCACAGCCCCGGCGGCCTCGAGGGCCGCACGGTCGGCGTCACCGGCCTGCCCTCCGACGAAGCCGTCGTCGATTCGGAGGTGAGCGCCGACGGCGGCGACCCGGCTCTGGTCAGGCGGGTGACGATCGGCTTCAACGCGGTCGCGGCGCTGGCCGCCGGCCGGGTCGACGCTGCGACCGGGTTCTGGAACGCCGAGGCGGTCGAGCTGCGCCGCCAGGGCGTGCCGCTGCGCGTCTTCAAGGTCAACCGCTACGGAGCGCCGCCATACCCTGAGCTGATCCTGACCACCGCTCGCCGCACCCTGCGCGAAGACCCCGGCCTGGTGCGCTCGATGGTCGCCGCGACCCGCCGCGGCTACCGGCTGGTCGTCGCCGATCCCCGCCGCGGCCTCGACGACCTCCTCTCCGCGGCGCCCGGCCTCGGCCGCGCCGACCAGGCCGCCCAGCTGCGGGTGCTGCTCGGCGACCTGCACCCCGCCCCCTTCGACCCCGCCGTGCTGCGCGCCTGGGCGCGCTGGGACCTGGCCCACGGCCTGCTCTCCCGCCCCCTCCGCGTCAGCGCCGCCTTCGCCGAACCCTGAGCAGTACGCTTCGCGCGTGGGCCTCGCCACCGACTTCCAGCAGGTGCTCGACTCGCTGCCGCCCGACTGGACGGACCTCGAGCTCGACCTGCGGATCGACGACGAGAGCCACTACGTCGACACCGCTGTCGCGCTCAGCCAGGTCAACGCCCGGCCCTACTCGCGGGCCGACTGGGACTGGCGCCTGCTCGTAGCCCACAGCTTCGGCCACGCCGCGGCGGCGGAGACCGTGAGGGGCGTGCTCGCCAAGCTCGACGGCGAAGGCGTCAACGGCGAGATGGCGGTGCGCGAGGTGCGCGAGGGCCGCAGCGAGGTCGTGCAGATGTGGGGCAGGCCGGAGAGCGTTCGCGAGGAGCTCCGCGAACGCCGCTCGATCTAGCGGTCCACTGGTGCCCCGCGTCGTCGCCATCGCGCCGGACCTGCTGCTCGGCAGCAAGGTCGAGGCGATGCTGAGCGCGGCGGGACACGAGGTCACCCTCGCCCCCAGCCTCGACGAGGCGCCTCTCGAGGAGGCCGAGCTGATCGTCGCCGACCTCGACGCCGAGAACCCCGAGGCGCTCGTGGGCCTCGGCATCCCGGTCCTCGGCTTCTACTCCCACGTAAACGCTGAGATCAAGAAAGCTTCCGAAGCGGCGGGCGTCGACGTCGTCGTCCCCCGCTCCCGAATGGCCAGAGAGCTGGTGACCCTGGCAGCAGGTCTTCTCGACCCTGACGCTCAGTAGACGATCAGCCGAAGAAGATCTGGCCCAGCAGGAACACGTTGAGGCCGATGATCAGAGCCGCGAGGACCCCGGCCACGGCGGTCAGCCAAGCGGGGTTGGCGAGCGTGCCCATCACGTCACGGCGCCGGGCGATCAGCAGCAGTGGCACCAGCGCGAAGGGGATGCCGAAGGAGAGCACGACCTGGCTGCCGACCAAGGCGTCGGTCGCGTCGATTCCGAGGCCGAGCACGACGAGGGCCGGTGCCAGGGTCAGGGCGCGGCGCAGGAAGAGCGGGATGCGGCGGCGGATGAAGCCCTGCATCACCACCTGGCCGGCCATCGTCCCCACCGAGGACGAGGCAAAGCCGGACGCAAGCAGGGCAATGCCGAAAATGGCGGCGGCGTTGCCGGAGACGAGCTCGCGCAGCCCGTCGTAGGCGCCCTCGATGCTGTCGACGTCGGTCAGGCCGCTGCCGTGGAAGAGCGCGGCGGCGACGATCATCATCGAAAGGTTGACGATGCCCGCCAGCGAGAGGGCGATCACCACGTCGACCTTCTCGAACCCGAGGATGCGCTTCTTCTCGCTCTCGTCGCGACCGACGATCCGCCGCTGGGTCAGCGCCGAATGCAGGTAGACGACGTGCGGCATGACCGTCGCCCCGATGATCCCGGTGGCCAGCAGGAGGCTTTCGGTACCGGCGAAGCCCGGCACGATCAGGTGCTTCGCGACTTCGCCGCCCGCCGGCTTGGCGTGGAACAGCTCAATCACGAAGGAAGCGACGACGACGCCGACAAGCGCGGTGATCCCCGCCTCCAGGCGCCTGAACCCCATCTGCTGAAGGCCGAGAATCGCGAATGCGCCCGCGCCGGCGATCAGCCCCGCTGGAAAGAGCGGGATGCCGAAGAGCAGATTGAGGCCGAGCGCGGCGCCGACGACCTCGGCGATGTCTGTTGCCATCGCGACCAGCTCGGCCTGCAGCCAGAGTCCGATCGAGACGCGTCGCGAAAAGCTCTCGCGGCAGAGCTCGGCGAGGTTCTTGCCGGTTGCGATGCCGAGCTTCGCTGACTGGGTCTGGACCAGCATCGCGATCAGGTTTGCCGAGAGCACGACCCAGAGCAGCAGGTAGCCGAACTTGGCACCGCCGGCGATGTTGGTGGCGAAGTTGCCCGGGTCGATGTAGGCGACGGCGGCGATGAAGGCGGGGCCGAGGAAGGGCCAGATGCGGCGGGCGCCGCGCGTGTGGCCCTCCAGGGAGCGGCGTGCGGCTTCGGCGACCGCCGCCTCGCCGGGGAGGACGTCTTCGACGTGGTCGGCCTCGAGCAGCGGCGAGGGCGGCTTCACGGCCGCGCCTCTTCGGCGGGGAAGCTGAGGTCGGGCCCGGGGATCGGCTCGCCGTGCGGGTCGTGGCTGGGCTCGCCGAGCTTCGCCGCGATCAGCAGCTCGAGCTCCTCGGAGATGTGGTGCTCGAGCACCTCGGCCTCCTCGTGGACGCGGTCCTCGGGCATGCCCAGCGCCTCGGCCAGGTAGGTCTCGATCAGGCGGTGGTGGCGGATCGTCTCCAGCGCGACCTTCTCCCCCGCCCCGGTCAGCATCGCGCCCCGGTAGGGCTCGTATTCGATCAGCCCGAGGCCGTCCAGCTTCTTCAGCATCGAGGTGGCGGTCGCCGGCGCCACCTCGAGCCGCTCCGCCAGCTCGCCGTTTTGGACCGGCCCCGGCCGCTGTCGCGAAAGGGCGTAGATCGCCTTCGCGTAGTCCTCGATGGCCTCAGACGTTTTAGGCACGTCTAAAGAGTTTAGACATATCTAAAACGTAAGGCGCGCCACTTTCTAGACTTGGTCAATGGCTGAAGCGGTTGCAGTTGAGCTAGATGCCCAGTACCGGCAGCTTCGCGAGGATTGCGGCCTGCTCGACCGGTCTGAGCGGGGCAAGCTGCTCGTGCGGGGGGCCGAGTCGGCCGAGTACCTGCAGGGGCAGCTGACCAACGACGTCGAGAGCCTGGAGCCGGGCGCGGGGCAGTACGCGGCCTTGCTCGACCGCAAGGGCCACATGCAGGCCGACATGCGGGTCCTCGACCTTTCCAGTGCGCCTTTCCCACCGATATCGCGGGGAAGGGCCACCGGAGCGGATGAGCAGGCGATCTGGCTGGACACCGAGCCCGGGCCACTGCCGGTCGTGCGCGGGCATCTGGAGATGTACAAGGTCGGTCGCGACGTCGAGGTCGAGGATCTGACCGAGGGACTGGCGATTCTCTCGCTGATCGGCCCGCGCAGCGCCGAGGTCGCCGGCGCGCCGCCGCTGGCGGACGACGCCTGGGCGTTGGTCTCAGTCGAGGGCATCGGGTGCCTGGCCGTCGGCACAGCGCTCGGCATCGACCTGATCTGCGACGCCGCCGAGGCGGAGCGCCTGGGCGACGCGCTGGCCGCGGCGGGCGCGCCTGCCGTCGGCGAGGAGGCCGCCGAGATCGTCCGGGTCGAGGCTGGCATCCCGCGTTTCGGCGCCGAGATGGACGCGGCGACGATGCCCGCCGAGGCCGGCATCGTCGAGCGCGCCGTCAGCTTCGAGAAGGGCTGTTACATCGGCCAGGAGACGGTCGCCCGCCTGCACTACCGCGGCAAGCCGAACCGACACCTGCGCGGCCTGCGGCTCAGCGCCCCCGCGCCCGGCGGAGCGCCGCTGGCGCTGGGCGGAAAGGAGGTCGGCAAGCTCGGCGCGTCGTGCGTTTCCCCAGCCCACGGTCCGATCGCCCTGGCGATCGTCCGCCGCGAGGCCGAGCCCGGCGCCGAGCTCGCCGTAGGTGAAGATGGCGTTACGGCTCGGGTAGTCGACTTGCCCTTCGGCTAGATTCCGGCCCGATGGGTCGTGGGAGAGGCAGAAGGCGCTGGTCGGCGAGCGCCGCGGCATGCGCGCTCTGCGCCTTGGCGCTCGTCTCGACCGGCTGCGGGGCCGAGGAGCACCCCAACGAGCCGCGACCGCAACCGCCGACCCGGGTCAGCGTCACGGTCACCCCGCGCTCGATCACCGTGCAGCCGCCGCGCGTCGCCTTCGGTCCCGAACCGACCCAGCAGATCCCCCAGAACCAGCACGCCGGCCAGCCCCCGGTGCGCTCAAGAGCTCCACTCGACGTGATCTTCGTCGCCGCCAACTTCACCCCGGCCGAATCGAAGCTGGTCGTCCACGGGCCGGCGGACGCCACCTCGAAGCGCCTCGTCTCGAGCGGCAACGTCTCGCTGCTCGCCGCCCTGCCGACCGGCGCCTACACGGTCCGCGCCGCCAACGTCCCCGGCGCCAAGCCGGCCCGCTTCGTAGTCGGCCCGTACCGCAGCTCCTCGAAGAACGACGTGCTCCTCCCATAGCCCGGCGGGGCATCCCGCCCCGCCGTCGCATATGGTCAGGATGCTTTGATGAAGCGGACACTCGCCGTCCTGCTGCTCAGCGCCCTGGTCCTACCGGCCGGCACAGCACATGCTGCGAGGGGCGACCGGCGCGCGCCCCTCTTCGCCTGGAGCATGCCGAGCCGCTTCGGCGCCACCGACGCGCAGGGCCGGGTGATCGAGACGCAGCCCGGCGAAGTGCGCAGCGGTCCCTGGGAGGTCGACCTCCGCCTGCTCGGCGAAGCCTGCGCCGAAGGCGCCCGCTACAGCTGGACCTTGGACGGCAGACCGGTGGCAATGGAGAAGCAGGGCGAATGCGCCTTCCGGCATCGCTTCCCCGCCGAGGGCGCCTACACGGTCGCCCTCAGCGCCGAGGTCGGAGACCGGAAGCTGACCGACTCGCGCCGGATCGAGGTCCAGGACCTGCTGATCGTCTCGATCGGCGACTCGGTCGCCTCCGGTGAGGGGGCGCCGGAGGACGGCGGCTGGCAGAGCGAGCGCTGCCACCGCAGCGCACTCGCCGGACCGGCCCTGGCGGCGCGGCGGGTCGAGGAGGCCGACCCTCACACCTCGGTGACCTTCGTCCACCTGGCCTGCTCGGGCGCGGAAGTGCGCCGCGGGCTGCTGGGCGGCTACGCGGGCGCGGTCCCCCCCAATGAAGAGCCACCGCTCCCGCCGCAAGTCGACGAGCTCGAACGGGTCGCGCAGCGCCGCAAGGTCGACGCCGTGCTGCTCAGCGTCGGCGCCAACGACATCCACTTCAGCGAATTCGTCGCGTTCTGCGCGAACCCGCTGCGCATCTCAGGCAACTGCTTCAAACGGACATATACGAAGCTGGGCGCCGACGGGACGAGGACCGCACAGCAGGTCGCGGAAGGCTTCGTCGGTGAGCTGCCGGCGCTCTACGAAGAGCTCGCCGCCGGGCTGAAGAAGAGCGTCCCGGCGTCGCGAGTCCACGTCGTCGAGTACTTCGATCCGACCCGCAACGCACAGGGCGAGCCCTGCGGCCACATTCTCGACATCCGGCGCCCGAACGTGGTCCGCGCCGAGCAGCTGCTGCTCGAACCGCTGAACGTCGCGGTCGAACGCGCCGCCGGCCAGCACCACTGGGACGAGGTCGGGGGCGTCGAGGCGCTCTTCCGCGGCCACGGCTATTGCGCCGACGAGGAGCGCTGGGTCTCCTCGCTGTGGGACTCCCTGCGCCGGCTGGGAGGGCTGCGCGGCCGCCATCGGGGAACCCTGCACCCAAACCGGCTCGGCTACGAGGAAACGTCGAAGCCGATCGCCGCCGACCTCGAGCGCGACCTGCTCCGCGGTCGCAAGACCCCCGAGCCCCCGCCCCGTCCGTCGCCGGTCACCGGCGGGCCTGGCTCGAGTGGCGGGCACGACTGGAGCGGCGTCGGCGTGATCCTGCTCGGCCTGCTGCTCGGCGGGGCGATCCTCGCTTTCCCGCGGACCGCGCTGCTCCTCGCGAGGCCCTTCGTCAGCCTGCTGAAGACCTTCAGGCCACTGCTGCTGCCGCTGCTCGTCGTGGTCGCCGTGGGCACGGTCAAGTGGTCCTTCGTCGCCCAGGTGCTGATCTCGGCCGCCCTGCTGGTTCTGGCCTGGGCCCTGATCGTGATCCCCGAGGCGGCAAAGTCCGGAGTCAGCCTGCGCGCCGAGCGCGAGCTGGCGGTGAAGATCGGCGTCCATAGCCTGGTCGCCGTCGCGGTCGGGGTCGCGGTCGTGCTCGCCGTCCGCCTGCTCGGCCTCGACAACCCCTACTTCGCGGCAATCGGCGACGTGCCCTCTGGCCTGCTGCTGCTCGCCGTGCTGCTCTGGGCCGCTGCCTTCGCCCTGCGCCTCTTCTCCTTCGCCACGACGCCGCTGCGCGCCGTGCTCGCCTTCTCCCTCGGCCTCGCCCTGCTGGTGCTCGGCATGTCGCTCGGCCTCCTGCCCGGCGGCGGAGGGATCCACGACGCCTGGCCGCAGCTGGTCGCGATCTTCGGCGGCGGCGCCCTGCTCCTGCTCTGCATCGACGCGGTGCGCGGGGCGATCGACGCCCGGCCTCCGCTCGCGGGCGCACCGCAGCCGGGGGAGGACGAGCCGCCGCCGGCCCCGCTGCCGATCGCCGGCGGCGCTGCCGACGCCGCCGAGGAGTCCGAGCAGCGGCCTTTGACCAGCCGCGCCGCCGGCCTCGGCTTCAGCGCCGCGGCGGTCGCGGCGGTGGTAATCGCCGTCTCGACCGGCGTCGGCATGGTCGTCGCGGCCGGCAGGGGAGAACCGCTCAACCCGCCGGAGGACGACAGCGCCGCGGCTGCGACGCCGGCCTCGGCGACCCTCGCCGCCGATGGCAGGCTGGCGCTCGCCTCGAAGTACGCGCCGGTCCTGGCCTTCACCAAGGCAGAGCACTGGACGCCGATCGCGGTCGGGCCCTATCTCGAGCACGCGACCCTGAGCGGCCCGCCAGGGACGCCCCGCCACGTCGGCACCGCGGCAGAGCTGCCCGACAGCTGCCCGGAATTCGGCGTCTCACGCTGCTACACGCTGAGCGTCGAATGCGAGGACGGCGATCCGAAGTGCGCCGGCTACTCCCCCGAGCACTCGCGCGGAGCCGCGCAGCTCTACAGCGACGGCGCCGCCTACGTCCGGGTGCTGGAGAGGGGCAACGTCCCCGGCTTCGAACCGCGGGGCTCCTTTGCCGGCGGCGGCCCGTTCGACGAGCGACTCGGCACGCTGATCCAGTACTGGTACTTCTACTACTACGACGAATGGCGGGCCCCGGTCTTCGCGGGCCTGCTCACCCAGCGCCACGAGGGCGACTGGGAGGCCGTGACGATCGGCCTCGACCGCAAGCGTCGTCCCCTGTTCGCCGCCGACTCGGCGCATTGCGCGGGCAGCTGGCGCCCCTGGAACGACATCGAAGCCTCGACCCTCCCGCAGGGACCGCGCACCCACCCGCTCGTCGCCGTGGCTGAGGGCTCGCATGCCAACTACCCCGCCGCGGCGCAGAAGCGCTCGCCCGACTGGGCCCGCTGCGCCGGCGCCCCCGCGGGCGTGACCACGGCGATCAGCTTCGCCTCGAACATCCGCGACAAGACCGAATACGGCTGGCCCTGGTACCCCGCCCGCCTGATCCCCGTCGACGCCCGCACGCCGCCGATGTCCTTCCCGGGCACCTGGGGGGCCGACGACCGCACCACGCTGCGCAACTTCCGCACCAACCCGCTGGGCAAGCCGGGCCTCGGGCCGAAGACCCCGACACTGCAGGCGCTCTGGCAGGAACCGGTGCGGACGATCTTCTGCGGCCGCTACACACCGCGTGCGTGCGGCGCGGAATAAGCGCTCACAGCGGCCTTCCTGGACGGGGATCGCGTCTGGACCGACCGTCAGGATCGTTGGTCCGATGATCGTCATTCTCGCCATCCTCGCCGCCCTGCTCGCCGCCGCGCTCGCGCTCCTGGTCGCCGATCGCCGCCGTCCGGCGCCCGACCTTGACGAGACCGTGCGCGCCGCCACCCAGCAGGCGCTCTCGGGCCTGCTCGAGACCAACCGCGAGCTGCGCGAAGCGGACCGCGAGACAGCGGAGGCGGCGCTGAAGCAGCGCGAGGCAGAGTTCCGGCGCCTGACCGAGCCGATCGGCAAGAACCTGGAGCGGATCGAGAAGGAAGTCACCACGCTGAGCCGCGACCGCGGCAAGGCCGACGAGGCGGTGCGCACGCTGCTCGGTGAGATGAAGGCCGGGCTCGGCGACCTCGGCACGCAGACCGGCACCCTGGTCAAGGCCCTTCGGCAGCCGCAGACGCGCGGCCAGTGGGGCGAGGTGCAGCTCAAGCGCTGCGTCGAGATCGCCGGGATGACCGAGCACGTCGACTTCGAGCTGCAGCAGACGATGCGCGACGGCGAGACCGTGCTGCGGCCCGACGCCGTGGTGATGCTGCCCGGCAACCGCCGCGTCGTCATCGACTCGAAGGTGCCACTCGACGCCTACCTCGAGGTGCTCGAGGCCGAGGACGACGCGACCCGCAAGGGCGAGCTGATCCGCCACGCCCGCCAGGCGCGCGACCACATCACCAAGCTCTCCTCGAAGCGCTACCAGGATCAGTTCGAGAGCGGCGAGACGCCGGACTTCGTCGTCTGCTTCATGCCCTCCGAGGCGGCGCTGCACGCCGCCTTCGAGGCCGAAGCATCGCTCTACGACTACGCGCTCGAACAGAAGGTGCTGATCGCCACGCCCACCACCCTGGTCGGCCTGCTGCGCACGGTGGAGCTCGGCTGGCGACAGGAGCAGATAGCAGAGCAGGCCCAGGAGATCGCAGCCGCGGCCCGTGAGCTGCACAGCCGCACCGGGTCCTTCGTCGAGCACTTCGCCAAGGCCGGTCGCCAGCTCAACTCGGCCGCCAAGGCGTACGACGACGCCGTCGGCTCCTGGGAGAGCCGGATCGTGCCGCAGCTGCGCCGGATCGAGGAGATGGGCGCCGCCTCCGGCAAGGAGCTGGAGGAGCCACGACGCGTCGACCGCGCCGTGCGGCCGGTCGCCGAAGAGTTGCAAGAGATCGAGTCGGCGGCCGCGGAGGCCGAGGTTCCCGTGCTCGACTAGGATTCGCCGCCCCGTACCCGAGACCGCGGAGGAGCCTAGTTTTGGCCGTTGACACGAGCGCAGTCGCGAAGTTGGACGTCGAACCCGGAACGCTGCCGGAGACGATGGCAGCCTGGGTGATTCGCCAGGAGCGCGAGGGCGAACCTACGGATGCTTTCCAGCTAGAGCAGATAGAGGTGCCGGAGCCAGGGCCCTTCGAGGTGATTGTCCGCGTAATGGCCGCCGGTGTCAACTTCAACAACGTCTGGGCGGCGCTCGGCGAGCCGGTCTCGGTCTTCGGCTATGGCGACCACCCCGAGTACGGTCACCACATCGGCGGCTCCGACGCCTCGGGGATCGTCTGGAAGGTCGGCGAGGGCGTCACCCGCTGGGAGGCCGGCGACGAGGTCGTGGTCCACTGCAACCAGGCCTCCTACGAGGACGTCGAGGTTCACGGGCTCGACCCGATGGCGGCGCCGAGCCAGCGGATCTGGGGCTACGAGACCACCTGGGGCTCCTTCGCCCAGTTCACCAAGGTCCAGGCCCAGCAGCTGCTCCCCCGCCCCCAGAACCTCTCCTGGGTCGACTCCTCCTCCTACGGGCTGACCTACTTCACGGCCTACCGGATGCTGATCGACCAGTGCAAGCTGCAGCCCGGCCACAACGTGCTGATCTGGGGCGCGGCCGGCGGCCTCGGTGTCTTCGCCACCCAGCTCTGCAAGGCGGCCGGCGCCAACGCGGTCGGCGTCGTCTCCTCCGACGAGAAGGGCGAGCTGGTCAAGCAGCTCGGCGCGGTCGACTACATCAACAGGCGCGAGTTCGGCGAGATGATGCGCACCGACGCCAACCTCACCGACCCGGCGGCCGACAGGGAGCGCTTCAAGGCCTCGCGCGGATTCGCCAAGCGGGTCAAGGAGATCCTCGGCGACGCCCCCGACATCGTCTTCGAGCACGTCGGGCGGGCGACCTTCCCGACCTCGGTCTTCACGGTCAAGCCGTTCGGCAAAGTCGTGATCTGCGGCGCCACTTCGGGCTACCAGCTCGACTTCGACGTGCGCTACCTGTGGATGAAGCAGAAGCAGATCATCGGCTCGCACTTCGCCAACGCGTACGAGTGCATGCGCGCCAACCAGCTGATGGCCGAGGGCAAGGTCCGGCCGGTCATCTCGCAGACGATGCCCTTCGACGGCGTCGCCGAGGCGCACCAGCTGATGCACGAAAACAAGCACCTCGGCAAGATCTCGATCCTGGTCGGGGCCGAGTCCGAGCAGGAGGGGCAGAACGAAGATGGCCCAGGCGCGATCCGGGCGGAGGTGGGAGCCTGATGGCCGAGGTCTGCGTGCTCGACTGGCACATCGCCCCCTTCCGGGCGGACCGCTGGCTCGACCTCTGGGAACCGGCGGCGGCGCGGATGCCCGCCTATGGCGCCAAGAGCTGGTCGCTGACCCGGGCGATCGACGACCCGCTCGCCTTCCGCCAGTCCTCGGTCTGGGAGTCGCGCTCGGATTTCGAGCGCTACTGGTTCTCCGAGGAAATCGAGAAGGCCCGCGCCGCCTGCATCGACCTCTACGACCTGCCGCTGCTGCCCACCTGGCACGCGCTGCTCGTCGCGGAGTAGGCGTCTTTCAGGCGCGCTCGAGCGGGGCCATCGTCAGGCCGGCCGAATTGAGCTGCTGCCAGTAGTGCTCGGCCGGCTCCTGCGGGCCGGACCAGACGATCGCCTGGCCGCTGTTGTGGATCGTCTCGGCGAACTGATGGCCGCGCTCGAGGCTGACGCCCGGCAGCACTCGCGAGAGCGTCTCCGCGACGTGGTCGAAGGTGTTGTGGCTGTCGTTGAGGACGATCACCCGCCACTCGCCGCCCATGCCCGAGCCGGGTCCCCCAACCCTGGGCCTCTCCACCGTGGTCGTCGACATCCCCCCGCATTATGCGGAAATCGCGGCGATCCCGGTCGCAAGCCTGATTCAGGGAGCGCCTCGTCTTAATGTCCATTTAGCTACTCAAGATGGTTATGCCGCTAGACTGCTCGCATAAAGGCAAACCACTCTGGAGGCTCGGATCGTGATGGCACCGCGTCCCGCTTCGCTCCACCAACGCATGGCCACCGCCCTCTCCAACCCGCTGCGGGCGCGGGCTCTGGACCTGATCGCCACGGGCGTGGCGAGCCCGAAGCTGATCGCCGACGAGCTCGATCTCGACGTGCGCACCGTCGCCTACCACGTGCGCGTGCTGCACAAGCTGGGCTGCATCGAGCTGGTCGAAACGCTGCCGCGACGCGGTGCAGTCGAACACGTCTACCGGTTGGCGGAGCAGGCCGAGGACAACGCCTAGAACGGGCTCGGCACCCGCACGACGACGTCGTCGAACGTCGCCTGGGCGCCCTTCGCCACCTTGGGCGAGCCGATCGAAAAGCCCGAGGCGCGGCCCTTCAATTCCCCCGCACCTTCGTCCGTCGCTTCGGCAACCCGCTCGCCGCCGACGAAGCCAAGCAGCTGACAGTTGCCCTTTTCGTCGCCTTCGGTCACGTTGAAGGCGCGCAGTCGCAGCTGGTTCGCCTTGTCGGCGCCGGTGATCCCGGCGACGCCCTTCTCGATGTCGAGGTACTTGATCGTGCCGTCGGTGAGGATCTTGCGCAGCTGCACCTTGCGCTGCAGTGGGTAGACCGCCAACTGGTACCGCGAGCCTTCGCCGGAGCGCAGGTCGACGGCGAGGAAGGCGGCGCGCTGCACCGGCATCGGCGTCACGCCCAGCAGCCGGACCGTCGCCGCGATCTCGAGATCGCGACCGAGGACCGGGGTGCGGTAGGCGCATTCGCGCGTCTGCTTGCCGACGACGATCTTCAGCGCGTGGCCGCCGCTGCTGCGCCCGCAGCGTTCCCCGGAGAGCTTGGCGATCTGGCCCAGCTGGCCCTTGCTCTCCAGCGGGTTGCGGTAGATGCCGATCAGCGCGGCGCTCGCGCTCGCCACGAGGCCGAGCGCGACCACCAGCGCGGCGGCGAATATGGCTGCACGCAGGCGTCTCACGATCTCGCAGCCTAAACACGGTCGCGGGAGAAAGATGCGGGCCGACGGGCGGTGAACGGCGGATTTCGGGACGAGCCCCATAAGATTGAGGCGTGACCGAGCACCGACTTCCGGAGCGCGACCGTCCCTGGGTGATGCGCACCTACGCCGGCCATTCCGACGCCCGGCGCTCCAACGAGCTCTACCGCAAGAACCTCGAAAAGGGACAGACCGGCCTCTCGGTCGCCTTCGACCTTCCGACCCAGACGGGCTATGACCCCGACCACGTCCTCGCCCGCGGCGAGGTCGGCAAGGTCGGCGTCTCGATCGCCAACAAGGGCGACATGCACCAGCTGCTCGACGGGATCCCGCTCGACGAGATGAACACCTCGATGACGATCAACGCCACCGCCGCCTGGCTGCTCGGCCTCTACATCACGGTCGCCGAGGAGAACGGGGTCGAGCGCGCGGCGCTGAAGGGCACGACGCAGAACGACATCATCAAGGAGTACCTCTCGCGCGGCACCTACGCCTTCCCGCCTCAGCCCTCGATGCGGCTGATCGCCGACATGGTCGCCTTCGCGGTCAACGAGGTGCCGAGCTGGAACCCGACCAACATCTGCAGCTACCACCTTCAGGAGGCGGGCGCGACGCCCGTGCAGGAGATCGCCTACGCGCTCTCGACCGGGATCGCCGTGCTCGACGAGGTGAAGGCGCGCGGCCAAGTCGCCGAGGCCGACTTCCCCAAGGTATTCGGTCGCATCTCCTTCTTCGTCAACGCCGGCATCCGGTTGATCGAGGAGATCGCCAAGCTGCGCGCGATGGGCCGCCTCTGGAATGAGATCGGCCGCCAGCGCTATGGCGTCACCGACGAGAAGATGCTGCGCTTTCGCTACGGCGTGCAGGTCAACTCGCTCGGCCTGACCGAGGCCCAGCCGGAGAACAACATCCAGCGGATCGTGCTCGAGGCGCTGGCCGTGACCCTGAGCCGCGACGCCCGCGCCCGGGCAATCCAGCTGCCGGCCTGGAACGAGGCGATGGGCCTGCCCCGCCCCTGGGACCAGCAGTGGAGCCTGCGCATCCAGCAGGTGCTGGCCAACGAGACCGACCTGCTCGAGTACCCGGACGTCTTCGAGGGCTCGCTGGTGATGGACGGCCTGGTAGAGGAGCTGATCGACGGCGCCCGGGCCGAGATGGCGGCGGTCACCGAGCACGGCGGCGCGGTCGCCGCGGTCCCCTACATGAAGGCCCGCCTGGTCGAGTCCCATCGCGAGCGGGTGGCGCGGATCGAGGCCGGCGAGCAGCTCGTCGTCGGCCAGAACGCCTATCGCGAGAGCGAGGACTCACCGCTGACCGCGGGCGCCGACGGGGGCATCCTCACCCCCGACCCCGAGGTCGAGCGCGAACGGGTCGAGGCGCTGGAGGCCTGGAAGGCCGAGCGCGACGAGGCGTCGGTGACGGCCGCGCTGGAAGAGCTCGGCCGGGTAGCAACCGACGACTCGCAGAACATCATGCCGGCGACGATCGCGGCCGCCAAAGCCGGTGCGACGACCGGCGAGTGGTCCGAGGTCCTGCGCGAGGCGTTCGGCGCCTATCGCGCCCCGACCGGCGTCGACGGCGCCGCGCCCCCCGCCGACCGCGAGCAGCTGGCCGCGGTTCGCAAGCGGGTCGACGAGGTCTCCGGAAAGATCGGCCACCGGATCAAGATCTTGGTCGGCAAGCCGGGGCTCGACGGCCACTCCAACGGCTCCGAGCAGATCGCCCTGCGCGCCCGCGACGCGGGCATGGAGGTGATCTACCAGGGCATCCGTCTGACGCCAGAGGAGATCGCCGAGTCGGCGTTGCAGGAGGACGTCGACGTGATCGGCCTCTCGATCCTCTCCGGCTCCCACCTGGAGCTCGTCCCCGAGGTGGTCCGCCGCCTGCGCGAGGAGGACGTCGATGCCCCGGTGGTCGCCGGCGGCATCATCCCCCCGGCCGACGCCGAGCGCCTGCGCGAGGCCGGCGTCGACGGCGTCTACACGCCGAAGGACTTCGACCTCAACCGGATCATCGGCGAGATCGTCGACTTGGTCGCCGAGCGCGCCGGCGCTCCCGCTGCGGCCTGAGGCACAGTCCGTGACTGGATCCAGCTCCGCGCCACCGCCGCGCGAGTGCGACGTCGCCGTGGTCGGCGGCGGCATCCTCGGCCTGGCCGTAGCGCGGGAGCTGCTGGCGCGGCGACCCGGGGCGCGGCTCTGCGTGCTCGAGGCAGAGGGGGCGATCGGGCGCCACCAGACCGGGCGCTCGAGCGGCGTAATCCATGCCGGCATCTACTACGAGCCGGGCTCGCTGAAGGCGCGGCTCTGCGTCGAGGGGGCGCGCGAGCTCTACGACTACTGCGAGGAGCGCGGCGTGGCCTTCGAGCGCTCGGGCAAGCTCGTGGTCGCCGCCGATGAGGCCGAGCTGGGACGGCTCGACGAGCTCGAGCGGCGCGGGCGGGCGAACGGCGTGCCAGGGCTGCGGCGCCTCGCGGGCGAGGAAATCGGGGAGGTCGAGCCTGCCGCGCGCGGCATCGCCGCCCTGCACTCGCCGAACACGGGCGTGGTCGACTTCGTCGCGGTTGCCGAGGCCTACGCGGCCGACGTGCGCGCCGCCGGTGGCTCCGTTCATCTCAGCGCCGCAGCGCGGGGCGCCACACCCAGCTCGGGACGCATCGAGATCCGCCACGCGCGGGGCGTCATCGCCGCCTCCGCCGCCGTCTTCTGCGCCGGGCTCCAGTCGGACCGGCTTGCGGTCGCCTGCGGGGCGCCTGCCGACCCGCGCATCGTCCCCTTCCGCGGCGCCTACCTGCAGCTGCCGGCGAACGCCGCGGAGCTGGTGCGGGCCAACGTCTACCCGGTCCCCGATCCCAAGCTGCCCTTCCTCGGCGCGCACCTGACGCGGACGCTCGACGGTCGCGTGCTGGTCGGCCCGAGCGCGCTGCTCTCGCCGGCCCGGGACGCCTACCGGCTGGCGACACTCCGGCCGCGCGACCTGGTCGAGACCGTGGGCTGGCCCGGCAGCTGGCGGATGGCAGCCCGTCATCGCCGCGCGGCGGCGCAGGAACTGCGCCACGCGGTGAGCAAGCGCTCCTTCCTCGCCGAGGCGGCGCGCCTCGTCCCGGCGCTGCGCCGCGTCAAGCCGGAGCGAGGGCCGGCCGGGATCCGCGCCCAGGCTCTCGGCCGCGACGGCAAGCTAATCGACGACTTCGTCGTCCACCGCACCGAGCGCGCGATCCACGTCCGCAACGCTCCGTCCCCCGCGGCGACCTCCTCGCTGGCGCTGGCGCGGCTGGTCGTCGACGAGCTGGACGCCCTCGGCCCCGCTTGACGCGCCGGCGCCGTCAACGCGCGACAATGGGCGCATGAACGAGCTGAACGGCGACCGCTCGGCCTGGCTGCGTTGCTACCGCTGCTGGTCGGTGAACCTCGAGATCCAGATCCATTACGACGCGATCCGCCGCGTCGAGCCGGAGAGCGGCATGCTCGCCGAAGGGGTCGACGAGATCCAGGAGGCGCTCGTGCAGTGCGTCGACTGCATGCACGACCAGCCGCACCTCACCTTCCAGGACGACCGCGTGGTGCCGATCGAGGATCGCTGGGAGCGGATGGTCGCCGGCACTCCCTGGGTCGCTTCCTGCACTGTGCGAGTCAACCAGGACCGGGTCGAGACATGCTCCGGCCCCGACGCGGCCGAGTTCCTCACCTACGGCGCCTTCGGCGACGCCGGGGTGCGCGAGTTCTTCTCCCACGTCCGCTTCCACAAGCACGACGAGGAGCAGGTCATCGTCCACATGCTGGTCGAGCTCTACGCCCGCTCCGCAGAAGAGGCGACCGAGGTGCTCGAAGAGGCCGCCCAGGGCCCCCTCGAGATCACCTCCCTCGCCGAGGAGTCAAGGCCGCCGGCCCACGCCTCCGACGAGGCCCACTGAGCCCGGAGCGCCGGACCGAGACCGAACGCGAACTGCATCAAATTCCCACTCCGGCAGGTAGGGAATGTGATGCAGTTCGCTGGCGGAGGGAGCGGCGAATTAGATTCATGAAGGGGTCCGGATTCCAGGCGAGCATGCGATACGTGGCGCGGTGGACCTCGTATCCGGCAGCGGTCAGGACCACGGTGCGCTCGTGGTCCCCCTCGAACGCTCGCCTGTCCCGGTGGTAGGCGTAGCCGTCTGTTTCGACGATGACCTTCGGGGCCGCCCATAGGAAGTCGACAAGATGAGGCCCCGCGAATACGTTGACCTGCGGCAACGGAATGCCCGCCTCCCGGCAGAGTGCCAGAAAGTCAACCTCCAAGGATGAGCGGGTGTCTGCCGCTCTCGGGTCGACTTCCATCGCCACGTGACGCAACGTGCCAATCCCTTTCTTCCCGCGTCCATATGCAACTGCCCGCTGGAGTACCGGCCATCTCACTCGGCCCGCTCGGTCTGCCGCGACGAGCGCCCGCTCGAGCTGCCTCATGTTGAGTCGGCCCGCCATGTCAAGGAGTGTCCGCTCAATTGTGGTCACCGGAATGCCGCGCTCTTTCGTGGTCTGGTCTCGTGGCAGGGCGCGGGTTTGGTGCACTCGGATCTCAGGGTTCGTGCGCCAGGCCCCGCCAGATGGGCGCAGCACCTCAATGGGGCCGCGCGACCTACGTATGTCCCAAAGCGCCATGGCGCTCCCGTGAGAGAGCACGGCCTGCGGCCCTGAAGCTAGAACCGCAGCCATCCACCTCCCGTCCCGACCGAGACGCCGATGCCCGAGCGTGAAGACCCCATGAAACACCGGCACCAATATCCCGCCCGCCGCGCGAGCTTGGATCAGGCCTTCGCTGGCGCCAAGCTCGAGAATCTGCCAGCGAGCGATAACTCCGTGCTGGCGCTCGGCCAACACGCGCACCCTCTGGGTGATTTCCCGATCCCTCATCTCGCCTCCGCGCCTCAATCAGCCCGAACTGCATCAAATTCCCTACCTGCCGGAGCGGGAATTTGATGCAGTTCGGGCGGTGGGAGGTTGGGGCTGCTGAGAGCGCTGGAAGTGGGTGGGGGCGGCGTCGGAGGCATGGGCCGACGCTGGCAGGTCCGGACGCGCTTGTGGTGCGCGAAACGTCACAATTTTGGGACGGAACCCGCGCCGAAGGCGCGGGTTCGCAGTCCTCGATGTTCCTGGGCGTGTCGTGCCGACGAGAACCGAACGCTCCTGCTGCTCGACGGCGCCTCGTCTTTGACTACTCGCCCGGATTCCTACGCGGCACCAGCACCAGGCGCTTGAACTCGGCGACGAGGAGGCCGTCCTGGTTGAGGACCCTGGTGTGGACCTTGACAACGCCGCGGTCGGGCTTCGATTTGGAGGGCTTGACTTCCAGCACCTCGGTCTCGCAGAAGAGCGTGTCGCCGTGGAAGACCGGGTTGGGGTGGCTGAGGTCTTCGGTCGCCAGGTTGGCGATCGCCTTGCCGGAGACGTCGCTGACCGACATGCCCAGCGCCAGCGAGTAGACGAGCGGGCCGACGACCACGTTGCGGCCCTGCTGGGAGCCGCTCGCGTAGATGTCGTTGATGTGCAGCGGGTGATGGTTCATCGTGATCAGGCAGAAGAGGTGGTCGTCCGCCTCAGTTACGGTCTTCGCCGGCCAGTGCTTGTAGACGGCGCCGACCTCGAACTCCTCGAGGTAGCGGCCGTAGGCGTGCGCGCCGGACGCCTCGCGCTCGGCCTGGTCGGTGGTCAGCTCGTACTTCTGGTCGCTCATTTCTGGCTTCTTCTCCTATCTGGGTGGCGGCGCGGCATCCTATAGATCGGCTGCCGCGGCACCGTCCAGCCCAAGGCTAGACTCCCGCGTCATGAAGATCGGGATCATCGGCCTCGGATACGTCGGCCTGCCTCTGGCCGTCGCCTTTGCCGAGAGCGGGAACGACGTGGTTGCCCTCGACGCCGACCGGCGCAAGGTCGACGGCCTCGCCCGCGGCGAGAGCTACATCGAGGACATTCCCGATGCGGCCCTGGCGCCGCTCGGCGAGCGCCTCGCGCCGACGACCCGGTACGCCGACCTCGCGTCCTGCAACGCAGTGGTCATCTGCGTGCCGACGCCGCTGACCGGCTCGCGGGAGCCGGACCTCACCTACCTGGTCGACTCGGGCGCCGAGCTGGCCAAGGTGCTGCAACCCGGTCAGCTCGTCGTGCTCGAGTCGACCACCTACCCCGGCACGACCCGCGAGCGGCTGGGCCCGATCCTCGCCGAGTCCGGACTCTCCGCGGGCGAGGACTTCCACCTCGCCTTCTCGCCCGAGCGAATCGACCCGGGCCGCACCGACTACACGGTGCGCACCACGCCGAAGCTGGTCGGCGGGCTGACGCCGGAGTGCTCGACCCGGGCCGAGGAGCTCTACGAGCTGATCTGCGAGCAGGTCGTGGTTCTTTCGGGGCCGGAGGCGGCGGAGCTCTCCAAGCTCCTGGAGAACATCTTCCGCTCGGTCAACATCGCCTTCGTCAACGAGCTGGCGCAGCTCTGCGACCGCCTCGGCATCGACGTCTGGGAGGTGATCGACGCGGCCTCGACCAAGCCGTTCGGCTTCATGCGCTTCGAGCCGGGGCCGGGCATGGGCGGCCACTGCCTGCCGATCGACCCCTTCTACCTCGCCTTCAAGGCGCGCGAACACGACTTCTATCCCGAGTTCATCGAGCTCGCCGGCAAGATCAACCAGGCGCAGCCCGCCTACTGCGCGGAGCGGATCGAGCGCGCCCTCAACGACCTCGGCAAGCCGGTAAGGGGCTCCAAGATCCTTCTCCTGGGCGTCAGCTACAAGGCGGGCGTGGGCGACATGCGCGAGTCGCCGGCTCTGAAGATCGCCGAATTGCTGCGCGAGCTGGGTGGAGACGTCTCCTACCACGATCCGCACGTGCCGCAGCTTCCTCAGTTCGATCTCCGCTCCGTGGAGCTGGATGCCGGCGTGGCCGCGGCCGATCTGGCGGCGGTCGTCACCGCCCATCCCGGCCTCGACTACCAGGCGATCGCCGAGGCGGTGCCGGCGCTGATCGATTTTCGCGGGGTCACCCGCGAGGTCGACGCCGCCAACCTGATCCGACTCTGAGCGCCGCGGCCGCCGCCGCGCGGCTCAGTGGGCTTTCTTCAGCCGTGCGCGTTCCTCCTGGCGTTCGACCACCTGGGCGATCAGCTTCTTCACGTTGGAGTCGCCGGTGACCTTGATGTGGCCGGTCTCATACGCCCGCCGGTAGCTCTTCAGCGTGCCGCCCTCGGCCAGCTCGTTGAACTGGGGTCGGTCGATCTGAACCAGCACCCGCTCGTCCTGGGCGAGGTCCTTGGCGATCTTCGGCCCCGGGACCTCAACCCGGTAGAGCTGGATGTCATGCTTGGCCTTCAGTTCGAGACCGAAGACCAGCTTCAGCTTCTGCAGCGCGGGAACCTCGGCCTGGAACCGCTCGATGGCGGTTTGGATCAGCTGTTGCGTCGAGGCCATGTACCGGCACGATAGTGGTGGCTCGCCTGCGCCGGCGTGAGCGGCCTCGGGTAGACGGCGACTTCGTCGATCACGCCCAGGAACTGTCCCTGCCGACGGCCGGCAGAGCCAATCGCGAAATTTCGCCCTCGCGCAAGGCGCGGCCGCGCGATCCTCGCCCCGGCCACCCGCACGCCGTCGACGAAGAGACGCGCGGTGGTCCCGTCGTAGGTGGCCACCAGATGGTGGACCTCGCCGACCGCGACCGCCCCGACTGGTGCGCGCAGGCTGTCTCGCCGACCTCGCCTGCCGTGGCCGACCGCGAACGTGAGCCGATGACCTTCGAGCCGCAGTGCGAAGGCACCGGGCTCACCGGCGATCAGGGCCAGGCGGTGAGCCCGGGGCAGCGCTCGGGGCTCGATCCAGGCCTCGATCGAGATCCGGCCGCGGGCCTCGAGCGAGCCGCCATTGCGCACGACGACGCGCTCGCCGCCACGGCGGAAACGGACCGAACGCCCGCCTGGATCGGCCGGCAAGAGGCTCGGCCGGCCAAGCCGCGGACCGGAGCGATAGCGGCCCGAGTGCCGGCGCCGCAGATCGAAAGCCGCGACGCCGCTCCGCTCGTCGAGCTTCCAATAGGCAAGCGGCCGGTCCCCGATCACTGCCGCCGCATAGGCATTGCCCGGCAAAAGGAGTCGACCCCTCGCGGTCGAGACATTCGTCGCAGAGACGGGCGACGAATCGGCCAAGGAAGACCTCATCGTCGTCGCGCTTGCAAGGTTCGAGTAGCCGGAGCCATCGGTGGCGTTTCGCGCCCGGACCCGGTAGTAGTAAGTCACTCCGGGCGAGAGGCCGCTGTCGGTGAAGCTCGTGCTGTTCGCCCACACAGCCTGGACATAGGGCGAGCCAAATCCCGGGTCCGTGGCCCGCTCGATGCGGAACTCGCCCTCGTTGTCCGAGTTGTCGGACCAGTGCAACTCGATGCTGTGCTCGGAGACGGCAAGCGCGCTCAGCTCACCGGGCGCCATGACCGCGGTATCGGGGAGGGTGCCGTCGAGGCCCACCTCGTAGTGCGCGGCGACCCTGTCCGCGGACAGCGCGCCCGGGTAGACCGCGATCTCGTCGACCGCGCCGTGAAACGGCTCGATGCTGGCGTTCCATGAGCCGATGCTGAGTTCCGCGGCGCCCGCTGACAGAGGACCGGTCACGGCCGTCTCACCGACCTCGACTCCATCGACGTAGAGACGCTGCTCGGCGCCGTCATAGGTTCCAACGACGTGGTAGACATGCCCCGCTTCGATTGTCCCGGGGAGCGCCCCCAGGCGTCGATAGGACCCGGACTGGATGGTCGCGAACTCGAGCCGCGGGCCGTCAAGCTGCAGCGCGTAGGAGCCGGGCTTGCTGGCGATGCTCGCGAATTCTCCGGTCGCCGGCAGCGCCGCCGGCTTGATCCAGGCCTCGACCGAGACCCTCGCCGTCGGGCTCAGCGAACTCGAGCTGGGGATTTCGACGTGGTCGTTGACGCCGTCGAGCGCGATCGCGTCGTTCGCCGCGTCGGCAGGCAGCAGGCTGGGCTGGCCGAGCTGAGCGCCGTTGCGGTAGATGCCGGGGTTGGCTCCCGCAATGTCGCTGGCGGTCGTTCCGCCGGTCTCGCCCAGCCTCCAGTAACCCGATGGGCCATCGGCGAGCACAGCATTGGAGTACGAGGACGAATTGCCACTGCGATCGAGGACGATCGTGTCGGTCTCGGCGCTGGACCACTTGCCCGCCGCATCGCGAAATTCAGCGAAGACCGTCTTCACCCCATCCGCAGGGCTCCCGCCGTAGGCCGCATCGCTCAGGTTCCAGGCGATCGATTGAGCGGTCGATTCCTGGCCCGTATAGGGCTGGGGAGTCGACCAGTGGGTGCCATCGTTGGAGAGACGCACCGCGGTCACCCCGCTGATGTCATCGCGGCCGAGGACCTTGACGATCACCTCGGGCGAGGCGGTCGCGACGTCGGTGTCATCGATCCTCACCGAGCCGCTTGGTGGATTGAGATCGACGAGCGCGCCTCCGCTTACCGCGAACGGGGTGATCGCTTCATTGTCTTCCTGGTTCTCGCGGCTCGTGTCGGCCTTGGCGGCGCTCTCGTAGATCTTGTTCAGGGGGTCCGTAACGGAGCGCAGCACATAGTTGCCGTCGGCGAGCGTTCCGCTCGCGCCGAGGTCGATCCACTGTTCGAAGCGGAAATAGTCATAGGTGTCCCCCCAACCCGGTGAGATTCCCTGCAGCATCCGGCCCTGCGAGTCGGGGATGCAGCCGCCCGTTCCGTATTCAGGCGGGTAGGGCTGGTTGGGGACGTTGCGGATGAACTCCTCGTCGATCATGCAGCTGGTGGTCTTGGAGCCGATCATCGGATTGCCTTCGGTCCGGCCGCTGGCTAGCCAGGCTTCGTAGGCGGACTTGGTCCACAGCTCGTACCTGCCCCAGTCGTCGTAGTGGTAGTGCCCGTGCTCCGGGTGGTAGTAGAACTCTCCGGCGGCGAAGTCCGTGAAGCCACCGGAGTCGTCGTAGACGCGCTGAACCGCCGCCCCTTCGTTGGTTCCGGAGTCGATCGTGCCGCGCATCTCCAGCGGCCCCGGCCCGCTGTTCCAGACCGTGTTGGAGAAGCGCAGGACGTTGTCGACCGCGCCACCTCCCTCCGGATCGACGTCGGCGCGGTCGAAGCGGAGGTCGCGCGGCGGCAGGGTCTTCAGGTTCGGATATAGCAGCGTGGCCGCCTGCGCCGTTGCGGGCAGCAGTGCGACCGAGAAGACGGCGACAGCACCGATCGCGCCTCGCCTCAGCGCCCGTTTGCTTCTCGCCAGCACGTGCCGCACCCCGCCGACGTTACCGCTGCGCACGGGGCATCAACGGCCCCGGTACCTCAGATCTTGTGCCTCTGGAGAAGCTTCTTGCCGATCACCATGCGCTGGATCTCCGAGGTTCCCTCGCCGATCAGGAGCAGCGGCGCGTCGCGGTAGAGGCGCTCGATCTCGTACTCCTTCGAGTAGCCGTAGCCGCCGTGGATGCGGAAGCTTTCTTCGACGCAGTACTTGCCGGTCTCCGAGGCGAGCAGCTTGGCCATCCCGGCCTCCAGGTCGGAGCGCTCGCCGGCGTCCTTCATCCGCGCCGCCTTGCGGGTGAGGAGGCGGGCAGCCTCGAGCTTGGTCGCCATGTCGGCGAGCTTGAACTGGATCGCCTGGTGGGCGGCGATCGGCTTGCCGAAGGTCTTGCGTTCCTGGCTGTAGCGCAGGCCGAGCTCCAGGGCGCGCTGGCCGATGCCGACACCGCGCGCGGCGACGTTGACGCGGCCGACCTCGAGCGCGTCCATCATCTGCACGAAGCCCTGGCCGACCCCGTCCTGCTCGCCGCCGAGCACGCGCTCCGGCGGGCAACGGTAGCCGTCGTAGACGAGCTCGGTCGACTCGACGCCCTTGTAGCCCATCTTCTTGATCTTGGGCGGCACGTCGAGGCCGGCGAACTCGCCCTCGCCGGTTTCCTTCCAGGCCTCCTTCTCGGTGATGAAGCAGGTCATCCCTTTGTAGGGCGGGTCAGCCTGCGGGTCGGTCTTCATCAAGACGAAGACAACCGAGGAGCCGAGCCCGTTGGTGACCCACATCTTCTGGCCGTTCAGCTCCCAGCTGCCGTCCTCGCCCTTCTTGGCGGTCGCCTTGATGCCCTGCACGTCGGAGCCGACCTCGGGCTCGGAAAGCGAGAAGGCGGCGCGGATCTCGCCAGTCGCCATCTTCGGCAGGAAGTACTCCTTCTGCTCGTCGGTGCCGAACTTCATCAAGAGGTAGGAGCCGATGAAGTGGGTGTTGACGACGCCCGAGATCGAGATCCAGCCGCGCGAGAGCTCCTCGACGATCATCGCGTAGGTCGTCAAATCGAGGCCCATCCCCCCGTACTCCTCGGGGATCGTCACCCCGAAGAGGCCGAGCTCCTTCATCTGCTCGACGATCGGCTCCGGGAAGGAATCCTCGTGGTCGTAATGCTCGGCGTTGGGGATGATCTGCTCGTCGGCGAACTGGCGGACCATTTCGATGATCGCTTCCTGCTCGTCGGTCATTTCGCGATACGCAGCGGTGTCTACGGCCATGGCTCCTAGCTCGTCGATGTCGGGGACAGAGGGCGGCGCCGGGAATTGCCCGGCGCGGCGGCAGCGTCCAAGGATATCGACGCGCCGCGGCCGAGAGCGGCGGCCGGCGCCGCGGCCTTGAGCAGCATCTCGGCCAGCTCCTGCTCGGGATCGGAGTCGGCGACGATCGCACCGCCGGCGCCGATCGAGAGCGTGCCGCCGTTTAGGACGATCGTGCGGATCGCGACCGAGAAGTCGCAGGCGCCCCCCGGGCCAAGCCAGCCGATCGCGCCCGAGTAGACGCCGCGAGCCTCGCCCTCGAGCTGGTCGAGGATCTCCATCGTGCGCCGCTTTGGCGCGCCGGTCATCGAGCCTGGCGGGAAGCAGGCCCGAATCGCCTCGGCCGTCGAGACGCCGGGGCGCAGCCGGCCGCGGATCGCGGAGACCAGCTGGTGGACCGTCTCATAGCTCTCGACGCGCATCAGCTCGACGACCTCGACGCTGCCGGTCTCGCAGACGCGCCCCAGGTCGTTGCGGACCAGGTCGACGATCGTCACGTTCTCGGCGCGGTTCTTCGGGTCGGCGGCGAGCGCCGCGGCGAACTGCGCGTCCTCCTCGGCGGTCGCGCCGCGCTGGCTCGTCCCCTTGATCGGCCGCGATTCGGCCCGACCGTCGCGATCGACCGCCAGGAACCGCTCCGGCGAGGAGCTCAGCACGGCAAGGTCGCCGAAGCGCAGGAAGGCCGAGTGCGGCGCCGGGTTGGCGCGGCGCAGGGCGCGGTAGAGCGCCAGGGGATCGAGCGTCCCCTCCCCCTCCGCCCGGTTGGTGAGGCAGATCTCGTAGCTGTGCCCGGCGCGTAAGTAGCGCTTACAGGCCTCGACGTCCTCGAGGTAGCGCGCGGACGAACGGCGCAAACCCAGCCGGGCGGCCGGACCCACCTGGGGCGCCGCAAGCGCCGGCAGCACCTCGAGCGCACTCGCCACCCCCGCAACCCACCGCTCCGCCTCGTCCCGCAGGCGAACTGCATCAAATTCCCTACCTGCTGGAGCGGGAATTTGATGCAGTTCGGGCGGGGGTGGGGTTTGGGCCACGAGGTAGGTGTGCAGCTTCTGGTGGTCGAAGGCGATGAAGCGGCCCGTGCGGATCAGGGCGGCGTCGGGTGTCTTGGCGCGGTATGCAGCGACGCCGTCGCATTCGGCCTTGAGCTCGTAGCCGAGGTAGCCGACCAGGCCACCCTGGAAGCCGAAGGGAAGGTTCTGGTCCGCCTCGGGGAGAGCGGCCTGCTCGCGCTTCAGGTACTCGAAGATCGATTCGTCGCGGAGCTCGACGCCTCCGGAGCCCTCGACCCGCACCCTGCGTTCGGCGAGCTCGTAGGTGACGACGGCCGCCAGCGGGCCGGAGCCGTCGCCCATGAAGGAGAAGCGGCTACCGGCGCCGTCGGCGGCACCGTCGAGCCAGAATGCGTTGGGGCTCGATCCATATACATGGACGAACACCCGCTCCGGGTCGGGCAGGAAGTCGAGTCGCTTGACCAAGAGGTGCGGGCGCGCCGCGGCCGGCTGCGCCCCGGGCTGACGAGCGGCCGGCATCGCGTCAAGATATCCGGCGGTGCGCGTCAGCCCCCGGCCCGATCCGAGCAGAGGCGTCTTCGAGACGATGCTGGTCCTCGGTGGGCGCCCGGTCGAGCTCGAGGCCCACATGCAGCGGCTGGCCGACAGCGTCGCGGAGCTTTACGAAGAGCGGCTGCCGCCCCGGGCGCGCGCCGCGGTAATCGCGGATGCGGCGAGTCTGCAGCACGGCAAACTGCGCATCACGATCGTCCGTCGCGGCGACGGGCTTTGCGCCCTCGTCGCAACCGAGGAGGTCGACCCCGCCGCGGTCTTCCCGCCGCCCGAGCGCGGGGTCGCACTGCACAGCGTCGTCTTCGATGACGGTCTCGGTGCTCACAAGTGGGCCGACCGGCGCCTGCTGGAACAAGCGGCAGCGGCGATCCCAGCCGGACGCCTGCCGCTCCTCATCGATTGCGACGGCACCGTGCTCGAGGTATCCCGCGCCAGCGTCTTCGCGGTCCGCGACGGCGCGATCGCGACGCCGCCGCTCGACGGCCGCATCCTGCCCAGCATCGCCCGTCGCCAGGCGCTCGAGGTCGCCAAAAGCGAGGGGATCGAAGCGCGCGAGGAACGCCTCACCCTTGGCGGGTTGCGCCGCGCCAACGAAGTCTTCCTCTCGGGCTCGGTGCGCGGCATCGAGCCGGTCGCCGCGATCGACCGGACCGCGCTCCCCCCCGGCGGCGAGCTCAGCTCGCGGGTTGCGGATGCTCTTCGGCGCCGCTGGCTCGCGGATCCGCGAGCGGCACCCGCTGCAGCCGGCGCAAGCGCTCCACCAGGCGGTCGGCCCGCTCGCTGAAGTCGCCGAGACCGGGCTCCCTCGGATCCGCGTTCTCGCATCCGGGGTCGGCGGCGGGTGTCGACGCTCGCGCCGATGCCGTGATCGCTCCCTGCGCGTTGACCGCCGCTACGCTCGCCCGTTCGGCCAGCTCGGCCGCGCGGCGCGCTTGCTCGGCGGCGTCGAGCGCCGCCGCGCCCACGCTCACCACCGCGGCCTCCGATGCGCGTGCCGTCGCCAGCGCCTCCTCGACCCGCGCCGCCAGCTCTCCGATCAGCGGCGGCCGCGACTGCTCTGGCAGCAGCCAGTCCTCCGTGCTGTCGCGCGCCGTGGCGTCCACCCTGACCAGATACTGCGGCGAACGTGAGACTCCTCCGCATCTCGAACGGGCGTTTGGGTAGATTCCGCCCGCAAGGACGAACGATCCAGACGAGGAGCAGCGTGAGAAACCCAAGAGACTTCTTCCACCCCCAGGCGATCGGCGCCCCCGAGCCGCTGCGCGAGATCCCGGTCAAGCCCTCGCGGATGATCCACTTCCTCGACTTCTCCAACGAGAAGATGGTCGCCAAGGCCGCCGCCATCGCAGAAAAAACCGACATCCTGCTCGGCAACCTCGAGGACGCGATCCCGGTCGACCGCAAGGAGGCCGCGCGCCAGGGCCTGATCAAGGCCGCCAAGGAGTCCGACTTCGGCCAGACCGCGCTCTGGACCCGGGTCAACTCGCTGGAGAGCCCTTGGGTGCTCGACGACCTGACCACGCTGATCGGCGAGATCGGCGACAAGCTAGAGGTCGTGATGGTGCCCAAGGTCGAGGGCCCCTGGGACATCCACTACGTCGACCGCCTGCTCGCCCAGCTCGAGGCGAAGGCCGGTCTGGACCGCCCGATCCTCGTGCACGCGATCCTCGAGACCGCGCAGGGCGTCGTCAACGTCGAGGAGATCGCCGCCGCCAGCCCCCGCATGCAGGGAATGAGCTTCGGCCCGGCCGACCTCGCCGCCTCGCGCCGGATGAAGACGACCCGGGTCGGCGGCGGCCACCCGGGTTACCGCTCGATGGAGGACCCGGCCGACCCGGAGAACCCCGAGGCCGACCGGGTCAGCGCCCAGCAGGACCCCTGGCACTACTCGATCGCCCGCATGGTCGACGCCTGCGCGGCGACCGGCATCCTGCCTTTCTACGGCCCCTTCGGCGACATCAAGGACACGGCCGGCTGCGAGACCCAGTTCCGCTCCGCCTTCCTGCTCGGCTGCGTCGGCGCCTGGTCGCTGCACCCGGTGCAGATCGGGATCGCGAAGAAGGTCTTCAGCCCGCCGGTCGACGAGGTCAGGTTCGCCAAGAAGGTGCTCGAGGCGATCCCCGACGGCCGCGGCGTGCACATGATCGACGGCAAGATGCAGGACGACGCCACCTGGAAGCAATGCAAGGTGATGGTCGAGCTGGCCGAAATGCTCGCCGCCAAGGACGCTGAGCTGGCCGAGGCTTACGGCCTCTGAGCAGCCTGAGCCTCAGAGCGCACACCGTTCGCCCTGACAACTGAACCGTCCTCGCCGTTCTGTTCGTACCGCATATTCGGGGTGGAATGTTCGTGACCCGCTAACGTGATTCCGTGCGGCTGCCGATAGGGGCGGGGAAGCAAGCAAAGTCGCATAGGAACTCGCAAAACAGAACAACTGACCTCGTCCAAGAAGGCATCCCCTCCCCCATGCAAAGCTCGACCGATCTTCCCCTCGATCACACCTTCCACGCCGGCGAACCACGCCGCGGTGCTCTAGTCCAGGATCGCCCGACGCTGGGGCGCCTGCCCCGCGCGCGTCGCAGCCTCGCATGGTGGCTTGCACCGGCAATCGACTTCTTCTCCTCCTCGGTCGCGCTTCTCGCCGTCACAGCGTTCGCCGATGTCCCGGCCCTCCCAGCCGTGCCGATAGCGCCCCTGCTGCTGGTGCTCCTCAACGGCGCCCTTGGGGTCTACGGGACCAGCGCACCGCGTACCGGACTTGGCGGCGAGGACGGCATGGCCTGGCCCGTGATTCGTCTTCTGTTGGCTGCGGCCTTCGCCTGGACCGCCTCGCTGATCACTCCGCTCGGTGGCACGGAGCAGCTCGGGCTCTGGCTCGGCTTTGCGCTCCTAGACACCGTCGGGCGCACGATCAGCGCGCCGCTCTTCGAGCGGCTCGATGAGCCCGAGCGCTGGGTGCTGGTGGGCGACGACGCCACGGCGGAACGACTGAAAGCGTTCGAGCCGCTGCGCGAGTACGCGAGCATCGTCTGCACTGTGGCCCCCTTCGAGGACGGCGGCAACGCTTCGGATCGAGTCGCGGCGCTCAAGATCGTCGATCGGTTTCGCGCCGACCGCGTGGTGATCGGCTCGCGACACGCGGACGACGAGAGCCTCCTCGACCTGGTCCGCGCCTTCAAGTCGATCGGCGTTCCCGTCAGCCTCCTGCCGCGGCCGCTCGACCTGCTCGAGGCGCCTTCCGCCACCCCCAGCCGGGTAGGCGGAGTGCCGTTGATCGAGGTCGAGGCGCTCGCCGCCCGCGGGGCCGTCCCCTACAGCGGGCCCGACCGCCGCCGCGAACGAAAGACCAAAATCAGCGTCGTCGTGCCGGCGATGAACGAGGAGAAGAACATCGGGCAGGTGCTCCGAGAACTTCCGAAGGACCTTCATGAGGTGATCCTCGTCGACGGCAACTCCGAGGACGGCACGATCGAGATGGCCCGCAGCGCCTGCCCCACGATCCGCGTGCTGGTGCAGAGCGGACGTGGCAAGGGCGATGCGCTGCGCACGGGCTTCGCCGCGGTAACCGGCAACTTGGTCGTGATGCTCGATGCCGACGGCTCCGCCAAGCCCTCCGAGATCCCCCGCTTCGTCGAGGCGCTCGAGGCGGGTGCCGACTTCGCCAAGGGCTCGCGATTCCTTCCCGGTGGCGGCAGCACCGACCTGACCAGGCTGCGAAGCCTCGGCAACGCCTGCCTGAGCGGCGCCGCCAACCTCCTCCATGGCACCCGCTTCACAGACCTCTGCTACGGCTACAACGCCTTCTGGGCGCGCTGTCTACCCTTCATCTCGCTCGACGTCCCGGGCTTCGAGGTCGAGACGCTGATCAACCTGCGCATTGCCGCCGCCGGGATGAAGATCACCGAGGTGCCCAGCTACGAGGAGGACCGCATTTCCGGGCAGAGCAACCTCAACACCTTCCGCGACGGCTTCCGCGTGCTCGGCACGATCATCGGCGAGGCGCGGCGGCGCCGCACCATCGGCCAGCCCTCCCGGCGATCGACAGCCGAGACAGAGGCCCAAGCGGCGAAAACCGCGGCAGCCGCGTAGGACAATGCCCATGGGCGCGCCTGGGACACCGGTCCCGTCGTTTTCGGTGGTCATTACGGCATTCACCTTCGATCGCATGGCCTCGATCAAGGAGACGATCGAATCCCTTCACAATCAGACCGTCTCCCCATTCGAGATCATCCTTGTCATCGACCACTCCGAAGAGCTGCTGGTCGAGTGCAAGAGGCTCTGGCCCGACGTCAAGGTGATCCCCAACCGGCAGGACCCCGGCTCTTGCGGCGGCCGAAACACGGCACTCGCCGAGAGCGCCGGAGACGTGATCGCGTTCCTCGACGACGACGCCGTTCCGGGGCACGACTGGATCGAGCGACTCGGCTCCGCCTACGCCGACCCCCGCGTTCTCAGCGTCGGCGGGGGAGTTCGTCCGCGCTGGCTCACCAAGCGGCCCAGCTGGTTCCCTGAAGAGTTCGACTGGATCGTCGGGTGCGCGCACTCGGGCATGCCGAAGAAACGCGAGGCGGTTCGCAACGTGATCATCGCGAACATGTCCATCAGGCGGGACGCGATGGTCGAGGTCGGCGGACTCAGACAGCAATTCAGCCGCATCGAGAAGAACGCGGCGGGTGCCGAGGAGACCGACCTCTGCATTCGCCTCACGAGGCGCTGGCCGGACGGGTTGATCCTCTTCGACCCCGAGGCGGCGGTCGAACACTACGTCCCGGCAGAGCGGACCACGCTCGGGTACTACCGCAGCCGCTGCTTTGCGGAGGGCCGCTCCAAGGCGGCCCTGGCGCGGATGGTCGGCGTCGATTCGGGACTGTCAGAAGAGCGTTCCTACGTGCGGCGCACGCTGCCGCTCGGCGTGTTGCGGAATCTACGCCAGGCGATCTCGGGAGACCCGGCGGGCGCCTCACGGGCGGCGATGATCGCCTGGGGCTTGATGGTCACGGTCGCCGGCTACCTCTCTGCTCCCCGCGGCGGACTCGCCGCAGGAGAGGAGACGGCGGACCCGGCGGGAGGCGCGCCGTCCTCGCCCGACTTCGCGCCGATGCAAATGGACGACGTCGAGCTCAGCGCTCCGCTGCCGAACCTCAGCCGCGGCTCGACCCAGGCCGGGGATGCCTTCACGGCGTCGCTCTGCCTGGTGCGCCTCCATGGCAGGCCGCTTGGCATGGTCGAGGTGGACCTGCCCGAGGCGGGGCTGCCGGCGGAGGACCTCGCGGCGCGCATTCGCGCCGAGCTCGGCGAGCAGATCGCCGCTCATCTGGCGACGGATCGGCTGCCTGCCGCCGAGGTTGGCGCATCGGGGATCGCCGCGGTCGACGCCCCCGCTTGCATTGGAGATCGAGAGCTCCTCTCCGACCCCCCCTTCCTCTCGGTCGTGATCTGCACGCGCAACCGTCCGGAGTCTGTTCGCATCACCCTGCAGTCCATACTCGCGTGCCCTTATCCCGAGGAGCGCTGGGAAATCGTCGTCGTCGACAACGCGGCGGAAGCGGACCCCTCGATCGAGGCGGCGGCGGAGGATGCCAACGGCAGGATCCCGGTCAAGGTCGTCCACGAACCGGTCGCCGGGCTTTCAAACGCCCGCAACTGCGGGGTCCGGCATTCGAGCGGCGAGCTCGTCGTCTTCGCCGACGACGACGTCGAGGTCGATCGCTACTGGCTTGCAACCCTCGCCGCTCCCTTCGTGGCCGACGAGCGGGTCGGAGCCAGCTCGGGCCTGACGCTGCCGGGAGCGCTCGAGACGCCGGTACAACGCTGGACCGAGGGGTTCGGAGGGAGAAGCCGACCGCTGGAGGTGCGTCGCTTCGACCTCTCCGCGCCTCCGCCGGACAACCCGCTCTTCCCGTTCTCCGTCGGCGAATTCGGCGCCGGGCGCAACATGGCGTTCCGGCGGGAGCTGCTCATCGAGCTCGGTGGGTTCGATCCCGCGCTGGGCCCGGGCAGCGTCGCTCACGACGGCGACGACATCGAGGCCCTGCTCCGGGTCCTGCTCTCGGGGCGCGCGATAGTCAACGACCCGGCGGCGATCGTCTGGCATGCGCATCCCGATGACTACAAGGAGCTCGAGGATCGGGTGTGGGGCTATGGGATCGGCCTCACAGCGTGTCTGACGAAGGCGATCATCGAGCACCCCGGTCTGGTTCTGGACCTCGCGCGGAAGCTGCCCCGAGGGCTGGCGTTTGCGATCTCGCCGCGATCCGAGAAGAACGTCGGCCGGCAACGCGACTTCCCCCGATCGCTCGCGCGTCGCGAGCTCCTCGGGATGGCCTACGGGCCGATCTCCTATCTCCGAAGTCGCCGACACGAGCGTCGCCTGCGGCGACGGCGCGAGGAGCGCCCCGCTGCCGGGTCCGACCGAGCCACCCCCCTCCGGGTCCTGATCGTCACCGACGAGTACCGCCCGGTGATCGGGGGCGCGGCAAGGAACATCGAGCTCCTCGCCGAGGAGCTCGCGAAACGCGGCCACAGGGTCGCGGTGGTCACCGCCTGGCAACCCGAGGCGCCGAGTTATGAAGGCGAAGGGCAGATCCGCATCCACCGCATCCGCGACCTGACCAGCCACATGCGCCGTCTCTCCGACGACCCCCACCGCCACCATGCACCACCCTTTCCGGACCCCGAGGCAGTGGTGGAGCTGCGCAAGCTGATCGCCGACTTCGCGCCGGATCTGGTCCACGCCTACGGCTGGCTGACCGCTTCGGCGGCGGCGGCGCTGACGGGATCGAGGGTCCCGCTGCTGATCTCGATGCACGACTACGGAAACGTCTGCGCCCAAATCACGCTGGTGCGAAACGGCGAGCAATGCTCTGGGCCGCAGCCGGCGAAGTGCATCGCATGCGCGCGGACCAGGTACGGCGCCGCGAAGGGGTCGGTGGCTGTGGGTAGCCTTCTTGCCAGTCGCCCATTGCTTCGGCACAAGGTGAGTGCAATTCACAGCGTTAGCCGCTTCACAGCGCAGGCAACGGTCCCGCACCTCGGCATCCCTGGAGTCGAGCCCGAGGTGATCCCAAACTTCATGGCCTCAAACGGGGCCGAGCCGATCGACGCCGCGATCCTCGCCCAGCTCCCCCACGAGCCGTTCATATTCTTCGTCGGCCACCTGCGTCCTTATAAGGGCGTGAACGTCTTGCTGGACGCCTACGCACGACTCGAGGACCCGCCGCCGCTCGTCCTCGTCGGCACGCTCGCCTCCGACAGCCCCGAAGCCTTCCCTCCTGGCGTCGAGGTATTCACCTTCGTTCCGCACGGGACCGTGATGGCTATGTGGGAGCGAGCTCTGTTCGGAGTCTCACCGAGCATCGCTCCCGAGGCGCTGCCCTCAGTCGTGATGGAGGCGATGAGCAAGGGCAAGGCGATGATCGGCAGCCGCAACGGCGGCTATGCGGACCTCATCGCCGAGGACGAGACCGGGTTGCTGGGCGAGCCGGGAGACGCCGAGCAGCTCGCCGCCAACATGGCCCGATTGATCGAGGACGATGGGCTCCGCGAGAAGCTCGGGCAAGCCGCCGCAGAGCGAGCCCGGCTTTTCTCAGCAGAGCAGGTCGTGCCGAAGATCGAAGACCTCTACCGGGGGACCGTCGCGAGAGCACGGCGCAATGGCAGGTAGAGGCCCCGCTCGGTCAATCGACCTCCTCCTAACGATTCTCGGCGCTCTGATCGGGGTCGGCGTGGCTCTCTTCGCCGACGGCGGAGCCCTGGCGACCGTCGCCCTGCTGCCCTTGGTCTTCATCCTGCCGGGGTACGCGCTGAGCGCCATGCTGTTCCCCCGGGGGACGATCGGCCGCGACCTTCGCCTCGTGCTGACCATAGTGCTCAGCCTTGCCACCATCGCACTCGGGGGATTGATCCTGCACCTCGTGGCGGTGCTCGAGCGCGGCACGTTCATCGGCCTGCTTGCGATCGTCACCTGCGCAGCTGCCCTCGTCGCCGTGAACGGCCGCCAGGGGATGCGGACCGAGCGCTCCCGCCGCAGCGGCTGGCCTCGTCCGTCGATCGGCCTGTCGCTGGCGCTGGGCGCGGCGATCGGGCTGGCCGGAGCGGCGATCGCGATAGCCAGCGCAGGGGCCCATCACCAGATCGACGAAGCGCGCTTCAGCGGCCTCTGGCTGGTGCCGCAGGGAGGCTCCAGGGTTCCCCCGGACGAACCGCCCGTGCTGGTCGGCTTCCGCAATCAGGAAGGCGAGACCGTGGACTACCGGCTGGTCGTCCGCCAGGGAGAAGCCGAAATCGACACCTGGAAGGTGCGCCTTGGGGACGGCAAGGAATGGGAAACCACCCTTCCCGCCGACCAGCTGAGACCCGGGACACTGGTCGCGAGCCTCCATTGGTCCGGACGCCCCCAGCGACGCGTGAGCGTCGAGCTCGGCGAGGAAACCGGGCGAACCCCCCATGGCTGACGTCGTGGCTACCCCAGCCGGCGGCCGTGCGGCGCGCGTCGCCCGGCCCCGGCCTGGCTACGGGGGCCGCACGCTGCGCCCATCGCCCCATCTCGGAGCCCTCCCGCTCCTGCTCCTGGTAGCTGGGGCGGGGCTGGTCCTCATCGCCCTGGGAAACAACGCCGCTCGCGAAGAGGTGGCCGGCGCCGAACTGCTCTTCTGGGGAGGGCTGGTTCTGATCTACGGGCCGATCGCCTTCCGCCTCCTCTCGACCTCGGCGTCGCGAACCGAGCGAATCTGCCTGGTCGTGCTGATGGGCGTCGCCCTCTTCCTCGTCAAAGTCCTCTACAGCCCGCTTCAGTACCCCCCCTTCGACGAGTTGGCGACGTGGCGTCAGACGCAGGCGGTGCTCAGCACCGGCCACCTGTTCTCCTCCAACCCGATCGCCGCGGGGTATCCGGCCTTCCCAGGTCTGGAGACGATAACCGCGGCGCTCGCGGAGCTCTCCGGCCTGAGCATCTTCCACGCGGGAGTGATCGTCATCGGCGTAGCCCGGGCGACGCTGATGATCGCTCTGTTCCTCCTCCTCGAGAGGATCGTCGGCTCGGCCCGCGCAGCCGGGGTCGGCGTCGCCGTCTACGCGTGCAACCCGAGCTTCCTCTACTTCGACGCCCAGTTCGGCCACGAGTCGCTGGCGCTGCTGCTTGGTGGAACTCTGCTTCTGCTGACTGTCGACTGGGTCAAACCGGCGCGGCTGAGCCCACGTCTCGCCGGCGGCCTCCTCGCCGCGTTGGTCGTGGTGGCCTGCGCGATGACCATCACCCACCACATGACGTCCTACGCCCTCTCCGCTTTCCTCGTCTGCTGGGCGATCCTCGCGGCGCTCGAGAGCCGTCGGTGGAAGGTCAAAGGGCCGAAGCGGCCCGTGCTGATCGCACGGCGATTCTCCCTGGCCAACCGGAGTCTTGTGCGCAGCCCCACGATTCCGGCCATCCTGGTGACGGCGCTGGCGGGCGGCTGGTTCCTCTTCGTCGGCGGAGGCCAGACGACGCAGGAGCTCGGCAGCGTCTTCTCCGGCGCGGCCGACTCCGTCATCAGGCTGATCTTCGGGGGATCCGGGCCGAAGACCCTCTTCCAGGGCAGCGCCCAAAGCAACTCCACTCTCGCCCAGATCCTGGCCTTCATCTCCGTCATTCCCCTCCTGGCGCTGATCCCGTGGGGGCTGTGGAAGACCTGGCGGGCGCTCGACGCAAGCGCCCTCTGGCGCGCGCTGTCGCTCGCGGCCCTGCTGTATCCGGTCACGCTGGGACTTCGCCTGACGCTGAGCGGCACTGAAACCTCTCAGCGGGCATCCGAGTTCGTCTTCGTCGGTCTGGCGTTCCTCGCCGCACTCCTGATCGACAGCATCGAGCTTCCCAAGCGCCCACTGGCGCGGATCGCAGCGCTGGCCTCTCTCGCCGGCCTCGCCACGGTGATGTTCTGTGGGGCTTTCATCATCAGCGCCCTGCCCGATGCTCGGCAGCCGGGCCCCTATCTCGTCGGTGCCGACGCTCGCTCGGTCAGTCCGCAGGGCATGGCTGCCGCGCGGTTCTCCGCCACGCATCTGCCGACCGAAAGCCGGACCATCGTCGACAGATCCAATGGGACCCTGCTGGGCTCCTACGGCGGGCTGGACCAGATCCTCGGCCAAATCCACGGAATCCCGGTCGCGCGGGTCCTATTTGGAAGGCAGTTCGGCACTCTCGACGAAAAGGTCATTCGCAACGATGCCATCGCCTACGTCGTCGTCGACCAGCGCCTCCACCGCGAACTGCCGAATCTCGGCTTCTACGTCGAACCAGACGAGCCCGGGGCGTACACCCGCACCGAGCCGATCAGTCGCGCCGCGCTCAGAAAGCTCCACCTCGAGGACGGCTTCAACCGGATCTACACCAATGGCCCGATCTCGATCTACGCAACGACTCACCTGAGATACAGGAGACATGCCCCTTCCGGCAAGCCCTGAGAAGCTGCGCGCAAAGCTCGTCCATGAGCTGAGGTCTCAACGCAATCTGCTCGCCAACGCCGGGTCGATGCTCGGGACCACCGTCATCACCTCGCTTCTCGGGGTCGCCTTCTGGTGGCTGGCGGCCCACGACTTCAGCAAGCACTCGGTCGGGCTGGCGGCCGCCGCGGTAGGAGCGATGACGCTGCTCGGATTCATGTCGACGCTCGGCCTCGGGACGCTGCTGATGGGAGAGCTGCCGCGGCGGGAATCGGGACATCGCTCGCTGATCAATGCAGCGCTGGCGATCTCCGCCCCGGCGGGCGCTTTCGTCGGCGTCCTCTTTGCCGTCGTCGCACCAAAGGCCTCGTCCAACTTCGCGCCACTCGCCGAAAGCTGGATAACCGTCATCGCGTTCGCGGCGGGCGTTGCCTTGACGGCGCTCGCCCTGGTCTTGGACCAGGCGTTGATCGGCCTGCTGCGCGGCAACCTCCAGCTGAGCCGCAACACGGTGTTCGCCGGAGTCAAGCTCCTTGCCCTGATGCCGATCGCCACCCTCGTCTCCAACGCGAGCCCGGCGTGGATCTACTCGGCGTGGACCGTCGGAATCGCCGCCTCGCTGCTCGTCATGGCTCGCTTCTACCGGCATCGGGGCAACGACTCCCTGCGACCGGACTTCGGCCCGCTCAAGGAGATGCGCCTGGCAGCCGCCTCACACCATGCCTTCAACGTCGCCCTGCAGATCCCCGCCCTGGCGATGCCGGTGCTCGTCGTCGGCCTCGTCTCGGCGGAAGCAAACGCGAGCTTCTATATCGCCTGGATGATCGCCGGCCTGCTGGCAATGGTGCCGATCTCCCTGGCAACGGTCCTCTACCCGATCGGATCGCGCGATAGAGACCGGATGACGCAGGGCCTGAAGCTGACCCTCGCGATCGCGTTCTCGCTCGGCATCCTCGCCAATCTGATCCTCGTGCCCGGCGCCGTGCCGATCCTCGAAGTCTTCGGCAGCGGCTACGCGGAACAAGGCGCCACGACCCTTCACATCCTCGTCCTTGGCGTATTCCCCCTCACCTTCAAGACGCTCTACGTCTCGGTTCACCGCGTGCAGCGCAAGCTGGGCTCAGCACTGCCCATCGTCTGGGGCGGGACGATCCTGGAGCTGGTTGGCGCGATCGTCGGCTCTAAGCTCGGGGGCGGCCTAACCGGCATCGCTTGGGGCTGGCTCGTCGCCGTCTACATCGAGGGGATCGTGATGGCCAGGGACGTCTTGAGAGCGGTGCGCTCGCCGGCCGACACCGGGACGACCCAGGCTCTCGACGCAAATCAGATCGCCGAGGCGGAGGCGCCGGGCTGGATCAAGACCTAGCCGGCGATGGAGGCTGAGCCGACCCCGTACTGTGGCGCGACCTGGAAGTGCGTGCGGCGCGGCTTCGAGACACTGCTGCCGCGGGTGGCGATGGCGACGACGCGATAGCGCCGGTCACGCAGCAGGCGCCCACCGCTCAAGCTCGAGAGCCGGAGCTTCCCGTGGCTCTTCGGATGGGAGATCTTCAACGTGCGCTTTGCCATCCGGCCGGCGAGACCCGGGCCCTTGATCCTCAGCCGAACGCTCGTCGCACCGGGCGAGACGCGGTAGGCGATCTTGCCCCGGACCCGCACGGCCCGGCTCCCCCTGTGCTTCTTCTTCTTGGGAGTTGGGGACGGGGTCGGCGGGACCACCGGCGTGACTTCGAGTTCTTCGACGACCGGCTGCGGTACGACGGTTTCCGCGGGCGGGGCGACGTTGCCGCCGTACAGCGTGCTGGCCACCACTTCGCGGTACGCCGCCAGCGAGGCACTGGACGTAGCGATGCGCCAGTCCTCCTCAGCGTCGCGGTCGAACCAGATCACGGCGCTGACCCGCGGGAAGTCGCGCGGGATCGTCTTCAGGAAGCCTTCACGGATCCAGTCGGCCTTGCTGCCGCCCACTTCGCTGGAGGAGGTCTCGGCGATGATCACCGGCTTCGAGCTGAGCTGGGTGATCTTGGCGTAAGAGGACGCGAAGACTTCGTGGAGGTTTTCCCAACGGTTGGTGCCGACGCCAGCCGTCCCCCAGTTGTAGCCGTCGAGCGCGACGTAGTCGACCCAGGTGTCGCCTGGGAAGTACGGCGCGAAGGCATAGTCGCCATAGTCGACCGTCGGCGACCAGACCCACTTGACGTTGGTGGCTCCGTCCTGCCGGAAGACGCCGACGACGTGGCGCCACGCATCGACGTAGGCGGCCGGGTTGCCGGACCAGCCGTACCAGTCGCCGTTCATCTCGTGGCCGAAGCGGATCATGACTTCGAACGGCAGGGTCTTGGCGAGAGCGGCCGCCTCGTGCAGGTAGCTGTCGTAACCGCCGGTGGCGATTCCTTCGAGAGGCGTCGTCGGCCCGCTGTAGCCAGACTGGAAGAGCTGCCAGGTCACCATCGGGGTCTCGCCGCGAGCCTGCAGGTTCGAGATCTCCCGCTGGGTGAGCAGAGGATCGGTGACGTTGCTGTAGTCCATCACGATGTCGGGCTTGCGGCCGACCATTTCGGCGTAGTTGTCCAGCCAGCGGGCGTCTTCCGGAGCGCCCAGCTGCCCCTCGGCCGCGGTGTACACACCGAGCTTGATCGGCGTGGCAGCGGCGGAGGCGGGACCAACGAGCAGCGCGATGCTCGAGATGACCGCGACGACGGCCATAGCGAGGTTCCTGATCGTGGTCTTGGCGGATGTGCTCACACCGCCCAGGTCGTCTGATCACGGCACTTGCGCGAGCGACGCGCAAGTCACCTGGACGCATGTACCAGCTTCCTGCGACAACTCGTGCAGGACCACACGAGAACCTGCGAGAAACCTGTCTCAGGCCCTGCGCAGCCGCCGCTTGATCATCTGCAAGACCTGCAGGATCCTGGCCAACGCCGGAGCGGGATCCCGGGGGCGGAAATACGGTCCGACGGTGCTGCGGCGCGGCCGCAGGACGTCCGCTGCGGCGCCCGGGTGTCCGTCCCGCAGGAAGCTCCAGACGTGCTGCAGATCCGCATCGCCCCACCGGTACCGGACCCCGGCGCGGGCGATCCCCTCCTCGTAACGCCCCCGGAGCAGCCAATCGCACCAGATGGCCGGCAGGGGCGCCCCGGCCGACACGGCAAGGGCAAGCGACCCGTAGAGGCGTGGGTTGAAGTCGATTGCGGCGTACTCCCCGTCGTTCTCTTCGATCAGCTCCAGCTCGAAGATCCCCTCCCACCCGGTGGCGGCGACAAACTTGCCGACCCGATCGAGCAGATCTGCTGACGCGGAGATCGTCTCCGAGCAGGAGACCGAGCCGGCCTGCGGCGGCCATGTCCGGATGTACCTGCTGACCGCAAGGCCGGGCAGCCGGCCGTCGGCCGAGACGCCCCCGATCGAGATCAGCGCTCCGGAGAAATGACGCTGGAGGAGACAGGGAAGGCCGAAGCCAGGCAGCTCGTTGGCCAGCGCCGCCTCGTCCACGGCCAGGAAGCTCGGCCGCTGCCGAATGTCGCCGTCCTCGGCGAATACGGAGCGGCGCGGCTTCAGCAAGACCGGATAGCCGAGCCGGGCGGCGGCGGTGACCGCCTCATCCCGATTGGCGCAGATCACCGTCTCCGGTGCCGCCAGCCCGGCGTCGCCGGCGCGGGCCAACAGGCTGACCTTGCTCATGCAGGCTTGGACGACCTCCTTGGCGGGGAGGCCAAGCTCGACCTCCGCTGGGAAGAGATCGCGATGGTCTGAAATGGCGGCCAGGGCGGCGTCGCTGCCTGGGATGACCGTGGCGAAGCGGCCTCTCTGGGCGGCCTCGGCAACCGCCCGTGCGAAATCGCGACCGTCGGCTCGCGGGTCGGGGACGGCGAACCGCTCATCGCAGAAGCGGGACCACTGCCCGGGGGCCGGCTTCTCGCAACTTGCGCCGCCGACGCGGTAGCCGGCGCGGCTGAGGCTCTCACAGGCGATCGGAGCAGAGCGCTCCTGGGCGTCGGTGAGGAGAACGGCGGCCGCCACGTTGCCCATCGAGTCAGCGATGGGAGCTTCGCAGGCGCCCGAACGCGATCCGCTCATACCAATCGGACATCCGCACGCGACGCACCGTTCGGGAGGTGTTGATCAGATACTTCGGCAGGCGGGTTTCGCGGAAGATGCCCTCCCGCGGGAGGCTCATCAGGTCCCGGCCGGTGATCGGCTCGAACAGCCGGCTCTCCAGCGTCACCGCGAGCCGGTAGCCGGCCTCCTTCGTCGCTCTCATCACCCGCGCATCATGGCTGCCGTAGGGATAGGCGATCGAATCGCACGGTAGCTGCAGCTGCTCCTCGCATATCTCTCGCGAGCGTCGCAGCTCGAGGCCCAGCTGATCGTCGTCGATCTCCGGCAGGTGGGGGTGGGAGCACGTGTGGGAGCCGATCTCCCAACCGGCATCGGCCAGCTGGCGCACTTCGTCCCAGGACATGCACCGCACGTCCTCCTCATCGGCCGGCATCTCGTCGGCGCCCAGGTACTTGAAGACGCCTCCTTCGTCGGTCAGGTCAGTCGGCATGAAGACCGTGGCCGGAACTCCGAGATCGCTGAGAACGGGCAACCCGTGCTCGAGGATGGAGCGGTAGCCGTCGTCGAAGGTGACGACGAACGTCCGCCCTGCGAGCGGCTCGGAGAGCGCTGCGGAAAGCGTCTTCGGACGGTAGCCCCGGCGCAGCAGGTGCCGCGCCTGCATCGCCAGGCGCTCGGGGAAGACGGAGAGGGAGGTGTCCCAGGCGGGGCTGACGGCGTGGTAGCAGAGAATCAGCAGGTCGACCGAGACCGGACCACGGCCCCTCCCCACCTCCAGCGGCTCGGAATCGGCCATCGCCGGGAGCCTAACGGGCGGTCCTGGCGCGAAAACGCGAGCGAACCAGGAGAAAGCAGCCGATCAGGGCAAGCAGTGCCACCGCCCCGATCCCTATCGCGTACCAGAGATACCGTCCGTGCAGCTTTGCGGTGAGCCGGTAGAGAAGGGACGGTTCGCCAAAGCCCGCGGTGGGCCGATCGGGGGCAACCGCGTCGCCGGCAAGCTCGGACGGCGTCGCGAGCAGCTGACCGCGGGTCAGCGAATAGGTCGGCGAGGAGATGGCCGACCTGAATGCGCGCAGAGAATCCGCCGAGCTGTTGACGCGCGCATCGAGCGCACCTTCTACTTCACCTTCGTTGATGACGTCGTTGAACCAGACGACCGCCTTGATCCGGCCGAACTCGGGGATCTCGCGGCGCAGCGCGCTGGCAACCCAGGCCGCCTTGTCCCCGCCGCTCTCGTCGGATCCGGTCTCGCCAACGATCATCGGCCGCGTGCTGATCCTGGCCAGTTCTTCGTAGGTGTTGTCGATGATTTCGGTGAACGAGTTCCACGCGCCTCGTTGCGCCCAGTTGAAGCCGTCGAAGCCCACCCAGTCCACCCATCTATCGCCTGGGTAGAGATCGCGGAAAGGGAAGTCCCCGCCGGTGTTCACGTTCGGCGTCCAGACCCACTGAACGTTGGTGGCGCCTTGGGTGTGGAAGATTCCCACCACCCGCCGCCAAACGGCTTTCAACCTGTAGGAGTTGTTGCCGCTCACCCCACGCGACCACGGGTACCAGGTCCCGTTCATCTCGTGGGCGAAGCGAAGCAGAATCGGGTGGCGCCAGCGAGCGGCCGCCCGGGCGGATTCACGGATGTACTGGTCAAAGCGCCCTCGCTGGATGAGGCGCATCGGGTAGCTCCGCCCCTCGTAGCTCATCGGCTCCCAGGTGATCATCGGCACGGCGCCCCGGTCCCAGGCGGCCTGCAGCTCGCTGGGCACGAAGGGAATCGAGTCCCACTGGTGGTAGTAGCTGACGATCACGGGAGGGCGACCGACGAGCCGGCCGTATCGATCGATCAGAGCCGGATGCTGCTCGGCGTCGGGGATGTAGGCGCCAAGCGCTACAGAGCCTTCCGTGCTCGCGACAGCCGACTGGGAGGCGACGAGTGCTACCGCCGCTACCGCTGCGACGACGAGAGCCGCCAAGCGGACGAGCGCCACCCTTCTCAACAACGGTTCCGGTCCGGGGACCCGAGCAGCGACTGCCGCGTCGCGCCGTAGCGCCTGGCACGTACAGCCGCCCTGAAGGCCCGCAGAGCGGAGTACGTGCCGTTGAAGCGCAGGTCCACTCCGTTGTCCCCAGCGTTGAACCAGATGAGGGCCTTGATTCGCCGCATGCGCGGCAGCTGCCATCTCAGCGCCTGCGAGATCCAGTGCCTCTTGCCCCGATCCGTGGTACCGAGCTCAGCGATCATCATCGGGCGCCGGCTGATCCTCGCCAGCTCGTGATATGAGCCGCTGAAGAGCTGCGCGAACGAGTACGACCTCCCGCCATAGCCCCAATTGAAGCCATCGAGGCCCACCCAATCGACCCAGCGGTCCCCTGGGTAGAAGCGCTCGAAGGGCACGCCGCCGAACTGGTCGGTGTAAGGGGTCCACACCCACCTCACGTTGTCGGCTCCGGCGCGGCGGAAGATCCGGACGAGCCGCCGCCAGGCGGCCTTGTAGCGCTGCGCGGTATTGCCTTCGAGTCCCGCGCCCCACGGGTACCAGTCGCCATTCATCTCATGTGCGAAGCGCAGCAGGACCGGCTTCCCCCAGGCCGCCACAACTCCGGCTGCCCGACGGGCGTAGCGGTCGTAGCGGCCCCTGGCAATCGCCCGCAATGGGAAACGCCTCCCCGAGTAGCTCATCGGCTCCCAGGTGATCATCGGCACGGCGCCCCGGTCCCAGGCGGCCTGCAGCTCGCCGGGCACGAAGGGAATCGAGTCCCACTGGTGGTAGTAGCTGACGATTCTCGAGGGGCGGCCAAGCAAGCGCCCGTAGCGATCGATGCTCGTCGGACGTTGGCTCGCGTTCGGATCGTAGGCGCCGATGGCGATGCACCTCGCGGCGGCCGCTTCCGGCGTGACGCATCGATACGCGAGCGTCGTCACCGCGACCACGAGCAGAAACGAGACCGTGGCGACGGCCCTCCGTGCGCCGATCATCGGAGACCAGGAGCCGGCGAGAGCAGGAAGCTTTCTCGGTCGACCTGGAAGAGGGTTGAGCTCATCGCGCTGCGCAACGCCGCAAGCGCGGATTCTGAGCTGTCAACTCGAGCTTCGACGGTGTGAAACCGGTCGCTGAACCAGACGAGCGCGCGGATTCTCGGAAAGCGGGGAAGTTCGCGTCCCACGGCGCGCGAGATCCATTCGGCCTTGTTGCCACCTTCCTCGGTCGAGCCGGTCTCCGGGATCATGATCGGAAGGGAGGTCATACGGGAAAGCATGCGGTAGGAGTTCGCGAAGATCGCGCTGAACGACTGCCAGGCCCGGCGGGCGCCCCAGTTGAAGCCGTCGACGCCAACCCAGTCCACCCACCGGTCCCCCGGGAAATAGCGTTCGAACAGCAGGTGGCCGCCATTGCTGACATAGGGGGACCAGACCCATGTGACGTTGTTGGCGCCCAGGGCACGGAATACATCAACGATGTGGCGCCAGGCCAATTTGTACGCCTTGGCCGGGTGTCCTTTACCCCACGGGTACCAGGCCCCGTTCATCTCCTGCGCGAAACGCACCATCATCGGCTTGCCCCAGCCTGCGGCTTCGCTGGCCGACCTGCGTATGTAGGCGTCGTAGCGTCCGTTCGCGATCGCCCGTAGCGGAAAACGTTGAGCGGGATCGGCCCAATTCCACGGCTCCCAGGTGATCAGGGGCACGCTCCCCCGATTCCAGATGGATTCCAGCGAGCCTCGATCGAACAGCGGATGAGTCCAGTCCTCATAGCTAGCGACGATCACCGGCGACTGCCCGACCTCGGCGGCGAAGTCATTGATCAGCGTGGGGTCTTCCTGTGAACCCGGTACGTAGACGCCGAGGGCGACCCTGTTGGCGGCGGCGCTGCTGGGGACGACCAGTGCCAGAGCCGCCGTCGCAACGGCGAGCAAAGCCATCAGTCCGTGGGCAGGGCACGCCGCGCGCTGCGGCAAGCAGGCGATCAGAGCCAGCAAGAGCGCTCCTGCGTAGAGGACATACGCCATCTGGATCGACCCTGAGCTGAAGGGCCATAGAACTGCAACGCCCGGACCAGTGGAAAGGTCGCGGAACAGGTGCGCGCCGATGCCGAATGCGGCTCCCAGCAGAACCGTCCGGGCCGCTTCGCGGCGCGCGAAGCAAGCCGCAACCGTCACGAGCGCCAGAAAGAGAAGGGTATGCGCGTAGGGGCGTGGCAGCGTCCCAGTCAGCGCCCGCGTGCCCAGGTACTGGGGGATGTGATCGACATCGAGCAGGACGCTGACGGACAGCGCCGCAAGGACGAAGGCGCGGGCCGGGGGCGCGCGAAGAGATCCCAGGGCCAGCAGCGCGATCGCGCAGGTCGCAAGATGGGCCGGGAGGTCGACCAGGCCATAGGCGATCGTGCCCGTCGATCCCTCGATCGCGCCCCAGAGCAGATCGAGCAGCAGGACGGCCCCGACCAGGACGGCAGCACCGACGATCGGCTCTGAGCGGCGAAACGACAAGGACTGGACGATAAGCCAGCCCCGGTCGCCGCGCCTCCGGAAAATCAGCCCAGCCGTCGCTCGAGGTCCGCCAGCTGCTCGTGCAGCTCGTCGGGCAGGTGCTTGCCGAAGCGGGCGAAGTGCTGGTGGATCGCTGGCAGCTCGACCTTCCACTCGGCCGGGTCGACGGCGAGCAGCTCGGTGACTTCCTCGTCGGAGATATCGAGGCCCTGAGTGTTGAGGTCGCCGGCGGTGGGAACGTTGCCGATCGGGGTCTCGACCGCCTCGGCGGCGCCCGCGCAGCGGCGGAAGACCCACTCGAGCACGCGGCTGTTCTCGCCGAAGCCGGGCCAGAGGAAGCTGCCCTCCTCGTCCTTGCGGAACCAGTTGACGTAGAAGACGCGCGGCATCTGGGCGTTCTCGGTGGCGCCGACCTTGAGCCAGTGGGCGAAGTAGTCGCCCATGTGGTACCCGCAGAAGGGCAGCATCGCCATCGGGTCGTGGCGCAGCTTGCCGACCTCGCCGGCAGCCGCCGCGGTCGTCTCCGAGGACATGATCGAGCCGAGGAAGACGCCGTGCTTCCAATCGAAGGCTTCGCGCACCAGCGGCACCACCTTGGAGCGGCGGCCGCCGAAGAGGAAGGCGTCGATCGGCACGCCGGCCGGGTCCTCCCACTCCGGCGCGATCACCGGGCAGGCGCTGGCCGGCGTGGTGAAGCGGGCGTTGGGGTGGGCCGAGGGTTTGTCGGAATCCGGCGTCCACTCGTTGCCGTGCCAGTCGATCAGGTGCTCGGGCGCCTCCTTGGTCATCCCCTCCCACCAGACGTCGCCGTCATCGGTCTTGGCGCAGTTGGTGAAGATCGAGTCGCGGGCGACCGTCTTCATCGCGTTCGGATTGGTCTTCTCGCCGGTGCCGGGGGCGACGCCGAAGAAGCCGGCCTCGGGGTTGATCGCGTAGAGACGGCCGTCGGAGCCGAACTTCATCCAGGCGATGTCGTCGCCGATCGTCTCCACCTTCCAGCCCTCGAGGGTCGGGATCAGCATCGCCAGGTTGGTCTTGCCGCAGGCCGAGGGGAAGGCGCCGCCGACGTACTTGACCTCGCCCTCGGGGGAGGTCAGCTTGAGGATCAGCATGTGCTCGGCGAGCCAGCCCTCGTCGCGGGCCATCGCCGAGGCGATCCGCAGCGCGAAGCACTTCTTGCCGAGCAGCGCGTTGCCGCCGTAGCCCGAGCCGTAGGACCAGATCTCCCGCGTCTCGGGGAAGTGGACGATCCACTTGTTCTCGGCGTCGCAGGGCCACGGCACGTCCTCCTCGCCCTCCGCGAGGGGCGCCCCGACCGAGTGCAGGCAGGGGACGAACTCGCCGTCGGAGCCGAGCACCTCAAGCGCGCCCTTGCCCATCCGGGTCATGATCCGCATGCTCACCGCGACGTAGGCGGAGTCGGTCAACTGCACGCCGATGTGAGCGATCGGCGAGCCCAGCGGGCCCATCGAGAAGGGCACCACGTACATCGTGCGGCCGCGCATGCAGCCCTCGAAGAGTCCGGTGAGCGTCGAGCGCATCTCACCCGGGTCGCGCCAGTTGTTGGTCGGGCCGGCGTCGGCCTCCTCCTCGCAGCAGATGAAGGTGCGGTCCTCGACCCGGGCGACGTCGCCGAGGTCGGAGAGGGCGAGGTAGGAGTTGGGGCGCTTGGCGTCGGAGAGGCGCTCGAAGGTGCCCGCGTCGATCAGTGCCTGGGCGAGGCGGTCGTACTCCTCGGGGCTGCCGTCGCACCAGTAGACGGAGTCGGGTTCGGTCAGGTCGGCGATCTCCCCGACCCAGTCGAGAAGCTTTGCGTGCGTGGTCGGCGCTTCGGCCGCGATGGTTTGGCTCATCCGCGGAACTCTATTCATTGCCCCCACCGGCTTTTTCCGTGAGCTTGATCACGGACAGGTCGGCTTCCTCGTTGCGGATCTTCAGGGTCACGGTCTCGGCTTTGCCGCTGTTGAGCTTCACGCTGCAAGTAAACGTGGCGTCGGCTTCGACCTTTTGGTCGGAGGGGCAATCGACCGAGGAAACCTTCTCGCCAAGCGACTTGCTGAGGCTCGCCTGCAGCTGTTCCTCGGTCTTGGTGCTGTCGATCACCGTTTCGCCGCAACCGGCGAAGAGCAAGCCGGCGAGCAGAGCCATGGCGCCGAGACCCGTGTAGATGCCCCTCATCGAGAGCGAAGTATCGCAAGGCGGCCGTTCGGTAGGGTTCCGCGCCGCGATGAGGTTCTTCGAGTACGAGGCGCGCAGGATCGTCGAGCTGGCGGGGATTCCCGTCACCAAGTACGGCTTCTGCACGACGGCTGATGAGGCCCGCAGGGCCGCCGAAGAGATCGGCGGGCCGGTTGTGATCAAGTCGCAGGTCCTCAGCGGCGGTCGGATGAAGGCCGGCGGCGTCAAGTTCGCCGACACCCCTGAGGAGGCCGCCGAGCACGCCGCGGCGATCCTGAAGCTCGAGATCAACGGCCAGATGCCGCGCGGCGTCCTCGTCGACCCGAAGGCCGAGGTCAAGCAGGAGTACTACGCCGGCGTCGTCTGGGACGGCACCGCAAAGAAGCCGCTGATGTTGTTCAGCGACATGGGTGGCATCGACATCGAGGAGGTCGCCGAGACCCACCCCGACCACGTCGGCCGCGGCCACGTCTCCAACCTGCTGCCGGTCGCCGACTTCGAGGCCAAGCAGGTCGTCGCCGCAACGGGCGTCACCGGCAAGCAGCTGCAGCGCGCCACCCCGATCCTCGCCCACCTCGCCCGCCTCTTTCGCGACAACGACATGACCCTGGCCGAGATCAACCCGCTGGCGGAGCTCGAGGACGGCAGCTTCGTCGCCCTCGATGCCCACATGGAGATGGAGAGCGAGGCGGTCGGACGGCAGAAGGCCCTGCTGCGCAAGAAGCTCGAGATCGCCGAGGAGGACACCCGCGAGACCTATGAGCCGTCCGCCTTCGAGCGCAACGTCGCCGCGATCGACGCCGCCGACCATCGCGGCGTGATCCAGGGCAAGGACCACGGCTTCACCGGCAACCTCGGCCTCGTGATCGGCGCCGGCGGCGGCTCGCTGACCCTCACCGACGCGGTCCGCAGTCAGGGCGGCAAGCCGGCCAACTACTCCGAGATCGGCGGCAACCCCTCGGTCGCCAAGGCCTGCGGCCTGGCCAAGCAGGTGCTCGAAAAGGACGGGGTCGAGAAGATCGCCGTGATGATGTCGATCGTCTCCAACACCCGCGTCGACATCGTCGCCCGCGGCGTGATCAAGGCCTGCCTGGAGCTCGGCAAGGACCCCGGCGAGACGATCGCGATCTTCCGCATCCCGGGCGCCTGGGAGGAGGAGGGCTTCAAGATCCTCGAGCGCTACGGGGTCGAGTACTGCGACCGCTCGGTCTCGATGTGGGAGGCCGCCAACCGCGCAGTCACCAAGATCCAGGGAGCCCCGGCATGACCTTCCGGTGCGCCTTTTACGGTCCATGCCTACATAAGGCGCACCGGAAGGGGTTGCGATGAGCATCCTGCTCTCCAAGGAGACGACCTTCATCGTCCAGGGGATCACCGGGCGCGAGGCGGTCAACCTGACCAGGGAGTGCCTCGACTACGGCTCCAGGGTCGTCGGCGGCGTCACCCCCGGCCGCAAGGGCCGCGAGGTGCACGGCGTGCCGGTCTTCGACACCGTCGCCCAGGCGGTCGAGCACCACGGCGGGCCGATCGACGGCTCGGTCGTCACCGTCCCCCCCGCCTTCACCAAGGACGCCGTGCTCGAGGCGATCGAGAACGGGATTGAGCTGATCGTGATCGTCACCGAGCGCATCCCGCGTGGCGACGTCGCCCAGATGGTCGAGCTGGCGGAGATGCGGGGGGCGCGGATCATCGGCCCCAACTGCCTCGGGCTGATCGTCCCCGAGGTCTGCAAGATGGGCGGCATCGGCGGTCCCGCCAAGGACGCGGCCAAGGCCTACGCCCCCGGCCCGGTCGGCGTGATGAGCCGCTCCGGCGGGATGACCACCGAGATCTCCTCCTCGCTGACCCAGGCGGGCCTCGGCGTCTCGACCGCCGTCTCGATCGGCGGCGACGCGATCATCGGCTCGACCTACGCCGAGCTGATGCCCTACTTCGAGGCCGATGAGCAGACCCAGGCGATCGTCATCTACACCGAGCCCGGCGGCCGCATGGAGGCACAGCTCGCCGAATGGGTCAAGGACAACGACAGCCGTCTGCCGATCGTCGCCTTCATGGCGGGCAAGTTCATGGACGACGAGGAGATGAAGGGGATGAGCTTCGGCCACGCGGGAACGATCGTCGAGGGCGTCGAGGACACCGCGACCGAGAAGATCGCCCGCCTCGAAGCGGCGGGCATCCGCGTGGTCGAGCGGATCGACGAGATCCCCGACGCGGTCAAGCAGAAGCTGGGGGTCGCAGCCTGATGGCCGAGACGCTGAACAGGGTCTTCATCGACGTCGAGGTCGACTCCTCGGTCGCCGCCGACGCCGAGCTGGCAGGGAAGCTCGAGGAAGTCTGCCCCGTCGACATCTTCAAGGCAACCGAGTCGGGGGTCGTGATCGTCGAGCAGAACCTCGACGAGTGCGTCCTCTGCAACCTCTGCGTGGACGCCGCCCCCAGCGGCGCGGTGCGCGTCGTCAAGCTCTACGAGCGGTAGACCCACCGGTCCCCGCCGCCTTGGTATCTCCGCCCCGACGGCGCGGGCAAATCGTCAGCGTGTGCGATCGATCACGTTACCTGGATATAAATTTATATCGCGGTAACCTCCTTGCAGATGGCCGCAAGCCAAACCCGTTCCCGGCTCTCGAGAAGTGATCGCATGGAGCAGACGCTGCTCGCCGCGCACGGTCTCTTCGCCGAGCGTGGCTACGCGGCGGTGACCATGGATGAGGTGGCCGCGGCGGTCGGCGTCACCAAGCCGCTGCTCTACAACTACTTCGGCAACAAGGAGCGCCTCTACATCGCCTGCATGAAGCGCTCCGGCGACGCTCTCGTCGCGACGATCCTCGAGACGGTTGGCGACACGAGCAACCCGGGGGACGCCCTCAACCAAGGCCTGCGCGCCTTCTTCGCCTTCCTCGACGCCGACCGCGCTGCCTGGGCGGTGCTCTTCGACGAGACCCTCCCTCAGGTCGGCGAGCTTGCCGACGGGGTCGCCGAGTACCGCGGCCGGCTCACCACGCTGGTCTCCGAATCGCTGCTCGCCCAACTGCCCGAGAAACGGCGCGGCGCGGCGCGAATCGAAGTCGAGGCGCTCTCCACCGCCCTGCTCGGCGCCGCCGAGGCGCTGGCACGCTGGTGGCTGCGCACCGAGGCGACCACCGCCTCCGAGGCGGCCGAGCTGCTGATCGCGACGATCGAGCCCGGCCTGCGCCGGCGCTCCACCCCAGCTTCCAACCCGTCCCGACCAAAACCGAAAGGCAAAGGCACTTGACCGAGAAACCACGCCGGGTCGCCATCGTCGGCGGCAACCGGATTCCCTTCGCGCGCTCCAACGGCGTCTACGCGCACGCCTCCAACCAGGACATGCTCACCGCCGCCCTCGACGGCCTGATCGACCGCTACAGCCTTGACGGCGAGCGAATCGGCGAGGTTGCGGGCGGCGCCGTGCTCAAGCACTCCCACGACCGCGACCTGGCCCGCGAGAGCTTGCTCAGCACGCGGCTGGCGCCCGAGACACCCGCCTACGACGTGCAGCAGGCCTGCGGCACCGGGTTGGAGACGACGATCCTCGTCGCCAACAAGATCGCCCTCGGACAGATCGACTCGGGCATCGCCTGCGGCGCCGACACCACCTCCGACGCGCCGATCGGGCTCAACGAGCAGCTGCGCGAGACCCTGCTCGACGCCAACCGCCAGCGCTCGACGATCGGCAAGCTGCGCAGCCTGACCCGGATCCGCCCCGGCCACATCGTGCCGGCGATCCCCCGCAACGAGGAGCCGCGCACCGGCCTCTCGATGGGCGAGCACTGCGCGATCATGGCCTCCGAGTGGGGCATCGGCCGCGAGGAGCAGGATGAGCTCGCGGTCACCAGCCACCGCAAGCTCGCCGCGGCCTATGAGCGCGGCTTCTTCGACGACCTGATCACCCCCTACCTAGGGCTGGAGCGCGACCAGAACCTGCGCCCCGACTCGAGCGCCGAGAAGCTGGCCAAGCTGAAGCCGGTCTTCGGCGGGCCGCAGGGGACGATGACCGCCGCCAACTCGACCCCGCTCTCCGACGGCGCCTCGGCGGTGCTGCTCGCCAGCGAGGAGTGGGCGAAGGAGCGCGACCTGCCGATCCTCGCCTACTTCGTCGAGGCGCAGACCGCCGCCGTCGACCATGTGCACAAGCGCGAAGGGCTCTTGATGGCGCCGGCCTACGCGATGCCGGCGATGCTCGACCGCGCCGGCCTGACACTCCAGGACTTCGACCGCTACGAGATCCACGAGGCCTTCGCCGCCCAGGTGCTCTGCACCTTGGCGGCCTGGGAGGACGACGCCTTCTGCGCCGAAATGCTCGGCCGGAAGGAGGCGCTCGGCGCGATCGACCGCGAGAAGCTCAACGTCAACGGCGGCTCGTTGGCCGCGGCGCATCCCTTCGCGGCAACCGGCGGGCGGATCGTCGCCGGCCTCGCCAAGCAGCTGCACGAAGACGGCCAGGGCCGCGGCGTGATCAGCATCTGCGCCGCCGGTGGCCAAGGCGTCGTCGCAATCCTCGAGGCCCCGGGAGGTGCGTCATGAGCGACCGTTACTCGCAGGTCGTCAACGCCCCAGTCGTCTCGACCGTCGCCCGCCAGCTCGGCCTGCCGCGGCCGACGCAGCTGGAGCGCTTCGAGCCGGGCGCCCCGGTGCTCTGCGGCCCAGTGCTCTCCGGCGCCGCTCCCGGCGGTCGCCTCGGCAAGGCGGTTGCCAACCTGCTCGATGAGATCAAGGCGGAACGTGCCGGCGGCGAGGGGCCCGCCAAGGCGCTGCTCTTCGACGCGACCGGGATCGCCGACTCGACCGAGCTGGTCGAGCTGCAGCGCTTCTTCTACCCCGCTGTGCCGCGGCTGAAGCACAGCGGGCGGGTCGTGGTGCTCGGCACGCCGCCGTCTGAAGCGGGCTCAGTGCGCGCCGCCACCGCGCAGCGGGCGCTGGAGGGCTTCAGCCGCTCGCTCGGCAAGGAGGTCGGCGGCAGAGGCGCCACGGCGCAGCTCGTCTACGTCGCCGAGGGCGCCGAGGACCAGCTCGCCTCCACCCTGCGCTTCCTGCTCTCACCGCGCTCGGCCTTCGTCTCGGGGCAGGTGGTGCGGATCGGCGCCGGGGTTGCTCCGGCGCCCGAGATCGACTGGGAGCGACCGCTGGCGGGCAGCCTGGCGCTCGTCACCGGCGCCTCGCGGGGGATTGGCGAGGCGATCGCCACCACCCTGCGCCGCGACGGCGCCGACCTCCTCCTGCTCGACGTTCCGGCGCTCGGCGCCGAGCTGCGCAAGGTCGCCGAGCGACTCGGGGCAGAGACGATCGAGCTCGACATCACCGACCCCGACGCGCCGCTGCAGATCGCCGCGGCGCTGCCCGACGGCGCCGACGTCGTCGTCCACAACGCGGGCGTCACCCGCGACCGGACGATCGCCAAGATGCCCGAAGAGCGCTGGAGCTCGCTGATGGAGATCAACCTCTCCAGCGAGGAGCGGATCGACGACGCGCTGCTCGAGCGCAGCCTGCTACGCGAGAACGGCCGCATCGTCTGCGTCTCCTCGATGAGCGGCATCGCCGGTAACTCCGGCCAGACCAACTACGCGACCTCGAAGGCCGGCGTGATCGGCATGGTCGAGGCGATGGCACCGGAGCTGGCCGAGCGCAAGGCGACGATCAACGCTGTCGCGCCCGGCTTCATCGAGACCCAGATGACCGCGGCGATGCCGATCGGCCCGCGCGAAGCCGGCCGTCGGCTGAGCAGCCTCTCGCAGGGCGGCCTGCCGGTCGACGTCGCCGAGACGATCGCCTGGTTCGCCAGCCCGGCCTCGACCGGGGTCAACGGCAACGTGGTCCGCGTCTGCGGCCAGGGCTTCCTGGGGGCGTGATGAGCACCCGCACGCTCGACAGCCCACCCAGCATCCTGCCCCTCTACGCCCGCGCCGCGGCACAGCTGATCCCCGGCGCCTCGCTGCTGCCCGGAGTGCCGGGCCGCGGCAAGGAGGTCCCGGACATCGAGCTAGAGCTGCCTGGCGTGCGGGCGAAGCCCGAGGAGGTCGCGGCCTACGCCCGCGTCTGCGGCTTCTCGCTGCGCGACACCCTGCCGGCCACTTACCCGCACGTGCTCGCCTTCCCGCTGCACATGGCGGTGATGGCGAGTGGCGAGTTCCCCTTCGGCGCGGTCGGCCTCGTCCACATCGAGAACCGGATCGAGCAACGCCGCCCGATCGGCATCGGCGAGGAGCTGACGATCAAGGTCAAGCCAACCAAGCTCCACCCCCACCCCAAGGGCCGCACGTTCTCCCTCCACACCAAGGTCAAGTCCGGCCCCCGAATCGTCTGGGAGTCGACAAGCACCATGCTCCGCCGCGGCAGCTCGGGCGCCGACGGGCCGAAAAGTCAAGGCAGCCTTGACAAATCGGCCCGTCGGCCGCTGGAGGACAGTGAGGTCTCGGCACTTTGGACGCTGCCGGGGGACCTTGGGCGGCGCTACGCGGCCGTCTCCGGAGACCGCAACCCGATCCACATGCACTCGCTGACCGCGAAGCCGCTTGGCTTTCCGCGGGCGATCGCGCATGGGATGTGGACCAAGGCCCGCTGCCTCGCCGCCCTGGAGAGTCGCCTGCCCGATGCCTTCAGCGCCGAGGTTCGCTTCCGCAAGCCGATCCTGCTTCCCGGCAAGGTCGAGTTCTTCAGCGAGGCGAGCGGCAGCGAGATCGAGTTCGCAGTGCGTGACGCGAAGCGCGGCACGCCCCACCTTGACGGCCACGTGGCGCCGTTCACCGACCACACCGAAGAAGCGAGGAGGAAGTAGAGATGCCCACCCCAACCGAGGAGAAGGGCGTGGCCGAGCGCAGCATGGGTCTGGGGCTGCGCTGGCTCAACCGCCTCGCCGGCTCCGACCTGCTCGATCGAATCAAGATCCGCAAACAGGTCGAGCGAGCGCTGTTCAGCGGCACCAAGACCGGGTTCCGCTCGGCGACCGCCGCCGGGCGCACCTTCAAGGCAGCCCGGAAGCTGACCCGACCGGCGCGCCAGTCGCCCGGCAAGCCGCGCCCGCTGTTCGACATCACTCCCGACGACGAGCAGCAGATGCTCCAGGAAGGCGTGCGCGACTTCGCCGAGGCGAAGGTGCGGCCGATTGCCAAGCAGGCCGACTTCGACCGGGCCACGCCAACCGAGGTCCTCTCCCAGGCCAACGAGCTCGGGGTCAACATGCTCGGCGTCCCCGAGGAGCTCGGCGGCGTGATGCACGAGCAGGCGGCGGTGACCAGCGTCCTGATCGGCGAGGCGCTTGCCCACGGCGACATGGGCGTCGCCTATGCGGCCCTCGCCCCAGGCGCGGTCGCCACGGCGATCGCCCACTGGGGCACGGCTGAGCAGGAGGCGACCTACCTGCCCCCCTTCACCAGCGAGGACACGCCCGCCGCGGCGCTGGCAATCCTCGAGCCGCGGCCGCTGTTCGACCCGCTGGAGCTCGAGACGACCGCGCGCAAGGACGGCGGCGAGTGGCTGCTGAACGGCGCCAAGGCGCTGGTCGCACGCCCCAACGAGTGCGAGCTGTTCGTGGTCGCCGCCGAGGCCGAGGGTCTCGGTCCGGCGCTCTTCGTGATCGAGTCCGGCGCCAAGGGCCTCTCGGTCGAGGAGGAACCGGCGATGGGCCTGCGTCCGGCCGCCACCGGCCGCCTGCTGCTCGAGGACGTCCGCCTGCCGGCCGGAGCGCTGCTCGGCGAGGGCAAGCGCGAGGATTACGCCGAGTGCGTGCAGCGGGCTCGGATCGCCTGGTGCTCGCTGGCGGTCGGCGCCTCGCAGGCGACGCTCGACTACGTCAAGGAGTACGTCAACGAGCGCACCGCCTTCGGCGAACCGATCTCCAACCGCCAGGCCGTCGCCTTTGGCGTCTCCAACATCGGCATCGAGAGCGACGGGATGCGGCTCGCCACCTACCGGGCCGCCAGCCGTGCCGACCAGGGCAAGGACTTCGCCCGCGAGGCCGGACTGGCCCGCCGCCTCTGCGCCAAGCAGGGGATGCAGATCGGCTCCGAAGGCGTGCAGCTGCTCGGCGGGCACGGCTTCGTCAAGGAGCACCCGGTCGAGCGTTGGTACCGAGACCTGCGAGCCGCGGGCGTGATGGAGGGCGCCCTGCTCGTCTAGGCAACGGCCGCGAGCGAAAGGAACTCAGATGATCAACCTAGAGACACCGAAGAAGTTCAAGCCGCTGGCCAACCAGGCCAACCAGGTCGCGCGGGAGGTCTTCCGGCCGATCTCGCGCAAGTACGACGAGGCCGAGCACTCCTACCCCAAGGAGCTCGACATGCTCGCCTCGCTGATCGACGGGATGAACGAGGGCTCCGACATCGGCGGCGCCGGCGCCGCCGGCGTGCGCCGCGACGCCGACGGTCCCAAGGACGAGGGCAACCGCAACGGCTCAAACCTCTCCACCGTGCTCGGCATCGTCGAGCTCTGCTGGGGGGACGTCGGCCTGCTGCTCTCGATGCCCCGCCAGGGGCTCGGCAACTCGGCGATCGCCTCGGTGGCGAGCGACGAGCAGCTCGAGCGCTACGGCGGCAGGTGGGCGGCGATGGCGATCACCGAGCCGGAGGCCGGCTCAGACTCGGCCGCAATCCGCACCACGGCCGAGCTCGACGGCGAGGAGTACGTGCTCAACGGCGAGAAGATCTTCGTCACCTCGGGCGACCGGGCCGACCTGATCGTCGTCTGGGCCTCGCTCGACCGCTCCAAGGGGCGGGCGGCGATCAAGTCGTTCATCGTCGAGCGCGACAACCCCGGCCTGAAGCTCGACCGGCTCGAGCACAAGCTCGGCATCCGCGCCTCGGACACCGCCAACTTCACCCTGCAGGACTGCCGGGTGCCGAAAGAGGCGCTGCTCGGCAACCCGGAGATCGACACCAAGGCCGGCTTCGGCGGCGCGATGCAGACCTTCGACAACACGCGGCCGCTGGTCGCTGCGATGGCGGTAGGCGTCACCCGCGCGGCGCTCGAGGAGACCCGCAAGCTGCTCGAGGAGGCTGGCGTCGAGATCGACTACGACCGCCCCGCCCTGGGACAGTCCGCGGCGGCGGCGCGCTACCTGGAGATGGAGGCCGACTACGAGGCGTCTCTGTTGCTCGCCATGCAGGCCGCTTGGATGGCCGACAACTCCAAGCCGAACTCGCTGCAGGCTTCGATGGCGAAGGCGAAGGCGGGACGCACCTGCGTCGAGGTGACGCTCGGTTGCGTCGAGCTGTGCGGGACCGTCGGCTACGCCGAGAACGACCTGCTCGAGAAGTGGGCGCGGGACGCGAAGATCCTCGACATCTTCGAGGGGACGCAGCAAATCCAGCTGTTGATCGTCGCGCGGCAGCTGCTCGGGAAGAGCTCGTCCGAACTGCGGTAGGTGGTGGGAGGGCCGGGCCCGGTCCCCAAAACGCTCGGCGGGAGCCTCGCGTGAGTGTTTTGGGGACCGGGCCCGGCCCTCCTCTCAGCTTCGGCCGCTACGGGTACCGTCGATGTTCAGTTGCAGCCACTCCGCTAGGAAGGGCTCGGTGATTCGATAGGCACCCGAAGTGCCGGTGACTAGTTCGCGCTTCGTCAGGGCAGTCAACGCTTTTTGGACGTTGGTGGCGGCGGGGAGGTTGTGGTGGGCTCGGTAGGGGGCGCTGAAGGGGTGGCCGGGTTCGCGGGCCAGGGCTCGCAGGACCTGCCTTTGGACGGCGGATGCTCCGTCCCAAAGGAGGCTGAAGTGGGCGTGCTCAGAGCGCAGGACGGCGGCGAGCGCGTGCTCGAGCTCGGGCGTCGAGGCGGCCCTCCCCCTCCCTGCGGCGGTCTGCTCCCAGAGGAAATAGCAGAGCTCCTGCGTCGCGTAGGGGTGGCCGCCGGTGCGGGCGAGCAGCTCGGTGACCACACCGGGCTCGATGTCGCGGCCTCCGGCCCGGAAGCGCTCGGCGACGAAGGCGCCGAACGGCGCCGCCGGGATCGGCCCGAGCTCGATCGACTTGGCGCTGCGCCAGAACGGCTCGTTGGCGTCGTTGAAGATCCCCTCCATGATGTGCTGCTTGCTGCCCAGGTAGACGTGGGCGACCTCGGGCTGGCGCTGAAAGACCGAGCGCAGAAGCTTCGGCAGCTCGGGGTCGATCGAGACGATCTCCTGGAACTCGTCGATGATCAGGGCGGCGCCGTGGCTGCGAGCCCCGGCCAACTCGGCAGGCAGCTCGAGCAGCCGTTCGAGCGTCGCGTCGATTTCCGCCTGACGCCGGCCGACGCCGAAGCTGAAGGACAGCGTGCCATCGTCGGGATTGACGTTGATCGTCGGCTGCACCTGGAGCCCGCGAAAGGGCGCGAGCGCCCGCTCGCGAACCCGCTCGAGGGTGGTCGCGATCTGCTCGTAGATGGACCTCGCAAGCGCAGCGGCCAGGCTCTCCTTGCTGGGCGTCGTCATCAGATCGACCTGGGCGACGAGGACCTTCTCGGCCGCGAGCGCGCCGGCGGCGCGCCAGACGAGCGAGGACTTGCCGTAGCGGCGGGGGGCGAAGACGACCACGTCCTGGCCGTTGCGAATATCGCTGGTCAGCTCGCCGAGCTCCGCTTCGCGGTCGGCAAATGCCTCGTCAAGCGCGAGCGCGCCGAAGCTGAATGGGTTGCGAGTCCCGGCTCTTGTCATCTATATACCTTGCAGCATAATACCCCTCTGTATTAAGACCTCGCGCCAGCCCTGGCTGGCTCAATACTGATAGGTATCATACTCTCTAGTATGATACCTATCAGTATAATACACCTTGCTCCTATGCGCTCTCTCACTCCCCTATAAGTCCCTACCGTCGATGACTCTCCCCCCGCCGTCATGAACTTCATCGAGGAAGTCCTGGAGCGATCCCCGGCGTCCCGACTGGGGATTGCCGCGATCGACGCCGAGGGCAATCGCCGCGACTGGCACTTTGGCGAACTGATCGCCTGCTCGGCGGGGCTCTCGGGGGCGTTCGCGGCGCGGGGAGTCAAGCGCGGCGACGTCGTTATGACGCTCGTCGGGAACCGGGTCGAGTGGGTGCTTTCGCTGCTCGCATGCTGGCGGATGGGGGCGGTGGCGCTGCCCTGCAGCACGCAGTTGAGGCGGCACGACCTGGAGCTGCGGGTCGCGGCCGCCGACCCAAGGCTCTGCGTCGGGGAAGACAACCTGCTGGCGGAGCTTCCCGGTGGGGTTGAGACGATGACGTTGGGGGAGGTCGCGGAGGTCCTCGACGAGGACCGGCCGCAGGAGACTCCCGCCGCGGTCGAGGCAATGGACGGCGAGGATCCGGCGTTGATCGTCTTCACCTCCGGGACCACCGGCGAGCCGCGGGGGGTTGTCCATGCCTATCGGTACCTGCTGGGGCAGCGGGTTCAGGCGGAGCACTGGCTTGGGTCGCGCGAGGGGCAGCTGGTTTGGTGCACTACCGCCACCGGGTGGGCGAAGTCGGCGCGCAACGTCTTCATCGCGCCCTGGCTGACCGGGGCCGCCGCCGTGATCCACGCCGGGCGCTTCGACCCGGGCGAGCGGCTCGACCTGATCGAGGCGCTGGGGGTCGACGTGCTCTGTCAGGCGCCCACCGAGTACCGGATGCTGGCCAAGCGCACCGCTCTGCGACCGCTCCCCTCCCTGCGGCGCATGGTCTCCGCCGGCGAGGCGCTGGAGGCCGGGACGATCACCGCCTTCCGCGAGACGACTGGCCTCGAGCCTGCCGACGGCTACGGCCAGACCGAGACCGGGCACATCAGCGGCAACCTCGCCGGCGAGCAGGTGCGGCCGGGGTCGATGGGAAGGCCGCTGCCGGGCTTCGAGACGCGCATCGCCGAGGGCGAGCTGCAGCTGCGGGTCGCCTCCTGCCCCACCTTCTTCTCGCGCTACCTCGACGGCGGGCGCTTCGAGGGCGAGTGGTGGCCGACGGGGGACCTGGTCCGCGAAGACGCGGACGGCTGGCTCTACTTCGAGGGGCGCGACGACGACATCATCCTCTCCTCCGGCTACCGGATCGGCCCCTTCGAGGTCGAGTCGGCGCTGCTCTCCCACCCGGCCGTCGCCGAGGCCGCCGCGGTCGCCGCGCCGGACCCCGAGCGCGGCGCCGTGGTGCGAGCGATCGTCGTCCCCCGCGAGCGCCAGCCAAGCGAGGAGCTGGCCCGCGAGCTGCAGGAGCACTGCAAGCGCCAGACCGCGCCCTACAAGTTCCCGCGGATCGTCGAGTTCGCCGACGAGCTGCCGAAGACGAGCACCGGCAAGCTCAAGCGGGCCGAGCTGCGCGGCGCCTAGAGCGCTTCGGCGACGTCGATCGGGCGGCCGAGGTGGTAGCCCTGGGCCATGTCGACGCCGTATTCGCGCAGCATCTGAATCGTCACGTCGTCCTGGACGTACTCGGCGATCGTCGTCTTGCCGAGGCCGCGGGCGACCTGGACGATCGCCTGCACGGTGAGCTGGTCGGCGTCGCTGTTGGGCATGTCGCGGACGAAGGAGCCGTCGATCTTGATCAGGTCGAAGGGGATGCTCTTCAAGTAGTGGAAGGGGCCGAAGCCGGCGCCGTAGTCGTCGATCGCCACCTGGCAGCCGAACTCGGTGAGCCGGTCGGCGAAGCCCGCCGCGGCTTCGTAGTCGTGATCGCGGGCCGTCTCGGTGATCTCGAAGGTGCAGTGCTTCGGATCGGCATCGCCCTCGTCGAGGCGCCGCTCGATGAATTCGAGCACCGAGAGGTCGGCGACCGAGGCGCCGGAGACGTTGACGTGCAGGGAGACCGGCTCGCCCGCCTTCTCGCGCGCGGCGAGCAGCTCCAGAGCCCGGACGACCACCCAGCGGTCGAGCTCCTGGACCATGCCGGAGCGCTCCGCCGCCTCGATGAACGATGCCGCGGGCAGCAACTCGCCGTCCTCGCTGGTCATCCGCAGCAGCAGCTCGTAGCGGTCCACCCCGCCGGAGGCGAGGTCGTGGATCGGCTGGGTGTGGAGGCGCAGCCGGTCGTGGGTCAGGGCATCGCGGACGCGGGCGCTGGTCGTCTGGCGGCGGCGCTGCTGTCGTTTCGGCTCCTCGGGGTCCTGGAAGAGGGCAATCTGGTTGCGGCCCTCCTCCTTGGCCCTATACATCGCCTGATCGGCGGCGAGCAGCACCGCCTCGGCGCCGACTCCGCGCTCACCGCCGAACATCGTGATCCCGACGCTGATCGTCGCGCTGCCGTCCTCGGGCTGCGGCACGGCGCTCTCGGCCACCTGCGAGCGCAGGTCCTCGCCCAGCTGCAGGGCGCCGGCCGTGTCGGTCTGCGGCATCAACACGGCGAACTCATCGCCCGAGAGGCGGGCGACGATGTCGGTGGTCCGCACCCGTTCGCGCATGATCCCGGCGACCCGGCGGATCAACTGGTCGCCGGCGTGGTGGCCGAGCGAGTCGTTGACGGTCTTCAGCCCATCGATGTCGATGATCATCACTGCGCCCTGGCCGCCGTAGCGGGCGCTGAAGGAGACGTACTGATCGAGCTCGGAGCGGAAGCGGCGCCGATCGAGCAGACCGGTGAGCGCGTCGTGGTCGGCGATGTAACGCAGCTGGGCCTCGGTCTTCTCGGCCCTGGAGAGCGCTTCCTGGACGACGCGACGGTCATCCGGCGCCAGCTTGGCGAGCACCGACTCGATCGCCGGTTCGCTCTGCTTGGGAGGCTGGTCGCTCGGCACCCACTGAAGTTAGAGCTTTTCGAGGCGGGTCGAATCGGCCCTCACGCATGGGGCCGTCGAATCGGTACGAATTTCAGCTACCGATCAGTGCGAAAAGTTGGCTCAATTGGAGCGTGGGTAGTGTGACCCCATGCCGAACCGGCTCGCCGGCGAGACCAGCCCCTACCTGCTCCAGCACCGCGACAATCCGGTCGAGTGGTACCCCTGGGGCGAGGAGGCGCTGATCCGCGCCCGCGCGGAGGACCGTCCGATCCTGCTCTCGGTCGGCTACTCGGCCTGCCACTGGTGCCACGTGATGGAGCGCGAGTCCTTCGAGGACGACGCGACCGCGGCCTACATGAACGCCCACTTCGTCAACGTCAAGGTCGACCGCGAGGAGCGGCCCGACGTCGACGCCCTCTACATGGAGGCGGTGCAGGCGATCAGCGGCCAGGGCGGCTGGCCGATGACGGTCTTCTGCGATCCCGAGGGGATGCCGTTCTACGGCGGCACCTACTTTCCGCCCGAGGAGGGTCGCGGCATGCCGAGCTTCCGCATGGTGATGGAGGCGGTCGTCGACGCCTACGAGAACCGGCGTGAGGAAATCGCCGAGCGAGCGCCGCAGATGCGCGCCCAGCTGGGCGCGATTGGCCGGATCGAGGCCGACGGCGAGCCGCTCGGCGCGGCGCAGCTGGAGGAGGCGGTGGAGCGCCTGCGCGCCGGCGCCGACCTGGCCCGCGGCGGCTTCGGCGGGGCCCCCAAGTTTCCGCCCGCCGCGGCGCTCGAGTTGCTGGCGGCGCGCAGCGAGCGCCAGATCGTCGAGCGCACCCTCGACGCGATGCTGGCCGGCGGCATCTACGACCAGCTCGGCGGCGGCTTTTCCCGCTACTCGGTCGACGCCGCCTGGCTCGTCCCCCACTTCGAGAAGATGCTCTACGACAACGCCCTGCTCGCCCGCGCCTACCTGCACGGCTGGCAGGTTCTGGGCCACGAGCGCTACCGGCGGACCTGCGAGGAGACCCTCGACTGGGCCCTGCGCGAGATGCGCGGCCCCGAGGGCGGCTTCTTCTCCGCCTACGACGCCGACTCCGAGGGCGAGGAGGGCCGCTTCTACACCTGGACCCCAACCGAGATCCGCGACGCGCTGGCCAACTCGGCCGCCGACAGCGCGAACTGCATCAACTTCTCCGCCCAGCAGGTAGAGAAGTTGATGCAGTTCTACGGGGTTGACGAGCGCGGGAATTTCGAGGGGCGCTCGATATTGCATCGGGCGCTGGGGGCGGAGGCGCCGGAACCCGAGGGGCTCGCCGAGATGCGGCTGGCGCTCCGGAACGCCCGCGCCAAGCGCGTCTGGCCGGGACTTGACGACAAGCGCCTCACGTCCTGGAACGCCCTGATGATCGCGGCGCTGGCCGAGACAGGCGCCGTACTGGAGCGCGGCGACTACCTCGACGCCGCCCGCGCCTGCGCCGAGTTCGTCTGGACCGAGCTCCGCGACCCCGACGGCAACCTGCTGCGCACCTACAAGGACGGCCGCGCCCACCTGAGCGCCTACCTCGAGGACCACGCCTTCCTGCTCGAGGCCCTGCTCACCCTCTACGAATCGACCTTCGAACCCGTCTGGTTCAAACGCGCCCGCTCCCTCGCCGAGACGATCCTCGAGCGCTTCGCCGACGAGCAGCGCGGCGGCTTCTTCAGCACCGCCAGCGACCACGAATCCCTGATCGCCCGCCGCAAGGAGATCGGCGACCACCCGATCCCCTCGGGCAACTCTTCAGCCGCGCTGGGCCTACTCCGCCTCGCCGCCCTGACCGGCGAATCCCGCTACCGGCGAGCGGCCGGCGGCGTGCTGCGGCTCTTCGCGCAGCCCGCGATGCGGCGTCCCGAGGCCTTCGCCCACTTCCTCCGCGCCCTCGACTTCGATCTCGCCCCCGTCCAGGAGGTCGCGCTGGCCGGCGACGACCTCGCCGCCCTTGCCAAGGTGGTCCGCTCCGAGCTCCGCCCCCACCTCGTCCTGGCCGGCGGCCCCGAGGGCGCTTCGACGCCAGAGCTGCTCCGGGATCGTACGGCGGTCGACGGCCAGGCGGCCGCCTACGTCTGCGAGTCGTTCGCCTGCAAGCAGCCGACGACCGACCCGGCGCGACTCGCCGACCTGCTATTGATCCCCGCTTAGTGGGTCGCTCCCTGCTCACGCTCGCCGCCGGTCGCCGCGCGAAGTGGGTCGTCTTCGCGATCTGGTTCGTCGCGATCTTCGCCGCCGCCGGGCCGGCCAACCTGCCCGGCAAGTTCGAAGACGCCGAAAGCAACGAGGCGACCTCCTACCTCCCCGGCGACGCCGAATCGACCGCCGCCCTGGAAGCAACCGACTCGCTGCAGGACGGCGAACTCGCACCCGCTGTGGTGATCTTCCGGCGCGAGTCGGGACTGACCGCCGCCGACCGCCGGACGATCGTCGAGGACGTCGGCCAGATGACCGAAAAGCGCTTCCCCGGCGTGATCGCCGACGGCGCCACGGCCGCCTCCGGCGGCAAGCGGGACGACAGCAAGGGCTTGGCCCCGACGCCGCGCGACTTGCCCGCCGGCTGCGCGGCAGCCGGCCCGGTCCCCGGCCAGCCGAGCGGCTATGAGCCGTTCGTCGGGCCGATCTGCTCGCCGGACGGCAGGGCGGCGATCGTCACCGCCTACATCAACGCCGAAGGCGAGGGCGAACGGATCGTCGACCCGGTCAAGTACTGGCGTGACCAGGTCGAGAGCGAAGCGGGCGGCCTGGAAGTGAAGATCACCGGCGGCGCCGGCTTCTCCGCCGACGCGATCGAAGTCTTCGAAGGCATCAACGGCACCCTGCTGCTGGCCGCGGTCAGCCTCGTGATCTTCCTGCTGATCGTCATCTACCGCTCGCCGATGTTCTTCCTCATCCCGCTGGTCTCGGTGCTCTTCGCCGAGACGCTCTCGCGATCGCTCGGCTACGGGCTGACCGAGCTCGGCGTCACGGTCAACGGCCAGTCGAGCTCGATCATGTCCGTGCTGGTGCTCGGCGCCGGCACCGACTACGCGCTGCTGCTCGTCTCGCGCTACCGCGAGGAGCTGCACCACACGGTCGACAAGCATGAGGCGATGCGCACCGCGCTGCTCTCCGCCGGGCCGGCGATCTTCGCCTCGGCGCTGACCGTGATCGCGGCGCTCTTCTGCCTCGTGCTGGCCAAGGTCAACGGCACCGCCGGCCTCGGTCCGATCGCGGCGATGGGCATCGCCTGCGCGGCTCTCTCGATGCTCACCCTGCTGCCCGCGCTGCTGACGATCTTCGGCCGCCGCGCCTTCTGGCCCTTCGTTCCGCACACGCCGGAGACCGCCCCGGCGCCGGAGGGCGTCTCCGAGCGGGCCCGGGCGCGAATCGTCGAGGGCGGCGCCCTCGGGGCGATCGTCCGCGTCGTGCTCGCCTGCCTCGCGGTCGTCGTCCTGCTGCCGCTGGTGCTGCTCAACTGGATCCTGCGCACACTCAGCCTGCGCCGAGTCCCCTCGCTGATCGTCGGCCCGCTCGACCGCGCCGTCTTCAGGCCCTACGAGATTCGCCGCCACCGGCTCGAGCACGCCGCCGACGCCACACACGGCTTCTGGGCGCGGGTCGGCCGGCGCGTCTCGGTCTCCCCGCGGCGCGTGATGGGCGGCTCGATCGCGCTGCTGCTCGTGCTCTGCGCCGGCTTTGCCTTCTTCTCCACCGACCTGACCAGCGAAGACACCTACCGCGACGAAGTCGAATCGGTCGAAGGCCAGAAGCTGCTCAACAAGAGCTTCGCCGCCGGGACCACGGCGCTGACCGACGTGATCGTGCCGCAGCGCTCCGAAGTGCCGCGCGTGCGCGCCGCGGTCGCCGCGGTCGACGGGGTCGAGGCGGTCTCCGAAGCGGTCGCCGTAGGCCCGCCGGGCACCCTCGTGCAGGCGACGCTCGAACCGAACCCCTACTCGACCGAGGCCTTCGAACTGGTCGAGCCGATCCGCGCGGCCGCCCACGGGGCGTCGCCGGAAGCCCTGGTCGGCGGCCCGACCGCGGTCGAATTCGACGTCCGCGACGCGGCCGGACGCGACTCGCTGGTGATCCCGCCGATCATCCTGCTCGTCGTCTTCCTGATCCTCGTCGGGCTGCTGCGCGCCGTGATGGCGCCCCTCGTGCTGATCGGCACCGTCATCCTCAGCTTCCTCGCCGCGCTCGGCGTCGGCTACTTCTTCTTCGACGTCGTCTTCGGATTCCCCGGCTCGGACCCCTCGCTGCCGCTCTTCGCCTTCGTCTTCCTGGTCGCGCTCGGCGTCGACTACAACATCTTCCTGATCGCCCGCGCCCGCGAGGAGACGATCAAACATGGCTCCCAGCAGGGCATCCTGCGCGCCCTCGCGGTCACCGGCGCGGTGATCACCAGCGCCGGCATCGTCCTCGCCGGCACCTTCTCGGTGCTGGCGGTGCTGCCGCTCACCTTCCTCACCGAGCTCGGCTTCGTGGTCGCCTTCGGCGTGCTGCTCGACACCTTCCTGGTGCGCAGCATCCTCGTCCCCGCGATCGCCCTCTCGCTGGGCGACGGCTTCTGGTGGCCCTCGGCGCTCTCGCGCGGCGAGCGAGCCGCTACAAGATAGGCAGGAACTGCTCGATCTCGTACGGGGTGACCTGCACCCGGTACTCATCCCACTCCTGGCGCTTGATCTCGACGAAGCGCCGGAAGGTGTGCTCGCCGAGCGTGCGCAGGACCAGCTCGGACTCCGCCGCGACCTCGATCGCCTCGCCGAGCGTCTCGGGCAGCTGCTCGATCCCCTGGTGGGAGAGCTCCTCCTGGGAGAGGTGGTAGAGGTTCTGCTCCATCGGCTCGGGCAACTCATAGCCCTTCTCGATCCCTTCCAGACCCGCCTGCAGCATCCCGGCGAAGCAGAGGTAGGGGTTGCAGGCCGGGTCGGGGCAGCGCAGCTCGGCCCGGGTGGCGCCCTCCTTGCCGGGGTGGTAGAGCGGCACGCGGATCAGCGCCGAGCGGTTGCGCCGCGACCAGGCGAGGTAGACCGGCGCCTCGTAGCCGGGCACAAGCCGCTTGTAGGAGTTGACCCACTGGGCGAAGAGCGGCGAGATCTCGCGCGCGTGCTTGAGCTGGCCGGCGATGAAGGCCTTCGCGGTCGGCGAGAGGTAGTACTGGTCCTCGGGGTCGAAGAAGGCGTTCTTGCCGTCTTTGGTCAGCGACTGGTGGACGTGCATCCCCGAGCCGTTCTCGCCGAAGAGCGGCTTGGGCATGAAGGTCGCGTGCCAGCCGTACTTCATCGCGTACTCCTTGACGACGATCCGGTAGGTCATGCAGTCGTCGGCCATCGCCAGCGCGTTCTTGTAGCGCATGTCGACCTCGTGCTGGGAGGGGCCGACCTCGTGATGGGCGTACTCGACGTGGATGCCCATTTTCTCGAGGGCGAGGATCGTCTCGCGGCGCACGTCGGAGCCGGCGTCGAGCGTCGTCAGGTCGAAGTAGCCGCCCTCGTCGAGGACCTCCGGCACGCCGCTCTCGGGCTTGGCCGAGCGGAAGTAGAAGAACTCGAGCTCGGGGCCGATGTTGAAGGCGTCGAAGCCCATCTCCTCGGCGCGCTTCAGCGCCCGGCGCATGATCCAGCGCGGGTCGCCCTCGTACGGTTCGCCGCCGGGCACCTGGATGTCGCAGAACATGCGGGCGACGGCGTTCTCGCCCTCGGGGCGCCAGGGGACCACGGCGAAGGTCGAGGGGTCGGGCATCGCGATCATGTCGGACTCCTCGATCGGGTTGAAACCGGTGATCGAGGAACCGTCGAAGCCCATGCCGCCTTCGAAGGCGTCCTCGAGTTCGGCGGAGTTGATCGAGAAGCTCTTCAGCTGGCCAAGCACGTCGGTGAACCAGAGCCGCACGAAGCGCACGTCGGCGTCCTTGACGATCTGGATGACGTCGGCGGCACTCTTCGGTTGGTCTGCCATTCCTGCCTCCTGGGCTCGTGGGCGAGTGGAGTCTGAACCAAAAGGACTAGCGGCAACGTATCGCGGGTACTAGCGGCTTGCAGGAGAGCGGGAAAGCCGGTATAACTTACGAGACGTAAGTTAGTGGCTAAAAGTAAAGTTAAGGCCACGTAAAGGCTCTGTAAAGCGGAATCCCCGCCCATTCGAGCCGGAGGCGGATGCAACGTGACAGTTAAAACAGACGTGAGCAGGTTCCAGATCCACGACGAGTTGACGGCCCCCGACGAGAGCGCGCCGCTGATCAAAACGATCCAGGCCACCGGCGGCGCAGTCACCAAGTTCGTCGGCGTGCTCGCCGGCGCCCCCGCCGTGCTGCGCGCCTACACCCGGATGCGCTCGGAGCTGCGCAGCGGCGTCCTACCGCGGCCCAGCCGCGAGCGGATCGCCCTGGCGGTCGCCGAGTACCGCGAGGACAGCTACAGCATCGCCCAGCACGCGAAGTCGGCGCGCAGCGCCGGGCTCGGGCTGGACGAGGTCTCGCGGGCCCGCAGCTTCACCTCCAACGACCCCAAGGAGGCGGCGCTGCTCGAGTACCTGCACAGCGCCCTCGAGAACAACGGCCACCCCCCTCTCCACCTGCACGAGGAGGCGCGGGAAATCGGCTGGAGCGACGAGGAGCTGCTGGAGGCGGTCGCCCACCTGGCGCTGAACGAGTTCCAGAGTCTGATCGCGGGAGCGGCCGAGCTCCCGAAAGACCAGAGCGGGCCGCGGGTACTTCCCTCGGTTGCGTAGGGGCGTCGGGGACCCCTCCCAAAAACGCTCGGCAGGAGCCTCGCTTGAGTGTTTTTGGGAGGGGTCCCCGATGCCCTTCTCAAGGACGGGAAGCTCCCGCACCCAGTCGGCGCGCGCGTCGCTCCGTCGCCAGTGGGTCTAGAGCTTGACGGTCCTACGCGTGGGCGTGGCCGCGGATTGAAAGCTTGAAGAGGGTCGGGGCACCCTCTCCAAAACACTCAAGCGAGCCTCCCGGCGAGCGTTTTGGAGAGGGTGCCCCGACCCTCCCCCACGCCCGTCAGTCCTCGACAACCGTGACCGTGTAGAGGAGGCGGGCGGTTGAGTAGCGGCAGCCGTAGGTGGCGCGCTTGTTGACCTTCTGCTGCGGCTCGCCTTGGCGGACGTCGGTTGAGTTGATGCACTTGCCGGGTTCGCGGCTTGCTCGCCAGGCGTTGCTTGAAGCCAGACCCTGGGCGAAGGCTGGGGCCCAGGTGGGGACCGTCAGGCCGATGATGTCGTTCTTTTCGACCTTGAGGGAGGCGCCGAAGCGGACCGTCTGGCCGAGGTAGGGGCTGAGCACGTGGATCGAGCCCTGGGCGCGCAGGTTGTAGCGGGGCGGGTTGGTTTCCGGGATGCGGCGGAGGATCGCCAGGCGGGCCTCGGGCGGCGTGCCGAAGAAGCCGTTGAAGAAGGAGCGCTGGCTGCTGGTCGGCTGCGAGAGGGTCAGCGTCCAGGACTTGATCTTGCCGTCGCGGCGCACGAGGAAGGGCAGCGAGCCCTGACTGGTGCTGACCTGGAAGCCGGTGACGCTGCCGATCGCCTGACACGGAGACTCGGGGCAGGAGGGATCGGGCATCGTCGCCGTGTTGCCGAGAACCACCGTCGTGCGCGAGGTGGTCGCCGCCCCGGCGCCGGCCGCAAGCGGGACGAGCGCGAGGAGGCCGACCGCCAGCGCCAGCGCCACCGTCAGCCTGCTGCGAAGCCGACCGGACTCGGCGTTGACGACTGCGTGCGAAAACCTCGACATTCCCTTGCTCCTCTCGTCGACGAACCTGCCCATCCGGCCAGATTAGCCATCAGACCGGCAAATCCTGCTTGGCGGCGGGCTATCTGCGGTGGTGCTTCCGCGCGTACTGGACGGCGACCGCGTAACGCAGGTGGTCGACGCCGGGGAAGCCGAGCGCCAGCCGGGCGCCGTTGGTCAGATCGAACGAGTTGCCGGGGGAGTAAGGGCCGCGGTCGATCACCTTGGTGATCAGCTTACGGCCGTGGTAGGCGAGCTTGACCGTCGTGCCGCAGGGCAGCGTCTTGTGCGCGACGCCCACGATCCGCGAGGTCAGCGTCTCGCCGCATGCGGTGTGGTTGCCGTAGAGGCCGGGCCCGTACCAGGTGGCGCCAGCCGGCTTCATCGGCGCGAAGGCGAGGCCGGGCGCCGCGGCGGTCGTGCCATCGGAAGCCGAGGCGCCGCCGGTCCCGGCGCGGACGGGGGCGGCGCCCGTTGCCAGGGAGAAGATCGTGACGGCGAGGAAGGCCCAGCGCAGGCGCCGGCCGGAGCGCGTGCGGATCGCGCGCCCATGCCAAGAATCGCTTGTCCGCCCGCGGCGGTCTCTGCCTGCCTTCATAGCTCTTTACGACGCTTGCGGGGTTAGCTGACGGGCTCGCGCTGAAAGAGCTGCGCTACGCGGCAGATGCCTGCGATTCGCCCCAACTGTCTGGGTCCCCCGCTCTTCGTGGATATGTGGACGAAGATTCAGCGGAAGTTGGCGGCACGTTAGCAAACGCTAAAACGGAAAGCCGTGCAGAAATAGGAGAGGCCCCCCGAGGGGGGCCTCTCCGTCAGCGGGCCTGTAAGCCGGATCCTGTCGTGAGCGACCATCTGTCTCCCGGGGCCGAAGCCCCGGGGAGCCGCCTGTCGAGCGGCCCTGCGGCCTACCTGGACCTCGCCGGGCAGGGTCGACGGTCCTGCTTGGCCTTGCACCGGGCGGGGTTTGCCTGGCCGCCGCGTCACCGCGGCGCCGGTGCGCTCTTACCGCACCCTTTCACCTTTGCCTGTACGCGGCTCACGTGTGGCCGCGCCATCGGCCGTGTGTTTCTGTGGCACTTTCCCGCGGGTTTCCCCGGGTGGGCGTTACCCACCGCCCTCGCCCTCTGGTGTCCGGACTTTCCTCGAGGGGTTTTCTCTCCCCCCGCGGTCGCTCGGCCCGCCCGCCGATGTTAGCGCTCGCTCGCGCTCTGGAGACAAATGCATCAAATATGCTCGCCAAATGCCAGTCGCCGTGATCACGGGCGCGGGCAGCGGCCTGGGACGGGCGATCGCCCACGAGCTGGCCGCCCGCGGCTATCTCGTCCACGCGACGGATCTCGATCCCGATGCGGCCGCGGCCACCGCGGCCGAGATCGGCACCGGAGCGCGCCCAGCGGCTCTCGACGTGCGCGACGAGGACGCCTGCCGAGCGGTCGCAGCCGAGGCCGCGGCGCGCGGCGGCACCCTCGACCTCTGGGTCAACAACGCCGGCGTGCTCGACACCGGCCGCTCCTGGGAGCAGGACGGTGCGACCCGGCGGCTGATGCTCGAGGTAAACGCGCTGGGCACGATGAACGGCACCGTGGCAGCGCTGGGCCCGATGACCTCGGTCGGTCGGGGCCACGTCATCAACGTGATCTCGCTGGCCGGCATCGTCGCCGCGCCCGGCGAGGTCAACTACTCGGCGAGCAAGCACGCGGCGATGGCCTTCACGCTCGGCACCCTCTTCGACCTGCGCCGCTCGGGAATCGCCGGCATCCAGATCTCGGCCCTCTGCCCGGACGGAATCTGGACGCCGATGCTCGAGGACAAGCTCGATGACCCCGACGCCGCCGGCTCCTTCTCCGGCCACCTGCTCACCCCGCAGCGCGTCGCCGAGGAGGTCGGCAGGCTGGCCGAGCGCCCGCGCCCGGTCGTCGTCCTGCCCCGATGGCGCGGCCCGCTGCTGCGTCTCTTCGACCTCTCACCCAGGCTCGCTCTGCGTCTGCTGCCCTGGGTGATGAAAGACGCGCGGCGCAAGCAGCGGCGCTACAAGAAGCTGATCGAATCGGGCAAGTGGCCGAAGTAGCGGCCGGTTAGATCTTCCGGAAGACGCCGACTACCTTGCCGAGCACCGTCGCCTCGGTGGTACGGATCGGCTCCATCGTCTTGTTCTCGGGCTGCAGGCGGATGTGGTCGTCCTCGCGAAAGAAGCGCTTGACCGTCGCGTCCTCGCCGAGCAGGGCGACGACGATCTCGCCGTTGGTCGCGTCTTCGACCGGGCGCACGACGACGTAGTCGTTCTCGAAGATCCCGGCTTCGATCATGCTCTCGCCGCGCACTTTGAGGATGTAGTCGCCGTCCTCGCCGCCGATCACGTCGGGCACTTCGATGTATTCCTCGACATTCTCTTCGGCGACCACCGGCTCGCCGGCGGCGACGTGGCCGACCAGCGGCAGCCCGCTGGCGGGCCGGATCGTTTTCTTCGCCTTGTCGAAGAGCAGCTCGATCGCCCGCGGCTTCGAGGGATCCCGCTTGAGCAGCCCGATCTTCTCCAGATTGGCCAGGTGCGCATGCACCGTCGAAGAAGAATGCAGCCCCACCGCTTTGCCGATCTCCCGCACCGTCGGCGGGTATCCGGTCTTCGCCGCATAGCGGCGAATGAAGTCGAAGATCTCCTTCTGCCTCTTGGTCAGGTCAAGCTCCACCTAGCTACCCTCCAGGTCAAATGCCAATCCGTTCGAACACCTGTTCGCAAAGCCTACCGCCTCCCCCGGACAACCGCAACCAAGCCCCGATCCCGGCAAGCATCTAGAATCCCCGCTCCCCGCGGCTGTGGCGGAACTGGTAGACGCGCAAGGTTGAGGGCCTTGTGTCCCTCACGGGACGTGATGGTTCGACTCCATTCAGCCGCATAGGAAATAGCTGTAAATCGGTTTTCTTGCAAGCGTTCAGTCGCCTCTCCCGGGTAGGCACGATCGCGACGACGATTCGGCAAGGACCGTGGTTCAGCCCAGCAGCGGAGCGGGGTCGCCGCGGATCAGCACCACGGAAATCTACGCCGACTACGAACCGCGAAAGGGCGAGAGCGGCACCGTCGACGACGCTTTCTCGTGAGAGCGAGTCCGACCGTCAAGCCAGGGTTCCGTCTGGCGCCAACCACTGGTGCGCAGCCCGCTCACCGCCCCGATCCGCTCGTAGTCGCGGCCATAGTGGACCAGGGCTACACGGGCCTCTTCAGCGGCGCTGGCGAGGAGGAGGTCCGCGGGCGGAACGTGGCGATGATCGCCACTCGTCGCCAATGCCAGCTGGGTTCGTCTCGCCTGGGACCAGAGCTCGCTCAGCATCGGAATCGCCTCGAAGGCGCCGAGGCGGTCGGCTACCTCATGGGCACGGTGCTCACTAGGAGCAAGTCGCGTCAACTCAAGGACGACCAGGTCGCAGACCAGAACAAGACCCGCTTCCACGGCTGCGTTGAACCAACTCGCGAGTTCAGGAAAGCGACGATCACGCGCCCAAGTCCAGGCGCCGGTATCGAAGAGCGCCGGTCGATCGAGCTGCGGCAGCTCCAGCTCGGCCACGCCGCTTAACTACGCTCGCGGCCGGCGGCGACTTCCTGTGGCGTGCCGTCCACGTCCCGGACGACATCGAATCCCTTCAACACGCGCCGACGAGCCGCATCGCGCAGGGCCGCGTTGACAGTCTCGCTGAGGCCATAGGTGCCCAGCTCACGCCGCGCAGCATCGAGTGCATGCTCGTCTACATCAAGGTGTCGAACGCGGTTCTTCAACGCGTCGTCGGCTTGATGCTCAGTCAAGACTTTCTCCAGGGACTTCACCCAAAGTGGGATCGATGCCTTGTTTCGCGGCATCGTGGAGTCGCTAGTGAAGATCAGGCCGTAGTGCTCTTCGCCGGCGGCCAGCATCTGGTTGTGGATCAGCTGGAAGTCGAGCACGTCGTTCGTCACGAGGGCTCGCTGCTCGGCGGCGATGCTGCGGACGATCTCACGATCGGCGACCGCCTCCAGGTTCGGTCTGTCCAGCCCAGGAGCGTTTTGCATCGACTCCGGCTCCCATGCCATCTCAGTGGCCGCCGTTCCTCGTGATCTGCCTGTCCCGCAGGAAGTCTCATCTCTACAAGAGGGGCGCGAGCACGGAAACTGGACCCCTGTGATGGACGAATCGACCAGCCGCCGATCGTGTCTTTGCCTTGCGAATCGCGCATAGCCCTCTGCCCTACAGAGCAAGAAGTCGCGAAAGTGGACTGATAAGAAGGACGGATCGCCTAGAAATGGCCAGCCGGGAGCCGAGCGCCCACCTCCACGGGCGAGGTAGGTGGGCGCTCGGCTCTTTGGAGTTCGCTATGCCGTTTCGCGCACGGGGCGCTGCTTGTAGGCGGCGCCGGTGAAGACCAGCCAACGGCCATCGAGGACAGACGACGTCTACCGCTTGCCTTTGCTGTGCTTCTCGGCCTCGCGCAGCAGAGTGGACGCCGGCACGTTGAGTCCATCGGCGAGCAGCCACAGGGCGCGCACGCTGATATTGCGTTCGCCGCGCTCGGCGTCGCCGACGTAGTTGGCGCTCATTCCTGCCAAGTCGGCCAGGGATTCCTGGGTGAGTTCGCTCGATTCGCGCAACGCCCGTATCGCCCTTCCCAAGGCGCGATGGCGGGGGCTGAGCGGCGGCACTCAGGCACCCTTCCCGACCCCGGTGATGAAGTCCACCAACTATCAGGGTGGTGTCCGTGTAAGGTTCCCGACCGGTTCCAGGCAGGACTTGGCACGTATCGGAAGCGCCGAGCTGCCTTGGGATCGAAAGTCGGAAGGGCACGCAGGAAGTCGTGAAGACACAGAACTCTCAACTGCTGGCTATGGCCCGGGGTCGGTCTCGGCATCTTCTCGGTGCCGAGTGGCCTGGCGATTTCGCCCATGAGGCCGGTGGGCTGCGAGGAGCTCGGTGGCGATGAAGGTCTCCCGCAAGGCGCGGCGCGGCCGCAGGCGCCGGCCCAGGCCGCACGGCGACCACCACAACGTCGGCGCGACCCAGGACCCGCTGGTCAGGGCAAGGCGCGTTGCCTACCGACGGATGCGGATCGCCTTGCTGGCGAGCTTATGGATGACCGTGGAGGAGTAGCCCCGAATGACCGCTCGTCTCTCAAGGCAAGGACCCAAAGCCAAAGTCAAGGTAGGGAAATCACCCGAGAGCCACGGGCCAGAACTGCAAGTAACCGGCAGGGGCGAGGCAAGCCGGGTCAGGAGGGCCGATCAGGCACCCCACAACCCCAACGCGAACAGCACGACACATTACGGACTGTCCAGTCCACGCACGATCCGAGGCGCCTCCGCCGGGCAGCGGGGGCCGGCTTGGACGGCGACGTCAGCTCCTCTTGGACCCCTCGCGCAGGATTCGCTCGAAGCGAGCGCCGATCTCCCCCAACTCGACGTCGAGCCCCCGCGCGACGCGCAGCAGGGTGCTGAACCGCGAGTCGATCGCGCCGCGCTCCAACTCGCCGATCCGGTTGAACTCGGTGCCGACCCGCTCGGCCAGGCCCTCCTGGGTCAGGCCGGCTTCCCGGCGCAGCTCCTCGACCGCCTGCCCCAGAGCAGCGTGGTCGGCCGAACGCGGTTTGGCTCTGCGGCGGGGCGGCATGCGCCAGGGCAGCCTTCCCGCCAGGATGCCGTTTTGTTAGACGTAATTACGTCTAACATGCCTGGCACGCTGGCTGCTCGAAGCGCCGGCAAACAACGACCCCTCCCGTACCTATATGCTCCCGCTGTCGTTATTAGCACGTATAGCGTCTATCAGGGATTGGGGCAGGGATGAAGCAGAAGTCTTTTGGGGGAGCGGCGCCCGCCAGCGCTTACGGAGTCCAAAGCGCGCTGAGCCCAGGGGCTCTGCAGGATCAACCAACGAAGGGGAGGACACTCAGTTGAAAGGGATCAGGCTTGTCGCATTCGTGCTGGTCATGTTGCTCGCGGTCAGCTCAGGCATCGCGTTCGCCGACCAGGGCGAGGGGAGCGAAGGCGACCCGACACTCTCAGCTGCCCCCGAAGCCGAGCCCGGTCCCGAAGTGGCGACCGATCGCACCGCCACCTCCGCCACCTTCCGCCTTCCCAATGGCGCCCTGCAGACCCACGTCTTCGAGACTCCGGTCAACTACGAAACGCCCGACGGCAAATGGATGCCGATCGAGGAAGGACTGGAAGGGCAGCCCGACGGCTCCGGCCTGACCAACGGCGACAACAGCTTCGACGTGAGCCTGCCAGAACACCTCGGCGCCGCTCCGGTGCGCCTGAGCGAAGGCGAACAGTGGGTCTCCGCGCAGTTGCTCGCCCCCGATTCCGAAGCCGCCCAACTCGAAGGCGACAGCGCCACTTATGAAGCCGCCAACCCCGGAACCAGCTTCGGCTTCTCAACCCTCCCGAACGGGATCAAGGAGGACATCGAGCTCGCCGGTCCCGCCCAGCCCGCCACCTTCAGCTTCGAGCTGAGCGCCTCTGAGGGCTTGACCCCCAGCCTCAATGACGAAGGCGCGATCGAGTTCCGCGACTCGGGCGAACACGTCTTCGCCACTCTACCCGCCCCGGTGATGTTCGACAGCGCCGGAGCCGAATCTCACGAGATCAACTACGAACTGGAAGCCCTCTCGGGCGGGGAGTGGAAGCTGACCGTAAGGCCGGACCCAGAATGGCTCTCTGACCCCTCTCGCCTGTGGCCTGCCACCCTGGACCCGACCCTGGTCGTGCCCAAGCCGGCGCTCGACTGCTCCTACGGCGGCAAAGCCGGATCGAACGTCAAAGCCAAATGCGACGGCAACCCAGCCAGAAAGCTGATCACGGCCTACTGGCCGAAAACCAGCAGCGCCTCAGACGAATGGCAGCGCTCGCTGCTTCGCTTCAGCCTCAGCGGGATTCCGAGCGCCTCCTACCTCACCGCGGCCACCTTCGGCATCCATTCCTTTGAAGAAGCGCTCAATACGAGCGGCCTGGAACTGCGCAAACCGACCAAGCCCTGGACCGAAGGTGTCAGCTGGACCCACTACGGGGTCAGCGGCAGCCAGCTCTGGAGCACTGAAGGCGGGGATTACAGCGACGAACTGGGCAAAATCCTCACCTCGGAACGAGGCGCCCAGGCGGGCTGGTGGACCTTCGCGCTCCCGGTCAAACCCGTCCAGGAAGCGGTCTCCAACCCCGAAACGCTGAACATCCTCGCCAAGCTGATCGACGACAAATCGCGCGAATGCGGTCCCAGCTCCTGCACCCAGCGCCAGATCAAGTTCGAATCGGGCGCCTCGGGCACCGAAAGACCCTACCTCAGCGTCACCTATTACCAGGCCGCACCGGCCTCCAGCAAGCTCGCCCTGCCGACGGAGGGCACAGTCACCGCCCGCCGCCTCAAGCTGAAGGCGGCTTGGAGCGAAGCGGGCGTCACCGGCGTCACCTTTCAGTACCGCGAAGGGAGCAAAGGCGCCTTCCAGAACGTCCCGCTCTCTCTGGTCAAGGACGCCGCCGGCAAAGCGGTGGCCAAATGGCCAGTGGCGGTAACCGGCAAACAGCAGACCGAACCGCTCTACCTCGACGCTGCCCACCTCAGCAGCACCCTGGAAAGCAAAGGCGGGGAAGTGCAGGTCAGGGCGCTCTTTGACGGTGACGAAAAAGTCGCCGGCTACAGCGCCGCCTCCAAAGCGACAGTGAATCTCGATGTCGGCGGCACCCGCGACGCCACCACCTCCGTCGGACCCGGCACGCTCAACCTGCTCACCGGCAACTTCAGCCTCAGTCGCACCGACGTCTCGATCCCCGGCGTCACCGCCGGCCTCGAATTCTCGCGCACGATCAACTCGCGCCAGCCGGGCGTGGTCGAAGACACTAGCGTGCTCGGTCGCGGCTGGAAGCCGACCGCGCCGGTCGAAGTGGCCGGCGGCGCCGACTGGCGCAGCGTCAAAACGTTCGCGGCGAGCGAAGAAGAACGCGAAGAAGGGCTGCTCGACTACGCGATCCTGATTGACCTCGAAGGCTATGAATACGCCTTCGAATTGAGCGAAGGCGCCTACGTCACGCCGCCCGAGATGGCGGGCTGGTCGCTCTCGGTCTCAAACGGCGTGAACATGACGCTCTCCGATCCGCAGGGTAACAAGACCACCCTCGAAAACAGCTCCGGGGGCAGCGAATACCTGCCGGTCTCGATCTCGATGAGCGGCAGCAGCACTACCTCACAGATGATCTACGACATCATCGAAGGCAAACGGCGCTTGAAAGCGCTGCTCGCGCCGGCGGCGAAAAACATCAGCTGCTCGGAATCGACCGCGAAAACGAATCCAGGCTGTCGCGCGCTTTATTTCACCTATCAGGCCGCCAGCACCTGGGGCGCCCCCGCCTCCTACAAGGATCGCCTCGCCTCGATCACCTACTACGGCCCGACTTCGGCGACCAAACAGGGCTCTTGGGAAGTCGCCAAGTACAAATACGACTCATCTGGCAGGCTGATCGAGGAGTGGGACCCGCGCCTAGGCGAACTGAATGAGACCTACAGCTATGTCGGCTCCGGCTCCGAAGCCCGCACCGGCGGGCAACTCAAAACGATCACCCCGCCCGGCCTGGAACCGTGGACGCTCGAATACGGCACGGTGGCGGGCCAGCCCGCCGACTCCGGACGCCTGGTCGCGGTCAAGCGCCCGAGCCTGGTGGCCAGCCCCTCGGTGGCGCAGACGACGATCGCCTACGAAGCGCCGCTGAGCGGCAGCGGGGCACCCTATGACATGAGCCTAGCCGCGATCGAAAAATGGGGCCAGAAAGACGTCCCGATCGACGCCACCGCGATCTTCCCGCCCGACGAAGTTCCGGCCAGCCCGCCCAGTGCCTACACCCGCGCCAGCGTCTACTACATGGACTCCGAAGGGCAGGCGGTCAACACCGCGACTCCGTCGGGCGCGGGCACCTCGGCACCCTCGATTGCCACCGCCGAACCCGACGAACACGGCAACATCGTGCGCGAATTGAGTGCCCAGAACCGCCTCAGGGCATTGGTCGCCGAAAACCCGGCCCTTCGCGCCGAAGAACTGGAAGTTAAACGCCACTTCTCCGCAGACGGCACCGAAATGCTCGAGGAATGGGGGCCGATGCACGCGATCCGCCTCGAATCGGGCACTACCGTCCCCAAAGCTCGCTTGCACACGACGATCCGCTACGACGAAGGCTGGCCCGGCATCGGCTTGAAGCCCCACTTGCCGACGCGAGTGACGACGGGCGCCAGCATCCCCGGAGAAGGCAAAGACGCCGACCAGCGGGTGACTGAAACCAAGTACAATTGGACGCTTCTCAAGCCCACCGAAACGATCGTCGACCCCGAAGGGCTCAGCCTCCGCACTCGCACGGCATATGACGCTTCGACCGGCCTACCGACCGAAAGCAGCCTGCCTGCCAAACCGGAAGGCGGCGATGCCCATACGACGAAGATCTACTACTACAGTCACGACGACTCGCCGGTGAACGGCTGCCAGCACGTCGATGGCTTCGCCGGCCTGCCCTGCGAGAAGGCTCCCGCCTCCCAGCCGGGCACCGAAGGCCAGCCGGAACTGCTCGTCACCAAGTACGCCTCCTACGACCAGCTCGGCCAGCCGACCGAAGTGATCGAAAGCCCGGGCGGCAAAGAAGCGGCTGAAAGCACGCGCAAAACGATCAAGACCTACGACGCCGCCGGGCGCGAAATCACGACCAAAACCGAAGGCGGGGGCACCTCAGTGCTTCCCTCCGAAGCGCTCTACAGCAAATCGACGGGGCTGCCGGTCGAACGAATGCTCATCTGCGAAGGCTGCGATACCCAGGCCGTCGTCACCGAATACGACAAACTCGGCCGCCCGATCCAATACACCGACGCCGATGGGAACACTTCGAAAACGACCTATGAACTCGAAGGACGCCCGGCGACGATCTACGATGGCAAGGGAACCCAGACCTTTGGCTATGACTCGACCTCGGGCCTCCTGACCAAACTCGAAGACTCCGCGATCGGAACCTTCACCGCCGCCTACAACGCCGACGGCGCAATGACCGAAGAAGGGCTCCCCGACGGCCTGATCGCCAAAACGACCTACGACGAGGCCGGCGAACCGACCGCTCTCGCCTACGTCAAGGCCACGAGCTGCACTGAAAAATGCACCTGGCTCGAAGAAAGTGAGGAAAGCTCGATTTACGGCCAGGTGGGGAAGCGGACCACGCTCAGCTCCTCCCAGGAATACACCTACGACGCGGTCGGGCGGCTGGCCGTCGCCAAGGACACTCAGGAAGGCTCCTGCGCGACCCGGATCTACGCCTTCGAAGGCGAAGCAGGCAAGGACTCGAACCGGACCTCGATGACGACGAGGTCGCCTGAACTCGGTGGCGCATGTGCGACTAAAGGCGGCACGACCCAGTCCTACAGCTACGACGCGGGCGACCGGCTGACCGGCGAAGGCATCGAATACGACAGCTTCGGGCGGATCACCAGCCTGCCGGGCACCTACGCGGGCGGAAGCACCCTCAAAACCAGCTTCTACTCAAACGAAGTGCTAGCCAGCCAATCTCAAGGCGGCCTTACGAACAGCTATCAGCTCGACTCCACTGGACGAGTACGACAAGTCACCCAGACCGGCTCGAAAGAAGGAACCGAAGTCTTCCACTACGACAGCGAAGGCGACTCTCCCGCCTGGACCGAACGCGGCTCGGAATGGACCCGCAACATCAGCGGGATCGGCGGCGAGCTGGCCGCGGTGCAGGAAAGCGGCAAAGAACCGATCCTCCAGCTCACAGACCTGCACGGCGATGTCGTCGCCACCGCCAGCCTCAGTTCTTCGGCCAAAGAACCGATCGCCAAATTCGAATTCGACGAGTTCGGCAATCCCGTGAAAGGCAGCGCCGGTCGATTCGGCTGGCTAGGGGGCAAGAAGCGGCGGACCGAACTGCCCTCGGGGGTGATCCAGATGGGGGCGAGGAGCTATGTGCCGGCGATGGGAAGGTTCGTCTCTACTGATCCGGTGCAAGGAGGTTCGGCGAACACATACGACTATGCCAACCAGGACCCAATCAACGGGCTCGATCTATCAGGTAACGCTACGGGCTGTCATATGAACCTCGATTACCCCCATTCGTCCCACCACAGACCTGGCCGGGTCAATGTAGTGCAAAAAATTCGGTGTAAAGGAGACATTCCTGTGAGGGGGTGGGTCAAAGTTAGTCTCTTTTATTCGCCGACCAGGCACGGGGAAGCCCATCGAGTCGCAACGGCAAAAAAAGATTTCAATGGCACTAATATAAATGTCAAAGCCTCTGCCAGCACCAGATGCAGGCCGGGATGGTATTCTGCGGTTGGAGGTGGACTTGGTATATTTGCACCAGGTACAACTCCTCCGGCAGGAGGAGCTGTGAACTCTACTAAACGTTTCTATATTGGTTGTTGAACCAAGCATTTTTCTTGCTCAGCGCTGGCCATTAAGATGCAACGACTTGCCCTCTCAATGATCATTATTGCCATAGGTCTGACTGCGGTCACGCTCGGCTGTGGTGGTACTAAGTCAGAAATAACCGGGAGGGAACATGCGCCGAGCTCTACTCATACTCTGAGTGCGGCCCGAAAAACTCACAAGATCGCCGATGAAAGTAGAGAAAAGGCCCGATGCCGGCGAATGCGACGCCTTGCTAGAAAGGTGAACCATCAGCCTCCGAGGGTAAGCCGATCCGGTATATCGACAACGTTTTTGGCAACTAAATGCCGCGATTAGCGGTTGCCGTTGGCCCGGCGTCGGCCACTCTTATAAAGAGTAAAGAGTTAGTGTGCCCTCGATGGGTTGATCTTATCCGCGTTGATGGCGAGTGAGTTGCTCGGTTCAACCTGCCAAGCCTCAAGCTTTGAGGATTCCACGATCGCCTCGATCAGCTTGTCGCTACCGCCCACAAGGGTAGAGTCGAAGTCCATCTCGCTGGCGACGAACCATGATTCGTCGGCAGGCCAGATCAGGTTCGGTGCTTCGCGCCAAAGGTCTTCAGACTGATCTGGCGTGAGCAACGGCTTCTCGGCTTGGTCAGAAATCGAGTTCAGCTCGATGGAAGTGGATTTGGACCATTCGTATGCGATCTGGTCGACGGCAGAGAGAGGACCGGCGAGGACAATGTGATCGCGGCCGTCGGGGAGTGCAAGCAATGGCTGCAACTCGTCAGGCGAAAAGGAATCCTCCCAGTTTTGGATCGTGCAGAGGCCAAAGAAGCAGTGAGTGGGATCTACCGTGTGGACGGCAAGGATTTCGCAGAGTGCATCAAGGGTCTCGATGTCCATCGCGCCTGTTGCCGGGTCCGATCCCGCCCATTTCGCTCCATTTGGGTCGTCGGGACTACGCGAGCCTCCGCGTCGCTCAGCGTCGGCGAATCCAAGGATGGCATGCCACTGCATCTCACGATGTGGAGTAGTCCCGCGGGCCTTCGCTACTTCTGCCCATCTGACCGAATGTCCCTCCGGGTCCGAGGCGGGGTGGAAGATGCGGGCATAGGCTCCGAATCCTTTCGGGACTTGCAGCGACACTGCCCCGAACTCGCCTCCGAGCCTGGGTCTGATCCAGCCTCCTGCCTTGGCTCCATCGGTGATTGTAAGGTCGTGGCTAATCACGCGATCTTCTCTCGAAAACGAGATAGTCGATCAAGACTCACTCCGAATATTCATTGTTTCAGCTTCGCTGGTGAGTTGCGCCGGTCGAGGAACAGCGACCTCGCTGGCTAACGTATCTCTGGACTTGGCGTTTAGGCTGCGTTTGATGTCTAGCGACCCGAAGCAAAAGGCACGAGCCGAGGTGCGCCGCGCTCAGACCGAGTTCGAACGCGCCCAAGAGCGCGTCCAGCGTCAACGCGCCAAAGCCAGGACGGCCCGTCGCAAGAGCTTTGAGCGAGCGCAAGAAGGCGGCCTGACAGTGCGCGACATCGCGGAGGAGATCGGCCTCGACTTCAGCCGGGTCGCCGAAATCCTCCGCGGCGAGTAGGTGTGTGGGGGATTGACCCCACAAACCTGCTAAGCTGACGAGCTGTCCGTGGTCACGCAAAACTGTCGCTCCGTGATCACCGAAAGATGTAGGTCCGTTCCGCAACTTGCGGCTTCGGCCTCCTCCGCCGGCAGGTAGCTCCTTCAGGTTCGCCCGATCGGGCGAACCTGAAGGAGGACGAGTTGATCGATGAGGAGGAGTACATGGACATCCGAGCCCTGCACCGCCACGGGCTTACCTACGCCGAGATCGGCCGCATCGTCGGCCGCGACTGGCGAACTGTGAAGCGCTACCTGACCGAGGGCGCCCAGCCGCACTACCGGCGAAAGCGCATGCCGTCCAAGCTCGACCCCTTCAAGCCGCTGATCGACCGGTGGTTGGCCAAAGACGCCGGTCTGGAGGCGACGCGCATCCACCAGGATCTGAGTCGCGATCACGGCTTCACCGGCAGCTACCCGACCGTGCGGCGCTACGTCGAACGAGCTCGGCCGCGCACGCCCGAGGAGAGCGATGAGGTCGAGAAACGCTTCGAGACCGCACCGGGCCACCAGGCTCAGGTCGACTGGTCCCACGAGCAGCCGATTCGCACCTCCTCGGGCCTCGAGCTGCCGCTCTACGGCTTCCACATGGTCTTGGGCCACTCCCGCGACGCTTTCGTCGCCCTGACCGGCTCTCAGGACCTGGTGACGTTCTGGGCCTGCCACCGTGCCGGCTTTGCGCACTTCGGCGGCGTGCCCAAGGAGATCCTCTATGACCGCACCAAGACGGTCGTGCGCTCCCACGTCGGCACCGAGCGACGACCCGGCGATCGCCTCTACCACCCCGAGGCGCTCGCCTCCGCCCACCACTACGGCTTCAAGCTGCGCCTCTGCAAACCGCGGCGGGCGAAGACCAAGGGCAAGGTCGAGTCCGACGTTCCCTACGTGCGCGGCCGCCTCTTGCGCGGCCATTCCTTCGCCGACTACGAGCAGGCCAACCGCGAGTGGGCTGTCTGGAACGAGGAGATCGCCCGCGCTCGGGTGCACGGCACCCACGGCGAGGTCGTGGCGGTGCGGGCCCAGCGCGACCGCGCGGCGCTGGGCCCGCTGCCGGCGATCCCCTACCTGGTCGTCTCCCGCACGCAGCGCAAGGTCGCCCGCGACGGGCTGATCAGCTTCGAGGGCCGCCGCTACACGGTTCCCGGCGCGAGGATCGGCGAGACCGTCGAGCTGCGCCTCGGCGCCGAGGAGATCGAGGTCTACTCGATTCAGACCGGCGAGCGCTACTGCCGCCATCCGCGCCAGCGCCACGGCACCGCCCTGCCCGACCCCAAGCAGCCCTCGGTCAGCCTCGCCAGCGTCTTGGCCGAGATGCCGACGGTCGAGGTCCACCACCGCCCGCTCGACGCCTACGCGGAGGTGGCCCGTGGCTGAGTTGCTGAACGAGCGGATCCGCCGCAACGCCGGCGAGCTGCGCCTGCACGGGGTCGCGGAGTCCCCCGACGAGCTGATCGAGCGCGCCGAGGCCTCCGAGCTCGGCTACCGCGAGTTCCTCGACTTGGTGCTCGAGTCCGAGCTCGGCGTCCTGGAAGGCCGCCGCTACTCCCAGCGGCTGAAGATGGCCGGCCTACCGCACCAAAAGACGTTGGAGGAGTTCGACGTCTCTTTTCAGCCCGAGCTCGACCCCAAGCGGATCGCCGAGCTGCGCTCCCTGCGCTTCATCGAGCGAAAGGTCTCCTGTCTGATCCTCGGCCCGCCCGGGGTCGGCAAGAGCCACCTCTCCGTGGGCCTGGCGATGGAGGCCCTGGCCCGCGGCTACATGGTCCGCTACACGACGCTCGACGACCTCGTGCGCGCCCTGCGCAAGGCCGACGCCCTCGGCAAGCTGGCGAACAAGCTGACCCAGCTGCAGCGGCCGCATCTCCTCGTGCTCGATGAGGCTGGCTACCTGCCGCTTGACCGCGCCGATGCCAACCGGCTCTTTCAGGTCGTCAACCGCCGCTACACCCGCGGCTCGACGATCGTCACCTCCAACAAGGCGGTTGGCGAGTGGGCCCAGACCTTCGGCGACGAGGTGCTTGCCGCAGCGATCCTCGACCGCCTCCTGCACGATGCCGAGGTCTTGACCATCAACGGGCCCTCGTTCAGGTTGAAGGGCCGCCTCGAGGCACTCGGCCAACAAGACGACGACCACGAGGAGGACGCCCAATGACTGCTACGCCGGCGCGACCGCCGCCTGCTCAGGACGGGAGGCCGACCTGCATTTTTCGGTGACCATCGACCGACATCTTTCGATGATCATTGACATGAGTACGAGGTTCAAGCTGTCAACGAGGCGTTCTCCGAGGTGGAGCTGGGCCCCTGACCTCGCAAGCTATCCAAATTCGCTGGCAACACCCAGCCCAGCCCGCTCGGCCGCCCGAGCGAGATCTCGATCCCAGGTGACAAGAACGATTTCCTCGTCGCCGAGTTCGAGCGCAGTGGCGAGGTGAACCGCGTCGTAACCCCGCAGTCCGAGGCGTTCCGCGTACTCGCCCGCGCCGCGAGCAAGATCCTGGTCGACACCGATCGCCACCAACTCCGCATAGAGCTCCTCGAAGGCGACAAGCGCCTTTTCATGAGCCTCCTCACCGAGCCGGCCCGCACGCCGGGCGGCCGCCAAAGCAGACCGTCCCTCCGGGTAGACGAGGATGCTCGACGCGACCGGATAGGCACTGCCCCACAGCTTGGCTGCCAACTCCGACCCCTCCTCGACAACGACGAGCTTGACCAGCGCCGAGGTGTCGAAGTAGAAGATCAGGCCCGCTGCTCGGAGACGAGGTCGGAGACCGAGCCGGTGCCCTTGACCTGCGCCGACCGAGGAGCGCGCGACCCCTCCGGCATCCGCACCAAGCCACGTCGCGCAAGCGCGTCAAGCGGCCGCTCGCCGAGCCCGCTGAGGCGAGCGACGGGCCGACCGCGCCGGGTGACGACGATCTCTCCTCCGCCCTCCACTCGCTCCAGGTACTCGCTGAGGCGATCGTGGAGCTCGCGGACTCCGACTTCGCTGTCATGCTGATGTAGCGTCATGGATATAGGATAGCAGCTACATAAACGAGGTAGGCCTCCTCCGCCCACTCTCGAAGGCGGTCGGGGGAAATGTCCTTCGGGAACGCCACCGTTAGTCGTCCTCAGGGGTGTAGTCCGGGTTGTACCGGTCCTCTAGCCCGGGGATCGGCACCCCGCGTCCGTCCCCCAACACCGTGATCGCGCCGACATGCTCCATGAACTCGGACACTTGCTTGGCGGTGATCAGTATGGTGTCCCCGGGCTGAAACCACTTCAGCACCTCGCAGCGGCCGCAGTTCTTCTTCGTGGCCTTCCCGTGGTGGTGGATGATGTCGTTCCGCATCCGGCCGATGTCCGCCATCAGCGGCTCCTTGACGTCCTTCTTCTCGATCTCGGCCGCCGCCGCGAAGCGGGGCCTGAAGTTGTGTTCCCACTGGGTGTGGATGAGCACGGCCCATTGCTGGCCTATCCGCTGGGCGACCGGCCCGTCCGTCGCGAGCCGGTCGGGGATGGTCCTGATCTTCCATCGCATATAGCCGAACTTGTCGGGGTCCTTCGGCGAAAAGCCTTGCACCCAGATGAGGTCGCGCTCGGGGTCGGGTGCGTTCTCTACGAGTGGTATGTAGTGCTCGCGTGCCAGCGCGATGCCCGCCTGGCTGAAGGCATGGGTGCCAGCGATGTCGTTGAGGACCTCCGCCCACTCGTCGTGGATCGGCGTCATCCGCGCCCGAAACTCGGGAAGGTCCTCGGCGGTGACGTGGATCCTCCCGTCCGGTTCGATCCTGACCAGCGGACGGCCTTCCCGCTTCCGTCGAGCGATGTGTTTTTTCACCGCGGCGGCGTGGAGGCGGGACCGAAGGGACACTCAACGACGGTAGCCGTCGGGTCGGCGGCCCGCGCCTAAGATCCGCGACCGATGGAGGTGCGGACGATGATCTTGGGCGGCCCGGAGAACGAGGCTCGGGTCGGTGCGGTCGAGGAGGTCATGGCGCGGAACGGCCTCGCGGGGACCTGCCTTGCGGACCTGCACGCTCAGGGAGGCGGAATCTGGTTCGTCCTGATCGGCGTGACGCCTGGGTTCTTCCTGAAGTCCTTCGCTGAAGCGGCCGGGGAGGACGCTTGGAAGGCCCTCAAGCGGCTGTACCACGAGCTACGCGAAGCGCTCGGCAAGGACGAGGACAGCCACGGCCAGCTCTACGTCCGCGAGGGAGGCCCTACGAAAGCCGAGTGGGAAGCGTCGGGTCGGGAGAACGCTCTACTGCCTGGCATACCACCGCAGGGCGAGCACCCACCGCAGATCGTCATTGACTCGATCCTCCCCGACGAGGCAATCGAGGCGCTGTTCCGCATCGACTTCGAGGCGCTGGACGAGTCGTCGTTTCACTGGGATCGCGACCTCCGCGAATGGGTTCCACGGGATCGCTGGTAGGCGACGCAAATCGGCCACCCGACGCCGCAGGGACGGCACGCAGCGAGTGCCGGGTCTTCTCTAGATAGAGAAATCACCGACTTCCGACCCGTGGCGGTCTACGCGTCCGCGAGCTTCCAGTTCGGGTCGTGCTGGTTGAAGCAGGACGGGTGGAAGACGGCACCCATCCCTTCTGAGCGGTCGTTGTTGTCGGTTGGGGTCCCGAACGTCCCGGTCGGGACCATCCCCACGGCCTTGAGGTTCGCCGGGTCGTCGGGGTCGATCCGCTGGCCGCAGGCCGGACAGGTGGTGAAGGTTTCGCCCTCCATTGGTAGTCAGGGGCGCAGTACCCGGGTGGGCCTGTTTCCCCGTTCCCCTTTCAATCCGTGCGTGCGGTTTTCCCGCACACGGCTTACCGATGATCTTCGCTGCATGGTTACGCGACCCCCGGATAGCGGACGGTGCCCATCAACTGGTGAAGGCCCTGCTCCCCGAACCACTGTCGGGTCCAGCGAGCGGCCTGCCCGGCGCGTAGGTTGCGGCCATGGCGCTTCACCAGCAAGCGCTTCAGCCGCCACGCGACGTAGCGGTCGATCTCGATGAACCTGTCAGCGGCATTCCCGGTGCGAAAGTAGTTGCCCCAGCCGCGCAGGAGTGGGTTCAGGTCCGCGATCACCTCGCGGATGTCCGATACCCCTGTGCGGTTGCGGCCGGTCTTGGCCCTGACCTTGGCTCGGATCGACTTCATCGCCCGCGCCGAAGGCCAGCGATGGAGGTAGTAGCGGCGGATGCCGCGTTCCATCAGCTTGCCCGAGGCGCGTGCTCGGAAGTGGGCGCCGAGGAAGTCAAAGCCCTCGCGGCCTTCTCTGAGGTCGGCCACCTTCGTCTTATCGGGGTGCAGCTCGAGGCCGAGCGAGGCGAGGACTTCCCGCGCCTTCGTCTCGGCTTCCCTGGCCTCCGCCTCTGTGCGGCAGAGCACGACGAAGTCGTCCGCGTAGCGGACGAGCAGGCCGTTCTCGCCACCCTGGAAGGCGAGGTCGAGGGCATGCAGGTAGACGTTGGATAGCAGCGGGCTGATTACCCCGCCCTGGGGCGTTCCGGCGACCGTCTGCCGGTAGGCCCCCTCCTCCATCGCGCCTGCTCTGAGCCACTTGCGCAGCAGCTTCAGCACCCTCCGGTCTGAGACCCGCTCCCCCAGCTTTTCGATCAAAAGCTCGTGATCGATGTTGGAGAAGAAGTCCCGGATGTCTGCGTCGAGCGCCCAGGTGCGACCATGGATGAAGCCCTTGCGGAGCTCCTCCTTGGCCTCGGTGGCGGAGCGGCGGGGCCGGAAGCCGTGCGAGGCGTCGGTGAAGTCGGCCTCGAAGATCGGCTCCAGGATCAGTCGCGCCGCCTGCTGGGCGACCCTGTCGCGGACGGTGGGGATGCCGAGCGGCCGCTTGCCGCCTTGCGGCTTGGGGATATCGACCCTCCTGGTTGGGGAGGGGCGATAGGTGCCTTCGCGGAGGTCACGTTGCAACTCGGCCAGAAGCCGCTCTGCGCCGTATTCCTCCACCGCGGCGAGCGTCATCCTGTCGATGCCCGCCGCGCCCTTGTTCTTGCGCACCCGCCTCCATGCCTCCTCCAGGACGTCACCCCTGAAGATTCGGTCATATAGGGCGTGGAAGCGGCGATTCGGGGATCGCTTGGCCGCTGCCCATAGCTTGCGTTGGAGTTCTCGCACCTTCGGGCGGCGAGGGGTCTGCAAGACCATTTCGCTCGCCTCCCCATCGGCGGGATGGCTACCGCCGGGGTGGTTGGGTCCGCTCTTGGCGGCCATGCCTAGCGCTTACCTCCGCGACCAGCGCGATCAAAGCGGGGGTCCTTCGCTCCCGACGCGTTGTTCTGCGCGCCGATCGGCACTACTACGGCCCCCTCGGACTCCCGCTGCCCTCCGTCCCCTTTCGCACTCGGCTTATAGGGCCGGTCTTTGCCCGACGCTGGGCTGGGCAGACGGGTCTCCCACGTTCCGGCACCGACCTTGCGCACGTGCAACCTCCCGTACCCCGGAGGGACCCGCCGACCGGCTCCGCAACAGAGTCGGCGGGCGTGGCCTTCGCCGTGAAATGAGCGGCTCGGCTCCCCCATTGTGGATGTGACGAGGCTGAAGTCGCAGCCCGCACGCTTGCTCCCTCCGAAGAGGCTCTTGACGCCCCGCTCGGCCGCAGGGATCTCTCCCTGAGACTGGGGCCTGCTACCGGGCGCTGCGGCGCTTACCCGGACCGGACTCACACCCGTTGGCCTGTGCCAGCTTTCGTGGCGCAACATTCGCCGCGATCCTAGCCGGACGGGAGTCGCGCCTACAGGAGACCGATGATGAGCGCGGCGATCACCGCGGCAAGGACCCCGCCCCCGACCACTAGGAGGGGTTGGCGAAACGATTGGCGAAAGTCTTGATCTGCATCGCTGATCCCCCTTAGCTGCGTCGGGTCCAGACAACAAGTGGCCCCGGCGGTGCGCAAACACCCCGGGGCCGTGACATTAGGAGCGTGAACTCCCATGCACGACCACCGTACCGAGGCGGCGACTCAGCGAGCCGCTCTCGCCCTCGTACTCGACGCCCACGCGAACTACCTCACGATCTCGGACATCGCCCGCGAGATCGACGCTGACGATGCCGTAGAGACCGCTGTACGCGATCTCGTCGCAGTCGGTCTCCTGGAGTGCAGCGGGATCAGCGTCCGGCCCAGCGCGGCGGCCATTCACTTCGACGGGCTGGAACTGCCGTGATCGACATAGCCGCTCGATTCGGGGACAACCTCGCCCGCGCTCGCAGAGGGGCCGACCTCTCCCAAGAGGAGTTGGCGGTACGCGCCTCGCTGCATCGCACGGAGGTCTCTCAGTTGGAGCGCGGGCTGCGGCTTCCGAGGATCGACACCCTCGTCAAGCTTGCGGCCTCATTGGAAGTCAAGCCCGAAGCACTGCTCGACGGGCTGGAGTGGTCGCCTGGAGCGACGGTCTACGGGAGCTTCCGGCCTTCCGGGGAGCGCGAGCCGTAGCGGCGCGGGTGCGGACCAAGGCGCAAGCCAGCTTGGTCAGGATCGTCAGGTCGGCATGGAGCCGGACCCGATCTAAGCCCCGAACCCGCAGCGGCCCAAGTCCCCAACTGTGCTTCAAGCGCCCGAACTCGCGCTCGACCGCTGCGCGCTTGCGGTAGGCAGCCTTCCAGCGCTCGGTCTTTCTCGGGATCAGCGGGTACAGGCGACTCGCCCTGGGCAGCGCCTCAGACTGGGTGCCTGGCGAGCTATGGGGCCGCAACACGCATCATCGGATCACGGTCAGTTGGCAAGGCGAGCAAGTGGAGACGCTCGCCGATCTCCTGCGGCCCGACCTGCGTGCGGTCTGCATCGGGATCAATCCCTCGCCCGTCAGCGTCACCGCCGGCCACTATTACCAGGGACCAATCGGCCGTCGCTTCTGGCAGCGCCTACAGCGGGCCGGCGTGATCGAGGAGGCCGGCACCGGACGCGAGGACGATGCTGCGTTTCTTGCTGGCATCGGCTTCACCGACATCGTCAAGCGTCCGACCACGCGCGCTAATGAGATAACCGCCGCCGAATTCGAGAAGGGTCGCGAGCTGTTGACCGAGAAGCTGCGCAGATACCGCCCAGCGCTCCTGATCTTCACCTTCAAGAAGACGGCAACTTCTTTGTTCGGCCGATTCAAGGGCCACGGCCACCGTCCCGAGCTCAAGCTCGGGGACACGCAGGTCTTCGTCATGCCCGGTCCCTACGAGCGTGCCGACCGCGTTGAGGCCGCCCTCGAGCAGCTGCGGAGCCTCCTCGCGAAGCGAGGACCCGTTTACGCGGCGGCGGCGTGCTGGCGAGCCAGGGCCGTGCGCAGTGCAAGGGCCTCGAGCGCGACCTCGGCGTTCTCGGGGGTGTCCTCGATCTCGCCACTTCGCCAGGCGTCAACGAAGGAGTCGGGCTCCTTGCCGTTGGCCTTTCGAAACGCGTCGATCCTCTCCACCAGAGAAGCGGCCTCGGACCCCCCCGCCGGCTCGCGCTCTAGATAGCGCTCCAGCTCGCTGGAGGGGATGCGTAGTGTCTTCTTGCCGATGCGGATGGCCTTGATCTCCCCCCGCTCGATCATCTTGTAGACGGTCGACTCATCGAGGGAGAACTTGCGGGCGTAGTCCCGCACGCGCATGTAGTGATCGGAGAGCTCGGTCATCTGTCGCTCCTGGGTCCTTCTGGCATTGTTGCAGCTATATCGGCAGGTTCCAAGTAATCCTCTAAATCCAGAGATTCAGCTTAACGACCTCAGGCACGAGATATCCGGAGGGCCCTGTAGAACCGGCGACCCATGCGCGAGCGACCGATCCTGATCGCCTACCGGCGCTTTGAGCAGCTTCAGGAGCTGCTCTTCGCCCATGGCTATCTCGTCGACCCCGGTGGCCGCGACCCAAACGAGTGGCACGACGATCCCCCTTTGGGACTGGTCCGACTGAAGGGCGTCGCCATGCGTGGCGAAGGCGACGATGCGGAGCCCGACCCCCGCGTTACCTTCAGCATTGCCGAGTTCTGGTCAGCCAATCGGGTCGAGGACGCCTACGAGGAGCACGGCTACTGGCTGGCCGGTTATGCCTACCACAGCCAGGTCGGCGACGTCTCCCTCCGCTACTGCTTCGACCCCGAGCGCCATCCGGAGATGCCCTACCACCGCCACCCCCCGGGCAGCGAAGCTCGCGAGCTCTGGCGACGCGTCAGCGTCGAAGAAGCGCTCGAAGACGTCAACGCCGTCGCGGCCGAACAACGGCGTGCCGGGCAGCTATAGGCGTCGTCAAATCCGCGGACCTTTTTGCGGACCTCCAAGTCAGTAACCTGCATGACCTCAGAGCACCTCAGGTGACCTGAGAAAGTCGAATATCACTGACAACACCCTCAACCGCCGAATTGAGGGCCTTGTGCCCCTCACGGGGCGTGATGGTTCGACTCCATTCAGCCGCATCGAAAGCCTCGCAATTGCGGGCTTTCTTATGGAAACGAATGCGGCGGGAGCGACATCGCCGGGTTCTCGCGCCGTCGCATCCGGTATACGGAGGCATGGTCGGCAACTTTCAGGCGATCTACTTCCGCGCGGCCGACGGCTCCGAGCCGGTGCGGGCATTCATCGAGGGTCTCGATCACAAGCGCCGCGCCGCGTTGCTTCGCCAGCTCGACCGGCTGAACGACCTCTCGGATGCGATGCCGCATCTCCCCTTCCCGCACAGCTCCCAGGTCGAGGGGAGCTGCGGGAGTTGCGCTGCCACATGGGCTCCGAGCACTACCGCGTGCTGTATCGGCGTTCCGAGCGCCTGATCGTGCTCCTGCACGCTTTCCCGAAGACGACGGGCAAGCTGCCGGCCTCCGAGATCAAGGTCGCGCAGAAGCGCTGGAACGATTTCGAGGCCCGCATGAATGCCCAACCTCGCCAGCCACCGCGGGCTGCGGGCCGCGACGCACCCTAGCCTTACCTGTTAGCAAGACTGCTAACATCGGGCAACACCCGATCAGTAGGTGCTGCGATGAGCAAGAAGGTCAGTCCGGTTGGCGGCGCTGTTTCCAACCACATCAAGGAGTCCCTCAGGGATCCCGCGTTCCGGGCGGAGTACGAGCGCCTTGCGCCGTATGAGGCCCTGGCGCGGATCGTCATCATGCACCGGGGTTCCCTGGGTTTGACCCAAGCCGAGCTGGCGGCCCGGATGGGCACCACCGCCTCGGCCATCTCGCGGATCGAGAGCGGCCAGCACGCGACAAGCGCCCGAACCCTCAAGAAGCTGGGCTCCGCGCTCGGAGCCCGCGCCGTGCTCGGATTCGAGTTCGGGTCAGTCGAGCATCCCGAGCGCGAGCTCGTCGTCCTTTAGCTCGACGACGAGCCGGCAGCGACGCGCCGGCGAGTGATGGCCGTGCGCAGGGCAAGTGCCTCGAGTGCGATCTCGGCGTTCTCGGGCGGCCTCGATCTCCCCCCAGTCGATCATCTTGTAGACGGTCGACTCGTCGAGGGAGAACCCGCGGGCGTAATCCCGCACGCGGATGTAGTGATCGGAGAGCTTGGCCATCTGTCGCGCCTCTGGTTCTCAAGGCATTGTTGCAGCGCGACTTCAGCGTTATGGATGCGATTCGGCAGCGTTCATCGGCTCAAGAGAGAGGGCGGCGACGACAGGAGTTGCCGCCGCCCTCCCCAGTCCATCGAGCACGCCGGGCGCTCAGCGAGAGAGGCTGCCGACGGCTGTCGCTCTCGCCTTGCGCCCGGCGCGGCGGGGATGATAGACCCACTAAAGGAATACTTTCCCGTTTCGCAACGGAACAGTTGCGCGGTGGGGACCTTCGGGGCAGGACTTGACTCGTCAGCCTGCCCAAGCCCTGCCCCAATGGAATCCCTGTAGCCAACAGCTTTCGTCGGCTACTTCATCTTCATCGTCGAGACGAGCGGCGCGGTTTTGGACGCGAGCTTGATCGTCATGGTTCTCAGCCTCCCTTTGGTTCGACTCATCCTGATTACAACAAAATGAGCCTAGCAATCAACCCAATCTGGATTCCGGAAGGCTGATTAGTTCGCTACGTTTCGCTTCAATGACCAAGAGGTATTGAGCAAGCAAATGCTTGGTACCTAAAGCGAGAGAGGAGAATCCGATGCCGAAACGGGGAAGGAAGGGAAAGGCGACACCACGCGGGGAGGCAGTCAAGAAGCGCGCCAATGAAGCGGTCGATCAGCGGCTAATGAAGGCGCTCAGTCACGAGACGCGCGTTCAGATCCTCTCGCTGTTGGTCGAAGGCGAATGGAGTCCAAACATGCTCTCTAAGGAGCTGGGCGTCCACCTCAGCAAGATCAGCTATCACATCAAACAGCTTCGGGACGACTTCGAACTGATCGAAATGACCAAAACCGAGCCGAGGCGCGGCGCGGTCGAGCACTTCTACAAGGCAATTGACCGAATCATCATCCCCGAAAACATGTCCGAGGCGCTGCCAAAGGGCGCGAAACTTGAGACCCTGAAACGGATTCTGATGCTGGCCGACAACGATATGAAGCGGTCGCTGAAGGCGAAGAAGTTCTACGACCGGCCCGACTTCCATGCGTCACGGTCGCCGTGCGACCTAGACGACTTAGGCCGCATCAAAATTCATGACTTGCTCGACAGGTTGATTGCGGAAGTGATCAAGACCGAGGGCGAAGCGGCCAACCGGATCGCCAAGGGAGAAAGCGAGGCGATCCCGACTACCGTCGTGATGTTCGCGTTCAGCTCAGACCGGGGGGCGGGAGAGCAGACCTCCGCCTTTCGCCAACGCGCGTAGCGGCTGAATCCTGAAGGAGGCCAAGAGCGATGACCAAGATCAAGATGTGCCCGACGACGATCCCGGCGCTTTCGCTAATTAAGAACCGCTGAGGCGACTAGAGCAAGGCTCGGCCAGACGACGGGTCGAGCCTTGCTCTGGGCGGCCTCCCTCAGGGAAGCGGACCAGGCCGCGGCGCACGAGATCTTCGAGCGGATCGCCGCCAATGGGCGTCAGGTGTCCGGATCTCGCAACGCCAGCTCCAACGCCGTCGCGCTTACGCCATTCACACTCACGACCTTGTTCCGCGACCTCTCACCCCAAGCGACGCTCACCTTCGACGGCGCCACGCCGATTCGCTTCGCGATCATCCGGCACAGGGCCTCGTTCGCCCTGCCATCCACCGGCGGCGCAGTCACTCGCGCCTGCAGGACTCCGCCCACCACTCCCATCAGTTGATCGCGATGGCCGCGGGGACGGAGCCGTACATCGATTCGAGCCTCGGCCATACCGCCCATCCTCACCGAGGCGGCTCGGGAAAGCACGCTGTCAGGATGGCATCGGCGATCGCCGCGGGCGCGGGTGGACACCCCGGAATCCGAATGTCGACCGGAAGCAAGGTGTCGAGCGGACCGGCGAGCTCGGCGCCGGCGCCGAGGATTCCGCATCCCAGGGCGCAATCGCCGAGGGCGGCCACCAGACGCGGCTCGGGCATCGCCTCGTAGGCGGCCCGCAGCGACGCGGCCATGCGAACGGTGACCGGGCCGGTGACCAGCAGGACGTCGGCGTGGCGGGGGGAGGCGACGATGTCGAGGCCGAAGCGCTGCATGTCGTACTGGGGGGCCGCCGTGGCGGTCAGCTCGTGCTCACAGGCGTTGCAGGAGCCGGCGTCGACGTGGCGGGTCGCAAGCGAGCGGGCGCCGCTTCGCCTCGGCAAGGCGGCTTCGCGGCGGACGCGCTGTAGGTGGCGGAGCAAGACGAACATGCTCAGCGATCCACACAGGCGTAACAGAGCTCGAAGCTCTTGTTGATCAGGGGGAAGTCCGGGAGGAAGTTTTCCGCGGTGGCAAAAGCCAGGGCCGGCCAGTTGGCATAGGAGCCGGTGCGCAGGTGCAGACGCTCGACCCGGAACATGTCCTGCGCAACCGCACAGACCGTCTCTCCACGCGGGCTCTCGACCCGCGCCACCACGAGCGCCCTCGGTGCGCCGCCCGGGCCGGCGATCGCCGGAGGAAGCGGGCCGGCGAGCAACTCCTCGAGCATCGCGAAGACATCGATGAGCTCCAGGGCGCGGATCTCGAGCCGTGCCGCGACGTCTCCTCGAGCGCCGGGCGGGACGACAGCCGAGAAGGACGAGCCATACCAGAGACCAGGACTGGCCGCGCGGGTATCGATTCTCACCCCGGCGGCGCGCGCGGCTGGGCCGACGGCGCCGAGCCGGATCGCGTCATCGTGACCAAGGACTCCCACGCCCTCCAGCCGAGCTTGGACCGAGGGGGAGAACTGGATCTCCCGCCACGCCCTGGCCGTATCGTGTCTCAGCTCGCGAAGCTCTCCACGAGCGCGATCGGCCGCGCTCGTGGAGAGGTCGAGCGCGCTGGCGCCCACCTTGACCGACCCGAACAGAAAGCGGTGGCCAGAGAGTGCCTCGTTGAGTCGCATCGCGCGCTCCTTCAGCGCCGCGAAGGCCATGTTCCCGGCCGCGAAGCCGACCCCAGCGCAGACCGCGGCGACGTCGTTGAGGTGGTTGTAGAGGCGCTCCAACTCGAGCAGCAGCGTGCGGGCCCGGCGCAGCTCCCGCCGGGGCACCAGTCCGATCGCGCTCTCACAGGCCAGCGCGTAGGCAACCGAGTTGGCGACCGCGCAGGCGCCGCAGGCCCGCTGCGCGAACGCCAGGCCCTCGACGAGCTCTCGCCCCTCGGCGGCGCGCTCGAGACCGCGGTGCTTGTAGAAGAGGCGCGGGTCGAGGTGGAGGATGCGCTCGCCGACCACGTGGAAACGGAAGTGCCCGGACTCGATCACCCCGGCGTGGACCGGGCCTACCGCCACCTCGTGAACCCCCTCCCCTTCGACCGGAACGGTCCAGCTCGAAGTGTCCAGGGTGTGGGCAACGAGCGGCCGCAGCGGCTCGTGGCCCTCGAAGCGCAAGCCATAGAGGTCATGGGCCTCGCGCTCGTCCCACTCCGCGGCGGGAATCAGCCCGACGATCGAGGGCAGCTCGTCCCCGGAGGGAAAGGTGGTCAGGATCCGCGTGTCGGTGCCCTCCGCGAAGAGCGCATGCCAGCGCCTGCGCGAGCCCGAGCGGTCGGCAAAGGCCCCGCAGAAGCGCCCGCCGCCGGCGAGCGCAGCGGCGCAGGCCTCGCGCCAATCCGCCGCCGCGACGTCTCGACGCGCGGCACCCCGATGCGTCGATGCATCTGGGCTCATCCGCCGCTCCCCATCAGCGCCGCGACGATGTCCGATCCCGGCAGGGCATAGGCGGCTACGGTCAGCGCAAGCAGCGCCACGACTGCGGCGCCAGAGAGAATGCCGATCGCCCGCGCGGAGCGGGAAGGACGGGGGCGCGGGCCCCGCCTTTCCCCGATCAGCCCTTCCAGCAGAGCGTGGGCGAGCCCCAGGAAGCCGAGTGCGAGCAGGACCGCGGCAATCGAGGAGACCGCGATCAGCCCGGCGTCCATCCCTCCAAGCAGGATCATCAGCTCGGAGACGAAGAGCGGGGACGGGGGCAGGCCCGAGAGCGAGAAGAGGCTCACCGACATCGCGGTGGCCGTCGGCGCGCTCGCCCGGGCGATGCCTCGAGGCGCCCTCTCCCCCGTGCCGGGGTCCTGGCGCAGCAGCGGGATCGCCGTGTAGAAGCCGAGCGCCTTTGCGACGCCATGCCCCGCAACGTGAACGACGACGCCGGCGATTGCCAGCGGGGTGCCGAAGCCGATCCCGAGGGCGAGGATGCCCATGTGCTCGAGGCTCGAGTAGGCCAGCAGGCGCTTCCACGGCAAGGGCCGCCAGAGGAAGGGGATCGCGATCAGCAGCGAGGCGAGCCCGAAGCCGATGAAGAGCTGCTGGACGGTGCCCGGCCCGAGCGCCGGTTCAAGCGCGAGCTCGGTCCGCCAGGCGATCAACAAGACGGTTGGCAGCAGCGCCGCGGAGAGCATCGCGCTGACCGGCGGCGGCGCCTCGCTGTGCGCGTCGGGCAGCCAGTTGTGCACCGGCGCCCAGCCGATCTTGCTCGCCAGTCCGACCAGGATGAGCAGGAAGGCGACGAGCGTCGCCCGCCCCGGCAACCGCGTGCCAAGTTGGGCCAGCGCCTGCCAGTCGAGGCGACCGAGGCCGGAGCCGTCCGAGCCGGCCGCGACGAAGAGCACCAGGATCCCCAGCAGCGCGACGGCGAGGCCAAGCGTGGTGAGCACGACGTACTTCCAGCCCGCCTCGAGCGCGCTGCGCTTGCCGCTGAAGGCGACGAGCAGCGCCGAGGCAGCGGTGGTCGCCTCGATCAAGAGCCAGGCGAGAGCGAGATTGTCCGCCAGCGGCAGGGCGAGCAGCGCCGCCCAGAAGAGGTTGAAGGCGGCGTAGTACCAAGCGTGCGAGCGCCGCGCCGTGAACCAGCTGCGACCCGCGTGGCGCAAATAAAGCGGCGACATCGCGGCGCTGGCGAAGCCGACGACGGCGATCAGGGCGAGGAACACTCCTCCGGCCGTGTCGAGGAGGTACCAACTGCCCCGGGCGGCGACGCCGGGGGCCGCGGCCAGGCCGACGACGGCCAGCGCAAGCGCAAGCGCAGCCGTAAGGGTCGAGGTGGCCAGGTTGAGACGATCCGCTGCCCGGGGCGAGGGCGCCAGCCAGATCAGCAGGGCGGCGCAGAGGGGAACCGCCAAGACCGCGACGATCAGCGCTGGGGCCGCGTCAGTCACGAAGCCCTCGCAGGAGATCGGTGTCCCCCGTGCCGACTTCGGCGTGGATCTTGTGGGTGAAGGCGGCTGCGACGGTCACGACGAGCACCAGATCGAACAGCACGCCAAGCTCGATCAGCGACGGCAGCCCGCCCGGAACCGAGATCGCGAGCAGGTAGACGCCGTTCTCGGCAACCAGGATCCCGAGCACCTGCAGGAGTGCCGGCCGGCGCATGGCGACGATCGCGATCCCGAGGCAGAGCAGTGCCACCGAGCCGTGCTCGGCGGCCGAATTGCCGAGCCCCAGCGGCGGGATAGCCGCGACGGCGAGGAGCGCGACCACGGCGGCGACGAGCGACCGGACCACCACGGTCGTTGCCGGGGTAACGAGGTAGGGCTCCGGCGTGCGGCGACGAGTGAAGACCAGCAGCGCCGGAAGCGCTACAGCGCGGGTGAGGAGGATGATCGCGGCGACCAGGAACGCAGTCGGCCGGTCGCCCGCAAGCGAGAGCGCCGCCACCCCCAGCAGCATCGCCTGGGCGGCGACGAGCGAGGTTGCGAGGCTGCGCCGGCGCACCAGCATCACGCCGAAGCCGAGCACGACGATGGCTGCGATCGCGGCGTCGCTCACGTCATCCCACCAGCCGGCTGATCAGCCCGACGAGAGCGAGGAGGGAGCCGCCGGTGAGCAGCGCCGGGGCGCGCAGAATCCGCATCTTCGCCTGAGCGGTCTCCGTAAAGGCAAGCGCCGCGCAAAGCACGGCGACGCCGGTGAGCAGGCAGGCGAGCTGAACGCCGAACCCGCCCCAGTGGGGCAAGTACAGCTCGGCTGCGACGACCAGGAAGATCCAGTGCCGTGCCGCCGCGCTCCACTCCAAGAGGGCCAGGTCGCGGCCGGCGTACTCGAGAAGCGGGCCCTCATGGATCATCGTCAGCTCCAGATGTGTGTCCGGGTTGTCGATCGGCTGGCGCCCGGTCTCGACCAGGAGGACGAGGGCGAAGGCGGCGCCGGCGCACCAGTGGGCTGGTTCGCCCCAGATCGCCGAGCCACTCGCGGCGGCGCTCATCGCCACCAGATCCGTGCTGCCGGCGGGGGCCGCGGCGAGGATCAGCGCCAGGACGAGGAGCGCCTCGGCGAAGACCGACAGGGTCAGGTCGCGGCTCGATCCGATCAGCGCGAAACCCGACCCGGTGTCCCAGCTGGCCGCAGCCAGGGCGAATCGGGCCAGGGCGAGCAACCCGACGAGGACGATCGCGTCGTTGCCCGGCGGCCAGTCGGGAGAAAGGTCGCCAATCGGCACCAGGAACAGGGCAAAGATCATTGCTGCGACCACGAGGCACGGTGCCAGTCGATAGACAACCGTGGTTGGCTGAGGGTCGACAAGCGTCTTTCCCCAGAGCCGGCGCAGCTCCCGGTAGGGCTGCAGCGGGGAGGGACCGCGGCGCCCCTGCAGGCGGGCCTTGAGTGCCTGGATCGTGCCGGGAAGCAGGGGCGCGAGGACGAGGCCGCCGAGGATCTGGATCGCTCCGGCGAGGGCGCTCACCCGACCGCTCCGATCCGAGCCAGCACAAGCAGAGCGAGGAGCAGCGCGAGCAGATACGCGGCATAGGCGCGAACGCTGCCGGATTGCAGGCGGCGGGCGACGAGGGCGCTCGCCAGGGCCCCGCGCTGCACCGGCCCGTAGAGCAGCGTGTCGAACAGGTGGGGGACCTCACCGCGATAGCGAATCGACTGGAGCCGGCCGCGGTGGCGCACGGCCTCGATCTCGCGGCGCGGCCGAAGGACCGACTCCAGAACCAGCCGCAGCGGCTTGGTGAAGCCGGCCGAGCTCCAGCTCAGCGAGGGCTCGACCCGCTGGCCGCAAGCCCAAGCCGGTGTGGGTGCCGTCCGGCGGGAGCCGCGCAATCGCCAGAGCACCCCGGTCAGCGCAAGCAACCCGACCAGCAGCCACGGCGAGGGAAGCGAGCCGGTTCCGGGAATCGAGAGGCCTGGCTCCGCAGTCAGGCTCTGCGGCTGCGGGGCAAGCTTGATCAGCGAGGGGACCAGCAAGCCTGGCGCCGCGCCGAGGGCGATGCAGCAACCGGCCAGAAACACCGGCGCGGCCCAGATGGCGGCCGGCGCCTCGACCGCCGCCTCGACCTCCGCCCGGCGGGGGGTGCCGAGCAGCACCAGCCCGACGACCTTGACGAAGCAGAACACCGCAAGCGCCGCCGTCGCTGCAAGGCCGGCGGTCGCGAGGGCCCCGGCCAGGCCGATCCCCGGGGACGGATCGAGGGCAACGTGGATCAGCGCCTGGAGCGTCAGCCACTCCGAGGCGAAGCCGTTGAGGGGCGGCACGCCGGCGATAGCCACCGAGCCGACCAGGAAGGCGCCGCCCGTCCAGGGCATGCGGCGCAGCAAGCCGCCGATCCGGTCCAGCTCGAGCGAACCGACCGCGCGCTCGAAGGCACCGGCCACCAAGAACAGCAATGCCTTGAACACTGCGTGGTTGAGGATGTGAAGCAGAGCTGCGGCAAAGGCAATCGCCTCCCAGGTCCTCTCGCCCTGGGAGGCGAAGAGGATCGAAGCGCCGAGGCCGAGTGCGACGATCCCGATGTTCTCGATGGAGGAGAAGGCGAGCAACCGCTTGAGGTCCTGCTGGGACAGCGCGTAGAGCACGCCAACCAGCGCCGAGAGCAGCCCCAGCCCGAGCACAACGAGTCCCGCCCAGAGCGGAGCCGGGGCGGCCCACTCGAAGAGGACGCGAATCAACCCGTAGAGGGCGACCTTGATCATCACCCCCGACATCAGGGCCGAGACGTGACTCGGCGCCACGGGGTGGGCACGAGGCAGCCAGGAGTGCAGCGGCATCAGGCCCGCCTTGGTGCCGAAGCCGACGATCGCGGCGACGATGATCAGCGCCTGCACCCCCGCGCCCTGGGCGGCAAGCGCAGCCGGCTCGCTCATCGCTCCGTAGTGCGCAAGGGCGAGCACGCAGATCCAGACTCCGGCGCCGCCGAGATGGGTCACCGCCAGGTAGACGAAGACTGCATGGCGAACGTCTGCATCGCTGCGTCGCACCAGGATCGCGGCGGCCGGCAGCAGCGTCATCAGCTCCCAGCAGGCAAGGAACGAGGATGGGTCCCGCGCCATGACGACGCCTACGAGGGCCAGGAGGAACAACCCGAAGAGGCCGACCAGTGCACGGCTACGGGGCACACCCGCGAGGTAGCTGCGGGCATAGATCGCAGCCGGCACGGCAACCAGGGCCAGGGTTGCGAGGAAGAAGCCAGTGAGGCCGTCGACGCCCAGCCCAGGGTCGAGGCTGCTGCGGAAGGCGACCCCGAAAGCGGACGCCCCGAACAAAACGAGGGCGCCGCCAGTGCCCAGCAGGGCGATGCCCGCAGCCTGAAGGGCGATCGCGGCTCTCAGCGCCCGGGGAACAATGGGCGCCAGCGCTCCGGTGACCAGCAGGGTCAAGCCCACCGAGACGAGCAATTGAACGATCGCCGCGCTCAGCGCCGCTTGGCGCCGGCCTTGCTACGGGTCGGTGGTGCCTCGTCCGACTCCCCAAGCAGTGCCTGGGTTTCCTCCAGGTAGGAGCCGATCAGCTGCTTGGCCGTCTCGAGCAGCTGAAAGATGCGCGGGTCTCGCACACGGTAGAAGACGCTCGTCCCTTCGCGCCGGGACTCGAGCAACCCTTGCCGGCGCATCGCGGCGAGATGCTGGGAGGCGCCGCTGGAGTCGATCTCGAGCTCGGCTTGCAGCTTGCCAACGGTCAACTCTCCATCCTTCAGCAACTCCAGGATGCGTACCCGGGCTGGGTGACCCAGCGTCCGGAAGAAGTCCGCCTTGATCTTGTGGATCGGCTGGGGCGGCCCCGCCTGCGATTGAGCTCCCGTCCGCGGTTTGCGTGCAGCGGCAGGCATCAGTTCTCCCCAGCCGGCAGGCCCACGTTCACCATGTCGTAAGGATAGCATATCTTAGAAAGTATTAAGATTACTCTTTGGCGAGCTTGGTGGGTCGTTGGCGAGCTGGTCCCTGCTACTGTGCCCACGTCGGGTTCGGTACTTCGCCGCCCGAGAGGTTCCGTTTCCTCCTCGTGCTTTTGGCGCCTTGGGGTCGCAGGATCTCCCCTTGACGTTTCATTCACAGGAGCAGACAACATCACTTCCTTTGCCGATCTCGGCACCTCCAAGCAGGTGGTCGATGCCCTTCGGGCGCGTTCGATCGCCGAGCCTTTTCCCGTTCAAGAGATGGTCATCCGCGACGCGCTCGCCGGACACGACCTGCTCGTCCAGTCGCCCACCGGATCGGGCAAGACGCTCGCCTTCGGCGTGCCGCTGGTCGACCTGGTCGACTCCGGCAAGGGCGGGCCGCAGGCGCTCGTCCTGGCCCCCACCCGCGAGCTCGCCGGGCAGATCGTCACCGAGCTTGCCTCGCTGGCGAAGGCCCGCCGGCTGCGGATCGCCGCGGTCTACGGCGGCGTCGGCTTCGGCCCGCAGATCGCCGCGGCCAAGCGCGCCGACATCCTCGTCGCCACCCCCGGCCGGCTCGAGGACCTGATCCAGCGTGGCGCCGTCAGGCTGGGCGACGTGCAGGTTCTGGTCCTCGACGAGGCCGACCGGATGCTCGACATGGGCTTCCGCCCGGCGGTCGACCGGATCGTCGCCAAGACGCCGCGTGAGCGCCAGACGCTCTTCTTCTCGGCCACGCTCGCCGGCGCGACCGGGCGCATCGCCGCCGACTACACCAGCGACGCGCGCTCCCACACCCACGCCGAGCCGGAGCGGGCCGAAGCGAAGATCGAGCACCGCTTCCTCTCGGTGGAATCCCAGGCCGCCAAGCTCGACCACCTGATCGAGCACCTCGCCGAGGGCGACAGCGAGCGCTCGCTCGTCTTCGTGCGCACCAAGCGCGGTGCCGACCGCCTGGTCAAGCGCCTGCGAAGCCGCGAAGTCGAGGCCGTCGCGATGCACGGCGACAAGAGCCAGGGCCAGCGCGAGCGCGCCCTGCGGCGCTTCGAGCGGGGCGAGGTGCTGACCCTGATCGCAACCGACGTCGCCGCCCGCGGCATCGACGTCCCCGACGTGGCCCGGGTGTTCAACTTCGACGTGCCAGGCGACAGCGACGCCTACGTCCACCGGGTCGGGCGCACCGGGCGCGCCGGTCGCACCGGCACCGGGATCAGCTTCGTCCTCGCCGACCAAGCCGAGGAAATGCACCAGATCACCTCCGCTCTGGGACTGGAAAGCGGACTCCCCGGAGGCCGGCGCCCCGACGCCCCGCGCAAGGGGTCCGGAGGCAATCGCCGGCGACGGCGACGCCGTCCTGCCGGACGCGCGTCCTAGCTCGGCTCGCTCAACGCGGAGGCGAGGAACTCGCCGCGGGCGACGATGGCGGCGGGGCCGCCGACTTCCACGCGCTCGATGCGGTCGGGGCTGCCGCCGGCTCGAGCGTGGAGGATCGAGGGGCGGCCGATCTCGGTGCCCTGGCGGATCTGGATCCGCTCGCCGAAGGGGACGCGCCCGTGGCGGCCGAGGTGGATCGCGAGGGGGCCGGCCGCTGAGCCCGTAGCCGGGTCCTCGGGGACGCCGTAGGCGGGGGCGAACATGCGGGTCTTCCAGCGGGCGCCGCTCCCCGCGAAGCAGCTCACGCCGATCTCGCCGAGGTCGAGGAGGGCGCTCATGTCGGGGCGCAGGGCCGTCACCTCGTCCTCGCTCTCGAGGGCGACGAAGACGTGCAGCGGCCCGTTCGGGTAGGCCTCGATCGGCAGCTGCGCGCGCTCGACGCCAAGCGCGTCGAGCAGCTCGGCCTGACGGTCGAATGGCTCCCAGGCGGGCACCGGCTGCTGCATCCATCCGAAGGCTCGCCCCTCCGCCCGGTGCTCGAGCTCAACGGGCACGACCTTCAGCGCGGTCTCCAGCCGGACCGTGGTCAGGCGCTCCTGCGCCGCGATCGCCAGCGCTGCGCCGAGGGTTGGATGCCCGGCGAAGGGGATCTCGCGCCCCGGCGTGAAGATGCGGATGCGGGCGTCGCCTCCCTGCTCCGGCGGCAGGACGAATACCGACTCCGAGAACCCCAGCTCCCCAGTCAACTGCTGCATCTGGGGGGCCGAAAGCGAACGGGAGTCGGTGAAGACGCCCAGCTGGTTCCCCTCCAGGGGCCTCTCGGCGAATACGTCGACGAGGACGTAAGGGACTGTCTCGCCGCTCGGCACAGCGCTCAGGCTATCCAGCGCTCAGCGGCGCAGCAGGCGGCCAAGGGTATTGGGTCAAGCCGCGGCTCAGGCGGACGAGTCGGCGACCTCGATCCGGCCTTCGCCGGCCGCCGCGCGCAGCGCCTCGTAGTCGCGCTCGTTCTGGTCCGCGTAGGCCTCGGCGAATCGGGCGATCCCCTTGTCGAAGGCATTGCCCTTGCCGAGGTAGGCGGCGATCGCGATCCGGTCGCCACCCCGCGCGTGGGCGTGGGCCAGCGTCGTACCGCAGATCTGAGCGTAGGCGGTGAGCGCCGCCGGGTCCATGCCCTCGACCTGAGCCGAGCCCTTCTGGTCCCAGAGCTGGCGCACGTAGAAGTCGCGCTGCGCGCCGTCGACCCCGGTGGCCCGCACCCAGCCGAGCATGATGTCGCTCGCCGCCTGCATCAGGCGCTGGCCCTGGACGACGCGCTCGCCCTGGTTGGCGTAGGCGCTGGGGCTCGCGTGGGGCTCGAGCACAGAGCGCTGGGCCTCCTTCACCTGGAGGAAGAGCGGATCGCCCTGGTCGCGGCCGACCAGCAGCGCCACCCAGGCGCGAGTGCCGACGCTCCCCACCCCGACGACCTTGAGCGCAACATGGACGGGCTGGTAGCTGTCGAGCAGCACGCGATGGTCCTCGGCGAGCGTCTCCCGGTAGTCGGCGAGGATGCCGAGCACCCGGGCCTCGACCTCATCGCGCTCGAGCCCCTCCACCCCGTCGACCAGCTCCTCGATCGGCACGATCAGCGGCGGTTCGCTGACGATCCGCAGCTTCCCGTCGACCTCGTGGGTGAGCTTCGAGAGCGCCCGCATGCGGTCCTTGGCGCGGGTCTTGGCGAGGTTGCGGCGCAGCGTCTCGCGCTGGCGCCTGCCGACCGCCTTGCCCCAGCGCTCGGCGATGACCGGCACGTCCATCTTCGTGTACCAGACCTCGAGGTTGCCGAGCTCGGCGAGGCGGCGCATCGCCTGCCGGTACTCGGCGGTCATCGCGGAGACGATCCGCTGCCGCTGGCGCCCGCCGAACCCGCTTGCCCGCCCGCCCACCGCGAAGCTCGCCGCCAGCCGCAGCAGGTCCCACTCCCAGGGCCCCGGCAGGGTCTCGTCGAAGTCGTTGACGTCGAAGAGCAGCTCGCGGTCGGGCGAGGCGAAAGCGCCGAAGTTGGAGAGGTGGGCGTCGCCGCAGAGCTGCACCTCGAAGCCGCTGCGCGGCACTCCCGCCAGGTCTGCCGCCATCACCGCCGCGGCGCCGCGATAGAAGGCGAAGGGCGAGGCGAGCATCCGCGCGTAGCGCAGCGGCACCAGTTGGCCGACCCGCGAGACCGCCTGGCGCTCGAGCAGCTCGACCGGATCGACACGGGCGGGTGCCGGCGCCCACTCGGCGTGGGCTGAGCGCGGCGCGCTCGCCCGCGCGGCGCGGCCGGCTTCGGCGCGCTCCGCGGGACTCGCCGGACCGTGCGACCCGACCATCGTCAGGCCGCCGCGGGCTCGGGGCCGGGCCGCGGTGGGGCGCGGCCGGCCGCCGTCGCCGCCAACTGGTCGAAGCGCTGGGACGGCAGCCGCCGCGTGAACCAGAACGAGATCGCGGTGAGGAAGGCGGCGAAGAGGAAGGCCGTCTTCAGCGCCTTCAGCTGCGCGTCTTCGTAGTGACCGACCAGCACGTCGACGCTCGCCGCGTCGACTCCCGCCGCTTCCGCGGCCGCCCTCGCCTCCGCCGAGGAGATGAAGCTGCCGCCCGCGCTCAGCCTCTGCTCGACCTGCTGGTTCACCTGCGGCGAGATCCGCCCGTCATCGGCGACGTTGGCGGTGAAGGCGAAGGCGAGGCCGGTGATCACGACCGCTCCGAGGAAGGCGGTGCCGAGCGAGGAGCCGAGCTGCTGGGCGGTGTTCTGCAGGCCACCGGCCTCGCTGCGGTCGGCGTCGCCGACAGACGACTGAACCACGTTGCCGAGCTGGGAGACGATCAGCCCCATGCCGACGCCCAGCACCCCCATCGCAACGAGGAAGGAGGCGTTGTCGAGCTCGGGCTCGATCGTCGAGAGCAGCAGGAGGATCGCGACGAGCACGATGCCCAGCCCGGCACGCACCAACGGCTTGGGCGGGAAGCGCTTGGAGAGCGCCGAGCCGGCGATCGCGGTGAAGAAGAGTCCAGCCGAGGTCGGCAGCATCCGCACGCCGGTTTCCAGCGCGTCGAGGCCCTGCACGACCTGGAGGAACAGCGGAATCGTGAAGAAGACGCCCATCAGGATCACGTTCTGGGCGAGGAACATCGAGGCCCCACCGCGCAGCTGGGGGACGCGGAGCAGAGCGAGGTGGACGAGCGGGTCGAGCCCGAGCCGCTCGCGTCGCCGCTCCCAGGCCGCGAACCCGGCCAGCGTCAGGGCGCCGGCGCCGATCACGAAGGGTGTGAGCGAGAACCCGAAGGGCTCGACCGGAGAGCTGCGCGGCGCCAGCCAGCCCCAGTTGCTCGCCTGCAGGACCCCGAAGACGAGCAGCGCCAACCCGGCCGCCGAGAGCACGCCGCCGAACCAGTCGAGCGCCGGGGCGGGCCCCTCCCGCTCGGGCTCGCGAATCATCCGCGTCCCGGCGAGGATGCCGAGCGCAACCACCACCTCGCCGACGAAGACGACCCGCCAGCTGAGCTCGGTCGTCGCCCAGCCGCCGAGGATCGGGCCAACCGCGATTCCGGCGCCGGCGACCCCGCCGAGCACGCCGTAGGCAACCGCCCGCTCGGCCCCCCGGTAGTTGCCGGCGACCAGCGCGACCATCGCCGGCAGGACGAGCGCCGCGCCGATCCCCTCGAGGATCGACCAGCCGAGCATCAGCGAGGGCACGCTCCACGACGCCGCGGTGAGCGCCGAGCCGACGCCGTAGATGCAGAGACCGATCGAGAAGGCACGCCGGCGGCCCAGCAGGTCGCCGAGCTTGCCCCCGGTCAGCATCAGGCCGGCCATGACCAGCGCGTAGAGCGCGATCACCGCCTGGATGGTGGTCACCGTCGTCTCGAAGTCATCGACCAGCTGCGAGATCGCGACGTTCATCACCGCCTGGTCGAGCACCATCAGGAACTGAGCGGCCGCCAGCACCGCGAGGACGCCCCAGCGGGCCATGCTTCAGCCGACGTCCTTCGGGATGAAGCTGGAGAAGCCAACGGCCCGTGCCCGCTCGACCGCCTCACGCCGCGAGCTGACGCCGAGCTTGCGATACACGGACTGGGCCTGGGTCTTCACTGTGTTTGAAGAGACGTCGAACCGGGTGGCGATCTCGGGCAGCGAGTAATGAGTGTGCAGCATCCGCAGGACGCGCAGCTCGGCAGGGGTGAGGTCGGTCAGGCCCGCCACCGAGATCGCCTCTGCATCGGCCTCGGCTTGCGCCAGCCACTCGGCGAGCATCGTCGCATCGGGGGCGTTGGGGAGATGGAAGCGCGCTTCGCCGATCAGCTCGTCGGCCAGCTCGACCTGGCCGAGACGCACCGCGGCGCGAGCAAGCAGGATCCTGCTGCGGGCCTCATACCACGGAGCGAACTCCCGCAGTCGGCGTGCGAGCCGCACGCCGATGCTCAGATCGGCGGCCGCTTTCCCGTCGCGCCCCAGCTGCGAGCGAACCAGCGCCGAGGCGGCGAAGACCAGGGCGACGGACGGGTAGTCGGAGAGGCCGGCGCGCGTCGCCTGGGACCGCGCCCGCGTGACCAGCTCCAGCGCACCGTGCCATTCGTCCCCTTCCGTGGTGAGCAGCGCGAGCTGCGTGAGGCAGAGCACCTCGATGGTCGGAACGCCGACCGCCGCGCGCCGCGCGCCGTCGGTCAGCAGCCGGCGAGCCTCCTCGTGCCGGCCGCGCAGCACCATCGCGGTCCCCTCGAACAGGCGGCTCATCGAGATCCACGGGTTGTCGGCCTCCATCAGCTGCGCGGCGGCGGCGGCTCTCTCGCTCATCTTCTCCACTCCGCCGCGTCCGAGACCGGCTTCGGCGAGCGCCAGGCCCGCCTGCAGCAACCGCTTGCGCTCCGAATCGGGCAGCTTCTCGACTAGAGCGCCGGAGACGGTGATCCAATGCTCGGCCATGCTCCCTTCGCCCCGCGACAGCGCCCCCTGCGCGGCGCTGACGCTCAGCGTCGGGTAGTCGGCGATCTGCTCGGGGCCGAGCCGGTCAAGCCAGCGGGTGACGGTGACGACCCGGCCGCGGGCGTTGTACTCGGGCATCGCCCGCCAGAGCAGAGCTCCGGCGCGCTCGAACTCGCGCGCCTCGATCGCATGGACGATCGCCCGCTCGGTGTCCCCCTTGCCCTCCCACCAGCGCGAAGCGCGGCCGTGCAACTCGGGCTCCAGCTCCGGCTCGACGCGGCGCAGCTCGGCGCGCAGCATCTCGGCCAGCAGCGTATGCAGGCGAAACCACTTATCGCGGCGGTCGAGCGCCAGGAGCAGCATGTTGCCGTGCATCAGGTCGCGCAGCGCGACGGCCGAGCCGCTGCGTTCCAGCACCGCATCGCAGAGCTCGCCGCTGAGACGATCGAGGATCGAGACGCGGCGCAGGAACTCGAGCCGGCGGGGCGAGAGCACGGAGAGGAACTCGTCGCGGATGTAGTCGGCGAGCAGCCGGTCATCGCCGGCGAAGCGGGCCACCGCGCGGCCCACCTCGTCTTCGGCGAGCAGCGCCAGGCCAGCCAGGTAGAGGGCCGCGGGCCAGCCCTCGGCCCGTTCGAGCAGCGCGTCGAGCTCCGCTGAGGCCAGCTTCACGCCGAGGCCATCCAGCAGCGCCGCGCCCTCGGCCGCGGTCATCGCCAGGTCACCGCGGCCGAGCTCGAAGAGCAGGCGCCCGGCGCGCAGCTTCGCCAGCGGCAGTGCCGGGTCCACGCGCGTGGCCACGGCGACCTGGACATCGGCGCGGGCCGCCTCCGCCAGCGTCGCGATCACCGCCAGCGACTGGGGCGACTCGAGGTGCTCGAGCTCATCGATGACCAGGACGGCGCCCTGGCGGCGCGCCGCCAGGGCCGCCGCCAGTCTCGGCAGCACAACGCCTTCGACGTCGGGCGCCGGGCCCGCGAGCGTTGCGGCGACTCCGGGGGGCAGCGGCTCAATCCGCTCGAGCGCCTCGATCACCCACTCGAGCAGGAGGATCGGGTCGTTGTGAGCGTCGCTCAGGGTGAGCGAGGAGAAGGGTCGGGGATCCCGGGCGGCCCACTGGGCAAGCAGGACCGACTTGCCGTAACCGCTGGGTGCGCTGAGCAGGACAAGCGGCGCGTGCGCGCTCTCCAACCGCTCGAGCAGCCGCGGGCGCACGATCAGGCTGGCCAGCGACGGGCGCGCCAGATCGACCCCGGCAACCGGAAGGTCCTCAGGCGTGCTCCAGCTGCTCGACATTCCGAACCACCCGCTCCTGCCTTCGTTCGTTATCGCTCTCGGTACGGACGCTATCCTGCCGAGAGGAGCCGCGCATCAGTGGAAATCACGCACTTTGGTAAATGGTGCAACAGATCACCCGAATAGGGCGATGCAGAAATCACTGAGTGCTCTTAACCTTATGAGTCTCGGGCGCCGCGTCGTGCGCCGGAGAGGAGGCCGTCGTCAGCGAGGGGGATGGCCGACCAATCGGTCATCCCCCTGGCCTCCTTTATCGACCGGTCAGCCGGCGCAGCGCTCACAGCGGCCGCGCAGGACCACGTCGTGGCCGGTGACCTCGAAGCTGATCTCGTCCGAAAGCCGGGCGATCGCCCGCTCCAGCGAGGAGTCCTCGAAGGGAACCATCCGCCCGCAGCGAGCGCAGACCGCGTGATGGTGATGCTCGCCATCGAGCTCAACCCGCTCGTAGCTCGCCGTGCCGCGGACCACCTCGAGGCGCCGAACGAGACCGAGCTCCTCGAGCTGATCGAGCGCCCGGTAGACGCTCGCCCTGGCGGGCGGCGACGGTCGGCGGCGAAGCTCGTCCTCGAGCTCGAGCGCGGTGACCGCGCACCGATGGCGGGCGAGCGCCTCGACCACCGCGGTGCGCGCGCCGCCGCGGCGGTAGCCGGCCCTGCTCAGCGCGCTGAGCGCGTGCTCGGCCCAGGGGCTGTCGACTTTCGTCGCCATCAGAGCCTCAGGACGGGAGCCGTCCCGCCAGGGGTTCCGCTTAACTTTTTCGGTGGAAAGTTGGCGGGCTGCCGCCTCGAGCTCACTACGAAAAAGTACAAGACGCTCCACCCCTACCGGGACGGCTCCTGGGTGGAGGTCGAACAGCGGCCGGCGCGCAGTTGGCCTGTTGGCAGCGAGAGGAGATAGACGGCGACGATGGCAAGCGCCACCGAGGCGCCTCCGGCGGTGCCCGCGTAGTAGGAGAGGTAGAGGCCGGCGACGCCGGCGAGCAGGGCGAGCAGGGCAGCGAGCAGCATCATCGGCGCCATCCGCTCACTGAGCCGGCGGGCGGCTGCCGCCGGACCGACGAAGACAGCGACGACGAGCAGATTGCCGAGACCCTGCACGGCGAGGACCGTGGCGGCTCCAAGTAGGAGCAGAAGCACGGCGTCGGCGAGCGCCGGCGATACGCCGAGCGCGCGCGCCGCGCCGCGATCGAAGCCGGCGGCGAGCAAGCGGCCGTGCAGGAGGGCGAGGACGAGGACGGCGAGCAGGGCGAAGCCCGCCGCGGTCGCCAGGTCCGCGTCGGTGGCGCCGAAGACGTCGCCGAAGAGCAGCGTCTCCACACCGGGTGGCGATTCGGGTGAGAGCGCCAGCAGCACGCCGAGACCGAACATCGTCGTCACCACGACGGCGACGCCCGCCTCGCGGCTGACCCCGTCCACCCTGGCGGCGAGGGCGATCGCGAGCGCCGCAAGCAGCACCGCCGGAGTCGCGCCGAGCAGCAGGGGCAGGCCGGCGATCGCGGCGAGCACCAGGCCGGGGAAGAGCGAGTGGGCAAGCGACTCGGCCGCGTAGGAGAAGCCGTAGTAGACGACCCAGCAGCCGATCGCGCCGCCGGAGATGCCGAGCAGGACGATCTCGGCGAGGGCGCGCTGCATGAAGGGCTCTTCGAGCGGCGCCAGCACGTCAGTGGCCGTGGTCGTGATGATGGTGCGGCGGCAGGATCGCGCGACCTGCGCCGCCCGGAATCTCGACGATCGCGCCTCCGTAGGTCGCTTCCAGGACCCTGAGGTCGTCGAGCACCGCGGCCGGGCGCCCCCAGGCGACCTGGCGCTTGTTGATGCAGAGGACGCGGTCGCAGGCGCGGGCCTGGGCGAGGTCATGGGTGGCGATCAGCAACCCCCTCCCCTCCCCTGCCAGCTCGACGATCAGCTCTTCGAGCAGCTCGGCGCTGGGCCGGTCGAGGCCCGAGAAGGGCTCGTCGAGGAGCAGGATGCGCGCCTCCTGAACCAGCGCGCGGGCGATCAGCGCGCGCTGGCGCTGGCCGCCCGAGAGACGACCGAAGGTCTCGTCGGTCAGGTCGCCGAGCCCGACGCGCGCCAGTGCAGCCGCCGCGCGCGCGCGCTCGCGCCGGCCCGGCCGCCGCCACCAGGGCAGGCGCGAGAGCGAGCCCATCGTCGCCACGTCGAGGGCCGAGACCGGATAGTCGAGGCGCGAGCGATCGGTCTGCGGGACGGTGCCGCAGGGCGCGGAGACCCGCATGGTCCCGGCGAGCGGGCGCAGCTCGCCGAGCACCGCTCGCAGGAGCGTCGTCTTGCCGCCGCCGTTGGGACCGAGCAACGCGAGCGTTTGACCCGGGTGCAGCTCGAATCCGACCGCGGCGATCGCCGCGGCGCCGCCGTAGCCCACGGCCAGGCCCTCGGCCTCGATCAGCGCAGCGGCCGGCATCCCCGCCTCCCCCCTGTGAAGCCGCGCACCATCGCGTCCGCGTTGGCCGCCTCCATGCCGAGGTAGGTGGCGCCGGGCGAACCGCCCGGTCCCAGCGTGTCGCCGTAGAGCGCGTAGGAGGAGGTGACACCGGTCTGGGCGGCGATCGCTTCCGCGACCTTGGAGCTGAGCGAGGTCTCGGGGAAGATCGCCCGCACGTGCTCGTCTTCGATCAGCTCGGCGAGCGCGCTCAGATCCTTGGCCGAGGGCTGGGCCTGGGTCGTCTGCGAGGGAATCGCCGCGCCGACCACTTCGATCCCGTAGCGGTGGGCGAAGTAGCCGAAGGCGTCGTGGTCGGTGACCAGCTTGCGGCTCGGGGCCGGCAACGCGAGGATGCAGCGGGCGATGCCCGCGTCGAGCCTGCGCAGCTTGGCGAGGTAGGCGCGCGCATTGCGCTCGAAAAGGCGCCGGCGAGCGGGATCGACAGCCGCCAGGCTGCGCTCGATCTGGCGCACCGCGGCCTCGGCGTTGCGCGCGTCGTGCCACCAGTGAGGGTCATAGCGCGAGGCCTCGGGGCCGCTCGCCTCGCCGGGCAGGCGCTCGGGCACGATCGCGCCCAGATCGACCACTTCCGCGTCGCTGCCGCTGTCGGCGACGACCTCCCCGATCCATTCGTCGAGGTTGTCGCCGCTGGCGAAGACCAGCTTGGCGTCGGCCGCCGCGACGACGTCGCTGGGACGCGGCTCATACTCGTGCGGGTCGGTGTTCGGGCGCAGGATCTGGTCGACGGCGACCGCGCTGCCGCCGACCGCGCGCGCGAAGTCGCCGATCTGGGTCGTCGTCGCGACCACCGGCAGCCGCTCCCCGGCGGCGCCGCTCCCACCACATCCGGCGATGCCGAGACCGAGGAGAGCGGCGCCGGTGAGGGCAGCCGCCGCGCCGCGCGGGTTCCCCGACCGGACCAGGGCCCTGGCGCCCGCTGCGAGGGCGAAGGCGGCGCCGGCGATCACGGCGATCGTCGCCCCCGGGGGCGCGTCGGTCTTCACCGAGAGCCAGAGACCAGCCACCCCCTCGGCGGCGACCAGGGCGACCGTCGCAAGCTGCCAACTCCGCATCCGCTCGACGAAGAGCCGCGCGGTCAGCGCCGGCAGGACGAAGAGCGCCGTGACCAGCAGCGCTCCGATCGTCGACAGCGCCGCGGTCGTGGCAAGCGCGACCAATCCGAGCAACAGCAGGTCGAGGACGCGGCCCCCGCTGCGCAGCGAGAATGCCGCGCCGGGATCGAAGCCGGCGGCCAGCCAGCGCCCGCCGAGCAACAGCGACCCGGCGGCGGCAAGCGCGGCGGCAAGCGCCGCGAGGGCGATATCGCCGCCGTTGACGAGAAGCAGGCTGCCGAAAAGCAGGGTCTCGACGTTGGAGCCCGAGCCGAACACGTCGCTGGCGAGGATCACGCCGCCGGCGAGGCAGCCGACGAGGACGATCGCCACGGCGCTGTCCCGCCCCTCCTGATCGCGGCTGGAGAGCAGCGAGGCAGCCAGCGCGAAGGCGACCGCGGCCCCGAAAGCGCCCAGCGGCGCCGCAAAGCCGAGCCCGTCGGCGAGCACCAGGCCCGGGAAGGCCGCGGTCCCCACCGCGTGCGAGAAAAAGGCGAGGCCGCGAAGCACGATCCAGGTGCCGAGCAGGCCCGCCGGAATCGCCAGGATCAGGATCTCGAGAAGCCCGCGCTGGACGAAGGGCAGCTGGAAGGGCTCGAGCACGCGGCGGATTAAATCAAAATGAGACTCATTTTCAAAAAGAGGCTGTAACGGGTGCCAGCTTCGCTACGAGCCCAGCGCCCGGTCGATGAACGGGCCGAGCAGCTCGCCCGCCTTGGCGGCGGTCTTCTTTGGAGTGTCGCCGGGGGCGGTGATGTAGCTGATCGCGAGGCGGACGAGGGACTCGGCGAGCAGGGCGGCCTTCTCGGGCGGCGCCTCGGGCCAGCCCTCCTGGATCGTGGTGGTCAGTCGGGCGGTCGCCCACTGGACGACCGGCATCCCCTGGGTGGTGACCAGGGGCAGCATGCCGCCGCTGCCGTCGTCGCTGAGCATGATCCGCACCAGCGGGTCCTCGCCGGCGCTGCGCAGGAAGGTTTCGAGGGCGGCGTTGACCGCGGCGTGCGGGTCGTCGAGGTGCTCGCGCACCGCCGCGTCGACCCCGTCCAGGAAGCGCTCGCCCTCGTGGATGACGAAGGCCTGGGAGAACTCGTTGCGGCTGCCGAACTCGTTGTAGAGGGTCTGGCGGCTGACGCCGGCCGCCTTCGCCACGCCGGCCATCGTGATCTCCGACCAGGCTTTGCTCTGCAGCTCGTCGCGCGCGGCGCCGAAGAGGGAATCGCGCAGCAGCGCCTTGGCCGCCTGCGGGTACGGCGTGCGGGTCGCCACCGCCGGGATCGTGCCAGCGGCGGCGGTCACTCGCCCGACCCCTCCCCCTCGTCCGGCTCGAAGTCGACCTTGTCGCGCACGCCGCAGTCCGGGCAGGCCCAATCGTCGGGCACCTCGCTCCAGGGCGTCCCCGCCGGAAACCCCTCGCGCGGGTGCCCCTGCTCCTCGTCGTAGACGTACCCGCAGCTCGGACAGCGCCAGCGGCTCATCGCCCGGCCCCGTTCCGGTGCGCTTTATGTGGGCATAGACCGTAAAAGGCGCACCGGAACGTCATGCTGCGCCTCCGTAGCGGGCGAGGATGCGCTTGCGCGCGCGGGGCTGGATGTTCGCCTTGCTCGGGTCGCCGCCGTAGTGCTCGACGAGGATCGGGTCCATGATCCGGCGCCAGAGCGGCGGGATCCAGGCTAGGACGATCATCCCGGCGTAGCCGGTGGGCAGCTGCGGCGCCTCGTCGACGTGGCGCAGCGCCTGATAGCGGCGGGTCGGGTTGGCGTGGTGGTCGGAGTGACGCTGCAGGTGGTAGAGCAGCACGTTGGAGGCGACGTTGTTGCTGTTCCAGCTGTGCTCGGCGCGGCAGCGCTCGAAGCGCCCGTCCTCCTTGCGCTGCCGCAGCAGCCCGTAGTGCTCGAGGTAGTTGACGACCTCGAGCAGCGAGAAGCCGAGGATCGCCTGGATCACCAGGTAGGGCAGGACGACCGGGCCGAAGGCGATCGCCAGCGCGGCGAAGAGCCCCACGGTCATCGCCCAGGCGCCGAGGATGTCGTTGTGCAGGGTCCAGTGCGACTTGCCGAGCCGGTCGAGGCGGGCGGCTTCGATCCCCCAGGCCGAGCGCAGGCTGCCGACGACGGTGCGCGGCAGGAAGGCCCAGAAGCTCTCCCCCAGACGCGAGCTGGCCGGGTCCTCGGGCGTGGCGACGCGCACGTGGTGGCCGCGGTTGTGCTCGATGAAGAAATGCCCGTAGCCGGTCTGGGCGAGGGCGACGCGGCTCAGCCACTTCTCCATGCTGTCGCGCTTGTGGCCGAGCTCGTGGGCGGTGTTGATCGCGATCCCACCGACCACACCCATGGTCAGCGCCAGCCCGAGGTCCTCCAGGGTGCCCAGCTTGCCGCTCGACCACAGCCAGCAGGCGAAGACCAATCCGGCGTACTGGACCGGGATGAAGAGGTATGTGCACCAGCGGTAGTAGCGGTCCTGCTCGAGCCACTTGAGAATGCTGTCCGGCGGGTTGCTTGGGTCGACGCCGATCGCGATGTCGAGCAGCGGAAAGACGCCGAAGACGAGCAGCGGGCCGAAGAACCAGAAGCCCTCGAAGCCGGTCACCTCGACGCTCGCCCAGGCGATGAAGGGCGCGAAGGGGATGATCAAGCCGAGCAGCCAGGCGTAGCGCTTGCCGTCCTTCCAGGTCGCCGGGTTTAGCTCGATCGCCGGGCCGTGGTCATGGCTGTTGGTCGCTGCCTCCATCGCTCCTCCTTGTCAAATCGACGCGCTCCGTCCTCGTGCTTGACACCGTAGCGTATTTTGTCAAGCAGCACAACAAGCTGACGCAAATTGTCCGAAGCCCGGCGGCCCGCTACCATGCAGCGCGTGTACACGTTGCTCGGCTTCTTCCAGGTGATCGTCTCCGGGGTCCTGATCTTCCTGATCCTGCTCCACTCGGGCAAAGACACCGGCCTCTCCGGCGCCTTCGGAATCGGCGGCGGCGGCAGCGCCTTCGGCGGCGGCTCGATGGTCGAGCGCAATCTCGACCGGGCGACGATCTTCTTCGCGGTGCTGTTCGTCGTCAACACCCTGGTGCTGCTGAAGATCTAAACGCGGTCGAGGATCTCGACCGCCTCTTTGCGCAGCTCGGCGTCGAGCAGGGCGTAGTCCTCGTCGGAGAGCTTGCCCGCGGCGTGGTCCAGTTCGGCATCGCGGATCTCGCGGTACTTGGCTTCCTTCAGCGCCTCCAGCTCGGTGTCGACGGCAGGCGCCCGGCGGGCCCTGCGTCCCGGCCAGAGGGCGATCGCCGCGCCGCTCAGGGCGATCAGGCCGCCGATCCAGATCCAGGTGACGAGCGGGTTGACGATCACGCGGAAGGTGGCCGGCGCGCCTTCGGCGACGTAACCGCCGGCGATCTGCCGCGCGGTCGCCATCTGCAGGCGCTCGATCTGAGCGAAGGCGGTGGACCGCAGGCTGGGATTGGCGAGCGCAGCGCGCATCATCGCGCCCACCGCCCGGCACTGCGGCGGCGTGCCCGGTCGGCCGGTGACGCAGGCTCGGAAGCCGGCGTCGGCAGCGCGCGCGTGACGCTGCAGGCCGGCGATGTTGGGCTGATTCGCGGTCCAGAAGTCTCCCCAGACCCCGGCATTCAGCCCGATGTCGCTGTCCGATTCGCCGTTGAAGTAGCTCGAGATCGTGCCCGTGCCGGGCCCGCCGCCGGTCGGCCGGTAGAAGCGCCGCGTCGGGTGCAGGGTGAAGCTGTCGCCGCCGTCGCTGACGCGCAGGACTGCGCCCGCAGTGAAGGCGAGTGGCGTGACCGTCGCCGTCGCGCGCTCGTAGGTGACGGTGCGTCCGTCGACGACGGCGCTTTCGCCGGGGCGCAGATTGACGTCGCGCTTGGTCTGAAAGCTCGAGGAGGCGGCGATCCCGATCAGCAAGACCGCCACGCCGGCGTGGACGAGGTAGCCGCCATAGCGACGCCGGTTGCGGCTGACGATCCCGACCAGGGCCGTCGGCAAGGCCTCGCCGGTGAGCGAGCGCCGCGCCGCCGCGCCGCGCCAGAACTCCTGCCCCAGGCCGACCAAGGCGAAGGTCGCGAAGGCAAAGAGAGCCAGCGCCCAGGGCTTGCCACCCGCGTCGGTGAGGAGCGCCAGGCCCGCGCCGACGAGGGCCGCCGAGATCGCCGGCACGAGGAAGACGCGCCGCGCCGTCGCCCAGCTGACCCGCCGCCAAGCAAGCAGCGGGCCGATCCCGGTGAAGAGCACGAGCAGGATCGCCAGCGGCGTCGTGTAGCGGTCAAACCAGGGCGCCGCCAGCGAGGACTTGGTCCCGGTGAAGAGCTCGGAGATCAGCGGGAAGAAGGTGCCCCAGAAGATCGTCGCGGTGAGCGCCACGAGCAGCAGGTTGTTGACGATGAAGACCGCCTCGCGCGAGGCGAGCGAGTCGATCCGCTTCTCGGAGCGCAGGTCGTCGAGGCGCGAGACGATCAGTGCGGTCGAGCCGAGCACGACCACCGCGATCAGGCCGAGGATGTAGGGGCCGACCGTGCTGTCGCCGAAGGCGTGGATCGACTGCAGCACGCCGGAGCGCACGAGGAAGGTGCCGAGCAGCGCCAGCGAGAAGGCGGCGACGACCAGGCATGCGTTCCAGACCTTGAGCATGCCGCGCTTCTCCTGGACCATCACCGAGTGCAGGAAGGCGGTGCCGATCAGCCACGGCATCAGCGCCGCGTTCTCGACCGGGTCCCAGGCCCAGTAGCCACCCCAGCCGAGCTCGGTATAGGACCAGCGCGCGCCGAGCAGCAGGCCAAGACCGAGGAAGGCCCAGGCGATCAGGGCGAAGCGGCGCGTGGCGCGGATCCAGGCGGCGTCGATGCGACGTGTGATCAGGGCGCCGATCGCGAAGGCGAAGGGGATCGTGAAGGCGACGTACCCCGAGTAGAGCATCGGCGGATGGATCATCATGCTCGGGTGCTGGAGCAACGGGTTGAGGCCGATCCCGTCGGGCGGCGCCGGATTCAGCGTCGCGAACGGGTTGACCCCGCCGGCGAACAGCATCAGGCCGGTGAAGAAGCTCGCCACCCCGGCCAGCACCGCGGTCGCCCAGGGGACGATCTCGCGCAGCTTGTCGCGCGTCGACCAGAGGGCCAACGAGGAGGCGATCGAGAGCACCCAGGCCCAGAGCAGCAGCGAGCCTTCCTGGCTCGACCACATCGCCGCCAGCTTGTAGAAGCTCGGCGTCTCGATCGAGGAGTGCTGCTGGACGATCTTGAAGGAGAAGTCGTCGTTCGCGAAGGCGATCTCGATCAGCACGACGCAGAGCGTCAGCAGACCGCAGGCGCCGTAGACGCCGCGCCGCGAGACCGTCAGCCAGCGCTCGTCGCCCCTGCGGCCGAGGAGCGCGGCGCCCGCCGCGACGATCATCGTCAAGAAGGCCAGCGCCAGGGCGGCGCTGCCGAGACTAGCTTTCATTCGTGGTGAACTTCGACGGGCACTTGGTGGTCAGCGTGTCCGCCTCGCCGACGAAGGTCCCGTGGTCGACTTCGCCGGTGACGACGATCTCGCGGCCACCACGGAATGGGTCGGGAACCGTGCCTGCGTAGGTGACCGGCAGGGTCGGGCCGCCGCCTTCGCGGTCCGCCACCCGGAAGCTGAGCCGCTCGCCGTGCCGGCGGACCGAGCCCTTGACCACGCGGCCGGTGAGGTCGTAGCTGGTCCCCGGGGCGGCATTGACCAGCTCCGACGGCTGCTCGGCGGCCGAGGAGGCGCTGAACGACGTGTAGACGAGCGCGGCCGCGAGCAGGACGGCGACGCTGAGGGCGACCACGAGCCGGATCTTTCGCTTGCGCTGGGGATCCACGGGGAGCGGATTATCGCAAGGGCGGTTGGGGACGGTCGCGCAGGGCTCGCCAGGCGCGCTTCTCCTCAGCGGCGGTGGCGCTTCTTGTGATGATGATGGCGGCGGTGGCGCTTTTTCGTCTTGCACGGCGCCCGCAGCTTCGGTCGCATGTTGGCGTGCTTGCCGTTCTGGCCGCGGAAGCGGGCGATGACCTTGTAGCGGTGGGCGCAGAGGTCGCGTGAGTTGACCAGCAGGCCGTGCTTGCCGCCGCGCACGGCGAGGATGAACTTGGAGACCGGCACGTCGGGCACCGTGTCGAAGGTGTTGCGGATTCGGCCCTTGACGCTGTCGATCCGCCCGTCGAGTTCGATGTCGACCTGGCCGTGCAGGTCGGCGACCATGTCCGGCAGTTCGTGGTTCGAGGAGCGCAGGTAGACCGGGCCTTTGAGCGGGCCGTCGAGCAGCGGGGTGTAGGCGCTGGCGAAGCCGTAGATCGAGTTCTTCGGGCAGTTGTGAGCGGCGAACTGGACGCGGGTGCAGACGTTGGAGAGGCTCGCCTGTTCGAGGTAGAGCGCCTTCGGCAGGGTGACTGCGGCGCGGCCGACGTTGGCGTCGCCGTCGCGGGCGACGAAGATCGCTCGCAGCTTCGGGCTCTTCGCCCGGCGGCGGGCGCCGAAGGCGTGCATGTAGAGCGTCGGCTTGAAGGGCAGCGCCTCGCAACCACTCGCCTGGAAGGGCGAGGAGACCGCCAGCGAGCTGAAGGCCCCTTGATCGAGCGGGTTGGAGCCACCGCCGTGCAGCGTCCCGGTGAAGGGCATCGCCGAGCAGTTGGTCGGGTTGAGCGCGAACCGCTTGCGGTTGACGTGGACCGCGATCGAACGGATGTCGAGCTTGGCGCCGCCATAGACATGCGGAATCGGATCCGACGAGGCGGTCACCTGCGCCGTCCTCGGGTCGACGAACAGCGCCACCCTCACCACGACCGAGCCGAGATCGAACGGCCCGGCCGTGGCGGGGGTGATCACTGCCAGGGAAAGGGGGGCGCCTCGATAGCGCCCTGTGAGGAAGACCTTGCCGTCAATGTGCACTGGGTGGGGGCCGCTGCCCGCAGCGACCGAGGCGTCGCCGATCAGGCTTGATTTCGGGCAGCTGGAGTGGGCGGCCTCGGCCGCGCCGCTGTTGGCGGCGGCTGCGGCGAGCGCGGCGGGCGGGCAGTAGCGCACCCCGGCGAGCTTCGCGGTGAGGCCGGGCGGCAGGGTCACGTCGACTCCCTTCAACTCCTGGTTGCCGTCCTCGCGACCGAGGTTGACGTTGACCTGGGTGAAGGCGCCTCCCTTCGGGTTGGTCGAGCGAGCGGCAAAGGACGGAGTGAAGGGACGCTCGCCGAGGGCTTTCGCGCACGCCCCGCCGCCGGGAGCGTTGGTCAGGGTGAAGCCGGAGTCCTGCGGCCCCTGGTCCGGCGTGCCGGACCAGGCGGTCATCGAGTGGCCGGTCTTGTTCGGCCCGCAGGTGGGCGGGCTGGTCAGCGTGCCCTTCGCTCCGTCGAGCGTCACGCGAACCGAGCTGAAGGGAAGTTGGGGCGCTTCATGGACGCGCGCGGTCAGCTGCCCGGTCTGGGCGTTGGCGCTGACGTTGCCGAGGAGGCGGATCGAGAGGCCGCGGCCGGCCGACTCGGCGTCGATGAAGATCCGGTACTCATCGCCCGATTCGGGGTCGCGGCTCTGCTGGGTTGCGAGGAATACGTCCCCGGTAAGGGTGCCGTCGGGCAGCGGCGGCGTGTCGATCGCCACCGTGCCGATCTTCGACCCGGCCGGGCAGGCGACCGGGTTACGAGTGCCCCTGCCGAACTGGGAGTCGGTGCAGGCCTGCAGGCCACTTGCCGCGGAGGGGTTCACGCCAAGCCCCTGCGGCAGCGAGACGTCCGCGGTCCGCACGTTCGACTGGTAGACACCGGCCGGGGGGTCGAAGGGGACCTTGACATCGACCGTCCCGCCCATCGGCGAGTCGGTCTGGCTGGTACCCGGCGACTGCGACGTCGAGGGCTGGAAGGGAATGGCCCCGCAGCCGGTGGGCATCACGCGCTGGCCGCCGCCGACGCGCGGGAGCCGCGATTCGACGAGCTCCGAGCCCGCCAGGAAGGCGGCCGGTGGGGGTGCGGGCGCAGCGACGCCGTATTCGTCTTCGGGCGCTTCTTCCTCCTTGGAGTCGGCGTGCAGCAGCGTGTTGTAGGTGGTCGCGAAGGCCGGCTGGTTGGGGTCGAAGCAGGTGCTCGGCGTAGTCAGGAAAGCGCCGCCCTCTTCGCCGGGCAGGCCGCCGTTGCCGATCGTCCCGTCGAAGACCAAGCGGTTCTTGAGGATCCGCACCGCAGGGATCGAGGGCACGTGGATCGTGAAGTACTCGTGGTAGTCCCCGTCCCATTTGACCCCGGCGTCGAGGAAGACTTCGCCGATGCCGAGCGGCATCGTGAAGCCGAACCGCGCCGGTTCCCCGTCGCGCGGCACCAGGTTGTAGACGGGAATGCCAGGCACGGTCTCCGGGGGGGTCGTGATCGGCGGGATCGCCGCGGCGGCGGTCACGTTGCTGTAGCCGACCTGCGTATCGCTCGGACAGCCGCCAGTCGGGAATTTGCCCCCTTCCAGTTCGCACTGCGGCGTGGCCTCGGGGTTGACGCTCATCCCTTGCGGGAGGTCGACGAGCACCGTCTTCAGGTTGCCCACGGGGGTTTCGAAGGCACCGCTGTGCTTGACGATGATCTGGGTGAAGCCGACGGGCGGGTGCCCGGCGGCCTGCGTGAAGAACTGATCCGTCGTATCGACGCTGCACTCGGTCGGCATATCGACTTTGCAGGTGCCTGCCTGCCAGCCCGAGCCATCCGATTCGGGCAACTCGTCTTCGATGATGTCGACGGCGCCAGCCGGGGCCGCAACAAAGCCGAGCAGGACCAGAGAAACCGCAACGACAAGCCAAAAACTCCCCGACCTCCGCATCTTGTCCCTCCTTCTCAGATCCATCCCTGCCCCCAGCCTACCCGGTTTTGATGATTTGCACCATCATTTTTTGGTATCAATTGCTAGGCAGAATTTAGTGCAGCAATCGAAAACCATTGGAGGAGCCCATGAACTGGGAGCGCCTGGCCCGAGCAAATACCCACCCCCTACGCGTCTCAATCCTCGAAGTGCTGACCCTCGATGAGGGCCGCACCCTCTCCCCCAGCGACCTCAGCCACGAGCTGCGGACGCCGCTCAGCAACGTCAACTACCACGTCACCGAGCTGCATCGAACCGGCCTCGTCGACCTGACCGACGAACGCCCCGTCCGCGGCGCCACCGAGCACTTCTACCGCGAGGCCAACGGCGCCGGCCCAAGCGCCAGCGCGAACGGCAACGGCCGCAAGCGGAGCAAGAGCGGCAAGAGAAAGGTCTCGGGCGCCTGAAGAGCCGCCGCGCATGCGAGGTGCATAGAAAACAGCCGGCAGGCGACGGAAGCGGACGACGGGTCTCGAACCCGCGACCTCGAGCTTGGGAAGCTCGCGCTCTACCAGCTGAGCTACGTCCGCGCGAGATCCGATCTTAGTCGCCGCCTGCCGCCTCGTGAAAGCAGGGCTCCATGGGCGGCGAACATCGGCGTAATGGCGGGTGCTCTAGACAGACGCCTCGGAGGTCGTCTGGACCTGGAGGGGGCGGGTTTGGGCGTGGTCGACTTGGAGGGTGGTGTGCTCGAGGCCGAAGCGGTCGTGGAGCATCTGCTCGAGCTCGAAGCGGCGGCGGTGGCAATCGACGTCTTCGCCGACCAGGACGTGCGCGGCCAGGGCGGGGAAGCCGGAGCTGACCTCCCATAGGTGGAGGTCGTGGACCTCGACGACGCCGGCCTCGGCGGCCATCGCCTCGCCGACCTCGTCGGGGTCGAGACCCTCGGGGGCGGCCTCGAGCAGGATGCGGCCCGAGGCGCGCAGCAGGCCGTAGGCGGCGCGCAGCATGATCGCCGCGACGATCAGGGCGGCGATGCCGTCGGCGCGGTGGAAGCCGGTGAGGATGATCACCAGGCCGGCGATCGCTGTGGCGACGAAGGCGGCGAGGTCGGTGAGGATGTGCTGGAAGGCGCCCTCGACGTTGAGGCTTTCGCGGTTGGCCTTGGAGAGCTGCCAGGTTGCCGCCAGGTTGACCGCGACCCCGACCAGGGCGACGATCAGGAGCGGCGCGCCGGGCACGTCGGGCGGGTCGACGAGGCGGGTCACCCCCTCGACCACGATCAGCGTGCCGAGCACCGCCAGCGTGGCGCCGTTGAACTGAGCGGAGAGGATCTCAGCGCGTTTGAGGCCGAAGGTGAAGCTGCCCTTCGCCGGGCGCCGGGCGAGCCGCAGGGCGATCAGCGCCAGGCCGATTGCCGCCGCGTCGGTGAGCATGTGGGCGGCGTCGGAAAGCAGGGCCAGCGAAGAGGTGACGATGCCGACGGCGACCTCAACCGCCATGAAGCCGACGATAAGGCCGAGGGCGATCGCCAGCTTGCCCTGGCTGGCGTCCTCGCTGACGCCGTGGGCATGGCCCTGGCCGCCGTGGCCGTGTGACGCGTGAGCATGCGCGTGGCCCATGTGCATAAGTTTGCAGGTATGCGAAGCGTCAAGGACCGCGGCCGCAGGTGAGCACGCGCACATTCCTCGCCGTGCTCGGCGTGCTCGCCATCGTCGGCCTGCTCGCCTACGGCCTGCTCAGCAAGGGCGCGACGAAGATCTCCGTCGGAGATCCGGTGCCCGACAAGGTGCTGCCCAGGCTGCCCGGGCCGGGCCGCGGCTCGATCGCCGGGCACCGCGGCCAGTGGGTGCTGGTCAACCTCTGGGCCTCGTGGTGCGGGCCCTGCGGGGAAGAGGCGCCGATCCTCGAGCGCTTCTACCGGCGCGAGCGAGGCCACGACGTGACCGTGCTTGGGATCAACGTGCAGGACAACCGCGACGACGCCGTCGCCTTCCTGCGCAAGCACCGCTCGACCTACCCGGAGCTGCGCTCGCTCGGCGACGAGCGCAGCTCCGCCTTCGGCTCGGGCGGCGTGCCGGAGAACTTCCTCGTCGACCCGCGTGGCCGGCTGGCGGTGATCCAGCGCGGCGCCGTCAATGACCAGATCCTGCGCGAACGCTTCTTGCCCCCGATAGAAGGCCGGCGATGAGCTTCCGGTGGTCTTTTGCCCCGCCAGACGGGGATAAGGCGCACCGGAACATGCGTCGGGTGGCACTCGCGGTCGCGGTGCTCTGCCTGGCTCCGGCGGCGGCGGGCGCGGCCCCGAAGACGACCGTCAACGCGATTGAAGGGGAAGTGATGTGCCCGGTCTGCGGCACGCTGCTCGAACTGGCCGAATCGCCGCAGGCGAAGCGCGAGAAGGTCTTCATCGCCAAGTTGGTCGCCGCGGGCCGCACCAAGCAGCAGATCAAGGACGCGCTTGTCGCCCAGTACGGTCCGGAGGTGCTCGCCCTGCCGAAGGCCAAGGGGTTCGACCTCTCGGCCTACCTGGTGCCGATCGTCGCCCTGCTCGTCGCGATCGTCGCCCTCGCTTTCAGCGTCGTGCGCTGGCGCCGGGCAGGGAGCCCTCCCGCGCCAGCCGACGCCCCGCGCGCCGGTCCCGAAGGCGACGACGAAGCCCGACTCGAGGCGGACCTCAAGCGCTACGACCTCTGACCGCGTTGCGGTCCTGGCTGCTCCCGACAGGTGGAAGGAAGGACGACCGCTAGCGTGAGCTGACCAGCACGAGGCCGGCGACGTCGACTGGCGGGCGTCGCGGGACGTCGGACTGGGCGCCGGCGACGATCGTCGTGCCGGCGTGTTCGGCGAGGGCGCGCAGCGAGTCGGCATCTTCGTCGAGGCTCGGGCCGGCGATCACCAGCAGCTCGTAGGCCTTGCGCAGCTTCTGAATCGCGTGGTCGCAGGCGTCGGAGTCGATCAGCGCCACCGGCTTGGGCTGCGGCTCACCGGCGACGATCACCGCAAGCGGCTCGCTCGCGCGCCCCGACGCGGGGCCGGCGAGGACCAGCGACTGGAGGATCCCGGGCGGGCTCGACTCCTCCTTCAGGTACTCGTGCAGCCCGGGCGCCGGCGAGAGTCCAAGGGCGTCCGCGACGGCGGGCTCGGCGATGTCGCACTCGAGCAGCGCCACCCGCCGGCCGCTCGCCGTCGCGGCGGCGGCGATGCCGATCGCGGCGGCGCAGCGCCGCGGCCCGCTGACCATCACCGCCCCCGTCCCGGCCAAGTCGCCGGCCAGCCGGGTGTAGGCGGCGAGCGCCTCGCGCCCCAGAGCGCCGGCGCGCGGGCCGTCGCCGTCCGGCCCCGGAACCTCGGCCAGAACCACCGGCTTGGCGCGGCGTCCCAGCATCACATTCGCTCCGGGGCGGAGATCCCGAGCAGGCCCAAGCTGGCGGCGATCGTGCGCATCGTCAGCAGGCACAGTGCCAAACGCGAACGCTCGACGCCCTCCCCCTCGGCGCCGAGGACCTGGCAGTCGCGGTAGAAGGCGTGGAAGTCGGCGGCGACCGCGGTCGCGTAGGTGCAGATCCGGTGCGGGGCACGGCGCGCCGCCGCCTCGCGCACCTCCTCGGGAAACTCGAGCAGCCGCTTGACCAGCTCCCGCTCGGCCGGCTCCAGCGCAACGCCCGGCGTCTCGGCTCCCGCTCCACCGGTAGCCGCGGCGGGCTCGAGGCCCGCCTTGCGCAGGATGCTGGCGATCCGCGCGTGCGCGTATTGCACGTAGTAGACCGGGTTGTCGTTGGACTGGCGCCGGGCGAGCTCGACGTCGAGGTCGACTTCCGTGTCGTGGCTGCGCCAGAGCATGAACCAGCGCGCCGCGTCGACGCCGATCTGGTCGAGCAGCTCGTCGAGGCCGACGAAGTCGCCGCTGCGCTTCGACATCTGCATGCGCTCGCCGCTCTCGACGACGTGGACGAGGCGCATGATCAGCGCCTCGAAGCGCTCCGGGTCGACGCCGAGACCGGCGATCGCGGCGCGCAGGCGGGCGACGTAGCCGTGGTGATCGGCGCCAAGCACGTCGACCAGCCGGCCGAAGCCGCGCTCCAGCTTGTCCCAGTGGTAGGCGACGTCGGCGGCGAGATAGGTCGGTTCCCCGTTCGCCCTGATGAGAACCCTGTCCTTGTCGTCGCCGAAGGTCGTCGTCCGCAGCCAGAGCGCATCCTCGCTGCGATAGGTGTGGCCGGCGCGGTCGAGCTGCCCGAGCGCGGCCTCGACCTCGCCGCGGCCGTAGAGGTCGCGCTCGGAGAACCAGTTGTCGAAGCGCACGCCGAAGCGGTCGAGCGTCGCCCGCACCTGCTCGAGGATCAGCTCGACGCCGCGCTCACCGAGCGCCTCGAGGTCGCCGGAGTCGATTCCCTCGGCCGCGATCTGCTCGCCGAGGTGGCGCACGTACTCGCCTTCGTAGCCATCCTCGGGCAGCGGCTCGTCGCGCATCCGGGCACGGATCGAGGCGGCGAAGCGGCCCACCTGGCCACCTGCGTCGTTGACGTAGAACTCGCGCTCGACCTGGTGGCCGGCCGCCTCGAGCAGCCGCACGAGCGAGTCGCCGTAGGCGGCGTGCCGCCCGCCGCCGACGTGCAGCGGGCCGGTCGGGTTGGCCGAGACGAACTCGACCAGGACGCGCTCTGGCGAGGCCGTCCGCGCCGGACCGAGATTCTCGCCGGCGGCAGCGAGGCTGGCCATCGCCCGGCGGTACCAGCCGTCGGCGAGGAAGACATTGACGAAGCCGGGCCCCGCCACCTCGACCCGCTCGACGGTCTCCTCACCCAGCTGCCCACCGAGCTCCTCGGCGAGCCGCGCGGCGACATCGCGCGGGCTTTCGCCCAGCGGCGCGGCGAGCAGCATCGCGGCGTTGGAGCTGTAGTCGCCGAGCTCCGGCTTGGGCGGTCGCTCCAGGGTCGGCTCGGGGCCGGTCGGCTCGCCGTCGCGCAGAGCGCGCGCGGCGCCGTCGACTGCGGAGCGCAGCTCGGCGATCGGGTCGGCGGTTGCCATCGTCGCGCGCATCGTATGGAGGGACGGAGGGCGAAGTAGATTGGCCGGGGTGCAGATCGCCGTTGTCAGCGACATACACGCCAACCTGCCCGCCCTCGAAGCGGTGATGGAGGCTACCGAGGCGGCGGGCGCCGAGGAGCTGTGGTGCCTCGGCGACGTGGTCGGCTACGGGGTCGAGCCGGACGCCTGCGCGGACCTGGTCCGCGAGCGCTGCGCGGTCTGCCTGGTCGGCAATCACGACCTGGCGGTGCTCGGTGAGCTCGACATCCGCTCCTTCTCCGAATCGGCCGCGGTCGCGGTCGCCTGGACGCGTGAGAACGTCGCCGAGCGAACGGTGGAATTCCTGCGCGGGCTGACGCCGAGCGGCGAGCGCGAGGGATTCGGCCTCTTTCACGCCTCGCCGCGCGACCCGGTCTGGGAGTACGTGCTCTCCGGCGAGCAGGCCGACGCCGGTATGGACGCCAATGGGCACTCGATCGGCCTGATCGGGCATTCCCACGTCGCCCTCTTCTTCAGCCGCCCAGCCGGCGCCGGCGCCGCCGACACGCGCGGTGCCCAGGCCGGCGACGGGACCCTGCTCGAGCTCGGCGAGGGCAGCTGGCTGGTAAATCCGGGCAGCGCCGGGCAGCCTCGCGACGGCGATCCGCGCGCGGCCTGGCTCGAGCTCGACACCGACGAGCTGACCGCACGCTTCCACCGCGTCCCCTACGACATCGAGCGGGCCGCCAAGCCGATCCACGAGGCGGGCCTGCCGAGTCGCCTCGCCGACCGCCTCTACGCCGGGCAATGACGCCTAAATGCAGGCCAAATCCGCGCCGGAGGGCGTTCTCTAGACTCGCTGCGATGCGCCGACCCGCAAGCCTCGCGCTGGCCCTCGCCCTCGGCTGCGCCGCCGCCTTCGCGCTCGCCTCCTGCGGGAGCGGCGAAGACGCGAAGCTGCTGCCGGGCGCGACGGCGCGCGAAATCACCGAAAACCTCGACGCGGTCGAGCAGCTGGCGGGCGAAGGCGAATGCGTCGGCGCCGCCAACGAGGCGCAGGAAGTCAGCTTCCAGGTCGAGGCGCTGAGCGGCGTCGACCCGAAGCTGAAGCAGGCCCTGGAAGCGGGCGCGACGCGGCTCAACGAAGTCGTCGCCGAATGCGACGAAACGACGACGGAAACGACCGAACCGTCGACCGAAGAAGAGACGACGACCGAAGAAGAACGGGTGCCACCCGGCCAGGAAAAGAAGGCCCAAAAGGAACGCGAAGCTGAAGAAAAGCAGCAGGAGCACGAAGAAGAGCAGCAGGAAAAGCGCGAAGAGCACCAACCGACACCGCCCGAAGACAAACCGGCCGAACCGCCGACGACCCCGACCCCGCCCAGCGAAGGCGGCGACACCGGCACGTCGGGCGGCGTCAGCGCGGGCAAACCGGCGACCCCGGGAGGCAAATGATGGCCTCGGGGACCCTCTCGGGCCGCTATGAGATTGGCGAGCGGCTCGGCTCGGGCGGCATGTCGAGCGTGCACATGGCGACCGACCTGACCCTGGAGCGCACGGTCGCGGTCAAGATCCTCGCCGAGCACCTCTCCGACGACGAGCGCTTCGTCGCCCGCTTCCGCCGCGAGGCGCTTGCCGTGGCGAAGCTGATCCACCCGAATATCGTCCAGGTCTACGACACCGGGATCGACGCTGGCCGCCACTACATCGTCATGGAGTACGTCGAGGGCCGCTCCGGCGCCCAGATCCTCCAGCGCCACGGCCCGCTCGACGCCGAGACCACGGCCGAGATCGGCGCCCAGGCCTGCGCCGGCCTCGACTACGCGCACCGGCGGGGGATCATCCACCGCGACGTCAAGCCCGGCAACCTGATGATCGTCGGCGGACCGGTTGGCGGCGGACCGATGACGGTGAAGCTGACCGACTTCGGCATCGCGCGAGCGGTCGAACAGACGCGGATCACCCAGGTCGGCTCGGTGGTCGGCACCGCCGCCTACCTCTCGCCCGAGCAGGTGCGCGGCGAGGAGGCGACCCCCAGCACCGACGTCTACGCGCTCGGCGTCGTCCTCTACCAGTTCCTCACCGGGCGGCTGCCCTATGAGGGATCGACCCTGGCCGAGCTCGCGGTGCGCCAGCAGAACGAGAAGCCGCTGCCGCCGAGCGCCTACAACGACGAGGTGCCGGAGACGCTCGGCGGCGCCGTGCTGCGTGCGCTCGAGGGCGACCCGGGCCGCCGCTACGCGAGCGCCGGCGAGCTGGCCGGCAGCCTGGCGCTCGGCATGGACGGCGAGGACGTGACCCTGCCGCTCGAGGAGGGCACCCCGACCCGGGCGCTGGGCGCCGAGACCGCCGCGACCCGCCACCTCGAGCAGACCTCGCGCACCGAGTACCGCCCGGCCCCCTCGCCGACCCGCCGCCCCGAACCACGGGTGGCGCCTCCGCCGGCGCCGACTCGCTCCCCGGTCGGGGCCCAGCAGAAGCGCAGCGCCTTCTCGCGCTTCGCCCGCTTCGTCATGGTCCTGGTCGCACTCGTCCTGATCGCCGCCGCGGTCGCCGCCGCGGTGATCTACGCCACCGACAAGTCGACCACCGTCAAAGCCCGCGAAGTTGCCGGCGACACGATCGAAAAGGTGGTCGAAGAAGTGAAGGGCCTGGTCAGCGAAAACACCGAATAGCCAGCGTTCAGGCAGCCCAGGGGGCGGCGGCAGCCAGAACAGCCGAAGCGTAGTTACCGAAGGTTCCAGCTTCGATTGCCTTCCGGGCTCCCATGGTCAGCTCGTGCATGTAGGTGAGGTTGTGGAGGCAGATCAGGCGGACCGCGGTCAGCTCCTCGGCGCGGGAGAGGTAGCTGAGGTAGTCGCGGTTGTGATGTTGGCAGGCGGTGCAGGGGCAGTCCTCGACGATCGGGCGGCGGTCGCCCTCGTGGCCTGACTTGCGCAGGTCGAGGCGGAAGCGGTTGTCCGGGTCGGGGACGAGTGCGACGCCGTGGCGGGCGAGCCGGGTGGGGACTGCGCAGTCGAAGACGTCGAGGCCGAGCGCGATCCCGGCAAGCAGGTCGTCGACCTCGCCGATCCCCAGCAGGTGCTTGGGCGCCTCGGTGGGCAGTAGCGGCACCGTCGTCCCCAACACCCCGCGCATCTCCTCCTTGTCGCGCCCAAGCGTCCCGCCGATCGCGAGCCCGTCGACTCCGGCCGCGCTGACGTACTCCGCCGACTCCCGTCGCAGGTCCTCGTGCACCCCGCCCTGCACGATCCCGAACACCGCCTGCCGCGGCGGTCCGTTCTCCGAGTGCCACGCCAGACACCGGTCGAGCCAGCGATGCGTCCGCTCCGTCGAGCGCGCCGTGTACTCCCGATCGGCGTGGAAGGGAGTGCACTCGTCGAAGACCAGCGCGATGTCGGACCCGAGCGCGGCCTGCACCTCCATCGATACCTCAGGAGAAATGAAGAGCTCGGTCCCATCCCGATAGGACCGAAAGCGAACCCCCTCCTCCTCGATAGAGACCACCGACCCATGCTCCCCCCCACCCTGTCTCCCACTTCCCTTCACCTCGTTGGCAACCCCACCGTGCGCCAGCGAAAAAACCTGAAACCCCCCGGAATCAGTGATAACCGCCCGCTCCCAACCCATGAAGCCATGCAGCCCCCCGGCGTTCGCAATCCGCTCCTTACCCGGCGACACGAAGAGGTGATACGTATTGCCGAGCACCATCTCGTAGCCCAACTGAGCTACCTCACGAGCCTCTAGGCCGCGCACGCTCCCCTTGGTGGCCAGCGGGATGAACGCCGGCGTCTGAACGAGCCCATGGGCGGTGTGCAACACCCCCGCCCTGGCGCTCCCGTCCCGAGCGGAGATCTCGAATCTCAGCCGGTTCGGCTCGTTCCGCACGTCAATCGATCCTGTCGAAGGGCGATGGTGGCCGCTCTGCCAGTGCCTCCCCCAGCACCGCAGGGTGGTTCTCAGCGCCGAAGGCGCTCTCCATTACACCCGCCTCCAGCGGGTGTTAGGCACTGGCGGAGTGGCCACCATCGCCCCCAACCACAAGCGATCGGCCGGTCATGGCCACCGGCTGAGGCACCCCGAGCAGCTGCAGCGCAGTCGGCGCCACGTCCGCGAGGATGCCGTGGTCGCGCAGCGCGACGCCGTCCGCGGTAACGATCAGCGGCACCGGGTTGAGGGAGTGCGCGGTATTGGGCGAGCCATCCGGCTCGAGCATGTGGTCGCAGTTGCCGTGATCGGCCGTGACGATGCAGACCCCCCCCTTGGCGGTCACCGCCTCGACCACGTCGCCGAGGCAGCCGTCGACCTCCTCGACCGCGGCCACCGCCGCCGGGATCACGCCCGTGTGCCCGACCATGTCCGGGTTGGCGAAGTTGATGATCCCGAAACGGTAGTCACCGCCCCGCCAGTGCGAGACGAAGGTGTCGGCGGCCGCCCGCGCGCTCATCTCCGGCTTGTGGTCGTAGGTCGGCACGTCGCGGGGCGAGTCGACCAGGTGCCGCTCCTCGCCGTCCCACTCCTGCTCACGCCCGCCGTTGAAGAAGTAGGTGACGTGCGCGTACTTCTCGGTCTCGGCGACGTGCAGCTGGCGGCCGCCGGACTCGGAGATGGTTTCGGCGAGGGTCGTCTGCGGCCGCGCCTCGGGGAACGCGACCGGATAGGGCCAGCCCTTGCGGTACTCGGTCATCGTCGTCAGGTCGAGCTGCGGTCCACCGGACCGGGCGAACTCCTCGAAACCCGGCTCGGCCAGGGCGCGAGTCATCTGCCGGGCGCGGTCGGGGCGGAAGTTGACGAAGAAGGCGACGTCGCCCTCCGCGGCGCCGTCGTAGTCGCCGATCACCGTCGGCTTGACGAACTCGTCGGTCTCCTCGCGCTCGTAGGAGGCCTCGACCGCCTCCTCCGAGCCGGCCGCGCGCAAGCCCTGGGCATGGACGATCGCGTCGTAGGCGAGCTTGGTCCGCTCCCAGCGCGTGTCGCGGTCCATCGCGTAGTAGCGGCCGCTGACGGTGGCGACGCGGCCGGCTTGGCGCAGCCAGCGCTCGAGCTCGTGCAGGTAGCCCTTGCCGCCGTGCGGCAGCGTGTCGCGCCCGTCGGTGAAGGCATGAAAGACGACATCGGGGACGCCTTCCTGCGAAGCGAGCTCGATCGTCGCCTCGATGTGCTCCCAGCCCGAATGCACGCCGCCGTCGGAGACCAGGCCAAGCAGGTGCAGGCGGCCGCGCGGGCTGCGCCGCGCCCGGTCGCAGGCGGCGAGCAGCGCCTCGTTTTCGAAGAAGCTGCCGTCGGCGATCGCGTCGTCGATCCGGGCGAGGTCCTGCTTGACGATCGCCCCGGCGCCGAGGTTGAGGTGACCGACCTCGGAGTTGCCCATCTGCCCCTCGGGAAGGCCGACGTCGCGTCCCTGGGCAGAGAGCTGCGTGTGGGGGAACCTCTCCCAGAGCCGATCGAAGACGGGCGTCCCGGCGAGCGAGATCGCATTCCCCGGCCCCGCCTCAGCCAGTCCCCACCCATCGAGAATCACCAGCGCCAGCGAGGAAAAGGTCGGCATCAGAGCTTCCGGTGCGCTTTATGTGGACATAGACCGCAAAAGGCGCACCGGAAGGTCATGCTGCGGCCACGATCTCGGCGAATTCGGCCGGGTCGAGGGACGCGCCGCCGACCAGGGCGCCGTCGATGTCGGCTTGGCCGAGGAGCTCAGCGGCGTTGGAGGGCTTGACCGAGCCGCCGTAGAGGATCCGCACGTCCTCGGCGGGAGCGCCGCGCTCGCGCAGCACGTCGCGGATGAAGGCACAGGCCTCCTGGGCCTGCTGCGGCGTCGCCGTGCGTCCGGTGCCGATCGCCCAGATCGGCTCGTAGGCGATCACCACGCCAGCCAAAGCGGCGCCGTCGACTCCGGACAGATCGGCGACCAGCTGGCGCTCGAGCACCGCCTCGGTCTGGTCGCCGTCGCGCGCCTCCTCGGTCTCGCCGATGCAGAGGATCGGCTCGAGGCCCGCGGTGAGCGCGGCTGGGACCTTTCGGGACAGCGCCTCGTCGGTCTCGCCGAAATACTGGCGGCGCTCGGAATGGCCAAGCACCACCGCCTCGACGTCGAGCTCGACCAGCATCGTCGCCGAGACCTCGCCGGTGAAGGCGCCCGAGCCGGCCTCGTGCATGTTCTGGGCGGCGACCTTCACCGCGGTTCCGTAGCGCCGCTCGACCACCGCGCTCAGCGCCGTGAACGGCGGGCAGATCACCACGTCGCTCTGCGTCGCGGCGATCCGCGGCAGCAGCGCGTCGACGAAATCGCCGGCTTCGGCGACCGTCATGTGCATCTTCCAGTTGGCGGCGATGTACGGCGTGCGCTCAGGCATCGCTGAGCGCCTCCACCCCGGGCAGCTTCTTCCCCTCCAGCAACTCCAACGATGCTCCTCCTCCGGTCGAGAGCCAGTCCACTTTGTCGGCCAGGCCGAATTGCTGCAGCGCGGCAACCGAGTCGCCGCCGCCGATCACCGTGGTGCCCGGCGCAGCGGCGACCGCCTCCGCCACGGCACGGGTCGCGGCGGCGAACGGCGCCAGCTCGAAGGCTCCCATCGGGCCGTTCCAGAGCACGGTGCCCGCGGCAGCGATCGAGTCAGCGTAAGCCTGCGCGGTGCGCGGCCCGACGTCGAGGCCCATCCACCCGTCCGGCACCTCGACGCTGTCGCTCTCGCGCACCTCGGTATCGGCGTCGAAGGCGCGGCCGAGCACCAGGTCGACCGGCAGACGCAGGGTGCACTGCGACGAGTCGGCCCGCACCAGCGCCTCCCCCGCCAGCCTCACCCCCTCCTCCTCGACCAGCGAGTCGCCCGTGGCGATCCCCTGCGCGCGGAAGAAGCTGAAGCACATAGCACCGCCGATCAGGATCTCATCGGCGATCTCGAGGAAGCGGTCGATGACGCCGACCTTGTCCGTCACCTTGGCGCCGCCAAGGACGACGACCAGCGGCCGCTGCGGCGACTCGACCACCCGGCCCAGCTCCGTCACCTCGCGCTCCAGGAGCAGACCGGCGTAGCCGGGCAGCAGATGCGCAACGCCCTCGGTGCTCGCATGCGCCCGGTGCGCCGTGCCGAAGGCGTCGTTCACATAGAGGTCGGCGAGGTCGGCCAACCCCCGGGCCAGTTGCGGATCGTTCTCGGTCTCCCCCGGCTCGAATCGCACGTTCTCCAAGAGGAGCACGTCACCCGCATGTAGCCCTTCAGCCATGGTCTTCACATCGGCGCCGACGACAGCCGGCGCCTGATGGACAAGGTCGCCGCCGAGAAGCTCCGACAACCGTTCGCCCACCGGCCTCATAGAGAGCTCCGGCACGGCCTCCCCCTTCGGCCGCCCTAGATGGGAGACGAGAACCAACGACGCGCCTCTCTCACGCAACAGCTCAATCGTTGGCAACGCGGCACGGATACGGGTGTCGTCGGTTACTCGCCCGTTGCCCAAGGGCACGTTGAAATCCACCCGAACCAGCACGCGCTTCCCTGCGCCGTCAATTTCGTGAACAGATCTCTTTGGGAAGGTTCTGGTGGCCATTTCCACGTGTCAGCCAGGAAATGACGCGGTCCAGGCGTCGTCAGGCAAGGACGCAGGGAGCCCGAATAGCAGCGCTATTCGGGCGACTGAGGACGCAGCATGGCGACGATCTGGGCCCGTCATTTACGGCTGTTCACTGGAAATGTCCGCCAGAACCTTCCCAGCTAGCTCTACGCATCGATTCGAATATCCCCACTCGTTGTCGTACCAGCTGATCACCTTGGCCATGCGGCCGTCGCCGATCGTCATCGTCGACTGGGCGTCGACGATCGAGGAGTGGGGGTCACCGACGATGTCGGTGGAGACGATCGGGTCCTCGGTGTAGGCGAGGATGCCCTTCAGCGGGCCGTCGGCGGCCTGCTCGAGGGCCGCGTTGATCTGGGCAGGCTCAAGCGGGTTGGGAGTGGTGAAGACGAGATCGACGGCGGAGCCAGTCGGCACGGGCGCCCGCATCGAGAAGCCGTTCAACTTGCCGTTCAACTCGGGCAGCACCAGCCCGACCGCCTTGGCGGCCCCGGTCGTCGTCGGGATCAGGTTGAGCGCCGCGGCGCGCGAGCGGCGCGGGTCCTTGTGCGGCATGTCCTGGAGGCGCTGGTCGGCGGTGTAGGCGTGGATCGTCGTCATCAGACCCTGCTCGATCCCGAAGGCTTCATGCAGAACCTTGGCCAGCGGGGCGAGGCAGTTGGTCGTGCAGGAGGCGTTCGAGATGACGTGGTGGCGGTCGCGGTCATAGGCGCTCTCGAAGTTGACGCCGAGCGCGACGGTGACGTCCGGCTCCTTTGCCGGGGCCGAGATGATCACCTTCTTGGCGCCCGCATCGAGGTGCTTGGCGGCATCGGCGCGGGCGGTGAACAGGCCGGTCGACTCGATCACCACGTCGACGCCGAGGTCGCCCCAGGGGAGCGCCGCGGGATCGCGCTCGGAGAGCGCCTTCAGCTCCTTGCCGTCGATCGTCAGAACCCCATCGCCTGCCTCGACCTCGCCCGGGAAGCGCCCGAGGATCGAGTCGTACTTGAGCAGGTTGGCCATCGTGCCGGTGTCGACCAAGTCATTGACGGCGACGAACTCGAGGTCAGCTCCAGCCGCGTGGGCCGCCCGAAAGACATTGCGCCCAATCCGTCCGAAGCCGTTGATTCCGACCTTCACAGCCATTCCGCGGTTCCTCCTAAGACTCGTTTTGGAGACGTATCGATGTTATGGCCCGGCGCAGCCCGCCGGGTCAGGGTTTTCCCTCAGTCGGACCCGATCGTGATCTCAATCTCATACCCGTCCGGGTCCTTGAGGAACGCCGAGTAGGAGCCCGAGCCGTAGGAGCGGCGCTCGCCGGGCTCGTGGACCGAGACCCCGCCGGCGCTCATCCCGCCTTCCCAGGCGGCCTTCACGGCGACGATCCCCAGCCCGGAGAAGCTGACCAGGCCGAAGCCGGCCTGCGGCTCGTGGTGGGCGGAGATGAAGAAGACCGGCTTGGCGATGCCCCAGCCGATCGTCTGGTCCTCCTCGAAATGGCGCCGCCAGCCCAGCGGCGCGAGCAGCGCGTCATAGAAGGACGCGCTCCGCTCGAGGTCAGCGACCTCCAGTAGAACGTGATGCAGCATCGCGGCGCGGAGGCTATACGGGCGACCCGCAGCTTCGTCGGCCGACGAGCCGATTCCCTTCTACATGGGACCTTTCCGGCCCGTCGGCCCCCGGGTTCAGCCGCCACGTGGGGTCCAGCGGAAGTAGCGGGTGGCCAGGAGGAGGCCGGCGGCGCCCCAGACGGCTACCACGGCCAGGTCCCCCCATTGCAGGGTGGCGCCGGTGGTTCCCGGATCGTAGACGTCGAAGAAGGCCTCGAAGAAGTGGCGAATCGGGAAGGCGTCGGCGAAATGGATCACGCCGCTGGGCAGCTGGTCGTCGGGGATGAAGACCCCGGAAAGGAAGTAGAGCGGCAGCAGCAGGGCGTTGACGATCGGCGCCGCGGCGTCCTGGGCGGGGATCGCCGCGGTGAGGGCGATGCCGAGGCAGGAGAAGGCGGCGGCGCCGACCACCAGCACGACGACGATCTCCGGCAGCCGGCCCCAGGGGATCGCGACGCCGTAGACGAGGCGGCCGATTGCCGCGATCAGGGCGAACATCAACAGCGCGACGACGGCCGAGTTTCCGACCCGTCCGGCGATGAAGACCCAAGCCGGCATCGGCGTCCCGCGACCGCGCTTCAACCGCCCGTCCTCACGGGCGATCACCAGTGACATCGCCAGCGACTGCATCGTCGCCGAGATCACCGCCAGGGTGATGATCGCGGGCACGTAATAGGCGTCGGTCGCGATCCCGCCCCGCACTTCGACGGTCTGCCCACCGAAGACCGTGGCGAAGATCAGCAGCAGGACGACCGGAAAGGCAACGGTGAAGAACACCGAAGCCGGATTCCGCCAGAAGACCTTCTGGTCATACCGAAACTGATGCGCGAAAAGCGCCAGCCCGCTCACCAGCGTCGCCCCTTCCGGTGCGCTTTATGTGGGCATAGACCGCAAAAGGCGCACCGGAAGCTCACTCCGCGCCCTCCTCGGCGGTCAGGGAGAGGTAGACGTCCTCCAGGTTGGGGCGGGTCACTTCCAGCGCCTCGAGGTCAAGGCCCCGCTCCACGGCGCGGCCGGTTAGCTCGTGCAGGTCGGCGACCGGCGTCCGCGTCTCGGTCTCGACCTGCTCGCCGTCGAGGCGGTAGGAGATCCGAGTCGGCAGGTTCTCGCGGTCGCCGAGGTCGTCGGGCGTGCCGCGGGCGACGATCCTGCCCTGGGAGATGATCGTCACCCGGTCGGCGAGACGCTGCGCCTCGTCCATGTAGTGCGTGGTGAGGAAGACGGTCTTACCGAGGTCCCGCAGACCGGCGATCGCATCCCAAGCCTGGCGCCGCGCCGAGGGGTCGAAGCCGGTGGTCGGCTCGTCGAGGAAGAGCAGCTCGGGGTCGCCGATCAGCGCCATGCCGACGTCGAGTCGTCGCTGCTGCCCGCCGGAGAGCCCGCCGGTGCGCGCGTCCGCCTTGCCGCCGAGGCCGACCAGCTCGACCACCTCCTCGACCGGCCGCGGCCGGCTGTAGTACCCGGCGTAGAGCCCGAGCGCCTCGCGCACCGTCAGGTACGGATCGAGCCGGCAGCTCTGCAGCACGATCCCGATCCGCTCCCGCCAAGCCCGGTCCCCTCGCTCTGGGTCCTCCCCCAGCACCGAGACCTCCCCGCCGCTCCTCTTGCGGTAGCCCTCAAGAATCTCGACCGTAGTCGTCTTCCCCGCCCCATTGGGCCCAAGGAACGCGAAAACCTCCCCCCGCTCGACCTCGAGGTCGATACCACGCACCGCTTCGACGCCCCCATAGCTCTTCCTCAACCCCGCGACAGATATGACCGTCTCAGCCAAAGCCCCGCGATTCTAGGCGGATCGGAAAAGGGGCCGGTGTGCCTCCGCGGGAATGTCGCGAAGCGGCGATATGCAATCGGTCTCCTGCGCGGCGCAGCCGCGCTCTTCAATTGGAGCGAAGGCCGCCAGGCCGAAGCGACTCAATTCCCGCGGAGGCACACCGGCCCCCCCGCTCAGTCCAAATCGGCATCGCGATGCTTCATGTGAACCACCACGTCGTCGCGCACCGCCAGCTCTCGCCGCACGCGGTCAGCCACCGTGATCGAGCGGTGGCGGCCGCCGGTGCAGCCGACGGCGATCGTCAGGTGGCTCTTGCCCTCCGCCACGTAAGCGGGGACGAGAAACTCGAGCAACGGCAGCAGCCGGCCGTAGAACTCGCCCGCCTGGGTGCCCGCCTCGACGTACTCGCGCACTCGCGCATCGAGGCCGGTCAGCGGGCGCAGCTGGTCGACGTAGTGGGGATTGGGCAGGAAGCGAACGTCGAGGGTGAGGTCGGCGTCGTGCGGCGGCCCGTTCTTGAAGCCGAAGGTGAGCAGGGTCAGCGCCATCTTGCCGCTCTCATGGTGGCCGAGGACCTCCTCGGCGATGCGGCGGCGCAGCATGCCGGCGGTCAGGCCGCCGGTCTCCATCACCAGGTCGGCGCGCTCGCGCAGCGGCGCCAGCAGCTCGTGCTCGGCGCGGATGCCGTCGACGATCCGCCCTTCCGGCGCCAACGGATGGCGGCGGCGCGTCTCCTTGTAGCGGTCCACCAGGGTCTCCTCGTCGGCCTCGAGAAAGAGCACGGTCGGCTTCAACCCCTCGGCCTCGAGATCGCCGAGCACCTGCAGCAGCTCGTCGAAGTACTCGCCGCCGCGCACGTCGGAGACGATCGCCGCCCGCTCGACGCCGCTGCCCTCGTGGCGGAAGAGCTCACCGAGGCTGCCGATCATCCGCGGCGGCAGGTTGTCGACGCAGAAGTACCCGTTGTCCTCGAAGGCGGCGATCGCCTCCGACTTGCCGGCGCCGGAATGGCCGGTGATCACAACGAGCTCCATCCCGCGCGACGCCGCGCCGTTCTGCCCCATCAACCGGTCCTGTTCAGCTGCTCGTGAATCTCACGGGCCAGCTTGCCAGGCAGGCCGGGCACCATTTCCAGCTCCTCGCGCGAGGCGGCGAGAAACCGCTCTGGCGTGCCGAAATGCTGGAGCAGGGCACGCTTTCGCACCGGTCCGACCCCCTTCAACCCGTCGAGCACCGAGCCGGTCATCGCCTGATCGCGGCGACCGCGGTGATGCTCGATCGCGAAGCGATGGGCCTCGTTGCGCACCCGCTGCAGCAGCTGCGACGCCTCCGAATCAGCCGGCAGGTCGATCGGCGCCGAGCGGCCCGGCACGTAGACCTCCTCCAAGCGCTTGGCGAGGCCGATCACGGTCACGCCGCGCTCGACGAACGGCTTCAGCGCCCGCATCCCGGCCGAGAGCTGGCCCTTGCCGCCGTCGATCACGATCAGCGAGGGCAGGGCGGCGAAGCTCGCGTCGCGCTTGCGGTCGTGCGGGGAGAGGTCGACTTGCTCCAGGTAGCGGTTCATCCGCCGCCCGAGGATCTCTTCCATCGAGGCGAAGTCGTCGGGGCCGCCGGTTCTCCCACCGCCGCCCTCTCCCCGCACTCGGAAGCGCCGGTAGTCGGACTTCTTCGTCGCGCCGCCCTCGAAGACGACCATCGAGGCGACGGTGTGCTCGCCGCCCAGGTTGGAGATGTCGAAGCCCTCGATCCGCACCGGCAGGTCGCCCATGCCGAGCGCCTCGCGCAGGCTGGCGAGCGCCTCGACCCGGCGCTGGCGGCGGTGCTCGCGGCGCAGGCGGTCCTGGTCGAGGGCGAGGCGGGCGTTGCGCTCGGCCAGCTCGCGCAGCCGGCGGCTGTCGCCGCGCTCGGCGACCCGCACCTCGACCGCGCCGCCGCGCCGCTCGCCGAGCGCCGCCTCGAGCAGCTCGACCCGATCGCGCAGGTAGGGCCCGACGACGATCGTGCGCGGCACCGCCGGCGAAGCCGAGTAGTACTGGCCGACGAACTCCTCGGCCACCTCGGCGAGGTCGCTTTCAGCCTGGTTGTCGAGGTAGAAGCTCTGACGCTCGGCGAGGATGCCGTCGCGCACCTGGAAGACCTGGGCGTTGGCGTCGGCGCCCTCGGCCGCCACCCCGATCAGATCGGCGGTGCCGACAGCGGCTCCTGCCACGCGCTGGCGCTCGAAGAGCGACTGGATCGCAGCGAGGCGGTCGCGGTGCAGGGCGGCGCGCTCGAACTCGCGCGCCGCTGCGGCGGCCTCCATCTTGGCTTCCTCGTCGGTCTCGATCTGCCGGTAGCGGCCGGAGAGGAAGTCGACGATCGCCTCGATGTTGCGTCGGTACTCCTCCCTGCTGACGTAGCCCACGCAGGGCGCTCCGCAGCGCTTGATGTAGTAGTCGAGGCAGGGGCTGCCGGAACGGCGGCCCGGCTCGGTTCCCTCGCAGGTGCGGAACTGAAACAGCTTGCCGAGCAGGTCGAGCGTCTCCCGCACCCGCTTGGCGCTGGAGAAGGGGCCGAAGTAGGCGCGCCCGGAGCGGTGCTTCTCGCGGGTGAAGTAGACCCGCGGATAGTCCTCGTCGAGGCTGACGCAGACGTAGGGGTAGGACTTGTCGTCGCGCAAGCGGATGTTGAAGCGCGGCCGGTGGCGCTTGATGAAGCTCTGCTCGGCAAGCAGCGCCTCGGCCTCGGTCGAGGTGAGGAGGCACTCGATCCGGTCGACGCGCGAGGTCATGCGGCTCTCGCCGCGCGCCGAGAAGTGCGAAGCGACGCGCTTGCGGATCGAGCGCGCCTTGCCGACGTAGAGCGTCTCGCCGTCGGCGCCGTGAAAGAGGTAGACACCAGGAGCGTCGGGCAGCTCTCGAATCCGCTCGTCCATCCGTACAAGAGTAGGCTGCCGCCCACGTGAATTCGCCAGACCTGACAACGCTGAAGCTCGAGATCGACGGGGAGATCGGCACGCTTACGCTCGAACGGCCCGAGGCCTTCAACGCGATGAGCCCGGAGATGATCCTCGAGCTGGGGACCGCCTTCGCCTGGCTCGCCGACCAGGCGCCGCTGCGCGGCCTGGTCGTCACCGGCGCCGGACCCGCCTTCTGCTCGGGCGGCGACATCAACGGCTTCAAGGAAGGGGTCGAAGACGACTCGATCGACCTGCCGGCGCAGGTGCGGCGCGGGGCCGAGGCCTTGCACGTCGCGATCGGCGACCTGCGGCGCATCCCCTACCCGGTGATCGCCGCGGTCAATGGCCCCGCCGCCGGCGCCGGCTTCTCGCTGGCACTCGCCTGCGACGTACGCCTGATCTCGGAGAAGGCGTTTGTCGCCTGCGCCTACGGCCGCATCGGCGCCTCGCCGGACGGTGGCATGACCTACTTCCTGCCGCGCATCGTCGGCCCGGCGAGGGCGCTGGAAATCTTGCTGGAGGACCCGAACATGACGCCCGCCGACGCGCTCGCCGAGGGCCTCGTCTCGCAGGTCGTGGCGCCGGAGGAGCTACTGACCACGGCCCGCGCCAAGGCCGAGGAGCTGGCGAAGAAGGCGCCCTTTTACGTGAAGATGGCGAAACGACTCACCAACGTGAGCATCGAGAACAGCCTCACCGAGCACTTGCAGCTGGAGCGACACGGGATCGCCGACAGCATGGCCACCGAGGACCTGCGCGAAGGGGCGGTCGCCTTCTTCTCTGGCGAGACCCCTGAGTTCAAGGGCCGCTGAACCGGGCGCGCCCGCGGCGCGTATCGAGCTACAGTCCCCCTGAGCAATCGCCCATCGAGGAAAGGATTCCCCCGCCATGAAGCCACTCGCCGCACTGCTCGCACTGATCCTCGCTTCGGTCGCCCTGATCGCCTGTGGAGGGGGTGGCAGCTCCAGCTCGAGCGAAGCGACCAGCGAAGCCGGGGGAGGCGCGACGACCAACGAAGCCGGCGGCGGAGGCGAATCGACGGTCGCGCTCGAAGCCGATCCGGGTGGCGCGCTCGCCTACACCGAAACCGAAGCTGCCGCCAAGGCCGGCAAGGTGACGATCGACTTCGACAACCCGCAGGCCCTGACCCACGACGTGGCGATCGAAAACTCCAAGGGCGAAGAAGTCGGCGCCACCGAACTGATCTCCGAAGGCGAAGATTCGACCACCGTCGACCTGAAGCCCGGCACCTACCACTACTACTGCACGGTCCCCGGCCACCGGGAAGCGGGTATGGAAGGGACGCTGGTCGTCAAATAGAGCGCCGCCGACCTGCCCTACTCGCCGCCGGCGGCGGCCGGGTCAGTGGAGGATCTTGCAGAGCTTGAAAGCGCTCCCCTGAAGGAACGTGCCGTCTTCGAAGGTGAGCTCGATTTTCGCCTGCAGGCGGCCATCGGCGCAGCGCGCGTTGGCGACGCTGAGGTGCATGCCCTTGTAGATCCATTTCTTGTCGATCTTCAGCCGCCCTGAGATCGGCGAACCGTAGCCACCGGCGATCCTCGGGAAATCGACTTCCACCCGGTAGCCGTAGCGACCGTGATGCACTTTTTCCAGCTCGGCTTCGACCAGATAGGTGGTGGGCACCGGGTAGTCCAGGTGGGCGTGGCCGATGCCGGTTGGGTTTCCGTCTTTCTCCGGCGCGTTGAAGATCGTCAGCTTGGAGGAGGCTTCGATCGGCCGCTGTTCGGGAAGCTCTATCAGGGCGGTGCCGTAGCCGGTGCCGACGACCGCCCCGGGGCACGCCTTTCGAGCCTGCTTGGTGGTGGTCGCGATCAGCTTGCGCATCGTGCACTTTTCAAGGCCGCGCGTCTCCGCATGGCCGTGCTTGTCCAGTTCGATCACCGCGTGGCGCAGCGGCGAGGGTCGGGTGCCGTCAACGGTGTGAAGGCGGCCGTGCCCGAAGAGCTTGATCGGCGCGTCATGGTCCTTGGGAAGCGCTTTTGGCGCGAAGCCGCCATCCCCCTGAGCGACGAGGTTTCCCGCCCGTAGAGTTATCCCGTAGGCGCTACCTGCCGCCAGCAGCGCAAGCGCGACCGCTGCCACAAGCATCTTCACCCGCCTGCTCCGCTTCATCTCCAGCCTCCCCGACTGACCTTCGCGAACTGCTTGAGATCATACGGGGTCGCCGGCTCGTTCAGATCGAGCAGCCCGAGCTCAGGCGGGCGGCGCCATCACGCGGGTGACGCTGTCGCCGACGAAGCAGGGCTTCTCGTTGCCCTCGACCTCGAGGGTGAAGCGGGTGACCGACTGCCACCAGCCGCCGCCCTTGTCCTCGACCGAGACGACCTCGGCGCGGGCGCGAACCCTGGAGTCGACGGGGACCGGCGCTGGGAAGCGGATCTTGTCCCAGCCGTAGTTGACGCCAAGGACGAAGCCGGTGGAGGAGATCAGCTCCTTGCGGAAGCCGTCGACCAGCGAGAGGGTGAGGTTGCCGTGGGCGATCGTCGTGCCGAAGGGGCTCTCCGCCTTGGCCCGCTCGACGTCGACGTGGATCCACTGGTCGTCGCCGGAGAGGCGGGCGAAGGTGTCGATGTCCTCCTGGGTGACGGTGCGCCACTCGCTCGGGCCGATCTCCTGCCCGAGCAGAGCCTGCATGCCCTCGACTCCGTTGACCTCGACCGTTGCCATGGCGGCGCAGTCTAGCGACGCGCGGCCGAACGTCACGCGACCAGCCTCACTTCGAAGCTCGGCGCCGCGATGGCGCCGGCGCCGCCGAGCAGGGCGAGGATGCGGGAGACGTAGGCCTGGGTCTCGGGGATGGCGGGGACGCAGTGGCAGGCTTCGACCGGGGCGGGGCCTGCGTTGTAGGCGGCGAGGGCGAGTTGGGGGGATCCGAACTGGCGAAGGAGGTCCGACATCAGATGGGCCTCGGCGTCGATCGCTTCCTCCGGGTCGTAGGGGTTGCGCAGACCGTATGAGGCCGCGGTCGAGGGCATGAATTGAGCGATGCCCTGGGCGCCGGCCGGCGAGCCGGCGTAGGGGTCGAAGCCCGACTCGGCCATCAGCTGTCCGGCGAGCAAGGCGGCGGAGACGTTCCAGCGGGTCGCGGCCTGCGCGATCGGGGCGCGGAACTCGGCCGGGACGAAGGCGGGCAGCGAGGTGCCCGCGAGGGCCCCGTCCCCTCCCCCGCCCGCGCCGACCGCGTTGCCCGCCACCGAACAGGGCGGCGGGCCGGCGGTGAAGCCGTAGTGCCAGGCCTCCCAGCTGTAGCGCTGGACGAAGCCGAACTGGCCGGCGTTGGCCGCCAGCCAGCCATAGGCGGATTCCGGTCCGAGGTCGAGCTCGGTCGCGCAGCGGTGCAGCGAGTGGCCCGGCGGCGCCACCCAGGTTGGGTCCGGGTGAGCGGCGAAGAGCGCCGCCTGTTCGGCATCGGAGCGGAAGGCGGAGTTGACCAGGAGGGCGATCCCGGCCCGCGCCGCGGCGGCCGACATGCGGTCGAAGGCGGCGGCGACGTCGGGGCGCATGCCGTGGCCCTGGCGCTGGACCAGCGGTCCGCTGTAGCCGCCGCCGGTCGCCATCGTGGTCGCCCCGCCGGCCGCCGGGCTCGCCGGAGCGCCGACTTCGGCGACGGCGGAGGCCTCCACCCGGGCAGGTTCGGCGCCCACCTCGAGCCCGCCGATGACGACCGCCTTGACGCGCAGCGGCGCGAAGGAGCGCTCGTCCGGAAAGGAGAGCCGCAGATGCGCCGCCGCCACGCCGTTGGCCTGCGCCGCGTCCCGGCCGGCGCGCCGCGCTCGCCACAGGTAGGTCGCCTTGCCCAGGTGCCGTGGATTCGGCACGCCGCTCGCCAGGCGAGCCGGGGAGAGCAGGTCGGGCAGGTCGTCGCGCATCGCGCGGGCAGCTGAGATCGCCGCCAGATCGGCGGCGCGCTGCGCTCTCCCCTTCCCGGTCACCGCCCCGGCGATCGCCACCAGCGCCAGCGCCGCCGCGATCAGCGCCAGGCAGCCGCCGAGCGCCGGCAGCAGGGCCTGCCCGTCCTGGTTCGCGCGTTCCATGCCGCGACCCTGCCCGGTCCCGATTCACGCGTGGTGCGCTAAATCTAAGAATTCACAGGCAAAACCGTCACGGCTTACGACCCACATTCCACTACTTCTAGATACTCTGAGCAACCGTGGGCCCTGAGACGGAAGGCGATGCCGGCGGATTACCCTGGCGCCCGCCATCGGCGCCCGAGTCCCTCGCTGCATTGAGCGACGACGAGCTCGCCAACCGCCTCTACGTCGTCGTCGAGGAGAAGATCGACCGGGCGGTCGGCCTGCTCGTCTCACCCTGGCCCGGCACGACAGCGGATGGCAGGCTGCGATTCGACCCCGAGGACGATGAGGTCGAGGTCGCCGTCGATCTCGACGAGCTGCAGGCCAGGCTCGCCGACCGTGACGTCACGGGCCCGGCCGACTCGGCCGAGAGCGCCGAGGCGCTTGCCCTGCGCTCGGTCGAGGTGGGCGATGCCTTCGCGGTGCGGACGCCCGATCCCGCTCCGACGCCGAGCGAGCTCGAAGAGCTGGGCGGCAGGGCCGACAACCTGGGATGGATGGTGACGGTCGCCGACATCACTGCCGACGCCCGCGAGGCCGCGAAGGTCGCCACCTACGAGGCGCTGACGCCGCCGCTGAAGGAGGACGTGATCGAGGAGCTGCGCGAGGAGTCTGGGGAGGTCGCCCAACAGTGACCAAGAGCCCGCCCCGCACAGATGACGTCCCCGTCGGCAAACTCCACGACGAGGGCAAATTCCTCGACAAGGTCGGCAAAGACGACCTTGTCCACTTCGTCCTCAACGTCGGCGACGGCGACACCCAGATCGTCCTCCTGCCTGAGGAGAAGGGCGCGCGCCGGGCGATCGTCGTCGACGTCTGCGCCGCCGGCAAGCTCGAAGCGCTGATCGAATCGCTCGAGACCGCGGGCCTCCTGCCAAGACCAGTCGAAGGCAACGACGAGACTCTCGCGCTGGTCGTCGCCACCCATCCCCATGCCGACCACATCTCCGGCATGGCCCGCTTCATCGAAAGCCAAGCCGGGCGCATCGACCAGTTCATGGAGCCCGGCTACTACATGCCGACCAAGAGCTACCTGACGATGATGGACGCGTTGGCCGCCGAGGATCTCAACCACACCCAGCCAAGCAGCGGCATGGTGCGCTTCATCGACCAGGTCAAGGTGACGGTGCTGGCGCCGGCGGTCGAGCTGAAGAACCGCTACGACAGCTACGGCATCGACCCCAACAACAGCTCGATCGTCCTGCGCCTCGACTTCCCGGCTCGCCGTTACTACACGCCAGACAAAGAAGGCAACGTCGTCGAAAAGCTGCCCAAGGGCGCCGGCCTGATCCTCGGCGGCGACGCGCAGACGCTCTCCTGGGCCGACGTCGTCCACGACTTCCCGCAGCTCGAGACGAAGGAAACGGCGGTCGCCAAGGCGCTCGACAAGGCGCGCGGAGTGTTGCCGCTGAAGGCCGACGTCTTCAAGACCTCGCACCACATGTCGAAGCACGGCATCAACCTGGAGCTGGTCGAGGAGATCAAGCCGGCAGTCAGCCTCGTCTCTTGCGCGGATCGCGGCGCCAGCTACAACTTCCCCCACGTCGTCGCCCTCGAAGCCCTGCGCGAGGGACTGCAGGAGACGACCAAATACAACAAACCGCGCTCGCCCGACTACGAGCTCGGCATCCACTTCACCTTCGGCAAAGACTCGGGCCAAGAGGAGCTCGGATCGATCGCCGTGGTCCTCAGCGCAAGCGGCGCCAAGCACGACGTCTGGCGCTTCTCCGACCCGATCTCCGAGGACATCGACTTGAGCGCCGGCCGCCGCTTCGGCTGAGCCGGGCGCCCGCGCCCTCTCGCCGCTCGCTCAGATCTCCTCGGGGACCATCTCGATCGCGCCGCAGGGGCACTCGGCGACGCAGAGGCCGCAGCCCTTGCAGAAGTCGAGGTCGATCTCGTAGAGCTCGCCCGGCCGGCCGAGCTTGAGCACCGCGTTGTCGGGGCAGACGCCGTAGCAGTTGTCGCAGGAGAAGCAGTTGCCACAGGAGAGGCAGCGGCGCGCCTCGAAGAGCGCGTTGTCCTCGCTCAAGCCACCGAGCACCTCGTCGAAGGTCGAGGCGCGGCGGGCCGCCTCGAGGCGCGGCTGCTCGGTGCGCGGCGCGTCCGAGTAGTACCAGGTGTTGAGCGTCTCGAAGCCGGCGATCTCGTGCTTGGCGGGCGGCCGGAAGGGCTCTCCGCGCAGCCAGCCGTCGACGTGACGCGCCGCCTTCTTGCCGTGGCCGACGCCAACCGTGACGGTGCGCTCGGCGGGCACCATGTCGCCACCGGCGAAGATCCCCTCGTGGCCGGTCATCATGTTCGGCCCGACCTTCACCACGCGGTCCTCCACCTCGATCCCGGGAACGCCCTCGAGCAGCGAGAGGTCGGCTTCCTGGCCGAGGGCGAGAACCAGCGAGTCGGCCTCGAGCTCCTCCGTCTCGCCGGTGGGCTGCGGGAAGCCGGCCTCGTCGAGCTCCATCCGCTCCAGCGTCAGCTTGCCGCCCTCGAAGCGCTTGACCGTTGAGAGCCACTTCATCGTCACGCCCTCCTCGGCCGCCTCCTCGACCTCCTCCTCGTGCGCCGGCATCCGGTCGCGGGTGCGACGGTAGACGACCACCGCGTCGGTCGCCCCCAGTCGCTTGGCCGTGCGCGCCGCGTCCATCGCCGTGTTGCCGCCGCCGTAGACCGCCACGCGGCGGCCGAGCCGCGGGCGCTCCTCCCCCTCCATGCCCTCCAGCAGGGAGACGGCGTCGACGATCCGCGCCGCCTCTCCCGCCGGGACGTAGGCGCGGCGGCCGATATGGGCGCCGACCGCGAGGAAGGCGGCGTCGAAGCCCCCCTCGCGCATCTCCTCGAGCACGTTCCCGACCCGGTGGTTCAGCTCCAGCTCGACGCCGAGATCGAGGATGCGCCCCACCTCGGCCTCGACCACGTCGCGGGGCAGGCGGTAGGTCGGGATACCGAAGCGCATCATGCCGCCGGCCAGCGGGGCGGCATCGCGGATCGTCACCGCGTGACCGAGCCGCGTCAGGTGGTAGGCAGCGGAGAGCCCCGAGGGGCCGGCGCCGACGACCAGCACGCGCTTGCCGCTCGGCTCGGCGTCGATCTCGACCTGCCAGCCCTGCCGGATCGCCTCGTCGCCGAGGAAGCGCTCGACCGAGTGGATGCCGACCGCCTCGTCGAGCTGGGCGCGGTTGCAGGCGGTCTCGCAGGGGTGGTAGCAGACGCGGCCCATCACGGCCGGCAGCGGGTTCTCCTCGACCAGCTTGCGCCAGGCGCGCTCGTAGCCGCCCTCGCCCTCCTCGGCCTCATACAGCCAGGCCTGGATGTTCTCGCCGGCCGGACAGGCCTCGTTGCAGGGCGGCAGCCGGTCGACGTAGACGGCGCGCTCGGTGCGCCAGCTGCCAGTGTGGTTGGCGCGGCTGGAGCCGACGTCGAGCGTGATCGCGTAGGGCTTCTTCATGGGAGAAGCCCGTAGCGGCGGATGTTGGCGTCGGCCATCGCCTGGAGGCGGGCGACAATCTCCGGGTGGCCCGGCTCGCCGAAGAGATGGGCGTAGCGGCGCTGGGGGCGCAGGTACTCCTCGACCGGGACCTGGCGGCGAATCTTCGAGACCGCGGTGACCTCGCCAGTCTCGGCCGCGAAGACCGGGAAGAGGCCGCTCTCCTTGACCAGGCGAGCGAGCTTGATCGTGTCGGCCGAGTCCGAGCCCCAGCCCAGCGGGCAGGGGACGAAGACGTGCAGGTAGCGCGGCCCGCGCAGCTCCATCGCCTGCTCGACCTTGGCCTCGAGGTCGTGCAGGTCGGCGACCGTCGCGGTCGCCACGTAGGGGATGCCGTGCGCCATCGCGATCCGCGGCACGTCCTTGCCCTGGCCGAAGGCGTTGCCCGGGTGGTCGCCGATCGGCTTGGTGTTGGCGGTCCGCGCCGCCGGCGGCGTCGCGCCGGAGCGCTGCACGCCGGTGTTCATGTATGCCTCGTTGTCGTAGCAGACGTAGAGCACGTCGTCGCCGCGCTCGAACATCCCCGAGAGGCAGCCGAAGCCGATGTCGACGGTGCCGCCGTCGCCGCCCTGGCCGATCACGCGAACGTCCTCGCGGCCCTTGGCGCGCAGCGCCGCCGCCACCCCGCTGGCCACCGCGGGCGCGTTGCCGAACAGCGAGTGGATCCAGGGCAGCTGCCAGGAGGACTCGGGAAACGGGGTCGAGAAGACCTCGAGGCAGCCGGTCGCGTTGGCGGCGATCAGCTTGCCGCCCGTCGCCCGCATCGCCGCGTCGAGCGCGTAGCGGGCGCCGAGCGCCTCGCCGCAGCCCTGACAGGCGCGGTGCCCCGAGGTGAGGCTGTTGGAGCGGTCCATGCGCGCCTGCACGGTGCGCTCCTCGGGCTCCAGCAGCCGGTTGCCGGCCACGAAGGTCCCCGCCTGGTAGAGCTTGACCCGCTGCGCCGCGCTTCCGGTGCGCCTTTTGTGGTCCGTGACCACAAAAGGCGCACCGGAGCGGCTGTCGTCGCGTTGCGCCATCAGTGCGACCTCGCGGCGACGATCCCCGCTTCGCGGAGGATGTTCTCGGCGTGCGGGCCGCTGCGCCCGCCCTCGCCCATCCGTTTCAGCTCGGCCTCGATCGTCCCCCAGTCCATGTCGAGGAAGCTGAGCGGCTCGAGCCGGTCGGCGACCGCGTCGGCGAAGAGGTCGCGCAGCGAGCGCTTGGTGACCGGCCGCCCCCCAAGGCCGGCGATCACCGTGTATCCGTGCAGCTGGACGCCGGAGAGGGCCATGCGCACGTTGGCGGAGACGATGCCGCCGACCCCGACCGCCAGCGCCTTCTCGAGCACGACAACACGCTGGGCGCCGGAGAGCGCCGCGCGCACCTCCTCCAGTGGGAACGGGCGGAACGACTTGACCGCCAGGGCGCCGATGCTGACGCCCTCGTCGCGCAGCTCGTCGATCGTGTCCTCGATCGTGCCGAGCACCGAGCCGAGCGCGACGACGACGGTCTCGGCGTCCTCGTTCCGGTAGCCGCGCACGAGCCCGCCGGACGGACGGCCGAAGGCGGCCTCGAACTCCCCGGCCACCCGCGGGATCAGGTCGAGCGCCTGCATCTGCTTAGCGTGGGCGAGGTACCTGACCTCGGCGAACGCCTCCGGCCCGACCATCGAGCCGATCGTCACCGGCTCGGCCGGGTCGAGCACCTGGCGCGGCTCGAAGGGCGGCAGGAACGCGTCGACCTGCTCCTGGGTGGGCACGTCGATCCGCTCGTAGGCGTGGGTGAGGATGAAGCCGTCCATGCAGACCATCACCGGCAGCGAGAGCTCCTCGGCGAGGCGGAACGCCTGGACGTGCAGGTCGGCGGCCTCCTGGTTGGTCTCGGCGTAGAGCTGGATCCAGCCGCAGTCGCGCTGGGACATCGCGTCGCTGTGGTCGTTCCAGATGTTGATCGGCGAGCCGATCGCCCGGTTGGCGACGGTCATCACGATCGGCAGGCCGAGGCCGGAGGCGTTGTAGAGGGCCTCGGCCATGTAGAGCAGGCCTTGGCTCGCCGTCGCCGTGTAGGCGCGGGCGCCGGTCGCCGAGGCGCCGATGCAGACCGAGAGCGCGGCGAACTCGGACTCGACCGTGACGTACTCGCAGGGCGCCAGCTCGCCGGCACGGACCAGATCGGAGAGGCCCTCGACGATGTGGGTCTGGGGCGAGATCGGGTAGGCGCAGACGACCTCGGGGCGGCAGCGAGCGACGGTCTCGGCGACCGCGGCCGAGCCCTCGACCTGCCTAAACATGGGCTGTGGCCTTCAGCTGGCCGGAGACCTGCTCGAAGCAGGCGCGAGCCGCGGCCGCGTTGCCCTCCCCAGCGGCGCCGGAAAAGCGCTCGCCGATCGCGGCGATGACCGGCGCGAGCTGCAGCCGTCCGGTCTGCGCCGCGAAGCCGCCGAGCAGGGCGGCGTTGGGCAGCGGCCGGCCGAGTAGCTCGCGGGCGATCGCGGTGGCCGGCGTGGTCAGCAGGCGGCCCGGGCCGAGGTCGGCGGCCAGCTCACCGAGCCCGAGCTCCTCGACGCTGCGCGCCGTATTGACCAGCACGCTGCCGTCGGGCCGCAGGCCGGCGAAGAGATCGACCTGGTGCAGCAGGGTCGGGTCCTGGACGATCAGCGCATCCGGCTCGGCGACCGGTTCGCGTGTGCGGATCGGCCGGTCGGAGAAGCGGCAGAAGGAGACCACCGGCGCCCCGGTGCGCTCCGAGCCGAAGCTCGGGAAGGCCTGCGCATGCCGCCCCTCGTCAAAGGCGGCGACGGAGAGCAGCTCGGCGGCCGTGACCACACCCTGGCCCCCTCGCCCATGGATCCTCACCTCGAACACACCTCCCACGGTACGAGTGGGTTCCGGCGATGCCATCCGGGTCAGCTACGGATTTCTGGCTTGACGGAACAGCGCGAGCGCGTACCGTGGGTGGTGCGATGCGTCCGGAGACTCGTTACGCGCGCAGTGGGGAGATCGGGATCGCCTATCAGGTGACCGGCGAGGGTGAGCTGGATCTGGTCATCGCCTTCCCCTTCCTCTCCCACGTCGACCTGCTCTGGGAGAGCCCGGCGATGGCCCACTTCGTGCGACGGCTTGGCTCCTTCGCTCGGGTGATCCTCTTCGACCGCCGCGGCGTCGGCCTCTCCGACCCGGCAGGCGGCGCGCCGACGCTGGAGGAGCGGATGGACGACGTGCGCGCGGTGATGGACGCGGCGGGCTCCGAGCGCGCTGCGCTGCTCGGCATGTCGGAGGGAGCGACGATGTGCATGCTCTTCGCCGCCACCTACCCGCAGCGCACCTCGGCGCTGGTGCTCTGGGGGGCGATGGCGCGCTCGACCGAGGCCGAGGACTACCCCTGGGCGCCGCCCAAGGACGCCCTGGCGGAGGCCAACGAGGAGCTGATCGCGCCGCTCTGGGGCCAGGGGGCGACGATCGAGATCTTCTCGCCCAGCCTCGCAGCCGACCCGCGGGCGCGCGATTTCCAGGCCCGCTTCGAGCGTCAGGCGGCCAGCCCGATGCGGGTCAGCGAGCTCTTCCGGATGTTCCTCGACACCGACGTGCGCGGTGCTCTGCCGCTGATTCAGGCGCCGACGCTGGTCCTGCAACGCCGCGGCGACCGAGCCGTCAACTACCGCGCCGCCCGCTGGCTTTCCGAGCAGATCGCCGGCAGCCACTATCTCGAGCTCCGGGGCGAGGACCACTTCCCCTGGGTCGGCGACAGCGAGGCGGCGCTGGCGCCGATCGAGGAGTTCCTCACCGGGGTGCGGCCGGGACCGGCGCCCGAGCGGGTGCTGGCGACCGTGCTCTTCACCGACGTAGTCGACTCGACGCGGCTGGCGACCGAGCTTGGCGACCGGCGCTGGCGCGAGCTGCTCGAGCAGCACCACGAACTGGTGCGCGAGCAGCTGGAGCGCTTCGAGGGGCGCGAGATCAAGACCACCGGCGACGGCTTTCTGGCGACGTTCGACGGCCCGACGCGCGCAGCAGAGTGCGCCCGGGCGATCGCCGAGACGATGCCGGCGCTGGGCATCGAGGTGCGCGCCGGTCTGCATACGGGCGAGGTCGAGCTGATCGGCGAGGACGTCGGCGGGATCGGAGTCCACGTCGCCGCCCGGATCGCTGCACTCGCAGGACCGAGCGAAGTGCTCGCCTCACGCACCGTCCGCGACCTGGCCGTCGGCTCGGGGATCGAGTTCGAGCCACGCGGCGCCCAGCGCCTGAAGGGCGTCGCCGAGGATTGGGAGGTCTTCAGCGTCGGCTCGACGCCGCTTCCAACCGGGACCGCAACACCGGCCGGTCGGATCGGTTGACTAGCCTCAGAGCGGAAAGACGAAGGCTCCAGACACGAGGGGGAATGCCAGATGAGCTCCATGTCGGCGCCGCAAGCCGGTGCCCGCGGAAAGATCCTGTCCCTGCTGATCGCGATCGCAGTCTTGGCGCTGACGCTGCCCGGGGCGGCGAGCGCGGCCGACACGATCTTCTGGACGAGCGCCAACGCGAACAGCATCTCCTACGCGAACCTCGACGGTGGCGGCGGTGGCAGCCTGGGGACGGGCCTGGCGACCAAGGGCGCACCGCTCGGCATGGCGCTGGATCCCTCGGCCGGGCGCGTCTACTGGGCTAACAACGAAGGCAACCGGATCTCCTGGGCCTACCTGAACGGCAGCGGTGGGGGCAACCTGGCGACCACCGGAGCGACGGTCAACGGCCCTGCCGGGATGGCGATAGACCCGGTGAACCAGAAAATCTACTGGACCAACTACGAAGGCGACGCGATCTCCTGGGCATACCTGACCGGCAGCGGTGGGGGCGACCTTGCGACGGTGGCGCCGATCCTCAAACCGGCGGGGATCGCGGTCGATCCCGCGGCAGGCAGGCTCTACTGGACCAACTACGAAGGCGACGCGACCACCGCGATCTCCTACGCCAACCTGGACGGAAGCAACGGGGGCAGCCTGGCGACGACCGGAGCGACCGTCGAAAAACCCTTCGGCCTGGCGGTCGATCCCGGCGCGAACCGCGTCTACTGGGCAAACCGCGCCAGCGAAAAAGGCATCTCGGCGGCAAACCTCGACGGCAGCGGCGGGGGCGTCGACCTGGTCGCCGAATCCCCCGCGCTCGGAGGAGCGGTGGGCATCGCGCTCGACCCGGCGGGCAACCGGATCTACTGGGGCAACGCGGAGAGCGATAGCGTCGCCTACGCCGGGCTCGACGGCAGCGGGCCCTCGATCCTCGACACCACGGGGTCGCCCGTCGGCGAGGCGGACTTTCCAGCCGTGCTGCGGGCGCCGCTAGGAACCGGCGCCCCGACGATCTCCGGCACGCAGGTGGTCGGCAAGCCGCAGACCTGCAGCAAGGGCGAGTGGGCAGCGGACCTGCCGAGCGAGTTCTTCTACCGCTCCCCCACAACCTACGCATACGCCTGGTACCGCAACGGCGAACTCCTCGCCGGCGCCACCGAATCGTGGTACCGGCCGACCAAGCCGGGCATCTACAACTGCCAGGTGAGCGCCGCCAACCAGGCCGGCTCAACCGCGCAGACCAGTGCCGAACTGAACCTCGAACGCGGCTACGCCTACGCCAACGGCTTCGCCCCGGTCCACGGCCGGCGCGCGCTGGTCACCCTCATCTGCACCGGTGACGACCGCTGCAAGGGCCTGGTCAAGCTGATCGCCCACGTCGGCTACAAGCGGGTCGTCTTCCGCGAAGGCCGCCGCAAGGTGATCCGACGCCGGGCGCTATACCCGATCGGCAAGGGGCGCTTCTCGATCTATCCGGGCCGCACCAAGGTGGTGCACGTGAAGCTGAAGCGCAAAGGCGCGCGCCTCCTGCGCCACCGGCCGGGCCGCCGCTGGCACGTCCGGCTCCTGGGGCGTGACGTAGCCCACCGAGGCCTGATGCTCAAGATTCCCGGCCGCGGCCGCGGCGCCCGCCACCTGCGCGCCTGGCACCGCCGCCCCGGCTGACGGGGACGTGCCGTAACTTGGGTACCTATACGGACCGCTAAGTTGCGGCACGTCCCCGCTGGCGGGGAGCTCAGCGGGCGCGGACGGCGGTGATCGTTTGGGCGAGGGTTTCGCGCGCGTCGTGGTGGGGCATCCAGTGCAGCTTGCGGCGGGCGCGGGTGGTGTCCATGAGGACGGGACGGCGGACTGCCTCGATCCAGGCCGCCTCGTCGGGCAGGAAGGGAACCAGGGCGACGGCCTCGGCCGCGACCCCTACGGCCAGGTGCGGGGCGGGGACCGAGTGCCAGCCGAGCGCGTGGGCGAGGTCGCTGATCGTCAACTCTCCCGGCCCGGCGAGGTTATAGACGCCGGGCGGGCCGTGGCCGAGGACGGCGGCGCAGAGCGCCGCGGCGACGTCGTCGTGGTGGACGAGCTGGAAGGGAACGCCGGGGTCGGGTAGAACGGGACGCAACTCGGGGACCTTGCCCAGCGCCCAGCGCAGCGGGCCCGGGATGCGCTGGCCCATCGCCAACAGCGGGATCAGGTCGAGCAGCAGGGTCGCCTGCGGGCCGGCGACGATGCAGGGGCGGAAGACGTAAGCCTCGGTGCGCGAGTCGGCGAGCGCCTCCTTTAGCTCGCCCTCGACCGCCGCCTTGTGGGCGGCGTAGGGATGGCGGGAGGCGCCGCGCACGGGCTCGTCCTCGTCGAGCAGCGCAGGCATCCCGCGGCTGAAGCCGTAGGCGGCAACCGAGGATGTGTAGACGAGGCGCTTGGCGCCAGCCGCGGCCGCCGCCTCGAAGACGTTGCGCGAGCCGCTCAGGTTGACCTCGCGGCTGTCGCCACCACCGGCGACGATCACGAACGCGAGGTGGACGACGACGTCGGCGTCCTCGACCAGGGCGTCGACCGCGTCACGGTCGAGCACGTCACCGCGCCGGTACTCGGTCTTCTCCCAGCCCTGCCCGCCGATGTCGAAAGGCCGCCGCGCCATGCCGATCACCCGCTCGACCTCGGGCATCCGCTCCAGGGCCGAGATGAACGGGCGGCCAATCTCGCCAGTGGGGCCGGTGACTGCGACGGTCAGCATGCCGCGATTCTGGCGGAACCTCGGCCGCGACGACGGGCCGGGGGGCCCCAAGACTCACCCGTTGACGTCGACGATCTCGATCAGCGACTCGAGGCCGCGCAGGTCCGTGGGGTTCAGCGTGTACAGGGGCAGCCGGTGGGCGAGCGCGGTGGAGGCGATCATCAGGTCGACCGAGCGGCGACCGCGCGGCTTGCGACCGACCGCCACGGTCGCCACGTAGATGCTCCCGTACGCCCGGGCGCACTCAGCGCTGAATGGCAGCGGCTCGATTTCAGCCTCGAAGCGCTGGAGGCGGTGCTGTCGACGAGCTCGTTGCAACTCATCCGCTGCTGCGTGTGGGCCGGCGGTCAGCTCCGCCAGTGTCAGCGTCGAGATCGCGATCTCGGCCGGCAGGCGAGGTAGATCGACGTCGTCATACCGGATCACTACCGAGGTGTCGAGCAGGCCGCGCCGAGAGGCGCTCTCATCCACGGGGCGTCGGGTCCTGATCGACGTAACGGTCGATGTCGGCCCGGAACTCCTCATAGTCGATGTGGGGCGAACCCGCGAACGCCGCAACGAACGCCTCGCGAGAGATGAACTTCCGGGAACTGTACGGACGGAGCTCACCGACCGGCTTCCCGTTGCGGGTGACGATGAAGTCCTCGCCCTGGTCGAGCGCCCGCATCACCTCGCCGCTCTTGTTCCTCAGTTCCCGCTGGCTCAATTTCCGCGTCATCCGGGCCACTGTAGCACGGGTGCGCCGCTGAAATTCCGCTTTCCAAAAGGGAATGGACCACCGCCGTCCTCAAGCCTCCCGGCACGGCGGCCGGCAGTACCCCAAACAGGGCGCGGCGAGCAGGGACCCAGGCCAGCGGCTGCTTCAGGACCCTGACCGTCAGGCCGAGGGCGACGAGCTCCCGCGCCGCCAGGGCGGTCAGTGCTCGATCTGTCGTCAGGTCGGCACGCAACACCACGGCGGTCGGCGCGAGACCCGTCTCGCCAAGGAAGGCGTGAAGCAGACCGGGCGCGAGGTGCGCTACCGCGAGCGAGTCGCGGGCCGGCGGCAGCGCCGCCCGCACGGCGTCGAAATCGACCGGGTCGGCCTCGACCGCCAGGTGGCAGGTGTGGCCCCGAGCGGCGGCGCGCGCCCGCGGGAGGTGCGCGGCGAGCCGCTCCTCGAGCTCGCGCGCCCCCGGCGAGGCGAGCAGAGTCGGGCGCGGCGGGCGGCCGCCGACGTCGATCAAGAGGCCGGCCCGATCGGGATCGGAGCCGGCGCAGGCGAGTGCTGCGGCCGCGGCGCGCGAGCCGCCGGCCCGGCCGACGCTCGTCACCAGGACCAGCGGTCCGTTCACCGGCCGGGACCTTTCGCGTAGGCGTTGCTTGTGACGCTGAGCCGCTCGGCAAGCGCCGGCAGCGGCGAGGGCGGGCGCAGGCGCACGCTGACCTCTCCGCCGCGCACCTCGATCTCGGCGCGATCGGCCGCCCACTCGGGGAGCGATTCGCGCGCGGCGGCCCGCGCCGGACGGCCGGCCGCCAGCGCCAACGCGCCCGCCTCGGCGGCACCATCCACCAGGGTCAGGGCATACCCGGTGAGGAGCAGCTGCAGGGCGACTGATCCGGCGAGGAGCAGCAGGGGAATCGCGGCGAGCAGCTCGACCGTCGCCTGACCGCGCTCCCTACCCACCGGAATCGAGCTCCGCCCTCGTCGCCACGGTCAGCTTCGGCAGTCCCGGCAGCAGCCGTGGGATCGCGACCCGCACCGAGACGCCGTCGCCGTCCTCGACCCGCGCCCCCGAACGCAGCGACGGCGGCAGCGCCTCCCGCGCCGCCGCCGTCGCGTCGCCTCCCACCAAAGCCGCCCGCGCCCCCGCTCGGGCGGCGACCGCCGCCGACCAAAGCGCCTGGCCGGCGAGGCCGATCTGCGCCGCCACCAGGACCGCCAGCAGCAGGAAGGGCAACGCCCCGATCAGCTCGACCGAGGCGGTCCCCTCCTCCCTGTGGCCTGCGCTGCTGGGGTCCGGTGACGGCACGACCTCGACGCTGGCAGGTCGCGATTCACGCGTGGCGCGTCAATTGGAAAAGATCAGTGACGAATCTCAGTAGGAATTCGCGTCGAGCCAGACCCGCCAGATCGCCGCCACCGAGGCGCCGAGCAGGATGATCCATAGCAGCGTGCCGCCACCGGTCGAGAAGAGCTTCTCGCTGCCGGCGATCAGCAGCGCGATCATCCCCAGCGCCGCGTAGAGCAGCGCCCGCCGACCGTCGCTGAGCGCCGCCAGCGTAAGCTGGTTCTGGCGGCTGAGGACGAAGAGCATCCAGGCGATCCCCGCCAGGAAGCCCATCGTGATCGCGGTCAGGATCGTGTCGGCGGCGTTGCCGCCCGAGGGCGTGAAGGCAACCGCCAGCGCCAGCAGCATGATGATCGCGACGTCACGCAGCTTGCGCACGGGAAAAATTCTACGCACCGGCTGCAAGCGGGCGCCCGTCGCCTACTTGCTCGACATGACGATCACGCCGAAGACCACGGCGGCGACCGTTACCAGCAGCGCCAGCGCAGTCATCGCGGCCGCCGCCCCCGCCGCCAGCGGCCGCTCCTCGCGGCTCATCTCGGCGAAGCGCGCCACCCCCCAGATGCCCAGCGAAAAGACGACGGCGATGCCGACGCCGGCGATCAGCGAGGCGACGATCGTCTGCGCCAGCTCCTTGGTCTCGACGACGACCGCCATCAGCTGACCGGCACCGGGACGCCCTGGCGAAAGCGGCGGGCGAAGACGGCGGCGATCAGCGAAAGCGACATCAGAGTGACCAGCACCGGCCCGAGCGCGCCTTCGCCGAAGATCGCCGTGATCCCGTAGGCGAGCGCGCCGATCGCCGCCGCCGCCGGCAGGGTGAGCAGCCAGGCGGTGACGATGTTGCCGGCAACCCCCCAGCGCACCGCCGAGACGCGCTTGCCGGCGCCGGCGCCCATCACGCCACCGTTGATCACGTGCGTGGTCGAGAGCGGGAAGCCGAAGTGGGTCGAGGCGAGGATCACCGCCGCTCCCGCCCCCTGCGCCGAGAACCCCTGCGCAGCGTCCATCTTGATGATCCGCGTGCCGGTCGTGCGGATGATCCGCCAGCCGCCGCTGTAGGTGCCGAGCGCGATCGCCGCGGCCGAGGCGACGATCACCCAGAGCGGCGGGTCGGCGTTGGCGCCGAGCGTCCCGTTGGCGACCAGCGCCAGGGTGATCACCCCCATGGTCTTCTGCGCGTCGTTGGTCCCGTGGGCGAGCGAGAGCATGCCGCCCGAGATGATCTGGCCGTAGCGGAAGCCGCGGGTCACCGTGCCCGGCCGCTGGCGGCCGACGATCCGGTAGACCAGGCCGATCGAGACAGCGGCGACCAGCAGCGCCAGGACCGGCGCGATCACGGCCGGGATCAGGACCTTGCCAACCAGGCCGTCGGCGATCACCGCGTCGAAGCCCGCCGCGGCGACCGCGGAGCCGACGACGCCGCCGATCAGCGCGTGCGAGGAGCTCGAGGGCAGGCCGAAGGACCAGGTGATCAGGTTCCAGGCGATCGCCCCGATCAGGCCGGCGAAGACGACGGTCGGCGTCACCACCGCCGAGTCGACCACCTCGTTGGCGACGGTCGCCGCAACCGAGATCGAGATGAAGGCGCCGGCGAAGTTGAGCAGCGAGGCCGCCCCGATCGCCACCGAGGGCCGCGCCGCCCCGGTCGAGATCGAGGTGGCGACGACGTTGGCCGTGTCGTGGAACCCGTTGGTGAAGTCGAACGCCAGCGCGGTGCCGACGACGATCACCAAAATCACGTCAGAACTCACGGCTGGCCGCTCACAAGGTCCAAGCTGGGATGAGGGGCTCCATGCGTCGCCAGGCAAGGACGCAGGGAGCGTGGCGTGCTCTGCACGCGAGCGACCGAGGACGCAGCATGGCGGCGCCCGGAGTCCCTCATGAGTTCTTGATTACGATGCCCTCGATTATCTGGGCGGCGGTCTCGGTCGCGTCGATCGCGTTCTCGAGCACCGCGAACATGTCCTTCCAGCGGATCACGACCATCGGGTCGATCCCGTTGGAGAAGAGCGAGGCGACGGCATCGCGGGAGATCCGGTCGCCGTCGTTCTCCAGCCGGTGGATCTCGATCCAGTACTTGTCGAGGTCCTTGAAGCCGGGCAGGTGCTCCAGTCCCTCGGCGAGCTGCTCGCAAGCCGCCACCAGCACCTTGGTCAGCGCCTGGGCCTGGGCCATCGGCGCCTCGATCTGGTACAAGCCGAGGAAGTCCGCCGCCTCCTCGGTGTAGTCGACGATGTCGTCCATCTGGGTCGCGAGGCCGTAGATGTCCTCGCGATCGATCGGCGTGACGAAGGTCGTGTTGAGCCGTTTGACGATGTCGTGCGTGATCCGGTCGCCCTCCTGCTCGGCCTCGACGATCTGTGCCGAGAGGCCCCTGTCGTCGGGCCAGGTGCCCATCATCTGATCGAGCAGGCGCGCCGCCTTGACCGAATTCTGGCCGGCCTCGATGAAGAGATCGAAGAAGGTCCGATCGCGGGGCAGGAGGGAGAGGCGCACTACCTGGCCATCCTATTGATCGGCGCGGGGGCGAGCCGTGGGCCGGGCCGCTCAGCCGGCGCTCGTCGCCAGCTGCTCGGCGGCGCGCGCCGCGTGGCGCTCGCGCAGCTCCTCCTGGACGCTGCGCCGCCGGCCGTTGGCGGGCGCCAGTCGGGTCCAGCGCCCGTCCGCCTCGAGCTCCCAGGAGTTGGCGTTCTCGGCAAAGCAGCGATCGAGCACATCGAGCATCTCCTCGCGCAGGCCCGGGTCCTCGACCGGCGTGACCAGCTCGACCCGGCTGTCGAGGTTGCGCGGCATCAGGTCGGCGGAGCCCATCAGCACGCGGGTCTCCTCGCCGCGCTGGAAGGAGTAGATCCGCGAGTGCTCGAGGAAGCGGCCGACGATCGAGACCACGCGGACGTTCTCCGAGACCCCGGGCACACCCGGCCGCAGGCAGCAGATGCCGCGCACGTTGAGGTCGACCGGTACCCCGGCGCTTGAGGCCTCGTACAGCGCCTGGATGCAGGTCGCGTCGACCAGCGAGTTCATCTTCAGCGCGATCCGCGCCTCCTCGCCGGCCCGGTGGGCGGCGACCGTCGCCTCGATTTCCTCGACGATTCGGCCGCGCATCGTGGTCGGGCTGACGAGCACCTTGCGGTACTCGGCTGGGCGCCCGTACCCGGTGAGGAAGTTGAACATCTCGGCGACGTCCGCGCCGATCCCCTCGTCGGCGGTGAAGAGGCCGAGATCGGTGTAGAGGCGAGCGGTCTTCGGGTGGTAGTTGCCGGTGCCGATGTGGACGTACTCGCGCACCCGGTCGCCCTCGCGGCGGGCGACGAGGATCGCCTTGACGTGCGTCTTCAGGCCGGGGATGCCGTAGACGACGTGCGCGCCCGACTCCTCCAGCGACTTGGCCCAGTGGATGTTGGCCTCCTCGTCGAAGCGCGCCTTGAGCTCCACCATGCAGACCGCCTGCTTGCCGCGTTCGGAGGCGCGGATCAGGGAGGGCACGAGCGGCGAGTCGTCGCTGGTCCGGTACACGGTCTGCTTGATCGCCAGCACGTCGGGGTCGGCCACCGCCTGCTCGACGAAGCGCTCGACCGAGGTGGCGAAGGAGTCGTATGGGTGGTGGACGAGGATGTCCTCCTGGCGGATCGCCGCGAACATGTCGACCGGCTCCTCGTCCTCCCCCTGTAGGCGCGGCTGGGTCACCGGAGACCAGGGCGGGTAGCGCAGCTCGGCATGGCCGGGGACGTCGGCGACCGCGGTCAGGTCGGCGAGGTCGATCAGGCCGTCGATGTCGTAGACCTCGCGGTCCTCGAGCCGCAGCGCGTCGATCAGCTGCTGGCGCAGCTTCGGGTTCATCCCGGCGGCGATCTCGAGTCGCACCACCTCGCCGAAGCGACGGCGGCGGATCTCGTCCTGGACCGCCTGCAGCAGGTCGTCGGCCTCGTCGGAGACGGTGAAGTCGGCGTCGCGGGTGACGCGGAAGTAGCCGTGGTCGATCACCTCGGTGCCCGGGAAGAGCGCGTCGAGATTGGCGGCGATCACCTCCTCCAACGGGACGAAGGCCTTGCCGCCTTCGCCGACCGGGAGAAAGCGGCCGAGCAGCTCCTTCGGCACCTTGACCCGGGCGATGATCTCGGTGCCGCTCTCGGGGTCGCGCAGCAGCACGCCGAGGCTCAGCGAGAGGTTGGAGATGTAGGGGAAGGGCCGGCCGAGGCCAATGACCAGCGGGGTCAGCGCCGGGAAGACCTGCTCGTGGAAGCGGGCGTCGATCTCGCGGCGCTCCACCTCGCCGGCGTCAACGAGCGAGACGATGCGGATGCCGTGCTCCTCCAGCGCCGGCCGCAGGGTCCCCTCGAAACGGCGGTTGAGGCGCCGGTCGAGCTCCAAGACGCGCGCCTGGATCGCGTCGATCTGCTCCCCCGGGGCGAGGCCGTCGGGACCGCGGGCGTCGATCCCGGCGTCGAGCTGGTCGAAGAGACCGGCGACGCGAACCATGAAGAACTCGTCGAGGTTGGAGGCGTAGATCGCGCAGAAGCGGACCTGCTCGAGCAGCGGCACGGCGGGATCCTCCGTCAGCTCGAGCACCCGCTGGTTGAAGTCGAGCCAGGAGAGCTCGCGATTGAAGTAGAGAGCGGGATCGTCGATCCGCCCATCGTACTGGCGCCCCACCTCCATCCCGGCTGCCTCAGGCGGCATGCATGGCCGCCGCGCTTCCGACTTTGACCACACTGGAGGTGGGCGAAAGTCGGCTGGGCAAACGGTTGCCGAGGGCGCGGCGGTAGCCCTCGGCGAGCTGGGCCATCGCTCGCTCCCAGGAGCGCTCGCGGGCGGCGCGGGCGGCCGAGGCGCCGAGGTGGCGGCGCAGCAGCGGCGAGGCAGCGAGCTGCAGGACGGCGCCGGCGAGGTGGTCAGCGTCGGCGCCGCAGAGCAGTCCGGTGTGGCGGTTCTCGACCAAGGAGGCGGGACCGCCCTCGGCGACGGCGACGACCGGCAGGCCGCTGGCCCCGGCCTCGAGCACGACCTGTCCGTAGGTGTCGGTAACCGAGCAGAAGAGGAAGACGTCGGCGCTGGCGTAGGCACGGGCCAGGTCCTCGCCCTCGAGCCAGCCGAGGAAGGTGGCGCGCTCTCCCAGCCGGGCGCGCAGCTCGCCCTCCTCGGGCCCGCCGCCGGCGAGCAGCAGGTGCAGGCGCGGATCGGCGGCGTGCGCCCGCAGGAAACTTTCGGCGAGCAAGTCAGCGCCCTTCTCGCGCGTCAGGCGGCCCGCGTAGAGGACCTTGATCTCCCCAGGGAAGTCGGCGCGGGCGGCCTTGTCTGGGTCGAAGCGGCAAACGTCGACGCCGCGCTCCCAGCGACCGAGGCGCTCGGCGTCGACGCCGAGCTCGAGCAGCGAGTGGTCCGCCGCCGGGCTCGGCGAGAGGACCAGCGAGGGCGCTCGGTAGAAGGCGGCGAGAGCCGCCCTCGCCATCGTCTCGAGGCCGTCGTTGCCGCTGCGCAGCCCCGCGTAGCGGACCAGCTCCGTATGGTGGCTGGCGATCAGCGGCGTCCCCGCGAGCCGGTTGAGCAGCGTGGCCGCGATGCCGGCCGGACCGGGTGCGGTCACGTGGACGGCGTCGTAACGGCCCTCGGCGAGGGTTTCGACCAGACCGGGCAGCCCGGGCACGCCGAGGGTCATCCCCGCGTAGAAGGGAACCTCCAGCTCCGCGGCTGCGGGCAAGCGGCGGTCGACGCCCGCGTCGGTGCCGACCACCTCGATCTCGTAGTCGGGCACGCCCAGCTCGCGGATCTTCTCGATCGTCGCGGTGACCCCGTGGGTCGAGCCGATCCCGTCGGCTATCAGCGCCACCCGTGGCCGCTCGCCGGGCCGTGCCGCCAGCTTCGCCTTCTCGGCGCCGAGGAAGGCCGTCGCCGGGGCGTAGGGAACGGCCGGCATCATCGCCTCGAAGAGCCCGCCCGCGGCCGCGGCCAGGTTTCCTTCTGCGACCCCCGCGGCGCCGGCGCCGATCGCCTGGCGCAGACGGCGCTCGTGGATGCGACGGGCGCGCCTGTAGAGGTCGGCATGGGAGAAGCCCTCGTCCTGCAGGAAGGCGAGCAGCTCGCGGCCGCGCAGCTCGATCTCGACCGAGCGCAGCCAGGCCTCGAGCAGGGCGCGGGCGTCATCCGGGCCGATGTCGGTGGCGACCTTGCCCTCGCGCGCCGCCCCCTGGCTGACGATCCGTTGCGCGATCCGCAGCACCGCGGCCGGGTCGACCGTTCCGGTGCGCCTTTTGTGGTCCAGAACCGCATAAGGCGCACCGGAAGCGGGAAGGACGAGGGCGCGGGTGGCGAGGGCCATGGCGGCGTGGGCCCACTTGGCGGCGCTGCCCTGTTCTCCCCCGGCCTCGACTCGACCCTCGCGCAGGTGCTGCAGAAGCTCTTCCGGCGTGGCGGCCGTGGGCGCCTCGGTGAAGGTGCGGCCGATGTCCACGCCGGCGTGGTCGTCGGAGCCACCGACTCCGGTCCCGCCGTGGGTCTCGACGTAGATCGCGGCGGGCATGTTGAGCTCCGCCGCGCGCGAGCCGTTGCGCACCTCCCAGGCCGGGAAGAGCTCGGCGAGGCGGCGGCGGTGGCGCGGCGTCAGCGGCGCGGCGACGTTGTAGAACGGGTGCGCGAGCGCGCAGGCGATCTCCTTCTCGTGAAGGTATGCGGCGCAGGCCTCTACGTCGCCGGCGTTTGCCTGCAGCCACTCATGGTCTCCGGGGGAGATCCCGTAACAGAGGACGTGCACCGCCTGCGGCTCGCCGGCGAAGCGGGCGGTCAGCTCCTCGGAGACGAAGCAGTCGGGACGGCCGGCCAGCTCCAGGCAGCCGTCGATCGTGTCGTGGTCGGTGATCGTGACGAAGTCCATTCCCCGCTTCTTCGCAAGCTCGTAGACCTCCTCGGGCGGCGTCGCGCACTCGGGCAGCCCCAGCGACCTCTGCACCCCCAGCCGCGAAACCTGCGAGGCCGTGGAATGGCAGTGCAAGTCAACTCGGGAAATCATCGGCGTCTCCCCTTCTCGTATTCCTTCGGTCACCTAAATCTTCGCTACGAGCAGGCAAGACATGTGAACGCCCTGGAAAGAGGGCGTGAACATCCCGTAACTCCAGCGGTCGTACTTCTCCCACCTGTCGGGAAGAAGTACGACCGCAACCGGGCTCAAGCGCATGCCGCGCCTTGCAGTCATAGTTGGCGCCGCATAGCGGGGATAACTACGACCGCAAGGCGACGCCGAGGGCGGACCAGGTGCCCTTGGCAGTCTCAGCTCGCCAGAGTTCGGCGAACTCGGAGAAAAGACGCTCGCGGCGGCCTCGGAGCAACACCTTGGCCGATTCGATTGCCTCGAGCTTGGGCAGCATCAAGTCGCAGTCGTGCAGGTCGCCGAGCACGCCCTGCAATCGCCTGGCCGCATCCCGGGCGGCCCGCGCCTCCTCGCCGAGGCAGGGTTCGAAGATCTCCAGCAGGTAGCGCAGGCGCTTGGCGGCGATTCGCATGTCGTGCTGGGCGCGGCTCGCATCCGGCGTCAGCGCTGCATCGGCGAAACCGCGCAACTCGGCGAGCCGGACGGTCACGATCCGCGCAGCCGCCGGGCGCAGCGCTTCGCTCGGATCCAGCCCCTTGACCGCGCGTGCCCTCACCGCTTCGCGCCCTTCACCAGCCTGCGCAGGCGTCGACGCAGCTTCTTCAGGCGCTTGCGGCGCACGTACGGGACAAGCGCCTCGTTGGCCGCCGCCTGGTGCTCGCGCAACTCCTTGACGAGCGCGTCGAGAGCGGCTCGGTCCGCCTCGTCGACCTCGGGCGCCAAGCTCTCCAAGAGCTTGATTTCGACGTCGAGGTCGCGCCGCTCGCCGAGCGCGTCCGCCAGGGCCTTGACCCGCTTCAATGCCTTGCGACGCCGCTTGCGCGGAAATGCAGGCGCAAACACCTCCAGCGCCGCCCGCAGCCGCCGAGTAGCCACCCGCATGTCGTGCACCCGCTCGACGTTGCTTGTGTCGAGCACCCCGTCGGCCTGCTCGAACATCTCTCCGGCCCGCGTCCCCACCACGAGCGCAGCGGCCTCCGCAAACGTCCCAGCGCACTCGACCTCAACCCTCCGCGCACCAGCCACGCCGCCAAGGCTAACGGGGACGTGCCGCAAGTTAGAGGTCCGTATAGGTACATAAGTTGCGGCACGTCCCCGGAGAACTGTGAGGACGGGGGGGGTCGCGGTGGCGGGACTAGGCGACCAGGCGGAGGCGGGAGCCGTTGGTGCTGCCGTTGAGCAGGTCGAGGACGATGCCCTCGCGCAGGCCGCCCTTGCCGATCTGCAGGGGTTGGCCGAGCAGCTCGGAGATCTTCTCGAGCAGGAGGACGCCGGTCGCCAGGATCCGCACGCGTTCGGGGTCGAGCTCGAAGCGGCGGGCGACGTTGGCGGCGGGATCGCCGCAGAGGACGCGCACGCCGCGCTCCAGGGTCTCGTACTCGAGCACGGCGCCGACCAGGCGGCGCAGCGAGGTGGCGCTGCCGCCGACGGCGACGGCCTGGGCCGGGTGCTCGATCTCGACCCCGGCGAAGATGTCGTCGATCCGGTCGCGAACCTTGCGGATCTCGGCCGCGGAGGGCGGGTCGGAGGAGATCAGCTCGTCGGCGAGCGCCCCCGAGCCGACTTTCCAGGAGAGGACCTCGTCGGCCCCTCCAGGCACGCTGCCGAGAATCACCTCGGTGGAGCCGCCGCCGACGTCAACCACGCCGACCCGACCGTCCACAGGGTGGCCAAGGGTCTTGGTGGCACCGATAAAGGAGAGTCGCCCCTCCTCCTCGTCACTGAGAATCTCGACCGGAACCCCGGCCGCAGCGCCGATCTGCGCCGCCGCCTCCTCGCCGTTGGAAGCCTCGCGCACGGCTGCGGTCGCCACGGCGCGGATCTCCTTGGCGCCCAGCTCCTTCGCCAGCCGCACCTGAGTCGAGACCACGTCGCTGACCTCGTCGATCTTCTCGACGACGATCGCTCCATCATTACCGACGGCCTTGTTGATCCGCGTATAAGCCCGCTGCTCCATAACCTTCTTGAGCTGCCCCTCAACGGGCTCGGCAACGAGCACTCGGGTCGTATTCGAACCAATATCTATGGCAGCGCAGAGCGTCACGGCGTTCGCCCCAGATATTCCCAGACGCCCCGGATCTCAACCGCCGGAGCCGCAAAGGGGGCCGGGTGCCCCTCCCGGCGGCTTGTACTTTTTCGTCGTGAGCCGCAAGGCGCCAGCCTGACCCCTCTCCACCGAAAAAGTTGAGCCGGGAGGGGCACCCGGCCCCTCACCCCGCTCACGCGGAAGGATGCGAAGCGTCCTCGAACTCCTGAAAGAGCCCGGTGACCACAAAGCTGACCTGCTCGCCGATGTCCACGGAGTTGTCGCCGATCCGCTCGATCGCCCGCGCCGCGAGCAGCATCGTCATCGCCCATTCGCGGCGGTCGGCATCGTCGCCGATCTCCAGCGCCAGCCGGAAGCAGTCGCGGTTGAGGTCGTCGACCACGTCGTCCTGGCGCACCAGGTCGCGCGCCAGTTCGATGTCGCGGTCGGCGAAGGCGCGCTTGGACTGGCTGATCAGCGTCTTGGTCTGCGCGCCCATCGCCAGGATCAGCTTCACCATCTGCTCGTCGGAGGGGGGCTCGTTGCCCGAGAGCGGGATCAGCTTGCAGATGTTCACGCACTGGTCGCCCATCCGCTCGACGTTCTTCAAGACGTGCAGCAGGGCCGAGATCAGGCGCAGGTCGGTGGCCACCGGCGACTGCGTCGCGAGCAGCGTGATCAACGCCTGGTGCACCTCCAGGTAGCGCCCGTCGATCCGGTCGTCGTCGGCGACGACGATCTGGGCCAGCTCGACGTCCTGGTGCTCGATCGCTTCCAGCGTGCGGCTGAGCGCGGCGCTGACCAGGTCGAGTCCCCCCAGCGCGCTCGCCTCGAGCTGCTCGAGTTCCTCCTGGTACTGGACCCGCGTCTCCATCAACCGAACTTCCCGGTCACGTACTGCTCGGTGCGCTCGTCGTCGGGATTGGTGAAGACCTTATCGGTCGGCGCCACCTCGACCAGCTCGCCGCCCAGCATGAAGGCGGTGGTGTCGGCGACGCGCGCCGCCTGCTGCATGTTGTGGGTGACGATGACGATCGTCACCCGCTGCTTCAGCTCGCCGATCAGCTCCTCGATTCGCAGCGTCGCGACCGGATCCAGGGCCGAGCAGGGCTCGTCCATCAACAGCACCTCGGGGTCGACGGCGAGCGCCCGGGCGATGCAGAGCCGCTGCTGCTGCCCGCCGGAGAGGCCCAGGCCGGGCTTGCCCAGCCGGTCCTTGACCTCCTCCCAGAGGCCGGCTTCGCTGAGCGCCTTGCGCACCCGGTCGTCGACCTCGCCACGTGCCGTACCGGTGAATCGCAGCCCGGAGGCGACGTTGTCGAAGATCGACATCGTCGGAAACGGATTCGGCTTCTGGAAGACCATCCCGATCGCCCGGCGCACGGCGACTACGTCGACGTCGGGGCCGTAGAGATCGGCCCCGTCGAGCAGCACTTCGCCCTCCGCCCGCGCTCCGGGAATCTCCTCGTGCATACGGTTGACGCAACGCACCATCGTCGACTTGCCGCAGCCCGAAGGGCCGATGATCGCGGTCACGTCGGTTGCCGCGAAGTAGAGACCGACGTGCTTCACCGCCTGGTGATCGCCGTAGTAGGCGCTCAGGCCGCGCAGCTCCATCTGGCGCTTGGCCGGAGCCGGCGGCGACGCGGGCTGCTCCCCGCCCTGCGAGCCGGCGGTCGCCGGGGCAGGCCCGCCCTGCGGCTGCGCCTCGCCGCCCGCTGCTTCGGGCCGGGCTTCCCGGGAGGTATCGATCTGGTCCGGGTTCATCTCAGGGGGCTCCTTGGACACGGCTTCTCCGTTGGATTAGCTTGGCGATCAGGGTGACGATAAGGATCATCGCAACCAGCGTCACCGCGGCCCCCCAGGCGCGCTGAACGAGTTCGTCGTTGGGCTGCTTCAGATCCTGAAAGATCTGGGCGGGGAGCGAGTTCATCGGTTCGTTGAGGTCGAAGGTGGTCGCCTTGACGATGGTCGCGGTGAAGAGCAGCGGCGCGGTCTCGCCGGCGGCGCGGGCGATCGCCAGCAGGGAGCCGGTGACGATCCCCGAGGCGGCGCTCGGCAGGACCACCCGCGCGGTCACCTTCCAGCGCGGCGCGCCGAGCGCCAGCGCCGCCTCGCGCAGCGAGTTGGGCACCAGCTGCAGCACGACCTCCGCCGAGCGGGTGACGATCGGCAGCATCAGCAGCGCCAGCGCAGCCGACCCCTTCCAGCCGGCGAAGCTCGAGCCTCCGAAGCCGCCGAGGACCAGCGTCAGATAGATGAAGAGGCCGAAGACGATCGAGGGGACGCCGGTCATCACGTCGACGAAGAAGCGAACCGACCGCGCCAGCCTGCCGTTGCCGCCGTACTCGGTCAGGTACAGGGCCACCGCCACCCCGAGCGGCACAGCCACCAGGGCGGCGAAGCCGACGATCTCGATCGTGCCGAGGATCGCGCTCTTCACGCCGCCCTGGTCGCCGAAGAAGCTCCCAGTCGGGTCGGTGGTGAAGAATTCGAGGCTGAGCGCGCCCAGCCCCTTGCTGAGGATGTAGAAGACGATCAGGACGAGCGGCACGATCGCGATGCCGGTCGCAATCCAGAGCAGCGAACGGGCAAGCCGGTCGGCCCGGCGACGGCGCGGGCTGAGGGGCGGCAGCGGGCTCGGGAGGCTCGCCGACTCCACCTATATCCCCTCCCCCGCGGCCGCCACGGTCGGTTGGGCCCCCTGGCGCTCGCTGCGCAGCACCATCAGCCGGGCGATCGAGTTGACCAGCAGGGTGAGGACGAAGAGCACCAGGCCGGCGCCGATCAGCGCCGCCCGGTGGAGCGGGTCAGACGCCGCCTCGTTGAACTCGTTGGCGATCACCGCGGCGAGCGTGTAGCCTTGGTCGAAGATGCTGTGGCCGAGGATCGGGTTGTCGCCGATCACGATCGTCACCGCGATCGTCTCGCCGATCGCGCGCCCCAGGCCGAGCATCGAGCCGCCGACTATGCCGCGCCTGGCGTAGGGAAGCATCGACATCCGGATCATCTCCCAGCGGGTGGCGCCGAGCGCCAGCGCGGCCTCCTTCTGGTCGGGCGGCACGGTCGAGAGAACCTCGCGGCTGATCGCGCTGACGATCGGCAGGATCATGATCGCGAGGATCAGCCCGGCGATGAAGTAGTTGGGGCCGGCGACGTTTTCGGTCGCGACGAAGGGGATGAAGTGGAATGCGTCGGCGAACCACTGCTCGGCCGGCTTCAGCTTCGGGATCAGGAAGAAGAAGGCCCAGAGGCCGTAGACGACCGAGGGCACGGCGGCGAGCAGGTCGACCACGACGGTGAGCGATCCGCGCAATCGCCGCGGGCAGAGCTCGGTCAGGAAGAGCGCCACCGAGACCGCGATCGGAACCCCGATCAGCAGCGCCAGCGCCGCGGTGACCAGGGTGCCGACGACCAGGGGCAGGGCGCCGTAGATGCCTTTCGAGACGTCCCAGTTGTTGTCGAAGGCGAAGCCGAAGACCCCGAACCGTTCGAAGACCGGCTTCGCTTCGATCGTCAGCTTGACGAAGAAGTAGGCGAGCAGGACCAGGATCGCGGCCGAGACCGCGGTCAATCCGACCCGCACGAAGCGATCCGGAAAACGCGAGAGGGGCGAGCGATCGAGAGATCGCCCGCCCCTCTGCGCCTGTTGAATTCCAGCCTCCAAGCAGGTGCCTACCCTACGGCGCTTCGACCGTCTTGCCGTTGCACTTGAGGCCGTCGACCTTGGCCTGCGAGGCTTCGAGCAGTTCGGGTGAGAGGCCCGCGTAGTCGAGCTTTTCCGCGACCTGCTGGCCTTCGCCGAGGCCGTAGTCGAGGAAGGTGACCACGTTCTTGGCCGTCGCTTCGCTCTTGCCCGCTTTGCAGAGGTCTTCGTAGACGATCACGAAGGTTCCCGAGGCGATCGGGTAGGCCGCGGGAGCGGTCGAGGCGTTGATCGCGCTGAAGCGCAGGTCGGGCGGGAACTTCACGCCTTCGCCCGCCGCCTTGGTCGATTCGAGAGTCGGGGTGACGAATTTGCCCGCCTTGTTCTGGACAGCCGCGGTGGTGAATTCGTTCTGCAGCGCGTAGGCGAGCTCGACGTAGCCGATCGCGCCTTCGGTCTGGGCCACCGTGCCGGCGACGCCCTCGTTGCCGTTGGCGCCCGTGCCCGTCGGCCACTTGACCGTCTTGTCCGTGCCGACCTGTTCGTGCCACTGCTCGTTGGTTTCGTCGAGGAACTGCGTGAACAGAGCCGTGGTGCCCGATTCGTCGGAGCGGTGGACGACCGTGATCGAGCTGTCGGGGAGTTCGACGCCGGGGTTCAGCTTGGCGATCGCCGGATCGTTCCACTTGGTGACCTTGCCGAGGAAGATGTTGCCGACGGTTTCGCCGTCGAGCTCGAGACCGGATTCGACCCCCGGCAGGTTGTAGGAGACGGTGACCGCGCCGAACACGATCGGCACGTGGACCGTGGCGCCGTTCTTGTCGGCCACTTCGATTTCTTCGTCGGTCATCGCCGAGTCGGTGTCGCCGAAGTCGACCGTGTTGGCCTGGAACTGGGCGATGCCGCCACCGGAGCCGATCGAGTTGTAGTTGACGGTCAGACCGTCGCTTTCCTTGAGTTCGGAGCCCCACTGGCTGATGATCGGCTGCGCGAAGGTCGAGCCGGCGCCACTGATCGTGCCGCCACCGCCACCGCTCGAAGACGAGCTGCCGCAGGCGGCGACGCCGATTGCAAGCGCCAGGGCGAGTCCGACGCCTAGAAGTCTCTTGGTCACGCGTATCTCCTTAGATTCGGGAAACGATTCTGAGCTTCCGCGCCAGCCTCGCAGCGGCCTGTTGTCAGCTTGTTACCCGGCTGTATCGAGGTTGTGAAAAAGATGTAAAGGCGAGCGAAAAGCCCGAAATTGGCGCTGATTCGTCACCCTTCCGGCGAGAATCGGTAGCCGATGCCGCTGTGCGTGTGGATCAGCGGCTTGCCGGGCAGCGCCTCGCCCAGCTTCGCCCGCAGACGGCTGACGTAGACGTCGACCGAGCGGTCGCCGTGGCGCGGTTCGCGGCCCCAGACCTCGGCGTAGAGCTCCTCGCGGGTGAGGATCCGCTGCGGGTGGGCGGCCAGCGTGGTGAGCAGCTGCAGCTCGCGCATGGTCAGGCTCAGCGGCCGACCTTCGACCAGCGCCGCGTGCTCCTCAGGCCGAATCTCCAGCATCCCCGGGCAGCATCGCTGGCCAGCGGCGCGACTCGGTTACGCGACCGTAAAGCTGCTGTGAACCATTTGTAAACCGCGATGCTCACTTCACTCGGATCCGTTGGCGATGATCGGCCAATGTGCTCAGCCGCTATGGCTCTCTCGCCTGGTCATACCGAGCGGCTGGCCGCCCAGTGATCGGAGCGTGCCGACATCAAGCCGGCGCGTTCCCAGGGGACGCGTTCGGGAGGTCGCCGGTAAGTAGCGGAGCACCAGGACGCGACGCTCGCCGAACGCCGAGTCCGAGACACCCGCCGGCCACCCGGACAGGGTCGGCTTTTCCCACAGCCCGGGGAGCGCAGGCGTGCCAGGTGGCGCTCGAAGATCAGCGGGCGGATGGGCGGCAACTCCCACTTCTGGCGGAACACCGGCTCGCCGCTGCTCTTAGCCGCGGCGAAGGCGTGTCCGCAGCCCGAACAGCGCTAGGTGACCCCGTTAACGTTTACGTCCCAGATTTGAAGCGTTCTACCGCCCGCTGCATCTTCCTTGGACCATAGAAGTGGCGCGCCCACCAGGACGATGGGCGAGCGAGTCTGAAAGCAGCGACCACCCAAACCATGCCGAGGATAAGAAACCCAAGAAAAAACGCGGCCCGATGTCCCTTGCTCCAAGTGATTCCAGCCGGAAGTCCGACCACCACGAGTAGGATGGTCAATACAAGCAGACGTTCAGTCACGGAACTATCCTTCGATCAAGACAGCCTTAACGGGCTTTATCGGGTGGACCCAAAAATATCTCGACCGGATCGCAGTCGCCAGATGAACCGGGTCCTCCACCGAGCCATGTCCCACACTGCCACGCCTGTATCAGGCGGAGCGGATTCCAAGCGCTAACCGTTTTCAAGGCCTTTACCGCATCCTCGGGAGCAGAGATCTTTGCATAGACGCTGCCTCCAAAACGGTAAAAGCCAACCCCGGCGCCCTTAACAGCCCCCGAGACCTTGTCCACAACCGAATGAAAAGTATCACTTATGCTCGAAGCGGAGGCCCCCCCGCAGTTCCGGCAGCGAAGGATAATTGATGCTCGGTTGGGTGTCTTCCTGGCCAGCTTGCGCGCTGCACGGTGTTCTCTACGGCGTTGGCGCCTTTCCCTCGGACTTGGCGGACCGGAGCAATGGCGGTTACGCACCGGGTGACATTCGCCGTTTAGGTCGAAGTTGTTGACCGGATCCTGGTCGACGTAGTCGTAGGCGTTGGCCGAGCCACCTTTAACCGGATCGGGGCTGAGGAAGCGCCCTAGCGCAGGCACATAGCTGCGCTTGCCCATCTGGATCACGCCGGAGGGCAGCTGGGTGCGACGACTCTTGGCGCCCAGCCAGCCATACTCGGCATTTCCGCCTTCCAGGAAACCGCTCTGCTGCGGGTTGCCGAACTCATCGAAGCGCTGCGTGGAGAGCAGTTCGGTCGCTTCAGGGTCGTCGTCGGCGGTGGCGATCACGTCCCCGTGCATGTCGGCGATCTGGAAGGTGATGCCTCCAGCGCTCGTTTGCAGTGCCCCGAGGCTGCCGCCGAGAGCGCCGATCATGCGGGTCCAATCTCCTTTCCCTTCGTCGATCCAGGTGGGGGAGTCGGAAGGTCCGGCGTAGTGGTAGATCTCCGTCCCTTCTTCGGAGCCGGTGCGGATGCGTTCGCGCTGCCTCAACATCGCGTCCAATTCGTAGGTGTTCGTGATCCCGTCCTGGGTCTGGCTTCTCGTCAGGTCGTTGACGAAGTAGGAAGTCGTCAGTTTGCCGGCACCCGAGTATTCGGCGGGCAGGCTGGTGATCCGGCCCAGGTTGTCGTATTCGACGCCTTCGCCGATCAGGCGGTCGGCGGTGTCGTATTCGTAGCCCTGTTCTTTGCCTTCGGATTCGATATCGCAGGCGCCGCCTTCTTTGGGTTCGCGGGTCGTCTTGGAGAGGCGGTTGGAGTCTTCGTCGAAGCTGTAGGCGCGGGTCGTGCAGCCTTCCCCGGTCGGGGTTTCCTTGGCCAGGGTCAGGCGGCCCGCTTTGTCATAGCTGTATTCGCGGCCGGCGATCGTGCTTTCTTCCTTGAGGACCTGGCCTTGAATCGAGTCTTCGCGGTCGAATTCAAGCCAGGTGCAACCGCTTGAGCAGTAGTTGGTCTTGACGTATTTGAGGCCCACCGCGGTCCCAGCCGGGTCATATTCGATCTTCTGGTTGAGGCCGTCGGGCAGCAGCTGCTCAGTCATCTGCCCGTCGGCGTTGTAGGTGACTTTGAAGGTCCCGGCCGCCGAGTCGGTCATTTCGGTGGCCACGCCGGAGTCTTCGTCGTAGCTGACTTCCTGGTAGCCCTTGCCGTCGGTGACGACGCTGGGCCTGCCCAGCAGGTCGTAGGCGACGCCCGAGACGTTGCCGTCGGCGTCTTCGTATTCGATCGGGCGGCCGAGGGCGTCATAGCTGGTTTCGACCTTCTGCTGGTCAAAGCCTTCGCATTCGGATTCGCAGACGAACTGCTGGCTGACTGGCGTGCCGGTTTCTTCGTCGTAGGTGGTTTCCACGGGCGAGATCGCCGTGCCTTCGCCGGTCACGTGGGCTTCGATCTGACGCCCAGCTTCGTCGTAGCCGATCGTCGTACTGCGCTTCAGCGTGCCGTTGACCTTCTCCTGCGTTTCGGTCGGCTGGTCCAGCGAGGAGTACGACGTGAACCACGTCCAGGGCAGCTTCGGGTTTCCGCCTTCGGGGCTCGGTTCGGCCACCGGGTGGGTCACGCAGGGCAAACCGGCCCAAGCGGCTTTCCCCCCACACGATTCGTTTTCGGTATTGGCGCCCGCGGTCCAATAGACGGCCTTGGTCGTCCCCGCCCCTTCGCCTTTGGTGTCCGAAGGCTGGCGTTCTTCCTTGACCTGCCCGGCGGAGTTGTAGACGGTCTTGCTGATTAGGTCCAGGCCTTCAGGGTCGGTGATGCTTTCGGTCGGCAGGCGCTTTTCCCAGTCGTACTTCGTTTCGCTGAGGCGTTCGTCGGCGTATTCTTTGCCGCCGGGGATCGCCGCGCCGGACTTTTCTTTGGTCGGCAGGTTTGGCGCGACTTCGCCTTCTTCGAGTTCGGGGGCGCCTTCGTCGTACCAGGTTCTCGTGTGGGTCCGGGCTTCAACGGTTTCGCCGTCTTCCAACCGCACCTCGTGCAGCGGGCCCCAGGATTCGAGCATCCTCGTGCCGTCCTCGTTGTAGGTCGAGTGAGAGTCCAGCTCGTGCGAGCGCGCCACCGGGTCTTCGGCTTCCAGGGCATCCAAGCGCGCTCGGGCGCCCAGTTCGCGCACGACGTTCCCGTGCTCGTCGGTTTCGATGGTCGCGATCGAATCGGCTTCCACGCCCGGCGGCGAAGGAGATGCGGCATTGACCTCATAGCCGTCCGGGTCCATGTAGTGGATGGTGGCCTGGTTGTAGTCGCTCGGTTCTTCGCCCGGAACCTCGGTCGGCGGGAAGATCGCGGTGGCATCTACCGGGAAGTCCGACTGACCCCATTCGGCGACCGCTTCAGGGCTCAGGTCATAGGGGGCGTCTTCGCCGCTCAGCGGGACGTCGTAGACGATCGTCGTGGTCGCCGTCGGTTCGCTTTCGATAAGGCTGGCGCGGCTGACGCCGGTTAGCTTGAGAATCGGAGGCGAACCGGCGAATTCGTAATCGAATTCCCACGGTTCCTCTCCCCGCGGCGTGAGCGTGGCGATGTTATTCCCCGGAGGCGATTCGCTGTAGGTGTATTTCTCGATCAATTCAGGCAGACGCGGATCCCACTCTTCGGTCAAATACAGTTCGCTGTCATAGTTGTATTCAGCGACCTTCTGCGACGCTTCTTTGTTGCCGGAGGCGTTGTAGTAACGGATCGAAGCAAGCGCCACTTCCCATTCGGGGTATACAGCCGCCGTCCATTCGTTCTTAGGCAGGTATTCGAACTTAAGCGTGCGGCAACCCGGAGTTTCGATCGACGTCCAGTCCCCACAGGACACCCCCGGCTGCGACGGCGCGATCTCCCTCATCAGCCGTAGCTTTTCCGCTTCGTGCCCGGTTTCTTCGTAGACCATCCGCGCCGAGGTGGGAGTTGCCTGGAAGGAAACTTCTCCAGGCAAGTACCCCTGACTCCCACTTTTCGAGAAGGTCGTATGGGTCCCATCCGGGGTGCTCAAGACGATGTGTTCGGAGTCTTCGCGGGTGAGCAGCAGTTCCCTGGCGTAGTCGGGGGCGACGTAGCTTTCGCCCTGGATTTCGAAGGGAATCCCGCCACCTTCGTTGTCGGTCAGCTCCATCCAGCGTTCTTCGGGCTGGGCTTCTTCGGCTTCCCATTCTTCGCAGGATTCTTCTGGACATCCGGGTCCGCATTCCACGGTGTGGCCTTCTTCGTCCCAGCATTCCTTTTTGAAGACAGCCGGCCGGGCTGGAATCACTTCTTCCTTGAGCCTGCGCCAGGCTTGGCCTTCGTATTCGGCTTCGACCGGCGTCGAGGGCTGCCACCAGCCACCGAGCGCCGTCGAGTAGCTGGCCAGGTTGTTCGCGATCGTCGAGTCGTAGACCCGGGTGAATTCGAGATTGGCTTCGCTGCCCGGCACCGGGATCGAGACATCGGTGCGGTTGATCGTGAACGCCCCGGTCAGCAGGTCCAGCTCGGCAGGGCCAACCGATTCGGTGGCGTCCGTTGAGACGCGCTTCTCGTTGTACTTCCGAATCAGCTGGGTCGGTGCGGCCTCGCTCGCTCCGGCGGCTTTTTTCCCACCGTCGAAGACGGCGCGGAACTTGACTTCTTCTTCCAGGTACCCAACTTCGTCGAATGCTTCGCAATCGCGAGCTCCGAGGAACACGGGCTCGGTGTGGCCGGGATTGCTGGTCGCTTCCAACGGCCAAGAGACTTCTTTGCCTTCGCCGTCGATCACGCATTCGGCGGGAACGTCTTCGAAGACTTCCGATTTGGGCAGCTCCATCTGGAAGGTGACGCCAGTGACGCCGCCCCCTTCGGGAGCTTTGCCCCATTCGGCCTTCAGCGTGTAGAAGCTGGCGGTCTTCTTGCCGTCCTCGGGATAGACGAGCTTGCTGCCAGAGGATTCTTCGACCGTCGGGTAGATCGCCGGGTTGAAGGTCCATTTGGCGGGCGTCGGGTCGGCGTTGCCGGCGGCGTCGGTGGCTTGCACGACGACGGTGTGCCAGCCCGCTTCGATTTTCGCGGGCAGCGAGTAGGGCGACGTGCATTTTTCGGTTGCTTTTCCTTCGGGATTGTCGAAGGAGCATTTGAAGTTCGCCCCTCCCTCGCTGGCACTGAATTCGACTTTGGCGGGCGTTTCGTGGCTGGTGTAGGTGGGGGTGGGAGAGTCGATCGTCGTCTCGGGGGCCGTCGTGTCGACGGTGAAGCTGCGTTCGGCGGAGCTCGCGTCCTGGTTCCCTGCGGCATCCGTGGCGCGGACCTTGAAGAGGTGTTCGCCCTCGGCGAGCCCTTTGTATTCCTTGGGCGAGGCGCAGGAGCCGAAGCCCGCTTCGTCGAGGGCGCATTCGAAGCTCGCTTCCTCGCTCGCTTCGAAGGCAAAGGAGGCCGTGGAGGAGCCGACCAGGCCGCTAGGGCCACTGGAGATGGTCGTCTGCGGCGCCTGTGTGTCTACCTGGAATTCTCGGCTTGCCGAAGTCTGGTCGCGGTTGCCTTCGGCGTCCGTCGCCCGGACTCGGAAGGTGTGCAGGCCGTCCGACAGACCGGTGTATTCCTTCGGTGAGGTGCAACCGGCAAACAAAGCTCCGTCCAGGGAGCATTCGAAGTTGGAGCCTTCCTTGGTGGCTTCAAACGCAAATGACGCGTTCGTGGCGGCGATCGGTCCGCTCGGGCCACTCGTGATGATCGTGTTCGGTCCGCTCTGCAGCATCCACCCCTGCACGCGATCGTTGTCGGTGTCCGCGACCCAGAGCCGCCCTTCGGAGTCGATCGCCAGGCCTCTCGGTTCAGAGAGCTCGCCCGCTTCCTCGCCGGGAGAGCCAAACTGGGTCAGGTAGGCGCCTCCGGGGTTGAAGCCCTGCACGCGGTCGTTTTCGGTGTCGGCTACCCAGACATTGCCTTCGGCGTCGATCGCGATTCCCGCGGGCTGGACGAGCTGACCGTCTTTGTAGCCGTAGCTGCCAAACTTGGAGATGAATTCGCCGTTGGGTTTGAACTGCTGGACGCGGTCGTTGATGGTGTCCGCTACCCAAACGTCGCCTTCGGAATCGGTGGCGATCGCTTTGGGCCGGAAGAGCTGGCCGTCTTTGGAGCCTTTGCTGCCGAACTTGGAGATGAATTCGCCTTCGGCATCGAAGCGCTGGACCGACGGTTTTTCGTAGCTCGCGTCGACGGTCCAGACGTTGTCTTCGGCGTCGATCGCGATCCCGCTCAGCGATTCGAACTGGCCGTTTTCTGTGCCGGCTTTGCCAAAGGAGCCCAGGTATTTTCCTTCGGAGTCGAACTTCTGCACGCGGTGGTTGCCCGAGTCGGCGACGAAGACGTTGTCTTCGGCGTCGATCGCGACGCCGAGCGGTTCTTTGAACTCGCCCGCGGCCGAACCTTTGGAGCCGAACTGGCGGATGAATTCGCCTTTTGAGTTGAACTCCTGGATGCGGTTGTGGGCGGTGTCGGCGACCCAGACATCGTCTTCGGAGTCCGTGGCACTGTCGGTGGGCGCGAAGAGCTTGCCGGGCCCTGAGCCCGCGCCGCCGACCGAGGCGACAAATTCGCCTCCGCCGAATACCTGCACCCGATCGTTGCCGGTGTCCCCGACCCAGAGCCGCCCTTCGGAGTCGGCAGCAAGACCCGTCGGTTCGGATAGCTCGCCGTCTTCGCTGCCGAGGGAGCCGAACTGGCTCAGGTATTCGCCCGCTGGGGTGAAGCCCTCCACACGGTCGTTTCCATCATCGACGACCCAGATGTCGCTTTCGGCGTCGATCGCGATGCCCGTCGGAAGGTTGAACTGGCCATTGCCCGAGCCCGAGCTGCCGAACTTGGAGATGAATTCGCCGTTGGGTTTGAACTGCTGGACGCGGTCGAGCACGTCCGTCACCCAGACGTCGCCTTCAGAATCGGTGGCGATCGCTTGAGGGAGGATTAGCTGGCCTTCTTCTACTCCGAAGGTGCCGAAGCTGGAGATGAATTCGCCTTCGGCATCGAAGCGCTGGACCATCGATTCTTCGCGGTCCATGTCAAGGGTCCAGACGTTGTCTTCGGCGTCGATTGCGATGCCGATCAACAATTCGAACTGGCCCGCTTCGCCGAAGGAGCCCAGGCATTTGCCTTCGGGGTCGAACTTCTCCATGCGGCCGTTGCCCGAGTCGGCGACGAAGACGTCGCCTTCAGAGTCGATCGCAACGCCGAGCGGTTCGTTAAGCTCGCCCGCACCCGAGCCTTTGGAGCCGAACTGGCGGACGAATTCGCCTTTTGAGTTGAACTCCTGGATGCGGTTGTGGGCGGTGTCGGCGACCCAGACGTTGCCTTCGGCGTCGGCGGCGGTGTTGGTGGGACGAGAGAGCGGATTGGAGGTCGCCCTGCCGAAGGCGGTGAGGTAAGTCGGGGTCCAGTCGGGCAGCATCCACTCCTGCACCCGGGCGTTGCCGGTGTCGGTGACCCAGAGCCGCCCTTCGGAGTCTGTGGCGAGGCCCCTCGGTTCGGAGAGCTGGCCTTCTTCGGAGCCGGTGGCGCCGAACTGGCTCAGGTAGACGCCCCCTGGGCTGAAGCCCTCGACGCGGTTATTGCCAGTATCGGCAACCCAGACGTGGCCTTGGACGTCGATCGCGAGGCCCCTCGGCTCGGAGAGCTGGCCCTCTTCGGAGCCGCCGGAGCCGAACTTGGAGACGAATTCGCCGTTGGGTTTGAACTGCTGGACGCGGTTGTTGCCGGCGTCTGCGACCCAAACATCCCCTCCCGAGTCGATCGCGATCGCCGAGGGGTGGAAGAACTGACCGTTGCCCGAGCCCGTGCTCCCGAACTTGGAGACGAATTCGCCGTTGGGTTTGAACCGCTGGACGCGGTTGTTGCCGGCGTCGGCGACCCAAGGGTCGCCTTCGGAGTCGATCGCGATCGCCGAGGGGTAGTAGAGCTGACCGTTTCCCGAGCCCAAGCTGCCGAAGGAGCTCATGTATTTGCCTTCGGAGTCGAACTTCTGGATGCGATTGTTCCCCCGGTCGGCGACGAAGACGTGGCCTTCGGAGTCGGTGGCCACGCCGAGCGGTTCGTTGAACTCTCCCGCGCCCGAGCCTTTGGAGCCGAACTGGCGAACGAATTCGGCTTCTGGGTCGAACTCTTGGATGCGGTTGTTTTCGGTGTCGGCGACCCAGACATTGCCTTCGGAGTCGACCGCGTTGTCGGCGGGGGCGCAGACCTGACCGCCACTTGGAGACGGGGCGACGGAATCGACGAATTCGCCCCCGGCAAAGACCTGCACCCGGTCGTTGCCGGCGTCGGTGACGAAGAACCGCCCTTCAGAGTCGATCGAGAGGCCCCACGGTTCGGAGAGCTGGCCTTCTTCGCTGCCGGAGGAGCCGAACTGGCTCAGGTATTCGCCTTCGGGGCTGAAGCCCTGCACGCGGCCGTTGCCGTTGTCGACGACCCAGACGTTGTCTTCGGCGTCGATCGCGATGCCCACGGGTCCATAGAGCTCGCCTTCTTCGGAGCCGTAGCTGCCGAATTCCGAGATGAATTCGCCGTCGGCTTTGAGCTGCTGGACGCGGTTGCCAGCAAGATCGGTCGCCCAGACGTCCCCTTCGGAGTCGATGGCGATTGTCCGTGGTCACGCAAAACTGTCGCTCCGTGATCACCGAAAGATGTAGGTCCGTTCCGCAACTTGCGGCTTCGGCCTCCTCCGCCGGCAGGTAGCTCCTTCAGGTTCGCCCGATCGGGCGAACCTGAAGGAGGACGAGTTGATCGATGAGGAGGAGTACATGGACATCCGAGCCCTGCACCGCCACGGGCTTACCTACGCCGAGATCGGCCGCATCGTCGGCCGCGACTGGCGAACTGTGAAGCGCTACCTGACCGAGGGCGCCCAGCCGCACTACCGGCGAAAGCGCATGCCGTCCAAGCTCGACCCCTTCAAGCCGCTGATCGACCGGTGGTTGGCCAAAGACGCCGGTCTGGAGGCGACGCGCATCCACCAGGATCTGAGTCGCGATCACGGCTTCACCGGCAGCTACCCGACCGTGCGGCGCTACGTCGAACGAGCTCGGCCGCGCACGCCCGAGGAGAGCGATGAGGTCGAGAAACGCTTCGAGACCGCACCGGGCCACCAGGCTCAGGTCGACTGGTCCCACGAGCAGCCGATTCGCACCTCCTCGGGCCTCGAGCTGCCGCTCTACGGCTTCCACATGGTCTTGGGCCACTCCCGCGACGCTTTCGTCGCCCTGACCGGCTCTCAGGACCTGGTGACGTTCTGGGCCTGCCACCGTGCCGGCTTTGCGCACTTCGGCGGCGTGCCCAAGGAGATCCTCTATGACCGCACCAAGACGGTCGTGCGCTCCCACGTCGGCACCGAGCGACGACCCGGCGATCGCCTCTACCACCCCGAGGCGCTCGCCTCCGCCCACCACTACGGCTTCAAGCTGCGCCTCTGCAAACCGCGGCGGGCGAAGACCAAGGGCAAGGTCGAGTCCGACGTTCCCTACGTGCGCGGCCGCCTCTTGCGCGGCCATTCCTTCGCCGACTACGAGCAGGCCAACCGCGAGTGGGCTGTCTGGAACGAGGAGATCGCCCGCGCTCGGGTGCACGGCACCCACGGCGAGGTCGTGGCGGTGCGGGCCCAGCGCGACCGCGCGGCGCTGGGCCCGCTGCCGGCGATCCCCTACCTGGTCGTCTCCCGCACGCAGCGCAAGGTCGCCCGCGACGGGCTGATCAGCTTCGAGGGCCGCCGCTACACGGTTCCCGGCGCGAGGATCGGCGAGACCGTCGAGCTGCGCCTCGGCGCCGAGGAGATCGAGGTCTACTCGATTCAGACCGGCGAGCGCTACTGCCGCCATCCGCGCCAGCGCCACGGCACCGCCCTGCCCGACCCCAAGCAGCCCTCGGTCAGCCTCGCCAGCGTCTTGGCCGAGATGCCGACGGTCGAGGTCCACCACCGCCCGCTCGACGCCTACGCGGAGGTGGCCCGTGGCTGAGTTGCTGAACGAGCGGATCCGCCGCAACGCCGGCGAGCTGCGCCTGCACGGGGTCGCGGAGTCCCCCGACGAGCTGATCGAGCGCGCCGAGGCCTCCGAGCTCGGCTACCGCGAGTTCCTCGACTTGGTGCTCGAGTCCGAGCTCGGCGTCCTGGAAGGCCGCCGCTACTCCCAGCGGCTGAAGATGGCCGGCCTACCGCACCAAAAGACGTTGGAGGAGTTCGACGTCTCTTTTCAGCCCGAGCTCGACCCCAAGCGGATCGCCGAGCTGCGCTCCCTGCGCTTCATCGAGCGAAAGGTCTCCTGTCTGATCCTCGGCCCGCCCGGGGTCGGCAAGAGCCACCTCTCCGTGGGCCTGGCGATGGAGGCCCTGGCCCGCGGCTACATGGTCCGCTACACGACGCTCGACGACCTCGTGCGCGCCCTGCGCAAGGCCGACGCCCTCGGCAAGCTGGCGAACAAGCTGACCCAGCTGCAGCGGCCGCATCTCCTCGTGCTCGATGAGGCTGGCTACCTGCCGCTTGACCGCGCCGATGCCAACCGGCTCTTTCAGGTCGTCAACCGCCGCTACACCCGCGGCTCGACGATCGTCACCTCCAACAAGGCGGTTGGCGAGTGGGCCCAGACCTTCGGCGACGAGGTGCTTGCCGCAGCGATCCTCGACCGCCTCCTGCACGATGCCGAGGTCTTGACCATCAACGGGCCCTCGTTCAGGTTGAAGGGCCGCCTCGAGGCACTCGGCCAACAAGACGACGACCACGAGGAGGACGCCCAATGACTGCTACGCCGGCGCGACCGCCGCCTGCTCAGGACGGGAGGCCGACCTGCATTTTTCGGTGACCATCGACCGACATCTTTCGATGATCATTGACAGCGATCGCAACGGGAAGTTCGAACTGGCCTTCTTCTTCGCCGAAGCTGCCGAAGCCGGAGATGAATTCGCCTTCTGAATCGAGCTGTTGGATCATCGGTTCGTGGTAGGGGTCGACGACCCAGACATCGTCTTCGGCGTCGATCGCGATCCCAATCGGCAATTCGAACTGGCCGTCTTCGGTGCCCGCTTCGCCGAAGGAGGCGAGGTATTTGCCTTTGGAGTCGAACTTCTGCACGCGGTGGTTGCCCGTATCGACGACGTAGACGTTGCCTTCGGAGTCGGAGGCGATGCCATACGGTTCGAGGAACTCGCCCGCGCCTGAGCCTTCAGTGCCGACCTGGCGGACGAATTCGCCTTCTGAGTCAAACTCCAGAACGCGGTTGTGAGCGGTGTCGGCGATCCAGAGGTTGCCTTCGGCGTCGGCGGCGCTATCGGCGGGAGCCCAGAGCGGGCAGGGCTCCGAACCCGAGCCAAAGGCGGTGAGGTATGTGGCTGTCCCGCTCGCCGAGCCGACTGACACCCCCCAGACGAGAAGCACAAGGAGCGAGACGAACAGGGCAGATGCGCCGAGCTTCAGCCTATATCCCACCGCTTCGCCCTTCGTTTGCAGCAAATGCCAAGTGAACACCGGAGTTCCTCCCCTTGAATCCCGTTTCACAAACAGACTGGTACTTAAAGAGCGGGCCTATATCTATCACGACTTGTCAAGCGCGCGCAACCCTGATCGCGCGCACCATCGCGCCGTCGGCCAGGAGGCTGCGCTTCCTATCGCCGGTTAAGCGAGCGACGCGGCCGCGACTTCGGCGGCAGGCTCAGACTGCTCAGCGCGCCGCGGCAGCCTCTGCTCGGGCTCGAAGCGATAGCCGACCCCGAAGTGGGTGTGGATGTAGCGCCAGCCGGCGGAGCGCTTCTCCAGCTTTTGGCGAAGCTTGCGGACGAAGACGTCGACCGAGCGGTCGCCGTGGGCCATCGCGTAGCCCCAAACGCGCTGGTAGATCGCCTCGCGCTCGAGCACCTGCCCTTTTGCGTCGGCGAGCAGCTGCAGCAGCTCGAACTCCCGCCGGGTCAGGTCGAGGCTCTCGCCGGCGGCGAAGGCCTGGAACTGGTCGGCGCGGATCTCGAGCTCGCCGGCCACCAGCGGCTGGGCCTCCTCGCCCGCGCGGCTGCGACGGCGGCGGCGCGAAATCGCTTCGATCCGCGCCATCGCCTCCTCCGGATGGCACGGCTTGCCGATCCAGTCGTCAACCCCGAGCCGCAGCCCGCGCACCCGCTGGGCGACGGTCGAGCGTCCGGTGCAGACGATCACGCCAAGGTCGGGCAGCATCCCGCAGACCCGCTCCAGATAGGCCCAGGCTTCGTCGCCGAGCACCGCCGGGTCGATCAGCAGCGCGTTGAGCTTCATCGCGACCAGCTCCTCGGGCGGGATCGCGCTGCTCAGCACCCGCTGCTGCCAACCGGCCGCTTCCGTGCGCTTAGAGAGGACCGTGACGAAGCCGCTGTCGTCGTCGATAACCGCGAGCCGGATGGTCTGCTGTGCGTTCAAGTCGGAAACGTCGCCTGGCGGGAGTGCCCCTTTGCCGGTGCGACGCCAGGATTGTACGCGCTCGCGACGGCGGTGGTCGCGCCAAAATACCTGCGTTCACAGGATTTTCACGGGTCAACGTGCGTAATTTGCGGGAACATCGCCGCTCAGGTAATGCTGAGATTTCTCCGGATGTTCACCGCGTGTGGTCGAGCCGGCGCCACACTTCAGTCGTCACGAGACTCCTCTCTCGTCACCGCGAACGGCCCACTGCCCCGGGCCGTTCGCTCTTCAGGGAAGGCGTGCGCTAGATTCCGCCCCGTGAAGCAGCCCTCCCGCCCGCTCGCGATCGTCATGGCTCTCGCCGCCGCATTGCTGTCGGCGATGATGTCAGCGCCGCTGGCGCTGGGCGAAAACGGGGTCGGCGCCGCCGGCCCGACCACGGACAAGACGATCACCTTCTTCTGCTTTGGCGTGATCGCTTTCTTCGCGGTGCTGGTCATCGTGCTTTCGATCGTCCAGGGCCGGCTCGAGGCCAGGAAAGAGCGGCGGAAGTTCGACCTTCAGCGCTACGGCTGACCCCGGTCAGTCGAGTCTGAAGCCGCTCAAAAGCCGTTTCTCCGTCTCACCCTCGATCTGGGCGACGACTTCGACCTTGCCCTCCAGCGGGGTGTCGCGGATCTTGGTGGCGAGCAGGTCGTCGACCTGGAAGATGCCGGCCGAGTTGTTGAGCTCGATCTCGAGCCGCACCGGGCGCTTCTCCCCCGGCTCGATCCGCACCTCGTCGACGGCGGCTGCCGAGATCGAGTGGATGCCCTCCTGGCCCGCCTCGATCGGCAGCCGCGTTCGCCCCTGCGCCATGTCGAGCGCATCGGCGACGCGCACCACGCCGGCCTCCAGCGTGTAGGGCTCGCCGCGGCGCCGGTGTCCGATGATCGTGTGCAGGATCTCCGAGGCGACGATCGTGCGCTCGGGCTGCTTGTAACCCTCGGCGAGCAGCCGTTCGAGCGCGCCGTTGGCAAGAAACAGGCTGTAGGCCTCGTGGTCGGCGCGGTGGATCGACATCCCCACGTCGTGCAGCAGCGCCCCACCGGCGACCACGACCTCGGCGTCGCGCGACGGCATGCCGTGGTCGGCGACGACCGCCGGCTCGACCCCGGCCTTGACCAGCAGCCGCAGCAGGCGCAGGGCGATGTTGAGCACGATCTGCATGTGGACCCAGGAGTGGTCGGACATGCCGAGCCGTTCGGAGTGGACCTGGGTCATGTACCACCAGGCCCGCACCTGCTCGTCTGAGTTGGCCGCCTCTAGGAACGACTCGAGCTTGCGGTTCCCACGCGTCGGCGCCTTAACTCTTGCGTCCGCTATGGCGTCGCGAGGGGGCTTTCGCTTCGGTCCCGCGGGATCAGGCGTCGGGATTGGCTCTGTCATCGGCCGGATCGTAGGGGAGCGACCGGGCACCCCTCCCGGCTCAACTTTTTCGGTGGAGACGAACGAGGCTGACGCCGCTGGCTCACGACGAAAAAGTACAAGCCGCCGGGAGGGGCGCCCGGTCGCTCTTCCAGGGTTTCAACCGCAGATGGGCCAGGGGCTGGAGCCCGAGCTGGAATAGAGCAGGGCTGCGCGATAGTCCTGCTCCTGCTCGGTGGCTTCTGCGGGGTCGCCGGAGCCGCCTACGGATTCCCAGGTGCCGTAGTCGAACTGGTACTTGCCTCGGTAGGACCCGTCTGATGAGACGGCGGTTGGGTCACCGCCCGACTCGCAGGCCGCGATTGCATTGAGGGTTTCGAGCGAGACGCCTCCCGGAAGACTGGCGTAAAGCTCTTCGCGCTTCTGGCGCTTGCGGCGGGCTTCGGCGCGGTGCGCCGCTTCGAGGTGGGCGACGGTGCGGTGGATCGTACGGTGGAAGTTGACCGTCGGCCGCCGCAGCGCGGCGAACCCGGCCGGCCTCGCATTGGCGACTCCAGTCTTCGCGGTTGAGCCATCCCCTCCAGTCGCGAGAGCCACGGCGGGAAAGGCGACGCAGGCGATCAGGACAGCGACGAAATATGTGCGTTTTGTGAGCAAGCGCGGGACCGTGCCGGTATTTGCGGCCCCAGAACGTGATCGCGCTCACAGTTCGGCGCTTGATTGTGCGAATCAGGACGAGTTCAGGCACGGACCCGCTCAAACAGACGAGGGGTGAATTCCGTCTTGCGCTCAATCGGTGAGGGCGCGGAGGGCGTTGAGGATTACGGCTACGTCGATTCCCTCCTGGAGCAGGGCGCCGGCTATCGGGGGGATGTAGCCGACGGCGGCGAAGGCCATCGCCGCGAGGCTGAGGCCGATGCCGACCAGGACGCTCTGGCGGGCGATACCGAGTGAGCGGCGGCCGACCTGGACGGCGGTCGCCACGCGGTCGATGCGGTCGACGGTGATCACCGCGTCGGCGGTGTCCGAGGAGACGGTCGCGCCCGGTCCGCCCATCGCGATGCCGACGTCGGCCAGGGCCAGGGCGGGGGCGTCGTTGACGCCGTCGCCGACCATCACCACCGGGGCCAGCTCGGGATCGGCGCGCATCGCGCGCACTACGTCGAGCTTCTGCTCGGGGGCCTGCTCGGCATGGACGTCGTCGAGCCCGGTCTCCGCGGCGATCCGCTCAGCGACCGAGGCGCGGTCGCCGGTGACCATCGCCACCCGCCGGATGCCGCTCCGGCGCAGCGCGCCGGCCAGCTCGCGGGCGTCCTCGCGCAGCCGGTCGGCCATCACGACCATCCCCTCAAGCCGGCCGTCGACGCCGACCATCACCTTGGCCAGGCCCGCTCCATCGCCGCCCTCGCGCGACTCGGCGGCGTTGCCAACTTCATAGCCGCGCGCCCGCAGCCAGGCAGCGCTGCCAACCGCGACCTGGCGGCCGTCGACCGTCCCCTCGATCCCCTGCCCCGGCTTCTCGACCGCGTCGGCCGCCTCGCTCAGCTTTAGGCCGCGCCGCTCGGCGTCGTGGACAAGCGCCTCGGCGAGCACGTGGGCGGAGAGCTGATCGAGCGAGGCTGCCAGCCGCAAAACCTCCTCCTCCCCCAGCTCTCCCAGCGCGACGATCTCCTCCACGGCCGGCTCGCCGAGGGTCAGGGTGCCGGTCTTGTCGAGCAGCACCGCGCGGGCCTCGCCGAGCCGCTCGATCGCCGTGCCGCCCTTGACGATCACCCCGGCGCGGGCGGCGCGCGAGACGCCGGAGACGATCGCGATCGGCGCGGCGAGGATCAGCGGGCAGGGGGTGGCGACGACCAGCACCGCCACCGCCCGTTCGGGGTCTCCCGCCGCGATCCAGGCGGCCGCCGCGACCGCCAGGGTCACGGGCAGGAAGAAGGCCGCGTAGCGGTCGGCGAGTCGGATGAACGGCGCGCGCTGCGTCTCGGCGGCGCGCACCAGCCGTACCAGGTTCGCGTAGGCGCTCTCCGCGGCGGGCCGGGTCGCGCGCAGCTCGAAGGCGTCGCCGGCGTTGGCGACGCCGCTCTGCACCGCGGCGCCCCGGGCTTGCGTCACCGGCAGGGACTCTCCGGTCAGCGCCGACTCGTCGAGCACCGCCTGAGCGCTCTGCACGGCGCCGTCGACGGGGACCAGCTCCCCGGCCCGCACGAGGACCACGTCGCCGACCGCGAGCTGCTCGACCGGCACCTCGACCCAGCCGCCCGCCTCGCGGCGGTGGGCGATGCTCGGCATCCGCTCGATCAGCGCGGTGAGCTCGCGACGGGCGCGCCGCGAGGCGGACGCCTCGAGCGCGTTGCCCCCCGAGAGCATCAGCGCGATCACCGCGCCCGCCAGGTACTGGCCGATCGCCAGGGCCCCCGCCATCGCCACCAGGGCGATCGCGTCGACCCCCACCCTCCCCTGCGCCAGCGCGCGCAGGATCGACCAGCTGAGCGGCGCCAGCATCAGAACGACGGTCGCCGCCCAGACCGCGTCCCCGGCGGCGCCCGCGCCGAGCAGGCTGAGCGCCCCACCCAAGGCGATCAGCGCCAGGCAGGCGAGCGCCAGGAGGCGCGGCCGGGCATCGGCGCCGAGCACCCGGCTAGGCATCGCGCGACCTCACGAAGAAGAACCGACCACCGGCCACGGCAAGTCCGCAGGCCGCGATCAGGGCGAGTGCCGGTCGGTCGGAGCGGGCCAGCTCGAAGAGCAGCGCTGCCGCCGCGGCGAAGCAGGAGGCGCCGCCCAGGCGCGCCAACCCGCGATCCCACCCCGGCACTGCGGTGTGCCGCGCGTGGAGCAGGTTGACCAGGCCGAAGACCAGCAGGAAGGTGAGCGAGCCGAAGGAGACCACCTCGGCAATTCCGGGCAGCAGTGAGAAGACCCCGCCGAAGATCGCGATCCAGACCACGGCGAGGACCGGCAGCCCGCGCCGCTCCCGTGCCAGCGCCCTCGGCAGCTCGCCGGCCTCGCTGACGTCGCGGATCAGGCGCGCGGTCGAGAAGAGCGTCGCGTTGATCGCCGAGCTGGTCGAGAAGGCGGCCGCCACGGTCGCCGCCCAGAGCCCGAAAGCGCCCAGCGCCTGCTTTCCGACCAGGGCGAAGGCGACCTCCTTCTGGGCGGTGAGGGTGCGATCGGAGACCAGCATCTGCGAGGCGAGGGTGACCGCGACGTAGATCAGAGCGACGATCCCGACCGAGAGGTAGAGCGCGCGCGGCAGCGTCCGCCGCGGTTCGTCGATGTCGTCGTAGTCATACGGAAGCAGCTCGAAGCCCTCGTAGGCGACGAAGATCAGCGAGGCGCCGAGGAAGACGCCGAGCAGGCCCTTGTTGTCGAGCGGCGAGAGCCGTTCGGCGCTGAGCGAGGCGAGCCCGACCAGCGAGACGCCGCCGAGCACCGCCAGCTTCACCGCGACGACCACGTCCTCGGTCAGCCCCGAGGTGGCGACGCCGCGCAGGTTGATCGCGACGAAGGCACCGAGCACGGCGACGCTGAGGACGCGGGCCGCGCCGACCGGCGCGCCGAGCGCGTGGGCGACGTAGTGGCCGAAGGTGAAGGCGTAGACGGCGAGGGCGAAGACGTAGCCGGCGATCAAGAGCCAGGCGACCCAGGCCGCCGCCTGCGGGTGCCCCTCGTCGCGCAGGTAGGCGAAGGGACCGCCCGAGCGACCCGAGTGGATCGCCAGGCGGGCGTAGGCGCGGGCGGTCAGGGCGGCGATCGCGGCGCCGACCAGGAAGGCGGCGAAGGCGAGGTGCCCGGCGAGGTCGATGGTCACGCCGAGCACGCTGAAGATCCCACCGCCGATCATCCCGCCGATCGCCATCGCGCAGGCCTCGCGCAGGCCGAGCCGCTCGCCGCGCCGCCGGTGATGATGGGTGCGCGGGTGGTACGGGCGCCGTCGTGCGTGCGTTGTGGGGGGGGTACCTGACATGGCCGCAGCCGCCATCATCCCGGCATCACCGGCTCCCATGAGACAAGCCGCCTGCTACTTGCGTGCCCCGACCGGCCGGGGCTGATCGCCGCGGTCAGCGGCTTCCTCGCCGAGGCCGGGCTCAACATCGTCGACGCCGACCAGCACTCCAGCGACGAGGGGCGCTTCTTCATGCGGATGGCCTTCGACGCCGTGCCCGAGGGCGAGCGCGCCACCCTCCAAGACCGTTTCGATCGAGAGCTGGCGGCGCCCTTCGAGATGGACTTCCGCTTCGCCGAGTCCAGCGAGCGCAAGCGGCTGGCGATCATGGTCTCGCGCGAAGACCACTGCCTCTCGGACCTGCTCTGGCGCTGGCGCAGCGGCGAGCTGGGCGCCGACGTGGTCGCCGTGATCTCCAACCACCCCGAGCACGCTGCCCAGGTCGAGGCGGTCGGGCTGCCCTTCCACCACGTCCCGGTCGGGGCCGGCGACAAGGACGCGGCCGAGGCGCGCGCCCTGGAGCTGCTCGACGGGATCGACCTGCTCGTCCTCGCCCGCTACATGCAGGTCCTCTCGGCCGGGTTCCTGGGGCGGCTCGGCGCCCCGGCGATCAACATCCACCACAGCTTCCTGCCCGCCTTCGTCGGCGCCGACCCCTACCGCCGCGCCCACGAGCGAGGAGTGAAGCTGATCGGCGCCACCGCCCACTACGTCACCGAGGAGCTCGACGCCGGTCCGATCATCGACCAGGACGTGACCCGGGTCAGCCACCGCGACGAGGTCGAGGACCTGCAGCGGATCGGCCGCGACATCGAGCGCCTCGTCCTCGCCCGCGCGGTCAAGGCGCACCTCGACGACCGAGTTCTGCTCGACGGCGCGAGAACGATCGTCTTCTGACGTCTCTTCCGCAGGAACTGGCTGGGCAGCCAGTCGATGTTCTATGGTCCGAAGCGATGGAGCAGGCGACCCTTTCCCGTCCCGCCGCCACGGCGCCTCCCGGGCGCTTCCCCCCGGGGACGAAGCTGCCGGCTACGGTGCAGGTCCTCCGCTACATGCGCGACCCGCTCGGCTTCCTGATCGAGCTGCAACGGCGCCACGGGGACGTCTTCACCGTCTCCTTCCCCTTCTACAAGCGCCTCGTCTACGTCGCCGACCCGGCGCTGGTCAAGCAGCTCTTCACCACCTCGCCGGAGACGGCGCACGCGGGAGAGGCCAATGCGACCGTGCTCGAGCCGGCGCTCGGGCCGAACTCCGTGCTCACGCTCGACGAGGCCCCGCACATGCGCCAGCGCAAGCTGCTGCTACCGCCCTTCCACGGCGAGCGGGTACGGCGCTACGGCGAGCTGATCCGCACCGCGACGCGGCAGGAGATGGAGAGCTGGCCGGTCGGCGAGCCCTTCGCCCTGCGCCCGCACACCCAGCGAATCACCCTCGCAGTGATCATGCGCGCTGTCTTCGGGGTGCACGACGAGGCGCGCCTGAGCCGCTTCGAGGGGCTGATCGAGCGCTTCTCCGGACGCTTGAGCCTGATCACCGCCCTGCCTCCCCTGCGGCGCAACTTCACCCGCTGGAGCCCGTGGACCCGCTTCCTCGCCGCCCGCGAGGATCTCGACCGCTTCATCTACGAGGAGATCGCCCTGCGCCGGGCCGAGGTCGAGGCCGGCGCCGAGGGGCACGACGACGTCCTCTCCCTCCTGCTCCAGGCGCGCGACGAAGACGGCGAGCCGATGAGCGATGCCGAGCTGCGCGACGAGCTGGTCACCGTGCTCGCCGCCGGCCACGAGACGACGGCGACGGGACTCGCCTGGGCGATGGAGCGCCTGCTGCGTGCCCCGCGGGCGCTCGCGACCCTGCGCGAGTCCGTCGCCGCGGGCGAGGACGCCTACCTCGACGCCACGATCAAGGAGACGCTGCGGGCGCGGCCGGTGATCGTCGACGTGGCACGCAGGCTGACCGCGCCGCTGGAGATCGGCGGCTACGAGCTGCCCGAGGGCACCTTCGTGATGGCGGCGATCGCCGCTCTGCACTACCGCCCCGACCTCTTCCCCAGCCCGGAGGAGTTCCGGCCCGAGCGCTTCCTCGAGGGCAAGGCCGACAACTACGCCTGGATTCCCTTCGGCGGCGGCGTGCGGCGCTGCATCGGCGCCGCCTTCGCCGAATACGAGATGCGAATCGTGCTGCGCGAGCTCGTCGAGCGGGCCGCGCTGAGCGCGCCCGACCCGAAGCCGGAGCGCGTCGCGGTGCGCAACATCACCCTGGCGCCCGCCAAGGGCGCCGTGGTCAGGCTGGACCGGCCGCTGCGCTGACCGCGGCTTCGGCCTCCTCCCATTCTGCGTAGAGCTCGGCGAGCCGCCGCTTCGCCTGCTCGTGGCGCTCGCCGGCGCGCTCGGCCTTCTCGGGAGTCGACCAGGTGCCGGGGTCGGCGAGCTCGTCCTCGAGCTCACGCAGGGCAGCCTCGGCCACCTCGACCTTCTCGGCAAGGCGGCCGGCGCGGCGGGCGGCGCGCTGGGCGACCTTGCGGGGGCTCCCGCGCTTGCCGGCTTTGGCCGTGCGCTTCGCCTCCGTGGAGGCCGTCGCGGCGGCTTCCTCCTCCGCCTCGCGGCGTCCCTGGTACTCGGCCCAGCCGCAGGGATGGCTGCGCAGCTCGCCGGCTTCGCAGACGACGGTGCGCGTGCCGACCGCCTCGAGCAGGGCGCGGTCGTGGGAGACGAGGATCACGGCACCGGGGAAGGCGAGCAGCGCGTCCTCGAGCGCCTCGCGGCTCTCGACGTCGAGGTGATTGGTCGGCTCGTCGAGGATCAGCACGTTGGCGCCGGAGGCGACCAGGATCGCCAGCGAGAGCCGGCCCTGCTCGCCGCCGGAGATGTCGTCGAGCGCTTTCTCGACGTCGGAGCCGGAAAAGAGGAAACGGCCGAGCAGGTCGCGCGCCTTGCGGTCGCTGAGCCCGGTGGCACGGCGTGCGGCTTCGATCACCGTGCCCTGCCCGGCTGCCACCTCTGCGTGCTGGGATAGGTAGCCGATCTTCACGTTGTGGCCGCTGCGCACCGAGCCGGAGGCGGGCTCGCGGCGGCCGGCGAGCGTCTCGATCAGGGTCGTCTTGCCGGCCCCGTTCGGCCCGACGAGGACGACGTGCTCGCCGCGCTCGACTTCGAGCTCGGCCCGGTCGAGCAGGACGCGACCCGGGACCTCGATCCTCCCGGCGACCAGCTTCAGCACGACGCGGCCGGGGCGCTCGGGGGTGACGAAGGAGAAGTGCAGGTTGCGCCGGTCTCGCGCCTCTGCCTCCACGCCGTCGCGCTTGATCTTCTCGATCGTCTTCAGCCGCGACTGCGCCTGGCGTGCCTTGGTCGCCTTGTAGCGGAAGCGCTCGACGAAGCGCTCCATGCGGGCGATCTCGTCGCGCTGGCGCTCGATCGCCTTGCCCCGAGCGATCTCGCGCGCCGCCTGCTCGGTGCGCCAAGCGTGCCAGGGACCGGCGAAGAAGCGCCCGCGCTTCGCCTCGATCTCCAGCACCGAGGTGCCGACCGCCTCAAGAAACCAGCGGTCGTGGGCGACGAGGACGATCGCCGCGTCAAGCCCGACCAGGTAGCGCTCGAGCCATTCCAGCGAGGGGATGTCGAGGTGGTTCGTCGGCTCGTCAAGCAGCAACAGGTCGGGGCGGGTGGCGAGCGCCCGGGCGAGCGAGGCGCGGGTCAGCTCGCCACCGGAGAAGGTCGAGAGGCGGCGGCCGGCGGCCTCCTCGCCGAAGCCGAGTCCGCGCAGCACGGAGAGCACGTCGTCGCGCCAGCGGTAGCCGCCGCCCGCTTCGAGCCGCTGCTGGGCGGCCGAGTAGGCGCGCAGCGTCTCCTCATCCGGCTCCCCCGCCGCCATCGCCGCCTCGAGCCGGGCGAGCTCGGCCTCGGCCTCCTCCATCTCGGCGCGGCCGGAGAAGACGTACTCCGCGAGGCTGAGGCTGGAGTCGCGCGGCGGGCGCTGATCGTGGAGGGCGACCCGCGCCCCTTTCTGCAGGGAGACGCTGCCCGCGTCCGGCGGGCGTTCCCCCGCCAGCACCCGCAGCAGGGTCGACTTGCCGGCGCCGTTGCGCCCGGAGAGCGTCATCCGCTCGCGCGGCTCGAGCTTGAAGGAGACGTCGGCGAAGAGCAGCGCGCCCCCCGCGTAGACGTCGATCGTGGTTGCCGTGGCGATCGCCATGCCGCCCTGACGGTACGCGCTCGACGCCCGGCGGCGTAACCTGACGGGGCGATGGCGGGACCGTTGGCGCACCTCGGGGACCTGGCCAGGGCGCGGCTGCGCCGCCGGGCCGACGCGCGCGCCGACGGCCAGGCGCTGGGCGAGCTGCAGGCGGCGGCGCTCGAGCTGCCCGCCGGGCTGGAGGTCGAATGGCTCGGGGTGTCGGGCTACCGGATGAGCTTCGAGGGCCAGACGATCTTCATCGACCCCTACGTCTCGCGCGTGCCCTTCGGCGATCTGCTGCGCCGGCGGCCTACCCTGCCCGACCCGGCAGCCCTCGACCGCTTCGTCCGCGCGCCGGGAGAGGTGGCAGGGGTGCTCGTCGGCCACACCCACTTCGATCACGCGGTCGACGCGCCCGCGATCGCCAAGCGCTACGGCTGCAAGGCCTACGGATCCGACTCTCTTGTGACGCTGATGGCCCTGCACGGCCTGGCCGAGCGCGCGGTCGAGGTCGAGCCCTACCGCGTCTACGAGCTCGGCCCGTTCGAGGTCAGCTTCACGCCCAGCGTCCACTCCAAGCTGCTGCTCGGCCTCGCCGTCCCCTACGACGGCGACCTGACCTGCGAGCACCTCGACTCGCTGACGCCGGGCGCCTACCGCTGCGGCCAGGTCTGGGGCATCTCGATCGCCGTCGCCGGTCTGCGCTTCTACCACCAGGGCAGCGCCAACCTGATCGACGACGCGATCCGCACGCGCGAGGTCGACGTCTTCCTCGCCGGCGTCGCCGGCCGCAGCTTCACCGAGGGGTACTGGCGCCGCATCCTCCCCCGCCTCGACCCCAAGGTCGTCGTCCCCACCCACTACGACAACTTCTTCCGCCCACTCGGCGCCGAGATGGAGTTCGTCTCAAACGTCCAGCTGTCGGGCCTGCCCGAGGAGATCGCCGAAGTCAGCCGCGACGCCCGCCTGGCCGCACTCCCCCGCGCGGATCTCCCCACGGAAAATTGACATTCCGCGCGCCACACGTGCGTCCGGACCCCCTACGGTGGCCGGGATGGCTTCGATCGACACAACCGCCGCTCGTGACCTACTCGAAACAGCCGTAACGGCGGTCTCGATTCTCGGCGGCGTCATGGCCTACACGAGCGGCTATGCCGCAAGTCACGCGATGGCCGAAGATCAACGTCCGGAGATCCTCGGCCAACGAGTCAACGAAGGCATAGCACAGGGCTTCGCGGTGGGCTGGCCTCTGGCGATACTCGTATTTATCATCGGAGCATGGATCTGATGGCCAGACTGTTTCGACCCCCCTGGGGGGCTTCCCTCTTCAGCGGCATCGTCTCGGTAGGCACGGGGCTTGCAATCTTCGTGTTTGGCGCCCCTCCCCTGATCCTGGTTCCGGTCTCCTGGGCCACCGCCATCGGCTACATGAGGCTCAAAGAGATGATCGTCCGCCACAGCGGGTCGCGGTAGTTCAAACGCCGAGCTTCGACGCGTTCAGCGCGTTTGTGTCAAACGGCCCGGAAGCCGCAACCGCGTGCAGCTCCGCCGCGCCTCGAAGGAGGACCGGGACCTCATACCCGAGCGCGTCGCCCAAGCCGGGTTTAGACGACGTGCGGTCCATCAAATGGAGGCGCCGAGAATTGAACTCGGGTCCGTGGTCGTAGCGCGAAGGTGTCTACAGGCTTAGCCGGCGCTTGGTTCTCGTCTCCCGGGGTCCGCGCCGGCGGGCACTGCGGGAGACAGAGCCCTCTTTGGTGTCCCCTGGCGGACGGGGCGATCCGCTCGGGTAAGCCCGCTTTTGAAGCCGGTGCCCCTCCCCGCGGGCGAGGGAGGGCCGACTCTCAGGGCTTAGCTCTAACTAAGCCGCGAGGGCGAACTCATGGTCCGCACGTATTGGTTGGTGCCGGTGTTTTACGAGGCCTCCGGCAACCTCGACCTGCAACCGTTCGCACGGACCGACCGCGTCGAAGCCTGTCGCCCCCGTGCTATGTGGACCGATTGTACGCGGTCGGGTAGGAATACACGGATGGCCGAGCGGACCTTCGACGCGATCGTGCTCGGCGCCGGGGCGCCGGGCGAGGTCTGCGCCGGCCGCCTCGCCGACGGCGGCATGTCGGTGGCGGTCGTCGAGCAGCACCTGGTCGGCGGCGAGTGCTCCTACTACGCCTGCATGCCCTCGAAGGCGCTGCTGCGACCCGGAGACCTGATCGAGGAGGCGCGACGCGTGCCCGGCATCGAGGTCCGCGACGGCCTCGATCCGCGGGCGGTGCTCGAGCGCCGCGACGAGGTGGTCCACGACCTGGGCGACTCCAGCCAGCTCCCCTGGCTCGAAGAACGCGGGATCGAGCTCTTCCGCGGCAGCGGTGCGCTCGACGGCGAGCGCCGGGTGCGGGTCGGAGGCGAGGTGCTGGTCGCCCGGCAGGCGGTGGTCCTCGCCACCGGCAGCGGTGCGGCGATGCCGCCGATCGAGGGTCTCGACTCGGTCGACGCCTGGAACAACCGCGAGGGGACCACGTCGAAGCGCGTGCCGGAGAGCATGGTGGTGCTGGGTGGAGGCCCAGTCGGCTGCGAGCTCTCCCAGGCCTGGGCCTCGCTCGGCTGCCGCGTGACCCTGATCGAGGGCGGCCCGCGCCTGCTCTCACGAGAGGAGCCCTTTGCCGGCAAGGAAGTGGCGGCGGCCCTCCGCGAGCGCCACTGCGTCGACGTGCGCACCGGCGTCATGGCCAAGCGGGTGTCCAGCCTTGGCGCGCATCCGACATCGACCACGCCGGAGCGGGGTCAATCTCCGATGCGCGACGGCGTCAGAGTCGAGCTCGACGACAACAGCGCCGTTGAGGCGGCGGAGCTGCTGGTTGCCGTCGGCCGCAAGCCGCGCACAGCGGAGATTGGGCTCCAGACAGTCGGCGCAGAGCCCGGCGAGCACGGCTTCCTCGAGGCCGACGACCGGATGCGCGTCGGCAACCGCGACTGGCTCTATGCCATCGGTGACGTCAACGGCCGCGCCCTCTTCACCCACATGGGCAAGTACCAGGCCTGGATAGCCGCCGAGAACGCCCTCGGCCGCGCGGTCGGGGCAAGCGCCGAAGCAATCGGCTCCCCCCGCGTCACCTTCACCGACCCCCATGTGGCAGCCGCCGGCAAGACCCTCGACCAGGCCAAGGAAGCGGGAATCGACGCCCGCGCCGTGGATGTCGCAACCGACAGCACGGCCGGTGCCAGCTTCCAGGGCAAGGAAACCGGTGGCACGTCCCGCCTCGTGATCGACGACTCGCACCAGATCATCGTCGGAGCGACCTTCACCGGCTTCGAGACCGCCGACTTCCTACAAGCAGCAACCGTCGCCATAGTCAGCGAAATCCCCCTCCCAAAGCTCCGCCACGCCATAGCTCCATACCCAAGCCGCAGCGAGATCTGGCTGAAGCTCCTGGAGGCGTACGGTCTGTAGGGCGGGTCCGGTAGGGGTGGAGCGTCTTGTACTTTTTCGTCGTGAGCAAGAGGCGCCAGCCTCCTCCTCTTCACCGAAAAAGTTAAGCGGAACCCCTACCGGACCCGCCCTCCCCTCAAACGCGCGAGCGTCTCTTGAGGTCGTCCAAGACGTCCTGCGGGAACCCAGGCACGTCATCGAGGTCGTCGACCGAGTTGAAGCGGCCCAACCGCTCGCGGTGGGCGAGCAGCCTGGTGGCCTGGGTGACGGAAAGGTTCTCGGCGCGCAGCTGCTCGAAGGTGATCGAGTTGAGGTCGATCTCGCTCCCACCGGATGGCGCTCCAGGCGCCGAGGGCCCTGGCGCGGCGGGTGCCGGTGCCGCCGCGGGAGGCGGCGGGGGGGGCGTTGGCTGGGGAGGCGCGGGCGGCGGGCCCGGCTCGGGCGGCGGCGCGGGAGGCGACGGAGCCGGCTCGGGCGTTGGTGTCGGAGCCGGAGGCGGCGTCGGGGGAGGAGGAGTCGGAGCGGGTGGCGGCGGAGGCGTGGGCGATTCGGGCGCAGCGGGCATCGGCTGCAAGGGCGCCGCCGGTTGAGCAGGGGGCGCACCGGCGCCGGCCTGGACGGACTGAACCACGGCTTGCTCGGCTTCCGCCGCGCGGCGCTCGGCTTCGCGGGCGCGCTCCTCGGCCTGGGCGACGCTGTCGCGGATCTCCTGCAGGCGGCGCTCACGCTCGTCCTCCTCGGACTTGAGCCGGGCGAGGCGCTCCGCCTCGGCGGCGCGCTGTTCGGCCGCCTTGGTGCGCTCTTCGATCTGGCGCAGGCGGTCCTGGGCTTCGTTCATCGCCCGCTCCTGCGCGTCGCGCTCCTCCTGAAGGCGGTGCTCCGCCGTGTGCATGTCACCGGCGGGCGGAGCGGCTGCCTGCGGCGACGGGACGGGCGGCACGGCCCCGGCGGCCGGCGGGAACTGCCCCGCCGCTTCGCCCTGCAGGCGCTGGGCCTCGGCGATCCGGCGGTCGGCCTCTGCCCGAATCCGCGCCTCCTCCTGTTGAATCTGCTCGACCTTCGCCTGCACGCGGGCTTCGGCCGCGGCGGGGTCGTCGTATCCGGGAGGCGCTGCCGGAGTCGGCAGGGGCTGCGGCGGCGCCGGCGGCTCCGCGAGCGACGGCGGCTCGACCGCGGCCGGAGGCGGGACGGGCGGCGCCTGCAACGGAGTCGCCTGCGGCGCGGCGGCCGTCGGCGGCAGCGGAGCCTGAACGCCCTGTTGAAGCTGTTCGCGCTCGCGCGCCGCTCGCGCCTCGACCAGCTCGCGCTCGGCCTTGGCCGCTTCCTTGCGCGCCCGGCGGCTGTCGGCGCGACCTCCTCCAGCCGGCTTGCCGCGTCGTTCGGCGCGCTTCGCCGTGCGCTCTTCCTTGCGCTGCTTGGCCGCCGCCTGACGCTCTTCGCGATGCTGCTTGCGCGCCGCGCGCTGCTCCTCACGAGCCTGCTTGCGCTTCTCTTTGGCGTTCAGCGGCTGCGCGGTCCCGCCCGGCGGCGCTCCGGGGGGCGGCGTCGCCGGAATCTCGGTGGTCACCGCCTGGCCCCCCGGTGGCGGTGGAGGCGGAGGCGCCGGGGCCGGCTCCGCGCCGGGGCCCAGCTTGGCGGTCTTTTCCTTCGCCCGACGCTGAGTGATGCTGACGACCAGCAGCAACACGAGGATCGCCGCGACGAGGCCGGCGACGAAGTACTTGATGTTGTCGCTGACGAAGTTCCCGGCTTCGTCGGGGAACGATTCCGCCTGAGCCGCCGCGGGGACGGCCAGGGCCAGCGCGATGAGGCTCGCCGTGGACCAGAGCAGGGCAATCCTGGAACGCATCGGTCTCGAAGCTACCTCATTCGGCCCTTGAATTCTCGCTCGACTTCACGCCGCACGTCGCGATCCGCGATATCCCGGCGCCGGTCGCGCCCCTCCTTGCCCCGGGCCAGCGCCAGCTCGACCTTCGCCCGCGGCCCCTTGAAGTAGATCCGCAGCGGGATCAGAGTCAGGCCTTTCTCCGCGGTCTTGCCGATCAGCCGCTCGATCTCCCCCCTGTGGAGCAGCAGCTTGCGCGGCCGCTCGGGCTCGTGGTTCTCGCGGCTGGCCGGCTCGTAGGGGGGGATATGCAGGTTGCGAAGCCAGACCTCGCCCTTGTCGACGACCGCGTAGGCGTCAGTCATCTGCGCCTTGCCGCCGCGCAGCGACTTGACCTCGGAGCCGCGCAGGACGATCCCTGCCTCCATCTTCTCGACCGGCTCGAACTTGTGACGGGCGCGGCGATTGGTGGCGACGTCGCCCGAGGCCGGTGCGCGCTGCTTCTTGCCCTTCTTAGCCATCGACGCGCTCCAGGTCCACCCGGCCGCGGGCCGGCTCGACCCCGCTCACCCGGACGGATATCGGATCGCCGAGCCGCAGCGTCGCCTTCGACTCGGCGCCGACGATCGCAGTCTCGGTCGCGTTCAGCTCGAAGCGCTCGCCCCCGCCCCCCATCGTCCGCGCCGAGACGAAGCCCTCGTAGACGTCGCCCAGCTCGCCGTCGAAGCCGACGAAGGCGCCGGCCCGGATCACGCCCGAGACCTCGCCCGCGAACTCGGTCTCCGCGCCGCGCTCGGCCAGCTCGCGCTCGAGCAGGTAGGCCGCGCAGACGTCGTCGGCGTCGCGCTCGATCCGCGCCGACTCGCGCTCGCGCTCGCTGCAGTGCCAGGCGACCTCGCGCGCCTCGGCCGCCCGCGGCGCCTCCTCGCTCTCGCCGAGCGTCGCCAGCAGCGCCCGGTGCACGAGCAGGTCGGGATAGCGACGGATCGGCGAGGTGAAGTGGCAGTAGGCGGGGCTGCCGAGGCCGGCGTGACCGCTGTTGCGATCGCTGTAGGAGGCCTGCATCAGGGAGCGAAGCACCAGCGTTGTATACGCCTCTCGGCCATGCCCGCGCCGCGCGGCCTCGCGCACCACCAGCCGGCTGGCCTCAGCGGCCACCCGTCCCGCCTCGGCCGGCGCCAGGCCCTGACCCAGAGGCGGGGTCGGCACGCCGAGCGCCTGCAGCTGCCCGAGCAGGCGCTCGATCCGCAGCGGGTCCGGCTGCGCGTGCACCCGGTAGACGGCCGGCACCCGCTTGCGCTCGAGCAGCTGCGCAACCGCTTCGTTGGCGAGGATCATCAATCGCTCGATCAGGCGATGCGACTCGGTCTGCTCGACGCCGCGAGCGCCGGTCACGTTGCCGCCATCGTCGAAGCGAAACTCCGGCTCGAAGGACTCGACGTCGAGGCTGGTCGTGCCGCGCCGCTCGCCGAGGGCCGCGGCGGCCTCGCGCGCCGCGGCGAGCGGCTCGGCGACCCCCTCGGGCACTGCCTCGCTTCCCGCGAAGACCCGGTCGAGCCGGTCGTAGTCGAGCCGCGCGATCGAGCGGACCCGGCTGCGGTAGAAGCTCGCGGCGCGCATCGCGCCGCTCGGGCTGAGCTCGACCTCCGCGGTCACCGCGAGGCGTTCGACCCCGGGCGCCAGGCTGCATGCGTCCTCGCTCAGCGCCCGCGGCAGCATCGGCTCGACCGCACCGGGGACGTAGGTGCTGTTCGCCCGCCGCCGTGCCTCGAGGTCGAGCGGCGTCCCAGGCCGCACGTGGGCGGCGACGTCGGCGATGTGGATCCAGAGTCGCCAGCCGTCCTCCTCGCGCTGCGCCGAGACCGCGTCGTCGAAGTCGCGTGCCGTCGCCGGATCGACGGTGAAGGTGAGCAGGTCGGTCAGGTCGCGGCGGCGCAGCTCGCTCGCCTCGGCGGCGTCGGCCGCGCGCCCCGCTTCGACCTCGAGCGCCGCCGGGAAGCCGCGAAACCCAAGCCGCTCGGCGAGCAGCGCCTCCACCGCCTCCCGAGCGTTGCCCGGCGCCTCACGCCGCCGAGCCGCGCTGCGCGCCCGCTGCCGCTCCCGGTAATACCGCCAGTCCCCCCGGCTCATACCTCACACCGGTTCCGGTGCGCTTTATGTGGGCATGGACCGCAAAAGGCGCACCGGAAGCTCATCGTTCCGATGCCAGGACCCGGAGGGCGCGTTCCAGCGCCTCATCCTGCCTGGTGGCCGGATTGCCTTGCGCCCTCACGTCGGGGTGGACGCCATGGCTGCGGGCGAGGTTGATGCCCTTCGGGGTGAAGTACTCGCCGATCGTCAGCTTCAGGGCGCCGCCGTTGGAGAGACCGAGCTCCTGCTGGAAGACCCCCTTGCCGTAGGAGCGGGTGCCGACCACCTTGGCGCCGGCGTCGTAGGCCAGCGCTGCGGTGAGGATCTCGGCCGCCGAGGCCGTGTTGCGGTCGATCAGCACGACCAGCGGCACCGCCGGCAGGTTGTCGCCGACCGTCTTGTAGACGGCGTGGCCCTGGGTGCGCGAGTCGGTGGTGACCACGACTTCGTCCTCGGGCAGGAAGACGCTGGCGCTGAGCACGGCCTCCTCGAGCAGGCCGCCGCCGTTCTCGCGCAGGTCGAGGACGACGCCTTCGGCGCCCTTCCCCACCACCTTTTCGACCGCTTCGCGCAGCAGCGCATGGGCGCCTTCGCTGAAGGAGAGCAGGCGCACGTAGCCGAGCGTGCGGCCGCCGACGTGCTTGACGGCACTGCTCACGACCGGCAGCTGGATCTGCGCCCGGGTCAGCTTCACCTGGCGGGTCCCGCCGTCCGGGGAGCGGACGCCGATCGTCACCTCGGTCCCTTCAGGGCCCTTGATCTTTTGGGTCGAGACTTCGCTCGGCTCGCCGGCGATCGAGTCGCCTTCGACCGAGACGATCAGGTCGCCGGGTTCGATCCCGGCGCCGGCCGCCGGCGAGTGGGGGAAGACGCTGCTCACCCGCAGGCCGGGCTTCGCTTCAGAGACGGTCATCCCGACGCCGGAGAAACGGCCGGAGATCTGCTCGTCGAAGGCGGCCAGGGCTTCGGGGGAGAAGTAGTCCGAGAAGCGGTCGTGGTGGCGGCGGCGCAGCTCGCGGACCATGCCCTGCAGCGAGGCGTTGGTCAGCTCGGCCTGGCCGGTCTTGCGGAAGTAGTTGGCTTCGATCAGTTCGCTCGCTTCGAGGTTGAGCCCGGCACCCTCGCCGACCAGCCGCTCGCGGAGCAATTCCGGCAGCTTCGAGGGGTGGCCGCCGAGCCAGATCCCGGCGCAGAGAACGACGATCAGCGCGGCCGCGAGGGCCACGATCGAGCGCGCTCTCACGGTGCGCTCAGACCTTGAGGAAGCGACGCAGGGTGACGCCGGAGCCGACCGCCGAGACCAGCACAGAGGCGGCGAAGAGGATCGTCACCAGCGCCGGGAAGGAGAGTGTGGTCTCGTTCTGCGCCGCGAGGAAGGAGAAGGTGCTGCTCAGCGGGTCGACGATCGTGATCTTGCCCAGCCACAGAATCAGTATGGCTATCAGGCCGCCGGCGAAGCCGACGACGACGCCCTCGATCATGAACGGCCAGCGGATGAACCAGCGGGTCGCGCCGACCAGGCGCATCACCTCGACCTCGCGGCGGCGGGTGTAGATCGAGAGGCGGATCGTGTTGCCGACCAGCATCAGCGAGGCGAGCACCAGAAGCGCGGTGATCACGCTGAGCACGATCTTCAGGGCACTGGTCACCTGCTCGATCTGCTGGGACTCCTGCTGGCGGTCGAAGACGTCCTGGATGATCGGCGAGATCGGCTGCGGCTTGCCGTTCGGGCCGGGCGGGGTCACCGCAGCGCGCACCGAGTCGAGGTTGCTCGCGTCGTCGGCCTTGATCTGGAAGTTGGCGGGCAGCGGGTTGTCGTGCAACTGGGCGAGCAGGTCTTCGCTCTTGTCCTTGCCGAGGTCCTTTTCGAGCTCGCGCAGCGCCTCGGCCTTGGTGATGAACTCGACTTCGGAGACGTGCGGGATCTGCTGCAGCTTGCGCTCCAGCGTAGAGATTTCGCCGCGCGTCGCGTCGTCGTAGATCGCGACCCGGAACTCGAGGCTTTCGCGCACCGATTCGCTCTTCGCCTGGGTCGTCTGGAAGACGGGGATCAGCACGCCGAGCAGGATCACGGTGGTGACCGTGGTGACGATCGCCGCCATCGTCGGCGCGCCGTTGCGGCGCAGGGCCCGGAACGCCTCGGCGATGAAGAAGAGCAGGCGTGACATCAGAGGAGGGAGTCGTGTCCGTTGGTCTGGCCCTCGGGGGCGACGCCCATCTCGGCCCGCATCCGCACCCCGAACTCGGTCGTCGACTCCTCGGTGTAGCCGCCGCTGACCTCGTCTCGGACGACGCGGCCCTCGTAGAGCTCGATCACCCGGCGGCGCATGTTGTCGACCATCTCGCGGTCGTGGGTGACGACCAGCACCGTGGTGCCGGTCTTGTTGATCCGGTAGAGCAGCTGCATCACGCCGATCGAGGTGACCGGATCGAGGTTGCCGCTCGGCTCGTCGGCGAGCAGCAGGGGCGGGTGGTTGACGAAGGCGCGGGCGATCGAGACCCGCTGCTGCTCGCCGCCGGAGAGCTGGTCGGGGTAGCTGTTGAGCTTGGTCGAGAGACCGACGAGACGCAGGATCTCCGGCACCTGGGCGCGGATCCGGCTACGCGGGGCGCCGATCACCTGCAGCGCGTAGGCAACGTTGTCGTAGACGGTGCGCTCGGGAAGCAGCTTGAAGTCCTGGAAGACGGTGCCGATGTTGCGCCGCAGCTGCGGGATCTTCTTCTCCGGCATCGAGCCGATGTCGCGGCCGGCGATGCGCACCACGCCGTCGGTCACCGCCTCGTCGCGGATCAGGGTCTTGATCAGGGTCGACTTGCCGCACCCGGTGGGACCGACGAGGAAGACGAACTCGCCGCGGTCGACCGCCAGCGAGACCCGGTCGAGCGCCATGTGCCCGCCCGGGTAGACCTTGGTCACATCGCGCAGCTCGATGATCGGCTTGCCGCCGGGGCGCCGCCCGCGCGCCGCGCGCGGCTCCTCCGCGCCCTGCTTTCGCCTTCTCGCTCTAGCCATGCCGCAGTCCCTTCTGCGAGTACAGGGTGACTCCTGCGCACCGCCGAGCACGCAATTCCCCGCCCAGAATCCCGTCAGTGAGCAAAGACTAGCGAATTGTTAGTGACTCTTCATAGATTGCAAACCGATCGCCCTTTGCCATCGCGCCTCGCCCACGCCTAGGCGGCTTCCGATGCCGCCTGCCAGGCGGCCGGTTCTCAACCTTTCGCATGATCGGTGCGACGCGGAGGCACGATCGCCCCATCGCCTCCGCGTCGCAAGTCTTCAGAGCTAGGAAATACCTAGCTCTTCGCCTGCACGTGCGCCATTGAGTACCCAAGTTGACGACCCCGAGATGTACATCGGGTTCAATCCGAAGCCCGTCAACTGCGACAGCGATATTGGCAGTGCCTCACCTTCAGGGCCGTTTTCCACGACGAAACCTCCATCGGGCACTTCAACGTTTTCGAACCACGGACACGATCCGCCTTTGGTCACGATCACGGTCAGGATCGACCAGACCGAGCTGAAGCGATCATCGAGGCTGAATTTGATCGGTTCGACTGTACATACTTCTTCCAGGCCGACCAATTCGCAATTCGACAGCGTCATGTGCTCTTCGACGCCGATCACGCCGTATCCTTTTTCTTCGCAATTTTCGAAAATCACTTCCAGTTCCGGGAGTTCGATTTTGAACATCCCCTGGGAGCTGTACGATTCGCCTTCAATTTCCAATTCCGCGAGCGTCTGGCCTTCGATGTGCCACGTCGGTGTCGTAAATGTTTCATCTGCCCCAAACGTTGTTCCGAATTCATTTGACGCCTTGATGCGGAAATGGTATGTCGTTTCCGGCTTCAGGCCCGTTGCCGTCTGACTCGCTTCATGCTCTTTGCTTCCGGAGACCTGCCCCCAGTTGGGGGTGCTCGACCCGTAGGACAGAGTTTCACCGTATTCGAAGCTATAGGACGTTACCGCCCCGTTCGGATTGTACGTTCCGTTGAGGACTGCCGATACCAAACCGACGTTCGACGCCGTCCCGGTTTCCACGGTCGGCGCGCTGGCCGCGAGCGCAGTGCCCGAGCACAGGGCGGCAGCAACGATGGCGCACGCGACGAGGATAAGGGGGTAACTCACAACGCGCGATGACTTCAAGGTGCACCTTCCTTCTGTAGGTATGCGAACAGTGGTAGCTCTACCAGTAATGAGAAGGTGACGTGCTTGGCAATATGCCTAACTTTGCTCCGGATCGATTGGTAAAATGCCTAGTTGGCGGACCACTCCGGTGCGGCGGGATCTGTCATGGCTACGTCGTTAAGCCGCAGCGCCACCTCCAGATCCGTCGCATAAGCGCTGAGCGGGATCCCCAGGCTCCTCTCGATAGCCTTGAGACGATTTTCCATAGTCTGGCGGCTCACCCCCAAGGCGTGGGCCGCAGAAGCGACTTTCCGCTCCGATGCGAAATAGGCCTGAAGGGTCTCTTGGGCGGTCTTTCCGTCGCCACGGCCGTTCTGCAGAGGGGCAACATACAGCTCCCGCAAGGACCTCAAGAGGAGGTCGTCCTTGAGCATCGAGGCGAGCAGCGCCACCTTGCCATAGCGGATGGGGGCGCCAGGCTCTCTGAGAGCGATGGGAAGAGCTGCCTGGGCTTGGAGGTGCGAGAGTCGCCAACCCTTGAGGCCCGTCCCGGGCTCCCCAATCGCAAGGCAGGCGTTCTCAGGCCAGATCGATGCGATGCGGTGCTCAATCTCGGGTGGGTCTGAGCGGCGCCGACCGCCGAACCACGCCCATACCGTTCCGTCATTGCGCTTGACGAGGAGCAAACGCTGGCCAGTCGTCGAAGCCAGTTGTCGAATAGCACCTATCGAGCCGGCTCCTCGGGCAACCACTGCGATATGACACAGCCCGAAGTCGTACGAAAGATCTGAGGTTTCGTGGGTCTCGCCAGCGATCAATCTCCGTGCGCACTCGTAACGTCGCTGTTCGACAGAGTTGGACCTGAGCTTTGCGTCGCGCGTGTATTCGCTGACGACGAGCCTTACCAGCTGGTCAAAGCGGGTCAGCTGATTCCGCATCACGCGGACCAGGACAGCATAATCGGCGAGGTTGTCGGGGTCGCGCTCGACCTCTTGGAGAAAGAAGTCCATCAGAAGCGTGTAGCCGGCGAAGTAGCGAAGCAGCACGGTGGAGATAGGGACCCCGTTTCGCGCAGCCAGCCTCGCCTGGGCAAGCAAGCCAACTGGCGGAGATGAAGGTTGCTCGTCACCACACTCGACCCCAGCGAACCCGTAGTCAAGTGCCGTTGCGACGGCCACTCGCAGACCGTCGACATACTCTGGGTTGTGTCCCTTTGTCGGATCGGATATCGCATAGGCGCGCGCCATCGCGGCTTGCTCGAGCTCTTCACGGCGGGCCTTCAAGCGCGCAAGCAAAGTCGCGTCCGCGTCTCCAGAACTCTCGCTTTGACTACCAGGCCTGCCCATGAACGATCCGCTACGCGTGCATACGGGTCCGGTGGCTCCCGCTGGTCGTTTGCGTCATCGGACGATCGCCGACGTCCCCGCGCTGCGCCGATGGCGTCTGCGGTGTCTCGGGCCGCGCCTGCCATGCGTGCGATGCCGCCTCCGCTTGCAGTCCGCCCGCGCCATCGGGTGCCAAACCCTGCCCAGGTTGGCGTAACCCAGGAACCTGGCAAGCGCGCGCTTGGGCTTGCGGCAAAGCTTTGCGGCGCTGACGATGACGCCCCGCCTGCCTCCGAACATGCGCAGGACGAACCTGCTCACCGGCGCATCCGGGATTCTCGCGAAAGTGCCGCGGATCCCACCTTCGGACGAGTCGATACGTCCGACGACATCAACCTCGAGTCCCTGTCCGTGCAGGGCGAAGACGAGGTCCGGCAGCGTGTTGCCTGAGGAACGCAGGTAGGCCGGGCCTTCCATAGGCGCGTCGAGCAGCGGCGTGAAGACGCGCACGTGGCCGTAGATCGAGCCCGGTGGACAAGTGCGGGCGGCAAACTGGGCACGGGTGCAGATAGACCCAATCCGCGACTGCTCGAGGAAGAGATAGCGGGGCAGGGTCAGTTGACCAAGGGAGATGTTGGCGTCGCCGGGACGCGGCCTGACCACCACCCTCAGCGAGGGGTAGGCGCCGCGCCGCGCCCTCCCTTTGAGCCGCATCGAGATCCGCGGCTTGAAGCCGAGCGAGGCGCAGTCGAAGGCCTGGAAGGGCGCCGTCGCGACGGCCAGCGTGTCGTCGGATATGTCGCCGAAGCGCTGCCCGGCGCCGTTCATCGCCGAGGCGATGCTGAACCTGTCGCAGCTGGTCGGGTTGAGGGTGACGTTAGGGCGGTCGACATAGACGCGCACGTCTCGCAGGTGGATCGGCACGCCGTCGACGATGTGCGGGATCGGGTCGGTGCCGGTCGCGTCGATCGAGACCTGCGCGGTCGTCGGGTCGACCCTGATCGCCGAGCGCACGATCACCGTGCCGAGGTCGAACGGCCCGACCAGGGCCGAGTCGATCGCCACCACCGAGAAGGAGGAGCCGCGGTAGGGGCCGGCGAGGTAGAGGTTGCCCGGCGCGTAGGCGAGCACCGAGCCGACGCCGTAGCCGGAGTAGGTGTGGCCGATCAGGCTCGCCGCCGGGCACGACGGGTGGTCGCGCTCGGCAACGCCGCTGCGCCCGCGGGCCGCCTCGATCGCCGCGTCGGGGCAGTAGGGGATGCCGGCGATCTTGCCCAGCAGGCCCGGCGGGAAGGACGCCGAGTAGGAGACCACCTCCTGTTCGGTCACCTGGCGGCTGAGATGGAGGTAGAAGGGGGTGTAGGCGCCGGCGCGCGAGTTGAGGGTGCCGCCCTTGGCCTGCGGGCCGAACGGCGCCAGCCCGCTCGGGCACGGCCCGCCGCCGGCCCCCGCGACCACCTGATCGGGCAGCGAGAAGGACTTGACGAGCCCCGGGTCGCGCCAGGGCGTCAGGTCTGCCTGCGTGGCGATCGCGCCGCACGCCGCCGGAGTCGCGAGCGGGCTGCGCTGGCCTTCGCGGAAGTGGATTTCGAGGTCGGAGTAGGGCAGCTGCGGCAGCCGGTCGAAGGTCGCCGTGAGGCTGCCCGTCGTCGGGTCGGCGTCGAGTCGGCCGGCCACCTTGACAACGATCCCTCTGTTGATTGACTTCGCAACCAGATAGACGGCGATCAGGCTATCGAAGGGGTTCGCGTGCGGAGCGGCGACGTAGATCGCGCCTTCGAATGCCCCGGAGACGATCGGGCTGATCACCCGGAAGTCGCCGATCTTCGATTCGTTCGGGCAGCCGGCCCCGGGCGGCGAGCTCGGCGTCTCGGCGGCGTACTGGGCTTCGGTGCAGACGCCGAGCCCGGCCCCGACCGAGGGGTTGATCGTCACCTCCTCCGGCAGCGAAATCGCCGCCCTGCGAACGGGGGATGGAGCGAGAACCCCGGGAGAAAGCCTCCCCGTGGGCGTGAAATTGTCTAGCAAGCCACCCTGGTTGACGACGAGACCGAAGCTGAAGCCGGTGGAGGAGGAAGCGCGGTCATTGCTCACGCGGGCGCTGGCCTGCGTGTCGAAAGGAATTGCCTCGCAACCTTCGAGGTCTGGACTGGAGGAGGTGGCAGTGACGATGCCGGGCTGTTGCCACGAGCTAACGCCTAGGGAGAACGTCATTGGCGAGCATGAGGGTGGCAAGGTCAGGTACGCATTGGGAGGAAGGACCCGCGGATCGCCGATCGAGCAGGTTCCCGGCTGATACGGAATCGACGCCGCCGGCGGGGGTGGTTGCGGTTCGGCCTCCAATATCGCGTCTTTACCGAAGTATTCGCTCGGCTCGACCTCGTTGAGGCAATTTCCACGTTCCCGGTCGTGATCTACGAGCCAGGGATTTCCCCATAGGGTCATCGTCAAGCCGTAGATGTCGATTCGCTGGGATATGTTCTGCGCGTCCAGCGACAGGTCGTATTCTCCGTTCGTCTCGCGAATGCTTGTGGCAAGCGTTATCGGCACACCGAACGGATTGAAACCAACCTCGGAGGAGAATCCAGGCGGTGGCTCGAGGTTGAACACACCGAACCTCCGGGCTTCGCCAACGGAGGAGCGAACCTCCACCACGCCGACTTGACTCGCATCGGGGCAGTTCTCTCCCGATTTGCTTTCCTGGTAAGGCGAGGAGCGCGAGGTGCCAAACTGGCTAGCGGTGCAGCGCGGGACCACCGTTGGGTTGATGATGAACCCGGTGGGAAGAGCGAGGTGAAGACGCCGTAGATCACCGTCCGTCAAGGTGTCGCCAGCCGGCTTGAGATTGAACCCGAACGTGAATGCAAAGGGATGAGAGCCGGCCTGTCTCGCGCTCGCTCCTCCGCGTTCGGTCACCTTCGCATCGAAGCCTTCCGTCCCTGTGAGAAATCCAAAATCGGCCCGGGCCGGAGCTGCTGCTATCAGCCCCACCGCCGCAAACAGACAAACGAGCCCGATCTTCGTCATTTTCGAGAATCCCTCCGGCTCCCACCGTGGTGCCGCCCGGCACCACCCCGGCTCGGGTGCCTCCTATGATGCGACCGGCGGTGGCGGTGGCGCCGCTTCCGGTGTCGGCCTTTTTGCTTGACGAAGCGCCGCTGCGGGTTGCCCACATTCGGTGTGAGGGTCCCAGGAGTCGGGTCCTCCGGTTCGACCGGCAGGCTCTGACAGGCGTCGGCGACGCAGGGAATCGGCGTCGAGGGCTCCGAAAATCCCCCATCCACCCGGGCGTCGTAGAGGTCGATCGAGCCGGGATCGACCCCGACGAGTGACTCGCTGGTGACGAAGAACGCATCAACTCCGTCGGCAGAAGCGTCGATAAGGCTCGCCGGGCCCGGACTGCGTCCGCTCGAGAGAAGGCGGACACAGCCTCGCGACCGGCTGCAGTCGCCATTTCCGGGCGCCTCCCACTCGTAGACGTCGGGGTGGGAGTTGGTGTCCTGCGCCACAAGCGAATCGCCCGAGTCGAAGAAGATCCGCGAGCCGTCCCGGGAAACCCAGCGCGGCTGGTACGCCCGCGTGGTGCCGTTGACCAGCGCCCCTGGCACCGCCGCCCCGCCTTCGGGACGTTCCCCGGTCGGATTGCAGGAGGCGCAGATGAGCACCTCGGTCGCGGGGTCGTAGAGGTAGAGCTCGGCGTCTGGTTCCCCGCTTCCGGCGTCGTGATTGTCATACGCCGTCAGTTCCGCTGTCGAGAGGAAGGCAATGCGCGCGCCCTGAGGACTGACGCGAGCGGTGGCAGTCGCCGGCGGGTAATCGCTTGGCGCAGCGGCGTCGGCACCGGGAGCGACGGTCGTGGTAGTGCCACCGTGCCAGAGCTCGAGGCCGCCGGGACCCTGGAAGTAGACATAGCTGCCATTGACTGAGATGCCGAGCACACCGGCGACGCCTGCCGCGATGGGAGCGGCAGCGCCGGTGCTCGCTTCGTAGCGGTAGAGCTCGCCACCGACGGTGTAGAGAGCGACGGAGCCATCAGCCGACGCCGCCTCGAAACTCGCCCCGCCCCCCGAGGTTTCCGGCAGCAACCTGGTCGCCCCCCCAGCTTCGCGCAGGTAAAGGGCACCGTTTTCAAGCTGGGTGAAATAAATGCGACCGCCGCTGCTCGAGACCGCTCCAACTGGGGCCGCGATCCGCGCTCCAGGCGTTCCGCTTGCTTCACCGGGCAGCACGTTGACGAGCGCGAGGACCCCTCCGCTCCACTCGTAGAGATTCTGAAGCGCCGGATCGCATTCCCGCGGCCCGGTCAGCGCCTCTTCGGCATCGGCCGTGAGCTTCGCGCAACTGGAGAGGATGACGTGGGAGAGGTCGGAGGTGGCCGAGGCAAACGAGACATCGAAATGCTCGCCGTCGACTTCGCTGAGTTCGACCTCGCCCTTGGAGAGCAGCGAGGAGAAGATGCCGGCGCTGCCACGCAGGTAGTAGGCCATGTAGCCGTCCGGCGCTCCGCTTCCGGGTAGCACCGGATTGGGAGCCGGGCAGCCTTCCAAGGCGCCCCTGCAGGCGAGACCGCCGAAGAGCAGGGCCTTGGATAGATCAGCGGAGAAGAGCCGGTAGGGAGCGCCGTCGGGTTCTTCGCCGTAGGCGATGGAATCGAGCGGGGTGGAGACGTTCTCAGTCGTCCACCCCACCGCGGTGCGCCGCGCTAGGTATTGGCTCGAGGGCGGCGCCCCGACCGCATCGCCGAAAGCGGTAGCGGAGCCATAGGCGACGGCGCCACCGGCTGCCGCGGCTTGAAAATCTCCCCCGCCGAAAAGCGTCCCGAGGGACGCGATCGCGCCGCCGTTCTTGTCCACCGGAGAAACCATCTCCCAGCCGCGGTCGTCGGGCAGGCCGAAGACAAGAGACGTCTCCTCGGTGACGAGGACGTGCTCGGGGCCAATCGTCGTGCCGACCGAGTTGGTCGCCACCGGCCGGTATCGGTAGGCGGTGGCCGGACTGAGATCGCCGACGTGCTGCGCGACCGAGATTGCCGAGGTGCCATTGCCTATGCCCGCCTCTTTGGCCTGCGGCACCCTCTCAGCCCCTTCGAAGCCGTCGCCGAGCGGGTCGGTTTCCCGATTGTCCAGGTAGGCAGCTTCGCTGATGTACTCGAAGTGGTAGCCGGTGCTGAGACTATTGGCGTTGATGCTCGCACGTAGATTGGCGCCGCTCGCAGTGACTTCGGTGACCCAGGAGGCGTCAATCCGGGGTTGTTCGCTCGCAGAGGCGCTTGCCGTAGAGATGAGCGCGGCCACGCAGACAAAGGCGCTCGCAGCTGCAGTGATCACCCCGCGCAAATCCACACGCCCAGTTCTACGGTATTAAGGGATTTTTTTCAAGATACGTTCAGGTTCTTATTTCTCAAGCAACTCGACGGGCTCAGCTATGCGCACCCGGGCAAGCGCTCCGAAAGCATCTGCTCGAAGTAATGTCCTCATCCCTTCGCTCGGCAATTGCGTTCGAGGGTCGCGGAGAGCCTCATTCCCCCCGTGAACGAGAACCTGGTGCGGGCGAGCGGGAAGACGGCGGCCGGGAAGCCGGGTGGCGCCGGGCAGCCGGCGCTCAGGTAGCTGCGGCGGGCGCCGCCGTCGCGGAAGGTGCGGTGCAGGCTCATCCGCAGGCCGGTCACGTACCCCCAGTTGCCGGTCGCCTGCGGGAGCGAGGCTTCCAGCACGTTGCCGTAGGTGCCGTGCTTGGCGCGGATCAGGAAGGGCAGCACGTAGGAGGTCGGCGCCGGCTGGGTGCCGTAGATGTGGGCGAGGATCGCGGGCTTGCCGTGCACGCGGCCGTTGAAGGCGAGCACCTTGCCCTGCGAGGGGAAGGGCGACTGCTCGGGCAGCTTGATGTTGGCCGAGAAATGGCCTTCCCCGACCAGCGCATGGCGGCAGGCCGAGAGGGCGCCGGCCGTGGTCGACGGCTGGATCTTCTGCACCCGACAACTGGGCAGGCCGGCCGTGTTGAAGTGGCCGTTGCTGTTGATCTCGATCGCGATCCGGCGCAGTTGCGGCGGCGCGCTGTCGCCGGTGCCGGAGATCCGCACCGCGAGCGCAATCCCCACGGGCGCCACCCCGCGGCGGGGCAGTGCGCGCGGCGTCAGCTTACCTTCGACGTCGACCCGGACCGGGCCGCGCTGGACGGCCACCGAGGAGGAGCCACGCGCCTGCCGCTGAACGGTCCCGGCGGGCACTGGGGACGCGACGGACGGCTGGGCCCCGGGCGCGGGGACGGAGGCCGACGCCCCTTCTCCCCCTCCCCCGGACGGCGCCGCGAGCGAGGCGGCTTCCGTGTAAGGGCCGTACTTGAAGACGTTGGCGAATTCGGAGTTGCCGTCCGTGACGAAGAGGTTGCCGGTGGCGGGGTCGACCGCGATGCCGGACGGTTCGCCGAAGACGGGCCCGGTGGGGATCCCCGATTTGAGTGGCCTGGGCAGCGCGCCGAGGAAGGTGCCGTCGGCGGCGAACTCGTAGATGTTGGCCAGCGGGTGTTCGTAGCGGGGCTGCGCATCGTCGACGACCAGCAGGTGGCCATTCGTCGGATCGACTGCGACGGCGGCGTCGGCGAGCGAGGCGAAGCCGTGTTCGATGGTCTGCACCGGCGCCGTCAAGCTTGCCGACGGTTCGAAGACCTGGATCGCCCCTTTGCCGGCGTCAGGCACGTAGACCCGGCCGCCGAAGAACGCGAGGCCGTAGGCGTCTTCGAGCGCCCCCTCGCCGATTCTCGCCACCGGTTCGTCGCCCGGTTCGACCGGCGCTTCGTACTCGGCGACGTAGGTGCGGTCGTCCACGTAGAGGTCGCGGGTCGCGGCATCGACCGCCACCCCGGTCGATTCGCCTGCGTCGATCGTCGCCACGCTCGGCTTCAGCCGCAGCACGGCCTCGTGGAGTTCGTTGGCGTAGAGCGTCCCCGACGAGTCGAGGGCGAGGCCGCAGACCGCGTCCAGGCCGTTGATCCCGAAGAGCGGATTGCTCCCTTCCAGCGCGATCTGGGTCTGGTATGCGCCTGCGAGGCTGAACAGGTCCACCGCCCGGTGGTAGTAGTCCGACACGTAGAGGCTGCCCGCCCGGACCGCGAGGCCGCAGGCGCCTTCGACCTGCCCCGCCGGAGGCGGCGCGACGATCGGGGTTTTGGTCTCGACGAGCAGACTCTCGCTTTTCAGCGCCCGGTTGCCCTGCGCGCCCGTGGCCGTCGCCAGCGGCACGAGCAGCGCGCAGGCCAGCAGCGCGATCGCCGTCCTCGCCCTGATCGTCATCGCCTTCCCCTCTCCGCGTTCGGGCGCCGGTGGCGCCGGGTGTGCTTGTGCCCGTGCCTCCTCCTCGCCTTGCCGCACCTCGCCTTCACCACCGGTCTGTAGACCCGGCCCAGGCCAGCGTGCCCGAGGAACCGCGCCCGCGCCTGCTGGCGCCTGGCGCAGAGACGTTCGGCGTTGACGATCACCCCGCGCCGTCCGGCCTTCATGTTGAGCACGAACCGGCTCACGGGCGCGTCGGGGATCGAGGCGAAGGTGCCGCGCAGGCGGCCGTCGCGGGCGTCGATCCGCCCGGCCACGTCGACCTCGATCCCCTGGCCTCTCAGGGCGAAGACGAGGTCCGGCAGCGTGTTGTCTGAGGAACGCAGGTAGGCCGGGCCTTCCATAGGCGCGTCGAGCAGCGGCGTGAAGACGCGCACGTGGCCGTAGATCGAGCCCGCCGGGCAGCGGTGGACGGCAAACTGCGCCCGGCTGCAGATCGTCTTGATGTGGCCCTGGTCGAGGAAGAGCGAGCCGGGCAGGGCCACCTGCGAGAAGCCGATGTTGGCGTCGCCGGGACGGGGCCGGACGACCACGCGCAGCGACGGGTGGGCGGCGCGGCGAGTCCCGCCGCGCATCCGCATCGAGATCCGCGGCTTGAAGCCGAGCGAGGCGCAGTCGAAGGCCTGGAAGGGCGCCGTCGCGACGGCCAGCGTGTCGTCGGATATGTCGCCGAAGCGCTGCCCGGCGCCGTTCATCGCCGAGGCGATGCTGAACCTGTCGCAGCTGGTCGGGTTGAGGGTGACGTTAGGGCGGTCGACATAGACGCGCACGTCTCGCAGGTGGATCGGCACGCCGTCGACGATGTGCGGGATCGGGTCGGTGCCGGTCGCGTCGATCGAGACCTGCGCGGTCGTCGGGTCGACCCTGATCGCCGAGCGCACGATCACCGTGCCGAGGTCGAACGGCCCGACCAGGGCCGAGTCGATCGCCACCACCGAGAAGGAGGAGCCGCGGTAGGGGCCGGCGAGGTAGAGGTTGCCCGGCGCGTAGGCGAGCACCGAGCCGACGCCGTAGCCGGAGTAGGTGTGGCCGATCAGGCTCGCCGCCGGGCACGACGGGTGGTCGCGCTCGGCAACGCCGCTGCGCCCGCGGGCCGCCTCGATCGCCGCGTCGGGGCAATAGGGGATGCCGGCGATCTTGCCCAGCAGGCCCGGCGGGAAGGACGCTGAGTAGGAGACCACCTCCTGTTCGGTCACCTGGCGGCTGAGATGGAGGTAGAAGGGGGTGTAGGCGCCGGCGCGCGAGTTGAGGGTGCCGCCCTTGGCCTGCGGGCCGAACGGCGCCAGCCCGCTCGGGCACGGCCCGCCGCCGGCCCCCGCGACCACCTGATCGGGCAGCGAGAAGGACTTGACGAGCCCCGGGTCGCGCCAGGGCGTCAGGTCTGCCTGCGTGGCGATCGCGCCGCACGCCGCCGGAGTCGCGAGCGGGCTGCGCTGGCCTTCGCGGAAGTGGATTTCGAGGTCGGAGTAGGGCAGCTGCGGCAGCCGGTCGAAGGTCGCCGTGATCCGACCTGTGGCGGGGTCGGGGTCGAGCTCGCCGGCCAGCTTGACCAGGAAGCCCCGGCCGACCGACTTGGCCACCAGGTAGACGGCGATCAGGCTGCCGACGGGGTTACGGTGAGGGGCGGCGACGTAGATCGCGCCTTCGAATGCCCCGGAGACGATCGGGCTGATCACCCGGAAGTCGCCGATCTTCGATTCGTTCGGGCAGCCGGCCCCGGGCGGCGAGCTCGGCGTCTCGGCGGCGTACTGGGCTTCGGTGCAGACGCCGAGCCCGGCCCCGACCGAGGGGTTGATCGTCACCCCTTCGGGCAGGCTGACCGCGGCCTTTCGCACCGGTGAAGGCGCGGGCAGCTGCGGATCGGTGACGCCGCGCGTGTCGACCTCGATGTGAAATGCGTAGCCGGAGGGCGAGGAGGCGCGCGGGTTGGCGAGCTGCGCCACCGCTTCCGGTTCGAAGGGCAGCGATTCGCAGCCTTCCAGCGTTTCGCCGCCGACCGTGCGCGTCGCTTCCCCGCCCTGCCACGAGTCGGCGCGGGCCGTGAAGGCCATCGGCTCGTCACAGGCCGTGGGCAGGGTCAGGTAGGCGCGCGGCTTGTCTTCCGGTTCCCCGGGCGGGCCGACGGAGCATTTGGCCCAGCCGAATTCCGGTTCGAGCTCGTCGAGGCAGTTGCCGCGCTGGAAGTTGTGCATGACCGACCACGGCGTCCCCCACAGGGTCAGGGTCAGGCCGCTGACGCCCGCCAGCTGCGGGACGTTCGTGGTTTTCAGGGTGATCCCGTATTCGCCCTCGCCCTGGCGGATCGAGGGCACGAAGACGATCGGCGCCCCGTAGGGGTTGAGGCCGATCTCCGACGGCGCCCCGGGCGGCGGCGCCAGGTTGAAAACCCCGAAGGTGCGCGTCGTGCCGCCGCCGTGCGAAGAGCGCACCGTGGCGATCCCGACCTGGCTGCGGTCCTGACAGCGCTCGCCGGAGAGGCTGTCTTCCCAGGGCGTTTCGCCCCGCGGCGTCTGGAAGTCGGCCTGACTGCAGTAGCCGGAGCTGCTGAGCGCGGTCGGGTTTTCGATCAGGCCCGGCGGCAGCTCGAGGCTGAGGTCACGCAGGTCGCCTTCCCCGAACGGGGCTTCTTCGGCGAAGTTGAATTCGGCGGTGAGGGCGACCGGGTGGGAGCCCGCCTCGATGGCGACCGCGTTCTCGCCCTCGCGGTAGGCCGCGGCTTTGAAGCCTGCCGCGCCCGGCAGGAAGCCGAAGGCCGCGGCGCTCGGCGGCGCGCAGAGCGCCGCAACCGAGAGCGTGGCTGCCGCCAAGAAGGCGCCTCGCCGCCGGCTCATCGCCTCGCCCCCCTGTGCTTCGCGCCGCGGCGATGGTGGCGATGCCGCCGGTGGCGATGCCTCTTCCTCCGCCTGCGCTTAGCCCTTTCCCTGGCGTAGTGGGGCGCCGGCGTGCCCGAGCTGGGCACCAGCGTGCCCGGCGTCGGGTCTTCCGGTTCGCCGGGCAGCGGCTGGCAGGCGTCGCCGTTGCAGACGAACGGCCCCGCCGGTTCGGGGAACCCGCCGCCGGCGCGCGCGTCGTAGAGGTCGATCGATCCCGGATCGGCTTTGACCAGCGACGCGGCGGCGAGGAAGTAGGCGTCCTCGCCGTTGGCCGAGGCGTCGACGAAGCGGAAGCCGCGCGGGTCGCTGCCGTCGGAGAGCAGCCTGACGCAGCCCGGCGAACGGACGCAGTCGCCTTCGCCGGCCGTCTCCCACTGGTAGACGTCGGGCTGCCCGTTGGTGTCGAGCGGGAAGAGGCGGTCGGCCGATTCGAAGATCAGGCGGTTGCCGTTGCTCGAGAGCACCCGCGGCCTGTAGGCCCGGGTGCTGCCGTTGGCGCGGGCGCCGGGGATCGTCGCGGGCCCCTCCGGCCGTTCGCCGGTCGGGTTGCAGGAGACGCAGAGCAGCTGCGCCGCGCCGCCTCCGCGCGCCGGGCGGTAGAGGTAGAGCTCCGAGTCCGGTTCGCCGGTGCCGGCGTCGGCGTTGTCATAGCCCGTCAGCTCGGCCTTGGAGAGGAAGGCGAGGCTGCCGTCCGAGCTGACCCGCGCCGTGCCGGTGGCCGGCGGGAAGTCGCTCCCCTGGGCGGCGCCGGCGCCGGGCGCGACCAGGGTCGTGGTGCCTTCATGCCGAAGCTCGAGGCCCGCCGAGTCGAGGTAGTAGACGTATGTCGCGCCGGCTGACGCGCCGAGCATCCCGACCACGCCGCCCGAGGGGGTCAGGTCCACGCTGTCGGTGATCAGCGTCGAGAAGCTGTACAGGTGACCCGCCTTGACGAAGAAGGCGACCGACCCGTCCGCGGTCGCGGTCTGGAAAGTCCCGCCTCCCCCGACGCCGGCGTCTACCTGGGTCTTCCCGCCGGCATGGCTGAGATAGAGATTGCCACCCTGCGTCCAGTAGACGGTCCCGTCCGAAGAGACGGCGCCGACCGGCGCGGCGAGCGCCGCGTCGGGTTCGGCGCTCAGCTGCAGGAGCGATCCTCCGCTCCATTCATAAAGGCCATCGTCGCCTTCGAAGACGATGTGGCGCAGGTCGGGGCTGGCGCCGGCGAAGGCGAGGCCGGGCGCGGTCGGCAGGGCCTGGAAGGCACCTCCCTGCCACACCGAGTAGGTCGGCGGGCAGGTCCCATCAGCCGCGCAGCGGGTGCCCTCGAGCATCAGGCCGCGGGAGAGGTCGCCAGAGAAGACCCGGTAGGGCGCACCGTCGGGCTCGTCGCCGTAGCCACCCGATTCGAGCGGCGCCGAGACGTTTGCCGTCGCCCAGCCCGATTCGTCGCGGCGCGAGACGTACTGGCTCACGGGCGGCGCTCCGGCCGCGCCGCCGAAGGAGGTGGCGGAGCCCCAGGTCACGGCGCCGCCCCCGCCGGCCGCCTGAAAGTCGCCTCCGCCGAAAAGCTCTTCGGGGGCACCGACCGCGCCCCCGTTCTTGTCGACCGGCGAGACCATCTCCCAAGCGCGGCGGTCGGGAAGGCGGAAGACGATTGGAGCTTCCTCGGTGGCGAGGACGTGCTCGGGGCCGATCGTCGTGCCGTCTTCGTTGCGCGCCACGGGACGGTAGCGGTAGGCGGTCAGCGGAACGAGACCGCCGACTGTCTGGGAGACCGGATGGGCGGTGCTGTCGCCGCCGATCGAGGCTTCGGCGCCCGGGGGGACCTTCGCCGCTCCGTCGAACCCGTCGCGTGGCGGGATCGCCGCCAGATTCGCTTCGTAGGCGGCCTGCGAGATGTACTCGAACCGGTAGTGGGTGAGGAGATCGTTCGGGTTCAACGTCGCCCGCAGGTTGGCCCCGGTGGCGGTGACGTCGGTCACCCACGAGGCTTCGATCTGCGGTGCTTCCGCCATGGCGGAGCCCGGCGCGGCCATCGCCAAGGTCCACGCCAGAGCGACGACCCTCCAAGAGATCTCCCTGCCCCGTAGCACTGTACCCTTTAATGGTACAGGCGCAGTATTGATGTGGGAATATCTAGGTTGCCGGAGCGCGGGTGCCCTCAAGCAGACGCTCCGCGGCGGCAAGCACGTGCGCCGCGTCGATCCCGGCGGCGGCGAGCAGCGCCTCGGGGGGGCCGCTGCCGGGACGCTCGGTGACGGCGAGGCGCTCGAGCCGGGCGGCGACGCCGGCCTCGGCGAGGACCGCGGCGACGACGTCGCCAATGCCTCCCTCGGCCCAGTGGTCCTCGACGGTGACGATCGCACCCGCCTCACGCGCGGCGGCGATCAGCGCCCCGGCGTCGACCGGCTTTACCGAGTAGAGGTCGATCACCCGCGCCGAGACGCCCTTGCCGGCGAGCTCGTCGGCGGCCTTGAGGCATTCGTGCAGGGTGATCCCCGCCCCGACCAGCGTCACCTCGTCGGCCGGATCGGAGCGCAGCGTGCGGCTGCCGCCGATCCGGAACTCCTCCTCGGGCCCATAGATCGTCGGCGTCTTTTCGCGCGTGGTGCGCAGGTAGCTGACGCCGCGGTGCTGGCGCATCGCGTCGAGCAGGGCGACGGTCTGGTTTGGGTCAGACGGGTAGAGGACGACGCTGCCGAGCACCGCGCGCAACGAGGCGATGTCCTCGAGCGCCATCTGCGAGGGACCGTCGGCGCCGATCGAGACGCCGACGTGCGAGCCGCAGAGCTTCAGGTCGGCGTCGGAGATCGCCCCCATGCGGACGAAGTCGTAGGCGCGGCTGAGGAAGGCGCCGAAGGAGGAGGCGAAGGGCTTCCAGCCGCGGGTCTGCATGCCGATCGCCGAGGCGACCATCTGCTGCTCGGCGATGTACATCTCGAAGAAGCGCTCGGGGTGCTTGGCGGCGAAGCGCTCGGCGTAGGTCGAGTTGCCGACCTCGCCGTCGAGCGCCACGACCCTCTCGTCGATCGAGCCGAGCCAGGCGAGCGCGTCGCCGTAGGCGCCGCGCGTCGCGACCTTCTCGCCGAGCTCGTAGGAGGGCCGGTCGACCGCGGCGCGCGCGACCTCGTACGGCTTCGGCGCCGGCGGCGCCTGCACCGTGATGCCGACGTCGCGAATGCCTCCCAGCTCCTCGATCGCCGCCTCGGCGTCGGCCAGCGGCTTGCCGTGCCAGCCCGGCTCGTCCTCGACCGCGGAGACGCCCGAGCCCTTCTTGGTGCGGGCGAAGATCGCCGCCGGGCGATCGGCCTCGAGCGCCGCGGCGTATGCCGCGTCGATCGCCTCGAGGTCATGGCCGTCGATCTCCTGCACGTGCCACTCGCAGGCCGCGGCGCGGGCCGCCAGCTTCGAGGTGTCCCACTCGTGCATCGTCGGGCCACGCTGGCCGAGCCGGTTGACGTCGACGACCGCGATCAGATTGGAGAGCCCGGCGAAGCCGGCGTGCTCGAAGGCCTCCCACATCGAGCCCTCGGCCAGCTCGGAATCGCCGCAGAGCGTCCAGACCCGCAGCTCCGAGGACTCCAGCTTGGCGGCGGCGGTGGCGATGCCGACCGCGATCGGCAGGCCCTGGCCGAGCGAGCCCGTGGCGACGTCGACCCAGGGGATTTCCGGCGTCGGGTGGCCCTGCAGGCGCGAACCGAATTCGCGGAAGGTGAGCAGCTCGGCGTCGTCGATCGCCCCCGCCGCCTTGTAGAGCGCGTAGAGCAGCGGCGAGGCGTGGCCCTTGGAGAAGACCAGGTGGTCGTTGGCCCGGTTCTCCGGAGCGGCGAAGTCGTAGCGCAGGTATTTGGAGAAGAGGACCGCCATCAGGTCGGCGGCCGACATGCCCGAGGTCGGGTGACCGGACCCGGCGGCGTCGGCCGCGCGGACGGCGTCGACGCGCAATTGCTGTGCGAGCTCCCTCACAGGCCGGACTTTATCTGTCGGATGCTCAACTCGGCGCGCTACCCGATCGCAACCATGCGCTCGATCGGCAGCCTCGCCCGCTCGGCGATCTCAGCCGGGACGCTGACCTCGAACTTCTCCTCGCGCAGGGCGTCGCGCAGCTTCGGCAGGGTGATCATCTTCATGTACTTGCAGAGCGCCATCCGGTTCGCCTCGACCAGGCTCGCGTTGGGGGCGACCTGGTGCAGCGGGTGCAGCATCCCGTTCTCGGTGGCGACGATGAACTCGCCCTCGGGGTTGCTCTTCAGGTGGTCGATCATCCCGCCGGTCGAGAGCATGTGCACGCCCTCGGGCTCGATTTCTCCGGCGGCGACGTACTCCATCACCTGGGTGACGCAGCCGCACTCGGGATGGACGAGGAACTCGGCGTCGGGATGGGCCGCGCGCTGGGCGGCGATGTCTTCGGGCCGGATGCCCGCATGCACGTGGCACTCGCCCGGCCAGACGTGCATCCGCTTGCCGGTGGTGCGCTCGACGTAGGAGCCGAGCCACATGTCGGGGCCGAAGAGGATTTCGGTATCGGGCCCGTGCTCGCGGAGGATGTGCTCGACCACCTTGACCGCGTTCGAGGAGGTGCAGCAGTAGTCGGTCTCCGCCTTGACCTCGGCCGAGGTGTTGACGTACATGACGACGACCGCGTCGGCGCCGTGCCGGGCCTTCCAGTTGCGCAGCTCATTGGCCGTGATCGAGTCGGCCAGCGAGCAGCCGGCGTCGAGGTCGGGGATCAGCACCGTCTTGGAGGGCGAGAGGATCGAGGCGGTCTCGGCCATGAAGTGCACGCCGCAGAAGGCGATCGTCGAGGCGCCCGAGGCGGCCGCCTGCCGCGAGAGCCCGAGCGAGTCGCCGACGAAATCGGCGACGTCCTGCACCTCGGCCACCTGGTAGTTGTGGGCGAGGATCACCGCGTCGCGCTCGCGCGCCAGATTGCGAACTTCGGCGCTCAGCTCCTTGACCTCCTCCGGCGAGAGGTCGAGGACGGAAACCGGTTCGTTGATCGTCGGCAGCTCTCTCATGGCGTTGCCTCAGAGGCCCCCGATGGGCCTCGTATCTCGAATGTTCGCTGGCATGGCCTTGGCCTGAGTCCAGTCGAATGAACTGATTTCGAGTCTACTCTCTCGACATGCCGGAGCTCCCCGAGGTCGAGATCACCGCGCGCCGCCTCGAGGCGGCGCTGCGCGGCGCGACGGTCGAGTCCGTGCTGGCGCCGGGAATGAATGTGATGCGGACCTTCGAGCCGCGGCTGGAAGCGCTGGTCGGCCGCGAGCTGACCGGCGTGCGGCGCGTCGGCAAGATGCCGGTGGTCGAGTTCGGCGACCTCGCCCTGCTGATCCACCTGATGTCAGCCGGCCGCCTACGCGTCTTCGACAAGCACGCCTCGCTTAAAGACCGAGCCTCCCGCATCCTGATCCGCCTCGAGAACGGCCGCGAGCTGCGCCTACGCGAGTTCGGAACCAAGCAGCGCGCCTGGGCAAAGCTGCTCCCCACCGAGGGCGTCGCTGAAGACGAGTCGGTCACGAGACTCGGCCCCGAAGCCTGGCCCGCCCCGCCGCTCGGCGTCTTTGCCGAGATCGTCGACCAGCCGCACCACCTCCACCCGCTCCTCCGCCACCAAGCCGACATCTCCGGCATCGGCCGCTCCTGGGTCGACGAGATCCTCTGGGAGGCCAAGCTCTCCCCCTTCAAGAAGGGCTCCGAGCTGAGCGAGGAGGAGGTCGAGCGCCTGCACGCGGCGCTCCATGTGCTGGGCGACGCGATCGACCGATACGAGAAAGCAATCGGCTCCAGTCTCCCCGACAAGCTCCCCATGCCGCTCAAGATCCACAAACGCGAGGGCAATCCGTGCCCCCGGTGCGGAACCACAATCGAGGCCGTCTACTTTGCTGAGCACCAGACCAGCTACTGCCCGGAGGAGCAAACCGGGGGGCGCGTCCTCAAGGACCGGCGTCTCTCACGGCTGCTCAAGTAGATCTGGGTCAGGAAGAGGGTCGGGTGCCCCCTCCGGAAAGACCGTCGCGCAGCCGAAGCGGGGGGAGGGGCGGGGTGACCCTCCCCGAAAGACCGTCGCCCAGCTGGATCGCAGGCGGTGCTTCGAGGCCGTGGTCCAGGAGCCTTTCGGGGAGGGTCACCCCGTCCCTCTTGCGCTACGAAGCTTCGATCAGCATCGAGAAGTCGAGCGTCGGCGCCGAGTGGGTTAGAGCTCCTACGGATACGAAGTCGACTCCGGCTTCGGCGATGGTGCGGACGGTCTCGAGGGTTACGCCACCCGATGCCTCTAGGGACGGGGGCTTGCCGGCGGGGGCGTTTTCGTTTCTTAGCTTCACTGCTCCGCGGAGGGTGTTGGGGTCCATGTTGTCCAGGAGCAGGACGTCGGCTCCGGTGCCGAGGGCGTAGGCGACCTCGTCGAGGTTGCGGCACTCGACCTCTACCGCGAGGTCGGGGTGCTTGGAGCGGGCTGCGTGGACGGCTTTGGCCAGGCTGCCGGCCATCGCTATGTGGTTCTCCTTGATCAGGATCGCGTCGTAGAGGCCCATCCGGTGGTTGCGACCGCCGCCGGCGAGGACCGCCGCCTTCTCCAGCGCGCGCAGGCCCGGCGTCGTCTTGCGCGTATCGAGGATCGCTGCCCCCGTTCCGGCAACCGCCTCAACAAACCGAGCGGTAAGCGTCGCCACGCCCGACAAGTGCCCGAGAAAGTTCAGCGCCGTCCGCTCCGCCGCCAGCAACCCCCGAGCCGAGCCACTGGCAAAGAGCACATCCACCGGCACCTCATCCCGCCACTGCCCCTCAACAACGAGGTTGTCCACGTCCTCCACCCCGCACTGCCGCATCGTCTCCGCAACCACCCCAAGCCCATAGACGACCCCAGGTTGCTTTTGCACAATCCTTGCCCGACCCCGAGCTTCCTGGGGAACCGTGGCTTCAGCTGTCACGTCCCCAGGCCCGAGATCCTCGGCGAGTGCGCGGGCGACCAAGTCGGTGAGATCGGCCATCGACGCACCCTAGCGTCGGCCCGAAAGAGGGATGGGGTGACCCTTCCCGGAAGGCTCCAGGACCACGGCCTCGAAGCCATCCGCGGCGATCCAGCTGCGCGACGGTCTTCCGGGGAGGGTCACCCCATCCCTCCCACGGCTCGGCTGCGCGACGGTCTTTTGGAGAGGGGCACAGCTCGGCCTCTCACGCCCCGCAACTCAGACGCGTTTAATCCCACGAGTGACCGCGCTGCCGCCGTTTCAGAATCTGCTCGACGCCCACGCCGCCGACGTGATGGGCGTCCTGCGCGGCGCCGTCGGGCGGAGCGACGCTGAGGATTGCTTTCAGGAGACGTTCCTCGCCGCGCTGCGGGCCTATCCAAAGCTGGACGACGCGAGCAACCTGCGCGCCTGGCTCTTGACGATCGCGCAGCGCAAGGCAATCGACCACCACCGGGCGAGCGGCAGGCGGCCGGTTCCGGTGGCCGAGGTCGTCGAGGTCGCGGTTGAAGACTCGCTGCCCGCCGGCAACGGCGTTTGGGAGTTGGTCGGCGGGCTACCGCCCAAGCAACGGGCCGCCGTGGCGCTGCGTTACGCCTGCGACATGCCGCACGCGGAGATCGCGGCGGCGCTCGGCTGCTCGCCGGAGGCGGCGCGGCGCAGCCTGCACGAGGGGATCAAGCGACTGCGAAAGGAGCTGACATGAGGGCATCGCTACAACGACTGGCCGAGCGCGCCGACGCCGAGGGGCTGCTCGACGTCGCCTACGCCACGGTCGACTCCCCCTTCGGCAAGCTGCTGGTCGCCGAGACCCCGCGCGGCGTGGTCAAGCTGAGCCTGCCCAACTACGACCCGGACGAGGCGCTGGAGGAGCTGGCGCGCGAGGTCTCGCCCCGCATCCTCGAGGCCCCCGCCAAGCTCGACGAGGCACGGCGTGAGCTCGACCTCTACTTCGAGGGCAGGCTGACCGAGTTCGAGCTGCCGATCGACTGGCGCCTGACCGGCGGCTTCCGCGGCAAGGTCCAGCAGGCGATCTACCGCATCCCCTACGGCCGGACCCGCACCTATTCGGACCTCGCCCGCAGCGCCGGCAACGAGCGCGCGGTGCGCGCTGCGGGGACCGCCTGCGGCACCAACCCGGTGCCGATCCTCGTCCCCTGCCACCGCGTCCTGCGCACCGGCGGCGCGCTCGGCAACTACGGCGGCGGCGTGCCGATGAAGGAGGCCCTGCTGAGGCTCGAGGGCGTGCTCTAGGCGGACGCGAACAGCTCGCGCGCCCGCGCCACCACAAGATCCGGGCGCTCCTCGGCGACGAAGTGGCCGCAGCGCTCGACGATCTCGACGCGCATCTCGTCCGCGTAGGGCTCGAAGCCTTCGATCACCGGACCGCGAGCGACCGGGTCCGCCTCGCCGCAGACCAGCAGGGTCGGGACCGAGCTGCGCCGCGAGCGATGCTCTCCCCGCCGCAGGCGCGGCAGCTCGCGCGTCAGGAAGCTTCGGTAGACGTGGGAGCTGGCGAGCGCGTGGTCGGGCGAGCGGAAGGTCTCGGCGTAGCAGTCGAGCTCCGCTTCGCTCCAGCGCATGCTCGGATGGGAGCCGCGCCGCAGGACCAGCTTGACGAAGCCGGGCAGATGGCGAAGCACGCCGGTCCCCAGGCCCGGCGTGGCGAGGATCAGCTGGTAGGAGATCCGCGCCGCCATCCGCGGCGAGGGTGGTGGCGGCTCGAACCATGGATGGGATACGCCGAGCGCTAGATACCGGCGTATGCGCTCGGGCGCTCCAAGGCAGAGCAGGAATCCTGCATAGCCGCCCCAGTCGTGGCCGATCAGATCGACCTGATCGAGACCGAGCTCGTCAAGCAGCGCCAGAGTGTCGTCAGCGAAGCCCTGCAGCTCGTAGTCGCCGGGCGGCGCCTCGCTCCAGCCGAAGCCGCGCAGGTCGGGACAGATCACCCGCCGCTCGGAGGCGAGCTCCGGGATCACCTTGCGCCAGATCCACCAGTGCTGCGGCCAGCCATGCAGGAGGATCACCGGCTCCCCCTCGCCCGCTTCGGCGACGTGCATCCGCACGCCGGCCGCATCGACGTAGCGATGCGTGACTCCGTCAATCTCCGGCGGGGGCCTGTACATCGCCGCCAATCTACACGGCATCCGCGCAATCCACGCACGATCCGACACACACGGCTAAAGCAATCCCGACCGCCGGCCGACAAAGTCCGCGGTGCATTCCAAACTCCCCCAACGCCCGCGCCGCAGCGCCCCCACCGAGCGCTTCGCCCACCTCGTCTGCTTCGCCGCCCTCTTCGCCGTCCTGGCGATTCTGGGGATAGCCAAGGCAGCCCACGCCACCGAAGCTCCAGTTCTCTCCGAACCCGAAATCGAGCTTGCCGAAGAAGACGGGGAACTCGAAGAAGGCGCATGCCTGGAAGCCGAAACCGAAGCGGAAATCGAAACCGCCTGCGAAGACGAAGAAGAGGGGGAATCCGAACCCTGTCCCCTGCGCAGCGCCCACGCCCACCTCGCAGAAGCCCATAACCGAGTGAAGCTGACCATCGGCTACACGAGCAACGAACCAACCCCGGCCACGGTCCAGATCAAGAGCGGCCGCACCAAGACCTACAAGCGCCACCTAAACCGATCGGGCGTCCTGCGCTTCACCGAGGACGCCACGACTCTTCACAAGAGGGTCGTAATCCGCATCGAAGCGGTCGGGTGGGCCGGGTGCCCCTCCCGGCGGCTTGTACTTTTTCGTCGTGAGCCCTGAGGCGCCAGCCCGCCTTCCAATCACCGAAAAAGTTGAGCCGGGAGGGGCACCCGGCCCACCCCCCACCTATCGCGCCGAAGAAGCAGCAGTCTTGTTCAAGTAATCCCGAATGAACTCGTCGAGGTCCCCGTCGAGCACCCGTTCCGCGTCGCCGACCTCATGCCCCGTCCGGTGGTCCTTGACCCGCTGGTCGGGATGCAGGAAGTAGCTGCGGATCTGCGAGCCCCAGGCGACGTCCTTGACCTCGCCCCGCTCCTTGGCCAGCTCCTCGGCGCGTTTGCGCTCCTCCAGCTCGATCAGCTTCGAGCGCAGGAACTGCATCGCCATCGCCCGGTTCTGCATCTGCGAGCGCTCGTTCTGGCACTGGACGACGACCCCGGTCGGCACGTGTGTGATGCGCACCGCCGAGTCGGTCTTGTTGACGTGCTGGCCGCCTGCGCCGGAGGCCCGGTAGGTGTCGACCCGCAGGTCGGCATCGTCGATCTCGACCTCGACGCCCTCGTCGACCAGCGGCCCGACGTCGAGCTGGGCGAAGCTGGTGTGACGCCGCGCCGAGGAGTCGAAGGGCGAGATCCGCACCAAGCGGTGGACGCCGCGCTCGGCGGCGAAGAGCCCGTAGGCGTTGTCGCCGTGGACCACGAAGGTGGCCGACTTGAGCCCCGCCTCCTCCCCCGGCGAGGCCTCCTTCATCTCGACCTCGAAGCCGCGCCGCTCGGCCCAGCGCAGGTACATGCGCAGCAGCATCTCCGCCCAGTCCTGCGAGTCGGTCCCACCGGCGCCGGCGTGGACGGTGACCACCGCGTCGCCCGCGTCATAGGCGCCGCTGAAGAGCCGCGCCTCTTCGAGCTCGGCGAGATGAGCCTCGACCGTCACCAGCTGCGTGCCGAGCTCCGCCGCCATCTCCTCGTCCTCGGCCGCCATCTCGGCCAGATCGGCGAGGTCGTCCACCTCGCCCTCCAGCTCACGGAAGGTCTTCAGCTTGCGCTGGGCGCCGGCGTGGGCGGCCGAGGTGCGGGCGGCAGCATCCTGGTCGTCCCAGAACCCGGGCGCCTGCATCTGCCCCTCGAGGCGCTCGATCTCGGCTTCCAGCGAGGCTGGGTCAAAGATAATCCGAGAGCAGGGACATCTGCTCGCGGATCTCGGCCAGCCGCGCCGGCACGGACTCAGTTGACGCGGCCTCAACCATTGCCAACAGGTTATTCGACCCCGTCACCGCCCGAACTGCATCAACTTCTCTACCCGCTGGAAGGAGAAGTTGATGCAGTTCGGGGATCAGGCGCGGAAGCCGGCTGCGTGCAGGGCGGCGGCGCGGTCGTCGTAGGGGCGCCAGCTGCGGATTCGGTGGTCGTGCAGCTCGAAAGACCAGGCCATCTCATCCGTGGACGCGTGCGAGCCGTCCTCGTCCCAGCGCCAGACCCGTCGGATCAAGGCCACCGCGCGGCCTCCCCCCGACTCCAGCCCTTCCTCGTAGAGCTCCTCCAGCTCGATCGTCTGCTGCACCCCGCCGGGCGGCCGCGTAGCCCAAAGCCTGGCCGCCTCCCGCCCCTTCCGCAGCCCCTTCATCGAGTGGAGCTCAACCTCCGGATCGAGAAGCTCCACAAAAGCATCCAGATCCCGCTCGTTGAAGGCCCGGATGAACTCACGAACCGGATCACGGGTCACGAAGCGGGGTCCCGGTAGGGGTGGAGCGTCTTGTACTTTTTTGCGTGATTCAGGCGCGGCCCGCAGGGCCGCGACCTCGCAAAAAAGTTAAGCGGAACCCCTACCGGGACCCCGCCTACGCCCCATGACACTTCTTGTACTTCTTCCCTGACCCGCACCAACAGGGATCGTTGCGACCGATGTTTTTCTCCCGCTCATCCTTGACGACCGTCTCGACGACCTCGCCAGCGCCGTTGCCGCCACCACCTCCACCGCCGCCGCCTCCTCCGCCGCCGGGCGCCGCAACCGCTTCCAGGCCGGCGCCGGCCGCGACCTGCTGCAGGGCGGAGGGCTGGGCCTCGGGCGTGCCGCCCGAGTAGGAGAGCGCGGCGCCAGCGCCGCCGTTGGGGGCGAAGGCCTGCTGGGCCTGGGAGGGGTCGATCTCGACCTCGACGTGGAAGATCGATTTGCTGAACTCCTCCCAGATCGAGTGCATCAGCTCCTCGAACATCGCGAAGCCCTCGTTCTTGTAGGCGACCAGCGGGTCGATCTGGGCGAAGCCGCGCAGGTGGATGCCCTCGCGCAGGTAATCCATGTCGTAGAGGTGCTCGCGCCAGCGGTTGTCGATCACCTGCAGCAGGATCGAGCGCTCGAGGAAGCGCATCAGCTCTTCGCCGAAGGTGCCTTCGCGCTCGTCGTAGGCGCTCATCGCGTCGTCGTCGAGCTGGTCCTTGAGCTGCTCGCGGTCGACCGACTCCGGCGCCAGCGAGCCGACCTCGACGCTCACCGGCCAGATCTGGCGCAGCTGGGTCTCGAGCTCGGGCATGTCCCACTCCTCGAGCACGTCGCCCGGCGTGTACTCGTCGACGAGCCGCTCGATCACGCCCTCCATCTCGTCGCGGGCGATCTCCGAGATGTCGCGGCCCTCGAGGATCTCGCGCCGGTAGCGGTAGACGACGCGCCGCTGCTCGTTCATCACGTCGTCGTACTCGAGCACCCGTTTGCGGATCAGGAAGTTCTGCTCCTCGACCTTCTTCTGGGCGTTCTCGACGGTCTTGGTCAGCATCCCCGCCTCGAGCGGCATCTCCTCGCCCTCGTCGTCGACCGGCCCGAGCCGGTCGAGGATCTTGTAGATGCGGTCGCCGGCGAAGAGCCGGATCACGTCGTCTTCGGCGGAGAGGAAGAAGCGCGTTTCGCCGGGGTCGCCCTGGCGGCCTGAGCGGCCGCGCAGCTGGTTGTCGATGCGTCGCGACTCGTGCCGCTCGGTGCCGCAGATGTAGAGGCCGCCGAGCTCGCGCACCTCGTCGGACTCGGCTGCGCACTGGGGCTCGAGCTCGGCCATCTTCTTGGCAAGCTGCTCCTCGTAGCCCTCGCTGTCGTGGTTGACGCCCTTCTTCTTCAGCTCGTGGATCGCCAGCTGCTCGGCGTCGCCGCCGAGCTTGATGTCGACGCCGCGCCCGGCCATGTTGGTGGCGATCATCACGGCGCCCTTGCGGCCCGCCTGGGCGATCAGCTCACCCTCTCGCTCGGCGTGCTCGGGCTTGGCGTTGAGCACCGCGTGCTCGACGCCCTGCCGCTTCAGCTCGCCGGAGATCATCTCCGAGACCTCAACCGAGACCGTTCCCACGAGGATCGGCTGGCCCTTCTCGTGGCGGGCGAGGATCTCGCCCAGCACGGCCTTCCACTTGCCGTCCTTGGTCTTGAAGATCTGGTCGTTCTGGTCGGCGCGGACCATCGGCCGGTGGGTCGGGATCTCGACCACCGGCACTTTGTAGATCTTCATGAACTCGGTCGCCTCGGTCAGCGCCGTGCCGGTCATCCCGGAGAGCTTGTCGTAGAGGCGGAAGTAGTTCTGCAGGGTGATCGTCGCCAGGGTCTGGTTCTCCTCGCCGATCGCGACGCCCTCCTTCGCCTCGACCGCCTGGTGCAGGCCCTCCGACCAGCGCCGCCCCTCGAGGATGCGCCCGGTGAACTCGTCGATGATCATCACCTGGCCGTCGATCACCGCGTAGTCGGTGTCCTTCTTGTAGAGCGCCTCGGCCTTCAGCGCCTGGACCAGGTGGTTGACCAGGCTGCCGTGCTCGCCCAGGTAGAGGTTGTCGACGCCGACGAACTCCTCGGCCCGATTGACGCCGCGCTCGGTCGGCGAGACCGTCTTGTGCTTCTCGTCGAATTCGTAGTCGTAGTCGGCCTCGGAAGTGTCCTTCGACTCACCCAGCGAGCGCAGTTTGTCTTTCGCCGGAACACCCTCCATCTGGCGCGCCAGGCGGGCGAACGTGTAGTAGGTCTGGGCGGCCTGTTCGGGCGCGCCGGAGATGATCAGCGGGGTGCGCGCCTCGTCGATCAGGATGTTGTCGACCTCGTCGACGATCGCGAAGCAGTGGTCGCGCTGGACGCAATGCTCGAGCGCGTCGGCCATGTTGTCGCGCAGGTAGTCGAAGCCGAACTCCGAGTTGGTCCCGTAGACGACGTCGCAGGCGTACTTGGCCTGCCGCGTGGCATGGTCGTCGCCCTCCTGGATCGAGGCGACGCTCACTCCGAGCGCCTCGTAGATCGGCCGCATCCACTCGGCGTCGCGGCGGGCCAGGTAGTCGTTGACGGTGACCAGGTGGACGCTGTCGCCGGCCAGCGTGTTGAGGAATACGGCAAGGGTCGCGGTGAGCGTCTTGCCCTCACCCGTCCTCATCTCGGCGATCGCCCCCTCGTGCAGGGCCATCGCGCCGATCAGCTGCACGTCGTAGTGGCGCTGGCCGATCGTGCGCCGCGCCGCCTCGCGCGTCAGGGCGAAGGCCTCGGGAAGCAGCTCGTCGAGCGACTCGCCGTCCGCCGCCCGCTTGCGCATCTCGTCGGCCTCGCCGCGCAGCTCCTCGTCGCCGAGCAGCTCCATCTCCGGCTCGAACCGGTTGATCGACTCAGCGCGCTTCTCGTATCCCTTGAACTTCCTTCCCTCTCCCACGCGCAAGGCCCGCGTGACCATGTCCCTTGCGTTCGCCATGGTCAGAGGGTAGCTAGGAGCAGAATCGTCCGGTGGGCGACGGGCCGGGCACCACCTCGCGGGGCGGCTGTGGGGCACCTCCCGAACTGGCGGATACTCAAATCGGCGGCCTCATTAGGCCGGCGATTGTCAGGGCGGGAGGTGCCCCACAGCCGCGCTCAACCAGCGGTTCGCCCGCGCAGTCGCGCTACCGCCCGCCGCGTCTGCGACCGCTTCCTCCGCAGCTCGCGATGCTTCTTGACCTGGCGGCGGATGTCCTCGGCCAGCTCATGGATCGTGTGCGCCATCTCCGGCGAGGCCTCGCGCGCCCGCAGCGTGACGCCCTTCAGCCGCAGGGTCGCCTCGGCGACCTGGCTGTCTTCGATCGAGGGATTGCGCTCTTCGCGCAGCTCGACGTCGAGCGTGGCGAGCTCGGAGATCTGCTTGCCGACCCGCCGGAATCGCTTCGTCACGTGCCCCCGCAGCTCGTCGGTCACCTCGACGTTGCGCCCACGAATCTCGATCCGCATCGTGTCTCCTCTCCGCTCTGTTTTCGGCTCTGCATTGATCGTACGCCGCCGGCTCTCGCGGGACAACAGGGTTTTTCCTCAGAGTCTGCGAGTGAACGTGACGGCAGCGACGCGGACAGAGCCCGCCTCGCGCAGCGCGCGGGCGCAGGCGGAGAGCGTCGCGCCGGTGGTCAGCACGTCGTCGACCAGCAGAACGCTGCGCGGCACCGGCCCGCGCGCCTCGATCCGCGGCGGGTGGCCGATCCGCTGCGCCCGCCGCCGACCGAGCTGCCGCCCGCCGCCCCGGCGCCGCAGACAGGGCTCCAGCGGCAGCTCGGTGAGCTCGGCGAGCGCCGCGGCGATCTCAGCCGCCGGGTCGAAGCCGCGCCCCAGCGAGCGCAGCGGCGCGCTGGGCACCGGCACGATCGTGCCGCTCAGCACGCTGCCCGGCGCCAGCCACTCGATCCGCTTGGCGATCAGCCCGGCGACCGGCAGCAAACGGCGGAACTTGAGCGCCGCAACCAGGTCGCGGGCGACGCCCTCGTGCGGTGCTGAGGACCAGGCGCGGTCGAGGCCGGGCGCGCCGTGGCCGGCGATCGGACCGGCCGCCGAGAGGCCGCGCGCGCAGCGGGTGCAAAGTGGCGCGTCGGGACGGCAGGAACGGCCGCAGGCCGCGCAGGACGAGGGAATCAGCAGTGAGACGGCGTGCAGCGCGTTCATGCCCCGATCGTGAGGGGCGGCGGCGCGCGTGTGGCGCGCTGAATGTCAATTTTGTGTCAGGACTTCGTCACGCGACCCGCGATGGCGCCGACCAGCATCCCCTCGGGAGCCAGCTCGGTCCCCGCCAGGAGGATCGAGTCGCGCACCCAGGCGCCGGCCCCGAGCCGGCAACCATCCCCGACGATCGCCGGGCCCTGGATCCGGACCCCCTTGCCGAGCTCGACTCCCGAGCCGATCAGCGCCGGGCCCTCGACCTCGGCCCCATCGAGCGCGCTGGCCGAGCGGATGCCATCGGCCACCTCGGGCGCCCCGGGCTCGACCCGGACCGCCCCGCTGAGCGCGTCGAGGTTCCCCTGGCGCAGCTCGTCGAGGTTGCCGATGTCGTTCCAGTAAGCCTCTATCTCGTGCGAGTAGAAGGGCACGTCGTTCTCGAGCAGGGCCGGAAAGACGTCCATCGCCCAGTCGGCAAACTCAGGCTGGTCGCCCTCGCCTGCCGCCTTGCTCGTGCCCGGCGCCGGGAAGAAATCGAAGACCTCTGCACGGAACATGTAGATACAGGTATTGGCCAGGTCGGAGAGCGCTTCAGCCGGGTCGGGCTTCTCCTGGAATCCCTGCACGCGGCCATCCTCGCCGGCGATCACGACCCCGTACTGGTCGGTCTCGGCGACCCGCTTGGTCGCCATCGTCGCCAGGCCGTCGTGCGATTCGTGGAACTCGCGCATCGCTGCGAGGTCGAGGTCGGTGAGGGCATCGCCGGCGACGACCAGGAACGAGTCGCCGAGGAAGCCGGCCGCCTTGCGCACACCGCCCGCAGTCCCCAGCAGGTGCTCCTCGTGGCTGTAGCTGAGCTCGATGCCAAACGCGGAGCCATCGCCGAAGTGGCCTTCGATCGTCTCCGGGAACCAGTGCAGGTTGGCGATCGCCTGCTCGAAGCCGTGCCCGGCCAGCAGTCGCACGCTGTGCTCCATCACCGGCCGGTTTAGCACCGGCACCATCGGCTTCGGCATCGCGTAGGTGACCGGGCGCAGGCGGGTGCCAAGCCCCGCCGCGAGGACCATCGCCCTCATCAGTAGCGGTAATGATCCGGCTTGTACGGGCCCGCGACCGGCACGCCGAGATAGGCAGCCTGCTCCTCGGAGAGCTCGGTCAAGCTCACCCCCAGGGCCGCGAGGTGCAGGCGGGCGACCTTCTCGTCGAGGTGCTTGGGCAGCACGGTGACGTTCTTGGCGGCGAGCCCGTCGGGCTGGCTGTAGAGCTCGATCTGGGCGATCACCTGGTTGGTGAACGAGTTCGACATCACGAAGCTCGGATGACCGGTGGCGTTGCCGAGGTTGAGCAGGCGGCCTTCGGAGAGGACGATGATCGAGTGGCCGTCTCCGAAGCGCCACTCGTCGACCTGCGGCTTGATGTTGATCCGCTCGGCGCCCGAGGCTTCCAGCGCGGCCATCTCGATCTCGTTGTCGAAGTGGCCGATGTTGCCGACGATCGCGTTGTGCTTCATCCGCGCCATGTGCTCGGCGGTGATGATGTCCTTGTTGCCGGTCGCGGTGACGAAGATGTCGGCCGTCTCGACGACCTGCTCGAGGGTCCGCACCTCGAAGCCCTCCATCGCCGCCTGCAGGGCGCAGATCGGGTCTACCTCGGTGACGACCACCCGGGCGCCCTGGCCGCGCAGCGACTCCGAGCAGCCCTTGCCGACGTCGCCGTAGCCGCAGACGACCGCGACCTTGCCGCCGATCATCACGTCCGTTGCCCGGTTGATCCCGTCGATCAGCGAGTGGCGGCAGCCGTAGAGGTTGTCGAACTTCGACTTGGTGACCGAGTCGTTGACGTTGATCGCCGGGAAGAGCAGGTCGCCGGTCTCGGCCAGCTGGTAGAGCCGGTGAACGCCGGTGGTCGTCTCCTCGGTGACCCCCTTGATCCCGGCCGCGATCCGCGTCCAGCGCTGCGGGTCGGCCTCGAGCGAGCGCTGCAGAGTCTCGAGCACGACGCGGAGCTCCTCCGAATCGGCCGAGGCCGGATCCGGGACGGCGCCCGCCTTCTCGAACTCGACGCCCTTGTGGACGAGGAGCGTCGCGTCGCCGCCGTCGTCGAGGATCATGTTCGGGCCCTCGCCGTCGGGCCAGAGCAGCGCCTGCTCGGTGCACCACCAGTACTCCTCGAGCGTCTCGCCTTCCCAGGCGAAGACCGGGACGCCGGCGGCGGCGATCGCCGCGGCGGCGTGGTCCTGCGTCGAGAAGATGTTGCAGCTGGCCCAACGCACCTCGGCGCCGAGCGCACCGAGCGTCTCGATCAGGACGGCGGTCTGCACCGTCATGTGCAGCGAGCCGGTAATCCGCGCGCCTTTCAGCGGCTGCGCCTCGGCGAACTCCTCACGGGTCTGCATCAAGCCGGGCATCTCTACCTCGGCGAGCGCGATCTCCTTGCGCCCGAACTCGGCGAGGCCGATGTCGGCGACCTTGTAGTCGGTGGTGGCGGTTGCCATCGGTTCCTTTCGTCTCTTGCGGTCGAGGCAAGGATAGGGGGTGGAGGCCCCTCCGAGCGCAGCGGGAGGCGAGGGGCTACGGCCTACCGAGACTTGACTTGAGCTTGTCTATTGCCGGGACGGGAAGGGGGTCGATGCCGCGGGCGGCGGCCAGCTCCAGCGAGACCAGGTCGCCGAGCACGGTTGCCCAGAGCAGGCGGTCGGTGCGGGTCTCGCCCTCGGCTTCGATCCGCAGCGCCTCGGCTCCAGCGGCGAAGATTGCTTCTGTAGTGAGCTCGAAGCGGCGCCGCTCGCGCGGGTGGTGGTCGGGGTCCTCGAGCAGGACGGCGGCGAAGCTGTCGCCGCTCCAGGCGCAGATCTCGTTGTGGTTGGCCTCGGGCAGCTCAGCGAAAAAAGCTTGGGTCTTGACGTTCTCGTTTATCTGGGTCTTCCAGCGGCGGGCGACGGGAGCGGTGAGGTCGGCTCCTATGACGACCGGCACACGGTCACCGAGGCGGGTGGCGATTGCCGCGGCGCGGGCGCGCAGGTCTTCCATTTGCTCGGCGAGAAAGTCGGCGGCCGCGTCGATCTCGCTTTGCAGGCGCGGCGCGATCCCGACCAGCGCGGCGACCTCGAGGGCGCAGACGAGCATGTAGGCGACGGCGGTGCGGGGGGCCGGCAGCAGGCCGGGAAGGCCGATAACCGGCACGCCGGCCTCGCGCGCGCCCTCGACCAGGGCGCCGCCGGTGCTGGCGACGACGCGGTGCGCGCCAAGCGCCTCGGCGGCGGCAAAGCAGGCGAGTGCCTCCTCGGTCCCGCCCGAGTAGCTCGAGCAGAGCACGGCCCACTCCGGCGTCGCCCAGCTCGGCAGCTCGTGGCCGCGCACGGTGAGCAGCGGCCGCGTCAGTCGCTCGCCGAGCGCCGCCGCGGCGAGGTCGCCGCCGATCGCCGAGCCGCCCATCCCGCAGACCAGCAGGCCGGCGCTGTCGGTCGCCTTGAGGCGCGCCGACTCCACCCGCCAGAGCGCGTCGCGCAGGTGGTCGGGGATCGCGAGGACGTCGTCGAGCATCAGGCGGGAACCTGTTCGCCGGCGCCGAGCACCGCTCCTTCAAGCGAAGCGCCCGCGGCGACCTCGACGCCGGCCGAGAGGATCGAGCCTCTCACCTGGGCGCCCTCGCCGACCGCGCAGCCGTCGAGCAGGACCGAGTCGCGCACCCCGGCGCCGGAACCGACCCGGCAGCCGCGACCTAGCACCGCGCGCGGCCCGACCGTCGCGCCCTCCTCGACGACGGCGTCGTCGGCGATCAGGGTCCCGGCGGCGCTCGCCTCGACCCGGGTGCGCACCCGCCCTTCGAGGATGTCCCAGCTCGCCTCCAGGTAGCGCTCGGGCGTGCCGATGTCCATCCAGTAGCCGTCGAGGCGCAGCCCGTACAGGCCCTCGCCGACGAGGCGCGGGAAGACGTCGCGCTCGATCGAAACCTCCTCGCCGGGCGGGACCAGGTCGAGCACCGAGCGCTCCAGCACGTACATGCCCGCGTTGATCTCACCGGGAACCTCTTCTCCAGTCTTCTCGAGGAACTCCAGGACCTCTCCGTCGGAACCCGTCCGCACCAGGCCGAAGGCGGACGAGTCCTCGACCGGATGCAGCCCGATCGTCGCCCGTCCCTCCGTTCCGGTGCGCTTTATCCCCGTCATTTCGGGAAAAGGCGCACCGGAACGGAGGGCACCGTGGAAGTCGAGCAGCGCGCCGAGGTCGAGGTCGGTGAGCACGTCGCCGTTGAGGGCGAGGAAGCGATCCTCGAGCCGCTCGCCCAGCTGATCGGCGGCGAAGCGGATCGCGCCGGCGGTGCCGCGCCGCTCGGGCTCGACCACGTAGGTGATCCGCACCCCGGCCCGCTCCTCCTCCCCGGCCAGCGCCTCTTTGAGCACGTCGGGCAGGAAGCCGCAGGCGAGCACGACCTCGGTGACGCCGTGGCCGGCGAGCCACTCGATCATGTAGGCGAGAAAGGGCCGGTCGACCAGGGTCAGCGCCGGCTTGGGCACGGTCTCCGTCAACGGCCGCAGCCGGGTGCCCTCGCCGCCGACTAGGACGATGGCTTGCACTTAGGGCCTATCCCGGCGGGCCCGTGGCGACTGGGTCTTCGACGGCGCGGCCGATGCCCTCGTACTCGAAGCCGGCCTCGCGAAGGAGCTTTGCGTCGAGGAAGTTTCGACCGTCGATCAGCAGCGGTCGCGCCATCTTCTCGGCGGCAGCGGACCAGTCCAGCTCGGCGAACTCTGGCCACTCGGTGACGAGGATCGCCGCGTCGGCACCCTCGAGCGCCTCGAGCGCTGCGTCGCGAAACTCGACCGCGTCGAAGAGGTCGCGTGCGGCGCCGGCCGCCACCGGATCGTAGGCACTCACCTGAGCCCCCTCCCCTTCCAGCCGCGCCGCCAGCACCAGGCTCGAGGCCTCGCGCATGTCGTCGGTGTTCGGCTTGAAGGCGAGCCCGAGCAGGGCCACCCGCTTGCCGGCCAACGAGCCGAGGTGCGCCTGGAGCTTCTGCACCACGCGCCGCTTCTGAAGCTCGTTGACTTCGATCACCGCGCCGAGCAGCTGGAAGTGGTATCCCGTGTTGCCGGCCAGCATCTTCAGCGCCGAGACGTCCTTGGGGAAACACGACCCCCCGTAGCCGATCCCGGCGCGCAGGAAGGAGGAGCCGATGCGCTGGTCGAGGCCCATGCCGCGCGAGACCTCGGCGACGTCGGCGCCGACCTTCTCGCAGACGTTGGCGATCTCGTTGACGAAGGAGATCTTCGTGGCGAGGAAGGCGTTGGAGGCGAGCTTGATCATCTCGGCGCTGGCCACGTCGGTGCGCACCAGCTCGCCGCCGAGCGGCTCGTAGAGGCGGGCGATCGCGTCACCGGCGGCCTCGTCGCCGGGATCGGCGCCAACCACGACTCGGTCGGGATGGAGGAAGTCCTCGACCGCGGTCCCCTCCTTGAGGAACTCGGGGCAGGAGACGTAGGAGAGGCCGGGACGGTCGCGGCGGATCGAGTGGCCGGTCCCGGCGGGGACCGTGCTCTTCATCGCCAGCACGTGCTCGCCGTCGCCGGGTAGCTCCTCGACCACGGCGCGAACGCGCGAGAGGTCGGCGTCGCCGGAGTGGGTCGGCGGCGTGTCGACGCAGACGAAGAGCAGGCGCGCCCGCTCGAGCAGCTCCGCCATGTCGGTCGTGAAGGTGAGCCGCTCGGCGTTGCGCTTCAGCAACTCGTCGAGTCCGGGCTCGTGGATCGTGATCTCGCCGCGAGAGAGGGCCTCGACCTTCTCGGGGAGGATGTCGCGGGCAACGACCGGGTGGCCGAGCTCGGCGAAGCAGGCGGCGGTGACCAGCCCGACCCAGCCGACACCGACGACCCCGATCGTCTCTCGCTCTGTGCTCATGGAGTTCTCTTGCCTCGCTTTCGCTTCGGATTCGGCAGCTTCACGTCGGCGGAGCGCGCGATCCCGATCATCTGGTCGTTTGTGAGTGTGTTGAGAAGGTCATTCGAGACCCAGTAGGAGTTGTCCCCCCTGTGCCAGGCGACGATCGGCAAGCGGTCGCCGTCGACGTAGATCTCGTATTCGCGGCCGTTGATTGTCTTGGTCAGGCTGGGATTGTCAAGGATCGGCGGGTCCGACCAGCCCTGCACCCCCTGCAGGCCGAAGTAGTGCATGCCGTCGGGGAGCGGCAGCTGGACCACCATCCGGTAGGCGCCGTGGCGCTTCCCGTCCGTGTCCCTGAAGTGGTAGACGCGTGGGTCCTGTACGTGTTCGTAGGGATTGGTTTCGGCGAAGTAGGCGCCCGAGGGGAGCCTCGTTGGATAGAAGACGGGAAAGCCGGAGCCGACCTTGCGGGCGACGGCCTTGGCCTCCGCTTCGCCCGCTTCCCGCGCCCGCAGGAGGCCGTCGCTGCCGGGGGGCTTGGGCGGCGCCAGGTGCGGCTTCTGCTTCTTCCTGGCGCGCTTGCCGCCCTGCTTCTTCTTCTTCGAGCTACTTTCGCCGCCTTCCTCCAGCGAACCGCGCGGGCCGCCGCTCGCTTCGATCCCGAGGAACTTGTCCACCGCTTCCTGGATCGCTTCCGGAGAGGCGTAGACGTAGCTCGGGCCGAGTTCGGCCGGGAAGTGGACCTCCTTGATCGCCGCGTTGCGCGAGGCGATGAACAGCTTCATCACTTCCAGCATCGTCGTCGTGTCGCTGATGTCGGAGGTCGTGTACTTGGTGAAGATGTCGACCAGGTCGTCCTGGCCGAGCACCAGCTTGGAGATCGGTACCCGCTCGCGGGCGGAGCTGAGGAAGTCCTGTTGGCGGGCGGAGCGAACGATGTCGGTGTCCGTGTGGCGGTAGCGCACGTACTGCAGCGCCTTCTTGCCGCAGAGCAGCTGGTAGCCGGGCTTGACGTTGATTTCCGAATACTGTTCGGAGGGCGGCACGCCGACGTTCGAGTGGTAGTAGCGCCGGTCGACGTCGACGTAGACGCAGCCGATCGCGTCGACCGCGCGGACGAAGCCGAGGAAGTCGACGTTGACGACGTGGTTGATCTGCAGCCCGGTCAATTCCTTGACCACCTGCAGCGTCAGCTTCGGCCCGCCGACGGTGTAGGCGGCGTTGAACTTTTCCGTGCCGTAGCCGGGGATGTCGGTCTTCAGGTCACGGGGGATCGACATCACCGCGATCGCGTTGCGGTCCGGGTCGAGGCGCAGCAGGATCGTCGTGTCCGAGCGGCCCGGGTCTTCCTTGAGGTTGGCCCGCTTGTCTGAGCCGAGGATCAGGATGTTCTCCGGTTCGCCGCCGTGGACTTTGGCGAGGTAGCGGTGCAGCCTGCCGAAGTGATTGTGGTGCGAGAGCGCCGTGGCGATGCTGTCGACGTAGAGCAGGATGCTCGCCGAGGTGGCCGCGGCGACTGCGATCACGATCACCATCGAGCCGAGCGTGAAGCGCCACCAGAAGCGCTTCGGCTTGGGCGGCGGCTCATGGTCGCCCTCGGGCGGCGGCTTGGCGAAGACGGGCTCAGCCACGGTCGCTCAAGCGTCGAGGCGCTCCGGCAGCGAGCGCAGGAAGGTGTCGAGCGTTTGCCTGTAGGTGTGCAGCGAGGAGACCGAGACCCACTCGTCGGGCCCGTGGTGCCCGGCCCCGACCGGGCCGAACTCGACCGCCGGCACCCCGACGCGCAGGAAGGAGACCGCGTCCGAGGCGCCGTCGCGGCCGACGCTCATCGGCTCGCCCGAGTGATGGACGGCCGCCGCGTCGCGCAGTGCCCGCACGTAGGGCAGCTCGCGGTCGACCACCGCCGGCGGCCGCGCGAAGAGCCGCTCGACCTCGGCAGCCCCGATTCCCCGCACCTGCTCGAGCAGCTCGGCGGGGTCCTGGTCGGGCAGGTAGCGGATGTCGACGTCGATGGCGCATCGGTCGGGCACCTTGTTGAGCGCGTCGCCGCCCAGGATCCTTCCCAGGTTGATCGAGGGGCGGTCGAACAGCTCGGTACTGTGCCGAGCGAAAGGTAGCGACTCGATGCTGCGGAAAACGTTGATCGCCCGCAGCACGGCGTTTTCCCCCAGCCACGGCGTCGCCCCGTGCGCGGCCGTGCCGCCGACCTCGACCCGCAGCGCCAGCACTCCCTTCGCCTCGACCCCGATATGCAGGTCGGTCGGCTCCCCCGTGATCGCGAAGTCCCCGGTGAAGCCCGAGTCGACCAGATGATCCGACCCCCGCTCCGCTTCCTCCTCGGACTCCTCGTCTCCGACGATCCCCAGCCGCACCCGCACCGCATCCTGCTCCCGCATCGCCGCCGTAACCAGCAGCATCGCCGCCAACCCGCCCTTCATGTCATAGGCCCCTCGCCCATACAACCGGTCCCCGTCGACCCGCGGCTCGAACTGGCCGGCCCGCCCCGGCACCACGTCGATGTGCCCGTGCAGCACCACCGTCGGCGCCCCCTGTGGCCCGACCTCAGCCTTGAGCACCGGCAACCCCCGCACCTCGTCGCTGACCGCCTCGATCCCCCGCGCCTCCAACCACCCTTCGACAAACCCAGCGCACTCGAGCACCCCCTCCGCCGAGGACGTCTCATAGCCGACCAGCCGCGAGGCGAGCCCAATCAGCTCGTCGGTCATGCGAGGACTCCCATAGGGAGGGGTTCGGTCGGCCTCCGCGTGAATTGACGTCGCACGCGCTTCGCGCTTAGCGACGATGCTGGAGCGCGGCTGACGCCGCGCAAAAACCGGAATGCTTTTCCGCCGCTTCGCGACATTCCCGCAGAGGCCGACCGAACCCCTCCTTCTAGGGCTACCAAGTGCGGGCGTGCCATGGACCAGACCGTATTTGAACCGCGGAACTGCCGCGCAGATCAGAGGGAACAAGTCGCCGCCGGATCGAATGCCATCGTGCTGGGTTCGTGACCCCGGAACGTATTCAACTCCTCGTCCTCGTCAAGGCTTATCCGAATCCGAGCCGAAAATATGGCGAGACCTGTTGCGTCGCCGGCGTAAGACTGGTGGACGGCAAGCAGGCAGGCTGGATACGGCTGTATCCAGTTCCATTTCGCCAGCTGGAGGAAAACGACCGCTTTCGCAAGTACGAAGTAATTGAATTGGAGGCTGCCAACGCCTCGAGCGATCGTCGCCCAGAGACTCGAAAGCCCAATCTAGATTCGCTGAACGCGACCGGACAATTCTTGGATACATCTCACGCCTGGCGCCGCCGAAGGCCGTTTGTTGAGCCCCTAATGGCCTCCTCGATGTGCGAGCTCCAACGGCGCCAGGAATCCGACAGAACGTCACTCGGCATTTTCCGCCCCCGCGAGATCAGGGCTCTGGAGATCAAGACGGTAGACGTTGCCAAGGAGAAGCAAGCGCTGGCTGCTTCTGCAGTCGCCCAAGGTTCAATCCTTACGTCCGCTGAGCGGGCTTACCAGCAGCGCGCGATCGAGCTCCTGCCCTTCGCGTTCAAGTACCGCTACCTCTGCGGAGACGCCGCCTGCAAAGAACATGTGCAGACCATTGTCGACTGGGAGATCGCAGAGCTCTACCGAAGCGAAAAACGGCATTCCGATTGGCGCGAGCGGATACGCAAGAAGTGGCTTGAGGAGCTTTGCGGGCCAACGAAGGACACGGCCTTCATCGTCGGAAATCAATTCATGCATCCGAAAAATTTCCTGATCCTCGGTGTCTGGTGGCCACCGAGGCAAGCAGAACAGCTACAGCTCGGCTAGCGTCGAGACTGCCATCTCCAACCCCGGTCTTTCTCCCAGGGCAGCGAAGATCTCATCGCGATGACAGATCCCTTGGTCATGCTCGACGCACATCAGGGCGCAGCGTTTTTCTTCGAGGAGCACCTGAAGTTCACCGAGCTGCTCTGGGCACCCGCGCAGGTGCTCCCTGTAGAGATGCCTGCCTGCATCGACCTTTCCCGACTTGTAGAGGTCGCGAATCGGCTTCGGATTTCCTAGGCCCCGCCGATGTTCGTACTCAATTCCGGCGGCCTGCAGTGCCTCAGAAAGTGCAGTCTTTGCATATCCACGTCGCCTGGAAATCGGTAGCTCGCGTACATCGACGAGACACTCGACACCCGCCGCCGCGAGGTGCTCTGCGAAGGCACCCACGTCAGGGAACCGCTCGTATCCGATGGAGCCCACCCAAACGCCATCCTGCGCCTCATGGACGGAATCGAAATCAACCTCGATTTGTGCCAAAAAGGCGTCCAAATCTGCCAAACCGAGCGGTTGCCCGACCACTGTCCTAGTCAATGCGTGCAGATCAGGAGGTGGCATCGGTTGCCTTTCATCATCGGGATGTCGAGACCTTCTGGGCGACAGAATCATCGCACCTCCGCAGGAAGGGCGTGAAGCTAGGACCTCTCAGGCCGTCGCGCGTCGGAAACATCGCCCCGAGGCTTCGCTGTGCCATCTCAGCGAATGCCTTGCGTGCGTTTAGAGTGCCTTAGTCCCTCGTCTAAATTTAGTCGTCGGCCTAAATTTAGACGAGGGACTAAACCGCTGTAAATCGCTTCTCAGCGCGGCCGACATTGACCCTGTCAGAGCGTGGTCGATGTCGGAAGTGCATCCGAGCAGGGAGAGCCGATGGCCTTCCGCGGGAATGTCGCGAAGCGGCGGAAAAGCATTCCGGTGTCTGCGCGGCATCAGCCGCGCTCCAACATCGTCGCTAAGCGCGCGCAGCGCGCGTGCGACATCAATTCCCGCGGAAGGCCATCGGCTCTCCACCCCGCCGCGGCTACGCCACCCTCACCCTTCAGCGATAGCCAGGAACGCCTCGGCCCGGGCGATGTCCTTCTCGGCCCGCGCCCGCTTGCCGCTGCCCTCCTCGGACTCGGCCAGCCGCTGCTCGGCGTCGGCCAGCTGCTCTTTGAGCGTGGCGGCGTCCAGCTCGGCGGGGTCGAGGGCCTCCTCTACCAGGAGCTTGGCCTGGTTGCCGAAGACCTGCAGCCAGCCGTGAGCCTGGGCGTAGCGGCGGGTCTCCGTGTCGCTGAGGTGGAGGCGCAGCTCAGTCGGCTGCAGAGAGGCGAGCAGCGGGGCGTGGTTGGCGAGCACACCCAGCTCGCCGACCGCGGTACGGGTCGAGACCTGGCGCGCTTCGCCGCGGAAGACCTCCCCCTCGGGGGTGAGGACCTCGACGTCGACCATGTGCTCGGCGGCCACTGATCCCCCTAGGCGGCCGCGGCCTCGCGGTCGGCGGTCACCTGGTCGATGCCGCCCTTCATGTAGAAGGCCGTCTCGGGCAGCTCGTCGTGCTCGCCGTCGAGGATCTCGCGGAAGCCGCGCACCGTCTCGGACACCGGCACGTACTCGCCGGAGCGGCCGGTGAACTGCTCGGCGACGAAGAACGGCTGGCTGAGGAAGCGCTCGATCTTGCGCGCCCGGGTCACCGTCTGCTTGTCCTCGTCGGAGAGCTCGTCGATGCCGAGGATCGCGATGATGTCCTGCAGCTCCTTGTAGCGCTGCAGCACCTCCTGGACCTCGGTCGCCGTGCGGTAGTGCTCCTCGCCGACCACGTCGGGCTTGAGGATCGTCGAGGTCGAATCGAGCGGGTCGACGGCCGGGTAGATCCCCTTCTCGGAGATCGCCCGGGAGAGCGTCGTGGTCGCGTTGAGGTGGGCGAACACCGAGGCCGGGGCCGGGTCGGTGAGGTCGTCGGCGGGGACGTAGATCGCCTGCACCGAAGTCACCGAGCCGCGCTCGGTCGAGGTGATCCGCTCCTGCAGTTCGCCCATCTCGGTCTCCAGCGTCGGCTGGTAGCCGACCGCCGAGGGCATCCGCCCGAGCAGGGCCGAGACCTCGGAGCCCGCCTGGACGAAGCGGAAGATGTTGTCGATGAAGAGCAGCACGTCCTGGCCGCCCTGCTCGCGGAAGTATTCGGCCATCGTCAGCCCGGAGAGGGCGACCCGCAGGCGGGCGCCGGGCGGCTCGTTCATCTGCCCGAAGACGAGCATCGTCTTGTCGATGACGCCCGACTCCTTCATCTCGAGCCAGAGGTCGTTGCCCTCGCGCGAGCGCTCGCCGACGCCGCAGAAGGCGGAGAGGCCTTCGTGCTCTTCGCCGATCGAGCGGATCAGCTCCTGGATCAGCACCGTCTTGCCGACGCCGGCGCCGCCGAAGAGGCCGACCTTGCCGCCCTTGGCGTAGGGCGCCAGCAGGTCGATGACCTTGATCCCGGTCTCGAGAATCTCCTGCGTCGGAGCGAGCTCGGAGGCTTCCGGGGCAGGCCGGTGGATCGGCCAGCGCTCCTCGGCCTGGACTTCCTCGCCGAGGTCGATCGGCTCGCCCAGTAGGTTGAAGATCCGGCCCAGGGTCGCGTCGCCGACCGGGACGGTGATCGGACCACCGGTGTCAACCACCCTGTCGCCGCGCTTGAGGCCATCGGTGGCGTCCATCGCGACGGTGCGCACCCGGTCGTCGCCGAGGTGCTGCTGCACCTCGCAGACCAGTTCGTTGGATTCGCCGTCGTCGCCGTTCATCTCGATCGTCACGGCCGAGTAGATCTCCGGCAGCTTGTCGGGAAAGACCGCGTCGACGACCACGCCCGTGACCTGCTCGACGCGCCCTACGTTGGTTCCGTTGTTCTCAGCCATGGTTCCTTTTCTCGTGTTTCTCAGCGATTAGCCAAGCGCCTCGGCGCCAGCGACGACCTCGAGGATCTCCTGGGTGATCTCGGCCTGCCGGACCCGGTTCATCTCCAGGGTCAGCTTGCCCATCATGTCTTCCGCGTTCTCGGCGGCACTGCGCATCGCGGTCATCCGCGCCCCGAGCTCCGAAGCGGCCGACTCGAGCAGCGCCCGGTACACGGAGATGTTCACGTATTCGGGGATCAGCTTGGCGAGCAGCTCCTCGGCCTCGGGCTCGTACTCCCAGATCGAGGCCCCGTGGGCGCGCTCGATCTCGGTCTCCTCGCCCTGCTCTTCCTCCCCGCCGACTCCCTCGCCGATCACGTCGGCCTGCTGCAGGGGCAGCAGCGTCTGCCGCCAGACGTGCTGGGTCAACGGCGAGACGTAGTGGTTGTAGACGAGCTCGACCCGGTCGAGGTCGCCGTCGACGTAGCGGGCGGTCAGCTCCTCGCCGATCTCGCGCGCGTTGGCGAAGCCGGGCCGGTCGGTGAAGCCGACGTAGGAGGTGCGCGGCTCCTCCTTGCGGAAGCTCAGGGTCGAGACGCCCTTGCGGCCGACGGCGGAGAAGGCGACCTCCTTGCCCTCGCCGCGCAGCTCCTTGCCGAGCCGCAGGCCGTCGCGGATGATGTTGGTGTTGAAGGCGCCCGCCAGGCCGCGATCGCCGGTGACCAGCAGCAGCCCGACGCGGCGCACGTCGGTGCGCTCTTCGAGCACCGGCACGCGCGGTACCCCGCCCGCCTGCTCGGCGGCGCGGCGGGTCAGCTTGCGCATCGACTGCGCGTAGGGGCGCAGCTGCTCGATCCGCTGCTCCGCGCGGCGCAGGCGCGCCGCGGCGACCATCTCCATCGCCCGCGTGATCTTGTTGATGTTCTTGATCGACGCGATGCGATTCTTGACGTCCTTCTGGGTGGCCATGGGCGGGTTACCGGCGTCAGCAGCTGACTAGGCCGGCGTCGCCTCCTTCTCGGCCTCGGCGCTCTCGGCGGGGACATGGCTGCCCTTGCCGCGCTCCTCGGGCGAGTGGACGCGATCGGACTCGCCCTTCTCCAGCGGGTCGCCGTGTTCGTCGAAATCGGGGCCGAAGTCGTCGACGAACTCGGCGATTGCCTTGCCGAGCGCCTCCTCGTCGGCCTCCTCGAGCTTGCCGGTCTCGCCGATCCGCTTCAGCAGGTCGGCCTGCTCGGCGTGCAGGCGGATCTTCAGGTCGCGCAGAAACTCTCCCACCCGCTCGACCGCGATCCGGTCGAGGTAGCCGCCGGTGCCCGAGTAGATCGCCGCCACCTGGTCGGCCACCTCGAGCGGCTCGCGCTCTTTCTGCTTGAGCAGCTCGACCAGCCGTTCGCCGCGGTTGAGCGTCTTCTGGGTCTCCGGGTCGAGCTCCGAGCCGAACTGCGCGAAGGCCTCGAGGTCGCGGTACTGGGAGAGGTCGAGGCGCAGCTTGCCGGCGACCTTCTTCATCGCCTTGGTCTGCGCGTTGCCGCCCACCCGCGAGACCGAGATGCCGACGTTGATCGCCGGGCGAACCCCCGAGTAGAAGAGGTCGGACTCGAGGAAGATCTGACCGTCGGTGATCGAGATCACGTTGGTCGGGATGTAGGCGGAGACGTCGGAGGCCTGGGTCTCGATGATCGGCAGCGCCGTCAGCGAGCCGCCGCCAAGGTCGTCGTTGAGCTTCACCGCCCGCTCCAGGAGCCGCGAATGCAGGTAGAAGACGTCGCCCGGGTAGGCCTCGCGGCCCGGCGGGCGGCGCAGCAGCAGCGACATCTGGCGGTAAGCGTAGGCGTGCTTGGTGAGGTCGTCGTAGACGCAGAGCGCCGCCTTGCCGTTGTAGAGGAAGTGCTCGCCCATCGCGCAGCCCGCGTAGGGGGCGATGAACTTGATCGGAGCGGCCTCGTCGGCGGGAGCGGCGACGATGATCGTGTTCTCCATCGCGCCGTTCTCCTCCAGCACCTGCTTGAGCTGGACGACGGTCGACATCTTCTGCCCGATCGCCACGTAGATGCAGATCATGTCCTTGTCGCGGTTGTTGATGATCGTGTCGATCGCGATCGCCGTCTTGCCGGTCTGGCGGTCGCCGATGATCAGCTCTCGCTGGCCGCGGCCGATCGGGATCATCCCGTCGATCGACATCAGCCCGGTCTGCACCGGTTCGGTGACCGGCTGGCGCTGGACCACGCCGGGCGCCTTGAACTCGGCCGGGCGGGTCTGCGTGGTCGCCACCTCTCCGGCGTCGTCGAGCGGACGGCCGAGCGGGTCGACCATGCGGCCGAGCAGCTCCTCGCCGACCGGGATGCGCAGCAGGTGGCCGGTGCGCTTCACCGTGTCGCCCTCGACGACCTTGTCCCACTCGCCGAAGAGCACGGCGCCGACGTTGTCCTCCTCGAGGTTGAGGGCGAGGCCGGTGACCCCGTGCGGCAGGTCGAGCATCTCCAGCGCCATGCAGTTGTCGAGGCCGTGGATGCGGGCGATGCCGTCGGCGACCGAGAGCACGGTGCCGACCTCGGCCAAGTCGGCGGACTCGGTGTCGAGTCCCTCGATCCTCTCGCGCAGGATGCTTGCGATCTCGTCGGGCTTGATCTCCATCGGGTGCTTTCTTCCTCCTTAGGCCGCCTGGGCGACGCTCTTTCGAAGTTTCTCCAAGCGAGCTCGGATGCTCGCGTCGAGGACCTTGTTGCCGACCTGCAGCACGATGCCGCCGAGGATCTCGTCGTCGACCCGGCTGGCCAGCTCTACCTTCTGGCCAGTCTGGCGCTCAATCTCCTCGCCCACCTTTTCGACCACCGCCGGATCGAGCTCGACCGCGCTGGTGACGGTCACGTCGATCCGCTTGTTCGCCACCTTCCAGAGCTCCTCGAAATGGCGGCGGACCCGGAACAGCTCCGCCATCCGCTGCTTCTCGATCATCAACTCGAGGAAGTTGAGCAGCTCCGAACCGGCTCCCGAGACCGCCCGCTTCAGCCCCGCCACCTTCTCCGCTGAGGAGAAGTAGGGGCTGAAGAAGAAGACCTGCAGGTCGTGGCTGGCCTGCACGGCGTCCGCGAGCTGGCCAAGCTCGTCGCGCACGGCGTCGAGCTTGTCCTTGTCCCGGGCCACGTCGAACAGGGCCTCGGCGTATACGCGAGCCGCCTCCTGCATCAGATCTGCGAGCCCTCCGAGAGCGCCGTGAAGTCGACCTCGCTGAGCGCCTCCTCGACCAGGCGGCGCTGGTCGTCGGGGCTGAGCGCCTTGCGAGTGACCTTCTCGGTCGCCAGCACGGTGAGGTCGGCGACCTCCTTGCGGATCTGGTCGAGCGAGCGCTTCGTCTCGGCTTCGATGTCGCGCTTCGCCGCGGCGACCAGCTCCTCGCGCTTCTCCTTGCCGGCCGCGGTCGCCTCGGCTTCCGCGGTCTCGGCCGCCTTGCGGGCGCGGGCCATGATGTCGTCGGCCTGCTCACGCGCCTCGCTGAGCCGCTCGCGGTACTCGGCGAGCAGCTCGTCGGACTCCTTGCGCTGCCTTTCAGCCGCCTCGATCGACTCGGAGATCACTTTCGCCCGCTTGTCGAGCGCTTCTTGGATCTTCGGAAAGGCGAGCTTGCTCAGCACCCACATCGTGAAGAGGAAGAGCACCAGCGTCCAGATCATCAGGCCGAGGCCCGGCGAGACCAGGAAGCTGCCGCCTTCTTCCGACTTCTCAGCCGCGAGCGGGACGAGACCGACTATGTAGCCGAAGAGCTCCACGCGATCGGCCTAGAGGAAGAAGGCGATCAGGCCGAAGATGAAGGTGTAGAAGGCGACCGCCTCGGTAAGCGCGAAGCCGAGCCAGCGGATGCTCTGCAGCTCGTCTTTCATCTCCGGCTGGCGGGCGACCGACTCGATCTCCTTGCCGAAGATGATGCCGATGCCGATGCCGGCGCCGATCGAGCCGAGGCCGGCGCCGACGCCGAGGGCGATCGCCTTACCGGCGGCTTCGATCCCTTCGTCGGAGATCGCGGCGGCAACAGGGGAGAGGTCCATTTGAGGTAGCGCTCCTTTTCTAATGGCTGGCGGAGGTCGCTCCGCCGAGGTAGATAGCTGTAAGGGTCGAGAAGATAAACGCCTGCAGGGTGGCGATAAGGCCCACCTCGAGGATGAAGAAGAAGAAGGCGAGCGGGAAGGTCAGCGCGCCGAGCGCGGCGATCCCGAGCAGCACCGCCAGCCCGCCGCCCATGAAGAGCAGCAGCAGGTGGCCGGCGAGGATGTTGGCGAAGAGTCGGACGGAGAGCGAGATCAACCGAGCGAAGTGCGAAATCGCCTCGATCACGAAGATGAAGCCCTTGGCGAGCGGGTTCATGTCCTCGAGGCCCGGCGGCAGCCAACTCGCCAGGTACTTGAAGAGGCCCTTGGCGCGGATACCTTCGACGTGGTAGGCGATCCAGACGACGAGGGTCAGGACCAGCGGGATCGAGAGGTTGGCGGTCGCCGCGTAGATCGCGAAGGACGGGATCGCGACGCCGAAGACGTCGACCGTGTGCTCGGTGTTGGTCGGCAGCGGCAGGAAGCCGATCATGTTCGAGAACCAGATCCAGAAGAAGAGCGCGGCGAGGAAGGGGAACCAGCGCACCGCGGTGGCGTGGTCCATGTTGCCGCCGGTGATGTTGTTCTTGGTCAGGTCGTAGCCGACCTCGACCGCGGTCTGCACGCGGTTCGGTTTCTGCGCCATGCGGCGCGAGATCCAGACCATCGTGAAGATCGTCAGGGCGCTGGCCAGCACGAGGTACAACACCGCCTTGTTGATGCTCAGGTCGACGCCGCCCAGGTGCAGTGAGACCCACGGTTCGAGCTTGAACTCGTTCTGCGGCTGGAACTCTTCGTTCTTGCCGCTGCTGCCGAAGACCAGCAGCATCAGGACGAAGAACGCGAAGTAGGCGCCGAGCCCGGTGAAGACCTTGGCCTTGGTGCTCATGCCTTGCCCGCCTGCGGTTCTTCGTTGAAGAGGTGGGCGATCCCCTGGGCGGCGATCGAGACCGTGAAGAGCGCCGCGAGGAGCAGCGCCGAGGCGAGGCCCGCTTCGCGATCGGAGAGCCCAGCGAGCAGCACCGCCGTCGCCATCAGCCAGACCCGGCCGAGCGTGGTCGCCGCGACGATCCCCATCGCCCGCTGCCTGCGGCCCGCGGCCAGCTCAGCGCGGGCGCGGCGCCCGGCGAGCGCCTGGATGCCGCGCTGAGCGAGCCAGGCGGCGGCGCCGACGGCGAAACCGAGCATCGGCAAGCCGCCGAGCAGGAAGACGGCAAGCCCGGCGCTGAGGACCACGAGGTCGACGTACTTGGGAGGAGACATAAAAGGCGCCCGTCTCTGGCAGGCGGGCGGACGAGCGACTATATCCGAAAGGGCCGACGAATGGCTTTCTAGAGCCAGTTCGTGCCCCTTGTCACAACCTGTTACTAAGTCCCGTGGCGGCTCGGTTCGACCGTCTCCCCTGCATCCTCCAGGGTTATCGCTTCGATCTCCCCCGTTTCGGGGTTGAGCCGGCCGCGGCGCAGCTTGAGGATCTCGAGCACGTAGACGAGGTAGACGCTGGTCGCCAGGGCGAGCAGCGCGAGAGCCACCATCACCGCCGTCCAGACCGCGTCGAAGTGACCGTGGTTGTCGCTGTAGGGGACGAAGCGCAGGGCGAGAGCCAACCCGGCGAGGGCCAACGTCCAGCCGTAGAGGTAGGCGAGCGTGCGCCGCTGCGAGAAGCCGATGTTGGCCATCCGGTGGTGGAAGTGCCAGCTGTCGGCCTGGTAGATCGGCTGGCGGTACTTGAGCCGCTTGGCGACGACGAAGCCGGTGTCGAGGATCGGCACGGCGAGCACCACCAGCGGCAGGACGAGGGCGACGACCGCGTTGGTCTTCAGGGCGCCCTGCACCGAGGCGGTCGCGAGCAGATAGCCGAGCAGGTTGGAGCCGGTATCGCCCATGAAGCTCGAGGCAGGCGGGAAGCCGTGGCGCAGGAAGCCGAGCGCGCCGCCCGCGGTCAGCGCCGCCAGCACACCGGCCGAGTTGCGTTCGAGCGAGAGGGCGATCGTCGCCAGGGCGACTCCCGAGATCACGCCCACCCCGGCGGCGAGCCCGTCGACCCCGTCGATGAAGTTGATCACGTTGACCACGGCGACGATCCCGAGCACGGTCAGCGGGTAGGCGAGCCAGCCGAGCTGGAAGCCGCCGACGAAGGGCAGGGTCAGCACGTCGACCCTGACGCCGGCGAGCACCGGGATCAGGGCCGCGCCGATCTGGCCGAGCAGCTTCGGCAGGGCGGGGATCTCCCAGACGTCGTCGGCGACCCCGACCGCGGCGATCGCCGCGGCGCCGAGCAGGATCGAGCGGCTCTCGCCGTCGCCCGGCAGCCAGATCCAGCCGGCGACCTCGATCCCGGCGAAGATCGCCAGCCCGGAGAGGCGCGGCATCGGCCGGTCGTGCAGGCCGCGCTCCTTGGGCATGTCGATCGCCCCCAGCCGATGCGCGAGCCGCTCGGCGTATGGAACCAGCAGCCAGGCGATCGCGGCGGCGAGCAGAAAGGCGAAGATGGCGTCAGTGGTCGTGGCCATTTAGGGCTATCCCGGTAGGGGTTCCACTTAACTTTTTCCGAAGATCGATTGCGGCTGTCCGCAAGCCTCTCCGCGGAAAAAGTACAAGACGTTCCACCCCTACCGGGATAGCCGTCAAGCGGCAAGCACCGCCTCGACCAAGAGCTGGGGGTCGCGTGGGTTGAGAACCCCGACCTGCGTCTCGCGCTTGTGGAGGGGGAGCTCGGCCGCGTCCTCGAGCACGCGCAGACGCCCTTCGGCGATCAGCGCCTCGTCGACGCCGCCCATGCGCCCGGCGAAGGTGGTGAACACGGGCGTGCCGAGGGCGACCGCCTCGCGGTTCATCGTCCCCCCCGCGCTGACCACAAGATCGGCGAAGGCGATCAGGCTCTGGGCGTCGATCGCGCGCGCCGGTATCCGCAGATTGGCGAAGTTGAATTGACGTAGCTCCCCGGCCTGGCGGCCGGTCCGCGGAATAACGACGGCCTGGACGTCGGCGGTGCCCGCGAGGAGCCGAATGACCTCTCCGTAGAGGTCGTTGGGCGCGTGGTACTCGGAGGTCTCCGGCGGCGGGCGGACGACGACCAGCACCTTCTCGCGGTCGAGCCCGAGCTCGTCGAGCACGGCGGGATCGGGCTCGAAGTCGGCCAGGTAGTACTCCTCCTTCAGGCCGGGGTAGGGAAAGAGCCTGCCCTGCTTGGCGCCGATCCGGCGCAGCCGCTCGAGCGGAATCGAATCGGGCATCAGCACCCGGCGCGCCGCCCGGAAGGCGATCTGCCGCTGCCAACCGGCGAACTCGTAGTCCTGCATCTGCACCGAGGGGATGCGCAGCAGCGAGGAGACCACGGCGAGGTCGACCGAGCCATGCGCCAAGGCCAGTTCCGGCCGCCGCTCCCAGACCACCCGTGCGAGCCGCGCCGAGCGCCCGGCCAGCGCCCGCGCCTTGCCCAGCGTCGAGGCCCCCCCGTGCTCGCCGACCGCCATGTAGGGAATCCCCAGCCGCTCGAGGATCCCCAGCGTCTGCCCGTACTCCCGCGCGGTCACCAGCACCTCGTCCCCGCGCGCCTCGAAGCGCTCGATCAACGGCCGCAGCACCAGCGGGTGCGCGGCGGCGGTGCAGTCGACCCAGATGAGCATGAGGTCACCCTATTCCGGCGGGCCACCGCATGCCCACGGCATCCCGCCGGATTCCTTGATGCTTAGGCGGTTACCCGGGCACGCCACTCCATTTCATACCAACGTGGCCACCGATCAGCAACGCTTTCACGCTACCGTCGATTGTCATCGCAAAGCCACCGAATGAGAGTTCGCCAAGCCCGGACGCTTCCGCGAATAAGTGGGTCACTTCCGGGGTTTCGAATTTCCCGTTCGACTCTTTGGCGACGAACGAGCCCGTAACCGAGACTTCTTTGCCGAAGAAACATTCTTCGCCGAATTTGATCGTACCGAACGATTCTCCGGCGGCTGGAACGAATTCGTCATAGGGGAGACCGCCTTTTAAGACGATTAAGTCTTTGGCCATCGCTTCGATCGGTTCTTCCGGGAAGCAGGCTTCCACGAATTCTCCATCTATCAGGGTCTGGCATTTGCCAATTTTGATTTCCGCCGTGCTGCCACCCTGGGCCAAGAGGGTGCCGACAGCGACGAGTTCTTCACATAATATTTCTACTTTCGATGATCCATATGTGATTAATAGGACCATATGGGGAGGACCGTTGGGTTCTAATTTCTCCAGTTCGGTGCCAACCGTTGGTTCTAAGGTGGCGTTGATGACGGCACCATTGACCTTCCAGTTTGCGTTCTGTTCGGCCTGGCTGAGCCCAGCCAGTATTGCTGTAATGGCAAGTGTCGCTGCAACGCAACAACCAGCCAGGGCGACAACGCGCCTTGCATTGGGCATCTCGTTTCCTCACTTATAGGGCTACGGTTTTGTGCGGCGTGTCACGCCGCACCGCCTACCTTCCCACCGAACAAGCCAGCCGTCAAGCAGGGCCTGAACTAGGCCACGGCCGGCGAGAGCTCGGAATAGAGCGGGTAGCGCTCCATCAGGGCGCGGGTGCGCTCGTTGAGGGCGTCCTTCTCGGACTCGAACTCGTCGGAGAGCGCCGTGGAGATCACCGAGGCGATCTCGGTCATGTCGTCCTCGACCATGCCGCGGGTGGTGAGGGCGGGGGTGCCGATCCGCAGGCCAGACGGGTTCATCGGCGGGCGCGGGTCGAAGGGGATCGCGTTGCGGTTGACGGTGATCCCGACCGCGTCCAGGCGATCCTCGGCCGTTTGGCCGTCGAGGCCGGTCGGGGTGAGGTCGACGAGAACGAGGTGCACGTCGGTGCCACCGGTGAGCACCGGGACTCCCTTCGCTTCCAGGCCGGCGGCGAACGCCTTGGCGTTGGCGATCGTCTGGCGCTGGCGATCGCGGAACTGCTCACTCGTTGCGATGTGCAGAGCGACCGCCTTGGCGGCGACCGTGTGCATCAGCGGCCCGCCCTGCTGGCCCGGAAAGATCGCTTTGTCGACCGCCTTCGCGTGCTCCTCCTTGCAGAGGATCATGCCGCTGCGCGGGCCGCAGAGCGTCTTGTGGATCGTCGTCGTGACCACGTCGGCGTGCGGAACCGGGTTGGGGTGCTCGCCCGCCGCGACGAGGCCGGCGAAGTGGGCCATGTCGACCATCAGCTTGGCCCCGACCGAGTCGGCGATCTCGCGGAAGGCGGCGAAGTCGAGCCGGCGCGGGTAGGCCGACCAGCCGGCGACGATCAGCTTCGGCTTGTGCTCTTCGGCAAGCGCGGCGACCTCGTCCATGTCGACCAGCAGATCGTCTTTGCGGACGTGGTAGGGGACCGGGTTATAGAGCGTGCCGGAGACGTTGATCTTCATCCCGTGACTGAGGTGGCCGCCGTGGTCGAGGGCGAGACCGAGGAAGGTGTCCCCCGGCTCGAGCAGCGCCATGTAGACGGCGTTGTTGGCCTGCGCTCCGGAGTGGGCCTGGACGTTGGCGTGCTCGGCGTCGAAGAGCGTCTTGGCGCGGTCGATCGCCAGCTGCTCAGCGACGTCCACCTCCTCGCAGCCGCCGTAGTAGCGGCGTCCGGGATAACCCTCGGCGTACTTGTTGGTCAGCACCGAGCCGACCGCTTCGAGCACCGCTTGCGGCACGAAGTTCTCGGAGGCGATCATCTCCAGCGTCCCCTGCTGGCGGCGAAGCTCACGCTCGAGCACCGTCGCGATCGCCGGGTCGACCTCACTCAACGGTGCGCTCTGGAAGTTCTCGGGGAGCTCGCTCACCAGGCGACCATAGCAACGACTTCCGACAGCGGAAGCGGGTATAGATGGCGACGATGCAGAACCCCCGAAGACCACGTCACCCTCGGCACCTCGGTCGGCTGGTCGGACATCTACCCCGCCGACTACGACCGCCAGTGGATCCGCGTCGACGGCCTGCACGGCTGCTTCGCCCTGGTCCTGCGCGTCGACCCCCAGAGCCTCCTCTACGAGTCCAACGAGCAGGACAACACAAGCCGCCGCCTGGTCCACCTTCCGTTCCACGGCGAGACCGGCTGCTGACCCAGGGACGTGCCGTCCCTAAGGGGTCGCCGGTGGTATCCAAGGGACGACACGTCCCAGGGCGCCTAGCCGCCGATCGGGGCTCTGGGGGTGGAGCCCCAGAAGACGACGGTGCCGAGCATGCCGATTATGTGGACGAGGATGATGTTGACGACCATCGACTGAGCGGTGGCGGTGCCGACGCCGACCGGGCCGCCGGAGGCGGTGTAGCCGTAGTAGCAGCCGACCAGCACGATCGCGGTTGCCATCACCATGCCCTTGATCAGACTGAACGTGAGGTCGAGGGGGTCCTGGTACATCCAGAAGATCAGCAGGTAGCCGCCCGAGGAGACGTCGCCGATCTGCTGGACGACCGAGAAGTAACTGGCGAAGTAGGCGATGCCGATCCCGACCAGGTAGAGGAAGGGCAGGGCGATCCAGGCGCCCAGCAGGCGGGTGCCGGCGAGGAAGGTGACCGGCTCGATCCCCATCACCTCGAGCGCGTCGATCTCGTCGGAGATCCGCATCGCGCCGAGCTCGGCGACGATCCCGGTGCCGACCTTGGCCGAGAGGATGTAGCCGAAGGCGTAGGGCACGGCCTCGCGCAGATCGCAGTAGGCGGAGAAGAGGCCGGCCAGCGAGGGTGCGCCGATCGAGCGGTTGAAGTAGGCCCCCTGCAGCCCGCATTGCAGGCCGATGATGAAGACGAAGGCCCAGATCACCAGGGCAGAGCCGAGGACCAGGATGCCGGCCTGGCGCAGGCTCTCGCCGAAGTACTTGAAGACCCGCCCGCTGTAGACGAGCCCCGCGACCCGGCTGCCGAAGCGGGCGACCTCGCCGAATGAGTCGAGCCAGTCGAGCGGCACGTCGAGCCAGCCGATCATCGTGCTCCGCGCCCTCATCGGATGCTCTGCAGCTCCGGGTTGGTCGCGAAGAGGATCGCGGTGAAGACGAAGTTGAAGAAGAAGACCGCGACTATCGCGATCACCACCGCCTGGTTCACCGCCCGGCCGACCCCCTCGGCGCCGCCGGAGGCGGTCATCCCCTTGAACGAGCAGACGACGGCGATGATCGCGCCGAACATCGTGCACATCAGGACCGATCCCCAGATGTCGGTGACCGAGGCGTTCGAGAAGAGCGTCGCGAAGAAGCCGCCGAGCGACTGGTGGTAGAGCAACTCGGCGGCGATGCCCGCCGAGAGGCCGAAGACGATCGCGAAGATGTCGAGCAGGCCGGTGATGATCATCAGGGCGATGAAGCGCGGCACGACCAGGTTCTTGATCGGGTCGACGCCGAGCACCTGCAGGGCGTCGAGCTCCTCGCGGATCTTGCGCGCGCCGAGGTCGGCGGTGATCGCGGTCCCGGCGACGCCGGCGACGACCACGGCAGTCACCAGCGGTCCGATCCAGCGAATCGCGGTGACCACGAAGAAGCCGCCGAGGCGGTCGAGCGCCCCGAACAGCGAGAGCACGCCCGCCGCCTGCAGCCCCGGCGCCCCCAGGCAGAGCGCGAAGGTCGAGACCAGCAGCGGGAACCAGGAGAGCTTCAGCACGAAGAGGAACTGCCAGACCAGCTCCTCGCCGTACGGGTAGGGCGGGCGGATCGCCGAGACGATCGTCTTCGCGGTGAGGATCATCATCTCCCCGACCTGCTCGAAGGCGGCCTGGACGGGGAGCAGCGCCCGCGTCATGCGCGCGTCTCCCCCACACCCTGGCCCGAAGAGCTCCCGCGGTCCATCGCTGGGAGCGTACTTTCCGGTCCGGGGGCGTTCGGTTAACGGGGGGTTAGGGCCGCCAGACGCTGCTCGAGCTCATCCGCTGCGAGCCCGCCGACTCGCAGCACGCTCCAATCGCCGATCGCGTCGAAACGGGTCAGGTCGACGACGGTCGAGGGCAGCCCGGTCAGCGGCCCGCCGTCGATCGCCAGGTCGACCGCGGCGCGGATCTCGCGCGGCACGTCGCCGAAGATCGCCGGCGCCGGCTCGCCGCTGCGATTGGCGGAGGTCTGGAAGAGCGGGCACATCGCCCCGGCCAGCGGCCCCTCGATCAGCCGCACGCCGAGCCGCTCGGGATCCTCGCGGCAGGCGAGCGGGTAGCGGTGCTCGGAGTTTTCGACGATCAGCGTCACCGGGCCCGGCAGCAACGCTCCAACCGCAAGTCGGGTGCGCTCGCCGAGGCCCTCGACCAGCTCGCGCATCGCCAGGGGCGAGAAGTAGAGGACGGCCGAGGGCTTGCCGTCGTCGCGGCCCTTGAGCGCGTGGATGCGCTCGATCGCCTCCCGATTCAGCGGGTCGCAGGCCAGCCCGTAGAGCCCGTCGGAGGGGAAGACGGCGACGCCACCGGAGGCGACGCAGAGCTCCAGGCCAGTGCGCGCCTGCTCGGCCCCGTCGCGCTCGATCGAGACCGTGACGCTCACCCGGCCACCGCCGCTCGGCCGACGACAACTCGCGGGATGCCCGCCAGGTCAGACCGCGTCTCGACCGCGCCGAAACCCGCCTCCATCGCCAGCTCACTCGCCGTCGCCGCCTGCCCGGCGCCGACCTCCAGGCCGACGACCGGGGCCACACCGGCGGCCGCCGGGATCGCGGCGCGCAGCACGTCGAGCCCGTCCGAACCCGCGAGCAGCGCCTCGCGCGGCTCCCACTCGGTCACCTCGGGCTCGAGCCCGGCCCACTCCGCTTCGCTGACGTAGGGCAGGTTGGCGAGGACCAGGTCGAACCCGCCCAGCCCCGGCGACAGCATCGCCTCGACCAGCTCGACCCGTGCGGCGAGCCCGAGGCGCTCGGCGTTTGCGCCGGCGACCGCGAGGGCGCCCGCCGAGGTGTCCGTGGCGACCACTTCGCAACCGGGCAGCTCGGCGGCCACCGCCAGCGCGATCGCGCCCGAGCCGGTGCCGACGTCGAGGACCCGCCGCGGCTCCAGCTCCAGCGCCAGCTCGACCAGCAGCTCGGTCTCCGGCCGCGGGATCAGCACCCGCGGGTCGACCGCGAGCTCCAGGTCGCGGAAGCCGCGGCGGCCGAGGATGTAGGCGACCGGCTCGCGCCGCAGGCGGCGGCGCACCATCTCGGCGAAGCGGCGGGCGGCGGGCGGCTCCAGCCCGGCCTCCGGGTTGGCCGCCAACCGAGCCCGGTCCCAGCCGGTCGCCTCGGCCAGCAGCAGCTCGGCGTCGAGGCGCGGCTCAGCGACCCCGGCGGCGCGCAGGGCGTCGGTCGACGCGCTCAGCGCCTCGCCGATCATCCGACCGACGCCGCCTCCAGCCGCTGGCGCTTCTCCTCGGCCGAGAGCGCCTCGGTGAACTCGGCGAGGTTGCCGCCGAGCACGCCGTCGAGGTTGTGCGAGGTGAGCTTGATCCGGTGGTCGGTGACCCGGCCCTGCGGGAAGTTGTAGGTGCGGACCTTCTCGGAGCGCTCGCCGCTACCCACCTGCGCCTTGCGCTCGGAGGCGATCTTCGCCTGCTGCTCGGCGACCTCGCGCTCGTAGAGCCGCGCGCGCAGCACCCGCATCGCCCGCTCCTTGTTCTGCAGCTGGGACTTCTCGTCCTGCATCGAGACGACGATCCCCGAGGGCTTGTGGGTGATCCGCACCGCCGAGTCGGTCGTGTTGACCGACTGGCCACCCGGGCCGGAGGAACGGTAGACGTCGATCTGCAGGTCGTTCTGGTCGATCTGCACCTCGACCTCCTCCGCCTCGGGCAGCACGGCGACGGTCGCGGTCGAGGTGTGGATCCGCCCCTGGGACTCGGTCTCCGGCACGCGCTGCACGCGGTGCGTGCCGCCCTCGTACTTGAACACCGAGTAGGCGCCCTCGCCCTTGATCGCGAAGGTCACCTCCTTGAAGCCGCCGACCTCGGCGCTCGACTGCGAGAGCGCCTCGGTCGCGAAGCCGCGCTCTTCGGCATAGCGAGTCAGCATCTTGTAGAGATCGCCGGCGAAGAGCGCCGCCTCGTCGCCGCCGGTTCCGGCGCGGATCTCGACCAGCACGTTCTTCGCGTCGTTTGGGTCGCGCTCGACCATCGCCAGGCGGATCTCCTCTTCGAGCGCCTCGATCCGCGCCGGCGCCTCCTCGACCACGGCGCGCAGCTCCGGGTCGTCGCCGTCCTCGGCGAGCAGCTCGCGCGCACCGTCGAGGTCGTCGCGCAGCGTCCGGTACTCGGCGGCCAGCTCGCGCGCCGGCTGCAGCTCGCGGTACTCGCGGCCGACCTCGGCGTAGCGCGCGCGGTCCCCGATCGTCTCGGGATCGCTCATCTGGCGCTCGAGCTCGGCGAAGCGCACCTCAATCTGCTCGACCAGCGAGTCGATCACAAGGAAACCCTAAACCGCTAAGCGACGATCTCTATCGGCTGGCGTCCGGCCGCGAGCTTGGGGTCCTCGCGGGCCAGCACCGCCTGCAACGAGGAGATCGCCACCGCCAGCTCTTCCTCGTCGGGCTCGCGCGTGGTCAGGTTCTGCAGCATCAGCCCCGGCCACATCACCGCCCGCACCCAGCGCTTGCGGCGGTTCTTGCCGGCCCACTTGATCACCTCATAGGAGAGGCCCGCGATCAGCGGCACGCCGACGATCCGCGAGAAGACCAGCCAGTACCAGGCGGGCAGCCCGATCGGGGCGAAGACGAAGATCGCCAGCACCATGACGATCAGCAGGAAGCTGGTGCCGCAGCGCGGGTGCAGCCGCGAGTAGAGCTTCGCCCTGGCCGGGGTCAGCTCGTCTTCGGCCTCATAGCAGGAGATCGTCTTGTGCTCGGCGCCGTGGTACTCGAAGACCCGGCGCAGGTCCTTGAGCCGGCTGATCGCCGCGATATAGCCGATGAAGATCCCCGTGCGCAGCACGCCCTCGACCAGCCAGAAGAGCAGCGGCGAGCCGAGCTTGTCCTTGATCAGGCTGGTCAGGCCGACCGGGACGACGAAGAAGAGGCCGATTGCGAGGACCAGCGAGAAGACGATCGTCAGCCCCCACATCCAGCCGCCGATCTCTTCGCGCTCCCCCTCCTCGTCCTCCTCGAGCTGGGCGTTGGCGGAGATCCCCAGCGCCCGGAAGCCGATCTTCAGCGACTCGCCGAGGGCGACGACGCCGCGCAGCACCGGCGCCCGCCAGAGCCGGTGGCGGGTGGCCCAGGGGCGGATCGGCTCGGAGCTGATCTCGATCTCGCCGTCGGGGCGGCGCACCGCCACGGCCCAGACCGAGACGCCGCGCATCATCACTCCCTCGAGCACCGCCTGCCCGCCGACCGGCGCGTCGCGCTTGGCGACCAGGGCGCCGTCGGGCATTCGCACCGGGTCGGTCCCGTTTTGGGACGGACCAGCGTCGACGGCCTGCGGTGAGCCCAGCTCCGGGCTCACGACTCCCTACCTCCCGGCCTTGGCGTGCTTCGCGGCGCGGCGCTGGAAACGCTCGACCCGGCCACCCGTGTCGACCAGCTTCTGCTTGCCGGTGTAGAAAGGGTGGCACTCGGAGCAGAGCTCGACGTGCAGATCGGACTGCGTGGACCGCGTGTAGAACTGGTTCCCGCAGGAGCAGTGCACGTGGGCCAGCGCGTACTCGGGATGGATTCCGGCTTTCATCGCCACTCAGTCTAAACGAGTCGCGCAATTTGCCCTTCGAGGGGTTGTGGGAGAGCGGAAGGGTGCCGATAGCTCCACCAGTGGAAACCGCCCAAGCCGGCACCGGCCATACCCGCATTTCGACCGCGCTGCGCCGCGCGCTCGCCGCGCTGCTGCTCGGCGGCACGCTGGCCGTCGCCCTGCACGACTGGTTCGGAGTCGGCGGCAGCGCCCACTCGACGCTCAGCGAAGTTCTCTACGACGCCGTTGTCATCGGCGCCGGGATCGCCTGCCTCGTCCGCGCGGCGGACTACCGGCGGGAGACGACGGCCTGGCTCCTGATCGGCCTGGCGATCCTCCTCTGGGGCGCCTCCGAGGTCTACTGGACGGTGTTCATCGAAGGCAATCCCGCCGCCCCCTATCCCTCGCCCGCCGACGTCGGCTACCTGGCCTTCTATCCGCTTGCCTACGGCGGGCTGGCGATGCTCGTTCGGGCGCGAGCGCACGAGATCAACTGGCGGCTCTGGATGGACGGCCTGATCGCCGCTCTGGGCACCGCCGCGCTGGGCGCCGCCTTCGTCTTCGACTTCGTCGCCGATCACGCCTCGGGCTCGGCTCTCGAAACGGCGACCACGCTCGCCTACCCGGTCGGCGACATCGCGATGCTGGCGATGACGGTGGGGGTGGTCGCGCTGACGGGGTGGCGCCCGGGCCGCACCTGGTCGCTGCTGCTCGCCGGCCTCTCGGCTCTGGTGGTCGCCGACATCGCCTACACGCTGCAATCCACGGAAGGCGCCCTGCCGGGCGGCGAATGGATCGACCCGATCTACCTGATCGCCGCCGTCTGCCTCGGCGCGGCCGTCTGGCAACCGGCTCGGGCAAACGAGATCACCTCGCCGAAGCGGGGCGAGGGCCGCCGCGAGATCCTCGTCCCGGCCGTCTTCGCCGCGGTGATGATCGGCCTCTTCGCGATGCAGTACCAGAGCGCGACGGGCGGTCTCTCGACGGTGCTCTGGGCGACGACGATGGTCGCGGTGATCGTCCGCCTGGCGATGAGCGACCGGGAGAACAAGAAGCTGCTCGAGCAGGTGCAGACCGACCCGCTCACCGGCCTCGGCAATCGCGGCCTGATGCAGGTCGACCTCGAGCGCCTCTGCCGGATTGCGACCGCCGAGAGCCCGGCGGTGGTCATCTTCCTCGACCTCAACGGCTTCAAGCACCTCAACGACACTCGCGGCCACCAGGCGGGCGACGAGATGCTGGCTCGGCTCGGCCTGCGACTCCGAGATGCGGTGGGTGTGGACGGGACCGCCTACCGCGTCGGCGGCGACGAGTTCTGCGTGCTCCTCTACTGCCCCGCCGATCGGTTCGGCGCGGTCGCCAAGCGCGCCGCCGAAGCCCTGACCGAGAGCGGCCCCGGCTACAGCGTGGCGACGGCGTGGGGCGCCGCGACGATCCCCGAGGAGGCCGACGAGCCCCTGGAGGCGCTGCGTCTCGCGGACGCCCGCATGTACGCCCAGAAGGAGTCGCGCCGCGGTGAGGCCGACCCCGCCGGGGAGATCGTGGCCGCTAAGGTCCAACCGTGGCCATCGGCGACCAGGAGCGCCTGAGCAAGGAGATCGAGCTTCCCGCGGGGCGGATTCGCTATCGCGAGGCCGGCGAGGGACCGCCGGTCGTCTTCGTCCACGGCTTCCTCGTCGACGGGCGGCTCTGGGACGGGGTCGTCGACGCCCTCTCCGATCGCTGCCGCTGCATCGCACCCGATTGGCCGATAGCGGCCCAGCAGGTGGCGATGAACCCCGACGCCGACCTCTCCCCTCCCGGGATCGCGGCGATCGTCGACAGCTTCCTCGCCGCGCTCGAGCTCGAGGACGTGACGATCGTCGGCAACGACTCCGGCGGCGCGATGTCCCAGGTGCTCGTCACCCGCCACCCCGAGCGGATCGGCCGCCTGGTGCTGACCAATTGCGACACCCACGACAACTTCCCGCCCGGGATCTTCAAGGCGATGCCGCCGCTCGCGAAGCTGCCCGGCGGAATGACCGTGCTCTCCGCCCCGTTCCGGATCGGCGCCCTCGCCCGAGCCGCCTTCAAGCCCTTCGCCAAGACGACGATCCCGCCGAACCTGGTCGCCTCGTGGATGAAGCCCAGCCTCACCGATCCGGGCGTCAAGCGCGACGCCAAGAAGGTCACGTCCGGCATGAACAAGCGCTGGACGCTCGACGCTGCCGAGAAGCTGAGCGAGTCGCAGTTGCCGCTGCTGCTCACTTGGGCCCCTGGCGACAAATTCTTCCCGATCCGCTACGCCGAACAACTGGCGCGCGAAGTCCCCAACGCCCGCCTGGTCGAGATCGCCGAGGCGAAGACCTTCGTGCCGCTCGACCAGCCGCGACGAGTCGCCGACGAGATCGCCGCCTTCGTCAGCGCCGGTTGAGGCGAAACGCGCAATCTGCGCGTTCTTTTCGCTATGTGCACCTTTTTCGTCCGATCGAGGGGCGAAGGTTTCATAACGCCCCCTACAACGGAGACGGATTTCTATGCCAAGGGAAATCTTCGACCAGGAACGGCCAACCCGGAGGAGCACGATGGCGCGACGCCTCGACGAGGCCTTTGCCGGCTGTGACGTCTGGACCCTCGCACCACCCGCTCAGCGGCGCAGCGAGACGGTCCTCAACCCGCGGCTCTCGAGCTCGTCGAGGATCAGCGGCAGCGCCGCCGCCGTGCGCACCCAGGAGCCGCGCGCGCTGTAGTAGTCGGCGTCATGCAGGAGGACGATGTCGCCGGCCTCGATGCCGGCGGTCGAGCGGCGCGCGATCGACTCCGCCGTGGCGCGTCGCCGCCAGTCGCGTCCCCAGCGCGACCAGAGCAGCGGCCGCCAGCCGCGGCGGCGCACGGCGCGCAGCCCGGCGCCGCTGAAGATCCCGTAGGGCGGCCGGTAGTCGGCGATCGCCTGGCCGCTCGCCTCCTCGATCGTCGCCCGCGCCCGCTCGGCGTCCTCGATCAGCTCGCGCGGGGTGAGCCGCAGCTGGTTGCGGTGGCGGTGGCAGTGCAGCTCGACCCGGTGGCCGGCGGCGACGATCTCCGCCGCCAGCGCCGGGCGGCGGGCCACCTGCTCGCCGGCGAGGAAGAAGGTGGCGACCGCGCCGCGCTCGCGGAGGATCTCGAGCACGGTCGGCGTGCCCTGCGGGTGCGGCCCGTCGTCGAAGGTCAGCGCCACCCCCTCGACGCCGTCCTGGCGCAACTCGATGCCCAGCGCCGCGCCGACGCCGGGGACGACCGGGGCGAGCGCCGGCCCGGCATGCAAGACCGCCGCCGAGGCGAGCCCTGCGCCGACCATGCCGCCGATCAAGGGCTCTGGCTGGCTTCGGCCTGATTGGCGGGAGCGGCGCCGGAAACCGGCTTGACCGCGCTCGCCTTGGAGACGCCGGTTGCCGCTTCGTCGTTGTCCCTGCCGAGGTGGATGCGGCCCTCGAGCGGTTTGGCGATCACCTTGTAGGGCGCTTCGCGGTCGATCACCGTGAAGAGCATCACCACCGCGACGATCGCCAGGGCGACCGCGGTGGCGACGCGCTCCATGCGCAGCCGCCAGACCGGCTGCGGGCGCACCCGGGGACGCACGGTGAGCGCCCGCGAGGCGATCGAGGGCAGCGAGGCAAACGAGGAGTCCGGAGCGCGGCGCTCGCGGCTCAGGTGGCGCAGGACGGACTCCAGCTCGTGGCCGGAGCGCGCCACCTCGGCCAGGCCGAAGCGCTCGAAGGCGGCGTTGTTGGCGCGCAGGTGCCCGGCGGCGAAGCCGTAGGAGACGACCGGGCAGCCGCGGATGTGGGCCTCGAGCACGGTCAGGCCGGCGGTCGAGTGAACCATCACGTCCGCCGCCGCCATCCAGTCGCTCATCTGCTCGGTGAAGCCGAGGATGCGGACGCGCTCGTTGCCGGCGAAGCGCTGCTCGAGCTTCTCGCGCGCCGGCTCGTTGCGGCCGGCGATGCAGGCGACGGTGGTGTCGTCGCTCGAGAGGCCGGCCTCGATCGCGCCCTCGAGGTCACCGATGCCCCAGCCGCCGCCGGAGACGAGGATCAGCCGGTCATGGACGGGAACGTCAAGCGCCTTGCGCGCGTCGACGCGCGTGCGCGGCATCAGGAAGTCGGGCGAGATCGGCGGCCGCGTCCACTCGACGCTGCCCGGCCCGGCGAGCCGCTCGACTTCCTCGATCGACTCGGGGTGGGTGACGAAGTGCAGGTCGACACCGGGGTGCACCCAGTAGCGCAGGCCGGCCAGGTCGGTTATCGCCGACTGCACCGGGACCAGCAGGCGGCGGTTCTCGCGCAGCATGCCGAGTACCGCGGTCACCCCCGGATAGGTCGAGATCACGACGTCGGGCTGCTGCTTCTCGATCAGGCGCAGCAGCCCGCGGCTGCCGAGCGCGTAGCTGAGGTGGTGCATCAGCCAGCGGGTCGGCGCGAACTTGGTGATCAACCAGTACTGGAGGTCGAAGAGCCAGGGCATCCAGCGGAAGGTGAAGCGGGATCCGTCGCGCGCGACCGCCGAGGAGATCTTCCCCATCGCCTCGAGGCCGTTGGCGATCTCGACCTCGACACCGGGAATCTCGGCTTCGAGGTCGGTCTTGATGATCCGCGCCGGCAGGTCGTGCCCCTCGCCGATGTCGGCGGTGAGGACCAGGACCCGGGGATCGCGCTCCTCGAAGCGCGAGGCGCCGGCCAGCAGTGCGCCGGCGGCGTGTTCGTTGCCGTTCAGCGAGGGCTGCTTGCCCGGGACCGGGTCGGGCGGGCGGATGCTGCCGCGCACCCACTCGACGTACTTGCGCACGCCTTCCTTGAAGCTGGTCTCGGCCTTCCAGCCGAGCTCCGCCAGCGCCCGCTCGTTGGAGATCGTCTTGCCGGGGAAGTCGCCGGGGCGCGGCGGCGTGTGGGTGATCTCGCAGGTGTCGACGTTTTCCTGCACCCGCTCGGCGATTTCGAGGATCGTCACGACCTCGTCGCCGGAGAGGTTGTAGGTGCGGCCCGCCGCCTCGGGCGCCAGCGCCGCGACGATCCCGTCGGCGAGGTCCTCGACGTAGATGAAGCTGCGCGTCGTGCTGCCGTCGCCGGCGATCGTCAGCGGCTTGCCTTCGAAGGAGAGATCGGTGAACTTGGCGACGACGCCGGCGGCGCGGGCGCGCGGGCCGTATGGGATGCCAAAGCGCAGCACGGTGCTCTGCAGCTCGTAGAGCTCGGCGTAGCCGGCGCAGTAGGTCTCGCCGGCGAGCTTGGTCGCGGTGTAGAGGTGCCGCGGCGCCGGGATCGGGGTTTCCTCGTCGACCTCCTGCTCGGGGCAGTCGCTGTATACCCAGGTGGTCGAGCCGTAGACGACGCGGCCGACCTTTGCCCGGCAGGCCGCCTCGAGCACGTTGAGCGTGCCGCGCGTGTTGACCTCCTCGGCGAGCACCGGATCGGCGAGGACGTGGCCGACGTCGGCGACGGCGGCGAGGTGGATCACCGCGTCGCAGTCGCGCATCGCCAGGTCGAGGTTGGCCGGGTCGGTGATGCTGCCGGTGAAGGTCTCGACTTCAAGCGGCGAGTGGTAGGGCGAGGCGCTGAGGTCGAAGATCCGCGGCGTGTCGCCACGCTCGATCAGCCGGTCGACCACGTGCGAGCCGATGAAGCCGCCGCCGCCGGTCACCAGGACCCTCATGCAACGCTCCTTTCGCCCAGGCGGGCCTCATCAGGGCGGTAGTAGAGCGGCACGCACCAGTGGTGCTCGGCCACCCAGTCGGTGTTCGGCAGCTCGTCGGGGCGGCCCATGATCCGGTGGCAGGGCTCTTCGTAGACGCGCCCGGTCGAGCGCTCGATCTGATCGAAGACGATGTACTTGTAGAGGCCCGAGCTCATCCCCTCCGGCAGCTCGAGGCGGGCCGGATGCAGGGGGTCGAGATGCTCGCGCGCGTACTCGTTCTTCCAGGCGACGATCTCCTCCATGCGGTCCGCCTGAACCAGGCCGAGCGCCGCGGCGAACTCGCTCATCCGGAAGTTGAGCCCCTCGACCTCATGCTCGAACTTGCCGTAGTTGCGGAACTTGCGGGCGAACTCGATCAGCTCCTCGTCGGCAGAGACGAGCACGCCGCCCTCGCCGGTCGAGACCGTCTTGGTCGCGTAGAGCGAGTAGACGCCGGCATCGCCGAAGCCTCCCGGCCTGCGGCCGTCCCAGTCCGCCCCGTGGGCGTGGGCGCAGTCCTCGAGCAGGAAGATCCCGTTCTCCCGGCAGTAGGCGGCGATCCGCTCGGAGTCGAAGGCGAGGTGGCCGCCGATGTGGACGAGGATCGCCGCCTTCGGCCTGTGCGCGTCGGCCTTGCGCTCGAAGTCCTCGAGGGACATGCAGAGGTCGGCGCGGTTGCAGTCGACGAACTCGACCTCGGCGCCGGCGTTGACGGCGGCCAGCGGGGTCGCCATGAACGTGTTGGAGGGGCAGAGCACCGTCTCGCCGCGCACCCCGGCGAACTCGAGCGCCGCCAGGGCGCCGCCGGCCCAGCTGGAGAGACCGAGGCTCGGCAGCCCGTTCCACTCCGCCCAGCGCGCCTCGAAGGCCTCGAGCATGCGCCCCTCGGACCACTGCTCGGAGTCAAGCACCTCGGTCCACAGCTCGAAGAGCCGCGCGCGGTCGCGATGGTCGAATCCGATCGCAAACTTGGCGGCATCGACGACTGGCGAGGAGGCGGTCAAAAGCCGGGTCAGGCTAGCAGCGAATCCGGACCGGAATCAGCCCGAATCGCTTGTGTGAGCGCTTTCTATTACCGCCCCCACCGCGCTAGAGCCGGCCAGCAGCACGGTGCCGACGACCGCGACCGCCATCGAGGCGACGAGGACGGCGCCGCCGAGCGGGGTTGCGCCCCAGGACTCGCCGAAGATCAGCGGCGCGAGGATGACCGGGACCAGGACCTGGACGGCGAACATCGCCGGTGCCACGTGCGTCGCGGCCCGTCGCTGCAGGGCGCTCATCTCGCTGAGCAGCGCCAGACCCTCGGAGATCCCCGCGGTGGCAAGCCAGGCGACCGCGACGAGCAGCGCCCCGGCCGCCAGCTCGTCGGTGAGCAGCTTGCTGGCGATCGCCGTCCAGGCGTAGCCGCAGCCGGCGCTGAGCACCATCAGCCCCCCGAGGTCCGCCCATCCGACATCGACCCCGCCCTGGTGTGGTGACCGTCGGACGCGCGAGCGCAGAGCGTAGGGCGCCAGGATCGGCGTGGCGACGAGGACGAGCGCCAGGAAAATCGCCCCGCTCGCGGCGTGGTCGGTGGTCCGCTCCGGCGCCGCCAGCGCCACGCCTGCAACTCCCGCGACGATCGCCGCGACCGCCGCGTACTCCCGCGCCCCCGGCCTCTCCCCCAGTCGCGTCACCCCCAGCCAGAGCAGCAGCACCAGCCCGCTCGCGAGGCAGGGCTGCACGACGGTCAGCGGCGCCAGCAGCAGCGCCACGATCTCCAGCGGCCACCCCAGCAGCCCCAGCGCCGTCGCCCCCAGCCAGTGCCGGTTCCGCACCAGCCTCCCCAGCAACGAGACCCGCAGCGAGTGCTCCCCATCGACCTCCCGCGCCTCCCGCGCCTGCAGCGCGATCGAGGTGTTGTAGAGCAGGGAAGCTCCAACCGCCGCGACGATCCCAAGGACGACCACCTGCCGACCCTAGTCAAGCTCGGCGACGAGCTTTGCCTGGAATGCCGGGCCGATCCGAAATGGCCGGTCCGGTCGCCCGTCAGCGGACACTCAGGAGCGGCCTCCGGCCGCTCGTCCGATGACGGGTGACCGGACCGGCCACCCCCAAACGCCTCAGGTCTCCTGGTAGAGCGGCCCGTCGCCGCCCTCGGGCAGCGTCAGGCGCCCGCCCTTGGCGGTGATCGCGCCGCACTGCACGCAGTTGGAGGCGGTGACGTGGACGTCGACCTCGGCGGCGCCGTTCTCGAGCTGCTCGTCGGGGATCTCGTAGACCTGGGCGGGGCACATCGAGACCCAGGTCTGGGCGATCTCGCGCGGCACCCTGCTCTGGATGCGGACGTGGTTGGGTGCGTCGTCGCGGGTTGCGTTGCCCGAGAGGAAGACCGAGTCGAGCTTGGCGAAGGTGACCTCGTTGTCGGGCTTCGGGTACCTGTCCGCTGCGTTGCCGATGAACACCGCGGACTCGGCGTTGTCCTCGACCTTCATGTGGCCTGGCGGGAAGTTTCCTTTGCTCGCGACCAGGGCGTTGGCGACGATGCCGCCCTTGATCAGCCCCTTGGTCAGCGGCTGCTTCATGTTGCGCGACTTGTAGAGGTCCTTCTCGATCTCCGAGCCGCGGATCATCGCGTCGTAGCTCTCGAAGTTGACCGAGTCGATGTCCGCCTTGAGCGACTCGACGATCGCTTCGGCGGCGAACATGCCGGCGTGCATCGCGTAGTGGACGCCGGCGAGCTCGGCGATGTTGACCATCCCGGCGGCGTCGCCGGCGACCAGCATGCCGGGCACCGAGAAGCGCTTCGGCAAGGCCCAGTAGCCGCCCGAGGGGATCGTCTTCGCGCCCCAGCCGACACGCTTGCCGCCCTCGATGATCTTGGCGATGAACGGGTGCTGCTTGAAGCGCTGCAACTCGTCGTGGACGCTGAACGTCGCATCGGTGGTGTCGAGGCCGACGACCAGGCCGAAGCAGACCTTGTCCTCGCCCATCGGGTAGATGAAGCTGCCGCCGGCCTCCTTGTACTTGCCGCCCCAGCGGAGCGGCCAGCCAAGGGTGTGGATGACCCGGTCGAGCGGCTTGGGCACCTCCCAGATCTCCTTCACCCCGAGCTCCCAGGCCTGCGGATCGCTGCCCGCGCGCATCTCGAAGTAGTCGTAGGCGGCGTAGGTGAGGTGGCCGATCGTGCCCTCGGCGAGCACCGTCGCCTTGGCGACGACGTCGGAGCCGGGCTCGAAGTTGCCGAGCTCCTCGCCGTCCTTGCCGCGGCCGCGGTCGCCGGAGCGGACGCCGCGCACGATCCGGTCTTCGACCAGCAGCTTGGTTGCGGCGGTCTCGGAGAGGATGTAGACCCCCGCCTCTTCGGCTTTCTCGGCGAGGAAGCGACCGAGCTTGGAGACCGAGAGCGTGTAGTGGCCCTCCTTGCGGAAGTTGGGCGGCGGCGGCTTCAGCGGGATCGCTTTCGTCGAGGTGAGGAAGTAGGTCGCGTCCTTGGTCACCTCCTGGTAGACCGGCGGCCACTCGCCCGGGTCGAGGTCCGGGAAGAGGCGGGTCATCGCCGAGGGATTGACGTTGGCGCCGGAGAGCAGGTGGGCGCCCGGGACCTTGCCCTTCTCGATCACGGCGACCGGGACTTCGCCGAGCTTCTCGGTCAGCTCCGGCTCGTCCTCGAGCAGCTGCATCAGCTTGTTGGCGCAGGCGAGGCCGGCCGGGCCGCCGCCGACGATCGCGACCCCGACCTCGATGCGCTCGTCCTCGGGATCGGTCGGCGGACCGATCACGTCGGCGCTGTCGAAGGGGGGCGGGTAGTCAATCGGTCTGATGTCCGGCATCTTCTGCTCCTATCGGTCGGGTGGACGAGCGGCGGGGGGCCCGCAGGCCCCCCGTTCGCGTCAGCCGCCCTTCTTCGCCTTGATCGCCTCGGTCAGCTTGGGGACGATCTTGTGCAGGTCGCCCACCACGCCGAGGTCCGAGAACTCGAAGATCGGCGCGTTCTGGTCCTTGTTGATCGCGAGGATGTTCTCCGAGCTCTGCATGCCGACCTTGTGCTGGATCGCGCCGGAGATCCCGGCGGCCAGGTAGAGCTTCGGGGCGACCGTCTTGCCGGTCTGGCCGATCTGAGCCGCGTAGGGGTACCAGCCCGCGTCGACCACGGCGCGGGTCGCGGCAACCGCCCCGCCCATCGCCTCGGCCAGCTCCTCGCACTGCTGGAAGCCGTCGGCTGCGCCGAGGCCGCGACCGCCGCCGACGAGGATCTCGGCGTCCTCGATGTTGACGTCGGCTCCGCGCTGCTCGCCGCGGGTGACCATCGTCGCCTTGGTCGACCAGGGCGAGAGCTCGACCTCGACGTCGATCACCTCAGCCGTGCCGCCGCTCTCGTTGGCGTCGAAGGCGTTGAGCCGGCCAATGATGATGCCGGGCTCGCCGACGCACTCGACGTCGGCGACCTTCGAGTCCTGCAGGATCGGCCGCTCGGCGACCAGCTTGCCGTCCTGGACCTTGACCGCGGTCACCTCCATGGTGACGCCGGCGCCCAGGCGCGCGGTGAGCCCGGCGCCGATCTCGAAGCCGAGCAGGCCGCCGCCGAAGAGGGCGTAGCTGAAGCCCTGCTCGGAGATCACCTTGGCCATCGCGTCGACGATCGGCTGGGCGAGTCCCTCGGGCACGTCCTTGGCCCGATAGACCTTGGCGGCGCCCCAGTTGCCGAGCGCGGCGCACTTGTCGTCGGCGACGTCGCCGACCACCATCACGGCGGCCTCGCCGCCGATCTGGCCGGCCAGCCTGGCCGCCTCGGAGATCGCCCCGAGTGAGTTCTTGTTGAAGTTGCCCTCGCCGTCGTGGAGGGCGTAGGTCAGGATGCCTGCCATCTAGATCAGCTTCCTCTCGTCGAGCCAGGCGACGATCTTTTCGACCGTCTCGTTGGTGTCCTCGTCCTCGATGATCTCGCCGGCCTGCTTGGCGGGCGGGTCGCTCAGCGCGAGGACCTTGGTCTTGGAGCCGCCCTCGCCGACCATGCCGCCGTCGATGCCGACGTCGCCGGTCGCCTTGGCGTCGAGGGGCTTCTTCTTGGCGCCCATGATCGCCTTGAGGCTGGGGTAGCGGGGCTCGTTGATCGCGTCGCCGACGCTGATCACAGCGGGCAGCTCGACCTCGACCGTGTCGTAGCCGTACTCGGCCTGGCGCTCGCAGCGCAGCTTGCCGTCGGTGACGTCGATCTTGATCACCTGGGTCAGCGAGGGCATCTTCAGGTGGTCGGCGACGACCGCGCCGATCGTGTAGCACTCGCCGTCATCGGACTGCTGGCCGAGCAGGACCAGGTCCGGGCTCTCGGCCTCGAGCACCTTGGCCAGCGAGTAGCCGGTGGCGCAGACGTCGGAGCCGGAGAGCGCCTCGTCGGAGAGGTGCACGGAGCGATCCGCTCCGAGCGCGACCGCCTTGTGCAGAGCGCGGACCGCCGAGTCGGGGCCCATCGTCACCGCGACGACCTCCTCGACCGGAATGGCGCCGCCCTCCTTGATCTGCATGGCGGCCTCGATGGCGTGTGTGTCGAAGGGGTTCAGGTTCTTCTCGCCGCTGCGGTCCAGGCGCATCGTGTTCGGATCGATGCGCTTCTGAACGGCGGCGTCCGGAACCTCCTTGACCAGGACGCAGATCTTCAAGTTTCAAGCCTCCTTGGCTGAGTTCTCTAGCTGGTTGACTGACCAGTCAATCAGTCTATCCATTGAAGTGGCGGCGGGAGGTTAGCGCCAGCGCGGTTCCGGTGCGCCTTTGCCACCCATATTGGGGATAAAGCGCACCGGAGGCGATCAGACGTCGTCGCGCTCGGCGGCGTTCTCGCGGATGAACTCGACGATCTCGTCGGTGCCGGCCCCAGGCGTGAAGACCCCCGAGACGCCGAGCCTCTCCAGCTCGGGAATGTCCTCGGCGGGAATCGTCCCTCCCACCGTGATCAGCACATCCTCGACGCCCTGCGCCTTGAGCAGCTCAACGACCTTCGGCACCAGCGTCATGTGCGCCCCCGACAGAATCGAGAGCCCCACAGCATCGGCGTCCTCCTGGATCACCGTCTCGGCGATCTGCTCCGGCGTCTGATGCAGCCCGGTGTAGATCACCTCCATCCCGGCGTCCCGCAGCGCCCGAGCGATGATCTTCGCCCCACGATCGTGCCCGTCCAAGCCAGGCTTGGCGACGACGACGCGGATCTTGCGGGCGGTTGCGGCCTCCATTGCGGCGGGAACATTAGCGATGGGGGCATCTTTGAGGTCGCAGATTGCGACCTCAAAGCATCAAGCCCATCGGCTACCTTGACTTCGTGCGTGATGAGAGTCTGATCGCCGAGGCTGGTCGCCGTCTTTCCAAGGCTGCCCACGATGCACGGGTCATCCTCTTCGGCTCCTCGTAAGCGTTGACGGGGTTGACGCTATGCTGAGTAGCCATGGCAGCCAATCCGGCCCTTCTGGATCGCACCGTCGAGGAGTTTCGGCGCACGCTCACCGAGATCGGCGGCCAGCCGAGCTCGGTTGACGATGCCGAGGTGCTCGGCCGGCGGGCGGCGATGGTCGTGCTCGCCGGCGGAGCTTGGGAACGGGCGCTTGGGGAGCTGCTGACGAGCGCTGAGGCGCGAGCTCTGCTTGGAGGGATCAGCCGCGAGGCACTTCGCAAGCGGGTCGTCAGCGGGTCAGTGATCGCGCTGCGCGACGACGCCGGGCTGATTCGCTACCCGCGCTGGCAGTTCGATGCTTCCAGTGGTGCGCCCTTCGGGGCAGTCAAGGAGCTCAACGAGATTTTCGGCGACGCAGGGCTCGATTCGTGGACACTCGCCACATTTGCCACCGCGCCGCAGCCGGAGCTCGATGACCGGACGCCGGTCGATGCGTTCGGCGACACGGATTCCGAGCCGCTGCTCCTCTCGGCTCACCGCGCGGTAGTCGAGTTGAGGCATTGACGCCGCGCGGCCTTCCCGCGCCTCCAGATGAACTCCCCGAGCTTCCCAGCACGAAGCTCGGGGCGAAGGCCCTATGGCGGATCCATGCGGCCGACGCTGCCCCCTGGTTCTTCGACATCGGCCCAGACGGCAGGTTTAACCTCGCCGAGTCCGGCACTTGCTACCTCGCCGAGGAGCCGATTGGCGCCTTCGTCGAGAAGTTCGGGCGCCTGCTGCATCCCGGCGGGGCAATCCCTGAGGCGCTGGTCGCCGCGCAACGCCTCTCCGGGCTGCAACCTCCGAAGGTGAAGATCGTCGACTTGACCGACCCAGCCGTCCTCGGACTCATCGGCCTCACCGCCGAGGTCCACTCGACGACCGACTACAACCAGACGCAAGGTTGGGCGCTCGCCCTTCAGGAGGCCGGTTACGCAGGCATTCGCTACAGGGCGCGGCACGATCCGAGGGGGCAGCTGACCTCCATCGCTCTCTTCGGCGCGATCAAGCCGCCGAAAGGCAAAGTCACGACGACGGTCATCCCGGTCGACCTGATCCATGAAGCCTCCGCGACCTTCGCGATCGCAGTCCTCCCCCGGCGCCACTCGCGGCGGAGGTGAGCGACTCGACACCCGCTGATTCGACCCAGCGACCGTCGGGCTAAAAGACTGGGCTCTCCGTGTAGGTGCCGAAGACCTCTTGCATCGCGGAGATCATCTCGCCCTCGGTGGCGCGGGCGCGGGCGGCGGCGATGATCGGGGGCATCAGGTTCTCTTCGGTGGCGGCGGCGCGCTTGAGGTCGGCTAGGGCGCGCTCCACCTCGGTTGCGTCGCGGCGGGCGCGGGTGGACTGGAGGCGGTCTATCTGCTTGCGCTCGAGGGCGGGGTCGATGCGGAGGATCGGGGTTGGGTCTTCGTCCTCCTGGGTGAAGTCGTTGACGCCGACGACTATGCGGCGGCGCTCGTTGAGCTCCTGCTGGAAGCGGAAGGAGGCGTCGGCGATCTCGCGCTGGGGGAAGTTCTGGCGGATCGCCTCGACCATCCCCCCCACCTCGTCGATGCGGCGGAAGTACTCGTAGGCGGCCGCCTCCATCTCGTCGGTCAGCTTCTCGACGAACCAGGAACCGCCCAGCGGATCGGGCGTATTGGGGACGCCGGACTCGAGGGCGATGATCTGTTGGGTGCGCAGCGCCACGCGCACCGCCTCCTCGGTCGGCAGCGCCAGCGCCTCGTCGAAGGAGTTGGTGTGCAGCGACTGGGTGCCGCCGAGCACCGCGGCCAGCGCCTCCAGCGAGGTGCGGACGACGTTGTTGAGCGGCTGCTGGGCGGTCAGCGAGACGCCCGCCGTCTGGGCGTGGAAGCGCAGCCGCATCGACTCCTCGCGGGTCGCGCCGTAGGTCTCCTTCATCTCGCGCGCCCAGATGCGGCGGGCCGCGCGGTACTTGGCGATCTCCTCGAAGAAGTCGATGTGGGCGTTGAAGAAGAAGGAGAGCCGCGGGGCGAAGTCGTCGACGTCGAGGCCGCGCTCCAGGGCCCGCTCGACGTAGGTGAAGCCGTCCTTGAGCGTGAAGGCGAGCTCCTGCTGGGCGGTCGAGCCTGCCTCGCGGATGTGGTAGCCGGAGATCGAGACCGGGTGCCAGCGCGGCATGTTCTCGCTGCACCACTCGATCATGTCGGTGACCAGGCGCATCGCCGGCTCGATCGGGAAGCACCACTCCTTCTGGGCGATGTACTCCTTGAGGATGTCGGTCTGGATCGTGCCGCCGAGCTTCTCCGGCGCCACGCCCTGCTCCTCCCCGACCAGCACGTAGAAGGCGAGCAGGATCGCGGCCGGCGCGTTGATCGTCATCGAGGTGGTGACGCCGCCCAGCGGGATCCCGTCGAAGAGCTGCTCCATGTCGTCGAGCGTGTCGACGGCGACGCCCTCGCGCCCGACCTCGCCGAGGCTGCGGGCGTGGTCGGAGTCGTAGCCCATCAGGGTCGGCATGTCGAAGGCGGTCGAGAGCCCGGTCTGGCCGTGGTCGAGCAGGTAGTGGAAGCGCTCGTTGGTCTCTTCGACCGTGCCGAAGCCGGCAAACTGGCGCATCGTCCAGAGCCGCCCCCGGTACATCGACTCGTAGGGCCCCCGCGTGAACGGGTACTCGCCGGGCCGGCCGATCGTCTCCCTGGGGTCGCCCGGCGCCTCCTCAGGTCCGTAGAGCGGCGCGATCGCATGCCCCGACATCGTCGAGAGCTCCGCCTCGCGCTCCTCGAACCTCGGCCTCGCAGTCGGCTCGCTAGCCATAGCCGCCCAGTCTAGACGGGACGTGCCGTCCTTCAGGGGCCACGGGTGGTTTCCAAGGGACGGCACGTCCCCGGGGACGACCGCGGGTTTCGGCGGACACAACGTTGCGGCTTTCTACCCGCCAATTCGGGTGCTGAGCACGGAAGTCGGGAGCAACTCTGCATGAGAGCTTTCTCGTAAACCACAGTCATTTTCTCATTGCTCTAGCAACTACCGATGGAGGTATCAAGAAGATGCGCAGAGGATTGGAGTTGGGTGGAATCGTCGCGGGGATCGTGCTGATCGCCTTCGGCGTGGTCGCCATCGCGATGGGGGCGAACGGAAGCGACACCGTCTCGACCGAACTCAAGCGGCAGAGCATCACCGGGACGCCCGACATGACCCCGGAAGCGATCGCCGCAGAGGCGGGGGAAGCGGGCCTGCCGGCAAGCGTCGGCCTACCGACCTGCGACGTCGCCGAACAGTTGATCGACAACGGGGAACGGGCGCGCTGCTTCGCCTCATACATGCGGATCCACGCACTGGAGGCGACCGGCGGCTACACGTACGCCGAAATGGGCCAGTTCGAAGCCAAGCCCAACACCCCCAAGGCCGAACTCTTGCCGGGCGGCGGGACCAGCAACGAACAGTTCGCGGTGATCGACTCGGAAACCGGCCAGCCGGCTGCCAACGGGGCGCGTGAAGTCTGGGTCACCGAGACCGCGCTCTCGACCGCGCTCAACGCCAGCTACATGGCGGACCAGCTCTCGCTCTTCGGGATCGTGATCGGGATCGCCCTGCTGCTGACCGGGATCGGCTTCCTGGTCCTCGTCGCCGGCGGCGCGGTGCGCAACCCCGACACCATCCTCAAGTTCATGCGCTCGCACAAGCCGCACATGCCTCACCGGGCAGAGCCGACCTCCAACAACTGAGTCGCGTCATGGGCCGATGGGCCGAAATGTCAAGGTGACCTTGACATTTCGGCCCATCGGCGACGAAGCCAGGCTTGACGCCGGCTCCGCTACCGCCGCACCGAGAAGCGGCGGGGTGGGGCCTTGCGGCGGGCCGCGTAGCGGCTGCCGCCGAAGCCGGCTACCGTCGCCAGCAATGTGACGGCAACCGCCACCAGGCGACGGCCCAGGCGCTCGAAGCGCATCACCTGCCAGCCTTCCTCGCGGGCGATCTCGAGCAGCGGCGGGTCGGGGTTGACGACGACCGGGTTGCCGACGGCGCGCAGCATCGGCAGGTCGGACGCCGAGTCGGAGTAGGCGTAGGAGGCAGCAAGGTCGATCTCCTGCTCGGCGGCGTAGGCCTGCATCGCCTCGACCTTGCCCTTGCCGTAGACGAAGGGCCCGTCGAAGCGGCCGGTGAGCGTACCGTCCTCGCCGACTCCGTAGCGGGTGCCGACGCCGCCGTCCATGCCGAGCACCGCGGCCAGCGGTTCGACCACACCGCTGCCGGCGGCGCTGACGATGAAGGTCGGACGGCCGGCGTCCTGGTGGGCGTAGACCTCGTCGAGCATCTGCGGGTAGACGCGCGGCAGGATCGCCGCCATCACCTCCGGATTCATCCGCTCCAGGGTGCGGGCCGGGACGCCCGCGATCAGCTCGCGGGCGACCCGCAGCACGTCGCTCGTGCGCTCGTCGGTCGTGCCGCGCAGCCGGTAGCGCAGATGCTCGACCCCCCAGCTGGCCAGCAGCCGGCGGCTGACCAGCTTGTGGCGGGCGGCCACCCGGGCGAACTGCATCCCCGACGACCCCGCCATCAGGGTCTTGTCGAGGTCGAAGAAGGCAGCCGCCCGCTGCACCCGGCTACACCTCGACGACTATCGCGTCGCCCTGGCCGCCGCCGCTGCAGATCGCAGCGACGCCGAGGCCGCCGCCGCGGCGCTTCAGCTCGTGGACCAGGGCGGCGGTGATCCGGGCGCCGGAGGCGCCGATCGGGTGGCCGAGGGCGATCGCGCCGCCATTGACGTTGACCCTGTCCTCGTCGACGCCGAGCATTCGCACCGAGTTGAGGGCGACCGAGGCGAAGGCCTCGTTGATCTCCCAGAGGTCTACGTCCTCGGGGCTCTTGCCGATCTTCTCCAGCGCCTGCTTGGCGGCGTTGGCCGGCGTTTTCGCCAGGTAGGGGAAGTCGTCGGCAACCGTGCCGTAGGAGACGATCCGGGCGAGCGGCTCACGACCCTCGCGCTCGGCCCACTCGGCCGAGGCGACGACGATCGCGCCGGCGCCGTCGTTGACGCCCGGCGCGTTGCCCGCGGTATGGGTCGCCTCCTCGCCACCGATCGCGCGCAGGCTGGCGAGCGTCTCGACCGTGGTCTCCGGGCGGATCGCCTCATCGGCCTCGATCGTGTTCTCGCCCTTGCGCGACTTGACCGTGACGCCGACGATCTCATCGGCGAGGCGGCCGGCGTCGGTCGCCTCGGCCGCGAGCCGGTGCGAGCGCTCGGCGAAGCGGTCCATGTCGGCGCGGGTGATCTCCAGCTCGTTGGAGACCTCGCTCGCCTCGTTGATCATCTGCTTCTCGGTGAAGGGGTTGGTGAGGCCGTCGTGGACCATCGCGTCGATCGTCTCGACGTGGCCCATCCGGTAGCCGAAGCGGGCGCCGGGAAGCAGGTGCGGCGCCTGGCTCATCGACTCCATCCCACCAGTCACGGCGACTTCGGTGTCGCCGGCGCGGATCGCCATGTCGGCGATGCCGACCGAGCGCATGCCCGAGGCGCAGACCTTGTTGATCGTCTCCGAGGGCACCTCCTTGGGGACGCCGCCCTTGATCTGTGCCTGGCGCGAGGGGATCTGCCCCTGGCCGGCCTGCAGGACCTGGCCGAAGACGACCTGCTGGACCTGCTCGGGGTCCACGCCGGAGCGCTCGAGCGCCGCGGAGATCGCCTCGCCGCCGAGGTCGGTCGCGTCGAGCGAGGAGAGCGTGCCGCCCATCTTGCCGAAGGGCGTGCGCGCGGTGCCGAGGATCACTGTGCTGGGCATATGGGGCTGCCTTTCTTCTAGCGGTTATGCCGGGTCTCGGCTCGATTAGAGGAGGGCCGCCTGGCCCAACGGGGACGATAGCGCGAGGCTCGGGCCGGGCGCTGTGCGCAAGGTCATAGACTCGCACCCCCTTGAACGTCGCCGTCAGCCAGATCGAGATCTCCGCGGTCGACGCCGACCTGCTCGCCGTCGGCCTCTGCGAGGGCGAGGAGCTGCCCGCAGAGCTCGCAACGGCGCCAGGCGCGCTGGACGCAAAGGGCTCGTTCAAGGCGCTGCGCACGATCCACCCCGAGGCTCCGGCCCGAGCGATCGTCGCCGGCCTCGGCAGGCGCGAGGAGCTCGACGCCGAGCGGTTGCGGGTCGCCGCCGCCCTCATCGCCAAAGAAGCAGCCAAGCTGAAGGCCGGCTCGCTGGCCTGGGCACTTCCGGAAGGCGACGATCCAGCCGCCTTCGCCGAGGGCGTCGTCACCGGCACGATCCTCGGCGCCTACCGCTTCGACCGCTTCAAGAGCTCCGACCCCGACGACCCCTCGCCGCCGGCGCTCGAATCGCTGACCCTGCTCGGGCCAGAGAGCGCCGCCGACGCCGCTGAGACGGCCCGCATCTGCGCCGAGGCCCAGAACCGCGCCCGCGACCTGCAGAGCCTGCCCTCGAACGTCGCCACCCCCTCCTTCCTCTCGCGCCGCGCCCGCGAGATCTCCTCCGCCCACCCCGCGGTCAAGACCGAGGTGCTCGGCCACGAGCAGATCGAGGCAAAGAGGATGGGGGGCCTGGTCGCCGTCAGCCAGGGCAGCGCCGAGGAGCCGAAGCTGATCGTGATGCGTTACGAGGGCGGCGGCTCGAACGAGACGCTCGGCCTGGTCGGCAAGGGCGTCACCTTCGACACTGGCGGAATCTCGCTGAAGACCCCGGCCGGCATGCAGGAGATGAAGATGGACATGTCCGGGGCGGCGGCGGTGATCGAGACCGTCGGCGCGATCGCCGAGCTGGAGCTGCCGCTGAACCTGATCGCGGTCGTCCCCGCCACCGAGAACATGCCCTCGGGCACCGCGATCAAGCCCGGCGACATCATCACCCAGTACAGCGGCAAGACGGTGGAGGTAAACAACACCGACGCCGAGGGGCGCCTGATCCTCGCCGACGGGCTCGCCTACGCGATCGAGCAGGGAGCGGACCGCGTCGTCGACATCGCCACCCTGACCGGCGCCGTGATGATCGCCCTCGGCTCGACCCACGCCGCGGTCGTCTCCAACGACGACGAGCTCGCCGGCGAGCTCGAGCAGGTCGGCCGCGAGACCGGCGAGCTGCTCTGGCGCCTTCCCCTGCACCCCGAGTACACGGCGATGATGAAGGGCACCGTCGCCGACCTGACCAACGCCGCGCCGAAGCGCAAGGCAGGCACGATCTCCGCCGCCGGCTTCCTCGAGGAATTCGTCGGCGATACCCCCTGGGCACACCTCGACATCGCCGGCGTCTCCTGGGACGTCGGCCGCCCCTACACCGGCAACGACGCCAGCGGCTTCGGCGTCCGCCTGCTCACCGCGCTGGCGCGCGGGCTGGCCGGCTGACTGAGCTATCCGTCGCTGCGTTTCGCTGCGCGCTCAAGCTCGGCGAGGCCGATGTACTCCTCGACCGCCCTCTGATCCTTCGGTCGGTTGGCCGCACTCTTCATCGCGATCAAGTGCTCGATCGATGCAACCCGGACTTCGAGGCCGAGAATGTCGCGCACTGAGGAATCTGACCTCAGCTTCGCGTAATCGGGCATTCCATCCGCGTCGCCGAGAATGTCGAAGTCTCCGTGAGGAGTGATGAAGGTGAAATTCGAGCCGTTTTCAATCGTCCTGGCCTCGAGCTGGAAAGGCAGGTCAGCAGGCGCCCCACGAAGCCGCACGCCGATTTCGCGTAGTGCCTCCACCAGCCGCTGGATGTTTTGCTGGTCCCGGGCGTAGACAACATCGAGGTCATAGCTCGGATACCCAGAACCGTGGCTCAGGCCGGCCATCCCCCCAACCATCACGAAATCGACGCCATGCTTCATCAGGGGGGTCAGCAGCGCACGCAGATCCGGGGGCTTCGGGGGAAGTGACTCCGTCATGCTGACTCGGCTCTGACGTTGGGACTGATCGCGATCATTTGCTCGGCCATCGCCAGGCCATACGCGACCCGCTCGGATGGCGAGAGCTTGAGGCGCTCTTCGTTCAGGGTCCAGTCGATCCCGAAATCGCGCTTCTCGGCGCCCAGGGTCAAATCCTCACCGAGCAGGAAGAGAAGCCTCCGCAAAGTCTCCACCGAGGGCGAAACCTTGTCCCGCTCGATGCGCGAGATCGCCGACTGCGTCGTCGAAGCTCGCATCGCCAGTTGCCTCTGGCTAACGCCGTGCCTCTCGCGAGCTTCCCGCAGCAAATGTCCGGGCGTCTTCACCGTTTTAAGATAGCAAATATGTACTTATAGCTTATTTGCTATATCTAGCTCAGGATCATGCAGGTTGCGATGCCGTGGGCGAGGAGCTTGCCGCTGTCGGCCGCGGTCAGGTTGGCCTCGGCTTGCGGTGCAAAGGAACAGCGGAGCTCATCTGGACCGCCGATCGACGCTCGTGCGCCGGCGCGCTGCCCGTGGGTGCGCCGGGTAGATCAGATCTGCCGTGATCTCCGCCTGACTGATCGAGATTCGCGGTGCTTTCGCCCGATGATGGTGCCGGTGTCTCGGAATCAACCTCATCGCACTGCCTCCATTCCTCGCCTCTGCCGCTGTCCAGTCCGTATGCCCAGGCCAAGACAAAGTCAGCATTGTTGGTTGCTTGACGCAACTCTCATTGGGCCGACACTAGACGACTCGGTTGCTTGACGCAACCCTCTGTGCGAAGATCACTCTGTGTTGCGCAACGACTATCCGGGGCAGGTCTGCTCAATCGCCCGTTCGCTGGAAGTCGTCGGCGAGCGCTGGTCGCTGCTGATCGTGCGCGACGTGATGAACGGGCAGCGGCGCTTCGACCAGCTGCAGAAGGGCCTCGGCGTCGCCCGCAACGTGCTCTCCGCCCGCCTGCAGCGCCTGGTCGAGGAGGGCATCCTCGAACGGCGCGCCTACCAGTCCAACCCCGAGCGCTACGAGTACTTCCTCACCGAGAAGGGCCTCGACCTCTGGCCGGCCCTGATCGCCCTGCTCAGCTGGGGCGACCGCCACTCCCCCAATCCCGAGGGCCCGCCGATGCTGATCGTCCACAAGGAGTGCGGCGGCCCGGTCAGCGACCGCGGCATCTGCGAAGAGTGCGGCAAGGTCCTCAAAGCCAGCGACGCTCGCGCGATACCAGGCCCGGGCCTCGCCACCAAGAAGGCCGCCTGAGCCGAACTGCATCAAATTCCCACTCCGCCGGGGAGGAAATTTGATGCAGTTCGGGTAGCGTTGGCTGTCTGGCCAGGCGCGACCAATAACCAGTGAGGAGAGGCGAGATGGCTACGACGGCCGAGGTTCAGAGCAAGGACAGGATCTTCATCGGCGGCGAGTGGGTCGAGCCGGCGGGCGAGGGGACGCTCGAGGTGATCAACTCGACCACCGAGGAGGTGATGGGGACGATCCCGGCCTGCGGGGCGGCCGACGCCGACCGGGCCGTCGCCGCCGCACGCGACGCCTTCGACTCCTGGTCGCGGACCTCGCGCGAGGAGCGTGCCGGCTACCTGAGCGCGATCGCCGCCGGTCTCGGCGAGCGCTCCGAGGAGATCGCGGCGACGATCGCCCAGGAGCTCGGCATGCCGCTGAAGCTGAGCCAGATCATCCAGGCGGGCCTGCCCACCGGCCAGTTCGCGGCGATGCCGGGGTTGATGGAGGAGATCGCCTGGGAGGAGGAGATCGGCAACTCGCGCGTGCTGCGCGAGCCGGTCGGCGTGGTCGGGACGATCACGCCCTGGAACTACCCGCTCAACCAGATCGCCGCCAAGGTCGCGCCCGCCTTCGCCGCCGGCTGCACCGTGGTGCTCAAGCCGAGCGAGGTCGTGCCGCTCAACGCCTTCATCCTCGCCGAGGTGATCGAGGCCGCCGGGCTGCCCGCCGGGGTCTTCAACCTGATCACCGGCACCGGCCCGGTCGTCGGCGAGGCGATCGCCGGCCACCCCGGCGTCGACATGGTCTCCTTCACCGGCTCGACCCGCGCCGGGCGCCGCGTCTCCGAGCTCGCCTCGGCGACGGTCAAGCCGGTGGCGATGGAGCTAGGCGGCAAGTCGCCGAACGTGATCCTCGACGACGCCGACCTGAGCAGAGCCGTTCCCGACGGGGTCGCCAAGTGCTATCTCAACTCCGGCCAGACCTGCAGCGCCCTGACCCGGATGCTGGTGCCGCGCGCAAAGCTCGCCGAAGCCGAGGAGATCGCCGCCAAGACCGCGGAGAGCTTCACCCCCGGCGATCCCTTCGAGGACTCGACCCGGCTCGGGCCGCTCGTCTCCGAGACCCAGCGCGAGCGCGTGCGCGGCTACATCCGCAAGGGCGAAGAGGAGGGAGCAAAGCTGCTTACCGGCGGCGCCGAGCCGCCCGAGGGCCTCGAGCGCGGCTACTTCGTCCGCCCCACGGTCTTCTCCGAGGTGACGCCGGAGATGACGATCGCCCAGGAGGAGATCTTCGGCCCGGTGCTGGTCATCCAGCCCTACGAGGACACCGACGACGCGGTGCGGATCGCCAACGACACGGTCTACGGCTTGGCCGGCGGCGTTTGGTCGGCGGACCAGGACCGTGCGATCGCGGTCGCCAAGCGGATCCGCACCGGCCAGATCGAGATCAACGGCGGGGCGTTCAACCCGCTGGCGCCGTTCGGCGGCTACAAGCAGTCGGGGCACGGGCGGGAGAACGGGCGTTATGCCATCGAGGAGCTGTTGCAGGTGAAGAGCCTCCAGCTTTAGGCGGTGGGGGAGGAACGGCCGGGTGCACCCCTCCCCCGGAAACCGTCGCGCAGCTGGGTCGTGGTTGTGGGCTCAGGCCGAGGACCGGGAGCTTCCGTGGGAGGGGTGCACCCGGCCGTTCCCGCCGTCCGAATAGGCTGACGGCCCTTGGATTTTGAGCTTTCAGATGAGCAGCGGCTTCTCCGCGACACGGTGCGTGAGTTTGCGCTTGGGGAGGTCAAGCCGGTCGCTGAGGAGCTGGACCGGACTAAGAGCTTTCCCTACGAGATCGTGAAGAAGCTCGGGGGGCTTGGCCTCATGGGGATTCCGTTTCCGCAGGAGTACGGCGGGGGCGGAGCGGACACTCTCTCCTACGTGCTGGCCGTGGAAGAGCTGGCTCGGATCGACTCCTCCGTTTGCATCACGATGGCGGCGCACACCTCGTTGGGGACGATGCCGATCTGGCTCTGGGGGACGGATGAGCAGAAGGCGGAGTGGATGCCGCGGCTTTGCACCGGGGAACGGCTTGCCTCCTTCGGGTTGACCGAGCCGGAGGCGGGGTCGGATGCGGGCAACGTGCGGACCACGGCCAGGCTCGAGGACGGCGAATGGGTCGTCAACGGGGCGAAGCAGTTCATCACCAACGCGGGCACGGACATCTCAGGCTGCGTCTCGATCACGGCGGTCACCGGCGAGGCGAACGGGCGCAAGGAGATATCCAACCTGATCGTCCCGGCGGGCACGCCCGGCTACGAGGCCGGCGAGCCCTACCGCAAGATGGGCTGGAACGCCTCCGACACCCGGCCGCTTACATTCGAGGACTGCCGGGTGCCGGAGGCCAGCCTGCTCGGCCGCCGCGGCGACGGCTTCAAGAACTTCCTCCACATCCTCGACGGCGGCCGGATCGGCGTCGCGGCGATGGGCGTCGGGCTCGCCCAGGGCGCCCTCGACGAGGCGATCGCCTACGCCAAGGAGCGCCAGGCCTTCGGTCAGGCGATCTCCAAGTTCCAGTCGATCCAGGCGAAGGTCGCCGACCTCTCGGCCCAGATCGAGGCCGCCCGCCTGCTCACCTGGCGCGCGGCGCTGGAGAAGGACGCCGGCAAGTCCTTCACGCTGACCGCTGCCCAGGCGAAGCTGATCACCGGCCGCCTCGCGGTGCGCGCCACCGAGGAGGCAGTGCAGATCCACGGCGGCTATGGCTACATCGAGGAGTACCCCGTCTGCCGCTTCTACCGCGACGCCAAGATCCTCACGATCGGCGAGGGCACCGACGAGGTCCAGCAGATGGTCATCGCGCGCCAGCTGGGTTGCTGAGTCGGGCCTGGGGGCGTCGGGTGTCCTTCCCCAGGCCGCTTCGCGGGAGTTCCTGGGGAAGGACACCCGACGCCCCTGACCGCGCGATCTCGGTGGTCCAGCTGGCGCGCTTACTTGAAGCTTTGAGGGTTAGGCGTGGCGGAGGGTGAAGTGGACGCTCGTTCCACCTGAGCCGCTGTCGAGCCAGATGCGGCCGCCGTGGGCCTCGACTATGGCGCGGGAGATCGCCAGGCCGAGGCCGGCGCCGTCCTCGCTGCGCGACTCGTCGCCGCGGAAGAAGGCCTCGAATACCCGCTCGGCGTCGGCCGCTGCGATGCCGTCGCCTTCGTCGGCGACCTCGACCTCGACGCCGGATCCCGCGGCGCGGGCCCGCACGGTGATGCTGCCGTCGGCCGGCGTATGGCGGATCGCGTTCTGGATCAGGTTGAAGAGCACGCGCTGGACCTTCTCGGCGTTGGCGCGGGCGAGCACCGCCTCGGCCGGCAGGTCGGCGGCCAGTGCGACACCGCGCGCCTCAGCCGGCGCCCGCATCGCCGCCACCGTGTCGCCGATCAGCTCACGCAGCTCGACCTGGCGCATCGTCCAGGAGATCTCCCCCGCCTCGATACGCGAGAGCTCGAAGAGGTCGTCGATCAGCGCGGTCAGCGCCTCGACGTGGGTGCGCATCTCGCGCAGGTAACGCTCGCGCGTCTCCCCAGTCACCACCCCGTCCTCAATCGCCTCGACCAGCAGGCGCAGCGAGGCGAGCGGCGTGCGCAGGTCGTGCGAGACGGCGGCGACCATCTGGCGGCGCGCCTCCTCGATCTTGCGCCGTGAGCGCTCCTCCATCGCCAGCCGCACGGCCAGCGCCGCGGCGAGCGCCGCGCCGGCCACCGAAAGCGCGACGAGGGCGATCTGCTCGATCCCCATCCAGTGCGGCACCGCGACCGCCGCCGCGCCGGCGAGGAAGGCCGCGATCGCGATCAGCGCGGCGCGCTTCACGGCTTCAACCTGTACCCGACGCCCCACACGGTCTCGATGAAGCGCGGTTCTGAGGGATCGTCGCCGAGCTTGGCGCGCAGGCGGCGCACGTGGACGGTGACGGTGCTCGTGTCGGTGAAGAAGGGGTAGTCCCAGACCGCTTCCATCAGCTGGTCGCGGGAGAAGACGCGCCCCGGGTGCGCGGCCAGGTAGGCGAGCAGGTCGAACTCGCGCTGGGTCAGCGAGAGCGGCTCGCCGTCGAGGGTGACGGTGCGCATGCCCGGGTCGATCCGCAGCGCGCCGACCTCGATCGGCTCGGGCGCCCGATCCTCGGCGGGCGGCGAGACGCGGCGCAGGACGGCGTCGACTCGCGCGACCAGCTCGGCGGGCGAAAAGGGCTTGACCACGTAGTCATCGGCCCCGCGCCGCAGCCCGACCAGCCGGTCGGACTCCTCGCCGCGCGCGGTCAGCAGGATCACGGGCACCGGCCGCCCGTCGCGCTCGTGCAGGCGCTTCATCACCTCGATCCCGTCGAAGCCGGGCAGCATCACGTCGAGCACGATCAGGTCCGGGCGGCGCAGCTCGGCCTGACGCAGCGCCTCGGGCCCGTCGGCCGCCTGGTAGGCCTCATACCCGGCGCGCTCCAGGTAGCGAGCGACCACCTCGACGATCGTCGGCTCGTCGTCGACGACGAGAACCGTTCCGTGCGAGCCCGCGGCCATTGGCGCAATTCTGACGCCCGTCGCCGGGCTAGCCGAAGGTGAAGGCATAGCCGGTCACCCCCGGTTCGGGTTCGAGGGTCAGCAGGTGATGGCCGACGCGCGGCATGTCGACGAGGTTGTAGAGGCGTTGAGAGTTCACCTCGACCGAGCCGCCGCGCACGTCGGAGCCGGCGAGGCCAGCCGCGATCGGCTTGCCGTCGAGCAGCACCCTGACGCGGCGGGCCTTGCCCGGCGAGCCGAGCACCAGGTAGACGCGCCGGGCGCCGAAGTTGAGCCGCAGCGAGGCGCGGCGCTCCGCGGTCGCCGACTCCAGCGCGATCTTCCACCGCCCTCGGTAGGCGAATTCGTTCGGTCCGGGCGCCGGAGCCTCGCTGAATTCGTGGCTGCCCGGCGAGAGCATCGGGTTGGTGAAGCGTTCGGCGCGCGCCGCCCCGAGGTAGGTCTCCGGCGTCGTCACCCCGGCCGAGGCTTCGATCCCGCGCGCGCCGGAGTCGTGCTTCGCCACCGGCCGGCCCGCTTCGACCAGCAGCTCGCGGATGATCTTCTCCTTCTCGCGGTATTCGCCCTCGCCGTAGTGGGCGAAGCGCACCCGGCCCTTGGCGTCGACGAAGTACTCCGAGGGCCAGTACTGGTTGCCGTAGGCGCTCCAGGTGGCGAGGTCGTTGTCCTGTGCGACCGGGTAGTGGATGCCGTTGCGCTTGATCGCTTCCGCGACGTTGCCGGCGTCCTTCTCGAAGGGGAACTCGGGCGAGTGCACGCCGACGATCGTCAGGCCGTCCTTGCGGTAGGTCTTGTCCCAGGCGGTCAGGTAGGGCAGCGTGCGCAGGCAGTTGATGCAGCTGTAGGTCCAGAAGTCGACCAGCACGACGTGGCCGCGCAGCGAGCGCAGCGTCAGCGGCTTCTCGCCCGGCGTGTTGAACCAGTGCTGGTTGTCGACGAATTCCGGCGCGGTGCCGAGCACCGGCAGACCCGAGGATTTGCCGCCGCTTTCGTGCACGGCCGCCTCGGCGCTGGTCGCCTTCGCACCCACCCCGTGCGCCGATTCTCCGCGTGCGTCGCTGAGCGCGCTCTTCGCTGCGGCGGTGTCCTCGAGGCTTTCGGTCGGATTGACGAGGAAGCTCGGCAGCGAGCTGGCGATCCGGTTCTGGAACTTGATGTCGTAATTGCCCGCCATCGCCAGGGCGACGACCACCATCACCGCGCCCATCGCTATCTGCAGGCCGATCCCACGCCTCGCCAGCGGCGCCACCAGGCGGCGGCCGCCGAGCATCAGGAAGTAGAGGACGACGGCCGAGCCGATCCCGTAGCTGAGCGCCACCGCCAGCCGCCCGGCCGTGAACGGCTGCGAGGCCGAGACGGTGATCACCCCGGCGAGGATCGGGCCGGCGCAGGGTGCGTAGACGAGGCCGAGGCTGGCGCCGACCGCCGTCCCCGACCAGAAGCCGTCGCCCCCGGCCCGGGCGCCGCCGGCCCGACCGGCGAACTGGCTCATCTTCGCCTCGATCCGAGCCGCCAGCGGCGGGATCATCAGCGAGATCCCGAAGGCGAGCAGAACCGCGATCGCCAGCTTGCGCAGCAGGTCGTCGGGCAGGCCCAGCGCCGAGATCACGTAGACGAGCGCGACCGTGGCGAAGGTGAAGGAGAGGGCGAGGCCGACGACGATGCCCAGCGGCCGCCGCCGGCCTCCCGTCGCGCCCGCGGAGAGCGCGATCGGGAGCACCGGCAGCACGCAGGGCGAGAGCGCCGTCCCGGCGCCGGCGACGAAGCCGAAGAGCATCAGCAGTGCCATCGCCTCAACCTTGCCAGCCCGAGATTACGCGGAGGTGACGATCAGCCTTCGTGCTTCATCGCTTTGTCGCCGTCGTGCTTCATCGCGTCGCCTTCGTCGTGCTTCATCGCGTCGCCTTCGTCGTGCTTCATCGCGTCGCCGGTCTTGCTCGTCGCCGCCGCGTTTTCCGAGCCCTGGGTCGAGTCGTCGTTGCTGCTGCTGCCGCAGCCGGCGACGCCCAGAGCGCCGACGGCGACGATCGCGGCCGCCAGGAGGGCCAAAAGTGAACTCCGCACACGCATGATGCTCCCTTTCGTAGAGGTCCAGTCAGCCCACGCTAGGCAGAAAATGTGACGAGGAAAGAAACGGGGTTGCGGTCGTAGCTCCCGCCTCTATGCCGAGAGAAGTACGACCGCAAACGGCTACGGGCCGGGCTGGGAGGTGACGGAGCCCTCCGGGCGACCCGCCACTTCCGCCGGGCGGCCGAGGCCGGCGCCGATGCCGAAGTGCTCGCCGATCGTCAGCTCGTGCTCACGCAGCAGCGGCTTGCTCGGGTCGACGACCGGGGCGCCGCGGACGGCGTCCCGGTCGTGGGCGATCCAGACGCGGCCGGCTCCTGCCGCGCAGTCGCGCAGCGGCACGGCGACGAGCGTGCCGCGCACGCGGCCCTGGCGGACGATCAGCCAGCTCGGCTCGCCGCTCTCGGCGTCGACGAAGAGGCCGTGCACCTGACCGACCGACGCCCCGCCGAGGTCGTCTACCGGCCACCCGGCCCAGCCCCTCACCTCGTCGAGGCCGGGCAGCGTGCCTGCGGCTGCCTCACTCATCCGCCTGCCGCTCCAGCAGCTGCGACGCGGCGCTCGCCGGGTCGAGCTCGCGCCGCACGACGCGCTCGAGCAGGGTCGCGGTCTCTGGATCGCTCGCCGCCGTCGCCTCCAGGCGGCGCCGCATCCGCGAGGTCGCGATCCCCAGCACCTCGTTGCGCAGGTTGCGGGCGCGCCGCTCCTCCAGGGTTCCGGCCGCCTCGATGAAGGCGCGGTGCTCGGCGATCGCCTCGGCCAGCTCGGCGACGCCCTCGCCGCGGGCCGCCTCGGTGCGCAGGATCGGCACCTTCCAGCCCTCCGGATCGTGCGAGAGCGCCAGCACGCCGCGCACCTCGCGCACCATCGTGTCGGTCATCGGATGGTCGGCCTTGTTGACGACGATCACGTCGGGGATCTCCATCACGCCCGCCTTCAGCGCCTGGATCGAGTCGCCCGAGCCGGGCATCAGCGCCAGGACGATCGTGTCGGCGTGGTCGACGATGTCGATCTCGGCCTGGCCGACCCCGACCGTCTCGATCAGCACGTCGTCCTTACCCGCCGCGTCCATCGCCAGCGCCACCTGCAGCGCCGCCTCGGAGAGGCCGCCGAGGGCGCCGCGCGAGGCCATCGAGCGGATGAAGACGCCCGGGTCGAGGAAGTGATCCGCGAGCCGAATGCGGTCGCCGAGCAGGGCGCCCTGGGTGAAGGGGCTGGAAGGGTCGATCGAGAGCACCGCGACCTGGCGCTCGGCCTTGCGCAGCTCGGCGGTGAGCGCGCCGATCAGGGTGCTCTTGCCGACTCCCGGCGGGCCGGTGAAGCCGACGATCCGCGCCGCGCCGGTGCGCGGGTAGACCTCGCGCACCAGCGCCCAGCCGGCTGGGTCGTCGGACTCGATCAGGGTGATCGCCCGCGCCAGGGCGCGCTTCTCCCCCGCGACGAGGCGTTCGGCGAGGGAGGCTGTGCGGGTGGTTTCGGGCACGGCCCTGGCCAGTCTAGAGTTCCGGCCGCCGTGATCCGCCTCTTCCGCTTCCTCGCCCGCAACGGGATGCTCAACCGCAAATACGCGCGGCTGCTCTGGCGCTACCTCTGGCGTCGCTTCCTCACCGGTGCCGGGCGGCGCTGGCGCACCGATGGGCTGGTCTTCTTCGGCCGCGGCCTCGAAATGGAGGTCTCGCCGCGCGGCCGGGTCGAGCTCGGGCGCTTCGTCTGGATCGGCGACGGGACCAAGCTCCGCTGCCACGAGGGCAGGATCGAGATCGGGGCGAAGACCGTGATGGGCCAGGAGTGCACGATCTCCGCCTACCGGCGGGTGCGGATCGGCGAGCAGTGCGTGATCGCCGACCGCTCGATGTTCATCGACTTCGACCACGGCGTGGTCGAGGTGGAGCGACCGATCCGCGTGCAGGGCATCTACAAGCGCGACGTCGTCGTCGGCTCCAACGTCTGGATCGGCTACGGCGCCTGCATCCTGCGCGGCGTCAGCGTCGGCGACAACGCGATCGTCGGCACCAACTCCGTGGTCACGAGGGACGTGCCCGCCAATGCGGTCGTCGCGGGCATCCCGGCCCGCGTGATCCGCATGCGCGAGGCGCCGGAACAGCTGCGCTGGCCCGACCCGGTCGAACCCGACCCGAACGCCTGGACGACGCTGAGCCCACCGACCGAGCCGACCGGCTGAGGTTGGCGACGGCGCTCAGTCGAGGGACGTCGGGAAGGCACGGAGACCCTCCTCGCGGGCAGCGCTGTGCAGCGCAGCGTCCCAGGTCACAAACATAGGGTCGTCGTCGGCTATCGCCAACGCCGCCGCCAGGTGAAGGGAATCGAGAGTGCGTAGCCGGTGTCGGACGGCGAGCTTGGCCGCGCGCTTCGTCAGAGAGTCATCGAGATCGATCGCGCCAATCTGGAGCCAGTCCCGTTCGAACCTCTCAACATCGCCTTGCTCGCCACTGCGAGCGAGGGCGCGAACCGTCTCGACGTAGCCGATGCGACACATCCTGTATTGGCGGGTGCCGGCCATGACCTCAGCGACCGCATCGCTGCCGGCCTCCTTGACGTAGCGCTTCACCAGCGCGGATGCGTCGAGATAAAGCGTCAACGCTCTTCTTCGCGCTCGGCGAAGATCAAGGCTGAGGCCGACCGACCCCTATCGCTGGGGGTCGCCGGACTCATCGGGCCGGGCTTAGCTGCCGGCGTGGCGCGACCTTCGGCGATGAGCTGCTCCATCGTCCTACCGCGCTCAGGGGCCGGCGGGACGAGTTCAGCAACGGGGCGACCGCCTTTGACGATTCTCACCCGCTCGCCGGCCTCGACCTCGCGAAGCACGCCGCTCAGCCGCGTCGCCAATTCGCGAACCTCGATCTCTCGCACGTTTCCATGGTAGGGACTGGTCTTTGCTCAGATCCGACCTGCAAGGACCTTACCAGGGTGGAGAGTTTTTGTCTGTCATCTGATAGATTGCCGCATTCAGTCGTGGCGCGGCTGGTTCTACTGTGGCGGTGCTTCCGCGTGGGTGCTGTGGACTATGTACATGCCACCTAGAACAATGCCGCCCGTGGACATCGGCGCCCTCTTCGGGGAAAACCTTGCCCGCTGCCGCAGGCGGGCCGACATGTCGCAGGAGGAGCTCGGGGTTCGCGCCTCCCTGCACCGCACGGAGATCAGCCAGCTGGAGCGCGGGCTGCGCGTGGCGCGCATCGACACGCTGATCAAGCTCGCCGGAGCCCTCGGCGTCGCCCCCAGCGAGCTGATCGAGGGAATCGACTGGAGCCCCGGCAGCACGACGGTCGGCGAGTTCAGACCGGCGGCGCGGACTCAGGCGGACCTGAACTGACCTAGGCCGCGCTGGTCTCGCCGACCAGGTCGGCGTAGACGCCGGCCGTCTGCTCGGCGACGTCGGCCCAGTCGAAGCGGCGCAGGTGCTCGTAGGCTTCGGCGACGAGGCTGCGGCCGAGCTCGTCGTCGGAGAGCACGCGGAGGGCGACCTCGGCGAGGCCTTCGGGGTCGCGAGCGGGAAAGCGCAGGCCGACCTCCTCGTGGGGGACGACCTCGCGCAGGCCGCCCGTGTCGGCGACGATGCAGGGGCAGCCGGAGGCCATCGCCTCGAGCGCGACCAGGCCGAAGGGCTCGTAGATCGAGGGGACCACGGTCAGGTCGGCGATCCGGTAGAGCGAGTGCAGGACGTCGTCGCCGATCCAGCCGAGGAAGGTGCCGTGCTCCATCAGGCCCAGCCCCTCGGCCTGCTTGTGCAGCTCGGCCTCGTGGGTGCCCGAGCCGGCGATCAGGAAGCGGGTGCCGGGCGCCTCCTCGATCAGCCGTGGCATCGCCTCCAGCGCCAGCTGGAAGCCCTTCTCGTAGACCAGGCGGCCGATCAGCAGGACCAGCTTCTCCTGCGGCGCGGCGAACTCGGCTCGCAGGCGGGTCAGCTCGGCAGGGTCCTGGGGCTGCAGGTCGTCGGGGTCGATCCCGTTCGGTATCACCGAGACCCGCCCCTCCTCGACTCCGAAGATGTCGGCGATCTGCTCGCGCATGTAGTGCGAGCAGGCAATCACCCGGGCGGAGCGGTTGGCGATCCAGCGCTCGACGCCGTGGATGTAGGTCTGCGGGTGCTTGTCCACCCAGCCCTGGTGGCGACCGTGCTCGGTGGCGTGGATCGTCGTCACCAGCGGCGCGTCGAAGCGTTTGGCGAGGTGGTCGCAGGCGTTGGCGACCAGCCAGTCGTGGCCGTGGACCAGGTCGAAGCGGTAGCGGTCGCCGAGCTCGACCCCGACGGCGAGCATGTCGGAGTTCATCCGCTCGACCCAGGCGACGAACTCGCCCAGATCGGTCGGTCGCTTCGGCTCGCGGATGCGGTGGATGAGGACGCCGCCGCGGCGCTCCTCGGCGGGCGACTCCTCGCCGCCGCGGGTGAGGACGTGGACCTCGACCTCGCGCTCGACCAGCGCCTCGGAGAGCTTGCGCACGTGGCGGGCGAGGCCGCCCTCGATCAGCGGCGGGTACTCCCAGGAGAGGATCAGTACGCGGGTCACGGCTGCAACAGCGGCGAAAGGCTCAGATCAGGGGCTAGTGCGCGCATGCGCGGATCGGCGATGGCTGGGGAGTCTATGGCCTCCAGCGCCGCTTGGGAATGGGCGATCGCCCGCTGGTAGGCGTAGTCGCCCGCCTGGCCGCGCTTGTCGATGAAGGCCCAGTCGCTCGATTGCACCGCGAGCAGCTCGCGGGCGACGCGTTGGGCGGCGTCGCTGGGCAGGCCGCCGCCCAGGGCGCGCAGCAGGCGCAGCTCGAGCCGGCGGGCCGCCCAGGCAAGGTCGGCGACCGGCGGTGAGTCCCAGGTGCTCAGGTCCTTGCCCTCGCCCCAGGTCGAGGCGCGCAGCGACCGCTCGACCGGCTCGTGCTCGGCGAGGGCCTCGGGGACGGTGAGCATGCGGACGCCGGCCTCGGCCGCGCGGGCGACGACCTCGGCGAGCCAGATCGCTCCCTCCGACCACCAGTGACCGAGCAGCTCCGTGTCGATCGCGAAGACGAGCAGGCCGCGGCGGCCATGCGCCGCCCGGTAGGCACGTAGGCGCTCCGCGGTGGCAGCGAGAAACTCGCCCGCCTGGTGGCGGGCGACGGCCCGCGCCGCCACCGGGTCATATCCCCCGCCGCCGACTCGCCAGATCCGCACCCCCCGCAGCGACTCGCCGGCGAACTGGGCGTGGGCCGGGTCGGAGGGGTAGCCGTCGAGCGACCAGAGCCAGGCGATCGCCTCCCAGTCGATCGGCAGCGCCACCGGGCCGGCCGCGGTCGCGACTGGCGAGAGCGCCTCGAGCGGCTCCTCATGGGCGCTCTGGTCGACGCAGAACCAGCGCACGCCCTGCTCGGCCAGGCGCCACTCCAGTCCCGGCACGTAGGCGCACTCCGGGAGCCAGAAGCCCCCGTCCCAGCCGAAGCGACGCCGGTGCGAGCGGATGCCGGCGTCGAGCTGCAGGCGCAGCCCCTCGCGGGTCGCGAGCAGCGGCAGCACGGCGTGGGTCGCCGCCGAGCCGGCCAGGGCGACGCGACCCTCCTCGGCAGCGGCCTGGAAGGCGCGCAGCGGGCTGCCGCCGTGGCGGTCGAGCAGCTCCAGCGCGTGGCGGTAGCGCGCCTCCTCGGCCAGGCAGGCCTCGCGGCACTCGGGGTCGACCTCGTCGCGGTCGGCGACCGCCGCCTCGATTCGCCAATCGGTGAGGAAGCGCCGCAGGCGCTCCTGCACGCCGCGATCCTCGAGCTGATCGGCGAGAACCGGGGTGACGGTGATCGTCAGCCGGTCGGCAACCTCCAGGACCGGCAGGTAGGAGCGGATCGCCGCGTCGAAGAGCCACTCCTCGCCAAACGGGTAGGTGCCGAAACCCTCCACGTAGGGCATGTGCGAGTGGAGGACGATCGCCAGATCGCCGAAGTCCCGCCGGCCGGCGGGTCCTGCCTGTCGCTCACGCATGGCACACGGCCACGAAGTCCAAGGCCGTGTCGAGGTTTCCGGTTGATCTGAGCTTGAAGTCCGCGCTCAAGATCGCCGGGGTGAAGCGGTCGTAGAAGGGGGTCGTCAGGCGCAGCGCCTTGTGGATCCGGTCCCAACCCAGGCGGATCGCGATCTCGTGGGCGCGCAGCTTGCGGGCGTGGAAGAGGCCGAGCATCTCGACCCGCGGGAAGTGCGCCTCGCAGAGCGCGCGGAACTCCTCGGCGCGGTACTCGTGCACGTGCCAGGGGTTGTCGGACTTCTCCGCACCGGGCGGGGCCAGCGTCAGCAGGTTCGGGGTCGAGAGGTAGGCGACGCCGCCGGGCGCCAGCATCGACTTGAAGTGCTCGAGGATCGCGCCGGCGTCCTGGACGTGCTCGATCGTCTGCAGGAAGACGACGGCATCGCAGGGCTCGGCGAAGCTCTCGACCAGGTCGCGCTCGAAGCGCAGGTTGGGGCCCGCGTAGCGCAGGCGGGCGTGCTCGTGCGCCTCGGGGTTGGCGTCGACGCCGACCGTGGCGGCGGCGCTGCCGGCGAGCACCTTCGAGCCATAGCCCTCGCCGCAGGCCATGTCGACGACCCGCTTGCCGCCGACGCGCGCCGCGATCCACTCGTAGACGACGAGGTGGCGCCGGTACCAGTAGTTCTCCTCGGGCACGTCGGGCAGCGTCCGCTCGCCGGTCAGCGGCAGGGGCGGCACCCCCGGCGGCTGGTTCTCCTGGACGTACTCGCGAGTCAAGGCCCCGGCACCGTATAGCCCGGGGACGTGCCGTAAGAAAGCGGACCGTATGGGTACGTAAGTTGCGGCACGTCCCCGGCGTGTACGGTTCCCGGCGCGATGCCCGCCTCCCCGACCGCGACGCCGGAGCACATCAAAGACGTCAACACGCGCTACCACGACGCGGCGGCGCACGAATACGACGCCAAGTGGGGGATCGACTTCGGCGAGCTCGGGCAGGGCCAGGTGCGCCAGAAGCTGGCCAAGGCCTTGGGCCGTGACGGCGAGCGCTTCGGCGACGCCCTGGAGATCGGCTCGGGAACGGGCTACTTCTCGCTCAACCTGATGCAGCAGGGGACGATCGAGCGGCTCACCGCGACCGACATCTCGCCGGGCATGCTCGGCCAACTCGCCGAGACCGCCGAGGAGCTGGGGCTCGCGGTGAAGACCGTGCGCACCGAGGCCGAGGTGCTGCCCTTTCCCGCCGAGAGCTTCGACCTCGTCTTCGGCCACGCCGTCCTGCACCACATCCCCGACCTGACGGCCGCCTTCTCGGAGTTCCGCCGCGTGCTGCGCCCCGGCGGGGCGATCGTCTTCGCCGGCGAGCCCTCGCGCTACGGCGACCGGCTGGCGGCGCTGCCCAAGCGCGCCGGGGTGCTCGCCGCGCCGCTCTGGCGCCGCGCCGTCCGCGCCCAGCCGCGCGGCGTCGCCGAGGCCGACCTCTCCGAGGGTCACGGGCTGGAGGGCGAGGTCGACGTGCACGCCTTCGCCCCCGCCGACCTGCGTCGCCTGCTGCGCGAGGCCGACTTCGAGCAGCGTCGTGTCGGCGGCGAGGAGCTGCTCGCCAATGCCTGGGGCTGGGGACTGCGCACGGTGGAGTCGAGCGCCGAGCCGGAATCGATCTCCTGGGCCTGGCGCCGCTTCGCGTTCAACAGCTACATCGCCCTGCAGAAGGTCGACAGCGGCCTGCTCGAGCCCCACCTTCCCGCCGAGCTCTTCTACAACCTGCTCGTCTCCGCCCGCAAGCCCGCCTAGCAATCGGGCTCGCCGCGGCGCACGCGGTAGAGCTTGACCCGCGCGTCGAAGCCCTTGAGGCGGCGTTCGCCGGCGAAGGAGTACTCGAAGGCGTCGGGGGCGGCGCGGCGCGCGTCCGCGTCGGCGAGCACGCTGCCGGGCTTGGCGATCGCCGTGATGCGGCTGGCGAGGTTGACCGGGCGACCGTAGTAGTCGCCGGTCTGCGTGACCGCGTAGCCGCGGGCTATGCCGGCCCGCAGCTGAGGGAAGTCCTCCCCGGCTTCCTCGGAGGCCTCGACCAGACGCAGGGCGGCGTCGGTCAGCGCCGCGGCATCGGCGGAGACGAGCATCGCCGCGTCGCCGATCGTCTTCACCAGCCGCACCGGCTGCTCGGCGGCCTGGGTCGCCAGCTCCTCGAGCCGCCCGGCGACGACGCCCAGCTCTTCTGGCTCGATCTCCTCGCCCAGCTTGGTGAAGCCGACCAGGTCGGCGAAGCAGACCGAGACCTCGGTGGTCGCCCCCATCTCGCCGGAGGCGAGGTCGGCGGCGCCGATCACGTCCCGGCGCACCTGCTCCAGCAGATGCGCCCGCGCCGCATAGAGCAGGATCGGCTCGAAGACCGGCAACATGTGCTCCGCGGCCGCGGCGAAGCGCAGCGCCAGATCGCGCTCGGTGTCACCCGGCTGCATCAGCGTGCGCCGGATCAGCTCGCGGTTGGCGTCGGCGATCCGCGCCGTGCCAAGCCCGATCGTGCGCGCCACTTGGAGGATGCCGTCTTCGGGCAGCCCGGCGTCGACGAAGGCCTTGACTCGCCTCGCCGCCTCCAGGTCGGACTGGTTGAGCGAGCGCTCGCCCTCTTCGGGGTAGGGCAACCCCAGCGCCGCATTCGCCCGCTGCAGCAGCTCGAGGTCGGCGCCGGAGATATCCGCGACTTCCTCGCGCGTATACCGCGCACCGTCCCCGGCCAGCCCCCGCTCGACCGGCAGCAGCGTCAGCCGCCCAACCGCAATAGCCTCCCGCAGCTCCTCCAGCGCCACCCCTTCGCCGGCCAGCTGCTCCAGCAACGCCAGCCGATCCGCCCGCGCATCCCCCTCAACCCCCTCGAGCAACCCCTCGGCCTCAAAGTCGATCACCCCCCCATTCTCCCGGCTGACGGGGACGTGCCGCAACTTAGAGGTCCGTATAGGTACCTAAGTTGCGGCACGTCCCGGTTAGGCGGGGGCTGCGGCGCCGCCGCGGCGGGGGTCGCCGGCGCCGCTGAGGGCGCCGGTGGTGGGGTTGCGGGCTACGGCTTGGACGCCGCCGAAGAAGAGGTTGATCGCCGGGCGGCGGAGGACGGGGATGTCGCGGGACTCGATCCGGGACAGGGCGTCCTCGTCGATGCCCGGCTCCGCCTGAACGACGCCGGCCTCGTAATGCAGGCGCGGGGCGCGCACAGCCTGCTCGGCGGCCATCCCCTGCTCGACTGCCCGGACGATCGTCTGCAGGATCGCCGAGCGGATCCGGTTGGAGCCGGCGCTGCCCAAGCCGAGCTCGATCTCGCCGTCGCGCAGGACGACCGTCGGCGCCATCATCGAGGGAACCCGCCGCCCGGGAGCGATCGCGTGGAAGCCGAGCGGGTTGAGGTCCTCCTCGCCGAGCATGTTGTTGAGGATCACGCCGCTGCCGGGGACGAGCACGCCCGAGCCGGAGCCGTTCGAGCAGGTGACGCTGGCGCACATCCCCTCGCCGTCGAGGACCGAGATGTGCGTGGTGGAGCCGAGCAGGCTGCCGGCGGCGGCATCGAGCACCGGCGGGTCGAGCAGCGCGGTCTCGAGACCCTCGCCGTAGAGCGCCTCGGCGAAAGCCTCGCCGCGGGCCTCGTTGGCGGCGCCCATCGCGGCGACCAGCTGCTCGGGCCCGCTGCGCCCTCCGAGCCGCTCGAGCAGGCCGAGGCAGTAGGCAATGAGGATGCCGCCCGAGGAGGGCGGCGGGTTGGTCAGCACCTCGGTGCCGCGAAACGGCACGCGGATCGGCCGGCGCTCGACCGCCTCGTAGGAGGCGAGGTCGGTCGGTCCGAGCGTGCCGCCGTGCTCGATCACGAACTCGCTCAGCGCGGCGGCGACCTCGCCGCGAGAGAAGGGCTCGGCCCCCTCGGCACCGTACCGTTCGAGCGCGACGGCCAGTTCGGGGAAGCGGAAGGCCTCCCCTTCGCGCAGCGTCCGCCCGGCCGGGGCGTAGAGCTCGCGGGTGCCCTCCAGGCGGGCGTGGATCGGCTCGAGGATTTCGAGGATGTAGGCCTGCTCGGCATTGACCGGCGCGCCCTCCCGGGCGAGGCGCACGCCGGCGCCGACGAGGTCGGCCATCGGGACGGATCCGAAGCGGCGCAGGGCCAGCTCCAGTCCGACCGCCGTCCCCGGCACTCCGCACGAGGCCGGCCCGACGTAGAACGTCTGCACGGTCTCCGCGTCGAAGTGGACCGGCACCGCGGCCAGCTCGACCCCGCGGGCGACCTCGTCCCTGCCCGGCGCCGAGACGAAGAAGTCGATCAGGGTGGTGGCGTCCCCGGTCGAGGCCCGATCTCCGTCAGCCAACTGCGGCGCATGGACCATCATGAAGCCGCCCGCGCCAAAGCCCGTCAGCGGGCTCTCCACCGCGAACGAGGCCAGCACTGCGGCAACCGCCGCGTCCACCGCGTTGCCGCCCTCGCGCAGCACCTCGGCGCCCGCCTCCGCGGTCAGGGGATGACCCGCCGCGACGACGCCATTCATCGCCAGGGCTCCGGGTGGAGACCCCTCCCGAGAATGGGGTGGTGCAGGGGCGAGCGAAAACCGAGCATGAGTTGGACGGGGACGACGTCAGGCGAAGGTTTGCAGCCGCCCATCTGCCGCCGCAGGGAGGGAGTGGCCTCTACCCGGGGAGGAACTCGGGCACGTCGAGGGCGTCGAGGCCGCCGGAGCGCTCGGCGCGGCCGCGCGGTGCGTCCTTGGTGCGCCGGATGGTCGGCTCGGCCAGCGGCCGGCGAGGCGCCGAGCGACCGTCGAAGCGGGTGGCGACCACCGTGACCCAGACCTGGTCCTTGAGAGCCTCGTCGACGTTGGCGCCGAAGATGATGTTGGCGTCGGGGTGGGCGGCCTCGCCGACCAGCTTCGCCGCCTCGCTGACCTCGACCAGCGAGAGGTCGGCGCCGCCGGTGATCGAGAGCAGGATCGCCCGCGCCCCCTCCATCGAGGTCTCGAGCAGCGGCGAGGAAATCGCTTTTTCGGCGGCCAGGATCGCCCGGTCGTTGCCATGGCCCATGCCGATCCCGAGCAGCGCCCGGCCAGCCTCCGACATGATCGTGCGCACGTCGGCGAAGTCGAGGTTGATCACGGCGGGCAGGGTGACCAGGTCGGAGATGCCCTGCACGCCCTGGCGCAGAACGTCGTCGGCGACCTGGAAGGCCTCGACCATCGAGGTCTGCTGGTCGAGCACCTCGAGCAGGCGATCGTTGGGGACGACGATCAGCGTGTCGACCTCGGCGGCCAGTTCCTCGATGCCCTTGGAGGCCTGGTTGCCGCGGCGGCTGCCCTCGAAGCTGAACGGCTTGGTGACGATGCCGACCGTGAGCGCACCGACCTCGCGAGCGAGGCGGGCGATCACTGGCGCGGCGCCGGTACCCGTGCCGCCGCCTGCCCCGGCGGCGACGAAGACCATGTCAGAGCCCTTCAGCAGGCGCTTGATTTTGTCCTGTTCTTCGAAGGCCGAGCGGTGGCCGAGCTCCGGGTCGGCGCCCGCGCCGAGCCCGCGTGTGGACTCGTCGCCGATGTGCACGGTGACGTCGGCGACGCAGAGCTGCAGCGACTGAAGATCGGTGTTGACCGCCATGAACTCGACGCCCGGGATCCGCGCCTCGACCATCCGGTTGACGGCGTTGACACCGCCGCCGCCGACGCCGACGACCCGGATCACCGGCTGGTGCGGCTCACCGCTCCCAGGCGGCTCATAAGCAGGCTCCTCCCGCCCGTACCGGGGCGTCTCGACTATCGGCTCAAGCTCACGCCGCGAAGAAGAAGGCTCCTCCGAGAACACCCGCTTCAACCGCTCGGGGGGAGATTCAGTCGCCTCTCCGGCGGGTGGCGGTGTCGGGGGGACCTCGCCCGAAGAAGCTTTGGCTGCCGGAGGATCCCCTGCGCCGACAGGACCCGCCGACTGATCCGGCTCGTCCTTGGACTCGTCCCGAGTCGTGGACCTGAAGAGGTCCGAGAGTGGCCCCTCTCGCATGCTCGCCCTTTTGTCACGCCGACTCATGTGCGAGTACCTCCTCAGCCAGGTCGCGGTAGTAGCCCGCGGCATTCCCCTGGGGATCGTACTTGAGGACGCTCGAGCCTTTCACCGGGGCCTCGGCGAACTTGATCGCCTTGCGGATGCGGGACTTGAAGACCAGGTCGCCGAAGTTCTCCTCGAGGATCTCGACCGCCTCCTTGGCGTGCACCGTGCGCGCGTCGAGCATCGTCGGCAGGATGCCCTCGATCCGCACGTCGGGATTGAGGTTCTCCTGGATCATCTTCAGCGTGTTCTGCAGCTGCACGAGGCCGCGCATCGAGAGGTACTCGCACTGGACCGGGACGATCACCTTGTTGGCCGCGGTCAGCGCGTTGATCGTCAGCAGCCCGAGGCTGGGCGGCGTGTCGATGCAGACGAAGTCGTAGTCGCCGGAGACCTCTTTCAGCGCCTTCTCGAGCGAGCGCTCGCGGCCGATCTTGGTGCTCATCGCGATCTCCGCCCCGGCCAGGTCGATCGAGGCGACGGCGATGTCGATCTCGCGCTTCTGGATGATCTCCGAGAGCGGCATGTCGTGGACCAGCACGTCATAGAGGCTCTTCTCGACCTTGTCCGGGTCGATCCCCTGGCTCATCGTCAGGTTCCCCTGAGGATCCAGATCCACGCAGAGCACCCGATGCCCAGACTCGGCAAAGGCCACCGCCAGATTGAGCGTGGTGGTCGTCTTAGCCACCCCACCCTTCTGGTTCGCAAAAGCAATCACCTCAGCATGCTTGGTCGGCGCCTCGGGCTCGGCCTTCTCCGCCACGGCCTCCCGCCGACTCGGCGCAAGCAAATCCGCCGGCATGAACCGCTCGGGCTCGTCCGCGACCTCAGAAGCTTCCTCAACTTCAGGAGAGGCCGTCTCCGCCTGGACTGGAGCGTCAACCGTGCTCGTCTCACCGGCGGGTGGCGCTGTAGGGGGAACCGCCCCCGAGGACGCTTTAGCGACCGGAGGGGGTGGTGGGTCCCCTGCAGCGACAGGACCCGCCGGCTGCGAACGCTCGCGCTCGGGCAGGTCGCCACTGCGCTCACGCTCAGGCACCGCAGCTTCGATCTCCTCCAGCTCTTCGACGATCGGATGTGTCTCCTCCACGACCGGAGGCTCCTTGAACTTGTTCTTGCGGCTGAGGAATCCCATTGCGCGGGTATTCGCATGGCCACCCACTTTTCCTGCCGCCCACCGAAATTGCTAGGAATCACCCGCTGACCGAGCTGCTCGACAAGCGACTGCTCTTCGTCACCGGCAAGGGCGGCGTGGGCAAGACCACGGTTGCCGTGGCGCTCGGCCTGCGCGCCGCGGCCGAAGGCAAGCGCACGATCGTCTGCGAGGTCGCCTCCCAGGAGAACGCATCGCGCTTCTTCGGCCACGCCGAGGTCGGCTTCCACGAGGTCGAGATGCGCGAGAACCTCTGGTCGATCTCGATCGACCCCGACGAGTCGATGCGCGAGTACGTGCTGCTCCAGCTCAAGGTGCGGGCGATGCGCGACATGCTCTTCCGCAGCCGCATCTTCACCTACCTGGCCGCCGCCACGCCCGGCCTCAAGGAGCTGGTCACGATCGGCAAGATCTGGGAGCTCACCCAGCTCGACCGCAAGGTGAGGCACGGCCGCAAGTACGACCTGGTGATCGTCGACGCGCCCGCCACCGGCCACGGCGTCGGCTTCCTGCAGACGCCGCGCACCTTCGCCTCGATCGCTCGCCTCGGCCCGATCCACTCGCAGGCGCAGCAGCTCGACCGGCTGATCGTCGACCGCGAGCACACCGGCGTGGCGATCGTCTCGCTGCCCGAGGAGATGCCGGTCAACGAGTCCGCCGCCCTCGAGCATGACCTGCGCGAGGAGGTCGGCGTCGCCGTCGACCGCGTCTACATGAACGCGCTCTACCCGGAGCGCTTCTCCGGCGAGGAGAGCGAGCGGCTGGCGGCGCTCGCCGGCGGCGAGGACGGCGCCGTGCGCGCCGCCGCCCGCGCCGCGGTCTCCGAGCACGAACGCGCCCGCTCCCAGCGCGCCCAGCTCGCCCGCCTGCGCCGCCGCGTGCAGGCGCCGGTCAAGACCCTGCCCTTCCTCTTCGAGCCCGAGCTGGGCGTCGAGGGGGCCGAGCGGCTGGCGCGGAGGCTGGGCTGATGCCCTCGGTCGGCGAGATCCTCGACGGCAAGCAGATCTGCATCTGCGCCGGCTCGGGCGGGGTCGGCAAGACGACCACCTCGGCGGCGATCGCCACCGGAATGGCGGCGCGCGGGCTGCGCGTCTGCGTGCTGACGATCGACCCGGCGAAGCGGCTCGCCGACTCGCTCGGCCTCGAGGAGCTCGGTAACGAGGCGCGCCAGGTCGACCCGGCGCTCTTCGCCGAGCAGGGGGTCGAGATCAAGGGCGAGCTCTGGGCGATGATGCTCGACGCCAAGGCGACCTTCGACGAGCTCGTCGCCCGCCAGGCGCCTGATGAGGAGGCGCGCGACCGGGTGCTCGGCAACCGCATCTACCAGCAGATCTCCAGCGCCCTGGCCGGCTCGCAGGAGTACATGGCGATGGAGAAGCTCTTCGAGCTGCACACCGAGGACCGCTTCGACCTGCTCGTCCTCGACACGCCGCCGACCCGCAACGCGCTTGACTTCCTCGACGCGCCCAAACGGCTGACCCAGTTCATCGAAGGGCGCTCGCTGCGCGTCTTCATGAAGCCGACCGGGTTCGCAGCGAAGGTCGCCGGGCGCGGCGCCTCGGTGGCGCTCAGCGTCTTCAAGCGGATCGTCGGCTTCGACCTGATCGCCGACCTGGCCGAGTTCTTCAACGCCTTCAGCGGCATGGTCGACGGCTTCCAGGCGCGGGCGCGGCGCGTCAACAGCCTGCTCGCCGACCGCCGCACCTGCTTTTTGGTCGTCTGCGGCCCGCAGGGCGAGCCGGTCGACGAGGCGGTCTACTTCCACCGCAAGCTGGTCGAAGCGAAGCTGCCCTTCGGAGGAGTGATCGTCAACAAGGTCCACTACCCGGCCGAGCGCCTGCGCGGCGACGGCGTCGATCTGCCCGCGGTGCTCGCCGAGCGGCTGGGGGAGGACCTCGGCGGCCGGGTCTGCGACAACTTCGCCGACTACCAGACGCTAGCCGAGCGCGACGCCCGCAACATCGACCGCCTCGCGGAGGAGCTGCGCACCCAGGCGGTGATCCGCGTCCCCTATCTGGACGAGGACGTCCACGACCTCGCCGGCCTCGCCGAGATCAACCGCTACCTATTCGCCAGCGTCGAGCAACGCGAGGCACGAGCCGCCGGCCGCGCGTGAGTGGGCCGACGGGCCGAAAATGAACCCATAGAAGGAAATCGTCCCGTCGGCCCCTCGGGGCCGTCAGCCGGCGTTGCGCCGGTAGTGGTCGTAGTGGAGCTCGCCTACGTCCCAGTCGGAGTCGGGCACCGGGAAGAGGTGGCGGACTCGGGGGGTGTCGATCCGCTCGCGGTGGCGGACGTCGCCCTCGATCGTCGGGAAGTCCAGGGTGCTCTGCGGCGCCTCGACCTCGTCCAGCCACGGCGTCGCCGTGATCCGGATCTCGCCCTCGGCCGGGATCGGCTCGAGGATGCCGGTCGCGCCCTCGTCGTGCTGGTCCTCGGTCGGATGCCGGTGCTGCGCGGTCTGGTCTGAGATCACGATCTCCTCCGCCTCCTCGATTTCGGGCGACGTCCACTCGGGCGCCTCCCACTCTGAGTCCGTTGCGACGATCTCCACGTCGCCGCCTTCCAGCCCGGTTGCGATCAGGGTCTCGTCGGCGGCCGCGTTCAGGTCGCCGCCCAGCTCGCCGAGCGCCGCGTCGCGCAGGATCCGCCGCAGGCCAGCCTCGATCCAGCTCGCCAGGGCGAGGCCCGTCCCCGAGGGGGCGCCGTTCATCAGGCCGCGCTCCAGCTCGAGCGCGTGCTCGACCTGCTCGCGGGCCTCGATCCGGCCGTAGGTCTCGTCGGCGATCAGCGCCGAGGCGCGCATCGGCAGGCTGGCGCCCACCGGGCCCTGGCCGTCGAGCACGGCGCGCAGCGCCAGCAGGTGGTCGCTGAGGCCCTCCAGGGCGGAGGCCCGGCCGCAGCCCATCTCAAAGCGGTCGACCGCCCAGGCGAGGGCGCCGTCGGGATCAGGCCGCGCCTCCAGCGCGGTCGCGAACTCGGCCAGGGCGATCGCCTCGGCCTCGTCGAGCTCATAGGCGCCGGGGCGGGTGGCCGGCGCGCCGGTGGCGAGGCGCGCCCAGCGCCCCTCGCCGGTCGGCGCAAAGGCGTGGGGACCGAGGCCGATGCTGCCCGGCTTGAAGAGGTGCATGACGCTGATCAGCTCGCGCAGCTGGTGCAGGGCCTCGGCGGCGCTATCGGCGCCCTCCCCCTGCTCGGCGAGGGCGAGGAACTGCGGCTCCCAGGCGCGCCGGCCCATGCCCTCACTGCGCATTGCCTCGATCGGCGCCTCGATCCCGTCGGCGCGCACGATCTGCACACCGTGCGGTAGCTGAAGCCGTGGCAGCGGCATCTGCAGCCCGACCAGCGGCGCGATCAGCACGTCGGCCTCCTCGGCGCCGCGCGTCTCGGCCTCGAGCACGGCCAGCGCCTGGCGCAGCCGCTCGTGGTCTAGAGAGAGCTCGGTGCACCCGTCCCAGAGCGAGGCGAGGAAGACGATCAGCATCTGCGCGGCGCGCTCGCCTGGGTCGGTGGGCACGGTCTCGCCGCGCGCTTCCAGGTAGGCCGGCGCGATCCCGGTGGCGGCAACCGCGTCGCGCGCCTCGCCGAAGGCCGCCAGCCCACGCAGGACGCCCTCGCGCTCGCGCACGTAACGCGAGGTCAGCGGCGTGTAGCTGTAGAAGAGCGAGTCGTCGCCGCTCTCGGAGTCGACGTCGAAGGGGATCTGGTCCCCGCCTGCGACCAGCGCGCTGAGCTCGATCGCCGCCTCGGATGCAAGCCGAGTCAGCGCTTCGGTGAGCAGTCGATCACGCACGCCCCCCGCTTCCCGCCCCCACGCCTCCCTCCTGCGCCTGCACGACGCCTTGCACGACAAACCTCCCAGCCGCCCGGGGACGTGCCGCAACTTACGTACCACCACGGGCCGCTAAGTTGCGGCACGTCCCCGGGGCGCTGGGAGGTTTAGGCGGGGACGGGGGTTGCGGGCTCGCCGAGGAGCCAGCGGGTGCCGTAGCGGCGCATGTCCTCTACGAGGGGGACCAAGGCTTCGCCCTTCTGGGTGAGGGCGTACTCGACCCGGGGCGGAACCTCGGGGAAGGTGTTGCGCTCGACGATGCCCTCCTCTTCCAGCGCCCGCAGGCGCAGCGAGAGGGTGCGCGGGCTGATCCCCTCCAGCGAGCGCTCCAGCTCGCAGAAGCGCGACGGGCCCTCGGCCAGGTCGCGGATCACGATCAACGTCCATTTGCCGCAAACGACCTCGGCCGTGCGGCAGACGGGACAGCTTGCGTTGGAAGCGGCGCTCATAAAGCGGGACGAGGCGAGTCGGATAGATGGCCTCGCTTCACCGAGTGTAGCGCTATCGCTTCATTTACTGAAGTTTTGGGCTGCTCCGCGGAATTGGCTCTTCCCAGTGGTCACCGGTTCGACCTTCAGCACGTTGATCTTGTAACGCGTATGGCCGTCGCCGATGACGAACGTCTCGGGAATTCCGGGTTCGAGTTCGAGCAGTTCGCAGCGGGCGATGCCGGCGATGCACTTGCCGTCGCCGAACACGCCGGTGACCGATTCGGAGAGGAGGAAGTAGGGCTGGCGCGTCGTCGCCGTGATCCCCATGTATGCGACGAGCGGCGTCTTTTCGGAGGGCAGCGGCGCGGGCGGGATGACCCGGTGCCGCACCACCGCCGGTTCCTCCGTCTTGGCACCGTCGGCGTCGGTCGTCGTCTTGGTGATCTTGATGTCGGTGGCGAAGGTGAAGAGCGTCAGGTGCCCCGGAGACCCGGCGCCGCCGGTTTCCGGGCCGCCTTCGGTCGTCACTTCGGTGGTGGTCGTCCCGTTCGTGTGCTTGGTCTGGGTAACCGTCGTCGTGCTGCCGCCGCCGCTCGTGGTCGAGGAGGTCGTCGAGGGCGTGGTCGAGCCGCTGCCGAGCTTCGTGCCCGCCAGCACAGGGGACGTGTAGCGCTGCTTGAACGGGTCGGTCGGCTTGTTGCGTCGCAGCCGCTTGCGGTAGTCGCGCAGGCCCGGCTTGGCCTCGACCACCGCGAGCTTCGAGCCCGCCGGTTCCGGGCTCGGTGGTGGCCCGAGGCGAGCCGGGTGCGGCGGCGGCGCCTGCTTGGAGCCGCCACCGATCAGGAAGGGCACGGCGACGATCGCGATGATCGCCAGGACCACCAGCGGCAGCAGGTGGCGGTCGCGCAGGTCCCAGTAGAGGTCGACCAGCGGCTCCGGCACCTTCAGGTCCGCCATCTTCAGCTCGGGGCCCTGCTTCAGCCAGTTCACGGCGCGCCTCCGGTGGTCGTCGAGGCCGGGACCGAGGCGGGCGGTTCGGCCGGGCCTTCCGGCGAGGCGCCCGCGGTCGAGCCCTGGCTGGGCGGGGTCAGGTAAGTGGTGACCGAGAAGTTCGCCTGCAGGGCGGGAAACTTCGCTTCCGAGTCTTCGCTCAGCGAGAAGCCGTTGACCGTGATCAGGCGGCCGTCGACCCGGACCTTTTCGTTTGTCGTCTTGACCAGCGAGTCAAGCCCCTTGATGAAGTCGGCGATCTTGAAGAAGTTGCCGGTGAAGGTGAGCGAGTAGGGCATCACCGCCAGGCCCGCCGGGCCGATCGTGGCGCCGAGCGACGCCAGCGAGGCGGAGGCCTCGGTCGCCGAGACCGGTTCTCCGCTCGGCGTCGAGAGCGAGGCGCTCGCCTCCGATTCCCCGGACCCGCTCGCTCCTTCCAGCTGCATGGTCTGGAACCTGACCTTGGAGCGCTTGGCGATCTTGTTGACCTGAATCAGCAGCGAGGGGGTTTCGTCATCCGCGGGCACCGCCTTACCGAGCACGACGAGGCGCTGGTAGTCGACCGGGAAGCCGCTTCGCGCTTCTTCGGCCGCGGTCACTTCGGATTCGTGCTGGGCGAGCGAGCTTTCGAGCCGTTCGACCTTCGCGTCGAGCTTCTTCGCTTCGTCGCGCTTCGGGCTCAGCAACAGCATCCAGAAAGCCCCGGCCAACACAGTGATCGCGAGCATCGCGACGACGAGCACGTTCGTCTGCTTCTTGACGTCGGCCTTCATCAGCCTTCCGAGCCTTCTTCGGAGCTTTCTTCCGAGCCTTCGGCGCTCGATTCGGCCGTGGCCACCGCACCGCCCGCTTCCTCGCCTTCTTCGGGCGGCACCGGAGCGGCGTCGAAGGCGACGACGAGGCTGAACTGGGCGATGAAGCTGCGCGTGCGACAGTCGCCGCCGCCGCTGCTGCCCGCCTCGCCTTTCTTGGTCGCCAGTTCGGAGCTCTGCACGCCGACCCGGGTGACGCCGTCGATGTCTTCGAGCGCGGTGACGAAGCCGGCGACCGCTTCCTGGCCGACCGCGCAGCCGCTCAGTTCCAGCGCCGGTCCGGCGATCCCGCCCCGCAGCCCGGAAGCGCTGCCACCCCCGCTGCCGCTGGCAGAGCCGCTCGGGCTCGCCGAGGCGTTGAGGGTGGTGAGCCAGACGTCGGAGGGCAGAATCAGGGCCAGTTCGCGCATCACCCGTTCCCAGTCGAAGCGGCTGTCGGCAAGGCTCCTCACCGTCGCGATCCGCTGTTCGCTGAGGGTCTGGAACTGGGTGTAAGCGGCGAGGCGGCGCGCCTTGGCCCGGGCCACCGCGTCTTCGCGCCCGAGCTTGACGATTTCCGCCTTGCTGTCGGAGATCCGGTTGCCGGTGGTGACGAGCAGGGTGACGCCGACGAGCGCCAGGGCGAGCGCGCCGAGGACGATGTAGGCCAGCGGGCCGGAGCGCAGCTCGGCGCGGTCGCCGCGGCGCTGCTCGGGCGGGATCAGGTTGACCGGGCGCATCGCTCAGCCCTCCAGGGCGAGGCCGTAGGAGAGGGTGAGCCGCGCCGCCGCCGCCTCGTCGTAGCCCGCGAGGCCGGCGGGCCGGGCAACCGCGATCGCGACGCCGAGGTTCTCTTCCATGCGCGGGGCGAGTCCGGCGATCGTGCTGGCCTGACCGCTCAAGACGATGCGGCTCACCGGCAGCGAGCCGTCCTGGGCGCCGTAGTAGTCGAGCGAGAGGCGCAGCTCGTCGAGCAGCGCGGCGACGCCTTCTTCCAGCGCCGCCCGCGCCTCGGCGACGGTCTCGGAGTCTCCCTCCAGCTCCGTGGTCGGCCGCTGCAGGCCGACGTAGGCGAGCCACTGGGAGGCGTGCTCGGCGTTCAGGCCCCGGTTGGCGGAGAGGCGCTCGCCGATCGACGCGAGCCCGGCGTGGGAGACGCGGGTGAAGAGACACGAGCGGCCGCGGGCGACGGCGAGGTTGGTGACGTCGCCGACGTTGCAGTAGAGCACCGCCTCGTCGGGGCGCTGCCCCGGCTCGACCGCCTGCCCTGCCATGCCCGCCTCGGCGAGCGCGCGGATCATCGCGAAGGCGGAGAGGTCGACGCCGACCGGCTGCAGGCCGGCCCGCCGGGCCGGCTCGACGATCGAGGAGACCATCTCGCGACGGGCGGCCACCACGACCACGTCGACCTGTGGCGTGGTCCCGTCCTCGCCGGGCACCCCGCCGACCACCTGGTGCTCGAGCACGGCCTGGTCGAGCGGCATCGGGATCTGCTCCTGCGCCTGGAAGCGGACCGCCGCCTCCATCTCGCCGGGGTCCTCGATCGCGGGCAGGCGCACCGTCCTGACTACAACCCGCTGGTTGCTGACGCCGAGCCGCACCCGTTTGGGCAGCTTGTTCTCGGAGAAGAGCGCCTTCAGCGCCGCGGCGAGGCGGTCGGGATCCAGCACCTCGCCCTCGTGGAAGGCGCCCGGCTCGAGCCGGCGGATCGCCGAGGCGCTGACGCGGGTGGCGCCGTTGGAGCCCTCGACCGCAGTCGCGGCGATGCTGCCGGCCTCGACGTCGAGGCCGGCGATTCCGCCCGTCTTCTTCTTGCGGGTCAGGGAGAGCTGCAGGTTCGGTTTGGCGAAGCTGGTTCGCATCGGCCCTTCCTCAATCGACAGAAAGGCGCCAGACCTTTCGCCCTGCAACTACTAATTTCTAGGAGATTCTGGACGGGGGTATGAGATTGGCCCGGGATTCGGCTCAAAATAGCCCCAGGTACCAGTCGACCAGCGGCCCCCCGGCGAGCAGGCCAACCACCCCGCCGAGCGCCAGGAAGGGGCCGAAGGGGATCGCCCGCTTGCGCGCCGCTGCTCCTTCGCGGACGATCATCGCCAGGCCGACGAGCGAGCCCGCGAGCAGCGCGACGAGAATCGCCGGGCCCACCTCGCGGCCGAGGAAGAGTCCCATCACCGCCGCCAGCTTCACGTCGCCCAGCCCCATCCCGCGCGGATAGGCGAGCGCCGCGCCGAACAGCAGGCCGCCCGCGGCCGCCGCGGCGATCGCCCGCTCCGGCAGGCTGCCGGGGTCGGCAACGGCGGCGATCGCGGCGCCGACGACCGCGCCGACGAGCAGAACCCTGTTGGGGATGATCCGCCGCTCGAGGTCGGTCAAGGTCACCGCGCTCAGCATCGTCACGAAGACCAGGCCGAGCGCGATTTCGCCCCCGTCTCCCCAGAGCGCCAGGACGGTCGCCGCGTAGAGGGCGCCAAGCGCCAGCTCGGTCAGCGGGTAGCGCGGCGAGATCGCGGCCCCGCAGCAGCGCGCGCGCCCACGCAGCGCCACCCAGGAGAGCACCGGGACGTTGTCGTAGGCGGCGATCTGCCGCCCGCAGCCGGGGCAGCGCGAGCGCGGTCCGACGATAGATTCGCCGCGCGGCACGCGGTGGGCGACGACGGTGACGAAGCTGCCGGCCATCAGCCCCCCGAGGAAGGCGATGACCGCGGCGGCGGCCACGCGCTAGCCGCCTTCGGTGGGCGTCGTCGTGTCGACCTCGAGCCGGCTCGGGTAATTCGGGTGGTCGAACATGATTGGGATCGCTTCGGCTTCGGTGTTGAAGGGTTCGACGCCGAGCGCCAGCCCGATCCGGTGTTCCGGTTCCATCGTGTAGGGAGCCGCCGGGAATTCCATCGTCACCCGCACCTTGGTCCAAGCATTTCGCGGCCAGAATTCGTTTTCCTCCGGGGTGTAGGACCAATGGTCTTCGCCGGTGGCGGCGTCGAGGAAGAGCGCGTCTTCGGGCGGTTCGCCCGCGACCCCGGTTTCGCTGCGATCGAAGAGGAAGATGCAGAGGGTGCCGTGGTAGAGCGCGTCGTTGAGGGTGCGGGTGTAGAACTTGAGCGTCACCTTGCCGTTCATCTCGAACGGCGAGGTGAATTTGTCGCTCACCCAGCGATGGCTCTGCGCCTGGGGATAGACGGTGCCGGTCGGGTCGAAGTGGCAGCCGCTGGTGTCGTCATGCACGATCTGCACGCCCTTGCCGGTGTCCGGGTTGGTCGCGAGGTAGCCGTCGTTCGAGTAGTTGTAGAGCAGCGGCAGGCTTTCGTCTTCGGGCGCCGGGTCGGGCGGCGCGCCGAGCAGCAGGGCGTCCGGCGAGCCGTGGGTGGCGCCGGTCTGCGGCCCGTCGGCGCAGGTCCCCAGCGTGTCGTGGAGCAGGTGATCTTCGGTGATTTCTTCGCGCACGGCCGTCCCGCTCGCCGCGCAGGGCGTATCGGTGAGGAAGAACTGCTGCGCGGTCACCGCGCTGCCGGTGCCGGCTTTTTCGTTTTCTTTGCCTTCTTCTTTTTCTTTTTCGGACAGAGGCGCTTCCGCCACCGAGTCGGGGTCGAGGGCGGCCGACTGCACTTCGATGTAGTTGCGTTCGCGCGGTTCGCTCCCGGTTGAGTCGAGCTTCACCGCGACGACCAGCTGCTTGTAGTCCTGATACCCCGGGCAGAGGTCTTCGCCGGATTCGCTTTCGGGGCAGCTTTTGTCGTTGCGCCAGACGATGTAGCGGTAGAGCTTGCCCTTGACGTCGCCGTTTTCGAAGGCGATCGGGCCCGGCTTGACCAGGCCTTCACCGACCGTGCCGCCGCCCCAGATCGGGCCTCCTTCGACGACCATCGGCGCAAATTCTTCCTGCGGTTCGCGCTGCAGGGCGAAGGTGCCGTTGCTGCCGTTCACCCGGTTGTTCGGGCTCAGCGCGTTGGCCGAGGGCTGAGGCGCTTTGGTCAGAACCAGTTCTTCGTAGCTGAGGCTGTGCAGCTTCTCCATCTCTTCCTGAGCGCGGTCGAGGGCGATCTGCGTCGCCTTGGCCCGCGCCCCGTTCCGGGTCGAGGCGGCGAGCACCCCGAAGAGCGCCGCCGAGGAGAGGGCGAGGATCAGCGCCGCGACCAGCACCTCAATGATCGTGAAGCCGTCTTCGCGCCGCATCGTCAGAAGTCGAGGGTCGCGCTGCGCAGGCTGGCGCCGTCGGAGACGGTCAGCCTGCCCGTGCCGCTGGGGTTGGGGACCTGGAGCGTGACGCCGACGTAGGTCGGCGAGCTTTCTTCCTGCGCCGGGCCGCATTCGGTCGGGTCGGTGTTGGCGCTGGGAACGAAGCAGAAGACTTCGGCCGAGTCGATGCCGGTGATCACGGTCGAGGTGGCGCCACCGCTGGCCTGTTCGGGTTCGCGCTCGGTCCGCGTGCAGGAGCTGGTCGTGCAGGAATAGACGACTTCGCACTCGATCGCCGGCGCGCTCGGGTCGGTGGGCACCGCGCCGCCGCATTCGACGCGGCGCAACCGCGCGATGAAGGTGACGCCGGTCGGCGAGCTTTCCGAGACGCTCACGCCGTTGCGCAGTTCGCGCGTGATCCGTTCGAGCTGGTAACGGGCCGTGTCGACGTTTTCGGCTTGGCGCTGCAGCTTGGGCTGGTCGCGCACCGCGCTGATCAGCATCGCCGTCGCGCCGCCGACCACGATCATCCCCATGATCATCGCCACTAGGATCTCGATCAGGGTCATACCGGCCTCGTCGTCGAGCGTCCGCAGGCGGCGGCGCAGCCGGCCGCTCACCGGGCCACCACCTTGAAGCGCCTCACGGCCGGGTGAGCCTCCCGCATGCCAACCGCGTTGACGGCTTTCACCTTGACCACGTGGCGACCGCGGCCCAGCTTCTTGAGGCGCAGCGGCGAGCGGCAGTGCCTCCACCGGTGGCGGTCCACCTTGCAGCGGAAGTGGGTCCCGGCCTGGCCGGTGATGTCGGTGAAGCGGAGCACCGGGTTGCGGCGGCGTGTCTTCGCCGAGGGAGCCGAGGTGATGTGAGTGTGCGGCATCACGTGCACGGCGCCGTTCGGCGTCTGCGCCGGTGCGATCGTCGTAGTGCCGCCGGTCGAGCCGCCGCCGGAGCTCCCACCTCCGCCGCTGGCGCCTCCCCCGCCTTCTTCGCCACCCCCGCCGGAGCCGGCGCTTTCCTGCGTGTAGGAGATCGGCCCGGCGCAGAGCGAGACGAACCCTTCCGCTTCCGCCGTCGCCCAGATCTGCACAGTCTGGCCGGCGCTGACGCTGACCGCGATCCCCGGCGAGCCGAATTCGGCCGCCGAGCCGTGCGCGAGCGGTTCCCCCGTGCAGCTCGAGTTCGCGTAGAGCTTGACCGTGGAGCCGACTTTGGAGCCGCCGTAGACCTTCGGCGAGGTCGAGCCGCCCGGCGATTCCGGCGTCGTCCCTTCGAGGACCGGCGGCGGCGGGCCCAGTTCGAGGTTGGGGTCGTTGCCGGTCGAGACCAGCCGCGTCACGTTTTCGGCCGGGATCGCGCCGAGGAAGCGTTCGTAGACGTCGACCTCGTTGTCGCCGTCTTCGAGCGTGAAGCGCTCGACCGTGGTGAAGAAGACGCGGTCGCCGGCGGCGGAGGTGTCGACGAAGGTGGCGCCGCAGTTGCCTTTTTTCAGCGGGCAGTAGCTGGGCGAGGTGGTGACCAGCGTCGTTTCTTCGCCCGGCACGTCACGGGCGTAGATGTCGTCTTCGCTGTCGGTGTCGTCGGCCGCGAGCACCTCCGGGCTGCTGAAGACGGCGCGTTCGGCGTCGGCTGAGGCACGGTCGAAGCGGGCGTCGGCGGCGCCGTTGCCGCAGCCGCCGCAACCGGTCCCGCGCGAGATCAGCCGCGGTTCGCCGCCGCCGACCGCCTGCGAGTAGATGTCGAGCGAGCTGTCTTCGTCTTCGGCGACGAGCTGCTCGGCAGTGCTGAAGAGGACCGTGCCGGCGTCGGCGCTGACCGCGTCGAAGTTGGCGCTGCAGGCGCTGCTGCATTCGGCCGAGGTGATCAGCGCGAGGTTCCCGCCGGTCCACTCGTAGATGTCGTTGGCGCTGTCTTCGTCTTCGGACAGGAGCGCCTCCGCCGTGGTGAAGAAGACGTGGGCGCCGTCCGGCGTCGCCGCTGCGAAGCTCGCCGTCTCGGTGGAGGAGCTGCCGTCGGAGATCATGATCGTCGGCCCGGCAGGCAGGTCGCGGGCGTAGACGTCGGTCGCCGTGTCTACGTCGCCTTCGACCATCGCTTCGGCCGTGTTGAAGAAGACCCGCGTCCCGCCTTCGGAGCTGCCCAGGAAGACCGGCACGCCGCCGCCGTTGCCGCAGCCGGGCGCGCATTCCTCGCCGCCCCTGGAGACGAGCGTCGTCGTGCCGGCGCCGAGGTCACGCGAGTAGATGTCGGCGGCCGTGTCGGTGTCGAAGCCGGAGAGCTTCTCGGCGGTGGTGAAGTAGGCATGACTGCCGTCGGCCGAGATCCCGCGCAGGGCGACGTCGTTGAAGGCGCCGTTGCCGCAAGCCGGGGCGCACGTGGCGCCCCCCGCCGAGACGAGCTCGGTGGCTTCGCTCGCCAGGTAGCGCACGTAGACGTCGGGTGAGCTGTCGGTGTCCCCGGCCGTCATCTGTTCCTGGGTGACGAAGAAGACCTCGGAGCCGTCAGCGGCGGCCCTGGCGAAGCCGGCGTCGAAGGAGCCGTTGCCGCAGTCGGGCAGGCAGGCGGCTTCGCCGACCGTGACGAGCGTCGTCGTCCCGGCTTCCAGGTCGCGCGCGTAGACGTCGCTGCGGTGGTCGGTGTCGGCTTCGACCAGCTGCTCGCCGGTCGAGAAGAAGACGATCGTGCCTTCGGTGTTGGTCTTCTCGAAGGTCGCGTTGTAGGCGTCGTTGCCTCCCGTAGGCCCGATCGAGACCTGCCGGGTGACGTAGCTTTCGACCCCCGCTTCGGCGTCGTAGAAGCGCTCGTAGACGTCGCGCTTCGTGTCGGTGTCGCCGGGGACCAGCTGGTCTTCGGTTTCAAAGAAGACGACCGAGCCGTCGGCCGAGGAGCCCTTGTAGGAGGCGGGGGAGGCGAAGGCGGGCGTCGCGGCGACCAGGACTGTCGCAAGCCCAGACAGGGCAACCAAGCAGAGGGCGCGCCACGCCTGGCGGCAGGAGGCTGGTGTCGGCTGCGCCGGCATCGCTCTTCTATCGGCTCAAACCGGAGATTCGCTTAGTCCCTTGCGCCAGGGACCTAGCCGAACGACCGAGGGGCGGGCCGCAGGCCCGCCCCTCGGAACTTCACGCCTGGCTAGGCCAAGACGATTCGGCTTGGATCAGCCCTTGTTCCATTCGCCGCCGGTCGGACAACCGCCATTTCCACCGGTCGTGCACGAATACGTCAGAGTGCCTTTGTCGTTTTCGACGGAGAAGGTGTTACCGCTCGCCGATTCGGACTTGACCGTGATCTTGTAGCCAGGGTCAGCACCTTCTTCGCCCGCTTTGTCGACGATCGTAATTTCAGGCTTTTCTTCGGATTTTTCGGGCAGCGACGGCTCGATCAGGTGCAGCTTTGCGTTGGTGGCACCTTCGTAGGCGCCGTTGTTTTCCGTTGCGTACGTCTCGATCGCGACCTGAGCCGTGTGGACGGTCTCCTTGGCCTTGGCGTCGCCGGCCTTTTCGCGCTGGTTGAAGAACGCCGGCAGCGCGATCGCGGCCAGGATTCCGAGGATGAGCATCACGACGAGGAGCTCGATCAGCGTGAAGCCGGCCTCGCTGTCGCCGTTGAGCCGGGCGCCAACCTTGGCCCGGAGATTCTGGATAAACATCAGGGACCTCCTAGGTTCCTAATAGTTGAGCCAGAGCCCCGTCGCGTCTCAGCCACGTGGTGTCTGTCGACCCCGGTGGTAGCCCGGCCGGCTCCCGCAGGAGCCCCGAAGAGCTTTGCGCCCCCGCCTCGCGACGGGTTTGCCTTTATGCACCGAGGCACTGGCAGATCTTTCACAACCCCCTAATCGACCACCAGCCAAATCCCTTGATCCCCGAAACTAGGCCTTCATCTCCCCAAAAATCACGATCCACCCGCCAAACCCCAGCAATTCGCCAATAACCGGTAAACCTCTGGCCGGTCTGGATCAGCTTGGCTTCGTCGTAGAACCGGCCGGCCCACCGGAAGTCGGCGCGGGCGAGGCGGGTTGCGGCGAGGATCGAGGGAATCCCGAAGAGGACGAACAGCCCGAGAAGGCTCAGCGCTGTTGGCGCAGCACCTCGGTCCGCTAGCTCCCACGACGCTTCTGGGCTTCCCTGCTGATCTGGCTGGCCCCCTTTCCTATCCCTCTGCCGACGAGCCCTGAAGTCACAAAAGCGATTGCGGCTACGACAGCACCCAGGACCACAATGCTTTGTCCCGTCACTGCCCAGTAGGCGATGCCAGCCAGCAGAGCGATCCCAAAGAGCTTAGGTCCAGTCAGGCTAAGCAGTCCACGTTTTGGCTCACTCTCAGCAGCAGCGATTTCGTCACCTGGACGAAGGTCGATGTAGCGCCTACAGCCAAGAGTCGACCAGTAAATAGCTCGGAAACCAACCATCATAGTTTCCTCATTCTGCTTGATACGGGGAGCGCATACGAACTGCGCCCGATCATTGTCGCCGAGATCAACTCGCAGCTTTTCGCTTGAGGCCCAATCCTGCTTAAGCTGCATCTCGTGCGTGCCCGGCGGGAGGGAGAACACTTTAGTTTCACCCGTTTTAACGCTTCCAACCTTCTGGCCGTCAATATCTACACGGTACTCTCGTCCGCGATCAACTCGATACCCGCTTGGCCTTATCAGCTCGATCTCTGCCATAGATTGCCTCCTCGGATCGAAGAGCTATCGCACCAATCCCGCGATAACGCCAACCCCGCAGCCGCCAAGGGTACCGATGGCTGCGCCGATTCCCGAACCAGCCGCTCCGCTGACCACTCCCACCCCTACGCCGCGAGCTCCCAGATCTCCAAGCGCCGATGCGGTTCCTCGCACGAAGCCCCCAGTGGCGCCCGCGATACTGCCGATCGTGCGCGCCGGATGTCCGCCGTTGTAGCCTTCGAGGAGCTGCTTGCCAGGTAGATGATTGTCCTTCATGTAGTAGCTGAGGCGATCAGGATTCACGGCGAGGTCGACCATGCTGACAGCCGGGCCAGCGAAATAAGAAAGGGGGCTTTCGCTATTCACCCAGTATTCCTGTGCCGAACTCGCGAGTTCTCGGGGACCACCGAAGTTCAGCGGGTCTTCCGCCCACGATTCGACCATTTCCTTAGAGCCACTGGCCACTTCGCTCGCCGCATTTCCAATATCTTCCCCGGCATCTCCAGCACAAGCATCCCCCAAGGGCGTGGGCGCACAGACGTCCCGGCCATTCAGGTCGTAGCGGTTTAGAGGGTTGTCCCACACGTAGAGGTAGCGATCAACGGAAGCACCGATTCCCAGGTGACCGTAAATGGGATCTTCGCTAATGAAGCGCCCGAGCGCTGGGCTGTAAGAGCGCGCACCCATCTGGATTAGGCCAGTTGCAGGGTCGGCGCGGCGCTCCTGGGCGCCGAGGAAGCCCATTTCGAGGTTGGAGCCCGAAAGCTGCACACCCCAAGGGTCGTAGCTCTGCCGCGAGGACACGCCTTGAGGACGAGTAGCGAGCCCGAAACCAGGCCTTCGTCCACTCAGTGCTGCTGGCGGGCGGCGGGCGGCAGGCGGCGGGAAATCGCTCCCCCGATCAGCCCCGAGATGGTCCGCCGAGGACAAGACGATGCCTGCGACGCTCCATGCGTCGATAACGATGATCAACTCCGGCACTACCGCGTTCGCGGAGCGGGTCTGCCTGGACGGTCTTTGCCCGGCGGAGTCGCGAGTCGCTCCTCGAAGCGGTCCAACAAGTTCCAGAGTCCCTTGGCCTCCCAGACACGGCCCCAATTGCGAATCGTGGCCTGCGTCAGCACGCCGCGCTCTGTGAGCTGGTTCAGCGCCAGGCGAGCCGCCTCCTCCGATGTGCCCGCCAACCCGGCGGCTTTCTCGATATCGATCACCGGCTGTGCGGGCAGGGATTCGATGACCCTCTCCGCCGTTGAGCCTCGACGGACAGTGGCCTTTTCCTTCCACTGCTCCTGCAACCTCGCCAAACGCTCACCGAAATCCTCGGCTGCATCAACAGATGCGATGGTCGTCTCGGCGAAGTAGCTCGTCCAGTCGGACTCCTCGCCATTGCGATAGGCGGTGAGCGCCTTGACGTAGCCATCGACGTCGGTAGCCATCAGGAGGCTCACCGGTGGGACGTGGTGAGCGGCAAGTCCGCGGCGCCTGAAGATCACGTGGATCAGACAGCGACCAACCCGACCATTGCCGTCGGCGAAGGGATGCACCGTCTCGAACTGGGCGTGAGTCAACGCGGCCTGCAAGGTCGCCGGGAGATCCTTGCGATTCATGAACTGAGCGAGATCGCGAAGAAGGGGAACGACTTCGCCTGCGGGAGGAGGAACGAAGTCAGCGCCTACTGGGGTGTGGTAGCGGCCCCCGATCCAGTTCTGGCGGTCGCGGACGACGCCGGCGATTTTCGGTTGGGTGCGGCACAGCAGGGTCCGATGAAGGTCGATGATCGTTTCGGTGGCGATCGTCTCGTCAGCCGTGCCGACCTGAACAGCCTGCTCCATAGCCTCGATGTTGGACAACACCTCGAGGGCCCTCTGGTCCGCCGTCCCCCGAGGGTCGAAGTCTGCCTCGCTGATTCGCTTGTGAGAGATTAGAAGCCCCTCTATCCGCGAGGATGCCAGCGACTCCTGACGCAGGAGCTGACGCGCCATCGCCTCAACCTGGTTGGCCCGCTTGGTGTCCAACCTGTTGAGACCGCGGACGGCCGCGTCCGCATCAGAGAGGAGACCGGCGATCGATCCGCTCAGCTCAGGTTCATAGGTAGATATCAGGTTGGGAACATAGGCTTCGAAGCGCCCAGGCATCCGCTCAGCCCGGCCCTGCCCGGCTGGATTTCCGGGCCAGACCTGCTTCACGTAGCGTCCTCCAGGCATCATCGGCTCCTTGTAAACGTAGCGCAGATTTCCAAGGTTGTCTCATTTCTTTGGATTTCTCGCCGACTTTTCCAAGGTTGGTCAGACCGAGACGAGCACGAGGTCCTCCCCGACCTCGACCAGCGCTTCCATGTCGTCGGGGTCCGAGGTGATCAGCTCTGCGTCGCGTTCGAGGGCGCAGCAGACGACGTGGGCGTCGGCGACGTCGGCTTTGTCGCGGCGGCCGAGGCGCTCGCCGACCTCCTTCGCACGGGGCTCGTCCAGGAGGTCGACTTCACCGGCGGACACCAGCCGGCTGATGACAGCGGACCGCGACCCCCCACGCCACACCTGAGCGAGCACGCTGGCGGGTACGAGAATCCGTTCCCGGGTTTTGCCCGCGATCGTCAAAAGCCCCCTGATCCGGCGATCGCCCCGTTCGAAGGCGATCAGCGCTCCCGCGTCTAGGACGAACGCGCCTCGCGGCGCTTGCGGCGCTCCTCCCGAACCCTTGCCATTTCCTTTCTCGCCCACTGCATCGCCTCCTCGCCGATCGGACCGTGCTCAGCTTCGGTGAGGTCGAGAGCTTCCCGCAGCGCTCTGTGGCGCTTCCGGGAGATGACAGCGTCTTCGATCGCGGCCGAGACGTTCGGCGCCCGGCCGGTCTCGACGTCTTCCCTGGCGATTTCGACTACCTCTGGCTCCACTGAGATCGTGATCCTTTTCTTCATACGGAGCATCATACGCCCCGCTGGTTGACTTGTCGGGACGACCGTAGGAGATCCTGACGCGCGTGTGGCGCGCTGAATGTGCCGACTCTGTGACGGAGCTCAGCGGATCTTTTCGTAGAGGCTGAGCAGCGGCAGGTACATCGAGATCACGATGAAGCCGACCATGCCGCCGACGAAGACGATCATCAGCGGCTCGATCAGGGCGGTGAGGGCCTTGACCTTGGCGTCGACCTCGGCCTCGTAGAAGTCGGCGATCTTGGCCATCATGTGCTCGAGCTGACCGGTTTCCTCGCCGACCGCGACCATGTGGCCGACCATCGGCGGGAAGATCGGGTTCTGCTCGATCGGCGCCGCCAGCGAACCGCCGCGCTTGACCGAGGCGTAGACGTCCTCCATCGCCTGCTCGATCACGATGTTGCCGGCCGTCTCGCCGGTCAGTTTGATCGCCTGCAGCATCGGCACGCCGGCGGAGACCGAGCCCGAGAAGGTGCGCGACCAGCGCGCCAGCGCCACCTTCTGGATCACGTCGCCGATCTTGAAGGGGATGCGCAGGGTGAGGCGGTCCCAGGTTTCTTTGCCCCCCTCGGTCCGCTTCCAGCGGAAGAAGAGGATCACCGCGATCGCGATGCCCGGGATGATCGCGAACCAGTAGCTGGTCAGCGCATGCGACACGCTGACGCAGAGCTGCGTTGGCGCCGGCAGGGACGAGCTTTCGCCCGGATGTTCGGAGGCGATTTCTTTGAAGACGTTGACGAAGACCGGGATCACGAAGACGACGATCGCGACGAGCACGACCACGGCGAAGCCGAAGACCAGCGCCGGGTACATCAGCGCCGATTTGACCTGGCGCCGCAGGGCGTCGGTTTTCTCCACCTGGAAGGCGATCCGGTCGAGCGAGTCTTCGAGGCGGCCCGATTCCTCGCCGGAGCGGACCATCGCCCGGTAGAGCCGGTCGAAGACCTTGGGGTGGCGGCCCATCGCCTGCTCCAGCGTGCTGCCCGCCTCGACGTCGGAGCGGATCGCCGCCGCCGCGGCGCGGATCTCGTCGTCCTGGGTCTGCTCCTCGAGCGAATGCAGGGTGCGCAGCATCGGCATCCCCGAGGCGACCAGGGTGGCGAACTGGCGCGAGAAGACCGCCAGCTCGCGCATGTCGACGCCCTTCCACTGGCGCCAGACGTTCTCGAGCTGGAACGGTTTGCTCTTCTCGCTGACCTCGAGGACGATCAGGCCGCGCTGGCGCAGCTGGTCGGTGACCTGGGCCTTGGTCTCAGCCTCGACCTCGCCGGCCGTCGCCGCCCCGGCCAGGTCCATCGCCCGAAAGGCGAAGGTGGTGGCGCTCGCCATCGCCTATCCCCCCTGCGTGTATGCGGGAGGCGCGGTCGAGGGCTGCGGCGCGGCGCCCGCGCCGTTGCCGGCGCCGGAGAGCGCCGCCGGGGCCTCGACCAAGCCGCCGCCGAGCAGCCGCCGGAGCTCCTCCGGCACCGAGGCGCGCTGTTCGGCGAGCGAGCGGGTGATCTTGCCGGCGTGCACGAGGCGCGCCAGGTCGGCGTCCATCGTCTGCATGCCTACCGCGCCGGAAGTCTGCACCGCGGCGTAGATCTGGTGGGTCTTGCCCTCGCGGATCAGGTTGCGGATCGCCGGGGTCGGCACCAGCACCTCGGTGGCGACGGTGCGGCCCATGCCGTCGGCGGTCGGCAGCAGCTGCTGGGTGACGATTCCCTGCAGGGCGATCGAGAGCTGGGTGCGCACCTGGCCCTGCTGCTGGGGCGGGAAGACGTCGATGATCCGGTCGACGGTTTGCGCGGTCGACTGGGTGTGCAGGGTGGCGAAGACGAGGTGGCCGGTCTCGGCCGCGGTCAGCGCCGTGGAGATCGTCTCCAGGTCGCGCATCTCGCCGACGAGGATTACGTCGGGGTCCTCTCGCAGGGCGGCGCGCAGGCCGAGGGAGAAGTCCACCGCGTCGGAGCCGACCTCGCGCTGGTTGACGATCGAGCGCTTGTGCTGGTGCAGGAACTCGATCGGGTCCTCGATGGTCAGGATGTGGTCCTGGCGCTCGGAGTTGATCACGTCGATCATCGCCGCAAGGGTCGTGCTCTTGCCCGAGCCGGTGGGGCCGGTGACGAGGACGAAGCCGCGCGGTTTCGAGGCCAGGTCGCGCAGCACCGGCGGCACGCCGAGCGACTCCAGCGCCGGGATGTCCTGCGGCACGAGGCGGAAGGCGGCGCTGACCGCGCCGCGCTGGAAGAAGCAGTTGACGCGGAAACGGGCGACGCCGGGGATCGCGTAGGCGAAGTCGAGCTGTTTTTGGTTCTCGAAGCGCTTGCGCTGGTCGTCGTTGAGGATCGAGTAGACGACCTCGCGGGTCTCCTGCCCGGTGAGCACCGGGTAGCCATCCATCGGCGTGATCTTGCCCTTGTCCCGGACCGCGGGCGGGAAGCCCGGCGTCAGGTGAACGTCGGAGGCCTTCACCTCGACCATGTGGCCGAGCACTTGTGAGAAGTCGAAGTCCATGGTCAGTTGAATCGGCTCAAACCACCGCGTCCTTTAGGCGGTGACGCGGATTACCTCCTCGAGGCTGGTCTGGCCGGCCCGGACCTTGCCGAGGCCGTCCTCGCGCAGGGTGAGCATGCCCTCCTCGCGGGCCACGGCGGTGATGTCAGCCTCGGAAGCGTGGTCGACGGCCATCTCCTTGATCCGCTCGCTCATCCGCATCACCGAGTAGACCCCGACCCGGCCGCGGTAGCCGCTCTGGTTGCAGCGCGAGCAGCCGACCGGCTCGTAGGCCTCCAGGTCGCCGCCGACGCGGATATCGGCGTCGGCGAGGGCCTGCGGCGAAACCAGCGTGCGCTGCTTACAGTGTCCGCAGAGCTTGCGCGCCAAGCGCTGGGCGACGACGCAGTCGACGGCGGAGGCGGTTAGGAAGGCCTCGATCCCCATCTTGGTCAGGCGCGTGATCGCCCCCGGCGCGTCGTTGGTGTGCAGGGTGGTGAGCATCATGTGGCCGGTGAGCGCCGCCTCGATCGCGATCCGCGCCGTCTCGCCGTCGCGGATCTCGCCGACCATCACCACGTCGGGGTCGGCGCGCAGGATCGAGCGCAGGCCGGTGGCGAAGTCGAGGCCGGCCTTGCGGTTGACGTTGATCTGGTTGATGCCGGTGAGCCGGTACTCGACCGGGTCCTCGATCGTGATGATGTTCTTCTCGACGTCGTTGATCTCCTGGAGCGCTGCGTAGAGCGTGGTGCTCTTTCCCGACCCGGTTGGGCCGGTGACGAGGATCGCGCCGTAGGCCTGGCGGAAAGCGCTCGCGAAGCGCTCGCGAGCGGTGCCGTCCATGCCGAGGTCGTCGAGCGAGCGCTGGGCGTTGTCCTTGTCGAGCACGCGAATCGTCGCCCCCTCGCCGCGCTGGGTCGGCAGGGTCGTGATCCGCAGGTCGACGCGGCGGTCTTCGACCGTGACGCTGACCCGGCCGTCCTGGGGAATGCGCTTCTCGGCGATGTTGAGGTCGCTCATGATCTTCACCCGGGAGATCACCGCGTTGACCATCCGCTTGGGCACGTGAGCGGCCTCGCGCAGGACGCCGTCGACGCGGAAGCGCACCCGCATCTCACCCTCGCCGGGCTCGAAGTGGACGTCGGAGGCCCCCTCCCCCACCGCCTGGCCGAGGATGCTGTAGACGAGCTTGATCACCGGCGCGTCCTCGGCGCTGACTTCGATGTCGCTGACCGCGGCGAGCTCGTCTTCGTCTTCGTCTCCCTCGACCGCCTCGGTGACGGCGCTCTGCAGCGTGTTGAGGCGCCCGATCAGGCCCTCGATGTCCTCCGCCGCGGCCACCGCCACCTTGCAGTCGAGTCCGGTGGCCATCTGGATGTCGTCGACCGCGAGGACGTTGGTCGGGTCGGCCATTGCCACGATCAGGGTCTGCTTGTCGACGTAGCCGACCGGCAGCGCCATGTAGCGGCGGGCGGTGTTGACCGGGATCAGGTTGGCGGCGGCCATATCGATCTGGTAGACGGCGAGGTCGATGTGGTCGAGGCCGTAGCGCTCGGCCACCGCGCGCGAGAGCTGGTCGGCGTCGATCGCGCCCTGGTCGAGCAGAAGGCGCTCCGGGGGTTTGCCGGCGGTGCGCGCTTCTTCGATCGCGTGGCGGGCCCGGTCTTCGGGCACGAAGCCGATGTCGACGAGGACGTCGGTGACGAAGCCGCTCGAGCGGCCGCGCGCCCGGGGCGGCGTCAGTCCCGGAGTGCCGCCGGCGTTCGGGTCGAGCGCGGGCGCGGTCGAGTCGCCGGATTCGGGGACCGGGCGCAGGTGACTCGGGTAGTCCCGCTGGTCCATGGGGCTACGGGTGGTAGTCGAGCGTCGGACCCTCGTAGCCAGCGTCGATCACGGCCTGCACGACGCTGGCTCCGGTCTGGAACCCGTAGTGGACCGAGGCGGTCGGGATCGTCTGGCGCAGGTGCTTGGGCCGCACGACCACCAGCGCCGGAACGCGACTGACGCCGACGCCCTCGGTGATCGCCGCATAGCGGGAGATCTTGCTCGCCGGGACGACGAAGGTCGCCGCCTCGGGCAGCGAGGCAAGGTGCGCGATCGAGGCCTTGACCAGCCTGTCGTCGATGCCGCCGTCGTGGACAAAGAGGACGACGACGGTCTTGCCGTTCTTCCAGGCGGCGGTGACGTCGCGCGGCAGCGGCTTGGCGTGGCGGGCCGAGGCCTGGTTGACCAGCGCCAGGGCCGCTTCGACGCCAGCGGGCGGTTCGGGAGCGCTTTCGGTGACGGCGCTGGCGCTGGCCCCTTCGCTGGATTCGGATTCGCCGCCGCCTCCTCCCATCGAGGACATCACGAAGACGCCCGCGAGGAGCAGCAGCACGCCGATCACGGCGAGCTGCATCATCGGGTTGTCGTTCAGCTTCTCTCTCATACGTCCGCTTAGTAGCTCGACAGAAACGGGTGCGAGCTTGAGCGCTGGGGCCGATCGACCGCCGGCAGGCGACGCGGCTCAGCAGCTCGCGTTGGGCGCAGCGCCCGGTGCGGGCAGGCCCGAGCATTCGACGTAGAACTGCGGAGAGAAGTAGCGGGCGGTGGTGACGGTTTCTTCGCTCGACTGGCCGCCGCCCGGTTCGCCTTCGGTGCTCTGCCCGGTTTCGGTCACCGGCCGGACTTCGGCTGGGGGTTCGTAGTTGGCGTCATTTTCGAACCGGCCGTTTCCGTTGATCGTGATCGTCTTGCCGGCCATCACGCCCTTGTAGGTGCCGTTGCCAGAGATCTGGATGTCCGTGTTGGGCCCGTAGATGACGAATTCGTCGGTGGTCGAGGCGTTGCCGGCGATGTTCACCCCGCTCGGCATGGTCGTGGAGCCGAGCAGGTAGAAGGCGGGCATCACGGTCTTGTCGGTCGAGGCGATCTTAGTGTTGCCCGTGAGGGAGATCTGCGACGCGCCGGAGGAGAGCCCGCAGTTTTCAGGCGTGTCGAAGAAGAAGCGCACCTGCACGCCCGAGGCCATGAAGAGCTGCGAGTTGCCGCTGAGGTTGACTTGACAGACCCAGTAGTCGCCGCCGCTCACAGTCAGGGTGTCGTTGGCCGCGAGGGTGATCGTCCTCGTGCTCGGATCCCAGGGTATGGTCGAGTTGCGCTGGCCGCTGTAGGCGTCCGATTCGCAGCCCGCCGGTTCTTTCGTCGGCTGGGTTTTCGTGCACTCTTCCAGCCGGTAGTCGGAGTTGTTGGTGGCGATGTCGCTGGGCATGAAGCTCGAGACCGGCGGCAACGACTTGTTGCCTTCGGTTTCGACGTAGCCGGGGCACTGTTTGGCGTTCTGGGTCTTTTCGAATTTCTTGCCGACGCCGTGGCGCGCGTCGCCGCAGACGTCGGCGTTGCCGGTGGCGACGATGTCGCCGTTGGTGCCGATCCCGACCCGCACGTCGGCGTTGCCGCTGAGTTCGATCCCGTCCTGGCCGATCAGGCCTTCGATCGCGACCGATTCGCCTTCGGTTTCGGTGCCGCTTTTTTCTTCGCCGCCGCCTTCTTCGCCTTCGGCCTGGGTTTTGATCGTTTCCTGGATTGCGGATTCGTTGTAGGCGACCTCGATCCGGCGGCTCGTGTTGCTCACCGTGCCGGTGGAGACGACGCAGAGCTTGTATTCGCCACAGGTCGCGCCGGCCGGGCTAACCCGGTAGACGTAGGTGCCGCCGCCAACCGACCCTTCGACCTCCGGGCACCAGCCGTCGCCTTCGGCTTCGGCGCCTTCCAGCACTCCGCTCGCCCCCATCCGCATGCAGGGATGGTCGGCGAGAACAACCGCGTAGCGGTTGATTCGCGTGCGGGCGATGTTCGCCCCGGCATCGGCGACGGCGAGGGCGCTCTTCGTCGAGGAGTCGCGGTGGGAGCCCTGCTGCACGTTGATCGTCGCGACGACGGCGGCGCTGGCCAGCGCCATCCCGGCGATCATCGCGAAGAGCGCAAACGGGAGGGCCATGCCCCGCTCGTTATGAGCCAGCGGGCGGAGGCAAATTGGAGCGGGAATCTTCACTGCCCGCTTGATCGACCATCCCGCCGTTTCGCTTGAGCCGTACAAACCCACGCCTTTAGTCAAGTGGACGCTCGTACTAGCCCTGAGGCACCGGTAACCACCTGAGGAAACCATCCGGGAACGTCCTCTTGGCTCTTGAGAATGCGGTTTGCGAAGACCCATTCCCCGAGCCAGGAGGACACCCGGAAGGTGAAGACACAAACGACGCGCCAAACCGTAGAAGTCAGGGCGGACGGCGAGGGCCTCGTCTCCCACGCCGGCGCCTACCTCCTGGTCGAGCTGGCCGATCGTCTTGGCCTCACCGCGGCGCTCTCAGATGCGATGGCGCCGAGCAGGGAGCGCCGCTCCGCCCACGACCCCGGCGTCGTCCTGCGCGACCTCGCGATCGCGATCGCCGACGGCGGCGATCACGTCTCTGACCTCGGCGTCCTGCGTGGCCAGAAGGCATTGTTCGGGGCGGTGGCTTCGGAGACGACGGCCCATCGGGTGCTGAAGTCGGTCGACGCCGAGGCCCTGGAAGGGCTCCGCAGCGCCCGCGCCAAGGCGCTGGCCAAGGCATGGGATGCCGGCGCCCGGCCCGGAGAGCTGATCCTCGACATCGACGCGAGCCTCCTCACCGCTCACTCCGAGAAGCAGGGCGCCGCCGGCACCTACAAGGGCGGCTTCGGCTTCTTCCCACTGCTCTGCTACCTCTCGGAGACCGGCGAGCCGCTGGCCGCCGTCCTGCGCCCCGGCAACGCCGGCGCCAACACCGCCGCAGACCACTTCGAGGTCTTGCAGCTGGCACTCGAGCAGTTGCCCGCCCAAGACCTCGAGCGCGAGATCCTCGCTCGCGCTGACATCGGCGGGCGCACCCACGCCTTCACGCAGGACTGCCGCGATGCCGGCATCCTCTTCTCGGTCGGCTACGAGGTCGACGAGCGGGTCCGCGAGGCGATCGGCGCGCTGCCCGAATCGGCTTGGCAGGCGGCAATCGAAGGGGATGGCACCGAGCGCGAAGGAGCCCAGGTCACGGAGCTGACCGACCAACTCGACCTCTCCGCCTGGCCCGAAGGAACACGGCTGATCGTCCGCCGCGAGCGGCCCCATCCCGGCGCCCAGCTCTCGGTCCTCGACTGCGAGACCGGCTACCGCCACACCGCCTTCATCACCGACCAGGCCGACGAGGACGTCGCCGCCCTGGAGCTGCGCCACCGCCGCCGCGCCCGCGTCGAGGACGCGATCCGGGTCGGCAAGGAGACCGGGATGCGCAGGATGCCCTTCGCCGCCTTCGAGGCAAACCAGGCCTGGTTGGAGGTCTCGCTTCTGGCCCAGGCGCAGCTGAGGTGGGCGGCGCGGCTCTGCCTGGAGGGCGAGCTCGCCCTGGCCGAGCCCAAGCGGGTGCGCCAGCGCCTGCTGCACGTCGCCGGTCGCCTGGTGCGCTCGGGCCGTCGTGTGGCGCTGCGCCTGCCGCGAAGCTGGCCGTGGGCCGAGGCGCTGGTGGCGGCATTTGCGCGGTTGCGGGCACTGCCAGCGGCAGCGAGCCCGTAGCCCCCAGCCCTCTCCCCAGCCTCGACTCCCGCTTGCCGCACCTATCGACTTCGGCCTGCCCGAGAACGGGCACCGGCGCTTCGATTTGCCAGCGGATGGCCCCAAGAGGAGCGCCGAGGCGGCTCCGCGGAACCGCCCCGGCACGGTTACCTACCTCAAGTCATCCGCTCTCACCCTGCTGGGTGAAAACGGCGGATCAGGGCTAGGAGACAGGATCGCCCGCGAGCTGCTCGATGCCGCTGGCGCGCTGGCCGCCGGCGGCGAGCATCAGTTTGAAGTCGTGCGGGCTGGAGGCGTAGTCGAGGGCGACCTGCTCGGAGACCTTGCCCTCCATCACGTAGCCGAGCAAGGACTGGTCGAAGGTGCGCATCCCGTAGTACTCGCCCTCGGCGATCACCTCGGTGATCTTGCCCGTTTCGTCAGGATTCATGATCAGGTCCTGGACGCGGCCGGTGACGACCATCACCTCGGAGGCGGGCACGCGGCCTTCGCCGGTGATGTCCGGCACGAGGCGCTGGGCGATGGCCCCCTTCAGCGTCGCCGCCAGCATCACCCGCGCCTGGTGCTGTAGGTGGGGCGGGAAGAAGTCGATGATCCGGTTGATCGTCTCGGTCGCGTCGAGGGTGTGGACCGTGGAGAGGACCAGGTGGCCGGTCTCCGCCGCGGAGAGCGCCGTGCGCACGGTCTCCTCGTCGCGCATCTCGCCGATCAGGATCACGTCGGGGTCCTGGCGCAGAACGCGGCGCATCGCCCGGCCGAAGCTCTCCGTGTCGGAGCCGACTTCGCGCTGGTTGATGATCGACGTCTTGTCCTCGTGCAGATACTCGATCGGGTCCTCGAGGGTGATGATGTGGTGGGGCCGGTTGCGGTTGATGTGGTCGATCATCGCCGCCAGGGTCGTGCTCTTGCCCGAGCCGGTCGTGCCGGTGACGAGGATGATCCCCCGCTGCTCTTCCGCCAGTTTGGTGACGACCGGCGGCAGGCCGAGCTCCTCAACCGAGCGGATGTCGAAGGGGATCGCGCGGCAGACGATCGAGATCGAGCCGCGCTGTTTGAAGACGTTGACGCGGAAGCGCGAGAGGCCGGGGATCGCGTAGGAGAAGTCGGCCTCCCCCGCCTGCTCGAACTCGGTTAGCGAGCGCACCTCGGCCATGTCGTGGAAGGCCTTCTCGGTGTCCTCGCCTTTGAGCGGCTCGTAGCCCTCGAGCTGGACCAGCTCCCCGTGCTGGCGGATCGTCGGTTTCTGGCTGACCTTGATGTGCAGGTCCGAGCCCTCACGCTCGATCAGCGTGCGCAGAGCTTTATCGACGTCGAACATCCCGACCTGTATCGGCCGGGGCATCCGTCCACCTTAATCGGGGACGTGCCGCAAGTTAGGTACCACCACGGGCCGCTAACTTGCGGCACGTCCCCGGATCAGGTGACCTCGCGGAGCTTTTGTGCTTCGCCCAGCTGCTGCAGCTTCTTGAGGCTCTGGTTCTCGATCTGGCGGATGCGCTCGCGGGTGACGTTGAAGGTGCGGCCGACCTCGTCGAGCGTGCGCGGGTGCTCGCCGCCGAGGCCGTAGCGCAGCTCGAGCACGCGGCGCTCGCGATAGGAGAGGTTCTCCAGCGCCTCCTTCAGCGCCTCTTTGGTGAGCAGGTCCGCGGCGCGGTCGAAGGGGGACTCGGCCTTCTCGTCGGCGATGAACTGGCCGAACTCCGACTCCTCCTCGTCGCCGACCGGCTTCTCCAGCGAGACCGGGGCCTGGGCGGAGCGCTTGATCGAGTCGACCTCCTCGGGGTCGATCCCGGTCACGTCGGCGATCTCCTCCGGGGTGGGCTCGCGGCCCAGCTCGGTGACCAGCTTGCGCTCGGCGCGGCCGATCTTGTTGAGCTTCTCGACCACATGCACCGGGATGCGGATCGTGCGCGCCTTGTCGGCGAGCGCGCGGGCGATCGCCTGGCGGATCCACCAGGTGGCGTAGGTCGAGAACTTGAAGCCCTTGCGGTAGTCGAACTTCTCCGCCGCGCGGACCAGGCCCAGCGTGCCCTCCTGGATCAGGTCGAGGAAGGGCAGGCCCTGGTTGCGGTAGTTCTTGGCGATCGAGACGACCAGGCGCAGGTTCGACTCGACCATTTTCTGCTTGGCGTCGAGGTCGCCGCGCTCGATCCGCTTGGCGAGTTCGACCTCCTCCGCGGCGGTCAGCAGACGCACCTTGCCGATGTCCTTGAGGAACAGCTGGAGGCTGTCCGTGGTCATGTCGGGTTTCAGGTCGAGCGCGGCTTTCTGGCGGCGCCGACCTTTTTTCCCGGTGTCGATGGGCAGGGCTTCCGCGGCCGCTTTCTGGGCCGGGTCCATGTCCTCGACGAGCTCGATGCCCGACTTCTCGAGGTGCCCGTAAAGGTCCTCGACGTCGGACTCGTCCAGATCCACCTCCGACACCGCCGAAGCGACGTCGCCGAAGGTCAGTACCCCGAGCTGCTGCCCGCGGGTGATGAGGCCTTTGACCTCCTCCATCTCTTGAAGCTCAGCTACCAGCATCCTGTCTAACTCGTTTCCTCGTGCTTGAAGTTTCAGTCCTGCAGATGAAATGCCGCCGGGGGGCGAAAGTCGCGAAAAAAGGGACCGGCTAAGCGGTCCGCACTGCTGACTAGTCTGCGCGTCGCTGCCCCAGGACGGGCGTTTCCGTGCCTCTCAAACGTCTGTTCGCATTGTAGTCGCTTCAGTTTCTGAAGTCAATGCCCAAATCCTTGCACCGATCCCGGCCCTGGTTGCGCGCCTTCTGGCAGCGAGCTTACCGGGAGAACGTCACTGGCCTCTCGGCGATGGTCGCCTACAACCTGATGCTCGCGGTCTTCCCCTTCGCCCTGCTGGTGCTCTTCGTCTTCGGCCAGGTGCTGAAGATCGGCGGGGTCGAGACCAGCGTCATCAACGACCTGCAGCGGCTTTTCCCCAGCGCCGAGCAGCACACGCTGACCGACGTGCTCGACCGGATCGAGGAAAACTCGACCACGATCGGAATCGCCGCCTTCGCCGGCTCGCTTTGGATCGGCGCCTCCTTCTGGGGGGCGATGGACACCGCCTTCTGCCGCATCTACCACGTCGAGTGCCGCGGCTGGGTCGAGCAGAAGCGCTTCTCCTTCGCGATGCTGGTCGTCGTCATCGTCTTCTTCACGGCGAGCATCTTCCTGCCGGCGATGGAGAGCACGCTGGTCTCCAGCACGGACCGACTGCCGTTCGGCCTCTCCGACATCAAAGCGATCGACACGGCGCTGCTGCTCGGTGCGGCGATCCTGATCACCTTCCTGATCTGCTGCGTGATCTTCTGGGCGGTGCCGAAGGGGCACATGCCCTGGCGGGCGGTCTGGCCGGGGGCAGCGTTCGTCACGGTTGGCGCGACGATCGCCAACTGGGCGTTTCCGGCATATCTCTCGAACGTCTCCAGCCTCTCGCGCCTCGGCTCGACCCTCGGCTTCATCCTCATCGCCCTGCTCTGGTTCTACCTGCTCAGCCTGGCGCTGCTGGCCGGCGCGGTGATCAACTCGCTGCGCTTCGAGCGCGACGCGACGGGGGAGCTGCCGTACGGGGACGGCTACGGGGCCCCCGTGAAGAGGCCGTGCGGGTGTGACGATCAGCCGTAGCGCTCGCCGATGATCTGGCGGAGCTTGGCCCGGTCGTGGCGGGCTTGGACGCGGCGCACGGTGCCCGAGCGCGAGCGCATGACCAGCGATTCGGTGGTCGCGCCGGGGCCGCGGTAGCGGACGCCCTGCAGGACGTCGCCGTCGGTGACGCCGGTGGCCGAGAAGAAGACGTCCTCGCCAGAGCAGAGGTCGTTGGCGGTGAGGATGCGGTCGAGGTCATAGCCGGCGTCGAGGGCGGCACTGCGCTCCTCGTCGTTGCGCGGCCAGAGGCGGCCGAGCAGCTGGCCGCCCATCGACTTCAGCGCGGCGGCGGAGAGCACGCCCTCGGGCGTGCCGCCGATCCCCCAGAGCAGGTCGACCGGAGAGCGGTCGGAGACAGCGAGCAGGGCGGCGGAGACGTCGCCGTCGGTGATCAGGCGGATGCGGCCGCCGGCCTCGCGCACTTCGCGCATCGCGTCCTCGTGGCGGGGGCGGTCGAGCATGACGACGGTGACGTCGCCGACGCTGCCGCCCTTGCGCCCGGCGATCAGCTTCAGGGTCTCGGGCAGGGGGCGGTCGAGGTCGAGTAGATCGGCGATCTCCTCGCCGCCGGCGATCTTCTCCATGTAGACGCAGGGGCCGGGGTCGAACATCGTGCCGCGCTCGGCAAGCGCGATCACGGCCAGGGCGCTGGGCATGCCCAGCGCGCAGAGGCGGGTGCCCTCGAGCGGGTCGACGGCGATGTCGACCACCGGCGGGCTGCCGTCGCCGATCTGCTCGCCGTTGTAGAGCATCGGCGCCTCGTCCTTCTCCCCCTCGCCGATCACGACCATGCCGTCCATCGAGACCGAGTCGAGCACGAAGCGCATCGCGTCGACGGCGGCCTGGTCGGCGGCGATCTTGTCGCCGCGGCCGACCCAGCGGGCGGCCGAGAGCGCCGCGGCCTCGGTGACCCGAACGAGCTCCAGGGCGAGGTTGCGATCCGGCTTGGTCGGCGGGGCGGCCTCCATCGCTCCGCAGCCTATTCAAACCGGGTTCCGGTGCGCCTTTTCCGGTCATAGGCCACAAAAGGCGCACCGGAACGGGTTAGGGTCCGAGCATGGCTCAGCGCTGGGGACTTACTTTGCCGCTGCCCGGGTTGACGCTGGCGGCCCATGAGAAGCTGGTGAAGCGGGCCGAGGCGGTCGGCTACACCGACCTCTGGAGCGGCGAGACCAACGGGCCGGATGGGTTCACGCCGCTGGCGCTGAGCGCCGCCTGGACCGAGCGGGCGCGGTTGGGGACCGGGATCGTCGGCGTCTTCCAGCGCGGCCCGGCGCTCTTGGCGCAGGAGGCGGCGGCCCTGGCGAGCGCCTCGGATGGGCGCTTCGTGCTGGGCATCGGCTCGTCCTCGGACCGGATCGTCGAAGGCTGGAACGGGATCCCCTTCGAGCGGCCGCTGAGCCGGGTGCGCGAGACGCTCGCCTTCCTGCGCGCGGCGCTGGCCGGCGAGCGCACCGAGACCGGCTTCAAGCTGGAGAGCGCTCCGGCGGAGCGGGTGCCGATCGTGCTGGCGGCGCTGCGCGGCAAGATGCTCGAGCTGGCGGTCGAGCAGGGCGACGGCGCTTTCACCAACTTCCTGCCGCTCGGCGGGCTGCCACGGGTGACCGCCCAGCTGGACGAGGCGCCCGAGGACTTCGAGCTGCTCTGCCGCTTCTTTTGCATCCCGGGCGAGCGCGAGGCGGTCGAGCCGCTGGCCCGCTTCATGTTCTCCTCCTACATCACGGTCCCGGTCTACGCCGCCTTCTACCGCTGGCTCGGCTACGGCGAGCAGATCGCGCCGATGGTCGAGGCCTGGGAGTCCGGCGACCGCCAGGCGGCGGCCGCGGCAGCGCCCTGGGAGCTGATCGAGGAGATGTTCGTCTTCGGCGCCCCCGAGCAGATGCGCGCCCGTATCGACGCCTTCGTAGAGGGCGGCATCACCCTCCCAATCCTCACCCCGATCACCACCCCGGACAGGCTGGGGGAGCTGATCGAGGCGCTGGCGCCCGCCTGATTACACGACGCGCACGCGGGTAGCCCTCACTCGGCAGGCCTTTCGGGGCGCCACGAATGGAGGGAACCATGGCTCAGACCAAAACGCGCCCGACGAGCGGGCGCAGCAAACCGAAAAAGAGCAAAGCCCGAAGCAACGACAGCCAGGTCAAAGCGAAATCCACCCGGCGCAGGCGTCCGACGAGCTCACGCGGGCAGACGAGGCGCAACGGCGCGGGCAAAGGAGGCAGCACGCGCAAAGCCGTCGAGAGCACCGCCAGGCAGGCGGGCAGCGCGGTCGAGGACGCCGGTCAGACGGTCGGTCGAGCAGCGAAGCGGGCGAAGACGCCTCTGCTGGCGGGCGGCGCCGCGCTCGCGGGGGCCGCAGGCGGACTGGCGCTGGGAGCGCGCGCAGCCCGCAAATCGAAGCTGCCGCGGCCCAAGGTGAAGATCCGCACCCGGGACGTGGCGCGGGCCGCGCGGGACGTCGGGCAGTTCGGCATGGACGTCGGTCAACTGGCAACCGAGCTGCGCAACAACCGCGAAGCCGCAAACGGCTCGAAGCACCGCTCGCCGGTCGAGGTCGTCCTCGACGGCCTCACGCACAGGAGCGGCCACTCGGACTCCTGACCGAGCCGGCGTCAGCGCCAGGTCTTCGGCCAGGGGCGCGGCGGTGCGGCGGTGCGGATGCGGATCCGTGCATCGACCGCCGTCGCGCCCCCGGCGCCGGCGATCACCGGGTTGAGGTCGAGCTCGGCGATCTCTTGGTGGGCGTCGACCATCGCGCTGACGCGCAGCAGCAGGTCTTCGAGCGCGCCGAGGTCGGCGGGCGTGCTGCCGCGGAAGCCGGTTAGCAGTGGGAAGGTGGCGAGGGAGCGGATCGTCTCGGCCGCCTCGGCGCGGGTTATCGGGCAGACGCGCACGCCGACGTCGCCGAGCAGCTCGGCCTGGGTGCCGCCGGCGCCGCAGGCGAGGACCGGCCCGAAGACCGGATCGCCGACCACTCCGACCAGCAGCTCGACCCCGGCGCCGGCCATCCCCTGGACGAGGAAGGCGCTGCGCGAGGCGCCCGCCGCGGCGAGGCGCTCGTCCATCGCGCGAGCCTCCTCTCTCACCCGCTGGGCGCCGTCGAGGCCGACGCGCACAGCGCCCAGCTCGGTCTTGTGGACGATCCCCTCGCCCTGCGCCTTGAGGGCGACCGGACCGTCGAGTTCCGTCGCCGCGGCAGCTGCGGCCTCGGCGTCGGCGGAGAGGCGCCAGGCGGGCATCGCAATCCCATAGCAGCCGAGAAGCTCGACGATCTCCTCGTGACCGAGCCACTCGCGCTCGCTCGCGAGCGCCTCGGCGAGCAGGCCCGCCGCCTCGTCGGGGCGGGCGTCCGCGACCTCGGGCGGCTCTTCCTCGGGGCGCTCGCGCCACTCGACGTGGCGCATGACCCGACCAAGGGCGCGGGCGGCGTCCTCCGGGTAGAGGTAGACCGGAGCCGCCCCGTCGGTGGCCATCGCGGCGCGGTCGCGTCCCGACATGAAGACGGGGAGCACCGGGATCTCGCGCGGCAGCTCGGCGAGCGCCTCGCGCACCGCGTCGGCGACGTCCTCGGCGCGGGTCAGCAGCGGGCGGATGAAGATCACGACCAGCGCATCGATTCCCTCATGCGCGGCGAGCGTCCCGATCGCGCGCCGGTACTGCTCGGCGCTTGCCGTGGCGATCATGTCGACCGGGTTGCCGAGCCCAGCCTCCGGAGCGAGGAAGGCGGCGAGCTCCTCGCGCACCCGGGCGGGCAGCTCAGGCACCTGCAGCCCAGCCGCCTCGCAGGCATCGGCGCACATGATCCCCGGACCGCCGGCGTTGGTGACGATCCCGATCCGACCGCCCGCCGGCAGCGGCTGGCTGGAGAGCAGCGAGGAGACGTCAAGCAGCTCGGAGAGGGTCTCGGTGCGGATCACTCCCGCCTGCTCGAAGAGCGCGTCGACGGTGACCTCGGAAGCGGAGAGCATCGCGCCGGTGTGCGAGCCCGCGGCCCGGCCCCCGGAGACCGAGCGGCCACTCTTGACGACGACGATCGGCTTGCGCCGGCCGATCCGGCGGGCGAGCCGCGAGAAGCGTCGCGGGTCGCTGAAGGACTCGATGTAGAGCAGGGCCACTCCGGTCGCCGGGTCGTCCTCCCAGTACTCGAGGAAGTCGTTGGCGGTGATGTCGGCGCGGTTGCCGATCGAGGCGAAGGAGGAGACGCCGAGGCCGCGGTCGGCGGCGAGGTCGATCAGGGCGAGGCCGAGGGCGCCGCTCTGGGTGACAAAGCCGACGTTGCCCGGCGGCGGGGCACCGGGGGCGAAGGTGGCGTTGAGGGTGACGCCGCCCGGCTCGGCGGTGAGCACGCCGAGGCAGTTGGGGCCGACAAGACGCGTGCCGGCCGCCCGGCAGGCCTCGACCAGCTCGCGCTCGCGGGTGGCCCCCTGCTCGCCGGTCTCGGCGAAGCCGGCGGAGAGCACGACCAGGGCGGGAACCCCGCGCGCCGCGCATTCGCGGGCCGCGGCGGCGACGCCCTCGGCGGGGACCGCGATCACGGCCAGGTCGACCTCGCCCGGGATCGCCTCGACCGAGGGGTAGGCGCGCACCGACTGGACCACGTCGGTGGCGGGGTTGACCGGGTAGACGACGCCGCCGAACTCGGACTGCAGAAGGTTGTGGAAGACCTCGCCGCCGACCGTGCCGCGGTGCCGCGAGGCGCCGACGACGGCGACCGCGCTCGGCTCGAGGAAGTGGCGGACGGCGGCGCGGGCGGCGAGCCGATCGCGGTCCTCGAAGCGCACCACCGCCTCGCCGGAGAAGGAGGTCGGCAGCCGGACCTCGATCGCCCCGGGAACCGAGGCGATCTCAACCGGGAAGCCGCTCTCGCGAAAGACCTCGACCATGCGGTGGTTCTGCGGCAGCACCTCGGCGACGAACAGCGTGACGCCGTTCTCCTCCGCGACCTCGGCCAGGTGGGCGAGGAGGATCGTCCCCAGCCCCTGTCCCTGCATTTCGTCGAGGACGGCGAAGGCGACCTCAGCGCGGTCGGGCGCGCCGCGCACGTAGGTGCCGTGACCGACGAGGCGGTCGTCGCCGCCGCGGGTCGCGACCAGGCCGTAGCGGCCCTCGTAGTCGACTTCGGCCATCTCGCGGGCGGCGGCCTCGAGGTTGGGCGCGCCGGAGAAGAAGCGGAACATGCGCGAGTCCTCGCCGAGGCCGTTGAGGAGGTCGAGTAGCGCGGCCTCGTCGGCGGGGCGGACCGGGCGCAGGTGGACGGTCGAGCCGTCGTGGAGGACGACGTCGGCTTCGCGGTAGGCGGGGTACTCGGCGCCCACACCCCCGATCGTACGCGGATACAGTCGCCGCGGTGCTCTACTTCCGCCACCCGGCCTGCCTCGCCCACGACCCGGCCCTGGTGATGCCGGGCCACCCCGAACGGCCGGAGCGGATGATCGCGGTGGAGCGGGCGCTGGAGGAGCGCGATTGGCTCGGATGGGAGGTGCGCGAGGCGCCGCTCGCCGCCGAGGCCGAGCTGGAGCTGGCACACAGCGCCGAGCACGTCGCCTCGATCAAGGCATTCTGCGCGGCGGGCGGCGGAGCGATCGACGCCGACACCTACGCGGTGGAAGCCTCCTGGGAGGCGGCGCGGCGGGCGGCGGGCGGGGCGTGCGCGATGGTCCGCGCGCTGCTCGGCGGCGAGGACACGATCGGCTTCTGCGGCACGCGGCCCGCCGGCCACCACGCCGAACGCGAGCGGGCGATGGGCTTCTGCCTCTTCGACAACCTCGCCGTGGCGGCGGAGCTGGCGGTGCGCGAGCTGGGGGTCGAGCGAGTGCTGGTCGTCGACTGGGACGTGCACCACGGCAACGGCACTGCTGAGATCTTCCGTCGCCGCGACGAGGTGCTCGTCGCCAACATCCACCAGGAGGGGATCTTCCCAGGGACGGGAGCGCTGGCCGACGTCGGCTCGGGGGCGGGCCAGGGCTTCACGATCAACCTGCCGGTGCCCGGCGGCTCGGGCGAGGACGTCTGGCTCTCGCTGCTCGAGCACATCGTGCTGGCGGCGGGGCGCGAGTTCGAGCCGCAGCTGGTGCTCGTCTCGGCCGGGTTCGACGCGCACCGGGCCGACCCGCTGGCGGACTGCCTGCTGGAGGCGGGGTCCTTCGCGGCGATGGCCTGCCAGGTGCGCGACCTGGCCACGGAGCTGGGGGCGCCGCTGGGCGCGGTGCTCGAGGGGGGCTACGACGTCGATGCGCTGGCCGAAAGCGCGGTGGCGACGCTCGAGGCGCTCGGCGGGACGGGCGAGGCGGTCTCGGCGGCCCCCGAGCCGCTCTTCACCTCACGGGCGGCTGCGCAGATCGGCCACTACTGGGCGCTATGAGGGGCGGGCGAGGCTGAGCGCGTAGTCGCCGGGCTGGTCCGTGAACCAGCCGTCCATCGTCATCCCGGCTTCCTCGTAGACGGCCTCGAGGCGCTCGCGGGTGAACTTGGAGGAGATCTCGGTGCGCATCTCCTCGCCGGGGGCGAAGCTGACGGTCAGGTCGAGCCCGTCGAGGCGCACCGTCTGCTCGGCGAGCGAGCGCAGGCGGATGTCCATGCGCGCCTCGCCGGCGTCGAAGCGAGCGACGTGCTCGAAGCCGTCGAGGTCGAAATCGCCTCCAAGCTCGCGGTTGAGCACTTCGAGCACGTTCTTGTTGAACTCGGCGGTGACGCCCTCCGAGTCGTCGTAGGCGGCCTCGAGGCGGGCGCTGTCCTTGACCAGGTCGGTGCCGAGCAGCAGTCGGTCCCCGGGGCCCATCAGGGCAGCGAGGCGGCTGAGGAAGTCGCGGCGATCCGCCGGGTAGAGGTTGCCGATCGTGCCGCCGAGGAAGGCGACGAGGCGGCTGCCCTCGCCATCGGGAATCCGCTCCAGGTGGTGCTCGAAGTCGCAGACCAGGCCGCGCACGGCAAGTCCCGGGTACTCCCCGACCAGCAACTCGGCGGTCTCGTGGGTGATCTCCTCGGAGATGTCGACCGGGACGTAGGTGCGCAGGCAGCCGGCGTCGCGCATCGCGCTGAGCAGGTGACGGGTCTTCGAGGCGGAGCCCGAGCCAAGCTCGACCAGGGTGCGGGGGGCGCCGGCCGCGGCGATGATCTCGGCCGAGCGGCCGGCGAGGATCGAGCGCTCGGCGCGGGTCGGGTAGTACTCCTCGAGCTCGGTGATCCGCTCGAAGAGCTGCGAGCCGCGCTCGTCGTAGAAATACTTCGGGGCCAGCTCCTTGGGCTCGGCGAGCAGGCCGGCGCGCACGTCGGCGGCCATGTTGAGCGCCGTGTCGGCGTCGAGGTGGACCTCGATCGCGATCGTCATCCGTCGACGTCCTTGGCGAGGCGGACGCCGGCGAAGATCTGGCGCCGCTGGGGCAGGTCCCAGTTGCGGAAGCTTGGCCGAGCGACGTTCGGGTCGGTCGCCCAGGAGGCGCCGCGCAGGACCTTGTAGGTGTCGCCGAAGAAGACCTCCGAGTATTCGCGGTAGGGGAAGGCCTCGAAGCCGGGGTAGGCGAGGAAGTCGGAGTTGGTCCACTCCCAGCCCTGGCCGACGCCGTCGAGCTGCGGGCGCGCCGCCTCCCACTCGTGCTCGCTGGGGAGGCGCTTGCCGGCCCAGCGGGCGAAGGCGTCCGCCTCGTGCCACGAGACCTGGAGGACGGGGTGGTCCGGATCGATCGGATCACTGCGCCCCATCCGCGTCAGCAGCCACCCCCCGGCGCCGTCGCGCTGCCAGTAGAGCGGCGGCTCGGCACCCGTCTCCTCCAGGTAGGCGATGTACGCGGCGTTGGTCACGGGGGTTCGATCGATCTCGAAGGCGGCCAGCTCGACCGCGTGGCGCGGGCGCTCGTTGTCGTAGGCGAAACCGCGAGCCGGGGCGCCGATCCGGTGCTCGCCGGCGGGCATCGAGACGCCGCCTGGAGCGCCCGGCGGGACGGGGCCAGGGCCGAACGGGCGCAGCGGCTCGTATCCGTCGACCATCTGAAGCAGCTGCAGCATCGTCTCGTTGTGCTGCTGCTCGTGGGCGATCAGCATCTCGTAGACGAAGCCGTCGCGCAGCAGCGGGGCGGGGGCGTCGGGGCCGATCTCGACCTCGTCGAGAACCTCGAGCGTGCGCTCGCGCACGTCGGCGAGGTAGGCGCGCAGCTCGGCGTCGCGCAGGATGGGGAGCTCGCCGCGCGTCCGGCGCGGGTTCTCGATCGCGTCGTAGAAGCGGCCGAGCTCGCCGTGCAGCGGCTCGCGCCTGCCGATCGTCTGCACCAGCCAGAGCTCCTCGAAGTTGGCGATGTGGCCGAGATCCCAGGCCAGCGGGCTGAGCAGCGGCGAGTAGACATGGTTGAGCTGCTCGTCGTCGAGCGGCTCGATCAGCTCCAATGTGCGGAGCCTCGCCTCGGCGAGGCGTTCCCCGATCGCGCCCTTGGAGCTTTGCGTCACCTCGGTGGCGATGTCAAAGACCCTAGCGAGGTCCGACCGCCGGGATGTAAACGCCCCGGGCGAACTGCATCAACTTCTCCTTCTGGCAGGTAGAGAAGTTGATGCAGTTCGCGTGTAGGGTGCGCGGCCATGCGAATCGAGGGTGCGAGCGCGCTGGTGGCCGGCGGGGCGTCGGGACTCGGCGAGGCGACGGCGCGGATGCTGGTCGCCGGTGGGGCGGCGGTGACGATCGCCGATCTCAACGCCGAGAAGGGTGCGGCGCTGGCCGAGGAGTTGGGGCCGAGCGCCGACTTCGTCGAGGCCGACGTAACCGATGAGGCATCGATGGCGGCGGCGGTCGAGCGGGCGGCGACGCATGACGACGGGCTGCGGATCTCGGTCTGCTGCGCGGGGATCGGCTGGGCCGAGAGGGTCGCCCACAAGGGCGGGCCGCACAACCTCGAATTCTTCTCCAACGTGGTCAAGGTCAACCTGATCGGGACCTTCAACGTGCTGCGGCTGGCGGCGGCGGCGATGAGCGACAACGAGCCCGACGCGGAGGGCGAGCGGGGCGTCTGCGTCAACACCGCCTCGATCGCCGCCTTCGACGGCCAGATCGGCCAGGTCGCCTACGCCGCCTCGAAGGGCGGCATCGTCGGCCTGACCCTGCCGGCCGCGCGCGACATGGCGGGACGGGGCGTACGGGTCGTGACCGTCGCTCCGGGCCTCTTCGACACGCCCCTGCTCGCCGCGCTGCCCGAGGAGGCGCGCGAGGCGCTCGGTGCAGGGATCCCCTTCCCGTCGCGGCTGGGGCGGCCCGAGGAGTACGCCCGCCTGGTCGGCCAGATCGTCGCCAACCCGATGCTCAACGGCGAGGTCATCCGCCTCGACGGCGCCCTGCGGATGCCGCCGAAGTAGCAGGCGAGCCAAGCGCGATTTCTGTGCATAGGATGCGTCGGCGGCGGGAGCCCTTCGGCATCGAGGAATTCCTTCAAGGTCTCGCCGAAGATTCCGCGTTTGGTTCTTAGTCGGTGCCTTCCGCCTCGGGGTCGCGCCAGACCCGCTTGCGCCAGGGCGGATGAATCGTGAAGTGCGCATCGGTGGTTTCCGCAACCTGCTCCAAGGGAACGAGATGGATGCGGTGGCGCGGGGTGAGGCGTTCGATGCGGGGGATGCCGTCAGCGTTGCCGGCATGGCTGCCGCCGGAGACGAGCAGGACATTGGTCTCCGGCCCCCAGCCCCCGTGGGGGCGCGCGCCGATCGCCTCGGCGGCGTCTCTGAGAAGGCCGATGCCGGCGTCCGAGCCCCAATTGGCCACGCCCTGGCCGTGGTTGTAGCCGTCGTGCGAGGAGGCCCGCTCGTCAATCGAGCCATCCGGCTTGACACGGAATTGGACCGATTCCCAATCATCCCGGTGATAGCCCTCGGCGCCGACGATCGGAATGTCGCGCAACGTGGCTGAATCTGCGTAGTAGAGCCAAAACTGCAGATACAGGTTGCCGGCCCGCTCGTCACCGCAATTCATGCCTTCGGCCTCGGAGTGCTGCACGGCATCGGGCCGACAGTCGATGACGTGGACAAAGGCCGTCACCGGCAACCCCATGTCGGTGCGCCGCACGTAACCGTGCTCAGCCGCGTCCCCGCAAGCGGTCCTCCGGCAACGCCGGAAGTCCACCGGCACCGCCCGCGATCCCCGCTCGTAGAGGATCGAGGGCACGTGCTCCCGCACCAGCTTGCCGACTTCAGTGCCGTAGGTAGCGATTAGCGCCGGCTCGTCCCCGCAATGGTCCGCCAGCGCCGCCGCACAGAGAATCCGCGAGCCCACCGCCCGCGCGAGTCCCGTGCCGGGAGCCCGCACCCCGGCCACAAGCAACCCTACAAGCGAAAGCGCAACAAGCGCCAGCAGCGCCACCCACTCCACCGCCGCCTGCCCAGTCTCCCCTCGCCACCTCACCTAACCCCAAGCCCCCAGCCCCCAAACCTCCCCCCACCCCGGGGACGTGCCGCAAGTTAGCGGCCCGTGGTGGTACCTAAGTTGCGGCACGTCCCCGCTGGAGGAGATGGCGGAGCTGGGCGGCGACCTTGGCGGGCTCACGAGTCAGGCGACGGTGGGTGAGACGGATGACTGTGTACCCCGCGGCCTGCATCTCGGCGTCCCGGGCCCGGTCGCGCTCGAAGGCGGCTCGGTGACCGTGGAACTCGAAGCTGTCAGCCTCGACCATCAGCTTCTGATCGGGCCAGGAGGCATCGACCTCGCGACCGAGGATGCTGACATTGGTCTCTGGCGCGGGAAGCCCGTATCGCTCGCAAAGGCGCACGACTCGATCCTCGAGCGGAGATTCGGTGCGCGGCGGCCGAACATCGTCCATGAGACGACGAAGGGGCTTGAGGCCGCGGCGGCCGCGGCCTCGGGCATAGACCTCCTCCAATGCGCCGATGTCCAAGAGATCGAGTCGGTCCGCCTCCTCGAACGCCCGGGAGAGTGTCTGCTCGTCGCCAACTTCAGCGACGTCGAGGAGAGTTCGAGCAACGGTCGTGACCGGTATTTCGTCGATGACGGTCTGCTCGTCTCTATGCACACCGCATTCGTGAACGACGATGCCGTCTCGGGTCCGGCCACGGGGCGCAAGGATTTCCGGCGTGCTCCACCGAATCAGACCCCACAGCGCAGCCGCGCTCCGGTGGCTGAGCAACGCGCCATCACCACCGGCCAGCACGGCGGCGGACCACTCGCCCCGCTGATCCATCCAATCTCGACCCAAGGCGTAGACGCCGCGATGCACTCGGTGTAGGCGTCCCGATTCAACGCGCCTCCGGATCGAGCGAGGTCCCAGCCCCAAGGCAAGGACCTGCGAATGGCTCACCACCCCATGCTGCCTACCGGCTAGCGCCGCCAGAGCACGCTCGCGCCGCGCTAGCGCTCCTCGACGTGCCGCTTCATGACGACGTGCCGCAACTTGAGTACCCATACGGTCCTCTAAGTTGCGGCACGTCCCCGTTCGCCCCCCTGCGCTGGGGGAATTGGGCGGAGTTTGCGGGTTTTGCCGGAAGGTCTGTCTTGCCAGGACGTCGTGGCGACTCCTGTCCCGACAGCCCGTCCGTGGCGGGGGCTCTGGTCGTCCCTCGACGGAATGTCGCGTAGCGGCGATATGCAATCTGTCTTTTGCGCGGCGTCAAGCCGCGCTCACTGATTGGCGCTAAGGCCGCAGGCCGTGCGCCTCAATTCCCGGCGGGGGACGACCAGAGTCCCCGCTGGCAGACGCCTAGAGGTTCTGGATCTCTGCCGCGATGTCGGCCGCGGCCTGCTTGGCGTCGGCGAAGAGCATCGAGGTGTTCGGCTCGTAGAAGAGGTCGTTGTCGATGCCGGCGAAGCCGGGGCTGAGGGAGCGCTTGATCACGATCACCTGCTGGGCCTCGGAAACCTCGATGATCGGCATGCCGGCGATCGGGCTGTCGGGGTCGTTCTTGGCCGCCGGGTTGGTGACGTCGTTGGCGCCGACGACCACGGCCACGTCGGTGCGCGGCATCTCCGGATTGATCTCCTCCATCTCCTTGAGCTGCTCGTAGGGGACGTCGGCCTCGGCGAGGAGGACGTTCATGTGGCCGGGCATGCGGCCCGCCACCGGGTGGATCGCGTAGCTGACCGTGACGCCGCGCTTCTCCAGCTCGTCGGCGACCTCCTTGATCGCGTGCTGGGCCTGGGCGACGGCGAGGCCGTAGCCCGGCACGATCACCACCGAATCCGCGTAGGCGAGCTTGATCGCCGCGTCCTGGGCGCCGATCGAGACGTGCGGGCGCTCCTCTCCCCCGCCCGCCGGACCGCCCGACGGGGCGCCGCCAAAGCCGGCGAAGAGAACGTTGGCGACCGAGCGGTTCATCGCGGTCGCCATCTCCATCGTCAGGATCGTGCCCGAAGAGCCGACCAGGGTGCCGGCGACGATCAGGGCGACGTTGTGCAGGGCGAAGCCGGCGGCCGCGGCGGAGAGGCCGGTGAAGGCGTTGAGCAGCGAGATCACGACCGGCATGTCGGCGCCGCCGATCGGCAGCACGACCAGGTTGCCGAGCAGCGCCGCGGCAAGCAGGATCGCGATGAAGAGGCCCTGCGAGGGATCGCCGTTGTTGACGGCGATGTCGACGCAGGCGGCGAGGATGCCGATCAGCAGCACGGCGTTGATCACCTGCTGGCCGGGCACGGCGAGGGGGCGGGTCGGGATCAAGTCCTGGAGCTTGGCGAAGGCGATGTTCGAGCCCCAGAAGGAGACCGAGCCGACGACCGCGGCGAACAGGGTGGGGATCAGCTCTTCGAGCGGGATCGAGGCGATCTCGCCGGCGTTCAGGCCGCTGATCCCGTGGCGGATCTCCGACCAGGCGATCAGCGCCACGGCGCCGCCGCCGACGCCGTTGTAGAGGGCGACCATCTGCGGCATCTCGGTCATCTGCACGCGGATCGAGGCGACGACGCCGACCGTGGTGCCGACCCCGAGGCCGAGCGCGATCAGGCCCCAGTTGCCGACCCCGTCGAGCAGCAGGGTGGTGACGACGGCGACCGCCATGCCGACCGCGGCGATCATGTTGCCGCGCTTGGCGGTCGTCGGGTGGGTGCCCTGGCGCACGCCGAGGATGAAGAGCGAGAAGGCGACGATGTAGAGCGCCGTGGCGGCGTCGCCGCCCGGCTTGAGCACGGCCTCGATCATTTCTCGGCCTCGCCCTTGGGCTTGGGCTTTTTGGAGAACATGCCGAGCATCCGGTCGGTGACCATGAAGCCGCCGACGATGTTGATCGCGCCGAAGGCGATCGCGATCGTGCCGATCACGTACTCGAGCGGGTCGTTGGCGTAGCCGACGACGATCAGGCCGCCGAGCATGACGATGCCGTGGATCGCGTTGGTCTGCGACATCAGCGGCGTGTGCAGGGTCGTCGGCACCTTCGAGATCACCTCGAAGCCGACGAAGGCTGCGAGCACGAAGATCGTCACCTCGGTCATCACGCTCATAGCAGGCCCCCTCCCACCTTCCGGTGCGCTTTATCCGGGCATAGGGGGGAAAAGGCGCACCGGAACGTCATTTGGCGGCCCGCTCGTTGCGAATCTCGCTGCCGTGGGTGATGCAGGCGGCGGCGACGATGTCGTCCTCGAAATCGAGGGTCAGCTCGCCCTCCTCGTCGACCAACAGCCCGAGCAGGTTCTCGAGGTTCTTGGCGTAGAGCTGCGAGGCGGGGGCGGGCATCTCGCTGGCCAGGTTGCGCGGGCCGAGCACCTTGACGCCGCTCTCGACCACCGTCTGCCCCGCCTCGGTCAGCTCGCAGTTGCCGCCGGTCTCGGCGGCCAGGTCGACGATCACCGAGCCGGGCTGCATGCCGCGCACCGCCTCGGCAGTGATCAGCAGCGGGGCGGGGCGGCCGGGGATCGCGGCGGTGGTGACGATCAGGTCCTGCTTGGCGGCGTTCTCGCCGAGCGCCTCGCGCACCTGGGCGTTCTCCTCGTCGGTGAGCGGCCGGGCGTAGCCGCCCTCGCCCTCGGCGTCGGGGATGAAGTCCAGTTCCAGCGGCCGGCCGCCGAGCGAGGCGATCTGCTCCCAGGCGGCGCGGCGGATGTCGAAGCCGGTGACGATCGCGCCGAGGCGCTTGGCGGCGGCGACCGCCTGCAGCCCGGCGACGCCGGCGCCGAGCACGAGCACCTTGGCCGGCGGCACGGTCCCCGCGGCCGTGGTCATCATCCCGAAGAAGCGGCCCGACTCGCGAGCGCCGATCAGGGTCGCGGCGTAGCCGGCGGCGGCCGCCTGCGAGGAGAGCGCGTCCATCGCCTGGGCGCGCGTCGTGCGCGGAATCGCCTCCATCGCGAAGCTGGTGACGCCGGCCGCGGCCAGCGCCTTGTTGGTCTCGGCCGCGGTCCAGGGCGAGAGGTGGCCGATCAGAACCTGGCCGGACTCGAGGCGACCGATCTCCTCGGTGGAAGGGGCGGCGACGCGGAGGACGACGTCGGCGCCCCAGGTAACGTCGCCCTCGACGACCTCGGCCCCGGCGTCCTCGTACTGAGAGTCGGGGTGGCCGGCGGCCTCGCCGGCGCCCTTCTCGACCAGCACCGAGACCTTCGCGCCGGCGGCGAGCGATTTGACGACGTCAGGGACGAGCGCGACCCGGCGCTCCCCCTCGGCGGTCTCTCTTGGCACTCCGATCTTCATTGGACGCGGCGCGGAAGGTTATGTGAAAGCGGGTGCGGGGCGTCAGCCGGCCGTCAGGGCGGCAAGTCGCTGGAGGGTGTGCAGCTGCTGGTCGGGCTCGGCGTGCACCGGGGAGACGATCAGGCGGTCGATCCCGGCGCCACGGAAGCGCTCGATCCGCTCGGCCACCTCGGCCTCGGTGCCGACCAGCGAGGTCGCCTCGACCACCTCGTCGGGGACCGCCGCGAAGGCGCCCTCGCGGTCGCCGTCCTGGAAGCGGCGCTGCACCTCGTCGGCCACCTCGCCGAAGCCGAAGCGGTGGGCGAGGTCGACGTAGAAGTTGGTCTTGCGGCTGCCCATCCCGCCGAAATAGAGGACCAGCCCGGCCTTGACCACGGCCTTGGCCGCCTCCTGGTCGCCGTCGATCGCCACCTGCAGCGAGGGACTGACCTCGAGGTCGGAGCGCTGCCGGCCGCCCTTGGCGAAGCCGGCCTCGAGGTGCTCGCCCCAGGTCGCCTCGAAGGCGTCGACCGAGAAGAAGATCGGGATCCAGCCGTCGCAGATCTCGGCCGCCATCTCCACCGACTTGCGCCCGATCGCGCCGACGAAGACGGGGATCTGCGAGCGCTCGGGGTGGAAGTTGAGCTTCAGCGGCTTGCCCTCGCCGCCGGGTAGGGGCAGCTGGTAGTGCTCGCCCTGGTGGTCGAGCTTGCGCTCGCGGGCGACGATCGCGCGCACGACTTCGATGTACTCGCGGGTGCGGCCCCAGGGCTTCGCGTAGTCGACGCCGTACCAGCCTTCGGAGACCTGCGGTCCCGAGGGGCCGAAGCCGAAGAGGAAGCGCCCGCCGGAGAGCTTGTCGATCGTCGCCCCGGCCATCGCCGCCGCCGCGGGCGGCCGCGCCGGGACCTGCATGATCGCCGCGCCGAGGTTGATCTTCGTCGTCTGCCCGGCGAGCCAGGCGAGCACCGAGACCACGTCGGAGCCGTAGGACTCCGCCGCCCAGACCGACTCGTAGCCGGTGTCCTCGGCAGCGCGGACGATCTGCAGCGCGTCGTCACCCGCCGGGCCGATGCCCCAGTAGCCGAGGTTCAGTCCAAGCTTCAAAGCCATCCGCCGCGCACCCTATTGAATAGGCGGACGATGGGCGAGACGGCGACGACCGACCAGGGGCTCTCCGGCGCGACCGCGAAGAAGCGGCTGCGCGAGCTCGGCCCGCCGCCGGAGACCTCGTCGCGCTCGGTCTCGAGCATCGTCGCCGGCAATGTCTTCACCCTCTTCAACGCGATCATCGGCGCCTTCTTCGTGCTCGACCTCGGGCTCGGGCTCTACGCCGACTCGATCTTCGGCCTGATCGCCGTGATCAACTCCTACATCGGCATCCGCCAGGAGCTGAAGGCGAAGCGCACGCTCGACGAGCTGGCGGTGCTGGTCGCCCCGCACGCCAGGGTGGTGCGCGACGGCGAGGTTGTCAACCTGCTGGCCGAGGAGATCGTGCCGGGCGACCTCGTGCGGATCGAGCCGGGCGACCAGCTGGTCGCCGACGGCGAGGTGATCCGCAGCCGCGGGATGACGCTCGACGAGTCGATGCTGACCGGCGAGGCGGACGGGGTGCGCAAGGGCCTCGGCGACCGCGCCCTCTCCGGGTCGTTCTGCATCAGCGGCTCGGGCTTCTACGCGGTCGACGCGGTGCGCGAGCAGAGCTACGCGGGCAAGCTGGCGGGCGAGGCGCGCGCCTTCCGCCATCCGCCGTCGCCGCTGCAGGGCGAGGTCAACCGGGTGATCGTCGCCTGCGTCTACGCGATGGTCCCCCTGGCGGTCCTCCTGATCCTCACCCTGAAGCTACGCAGCACCGGGATCGAAGAGGCGGCGCAAACGGCGACCGCCGGCCTGGTGACGCTGGTGCCCGAGGGCCTGGTCCTGCTGATGAGCGTCACCTTCGCGGTCGCCGCGGTGCGGCTGGCGCGCAAAGACACCCTGGTGCAGCAGATGAGCGCCACCGAGAGCCTCGCCGCAGTCGACACGATCTGCGTCGACAAGACGGGCACGTTGACCGACGGCGAGCTGCGCCTGATCGGCGCCGAGGTGGCGGAGGGAGTCGACCAGGCGGCGGCGCACGCGGCGCTGGGGCGCTTCGCGGCGAGCGCCGGCGATCGCAACCGGACGCTGGAGACGATCGCCGAGCGCTTTCCCGGCGAGGCGGCGCGGGTCAGTGCCGAAGTGCCCTTCTCCTCGGAGTGGAAGTGGAGCGGGCTGCGGATCGGCTCGACCAGCTACGTGCTCGGCGCGCCCGACGTGCTCGCCGGGGGTGGCGCCCTGGCGCTGCCCGCGAACCTGGCGCGGGTGCTGGAGCGGGAGACGGCGGCGGGGCGGCGGGTGGTCGCCTTCGGCGAGTCGAGCGAGCCGCTGCCGGCCAGCCCCTCCGAGGAGACCGCGCCGAGGCTCGCCCCGGTGGCGCTCGTCGTCCTCGAGGAGACGCTACGGCCCGACGCTGCGGCGACGGTCGCCTCGATGCGCTCCGAAGAAGTCGACCTGAAGCTGATCTCCGGCGACGCGCGGGCGACGGTCACCGCGGTCGCCGCCGCGGTCGGCGTGCCGCCCGACGCCGGCGTGATCGAGGGCCACGAGCTGCCCGACGACCCGGAGGCGCTGGCCGCCGCGGCGCGCGACAACACGGTCTTCTGCCGGATCAAGCCCGAGCAGAAGCGCGACCTGGTCGCCGCCCTGGCCGAGGGCGGGCGCTACGCGGCGATGATCGGCGACGGGGTCAACGACGTGCCGGCGCTGAAGCGGGCGCGGATGGCGGTGGCGATGGGCTCCGGCGCCCAGGTGACCAAGGGGATCGCCGACATAGTCCTGCTGAAGGACGAGTTCGCGCGGCTGCCGCAGGCGGTCGGTGAGGGGCGCCGGATCGCCCGCAACATTCACCGCCTCGGCCGCCTCTACCTGACCAAGACGGTCTACGCGGCGACGCTGATCCTGCTCGTCGCGATCCCCGGCTTCGCCTTCCCCTTCCTCCCCCGCCACCTCACCCTGGCCGCCTTCCTGACGATCGGCGTGCCCTCCTTCGTGCTCGCCCTGGCGCCGTCGGACGGGCCGCTCTATCGTGGCCGCCTGCTACGCGCCCTGGCCGCCTTCGCGGTGCCGGCCGGGATCGCCACGGCGCTCGGCTCGATCGTCTCCTTCTTCCTAGTCGACACCGTCTTCGGCGGCAGCCTCGAGGCGGGCCGCACCGCGGCGACCACCACCCTGATCGTGCTCGGCCTGAGCTTCGTGCTGCTGCTCGAGCGCGGCCCCGGCCGCGAGCACATCGCGATCCAGAGCTACATGCTGGCGATGGTCGCCGGCCTCGGCGCCGTCTACGCCGGCATCCTCGCGATCGGGCCCCTGCGCGCTTTCTTCGAAATGGACCTGCTCGACTCGGCCCAGTGGTTCCTGGCTCTCCTATCGGCAGCGGCGGGCCTGACCATCGCCAGCGTGCTCTGGCGCCTGCCGCAAATCGAAGCCCTCGAAGCGCCTCCGGCGTCCTGACCGGCGCATATCCGCGTCCTCGCTCGCTCACGTGCAGAGCACGCTTCGCTCACTGCGTCCTCGATCTGCTTGGTCAGGACGCCGGAGGCAAGACGAACTGAGAAACGATTAGGTTCGCGGCCAAACGGGGATCCTTGCCCTCGCGCCGGCGCTCCATGCGGACCTCGATCACGACGGTGCTCTTGCCGGCGTGGAGCGGCTCGGCGACGGCGACGATCTCGTCGCCGAGGACGCCGGCGGCGAAGACGTTGAGCTTCAGCTCGATCGTGGTGAAGTTGTGTTCGGGCGGGATCGAGCGGAAGGTTGCCCAGGCGGCGACCGTGTCGCCGAGCGCGGTCCAGACGCCGCCGTGGACGAAGCCGCCGGGGTGCAGGTGGCGCTTGTCGACGACGATCCGGCCGCGGGCGTGGGAGTCCTCGATCGCCAGCGGCTCGATCCCCAGGTCGCCGGGGAAGCTGCCGGGCAGGAAGCCGCGCACGGACTCGGGAGTGATCAGGGAGCTGGGATGGTGCGCCGCCTCGCTCATCGCGGCCGGGACGCTACCCGAGCGCGGAGACCGGGGCCGGTGCGGCGCTCAGCTCGTAGGCCCCGGGGGCGAGGCGCTCGGTGCGGCGGCGGTAGGCGCTCCAGGTGCCGGGCCAGTTGCTGGAGTCGTTGCCGTTCTCGTCGAGGTACCAGTTGTGGCAGCCGGCCTGCCAGACGGTGCCTGCCAGGGCGGCGCGCAGCTCGCGGTCGAACTCCTCGGCTGCCTCTGGGCGCACCTCGATCCGGGCGGCCCCGTTGGCCTCCATCCCGCGCAGGGCGGCGAGCAGGTGGCCGATGCCGCACTCGAGCGTGTTGACGACCGAGCCGCTGCCGCCGTTGGTGTTCGGCCCGTAGAGCAGGAACATGTTCGGGAAGCCGGGGACAGTGAGCCCGAGGTAGGCGCGCGCGACTTCGGACCAGGCCTCGGCAAGCGTGCGGCCGCCGCGACCGACGATCTCCATCGGCGCGACGAAGTCGTGGCTGGCGAAGCCGGTGGCGAGGACGATCGCATCGGCGGGGCGCTCGGCGCCGCTCGCATCGCGGATGCCGCGCGCCGTGACCGAGTCGACCCCCTCGGCGATCAGCTCGACGTTGGGCTCGGTCAACGTCGGGTACCAATCGTCGGTGAGCATGATCCGCTTGCAGCCGAACTCGTATGACGGCGTTACCTTGCGACGCAGCTCGGGGTCGTCGATCGCCGCCTTGATCTGGCGCATGCCGAGCAGGCGGAAGAGCGGCAGCAGCGCGCGGTGGCGGGTGAAGGCGGCGGCGGCCAGCTCCTGGAAGAGGTAGATCGAGGCGCGGTCGAGGCGGCGCAGGGCTGGAAGCCGGCGGTAGATGGCCCGCTCGAGTGCGCCGTACTCGCGGTCGCCCTTGGGCAGGGTCCAGCCGGGGGAGCGCTGGTAGACGTCGAGCTGTGCGACTTCGGGCTGGATCGCGGGCCCCGCCTGGATCGCGCTGCAACCGGTGCCGATGAGGGCGACGCGCTTGCCGGCGAGGTCGGCCTCGTGGTCCCAGCGGGCGGTGTGGAAGGCCGGGCCCTCGAAGCTCTCCAGACCGGGGATCGGCGGCACTTTCGGGACCGAGAGCTGGCCGCAGGCTGTGACCAGGATGTCGGTTTCGTGCGGGCCGGCGCTGGTCTCCAAGCGCCAGCGGCCGCGCTCCTCGTCCCAGGCGGCGCTCGTCACCTCAACGCCGGTGCGGATCCGCTCGAGCACGTTGAAGCGGCGGGCGACGCCCTCGACGTAGGCGCGGATCTCCGGCCCAGGCGAGAAGCGGCGCGACCAGGCGTTGGGGGCGAAGGAATACTCGTAGAGGTGCGAGGGGATGTCGCAGGCGGCACCCGGGTAGGTGTTCACCTGCCAGACCCCGCCGACCCGCTCCTCCTTCTCGAACACGGTGACGTCGTGGTAGCCCTCGCGGGCGAGCATCGCGGCGGCGCCGACCCCGCCGAAGCCGCCGCCGACGACGGCGACCGAGAGCCGCCCGCCTCCGCTCATACTCCAAAGCCCTCGAGGCCGAAGTCGCCGAAGGGCTCGTCGCGCTCGCGCACCGCCTCTTTGAAGCCGCCTTCGGCGGCGCGGCGGACGAAGCCGTGGCCCTCCTCGGTGTGGCGGGCGACGCCGTCGAAGAAGGTGCCGAGCAGCTGGGTCTGGTGCAGGCCCTGGGCGTAGAGGCCCTGGTTGACGAGCAGCTTCATCATCACCAGCTGGTTGATCGGCAGGCGGGCGACGCGCTCGACCAGCTCCTCGAAGCGCGCGTCGAGCTCGTCGGCCGGCGGCGCCTCGGTCGCCAGCCCCCACTCCTCGGCCTGCGCCCCGGTCAGCGAGTCCCCGGTGAAGAGCAGCCGCTTGGCCCGCATCGGCCCGACCCGCGCCGCCCAGAGCGCCGTCGTCGGTGAGCCCCAGACGCGCGCCGGCGGGTAGCCGATCTTCGCGTCGTCGGCGATCGTCAAGAGGTCCGAGCAGAGCGCCATGTCGGTGCCGCCAGCCACGCAATACCCGTGCACCTTGCAGAGCACCGGCTTCTCGGAGTGAAAGAGGCTCATGAACCCCCGCACGTTGCGCCACATGAACTGGAAGTCGGTGACCGGGTCCCAGTTCGACTCCGGCACGTGGTTGGCGCCGATCGTCGCCGGATCGACCGGCGACCCCGCCGGGGCCTCCACCCCACCCAGCTCGCTCATCTCGCCCTCGGCCGAGGCGACCAGGTCATAGCCGCCGCAGAACCCCGTCCCGTTGCCCGCCAGAGCGATGACGTGCACCGCCGGGTCGAGATTCGCCCGCTCCACGCAGGCGGCGATCTCGGCCGGCATCCGCGCCGTGATCCCGTTGCCCCGCTCCGGCCGGTCCAGGGTGAGGCGAGCGATGCGGCCATCGGACTCGTAAGTGACCGTCTCGAAATCCATTTTTCGACCCTACTAGCACGAGGCGGAGAGGCCGTTTCGGGAATTTGACGGGTGCGGCTGACGAGCGCCGGACCAAGCGAGGCAAGGACGCAGGGAGGGCGAATAGCAGCGCTATTCAACCGACCGAGGACGCCGCCCCGCGCAGCGTCCGCCGCCGTCAGACGCGCGCGGGAAATTTCCGGAGCGGCCTCTCAGCCCATGCGTTCGACAACCATCGCCTTGCCCTGACCGCCCGCGACGCACATCGTCTCCAGGCCGACCTGGTGGTCGTCGGTCTCCATCGCGTTGAGCAGGGTGCCCATGATGCGGGCGCCGGTCATGCCGAACGGGTGACCGAGGGCGATCGCGCCACCGTGGGTGTTGAGCTTCTCGAGGGGGATGTCGCACTCGTCCATGATCGGGATGACCTGGGCGGCGAAGGCCTCGTTGAGCTCGACCGCGCCGACGTCGTCGATCGTCATCCCGGCCCGGTCGAGGACCTTCTTGATCGCGCCGATCGGGGCTACGCCCATGTACTCGGGCTCGTTGCCGAAGGTGGCGGCGGTGACGATCCGGGCACGCGGCGCAAGGCCGAGCTCCCTGGCCTTGGTGTCGCTCATCAAGAGCACCGCGGCGGCCCCGTCGTTGAGCGGACAGGAGTTGCCGGCGGTCACCCCGCCGCCGCCGAAGGACTCCTCCAGCTGACTCAGCTTCTCGAGGGTCGAGCTGGGGCGGGGACCGTCGTCCTTGGCGACCTCGGTGCCGTCGGGCAGCTTCACCGGGACGATCTCGCGGGCGAAGAAGCCGTCCTCCTCGGAGCGGACGGCCAGTTCCTGGGAGCGCTGCGCGAACCTGTCCATGTCGGCGCGGCTCACCTCGTAGCGTTCGGCGACGTTGACCGCCGTCAGGCCCATGTCGATGTAGGCGTTCGGCTGGCCGTTCTCGCCGATCAGATTGGGGTTGCGGTCGTCGGCGCCGGCGGGCTCGGTGCGTTCGTTGAAACGACTCACCCACTCGACCCCGGCGGCGATGTAGACGTCCCCCTCGCCGGCCTTGATCGCGTTGCCGGCATGGCGGATCGCGTCGAGGCTCGAGGAGCAGTAGCGCGAGACGGTGACCCCGTTGACCGTCTCCGGCAGCTTCTCGGAGAGCAGCGAGATGATCCGGCCGATGTTGAAGGCCTGCAGGCCCTGCGGCATGCCGCAGCCGCAGAAGAGATCTTCGACCGAGGCGGGGTCGACCTCGGGGTTGCGCTCGAGCAGCTGGTCGACCACGAAGGCGCCCATCTCCTCGGGGCGCAGCTGGGCCAGCGAGCCCTTGAAGGCACGACCGATCGGCGTGCGGATGGTGTCGACGATGACTGCCTCTGGCATGCGGGATATCTCCTTCAGAAGGGGGTCGGTGAAGTGCGGGCCGCAGGGTAGTCGATTAGATTGCTCGCGATGTCGCTGGATGGCCTGCGGGCCTGGATCGGGTTGGTGGAGCGCAAGCTGACGATGCGCACGCGCATCTTCCTCGTGCTGGTCGCGATCGCGGTCGGCGGCGCGGCGGTCGGCATCTACCTGGCGGTCGAAGCGCAGAACGAAGCGGTGACCAAGGACGACCTGCAGGCGGTGCGCGATGAACTGGCCGGTGGCACGGCGGACGGCGCCCCCGAAGTGAGCCGGCTGAAATCCGAACTGGAATCGCTGCGCGACGAAGTCGCCTCCCTGCGCGAAGAAGGCAAGGCAGGCGGAGCGGACACGGAAGGCTCCAGCAGCGCCCCGAAGAGCGGCGGCGACAGGGAATCGGACGGGGCGAGCACGGCCCCGACCCCGCGCCAGCTCAAAGAAGAAGGGGAAGAAGCGCTGAAGCAGGCCAAGTAGCACTTCGTGCGAATTCGCACGAAGTTTCCCCGCGCCGTCCCCGGGCTGCGTTACATTCGCCGCAATTCGACCTCGCGACGATCGCGAGTCCTGTCGTCAAGGCAGTGAAAGGAGCTCCCCCATGCCCGAGGGTTACTGCGTCAAGGAGCGCAAGAAGGTCGAGATCAAGGACGCCCAGCAGGTGACGATGAAAAATGGCCGCCCGGCGATCCAGGGCGTCTGCCCGGACTGCGGCACCAAAATCTTCAAGATCGGCAAACTCGAGTAGCAGCACCTGAACCCGTGCTGGTGGGCATTCGTATGCCGAGCGAATGCCGACCGGTGCACTGACAGACGAGCGGGGCGTGCGCGAGGCCTACGCCGCCCACTCCGCCGAGCTCTTCGGCTTTGCCGTGCGCTCTCTGGGCGATGCGGGACTGGCCGAGGAGGCCGTACAGGAGACCTTCGTCCGCGCCTGGCGGGCGGGCGAGCGCTTCGACCCGCAGATCGGCTCGCTGCGCACCTGGCTCTTCGCGATCCTCCGCAACGTGGTGATCGACCTGAGCAGAGCGCGGGCGGTGCGGCCGCGGGTCGCCGAGGAGGGCGCGGCCGAACCCTCGGTCGAGCCCTTCGACGAGGCGCTGTTGTCCTGGCAGGTCGAGGAGGCGCTGCGCCGGATCGGCGACCAGCACCGCCAGGTGCTGGTCGAGACCTACTACCGCGGCCGTCCCTACGCCGAGGTCGCCGAGGAGCTCGGCGTCCCGGAGGGCACCGTCAAGAGCCGCGTCTACTACGGACTGCGGGCGCTGCGGGTCGTGCTGGAGGAGATGGGCTATGACCGGTGAGAGCTGCCGCGAGTGGCGCGAGTCGCTGGGCGCCTACGCGCTCGGCCAGATCGGCGAGGAGGAGCGGACGGCGCTCGAGGCGCATCTCGAGGGCTGCGCGGGGTGCCGCGCCGAGGCGGATTCGCTGCGCTCGATCGCCACGCTCCTCCCCCACGCCGATCCAGACCACTTCGAACAACCAGCCCCCTCGCCGCCCGCCGACCTCGGAGCGCGGATCGCGGCGACGATCGGGGCGGAGCGGCGCTCGCGGCAGCGACGCAGGCGCCGCTGGCGGCTCGGCATCGGGCTGAGCGGCGCGGCCGCGGCCGCGGCCGCCGCGGTGCTGGCGATCTTCGTGCTCAGCGGCGGCGAGGGCGCCGGCCCCGAGCAGCACCTCGCCTTCCGGGCGCTGCCGCCCGGCGTGAAGATCGCCGCGACGCTCGAGCCGCGCGCCTTCGGCACCGAGATCCACATGTACGTCTCGGGCATCCGCTCGGGGACGCTCTGCCGCGTCTACATGCGCGGGCCGGGCGACGCCGCGGTCTCGGCCGGAACCTTCCGCTACCGCTGGGGCGGCGAGGACTCGGCCGTGCTCAGCGCGGCGCTCGACCTCTCGCGCGCCGAGGCGCTGATCGTCCACGCGGGCAAGCGCACCTTCGTCGCGCCGATCGGCGGCGCGACTGCACTTCAGCAACCCCAACACGAGGAGGAACCGACGTGAACAAGACCTTCCCCGCGATCGCCCTGGTCGCCCTCGCCGCGCTGCTCGCGGTTGCCGGCTGCGGCGGCAGCAGCAAGACCGAAGGTTCGGGCGGCGCCTACGGGGGCGGCGAATCGTCGTCGACCGCGAAGACCACTTCGACCGCCGCGGCGGTGACTGGCGCGCCGATCACGGTCGGCAACGCGAGCGGCGCCGGTCGCGTCTTGGTCGACTCCAACGGCCTGACGCTCTACTACTTCGAGAAGGACAAGCACGGGCAGTCGGCCTGCTACGGGCCGTGCGCCGAAGCCTGGCCACCGCTGCTCACCGAAGGCAAGCCGGTGGCCGGCGAAGGGGCGATGGCCTCGCAGCTCGGCACGACCGAACGCAAGGACGGCACGACCCAGGTGACCTACGCCGGCTGGCCGCTCTACACGTTCGTCGAGGACCGCAAGCCCGGCGAAGACAACGGCACCGACAGCAAGGCCTTCGGCGCCCCCTGGTACCCGCTGCATCCCGACGGCGAGAAGGCGGGCGAGTGAGGCTGGGCTAGGAAGGGCGCTTGCGCGCCGAGACGGAGGGCGGGACGAGCTCGCGGATCTCGGCGAGCAGCCGGGCCGCGAGCTCTCCCGGCTGCTCGCCGGGCTGGGCCTGGCCGTCGCGCGGCTCGAAGAAGCGGATCCGCAGGCGCGGCCGGCGCGGGAAGGACGTGAACGCGGTGGTGCCCTCAACCGTCACGCATACCAGCCTCGCCTCGGGCACCTCGAGCGCCAGGCGGCCGACGCCGCTGCGCGCCCGCAGCACCTTGCCGCGCGAGCGCGTCCCCTCGGGGAAGACGCCGATGCAGGCGCCGCTCTGCAGTTCCTCGATCGCCCGGGCGAGCGCCTGCGCGTCGCCGGCGCCGCGCTCGATCGGGATCTGCCCCATGCCGTTGAGCACCGGCGCGAGCCCGCGCACCTTCCAGAGATCCGATTTCGCCAGCGCCCGAATCTGGCGCCGCCGGATCGCCGCCACCCCGACGGTCACCGGGTCCCAATGGCTGTCGTGGTTGCCGACCACCAGCGCCGGCCCGCTCGCCGGCAGCGCCTCCAGCCCGTCGACCCGCAACCGCCCCCAGGCCATCGCCGGCCGGCAAACGGCCATCGCCGTCCGGTAGGTAGGGCTCGGCTCGCCGGGCGGAGGCCCTATGCGCGGGGCGTCATGCGTCTGGGTCGCGGCCTCCACGGGGCGGGACGCTACTCGACCCGGTCGCAACTCGGACGGCCCCCGTCGCTCCGTGAGCAAAATCACAGCGGCGGGGTGGGTGGACAATCGAAGGTTAACGTGTCGCTTCTGCACTCAGCGGGCTTTCTTTTACGACTCTGTGCTTATCCGGACTATCTAAAGTGTCGACTGTGACGCAGAAGCCGCTTGAGCTGATCCTGGCTCGCAACCTTATGTCTGCGCTCTCGACGCCGGCCTTCCTGGTCGACGAGGGCGGGGTGCTCGTCTTCTACAACGAGGCGGCCGGGACGCTGCTCGGCAAGCGCTTCGAGGAGCTGGGGACCGTGGGTGCCGAGGAGTGGGGCTCGCTGTTCGGGCCGTTCGACGACGCCGGCGAGCCGATTCCCTACGACGAGCTGCCGCTGGTCGTCGCCGTGCGCCAGGGGCGGCCGGCGCACGCCAGCTTCGAGATCGGCTCGGTCGACGGTGCCCGCCACCGGGTCGAGGCCTCGGCCTTTCCGATCCTCACCGCGCACGGCTCGCGCGGGGCGATCGCGGTCTTCTGGCCGGCCGGCTCGAGCAACGGGACCGGGCGCTGAGATGAAGATCAAGCTCTGGGGCACGCGCGGCTCGGTTCCCTCCCCAGGGCCGGAAACGATCCGCTACGGCGGCAACACCTCCTGCGTCGGGGTCAGGCTGTCCGACGGCTCGATGCTGGCGCTGGACGCTGGCACCGGCATCCGCTGCCTCGGGCTGGCGCTGCCCGACGAGCCGACGCGGCTGCACATCCTCCTCACGCACCTGCACCTCGACCACATCCAGGGCCTCGTCTTCTTCGCCCCCGCCTTCCGCCCGCAGACCGAGATCGTGATCTGGGGGCCGGCCTCTCCGGAGGCCTCGCTGCGCGACCGCATCGCCCGTTACATCTCGGCGCCGCTCTCGCCGGTGGAGGTGCGCGAGCTGCCCTGCGACGTCTCCTTCCGCCACTGCCCGGAGAGCGAGTGGGAGATCGGCTCGGCGCGGATCCGGGCGGCCTCGGTAGCCCACCGCGGGCCGACGCTCGGCTACAGGATCGACGACGGAGAGTCCTCGCTCGCCTACATCCCCGACCACGAGCCGGCGCTCGGCGCCGACCTCGACACGCTCGAGGAGGACTGGATCTCCGGCCTCGGCCTCGCCCGCGATGCCTCGCTCTTGATCTGCGACGGCCAGTACACGGACGCCGAGTACCCCGAGCACATTGGCTGGGGTCACTCCTCGACCTCGCATGCCGTCTCCTTCGCCCGCCGCGCCGGCGCCGACCGCACCGTGCTCTTCCACCACGACCCACTGCACTCCGATGCCGAGCTCGACGTCCTCGGCGAAGAGGCGCAGCGGCGCTGGATCGAGGTTGGGGGCGAGACGCAGGCACTGGAGCTGGCGATCGAGCGGGCTGAGTACGAGCTGCCGGCGAGAGCGCCCACTCCGCTGCGGACCATTTGACCGCTTGAGTTGAACTGCATGGTTTACGGGGCGTTCGCGGCCCGGTACGCTGCTCCGCGATGTCCTCGACCCCCGGAATCGACACTGCGGTCGAGCGATCCGATCTGCTCAGGGAGGCGCTCGAGACGGCGCGCAAGGCGCATGCCGGACAGCTGCGACGCGGCAGCGACGGCCGTCCGTTCATCGACCACCCGCTGGCGGTCGCCGAGCGCCTCTACCAGCTCGACTACCGCGACGAGGTGCTTGCCGCCGCGCTGCTGCACGACGTGGTCGAGAAGAGCGAGATCGAGAGCGACGAGTTGCGCGAGCGCTTCGGCGACGAGGTCGCCGACCTGGTCGAGACGCTGACCGAAGACGACTCGATCGAGGACTACGAGGAGCGCAAGCGCGAGCATCGCAAGCGGGTCGGGCGGATCGGCGGCGATGCGGTGGCGATCTTCGCGGCCGACAAGCTGACCAACGTCGAAATGCTGCGTGAGGCCTACGCGCTGATCGCCGAGCGAGTCAGCGAGGAACTCGCCGTCAGCCTCGACCTGAAGATCTACATCTGGGAGGAGGACCTCGAAATGCTCTTCGACGCCGCTCCCGAGACGCCGCTGGTCGACCAGTTCGCCGATCAGATGGTCGGCCTCTGGGGCGACCGCTTCAGGGCCGTTCAGTCTCCTTCAGACTGAGCCGCCGGCGCAGCGGCAGCCCGTACCAGAGGACGCCGAAGGTGGCGACGGCGCCGACCCCGGTGACCACCGTGACGATGCCGCCGTAGAGGACGTCGGCGATCAGCACGACCGCCCCGGTCATCGCCAGGGCGAGGAGCGTGAGGCCGGCGATCGTGAAGCGGTTGGCAAGGAGGACCAGCTCGCGCTTCTGTTGCAGGCGGAAGGTGATCCGGTGGTACGCCGAGGGCGCGATCAGGAGCGCCGCGGAGAGCGCTGTGCAGAGCAGGGTGAAGAAGTAGACCTTCTCCTCGAAGGGCGAGATCTCGGTGAAGTGGTTCTGAAAGGGAACCGCGAGCAGGAAGGCGAAGAGCACCTGGACGCCGGGCAGGGCGACGCGCAGCTCCTGCAGCAACTCGCCGAGGTTGCGGTCGAGGCGCGCGTCCTCGCTCTCCTCGCGTCCCGACGGCCGTTCCGCCATGAGACCACCATAATCGGCGGGCGATGGGGCGACTGGCGGTGGTGATCGGAAGCAACGGGCTGGGACCGGAGGGCGAGACGGCGGCCCGGGCGGCGGCCGAGCAAGGGGCGGCTGTTGTGCAGCGGCATGGCGGGAGCGGCGAGGAGTACGTGCTGCCGCACGAGATCGACCACGTCGCCAACCTGCGGGCGCTTGTCGAGCAGGGCTGCGATCGGGTGCTGGCGCTGGCTTCGGTCGGGTCGCTGCGCGCCGCTCTGCCGGTCGGCAGCCTCGTCTGCCCCGACGACTTCATCGCCCTGCACCTCGGCCTCTCCGCCTTCGCCGACGAGGGCGCCCACAGCACTCCGGGATTCGACCCCGGGTGGCGAGAGGAGGTGCTCGAGGCCTGGCCCGCCGGTGAGCGCGGAGGGCTCCTCGACGGGGGCGTCTACTGGCAGACGATCGGGCCTCGCTTCGAGACCCCGGCCGAGATCCGGCTGATCGCGCCGCACGCCGACGTGGTCGGGATGACGATCGCCGCCGAGTGCATCGTCGCCCGCGAGCTCGGCCTCGCCTACGCCGCAGTCTGCGCGGTCGACAACCTCGCCAACGGCCTCGGGGACGAGCCGGTCGCGGTGGACGCGCTCGAGCCGCAACGCGCCACCAACGCCCAGCGCCTGCGCGACGGGCTGGCCGGGGCGCTGCCGCGGCTCGGCGCGGTGGGCCGTTGAGCGTGCCGCTCACGGTCACCGGAGCGCTCGCGGCGGCTCGGGATCGGTTGATCTTGATACCCCCTGGGGGTAATTGCTACGGTGCCGCCCATGGGTGACGTCCTCGGCACGATCCTCGAAGGGCTCGAACAGTCGCTGCTGATGGCCTACGAGGTCTGGTGGGCGCTGGTGCTCGGCTTCGCGATCTCCGGCATCGTCCAGGCCTGGGTGCCGCGCGAGCGGATCGAGGCGACCCTTTCCGGCGACGGCGCCCGGCCCATCGCCTGGGCCACCGGGCTCGGCGCCGCTTCCTCCTCCTGTTCCTACGCCGCCGTCGCGATCGCCAAGAGCCTCTTCCAGAAGGGCGCCTCGGCCGCAGCGGCGCTCGCCTTCCAGTTCGCCTCGACCAACCTGGTCTGGGAGCTGGGCCTGGTGCTCTGGGTGCTGATCGGCTGGCAGTTCACGCTCGCCGAGTACATCGGTGGGATCGTGATGATCGTCCTGATGACGGTCCTGCTGCGCGCCTTCGTCTCGCCGCGGCTGGAGGAGCGGGCGCGGCAGCACGCGCAGGAGGCCGACGCCGGCCACGAGCACGACCACGGGCAGGCGGCGGCCGAGGCGCGGCCCTGGCGCGAGCGCCTCGCCTCGCGCGCCGCCTGGACCGAGGTCGCGCAGAACTTCATCGGCGACTGGAGCATGCTCTGGAAGGAGATCTCGATCGGCTTCCTGCTCGCCGGCTTCATCGGACTGCTCGGCAATGACTTCTTCAACGGCCTCTTCGTCAGCGACGCGCCCGGCTGGCTGAACGCGCTCGAGAACGTGATCGTCGGGCCGATCATCGCCGTGCTCAGCTTCGTCTGCTCGGTCGGCAACGTGCCGCTCGCCGCGGTGCTCTGGTCGGGCGGGATCAGCTTCGCCGGGGTGATGGCCTTCATCTTCGCCGACCTGATCGTGCTGCCGATCGTCGCGATCTACCGCAAGTACTACGGCTGGGAGTTCGCCCTGCGGATCGTCGCCCTGATGCTGTTGACGATGATCCTCGCGGCGCTCGCCGTCGACGGCCTGTTCAGCGCGCTCGGGCTGGTCCCAACCACGCGACCGAGCCGCAATGACATCTTCGGCTCGGTCGAACTCGACTACAAGCTGGTCCTCAACGTCGTCGGCCTGGCGATCTTCGCGGCGCTCGCCTGGCTCGCCCGTCAGGGCGAGGGCCGCGGCCACGAGTGCGCCGCACACGGCTGAACGGGCACGCCGGGGTTCAGGCGGCCGCGGGCTCTTCTCGAGTTATCGGTTGCTTGGAGCGAGCTCGGATGCGGGTGAAGCTGACGTGGGCTGCCCAGGCGGCGCTTAGGCCGGAGATCGCGGCCAAAAGCAGGGCTACGCGGGGGTCGTAGGTTTGGGATAGCCAGCCGGACAGGGGGCCTCCTATTGGGGTGGAGCCCAGGAAGACGACCGAGTAGAGGGACATCACCCGGCCTCGCATGTGGGGGGAGACGGCCAGTTGGAGGGTGGAGTTGACGGTGGCGGCGAAGGTGACTGCGGCGGCGCCGAGGGCTACCAGGGCGATTGCCTCGATTGCGATTCGCGGGGCGGCGGCGGCGAGCAGGGCGGCGGCGCCGAAGGCGAGCGCGGCGCCGGCTATGAGGCGCGGGCCGGTGCGGCCGCGGGCGCCTGTGACCAGGGCGCCGGCGACCGAGCCGACCCCCATCGCCGAGACCAGCGCCGCGTAGGTCCCGGCGCCGCCGTCGAAGCTGAAGCGGGCGAGCAGCGGCAGGACCACCTGGAAGTTGAAGCCGAAGGTGCCGACCAGGGCCATCAGCGCCAGCGGCACCGCCAGCTCGGGGGTGGCGCGCACGTAGCGCAGCCCGGCGCGGATCGCGCCCCGCTCACGCGCCGCACGCGGCGCGGCGCGCAGCTGGGCCGGGTCCATGCCGCGCAGTGCGAGGATCATCGCCACGAAGGTCAACGCGTTGAGGGCGAAGCTGGGAGCGACCCCGAAGGCCGCGATCAGCAGTCCGGCGATCGCCGGGCCGACGATCCGCGCCGACTGGACGATCACGCTGTTGAGGCTGACCGCGTTGACGACCCGGTCATCGCCAACCATCTCGATCGTGAAGCTCTGCCGGGTCGGGTTGTCGACCGCGTTGACCGCGCCCATCGCGAAGACCGCGAGAAAGACCATCCAGGGGGCGACGACGCCGGTGGCCGTCACCGCGAAGAGGCCGATCGCGGGCAGCGCCATCAGCGCCTGGGTCGCGATCAGCAGCCTGCGCTTGGGGAAGCGGTCGGCGAGCAGCCCGCCCCAGGCGCCGAAGAGCAGCATCGGCAGGAACTGCAGCGCGGTGGTCGCGCCGACCGCGACGCCGCTGCCGGTCAGGCTGAGCACCAGCCAGAGGGCGGCGACGGTCTGCATCCAGTTGCCGGAGAGCGAGATCAGCTGGCCCGCGAAGTAGCGGCGGTAGTTGGGGACCGCGAGCGAATCGAAGCTGCGCCGGATCCCGGCGCTCACCGGTCCCCGCCTTCGAGCATTTCCTCGAGGATCTCGGCGGCGCGCTCCAGGGTGCGCAGGTCCTCGCCCGGCAGGTCGCGCATACGGCGTGCCAGGTAGGCGTTCTTGCGCCCGCGCAGGCGGCGCAGGCGCTCGCGCCCGGCGGCGTTGACGCTGAGCAGGGCGCTGCGGCCGTCGGCCGGGTCGGGCGCCCGCTCGACCAGCCCGGCCTCGACCAGGCCGCGCACGATCCGGGTCGCGGTCGGCCGCTTGATCCGCTCGGTCGCGGCCAGCTCGCTGGGCGTCAGCGGCCCGTGGCGCTCGATCGTGGCCAGGGCCGATACCGCGGTCGGGGTCAGCTCCGCCCCGGCCTCGGCCGCCTCCTGGCGCAGGCGCCGCGAGGTGCGCACGATCGCCATCCGCAGCCGGGCAGCGGCGTCGGTGAGCGTGGTGTCGGCGTTCTTCGGGGTCATTGATTAGCGTTGGTAATTAGTTTAGCAAATCATCTTGCCGCACCCGACAGCCTGACGCGGGGCGCATCTCGCTAGGTTGGGAGCGGTGAGCGAAGCGGCGATCAGCGTCAGCGGGCTGCGCAAGTCCTACGGCGAGCACGAAGCCGTCGCCGGGATCGATTTCGAGGTCGGCGCCGGCGAGGTCTTCGGCTTCCTCGGCCCCAACGGCGCCGGCAAGACGACGACGATCGAGATCCTCGAGGGCTACCGCGAGCGCAGCGACGGCGAGGTCGAGGTGCTCGGCGTCGATCCCGGGCGGCCGACGCGCGAGTGGCGCGCCCGGGTCGGCCTCGTCCTGCAGGAGTGCGAGCTCGACCCACTGCTCACCGTGCGCGAGGCGGTCTCGCTCTTCGCCACCTTCTACCCGGCGCCACGCCCGGTCGAGGGGACAATCGAGCTGACCGGTCTGGCGGAGAAGCGCGACGAGCGAATCGGCTCGCTCTCCGGCGGCCAGAAGCGGCGCGTCGACGTGGCAATCGGCCTGGTCGGCGACCCCGACCTGATCTTCCTCGACGAGCCGACCACCGGCTTCGACCCGAGCGCGCGGCGCGAGGCCTGGACGATGATCGAGGGGCTCAAGGAGCTCGGCAAGACCGTCTTCCTCACCACCCATTACATGGACGAGGCGCAGCACCTCGCCGACCGGGTCGCCATCCTGCGCGAGGGGCGGATCGTCGCCCAGGGCGCGATGGACGAGCTCAGCGCCGGGCTCGGCCGCCATACGGTGATCGGCTTCCGGCTCAACGGCCGGCTTGCGCTCGAGGACGTGCGGGCGAGCGTCTCGGCGCCGGTGCACCTGGACGGCGGCGAGGTGCGGATCGAGACCGAGCGGGCGCAGGCCGACCTGCACCGGATCCTCGACCTCGCCGAGCAGCGCGGCGCCGCGCTGGAGGGCCTCGAGGTGCGGCGGCCGAGCCTCGAGGACATCTTCCTCGACCTGACCGGCAAGGCGAGCTGATGAGCACCCGGCGCATGGTGCTCGCCCAGGCTCGGGCCGCGGTCGTGGTGGCGCTGCGCACGCCACGCACGCTGGTCTTCACGATCGCCTTCCCGCTCGTCTTCCTCGTCCTCTTCAACTCGATCTTCATCCAGGGCGGGGACCAGACGGTGACCCTCTCCAGCGGGCTGAAGCTGAGCGCGCAGGCCTACTTCACGGCCGGCATCGTCGCCTACTCGGTTGCGCTCTCTACCTTCACCACGCTGGCCGTCTCGGTCACCACCCAGCGCGAGCGCGGCCAGCTGAAGCGCCTGCGCGGCACGCCGATGCCGCCCTGGAGCTTCATCGCCGCCCAGGTGCTGCGCGCGACCGCCCAGGCCCTGGCGATGACCGCGCTGCTGGTCGGACTCGGGGTGCTCGCCTACGGGGTCGAGCTCCCCGGCGCCGGCGTCGTCGGCTTCCTCGTCTACGCCGCGTTCGGCACGGCGACGCTCTGCACGCTGGGCATCGCCCTCACCCCCTTCACGCCCACCGTCGACGCCGCCTCGACGATCGCGCCCTTCAGCGTCGTGATGCTCGCCTTCATCTCCGGCGTCTGGATCCCGGTCGACCAGCTCCCCCACTGGCTCGAACAGGTCGGCCGCGTCTTTCCCCTCTTTCACCTGGCCACCGGCCTGCAGAGCAGCCTTTCCCCCGAATCGACCGGCATCGGCGTCGACGGCGGCGACCTCGCGGTTCTCGCCGCCTGGGCGCTGGCCGGCGCCGCGATCGCCGTCCGCCGCTTCCGCTGGGAGCCGCTTGCGGGGACCGGGTAGCGGGCAATGGCCGAGGAGGCTCCTCGGGAGGCGATCGCGGCGCAGATGCGCTGGCAGGCCGATGCATGCCGGATGATCGGCTCGCCGCTCTACGCGGGGCTGCTCGAACGGGTGGCCGAGGACGTCGAGGCCGAAGGGGCGGGCTGGGAGATCATGCGCGGCCACGAGGCCGATCCCCGCTTCTCGGTGCTCGGGCTGCGCTTGCTGGGCGCCGTAAACCGGCTGGTGCTGACCGGGCGCGAGCCGCTGCTGGCCGCCGCCTATGCGGATCGCCGCGTCGGCGAGGCCTGGGAGCAGTTGCTCGACGTGCTGAGGCGCAACGCGGCCGAACTGCGTGGATCAATAGATCAGCCGGTGCAGACCAACGAGGTCGGTCGCTGCGCGGCGCTGATCTTCGGCTTCCTCAGCGTCGCCGAGGAGACGGGCCTGCCGCTGCGCCTGCTCGAGATCGGTGCCAGCGCCGGGCTCAACCTGCGCTGGGATCGCTTCCGCTACGAGGGCGACGGGTTTGCCTGGGGACCGGCGGAGTCGCCGCTGAGGCTGGCGGTCGAGCTCGACGGCGCCGCGGCGCCCGATTTGCCGGACGCGGTCGAGATCGCCGCCCGCCAGGGCTGCGACGCCTCGCCGATCGACCCGACGACCGAGGCAGGCGAGCTCACGCTGCTCACCTTCGTTTGGCCCGACCAGGACGAGCGAATCGCCCGAATGCGAGCTGCACTCGAGGTCGCCCGCACCGAGCCGGTGACGCTCGAGCGGGATTCGGCAGCGCCCTGGGCCGGACGGAGGCTCGCCGAACCGGCGCCCGGCCAGGCGACCGTGGTCTACCACTCGATCGTCAGTCAGTACCTCAGCGACGCCGAGCGCGAGGCCCTCTTCGACACGATCCGCACCGCCGGCGAGCGCGCCACCCCCAAGGCACCTCTCGCCTGGCTGCGCATGGAGCCCGCCGACGACCGCGCCGACCTCGAGCTGACCCTCTGGCCCGGCGGCGAGGAGCGCCACCTGGCGCGAGTCGGCTACCACGGCAACCCCGTGGGGCTCCTCTAGCGCCGCCGCGGCCGTTCCGGTGCGCCTTTTGCGGTCCATGACCACATAAAGCGCACCGCAGGCGGAGAGGGCGCGGGCGGGCTCGCGTCGAAGTAGGGCGGATGGCTACAGACCCTGGTACGAGAACCGCGCGCTACGCGCCGGGGATGGACGCGCGCTCTACCCGCGTCGCCGAAGCGCTGAACACGCCGATGACGATCGCGGCGGCGCTGACGCTGCCGATGGTGGCGATCACCGAGTCGCATCCGGGCGGGGCGCTGGAGGCGACCGCGCGAGTCCTCAACTGGGTCACCTGGATCGCCTTCGCGATCGAGCTGGTGGTGATGCTTGCCGTAGTCCCCAAGCGGCGCGTCTGGCTGCGCCATCACCCGCTCGACGCCTTCATCGTCCTCTTCACTCCGCCGGTCCTGCCGGCCGGTCTGCAGGGCCTGCGCACGCTGCGACTGCTCCGCCTCGTCCGGCTGCTGCGCCTGGCGCAGCTCTCGCGCGAGGTCTTCTCGCTGGAGGGCTTGCGCTACGCGATGCTGCTCTCAGTGCTGACTGCGGTCGGCGGCGGCGCGCTCTTCGTCGCCTTCGAGAAGCACAGCCAGCACCTCGACGCCTGGGACGGGATCTACTGGGCGGTGACGACGATGACCACCCTCGGCTCGAACATCTACCCGACGACGACCGGCGGCGAGGTCGTCTCGGTCGTGATCTTGATCGTCGGCATCGGCTTCGTCGCCCTGCTAACCGGCGCCTTCGCCCAACGCTTCCTCAGCCCCGAAATCGCCGTGGTCGAGGAAGAGCTGGCGGCCGAGCAGGTAACCGCCGAGCAGCTGGCCCTGCGCGAGCTAAAGGGCGTCCGCGAACAACTCCAAGCCCTGGAGATCGCCGTCGAGCGAATGGTCGACGAACGCTCCCCCTAGCCCGGGGACGTGCCGCAATTTAGCGGTCCGTATAGGTACCTAAGTTGCGGCACGTCCCCGTCAGCTGTCGGCGTTGGTGGCGATCTTGGCCTCCAGTTCTTTCATTACGTCGGGGTCGCGGAGGGTGGTTACGTCGCCCAGGGCGCGACCCTCGGCTATGTCGCGCAGCAGGCGGCGCATGATCTTGCCGGAGCGGGTCTTGGGTAGGTCGCCGGACCAGATGATGCGCTTCGGGCGGGCCAGCTTGCCGATTCGCTCGGCGACGTGCTCGCGCAGCTCGGCGACCAGCTCGTCGGAGCCCTCGAGGTCGCCCTCGAGGGTGACGAAGGCGCAGATCGCCTGGCCGGTGTCCGGGTCGCTCTGGCCGATCACCGCCGCCTCGGCGACCTTCGGGTGGGAGACGATCGCCGACTCGACCTCCGCTGTCGAGAGCCGGTGCCCGGAGACGTTGATCACGTCGTCGATCCGGCCCAAGACCCAGAAGAAGCCGTCCGAGTCGCGGCGCGCGGCGTCGCCGACCAGGTAGGTCTGCTTGCCGAAGCGCGAGAAGTAGGTCTCGACGAAGCGATCCTCCTCGCGATAGAGCGTGCGCAGCATCCCCGGCCAGGGGCGGCGCAGGACGAGCAGGCCCTCGCGTTCCTCAACCGGCTCGCCGGCCTCGTCGAAGACCGCGGCATCGATCCCCGGCAGGGCCTCGGTCGCCGAGCCGGGCTTGGTCCCCGTGATCCCCGGCAGCGGCGAGATCATGATCTGGCCGGTCTCGGTCTGCCACCAGGTGTCGACGATCGGACAGCGTTCGCCGCCGATCACCTTGTGGTACCAAAGCCATGCCTTGGGGTTGATCGGCTCGCCGACCGAGCCCAGCAGGCGCAGCGAGGTGAGGTCGTGCGATCCGGGGTGCTCGGGCCCCCACTTCATGCAGGCGCGGATCGCGGTCGGCGCCGTGTAGAGGATCGTCACCCCGTAGCGCTCGATGATCTCCCACCAGACGTCCTTCGCGGGGTAGTCCGGCGCTCCCTCGAACATCACGCTGGTCGCGCCGTTGGCGAGCGGGCCGTAGACGATGTAGGAGTGGCCCGTGATCCAGCCGACGTCGGCCGCGCACCAGTAGACGTCGTCGTCAGGCTTCAGATCGAAGACGTAGCGGTGGGTGTAGGCGGCGCCGGTCAGGTAGCCGCCGGTGGTGTGCAGGATGCCCTTCGGCTTCGCGGTCGAGCCGGAGGTGTAGAGGATGAAGAGCGGGTCCTCAGCGCCCATCGGCTCGGCCGGGCACTCCGCGGCGGCGGCCTCGCAAGCCGCCTCGAACCAGACGTCGCGCCCCTCGCGCATCTCGCACGACTCGCCCGTGTGGCGGACGACGAAGACGGTCTTCAGCGAGTCGAGGTCGCCAATCGCCTCGTCGACGGCGGCCTTGACCGCCGCCGTCTTGCCCTTGCGCCGCGCGCCGTCGACGGTGACCAGCGCCTTGGCGTGGGAGAACTCCATCCGCTCGCGCACCGCCCCGGCCGAGAAGCCGCCGAAGACGACGTTGTGGATCGCGCCGATCCGCGCGCAGGCGAGCATGGCCACCGCGACCTGGGGGATCATCGGCAGGTAGATCCCGACCACGTCGCCCTTCTCAATGCCGTGGTCGCGCAGAGCATTGGCGAAGCGCTGCACGTCCGCCAGCAGCTCGGCGTAGGTGATCGCCCGCTCCTCGCCCTCCTCCCCGCGCCAGCGGTAGGCGACCCGCTCGCCGCGCCCCGCGGCGACGTGGCGGTCGAGGCAGTTGGCCGAAGCGTTGAGCGTCCCGTCGGCGAACCATTTGAAGAAGGGGGGGTTTGACTCGTCGAGGCCCTCCGACGGCGCCTGCTCCCACTCGAGCAGCTCGTTCGCCTGGCGCAGCCACCACGCCTCCGGGTCGGCGCCCGCCTCCTCGTAGACGGCCGGGTCGCTCCACAGCGCCCGCTCGCGGAACCCGGCGGGCGGCTCGAACCGCTCCACGTCGAGCAGCGCCGCCAGCTCCTGCTCCAAGTCGGTGTTGACCCTACTTGCCATTCCGCTCCTTCCGTCGCCGCTACCCTGATGTCAACCGTAGCCGACCGTCGAGGGACGAAACCACCAGACAGATGCTCTTCCGCCAAATCATTCACGAGGATCTTGGCTGCGCTTCCTACCTGGTCGGCGACAAGGACTCTGGCGTCGCCGCGGTGGTCGACCCGCAGTGGGACATCGACCCCTACCTGCACCTGGCGCGCCTGCACGGGGTGCGGATCGAGCACGTGCTGGAGACGCACAACCACGCCGACCACGTCTCCGGCCACGGCCGCCTGGCGCGGGCGACCGGGGCGACGATCCACGTCAGTGAGCTGGCCGAGGCCGAGTACCCGCACGAGCCGTTCTCCGACGGCTGGGTGCTGGCGCTGGGCGAGGGGGCGAGCATCGAGGCGGTCCACACCCCCGGCCACCGGCCTGAGCACACCTCCTTCCTGCTGCGCGACGCGGCGCGCGGCGCCGAGCCCTGGGCGGTGCTCAGCGGCGACTCGCTCTTCGTCGGCGACGTCGCCCGCCCCGACCTGGCGATCGAGCCGCGCGAGGGCGCGATCGACATCTTCCGCTCCCTGCACGAGCGCCTCATGTCGCTGCCGGACGACTGCGAGGTCTGGCCCGGGCATCTGGGCGGCTCGCTCTGCGGCAGCTCGGGCATCGACCTGAAGACCTCCTCGACGATCGGCTTCGAGCGCCGTCACAACCGGGCGCTGGCCTTCGCCGGCGAGGCGGAGTTCGTCGAGGACGCGATCTCGACGATCGGCGCCAAGCCGCCCAACGTCGCCCACATCGTCGCCCTCAACCGCGGCCCTCTGGTCGAATCGATCGGCGCCCCGGCGCGGCTCACCCCGCACGGCTTCGAGGCGGCGATCGCCGGCGGGGCGCTGGCGGTCGACTCGCGCACCAACGAGCAGTTCGACGAGGCCCACATACCCGGCTCGATCAGCGCCTCCGCCTACGACACCGGCTTCGCCACCAAGGTCGCCGAGATGGTCCCGGTCGACGCGCAACTGCTGATCGTCGCCGCCTCGGACGGCAACGAGCTCGAGGCGGCCGAGCTGCTCGCCGCGGTCGGCCTCGGCGTGCGCGGCTTCCTCGGCGGCGGGATGACCGCCTGGCGGGCCGAGGACCGGCCGGTGGAGCGGATCGAGGCGATCGACCTGGCCGAGCTGGCCCGCCGGGTCGGCTCCGGCGCGGGGCCGCAGGTGCTCGACGTGCGCGGCGCTGCCGAGTGGGAGGAAGGCCACGTCCCCGGCTCGATCCACATCCCCTTCGCCGAGCTGCGCGAGCGGCTCGGCGAGCTGCCCCGCGACCGGCCGATCGCGACGATCTGCAAGGCCGGCAAGCGCAGCGGCCTGGCTGCTTCGATCCTGCAGCGCGAAGGCTTCGAGGGCGTGATCCACGTCAGCCGCGGCAACGCCGCGACGTGGTCGCAAGTCGAGACCGCCGCCTAACCTCGCGGCCGACGGGCCGATATGTCAAGGCATCCTTGACATATCGGCCCGTCGGCCCCCGTCCCCCCGTCCCGCTTAGTAGCCCGGGGGGTGACGGGCTACGAAGCCTTCGGGGGAGTCGACCGGCGAGGAATGCCAGCGGGGGCCGGGGCCGCCTACGGTGTCGAAGGCGAGGCCGGCGATGATCATCCAGGCGTGGCCGGAGTTGGCGTAGACCGTGATCCACTTGCCGGCACCCGGTTCGCCCCAGGTCTCGAGGCCGGTCGAGTCGAGCGGGCTTTCGAGGAAGCCGCCGCCGTGCAGGGCGAAGCTGACCGCGCCCGAGCAGTCATAGCCCGAGGATTCGAAGGAGCCGTGCCCGCCGCCCCATATATAAGGCGTGGTGGCGATCGAGTTGGCCGCTTCGATCGCCGCGGCGATCGCCGGCGGCGCTTCGCTGGGCACGCTGGCCTGGCTTTCGGAAATGTAGCCGGCGCTCTCGCCAGGGGTGAGCGGCGCGGGGGTGCCGGTGACCGGCGCCGGCGCCCCGGTCGTCGCCGCGATCTGTTCTGAGATCGCCGCCATGTTGTCGCTGAGCGCCTGTTCGCGCGACTCGAGCGCTTCCAGCGAGGCCCGGCGCGCCGCCTGCGCGTCCTTGAGCTCGGCGAAGCGCGCCTCGGCCTCTTCGCGGGCGGCGGCGACCTGGAGCTCCTTGATCGCGATCGCGTCGCGCGCCTTCTTGATCGTCAGGCGGGCGGCGGCCATCCGCTTGACCGCGGCGCGCGCCTGGTCGCGCAGGCCCTTGACCCGCGAGGCCACCGCGTCGTCGTATTCCTGGATTTGACTCAGGTAGTCGGCGCGGGTCGTCACTTCCGACCAGCTCTTCGAGTCGAGGACGACGTTGAGCATGTCGGGGCTGCCCGACTCGTACATCGCGACCAGCCGGTCGCGGAGCACGCCGAGCGCCCGGTGCAGGCGGGCCCGGATCCGCGCCAGGCGGCGCTTGTCGGCGGCCAGCTCGGCGTTTGCCTTGTCGAGTTCGGACTGCTTGGCGGAGAGTTCGGACTGAACCGCGGCCTGGCGCTGGCGCAGCGCCGAGACTTCGCCGATCATCGAGTCGATCGCCTTGTTCTGTTCGGCGATCGTCGTCGCCAGAGCGCTCTGGCTTTCGCGCACGTGGCTGAGCTTGCCCTGGGCCGAGTCGAGCTTTTCCTGCAGCGTCTTGGCCGGCGCCGAGGCGACCAGGCAGAGGAGGGCGAGGAGCAGCGCCGCAGGGAGCAGCACCCGCCAGGAGTTGCCGCGAGGGGGAACGCGCATCGGCGGCGCACGGTAGCGAAGTGGCCGCGAAATTGTGAGGAGTTGCTAATAACTTGCAACTTCAGTTGCAGAATTCGCGCGCTTGCAGGAGAAAATCCGCGTGCGGCGAGCTTGCGGTCGCAGTTACCGCCGCTCTGCGGGCACAACTACGACCGCAATGGGCGGCGATGCCCGCCGGGGCGGTTAGGCTCGCAGCGTCTTGATCAACGTTCTCGTACTGGCCGCCGCCTCAGCCGTCTCGCCGACGATCCTCGCGGTCGTGATCGTCGTCCTGCACCGGCCCTCGCCGCGGCGGTTGCTTGCCGCCTACCTAGTCGGCGGGTTCCTGACCAGCGTCGCGGTGGGCATCGCGATCGTCACCTCGCTCAACGAACTCAACGTTCTCTCCGGCTCCAGCCCGGCCGCCGACCCGATCGTCAACTTCACGATCGGCTCCCTCGCCCTGCTGGTCGCCTACGTGCTGGCGACCGACCGCGACGAGGGCTTCAGCGAGCGGCGCCGCGACAAGCGGGCCGAGAAGCCGCAGCGTGACCCTTGGTCGGAGCGGGTGATGAGCCGCGGCAGCGCGCCGATCGCCTTCGCCGTCGGCGTCGCCCTCAACCTGCCGGGAGCCTTCTACCTGGTGGCGCTCAAGGACATCGCCCAGGGCTGGAGCGGCACCGCCAGCCAGGTCGCGGCGATCGTCGTCTTCAACCTGATCATGTTCGTGCTCGCCGAGGTGCCGCTGCTCGGCTACTCGTTCGCGCCTGAGGCGACCCAGGTCAAGGTTGAAGCGCTGAACGAGTGGATGGCGCGCCACGCGCGCCAGATAGTGATCACCGTGGCCACGGTGATCGGCCTCTATCTGGTCGCGCGCGGCGTCGTCGGCGTGCTCTAGGCGAGCAGCTTCGCCTTGGCCTTGTCGAACTCCTCGGCCGAGAGGGCGCCCTTTTCCTTCAGGTCGTTGAGCTTGTGCAGTTCATCGGCCGGAGTGCTGTGGGCCTGTTCGCGTACGTAGGCGTCGAAGTGCTTCTTGGCATCGACCTGGGCCTTGATCGTCCTGTCCCGCATCCCGTTGCCGCGCGCGATCAGGTAGATCAGCGCCGTCAGGAACGGGATGAAGACCAAGAAGAGGACCCAGGCGGCCTTGGCCCAACCGGAGAGCTCATGGTCGCGGAAGAGGTCGTTGAGGATCACGATCAGGATCCAGATCCAGATCACGAAGAAGAAGATCTCGAGGGCGAGGAGCAGGAGTTCGCCCAGGTTGATGTCGGCAAAGGGCACGGCGGGTCCTTTCGTTGTTGGCATGCGGCTGACGCCGCGCTCAGATGTTCCGCAACCTATGCGTTCTGCCTGCTATTCGCATCCGTATTTTCCGCGCTGCCGCCCCACGGCCGAGCCGCGAAGAGCACCGCGGCAACCGCGGTGGCGAGGTTGAGGCTGGAGACGCCGGCGCGCATCGGAATCGCGAGGCGCGCGTCGGCGCGGTCGAGCAGGTCGTCGCTGAGACCGTGGCGCTCGGTGCCGAAGGCGAGGATCGCGCGCGGCGGCAGCTCGTCCGGGGCGAGCCGCTCGCCCTCCGGATCGACCGCGACCAGCGGCCGGTCGCACTCCGGCGGCCCCTCGACCCGCGCCACCGGTAGGGCGAAGTGCAGCCCGGCGCCGCCGCGCAGCGCGTCGGGGTGCCAGGGGTCGTTCTCCCCCGTGCTCAGCACCGCGGCCGCATCGGCGGCGGCGGCGACCCGCACGCAGGCGCCCATGTTGCCCATCGTGCGCGGGTCCTCGAGCAGGACGACCGGAGCCGGTCGCGGGTCGGCGAGCGCCGCGACGAGGTCGACCGGGGGCCGGCGGGCGATCGCGACGACGCCGGTGCGCGGCGCCTGGGGGACGAGCCGGGCCAGGGTCTCGGCGTCGACCGCGGCCGTGCGCCGCGCCAGCGAGCCGGCCAGGTCCGGCGCCAGCTCGGCCGCCAGCCGCTCCAGCTCGGCGGGATCGCTCGCCACCGCCTCCTCGACCTCGGCGCCGAAGCGCAGCGCGTGCTTGAGCGCGTGGAAGCCCTCGAGCACCGCCAGGCCGGGATCGCGGCGGGCCGTGCGGTAGCGGCGGACCAGGGCGTCGTCCATGAGCGCCAAGCCTACGCGCGGCCGATGACCGCGAGACGACTCAGCCGCTCGAGGCGCGGCGCGATTCGGGGCGATCGTCCACGTCCGGGTCCTGCTCGGCTTCCAGCTCGTCGACCAGGGGCGAGAAGTAGCGCGCGGTGATCTTGCCGGATCGCAACGGCCCCTCGGGCCTCTCGCTGAAGCCGGAGACTTCGCCGTGCCCGCCGGTCGGCCGGCCATAGAGGTACCGCGGGCCCTCTCCCGTCCAGAGCACGGCACGCAGGACCGGGTCGAAGGGACGCGCCTCGGGCAACGCGCCGACCTCGGCGGCGATCGTCGCGGCTACCACGTCCGCCTGCTGGCTGGCGATTCCTCCCTGCTTGATCGGGAAGCCGGTGACGTCGCCGGCGGCGTAGACGCGCTCGAGGCCGATCGCCCGGCAGTGCTCGTCGACGCCGACGAAGCCGTCTTCGTCGTGGGGAATCCCGCCGACTCGCCGACCCTCGAGACGCGGCAGGCTGATCGCGGCGTCGGCCTCGACCGGCTCGCCGGGCGCCAGGCGCAGCTCCCCGTTCTCGAACTCGACCGGGTGGGGGCCGGCGACGAGCTCTATGCCCCGCTCGGCCAAGAGGGCGCTCATGCCCTCGGCGACCCGCCGGCCGAAAGCCGCGAGCGGCGCCTCCTCGGGGGTGACGACCGCGATCCGCGTCGAGCGACCCGCAGCCTTCGCCTCGGCGGCGGCGAACAGCGCCAGCTCGTATAGCGGCAGCGCCCAGCCGCGACCGGCGGGCATCGTGAACACGAGCCGGCGCAACTCGCCCGCCCGCAAGCGCGCGATCACCTCGCCGACCGGCCCTTCGTCGGCCACCCCCCAGAAGGTGGCCGCTCCGGGCACGGCCCAGAGCATGCGCACGCCGCTGGCGATCACCAGATGGTCGTAGGGGACCCGCCGGCCGTCGCGGCTCACGACAGCGCGCTGGCCGGGATCGACCGAGGCGATGCTGCCGAGCCGATGCATGGCGCCGCAGCGCCCGACGAGCCTCTCCAGGTCGTAGTGAAACGAGCGGCTACCGCCATACGGCGCGGCGACGGTGAATGGCCTGTAGACGAACTCCGTGCGCGGGTCCCAGAGCTCCACCTCGACCCGCTCGCCGGCGAGGTCGCGCAGCGCCAGGGCGGCCTCGATCCCGGCGACGCCGCCGCCGGAGACGATTACCTTTTGGCTGCCGCCACTCCCCATTGGACAAGCAATTTTCCCGGTCGAGAGGCGCCGCGTCATCGGGGAATTCCCCAGATTGTGTTCGGCTTTTCCCCGATGCCGACCGGCCCCGACCTACATACATTCGCCACCTACCTGCGGCATGAGAGAAGGGCGGGGAGAACGTGAGGATCATGGTTGGCTTCGACGGCAGCGACGGCGGGCGCGACGCGCTCGAGTTGGCGCGCGCGGTGGCTGCCCCGAGCGAAGCCGAAGTCCTGGTCGTCGCCGTGGTCCCCTACGGGCCGCTGCCGGTCAGCTTCGAAGCGCTCGAAGCCGACGCGGCGGCTGAGGCGGAACCACTCTTCGAGGAGGCGCGGCGCCGGCTCGCCGGGCTGGCGGTCGAGACCCGCGGCTTCGGCGGCGGCTCTCCCGCCGGGGTGATGACCGAGATCGCCGAGGCCGAGGGAGTCGACCTGATCGTGCTCGGCTCCCCGCACCGCGGCGCGGTCGGCCGGGCGCTGATCGGCAGCGTCGCGGAGAGCATCCTGCACGGCGCGCCCTGCGCCGCCATGGTCGCCCCGCGCGGCTACGCCGCCGCGGAGCCCGGCCCGCTGCGCCGCGTGGCGGTCGCCTATGACGGCACTCCGGAAGCGAAGGCGGCGCTGCGCGCGGCCGAAGAGGTCGCCCTGCGCACGGGCGCGGCGATCCGCGTGCTAACCGTGGTCGCGCCGCCGGTGGCGATGCCGGGGGTCGGTGGCTACGTTCCGGTCGAGCCCCCCGACGCGGGGAAGATCGTCACCGAGGCGGTCAACTCGGTCGACGAGCGGCTCGCCGCCGACAGCCGCCGCCTCGACGGGCCCCCGGCGCGCACCCTCGCCGCAGCCTGCGAGGACGACGTCGACCTGCTGCTCGCCGGCTCACGCGGGTACGGGCCGGTGATGCGCGTCCTGCTCGGCTCGGTTTCCACGCAGCTGATCCATATGGCCCCCTGCCCGGTGATGGTGGTGCCGCGACCGCAGCGCGGACCGGAGGTTCTCCTATGAGCGACGGAAGCACCCACAGCGTCGCCAACGCCGCCCGGCTCGCCACCGCCGACGCGGTGCGGCCCTTCGAGCGGTTGGCGCGTGCCGACGTCGATTACGCGGGCGGCAAGGGCGCCAACCTCGGCGAGCTGACCGCGGCCGGCTTCCCCGTCCCCCCCGGCTTCGTCGTCGGGGCGCCCACCTACGCGGCGTTCGTCGACGTCGGCGGGCTGCGCGATCGGATCGAGGAGCGGCTCGCCGCGGTCGACGTCGACGACACCGAGGCGCTGGAAAGCGCTGCCGGCGAGGTGCGCGAGATGGTCGAGGCCGAGCCGCTGCCCACCGAGCTGGCGAACGCGATCGGCAAGTCCTACGAGCGGCTCGCCGAGGCCGCCGGAGACTCTGAGACGCCGGTTGCGGTGCGCTCCTCGGCGACCGCCGAGGACACCGAGTCCGCCTCCTTCGCCGGGATGAACGAGACCCTGCTCAACGTGCGCGGCCGCGAGGCGGTGCTCGACGCGGTGCGCCGCTGCTGGTCCTCGCTGTTCGGCGCGCGGACGATCTACTACCGCGCCAGGCGCGGCTTCGGCCAGGCCGATATGGACATCGCGGTCGTCGTCCAGCGCCAGATCTCCTCGACCCGCTCGGGGGTGATGTTCACCGTCGACCCTGCGTCCGGGGCGACCGACAGGCTGATCATCGAGGGCGCCTTCGGGCTCGGCGAGTCGGTCGTCTCCGGCTCGGTCTCGCCCGACCGCTACGTGGTCGGCAAGGACAAGCTGACGATCCTGCGCAGCGAAGTGCGCCGCAAGGAGCTGACGATCGAGCCCAACGCCGACGGCGGCACGACCACCCGCGAGCTCGAGGAGCACGAGGCCGAACAGCCGGTGCTCAGCGAGGAGGAGGTGCGCCGCGTCGCCGACCTCGGCGCCCGCATCGAGGGCCACTACGGCGCCGCCCAGGACACCGAGTGGGCGGTCGACGCCGAGGGCGCGATCTGGATGCTGCAGTCCCGGCCGGTAACCGCGACCGGCGGCGTGCCGCTGGCCGAGCCGCGCCAGCAGAAACGCGGCGAGGTTCTGGTGCGCGGTCTCGGCGCCGCGCCGGGAACTGCTTCGGGGGCCGTGCGGGTGATCGCCGAGCTCTCCGGCGCCGACGAGCTGATCGAGGGCGAGGTTCTCGTCACCCACATGACCGCGCCCGACTGGGTGCCGCTGATGCGCCGCGCGGCGGCGATCGTCACCGACTCGGGCGGGATGACCTGCCACGCGGCGATCGTCTCGCGCGAGCTCGGCATCCCCTGCGTGGTCGGCACCGCCGAGGCGACCAAGGTGCTGCGCGACGGCGAGCTGGTGACCGTCGACGCCGGCGAGGGCGTCGTCACCGAGGGCGCGAGCGCTCCGGCGCGACCCACGGCAGCCGAGGCCGGCCACGGTCAGAGCGCCCCGGCCGCACCCGTGACCGGCACCAAGGTGCTCGTCAACCTCTCCGAGCCCTCGCAGCTGGAGCGCGCCGCGGCGCTCGAGGCCGACGGCTGCGGCCTGCTGCGCGCCGAGCTGATGGTGGTCGAGGCGCTCGACGGCGTCCACCCGCGGCTGCTGATCGAGGAGGGCCGCTCCGAGCAGTTCGTCGAGCGCATGGCCGCCTCGCTGACCGCCTTCGCCAACGCCTTCGCGCCGCGGCCGATCACCTACCGGACGATCGACTTCCGCACCAACGAGTTCCGCGGGCTGCGGGGCGGCGAGCGCTTCGAGCCCGAGGAGTCCAACCCGATGATCGGCTACCGCGGGGCGCTGCGCTACACCCGCGAGCCCGACCTGCTGCGGCTCGAGCTCGACGCGATCGGCCGCGTCTGGGACGAGGGCCACGAGAACTTCCACGTGATGATCCCCTTCGTCCGCACCCCGCGCGAGGTCGTCGCCGTGCGCGAGCAGATGGCTGCAGCGGGGCTGCTGGGCCGGCGGGGCTTCGAGCTCTGGGTGATGGCCGAGGTCCCGTCGGTCCTCTTCCACCTGCCGCGCTACGCCGAGCTCGGCGTCACCGGGATCTCGATCGGCTCCAACGACCTGACCCAGCTGGTGCTCGGCGCCGACCGCGACTCCGAGCTGGTCGCCGAGGTCTTCGACGAGCGCGACGCGGCGGTCACCGAATACATCTCCCAACTGCTCGGCCGGGCGCGTGAGCTCGGCCTGCAGACCTCGATCTGCGGTCAGGCGCCCTCGGTCCACCCCGAGTACGCCGAGCTCCTGGTGCGGGCTGGGATCGATGCGATCTCGGTCAACATCGACGCCGTCGACCGCGCCCGCCGCCTCGTCGCGGCCGCCGAGCAGCGCGTCCTACTCGAGCGCTACCGGGACGCGCCGGTGATGGACCACCCATAGGGTGGCATTAGCATCGGCGCGTCCCTTCAGTCGGAGTCGATCAGGCTGGCGACGAGGGCGACGTACTCGCGCAGGCGGCCGATCGCCAGGAAGTTGTCCTTGACTCGCGCCCGGGCGCCGGCGCCGAGGCGCTCGGCCTCTGCCGGGTCGGCCAGCACGCGCTGGATCGCCGCGGCGAAGGCGGCGAGGTCAGCGGGGTCGTCGATCAGCACGCCGCTCTCGCCGTCGACGATCTGGTCCTGGATGCCGCCGACGCGGCTGGCGATCACCGGCTTGGCCTTCCACATCGCCTCGGCGACGGTCAGTCCGAAGCCCTCGGCGAGGCTCTTCTGCACGATCGCGTCGGCGCGGCGCTGGATCGCGTTGACCATCGCCGCATTTTCGTCGAGGTCGTCCATCGGCAGGCTGGCGAGGTGGACGCGGCGGCGCACCTCGTCGGGCAGCCGCCGCCAGGACTCGGTGACGTCGCCATAGACGGCGGCGCCCTCGGGATCGTCGGCCACAGCCGCGGTGTCCGGGCCGACCAGGGCGAGGTGGGTCTCGGGACCGGCGATCTCGTCGGCGAACAGCCGCAGCAGGCCGCGCGGGTCCTTGAGCCGGTCCCAGCGCGAGACCTGGGCGACGAGCTTCGCCTCGGGCGGGATCAGCTCCTCCTGAAGCAGCGTCGCCAGGCGCTCGACCCGACCCGGGGTCCCGTCGCCGCGGGTGAAGGTCGGCGCCGTCGGCGGCCCCCCGTCGCTGAGGCCGATCGCGCGCAGGATCGCGGCGACGTCGCCGGCCGGCAGCTCCTGATTCTTCGGGGCGAAGGGGTCGATCGCCGGCGGCATCAGCCAGGCCTTCTCTTTGCGCAGCCCCTCCCATATATAGGCCTCGCGCGAGAAGACGTAGGCGTCGGCGAGCTCGACGTAGGGACGCAGGAAGTCCCAGGCCCCGCGCGCCAGCGCCCCGGGCCGGTCGACGCCGATGTGGCAGCGCCAGATCGTCTTCACGCCGAGCTCGTGCATCGCCGGCACCAGGCCGGCGGTCTGCGGGTCGTGCAGGTAGAGGACGTCGGCGGGCTGGATCAGGCGGGCGAGCTGCGCGGCGCTGGCCCGCAGCGTCCCTTCGTACACGGCTCGCTCCTCCTCCCCAAGCGGCCCGCCGTCGCCCGGGTCGTCGTGCAGGTTGTTGTGGATGCGCTTGGTCAGGGCGAAGAACTCGGGCTCCTCGCGCAGGACGAGCCAGCGGGTGTCGACCCCGACGCCGCGCACGTAGGGCAGCAGCGCATGGAGGATCTCGGCGACGCCGCCGCCCCGCGCGGTCGAGTTGACGTGCCAGATCGCCCGCCCCTCGAACTCCTCGCGCGCCCGCGCGGCAACCGCCTCGAAGGCCGGGAACTCATCCCCCATCAGCTCGCGGAACCGCTCAAGCGGCTGGGACGGGATCTGAACTGGCTCAGGTCTCGCCACGCCCCAAGCCTCGCATCTGGCAACGACGCCCGAAAGCGTGGATTCCCGGAGTCGAGTCCGTACCTAATACCGATGTGACCCCTGCGCACCCGGCCTAGCTTTGTTCTTCGACCACCCGAGCGGCGAAGGAGCGAACCGATGACGGAGACGATGAAGGCGGCGGTGTTCGAGGGCAACGAGCGGATCGTGCTCGAGGAGAAGCCGGTGCCGCCCTGCGGGCCCACCGACGCGATCGTAAAGATCTCGCTGACGACGATCTGCGGCACCGACGTGCACATCTGGCGCGAGGAGTACCCGGTCGAGCAGGGCCGGATCGTCGGCCACGAGCCGGTTGGCACGATCCACCAGCTCGGCAACGCGATCTCCGGCTACGAGGTCGGCGACCGGGTCCTGGTCGGCGCGATCACCCCCTGCGGCACCTGCTTCTACTGCCAGAACCACAACGAGGCGCAGTGCTCGGGCTACGAGGACGAATGGAAGATGATCGGCGGCTGGCAGCTGGGCAACTCGATCGACGGCGTCCAGGCCGAGTACTTCCGCGTGCCCTACGCGCAGGCCAACATGGCGAAGATCCCCGACGACCTCTCCGACGAGCAGTGCGTGCTGCTCGCCGACATCGCCTCGACCGGGATCTCGGCGGCGGAGACCGGCGGGGTGCGGATCGGCCAGACGGTGGCGGTCTTCGCGCAGGGCCCGATCGGCCTCTGCGCGACCGCGGGGGCCCGCCTGATGGGCGCCTCGCTGGTGATCGGCGTCGACCGGATCGCGGGGCGACTCGAACTCTCCAAGCGGATGGGCGCCGACGAGACGATCGACTTCTCCGAAGAAGATCCGATCGCGGCGATCGAGCGGCTGACCGGCGGTCGCGGCGTCGACGTGGCGATCGAGGCGCTGGGCACCCAGCAGACCTTCGAATCCTGCCTCGCGGCGACCCGGCCGGGCGGCGTCGTCTCCAGCCTCGGCGTGTACGGCGGCAAGCTCGAGGTTCCGCTCGAGCCCTTCGTCTACGGGATCGGCGACAAGAAGATCCTCACCACCCTCTGCCCCGGCGGCAAGGAGCGCATGCGCACCCTGATGGAGATGGTCCGCCACGGCCGCCTCAACCTCGACCCGCTGATCACCCACCGCTTCTCCCTCGACCAGATCGAGGAGGCCTACGACCTCTTCGGCAACCAGCGCGACGGCGTGGTCAAGATCGGGCTGACGCCGTAGGACAAGCCCGGCGCTCTTCGTCGGACATCACAGTTGATGCCTTCTGTATCACGCGTGATACATTAATGCCATGGCTAAGGTGAGCATTCGCGAGCTGCGCAATCAAGGCGGCGACGTGGTCGATCGAGCGGCCCGCGGGGAGCAGATCACGATCACGCGCTCCGGCAGGGACGTAGCCGAGCTGAGGGCGCTGCGCCCACCGCTGTCGGCGCAAGCCCTGCTGACTCGCTGGCACCGGCTGCCTACCGTCGATCCCGCCGCTCTGCGGGCCGACATCGACGAGCTGCTGGATCCTGGGCTGTGAGCAAAGCCACTGAGACACACCCGCGAGGAGTCCTCGACACCTCGACCGTTATCCTCCTCCAACGCCTCGATGATGTCGAGGCCCTCCCCCCTGAGCCGCTGATCACCGCGATCACGCTTGCTGAGCTGGCAGTCGGCCCACTGGTCGCGGCGGGCGAAGAGGAGCGCGCAACGCGTCAAGCCCACCTCCAACAGGCCGAGGCCGATTTCGATCCACTTCCTTTCGACGCCGGCGCCGCCCGGGCCTTCGCCGGTGTCGCAGCCTCATTGAGGCGTGCCGGGCGCAAGGCCTCGGCCCGTGCATATGACGCGATGATCGCGGCCACCGCCATTGCAAATGACCTACCGGTCTATACGTGCAATCCCGACGACTTCAGCGGCATCGACGGGCTCGACGTGATCGCGATACCCGTTCCCTGAACGGTCTTTACTCAATTTTGACCTGCGCCTCAGGTTCAGCGGCGATGCTGTCGCCGTCACCAACAAGGAGGCAACCATGCCGCAGATACTCGTAGTTGCCGACGTAGCCGAGGAGACCGCTAACCGGATCGTGTACCGGGAGCGGGTCGCCACCTCCGACCTGGAGTCCGATCACTTCTCCGGCCAGCTGGTCGAGCGCGTGGGCTGGGCGGTGCACGACGCCGACGCGATCGAACAGGAGGATCACCGCGACGCCGGCACGGCCGGCGAGCCCCTGCGCGCGGTCCGCGGCTAGGGCCGCGCGGGCCCGGCTAGGCAGCTAGGACTTGGCGATCCTCGGGGCCCGGGCGCAGGATCAGCACCTCGGCGGGGGCCTTCTTGAGCAGCCAGACGAGGTCCTCGCCGGAGAGGCCTGCGGCGCCGGTTGCCGTCGCCGAGACGACGACGCGGTCGAAGCTCTCCTGGCCGAGCAGGCGCTTGAGCGCGTGGCGGTAGCTGCGGCCGCGCTCGATGCGCGCGTCGATCGGGACGCCCTGGCCGGTGGCGCGCTGTTCGATCGCCTCCAGCATCGGCATCGCCTTCGCGGCCTCCTCGGGGATCGGGCACTCGAGCGGCAGCTGCATCGGGACGACGGCCAGGTAGGCGGGCATCAGCGCCGCGTCCTCCGCCCTGGCGAGGCGCAGCGCGGCGTCGAGCGCCCGCCGCGAGATCTCGGTACCGGTGAAGGGCAGGAGGATCTGATGCACCTCCTGCGGGCGCTCCGAGCGCTTCCCGCGCAGGCTCGAGCGGGCGATCAGGTATCCGCCGCCGAGGCCGAGGACCAGCGCCAGGCCGACGAGGAAGTGCTCGATCATCGCTCCCGCTCCCCGCTCTCCGCCTTGTTGCCGCGGTGGGCGACGATCCGCACGTCCACCCCCGCCGGCGTCGCGTTCATCAGCCGCTGAGGCAGCGGTTCGCGCAGGCGGGCGAAGCCGCGCCGCGGCAGCGACTCGCCGACCATCAGGTAGGTGCTGCCGCGCTCGCGCACGACGCGCGCGGTCGCGGCGACGAGGTCGTCGTGCTCCTCGATCAGAAGCGTCGCGCCGAGCACCGACGCGAGCTGGCGCAGCGCCGTCACCTGGCGCTCCTCGTCGCCCTCGATCGGTCTGCCCGGCGACTTCACCCAGAGCAGGTCGAGGTCGGTTCCGAGTCGCTGGGCCGAGCGCCAGGCGCGCCGCACGAGGCGCTGCGAGCTGGGCTGCGGGCGCACCAGGGCGAGGACGCGCTCGCCGACCGCCTTGGGCACCTCCTCGGCGAGGCGCTCCTCGCGCGTGCCGAGCGGCTCGGCAATGTGCAGGGTGAGCCGCTTGAACTCGACGTCCTCGGCCACCTGGCGCAGGCTGACCTCGCGCAGCGCCGCCAGGTTCTCGATCCGGAAGAAGTTGTTCAGCGCGGCGTCGATGTTCTCGCCGGGATAGATCTTGCCTGCCCGCAGCCGCGCCACGAGAGCCTCAGGCGTCAGGTCGATCAGCACGACCTCGTCGGCGGCGCCGAGCACCGAGTCGGGCACCGTCTCACGCACCCGCACCCCGGTCAGCTCGGCGACGCGGTCGTTGAGCGACTCGAGGTGCTGGACGTTGACCGTGGAGAAGACGTCGATTCCCGCCGCCAGGACGTCGGCGATGTCCTCGTAGCGCTTGGCGTGCTCCAGGCCCGCCGGGTTGCTGTGGGCCAGCTCGTCGATCAGGGCGAGCTGCGGGGCGCGGGCGAGCAGCGCCGGCAGGTCCATCTCCTCGACCTCGACCTCGCGGCGCGCAACCCGCCGCCGCGGCACGACCTCAAGGCCCCGCGCCTGCGCGCTCGTCTCCTCGCGCTTGTGCGGCTCCAGGTAGCCGATCGCCACGTCGCGGCCGATCTCCCGCTCGGCGCGCCCCTCCTGCAGCATCCGGTAGGTCTTGCCCACCCCGGCCGCCATCCCGAGAAAGATCTTGTAGCGGCCGCGGCCCACTCAGTCACCCCACGCTCCGGTGCGCCTTCTGCGGCGCATGACCACAAAAAGCGCACCGCAAGCCACTCAGGCCCCCAGCAGGTTGTGGACGACGAGGTCGATTAGCTTGATGCCCAGGAAAGGGGCGAGGAGGCCGCCGAGGCCGTAGATCAGCATGTTGCGCCGCAGCAGCGCGGTCGCTCCGATCGGGCGGTAGCGGACCCCGCGCAGGGAGATCGGGATCAGCAGCGGGATGACCAGCGCGTTGAAGATCAATGCGCTGAGGATCGCCGATTCCGGCGTGCCCAGCGACATCACGTTGAGCGCGTCGAGCGGGCCGCGGCCGCCGCCGGCCGCGTAGGTCGCGGCGAACATCGCCGGCAGGATCGCGAAGTACTTGGCGACGTCGTTGGCGATCGAGAAGGTGGTCAGCGCGCCGCGCGTGATCAGCAGCTGCTTGCCGACCTCGACGATCTCGATCAGCTTCGTGGGGTTGGAGTCGAGGTCGACCATGTTGCCCGCCTCGCGCGCCGCCTGGGTGCCGGTGTTCATCGCCACGCCGACGTCCGCCTGGGCGAGCGCCGGAGCGTCGTTGGTGCCATCGCCGGCCATCGCGATCAGCCTCCCGTCGGCCTGCTGCTCGCGGATCAGCTCGAGCTTGCGCTCCGGCGTCGCTTCGGCGAGGAAGTCGTCGACGCCCGCCTCGGCGGCGATCTTCGCCGCGGTCAGCTTGTTGTCGCCGGTGACCATGATCGTGCGGATGCCCATCGCCCGCAGCTGGTCGAAGCGGGCCTTCATCCCCTCCTTGATCACGTCCTTGAGGTAGACGACGCCCAGCACCCGCTCGTTGCGGGCGACGGCGAGCGGCGTGCCGCCCTCGCGGCCAATCCGGTCCAGCTCGGCGCGCAGCTCGGCCGGCGGCCGACCGCCCTCAGCCGTGACCCAGGCCTCGATCGCGTCGCCGGCGCCCTTGCGCAGCCGGGTCCCGTTGAAGTCGACGCCGCTCATCCGGGTTTCGGCGGTGAAGGGGACGAAGGCCGGCTCATGCCCGGCGAAGTCGTGCTCGCGGATTCCGTAGTCCTTGGCGAGGACGACGATCGAGCGTCCCTCCGGGGTCTCGTCGGCGAGCGAGGACATCTGCGCCCCCTCGGCCAGCTCCTCGATCGTGACACCCGGCATCGGCATGAATTCGACCGCCTCGCGATTGCCAAGCGTGATCGTGCCGGTCTTGTCGAGCAGCAGCACGTCGCAGTCGCCAGAGGCCTCGACGGCGCGCCCGGAGAGGGCGAGCACGTTGCGGCGCACGAGCCGGTCCATGCCGGCGATCCCGATCGCCGAGAGCAACGCCCCGATCGTGGTCGGGATCAGCGCCACGAGCAGCGCGATCAGCGTCGTCTCGGAGAGCTCCGTGCCGGCGAAGAGCGCGAAGGGGCGCAGCGAGACGACGACGAGGATGAAGACCAGCGTCAGCGCCGCGAGCAGGATGCCGAGCGCGATCTCGTTCGGCGTCTTGCGCCGCTCGGCGCCCTCGACCAGGGCGATCATCCGGTCGAGGAACGAGCGGCCCGGCTCCTGGGTGATCTCGACCACGATCCGGTCCGAGAGCACTCGCGTGCCCCCGGTGACGGCGCTGCGGTCGCCACCGGCCTCGCGGATAACGGGAGCCGACTCGCCGGTGATCGCCGACTCGTCGACCGACGCGATCCCCTCGATCACGGTGCCATCTCCGGGGATCGTCTCGCCCACCTCGACTACGACCACATCGCCGCGCACCAGATCCGAAGCGGGCTTCTCGCCGCCATCGCTCAGCCGCGCCGTGGTCTCGGTGCGCATCGTCCGCAGGCTCGCGGCCTGGGCCCGGCCGCGGCCCTCGGCCAGCGCCTCCGCCAGGTTGGCGAAGACGACGGTCAGCCAGAGCCAGACGGTGACGCCGAAGGTGAACCAGGCGGGCTCGTGGCCGCCGCCGAGCGGCTTGCCGCCGAAGACCACGATCAGCCAGGCGACGGTGGCGATCGCGGCGCCGATCTCAACCACGAACATCACCGGGTTGCGGATCTGCACGCGCGGATCGAGCTTGCGCAGCGACTCGAGCAGGGCGGGCCGCAGGATCTCGGGGTCGAACATGGAGCGCGGCTGGCTCTCGGTCATCTCAGGTGCGCCTCTTCGTCGAGTGCGAGGTTGAGTTGCAGGACGTTGACGCCGGGCTCGCCGAAGACGCCAAGGAAGCGGCCGTTGGTGTGGGCGGCGATCAGGTCTTCGAGCCTGGCCGGCGAGAGGCGTCGCACGGCGGCGACGCGGTGCGCCTGGATCCGCGCGTTGGCTTGGGAGATTTCCGGGTCGACGCCGGATCCCGACATCGTGATCGCGTCGACCGGCACGCCGGCCGCGGTCAGCGAGCGGTCATAGGGCGCGTTGAGCTTCAGGTAGGCGGCGAGGCTGCGGCGCACCGCTTCACGCTCTTCGACGCTGTTGGGGCCGGAGTTCGAGAAGAAGGTGGCGTTGCCGGAGTAGCCCGACTGCGAGGGGCGCGGCTGGAAGTAGCGCCTCCCCTCGAATTCCTGGCCGATCAGGCTGGAGCCGACCAGCCGGCCGCCGATGAAGACCTTGGAGCCGTTCGCCTTGCCGGGGAAGACGAGCTGCGAGATACCGGTCATCGCCAGCGGATAGGCGAGGCCGAAGACCAGCGTGAAGGCGACCACCGCCAGGATCGAGGTGAGTGCTGCGCGGCGCATCTCAGAAGAGCCTCGTGGTCAGGCTCTGCGCTACCGGGCCGAGCAGAAGGGCGGGGAAGAAGGTGAGGGCGCCGACCAGGACGATCACCCCGACCAGCAGGAAGACGAAGGTCGGCGTGTCGGTGCGCATCGTCCCCGGGCCCGCCGGCGAGACCTTCTTGCCGGCCAGTGAGCCGGCGACGGCCAGCACGAGGACGATCGGGACGAAGCGCGCCAGGGTCATCGTCGCGCCGCCGAGCAGGTCGGCGAAGGTGATCCCGTAGGCGCCGGCGTTGCCCGGCGCATGCGGCTGGACGAAGCCGGTGTAGCCGGCGAAGGCCGAGCCGTTGTTGTTGGCCTGCGAGAGGTAGGCGTAGAGGGTTTCGGAGAAGCCCTGCGGGCCGGCCTGGGAGATCGACCGCCTGCCGGCCTCGGTCGCGATCGCCAGGCCGCTGGTCGCCAGCACCGCGAGCGGCGTTACGAGGATGCCGAGCGAGACCAGCTTGATCTCCCGCGCCTGGACCTTCTTGCCGAGGTACTCGGGCGTGCGGCCGACCATCAGGCCGCCGATGAAGACGGCGAGCAGGACGTAGAGCAGCATCGAGTAGAGGCCGGTGCCGACGCCTCCGAAGACCACCTCGCTCGTGCCCATCCCGGCCATCGGCACGAGGCCGCCGGGGCCGGTGTAGGAGTCGTGGGCGGAGTTGACCGAGCCGCTCGAGGTGACGGTGGTCGTCGTCGCCCAGAGCGCCGAGGAGGCGATGCCGTTGCGCTGCTCCTTGCCTTCCATGTTGCCGCCGGTCGATCCGGCGATCGCGGCGGTCGGCGTTCCGGCGGCGTGCTCGGCGGGGGTGCCGTGCTGCTCGGCTGGAACGATCACGATGACGAAAGCGAGGTAGATCGCCAGCATCGCGGCGAAGATCGACCAGCCCTGGCGCTGTCGGCCGACCATCCTCCCGTAGGTGTGGGTGAGCCCGGCCGGGATCAGGACGATCGAGAGCAGCTCGACGAAGTTGGTCAGGGCGTTCGGGTTCTCGAAGGGCATCGCCGAGTTGACGTTGAAGAAGCCGCCGCCGTTGGTGCCGAGCTGCTTGATCGCGATCTGCGAGGCGGCGGGCCCCATCGCCAGCGCCTGTTCGGCGCCCTGCATCGTCTTCGCGATGCTCGCCCCGGAGAGCGTCTGGACGACGCCCTGGGAGACGAGGACCAGGCCGACGACGATCGAGAGCGGCAGCAGCACGTAGTAGAGGCTGCGGGTCAGGTCCTGCCAGAAGTTGCCGAGGCCGCTGCCGCTGCGCCCGACGATCCCGCGGATGAAGGCGAGCAGCACGCAGATCCCGACCGCCGGGGTGACGAAGTTCTGCACCGTCAGGCCCGCCATCTGCGAGAAGTAGGTCAGCGTCGTTTCGCCGCCGTAGTACTGCCAGTTGGTGTTGGAGACGAACGAGGACGCGGTGCTGAAGCTGACGTCCCAGGGCCCCGAGTGGAAGCCTTCGGGATTGAACGGGTGGATCCCCTGGGTGCGCAGGATCAGGTAGAGCGCCACCCAGGAGAAGACCGAGAAGAGCACGAGGCTCTTCGCGTACGCCTTCCAGTCGTGCTCCTCGGTGGGGTCGACGCGCAGCAGCCGATAGGTGAGCCGCTCTGGGGGCGCGAGGATCGGGGTGAGGAAGACCCGTTCCCCGCTGAAGACCCGCGCCATGTATTTGCCCAGCAGCGGCGTCACCGCGATCGCCACCGCGACGAAGGCCGCGACCTGCAGCCAGCCCTGAGCCATCAGAGGCTCTCGCCACGCAGCAACGCGTAGAGCAGGTAGGCGAAGACGAGCGCCGAGGCGACCAGGCCGAAGACGTCGGCGCCGCTCAAGGCGGCGAGCGAAAGCTCGCTCATATCCGGTCGATCAGGTCGATCGCCCAGTAGACGAGAGCGAAGAGCCCCACCGAGAGCGCGACCGCGAAGACGTCGGCGAGCGCGCTGCCGCCGGCGGGGAAGATGTCAGCGGACGAGAGCATGAGACGATCGTGCTCCCGCCGGCGTCAAGGGTGTGTGTGCGATCCGCCCCCAGCCGTGGAGATTCCGTGAAGGTCCGTTAAAGGGCGATCCGGTAGCCGACGCCGGGGTCGGTGCGGATCAGGCGCTCGCCGCCGGGGGGTTCGATCTTGCGGCGCAGGTTGGCGACGTGGGTGCGGAGCGTGGCGGTGTCCTCGCTCCACGCCGGGCCCCAGACCTCGGTGAGCAGGGCGCGGTGGGTCATCAGCCGGCCGCGGTTGCGGACCAGGGCGCGGAGCAGTTGGAACTCGGTCGGCGTCAGATGGATCTCCTCGCCGTCGCGGGTCACCGCGCGAGCCGCGAGGTCGACGCGCAGCCCGCCCAGCTCGACCGTTGGCTCCTCCTCACCGCCGGGCGCCCGGCGCAGAACCGCCTGCAGGCGGGCAATCAGCTCGGGCGGACCGAAGGGCTTGGTCACGTAGTCGTCGGCGCCCGCCGCCAGGGCACGGACCTTGGCCTCCTCCTCGCCGACTGCGGAGAGCACGATGATCGGCATCTCGCTCCACTCGCGAATCCGCTCGGTCACCTCGACGCCGTCGACGTCGGGCAGCATCAGGTCGACGATCGCCGCCGCCGGTGGCTTGACCGCGACCGCGTCGAGCGCCTCCTCGCCGCTCGCGGCGACAACCGGCTCGTAGCCCGCGTCGCGGAGGATCACCTTCAGCGCCCGCAGGATCTGCAGCTCGTCGTCGCAGACGAGCACCCGGGCCCCGCCGCTCACCCGTCGCCTCCGCAGGGCAGCGCGACTACGAAGCTCGAGCCCTGGCCCTCGACCGACTCGACCGCGATCTCGCCGCCGTTGGCCTCGATGAAGCCGCGGGCAATTGCCAGGCCCAGGCCGGCGCCCGCCGAGCCGCCACCGGCCGCGCCGCGCTGAAACGGCTCGAAGATCCGTTGCCGCTCGCTCTGGGGTATTCCCGGACCTTGGTCGACCACGCGGACGACGATCCTCTCACCGATGCTCCTGGCCTTGATCGTCACCGGCCGGCCGCCGCTGTGGCGGATGCCGTTCTCGGCCAGGTTGGCGAAGGCGCGCTCCAGTTGCGCCGCGTCGGCATCGACCTCGGGCAGGCCGTTTTCGACCTCGACTCGCACCAGGCCGGCGCGGCCACCCCCCTCGCGCGCCGCCTCGAGCACCTCGACGACGTCGGTCGGCTCGCGGTGCGGCTCGGCCTTGCCCGCTTCCAGGCGCGACATGTCGAGCAGGTTCTCGACCAGGCGCGAGAGTCGCTCGCCTTCGTCGACGATCGCCCCGCTCAGCTCGCCGCGCTCCTCGGAGCTGAGGCTGGGCGAGTCGAGCGCCGCGCCGCTGGCGATGATCGAGGTGAGCGGAGTGCGCAGGTCGTGGGAGATCGAGCGCAGCAGCGCCGTCTTCAGCTCGTCGCTGCGCCGCAGCGCCTCGGCCTCGACCATCTCCTCCTGCATCCGGTCGCGCTCGCGCGCCAGCTCGGCCAGCTCGGCCAGCGCCCGGTCGGCGCGCTCGCGGCCGCGCTCGGCCTCCAGCGCCTGCGCCCGCGCCAGGCCGGCGACGGCGCTGCTGATCACGGCGACAATCGAGAAGGTCGCCAGGGCGATCCAGTTCTGTTCGTCGGCGATCGTAAAGCGGTGCAGCGGCGGGATCTGGAAGAAGTTGAAGGCCACCGCGCTGAGCACCGAGGCGAGCAGCCCCATCCGCAACCCCCAGAAAATCGAGATCAGCAGGATCGCCGGCAGGTAGACGACGCCCAGCGAAACCACCGGCGCCACCGACTTCAGCGGGTAGACGAGCAGCGTGCCGAGCGCCGCCGCGGCGACCGTCGCCAGCAGGCCCAGCCAAGCGGACGGCGGCTCGCCGCTCAGTCCAAGCGAGATCCGTCGATGCGCCATTGGTAGTCAGGGGCGCAGTACCCGGGTGGGCCTGTTTCCCCGTTCCCCTTTCAATCCGTGCGTGCGGTTTTCCCGCACACGGCTTACCGATGATCTTCGCTGCATGGTTACGCGACCCCCGGATAGCGGACGGTGCCCATCAACTGGTGAAGGCCCTGCTCCCCGAACCACTGTCGGGTCCAGCGAGCGGCCTGCCCGGCGCGTAGGTTGCGGCCATGGCGCTTCACCAGCAAGCGCTTCAGCCGCCACGCGACGTAGCGGTCGATCTCGATGAACCTGTCAGCGGCATTCCCGGTGCGAAAGTAGTTGCCCCAGCCGCGCAGGAGTGGGTTCAGGTCCGCGATCACCTCGCGGATGTCCGATACCCCTGTGCGGTTGCGGCCGGTCTTGGCCCTGACCTTGGCTCGGATCGACTTCATCGCCCGCGCCGAAGGCCAGCGATGGAGGTAGTAGCGGCGGATGCCGCGTTCCATCAGCTTGCCCGAGGCGCGTGCTCGGAAGTGGGCGCCGAGGAAGTCAAAGCCCTCGCGGCCTTCTCTGAGGTCGGCCACCTTCGTCTTATCGGGGTGCAGCTCGAGGCCGAGCGAGGCGAGGACTTCCCGCGCCTTCGTCTCGGCTTCCCTGGCCTCCGCCTCTGTGCGGCAGAGCACGACGAAGTCGTCCGCGTAGCGGACGAGCAGGCCGTTCTCGCCACCCTGGAAGGCGAGGTCGAGGGCATGCAGGTAGACGTTGGATAGCAGCGGGCTGATTACCCCGCCCTGGGGCGTTCCGGCGACCGTCTGCCGGTAGGCCCCCTCCTCCATCGCGCCTGCTCTGAGCCACTTGCGCAGCAGCTTCAGCACCCTCCGGTCTGAGACCCGCTCCCCCAGCTTTTCGATCAAAAGCTCGTGATCGATGTTGGAGAAGAAGTCCCGGATGTCTGCGTCGAGCGCCCAGGTGCGACCATGGATGAAGCCCTTGCGGAGCTCCTCCTTGGCCTCGGTGGCGGAGCGGCGGGGCCGGAAGCCGTGCGAGGCGTCGGTGAAGTCGGCCTCGAAGATCGGCTCCAGGATCAGTCGCGCCGCCTGCTGGGCGACCCTGTCGCGGACGGTGGGGATGCCGAGCGGCCGCTTGCCGCCTTGCGGCTTGGGGATATCGACCCTCCTGGTTGGGGAGGGGCGATAGGTGCCTTCGCGGAGGTCACGTTGCAACTCGGCCAGAAGCCGCTCTGCGCCGTATTCCTCCACCGCGGCGAGCGTCATCCTGTCGATGCCCGCCGCGCCCTTGTTCTTGCGCACCCGCCTCCATGCCTCCTCCAGGACGTCACCCCTGAAGATTCGGTCATATAGGGCGTGGAAGCGGCGATTCGGGGATCGCTTGGCCGCTGCCCATAGCTTGCGTTGGAGTTCTCGCACCTTCGGGCGGCGAGGGGTCTGCAAGACCATTTCGCTCGCCTCCCCATCGGCGGGATGGCTACCGCCGGGGTGGTTGGGTCCGCTCTTGGCGGCCATGCCTAGCGCTTACCTCCGCGACCAGCGCGATCAAAGCGGGGGTCCTTCGCTCCCGACGCGTTGTTCTGCGCGCCGATCGGCACTACTACGGCCCCCTCGGACTCCCGCTGCCCTCCGTCCCCTTTCGCACTCGGCTTATAGGGCCGGTCTTTGCCCGACGCTGGGCTGGGCAGACGGGTCTCCCACGTTCCGGCACCGACCTTGCGCACGTGCAACCTCCCGTACCCCGGAGGGACCCGCCGACCGGCTCCGCAACAGAGTCGGCGGGCGTGGCCTTCGCCGTGAAATGAGCGGCTCGGCTCCCCCATTGTGGATGTGACGAGGCTGAAGTCGCAGCCCGCACGCTTGCTCCCTCCGAAGAGGCTCTTGACGCCCCGCTCGGCCGCAGGGATCTCTCCCTGAGACTGGGGCCTGCTACCGGGCGCTGCGGCGCTTACCCGGACCGGACTCACACCCGTTGGCCTGTGCCAGCTTTCGTGGCGCAACATTCGCCCAGCGTAGAGCGAGGGGCAGGGTGGCGACCGCGACGCGTCCGACGCGCTGGAAGGACGGGTACTCGAGCAACCCGGCGAGCCGGCCGACCCGGATGCTGCCCAGACCCACCCCGGCTTCGGCTCAGTAGGCGCCGACCAGCTCGCGCGCCTCGTCGGGCTCGAGGTCGCCGGCCGAGGCCTTGAAGCCGACCGTGTCGGTGTAGTCGCCGGCGCCGGCGCTGGACTTCATCCGCGCCATCTCCGGCGTCACCCCGGCGTCCGCCAGATCGCGCGCCGCGCTCGGGTCGTAGCAGCGGGCGAGCAGCCACTCGTCCACTTCATGCGCCTCGAAGCCCGATTCGCCCCAGGTCTCGGCAGTGTCGTCGGGATTGCCCCCGTGGGCGAAGTGCCCGTGCTTCTCGATCACGTCGCGGATCGTCATGAGCGCATTCTGCACCCGCCGCGCGCCCCGCTCATCCGGGTAATCCCGCCCATTGTCCGTGGCTTTCCCCCGATGAAACGCTGCCGGTCCAGACCTTAGCCTGCCGGGCAATGGACGAAACCGATCAGCCGCACGGCGAGCGCGAGCAGGCGCTGGAGCGCCTCAAGAAAAAGCGCGACTTTCAGGGCCACCTGGTCGCCTACGTCGTAGTCAACGCCGCCCTCTGGGTGCTCTGGGCCGCAACCGGCGCCGGCTACCCTTGGCCCGCCTGGGTCACCGGCCTCTGGGCGATCGGTCTGGTCCTCAACGCCTGGGACGTCTACTTCCGCGCTCCGATCACCGAGACCGACATCCAGCGCGAGATGGGGCGCCGGGGCACGAGCGTGTAGGCAGCGCTCGCACTGAGCAAGCTGACCTTTGTCGAGGTCTGGCCGCTCGAGTCGGCGCCGCAACATAGAACGCTGTGACCCGCTCGTAATCAGAGACGCCCAGTGTGATCAGCGAGATACTCTGTTTCATGGGCGCGAGGATACGTCCAGCCCCTCGAAAGGCAAGCGCTCAGGCGCGCGTCGCGATCGCGGCCTGGGCGGCGGCGACGCGGGCGATCGGCACTCTGTAGGGGGAGCAGCTGATGTAGTCGAGACCGGCGTCGTGGAAGAAGGCGACGCTGTCGGGGTCGCCGCCGTGCTCGCCGCAGACGCCGAGGCCGAGGTCGGGGCGGCCGCGGCGGCCGCGCTCGACCGCGATGCGCACCAGCTCGCCGACGCCGTCGACGTCGATCGTCTCGAAGGGGCTGCGCTCGACGATCTTGCGGCTCAGGTACTCAGTCAGGAAGCGGCCCTCGGAGTCGTCGCGGGAGAAGCCGAGCGCGGTCTGCGTGAGGTCGTTGGTGCCGAAGCTGAAGAAGCTCGCCTCGGCCGCCAGCCGCTCGGCGATCAGGCAGGCGCGCGGCAGCTCGATCATCGTGCCGACCGTGAAGGAGAGCGGCTCGGCGCCGAGCTGGGCCACCGTTTCGGCCGCGGTGCGCTCGACCAGCCTGCGCATCGCGCTCAGCTCGCGCTCGTAGTCGACCAGAGGGATCATCACCTCCAGGTGCGGCGCCTCGCCTTCGCGCTCGCGCACCGCCACCGCAGCGCCTACGATCGCCCTCACCTGCATCTCATAGATCTCCGGGTAAAGCAGCGCCAGGCGGCAGCCGCGCGTGCCCAGCATCGGGTTGGTCTCCTCCAGCTGGCGCACCCGGTGCAGTTCGCGCTCCAGCCGCTCCACCGGATCGCGGCCGGGAGAGGCGAGCCGGCGCTCGATCTCGGCGACCAGGTCGGAGGCGTGCGGGAGGAACTCGTGCAGGGGCGGGTCGAGCAGGCGGATCGTCACCGGCAGCCCCGTCATCTCGGCGAAGAGCCCTTCGAAGTCTCCCCGCTGCAGCGGCTCGAGCTCGGCCAGCGACGTGCGGCGCTCGGCCTCGTCGGGGGCCATGATCATCGCCTGCATCTTCGCCTGGCGCTCGTCGCCGAGGAACATGTGCTCGGTGCGGCAGAGGCCGATCCCCTGGGCGCCGAAGCGGTGCGCCACCTCGGCGTCGGCCGGTCGGTCGGCGTTGGCCCGCACCTCGAGCCGGCGCAGCTCGTCGGCCCAGCCGAGTACCGCCTCGAAGTGCTCGTCGACTTCGGCCGGGACCAGGGGCACGTCCTCGACCGTGACCGCGCCGCTGGAGCCGTCGATCGCGATCGGGTCGCCCTCGCGCAGGACGCTGCCGTTGACGTGCATCTCGCGCGCCTCGAGGTCGATCTCCAGCTCGGAGGCGCCGCAGACGCAGGGCCGGCCCATCCCGCGGGCGACCAGGGCGGCGTGCGAGGCCTTGCCGCCCTCGGAGGTGAGGATGCCGCGCGCCGCGTGGAAGCCGGCGACGTCGGCAGCATCGGTGAAGGGGCGCACGAGGATCACCCGCTCCCCCGCCGCGGCGCGCTCGACCGCGCGCTCGGCGGCGAAGACGACGACGCCCTTGGCGACCCCGGGCGAGGCGGCGACGCCGCGGGCGAGCAGCTCGAACTCGTAGCCGGGATCGAAGGAGGGGTGCAGCAGCGCCTCCAGCCTGCCGGCGTCGATCCTGGCCAGCGCCTGCTCGCGCCCGAGCACGCCCTCGGCGACCATGTCGACCGCGACCCGCACCGCGGCGTGGGGCGGGCGCTTGGCCGAGCGCGCCTGAAGCATGTAGAGCTTGCCCTCCTGCACCGTGAACTCGACGTCCTGCATGTCGCCGAAGTGACGCTCCAGGGACGCGAGGATCTCGAGCAGCTGGGCGTGGGCCTCCGGGAGGATCTCGGCCATCTCGGCGAGATCGGCGGTGTCGCGCGTACCCGAGACCACGTCCTCGCCCTGGGCGTCCCGCAGGAAGTCGCCGGAGGGTCGCGGCGCGCCCGTGATCTCGTCGCGGCTGAAGGCGACGCCGGAGCCGGAGTCCTCGCCCATGTTGCCGAAGACCATCTGCTGCACGTTGACCGCGGTGCCCCAGTCGTCGGGAATGCGGTTGAGGCGGCGGTACTCGATCGCCCGCGCCCCGTTCCAGGAGCCGAAGACCGCGGCGACGGCGCGCAGCAGCTGCTCGCGCGGCTCCTGGGGCAGCTCTTCGCCGGTCTGCTCGGTGAAGATCCGCTTGAAGTCACCGACCAGGCGCCGCAGGTCCGCGGCCTCGAGCTCGGTGTCGAGCGAGACGCCGCGCTCCGCCTTGACCGCGCGGATCGCCCGCTCGAACAGCATCGAGTCGATCCCGCAGACGACGTCGCCGAACATCTGCACGAAGCGCCGGTAGGAGTCCCAGGCGAAGCGCTCGTTGCCGGTCTTGGCGGCGAGGCCGCCGACGGCCGTGTCGCCGAGCCCGAGGTTGAGCACCGTGTCCATCATCCCCGGCATCGACTCGCGCGCCCCCGAGCGGACCGAGACCAGCAGCGGGTCGGCCGGGTCGCCGAGCCGCTTGCCGGCCTCGCGCTCGAGCGCCGCCAGGGCGGCGTCGACCTGGCTCTCCAGCTGCGGCGGGAAGGAATCGCCCGCGGCCAGGTAGGCGACGCAGGCCTCGGTCGTCACCGTGAACCCGGCGGGGACCACGATCGGCGCTCCGAGCCGCGCCATCTCGGCGATGTTGGCACCCTTGCCGCCGAGCAGCTCGCGCATCTCCTTCGAGCCCTCGGCGAAGCCGTAGACGTACTTCGGCTCGGTCACTTCGACGGCGGGCGCGAGCGGGTCCACGCACTGAAGGGTAAGGCGGTTCTCGGGACGCAGGCGACTGTGGCGCGGAATTCCGTACCTTGTGCGGATGGGAGCGAGCGACCGTGGACGTAGGGTTTGCTCGTGCCGGCTCACCTGACACCGCTCGACGCCGCGTTCCTCGAGTTGGAGGAGGCCGACGAGTCCGCCCACATGCACATCGGCTGGGCCTCGGTCTTCGATTCTCTGCCGGAGGGCGGCGTGCCGACGCTCGCCGCGGTGCGCGAGCTGACCGCCGAGCGGCTCGAGCTGCTGCCGCGCTTCCGGCGCCGCCTCTCCTCGCCGCGCGTCGGCAGCCTCTCGCTGCCGAGCTGGGAGGAGGACCCCGAGTTCGACGTTGCCAACCACGTGCGGCAGGCGAGCCTGCCGGCGCCCGGCGGCGAGGCAGAGCTGCTGGACTGGCTCGGCGACTTCTACTCCCACCGCCTCGACCGCGCCCACCCGCTCTGGGAGACGACCCTGCTCGACGGGCTCGAGGGCGGCCGCTGGGCGCTCGTCACCAAGGTCCACCACTGCCTCGTCGACGGGCTCAGCGGCGTCTCGGTCGCGGCCGTGATGCTCGACGCCGAGCCGCACCCGCCCCCCGACGCGCCGATCCTGGCGACGGCGCTGGAGCCGCCCGACGACGACGCTGAGGAGGGCCGCGGCGCCCTGGCCAGGCTCTCGGGGGCCGTCGGCAGCGGCATCGACGCGGCCCGCCACCCGCGCAAGCTGGCGGCGGCGCTCTCGCGCTCGCGGGCGCTGGCCGAGATGGTGATTCGCGACGAGCTGATCGGGGCGCCGCACACCAGCCTCAACGACCAGATCGGCGGCACCCGGCGGCTCGCCGCGGTCGACGTCCAGCTCGACGACCTGAAACGGGTCAAGGGCGGGCTCGGCGGCACCGTCAACGACGTCGTCCTCGCCGCCACCGCCGGCGGCCTGCGCCGTCTCTTCGAACGGCGCGGCGAGGACTCGCCGGTGGACAGCGTGCGGGCGATGGTGCCGGTCAGCCTGCGCAAGGCGAGCGAGGCGCTGGCGCTGGGAAACCGGGTCAGCTCGCTCTTCGTCGACCTGCCGCTGGCCGAGCCGGACCCGCTGCTGCGCTTCCGCAAGACGGTGGCGGCTGCCGAGCAGCTCAAGGGAAGCGACGCCGGCATGGGTGCCGAGACCCTGATCGAGCTCGCCGGGGCAGCGCCGCCGCTGATCCACAGCGTCGTCGCCCGCCTCGCCTTCACCCCGCGACTCTTCAACATCACGATCACCAACGTGCCGGGCCCGCCGGCGACCCTCTACGCGCTGGGGGCGCCGATGCGCCGCGTGATCCCGCTGGTGCCGATCTTCTCCGGCCACGCGGTCGGCGTCGCCGTGGTCAGCTACGACGGCCGCGTCTGCTTCGGGCTCAACGGCGATCGGGCCAGCGTCCCCGACCTCGGCGTGCTCAGGGACGGGATCGAAGAATCGCTTGCCGAGCTGGGCAGCCTCGCAAGCGCGGCCACGCCCTCCGGCTCACGCGACGCCGCCTGAAGCCGGCTCAAGCGGCCTTGCCGGCCTGCAGCAGCGCCGACCAGCCCTCGCGGTCGAGCTCTGACGGCTCGGTCTCGGCGAGGAACTCTTCCAGGGTGAGGACGAAGCGCAGCGGCGCCTCGATCTGGGGCAGGTGGCCGACCTCGTCGAAGATCTCGAGCCGGCTGCCGGGGATGTGCTCGTGGGCTTGCTCGCCGTGATGGGCGGGGATGATCTTGTCGCGGGCGCCCCAGACGATCAGGACCGGCACCGCCTTCGCCAGGTAGAGGCGATCGGTTGCGTCGACGCGCTGCCCGCCCGTGCCGATCACCGCTCGCACGGTCGCCAGGAAGGCGGTGCGCCGGATCGGGTCGGTCAGCGAGCCGTAGCCGCGCAGCACCTCGGCCACGTCGGCGTTGGGCCGCAGGCCGATCGCCGCCAGCCCCCGCCCGATCGCCGGGCCGATGCGCTGTCCGGCGGCGGCGGTGGCGGTGATGAAGAGGTCGGCGCCGGGCAGCGAGGCGGCGCGCAGCACCGGGCTGACCTCCGGGCCGAGGCCGCCGCTGGAGACCAGCACGAGCCGCTCGACCATCTCGGGGAACTGGTAGGCGAACTGCATCGCGATCCCGCCGCCCAGCGAGTGGCCGACCAGGGTCGCCCGCTCGTGGCCGAGCGCGGTGAGCAGGTCGCGCAGGCTGGCGGCCAGCGCGCCCAGCGAGTAGTCGCCGCCGCCCGGGCCGGAGGAACCGTGACCGGGCAGGTCGGGGGCGATCACCGTGTGGTTGCGGGCCAGCGGCTCGATCACCTCGGTCCAGTTCTCGTAGGTGCCGCCCATCCCATGGATCAGAAGCAAGACCGAGCCCCTGCCCGCCCGCGCGTAGGTGACCGGACGGCCGTGCAGGTTCTCGGTCTTGACCTCGTAGGCCATGTTTCTTGGCTCCCCTAGCTCTTCTTCGACGAAGCGCCCAGCGCCTCGCCGGCGCTGCGCACCACGTTGGTGAGGAAATCATATTGCGTCTTGACCAGCTTCTCGGACATCTCGAGCGCCGAGTCGATCACCTCCTGGCGCCGCGAGGGACCCGGTCCCTCACCGCGTGAGGGCAGCGCCTCGTCGACGGACTCCATGAACCTGCGAACCGCCTCGATCGCGCTTTCCTGACTCTCCTTGACCTGATCGAGGACCCGTTCGGACAGCTCAGCGGTCCTCTCGACCGGGCTGGAATCGGACACGGCGGACTTCTCCGACTTTGACTGTTGGCTTGCGGTTGCCATCTTCGCCTCCTTTCGATGGGGCGGCGTTTACCTTGCCTTGCTTTGCTTGCGGGCGGTTAGCGCCGGGGCCTTGCTCTGTAATTGAAACTACCCCGCGGCAGGCGCACCGTTATCGGGGAAAACCCGAACATCAGTTCGGTGTATTACCGTCGCAGCCCGTCGGGGTAGCCCTTCTCGGTCAGGTCGAACGGGTAAGGCGACGCTACGCCGCCAGGTCGCGCCGCTCGAAGAGCAGCGCCCCGAGGGCGGCGAGGGCCACGGCAACGGCGGTGACCCCGATGAAGGCGACCGGGTCGATGCCTTCTTCGATCGCGCGCCCGTAGTAGCGGAAGACGGAGGCGTATCGGATCCAGTCGAGGCTGGTGTCGAGGCGGCCGATCAGGTCGGCGACGTACATCGCTACGAGGACGCCGGCGACCGAGCCGGTGACGACCGCGGTGCGCAGCGACCAGCCGGTGACGATGACCCCGAGGCCGGCGACGAGCAGGGCGAGGGGCCAGACGTTGGCGTAGCCGGCCAGAGCCGAGCCGAAGGAGAGGCCCGAGCCGGCGACCGCGCTGCCCAGCATCGTCAGCAGCAGAGCCACCGCGAGCACTGCCGCCAGCTCGCCCGCGGCGGCGGTGAAGGCGGCGGCGACCACCGAGCGGCGCGAGACCGGCGCCGAGAGCAGCACGTCGAGCCGGCCGCTTTCGGCGGCGCCGGAAAGCCCGCTGGCCACCGCGCGCGCCGCCAGGTAGCCGACCGCGAGCGGCACGATCAAGCTCAGCATCTCGGCGTTCAGGTACTGCTCGACGCTGCTCAGCTCGCTGATCCCGAAGGCTTCCTTCAGCGCTTCCGGATAGGAGGCGACCGCTTTGCCGATCGCGTCTTCAACCGAGGGGTAGATGACGACGACGAAGGCCGACCAGAGGCCGATCGGCAGCCCCCAGGAGAGCAACGAGCGGCGGCGCTCGTGAAGCTGAGCGAGCGCCAGCGCGATCACAACTCCCCCTCGCTGCCCCCGGCCGGCTCCTCGCCGCGGTAGTAGGTCAGGAAGACCTCCTCCAGGGTCGGCCGGGCGTACTCGGCGCGCACCACGCTGGGCATCGCGCGCAACGCCTCGAGATCAGCCGGCTCGGCGAACTCGACCTCGGCCCGCCGGCGCTCGGCCGTCTTCGCCAGCAGATCGGCGACCCGCTCGACCGCGATCAGCCTTCCCTCGCGGATGATCCCGACCCGGTCGCAGACCCGCTCGACCTCGTCGAGCTCGTGCGAGGAGAGGAAGACGGCGCAGCCGCGCTCGCGCTCCTCGCGAACCAGCGCCAGGAACTCCTCCTGCATCAGCGGGTCGAGGCCGCTGGTCGGCTCGTCGAGGATCAGCAGCTCGGGCGAGTGGAACATCGCCAGGATCAGGCCGATCTTCTGGCGGTTGCCGCGCGAGAGCTGCCCCAGCGGCCGGTCGAGGTCGGCGCGGAAGCGGTGCGCGAGCTCCTCCGCGCGGCCGAGGTCATCCACCCCGCGCAGCTTCGCCAGCAGCGCCAGCGCTTCGCGTCCGCTGCTGCGCTTGCCGTAGCCGAAGTCGCCCGGCAGGTTGCCGAGCCGGGCTCGGATCGCGACGCTCTCCCGCCTGCTGTCGAGGCCGAAGACGCGGGCGCTGCCGCGGCTCGGGTGCAGGAGGTCGAGCAGGGTGCGAATCGTCGTCGTCTTGCCGGCTCCGTTGGGCCCGAGGAAGGCGAACACCTCGCCCGCCTCGACCGACACCGTGACGTCCTCGATCCCCCGCTCGGCCCCGTAGAACTTGGTCAGCCCCTCGGTCTCGATCGCCGCCACGGCGCCCATCCTCGCATGCGCGACTGATGAGTTGACCCACCTACAGGGGCGTCAATGCATCGCTTCTCGCCGCAACCACCAGCGGCGCAGCTCGTCCGAGCCCCAGACGAGGAAGGGGAAGGGCAGCAGGATCGCCAGGTGGACGGGCGAGAGCGCCGCGGTGCCGAACAGGTCCTGCAGCGGCGGCAGGTAGATCAGCGCCGCGGCGAAGAGCAGCTCGAAGGCGATCCCGTAGAGCAGCAGCGGGTTGGAGAGGACGCCGATCTGACGCAGCGAGGCGCTGCTGGTGCGGGCGGCGAAGGCGGTGCCGACCTGGCAGGCGGTGATCCCGGCGAAGGTCATCGTCGTCGCCACCAGGTAGTCGTGGTGCAGGGCGCTGCCGCTGCCGGTCGGGTCGCCGGGCGACCAGCCGGCTGCGGTGAGCACGACGAAGAAGCCGCCGGTCACAAGCGCCGCCTCCAACAGCCCCAGCCAGAGCCAGGCGCGGGTCAGCATCGCGCGGCTGACGATGTTCTCGCTGCGCGGCCTCGGTGGGCGGTCGACGACCCCCGGCTCGGCCGGCTCGGTGCCCAGCGCCAGTGCCGGCAGCGTCTCGGTGCCAAGGTCGATGGCGAGGATCTGCAGCGCGGTCAGCGGCAAGGGCACCGCCCCGCCGGAGAGCGCGAAGATCAGGAAGGGGACGACCTCGGGGGTCAGGTGGGCGAAGATGTAGGTGATGAACTTGCGGATGTTGTCGTAGACGACCCGCCCTTCCTCGATCGCCGCGACGATCGAGCTGAAGTCGTCGTCGGTGAGCACCATCGTCGCCGCCTCGCGGGCCACGTCGGTCCCCGACTCGCCCATCGCCACGCCGATGTCGGCGCGGCGCAGGGCGGGGGCGTCGTTGACCCCGTCGCCGGTCATCGCCACCGTGTGCCCCTGCGCCTCGAGCGCGTCGATGAGGTGCAGCTTCGTCTCCGGATTGCTGCGGGCGACGATCAGCTCCGGGCTCTCGTCGAGCACGCGGTCGAGCTCGGGCTCGGCCATTGCATCGATTTCGGCGCCGCTGAGGACCGTCGGCGCCTCTCCGGCGATCCCGGCCTCGCGCGCGACGGCTGCGGCGGTCAGTCCGTGGTCACCGGTGACGACGATCACCCGCACGCCGGCTCGCCGGCAGCGCGCCACCGAAGCCGGGACCTCGGCGCGCAGCGGGTCCTCGAGCGCGATCAGGCCGACGAAGCTGAGCCCGGCCTCGGCTCGTTCGCGATCCTCCTCCCCCGACGCGCCCGCTCGGCGCTCGGCGAAGCCGAGCACCCGCATGCCGCGCCTCGCGTAGCCCTCGAACGCTTCGCGCACCGCGGCCCGATCGGCCTCGGCGAGCGGTCGGTCGCCGCCGGCGCCGCGCACTGCGGCGCAACGCTCGAGCAGCTCCAGCGGCGCCCCCTTGGCGTGCAGCCAGAGCTGGCCGCCGGGCTCCTCGTCGAGGGTCGTCATCCGCTTCAGCCGCGGGTCGAAGTGGAAGAGCGCCCGGCGCACCGCCTCGCGCTCGGCCTGCGCCGCCTCGACGTCCTCGCCGAGCCGCCCGACGGCGACCAGCAGGGCGCTCTCGCTCGGGTCGCCGCCCCGGCGCCAGCCGTCCGCCTCGCGCCGCGCCGTCGCGTTGTTGCAGCGCAGCGCCGTGCGCAGCAGGGCGGAGAACGGCTCGCCACCGGCCGCGGCGCCACCGTCCTCCCCCGGAGTCAGCTCGCCGCCGTCGGCCCAGAGCGCCCGCACGCTCATCTGCCCCTCGGTCAGGGTGCCGGTCTTGTCGGTGCAGATCACGTCGGTCGAGCCGAGCGTCTCGACCGCGGTCAGCCGCTTGACCAGCGCCCGGCGCCGCGCCATGCGGCGCACGCCGACCGCCAGCGCCAGGGTGATCGTCGGCAGCAGGCCCTCGGGGACGTTGGCGACCAGCAGGCCGATCGCGAAGGTCGCCGAGTCACCCAGCGAGAGCCCGGCGACCGCCGTGCCGATCGCGAAGAAGAGCAGGCCGGCGGCGACGGCGACGGCGGCGATCAGCAGCGCCACCCGGTTGACCTGCGCCTGCAGCGGGCTGACTTCGGTCTGCACCCGCTGGGAGAGCGCCGCGATCCGCCCCAGCTGGGTCGCCATCCCGGTCGCGTAGACGACCGCCTCGGCCTCCCCCGCCGTGCAGAGCGTCCCCGAGAAGACGAGGTCATCGGCCTCCAGCGGGGAGGCGGCCGGGGCGCCGCGCCGCGCCGTGCGCGACACCGGCTGGGACTCGCCGGTCAGCGGCGAAGCGTCGATCTCGAGGTCGCCCTCGATCAGGCGGGCGTCGGCGGAGAGCCGGTCGCCCTCCTCGATCAGCAGCAGGTCGCCGGGGACCAGCTCGGTCGCCTCGACCTCGACCGCCTCTCCCCCGCGCCGCACCCGCGCCCGCGGCGGCAGCAGCTCGCGCAGCGCCTCGGTGGCGCGCTCGGCCTGCAGCTCCTGGCTGAAGGCGAAAGCGGCGTTGAGCACGATCACGGCGACGATCGCCGCGCCGAGCGGGGCCACGTCGCTGAGCAGGGCAAGCACCGCCGCCATCCAAAGCAGCAACGCCAGCGGGTGGGTGAACTGCCGGGCCAGGTCGCGCAGCCTGCTCGGGCCCTCTCGGCGTTCGATCGCGTTCGGCCCGTGCTGCTCGAGCCGCCGCCGCGCCTCGCGGGCGCTGAGGCCGGCGCGCCCGGTCCCCAGGTGACGGAGGACCAGCTCCAGCCCCTCCTCGGGATCGAAGCGCGTGCCGGTCCCGTTCACTGTCCGCGTCTCAGTGGGGGCTGGCCAGCCCGCCGCCCGCCGGCGGGGGCGCTGGGGCCGGGGTATTTTCCGGCGCCGGTTCCGGGGTGGGTTCAGGCGTCGCTTCCGCTTCGGGCGCCGCTTCGCCTTCGCCTTCGCCTTCGCCTTTGCCGCTTTCTTCTTCTTCTTCTTCGTATTCGTATTCCGATTCTTCGTATTCGCTCGACGAGGACGAAGAACCCGAGGCGTAGCCTTCGTTCAGGGCCGACAGCTCGGGCAGGCTCGACGGTTCGGGAAATTCAGGACAGTCGCCGGCGACGGCAGATTCCATGTAGGAGCGCCAGATCGGCCCCGCGGTCGGCCCGCCGAAGCCGGTCGATTCCCGCGACTGCGGGTGCCCGACCCAAACCGCAGTCGAGTAGAGCGGCGTGTAACCGACGAACCAGGCATCGGAGAGGTCCTCCGAGGTGCCGGTCTTGCCGGCCTCGGCGCCGCAGCCCATGTAGGTGTAGCCGGCGCCGGTGCCGCCGGTGATCACCGTCTCGAGGATTTTCGTCACTTCGTAGGCCTGGCCCTCGGTCAGCACCCGTTCGCCGCTGTCGGCGCTGGTTTCGTCGACGGTGCCGTCGGGGAACTCGACCCGGCTGATCGCGGTCGGGTCATGGTGGATGCCGCCGCTGGCCAGGGTCGCGTAGCCGTCGGCCTGTTCAAGCGGGGTGACGCCTTCGCGGAGGCCGCCGATCGCCTCCGCCGGTACCGATTCGAGGTGCTCTTCGATCCCCATTTCATGGGCGGTCTGGGTGACGTCCTCCGGCCCCACGTCTAGGTCGAGCTGGGCGAAGACGACGTTGATCGAGTTGGTGGTCGCGTCGGCGACCGACATCGTGCCGCCGCCGGGCTCGTCGTTGTTGACGGTCCAGGGCGGTCCGCCGCCGGGGATCGTCAGCGTCTTCGGCGAGGTCCCGTCGTAGTAGGTGGTGTAGGGGTCGACGCCCTGCTTGATCGCGGTGGTCAGCACGTAGGGCTTGAACGAGGAGCCCGGTTGGCGGTGCGCCTGCCAGGCATAGTTGAATTCGCTTTCGCTTTCGGAGCCTTCGGTCGAGGCGAGGGCGACGATCTCCCCGTTGGACGGGTCGATCGAGGCGAGCGCCGCGGCCGGGCCACCTTCGGCGTAGCAGACGCTGCACGAATCGACCGCTTCCTGCGCGCGTTCCTGCAGTTCGGGGTCGATCGTCGTGTAGGCCTTGAGACCGCCCTTGCGCACGGTGTTGATCCCGTACTCGTCGATCAGCTCCTGCTGCACGAGGTCGAAGAGAAACGGGTCCTTGATCGCCCGGTACTTGTGCCCGGGGCTGAGGCCGAGATTGCGCCGGCGCGCTTCGCGGTATTCCTCGCCGTCGATGTAGCCCTGCTCGTGCATCGCGTCGAGGACCTCGTTGCGGCGCTGCAGGGCGGCGTGCGGGTCGAGGAAGGGGTTGTATTCGGAGGGGGCCTGGGGCAGGCCGGCGATCAGCGCCGCTTCGCGCAGCTCCAGGTCTTTGGCCGGCTTGCCGAAGTAGGTCTGCGCCGCCGCCTCGACCCCGACCGCGGTCTCTCCTTCAACCGTGCCGTATGGCGCCGTGTTGAGGTAGGCGGTGAGGATCCATTCCTTGGAGTGGGCTTCCTCCTCTTCGACCGCGAGATGCGCTTCGCGGAGCTTGCGTTTCAGCGTGTCTTCGGGGTTCTGGATGTAGAGGTTGCGGACCAGCTGCTGGGTGATCGTCGAGGCGCCCTGCACCGGCTGGCCGCCCGCCAGCGCGTCCTTCCATACGGCGCGGATGATCCCGGTCGGATCGAGCGCCCCGTGGTCGAAGTAGTTCTTGTCCTCGATCGCCACGGTCGCGTCGCGCAGCACCTGCGGCATCGAGCTGCCGGGCACCGGCTGGCGGATGTTTTCGGACTGGATGAAGCCGATCAGGCTGCCGTCCTTGGCGTAGATCGCCGAGGAGCGCCCCTTCTGGACCGGTTTGAGGCTGGAGAGCGGCGGCGCCGACTCATAGGTGCTGACCGCCCAGCCGCCGGCGATCCCGCTGGCGACCGCGGCGACGACTCCCAGGATCCCCAGGGGGACCAGGACCTTTCTCCACTTCGAGGTATGCGACCTGCGTCTCCGCCGTCGCGAGCGGCGCGCCATTCGCTCCGAATTCTAGGCAGGCCGCTACTCTGGATCGATCGCGCCGCGATTCCTGCACACTTGCTACCGGATTGGCGACATCGACCGCTCGGTCGCCTTCTACGAGAAGCTCGGCTTCGAAGTGGCCGGCAAGATGCCGATCGGCGACGAGGCGATCAACGTCTTCATGAACCTCCCCGGCGAGGACCCGGTCCTCGAGCTGACCTACAACCACGGGGTCACCGACTACGAGCACGGCACCGGCTACAACCACATCGCCCTGGCCGTAGACGACCTCGACGCGACGATCGCGTCCCTCGCCGCCGAAGGCGTCGACCCCGAAAAGCCCCCCTACCGCCCCGGCGGCCGCACCGAGGGCCACCGAATCTGCTTCTACCGCGACCCCGACGGCTACCGCATCGAGCTGATCGGGGGGTAGGCGCCTCCGCGGTTGACGCGGCGGCGCATTGGCGCGATGCTGGTCTGGCAACTCCCAGTCCCGCATCCAGGAGGAGAAAGATGATCTGCGCTCTTACCGCCCGCACGCTGAAGCCGGGCGCCTACGACCAGTTCCGCGAGGCGTTCATGAGCGGCATGGAGGGCGAGCCGCCACCCGGCTTCACCCGCTTCAACATGCTGCGCAACGCCGAGAACCCCGACGAGGTGATCACCTTCGGCTTCTTCGACGGCACCCCCGAGCAGCTGCGCGAGGTCGCCGGCAACGAGGGCTACCAGGAGCAGCTCGACCGCATCGCCCCCTTCGTCGACTCGGTCGGCGCCGACGGCCTCTACGAGATCGTCGAGGAGCGGACCCCGTAGGGACCCGCTCTCTGGGCGGGTGGTTGCATGAAATGACCACTTGATGGGCATAATATGACCGGTTGGTGGTCAATTTATGCCCATGCCCACACGCCGTGAAATAACGCCCCGCCTGCTCGAAGCGCTCGCAGATACGCCTGCTGTGATGCTGGTCGGGCCGCGACAGGCGGGCAAGAGCACGCTCGTCAGGGAGATCGCGGAGGGTCCTCACCCCGCGCGCTACGTCAGCCTCGATGACCTACGCAGCCTCTCCGCCGCACGCGAGGACCCGGTTCGCTTCGTGGAAGGCGGCGAGGAGGCACTCGTCATCGACGAGATCCAGCGGGCGCCGGAGCTGCTGCTGCCGATCAAGGCGGCGATCGACCGCGACCGGCGCCCCGGGCGGTTCATCCTCACCGGCTCGGCGCAGGTGATGCTGCTGCCGAAAGTCTCCGAGTCGCTCGCCGGCCGCGTCGAGGTGCGCACCCTCTGGCCGTTTTCCCAAGCCGAGATCGAAGGAAGCGAAGGGCGGATCGTCGAGTGCCTGCTTCAGGCGGGCGATCGACCGCCGGCCGCGCCCGCGATCTCGCGGCAAGACCTCGTCGAGCGGATCGCCCGCGGCGGCTTTCCCGAGGCGGTGACCCGCAGCGCCGCGCGGCGCGAGGAGTGGATCGACTCCTACCTCACCGCGATCGTGCAGCGTGATCTCCACGACCTGGCCAACATCGAGCGGCTCGCCGAGGTCCCGGCGATCCTCGCCTCGCTCGCCTCTCGGGTGCGCGCCCCGCTCAACAAGGTCGAGGTGAGCAGCTCGGTCGGCATCCCGCGCACTTCACTGGACCGCTACCTGACCCTGCTCGAACACGTCTTCCTCGTCCGGCGACTGCCCGCCTGGCACAACAACCGCGTCAAGCAGATCACCAAGTCGCCCAAGCTCCTGGTCGCCGACTCGGCCGTTCTGGCTCGTCTGCTTCGGGCAGGCGAGCGGCGACTCGCCGAGGACGGCCCGCTGCTCGGCAGCGCGCTCAAGTGCTTCGTCGGCATGGAGCTCGCCAAGCGGATCGCCGCCTCCCCGCGCCGCTCCACGCTGATGCACATGCGCACCGCCAGGGGGGCCGAGATCGACTTCGTCGTCGAAGGCCCCGACGGCGGCGTGACGGGCGTCGAGGTCAAGGCGTCGACGACCGTTCGCGGCGAGGACTTCCGCCACCTGGCCGCGCTCCGCGACCGGCTCGGCGACCGCTTCACCAAGGGCGTGGTGCTCTACCCCGGCGCCGAGCGCCTCCCCTTCGGCGACCGCCTCGAAGCCTGGCCGCTGGCCACGCTCTGGACCTGAGCCCTATCCCCCAGCCAACAAAGCGAACGCATGTGCGTCTGGGTCAGAGACAGAAACGCGATCGAGTGGATCGAGTCAACTTGGAATCCGGTGATCGGCTGCGCACAGGTCTCCACCGGCTGCGCCCACTGCCATGCGAAGACCTTGCCGAACGGTGGCGTGGTGTGCCTGGCCACCCTACGAGCAGGGCTTCGAGCTAAAGCTGTGGCCAAAACGCCTCGATCAGCCGATTCGGTGAAGACGGACGCGAGTGATCCTCGTCAATTCGATGAGCGACCTCTTTCACGAGGACATTCCCGAGCGTTCATCAAGGAGGTCTTCCGCGTGATGGGAGCAACCCACTGGCACGTCTTTCAGGTCCTCACGGGCACGCCTTCGAGGGCTGCGAGGAGCGGCTCGGCACACCACTCGCCCAGGTATGGGAGCTGCCACCGATCGCCCTGCTGATCGCAGAGCATCGCCGCCACCGGCTGTTGTGCCCTGCCTGTGGCGCCGGGCAACCGGCCGAGCTGCCCGCCATCTCCCTCGGCGCGGTCGACCGGACGATCATGCGGATGAGCGCCGCCCTCGCCGACCCCTGGGCGGAGCTGGCGCAGGCGGTGCGCGAAGCCGAGGCCGTGCATGCCGACGAGACAGGCTGGCGCCTGGGGCCGGCGCAGCAGTGACTGTGGCTCGCCGCGACCTCGCTCTATGCCTGCTACCGGATCGACCCCTCGCGCGGGCAGGCCGCGGCAAAGGAGCTGCTCGGCGAGGACTTCGGCGGGATCGCGGTCACAGGCGCGGAATGGGACTCCTGGAGATATCGCGCGAGGTCTTTGCCGCCCACCGCATCTACCTCGAGTAAAATCATGACCTGGACTGGCTGGCCGCCGAGCTGGCGCCGTTGCGCGATCGCCTCCACGCCCTGCTTGAGCAGGGCGCCCGCGCTCACAACCGCCGCGAGCGTCGCTTCTGCGCCGGGCTCTTGGCCGAAGAGCAAGCGCTTTGGACCTTCTGCGAGGTGCCCGGCATCGACCCGACGAATTATGCCGATGTCCTGGTTATGCCGATGTTGGCCGCGGGGGCGGCTGTTGCGACGAGGATCAGACTCTGGGGGTTCGGGATAATTAGAGGGCTTCGAGGAACGCGAGCAGCTTGTCTGGTGGGCGGTAGCGACCGGAGCGGGTCCGTGGTGGGGCGGTGCGGTCGAGCGCTTGCTGCTTGAGTTGCAAGTCGGCGTGGAGGTAGGCGCGCGTGGACTCGGGTGACTCGTGGCCGAGCCATAGCGCGATCGTGGTGGAGTCGATCCCGGCGGCGAGCATTCGCATCGCGCAGGTGTGACGCAGGATGTGCGGCGTCAGGTTCTTCGTGGCGATGGTCGGGCAGGTGCGGGCAGCGGTCGCGACGTGGAGCTTGAGCCGCTGGGCGACAGCGTCGGTTGTCAGCCTTCTGGTGGTGCCTTGCGCGGTGAACACGGGCATGGCCGCAGGACCCGGGTTCTCGGTGAGCCATGCGCGGAGCGCCGTGGTTGTGATCGTGTCCAGCGGCGTGACCCTGGTTTTCCGGCCCTTTCCTCGGGTGGCGATATGGGCGGCGGGCTTGCCGGTGTGGACATCGGCTCGGGTCAGGCCGGTCAACTCGGAGACGCGCACCCCGGTGGTGATCATCAGCAGCATCAGGAGGTGGTCCTCCTTGACGCCGAGATGATCACCGCCTTCCTGACGATGCTCGAGCAGCGCCTCGTCGTCCGGTCAGGGTCGAGCGATCGGGGCTGCACCCGAACGCGCAACGCGCGGCTGGCCGCGATCCACTCCCTCTACCGCCACGCCGCCCTGCGCCACCCCGAGCACGCCGACCTGATCGCCAGGGTCCTGGCGATCCCCCCGATGTCGAGGTCGCTGGGCTGGATGCCGGTGCGCTCGTGGACGTAGCCGAGGAGCAGCCGCAGGGTGTCGCGATAGGCAGTGATCGTGTGGCTGCTCGCGCCACGCTGGCCGACCAGGTAGCTGGTGAAGAACGACTGTAGGGTCGGGGCCAGGGCGGTCATCGCACGCGCTCCCGGTGGGCGGCCATCCGTTCGCGAACGATCTGCATGAGCTGCGGGCTGGCGGTCAGATACCAGTAGGTGTGCGACGGATCGATGTGACCGAGATAGTTGGCGAGGGTCGCGATCCGCGCGTCGACGTCGGCCCCATCGCGGTGCGCGTCGATCAGCGTGTTCACAGCAAAGCTATGCCTCATGTCATGCAGACGGGGGGCTCGGCGACCCGGCCCGACGGGCAGCCGGCAGTCGTTGACCAGCGTCCGGAACGCGGCCCGAGCGGTGTTCAGGTTCAGCCTGCCGCCCTTGGGCCCGATCAGCAATGGGCCCGTCGCCGCGGGTGCTCGGGTCGCGCGGATCTGTTGGTAGTCGGTAAGTGCCTGAACGGTCGTTGAGTGCAGCGCAACGCGCCGCACCCGCTTGTTCTTGCCGGTCACGATCAGGACCTGCCTTTCTGGGTCGAGGCTCTCGATGTTGAGCGCGGCGGCCTCGCCGCTGCGGATCCCGGTGCTGGCGAGCAGCCCGATCAGCGTGTGCATGCTCTGCCCCAGCATCGCCGGGGCGAGCGAGAGCGCCCTGCTCATCAGCTCGGCGATCTGCGCGGCGGAGTAGAGGTACGGGATCCGGCGAGGCGTCTTGGATCCGATCAATCCAGCCGGGATCAGCTCCGCGGCGGCCGGATCCAAGCCGTGCACATGCGCGGCCAGACCCCGGATCGCCCGCAGTCGCCTTGCCTGCCAGCCGCGGGTGGTGTCCGGGCGCCTGGTCGCGAACGCCACCGCGTCAGCGACCGTGATCGTCGCCACAGATCGGGCGGTCAGGCCGTCCAGGAACGCGGCGAGCAGCCGGTCCTCATCAGCGAGCACGTATCCCCGGGCACGACGATCACGCAGATAGTCGACCGCGGCTTGGCGGAGATCGACGCTCATGATGTCGCTCCGGTCGGCCATGGGCGCGCGAGCACGGTGAGCGCGACGTCATCCGATCGGGCGTAGATGGCGCTGGTCTCCGAGCTCGAGTGGCGCAGCAGCTGACCGACCTCGACCAGGCCGCCGCCTGCGGCGAGTACCCCGCACGCCGCGGTATGCCGCAGCCGGTGAGCAGCGCCAGGCCCGACGATGCCGGCGTCAGCTAACGCGCGCGCCCCGACGCTCGAAACCGCTGCGGCGCCCAGCGGCCCGTGAGGAGCATCAAGCGCCAGGAACACCTCCCGGTGGGCCGACGCGCGGGGTCTCCCCCGCGAGAGGTAGCCGGCCAACAGCTTCCCGACGTCGACCGGCAACGGCACGTGATCCAGCCGGCGGCGCTTGCCACGCACGAGCACAACCCCGCCCCGCCAGTTGATGTCCTCCAGCCGCAGCGCTCCGGCCTCTCCAGCGCGCAACCCCAAGCGCCACATCAACGCCAGCAACGCCTCGTTGCGAAGCCCGGCCGGACCATCGGGCGGTGAGCGGTATAGATGACGAGCAACTAGCCAGCATCCCTTACAACGCTAAAATGCTTTTGGTGATGATCACAACCAAGGAGGATTTTGCTCTTCTTTGGCACGTAGATTCGGCATTTCCAGCGCTCGCGCGGGTGTCCACCGCTCAATAGAAATCCGCCCGGTTCACTAGGTCGCACTTCGATCAGCGCCTTGATTTTCGCGCAACTCAAGCCACTGGTTTTCGGCCGAACCATTCCCGCTGCTCCCTGAATTTCTTCTTGACATCCCTCTGACTGTCTTGAAATGGCCGGATTAGCGCAAGCACCACATACAGCACATGCGACCACCGCCGCGCATACTAGAGCAGTTTTCAAGTGACTCTTCGTCATTTGCCCAGCTAGGCCTCTTCGACAGGTACGCTTGGTGTCCAATCCTTAACTTCCCGCTGTTGCTTGCCGTTGGGCCAGACCCAAATCTGCAATGCTAGGTACCGCGTTTTGGTGACCGACTCTCCCGTGGGAGTAACGCCGGTGGCAGTGACCGTATACCTCCCCCAAATGGTCAGATGCTTATGTTGGCCAGACCACACCTGTTCTGGCCCAACAAACCCGCAGCCGTTCCCTTCGACGCTAGCCCAGGGTACAACCCACCACGGATAGTACCAAGATGAATGTACCTGTGTACCCGGTTCCCACCAGGCCGTTAAGTGATTGTTGCTATTGAGCTTATAGAAATAAGACGGATTTTTAAGTTCAACACCTTTTGGGAAAGCTGCCGAATTAGTTTGGGTACGAGCGCGTGCAGTCTATTGTCCGCTTCAGGTGGATGGCAATACCTAAAAATAGGACTTTAGAATAAGGCGCCTTTTTGAACTGTGCCTTGGTAGCGGTGCGATGCGCCATAGCCAATTCGCGGTAGCTCGCACCCAAGTTGCCTACAGGCCGAACTCGGATTCGACCTGCTTGCCGCTCGCCGCAGCTGGCGGGGGCGGGGAGGAGCCGGCGCTGAACCCGGTCGAGCTGCCCGATGGCGAGTTGTTGCTGGCGCCGGATCCCGACGAAGAGCTTTCGCCGCCTCCTGCGAACGGAGTGACTCTTCTGGGTCTCCACGGCTTCCCGTGGTTTGTTTTCTGACTCATGAGAAGGGGAGATCGATCTCAATCCCCCCACAGCACAGATAGACCAGGGCAATCAGCGGCGCTGCGGAGTGAATCCCGAAGGAGCGGTGGCTGATCAGCTTGAACCGCCCCGGCTTTCTTGGAGACGTTTTCATTTGGGACTCAACTCCGCCAGGTAGTTCGCCTCGAACTCGGCAGGCGGGATATCACCACAGGCTCCATGGAGCCTGTGGTGATTGAACCAGTCGACCCAGGTCAGGGTCGCCAGCTCGACGTCGGAGACCGACTTCCACGGCCCCCTCTGCTCGATCATCTCGGTCTTGAAAAGGCCGATCGTCGACTCGGCCAGGGCGTTGTCGTAGGCGTCGCCGACCGAGCCGACCGAGGGGTCGACGCCCGCTTCGATCAGCCGGCGGGCGAAGGCAAAGCTGGTGTATTGGCTGCCGGCTTCGGAGTGGTGAATGAGCCCGGCCCCGACCGGGGTGCCCTCGTGGTCGCGTGACCACAGCGCCATCTCGATCGTGTCGAGGACGAGCTCGGTCTTCATCGAGCGAGCCGCCCGCCAGCCGACGATCCGGCGACTGAAGACGTCGATCACGAAGGCGACGTAGGCGGTCGCCTCCCAGGCCGCCACGTAGGTGAAGTCGGCGACCCACAGCTGGTTAGGGGCGGTCGCGGTGAAGTCGCGATCGACGAGATCCGGGGCCCGCTCAGCCTCGCCGTCGGGGAATGTCGTGCGGACCCTCTTTCCGCCCCTGATCGCTCCTCTGAGGCCGTCTGCGCGCATCAGGCGCTCGACCTGGCAGCGCGGGGCGGCGATGCCCTCGCGGCCCAGCTGCCGCCAGGTCTTCTCGGCGCCGTAGACCGAGAGGTTCTCCTCGTGGACCCGGCGGATCTCGGGAAGTAACTCGCGGTCGCGAAGAGCGCGAGCGCAGGGGTTGCGCTCGCGCTCCTTGCGCGCGTAGTAGGTCGAGGGGGCGAACTGCAGGGCTCTGCAGATCGGCTCGACCCCGAATCGGTCGCGGTGGGCGTCGATGAAGAGGCTCATCTCCTCGGCATCGGCGGGTCGAGCTCCCGCGCGAAAAAAGCCGAGGCCGCCTTGAGGATCTCGTTGGCCCGGCGCAGCTCCTTGTTCTCGCGCTCGAGCTCCTTGATCCTGACCAGCTCCTCGCTCGTCGGGCCCGGCTTCAGGCCGCGGTCGCGTTCGGCCTGGCGGACCCAGTTGCGAAGCGTCTCGGCCGCCATCCCGAACTTGGACGCGATCGACTGCATCGCCGCCCACTGCGAGCGATGCTCGCCCTGGTGCTCGAGCACCAGGGCGACCGCCCTCTCTCTGACCTCCGGCGGGTACCTTCGATTTCGTGACATGACCTCATCCTCTCAGGGGATTTGGTCTCCATCGAAGCCGGGGCGGTTCAATGATCTTCGCCACGCACAGCGATGCGGGCACTCGGATCATGGCGGCGATTTGCGCCAATGCCACCAAGCGCTTGCCCGACATGCTTGAGGAAGCCCGCAATCGCATCAGCGACCAGCAGACGCTCGATCTCGGCCTCGCACCAGTCGAGTCAGAGGTCGGCTACAGGTACGAGCCTCCCTGGGAGCCTCGCTTCTAAACTCGCCGTTCTAAGCCCACGACCGATGTCGCGATCGCCCTTGCCGCCCTCGCGGCGGTTCGGCCACCGTCAGGATTAGTACCCCTGGTGGTCTGGCAACTCCCAGTCCCGCATCCAGGAGGAGAAAGATGATCTGCGCACTTACCGCCCGCACGCTGAAGCCGGGCGCCTACGACCAGTTCCGCGAGGCGTTCATGAGCGGCATGGAGGGCGAGCCGCCACCCGGCTTCACCCGCTTCAACATGCTGCGCAACGCCGAGAACCCCGACGAGGTGATCACCTTCGGCTTCTTCGACGGCACCCCCGAGCAGCTGCGCGAGGTCGCCGGCAACGAGGGCTACCAGGAGCAGCTCGACCGCATCGCCCCCTTCGTCGACTCGGTCGGCGCCGACGGCCTCTACGAGATCGTCGAGGAGCGGACCCCGTAGACCCAGCGGCATAATTCGCCCACCAGGTGGTCATTTTATGACCACTCGGTGGGCGATTCATGCCTGGTTTAGCCCTTCACGACCTCGAACTGGCTCATCAGGCCGTGATCCTCGTGGTCGAGCATGTGGCAGTGCATCACGAACTTGCCGGTGTAGTCGACGAAGTTGCCGGCGACGACTATGCGTTCGCGGGGGTAGATGAAGAAGGTCTCCTTGAGGCAGTCTTCGAAGGGGGGCGCCGGCTTGCCGTTGCGCGAGAGCAATAGCCAGTCGGTCAGGTGCATGTGCATCATGTGGGCGACGTCGGTGTGGTTGACGAACTCCCAGGTCTCAACCGTGCCGAGCTTCGGGTGGGCTGCCGCGTAGGCGGGGTTGAAGGTGCGGCCGTTGATCAGCCAGCTCGTTTTGAAGAGTCCACCGATCGAGATCTCGAAGCGGCGCTGGGGCTTGCGCGGCGCTCGCTGGGTCCACTCTGGCAGCGCTCGCAGCTTGCGCGGCACCCGGGTGCGGTCGGCCACCCGCCGCGAGTCGACCCGGAACTGCATCAGGGCCCCGACGTAGGGAAGGGCGCCAAGCGGGTGGCGGCCGCCGTGGCGCGGGCCGCTGCGCAGCTCGACCCGCTCGCCGCGGGCGCCGGCGAAGTCGGCTACAAGCTCGACCCGCTCGGCCGGCCCGATCGTCACCTCGTGGCGGCGCACCGGCCGCGGCATCAGGCCGCTGTCGCTGCCGATCTGCACCAGCGGCGCGCCGTTGGAGAGGTAGACGTTGTAGGAGCGGAACTGGGAGAGGTTGAGCAGCCGCAACCGGTAGCGCTGCGCGGAGACCCGGTGGTACGGCATGTGCACGCCGTTGACGAGGATCGTCCGCGCCGAGATCCCGTCGCCCGGCGGGCGAAGGTTGGCGAACGGGTTGGTCAGCTGGTTGTGGCGGTCGAAGTCGCGGTCGCAGATCGCCAGCGCCAGGTCGCGGTCGCCCGTCGGCAGCGGCAGGCCGGCGTCGAACTCGTCGTCGATGATCCACATGGCGGCCAACCCACGCCAAACGTTGTGGGCGGTGTGGTCGAGGCGGTGGTCGTGGTACCACTGGAAGGCGGCGCGCTCGGGTCTCCCGTTCTCCATCAGGTCGTAGACGTAGGTGCGACGGGCGCCGGGCTCGATCAGCGTGTCGTTGCCCGACTGGCGCGGCGAGAGGCCGAAGGGGATACGGCAGTAGTAGGAGCGCGGGTGCGAGCGGGTCAGCCCGCCCGGCTGGCCGTCGAACTGGGTGCGGTTGTGGCCGCCGTGCAGGTGCACGGTCAGCTCCCCGGCCGAGGCGGGCAGTTGGTGGTGGAAGGTGACCGAGGTGCGGTGCCCGGCCGGGCGGCGGATCGTCGGTCCGGGAAAGGTCCCGGCGTAGGTCCACATCCGCGTCTTCTCGCCGGGCAGGACCTGCACCTCGGCCTCGCGGATCGGGATCGTCAGGTGCGCGTCGCTGAGCACCTCGGGGATCCGCAGCGGCTCGCGGAAGGGCGGCGGTGCGGACCGCGGCGCGGCGGGCCGTGCGCCGTGATCGAACAGCGCCGCGGGGCGCAGGCCAAGCGGCAGCGCGGTTGCCAGAGCGCCGCCGCCCAGGGCGCCGAGGAAGGCTCGGCGTCCCAGGCGGGGCGCATCGGGCTGTTGCGAACCAGACGTGCCGCTACCCGGCGGGAGCCGGGCGAACTCCGATCGAGCCGTGCATCCACGGGTGGACGGCGCAGACGAAGTAGAGCCTCGTGCCGCCCGCGGCGCTGACCACCTGGGTCTCCGAGGTGTTGGGCTTGCTGCCCGTGAACCAGGAGTCGCCATTCTTGTTCAGGTTGCCGAGCGTGTCCCAGCCATCTTCACCTGCCTCGGCCGGGTTTTCTTTCGGCGGGCCCTCGCCCTTCACCCCGTGCCAGCCGGCGATCGCCTTGCAGATGTGATGCGGGGTGAAGCAGAGCTGGCGCTGCCGCGACGTCTTCGGCAGCGAGCCCTTGGTGACCAGCGAGAAAGTGTGCGGGCCAACCTCGTGCGGGTCGGTCTGGTTGAGCACGGTCAGTTCTTCGCCGGCGTAGATGAACTTCGGCGGCACGAAGCGCAGCCCCTTCTTACCGTCGCGGATGTAGACGGTGTTATGGGGGTTCGGTGTGCCTTCGCCACCATCTCCCACCGCGAGGGCGGGGACGACGATCAGCGATGCCGCGAGGACGAGCGCCAGTGCGCTGGCGAGCTTGAACGGCATCGCGCGGTACGCAAGCTTCAAGTTTTCCCTCCTTGGTTGGCGCCGGTTGCCCGCGCGCCTCGATGAATGGACGGAGAATGTAGCTGGGCGCCCGCAGGCAAGCAAGCGGTCCGACAGCCACGTCAGGGATATGACCATCGGCCGCCACCGACATGCCGCCGCCCAGCTTGCGCACCTCCGTCGTAATGCCAGCACCTGCATACACGAATCGATCGCCACAATCGCGAGAACTGTCGTAGGCTGAGGGAAGCGATGACGACTGAACCGCGCGAGATCGCAGACGGCACGCTGGTCGTGCGCTTTTCCGAGAACGGAGGCGCGAGGCGCGTCTCGCTCTGCGGTGAGCTCGACCTCGCCAACGCCGCCACCGCGGAGTCTGCGCTGCAGTCATGCTTCGAGGAGGAAGGCGCCAGGGTGGTCGTCGACATGCGCGAGCTCGAGTTCATCGACTCGACCGGGATCGCCCTGCTGGTCGCCATCCTGGGCCGCAACGAGGAAGGCGCCGTCGTCCAGTTCATCCCCAGCCCCGCTCCCGCAGTCAGCCGCGTGCTCGAGGTGACCGGCCTCGCCGAGCGCCTGCCGCTCGCCGAGGCCTGAGCCCTAGGCCGCCGGCACCCTGAAGCGGCGCTTCGCCGGCGTCGGGTCTTTGTTCCCTGCGGCGTCGGTCGCCCAGACCTTGAAGACGTGGCGGCCGGGCTTCAGGCCGGTGTAGGACTTGGGCGAGCGGCAGGGCTTCGCCTTGCGCTTGTCGAGCTTGCAGGCGAAGCGCGAGCCGGGCTCACTGGAGCGAAAGCGGAACTTTGCCACGCCCTTGGCGAGCCTCCCCCCGGGGCCCTTGGCAATCGTCGTCTGGGGCGGCGTCGTGTCCCCCGTCCCGGGATTGACGACCGGCGTCGAGCCCGCCGAATCGGCCGGTGGCGATGCGAGTGAATCGACTGCCGCCGCGCAGGTCTGGCTGCTGTTGGTGGCGATGAAGCTCTGGTTGACGTTGGTCCCGTCGGTGTTGGCGCGTCCGATCGTGTTCGTTTCAGCGTTAGCCCAGTAGAGCTGCGCCCCGGAAACGGCGACTCCGCAGGGCGTGGAGGCATCGCCGATGAAGCTGGTGTCGACGCCGCCGCCGTTGTTGACGTTGGCACGCCCGATCCTCGTGCCGCCGCCGAAGATCCCAGGGTCCGACCAGAAGATGTTCGACGAGTTGACCGCGACGCCGCAGGGGAAGCCGACCGGAATCGTCACGTAGGTGAGCTGCTTGCCGCTACCATCGAGGCCCGCCCGGCCGATGTAGGCGGGCGTCCCGGTGGCGATGTCCGCCCAGTAGAGATGGCCGCTGTCGACCGCCAGGCCGCAGGGCTCGGCGACCCCGGTGACGAGGCTGGCGTTGCGAGCCGTCCCATCGAGGTTGGCGCGGCCGACCTGCCCGCCGATCGTCGACCAGTAGAGGTGGCTGGCGGTGACCGCCACGCCGGATGGTTCATTGATCCCTGTCATGAAGCTGTTGTCGACGCCGCTGCCGTCGATGTTGGCGCGGCCGATCGTGTCGCTGTTCTGGTTGGCCCAGTAGATGTGCGCCGAGTCGAGCGCGATCGCGAAGGGCAACTGTCCAGTGGGAACGAAGTCGTCGATCACCCCCGTCCCGTCGTTGCTCGCGCGGCCGATCCGCTGATTCTGCGTGTCGGCCCAGTAGACGAAGGCAGAGGCGCTCGAGGAAAACCCGAGGAGAGCGAGCACAATGACGGGGGTGGACAGCAGGGCCCGAGCGCGGTTGGACCGCACGCGCCTCACGCCGCCGGCACCCTGAAGCGGCGCTTCGCCGGCGTCGGGTCTTTGTTGCCACCGGCGTCGGTCGCCCAGACCTTGAAGACGTGGCGGCCGGGCTTCAGGCCGGTGTAGGACTTGGGCGAGCGGCAGGGCTTCGCCTTGCGCTTGTCGAGCTTGCAGGCGAAGCGCGAGCCGGGCTCACTGGAGCGAAAGCGGAACTTTGCCACGCCCTTGGCGAGCCTCCTGCCGGGGCCCTTGGCAATCGTCGTTTGGGGCGGCGTCGTGTCCCCCGTCCCGGGATCGGAGGGATCGACGACCGGGGTCGGCGGCTGGTACTCGAACGCCCCCTGGTCGCGAACCGCGCTGCCGTCGCCGTTGCCGTCGCGTGGCCGCGGCGCCCCGGCGAAGTCGCTGTCCAGGCCGCCCGACGCGGGATCGCCGGCGTCGATGGCGGGGGAGCCGGGGGGCAGCGTCAGGTCGGCGTTCAGCAGGGGGTCGACGTCGGCGTTGCCAGTCGAGAGGTCGACCGCGCCGTTGACGTTCGTGCCGGTCAGCAACAGGTCCGAGTAGCGGGCCTCGACGCCGATCTGGCCGACCCCGGGGCCGATCGGCCTTTCCAGCCGGTAGCCGGAGCCGAAGCCGCGCAGGATCGAGTTCGAGACTTCGATCTGGGCGCTGCCCGCGGTCCCGCTGAACTTCTTCGCTTCCAGCGCCGGGCCGATTCCACCGTCGTTGACGATCGTCACGTGATCGGCGTGCAGCAGGCTCGAGTTGGCGTCCGCGCTGGCGTAGAGACCGATCCCGTCGTCGATCCTCATGGTCGAGTTCTCGACGATGAGCGTGCCCCTCGTCGCGATCGCGCCGTAGGCGCGAGTGCCGATCTCGCTTACCCGCCGCGCGGTCAGGGTCGAGCCGGCGTCGGCGGAGACCAGCCCCCAGCTCGCCCCGCTGAGGACCGCGTCTTCGACCAGCAGCGAGCCGCCCACGGCGGAGCCGCCGTGCAGCGCGTCGCCGATCGAGCCGCCCGCTTCGCCGCGGACTTCGCCGTCGCGGAAGACGTTGCCGGACCCGACCGCGGAAGCGATGCCATCGGATTCGTCGTTGCGGCTGACCACGTCGACGTTTTCCAGCGTGTCCCCGTGGATCTGGAGGGCGGCGCCAAGGCCGTCCGCGGCGCTCGCCGGAACCCGCACCGTGAGGTCCTTGAGCGTGATCTGGCGGGTGTTGTTGAAGTCGAGGTTGACGATGAAGACGTTGCCGGTCGCGACGCTGGTGATCACCGAGACCGCCGGGCCGGCGCCGACCACCGTCAGCGGGTCGCTGCCGGTCGGCTCGAGCGTTTCGCCGCTGCCGCCGACTGGCTCGTAGGGCGCCGCCGCCTCGGTGAAGGTCCCGGCCGCGAGCCTGATCTCGTCGGCTTCGCCGTCCACCGCCTGCAGGCTCATCGCCTGCTCCAGGTCGGCCTCGGCGACGTTGCCGCCGGAGTTGGGGCAGGCCGGGCTGAAGCTGGGCACGCAGAACGTGGTCGCGCCGGCGTCGTCGGCGCCGAGCGAGAGCGCGCACACGGTGACGGCGAGCGCGCCCGCGCGAGAGAGTCCCTTCCCCAGCATTGTCAGAGAGCTTACTTGCGACCGGAGCTACGCGCGCAGCTTGTAGCCGCGGGCGAAGAGGCGCAGGTTGATCGCGAAGATCGCCGCGGTCGCCGCGGTCAGGGCGAGCAGCGAGAGTGGCACGCTGACTTCGGTGAAGCCGACGAAGCCGTAGCGAACCAGGTTGATCATGTAGTAGAGCGGGTTGAAGCGGGTCAGCGTCTCGAACGGCTGGGGCAGGAGCGCCGCCGAGTAGAAGACCCCGCCGAGGAAGATCAACGGCTGCAGGACGAAGGTCTGGACGAAGGCGACGTCGTCGAACTGCTCGGCGCGGACTCCGGTGAGCACGCCGAGCTGGGAGAAGAAGAAGCCGACCAGGAAGAGCGACGGGACGAGCACCAGGAAGTGGTCGACCGGCATGCCGACGAGGACCCCCGAGACCGCGAAGGTCAGCGTCGCGACGATCAGCCCGCGCACGAAGCCGCCGAGCGAGAAGGCGAGCAGCAGCTCCAGCGGCGAGGCGGGCGAGGAGAGCTGGTCCTGGATCGCCCCCTGGAACTTCTGCTGGAGGATCGAGGAGGAGTTGTTGGTGAAGGCGTTGACCGAAAAGGCCATCATGATCAGCCCGGGGATCACGAAGAGGATGTATTCGATCCCGTGCAGCTGCTTGATCCGCGAGCCGAGGGCGGCGCCGAAGACCATGATGTAGAGGAAGGTTTCGAGCAGCGGCGCGCCCAGGGTCTGCTTCTTGATCTTCATGAAGCGGTTGATCTCGCGGCGCCAGAGCGTCGCGAAGCGGATCTGGGCGGCGCTCATTGGGCGGCGACCTCGATGTGCGAGCGCGAGAGCTCGTTGCGGCCGACCAGGGCCAGGTAGGCGTCCTCGAGGTTGGCGACGCCGTAGCGGGCGGAGAGCTCGGCGCTGGTCCCCTCGCCGACGATCTGGCCGTCGTTGATGAAGGCGATCCGGTCGCAGAGCTGCTCGGCCTCCTCCAGGTAGTGCGTGGTGAGCAGGATCGTCGTCCCCTCCTGGTTGATCCGCTGCACGTAGTGCCAGAGCTCGAGCCGCAGCTCGACGTCGACGCCGGCGGTCGGCTCGTCGAGGATCAAGAGGCGCGGCCGGTGCATCATCGCCCGCGCCAGGATCAGGCGGCGCTTCATCCCGCCGGAGAGCGTGCGAGTGCGCTCGTGCGCCTTCTCGGTCAGCGAGAAGGTCTCGAGCAGCTCGCGCGTGCGCTCGCGGCGCTCGCGCTTGGGCATGCCGAAGTAGCCGGCGTGGTAGTCGAGCGTCTCCTCGGCGGTGAGGAACCAGTCGATGTTGAGCTCCTGCGGGGCGAGCCCGACCGCCTGGCGGGCGTCGCCGTAATCGTGGATCGCGTCGTGGCCGAAGACGCTGATTTCCCCGGCGGTCGGCTGGGCCAGCCCCGTCGTGCAGTGGATCAGGGTCGACTTGCCCGCCCCGTTCGGGCCGAGCAGCGCGAACAGTTCCCCGGGGGCGATCTCCAGCGAGACCCCGCGCAGCGCCTCGACCCCGTTCGGGTAGCGCTTGACCAGGTCCTTTATATGGAGTGCCTGCGGAGTCACGGCGGCGCTAACCGTAGTGGACGGGTGCCGCGGGCTTGCGGTCGCACTTATCGCCGCCATGCGGCGGCAGCTGCGACCTCAACGCTGGGAGCGTCGGCCCGCCTTGGTCAGCTGTCCCTCCATGACGCGCATGACCAGCCAGTAGAGCGGCGGGACGAAGCGCTGGGTGAGGTAGAGCGCGTGGGTGTCGGCGGAGGTGAAGACCAGGTAGCGGTTGCGCTCGATGCCGTTGAGGATCCGCCCGGCGACGCGCTCGGGGCTGACCGCGCGGCGCTCGAAGAGCGCCACCAGCTTGCGCATCGCCGGCGCCTCACGATCGACCCCGACGATCTCGACAGTGTCGACCAGCGGCGTCTTCACCGCGCCCGGGCAGACGAGGCTGACCCCAATGCCGTGGCGGCGCAGATCCGTGCGCAGCACCTCCGAAACCCCGCGCAGGCCGTACTTCGAGGCGCTGTAGGCGGCGTGCCAGGGCAGGCCGAAGAGCCCGGCGGCCGAAGAGACGTTGACGACATGGCCGCCGCGGCCCGCCTCGATCATCGGCGGCACGAAGAGCTCCAGCACGCCGATCGGCGCCATCAGGTTGACCTCGGCCATTTTGCGCCAGTCGGAGTGGCGCAGCCGCTCGATCGTCCCCCAGGTGGAGACGCCGGCGACGTTCATCACCACGTCCATGCTGCCGTGGGCGGCGTGGACCTCGGCCGCCATCGCGGTGAGCGCCTCGTGGTCGGTCAGGTCGAGGGCGGCAGCGTGCGCGACCGTCCCCCCCGCCCCGCGGATCTCCGCCACGGTCGCGTCGAGCGCCTCGGCCTGGACATCCGTGAGCACGAGCACGGCCCCTCGCGAGGCAGCAGCAAGCGCCGTAGCTCGCCCGATCCCACTGGCGGCCCCGGTAACAAGGCAAAGCCGACCCCCCAGCCCCTTCATCGCATCCGCCGGTTCCGGTGCGCTTTATGCAACCCATGACCACATAAAGCGCACCGGAAGCTCATAGGCGCGCGGGGAAGTCTGGCTCGACCTGGAGGGTATTGAGGGTCATGGCGAGCATCTCGTAGTGGCCGACCAGCATGCAGAGCTCGATCAGGCGGACCTCGTCGAGCCGGGCGCTCAGCCCCGTCCATGTCCGATCCCCAATCCGGCCGTCGGAGTGCATCTCATCGGCTGCGCGCAGCAGCTGCGCCTGCCACTCCGACCAGCCGGGCGCATCGGGGCCCTGCCGCACCCGGGCGATCTCCTCCTCGCTCAGCCCGGCGCGACGGCCAAGGCGCTCGTGGTGGCTCCACTCGTATTCGCAGCCGGTGTTGTGGGCGACGCGCAGGATCAGTAGCTCGGTGTCCTCACGCGGCAGCTTGCCGCCGGGCATCAACCCGCCGGCGAACCAGAGCCAGCGCCGGAAGAGCCCACGGTGGCGCCCCAGCGTGGTGAAGATCCGCGGCGCACGCGCCCCAACGACGCGCCCCGCGATCCGCGTGATCGCGTAGTTGACCCAGCCCAGCTGCCGCCGGTTGCCGGGCGCAATCCGCGGTCCGTCCGCCTCCATCGCCGCGCACCGTATCCGACCCCCGGCTCGACGGGCCGATACGTCAAGGCCACGTCGACGTATCGGCCCATCAGCGGCGATTGGGGGCGTAGGCTGCGGCGGTGCCTCAGCCGCTGCTCGCCGTCGACGCTCCCTCGATGCTCTTCCGGGCGTTCTACGCGCTGCCCGACTCGATCGTCGGGTCGGACGGCAAGCCGGTCAATGCGCTGCTCGGCACCGCCAACCTGGTGCTGCGCGAGGTCGAAGAGCGCAAGCCGCGGGCGGTGGTCCTCTGCTTCGGCCCCGACGCAGCCTCCTACCGGACCGAGCTCTATCCCGCCTATCACGCCGAGCGCGAGGCGGCGATGCCAGATGACCTGCCGCATCAGTTCGTCGACGCCCGGCCCTTCTTCGAGGCCTTCGGATGGACGGTCGCGACCAGCGAGGACCTCGAGGCAGACGACCTGCTCGGCACCTACGCGCGCCGCGAGACCGAGGCCGGCGGCCAGGCCCTGCTGATGACCGGCGACCGCGACATGTACCAGTGCGCCGCCGAGCGGGTCACGGTGCTCTACGTGAAGACCGGGACCAAAGGAAGCGAAGAGGTGGGGCCGGCCGAGGTCGAGGAGCGCTATGGCGTTCCGCCCGAGATCGTCCCCGACTTCATCGCCCTGCGCGGCGACCCCGCCGACGGCCTGCCCGGCGCCAAGGGCGTCGGGCCCAAGACGGCGGCCGAGCTGCTCCGACGCCACGGCTCGCTCGAGGCGATCCTCAAGAATGCGATTCGCGAGCCCCGCCCCGCCCTGCGCGCCTCGCTTCTCGAGTCCGCCGACGATCTGCGCGCCTTCAAGGACATCGCCACCCTGCGCGACGCCGGCGTCACCCCGCCGCCGGACCGTCAGACCGACTGGCCCGCCGCCGCAGCCGCCGCCCGCAACCGAGGCATGAACCGCCTAGCCGACCGCCTCGAAGCGAACCCCGCCTGAGCGGGGACGTGCCGCAACTTATGTACCTATACGGACCGCTAACTTGCGGCACGTCCCCGGTGGCGGGTGGGGTTAGCGGTAGTCGGGGTTGGGGAAGTCGAAGCGGCAGCCGGCGTCCCACTCGGTCCGCTGGTTGCCGTGGGCGGGGATACCGCCGGCGTCCTTGAGCATGCGCGCCAGGTGGAGCATGTTCCAGGCGGCGAAGGTGGTGTTGCGGTTGGTGAAGTCGTTGTCCGGGCCGCCAGAGCCCTCGTCGAGGTAGGACGGGCCAGGGCCGGCCTCGCCGATCCAGCCAGCGTCGGCCTGGGGCGGGATCGTGTAGCCGAGGTGCTGGAGCGAGTAGAGGACGTTCATCGCGCAGTGCTTGACGCCGTCCTCGTTGCCGGTCACCAGGCAGCCGCCGACCCGGCCGTAGTAGGCGTACTGGCCGGCGTCGTTGAGCAGGTGCGAGTTGCCGTAGAGGCGCTCGATCACCTGGGTGGCGACCGAGGACTTCTCCCCCAGCCAGATCGGCATGCCGAGCACCAGGATGTCGGCGGCCATCACCTTCTCGAAGATCGCCGGCCACTCGTCGCGCTGCCAGCCGTGCTCGGTCATGTCGGGCCAGACGCCGGTGGCGATCTCGTGGTCGATCGCGCGGATCGACTCGACCGCGACGCCCTGGGCGCGCAGGATCTCCATCTGGCGGTCCATCAGACCCTGCGTATGCGACGCCTCGGGGCTGCGCTTCAGCGTGCAGTTGATGTAGAGCGCGCCCAGGTCCGCGTAGTCCGTCACGCGGCGACCACATCCGACGGCCGCTCGGCCGGGGAAGGCCTGGAGAACTGCATCGCGCCGTCATCGAGGGCACCCCGCCGGATCGTGCGGATGTCGAAGACGTAGTTCTGGCGCAGCTTCCAGGGCTCCTTCGAGCCCTGCTTGGGGAATTCCTCGAGCGAGCGCGTCACGTAGCCGGAGTTGAGGTCGATCAGCGGCAGCTCCTCGACGCTCGGATCGGTCACCTCAGGCACCGACTTGGAGTAGCCGTGCTCGTCCATGTAGGCGAGCAGCCGGCAGACGTATTCGGAGACCAGATCGGCCTTCAGCGTCCAGGAGGCGTTGGTGTAGCCCACCGTGAAGGCGCAGTTGGGGACGCCGCTGAGCATCATGCCCCGATAGGCCATCTTCTCGGAGACGTCGACCGGCTCGCCGTCGACCAGCATCTCCATGCCGCCGAGGAAGAGCAGGTTGAGCCCGGTGGCGGTGACGATCACGTCAGCCTCGAGCTGCTCGCCGGAGTCGAGCTCGATGCCGGTCTCGGTGAAGGCCTTGATCGTGTCGGTGACGACCTCGGCACGACCCTCGCGGATAGACCTGAAGAGGTCGCCGTTGGGCACCAGGCACATGCGCTGATCCCAGGGGTCGTACTTCGGGCGAAAGTGCTTGTCGACGTCGTAGCCAGCGGGCAGAGAGCGCTCGACGCCCTGGCGGATGAACCGTTTGACCGCCCGCGGGCGGCGGCGGCTGAGCTGGTAGAAGAGCGTCTGAATCGCGACGTTCTTCCAGCGCACCAGCGGGTAGACGATGCGATCGGGAAGCACCCGCCGCAGGCCGTTGGCGACCGGGTCTTCGGCCGGCAGCGAGGCGATGTAGGTGGGCGAGCGCTGCAGCATCGTCACCTGCGCCGCCTTCTCGGCCATCGCCGGCACCAGGGTCACAGCGGTCGCGCCCGACCCGATCACGACGACCCGCTTGCCCGCGTAGTCGAGGTCCTCGGGCCAGTGCTGGGGGTGGACGACCTCGCCACCGAAGCGCTCGCGACCCGCGAACTCCGGGGTGAAGCCTTCGTCGTAGCGGTAGTAGCCGCTGCAGACCCAGAGGTAGCCGCAGGTCAGCTCGACCGTCTCGCCCCCCTCGCGCTCGGCGGCGACATGCCAACGCGCGTCCTCACTCGACCAGCTCGCGCGGACAACGCGGTGGCCGAAGCGGATCTTGCGGTCGATCCCACCCTCGCGCGCGGTGCGCTGCACGTACTCGAGGATCGATGGCCCGTCGGCGATCGACTTGGCCGCGGTCCACGGCTTGAAGCGATAGCCGAGCGTGTGCATGTCGGAGTCGGAGCGGATCCCGGGATAGCGGAAGAGGTCCCAGGTCCCGCCCAGGCGGTCGCGCGCCTCGAGGATCGCGTAGCTCTTGCCCGGAAACGCCTCCTGAAAATGATGGGCGGCGCCGATCCCGGAGAGGCCGGCGCCGACGATCAGCGCATCGAGGTGCTCGGCTGCGTTCCCGCTGGTTCCCAAGACCGGGCTATTCTCGCACGCTGGCTGGTCAGCCAGTCGGGATGTGCCAATCTCACACAGTGGTGGGCGGCGGCGGAACGTCGGGCGGCGGAATCGCAGCCGCCTGGGCCTGCAGCGGCACCAGGCCGAAGTAGATGGTCGAGGCGGCGAGTGCCCCGATCGGCGCCGTGATCGTCGAGGCGATCAGGTTGAAGAGCGCCCGGACGGCGAACGTGTCGGAGACTCCCGCGCCGATCAGCGCGAGCACTCCGCTGACCACGGCGGTGATGATGAAGACGACGACGATCACGCCGAACACCTGCCAGCCGTTGCCCTTGACAAGCTCGCGGGAGCGACCGAAGGCGCCGATCGCGCCGCTGCGCTCGACCACGATCACCGGGGCGATCACCGCCCAGATCGTCAACAGGAAGAGCCCGGGCACGAGGAGGAGGAAGAGGCCGACCGCGATCCCGATGCCGGCCAGGACGCCGGCGCCGATCAGCGGCAGGACAACCGGCCAGGTCGCCTCGATCAGCTCGCCGGCCGAGAAGTCGCGGCGGCCGTCCTGCACGTCGCTGACCAGCCCGACGACCATCCCCTGATAGAGGGTCCCGGCGATGATGCTGACGGCGAAGGCAATCAGGCCGAGGAAGAAGCTCGTGGCCAGCAGCCCGTTGACGATCGCGACGATCAGGAAGAGACCGAACGCGACGGGGAGCAACGTCCCCGCCTGCTCGCCATAGATGGAGAAGATTCGACTGAGAGTGCCGCCTATATCGAGCTTTTGGTTCATGGCGAGTGATTCGACCCTGCCGTCGCCTCCCCTTCCGCGAATTTACGCGCTGAGAAGCTCGTCGAGGTAGTCCGGGGGGCGGATTGCCTCGGCGAGCGCCGCGTCTGGCTGCAGCGGCCCGTGCACCGTGCGCATCGGCAGGACGCCGGCCCAGACCGGCAGGCCCATGTCCTCCTCGTCGTCGAGCGGCGGGCCGCTGCGGATCTTCGCCGAAGCCTCCTCGAGCGGCAGGCGCAGGACGGCGGTGGCCCGCAGCTCCCTCTCGGTGGGCCGGCGAGCGTCCGCCCAGCGGCCGGGGACGATCTTCTCGACCAGCGCCTCGAGCGCGCCCGCCTTCTCCGCTCCGTCGCCGACCAGCTCGGCCCGGCCGAAGACCATCGCCGAGCGGTAGTTGGCCGAGTGGTGCACGGCGGCGCGGGCGAGCACGATGCCGTCGACCAGAGTCGCGGTGAGGCAGATCTCGGCGCCGTCGGACTGACGCAGGGCGCGGCTGGCCGCCGAGCCGTGCAGGTAGAGATTGGAGCCGGCCCGCGCGTGCAGCGTCGGCACCACCAACGGCGCGCCGCCGTCGAGGAGGCCAATGTGGCAGACCAGCGCCTCGTCGAGGATCGCCTCGACCGCGGTGAGCTCATGCGAGCCGCCGGCGGGCATGCGCCGCAGCTTGGTGCGGGGTGTCTTCAGCGGGGTCTCGGGCGTCCCCGACATCTGTTACAGTACAGATTAGCTTTTTGCAATGGCACAGTATCCTATCTCCGGCAAGAGCGCTAGTCAGATCGCCGCCAGCACCGAGGCAGCGATCGAGCTGGGCGAGCTGGCGCCCGGTGCGGCCCTGCCGCCTGTGCGCGCCCTCGCCAAGCAACTCGGCGTCAGCCCGACGACGATCTCCGCGGCCCTCGCCGAGCTGCGCTCGCGCGGCCTGATCGTCACCCACGAGCGCAGCCGCTCCCGAGTCAGCTGGCGCCCGCCCCTGGCCGGCGCCCTGTTGCGGACGGGCATCCCGGACGGTGCGCGGGACCTTGCCAGCGGCAACCCCGACCCCGAGCTGCTCCCCGACCCCACCCCCTTCCTGCGCCGCATGGAGGTGCCGCGCCAGCTCTACGGCGACTCGCCCACCGAGCCGCGGCTGCTCGAGCTTGCGCGCGCCGAGCTCGGCAAGGCGGGGATCGACGCCGGCTCGATCGCCGTAGTCAGCGGCGCTCTCGACGGGATCGAGCGCGCCCTCGGCGCGCGACTGCGGCCCGGCGACCTTGTCGCGGTCGAGGATCCGGGCTTCGCCGGGCTCTTCGACCTGCTGCGGGCGATGGGGCTGGCGCTGCGCCCGGTCGCGATAGACGAGCGCGGCATGTTGCCGGCGGAGCTCAGCGCGGCGCTCGAGGAGGGCGCCGCCGCGGTCGTCGTCAACCCCCGCGGTCAGAACCCGACCGGGGCGGCGCTCGACGAGGAGCGCGCCGCCGAGCTCACCGCCAGGCTCGACCGCTTCCCCGGCGCGATGGTGGTCGAGGACGACCACCTCGGGCCGGTCGCCGGAGCGTCGCGGGTGACCCTGACCGGCGGCCGCGAGCGCTGGGCCGCCGCGCTCTCGGTCGCCAAGTCGCTGGGCCCCGACCTGCGCCTCGCCGTGCTCGCCGCTGACCCGCAGACGGTCAGCCGGGTGCAGGGGCGTCAGGCCGTCGGCCCGCAGTGGGTCAGCCGCCTGCTGCAGCGCCTCGTCGCCGAGATGTGGTCGGACCCGAGCGTCCAGGGGACGCTCGAGCGCGCCACCGCCGCGTATCGCGAGCGCCGCGAGCAGCTGATCGCGGCGCTCGCAGCGAAGGGGATCGAGGCGCGAGCTCCAGCCGGGATCACCGTCTGGGTGCCCGTACCCGAGGAGGCGCCCGTCGTCCAGTCTCTGCTGCAGGATGGCTGGGCGGTCCTCCCGGGCGCCCCCTACCGCCTGCAGGGCGGGCGGGCGATCCGCGTCACAACCTCCCTGCTGAAGGAAGACGAGGCGCCCGACTTCGCCTCCTCTCTGGCCCGGGCGCTGCAACCGCGCGGTCTCACGCGTACGGCGTAATCACGGTGACGTGCCGTAAGCGTTCTGACGGTCCTCAGGGCATTAACGCAACCCGAACCCGGGTAGCGGTTGCCAAGTAGAGACAACCAAAGCTAAGGGAGGCAGAGATGTTCCTCAAGACGGCGATCACCACGGTTTGCATCGCACTGTGCGGTGCGCTCCTGCTCGACGGAGCGGCCGCGGCGACGCAAGGCGGCCGCACGAACCTGCGCGGACGCACCGGTCAGAAGCGGACTATCAGGCTCACCAAGCACGGCAACCGCATCCAGCTGAAGCACTTCACGGCGCGCCTGCGCTGCCGGGGCGGCACTGTGCTGATCGACACGGAGAGCGGTTTCCAGCCGACCACCACCCACGGCGGCCGCTTCCACGACGTGCAGGTCGGCTCGACCGACGAAGTCCTGTTCAAAGGCCGGGTCCGCGGCCACAAGGTCAACGGCAAGATCCGCGTCAAGGACAAGCTCGGCAAGAAGCGCTGCGACTCGCGCTGGGTCAAGTTCGCCGTTCACGGCTGAGCACAACTTGCGTGACCGGGGCGCCAGCCCGCTTTGCGCGGTCTACGCTGGGAGCGTGACCACGGTCCCACTGCTGAGCCTGGATCCGGACCTCGCCGCCGGAATCGCCGCGTCCCAACGATCGCTCGCGGAGCGCTCCTGCCAGGCACGCGTCATCGACGTCCCCCGCGGTTCCTGGGACGTCGATGACCTGCCGGCAGCCGATCGCGGCGGCTTTGGCCTGCTCGTCCTCTCGGGCGTTCTCTGCCGCCGGGTCGTGCAGCGCCACCATCACGGCGCCGAGATCATCGGACCGGGGGACCTGCTGCGCCCCTGGGACCAGGTCGGCGAGTGGTCGAGCATCCCCGCCAGCGCCGACTGGCAGGCGCTGGTGCCGGCCCACGCGGCGGTTCTCGACGCGGACTTCAGCGGCCGCGCGGCGCCCTACCCGGAGATCGCCGTGGCGCTTTTGCGCCGCGGCGTGCTGCGCTCCCGCTACCTGGCGATTCTCGTCGCGATCCTCCGCCAGCGCAAGGTCGAGACCCGTCTGCACCTGCTCTTCTGGCACCTCGCCGACCGCTTCGGTGAGGTCCACGGTGACTGGATCCACGTCGACGTCCCGCTCACCCACAACCTGCTCAGCGAGCTGGTCGCCGCCCGCCGCCCCTCGGTCACCACCGCCCTCTCCAACCTCAGCGAGCTCGGCGTCCTACGTCGCGACGGCGAGGAGTGGCTGCTGCGCGGCCCCGCCCCGGCTGAGTTCGAGGAGCTGCGCAAGGCGGCCTGAACAGCCCGCGGGCCCCGCTCTATCCGTCGGTATTAAGTGCGACGGCGGCGCGAATCAGCGCCTTGAAGGCATCCTCGTCGATCTCTTCGCCCTCGTGGATGTCGATCGCGCGCCTCACGTTGCCCTCGAGGCTGGAGTTGAAGAGGCTAGATGGGTCGTCGAGGGAGGCGCCCTTGGCGAACGTGACCTTGACCTTGTCCTTGTAGGTCTCGCCGGTGCAGATCATGCCGTCGCGGTACCAGACGGGCACGCCCCGCCATTTCCACTCCTCGACGAGATCGGGCTCGGCCTCCTTGATCAGCGCCCGGAGCCGGGCCAGGGTCTCGCCGCGCCAGTCGCCGAGCTCCGCGATCCGCGCGTCGATCAGTTCGGAGGGCGAGTCCGCCTGCATGGCCACGCGGTTTTCGGGATCCTCGACGGTCGTGTCCGCCAGGGTAGCGTCTGCGTACCGCAACGGATAGAGCCGAGGCTGGTTCGGGTAAGCGATGGCCGTGATGCGTATATCTCTTGTCGGCTGCGCTGCGCTGGCGTTGACGGCGGCGTGGCCGGCGAGCGCCGTGGCTGCGCCGAGCTGTGAAGAGGGGCCGCAGATCGTCGGCAGCACTTACTACGGGACGCCCTGCGACGACACGATTCGGGCGCCGCGCAACGTGACCAGGGTCTACGGCGAAGGCGGCGACGACACGCTCTACGGACAGCGCGGCAACGACTTCCTCTACGGCGGACCGGGGGACGACCGGCTCTACGGCGGGATCGGCGACGACCAACTGCGCGGCGGACCGGGCAACGACCTGCTCTCGGGCGGCTTCGGGGCCGACTCGGCGCTCGACGGCGAAGAAGGAAACGACATCGTCCGCGGCGACGCGACGATCGACCGGATCGAAGACACCGGCGGCGGCTTCGACACGCTGAGCTATGCGACCGGCGTCACGCCCGGCTTCTTCGACGGCCATGCCGGCGTCTCCGAATACACCGGACTGCCGACCGGGCGGGACGGCCGCGGCGCCTACATCAACCTGGAAACCGGCAAGGGCGACAACGGGCTCGCGCCGGCCGGAGGCGGGGTCGACGAAGAAGTCGACGGCGCCGAATTCGACGTCGTCATCGGCACGCCCTTCGACGACTACATCGTCGGCACCCCGGCCAACCAGGTCATCTACGGGGGCGGGGGCGCCGACGTGATCCTCGGCGGTGGCGGCGCAGACCAGATCTACGGCGGGGACGAGGGCGACTACTGCGACGCGGGCGATGGCACGGCCCACGAATGCGAGTTCGAAGGCGGCGAAAAGAAGGTCGAACCGCGAGATCCGAGCGAAGTGAGCGTCGGGATCATGGCCGCGCAGGCTGGAGAGCCCCCCGCTCTCTACCTGACCGGAAGCGACGGCGGCGATGACATCAAGGCGACGTACTCCGAATCGACCTCCACCGTGAGCTTCACTAACCACGGCAGCCTGGTCGGCTCCTTCGGACTCGGCGAGGCGCCCGACTCGGTCGTGATCGCCGGGCTCGACGGCAACGACTCGATCGAAGCGTCGGGCTTCCCGGAGACGACCTCGCCGATCCTCGTCGGCGGCGACGGCAGCGACCACATAGTCGGCGGCGCCACCGAAGACGCGCTCATCGACGGCCCGGGCAACGACGAAGTGCAGGCCGGCGGGGGCGACGACGCGGTGCCCAACAACGAAGGCACGGACAGCCTGCACGGGGCGCCGGCGAGGACCTCTTCGTCGACGACGCGGTCTGCGAAGGCGACCTGCTCGACGGCGGCCCCGACCGCGACAACGCCAACTGGGCGAACTTCGACAGCGGGACCGAAACCGGCGTCTCGATCGACATGCAGGCGGGGGTCGCCGGCCTGGTCGGCTCGGGGGGCGCCCCGTCGTGCCCGAGCGGCACGCTGACCACCCTGGCCGGGCTCGAGGACATCGAGGGCACCAGCCACGACGACGTGATGGTCGGGGATTCCGGCGACAACCAGCTGCTCGGCCGGCCCGGGCAGGACGCCTACTCGGCGGGCGCCGGCAATGACTCGATCCTCGCCAACTCGGGCGACTCCGACCTCTCGATCGACTGCGGCGCGGGCTGGGACACGGCGCTGATCGACATCCCGACGAGCAGCTACGCCGACCCGGCCCCGGTCTCCTGCGAGGACATTGAAGAGCGCCCGGTGAACAGCTTCCGCCCGCCGGGGACGCCGCCAGGCCCGCAACCGGAACCCGAAGCGGAAGCCTCCGCCCAGACTCCCACGCCTAAGCCCGACCGAATCCCGCCCAAGACCTGGCTCACCCATCGCCCCGCGCACCTCCTCCCCACGCGGCACCGCCCCCGCACGGTCGTCTTCGGCTTCGCCTCAAATGAGCCGGGCTCGACCTTCCGCTGCCGCCTCGACCGCCGAGCGGTGGTGCGCTGCCCGTCCCTCCGCCGCTTCCGAGTCGGCCTCGGCCGCCACGTGCTCCGCGTCTACGCAATCGATTCCGCCGGCAACGCCGACCACACGCCGGTCGTCTACCGGTTCCGCGTCGTGCGCCTCAGGGTCCACGCGCACCGAGCCCACCGTCGCCGCCACGGCTGAACGCGCTTTCCCGACCGCCAAGCGTCAGTGCCCGCCGTGGCGGCGGCGCCCGCGATGGCGGTGGCGCCTGAGCCGCTTCGGGTGGGGCTTCAACTTCGCCCCGACGGCGTGACCGGCGAGGCCGGCGGCGCTGATCGCGGCGACCCGGACCCGGCCGGCGTCGATGCCCGGCACGCCGCGAATCACGGTGTGGGGGCGCCGGGTCGTGGTTCCCTGGCGGCGCCCGTCGCGCAGGCTCCAGGCGACCGCGTAGTGGCTGGCGCCGGCGACGCGAGGCCAGCTAACCAGCAGGCGCGAGCCGTGGCGGCGCAGGCGCAAGCCGCGCGGACGGGCGGGGCGCTGCGGCCCGGGAGCGAGGTAGTGGGCGACGGTCAGCTTCGCGCGGGGCACGCCGTCGCGCTCGACCAGGGCGTAGATCGTGCGCTTGCCGCGCGGGCCCGCCGGGCGGATGCGCAGCTGCCCGTGGGCTGCTGACCGCGAGCCGAGCACGCTCCGGACTCCGTGCGCACCTTCCTCGACGAAGAGCAGCCGCTCGCCGGCGATGCGTCGAGCGCGGTAGCGGAGGATGCGCAGGCCGCGATGGCCGCGCACCGCCCGCACCTGGCCGCCGACCTTCGGCGCCGGCAGGCCGTTGGCTACCGCGACCGCGGCGATCGCCGAGCCGGGCGCCGCCTGCACGGTGTAGGTGCCTGCCGGCGGCCTGAGGAGCCGCACTTCGGTCCGCTGTTCGTGGGCCGCCGCGGCGAAGCGCGGGTTGGCGTACAGGCCCTGCGAGGGGTCCGGGTAGGAGACGCTGTAGCCGTGGGGGCCGGCGATCGAGACGCCGGGCGCCGCCCCCGCGCCGTCGACCCGCACGGTCGCGAAGGGCAGGCCGCCCGGGAGCTGGAAGGTCGACGCCCCGCTGGCGCTCGCGCCGAGCACCGGCCGGGCCAGCGCCCGCGCCGAGCGGGCGAAGGCGGCCGGCTTGAAGGTCCCCTCTTCGAGGCTGCAGCTCGGCGGCCAGTCGATGTCGCCACCGCTGAAGGAGTCCCCCCAGCGGTGGTGGAAGCCCATGCGGGCGACTTCGAGGCCGAAGGCTTCGATGCCCCCGCAGGCCGAGATCCCCACGTTGGAGAGGATCGCTTCGGCATCGGCGAGGCTGAAGCCGGCCGCTTCGACCGACGCGTCGCCGCTGGCGAAGAAGCTCTTCGAGGGGATGTCGACGCCGCCGTCGACGTCGACCGAGGCGCTGGCGATGCCGACGTCGAGACCGATCCCGGTGTGGAAGGTGTACTGCCCTTCGGTCGTCAGCCGCGCGGAAAGCGAGGCGACCGGCAGGCCGATGAACTTGCCCCCTCCGTTCACGCTCAGCACCCCGGGGGCGTCGCAGCTGGGCTGCGGGAAGGCGTAGGCGACCTCGCCGTTGACCTCGATCAGGCTGGCGCCGGCCACTTCGGGAGCGCTGACGAAGCGCACGCCGCCGCCGATCTGGGACGGCTTCGCACAGGAGTCGCCGCGCTGCACCGCGAATTCGATCCGCTTCAGGAGGACGTCACTGGCGACCGCGAGCTCGAGCGGGTTGGTGAAGGTGAGCGAGCCACGCCCGTAGTCGAAGCCGCCCTGGCGCAGGCCGAGTTCGGCGTCGAGCTCGGTCCCGGTGACCGGCATGACGATCGCGGCGCCGCCCTGCAGGAGGAAGGGGTCGCTGACGTAGGTCAGGTCGAGGTGCTTGATTTCGGCGATCCCCAGCGCCACGTCTCCGGCGTGGACGTGGAGCCCGGTCAGGTCGAGCCCGCCTTCGTTGGTGGCCCGCAGCGTCGTCTCGCCGCTGGCGCTGCCGCCGAGCAGGGCGCCGAGCGGCGCCGGCAGGGCGAGGTTGACGTCGATGCCGACCCCTTCCCTGCCGGTGAGCGAGGGGATCGTGTAGCCGGAGACGGGCAGGTCGAGCAGCTCCTCGCCGGCAGTTTCGAAGTGGGCGGGGTTGCCGGCGAGGTCGCTCACCTGTCCCTTGCCGGGCGGCAGCCGCCATTCGAGGCGCTGCCTGCCGAGCTTCACCTTCCCCACCCGGGCTTTCACCGGCCCGCTGGTGACCAGCGTCCGCTTGGCGGGGTCGAGGGTGACCGTGGTGGAGCCGACGCGCAGGTCGATGCCGTTGACGCGAACGTCGCCGCCGGTCCGGTAGCGGCCGTCCTTGCCGCGCCGCAGGCAGCCCTGCTGGGCGACGACCGTGGCGCCGCCGACCCTGAGGCTGTCGACGCAGGCCCCACCGCCGCCTCCGCCCTTGCTGACCTTGCCCGGGGGCCCAAACGGCACGACGCGCAGCGGGCCGCTGTACTCATAGAGGGCGAAGCCCCCACCGTCGCGGGCCGCGGCGGCGGCCACCGACAGGATCGAGCCCTCGCCAGCCGGTTCGGAGGCGACGTCGGCGAGCACTTCCGGGGGCTTCCAGCTGCTGCCGTCGGTCGAGACGCGCTGGATCAGCCGCACGTCGCCGTCGAGCCAGAGCGCGTGCAGGCGGCCCGCGGCGTCCATGAAGAAGCTGTCCGGGTTGCCGGGGACCCCGGGCGCGCTGACCGGCACCGGGTGCGAGAAGGTGGTCCCGTCGTAGGTGAGGGCGAAGTAGCGGGCGCCGGAGCCGTTGCCCCGCAGGAGCAGCAGGTGCAGGCCGCGGCGGCCGCTCAGCAGGCTCGCGAGGCGCGCCTGGCGGCCCGGGCCGAGGTCGGTCAGCGGGCCCCAGGAGCCGAGGTCGTTGTAGGCGGCGCCGCCGGCGAAGCGGCGGAAGTAGGCGTGCCCACTGACGACGTCTTCCATTGCCACCACCGGCGTCAGCGAGTCGGCGAACCCGATCGAGCCGTTGCCGCCGCCCCCGCCCAGGCCGACGAGGCGGCCTTCGCCGAGCGCCGCCGTGTCGCCGGCCGGCGCGCCCGAGAGCGGCGCCGCCTGGAACACGGTGCCGCTCATCGTCGAGACCGAGTAGGCCCCGGGCCCGAGCCGCGGCTCGACGTAGAGGCCCGGAGATTCGTCGCTGATCATGAGCGGCGCGGAGAAGCTCGCGCCGCCGTCGGTGGAGGTGAGCTCGAAGAGCTCGGCGCCGCGCAGCTCGAAGATCAGCACCCGGCCGTCGCCGGCGACGAGCACCTTGGGACCGCCAAATTCCGAGACGCCGCCGCCGGGCACTTCCAGGGACAGCAGCGGCGAGCAGCGCCGCGCGCCGCGGGGAATCCGGCAGTAGTGGATGCCGGCGCTGCCGTCGTTCCAAACCAGGTGCCCCGTGCCGTCTTCGCCGACGGCCACATCGGGGATTTCTGCGCCCTTGCTGCCGGGCAGCGTGAAGTTGCGCCCGGCCCGCCGCGGCGCCGCGCCGGCCGGCGTCGCGAGGCCAAGGGCAAGCAGCAGGCCAACGGCCCCGATCCAGCAACGCCCCCATCCCATGCCTCTATTAAAGACCGGGCCGCGGCGATAGGCAAACAGGGCGGGGAGACCATCGCGAAGTCGCGAAGCAACCGTAACAGCGTCACCTCGTCATCGTTTACGCCGAGCTTGCCCTCGCCAGACGTAGGATTGCCCCATTCCCTTCACTCTCAAGAACCTCAAGGAGGACATGGCGGACGTCGGGTCCAACTTCGACGGCGCGCCGGATCTGGAGTTCCGCCTGGCGACCCAGGCCCTCGGCCTCGAGCAGTCCGGCCTCGGCTACCAGCGCATCCCACCCGACTACCGCTTCCCCTACGGCCACACCCACAAGACGCAGGAGGAGCTCTACGTGGTCCTGCGCGGCAGCGGCCGGATGAAGCTCGACGATGAGATCGTCAACCTCAAACAATGGGACGCCGTGCGCGTCCCGCCCGGCACCTGGCGAGGCTACGAGGCCGGACCACAGGGCCTCGAGCTCCTCGTCATCGGCGCCCCCAACCTCGGCGACACCCCGCGCGAGGACGTCGAAGGCCGGCGCGACTGGTGGTCCGACTGACCAGCGGAACCTAAAGCTCGGAGAGTGACACCGTCTAGCCGCGCCGGCGGTAGCGCAGGTACACGGTCGCGCCGAACGTGCGGGTCTCGATCAGCTCGAGGTCGATCTGCACGTCCGGCGGGAAGTACGGCGTCCCGCCGCCGACCACGATCGGGACGACGAACAGCTCGAACTCGTCGACCAGCCCGCGCCGCATGCATTCCGCGGCAAGGCCGGCGCCGCCGACCGCGATCCTCCGGTCCCCGAGCGCGGCGATCTCCTCCTCGAGCGTTCCCGTAGCCAGGCGGTTGCTGCCCTCGACGCTCGTCAGCGTGGTCGAGAACACGATCTTCTCGAGCGGGCGCCAGATCTCGGCGAACTCCGCCATCACCGGCTCGGAGAACTCCTCGGTGTCCCACACAAGCATCGTCTCGTAGAGGCGTCGGCCAAGCAGCTGGACGTCGGTCGCGGCAGCCCGTTCGTTGTGAAAACGGTGCAGCGCCTCGCTGGGCACCGTCCAGCCGAAGCTTCCGTCGGGCCCGGCGATGTAGCCGTCGGCCGACAGGCTCATGGAATAGGAGATCACGAGGGAATAGTGAACCGCGTCGAGCCGACGGGCTTCGCGGCCACTTCGCCGCTGTCGATCATGGGCGGCGGCGGATTGGAGTTGGGAAGCACCGCCAGCAGGAAGAACCACCAGCCTGCAGCCAGTAGCCAACCGGCGGGGACGTCGCCCGGATAGTGGTAGTTGAGCAACAGGACCCCGAGGCTGACGTAGAGAGTGAAGACGACACCGGCAGCGGCTGTAAGCCGTCGCCAGGTGGGCGGGACGACGCTGAGGAGGGCGAGCGACATCGCCAGCGACCCGGCGGCGTGCCCACTGGGAAAGGCGTCCTTCCACGGGTAGGCGTCGGAGCCGACCGGAATCGGTTGATAGCGGGGATTGGCAAGCAGGGCCTTCAGAGCAAGGACGAGGCCGCCGGTGCCGGCAACGAGGACGGCGGCGAGGACCGCGTCCCGAACCCGCCGTTGCGCAAGCGCGATTAGGACGGTGATCGCGCCCACAAGCACCCAGGTTGGCCTGAAGTTGACGACCACGAAGCCGACGTAGGCGACTTCGTTGACGAGGGTGCCGGTCGGAGTGCTGAGCGCGTCGAGGACGCTGCGGTCAAGCCGCTCCGCCGGCCCGACCCAGTAGGCGAAGACGAGCACAAGCAAGAACCCGGCGACGCATACGAGGCACCCCCCAACCGCATGTCGCCTGGCGCGCTCAACCATCGGTCCCGCAATTAATTCAGAATCGGTCCCAAGTGCGCATCAACCCTTAGATGCAGGGCTTTCTTTCGATCGCGAGAGCGGGATTCGAACCGACCTCTAATACTGCGCGGCGGGCGACCAGTCGGCACCGCAGCGATATGTACCGGTCCGGTCGCGGATCACCTCCCTGGCGATCCCGGCGTAGTAGGTCCCTTCCAAGAAGCTGCCGAAGATGGCCCAGTTGCCAGCCAAATCGGTATTCGCCGTACCGACGACTTTATCGCCGGGCCGACCCGGGGCGCCTCCTTCTAGGTAGAGCTTCACGGTGCGGCCCGCGCGACATTGCCGTTTGCCGGAGGCCACCTTGCCGGTGAACTGCGAGCCCCTCCCTGAAGAGATGGTCACGGTCGATTTCGTAAATCTTTTCGCCAGGGCACCATTCACCAGCAGTCCCGTTGCGCCCAGGACCACCAGAGCAACCACGGCCACATTCCTAGCCCATCTCGTCATCTCGATCTCTCCTCCGCTGTCAACCTGGACCCGGAGGCGAAGGCTACGGCGTACCTCCGGCGGAACGGCTGGCCGGGCCTCAACCCAGAACCGCCTTGGCGTTGCGGCGCGAGGTCTCGGTGATCGTGCGGCGGGAGGGCTTTCGTGAAATAGCGAGAGTGAGGTTCGAACCCGCGACCTTCGGGTTATGAGGATGGTCCGTAAGACCCGCTGGGCTACGTGGAGCCCAGTTTCAAGCGGTTTTCGCAAGATCGAGCTACGTGGGGATCGTCTGGAATCCGTGGGGCACCTTGCCCCATTTCTTGCCCCAGCAGACCTGCTTGGGCTCATGCTGCTTCCGTATGAGGACGCGATTCGCCCGATCGATGCAGACCGATCCGATACCTCTGTCGAGGGGCTACCAAGATGGCCGCCGGTCAGCCAGCCCAAGAGCCCGACTGGCCCGGCCGGAATGTCCTACCCGAGAGAGAAGCGGGATGCGCGGCGATTGTGCGCCGCGATCAAAGACCGCGCGGCTTCACGGTCCAGCTTTGGCGTAGCTGCGCTGACCGGACACCGATCCGTCGCGCCGGTGCACGACGTACTCGCCCTTCGCGCGCCTGGCCAGATGCCTCGCCCTGGGGATCGCCTCCTTCTTGGTCGAATACCCCTTGCCCTGCTTGGCGCCGTCGAGTTGGACTATCCAGCGCCCATCGTCTGCCTGCACAACCTCGATCAGCGGGCGATTACGCGCTGCTCCGCCGTCCTTGCCGCGCTTCTTGCGCGACGCACTCGCCACTCGCCGCTTTTTCCGGCCCGATTTCCGCTTCTGGGCCACAGTGGTCGATCGCCACGGGACTCCGTCATCAAACGGCTCGAGTTGGATAGCTCGTGAGCAAGCGCATCGAGGCTCTCCACGTGCTCGGGAGCCACGACGGCCCGGGTACGGGCGAGCGTCGCAGCGAGCAGAGCGAACAGGCGTCCGGCGTGCCCCTGGGCCGCCTCTGACAAAACTGCCTTCTCATGGGTCGGAGCATCGGAAAGGGCAAAGGCCCTGATCAAAGCGGCGCTGTAGAAGCGACGGGCTCCCTCGTCCCGAAAGCACGGCAAGAGCTCTTCGTCGGCCCAGCGACGAACCTGACGCTCGCTCAGATCCGTCAGGCGAGCAAGCTGACCAACGGTCAACGGGTATCCATCCTCCTTGCCCAGCACCTTGGATGGATCGGCGACCACCCGGCGCTCTTGATCGCTCAGAAGGTCGCTGAGGGCGGCGACGTAAGGCAATTGGAGTTCTCGCTGGTTCGCCTGCAGCTCGCGCTGAGCCTGCGAAACGGTGCGTCGCGCAGCCGGTGAGTCGAGCAGCTCGCGCTGGACATCGGAGAGGCGGTCGGGAGAGAAGCTCCGCGCCCAGCGGGCAATGGCGATCCGCTCCCGATCGGGAAGCTCAGGCCGGTCGACAAAGCCAGCCTGCAGCTCGCCATCGAGCAGATAGCCCCGGCGACGATGGTCGAGCCTCGTTCGACGCTGCGTCTTCCTGTCGGTTGCCGGTCGCGCTTGCATAACCCATAATCTAGCAGGCTTACAAACGTTTGTTAGGGAAAATCTACGGCCAGGCCAGAATCCGCCAGCCACTCCCCTGGCGCTCACCGACACCCACGAGCATGTCGTCGACCGCAATAGACTCACCGACCTTTGCGGCCGGGAGCCGAAAGATCCGAGGCGCACCCCGTACAGCTTCAAACGGCAGCGGATCATCGTCGAGCAGGACGAGCACCCCGGTAAAGGCGTTTTCCGCCGCATCGCCTGCGAAGCAGACCTCCCGGATCTCTTCTGGGTCGGCCTCGTCGGGATGGAGGTCGGTCGCGTATAGACCAGGGCCGTAACGTGCTTCCGTGTAGTGGAAGCGATAGACGACTCTCAACTGGGAGACGACCGCGGAGCCGTGTTGGGAGTTGGAGTACCGAAGCGACGACCGTAACTGGCGCAATATGGATCGTCGCTGACTCGGAGGCCGCGGACTGATGAACCTCAGAGGTTTGGCAGGTCCGCTGCGGACCGTTTCGTTCCGGGCGTGGCGGTCCCTTGTGGCGTATGTCCCCGGTGGACGAGTCCACGCGTTTGGGGGCGGTGCCGGACAGATCGGCGCGATTCTGGTCGTGAATCTCGACAGGCAGCCCGAGCGGTGGCGGCGTGTTTCCAGAGAGCTTCGTCGCTTCAAAACGGCGGAGGGCTTGCCGCTCACTTCGTTGACGAGGCGGCTCGTTGCGATCGACGCTCGCGATGGTCGCGCCGTTGCGGCGACGGCCGATGTCGACGCGATGTATCGAATCGCCGATCAGCTGTACGTCCATCCTGATAGGCGGCTGGCTGAATGTTTCGCGGAGGACGAGCCGGTGCGGATGACGCGACAGGAGCTTGCTGTCGCGCGCTCACATGTTGAAGCCTGGAAGACGATCGCGTCTGAGGTCAACGACTACGTCCTCGTGCTTGAGGATGACGTTTGGTTTACCCCCGGCGCTGCTGCGATCATTGATCGTGCCTGGAAGGCGGCACTCGATCGGTGTTCAGCCGTCGGTGGCCTGAAGCTGTTGTACCTCTCGTACTCTGACGCTGGCGGAATGGCGATCCGCGAAGAGCCTTGCGACCTCCTCTTTCGGCCGGCGCGGGGGCTCTTGTTCCTCTCGGGATATGTCCTCTCACGTCAAGGGGCCGAAGCCCTGCTCCGCGCGATGCCAGTTATCGGGCCGGTTGATCTATGGATCAACTACCGATTCTCCGACCTAGGGGCTCTCGCTCTAACGTCGCCTGCAATCGCACAGAGGCATGACGGCGGGTCGGATAACTCCTATTCTGTCTTGCCCTTCTTGGCCCGTGCCGGAATCGTTGATTCGGAGCAGGCCGCGGCACCCCCTGATCTGTCCAGGGCCGGTCCGGTGCTCGCATGGACGGCGAGCGCGGAGCGCGACGGTCTCGCGATGGCGCTATCGATGCTCGGTCTGCGCGTACGCGCGTTCGACGGCGATGAGGAACTGATGGACAAGCGGACGCTGCAACGAGAGCTAGCATCGTTCGATGCCTTGGTTGATCCGCCGCTGGCTCCCTCCGCGATAGCGGCAGTCGCAAGTGAGGATCCGGTGATACTTCTAGAAGGCGGCTCGCGAATCCCCGTTGACCTGGCGCCCGAACAGCTCTCGTCGCGACGCTCGGCCGTTCTTGCTCCAGGCGATGAATGGTCGTGGGATTTGCTCTGCGGAGTCCTAGGTGTCGTCCCGCCCGCGGATGCTTTCCCAGCGGGTTCGCCGCGTGCACTCGGTGTCTTTCGTAGCGCCCGACACATTGCGCGTGAAAAATCTGCTGTCCGAGCACGCCGGGACTCCAGCCCGATGGACGAGTCTCCATGGGTCCTGCCACCAACGTGCGGCTGGCGCCCAGCAGAAAATCTGAGTCGTCGACCGCGGAAGATAGGGCGACCGATCGTCGAATCGTCCATGACAACCGCGACGGAGTCCCTGCCCAGTCTCGTCGAGACCTTTCCCGGCAACTTGGCGTCGTTCGATCGGGATCACATTCGGTACAACGATCAGGGGGCGGAGTTGACTATCGACGCATCTCAGACCGGATTGCGGCCTTACCGGTCAGGCGCCTTCACGTCGGCGAGAACCTTCACATACGGGCGCTTTGAAGCCGAGGTTCGGGCCGCTCGAGGGTCTGGACTTGTCACTGGATTCTTCCTTCACCGCGGCGACCCTCGGCAGGAGATCGACATTGAGTTGCCAGGAACCGCGCCAGATCAGATGCTGGCCAACGTCTACTTCAACCCCGGGGACGAGGGCGCAGCGCTCGGGTACGGCTACCGCGGCTCACCTTGGCGCGTCGCTCTCGGCTTCGACGCTACGGCGGACTTCCATCACTACGCGATCGAGTGGGGGCACGACCGCATCGTGTGGCTGGTGGATCACAGGGTGGTGCACGAACGAGTCGGTTGGGATCCCACCCCCATCCCTCACTTGGGCATGCGACTTCACGGCAACCTCTGGGCTCCCCGCGCCGAAGAACTTGCTGGGCGCGTTGACCGGCGCAGTCTGCCGGCGCGCGCGGGGTTTAGGAATGTACGGGTAACCACATAGCCCTTCGACGCCGATGAACCACTGAGACGATCGCGGGACTTCGGTGTAGCGGGGGGCGGGATTCGAACCCGCGACCTTCGGGTTTATGAGGATGAGCTGCTGGATCGGCTGGACTACGTGGGCATCTCCGGGGTCTCGGCTATCTCCGGCCGATCAGGTCTTGGCAATCGCGATCCCGAGCGCGACCAAGGCGGCAAGCAGGACCACGATGGTCACCACCAGGCTGGTCCTGATCGCGCGCTTCGCCCCCTCCAGGCTCTCCATCGTCTCGATCGATTCGATGTCCTGTTCGGAGAGGGTGTCCCGGTAGAGGGCGAGATCGTCGCGAAACGATCCGAGGAGCCGATATGCCGCCGGGTATTCCGCCACCAGCGCGATCACGCCCGAGGCGATGAGCAGCGCCCCAACCAGGAGCAGGAGCAGGGTCGCAGCCGACGGGGAAAGGGCGTCGCCGCTCCTGGCGATGAGGATGCCGGCGGCGGCAGCCGCTTGCACGATCACCCGCTCCAGGCTTTTCGCCCCGGCGGTCCGGCCGGCCTCGGCCGCCGCCCGGCCGGCGGCCACTGCCGCGTCCCTGACCGAGCGGCGGGTCGCCATCGCCTCAGCCATCTGGTCCTGGCGCAGAGCGTTGAGCAGGGTGCGCGCGGTCCCCAGCGCTGGCCGCGCCGCGTGCGGCAGATCGGCGCTGCCGAAGACGGCAAGGGCGACCGCTCGCTGGACGGCGTAATAGCGGCCCGGGTCGCGCTCTTCCATCGCCCACTCCCAGAGGGTGAGCTCGTCGTCCACCTTCTCGCGAGGATCGGCGGGAAGGTCGAAGTGGGCGAGTCGCTGCCCTTCGAAGGACACGGCGGGAACGTCGCCCGAAGTGTCCACCTCGTCGGCCAGCCACAACCACGCCAGCCCGGCGACCACTCCTGTCATCAGCTGCCCGATCGCCTTCAGCGAATCGCCTCCCTCTCCTACCGGGACGAGAGCCTCTGGAATCGGCAGCTGCGGCAGGCCGTCCCGGTGTGAGCTCCACCACTCCCGCGAGCAGCCGAAAACAGTCAGCTCGCCCGGCGCCGGAGCCGCGCCCACCGCCTTCGGACCGCACAGATGGAGGTCGCCTGCCTCGATCGCGTCGGTGCCGGCGTCGCCGACCACGAGCGTCTCCCGGCAGCCCCGCGAGAAGATCGATGTGAGGACCGCCAGCCAGCTCCGCTCCAGCTTCTCGCGCAGGCTCGCCTCGGTGCGGATCCAGCGGACCCCGGTCTCAGCCGGATCGTTGACCACCGCCAGCTCCGCCTCCACCTCGTAATTCTGGAGCTGCTCCAACACCCACCTGGCGTCGCCGCGTTCCTTCGCCCGTTCGAACTCGTCGACCTCGGCAAAGACTTCATAGGGCCGTTCGGTCGGCCGGATGACCGAAGTGCCGTGTGGCTCGCCGTCGATGCGGACCTCCTGCGCGTTGACCGCAATCACGAATTTGAAGCGGACCGGCAGGCCGATCAGCTGCCGCAGCGTGTCTCCGGGGAGCAGCGTGACGACCGGCAGCCGCAGCTCCCATCTGGCGGAGTCGATCGCGTCGGCGGGCTTGCCCTGACCAGCGGAGGCAACCGCGAGGCCTTCGACGACTTCGACGGCTTGTCCCAGCTTCTCCACCAACTCGGCGCTCAGTCGTATCGCTCCTCGGGCTGCTGCTCGAAGTCGATCTGCGCCCGCCACTTTTCGCCGGGCAGCTGCTCGAGCGTGACCTTCCGCCTCATCTGCCCGGCGGCTCCCTTGATCGTGATCCCTTCCGCCTCGATCGTCCGCGTGAGCTGGACCTCCTTCGGAGCGATCTGTTTCACCACGTGGGTCTCGGAGGCGATCGCGGCCTCGATCTTCGCGCGGGCGTCGTCGGGCAGCAGCGAGTCGACCTCGTCGAGAAACGCTTGGACGGTCCCAGCCTCGGTCGCTTCGAAACGGGGAGCGATCTGGGCCAGGCCCTCCGGGTCGACTTTGCGGACGGCACGGATCAGCTCTCGGGCGCCGACCGCGGGTGGCGCCATCTGCCGGATCTCTAGCGCGCGCAGGAAGTACTGGGAGGCGGCTCCGCCGGATTTCTCGCCAACGATCACCTCGCTGCCGGAGCGCGTGTCGGGGCTCGCGGCACCCTTCTGCAAGGTGCCCGTCAGCTCGAGTACGTCCTCGACCACCTTCAGGCTCACCTGTCCGTTTTCCCGAGCGAGCCTACCGGCGTGTCTCTCGACGATGTCCAGCTTGAGGATCGCGACCCGCGGCCCTTCGGCGCTCGGCTGGCGCCTGAGGGCAACGAAGAGACCGGCTTTGGTGCGTAGGTCCATCCTCGCCTGGAGCTTCTCCGCGGCTCGATTGGCGGCGCCCTGGAAGTCGCTGCCCGTCTTCGTCTCCAGCTCTTCGAAAAGCGCCCTGCCCGCGTGGGGATGGAACTCTGCCGGCGGCGCGTCTTCGGAGGCGGCCCTGCCAGTCAGGTCGGCGATGTGAGCCTCGAGGTAGTTGACCACCTCGGGCGACAGTGACGGGTGCAGTTCGCACCGAGGCTTGGCGGCACCCGCGGTCGGGTCAAGGTAAGCGTATGCCGCGACCTCAATTGAAGTACTCATTCTTTCCTAGAGAAGATCACAGCAGGGACCTGAAGTCAATTGCCGAGTTGGAATCCCGCCAGTCCATCACGACGCTACGGGGGCAAAATGTGACAGGGAATGAAACGATGACTCGACGGGTCCCGGCTCAGCGGACCCGGCTGTGCAACCAGCGCGGGGGCACTTTGCGATTTCGGCGGCGGACGTAGGTGGACCGGCAGCCCCATTTCACGGGCTGGATCGACCTCTCTCGGACCTCACCTTGCCCCAGAGCTTGCCCCAGGGGCCATTTTGAACCCCTTTGTCTGCTCTCCAGAAAGGCGAAAACCCTGCGATTTGCAGGGCTTTCGCCGCATAGCGGGGGCAGGATTCGAACCTGCGACCTTCGGGTTATGAGAACGGCCCCATAGCCCCGCTGGAATCTCTTGCGGCGATTCTAGCGCGGATTTCGCAGGAGCGAGATCACCCGAGATCACTGGGAATCCGTCGGGCCTGTTGCCCCATCTGTTGCCCCAGCGGCATCCCGATCCGATCCCCTGGAGAGCAAGGTCGCGCCTCGCTGCATACCCCATGGTAGATTTTCGACCATGTTTATCCGCGAGATTCGCCTTAGCCGCCAGATGCTGGAGATTCTCTCGGTCATGATCGAGGGTCGCGCCGAGGATCTTCACGGCCGCCTGATCGGGAAGAGAGCTGGAGTCTCAAGCGGGACGCTCTTCCCCGGCCTTGCCCGGCTAGAGACGGCCGGGTGGATTTCGAGCCGTGAGGAGGATGGCGATCCAGCCGTGCTGGGCCGGCCCCGCCAGCGCATCTACAAGCTGACTGGCCCAGGCGAGACGGCCGCCCGGGAGGAGATTGCCGAACTGGCCACCGTCCTTAACCGCGCTCTTGAAGTCGGGCCTGCGCCTCGTCGCGCACCCCAGACTCCTGCCCCCGGACTCATATGACCGTTGCCGTCTCCATAGTCCTGGCAATCGGCGTCGCGGCTGCCGTGACGCTGCTCGTAGATGAGATCAAAGCGCAGCTCCGCCGTCTTGCGATGGCGGTCGCAGGACTTGCCGCTAGCAGACTTCCGGACGAGCGCTCTCGAATAAATGCCTTCTCCAACTGGCGCGGCTACGTGGCATTCATCTGCGATGAGGAACAGCGACATCTCAGAGCTCTTTGGGAGGCGTTGGAGATGTTGGTGGTGGCACAACGGCAGATTCGGCGTGGATCAACCCCTATTGCCACCCGTGCATCCGCGGTCGAGTCGACGCGCCGCGGACCGCGGGTGGCCGTCGCCGAACTGGTGGCGATCGAGCAGTACATCCAGCGGGCGCAACGAAACGCGGTCCAGAACGGCGAGCCAGAGTTGGTCCGGGATCTAGGACGCCTTCTCGCTGGCGTCAGAAGACGAGTGGCGCCGGACGGGTCGACGGATGAGGAGGCAAAGACGTGGCTGGCAGAAGCTGCGACCGCCATCGAAGCCGGCGACGCCTATCCCGCCGAGATCCTTCGCCGCTTCCTCAAATAGCGAACCCGCTGAGCGCGCATGGAGGGCGATGCGGGTCGGCAGGGCCAGCGCTGCGCCGAGGATCGCTCGCCCAGTTCGACCCTCCACTGACGCCCGCTTTCGGCGCTCAATAGCGGCCTCCGCTGTGCGAGGCGACTAGGCTGCGGCCGGGTGACGCTGTGAAACAAAGACGTGCGAGAGCCGCGCTGCGGCCTCAGTCGTAGCCGTTGAGCCCTCATTTGCGGCAAGAGTCTCCAGATCCCCGAGAACCGCGTCAAGGCGCGCGAGTGCGCCCTGCTCAAGCTGCCCGGCATCTGCGTCCCCGGCGGGCCCATCGGAACTGCCCTGCAGGGCCATCTGGGCGAGATCAGGTCCGCGGTCGGAGTCGATCTGGCGAACGCCGACACTAAGCGCTGGCGTCACGAACGGCTTCTCGCCAGCAAGGACATCACGATTTGCCTGCAACTGGTGCCTCGCATGGTCGATCGCCCAACGAGAGCGATCGCTGAGAGGGCTGCCTTCCGTGACCTGGCGACTGGCAGCGGCCAAATACGTGGCAAGCAGGCTTGCTGAGATCTGAGCTGGCATTTCTTAAGTCAACTTAGCAGGACGAGCATGCCCTGAGAAGCCCTGCAAGCGATGATGTGGGCAGAGTAAGCAGGGGCTCATCGCTGCAGAAATCGCAGGGCTTGGGCGAGGTCATCGGCCGTATCGGGAGGCATCTTCAGGGTCTGGATCGTCATTCCCTCACCGTCGCTGATGACCACGGTGTTGCGCGGGAGGTTTGGGTCGACCCGACTTACGACTTTGCCCTCCTGCATTTCGAGGATCAGACCCGGATTGCTACCGCGAGTCCAGCGGTAGACAATATTCGAGAGCGTCTGGATCGAAAGGATGAATGCAGCGGCGAGGGTGCCAATTTCCTCTGCCCCCAAGCGTCTCGCGCCGGGATCGCGCACTTCGCGCACTTCCTGTACTTCGGCATCGCGGACGAGGCCATAGAAATGTTCGGCCATCGGGCCAGGCGGATCGAAGCGAAGCCGCAAAAGCGGCTCGGGCAGCGCCGTCGTCGCCTCCCCTGCGCTCCTTGCGAGGCGACGCAGCGAATCAGCATCGGGGTCGGAAGCGACCTTCGAGAACTCCGGTCCGACCGGAAACCAATACTTCCCGCGTTCCACCAGACAGGGGTCGCTGAGAAACCAGAGCATCAATTGGGCGACCCGAGCACCGGGAGAGAGAGCAATCGGCGTTTCGCCCTGGTTGACCAACTCGAGGGTGATGCAGCCACGCGAGCCGGGTTGGACCTGAACCGCGGTCGCGGTCAGTAGACCAAGGCGGCCGTAGGAGGAGCGGGTGAGCACCTGAGCGGCGACGTGGGCAGGTAGGACGATGTACTCGAGGGTCGAGGCGAGGACAAGCTCCCCGGGATGCAAGATGAAGCGCTCCCCCCAGCTCTTGTGAACGCGCTCCTGCATCGTGCGGGGGTCGTGATTTGCCTCGGCAAGCGGATCAAAGGCAGTAGTAGCGGAGTGCCGGAAGACGATGAAGTCGGGACCCAGGCGTAGATCAACTGCGGAGTCCTGGATCGAGTCGAAAAAGAGGGGCGTAACGACCATGCGACCCTGGCCGGCAGAGCCCGACTCGGCGCAGAGTAGCCTGGCGAGGTCACGACGAGACAGGACACTGCCAGCAATTGCCTCAGGGGCGGTTTCGGCGCTCTCTCTATGCAGCGGCTGGCGGGGCTCGATCTCACCGGGCGCGATGATCCCCCGTGGCCCGTCCCAAAGGCGCGAGAGCTCAAGAGTGTCGATCGCCTTGCTTGCGAGACTGTCGAGGCGAAGGCGCTTGGTCTGGGGTAGGAGATCGTCTGAGTCAATGAGAACGCCGTGCTCCTCGCTGGTCTCAGCACCACTCTCCTTGTCATCAAGGGCCTGGCGTGCCGCCCAGGTTGCGTTGACAACGTCAAAGACACTGACCGCCGGCCAGTTCGCACCCGGACGACGGACGTGGGTGGTGCCGGGGACGCCATCCAAGAGCTCGGCGCAAACCGATCTGATCGCCTCGACGTTCTCGCCTGGACCGTATGAGGAGCCCCAAGTTTGTACGAAGTCGATCAGTTCTTGAACGTGCTCGGTACGAGTTATCAGGTCGGCGACGCCCTGAACCCGTTGGTCTAGCGGCGGGCGATTGAGATCGTCAATCTGCGCCTCCCAAACCTTGGCAAAGGACGGCAGAACCGCGTCCTCCCACCCGATCTGGCGCAGAAACTCCAGCAGGACCTTGAGGCGAATTGGCAGCGGCGGATGAGTGTTGGTGTCAAGCAGGCCGACCTTCGACTGAGACTCAAGGATCGAGAGGAACTCGGCGATGGCGCTGAGCCCAGCCGGTCCGAAGAGGCGAACGGCATTGAGGTCGCAGATCAACTCGGTGGTCCAATCCAGGAGCTGTTGATTCAGATCACGGCGAATCTGTGAAGGATCGAGAGCATCACGGAGCATCGTGTCAATCAGTGCCGAGTAGCCGAGATCTTGGCGGGAGAGCCAGGCGGCGACGATTTCGCGGTGGGCGGCAAGACCAGGGCCACGCTCCAAGCGAATATGGGCGATCTCGTGGCCGAGGACGATTGGATACCAAAGGACACGAGTGCCCTCAATGTAAGGAGCGGAGAAAATCGAGAGATTCGGCCCTCGCTCTCGCAACTCCTGATCGGCTCCGTCAAGCACAATGTGGAAGTCCTCAAAGAGGAACTCAGCGAGGCTCGCGAGTTGAGTCTCGAAACTGTCGGGCGGGCCGACCGTCAAGACGGGCTCACTGCCGTACAGGGTGTGCTCGCGGAACTGCTGGCGGGCAATCGTCTTCAACGCCCTCGGAACATCGCCTTGACTGCTGCGCGCGAACCGTTGATCGATCCAACGCTCACGCTTTAGAAAGGAGTCGAGGCTCGACTCGAGGGTGAGCCGGTACTCGTTGCGATTGACCGCTTCGCGCCAATCGTGGTCGAGCTGCTTAACAAACCCTCGCGTGTAGGCACCGCACACGTCCAGCGCATGGCCGAAGCTGGCATCGCTGCGCCCGAGGTCCGCCTTCAACTCCCCAAGATAGGAGCCGAGCGCGTTCGCGCGATCGGACAGCGAACTCTTCAGAACGGTCAGGTCGCTAGCCATGCGTTTCCCCCTGCATTACACCCCGGTCATGAATCGGCGGAAGAGCTTATCCAAAAAATTGCGTACCGCTCTTTTGCGATTACCGCGATGGAGGGCCGAGACTTGAAAGGATTGGACAAGCTGAACGATAGCCTCACTGGCAAAACTACACTTAGCGCCCCTCCTCATCCGTCTCGTCGATCTCATTCGGGGGCGGCAGCAGCAGATCGTCATCCGGAAATTGGTCGATTGCCTTCATGTATGCGCTCCTTGGCAACGGCACGCTCATTTCGGCTGCTCGATCCAGCCACTCCCGGGCTCTCGATCGATCTCCTTGTTCGTGAGCGATCGCACCGAGATCGAACATGGCATCGACCGAGCCTCGCTCGGCAGCCGGAAGCAGGCGCCGCTGCGCCTCGTCCAAGTCACCGCTCTCCCTCGCTTTCTGTGCGAGGCGATGCTCCTCCGTAATGGGCGGCGCCTGGTCCTCGAAAATGCGCGCTGCGGCAAAACTCGCGCACCCGCTGCGATCTTCCCGGCCGACCAAGCCAGCGCGCGAGTGGTCGTCGCTGAATCAAGCGCAATATCGCCGACCGTCGACCGACCCGGCGCGAGCACGACGCGAGTTTCCTCCGGTCGCCCTATCGAGAGATCCAGATCGCTAACGACCAAGCCGGCCTGCCCCAGGCTTTCGAGCGCCTGGGGTGGCATGCTCCCTTCCGAGATTTCAGCGGGAAGCGGAGCGTCGTCAAGCTCGGAGTCAACTGCGAATGCCGCCCAAGTGACCGCAAGGACATTCAAAGACACGGACATCTCGCCCGACCACTTCTTCCCGATCTCGAACAGATGGCGTGCCTCTTCGAGATGCCAGTCCACAAGGTCGATACGGCCCGCCACGCGAGCCCCCTGTGAGCGCTCGTCGGCACGAACGGAAGCCTCAAGATAAGCGGCCGCACGCAGAGTTGCTAGTGCCGCCTGATCAATCGCGACGGCGAGTTGGTCATCGCCAAGGACGCCGGAAATGTAGCGCCGGCGACGAGCCCGAGTGCTCGTCTCGTAATCGAATCGCGGGGGGTCCGCCAGTATCCGCTCTACCGCATTCTGCTTGCGCTTCAGCACCGCGATCGAAATCGCTCCCACCGCGAGCGGCAACGCCACAACAAGCGGATTGAACGCCAAGCCAATCGAGAGAACGCCAACCGTCCCGCCCCAGGTCGCCTGCGCGTCCTTCAACGACTGCTGCTCGTCCAAGAGCATCGGCTTGTCCTCATCACGCAGCGCTCCCACGGGTGCACCTTATTTCAGGAAGTCATCCCTTCCCTTCACCGCCCGCTTCGCCAAGTCGCTCCGCCCCAGTCACGAAATCGCGGAACTTCCGACCTTTCTTCGCAAAACCGCGCGAAAGTTTCCACGAAGGGCGATCTGTCCTCTAGGGTTTCTCTCAACCCAGAGGTCGTTCTCACGCGGCGCAAAACAATCGCTGCACGAAAGCAGAGCGACAGCATCTGCGCGACCTCTTAGACGAATAGGAGGTCGACATGCAGAGCAAGTTCTGCCGGGGGAGTCGTTCCCGGCGACTAGGGCCGCGCCGAAGGGGCTGGTCCTACTGGAGTTCGGTATGGGCCGCTTGGTGTCCCACCTGCCGGCAGGAGACGATGCCCTTCCCCAGCGGGCGTTGCGCGTTTTGCGACACCCATCTCGAAGGACAGCCGACTCGCGGACCTCACGATCCGCCTCTCTCGGGCAGCCTGCTTCCGCTGGCGAGTCCCCGTGAGGAGAAACAACCTATTGCTAGGGCTGCCTGAAACCGGCGGCCAGAAAGAGAGCAACGATGATGACGATTCTCAAACTAGATCCAAAAGAGGCGCATAAGCGCCAGAAGGCATATGTCGAGTCGATCGGGGAGGCGGGCTTCGATGTCGGACTTGTCGTCGGCAACGCCTTCGTGGAGAGCATCCGCGACCTCGGCTACCGATCGACCGGAACGGCAGCCAACGAGCTGATCGACAATGCGGCCCAGGCTGGCGCAGAGAACATTCACGTCGCCTTCGGATACCCGGAGGATTCCCGCAAGCCAAATGCCATCGCCATCATCGATGACGGCATCGGCATGGTTCCTGAAATGACCCGGGCATCGTTGCTCTGGGGAGGAACCGATCGACACGACAGCCGTGACCTCTTCGGTCGCTTCGGATACGGCCTGCCCTCGGCATCGGTTAGCCAGGGCCGACGGATCGAGGTCTACTCGCGGACCAAAAAGGGTGACTTTCATCGTGCGCACATCGACCTCAATGAAATCCGAGACGGCAAGAATCTCGTCAACGGCAGGGTCTCGATCGCAAAGCCGATCATGAGCGAGCCGCCGGAGTTCGTGCAGGCATACGTCGCCGAGCACTTCCCCGGAGAAATCGACAAGGTGCGCACCGTTGTCGTCTGGTCAGAGCTCGACCGAGTGAGCAAAAGGCGGGCGCCAGAGCTCGAGAACCACCTGCTGGAGACTTTCGGCGTCACCTACCGAAACCACCTCCGGGGGATGTCCGTGGTCGTAAACGGCAGGCAGGTCGACCCGGTCGATCCGCTCTTCATCACGGAGGGGGCGCGGTTCTACGACGCTGACTCCGAACGCGCCGAGGCCGTCGAGCCACTCTCCTTTGACGTGAGGGATCGCGACAGCAAGGAACCGCTCGGCACGGTCACCGCTCGTTTTGCGGTGATGCCCCCCGCCTTCGCCCGCAAAGACAAGTCGCGAGACGTTGGCAGGCGCAACGGCAATCAGCGATGGCCAATCATCCGAGACCACAACGGCCTAATCGTCTTGAGATCGGGACGACAGATCGATGTCATCAACCGTGGATTGCCCACTACGTTTCTCAACTACGACCGATACATCGGGATCGAGGTCGACTTCCCGCCGACGCTCGACGAGTACTTCGGCGTAACCACGCACAAGCAGCAGATCACGCTGTCCGATCGCATCTTGCAGTTGCTTGACGAAAACGGAATCTGGAAGATCCTCGAGCAACTCCGTAAGCGCTCGAAGGAGTTGCGGGCGGACATGACGGCCGAATACGACGCGCCTCCCAGCGAGGAGGACGAGCGCCCTTCTGAGCTCGCGATGGCCGAGGCAGTCCAACTCGACCCTCCAGTCGTGGAGAGCGAGCGCCGGAGCGAGCGTGAAGAACAGAGCCGCGAGGAGTCCGTGAAGGAGCTCGTCAAAAAAGGGGTCCCAAAGGCCGAGGCTGAGCGCGTGATCGAAGCGGTCGAGAAGGACCGTCCTTTTCGAGTCGAAATCGACAAGAACCCGGAGGGACCCTTCTACCGAGTCGATTTCAAGGGTGGCCAGATCGTTCTACTGATCAACTCAGCTCACCGCTTCTATACCGACGTGTATGCGGCGATCGGCGGGTCCGACGGCGCAAGGATTCGCCAGGCGCTTGAGGTTCTGCTTTTCGTTCTCGGCAAGTCGGAGATCGACGCCTCCGATGACCGCGAACTCTTCTACCAGAGCGAGCGCCAGGAGTGGTCGAGGCGGCTCAACGTCGGCTTGGCCAAGCTCGGCACGCTGATTGATCTCACGCCCGAAGAACCGACGGACTCGGAAACTGGGGCTTCGGAGGCCGAGGGGGCCGCCCCAAGCAAGCCGTCCTGATTTGCGACCCGACAATCCCGATAGCTTAGGAAGGGCGGCGGGAATGCCGCCCTTCCTGTTGCTGGGAAACCTTGGCTAGCGCAACGTCAAAAAGAGATGAGCAAGCGGTGCGTCCGCGCACCGTTCCTCGGCGCAACGGTCGCAAGATGACCAAGGCGAAGCTGCGCGGCAGCGTCATCGCCGAGTTGGAGCGCGCCGGGTTCGTCTACCACGACGGGCTGCTTGAGCTTCCCGAGGCAACCGATCCGAAGGAGATGGTGCGCCGGCTGCACGCCCTGCATCGCCAGAACGTGCTGGCAAAGAACGCCTCGTTCCTCGACAAGTGGGAGGATCGCGTCATAGACGAGTTCGCCTCCGGCAGCGAAGTCGATCCCACCGCGATCCAGCCCGTGATCGAGCCAGTCGACTCGGAGCATGAGCGGGCGGTCTTTCGTTTCGCGACCTTGCACTGGAGCGTTCCGGTCTCACAGGGCTACGGTCGCCGTAGTCGTTTCTTGATCCGAGACGGCGCCACCGGCAAGCTGATCGGCGTCTTTGCGCTGGGTGATCCTGTCTTCAACCTCGGCGTTCGGGACAAGCTGGTCGGGTGGAATCAGCAGGACCGCCAGGAACGCCTCTACAACGTCTTTGACGCCTACGTCCTCGGTGCCGTTGGTCCCTATAGAAACCTGATCGGAGGCAAGCTTGCAGCGCTCTGCGCGCTCTCAGACGAGACTGCCGACTTTCTCGTTCAGAAGTACCACGGCGCCGTAACCGAAATCCGCGGCGAGACGAAGAGCGCGGACCCGGTCTTGATCACCACCACCTCGTCACTCGGAAGGTCGGCGATCTACAGCCGGCTCAAGTACCGCGACCGATGGGCCTACCGCTCGATCGGCTTCACGGGCGGCTTCGGCCATTTTCATTTCAGCGACGAGCTGTTCACGAAACTGCTCGATTTCCTCCAAACGGAGGGGCATGAGGTTCGCGGCCATCAGTACGGCGAAGGTCCAAACTGGCGCATACGGACGATTCGCAAGGCGCTGGATGAACTGGGCCTCGACGGGGACCTTCTCCGACACGGCATCAAGCGAGAGGTCTTCGTGGCGCCGCGCGCGATGGGCTGGCGTGCGTTCCTGCGGGGTGAATCAACCCATCTGCATTGGATCGACTTCCCGCTGGACGACCTTGCGGATTTCTGGAAGACGCGATGGGGTGTGCCGCGGTCGGAACGAGATGAGACCTACAAAGAGGTGAGCCGGGACTCGATGCGCCTGACGCCTCGACTCGAAGCCGTCTCCGACTGACCGCAGCCGGGTCTAAGGGTCTCCAACTCCGCCCAAACCGCCGAGAGCGACCAACTGTCGCTTCGACCGGGCGCAGCGATGCCGTCGCGGTTGAGCCCATTGGCGATCTGCCCGAGGCTTGCCCCGGCCACTCGCTCCCAGATGATCCGCTCCATGGGAAATGATCGATCTGGATCACACTCCTCCTCTTGACCGGCTACGGCTGGCTCGTCTTTACTCCGGTCCACGAAGGTGTCGTAGAGGCTGAGGACTGACTGCAGGACCCTGCCCTCACGACGGCTCGTATCGATTCGAGTTGGGCCAAGAGAAACTACCGCCCATCCCTCCTCCGCCGACCGGCGGAGGAGGCCCGAGAGGACGGCCAACGAACAAGTGAGGCAGGCGAGATCGGCGACGATCAGAGCCGTGTGCCGCTCGCCTCTCAAGAGCCTGAGAGACCGAGCGATACCGCTTCGCTCCAGCGTCTCGCGCCGATCACTCGTATCGCAACTCCAAGCCAAAGAAAGGCCGCGACGCTTTGCCTCCGATCGGATCGCGCGGCGCTGACGTTCAAGCCCCGCGGCATCGTCGCCGTCGAGCATGCTGGCGTAGCCGACCGCGACAAGCGGTCGCGCAGAAGAGCCCCCGCTCCCTTTCTCCTGCCGAGGCATTGTCTGTCTAAGCCGCGAGGGTCTGGTCGTTCTCCCCCGTTCGAGGCGCGATAGTCCCAAATAGCGGCTTGAGGTCGAGGGCGGGCGCCTCATCGCCGGGCAACAGATGCGTATAGCGCGAGAGCGTGAACGCGGCAGAGTGATGGCCGAGCGCGCGACTGAGTTGGAGAAGGTTGGTCCCCTGGCTCAGGTGGATCGAGGCGAAGGTGTGGCGGAACGTGTGGAAGCCGGCCCAGGGGGCGTCCACCTCCTGAACGATCGGCTTCAAGCCGCGACGGCGCAGGTTGCCGGGCTCGATCGAATTGCCGTCCCGGTTCGTGAACATAAGCGCCGTCGAGTCCTGGGCTGCGTGTGCCGCCAGATGGCTGCGCAGTTGGTAGACAAGCGGCGGCGGCAACCGCACCTCGCGCCGGCCGTACTTCGTCTTCGGCGGCACGATCTGCCCCTTGACCAACGCCCGCCGGATGCAGACCTCGGGCTCCGAGCCGTCGAGCTGGAAGTGGAGCCGCTGGAGCGCGATCGCCTCGCTGATCCGCAAGCCGCAACTCGCCAGGACCTCAAACAGCAGCTTGTGGCGATCCGGGGCCATCGCGAGGACGGCGGCAAGCTGCTCGCGGCTGAACACCTTGATCTTCTCCTCCTCGCCCACGATCTGCTCGCGACGAGGCAGCGTCAGCCCGTGGGAGGGGTCGTGTCGGATCAGTCCCTCGCGCTTCGCGGTGCTCAGCGCCGCGCGCAGTGGAATCACGATGTTGGCGACCGTGGCGTCGCTGAGGCGCTTGCCTTGCTCGTCCTCGTCCGCGAGCCAGTCCACGAAGCGGGCGAGCCCGAACGTGGTCACGTCGACCAGCTTCAACTTGCCCGAGAAGTAGGGCCGAGCGTACTTGGCGATCAGCCGCCGATATTCGTCGCGGGTGTGCTCGCGGAAGCCGCGCCGGCCCTGTCCCCGATAGCGCTCGATCCACTCTTCGAGGAAGCGCAGGAAGGTGATCGTCGTGCGCTCCTGCAACTCGCCGCGGTCGCGGTCGGTCTCGCTCTCGCGCTTGATCCGCCGGGCCGCCTCATAGGTGCGGGCGTTTCGCTTGCGCTGCTTGCCGGCAACCCGGATGACGGTGACGTAGCCGACGATCTTGCCCTCCCCGTCCACGCGCTTGAAGACGCCGGGGGTCTTCGTCTTCTTGAGCCGCCGCAGGTCGCCGCAGCCTGGACGATCCTGGGGGTCCGGAGTACCCTGGGAAACGCTCATGAGCAATCACCTCGTGAGCCGGGGGCGGGCCGTTCGAGCGGCGCCGCCCCGTTTGCATTGACGGACAAAACGTTAACAGGAATACGCGGCTTCTCAGCCAATCCGAGCGGCCCGGAATCCCACTCCTCATGGGAATCTCCGCGCATCCAGATCATGACCCGCCTCCCCCGTGCCGAACATAGTCGTCGAGGGTGCGACGGCTGTAGAGGGGCGTGCGGCCGTCGTGGCCGTCCGGGATGAGCAGGCCGGCGCTCGTCAGGTTGTGGATTCGCCTTCGCGAGACGCCGACGTAGCGGCCAGCGGCCTCGGCCGTCAGATAGCCGCCGTCCTCGCCGCCCTGCCCCTGGAGCCGATCAGCGACTCGCTCGGCGAGCGTGTCGGCCAGTTGCTCGACGAAGCGCTCGTCGGCCCGCAGGACCGGCAGGCCGAACGGGCGGGGGCGCTCGCCGGCGGCCCGCGACCCGGCCATCAGCCGACCTCCTCCCCCAGCCAGTCGACCGGCTTGCCGGGGTCGGCGATGTTTCGGCAGATCGGCGCGAAGGGCCCGCGCTCGACCAGGTCGTCCAGCAGGCAGATCGAGACCTCGACCTCCGGCGCCTCGGCGAGGTCGGGGTCCTGCCGGCAGAGCGCGAGCACCGTCCGGCGGCGATCCTCGAGCTGGTAGTCGAACCGGCGGCCGGCGAGGACGACCAGGACGGGCGGGAAGACCGGGTAGCGCCGCGACCAAAGCGCCGACCCCTCGCCCGCCGGTCCGTCGGCGGGGACCTTGTGATCGTAGAGCCGGACGTAGCGCGCGATCCGATGGGCCAGATCGGCTGCCGAGCGGGTGGCGCGGTCGAGCTCGATGAATCGGTAGGCGATGCTGGTCCGCCCGTCGGGCTCGGCGACCTGGTAGGTGAGGACGGCGTCGGCGATCAACTGCTCCTGCGTCCTGCGCCCCGGCGGCGGCCCCAGCGGGTGGGCGATCTCGTGGAACCAGTTGAACGGGCCGCATTCGTCCTCGCGCTCGCACGCCGCCCGCACGAAGGCGATTCCGGCGTCGTTGACGGCGATCGTGTGCTCGTGCAGCGCCCCGGCGGCCTGCTCGGGCGCGATCGCCTTGCAGCGCGCCTCGGCGCGGCTCGGGATCGCCGCCACCGCTTCGGCGCCTCGCTCGGTCAGATGCCACAGGAGCCGGCGCCCCGACACGCCTGTCCCCGCCGCGAGCCCCGCCGCGCGAAGCCGCGCCAGCTGGCACTGGGTCCAGCGCCGGGAGGTGTCGGGCGTGTGCAGCTCGTGGACCTGCCGGGTCAGCAGGAGGCGATGCTGGTTCAGGCTTTCGAGGATCGCCACGGCGGTCGGCCCGATGCCCCGCAGCGTCTGCTCGACGACGGTCAACCGGGCTCCTCCTCCGCGTCGAGGGTCTGCTTGCCGCCGCGCGCGCCGGGTCGCCGATCCGCCCGCTCGCCGAGAAGGAGCTTGAGGATCTCCTGCGGATGGCGATCGAGGCGGTCGAGCGTCTCGGACACGGGAGCGAGGCCGGCGGTCTCGTCGATCGCGGCGTCGAGCAGCGGGACCTGCTCTAGCCGGCGCTCGACCGGGAACAGCTCCTCGACCGGAGCCCCCGCCAGGCGGAACGGCCGGCTGATCTCGCCGTCCAGGGTGACCGAGGCGAGGCTGTGGAAGCGCGGGAGCCGGGCGACGGTCTCGGCGTCGAGCTCGCCGCCGAGCTCGCGGGCGAGCAGCCCCGCCCCTTTCGCGTTCAGCGCCGTCGTCACCAGATGGGAGCGGTTGGTGGTGACCGCGTCGCGGGTCGCGGCGCTCAGGCGCTCGGGGTTCTGGTTCAAGAGCAGCGCCCGGACCCCGAACTTCGCGACCTGCTCCAACAGCGCGGCAAGCGTTCCCGAGGACGCGCCGTCGTATATCTGGACCTCGTCCAGCCAGACGTAGAACTCGCGGCGCCGCTTCGGTGGCAGGTCGGCTCGCGACCTCGCGGCGTGCAGGGCGTCGAAGACGACGAAGTTGGCGATCAGCCGGTCGCGGCCGGAGCCCGAGCCGGGACAGACGAGGACGATCTTCCCTTTGTCCATCGCCGCGCGGATGTCATAGGTCGCGAGCGGGTTGCCGAGCAGGGCGGCGGTCGTCGGCGCGGCGCGCAGGCGGTCGATCAGGTTCGTCACCGGCGTGACCGCGTCAGGCGGCAGGAGCGGGAATCGCTCGGTGAAGAACCGGCGCACCGGAGCCGAGACGTAGGGCAGCGCCTTCCTTCGCCAGTCCTCGTCGCTCAGCAGGACGGGGATCTCGAAGATCGTCGGCGCCAGCTTTGCCGGGAGGCGGTGGGCGAGGTCGACCATCGCCTGCGCGCTCTGCGTGGTGAGGTTGAGCGCGCGGGCGTTGATCTCGTCCCAGCGAAGCGCCGAGGCGAAGGAGTCGACCACGGCGTCGACCTGCCCGGCCGCCCGTCTCGGCGAGCGGCCGGCTACCGCGAACAGGTTCCAGGCGGGCTGGCGCTCGGGGTCGGCGAGGTTGACTTCCACGACGCGCTCGCGCAGGCCCTCCTCGGTCAGGTAGCCCTTGATCCGTTCGAGCGCGTCGAGATGGGGATCGAGGAAAAGGCAGCCGTGCCCAGAGCGCGCGATGTGCAGGAACTGGCCGATCGCGGTCTCGGTCTTGCCGAACCGGCTGCGGCCGGCCATGTAGAAGAAGAAGGTGTCGCGCAGAGGCACGCCGACCATCCGCTCGCCCGCCTCGGTCTCCACCTTCCCCAGCGGCAGGAGGCCCGCCTGCCCGGCGAAGGTCGGCAGCGCCCGCGGCGGCGGTGGCACCGCCCCGCCGGAGCGCACGACGTTGGGCGCCGGGCATCGCTTGCTCGGCGGCTTCAAGAACCCGGCGACCTCGCTCGCCGTGACGAGTCGCCGCCGCGCCGGCCGGAACAGCCCGGAGGCGAGGCGCCGGTCGAACCGGCCTCGACGGCCGGGCAGGTCCGAGCCGAGGAAGGCGACGCCGGGGAGGCGGAGGCCCGAGACGCGCAGGTGGTTCTCTCCCGCGAAGGCGTCGAAGGCCGCCAGCATCCCCGTGAGCTGCGCCTTCGCCCGACCGGGGACCGGCGAGGCGACCCGGACCAGGACCTGCATCTCGAACAGCGGCTCGGCGGTCCCGAGCTTGCGGGTCAGCGCCTGGCGGCCGACCCATCGCTCCACGAGCTCGCCCGGCGGGGCGCCGCCGCGACCGTGGCTCCCCGCGCCGAGGAGGTCGGCCAGCTCGTCTCCCGGCGAGGTCGAGGGTCCGCGGCGGCGGGCGCGGCGAAGCAGCCGCCGCCGCAGGCGCCGACGCTTCCCCGGCGTGACGGGCAACAGGTCGACGCAGATCGTCGCCTCGTCGCCGCCGTCCGGGCAGAGGCCGTCGATCGCGCGCGCGAAGCCCGCCAGCGGATCGGGGTCGAGCCCGGCCGCTCGCAGCGGCTCGCTGCTCGCCCTGGCAAGCACCAGCTCGGCGCGGGCGACCTCCAGGTCGTCGGGCTCGGCCAGCGCATTGTCCCCCTTCTCGGATGGCTCGGGCACGGGCCGCAGCTCGACGCCGTGGTAGGCGGCGATCGCGGCGCGAAGTGCTCCGCGAGCGTGCGCGGGCACCTCCACCCCGTAGCGGAGCTTCCCTGCCGGGTCGGCGTCGAGCCTCAGCCGCACCGCGCTCGCGGGTGCGTCCAGCAGGCCGCGTATCGCCCGGCGCGATCGACTGAGGCCGGAGGCGAAGCGAACGACGGACTCGGGGGAGGGGTCGAAGGAGTCGGCGGGGATCGCGAGCATCGCCACGCGGTGATCCAGAGCCCGACGAGTGACAACGAGGCGGGCGACGAGCACCGCACAGGCGAAGCTCAGCAGAGACCCGGCGAGGCTGACGGCGGCGGGGTGTCCCGCGAGCTCCAGGAGCGCCTGGCCCCATCGGGGAGCGGACGAGGCGACGAGCACGATCGCGACAGCCGCCGCGAGGAGAGCGAGCGGGACTGCGTCCCGCCGGTTCGACTCACTCACGATTGCTTCCCCCGCTGGGGCTATTGATGTCAGCGAAGCGCCGGCCGCACGATGCCAGTCCGCAAGCGGCCTTCGGGCAGGGCCTCGATCCCGCGGTGCGAGCCCCGTTGCGAGCCCTCTGACGAGCCCCGTTGCGAGCCCCGACGCGAGCCCCGTTGCGAACCGGGCCCGGCATCAGGTTTTTTCTTCCCGGTCGAGACTGCGACCGGCAGCGGCTGCGACGACGAGCCGCGCCACCGGCGGGCAGACGGCGTTGCCGATTTGCAGGAAGCAGCGGGTCCGCGAGCCCTGCCAGGGGTAGTCGGCGCGGAAGCCCTGCAGGACGGCCGCCTCCTCGACGCCGACGCGGATCGCCTCGTCAAACTGAGAGGCCCATTCCTTCCCTGACCGCGGCTTGGATTTCCGATAGGCCCTCGGAGTCGAGATTCGCGGGTCGCCGGTGACGGTCGTCGCCGGGCGCTTCCTGGTCCACTCCGGCCGGCGCCGATCAGCCATCGTGCTCGCCGCCCTTCTCAACGCGCTCGACGGTCCACGACCCCGAGGCGGAGTCGATCGTCCGCGCGGGGCAGGTGACGGGCCGGACGAGGCCCTGCGGCCGGCTGCCGCTCGCGGTCTGGTTGTTGGTGAAGGTGACGGCGTCCCGCGCCCAGCCGAGGGCGTCGGCCATGCTGACCCATGGCGACAGCTCCTCCTCGCCCTCGCGGACCTCGTCGGGGCGGCGCGGGTTGTAGGAGCGGTGGGTCGGGGTGGGCAGCTCGGCCGGGCCGTCGAGCGAGGCGACCAGGTAGGCGCGCTTGCGGGTCTGCGGCACCCCGAACTGCTCGGCGCTCAGCACCCCGGCGATGGCGTCGTAGCCGTGGGCGGCGAGCAGATCGGCGAACAGGGACCAAAGCTCGAGGACGCCGGGCACCTGCTCCAAGGCGACCCAGCGAGGGCGCAGCGCCACCGCCCAGCGCAGCGGCTCGACGGTGAGCAGCGAGCGCGGATCGCGGCAGGCCGCCAGGTGCTCGGCGCGGGTGTCGTGCCGGGCGGCGAGCTCGTGAGCGCAGGCGATCACCCGCTCCTTGTCGAAGCGGCCGAGTCCCTTGCCGGCGGTCGAGTAGGCCTGGCAGGGTGGCGAGGCGATAAGACCCCAGACGGGCGCAAAGTCCTGCGGATCGAGTGCTGCGATATCGGCTTCGACGCGCTCATGACCGGCGGCTCGCGCCGTCGCGCAGGCCCAGCGGTCGTTGTCGATCCCGATTGCCGTGTACCCGAGCTCGCGCAGACCCTCGTCCCAACCGCCTGCTCCGGCGAAGAGATCGACTATCCGGCCGGGCTGCATCAGCTCACCGCGCCTTCCCGACGCGATCCCGGCGCGCGCTCGTATTCGAGGATGCGTCGCCCGATCCACTCGGCGATCTGCGGGACGAGGGCGTTGCCGAGGGCGGCAAGGCGGTCCACCCGATCGGGAACCCCATGAGCCACTCGACCCACGGCGGGTTCAGCGGCCCAGTGGTCCCGTAGCTCCTCGCCGGCCGACCGCCCGAGCGCTTGTGCTCGGCCTTCGTGTTGCTCGCGGTCGGCGTCGGGAAGACCGGCTCCCGCGCCACCGCCGTCTTCAAGTTCTCCCCGCCCTGGCGACCCGAGTTCCCCGGCCCGCCCTGACTGTCGCTGCGCGTCGGCGTCGGCCAAGTCCGCCGCTCGGCTTCGTTGACCGCCCGCCCGAGCTCGTTGCCGCTCGGACCCGGATTCCGCCGCTGCCCCGGCTTCGGCATCCCGTGCGGGGTAGGCCACGATCCAGACCCGCTTTCGCAGGTGGGGCGCCCCGAACTCGCGAGCGGAAAGGCACGCCCACTCCGCGTCATACCGTGCTTCGGCCAGGTCTCCGAGAACTCGACCGATCGGCCCGCGCTCCCAGCGCTTGCCCTTCCCGGTGAGGAGGGCGGGCACGTTCTCCACGACGACGTAGCCGGGTCGAAGCTCGCGAACGATCCGGGCGAACTCAGACCAAAGACCCGAGCGGGCGCCGTCGATTCCGGCTCCTCTGCCGGCGGCGCTGAGGTCCTGACAGGGGAAGCCGCCGCAGAGGAGGTCGACCGGCGCGAGGTTTCGCGCGCCGACCTCGCGGACGTCCTCGAAGCGCTCGGCTTCGGGGAAGTGCCGGGCGAGGACGGCGCGGCAGTAGGGGTCGAGCTCGACCTGCCAGGAGACGCGCATCCTGGCTCGCTCGAAGCCGAGGTCGAATCCCCCGATGCCGGAAAAGAGGCTGCCGACATTCACGCGCCGCCCCTCGGTCGCTTGCCATCGGATGCCTTGAAGACGGGAAGGTAGGAGCGCCCGGCGTCCCGGTAGCGCCGCAGGAACCGATGCCATCCACGCCGGGCCTCCCGGACCGTGAACGCGCTGACACGCAGGACGGCCCGACTCCCCCGCGCCCCCACCAAGGCGACCGTCACCTGGCCGTCCCGATACGGGACGTGCTGGAGCGCCCGATGCGATCGAAGGGCGCGGGCCGCGCGCCGGGCGGCGGCGGTGCCCCTTGCGTCCTGGGGGTCCTGACGGCGCCGGGTCGACGTGCGGGGCTCGACCGCTTCGCCTTCTGCCGGCTCGACCGAGCTCGCCGGGGCGGGTCGAGAAGACGCCGCCGGCCGGGCCTGCCGGGAGCTCGGCTGATCTGACTCGCCGCCGGCGAGGACGAACAGCGTCGCGAGCCCGAGCAGGATCGCACCGGCGAAGGCCACGATCGCCCGCGCCGCGCTCGGGTCGAGCGGGCGGTCGAGCAGGGCGCGCAGGCGGTCAGCCATTCGCGCCGCCTCCCGCGCTCGGCGGCTGGGCGTAGCCGAAGATCGGCGCCGGCTCGCCCGACCGGGCGGCGCGAGACGGCAGGAACGGGCCGACGCGGGCGACCCGATCGCCGTAGTTGCCGTCGATCGTCGTGATCTGCCCGTCGGGGAAGACGCGCTCGACGATGCCGATGTGGTCCGAAGCGGTCGGGCCGGTCCCGTAGAGGACGGCGTCGCCGGGAGCCGGCGTCGCGGTCGGCGGCAGGACTCGGGCGCCGTTGGACGCGGCCTTCGAGAAGGGCGGCTCGCCGGGCGCCGTCCCCGCGAAGGGACCGCCTTCGTGGGCCTTCGCCCATTCGTAGATCGACCCCGAGTAGGCGTAGGTCGCCGTGCCGCCCTCCAGCGGGACGCCCGCCCGCTTCCAGACCCAGGCGACGAACAGCGAGCACCATTCGACGCACGGCCCGTAGGGGTTGCAGTTCGATCCGGGCGGGTTCTCGGTGCGCCCGAGCTGGCTCTGCGCAATGCGGACGATCTCGTTGCCGCTCGCCCCGGCCGCCGAGCTCGACCCGCAGACCGAGCCGCCCCCGCTCGCGGCGGGTTCGCTCGCCTCCGCGCCGCTCGGCGGCGGCGACCCCTTGCCGCGGAAGCCGTATTCGACGGCGCGCTGCATGACTTCGTCGGCGTAGGTGGCCGAGGAATCCGAGCAAGCGCCGTAGTAGTGGCAGGCGGTCTGGCGGTAGGCGGCATAGGAGTCGCCCGCCAGGCCGAAGACCGGGCGCATCATCCGCGCCGCGGTGAAGACCGCGTCGGCGGGGTCGAAGGGGTCGGCGCCGCCGCCGTCCGCGTCGACCTTGTAGCGGTCCCAGATCGTCGGGCCGGGTCCGGGGCTGCACGGCGATTCCGGGACGATCGCGATCTGCATCGGGCCGCCGCAGCCCGAGGGGTAGACGTGGGCGCAGGCGCCGTGGCCGCACTCCTGGTAGCCGATCGAGGCGAGAAAGGCCCAATCGACATCGAAGCGCTTGCCGGCCTGCTGGTAGATGCGCAGGCGCTTGGGCGGAATCTCGCGGACGGCCGCCCTGGTCGCCGGGGCAGCGAGGGCCGAGCCGCCCCCGCCGACGCAGGCGATCTGGCCGCCGAGGATCGCCATCACCGTTCCGGCGATCACGACGACCACAGCGCCGAGGACGCCGACCGCGATCAGGAGGAGTAGCGATCCGCCGCGACGCCCGGAGCTCATCGCTGACCGCCTTTGCGCCACCTGCGCCCGCGCCGGGTCAGCGCCGGGGCGTCCCGCCGCGGATCGGGCCGCTTCTCCGCCGCTGGCTTCCTCGCGGCCTCCCGGCCGCGCTCGCGCTCGGCGCGGAGCTCGTCGCCGAGGCTGTCTTCGCGCGGGGTCGCGGGTGCGGCTTTGGGGGTCGGCGGCTGCCCGGCGGCGGGCTTGCCCTCGCGCTTGGCGGGACGCCCCGGCTGCTCCTTCTCGGAGCGCGCGTCGCGCGGTGCACCGGGACCCTGCGGGTCGCCCCGGCCGGGGCGCTTGCGCCTGTCGGGCCGCTTGCCCGAGGGGCCGCCCGCGTCGGGCTCGCCCGTCGAGGCCCGCGCCCGCGCGTCCGGGGCGCCCTTCTCTGCCTCGCCGGTCGACGCCGCCGATCGGGGGCGCCGAGCCGAGCCCTGCGCGTCGGCGGAGGGCCTCTCGCCGCCGACCGGCCTGCTGTGGCTGGCGCCGAGCAGAGGCGCCCGGCGACGGTCCGAGCCGCCGCCCCCGCTCGCGCCGGCACCGCCGGTCGCCGGTCGGCCAGCCCGACCGCTCAGCGAGCGGGCGCCGCGCCGCAGCGGTCGCGAGAGCCGTCCGGCGATGCGCCCGCCCGCGTAGATCGAGAGCAGCTTCAGCGAGGCGTCTCGCCCCGGCGCCTTCGGCCCGGTCGCGATCCCGATCAGGCCCTCGGCGAGCGTGCGCCGCTGGAGGAAGACGGCCCAGAAGAAAAGCGACTGGAGGCCGAAGGACATCAGCCAGCCGAGCTGGTCGGTCGCGCTCTGAAGGGCGGCGGTGACGGCGAGGAGGACCGCCAGGATCAGCGAGTAGGCGGCCTTTCGCAGCAGGTAGCCGGCCAGCTTCTCCAGCCAGCCCTTGAAGAAGTCGTGACCGCGGCCGGGGATCACCGCAGCGATCAGCGCGACCGGGCTGAAGGCGAGCAGGAGAAGCAGCAGGACCTGGGCGAGGATCACCCCGACCGAGAGCGCCCCCAGCAGCAGGAAGGCGCCGAGCTCGCCGACGAACAGGACGAGCGCCAAGAGCAGCCGCTGGTACTGCCCGCCCTCCTCCATCGCGTCGGTCGCGGGCTTGTCGGCGACCCCGAGGCGGTAGCCGCTGCGCTGCGCGTCGGGGAGGCCGGAGGCGTCGCCGTGGTTTAGGGCGTCGTACTCCTTGTCGCGTTCGTCGTGTTCGTCGGCGCCGTTGCTGTAGCGGAGGAAGCGCGGCGCGTACTTGTTCGCGTTGTTGACGCAGACCTTGCCGTCCGCGGTGATCTCGGTCCCTTCCCGCAGGCGGCGCGCGAGGACGGCGTCGCGGGCGGGGTTGGCCGACAGCGGCCGGACCGCGACCGATTCGGGATCGGAGTCCTTCGAGCCGGTCCCGGCGACGACGCAGTGTTCGAGGCCGCCGAAGTCGAGGACGACCCAGGGCTTGAAGACGAGCAGGTCGAACAGCTCGTTGGCCGTGTCGTCCTTCGCCTGCCGCGCGCTCGTCGCGTTGCCGCGCGAGGAGATCGACAGGAACGCCCCGGACATGTCGTTCGTCCACCCCGAGACGCTGCCGATCGTCGAGCCCGGCTGGGCAACGAAGAACAGCGCCGCGACGACGTAGATCAGCGACAGCCCGAGCGCCCCCGCGGTCTCGGAGTAGCGGCGCTGCACCAGCGCCTTCCACATCGCCCAGATGCCGGCGATCGCGACGGCGAGCACCAGCCAGGGCTGGCCGAGGACGCCGGAGTAGATCGAGTGGATCGCGCGCGATACCGGCGCCAGCGCCCCGGCGCCGCCGGTCGCCGCCGAGCCGTTGACCAGGTCCAGGCCGAAGGCGAAGCCGAAAAGGGTGATGAGCAGGTTCGCCAGGAAGCTCGTCCCGAGCCAGAGGATCGAGGCGAGGAAGTAGGCGATCATCGGCGGCACGCCGGAGACGTCCACCCCGCCGGTCAGCGACGCCGAGACCGCGTCGAAGTGCTGGTCCAGCGAGTAGTTGGTCAGCGGGTAGCGGCCGGCGATCCCGCCGCCGCCGAGCTGGGACGAGGGGCCGACGTTGCCCCAGACATCGCTGGACGCCCCCGCGAGAGGATGGGCGAGCAGCACGATCAACGCCGCCAGGCAGAGCACGGAGACGACGCAGCGCCGCCGGCTGCCGAGCGCCGCCCGGATCATGCGCTCACCGCCCGAGGCGTGTTGTCGAGCGCCGCCAGCAGCTCGGGAAAGACGAGGTCGAAGCGCAGCTCGCCGACCCGCCCGTCGAGGTCGCGCATCAGGCAGAGCCCCTGGCGGTATTCGCGCAGGCGGGCGCGGGCGACCGTGTCCTCGGGGTCCAGGCCGATCTGCGCGATCCCGGCCCGCGCCTCGGCGTCGGTCTCCTGGCCGAACAGGAAGTAGACGCCGAAGAGCTCGGCCAGCTCGCCGAGGTCGGCGAGGCGCTGGGTCGCGACCAGGACGGTCGCGTTCAGCGCGCGGCCGAGGCGGATGATCCGGTTGAGCAGCGAGCGGCCCTGCGTCGAGGCGAGCAGGAACCACGCCTCGTCCAAGACGACCACCTTGTGGCGGCTGCGGTCGCCTGAGATCAGCCGCAGCGCCAGGGCGGCGACCAGCGAGAGGGTCGCTACCGAGACGCGCTCGATGCGCGTGTAGGTCTCCCGCGAGGCGCCGGGGTCGGGCAGGCTGAGCCCCGGCGTGCGGATCGTTATCACCGAGCGGGCGACCTCGATCGGCTCTGTCTCGCCGCTGCCGAACCCCAATCGCGCGAGGCCGAAGTCGGAGAGCACGTCAAGCGCCTCGGCGACCTCGCGGCCCGCCTCGGCCTCGGCCGAGCGCAGCCGCTCGATCACCGCGCCCAGGTTTCGCTCCCCCGCCCGCACCGCGTCGCGGACCGCGCGGTCGATCGCGACCTCCCAGGCGGGCGAGGGGTCGCGCAGCAGCTCGACCAGATAGCTGGAGGCAAGCTCCTCGCGCAGCTCGGGCAACCCGATCGCCAGCGGGTCGAGCTTGCCCCGGTGCTCGGGGTCGCCGGAGAGCTCCAGGACCTCGACCTCGCCCCGAAGCTCGGCGACGCGGTCGAGGCCGTGGTCGGGCTTGGGGTCGAAGTCCACGACCAGCGAGCCCCGGCGCTGGGCGGCGAAGGCGATCGACTGTGCGGCGATCGTCTTGCCCGAGCCGAGCGTCCCGGCCAGCAGCACCGCCGAGGCCCGCGCCTCGCGCGGCGCCTCGGTCGGGTCATAGAAGACAGGGCGGGCGCCGCCCGCCGGGGAGAAGCCGATGTAGACGCCGTCCGTGGAGCCGACCTGCGCGGTCGCGACCGGCACCGAGGCGCCGAGCTGCTCGACCGTCATCTGCTGGACGTAGTCGGGAACCGCGCCGCCGCCGGGCCGGGGCAGGTGGTCGGCGAAGAGAGCGTGCTGGAGGCCGTGCGGGCGATGCAGCGCCACGTCGCCGAAGCGCTCGCGCAGCGCCCCGACCCGGCGCTCCAACTCCTCGCGGTCCGCCGCGCCGACCGCGAGGGAGATCGAGGCCCGCAGCATCGGCGGGTGCGCCGAGGACTGCAAGATCGCCTCGTACTCGCGGGCCAGCTCGCGGTCCTCCTCGGCGAGGACGCCGGGGCCGCTCGCCCCCTCCATCTGGTCGCGGTAGGCGTGCTCCACGTCGAGGATGCGCTTGCGCACCTGGCCGAGCGCGTCGCGGTTGCCGACCCATTGGGCGTGGAGCACGGCGTCGACCGGGAAGCCGGCGTCTTCGGCCGGGCCGAAAAGGACCTCGGCGGCGCCGGGGAACTCGGCCTCCTCGGCGAGCGACCCGGCGCAGAGGAACGCCTGGTAGGCGGTGCCCTCCTCGGCTTCGACTACCAGCGACGGCGGCTCGCCGGGATGCTCGGTCGCGGGCGCGTTCGCGCAGCGCCAAAGCTCCTGTTCAAGCGGCTCGTAGGCGACCGACCCGCGGGGCGCGACGACGACCAGGGCGTCGGGCTGCCAGTGCCGGTCGGAGACCGGCTCGGCGACGCCGCGAGGGGCGGCGCGACGCAGCAGCCAGTGCAGCTCCTCGGTCGATGCCCGCTCCAGGGCGATCGCCCCGCCGAGGCGGTCGAAGGTGCGCCGCTCGACGGCGGCCAGCGCCTCCAGCTCGGAACCCGAGATCGGTTGCGGGGCGCCGACGCCGGCCGCTTCCTCGACCCGGCGGCGCACCCTCCCGAACGAGCGCAGCGCGCTCGGGCCGGAGCCGCCCTCGGTCAGCGAGACGGCGACGTAGACCTCGGGGACGTGAGAGCGCAGCTCGCGCAGCCGTGTCTCGTGGCCGGACAGGTAGCGCCGCCACTCCTCGGCGTCGGCGTGGCGGTCGTCGGCGAGGTCGGCGAGGTCGGCCGCGTAGCGCTCGGCCGGGTAGGCGCGCTGGACCCGCCAGATCGAGAAGTCGGCGGCGGCCAGGTGGGCGAATCGCTCAAGCCGCCGCAGCAGGCCCCACTTCTCCGCGGTTGGGAGGAAGGGATAGGCGACCGTGTCGGCGCGGTAGAGCGCCGCCGCCTCGCCGTCCGGCCCGATCAGGACGTTCCGCCTCGCGTAGCGCAACGGGAACCCGGTCACGGACAGACCTCCAGCACTTCGCCGTCGCCGAGGGCCAGCCGGCGCGCGCTCGCGTCTCCCATGCCCTGGCGCCGGCCGGGCGCTTGCGCCACCTGCCGGCGCCCTCGCCAGCCGGAGTCCCGCACGGCGACCGGCGAGGAGAAGAAGACAATGGCCGGGCCGCGGACGCGGCCTCGGCGCAGTCGCGGCGAGCGCTCGTCGGGCGCGACCCACAGCTCGCCGCCCAGCAGATGCGCTCGACCGAGCGCCGGCAGCGCCCGGCCGAGGGAGCGCCTCAGCGGCGCCACGTAAACGGAGAGCCAGGAGAGGGCGAAGCGATCAGCGCGGCGGCCGTCGGGCGTCGCCTGCGTCGCCAGGGTCGCAATCGCCGCCGGGATCACGACCAGCCGCAGCGGCCAATCGAGCAGCCCGAGCGCCAGGCCACAGGTCCAGCTCGCCGCAAGCGCGGCCATCGCGGCCACCGCCCCGCCGACCCGACCCCCGGCGCCTGCACCCGCAAGCCAGGCGACGGCCGCGATCGCCAGGGCGACCGTGACCGAGCCCGCGCTGAGGGCGACAACGAGAAGAAGCGCCGCCGTCGCGTAGGCCAGCCAGCGCAGCGGCACCCCTCCCGGCACCGGCAGCGGCCGGCCCTCGATCGAGTAGATGCGGCGCTCGGGACGGAAAATCCGCTGGTAGGAGCGGATCGGCTCGAAACCCTCGCTCACGGCAGAATCCGATCCCCGATCGCCCGCGCCGCATTGGCGACCTGGTCGGGCGAGAAGACGAGCCAGCCGACCAGGATCGCGGCCAGGAGGAACACCGCGAGGTCGGTGAACTTCCTGTTGACGAGGAAGATCAGCCCGACGATCGCAATGACGCCGCCGTAAATCTGCGACGCGTAATGGCGAAGCGTCGAGCCGATGTTGCGGCCCACGTCGTTGCCGCCCGCCGCGAGCGCGTCCGGCGCCAGCAGGAGGGCAGCCGCGAGAACCGCGGCCAGGGCCAGTGCGACCACCAGCCGCCGCCTCACGAGAGCGCCCCTTCGACCCGCTGGACGTACCAGTGGTCGCGCCGGACGAGCGCGAGTCGGTAGGCGAACGGGACGACCACGCCGCTCGCCGTGTCGCGAACCCGCGCCGTGGCGAGGACCGTGCGCCGGGTCCCTTCCCCGCTCCCGAGCTGCTTGACGCTCGCGACGGCGACGAGCTCGAATCCGCCGCCGGGCGGCGTCACCGCCGCGCCGGGGGCGAGCAGATAGGAAAGGTCGCCGGGGCTCGACGCAGTCAGGTAGGCGGGAAGGAAGCGCCTGACGAGCTCAGTGATCGCTCCTGCTTGGGGACCGGCGAGCGGCCGGGGCGGCTCGATGCTCGCCCCGACGCCCGCCGGTCCGGCGACGAGCGCCGGCACGCCCTGGGCCGCCACCTCGGCCGCGCCTTCGCGGACGATCGGGACGGCGAGGTAGAGCGTGCGGGCGTCGCCGAGCTCGCAGGCGACCGTGACGATCGCCTGACGGCCCCCGAGGTCGCGGACTGCGGCGACCTCGGCTTGCTCGACCCGGGCGACGGCGCCGGTCCGGCCAGAGGCCGGCGCCGAGGCGCCCGGCGCGAGATATGGAGCCAGCGCCTGTGGCGAGGGGTCCGCGAGGTAGGCCCGCGCAAACCGAACCGCGAAGGCCCCGGTCGCGGGGTCAGCGGCGCTGCGGTCGGCGACTGGTGGGCCGCCGGGCCGGTGCTCGGTGAGCACGCCGGAAAGGCCGCGCAGGAGCAAGACCCCGACCAGCGCCCATAGCGCCACGCGGCCCACAGCCCGGAGCACCGAACCGACCGAGCGACCGTGACCGTCGCGCCGCTTGGATTGAGTACCGATTCCTACTGACACCTCTAGACCACCTCCGTTGTCGTGCTAAGCGCCAGCCGGTTTGCTGGCTCACGACAAAGGGGCGCGAGGTGCAGATTTGGTCACAAGGTCACAAGCGAATCCTTGTAAGGTCAGGTCGAAGTCACGCGAGGATCGACAGTTCCCGAGGTCGGCTTGGGTGAAATCAGCCGGCCTGAGATTCGGAGCCGTCGCCAAGCGCAGCGGCGAGTTGCTCCACGAGCCACCAGCCGGCCCAGTCGATCAGCTCGTACCTGACCGACATGCCGTCGCGCTGCCGGCGCAGGATGCCAGCTTCGTGCAAGACGGCAAGCTGCTGGGAGACTCGCTGCTGGCTCACCGGGACGCAGGCCGCGAGCGCACTCACCGTGGCGCCGCCCCGTTCGTTCAGTAGCTCGATCAGACGAATCCTGGTCGGATCGCCGAGCGCCTTCAGCGCCGCCGCGACCATCTCGATCGTCTCGGCCGCAAGCGGCGCGCGCCTTGCAGTCCTCTGTTGTCCCGAACGCTTGGTCATCTCACTACAAAGGGGAGGAAGGGCCCGATTTGGACCCCTCACTTTTGCGGCGACGTTTTGCCATTGCATTATTTGTTTGGCCCGATTCCGGTCGGCGACAGCGGCTAACTCCGGCGAGCGCTGCCGCCTTCGCGCGGAAGAAGAGCGGGAGCGAGCCCACCCCCGAGCCTGAGCTTTCGTGCGGTGGACGCCTAATCTAGGCGGCATGGACCCGAAAAACCCGTTCAGGGATTGGCTGGAAAGCGACCCCTATGGAGGAGCCTGGGTCCCAGTTGCCCGGCTCGGCGGCGACATGCATCTAACGGAGAACCCGATCATGTTTCCGTGGGAGAAGAAACAAGCGGTTCTTGACCGCGAGGACGGCCGCCTCGATTGGCCGATCAGGATTGACGGGGCCCGTCCGAGTTCCTGGATCGCTAGCGACGGATCGGATTCCTGGAGGGAAGATTCCAGTCTGTACCCCCAGCACGTCGAGGATGGCGTGACGTTCGACCCATTCGTCGCCTATTTCCGCCGGGCCTCCGGCAGATCCTGGTTGGAGCCGATTCAAGGCTTCATCCTCTATTGGGAGGCGTGGCCGGAGCGTAAGCCAGATGGGGCAATCGGGTGGTGTGTCCGTGATGAGGATGGACGCCCCGACGAGATCAGCCGCTGGCAACCTCAGCCAACCGGGGAGCGCGGGGGTGTTCTACAAGTCCGCCGGGACAAGCTTCTCGATTTCCTCCACGACTTCCAGCGCAGCCTGGCCATCTTCGCCGACTCCAACATGGTGACGGATGCTCTGCCCGCTAGCTGGGTCGATGATGGACGGGACGAGCACCGCCGCTTTCACTGTGTAGCGGGAGACATCGGGGCTGCGGAGGGAGTCGGCGTTCTCTTGCGGGCAATCACAATCGTAGATCGGCCGCCGCAAAGACCACTCGGACTCGGCCTCGATGAACCGAAGGAGGAGATGCTCCCGTTCGTCACCGGCCTCGACAAGGCGACCGGGAAGCCGGTCGAATCCATACACCCGCCGGACCCGTTTCTGACTCCCGTCTACTTCAAGGCCGAGGTCCTAGACTCATACTACGCCGACCCTGCTCACTACCGCATCGACCGGGTGATCGTCACCGCTGGTGACATGTGGTCGTTGCGGATCGCCCACACCGGCGACGGGCATGTCCACGCCTGGCTCGGCGATATTGGGCACCTTCCGAAGGCTGCGCAGCAGCACTGGCAGAGCCACGCCGTGCCCTACGACAAGCCGGTTCCGGCCTGGCGCCTTGAGCGCGATCTGCACGGCTCGTTCGTCGAGGCACCTGGGATTGGTCCGATCAACAAGCTGCACGATGCGATTGCCTTTGTCAACGGGGCCGCCAACGAGCTCGCCGGCGTCCCGCTCATCAGGGAGCCAGCTGAGTTGGATCGCGATCGTGTCGCCACATTGCATGTTCCTTTCCACAATTCGATTCCTGCTTTCCAGGCCTCGATAGCGACGCTAGCGGTCCTCGTGAACGAGAGCATCAGTCCGTCGTTCCTGAAGGCTGTCGCCGCACCGAAGGCTGAGGGCAGCTTGAACCGTCTCGCGGAGTGGCTTAGCGTGACCCGCGGCATGCACATTAAGGAGGTCAAGGATTTGTTCGCTGGCCTCTATGCCCTGCAGTCCTTGCGCTCAAAGATGAGCAGCCACCCGGCGGGCTCGGAGGCGAGGGAGGCACTCGACAGAGCTGGTGTTGATCTTGAGCAGCTTGCAGATGGTTTCACGCTTCGAGTGGAGGCCGTCATTGGTTCACTGGACGCTCTCGCTCAGACATTGAAAGATCAAGCCCGCGGAGCTTGACAGAGACCCAGCCGCCCGCTGAGCAGCCTGGGGCAAGTGAGACCAACACGATCGACCGCTTCGCGCGAAGAGCGGTCAGCTTGAATCTCAGGTCCGCCGTGTCGATACCGACTTGGTGTCCCGCTTCCGAGAAAGCCCCCTCCCGATCCGGCTGTACGTCGTCGGGTTCTTTCTACTTGTCTGGGCGCCGGTCCCGTTCGATCACGGCAACGCGCCTGCCGGAAGAATCGTCGCGGCCTTTCTGCTCGCCCTGATTCCGTTCGTGTTTCTCCTGATGGGAAGCCGTGTTGCCTGGATCGTCCTCCTGGCTATCGAGGTCGCGGCGCTGACCTTCAACCTGCTGACGGGTCCTCGCTGGCTTGTGCCAATCGAGGTAATTCTAATCGCCCTATTGCTGGCACCGTCGTCGCGTGCGTTTGTATGGCAGCGCCAGTCGGAGCAAGAGGCCTGAAAGGCAACCGAGCTTCGGTAGAGCTGTTCACCCACCGCCGCCCAGGATTCGCGAAGGCAAGGAACGTACCCTGCCCCGCTTCGCGCGAGGAGCGTCAGGGGGCGCTGAGACCCGGGGTGGTCGCAGGGTCCCAGGAGATGGTGATATCCGCCCCCTGGTCCTCGGGACTATCCACTTCGTCCTTCTCGATGAGGAGTCGGAATACCCGCGTGTCGTTCACGTCGGGGAGAAGGACCCCGGTGAGTCTCCGGACGTTCTGCGAGGTGAAGAGAGTGTCGAGGACAGGCTTGACGAAGTTGTCGAGGTCGACAGCCGGCCTCGCCAGGTCCAAAGGAGTCATCCAGAAGGTCACCTCGACGGTGAACCTGGCGGCCTTCAGGTGAGGCGAGGTGAACGGTGCCTGCGGGTAGGCGGTCTTCACCGCGGCGCCTATGGCGTCCCTCCATTCGGAGCTATCGCGGCGCGCTGGGTGTCCACGCACGCAAATCCGCCAGGGGTTCGGGGTTGGGTCAACTCCTTCGCTCACGGCAGCATTCTCCCGCTTTGCGCGACAACGAGCACTGAACCGGCTTGAGACATCGCTACCAGTTCTTCATCTCAATCCCGTATCGCTCGCCCCAGGCAGGGTCATCGCCAGGAAAGCCCGTAGGCGGCTCTGGACCGTCGTAGAGCCACTGGTCGGGTGGACCCTCGGCAGCACCGATCGCGAAGCACCATCCAGTCACCGTCCGGCGCCATGCCCACCAGGACTGCCCGTCCGGAGCCACCGTCAGATGGATGCCATGCTCCTGCGGCAGCCCATCAGCTTTCAGGAGGTCCAGTAGCTCCGGCCGGTAACGACCGCCACGGTTCTGGTGCCAGCCCATCTGCATGGTCGCAAGCCACTGAAGAGCCTTCTTGGTCTCGGCGAACTCGCGCTGGTCGAGGCGCCGCTCTTCCTCGTCCACACCATCGACACCCGCATATGTCTTGAGACGCTCCACCGCTTCCTGTTTTTCGTCGGCGCGTCGCTCCTCGGCGTTCAGGAACCGGCGCCCCACACGCCACGCTTCCACATAGCCGGGCGATTCGCTGATCTCGCGCGCCCAGCCGCCACCGAATGCGTGAGCCTTGGCAGCCCGTCCTCGCAGAGCCACGAGGAGCGCCAGCTTGGAGCGGCGACGTGACGGACCGTCGTCTGAGGCGAGGTTGATCCGCAGAAAAGCGTGCTCGTACCCGATCCAGAGCGCCAGCAGATAAAGGTAGGGAATCGCACCGAGCGTAAGCCAGAGCGGCAGCACGAGCTGGCGAAGGATGTGTCCCTTGTCCAGCTCACTCCAACCTGACGCAAGATTGACCACGGTGAGGACGATGATCGCCAGGCCGATGAATCCGATCAGCCCATCGAGGAGCTTTTTGACGGGTTCGTATTTCTCGTCGCTGTCCGCGACCACCGACAGCAGGCCGAGGAAGGACGCAACGATGAGCAGAACAAGCTCTATGCCAAGACTGAATGCATAAAGACCCACGATGATCTCCACAAACACGGTGAGTCGAAACGTGCGGGCGATCATGGGACGGAAGAACGGCTCCCCGCTCTTGCGGCTGGCCAGCTTGAAGATCAACCCGAGACCGGCCGTCACCGTCCACAGGACAGCGGGAAAGATGAGGCCGTCATCCCACAAGCCGACTTTCTTCGCCAGGGTCACCAGGGCGAATACCCATACGCCGAAGCCGAGGATTGGGCCGATCACCTTTGGCGCGGACAACGCCGCGAAAACCCCAATCAGCGACTTGCGAGTCCCGCGGTTGCGCATGGCAAACGCGGCGATGGCGACGGCCATCACCGCCGAGAGAATCAGCGTCGCAAACTCACGGTTGTCCATGGCCGTTGCATCCTAGGTACGGCCTCAGCCCTCTAATCCGCAGGCTGCCGTGCGGCTTGATTCAGTTCGCGTCTTAGCGCAGCCGCAACTCGGTTCCGGCGTAGATGAGATTCGGATCGCCGGTCCCGATCCGGCTGCTGTTCAGCCGCCACAGACGCTCGACTTCGTGAGCGATCGCGCCCGTACTCGCGCTGCCTGGCAGCAGATCAGCAGCGATGTGCCACAGGCAGTCTCCGGGCCGCACAACATAGGAGTCCTTGCCAGCCAGATTCCTACCCGAGTCGGGCAGCGTCGCGGCAACAGGCTGGGACCGCGGGGCTTCCTGCTGGACTGGCTCAGCCGGCGGCGCAGCCTCCTCGGGCGTCCTCGCGGATACCGAACGGCGGTTGGGCGTCTGCTTCGGCGCAGTAATCGACTGATTCGCGATCGGCACAGGGTTCGGCGTTTCGGCGGCGGCCTGCTGCACCGGTTCGGGTTCGGGGGCGGAGGTCGTGGGTTCCGGCACCGTGGCCGCCGGCTGCGGCGGCGGAGCGTCCATGCCAGCACTGGTGACTTCCCCTGGCGAAGGCGTTTCGGTGTCCACTTCGGGTTCGACTTCCACGGCCCCGGCTTCTTCTTCGTCGTCCCCAGTGGCCGGCACTTCTTCTTCCAGGTCGGCTTCTTCACCGCTGGGGTCGAAGTCCGGCGATTCGGGCAGTTCGATCGACGGCGAGGTGCCTTCCCCTTCGCTGTCGCCTTCGTCGGCCAGAGCGGCGCCTGGGAAGACGCTGCCGACGATCAGCATCGAGCACAGCGTCACGGCGAGGAGTCGCCGGCCGGGCGAAGGTCCCGATCGCAGGTCGGGAGAGATGGAAGTCAGATGTTGGATCAGGTTTGCCATCGGTTCCTCCTCGCCGTCGAGGGCGTGCTTTTCAGTTCATGGGGTCCGCAACGCAGCGGTAGCTCTTGGCGCCTCCTACGTCTGGGGTGAGCCCAACGCTGCCGTTTTCGTCGGTGACGTAGAGGACTTCAACCGCCCCCGGAGTGCTACTGGAGGGATAGACTTCGCTGGTCAGCTCGCCTCCAGACGCAAGTTGAATCTGGGGTTGCGCCAGCGCCGCCATCAACTCCTGGTGGGTCGGCAGCCGCCGGCCGGCCCGTTCCCGGTTATCGGTCAGAGCGCAGTCGAGGACGGCGCTTCCGTATGACCGAGGCGGACGGGCCTGCACCTCCACGCACACGTCCGCAACCGGGATCGTCGGGGCGAATGCCTGGGGACAGCTATCGAGGAAACGAGAGGCGGGGCGGCCACCGAGACGAGCGGCGTTCCGCGCTCGCGGAACCGGCCGCAGGCTCGCCTCCTTCACGACGCGGCTGCCGATCGAGTTAGACCGGAACTGCCTGCCCGTCAGGCTGTGCTTCCTGATGTCCGAGCCGTCGATCTTCGAGACGGCGTAGGCGCCGCCCGTCCCGACGGCGACGAACAAAGCCAACGTCGCGACGACGTTCGCGTAGGTGAGTCGGTCCAGCAGTGCGCTCAGCATCGGGAATCCTCCTCGGCTATGGGTGATCGGCCTATCCCGTAAAGCATGGCCGTCCTCTCACTCGGACTACCCGCTGGCGGCTGTTGCCGGTCTCCAGCGGATAGGTCGCCTCGCCGGGCAGATGGGCTCGGAACCCGAAGCGCTGGAGGCCGCACGTTCGCCGGAAGCGGTAGGGGACGCGCCAGGAGCCGTCGGGGTCGCTGCGGACAGTGCGGAACGTCTGCCATTCGTCGGTGAGGCGGACCTGCAACTCGATCAGCTTTCCCCCTTCGGGGAGCGGTCGCCCGACGACGCGGCCCTTGAACCTGACGGAGCCGCCGTTGAGGACGTGCTTCGGCCTGACCGAGATCGTGGAGGTTCCCTTGACCAGCAGGGTCGCGGTGTCTTCGACAGGGAGGATCGTCGCCGTGCCCGGATAGACGAAGCGGAACCGTTGGGAGGAGCGCGCCTCGACCTCGTAGGCGAAGCGACCGCTTGCGTTGGTCGCCAGGGTGCCCTCTAGCTGCTCGGTCCCTTCCTTCGGCTGGGAGTAGACGAGGACCTTGGCGCCGGCGAGTGCGTGCCCGGGCGAGCTGACGATTCGGCCACCGAGGCGCACCCGGCGACCGAACGCGACCTTGTCGCGCGGCTCGAGGACGGTGCGTCGCTTGCCCTTCCTTCCCCTGGGGCCGCGCTTCCCGATCACCCCGGCCTTCATCGAGGTCACGACCCTCAATGGAAGCCGGAGTCGCATCGGCTGGCCGTCGAGGCGCTGGTCGGTCTCGGCCAGGTTGTCCGCCAGGTCGTGGGCGTTCGCCCGCAGTTCGTAGTCGCCCGACGGAAGGGCGGCGTCGTCTATCCGCGTTACGAGGGAATCCCCTTCCTGGCTCGTCGGCAGGGCCTGCCAGGTGCCCGAACCGGCCGGGCTGATTTCGATCCCCCCGCCCGCGACACCGGAGATTCGATCCGTGGCCTGGACCGCGATGCGCGTCGGATCGTCGGCGCTCGGCGTCTCGAAGCCGAGCTGCGGGGGTTCGGGGTCGAAGCGGAGGTGAACCGGCTGGGAGGCGTTCGCCGTCTCCTGGTTGCCGGCTTCGTCCTCACGCCACAGTCGCAAGCTCCAATCACCCGGCGCCGGCACGGCCAGGCTGCCGATCGCCGCGATCGCCATCCCTGCGCGGTCGCCGCCGATGCAATCGCCACCGCCCGCCGGGCAGAGCCGGTAATGGGCAGCGACGATCGGGGCCCGGTCGGGTTCGGGCGGATTGGTCCAGGCGAGGTTGAAGTCGTTGGTGTTCCGCCACACTTCACCGCCGCTGACGCCTACCGGCACCGCGCCGGGCGCCGCGTTGTCGATGTGCGCCGTGACCACTGGGGATTCGGCGCGATTACCGGCCGAGTCTTCGGCCGCGACCGCCAGCGGCTGTGAGCCTTCGGGCGCTTCGGAGGTATCGACTTCGATCCTCCCCAGGCCGTTCGGGCATGGGATTCGCTGCGAGTAATCGCACGAGCGCGAGTCCGTGGTCCCGAGCACGCTTCCGCCGAGGAGCGCCGACGCGCTCTTGACGCCAACGTTGTCGGAGGCTTCGTAGTTGAAGCGCTGCCTCCCCCTCACCCAATGCCCCTGAGCGAGCGCTGAATCCTGGACCACCCCAACCGATGGCGCGGACCCGTCCACCACGGTCGCCTCGGCGGCGAAGGTGCGGATCACGTTCTGGCCGCGCGCCGAGCAGAACTCGTGCGACGGAGCGCCGACGCAGACGACGCGCTGAACGATTCGACTGGCGCCGCCGAGGTCGTAGCTGCGCAAGCGCGGCCAGCTCGACGCCTGAGCGAAGGCGCGGCGCGGGCAGTGGCGGTTGGCGCGCACGTTCTTGATCGCGACCGAGGAGGAGTCTGGACGAACGGCGTAGAGCTGGAGCGCGTAGCGACAGTCGCGGCGGCGGGCGTGCCCTGACCAACGCAGGCTAGAGAACGTCGTCCCCGGCGGCGCGTTGAGGACGAACCCGGCCTGCGCTCCGCGCGGCACCCTGCCGGCGCGCGGGACGTTGGCGGTGACGAGGCCCCGCAATCCGGGGCCGAGCGGGTTGCAGGCCCGCCGCCACTTCATCCCTCGGGTGGCGAAGTTTTCAAAGGCCGAGCTGACGTAGCCGGCGCCTTCGGCCTGGCAGGCATAGATCGTGTATTCGCCCGCCGCCGCCGAGCGCGGAGCCGCGAGTCCGGCCAGCACCGCGACGACAGTGGCGAGGGCAACCGCGCCACGAAGGTTCTTCGCCGTCGCCGATCGCATCACGGGCCCCCGAACTGCGGACCGGAGTTCGGCGATACAGGGGCCGGTTCGGCCGGTGGAGGTTCGTAGGCTTCGGGATTCGCTTCGCCTTCGTAGCTCGGCGAGACCGGTTCAAAGCTGTCGCCGGGCGGCGGCGGTTCTGGTTCCGGTTCGGGCTGGGGTTCCGGCGCGGGGGATTCAGCGACGGGCGCTTCTTCCGCGGGCGGTTCGACGGGCGTGTATTCGGGTGCGGTGGATTCGGCTTCGGGCGGGGCGGACGCGGGTTCGGGTTCGCTTTCGGGCTCCGAGGCGATGATCCCCGTCGCGGCGCCGATCGGATCGACGCCATGCTGGACGCAGTAGGTCGCGGCCCCGCCCCCGATCGCGATGCAGCTCGCGACCACGCTGGCGACGGTGCCGGGGCGGGCGGCGGCGAGGGGGGTCGGGTCGACGGCGCGGTAGTAGGTCGCCGCCGTGTGCTGCTTGACCTGGGCGCTGCCGTCGAGGACGTGCTGTTTGAGCGACGAGAGGCCGTCCGCCGTCTTGTGCGCCAGTCGCCCGATCACTCCGGGACTGGCGCCTTCGGCGACCGGAGCGGGCAGCATCGCCCCCGCCTTCTCCCGCCAAGCGGACAGCCTCTCGCAGAACGCCTCGCAGCGACCGCAGCGGGAAAGGTGCTCGTGTGCCTGCGCGGACTCGTCCGGCGTCGAGATGCCGCAGACGAGGCGGACCACGAGCGGCTCGCCACGCTGGCAGCCGCCACCGGCGAGTCGGGTCATGACAGCCCTGGCTCGGTCGACGATTTCGCGGATGTCGCGCTTGACCGTGCGCTCGGGCAGACCGAGGCGTTCGGCGATCTGCGCCCGGCTACAGCCAGCGGCGTAGAGGGCGAATACATCGCGGCGACGCTCGGACAGCGAGACGGTGACCACGCGAACCAGCGCCTCAAGGTCGGCATCGTCCTCAAGAGTCATCAGCTCCTCGGCTGGGTCGATGTCATCGACGGCGATTTCCTCCAAGCCACCGGCAGCCGGATCGGTCGCGACCTCTCGGCGCTGCCGCTCGCCTTCATGGCAGAGGATTCGATGGGCCGCGGTGCGGAGCCAGACGTGAACCTGATCCGGGTCCGAGATGTCCTCCGCCTCGTCAAGAAAGTGCCGGCACGCCGCCTGCACGGCGTCCTCGATTTCCTCCGGCGAGCACTCGGGATGGCGGATGATGAGCTGCGCCCGAAGGTCCCGCCCGCTCGCGCCATTCACGTAGGGCCGAAGCAGAGCGGTCGCGGCGTCAACCGTGATCGTGGAAGAGAGATCGAGGTCCATCACTAGAGAAGGGGAACTCGACCCGAAATTGGACCCCTGAATTTCTGGCGCGGTCCCTCTCAATGAACGCCTCCGGACACGACATTGGAGCCACGTCGGCTCCCGACACCCAAAGGCTATACCCATTTTTTGGTAGTTCAACCTAGGCCAGCGTTTTCGCCGACCGAGGCCCGGTCGTCTCGGATCGAGGCCCTGCCCCCTGGCCCTCGACACGGCCTACGAGGACTCCTACCTTTGGCGACTGCGGCAGGCGGTGGGCCAGCGATCTGGTCCTGATGCCCGGCGCGATGGCGCGGTACAACGAGAGGACCAGCGCGTGCTGCTGACCAAGCATTCCGACGACGGGACCTGGTGCCTGCCTACCGGGGCCGCGGAGCCCGACGGGAACTTCGCTCGCACGGCGCGGCGAGAAGATCGATCACAGTAGCTGAACGCCACTTGTTTTCTGTCTGGTCCCTCTTTCCAGAGACCGAAGCGCATACAAATCGTTACTCTCAAGGCGATTGCGCTTTCGCTGGCCGACGAGCACGTGCAGATTCCGCCAGCGTATTTCCCCACGCGAGCACCGCCTCGCTGTCGAGGACATCCGTACGCGACATTCTCTTTGAATGGGACACCGATTCGCGGTTGAGCGATATATTCCCTATGGGAACGCTCTAAGTTTCGTTGCGAAACAGAACCTTGAAGGGCCGGGACGAGAGACACTTTCAATGACCACTGCGCGCTGCGTCAAGCAGAAAGAGCAAAGCAGCAAGTGCCGGAGTGCGGGACGCTAGTCGTATGTCAGTGGCAGAGGTCCACAAAGTGGATGACCTATCGGCTCACTTGGCCGAGATTGCCTTGCAAGATCCTCGCTCATTCGCTGACGCCCTACTTGAGGCCCTAGTCAAAGAGCTCGACCTTTCCGCTGCGTCGCTTTATCTCCACACCCCGGGAACCGAGAGGTTGCGGTTGCGTGCCAAGCACGGCATTTCCATGGCTGCCTGGAGCAGCCTTGAACTGGAGCTTTCATCGACCCCTGGGCGAGCAGTCACCCAAAACAGAACTATCGTCGAGACTCCCCACAGCGAGGCCATCTTGGACGAAGGAGGGGCATCCACCGGCGCGATCATCGCTGCGCCCCTTCGATTGTCCGCCAAAGAGCGCTTCCACTCCCCAGCACTTCAGTACGTTCCACGCCAGCTCGGAACTCTTTGCCTCTTTCCACGCCATCAGGAGAGCACCGATCAACTTGCCAAATGGGCAGATCGCTATAGCTCCTTCCTGGCAAGCCTTTATGTCGCCAGTCTTGATCGCTATGCGATGGATTTTCGCCGCGCCACCGTTGACCAGGTTGCATTCCGTAGCGACATCGGAAGTCTCGCCTATACGTTCTTGAGTCTCGTCAAGGACGAGCTACCGGTAGAGGCGGCGTCGCTGTGGACGATTGATACCCGACGCAACATGCTCTACCTACGCCGCTCAACCGACCTCGCTATCGCTGACCATGAGCGCGATGTAACCGAGGTCTATTTCACCGAGGAGAGCGTAATTTCCCGTTGTCTCAATGAGCGGACGACCTTTCTGCACTCCCAACAACACCCGATTCTCAATCCCGACGAGATTCATGAGCGCCTCGACCATCCGCTCCACAATGCTGCCGTTATTCCAGTCGTGCTCCCAGAACGGGCCAAGCTGCGGGGCCGTGAATTTCCGTCGGCGGGAGTCTTGGTGGTTCTCAATCACTTTGTCGAATTTGACGGCCGCCGACACTTGGCCGCCTTTACGTGGGAAGATCGCTTCCTCGCTGAGTTCGCCTGTGAACTGATTTCAGTGCTGATCTACCAGATGTTGCGCAACCAGGATCACGAAAGTGATTACGAGCGACTAATACACGGCGCACGCACGAGCCTCGAGAGCGCCCGCGCGAATCTCCAAACTCTTGAGAGCCGTCAGGTTGACCGTTATCTGGAGCCCGAGGACGGATATCTCGTTCCAGACGCTATTGACTGGATCGAGGATCTTGAAAGCCAGATCAACCGGGACGAGCTGGTCGGTCGCAGCGACTTGGAGGTGGGTCCCGTCTCCCTCTATGGAGACGTACTGGCCAAGATTGGTCCAATGGTGAGACGAATGCGCACCCGCGCCCACAACCCGACTTTTTCGCTTGTCGGCTTCGACCGACTAGCCGAAAACTATCGCAACTTGCCAAAAGTAGAGGGCAACCCCAAGGCACTCGACTGCATCTTCCGCAACCTCATTGACAACAGCATGAAGTACTGCCGCACCGATGATGACGTTCATGCGACCGTCGAAATTTCTGCCATCGCGAAGCGAGCCCGAGGAATGGTATTTATCACCGTTGCGGATAACGGAATCGGTATTGATGATGACGAGCGGGATCTGATCTTTGAGAGCGGGTTTCGGGGTAAACGCGCAACCGGCCGAGCAACCCAAGGCGTCGGCCGCGGACTGTTTGAGTGTCGCCTGTTGCTGAAACGAATGGGGGGAGAGATCGAGCTTGGACGGGCAGAGGAGGGTGCCACCTTCACGATCATGCTGCCATCGGTCACTACGGGGGTGATTGTGTGATTTTCTTCATCGATGAGGACTCGGCTGCCTTTCGTGCTTGGACGTCGGAGATGCGGATGCGTAAACTTGCCGTTGAGTGCCTCTGGAATGCGAATCAGGCATTCCGCAAGCTGTGTGAGATCGGCCCTGACGAGGTCGAGCTGGTGATTATCGACGTAATGCTTGCGGTCGAAGACGTTGACGATGAGCAGTTCTCTTTCGAGCGCACCTACGAGTACCGCGAAACTGGTCTCTGTCTGCTAGATGATCTCGCTGTCCAAAATCCCGAGGTCTTTCCTCGACGGGCGGTACTTCTTACCAATACGATTAACGAGAAGACCTTTAGGGAGGCAAAGAAGACGAGTAAGCGGCACGATGTTCCGCTTTGGGAAAAGTCGCGTATCTCATCGCCCGTAAAGTTCGGTGATCTGGTTCTCGACCAAATTGGAGCCCTAGCGTGAAGGCGGCCTCTCAGACTGGCGTCTCTACCGGCGAAGTACTTCAGATACTTGCGATCTGCATTGCAATTGTGGTCGCGCTGATCGCTCCCACTTGGGCCGTAATTCGCCGGACTCGAAAGCGACTCCGGATCGCCGAACGGAAACTCGACCATCACTTGGTCGAGGCACCTAAGTACCGCCACGTAATCGCCTCTGTTACGGCCCGCGGTTTCGCAGGTGCGTTTAATTCTTTGGAGCTTGTGGCCGGCCTACAGCAACGCCTGATGAGCGACCGCTTGTCGGAGCTCGATATCGATCAAGTAGCCGCCGAGCAGCAGCGACTTAGAGAGGATGTAGAAAGGGCCTGGATGGAACTCCGCCTGCTAACCGGCAATCGCGCCGCCCAGAACTCTGCCCTCCAGCAGCTCAAGCGAATTGGAGATGCCAGTACCGAGCGACTGCTGGGAGAGAAGCTGCGTGAGGCAGAGTTCACTGAGTTGAGTTCAGAGCAAATGGACAGAACTGCCGAAGCCATTAGGGACCGGCGTCGGGCTTAAACGAATGCGCGGATATTGCTAACCCTTCAGCGTCGGCGGCGTGCGTCGGTCTCGACTGCGCGACGCGGACTTCTACGATAGGAAAGGTGCCCTCCCGCATCGCGAAGTTCGCGGATATAGGGGCCGACGGCGCCGACCTTCAAGCCCAATGCATCGGCGATGTTCCGTTCGGGTCGTCCCTCCCGCCAGAGGCGCGCGAGCAGAGCATCCCGCTCGGCTTTGGTCGGCGGATGATCGTCCGGGCCGTATTCGGAAGCCGGGAGCGGGCGGACGTACCAGCTTTCCACTCCCGCGAACAGGTCGGCGAGGTCGACCCCCAGCGCGCCGGCCAGCTTGACCGCCGCGAAGATTCGGAAGTTCCGGCCGCCGCGCTCGAAGTCGACCACGTCGCCACGACACATGGAGGCGCGTGCGCCGAGAGCCTGTTGCGAGATGTTCGCCCTCCGCCGGGCGCGGCGGACGTTCTGTCCGAGGCGCTTTCGGCCCGAGCCCTCGTCGCCCTCGGCCTCGAGCTTGAACTTCCCGACGCTCGGGTCCCAGGCGATGCCTGTCGTAATTCGTGCGCAGGACACGTTGAGACTCGCCGCCAGCCTCATAGCGAGAGAGACCCTGGGGACGCCTCCCCTTCCGTTCTCGATCCGGTGCAGATAGGTCCGATCGACCTCGGTCGCTTCCCCGAGCTCGCGGAGGGTGAGTCCAGCGGCCTGCCGGTGAAAGGCGACGTTGGCGCCGATGCGGGCGGCTGCTTCGCGCTCTGAGACTTCCGGCCCGTCGGCATCGGTGGCGAGCTGCTCGCGGTTGGTGGCAACAGGATCGCGCTCCGAAGGAGAGTCCGCGCACTGCTTGCCGCGTCGCCGCCGCGCTCCTTCATGGACGGCCCGTGTGGGCGGGCTGCGATGCGCGAGTCGGTCGCCGTGCTCGCGCAGGCGGTGGACGATTGCCGAGACGGCGCCCGGCGAGGCACCGACCGCATCCGCGATCTCGCCGGCCGTCTTGCCCTCGCTCCAGAGCCGCTTGATCGGGCCGTCGAGGCTGTGGGCGTCGTGACGCTGAGCGCGGCCCTGGCGGGCCGTATCGGCGCAGGGCGCCTGCCGGGGCTCCCAGGCAGCACCTGCGAGCAGGAACGCGGCTGGGACTTCCAAAGCCCAAGCCAGGGACAGCAGGGTCTCGATCGTCGTCTCGCGGACGCTTCGCTCGATCAGAGACAGACCGGCCTTGGTGAGACCGGCGGCACAGGCGAGCTTCGCTTGCGTCAGGTGGCGACGCTCGCGGGCGGCACGGACGTTCTGCCCGAATATCGCAGCGACCTCCTGGCGACTGCCGACCGGATCGCGCGGCGGCGCCGGATCGAAGATCGGCACGTTGGCGGGCAGCACGAGGAAGAAGCCGGCGAGCCGTTCTGAGAACGGGCGGCGATCGCCGGGCTTGCGCACCCTCTCGCCGGGGTTCCAGTAGACGCGCTCGACCAGGCCCTCGATCGAGACGCCCATCGAATGCGCGAGCCTGAGCGCCTTGGTCGCGCTCAGTTCGTGCGCGCCGTCCTCGAAGCGCGACAGCTCCTCGACCTTGAGCCCGGCCCGCCGGGCCAGCTCCGACCTCTCGATGCCCGCCCCTTGGCGAAGCCGCCGGAGGTTGGTCGCAAGGCGCTCAACGAGGGGGCTGCCCGGCCCCGTTTCGGGGATGCAGTCTTCGCACCGCCTCGGCGAGGGGCCCTCGCCGAAGTCGAACAGCGCCCGGCCGCACTCCTCGCAGCGAGACTGCTCCACGACTCGGCGCCCCGCAAGGACTCAGCCGGCGATTGTGACTTTCCGAGGGCCAAGGCAGGAAGCGGCGGACCGCCCAACCACGGGCGGTCCATCCGCCCCTCCCTGTGGCCTGCGCCTTGGCCCTCGGAAAATCACCAGTCGCCTCCGGCCTCAGCGGCCCCCGACGAGGAACAGATGCAGCGGCGGGTCAGGCGGGGCGCCGGGGTGCACGGAGGCGGCGACGATCACGCCCCACTGGCTGCCGTCCCCGGTCGCCTCGCGATCGCTCAGTTGACCCCATGCGAGCACCGAATCACCGACCCGCAGGCTCGGCACGCTGCGCCGAGCCAACGCGGCCGGCACTTCGACCTCGCAGCGCGCCAGCGTCCAAAGGTCCTCGGGCCGCTCGGGGTCGCGGACCGGGAACCCAAGTCGGAGCATCGTGACCGCATCGCCTCGCGGGCTCCTCGCCCGGTGAGGCGTCTCCAGCAGCGTTCCGGTCAGCACCAGGTGGTTCAGTTCATGCGGAAGCCGCTCGGGAAACGGCTCGCGTCCCGTCCGCGCCGATCGGCATCGCCAGCCGCTCACGGCCGGTCTCCGTGCGGGCAACTGGACCGGACCCGCCGCGGGGCGTGGCGATCAGCCCGCCCGCGGTCGGCCTCGCGGGGGTCGAGGTCGTCCAGGAGCTTGTTGCAGACCTCGTAGCCGAGCTGGAAGCGCCGGTCCGTCTCGGCGTCGTCGCGGCTGGACTGCGCCTCTGCCCCGGACTCGACCAGCACCGGCACGGCTTCCGCGTGCAGACGCTGGAGCAGTTCCATCAGGTCGTGGGCCGGCATGGTCAGCTCGAACGTCTCGCGCTCGTCGCGCTCAGCCCAGCCGATGTCCTGCAGGAGCCGGAAGTCTTCGGCGAACTCCAGGCCCAGGCGCTCGGCCTGGGCGAAGTCCTTGGTTCGCTCCAGGGCGACGAAGAAGTCCTCGATGCTGCCGAGGTGGTTACGGACCAGCTCGTAGAGCCCTGCGCGCTGGTTCCGGTCGATGGTCGTGACGGTGGCGGGCACGATGCCCCTCCTCTCGATCGAGGCACCGAGGAGAAGCCCGCGACGCGGTCCGAAACGGCCTACGGCGGTACGGTCTCTCTCGCATCGAAGGCGTGTCCTTCGGTGCCGGGCCCCGGGGCGTTCCACCGTCGCCGGGGCCGTTTATCTCTTGGTTGCTCGCGGCCGAAAGTAGGTGGATCGGGGGCGCCGCGCAAGGCCTGGATCGACCTCACTTCGACCTCGTGTTGCCCCAGGCGTTGCCCCAGGGCCGTTTTTGCACCCTCTTGTCTACACTCCAGAAAGACGAAAACCCTGCGATTTGCAGGGCTTTCGCCGCATAGCGGGGGCGGGATTCGAACCCGCGACCTTCGGGTTATGAGCCCGACGAGCTACCTGGCTGCTCCACCCCGCGGCGGTCTGGGGATGTTAGCAGCGTTGCGCGGGATGGCTGGGGCGCTGATGCGGCTTTGCAGGCGGTGTTGCCAGGGCGTTGCTCTCTATTGTGGCGCGGGCAGATGGCTGGGGACTCGCGCACTCATAGGGTGGCGGTGGTCGACGTTGGGTCTAACTCGACGCGGCTGCTGATCGCCGACGTCGCCGGGGCCTCGGTCAGCGAGGTCGAGCGGCAGAGCCGGGTTACGCGACTGGGGCGGGGAGTCGACCTCTCCGGGCAGCTCTCGGCCGAGGCGACCGAGGCCGCCTGTGGGGCGATCGCGGACTACGTGGCGCTCTGCCGCAAGGCCGGGGTCGAGCGAGTCGAGGCGATTGCGACGAGCGCGGTGCGGGACGCCTCCAACGGGGGCGCATTCGTCGCCGAGCTGCGCGAGCGCTTCGCGCTGTCCGCCCGGGTGCTCGACGGCGAGGAGGAGGCTCGGCTGACCTACGTCGGCGCCACCGCCGAACAGCCGCCGGCGGAGCCGACCCTGGTCGTCGACATCGGCGGCGGCTCCACCGAGCTGATCGTCGGCACCGGAACCGAGATCGCCTTCCACGCTTCCTTGCAGGCGGGCGTCGTCCGCCACACCGAGCGCCACATCGTCTCCGACCCGCCGACCACGGCCGAGCTCGAGGCCCTGGCCCGCGACGTGCGCGCCCTGATCGAGGATGCGATCGCCGACCAGGCCGGGGCCAAGGCCACCGCCGGCATCGCCGTCGCCGGCACGCCGACCTCGCTCGCCTCGATCGAGCTCGGCCTCGAGCCCTACGATCCGAAGCAAGTACACGGGCATACGCTGACCCTCACCACGATCCAGCGCCTGCTCTCGCAATTGGCCTCATCCCCCCTGTCCAAAAGGGTGGAGATCGCCGGTTTGCACCCCGATAGGGCACCCAACATCGTCGCCGGAGTCGTGATCCTGGTCGAGACGCTCCGCGCCTTCGGCCTCGAGCGCATCGGGGTCTCCGAGCACGACATCCTCTACGGCACAGCGATGGGCGTGTTTTCCGCTCTGGAACGCGGATAACCCCGTATTCCCAAGCGGGGGTAATCCCCTGTTCCCAATTGGACAGCCCGCATCCCGCCGCCCCTCCAAACAGGTCAAAGCGGGACCCTTACCCCCAAAACTTGGTATCCGTTCCCTACTCAATTCAGGGTAGTCAGAGATATTCTTGCTAGACGCCGTGGATAGGCCCGCAGATAATCGCCACATCGGGGAAAGAGGTGGGATCAACCACCACTCGAACCGGTACAGGACTCAGGCGATTGCCGCATCATGGCGCCTCCCGCCGCCTGGGTCCACCAAATAGACTGGTCCCTGAAGACGTACCCCTGCCCGTCCTGAGGGACCAACTTGAATCGGCCGCCAGCGATGGCGGTCGATTCACGTCTGGGGACGAATCGCGCTCCGCCACGCTCCGCCCCGCTCAGGCCAAGTTCGACTTGCGTGGGTAGACGACCTCGGGGTCGGTGAGCACGTTGACCAGGGTCGGCCGTCCCGACTCGAAGGCTCGTTCCAGCGCCGGTCGCAGCTCCCCCGGCTCCCGCACCAGCGCCCCGTCGCAGCCGAGCGCCTCGACCATCTGCTCGTAGCGCGTCTCCGGCCGCAGCTCGGCCGCCACCGAGTAGCCGTAGAGGAACTTCATCGGGTGGTGCTCGAGCGCCCAGATCCCGTTGTTGCCCATCACCCCGACCACCGGCAGGCCGTGGCGGGCCATCGTGTCGAACTCGATCCCGGCGAAGCCGAAGGCGCCGTCGCCGAGCAGCAGGCAGACCTGCCGGTCGGGATGGGCGATCTTCGCCGCGATCGCCTGCCCCGGCCCGGCGCCGAGGCAGCCGAACGGCCCGGGGTCCATCCAGCAGCCCGGCTCATAGGTCTCGATGAAGCGGCCCGCGTAGGAGACGAAGTCGCCCCCATCGCCGACGACGATCGCGTCGCGCTCCAGCACCTCGCCCAGCTCCCTGTAGACGCGCACCGGGTGCAGCGGCGCGCGCCCGTCGTTCAGCTCCTCCTGCTCGGCGGCTCGCTTCTCGGACTCGACCCGGCGCAGCTCCGCCAGCCAGGCCTCGGTCCGTCCCGCGCCGGCGCTCTCGCCGCCCATGCCCTCGCCGATCGCTGCCAGGCTCGCCGCGACGTCGCCGACCAGATCGACGTCCGGTGCCCGGTTGGCGTTCAGCTCGTTCGGCGCCGCGTCGACGCGGATCAGCTTCGCGTCCGCGGCGATCGCCGCGCCGAAGCCGAGCCGGAAGTCGAGCGGCACGCCGATCACCACGGCCACGTCGGCGCCCCCCAGCCCTGCCCCCCGCGCCCGGCTGAAGCAGAGCTCGTGGTCGGCGGGCAGGCAGCCGCGCCCCAGGCCGTTGAGGAAGACCGGCGCCCCGAGCGCCTCGGCCAGCGCCCGCAGTTGCTCCTCCCCGCGCCCCCAGTACAGCCCGGTGCCGGCCATGATCGCCGGACGCTCGGCGCCGGCCAGCAGCGCCGCCGCCTCCTCGACCCCCTGCGCGGGCCGCGCCTCGGCGACCGCCGGCTCCGGCACCTCCTCCGGCGCCTCGGTGAAGACCACGTCGAGCGGGTAATCGACGAAGGTCGGCCCGTTCGGCGCCGCCATCGCCAGGTCGAGCGCCGCCGCGGTGCGCGCCGCGATCTGTCCCGGCTCACGCACCGTCTCCGCTGACTTGACCAGCGGCGAGACGAACGGCAGGTGATCGATCTCCTGCAGCGAGCCCGAGCCCCAGCGCAGCTCCGGCGCCCGCCCGCCCAGCACGCAGACCGGCGAGCAGTTCGCCTGCGCCCCGGCGATCGCGCTGATCCCGTTGGTCACGCCCGGCCCCGCGGTCAGCGCCGCGACGCCCACGCCCCGCGTCGCCTTGGCGAACCCCTCCGCGGCGAAGGCCGCCGTCTGCTCGTGGCGCACGTCGACGATCTCGATCCCCTCCGCCCGGCAGCCGTCGTATATGGAGAACAGGTGTCCCCCGGAGAGCGTGAAGAGATGGCTGACGCCGCGCGAGCGCAGCGCCCTTGCGACGATCCTTCCGCCGTGCTCCATTGTTTGAGCCTATAGAGAGAGCCGAGCTACCATCGGCTTGCCCGGGTGGCGAAACTGGCAAAAGCGGCGCCCTTAAAAGGCGTTGCCCCACTGGGGGGCTTGCGGGTTCGAATCCCGCCCCGGGCACTCGCCGCCGCCGCGCGACCGCGTTCCTAAAGTCGCACTAAAAACTGCTGAGGTACCGCAACTACGCCGTTGCTACGGTGTCTCTAGAGCGAGACGACACAAACGCCTTCCCTGGCCCTTTCCCCTGGAGGACACGCTTGGAGGCATCAGCTCTAACTCACGCCAGTCGCCGCGGACTTCTCGCCCGGCGGTCCCCGCTGCTCAAGCTGCAGGGGGACGAGAAGCTGATCGCGATGGCGCGAGCCGGCAACCCGGGCGCCTTCGAGGCGATCGTCGACCGCTACCAGGGACGGCTGCTCGGCTTCTGCCGGCAGATGCTCAACTCCACCGAGGACGCGGAAGACGTCCTTCAGGAGGTCTTCGTCAACGCCTACCGCGCGATGCTTGCCGACGAGCGCGATATCAACCTGCGCCCGTGGCTCTACCGGATCGCCCGCAACCGCTGCCTCAACCACCTGCGCAAACCGACCGCCGACGCGCAGGAGTCGATGGACATGGTGCCAACCGTCGAGGCCGCCTCGACCGCGGAGAAGGTCCACAACCGCGAGGAGTTCCGTCAGCTGCTCACCGACGTCGGCAAGCTGCCCGAGACGCAGCGCTCGGCCCTGCTGCTGCGTGAGATGGATGCGATGTCCTACGAGGAGATCGCCCAGGCGATGGAGACCAGCGTGCCCTCGGTCAAGTCGCTGCTTGTCCGGGCGCGGATCAGCCTCGCCGAGGCGAGCCAGGCGCGCCAGCTGACCTGCGGCGAGGTGCGGATCGACCTCGCCGAGGCCGCCGAGGGGCTGCGCAAGCTCTCGGGCCCCGTGCGGCGCCACGTGCGGGACTGCGAGGAGTGCGGCGAGTTCCGCTCCCAGCTTCGCTCCAACGACAAGGTGCTGGCGGCGCTCGTGCCGGTCGGCCCGCTCGTCGCCTTCAAGGGCTTCATCCTTTCCAAGCTTGGCCTCGGGGGAGCAACCTCCGGTGGCGCCGCTGCGACTGGGGCCGGCGCCACCGGAGCCGGCGCGGTCGGCGGGGCGAGCGCCGTTGGCAGCGTCGGCGCCGCGCTCAGCTCCAGCGGCGCGGCCGGCGGCATCGGGGCCGTCGGCGGGGCAATCGGCACCAAGGCAGTCGCCGGCGTCGTCACCGCCGCGGTGCTCACCGCCGGCGCGGTCGAGGTCAAGCAGCAGGTCGAACCTTCGCCGGTCAGCTCAGGCCCGGCGGCGATCTCGCGCACCTACCACCGCGGTCCGAGCGCGGCGCTCGCCCCGGCCCACCACGCGGTCGTCGCCGACGCGCCGGCGCCCGAAGTCGCGGTCGAAACCGCGCCGATCGCAGAACCGCCGCCTGCGCCCGCTCCGGCGCCTGAAACGACGCCGCCCGCCGCCGAAGCCAAGCCGACCGCGGACGAAGCCGCCGGCTCGGTTGCCGCCGAAGGCGAAGACGCGGAAGCGAAACCGCAGTCCGCGGCCGACATCGGCGGGGCGACGCCCTCGAAAGGCACCGCCGCCGGGGCACCCTCCTCGGGCGGCACGGTGGTCGTGACCGTAGGCGGCAGCGGCGGCGGCACGACGACGACGCCCGCCGAATCGACGCCCCCCGCGGAAGGCACGCCTCCGCCACCGGCAGAGCAGACGACGCCGCCCGCCGAAGAATCGACGCCGCCGCCCGCCGAAAGCTCCACGCCACCGGCCTCGTCCTCGGGCGGCACCGAAGGCGAAGAGGAAGCTCCGGCCGGCGAATAAGGCTGGCGGCCGGGCTGCCCGGCGCCACGCCGCCTACTGCAGGCCGATCACCTTGAGCCGCCGCGCCAGGCAGGTCCCGGCGAAGCGGCGCGTCTCGTCGAGGGAGTAGCCGAACAGCTCCCAGTCGTCTTGGTCGGCCGCCCAGGGCGGTGAGAGCACCCCGTCGGCAACCGGCAGCGATTCCTCCAGCGTGCGCTGGATCGCCCGCTTGTAGCGCTCGTCCTCGTGGGCCATCTCACGCAGGAAGACCGAGCCGAACGCGACGTGGCGGTGCTCGTCGCGGGCCACGTTCTGGAAGCCCTCGACGAAGGCCGGCAGCGTCCCTTCGCGTTCGTTGTAGTCCATGATGAAGTGCTGGCCGGTGAGGGCCAGCATCCCCTCGATCACCATGTGGTAAAGCGTCACCGCCTCGACCAGGGCCTCGGTATCCTCGGGCTCGACCGACAGCCGGTCGGTGCGCTGCTTCAGCATCTCGTCGAAGAGCCGGCCGAAGTTCTCGTTGAGGTGCTCTGAGGTCTCGCTCAGCATCTGCGAGAGCTCGCTCGTCCCGAGCACGCCGACCTCGCGGTAGAAGCGCTCGAAGAAGCGCACGTGGCGGGCCTCGTCGGCGATCTGCGTGCAGAGGAAGATGCGCTGCTCCTCGGTCGGCGCGGCGCGCATGATCGGGCCCAGCTCCTCGGCAACCTTCTGCTCGCCGATGAAGAAGGAGGAGAGCCCGTACATGCGCTGGAAGCGCTCCTCCTCGTCGAATCCCTCCCAGTCCTCGCGGTCGCGGCCAAAGTCGAGCTCCTGGGTCTGCCACTGCTGGCGCTCCCAGAGCGCGTAGAGCTCCCCGTAGGTGAGCAGCTTGACGTCGGCGGTGCGATCGGCGTCGGCGATCAGCGCCGGGTCGGCGGTCGCCTGGAAGTCGGCGCGGCCGGTGCGTGTCTCGGTCCCGGATGCCTCACTGGTGCCCATCACTGCTCCTCGGCTCGACTAGGGTCGGGCGAGGGTAGCACCGGCCTGGTCGCTCAGCCGTCGCTGTGCGACTCCCCCGGCGCGAGCACCACGACCCGGGATGAGGTCGCGCCCTCGACGTCTGCCTTGAACGCCTGCGCGTCGGTCTCGATCGGCGGGAAGGTGTTGAAGTGCATCGGGATCACCGTGGCGGCGCCGACGAAGCCGGCGGCGACGGCGGCGTCGTGGCGGTCCATTGTGTAGTGGCCGCCGATCGGCAGCATCGCCACGTCGACCGGGTTGCGCTCGGCGATCAGCTTCATGTCGCTGAACAGGCAGGTGTCGCCGGCGTGGTAGACGGTCTGGCCGCCGAGGTTGATCAGCAGCCCGGCGGGGATGCCGACCACGGTGCCGCTGGAGGGGCTGAAGGGCGACTCGGCCGAGCCCGGCAGCGTGCTCGTGTGCCAGGCGGGCACCAGCTTCACCCAGCCCCAATCGAAGCTGACCGTGCCACCGAGGTTCGGGTCATGGACGGTCTCCACGCCCTGCTCTTCGAGCCACTTGGCGATCTCGACGACCGCCACGCACTCGGCGCCGTTCGCCTTCGCGACCGGCACGGCGTCGGCCATATGGTCGGCGTGGCCGTGCGAGATGAAGACGTGGGTCGCCGAGACCTCGTCGGCGCTCGCCACCGCCGCCGGGTTGTTGGGCTTGAGGAACGGGTCGACCAGCACGGTCGTCTCCCCCTCGCTCAGCTCGAAGCACGAGTGGCCGTGGTACTTGATCTCCATCGTCAGCTCGCTCCCTCCGGGTCGTTGCCTGCGTCGGTCATCTCTCCACGGAGTGCCCAACCGACGGCCACTCCAACCATCATTCCCATCCTCGCCTCCTCGGCGAGCAGCGCGCGCACCGCGCCGACCCGCTCCTCGGGGTCGGGCACGGTCGCCGCCTTCAGCGTCTCGGCGTCGTGGGACTCGCCGAACCAGCCGCCCTCGGCCAGCGCCGCGGCGAGCACCTTCTGCAGCTGCGGCGCCGCCCGAGCGACAACCCGCTCCGCCTCGGCAAAGCTCTCAGCCTCGGTCAACCGCCCGATCGCCGTCTCAAGCCTCGCGTCATCCACCTCCACCCTCCCGATCCTACGGGGACGGTGAGGCTTGGGCGGGACGAGGGGGCGGGTCAGTCGTGGCGTAGGGCTGAGGCGGCTAGGCCGGCGAGGCCGCCTACGGCGCCGCCGACGAGGCCGGCGAAGGGGTTGGCGGCGGTGACGAAGATCGGTAGGGCGAGGAGGACGGCGGCCGCTACGGCGACGCCGATCGCGTCGTAGTCCTCGTCGATCGCGCCGTGCGCCTCTCCGCGGCGGATCGCGAACCAGGCGGCGACCGCGCCGAGCGCCATGCCGTTGCCGCCGGCGATCGTGTGGAAGCCGCCCTGGGCGTTGGCGATCCCGCTGGCGGCCAGCATCCCCAGCGAGCCACAGGCGACGAGCAGCACAGCGACCGCCGGCGTGCCCAGGCGGCGCTCGAGTCCCGTCCCGAAGATCGCCAGGCCGACGGCGACGACGAACAGGTAGCCGACGTCGGTGTAGGCGAAGGGCGCCGTGAGGAAGCGCCACCACTGGTCGGCAAGCGGCACGACGAGGCCGCCGTAGCCGCTGATCTGCGAGCCGGTCGCCTCGAGCAGCAGGAGCAGCACGGCGGAGCCGAGGATCGCGGTCGCCGTCGCGTAGGGCCGGAAGTGCGGCGGGGCGTCGGCCCGCGGCCTGCGTCGCCGCAGCAGCCGCGCCCGGGCGCTGCGCCGCGGCTGCGCCTCCAGCGCGTCGCCGCGCCGTTCCAGCTTCGGCGCCCGCTTGCGCAGGCGCGCGCCGCAGTAGGGGCACTCGGTTACGTAGGGACTGACCTCCGACCCGCAGTTCTTGCAGATGACGCTGAGCTCAGTCTCGCTCATGGTCATCCGAGGATAACCGCCCGGCCGCAACCGCTTGAGAGGAGGCCGCGGTGGCATACTCCGACGACACCGACTTATCCGCGGACCCGAGGAGGAATCAAGCGTGGAGTTGAAGAGCGTGACCGAACAGAAATCGCTGCTGGCGACCCTTGCCCCCGGCAAACGAGCCCGCCTGCGGCGGCTGCTCTTCGAGTTCGGCCCGGGCAACGGCACCCTGATGCTGCTGCCGATCGACCAGGGGATCGAGCACGGTCCGCGCGACTTCTTCCCCAACCCGGCCTCCAAGGACCCCGACTACCAGTTCCGGCTCGCCGCCGAGGCGGGCTACTCGGCCCTCGCCTGCCAGATCGGCATGGCGAGCAAGTACTACCCGGACTACGCCGGCCAGGTGCCGCTGATCCTCAAGGTCAACGGCAAGACCGACGTCCCCTCCTCCGCCCACGCCCTCTCGACCTGCAACGCCAGCGTCGAGGACGCGGTGCGGCTCGGCGCCGACGCGGTCGGCTACACGCTCTACGTCGGCTCGCCGCGCCAGGACGAGGACCTCGCCCAGCTGCGCACCGTGCGCGAGGACTGCGACCGCTTCGGCATGCCGCTGATCGTCTGGTCCTACCCGCGCGGCGAAGCGATCGACGCCAAGGGCGGCGCCACCTCGTTCTACGCGATCGACTACGCGGCGCGGATGGCGATGGAGATGGGCGCCGACGTGGTCAAGCTCAACATGCCGAAGATCAACCCGGACAAGGACAAGGACGCGCCCGCTCCGTACAACGAGATGCAGGTCGACGAGGCCGAGGCGATCCGCCAGTGCGTCGCCTCCGCGGGGCGCTCGCTGGTCGTCCTCTCGGGCGGCTCGAAGGTCGACGACGAGACCGTCCTCACCCATTGCCGCGAGATCATGGAGGGGGGCGGCTCGGGTGTGATCTTCGGCCGCAACGTCTGGCAGCGCGAGTGGAACGAGGCGCTGGAGATCATCAGCCAGATCAAGGAGACGCTGCTCTCGAGCGTTGTTCGCATCCCGTAGGGGGGCGAGTTTGCGGCGCCACGCCCTTGGAGGGGCGTGGCGCTCGAAGATCTGGAGACGCGGCCGGCTCGGCAGCCTGGTGCTGCTGGCAATCGCGACGCTGCTGATCCTGCGCCCCTGGGAGGCCGATGGCGGGGACGGCGGCCCGGCAGCGGCGGGCGCCTACGTGGTGCGGGCCGTCGACGGCGACACGATCGAAGTGCGACTCGACGGGCGGCTCGAGGACGTACGCTACATCGGCGTCGACACGCCGGAGACGGTCAAGCCCGACACCCCGGTGCAGTGCTTCGGTCCGCAGGCGTCGCGCTTCAACCACGGCCTGGTCGAAGGGCGGCGCGTGCGGCTCGTCTTCGGAGTCGAGCGGCGCGACGTCTATGGACGGCTGCTCGCCTACGTCTACCTGGGCCACCGGTTCGTCAACGCGATCCTCGCCCGCCGCGGGCTCGCCCGCTCGTTGACGATCCCGCCCAACGACCGCTTCGCGCCGCTGTTTCGCCGCCTGGAGCGGCGCGCCGCCCTGGTCGGGCGCGGGCTCTGGGGCGCCTGCTGAGGCACGCCTCTCGTGACCGATCGCACATTTCCTGCCCCTGCAAGGTCTCGTGCGGCTTTGCTACGGTCCCCCGCGGCCCACCGGGCCACCTCTCTATGCGAATGCGTCAAAGCATCAACCAGTTCGAGTTGGCCTTCGAGCAGGAGACCAGCCTCGAGCGGCACCGGCGCGAGCAGCTGCGCCGCCGAGCGGCAAATCGCTCCCGCGCGCGGCGGATCACCCGCAGCGAGCAGGAGAGCAAGGTCCGCTTCAGCGTGCTCGCCGTCTGCCTGACCGTGACCGTCGCCGTGGTCGTCGTCTCGATGTTCGAGGCGCTCGGCATGCTGATGTCGTGACCGCGGCCCCGCGCCCGACCGGCTGGGTTGAATAGACTCGCGCGCCGATGCCACGACGCTCACTGAAGCCACAACTGAACCAGATCCGCGCCTGGGTCCGCCAGGGCCGCACGGACGCTTGGATCGCCCACCAACTTGAAGTCAGCGCCTCGGAGCTGCGCGAGTTCCGTAAATCGCACGGCTTCACGCCCGACGAGGAGGCCTCGGCCTCCGGCGAAATCGACCTCCGCGACGAGATCGAGGCCGAGATCGAGGCTGCCGCCGCCGAGGAGGAGGTCGAGGAAGCGGACGAGGCCGACGAGGCCGAGCCCGAAGCCGAGGCTGACGACGGCGACGGCGACGGCGAGAAGCCCGAAGGCGGCGAGCGGCCCAAACGCCGCCGCCGGCGCGGGCGCCGCGGCGGTCGAGGCCGACGCCCCAAGGAGATCGAGGCGAGCTTCGACCACGGCGAGACCGACGGCTACGGCCTCTGGCTCGACCCATCGGTCAAGGACAACCCGGTCTACATCGAGCGCTGGGCGGGCAAGCGGGAGGTCACCGTGCGGATCGATGCCGACCAGATCGTGATCCGGCGGGCGGGCGAGCCCGAAGACGCCGGCTCCGACGAGTAGCGACGCCGGCGGCTGACGGGCTCGGGAGCGGGGGCCAGTAGGCCTTCGCTCAACTTTTTCGATGGAGAGGAGGAGGCTGTCGCCTCTTGCCTCACGGCGAAAAAGTACAAGCCGCTCAGACCTACTGGCCCCCGCTCCCAGGCGTGTCGGGGATTCGACGTAGCGGGACGTTGGCGGGGCCGCAGGCGGATGGGTCTAGCTTGCCCTGGACCTCCCAGACGGTTACCGGGCCGCTGCGGTTTATGGGAGCTACTGCCGGGTCGTTGCGGAGCCAACCTGCCTCGGGGGAAAAGACTGGGTCTACGGGGTGGAGGAAGTTCAGGAAGGGGGCCGTGATCAGGTATTCGAGGTTGGCGGCGTTGACGGCTGCGCGGAAGCCTGCGCAGGTGGGGATTGCGTTGTAGGCGCCGTGCGGACCCTTTTCGCCGAGGTAGACGACGCGGTTGGAGAGGTCGGTGCCGTAGAGGCCATACTCGAGGAAGCCGGCGGTGGTGCCGGCAAGGCCGATGTGGGTGTCCTGCTTGTCGCGGGCCCAGCGGTAGGCGACTTCCATGTGCATGCCGGGAATGCCCGAGCCGGCGGCGAAGCGGTCGCGGAGGTAGTGGCGCTGCAGGGGGTAGCCGAGGGCGAGAATCATCAAGACGAGTAGGGCGACCCCGAGAGCGAGTGCGAGGCGGGGTCGGCCGGCGGGTCCTGTCGCGGCAGGGGACCCACCACCCCTTCCGGTCGCTAAAGCGTCCTCAGGGGTGGTCCCCCCTACCGCGCCACCCGCCGGATGAGAGCGCCCAGCTGGCGTGTTTCGGTAGCTCCACCAGATCACGAGAGCTGGGAGCCCCACGAGGAGAATGGCTAGAGCTATGGCGAACACGCGGGACGGGTCGCGCAGGACGGCGTCGGAGCGGTCGGTCACGAGCAAGACAACCAAGAGCGCCGCAAGCAGGCCCCATTCGCCCCAGCGAACGCGGGGTCGACGGGCCGATTTCCCGCCATATAGGGACTCTTTCGTCCCGTCGGCCGACAGGGGGAGGAGGGTGATTGCCAGTAGCAGGGCTGGGATGGCGTAGCGGATGTTTATGCCGAAGCCGACTGGGGCGCCGTTGGCGCCGGCGGCGCTTAGCGGGGTGAAGAGGTAGGCGATCACGCCGAAGAGGGCTATGCCGCCCAGCCAGCGGAGGATCGGGTCGCGGCCACGACCAAGAGCCAGCAGGGCGCCCGCGACGGCGGCGAGGAGGACCAGGGGCCAGAGGGGCCCGAAGGCCTGATGCAGGCCGGGCCCGAAATAGTCGCGCCAGACGCCGGTGTCGGTCGCGTAGTGGACGATGTTGAAGTTGGGTCGGCCTTCCTGGAGGCGCATCGGGTGGGGCAGCGAGAGCGGCCCGATGCTTGTCGCCTGCGGCAGCGGATTGCCGGCGACGATCAGGTTGCGCAGGTACCAGTAGCCGCCGCCAAGCAGGGCGGGGACGAGCCACCAGCCGAAGGTACGCCAGCGCCTGCCGCGCGGGGCGAGGAGCACGACCGCGAGCGTCATCGCCGCTGCCATGGCTACAGCGGTTGACTTGGTGCCTACTGCGAGGCCGATCGCCAGGCCCGCTGCAGCTACGGGCCAGAGTCGGCCGGCGGGTCCTGTCGCGGCAGGGGACCCACCACCCCTTCCGGTCGCTGAAGCGTCCTCAGGGGTGGTCCCCCCTACCGCGCCACCCCCCGGCAGGAGGGTCGGACTGCGACGGCTCCAAGCGGTGAGGAGGATCGCCGCCGAAGCAAGGAGCAGGGCCGCTGCCACGAGATCGTTCTTGGCTGCTCCGGGCTCTCGAACAACCAGCGTGTGGCACTCGAGGACTATGGCGGCGGCTACGACGGTTAGATGGCTTCTCCCGTAGGGACGGCCTATGCACCAGGCGGCTAGGAAAGCCAAGCCCAGGAAGCCGAAGTTCAGGAACAACGAGAGCGTGTCACGGTGGATGAGCAGGATGCCCGTCGCGTGGAGCAGCTCGGCGTTCTGGGGGTAGAACCAGTTGGTGAAGACCGTCTCGGGGTAGTGCAGGCCGGTTGTGGAATGGCTCTGGACCATGTCCACCGCGAACGGCAGGTGGTACCAGAGCGAGTCGAAGTTGAAGATGCCCCGGTCCAGGGCGTCCTTCGTGGTGAGTCCCCAGTGGGCGACGACGAGGCCGATGACGCCGATCGTGATCAGCCACTGCCAGGCGCTCGTGCTGGGCGGCCCCGAGACGCGGGCTGACGGGCCGGCGGATCCCGTCGCGGCAGGGGACCCACTACCCCTTCCGGTCGCTAGAGCGTCCTCAGGGGTGGCCCCCCCTACCGCGCCACCCGCCGGCAGGAGCGTCCATGCCAAGACAGCGAGCAGGGCCGAAGCCGCCACATAGATCCACTCGTAGAACAACCCGAGCGTGCCAAGAAACTCCCCCAGCCAAATCAGCAGGGCGATAGCGATGACGGACTCGACGAGGCGTCCCGGAGCGCCCGTCCAGGACGAAAGGAGCTTCTGGCGCACCTTGTAGGCGGTGAAGCCAACCGAAGCGCCCACCACAACCAGCGCCAGCACGCTCACCAGGTAGGCCCCGAAGCTAACCATGCGTCCCTCCGGTTCCGGTGCGCTTTATGTGGTCATAGCCCGCAAAAGGCGCACCGGAAGCGGCGGCTAGAGGCCGCGGACTACGATTGGGCGCTCTTCGGGGGCGACCATGCCTTGGGCTCTCGCCTTCGCGTCCAGGACCAGGGGGTCGTTGGCGTGCTGGACTCGCCAGTGCAGGCGCGTGTTTTCGTGCTGCGCTTCGTGCAGCTTGACCCGCGCCGCCGTGGTCGCCGTGTAGGACTTGACGAAATCGATCAACGGGTTGAGGTAGGAGTAGAGGACAGCGGCCAGGACCAGGGTCAGGGCGATGCGGCCGACGCGATCCCAGTGGATGCGGCTGGCGCCACGGCGCGTCGCCGGTTTGCGGCGGGCGACTGGACGGCGCCGGGTGCCCGCGGCGGGCCGTTTCCTCGCCTGAGCGCGTGCTGCCATGCCCGGTCCTACGCGGCCGAGCCCCGCATTCCTGCATCTAGGACCGGCGCTGGGCGAATGCGTTCAGACCGGGGAACTCGGCCGCCTCGCCAAGTTCCTCCTCGATCCGCAGCAGGCGGTTGTACTTCGCCACCCGATCCGAGCGCGACGGCGCACCGGTCTTGATCTGGCCTGCGCCCGTAGCCACCGCGAGGTCGGCGATCGTCGTGTCCTCGGTCTCGCCCGAGCGGTGCGAGATCACCGCCGTGTAACCGGCGCCCGCCGCGATCCGGATCGCCTCCAGGGTCTCGCTCAGGGTGCCGATCTGGTTGACCTTGACGAGGATCGAGTTGCCGACGCCGAGCTCGATCCCGCGCCGCAGCCGCTCCGGGTTGGTGACGAAGAGGTCGTCGCCGACCAGCTGCACCCGCTCCCCCAGCTTCTCGGTCAGCAGCTTCCAGCCGTCCCAGTCCTCCTCGTCCATACCGTCCTCGATCGAGACGATCGGGTAGCGCGCGGCGGCGTCCTCCCAGTAGGAGGCCATCTGCGCGGGCGAGAGCGAGCGACCCTCGTGCTCGAGCACGTAGGAACCGTCCTCGTAGACCTCGCTGGTCGCCGGGTCGAGCGCGATGAAGACATCGGCGCCAGGCTCATACCCCGCCGCCTCGACCCCGGCGAGCACCGCCTGCAGCGCCGCCTCGTTGGACTCGAGGTTGGGCGCAAAGCCACCCTCGTCGCCGACTGCGGTCGAGTGGCCGCTCGCCGCAAGGCTCTTCTTCAGCGCGTGGAAGACCTCCGTCCCCACCCGCAGGCACTCCGAGAAGCTGCCCGCCCCGGCGGGGACGATCATGAACTCCTGGAAGTCGACCGAGTTGTCGGCGTGGGCGCCCCCGTTGAGCACGTTCATCATCGGCACCGGCAGCAGGCGGGGATCGTCGCCGCCGTAGAGCCTCGCCAGGTAGCGGTAGAGCGCCTCGCCTTCGAGCATCGCCGTCGCCTTGGCCGCCGCCAGCGAGACGCCGAGAATCGCGTTGGCGCCCAGCCGTCCCTTGTTCGGCGTGCCGTCGAGCTCGATCATCCTCGCGTCGAGCGCCGCCTGGTCGGCCGCGTCGAGGCCGACCAGCGCCTCGGCGAGCTCGCCGTTGACGTTGGCGACCGCCCGCGAGACGCCCTTGCCAGCCCAGGCGCTGCCGCCGTCGCGCAGCTCGACCGCCTCGAACTCCCCGGTCGAGGCGCCGGAGGGCACCCCGGCGAGGCCGCGCGCGCCCGACTCGAGCGCAACTTCGACCTCGACGGTCGGATTGCCGCGCGAATCGAGGATCTGGCGGGAGTGGACGGAGGCGATCGCGCTCACGGCCGCGCCAGTCTATTCACCCGGGCGGGCTATTCGCCTTCGGGGGCGCCTTCCGGCACGCCACCTGGAACTATGCCCGGCGGCAGTTCGCCTTCGGCGCCCGCCGCTTCTTCCAGCCCGGCCGGCCGCGGCCGCTGAGCCAGTTTCTGGCCTTCGCGGTTGAGCGGGCTGACCGTGCCGGGGTTCGCCGGTTTGACCTGCGGGACGATCGCCGGGCAGGCTTCGGCCGGCGTTTTCGGGTTCGCTTCGTAGCAAGCCGGGTTCGCTTCCGGCGGGCGCCCGTCGCCCTTGTGGTTGGAACAGCGTTCGGTCAGTTCGGTGAAGCTCGTGCCGCAGAAGGTTCGCGATGTCCAACGGCCGCTCCAGTCGCGCACGAAGCGCTGGAAGTACGACTGTTTCGTCTGTTCGGCGAGCTGCGTGCTGATCTGGGATTTAGCTTCGTCGAGCGACTGGACTTTCGTCGGCGTCACCTTCATAACCTCGAAGACGACGTAGGCCTTGCCTTCCTGCAGCGGCCCTTCGACATCGCCCTGTCCGGCGGCGAAGACGGCCGCCCCGAGCGGTTCGCCCAGCGCTTCTTCGCTGACGCCGGACTGCAGGCCGCCGTTCGATTTCGTCGTGTCAGTCGAGAACTTCTTGGCGACCTTTTCCCAGCTCTTGATCGAGTCGTCTTTCTCGAGCGCCGCCTTCGCTTCTTCGACCTTGCCCTTGTCTTTGTTCTTGATCACGCGGATGTCGCGCGATTCGGGCGTCGTGAACTGCGCTGCCTTGGCGGCTTCGTAATACGTTTCGATTTCGCCGTTGCTCGGCTGCGGCGCTTCTTCGGTGATCTGTTCCTGAATCTGCGTGGTCAGCATCTGCACCTTCACGCGTTCGAGGACGTCGGCCCGGGTGAAGTGCGCTTCCTTGAGGAATTCGCGGTACTGCTTCTCGGTTTTGAAGGCCTGCTTTTTCAGTTTGGCCAGTTCCCCGAGGACTTCCTTGGAGGTCACCGAGATGCCCATTTCCTCGGCCTGGCCCTGGATCCAGATCGAGTTGAGCATTTCTTCGAGAGTTTTTTCCCGCAGTTCGTCGTATTTTTCTTCGCCCGGCTTGGGCAGCGATTTTTCCTGGTTCTGAGCCGACGCCTGCAGGAGGGCGTGCTTGAACTTCGCTTCGGTGATCGGGCTGAGCCCGCTCGGGGCGTCTTCGATCACCGCGACGTCGCCGCTCGCGACGCTCGGGTGGCCGATGCCCTCGGCGATCGCGAAGATCACGAAGAGCAGGATGAAGAGGGCTGCGAAGCCGAGCAGCGCAAGACGCTGCAGCCCCGCCGGCTTCCCTCCCTTGGCGCTAGTAGGTGCCACCGACCGAGCAGCATAAATCAAATGCTCCGCAGACGGGTCACGGGCCTCAGCCGGCGACGCCCGCCTCGGTCGCAAGCTCCTGCGCACGCCGGGCCTCGCGGATCGCATCGGCCATCGCCAGCACCGCCGCGAGCCGCGCCTCGGGCTCGTCCGGCGCCCGCACGGCAGCGGTTTTCTCGCGCCATTCATACAGCGCCCCCTCGAGCTTCTCAACGAGCACAGCGGCCGCCTCGGAGTCGAGCTCGACCCCGGTGACGCTCAGCCGCCCGCCGCGGAACTCGACGCTGCGCGCGCCGGCCAGGCCGAGCTCGATCCGCGCCCGCTGCAGCGCCAGCAGGTTCTCGGCCTCGGGCGGTGGCGGCCCGAAGCGATCGCCTAGCTCGTCGCGGATCGCGCGCAGCTCGCCCGGCGCGCGCGCTGCGGCGATCCGCCGGTGCACGTCGATCTTCGCGGCCTCGAAGGGGATGAAGGACGCCGGCAGGTAGGCGTCGACCGGCACGTCGAGGCGCACCGGCTCGGGCGCCTCCTCGCCGCCCTCAGCCTGGCGCGCCGCCCCCACCGCCTCGTCGATCATCTGGCAGTAGAGCTCGAAGCCGACCGCGGCGACGTGGCCCGACTGCTCGGAGCCGAGCAGGTCGCCGGCGCCGCGGATGTCGAGATCGCGCATCGCGATCTTGAAGCCGGAGCCGAGCTCGGTGTGGTCGGCGAGGGTCCCCAGGCGCGCCGCCGCCTCCTCGGTCAGCGCCTCGGCCGAGGGATAGAGCAGGTAGGCGAAGGCGCGCTCGCGAGAGCGCCCCACCCGGCCGCGGATCTGGTAGGCCTGCGCCAGCCCGAGCTGGTCGGCGCGCTCGACGATCAGCGTGTTGGCGCTGGGGATGTCGAGGCCGGACTCGATGATCGTCGTCGTCACCAGCACGTCGGCGTCGCCGCGCAGGAAGCCGAGCATCGTCTCCTCGAGTTGCTTCTCGTCCATCTGGCCGTGCGCTTCGGCGAAGCGCGCCTTCGGCACCAGGCCGCGCAGACGTTCGGTCGTCTCCGGCAGCGAGTCGATCCGGTTGTGCAGGAAGAAGGCCTGGCCCTCGCGCTCGAGCTCGCGGTTGACAGCCTTGGCGACCAGGTTCTCGTCGTAGGGACCGACGTAGGTGCGCACCGGGCGACGGCCCTCGGGCGGCGTCTCGATCGTCGAGATGTCGCGCAGCCCGGCGAGGCTCATCTGCAGGGTGCGTGGGATCGGCGTCGCCGAGAGCGCCAGCACGTCGACCCGCAGCTTCAGCTGGCGCAGCAGCTCCTTCTGCTTGACGCCGAAGCGCTGCTCCTCGTCGACGATCACCAGGCCGAGGTCGGCGGCGCGCACGTCGCGGGAGAGCAGCCGGTGGGTGCCGATCAGGATGTCGACCTTGCCCGCCTCGAAGCCGGCCAGCACCTCCTTGACCTCGGCGGGCTTGCGCAGGCGCGAGACGCCCTCGACCACGAAGGGCAGATCGGCGAGCCGCTCGCGGAAGGTGCCGAAGTGCTGCTGGGCGAGAATCGTCGTCGGCACGAGGATCATCGCCTGCTTGCCGTCGGCCGCCGCCTTGACGGCGGCGCGCAGCGCGACCTCGGTCTTGCCGAAGCCGACGTCGCCGCAGACCAGGCGGTCCATCGGCTGCTCGGCCTCCATGTCGCCCTTGACCGCCTCGATCGCCTCGATCTGGTCGGCGGTCTCGCGATAGGGGAAGGCCGCCTCCATCGTCAGCTGCCACTCGCCGTCGGCGGCGAAGGGGTGGCCCTTGCGCGTGCGGCGCTCGGCGTAGAGGTTGAGCAGCTCGCCCGCCAGGGCGCCGGCGGCCTTGCGGGCCCGCGCCTTCATGTTCTCCCAGCGCTTGCCGCCCAGCGCCGAGAGCGTCGGTTCGCCGCCGGCGCCGACGTAGCGGCTCAGCTTGGCGAGCTGCTCGACCGGGACGTAGACGCGATCCTCTCCCTTGTATTCGAGGTAGAGGTAGTCACGGGTGACGCCGCCGACCTCGCGCGTCTCGAAGCCGGCGAAGCGGGCGACGCCGTGGTCCTCGTGGACGACGTAGTCGCCGACCCGCAGGTCGCTGAAGGCGAGCCGGCCGCGGGCGGCGCCGGGCACGGCGGCAGCCTCAGCCCGCCGGCGGCGGTGGACGAGGCGGCGGAAGGGATAGACGGCGAGGCGCAGCTCGGGGCTGACGAAGCCCTCGCGCAGGCGCGCCTCGGCGAAGGTCAGCGCAGGGTCGGGCGAGAGCCGACCGCCCTCGAGCAGCGTCGCGTCGAGCCGGTCGAGGCCGTAGCGGGCGCGCTCGGCCTCGCCGCGGTCGTCGAAGGCGACGACGGTGCGGTAGCCGGATCGCACCTGCTTCTCGAGCTCAGCCTCAGCCTCCTTGACACTGCGCGCCGGCGACTCGGCGCGGGCCGCCCGGAAGGCGTCCTCGTCGTCGGCGCCCGCGGCGAGGAAGGAGAGGGCGGCGCGCTCGGCGAGCGGCGCAGCGACGTCGACGTATAGGCGGCGGGCGTCCTCGTCGTGCATCGCGGTGGTCGCGTCGTCCCAGTGGTCCCGCAGCGCGGGATCGATCTCCTCGGCGGCGGCGAGGATCACGGCGGCGCGCTCGGGGACCAGGTCCAGCGGCGGGCCGAAGCGCTCGAGCGGCAGCACCTCGGCCAGGCTCGGCGCTCGCTCCCCCCGCTCCTCGGCCTCCATTGCCGCCAGCTCGGCGAGCTCGCGGTGCTCGGCATCGAGCTCCGCCGCGGGCGCCAGCTCGACCCGCTCGGCGTCGCCCAGCGAGCGCTGGGTGAAGGTCGAGAACCAGCGCATCGACTCGATCTCGTCGCCGAAGAGCTCGACCCGCATGGCGCGCTCGACCGTCGCCCCGTAGACATCGAGGATGCCGCCGCGCACGGCGAGCTGGCCGCGCTCGGTGACCTGCTCGACCCGCTCGTAGCCGGCGGCGGAGAGCCTGCGGACGACGTCGTCGAGGTCGATCTCCTCGCCGCGCTCGAGGAGCAGACCGGCCGGTCGCAGGGCCGCGTCCGGCACAGCCTCGGCGAGGGCCGTGACGCCGGCGACGACCACCGCGTCCTGCTCGTCGCGCAGCGCGTCGAGCGCGTCGATCCGCAGGCCGGTGAGGTGCGGCGGCGGCGAGACGTGCGAGGCGAAGCCGGTGCCGCGCGAGGGATAGAGGCGGACGCGGCGCGGCGCCAGGTAAGCGCGCAAATCGGCCGCGAGGTCGCGGGCCGAGCGGTCGTCGGCGGCGACCAGCAGCGCGGGCCGGCCGGCGAGGCCGCGCTCGTCCTCGAGCAGCGTCGCCGCCAGCAGCGGCCGCAGCATCGCCGAGGCGGGCGCCTCCACGGTCTCGCCGCCGTCCGCCGCCTCGCGCACGCGGCCGCTGAGCGCGTGCAGGCGCTCGTTCTCGGCGGCGATCTCAACCAGCGGACGAAGGCTCATGGGCGGCCCGCCATGATCGCATCCACCAAGCAGCCGGGCCGACGGGCCGATATGTCAAGTCTGACTTGACATATCGGCCCGTCGGCCAGCGCGGCTATGGGCGAGCCGCGCGCACAAGGGCGGACCCGAGCCGCGCCCAGAGCGGGTAGAGCAGGAAGAGCGAGAGGGCGCCGAGGTGCTGCGTGGGCCGCATGCGACGCTCGGCGACGCGGGCGAGGCCGGAGGTGAGCATGAACTCGCGGCCAGAACGGGCGCCAAACGGGCGCCAGAGGCCGCCGAGCCCCGGCAGGTTCGCGTAAAGAGCGAGCGAGACGCCGGCGAAGAGCGCCGCGACGCCGGTCCGCAGCCGCCGCGCGCGCCGCTCGTCCTCGCCGACGGCGGCCTCGATCGCCGCCCCGGAGGCGACCAGCAGCGGCGGGTCGATCGCGAAGCTCATTGGTTGGCCGGCCAGATCATTGGAACGAATCTAGTATGGCGGCCAATGTCGGCCCTCGGAGACTTCGCCAGTGCGCTGCTGCCCCCGGAGGCCGGCGGCCCCGACTCCGAGCGGGTCGCCGGCGTCGCGCGGCGCATGGTCGACCGTATGCCCGCCGCGTCCCGCGCCGGGCTGGGCGCGGCGCTGGCCGGCATCGAGGCGTTCGCGCTGGCCCGCACCGGCCACCGGCTGGGCTCGCTGCCCGCCGCGCGCCGGGAGAAGCTGCTGGGCGAGATCGCGCGACTCGGAGGCTCGCCGGCGCTCGACGCGGCCAAGTCGGTGGTCCTGCTCGCGGCCGGCGCCGACGCCTACGCGGCGGAGATCGCCGCGGTCGGCGGTCGGCACGAGCCGTCCCGTCCCGATGCCGAGCTGAGCCTCACTCCCGGCGCCGAGTGGCCCGAGCAGTCGAGCTGCGACGCGATCGTGATCGGCTCGGGCGCCGGCGGCGCCTTCGCCGCCCGGGCGCTCGCCCGCGCGGGCCTCGACACGGTGATCGTCGAGGAGGGCGAGCGCTGGACCGTCGGCCGCATTCGCGAGTCGCACCCGCTCGACCGCTTCGCCGGGATCTACCGCGACGCCGGCACGACGATGGCGCTCGGCAACCCGCCGATCGCGCTGCCGCTCGGGCGGGCGGTGGGCGGCACCACGCTGATCAACTCGGGAACCTGCTTCGCGCCGCCGCCGGCGGTGGCGCGCGCCTGGCACGAGCAGCACGGCCTGACCCACGCCGACCCGGAGCTGCTCGGGCGGCGCGTCGCCGACGTCGAGGCGACGATCGGGGTCGAGCGGGCCTCGATGGAGGTGCTGGGACGCAACGGCGAACTGGCGCTCGAGGGCGCCGCCGCGCTCGACTGGCCGAGCGCCCCGCTGCGCCGCAACGCCACCGGCTGTCGTGGCGCCTGCCAGTGCGCGATCGGCTGCCCCAACAACGCCAAGGGCGGCGTCCACCTCAACGCGCTGCCGCAGGCGTGTGAGGCGGGGGCGCGGATCGTCAGCGGGCTGCGGGTGACGAGGGTGCTCCACGAGAACGGCCGCGCCACCGGCGTCGCGGCGCGCCGCGCGGGCGGCGGCGAGGTGACGCTCCGCGCGCCGCTCGTCGTCGTCGCCGCCGGAGCGATCCCGACGCCGCCGCTGCTGCGCCGTAGCGGCCTGGGCCGGCATCCCCGCCTCGGCCGCAACCTCTCGATCCATCCCGCGACCGGGGTCACCGCCGGCTTCGGCGAAGCGATCGTGCCCTGGAGCGGCGTGATGCAGAGCGTCGGCATCGACCGGCTGCACGAGAGCGAGGGCGTGCTGCTCGAGGCCACCTCCACGCCGCCGGGCATGGGCGCCGTCTCGGCCCCCGGCTACGGCACGCACCTGGTCAGCCGCTTGGAGCGCGCCGCGAACACCGCCACGCTGGGAGCGATGATCGCCGACGAGCCCTCGGGACGGGTGCTCGGCAGCCGCGCCCCGCTGGTCACCTACCGGCTGGCGAGGGCCGACCGACGGCGCCTGCGGATCGCGGTCGAGGCGATGGCGCGGGTGATGCTCGCCGCCGGAGCCGAGGACGTCGAACTGGGTGGCGGCGCGCCGCGGGTCCGCTCGGAGGCCGAGCTGGCCGGCGCGATGGAGCACCTCGACGTGCGCCGTCTGCGCCTCGCCGCCTTCCACCCGTCGGGCACCGCGGCCGCCGGCTCCGACCCGTCCCGGCACCCGGTCGACCCCGACGGCCGCCTGCGCGGCGTCGACGGCGTCTGGGTCGGCGACGGCTCGGCCCTCCCCAGCTGCCCTGGCGTCAACCCCCAGGTCTCGATCATGGCGATCGCCGCGGGGGTCGGCGAGTCCGCCGCCGGGCTGGCGTAACGCGCTGTGGACGCATCTCGTCCGTAGCGCGTTGCGCCGCGCGCCCAGGCCTCGGTCGCAGCTCGGGTGTAACGCGTTGCGGACGAGATACGTCCACAAGACGTTGCACCCGCGCGAGGTGTCGGGGGATCAGGCGCGGTACGGGAGGCCGGGGCCGGTCCGCTGCCACTCGACCTGGCCTTCGCCCTCCACGGCAGAGCGGCCGACGACGTCGTCCCACTCATGCAGCATCAGCTTGAGGCGGGCGACGGCCTCGGGTGGGTGGGCGGCGACCTCGGCGGCGAGGCCGAGGGCCGACTCCTCGGTCGCCGCGGCCGGCGCGATGCGGTTGACCAGGCCGAGGCGCAGCGCCTCGTCGGCGCCGACCGTGCGCGAGGAGAGCAGCAGGTACTTGGCGGCGGCCAGGCCGCAGAGGGTGACCAGGCGCGCCGGGCCGACCGGCACGCCGAGCGCCGCCCCGGGGAAGCGCATGCGCAGGTTGGAGCCTCCGACCCGCATGTCGCAGGCGACCGCGATCTCGGCCCCGCCTCCGACCACGTCGCCGTGGCAGACGGCGATCGTCGGCTTGGGGAAGGCGACGATCGCGTCGTAGAGGTCGGCGAAGAGCTGCATGCGGCGCACCTTGCCCTCCGCGTCGAGCTGCTCCTTGACGTCGGCGCCGGCCGAGAGACCCATGTGGTCGGCGGAGCTGATCGCCAGCACCCGCACGGCCTCGTCGCCGCGCGCCACCGCGAGGTGCTCGAGCAGCTCGAGCAGCATCTGGGTGTCGATCGCGTTGCGCGAGCCGGGACGTTCGAGTCGCAGCACGGCGACGCCGTGCTCGTCGACCTCATAGCTAGTCACCTCAGCCACCCGCCCCCCTTCCGCTGCGGTGCGCCTTTTCCCCGCCATTCGGTGCAAAGGCGCACCGGAAGGGGCTGTGCGGGTCGTTGTTCACGCCGGGGAACCTAGCTTTTCGACGAGCGCCTCGGCCTCGTCGGCGGCGGCGCCGATCAGCGCCTCGACCTCGGCGCGCGGCTCGCGGAAGCGCGAGAGCACGTAGGAGGCGACCACCTCCGGGTCGGTCGAGTCGGGACGGCCGACGCCGACCCGCACGCGCCAGAACTCGGCGTCGCCGAAGCCGCGCTTGAGGCTCTTCAGGCCGTTGTGCCCGGCGAGCCCGCCGCCGAGCCGCGTCCGCACCTCGCCGAAGGGCAAGTCGATCTCGTCGTGCAGGACGACCACCCGCTCGAGCGGCGCCCGCAGCGAGCCGCGCGCCGGCCCGGCCGCGTCGCCGGAGGCGTTCATCAGCGTCTGCGGCAAGAGGATCGCGACCCGCGGCCCGCCCGGCCCGGCCCGGCCTTCGCTGAGCAGGCCGCCGAACTTCTTCTTCGCCCGCGGCAGGTCCCAGCGCCGCGAGAGCTCGGCGGCGACCTCGAAGCCGATGTTGTGACGAGTCGCCGCGTAGCGGTCGCCCGGATTGCCCAGGCCGACGATCAGGATGCGCTCTCCCTCGCCGCGATCGGCTCGGCGGCGGCGGAAGATCGACAGCGGCTACTCCCCGCCGGACTCGCCGGACTCGGACTCGGCCTCGCCGGACTCCTCGGCGGCGGGGGCCTCGCCCTCCTCGCCGACCAGCTCGGCCTCCTCCTCGACCTCCGGCGTCGTCACCTCTTCGACCCGGGGCGGGGAGAGGGTGGCGATCGTCACCTCGTCGAGCTCCTCGGCAACCAGCGTGACCCCCTCGGGGACGACCAGCGCCGAGAGCTGCAGCGTGTCGTTGATCTCCATCGCCGAGACGTCGGCGACGAGCCGCTCGGGGATCTCGGCCGGCAGCGCTTCGACGGTGATCTCGCGGGTGACGTGCTCGAGCACGCCGCCGCCCTTGACGCCGGGCGCCGAGTCGACGCCTTCGAGCTCGACCGCCACCTCGGCCTGGATCGCCTCGTCGAGCCGCACCTCCTGCAGGTCGATGTGCTGCAGAGCGCCGCGTACCGGGTGATGCTGCTGCTCCTTGACCACGACCGGGACCGCTTTCGCGCCCTCGATCTCGAGGTCGAAGAGGGCGACCCCTTCGGCGAGCACGTTGCGCACGTCGCGCTCGGCGACCTGGAAGGGCCGCGCCTCGGAGCCGCCGCTGTAGACGACGCCAGGGACGAGGCCGTCGCGCCGCAGCCGGCGAGAGGTCCTCGAGCCGAACTCGGTGCGGGGCGCTGCCTTGAGCTTTTCGCGGGTCTGAGCCATGCGCGACGGGAGAGGATAGAGAAAGAGCGGATTTCGGAACCTGTGGCAACCTAAGAGACCGATGAGCGACGGCTCGAAGATCCCCAAGGGGCGCATGCGCCGCTCGGCCAGGCTGGGCTCGGTGGTCGGCCTGCAGGGCGCCCGATACGCCGGCACCAAGGCGGCCAACGTCGGCCGCTCGGAGGAGTCCAGCCAGGAGAAGCTCGAGCAGCGCCACGTCGAAACGGCGATGAAGATGGTCGGCGCCCTGGGCCAGATGAAGGGCGCGGCGATGAAGCTCGGTCAGTTCGCCTCCTTCATCGACACGGAATTCATCCCCGACGAGTACCGCGAGATCTACCAGGAGCAGCTGGCCAAGCTGCGCACCGACGCGCCGGCGATGCCCTGGGAGAAGGTCGAGAAGGTGCTCGAGGAAGAGTGGGACGGCGAGCCGCTCTCCGAGCTCTTCGCCGAGTTCGAGCACGAGGCCTTCGCCGCCGCCTCGATCGGCCAGGTGCACCGGGCGGAGCTGCTCGACGGGCGCGCGGTGGCGGTGAAGATCCAGTATCCGGGGATCGCCGAGGCGCTCGACGCCGACCTGCGCAACGCCGGCACGATCGTCCGCTTGGCCCGGGCCCTCGCCCCCGGCCTCGACGCCAAGGAGATCGCCAAGGAGCTGCGCGAACGGGTGATGGAGGAGCTCGACTACGAGTACGAGGCCCAGAACCAGCGCAGCTTCGCCCGCGCCTACCGCGGCCACCCCTTCATCTACGTGCCGGAAGTGATCACGCGACTCTCGCGGCGGCGGGTGCTGGTCACCGAGCTGGTCGAGGGGCTCGGCTTCGACCAGGTCAAGCAGCTGCCGCACGAGGAGCGCAGCCGCTTCGGCGAGATCGTCTTCCGCGGCAGCTTCGGCTCGATCTACCACCTTCAGCACTTCAACGCCGACCCCCACCCGGGCAACTACATCCTGATGGAGGACGGGCGGGTCGCCTTCCTCGACTTCGGCATGACCAAGAAGCTCGACCACGAGCAGATCGTGCTCGAGCAGCGCGCCGTCGACGCCGCCTTTCGCGACGACCCCGAGGCGTTCCGCAACGCCCTGCACGACCTCGGCTTCGTCAAGAACCCCTCCAAGCTCGACGCCGAACGGCTGCTGGAGCACACGATGGCGGTCGGCGGCTGGTACATCGAGGATCGCGAGATTGAGATCAGCGCCAAACGGGTGATGAAGATCATCGAGTCGACCAACGACCCGCGCTCGGAGTACTACGACCTGATGCGGCGCGAGTCGCTGCCGGCCGACGAGTTGATGGGGCGGCGCATGGAAATCGGCGTCGTCGCCGTGCTCGGCCAGCTGCGCGCCAAGCGCAACTGGCACCGGATCATGCGCGAGTGGATCTACGCCGATCCGCCCGCGACCGAGCTCGGCGAGGAGGAGTGGGAGTACTTCGAGGGAAGAGGCGTCGTGCAGATGCCGATTGTCGAGCGGTCCCTGGAAGGAGAGCAGCGATGAGCAGGATCCGGCGTGGGTGGCAGTTGACCAAGAAGAGCTGGGGCCTGTTGCGCGAAAACCCCGCCCTGCTGCGCTTCCCGCTCTACGGCGGCGTGGCGACGATCCTCTGCGCGATCGTCGTCGTCGGGCCGGGCGTCTACCTGATCGAGGAAGACCAGCAGGTATTCGGCGGCGCGTTGGCCGTGATCGGCTTCTACCTGCTCGCCGTGATCGGCATCTACTTCAGCGTCGGGCTCGCCGCGGCGGCCGACATGATCTTCCGGGGCCAGGAGGCGAGCGTCGCCGACGGGCTCGCCGTGTCCCGCTCGCGCTTCCCGCAGATTGCCGGCTGGGCGGCGGTCTCGACCGTGATCGGCCTCGTGCTCAGCGCCCTGGAGGACCAGGGAATCGTCGGCCAGGTGGTCGGCCGCGTGCTGGCAGTCGGCTGGTCGCTGATCACCTTCCTCGCCGTGCCGGTGATCGCAATCGAGGGCGCCGGCCCGTTTCAGACCCTGAAGCGCTCGTCGAGCCTCTTCAAATCGCGCTGGGGACAGCAGGTGACCGGCAACATCGCGATCGGCGGCGCCGTCTTCCTCTTCGGCGTCCTCCCCTCGGCCCTGCTGATCTTCGCCGGCTTCCTGATCTGGGCCTCGGCGAGCTTCGCCGGCGCCCTGCTGCTGGTGATCGGCGTGATCGGCCTGGCGATCTCGATGCTCGTCTCCAGCGCCCTGAGCAACATCTTCGGCGTAGCCCTCTACCGCTACGCCCTCGACGGCGAGGCCGTGGGCGGCTTCACCCCCGCCGAGCTCGACTCCGCCGTGCGCACCAAATCCGGCCGCAACGCCCCACCCACGGCCACCCCGGGCACCGTCTGAGTCGTTCCGGTGCGCTTTATCTGGTCATAGCCCGCAAAAAGCGCACCGGAAGCCCCGCCGGGGGTGAACTCCGCCGCGCGAGGGCCGGTTAGTGGGGCTTGCCGGTGGTCCGGGCGCTGACGCTGATCTGGGCGAAGGGGTCGCCGGGGGCGAAGGCGGGTGGCAGGCTGCGGGGTTCGGTGAAGGCTTGATTCAGGAGGTCTGCCATGTAGGCCGAGAGGGTCAGCGGGTTGGCGGAAAATGAGATTTCGCCGGTGAAGGCGTTCTTGTGGAAGACCGGGATCTGGGCCGACGCGACAGCCGTTGTTTCCACGACCCCGGACGGCTGCGTTCGGAGCTCGGCGGTGAGGGTCTTGGCGGCAATGTCGACCGACACCGCCTGCAGAGTGACTTCGGCGGCTCCGGCAACCGGCTCGATCTCGCCGCCCCGGACCTCCCCCTGGAAGAGGCGCAGTCCGTCGGCCGACTCGATCTGGCCGCTGGTCAGATCGAGGGCGAGGATTCCGTGGAGCTTCGTGAGGGCGATGGTGAGCGGTGCCGGGGAGAAGGTCCAGCCGGCGCCCAGGGGCTCACCGCCGACGACCAGGCCGCGCAGGTTCGCCGCGAAGCCTTCGTCGAGGCCCAGGTAGGCGGTTCCGTGGGTCACGGTCACCCGCGAGCGGCGGACGCCGGCATTGAGGATGCCGAGCGTGTGAGCGATACCCGGCAGCCTGAGGCCGAGCCTCCGTTCGAGCCGACGGGCCGCGTTGCTGGTCAGAACCAGCTTGCCGAGGGTGACCGTGTAGCCGAAGCCGTCGCGGCGGACGCGCGGTCGGCGGGCTACCGCCAGGCGCAGGTGCGCGCCGCCCAGCTTGCCGATCAGGGCCCCGTGCCTGCTGTCGAGGACGAGCCCGGAAAGCGAAGCGATGCCGGCGGCGCTGGTGAATCGCATGCCACCGGTCACCGTCGCCCGCCCCAGCCCCGATATCAACTGCCCGCCGGTGACCGGGAGGACGAGATGACGGCCGTGGAGCCGCGCCGCTCCCAGTGCGGTCAACCGCACGCCCGAATCGCGCAGGCTCACGGTCAGCTCGCGGTTGAGCTCGAGCCTCGCCGTGCCGCCGGAGACCGGGTCGCCGCTCGCCGTACCGGCGGAACCGACGAGCAGCAGCAAGGAGAGCACGCCGGCGGCGAGGCATCGCACCGCCATCGTTCAGTGGCCGATCGCGCCGGAGAACGCGATCGCGCCGAGCGTTTCGCCGGCGACGAATTGCGGCGCACCGTCCCTGCCCAGGGCTTCGTTCAGCGTCGCCGCCACCGACGCCGAGACGGCGATCGTGGTCGGCGCCGCTTCGAGGAGTCCCGTGGCCGGATCGAGCGTCGTCGTGACGGAGAAGTCGGCTTCGAGGTTCGCGCCGCCCTGGGCCGAGGGCGCTGTCTCCCAGACGCGGCCGGCCAGGGTCGATTCGAAGCTCATCCCAACTTCGATCCTCGCTTCGCGCAGGTCGGGGAAGGCGCCCTCGCTGAGGCGCACGTTGCTGCGGCTGTGGATCCCGCCGTGCGAAAGGGCGCGATTCGCCTCGCCGCGGGCGTCGGGGAATGAGAAGGTCAGCGGGGTCGTGCTGAGCTGCGCCGCGGAGCCGCCTGGCTCGGCGCCGGCGCCGAGCGCCTCGAGCTTCTGGCGGAAGCCTTCATCGAAGCTGAGCCGGAAGCTCGTCAACTTGACCGGCGAGGTGTACGTCTCGCCGCTCACCCGTGCGCGCGCAAGCGGCGTCCCGGCAACGAAGACGCGGCGTAGCCCGAGGGCGCGGTTGAGGGCGCGGGCGCCGGCGCCAGTCAGCTCCAAGCGCTTGACCGCGACTTCGAGCCCGTACCGGGTCGCTGCTCCGTCAACGCCCTCGGGGGAGGCAAGCACCGTGTTGCGGCCGGCGATCTTGGCGTTGAAGCGGCCCTTCGCGGTATTGAGGACGAGGCCGCGGAGCGTCACGGCCCCGCCTGGCCCGCGCAGCGCCAGGCCGCCCCGCTCCAGCGCGTAGCCGCTGCCGCGGCCGTACTCGAGGAAGGCCTCGCGCAGGGGCATCGTCACCCGACGCCCGCGGACCATTGCCGGGCCGCGGCCGATGACGTGGACGCCCTCCTTGGTGAGGGACTTGAAAAGCGCCCGGTCGAGCACGAAGTGCGCCTTGCCGTGGGTGAGCGATTCGGCGAGCCGAGCTGAGGCGGGCGATGCGCCGGTCAGCAGCGCCAGGCCGATCGCCATGGAGGCGACGAGCGGTTTCACCGGCGACCCCTGAGTCGCTCGAACAGCCGCGGGTCGTTGGAGACCAGGCCGTGGACGCCGGCGTCGGCCAGGCGCTGCATGCGAGTCAGGTCGTCGACCGTCCAGGCGATCAGCTCGACGCCGGCCAGGTCGGCGATGCGAACCAGGCGGCGGCTGACCAGCGGGTGGTAGACCCACATCGACTCGACCCCGAACTTCGGCAGCTTCTCGGCGGCGAGGCCGGGCAGCCGCTGACGCATCGCCATCAGGGCGAGGAGCATCGGCCCCTTCGCCCAGCGCTTCGACGTCCAGTCCTTGGTCACCTTCGGGTAGGTCCAGCCGCGCCGCAGCCGCGGCTCGATCTCGAGGATGCGCCCCAGCGAGTACATCTCCATCGTCGAGACCATCGCCCGCTCGATCAGATCGCGCTCACGCAGCGCGTCGACGATCTCCTCCTCGCGGCCGGGCAGCTTGATGTCGACGTCGATCTCGACCTCATGCAGCGGCGGCTCGAGGAAGGCGTCGAGCGCCTCGGTCAGCGTCAACGGCGTGCGCCGCTCGGCGTCGTGCCAGTCGTGAGCGACGACCAGCTCGGCCCGCTCCTCCAAGGGCAGGTGCGCGTCGGGCAGCCAGAGAACATCCAACTCGACCACGTCCACCCCATGCTCCACCGCGGCGACGAAACTCTCGACCGTGTTCCCCGGCGCAATCGAATCTGCCCCCTTATGCCCGACCTTAATCACCTGAATTTCCAATCTGAGCGGTCGGCAAGGCGAAGCATGGACGGCTGGGTGGTCAGGACCAAGCAATACGGTCGCGACACGACCCCCGCGTAGCAGCGCTACGCGGGGCGTCGGGGAGCGGGCGTAGGGCGCCGGTCATGGCCGCCCAGACGCCATGCATCGCCGCAGCCGCCCGCGTCAAAAGAGCTGGTTCTCGCCGGCGAAGATCTCGGAGACCGAGTCGTCGGTGAAGATCCGCCGGATCGAGTCGGCGAAGGTGCCGGCGGTGGAGAGCACGGCGATGTTGTCGGGGGCGCCGGGCCGCAGCGGGATCGTGTCGGAGACGACGATCTTCTCGATCCCGGAGCTCTCGTAGGCGAGCCGTTCGTAGGCGGGGCCGGAGAAGACGCCGTGCGTGGCGCAGGAGATCACCCGCGCGGCACCCTCGTCGAGCACCGTCTGGGCGGCGGCGCAGAGCGTGCCGGCGGTGTCGATCATGTCGTCGACGAGGACCGCGGTCTTGCCCTTCACGTCGCCGACCACGTAGCCGATCTCGGCCACCTGCTGGGCGGGGCGCTCCTTCTCCATCACCGCCCAGTGCGTGCCGATCCGGCGGGCGAAGTTGCGCGCCGTCTTCACCCGGCCGGCGTCTGGGGAGACGATCACCAGGTCCTCGGCGGGGTACTGGTCGGCGAACCACTGGGTCAGCATCGGCATCGCCGTCATGTGGTCCACCGGCACGTGGAAGAAGCCCTGCACCTGGCCCGCGTGCAGGTCCATGGTGAGGACGCGGTCGACGCCGACGCCCTCCAGGCACTTGGCGACGATGCGGGCGGAGATCGGCTCGCGCGGCGCCGACTTCTTGTCCTGGCGGGCGTAGCCGTACCAGGGCATCACGGCGATGATCCGGTGGGCGGAGGCGCCCTGCGCGGCGTCGATCATCGTCAGCAGCTCGATCAGCGCGTCGTTGGGCGTCATCTCGGTCTGCTCGTTGGCGCTGGTCGACTGCACGAGGAAGACGTCGGCACCGCGGATCGACTCCTCGTAACGGCAGTAGACCTCGCCGTTGGCGAAGGTCTTCAGCGTCACCTGGCCGAGGTCGACGTCGAGCTTGCCGGCGACCTTGGCAGCCAGCTCCAGCGAGCTGCGGCCGCCGAAGACCATCAGCCGCTTCGAGTAGTCATGGGTGATGGCGCTGGTCGGCACCGCCTGGGGACGCTCCTCGATCGTGCTCAATGCTCCTCCTGCATCTTGGCGGCCTTGCGGGCGGCGTAGCCCGCGATGTTCCTTTGCTCGTTCTCGCTGACGGCGAGCGCGCCCTCGGGCACGTCGCTCTTGATAACTGCCCCAGCGCCAGTGTAGGCGTCGTCGCCGACTTCTACAGGTGCGATCAGCATCGTGTCAACGCCGATCCGGACGTTGCGGCCGATAGCTGTCCGGTTCTTGCGGAAACCGTCGTAGTTGGCGGTGATCGTTCCGGCGCCGAGATTGCTGCCGGCGCCCACGTCCGCGTCGCCGACGTAGGCCAGGTGCGGGACCTTGGCGCCCGCCCCGATCCGCGAGTTCTTGATCTCGACGAAGGTGCCGGCCTTGGCGCCGGCCTCGAGCGCGGCGCCGGGGCGCAGGTAGGCGAAGGGGCCGACCAGAGCGCCCTCGCCGACCTCGCACTCGACCAGGTAGGAGTGCGGAATCGTCGCGCCCTCGCCGACGCGCGAGTCGATCAGCGTGCTCAGCGGGCCGACGATGGCGCCGGCGCTGAGGGCGGTGGCGCCGCGCAGGCTGGTCCCCGGCTCGATCCGCGCGTCGGCGGCGATCTCGACATCGGCGTCGACCCAGGTCGAGGCGGGGTCGACGACCGTGACCCCGGCGAGCATGTGCCGCTCGAGGATGCGCGCCCGCGCCTCGGCCTCGACCGCGGCGAGGTCGACGCGGTTGTTGACCCCCATCGTCACCGCCAGATCCTCGGTCAGGTGAGCGCCAACCGAGTGGCCCGCCGCGCGCAGCGCCGGCAGCACATCCGGCAGGTAGTACTCCCCCTGGGCGTTGTCGTTCGACAGCCCACCAAGCGCCTCAACAAGCGGCTCGGCCTCGAAGACATAGGTCCCTGCATTGATCTCCCGAAGAGCCAACTGCTCCGGAGTGGCGTCCCCAGCCGTCTTGGCCTCGACAACCCGCTCAACCCCGCCATGGGCATCCCGAACCACACGCCCGTACGACCCAGGGTCGTCAAGCTCAATAGTCAACATCGTCGCCGCAGCCCCCGAAGCGGAGTGAGCCTCAAGCAGGGCGGCGATCGTCTCAGCCGAGATCAGCGGCACATCCCCCGAAAGCACGAGAACAACCTCGGCATCTTCGATTAGCCCCAGCGCAGCGCGAACCGCCCCGCCAGTCCCGTCCGGCTCGGGCTGAACGACCGTCTCAGCGCCCTCGGGCAAGCCATCGCAGATGTCAACATCAGGCGCGACGATCGCGGCAACCCGCCCCGCCCCCGCCTCCCGAGCAGCAAGCACAGGCCAAGCGACCATCGTCCGCCCGCAGACAGGGTGCAGCATCTTCGGCAGCGAGGAACGCATCCGCGTTCCCTGGCCGGCGGCCATGACGAGCACGAGGGGAGAGCTCACTTCCTGAATCGTATTGGCGCGGGGAGGGCGTCGTATGCCGCTCCCGAAAAGACCGTCGCGCAGCAGATCGTCGGTCGCGATTCGGTTTGCTTGACCAGGAGCCTTTTCGGGAGGGGCATACGACGCCCAACCCACTGCCAACGGCAATCAGGTCTCGCGCGCCAGGTCCCGGCCTAGGAGAGCTACAGAAGTGAGGGTCCAGCCGGCGAAGATCAGGTCTATGCCGACGAGGAGGCCGATCGCCCAGTCGGCGCTGCTGGGGAACTTGGCGAGCACGAGGATGCCGATGATCAGTCCCGCCACACCGCTAAGCCCGACGAGCCCAGCCCCCCGCTGGCCGCGACCGATGAAGGCCGCGGCGATCCGCGTGATGCCCATCAACAGGAAGTAGATGCCGAGCAGCAGAGTGAGGCTGACCGCGCCGTGATGCGGTTCGGCGAGCAGCCATACGCCCACCGCCACGGTCAGCAGCGCCCAGAGCAGCCGCACGATCAGGCTGCCCAGCGAGCGCGCCATGAAAGCGGCAGCGACGAGGAACATCCCGGCGACGATCAGGATGCAACCGATGAAGATCGCGGTCCCGACCGCGGCCACCGCGGGCACGACGATCGCCACGCAGCCGACGAAGATCGCCAGCACGCCGACCGTCATCAGCTCCTTCCAGCCCTCCCGCAGCCCCTCGCGAACCTCCGCATCCATCTCAACTCTCCCCATCTCCATGAGCCGACCCTAAGCGCACCAGCGGACGGGATCAAGCCGCTGAGGCAATCGCCTCTGCCTCGGCGGCTTCGCGCTCGCGCTGCCGCTCATACCAGCGCACCCACTTGCGCACCGCGTTGTCGGAGACCCCGTACTTGCGCCCGACGGCGAGGTAACCCATCGCCTCGATCTCCTCGAGCAGCTGCTCGTATGGGGGGCGCTCTACCTTCCGAGACCCCGGGACAGGCACGCCATGCGACCCGCGTTGGCGTCGATAGGCAGCCGAGCGATCCCAACGACGGCCACATGCTCGCGAGCAGTAACGCTGGGTGGCGTAGCCCGGAACGAAGTCCTTCCCGCATCGCTGGCAGTGACGCCAGCTTCGCTGGATCCGATTCCTCCGCCCGCAATGCGTGTCGAGCGTCGCCGCGCAGTTCGGACATACCATGCGCAGGTTCTCCAGCCGGTGGTCGTCTCGAACGCCGTTGATGTGGTCCAAGATCATCGACATCGGCTGACCCCGCCAGACCTCGTCCTGACCACACATCTCACACACTGGCTCCTTCAAACCCTCAGCAAGGAGCCGCCGCTTCACGTCCTTCCTGGCACAAGGGGAGTTCTCAACCAGGATTTCCGAGAGTGACCTTTGCTTGCGCCGAAGGTTCGCTATACGGGCGGCTTCCGGATCGAAGTGGCCTGTCGAGATTTCCCAAACCTGGGCGTACTTCTTCAGCACTCGCCACGCGCCGCCTGTCGGGCAAAGACCGAGATAACGCAGGCTCTCGGCCCACGACTTCGAGGCGGAAATGGCCTCCCGCGCTTCCTCTTCTGTGTAGCTGAGACGACGTCCGGCCATCCCCCCAAGCATCGCATTTGACTCAGACAGAAAGTCTCAAGCTCGAAAGGTAAGCACGAGAGTTTGGAAAGCTGGGGAGCCCGGGTTCGAACCGGGGATGCGGCATCCAAAGTGCCGAGTGTTACCTGCTACACCACTCCCCAAGGGGAACGGATCAAGCTTAGACCTACTCCTCCGACGATCGCGCCACCTTGCCCGCCTCGGCCCCCGGCTCCATCGCCGGCCCCCTTGGCGAGGCGATCCCGAGCACCCGCATCGTTTTCAGCCCTAGGCCGAGCTTCTCGCGGCCCTCGGTGGCGGAGACGTCGTGGCCGCAGAGCTCCTTGACGCGCTCCAGGCGGTAGCGGATCGTGTGGCGGTGGGTGAAGAGCTGTTTGGCGGTGGCGGCGATGTTGCCGTCGTTGTCGAGGTAGGCCTCGACGGTCGCCACCAGCTCGGTCTCGTACTGCTCGTCGTAGGCGGCCAGCGGCGCGATCGTCTCGGCGTAGAAGCGCTCCAGCTCGCGCGGGTCCTCGCTCATCGCCGGCAGCAGCAGCCGGTAGGAGCCGGTGTCCTCGAAGGCGAGCAGCGCCCGCCCCTCGGCCTCGCCGACGTTGACCGCCAGCCGCGCCTCGTTGCCCGCCCGGTAGAGGTCGACCGGGTCGCCGGCGTGGCGGCTGCGCCCGATCGTCAGGTGAAAGCCGGCGAGGCTGTCCTGCAGCTCGCGCGCCAGCCCGGCGGCGGCGCGCTCGACCCGGGCGTCGTCCTCGGCCGGGACGATCACCGCGATCTCAACCGCCTCCTCCCCCCCGGCGCTGGCCAGCGACCCCGGTGCCAGCGAGCGCAGCGCCCGCTGGGTCAGGGTCAGGGTCCGGGCCCGCCACTCGCCTCCCTGGGCGGCACGCGGCGCCGCGTGCAGGATCAGCACCCCCGCGCCACGCTCCAGATCGGCACCGAGCTCGGCACCGCGGGCAAGGATGTCACCGCGGTCGGTCACCTGGCGATCGAGCACGGCGGCGACGAAGGCGCCCGCCACCTCCTCGCTCTCCCACTCCGGCGAGCGCGAGCGCTCGAGCTCCAGCGCCAAGAGCGTCGTCACCATCCGGACGATCGCCGGCGCGGGCGGCTCGCCCCCCCGGTGGCGCAGCTCGCCGACCGCCGCGTCGGCGACCCGCAGCTCGACCCGGGTCACGTCCTGCCCCCCGGCGAGCAGCTTCTTCTCCTGGTCGGGCGACGCCCCTGCCACCGCCAGCACCGCGCTCGAGCGGTCGATCAAGGCGACGCTCGCACCGAGCACCTTGGCGGCCGCGCGCGCCACCGCGGGCAGCCCGGCGCCCGACTCGACCGCGTCGGCGAGCGCGTCAAGCGGTTCGGTTTCCTGCGCTTTTGCAGGCATCTTGCTCCCCTTGGAGGTCGCTGGCACGACCCGATTATCCCCGGCTAATTGCCGTGGAGAAGATTCACGATGTCGTTGTAGTAGTAGACGATCGCGAGCCCGAAGACCACGCCGACAAGCACCAGCGCGGCGAGCACGAAGAGCGAGAGGAAGCCGGCGGCCGCCTTCTCCCAGACCCGGCCGTAGGAGCTGACCGCCGGCACCAGGATCAGGCCGACGAAGGCGCTCAGGCTGACCAGCCCGGCGACCCCGAAGAGCAGGTACTCATGGTCGATCCTCTGTAGCGCCAGCGGCAGCACCGAGCCCATTGTGCCGCAATGTCGTGACGGTGAGGGCGACCGCAGCGCAGAGCGAGAAGGCGACGAGGCCCAGCGCCCAGCCGGCGCTCACGTCGCTGAAGTAGTGGACGCTGAGGTAGACGCGCGAGAGACCGACCAGCGCGGTCAGCGCGATCCCGGCGCCGATCACCAGCGCGCCGCCCGCCATCCCCGCCCGCAGCCGCATGACGACCGTCACCGCGAGCCAGACGTAGAAGGTCGAGTAGGCGGCGTGGCCGCTGGGGAACGAGGCGCTCGAGGTCCCCACCAGGCCGCCGGGCGGGCGCGGCCGGTCGACGGCGATCTTCAGCTCGTGGACGCCGAGGAAGACGATCGCGGTGCCGGCCAGCAGGACCCAGAGCTCGGCCCAGCGGCGGGCGGCGGCCAGCAACGCGGCGGCAAGCGCGACCAGCGGGCCGAGCACCAGATAGGAGCCGAGAAAGGTGAATACCTTGGAGAAGTCGACCAGCCAGCCGGCGCGCAGCTGCTTGGCGATTTCCATCGCGGTTTCGTCGCCGGGCGTCGGCCCGGGTTCGCCGCTGATCAGCGCCGTGTAACCGACCAGCACGAAGGCGGCGACCGCGAAGACCGCCATCAGCGAGGTGAACTCGAGGCCGAACGTGCCGCCCGGCGTCACCCGCTCCCAGAGGAAGAGCAGTTGCGGGCGGAAGCGACGGCTGAGGGTGACGACCCAACGGGTCGCCGCGTGGCGGTCCATCCAAGCGACCGCCGCCCGCCGGTTCTCCTCCTCGCGCAGGTGGCGAACCACGACGACGATCGCGACGACGGCGACGATCGCGCTGGCCAGCAGGAAGGCGCCGCGACCGGCGTACTTGGCGGCGCTGTCGACGCTGCGCGAGAAGGCGTACCCGATCAGGATGTGGGCGCTCGCCCAGAGTCCCGTGCCGAGGATGCTGTAGGGGACGAAGGCGCGGTAGCGCATCCCCGAGCTGCCGGCGATGAACGGCGCGAAGGCGCGCACCAGGCTGACGAAGCGGCCGATGAAGATCGTCTTGCCACCGTGGCGGGAGAAGTAGTCCTCGACCTTTTCGAAGCGCTCGTGGCCGATCCCGAAGCGCGGTCCGTGCTCGATCACGAACTCGCGTCCCAGCCGGCGGCCGATGAAGAAGCTCGTCGTGTCCCCCAGCCAGGCGGCGAACCAGGCGATCCCGATCAGCAGGTAGATGTTGATCGCGCCCTGCCCGGCGACCGCGCCGCCGATCAGCATCACGGTCTCGCCGGGGACGACGAGGCCGACGAAGGCGCCGGTCTCGGCGAAGGCGAAGACGCCGACCAGCAGATAGGTCCAGGCGCCGAGCGTTTCCGAGGCGTCTTCGAGCAGCTTCTGCAGGTCAATGTGGCCGAGCTGGCGGCTGAGCAGGTAGTAGCCGGCGGCGACCGCAGCGGCGAGCAGCGCCAGCAGCAGCCGTTTTCGGTTGCTGCTGGCCTCGCCGAGCAGCTTCACCGCAGTCCCTTCCGGTGCGCTTTATCCGCGTATATCGGGGCAAAGGCGCACCGGAGTCTCATTGGGGCACCTCGCAGGCGATCGCGTCATCGCGATGCAAGGAGGCCACCGCCTCGCTTGCGGCCGCGAGATCGGGGAAGAGGCCGAAGGCGGTCGGGCCCGAGCCGGTGAGCATGGCGTGCGGCGCGCCGGCCTCGCGCAGGGCGTCGAGCGCGGTGGCGATCTCCGGCCGCAGCGAGCGGGCCGCCGGCTCGAGGTCGTTGACGAGCAGTTCGGGGTAGTCAAGCGGGGAGGCACCGGCGCCCGCCGCGGAGCGCAGCTCGCCCGCGAGGCGGTCGAGCTCCTCGCCGCTGCGCCCGAGTCCGAGGCGGTCGGCCTCGGCAAACACCTCGGCGGTGCTCAGCCCGCCGCCGCCCGGCAGCAGGACGACCGCGTGCCGGGCCGGCGCCGGCAACCGCTCGACCATCTCTCCCGCGCCCTCCACCAGGGCAAACGCGGGCACGAGCTGCGAGGGCACGTCGGCGCCAAGCTCCGCCGCGATCTCATCCAGCTCCGCCACCTCCCCGGCCGCCAAACGCAGCACCGCGGCAGCGTCGGCGCTGCCGCCGCCGAGCCCCGCGGCGACCGGAATCCGCTTCTCGATCTCGATCCGCAGCGGCGGCCCCTCCCAGTCCGCCTCGCGCAGCGCCGCCAGTGCCCGTGCCGCCAGGTTCTCGCCCTCGACTCCGGGACAGACCACCTCGTCCCGCTCCGCCTCCGTCACCTCGATCAGGTCGGCCAGCGCCAGCGGCTCGAACAGCGAGCAGAGCTCGTGCAGGCGATCGGCTCGGCGCGGCCCGAGGTAGAGGCAGAGGTTGAGCTTGGCGGGGGCGTGCACGGGGCCTATCCAGGTTGGGGTTCCACTTAACTTTCTCGGTGGAGCGGAAGTGGCCTACCGCGGGCGGGGTCGGCGAAAAAGTACAAGACGTTCCAGCCCTACCTGGATAGGCCCCTCGCCAGCGCTTGAAGCTGCACGGGAGAAAGCTGCTCGGCGCGGGCGCCTTGGGGGAGGCCGAGTTCGCGCAGGACGGCCCGGGCCGGCTCGAGCGAGCCGGGGTGGACGTGATCCAGCGAGCGGGCCAGGGACTTGCGCCGGTGGGCGAAGGCGGCCCGCACCAGCTCCCGCGTCTCGGCGTCGGCGCCAGGCCCGGTGCGGCGCAGAGCGAGGATCGCCGACTCGACCCGCGGACGCGGCTTGAACACGGCCGGGTCGACGGCGCGCAGCATCCGCACCTCACAGGCAAGCTGGGCGAGCACGCTGGGTGACCCGTAGGTGCGGCTGCCCGGCGCCGCCCGCAGCCGGTCGGCGATCTCGCGCTGCACCATCACCGTCCAGCGCCGCACACCCGGCAGCTGCTCGATCGTGCGCAGGATCAGCGGCGTCGCCACCGCGTAAGGCAGGTTGGCGACGATCGCCGTCGGCGCGGGGTCGAGCGCGCCGAGGTCGACCTTCATCGCATCGCCCCAATGCAGGCAGACGTTCGGCCGCGCCGCCAAGCCCGCCAGCGCCCCCTCCAACCCCCGGTCGATCTCGATCACGTGCACGGAGGAGGCGACGTCGGCGAGGCGCTCACTCAGCACCCCTTCCCCCGCCCCGACCTCGAGCACCACGTCGCCCTCCCCCAGCTCGGCGTCGCGGACGATCGCGTCGAGCAGGTTGGGGTCGGCGAGGAAGTTCTGGCCGAGGCGAACCACCCCGACTACCAGCCGAAGAGCGTCCGCGCGTTCGCCTCGACCGTGCGCTCCAGCTCGGCATAGGTGACGCCACGCGCCTCGGCGACGACCTCGGCGGTGGAGACCACGTGGCGCGGCTCGTTGGGCTTGCCACGCACCGGCTGCGGCGCCAGGTAAGGCGCGTCGGTCTCGACCAGGACGAGCTGGTCGGGAAGCTTCGCCGCGGCCTCGCGCAGCTCTTCGGAGCTCGGAAAGGTGACGATCCCCGAGAAAGAGCAGTACCAGCCGCGTTCGATCGCGTCCTCCACCCGCCAGGGGGCGAGGAAGCAGTGCAGGATCACCGGCACACCGACGGCGCTCGCGTCGAGGATCTCGAAGACCTCGTCGACGGCGCCCGTCTCGCCCTCGGGGTCGCGCGCGTGAATCACGATCGGCAGATCCCGCTCGCGGGCGATCTCGGCCTGCGCCTCCAGCGCCCGCCGCTGATCGGCGCGGCTCGCCGTCTCGCGGTAGTAGTCGATCCCGGTCTCGCCGATCGCCCGCACCACGTCGTGCTCGGCGGCAAGCCGCGCGATCTCGGCAGCCCGCGCGTCGTCGAAGCCGGCCGCCTCGGTCGGGTGACAGCCCACCGCGGCGAAAACGCCCGCGTGGCGCTCGGCACCCGTGATCGCCCTCGGGTTCGTCTCCGCGTCGAGGCCGACGTTGAGCATCCGCCCGACGCCAGCCTCCTCGGCCGCCGCGACGACCTCGTCCTCGGGCCGCTCGCAGAGAAAGAGATGCGTGTGGGAGTCGATCACTCGACTCCCACACTATCCCGATGCCGACTCAGGTCACGGCGTCCCGCAGCCGAATTCCCCGACGTTCAGGGCGGTCGGCAGACCGCTGACTTCGAGCAGGCCGCCCAACGTGGTCAGCGCGCTGTTCACGCCAAGGTTTTCAATGACTTCCTGCAGGGCGTTGGTCTGTTCCGCCAATTCCGGCGTCTGCGCGCAGAGCTGTTCGACGGCCGGGGCGGCGCCGACGGCTTCTTTCAGTCCAGCCGGATCGGGTCGCGAGCGAGCGTCGATTACGCGTGACGTTCGGCGGAGTTGAACCGAGTTGCCAGGCGGCGATTCCCTTCATGTGGATCCATCCGACGATGGTCCCGCGACGCACCGAGAAGCTCCTCCTTGCTGCACATCCCACCGTTCCCCGGACTTCAAGCCCGAGCCTCAGCGTCACTCGCTGACCCGCGGACAGCCTGCGTCCGAGTCGCGGTGGCAGCTTCAAGCCCAGGTTCGAGTTGCTCCTGAGGCGCACGGCTCTGCCGCGCAGCCTTCCCAGGCTCAGCTTCACGGTGCGCTTTCGCCCGCGCCCGCGCCCGCGCTTCGTCCGGTAGGTCAGTTGCGCTCGCCGCAGCTTCACCCGTGCCGGCCCGCTCAGCCGCACTCGCACCTGGACGCCCTTGCCCCGTCGCCGCCGCGCCCCGGGACGCAGCGGAGCGGTCGACCTCAGGCTCCTTAGCGAGACCCCCCGACATCTCTGGCGTCGGACCGGCGTCGGCGCGTCCGGCTGGTAGGTGAATGACCATTCCTTGTTCAAGCTCGGACCGGGGATCGTCGGGTTGCCCGGCAACCAGTCCGAGCCGGGACTCCACTCGGCGCGAACGTCGTACGTCTGCCCCTCGACGAGCGGGTCGTCGAGGACGAACATGCCGACCGTCGCCCCGCTGACGCCGGTGTCGCCGAACAGGCAGCCGGGCAGGGGCGAGGCGTCTTCCCGCTTGCGGACGGCGATCGCCGAGACCTCCCCTTCCTCGACCGGCAGGTAGAGGGACACCGCGATCCCAACCGGGTATTCGATCGGCCGGCCCACTTCCTTGCAGTAGACGACCGGGTCCGGCGACTCCCCCGAGAAGCCGTCGTCGCCGCGCCAGCGACCGACCGGATAGCCAAAGGGGCGCACGATCGTGTTTGTATCGGCGCGGTAGTCCATCACCGACCATCCATCGACCGCTCCAGCGCCGACCACACCCGCCGCCGGTGAGCCCAGCAGGGGGCGGTGGTACGGCGTGGCGAGCCAGCCACCGACCGGGTCGGGCACCGGGCTGTAGGCGACCTCGCCATGGCAGGTGGTACCAACCGCTTGACAGCGTTCGAACATCGATCCGCCGGTGAAGCCCGGACTGCCGGGCATCTCGTCGTGGAAGGACTGGAACGCGAGGTCGGAGTGAAGCGCCAGATAAGCCGCGTGATTTTGAGCCGCCTGGCTGACCAGGGCGTCACCGGTGAGCGGCGGCAGTCCCGCGTCGGCGCGGAACTGGTCGGCGCGGGTGAGCATCGCCAGAGCATCGGGCTGGAGGTCGCCGATCGCGGTGGACAGCGAGGGAAGATCGGCACCGTGAACGTAGATGGTCGAGGAGCTCCAAGCGACCAGGGCGCTGCCGGCGTCGACGACGTAGTTGGCGGGCACGCCTTCGGGCCACTCGAGGCCAGTCTGACGGAAGAGGACGTCGGAGAATCGCTCGGCGACCCCGCCGGAGCCAAACTCCATGTACCGCGGCATGCCCAGCCCCGGAGCCCGTGGCACGACCCGGACGGGACCTTCGACCCAGTGCGCCCCGCCGTCCCACGACTCGCGGGAGAATTCGCGGGAGAGAACCAACTCGTCGTCGATGTAGCCGACCGGGTAGGTCTCAGCCGCCTGCAGAGCGCCTGCCCCGTCGAGTCGCAGCGTTCCCCGCTCGAAGACGCTCGGGTACCCGCCGGCTTCGACGTAGCGCAGTAGCCGCAGACCGAGCACCGTCCTCCGGGCCTTCCAGCTCTGAGCGCCGGGGGGCAGGGCAGCCGTGCTGAGCGCACCTCCCGAATCGATCACCGCCAACTTGAACGGACTTTCCGGGTCGTCCCGGTAGGGCAGCCAGGTCGTCCCGTCATCGCCGACGGCGGCCGCGTAGGGGGAGATATCGCCACTGAGCACAGGGCCAAGCGGTTCCACCTCGCCGTCAGGAGATATCCGGAAGAGCTGGACTTCACGCAGGTCTTCCGGCAGGTAGCTCCAGGCGAGCACGCGAAAGGAGCCGTCGGAGGAGGCGCCGAGCAGCTGGGCGGTGGGGAAGCCGCTGATCTGAACCGGCGTCCAACCGCCACCGGCGTCGCGGGTGAGCTCGAATTCAGGCGTGCAGCAGGCGAAGGACGGTTCGACCAGCCAGGTCTCGGCGGAGGCGACCGCGAGCGAGACGACGTGGCCTCCCGGCGCTTCAATCGAGCGCCAACTCGCCGACACCGCGGAAGCGCCGAGGAGCGAGGAAACGCACGCGAGGCAGCAGACCGCCGCGCTGAGGCGTCTGCGCCGGAGAGGCCCCAGCGAGGCCACTAACCCGGGGCCTCGATCTTGGGAAAGAGCGGCGGGACCCGCTCGACACGCTGGCCGCCGGAGCGGGAACCGAGCTCGGCAAGCGCGCGTGACTCCTCCCCGAGGGCGGCCAGCAGGCGCTCGCTGGTCTGGGGCAGGTAGGGAACAAGCAGCAGGGTGGTGACGCGCAGGCCCTCGGTGAGGTTGTAAAGGACTTCGTCGAGGCGCTCGGGGTCGGCCTCGTCGCGGGCCAGCACCCAGGGCTGGGTCTCCTCGACGTAGCGGTTGAGGCGACGCACCAGCCTCCAGACCTCCTCCAGCGCCTGGGTCAGCTCGGCCCGGTCGAGCAGCTCGCTGAAGCGACCGACCGCGCCTTCGAAGTCCTCGGCGAGCACCGCGTCGACCTGCGCCACCGGCACGACGCCCGCCCGGTAGCGCTCGACCATCGCCAGCACGCGGCTCGCCAGGTTGCCGAAGTCGTTGGCCAGCTCGGTCTCGTAGCGGGCCTCGAACCCGGCCGTCGAGATCGAGCCGTCCTGGCCGAAGCTGACCTCGCGGAAGCAGTAGAAGCGCAGGGCGTCGGCGCCGAAGCGCTCGATCACCTCGAAGGGGTCGAGCACGTTGCCAAGGCTCTTCGACATCTTCTTCTCACCCATCAGCAGGTAGCCGTGGATCGTCATCCGTCGCGGCGGCTCGAGATCCGCGGCCCAGAGCAGGGCCGGCCAGATCACCGCGTGGAACTTGAGGATGTCCTTGCCGAGCACGTGCAGCGTCGCCGGCCAGTAGCGCTCGGTCAGGTCCTCGCCCTCGCGGGCGAAGCTCAGCGCCGTGACGTAATTGAGCAGCGCGTCGAACCACACGTACATGCGCTGCCCGGGGTCCCAGGGCAGCGGCAGCCCCCATTTCAAGGTTGGCCGCGAGAGCGAGACGTCCTCGAGCCCGCCCTTGATGAAGGAGACGGCCTCGTTGCGGCGGAAGTCGGGCACGACGAAGTCGGGACGCTCCTCATAGAGACCTTCGAGCTGCGCCTGGAAGGCGGAGAGTCGGAAGAACCAGTTCTCCTCGCGCACCTTCTCCAGCGAGATCTCGTGGACCGGGCAGGTTTGCCCCGGCCCCAGCTCGCGCTCGGTCTTGAAGTCCGCGCAGCGCGGGCAGTACCAGCCCTCGTAGGTGCCCTTGGCCACCCAGCCGTTGTCGTAGACCCGCTGCATGATCTCCGCCACCTTTGCCTTGTGCCGCGGGTCCGACGTGCGGATGAAGAAGTCGTTGGTGGCGCCGATCGCCGGCATCATCTGGAGGAACTTCTCCGCGTTGCGATCGGCCAGCTCCTGCGGCGATATCCCCTCCCGCTCCGCCGCCGTCTCGATCGGCTCCCCATGCTCGTCGGTGCCCGTGAGGAAGAACACGTCCTCCCCTCGCTGCCGCATGTGCCGCGCCAGCACATCCGCGGCCAGGGTCGAATACGCGTGCCCGAGGTGCGGCTCCGCGTTGACGTAGTAGATCGGGGTGGTGACGTAGTAGCTCGGGCTCATTGACGATGCCGACCTTATCTGTCGATCTCACCGAGAGCCGGTATCGCAGGAATGCAGCAAACGGCTTTCCTCGCCCATTGGCCCACCAGCAGGCATACTGGACCAATGCGCTCCCGACCAATGCGCTCTAGACCGATAAGCGGGAAACGGCCACGCTACATAGGTGGACGACGACCACCCAAGCCGAGATCCGAAGCGGGCGAGCGCGGCCTTCGGCTGGCGCCTGCGCGAGCTGCGCAACCGTCAAGAGCTCTCCCAGGACGCCCTGGCCCAAGCCGCCGACATCCACTCGACCGCGATCGGGCGCATGGAGCGTGGAGCGCGCGAGCCCCGACTGAGCACGATCCTGCGGCTTGCGGACGCCCTGGACGTGCGGCCCGGTGAGTTGCTTGATGACCTGGGGCGCACGCACACGACTCGTCCAGACGGTTCCTAGCGGGCCGGTCCCAGCCCTCCTGCAAGAACGACCGAGACCGGCCCGAGATCGCTTACCGCTGCTTGTAAATCTGCAGCAGCGGGACGACCGGACTGGCCGGCTTGACCGTCATGCGCACTCACCTCCCTCCCCGTGTCGTCTCCCGTCCCTGCCACCGGGACGGGAAGGAGAGGGTAGGAAAAACGCCGTTAGCGCTGGCGTTTTCGTTATCGCTCAGGTTTTCATTTCACGTCCGGGCTATGCTCGGCTACAGGCTGATTGACCACTCAAATCAGATCGGAGAACCGACATGGATCAAAGCCACGCGGAGGTCGGGCGCAAGCCGCTGAAGGAGCGCACGAAGCGGCCGGACGAGGCGGTGCCCTCCTCAATCAGGCACTGGATCAAGGTCGAAACGCTGGCGATACTCCACGAGGGTGAATTCAGCGCAGGCGAAGTGGCCCTCATGATCGGCGAGGACGTGAAGAACGTTCGCAATCACATTCGTGAACTTTACGACGCCGGCTCAATCGAACTGGTGAGCTACAAGCACGCAGGCAACCACATCAAGGCCATCTATCGAAGCATCCAGCTCCCTGTCGTCGAGGATGACGTGGCTCGCGAGATGCCAGTTGAGGATCGCCATGACGTGAGCGGCGTAATCACCCAGGGATTCTTGGCCGAGACGGTCTGTGCTTACCGGAACGGCAAGCTGGACATCGACCCGGTTTGTCTCATGTGGGACGCACCGCACCTTGACGCCTTAGGTGAGCAAGAAATGCATGCTCTGCTGCTCAACGTATGGAAGCAGGCGCAAGAAATCCATTGCAAATCAGTTAATCGCCTTGCCAAGTCTGGCGAGCCTGGCACGACCATGATCGTTGGCCTATTCGGCTTTGAGCGCGGTCGACCCGGTAGGCCAACGGGCGGCTATTTTAAGACAGGGAAAAATGACTGGTAATGCAGTTCAGGTTGCCGGATACGTATCAATATGACACTGTTCAGTTACTCAAGGCGGTGCAAGTGCGTCGCTCTTGTTCCAGCCTCCCGAGGTGAGCGGGTCAGTCGTCAGCTGCCCGCAGCTCCGGGGGGCTGGAAGAGGAGCGACCCCGCCCGATTCGTCAGACGGATGCGAGAGCACAATGGCACGCGACAACTCCTGGGATTGGGCGAACGTCGTACCGCTTGTCCACCCAGTCAAGGTCGCGATCATCGAAGCAATGCTCTGGGTCGGCGAGCCGATGTCGGCCGTGGACATCGATCGCATGCATGAAGCCTCGCCGGGCCTGACAACGGTTTCCTATCACCTGCGCAACTTGGCGCTCGAGTTTTCGATTTTGGAGCTGCACACGAAAGAATTAGTCGGAGCCGCTTGGAAGCGGTTGTACTTCCTGAAGGGCTGGATCCCGACTTCCGAGGGGCGAACACGCGTCGCGTGATCCGGCAGAGCCGATGTCCGGTGAGACCCAGCAAGAGCCGTGCCGCGACCAAGTCCTGCGCCATGAGCTACGAGCATCCGTACTTGCATTGGCCACCCAAGCTCTCAACCGATTACCCGATCCACGCCGGCTTCAACAAGACCTGCCGGGCCGGCCTCACTTGGCCGCCGTCGAATATCACCTGTCGGTACTCAGAGCACTAAGACTTCTACCCGGGCAGGTGACAAGCTCATGACCGATCAGCCTCAGGAAATCCGGGACCGGTTCGCGCGCAACCTGCGACGCGCACGCAAGAGAAGCGGGCTGTCCCAAGAGGACGTTGGCCGCCTCGCCGAAATGCATCGCACTGCCATCAGCTCACTGGAGGCCGGGCGGCGCGAGCCGCGCATGGATACGCTGATCAAGCTCTCTGCCGTTCTCGAAGTGGAGATCGACGCCTTCTTCGACGGCATCCGCTGGCACGGTCTCGAGCTCCCCAGGCCGGGGCGCTTTCAAGTTACTTCGGTCAAATAGCTATCTACGCGGCTCGCGGCCGGTCAGCGCTCGGTAGAGGTCGTTGGCGCGGGTGCCGGTTAGGGCGGCGACGACGCTGGCGGCGGCGCGGGGGCGGGCGCCGGACTGGACCAGGTGGCGCAGGGCGTCGACGGCGAAGCCGACATCGCGGCCGTGCTCCTCGTCGGCGGCCGGGGCGATCACCAGGACGATCTCCCCCTTGACCTCGCCGCGGAAGCGGCGCGCCAGTTCGGCGAGCGAGCCGCGGGCGACCTCCTCGTGCATCTTGGTCAGCTCGCGGCAGACGGCCGCGGGGCGGTCGGGGGCGATCGCCGCCAACGCCGCCAGCGAGTCGCCGATCCGGCGCGGAGACTCGAAAGCGACCACGGTCTCGGCCGAGCGCAGCACGCGCTCCATCTCCCCCGAGCGCTTCGGCAGGAAGCCCTCGAAGCGCCAGCGGTCGGTCGGCAAACCCGAGGCGACCAGCGCCACAGGAACGACCGAGGGCCCCGGCAGCACGGTCACGTCGAGGTCACGTTCGATGCAGCGGCGGATCAGCTTGTAGCCGGGGTCGGAGATCGACGGCATGCCGGCGTCGGAGACCAGGGCGACGGTGTCGCCGCGCTCGATCCGCTGTGCCAGCTCGGTCGCCCGCGCCGCTTCGTTGCCCTCGTGGTTTGAAACCAGCGGCGGCGCCGGGCGGATGCGCAGCTTCTCGAGCAGGCCGCCGGTGCGGCGCGTGTCCTCGCAGGCGATCCAGTCGGCGCTGACCAGCGCCTCGCGGACCCGCGGCGTGACGTCGTCGAGGTTGCCGATCGGCGTCGGGCAGACCACCAGGCCGCCCGGCATCAGCCCCTGCCCCGATCGAGCTCGATCCGCGCCATCGCCGCGGCGCCGATCATCCCCGCATCCGAGCCGAGCTCGGCCGCGACCACGGGGATTTTCTTCATCGGCGGCAGGGCGCGCTTCTGCAGCTCGCGGCGGGCCGGGTCGAGCAGCAGATCCCCGGCGGCGATCACGCCGCCGCCGATCACGAAGACCTCGGGCTCGAAGATGTTGGCGAAGCTGGTCAGGGCGACGCCGAGCCGCGAGCCGACCAGGTCGAAGACGCCGCGCGCGGTCGCGTCGCCGGAGAGCGCCGCCTCGGTGACGGCGCGGCCATCGATCGTCACGCCGTCGGCCAGCATGGTGCCGAGCACCGAATCGGGCTCGGCTTCGGCCGCGGCCCGTCCTTCGCGGCCGAGCGCGGTGCCCGAGGCGAAGGTCTCGACGCAGCCGTGACCGGGGCAGTTGCCCTGGCAAGCGGGGCCGTCGATCTCGATCACCGTGTGACCGAGCTCGGCGCCCGCGCCGGTGGCGCCGCGGTAGACCTCGCCGTTGAGAATCAGGCCGCCGCCGATGCCGGTGCCGATCGTCAGCATCACCGCGTAGCGGGCGCCTTTCGCGGCGCCGTAGAGGCTCTCGGCCAGCGCCGCGACGTTGGCGTCGTTGTCGACGAAGACCGGCAGCCCGGTGCGCTGCTCGGCGATCTCGCGGATCGGCAGGTTCTCGAGCGGCAGGTTGACCGCCGAGCGGGCTATCCCCTTGTCGTGATCAACGGTCGCCGGGATGCCGAGACCGACCCCCTCGACCCCCGGCTGGGCGGCCTTCGCCTCCTCCACCTCGCGGACCAACAGCTCGACCAGCTCGTCCTCGCTCTGACCGGTGGAGGCCTCGCGGCTCTCCCAGAGCACCTTGGAGTCGAGGTCGAGAACGCCGAGCAACATCTTCGTCCCGCCCAGGTCGACCCCGATGACTTCCCCTGCACTCATGCGTGCTTCGCGGCAGGAGTGAGCTGGGCGACCGCGGGGATCGGCATCATTCCCGCAGTCTTTCATGCCCAACGATGGTGAGCAGCAGCCCTCCGGGCCGCCCGAGTACAAGGTCTACCGGTCCCGGAAAGGCCTTCTGTCGAGGTTCAGGTCCCCCGATCTCTCGGGTCTCCGAGAGCGGGCTCCGCGCGCGCCGAAGTGGTGGCGCCGGAAGCGCAAGCCGCGGCGCGACCAGCAGCCGGATCTGCCCGGCCCGCGCCGGCGCTGGACCGGCAGGCGAGTGCTCAAGTGGGTCGGGATCGCGGCGCTCGGCTGGATCCTGCTCAGCTTCCTCGCCTTCGCCGTCTCCGCCCAGCTGCAGTCCTTCAAGCTCTCCGGGGAAGCGAAGGACGCCCTGCACGGCAACCCGCTGCTGCTGCCCAGCGCCCAGACGATCCTCGTGATGGGGACGGACGCGCGGCCGCCGGACACCAAGGAGCCCGGCGCCCCCCATTCGCAGAAGTGCTTCGAACAGCAGTCGCACGGCGACGCCCCGCACGACGGCTGCGAAGCCGGCGAATACCGCGCCGACACGCTGATGCTGATCCGCGCCGGCGGGGGCGCCTTCCGCAAACTCTCGATCCCGCGCGACAGCTACGCCGAAATCCCCGGCCAGAGCCCGACGAAAATCAACGCCGCCTTCGCCTTCGGCGGGGCCAAGGCGCAGATCGAAGCCGTCGAAGGCTTTCTCGGCACGCCGATCGACCACGTCGCGATCGTCGACTTCACCGGCTTCGAAGACCTGATCGACGCGGTCGGCGGGGTCGAAGTCCACCTCAAGCACAAGCTCTGCGCCGACATCTCCGGCGGCGCCGGCGGCGGCCAGGGCGGCGTCACGATCCGCCTGCCGAAGGGGACGAGCACGCTCGACGGCGAAAAGGCGCTCGCCTACTCGCGGGTGCGCGAGCCGAGCGAATGCCCTGGGCCCGGCAAGAGCGCCTACTCGTTCGGCTACAGCGACTTCGCCCGCGCCGAAGCCCAGCAGCAGGTGATCAACGGCATCCGCAGCCGGCTCACCGACCCGCTGCGCCTCCCCTACAACTTCATCAAGGGGCCGATCATCGGCTGGGACGCGCCGAAAGCCTTCGTCAGCGACATGGGCTTCCTGACGATGCCCCAGCTGGTGCTCGCCGCGGCGATCGGCGGCAGCGGCAAGACCGACGTGCTTTGCGCCCACGGCGAATGCGGCGAGGGCCCCGGCGGCAGCGTCGAAGTGCCCGAGTCGGTGCGCCGCCGCGCCGTGCACCGACTGCTGAACGGCTAGTCGCTGGTCGCGGAGGCCTTCGGCTTGGAGTCGCCGGAGGACTTCGAATCGCTCGACTTCGACTCCGAGCTCTTTGACTCGCTCGAGGCGCCCTCGGAGGACGAGCCGTTGGCGCCGCCCTTCTTCTTCTTGCCGTAGTCGGTGTTGTAGAAGCCGGAGCCCTTGAAGTGCACGGCAACCGGGTGCAGGACGCGCACCGCGGGGGCGCCGCACTCCTGGCACTCGCTGAGCGCCTCGTCGCTCATCTTCTGGATCACGTCGAAGACGTGGCCGTTCTCGCACTTGTACTCGTAGATGGGCACGGGGGTGGGGGATTATCGCAGCCGATACGGTTCCGCCATGGCAACGACCGAGGGAGGAATGCCCGCGACCGGCGTCTCGATGGAGGAGATCGTCGCCCTCTGCAAGCGGCGCGGCTTCGTCTTCCCCTCCTCGGAGATCTACGGCGGGCTCGGCTCGACCTACGACTACGGCCACTACGGCGTGCTGCTCAAGAACAACGTCAAGGCCGAGTGGTGGCGGGCGATGCTGCAGGAGCGCGATGACATCGTTGCCCTCGACTCGGCGATCCTCCAGCACCCCCGGGTCTGGGAGGCGAGCGGCCACCTGGCGGGCTTCACCGACCCGCTCGTCCAGTGCCTCGGCAAGTGCAAGAAGCGCTGGCGCGAGGACCACCTGCGCGAGGCGGTCGAAGCCGAGGGCGGCGATGTGAGCGCCGAGCTGCGCTGCCCGGAGTGCGGCGGCGAGCTCTCCGAGCCGCGCCAGTTCAACCTGATGTTCGAGACCCACATCGGGCCGCTGGCCGGCGAGGGCTCCGAGGTCTACCTGCGGCCGGAGACAGCGCAGGGGATCTTCATCAACTTCAAGAACGTGATGGCCTTCGCCCGCAAGAAGCCGCCCTTCGGGATCGCCCAGATCGGCAAGTCCTTCCGCAACGAGATCACGCCCGGCAACTTCATCTTCCGCACGCGCGAGTTCGAGCAGATGGAGATGGAGTTCTTCGTGCCGCCGGCCGACGCCGAGCGCTGGTACCGCGAGTGGATCGAGATCCGCGAGCGCTGGTACACGGAGCTCGGCATCCGCCCCGAGCTCCTCCGCGTCCGCCCCCACGACGCCGACGAGCTCTCCCATTACTCCTCGGGCACCAGCGACGTCGAGTACCTCTTCCCGATCGGCTGGTCCGAGCTCGAGGGGATCGCCAACCGCGGCAACTTCGACCTCACCCAGCACGCCGAGTTCAGCGGCGAGAAGCTCGAGTACTTCGACCAACAGGCCAAAGACCGCTACGTCCCCCACGTGATCGAGCCGGCCGCCGGCGCCGACCGCGCCACGCTCGCCTTCCTGGTCGACGCCTACGACGTCGAGGAGGTCGAGGACCGCCAGCGCACCGTGCTGCGCCTCCACCCCCGGCTCGCCCCCAACAAGGCGGCGGTCCTCCCCCTCGTCTCCAAGGACGGCCTGCCCGAGAAGGCCCGCGAGATCTTCGAGCAGATCCGCAGGCAGATCCCGGCCGAGTACGACGAGGGCGGCTCGATCGGCAAGCGCTACCGCCGCCAGGACGAGATCGGCACCCCCTGGGGCATCACCGTCGACCACCAGACGATGGAAGATGACACCGTGACGCTGCGAGACCGCGACTCGCTGGAGCAGACGCGGGTGCCGGTCACCGGCCTGGCCGACGACCTCGCGGCGCGTCTGGCTCAGCCCTGGCGCAGCCCGAAGCTTGGCTGACGAGAGCTGCCAGGCGTTGAGCCTTCCTCGTCCTCGGCAGCTGCTGACGCCAAAGAATTGGCTCTGCCATGCGGATATCCAGGGGTGGAAGCGAAATACTCAATGCCCTGAGTAAAATTGCTCAGGGCAATGAGTGATTCGGGAGCAGGGGCATATCGACGCCGGGCGGTCGCTCCGCTGGTATCGCGGTTGACCGAGGACGCCGAGCGGATCCAGATCGTGCGAGGGCCAAGGCAGGTCGGGAAGACGACGATGGTCAAGCAGGCGCTGGCCGAGCTCGACGCGCCGGGTCACTACGCCAGCGCCGACGATCCAACCTTGCGGGACCGGGTCTGGCTCGAGGCGCAATGGGAGGAGGGGCGGCGGCTCGCGCACAAGCGCAACGGGGCGGCGGTGCTCGCGATCGACGAGATCCAGAAGGTCACCGGCTGGGCGGAGACGGTCAAGCGGCTCTGGGACGAGGACCGGCACAGGGCGCTTCCCCTGCGAGTCGTCCTGCTGGGCTCGGCGGCGGTGCTCGTCCAGAAAGGGCTGAGCGAGAGCCTCGCCGGGCGCTTCGAGACGATCCGCACCCCGCATTGGTCATTCGGCGAGATGCGCGAAGCCTTCGGCTTCAGCCTCCACGAGTTCGTCCACTTCGGTGGCTACCCGGGGGCGGCGGCGCTGATCGAAGACGAGGCGCGTTGGGCCGCGTTCGTGCTCGACTCGATCGTCGAGACGACTGTCTCGCGCGACCTCCTGCTTCTCACGCGCGTCGACAAGCCCGCCCTGCTGCGCAGCCTCTTCCGGCTCGTCTGCGACTACTCGGGGCAGATCGTCTCCTACCAGAAGCTCACCGGCCAGCTGCAGGACGCCGGCAACACAACCACGCTCGCCCACTACCTCGACCTGCTCTCCGCCGCCGGGCTCGCCGCCGGCCTGGAGAAGCACTCGGCCGGCAAAGTCCGCCAGCGCCGCTCGACGCCGAAGCTGCTGGCGCTCGACACCGGCCTGATCTCGGCCACGTCCGGCCGCAGCTTCGCCGAGGCGCGCGCGGACACTCAGCACTGGGGGCGGCTTGTCGAGACCGCCGTCGGCGCCCACCTCCTCGCCACCCGCGACCCACGCGCCGAGGTCACCTACTGGCGCGACCGCGGCAAGGAGGTCGACTTCGTCGTCCAGCGCGGGACCAAGGTCACCGCGATCGAGGTGAAGAGCGGCCGCCGCCGCGACGGCCTGCCGGGCATGGCCGCCTTCGACGCCGCCCACGGCACCTCGCGCAAGCTGCTGGTCGGCGGCGACGGCACGCCGCTGGAGGAGTTCCTCGCCGGTCCGGGGATAACCGACATCTGACGTAACCGACATCCGATGTCGGTTACATCTGATGTCGGTAAGCTTGAGGCGTGTTCGTCAACCGGCGAGAGGAGATGGAGGCGCTGCGCAAGTGGTGGGAGCAGCCCGGGTCGGCGCTCGGGCTGGTCTGGGGGCGACGGCGGGTCGGCAAGACCTCGCTGCTCGAGGAGTTTGCCCGCGATAAACGGGCGATCTTCCACACCGGCGCGGGGAGGCCAGCCGTGGACGAGCTGCGCCTGCTCAGCGAGGCGGCCGGGCGCGTGGCCGGCTTCGGCGCCCGTGACCTGGGCGAGCGGCCCTTCACCGACTGGGACGACGCGCTCGACTCGCTCGCGGCGGCGGCGACCAGGGAACGTCTACTGCTCGTAATCGACGAGCTCCCGGACCTGGTCGAGGCCAGCCCGGAGCTGCCCGGGGTGCTGCGCGCCTTCTGGGACCGCGCTCGCAACACCACCAAGCTGCGGATCCTCCTCTGCGGATCGGCGGTGCGGACGATGCAGGCGCTCCAGGAGGAGAGGGCGCCGCTCTACGGGCGCTTCGACCTGACGCTCCTCCTCCATCCCTTCCGGCCGCACGAGGCGGCGGAGATGCTGCGCGGCCTCGACCCAAGCGACCGTGCGCTGGTCTGGGGGATCGTCGGCGGGATCCCGCTCTACCTCAGCTGGTGGGACACGGACCGGAGCGTCAGGCAGAACCTTCTCGACCTTGCCTGCTCTCCAGGCGGGCGGCTGCTCGACGAGGGTCGGCTGGTGCTCGCCACCGAGGGCGACCTGGGCGGGCTCGGGGGCCTGGTCCTGCGCGCGATCGCCTCCGGCCGCACCCGTCACAACGAAATCGAGCAGGCGGTCCGCGCCGAGCCGGGGCGGGTGCTGGAGCGGTTGGTCGAGCTGCGACTGGTCGAACGGCTCGTCCCGGTGACCGAGAATCCGGCGCGCACCCGGCGCCGCGTCTACCGCGTCGCCGACAACTTCCTCGCCTTCTGGCTCGGCCAGCTCGACCGCCATCGCTCGGCGATCAGCCGCGGCCTCGGAAGGCAGATCCTCCCGGTGCTCGAGAAACAGCTCGACGACCACATGGGCGACCGCTGGGAGGGCGCGTTTCGCCAGCATCTCCTACGGCTGGCCGGAGCTGGGGATCTCGGCAAGGAGATCGTCGACGTCGGCCGCTGGTGGCAGGACTCCCCGCCGGTCGAGATCGACGCGGTCGCCCTCTCGGGCCGCGGTCGCGAGGCGGTGCTGATCGGCGAGGCCAAGTGGTCCAAGCGCGTCAGCGGCCGGAAGCTGCGCGCGGAGCTGGAGCACAAGGCGCGGTCGATTCCCAAGCTCGCCGCCGCGCCGCGCTTCGCCGTCTGCGCCCGCGACCGCGTCGACCACGCCGAGGGAGTGCTGGCGATCACCGCCGCCGACATCTTCGACGTGAATTAGCCGCCCAGGAAACGCTCGACGTCGGCGGCGTCGGCCTCGAGCTCGGCCAACGCCTTCTTCGTCAGCTTGCCGAGCGGTTCGATCGCGACCCGGCCGCGGTTGAGCTTCCAGTTGGCGGCGGCGCGGCCCTTGACGAGGGCGAAGGGGCGGAAGATGCCGTTCATCGTCACCAGGTGGGTGTGCGGCCCGAGGATCTGTTCGCGCGAGGTCCAGCCGAGCAGGACCGGGTCGAAGGCGCCGAGCAGGCGCGGGGCGGGGATCTCGGCGGCCGGCGGGCGCTTGGCGAGGTGGACGAGGCCGTCGTCGCGTTCGACCAGCTCTCCGGCGATCGCGGCGAGGCCGGCGCGAGTATCGCGCAGCGGCAGGCCGGCCCAGCGGGCCAGGTCGCGATCGTCGGCGGGCGCGTGACCGACCAGGTAGCGGCGGGCCAGCTCGGCAAGCGCCGCGTCGCGGTCGAGCGGCTTCTGCTTGCCCAGCCAATCGCGGACGAGGACGTAGGCGTGTTCCTTGCCGACCATCGGACCGCGAACGGTGACGCCGCGCACCCCGGAGAGGAAGAGGAGGTGAAGCAGCGATTGCCCGTGCATCGGCACGCCGGCCGCTTCGAGCCGCTCGCGCAGTTGTTGCCGGGTCAGCGGTCCCTCCTCGGCCAGCGCCCGCTCGATCGTCTCCACCGCCCGCTCGCCGACCTCGGGCGCGATTCCCTCGGCCGCCAGTCGCCGCTTGCAGGAGGTGGCCAGCGGCGGTGTGGTCAGCGTCTGCAGCAACGGGTAGTCCTCGCTGCGCACCAGGTGCAGGGTGCCGCGGTTGAGCCAGGTGATCAGCAGCTCGCGCTCGTCCAGCGCCCGGTCGAGGTCGGCGGCGCTCAACCCCTCGCTGCGCACCCGCACCGCCAGCCGCGCGCCCCGCGGGTCCTGCCCCTGGACGGCGAGCAGGCGCTCGGCGACGGCGGCCGGGCCGCGGGAAGGTGGTCCGGCAAGGCCCTGCGAGGCAAAACGCTCGGCGAAGATCGAGGCAGTTGGCACGCCGTGATGATTACGCGCCGACCGCGCCGGCGGCGCCTACTTGACAGCGAGCAGGTCGACGATGAAGATCAGCGTTTCGTTCGGACCGATCGCCGGCGGCGAGCCGGCTTCGCCGTAGGCGAGTTCGGGCGGGATGATCAGCTCGCGGCGGCCGCCTTCCTTCATCCCTTCGACGCCCTGTTCCCAGCCGGGGATCACCGAGCTGGTGCCAAGCGTGAAGGGGAAGGGTCTGTTGCGGCTCCAGGAGGAGTCGAATTCTTCTTCGCTTTCGTAGCCGACGCCGACGTACTGGACGGTGACTTCGTCGCCGGACTTCGCTTCGGCGCCCGTGCCTTCGACGATTTCCTCGGTCTCGAGTTCCGTCGGCGGCGGCCCGTTCGGAACGGTCACCGTCGGCTTCCTGCTCGTATCGGCGTTGGCGCCCGACTTGCCGGCCTTGCCGGATTCGGCCGGGGCTTTCGATTCGGCCGAGGTGGATTCGCTCGCTTCGGTCGAGGACGACGAGTCGCTGCCGCCCCCGCAGCCGGCGAAGGCCAGCAGGGCGACGAGCGCAATCATGATCGGCAGCCTCCTCACGGTCGGGCATCTTAAGGCAATGAGCTCGCTTCAGGGCTATGCTCGCCACGGGCGGGGCTCACACAAGGAGAGAATCGATGGCAATAGGTTTGAGGCTCAAGTTCGACGGTGGCACGCAGGACCAATACGAGGCGGTCCATCACGGGATGGGAATCGCCGAGGATCCGCCCGGCGGCCTTCTATTCCACGCCGCCGGCCCGATCGAGGGCGGTTGGGGCGTGATCGACTTCTGGGAGTCGCGCGAGCACTTCGATCGCTTCCAGCAGGCACGCCTGGTGCCGAAGATCCAAGAGCTCGGCGACCGGGCGCCACAGAGCCCACCGGAGATCAAGGAGTTTCCGGTCCACAACTACGAGAAGCCCTAGCGACGGGATGGGCGCCCTCAACCTCGCATCGCTACTCACCGAGAGCGCCGAGAGGGCGCCCGAGCTTCCCGCGATCCGCCTCGGCGAGGTCGAGCTGACCTACGGCGAGCTCGACGAGCGCAGCGCCCGGTTCGCCGCCCTGCTGCGCGAGCGCGGCTTCAAGCCCGGCGACCGGGTCGGGGTGATGTTGCCCAACGTCCCGGAGTTCCCGGTCGCCTATTACGGCGTGCTACGGGCTGGCGGGATCGTCGTGCCGATGAACGTGCTGCTAAAGCGGCGCGAGATCGCCTTCTACCTGGAGGACTCCGGCGCCAAGCTGCTGCTCGCCTGGCACGGCTTCCTCGACGAGGCCGGCGAGGGGGCCAGCGACGCAAACGCCGAGCTGATCGAGGTAGACCCCGAAGCGTTCGCGGCAAAGCTGGACAACGCCGGTTCCGGTGCGCCTTATGCGGGAAATGACCACATAAAGCGCACCGGAACCGATCTGGCCGACACGGCCGAGGAGGACACCGCGGTGATTCTCTACACGTCGGGGACGACCGGCAAGCCGAAGGGGGCCGAGCTGACCCACCTCAACCTCTTCCGCAACGCCGACGTCTCCAGCCGCACCACCTGCGAGATCGGCGCGGGGGACGTGGTGCTCGGCGCCCTCCCCCTCTTCCACTCCTTCGGCCAGACGGTCGGCATGAACGCCTCGCTGAAGGTCGGCGCCTGCCTCACCCTGGTGCCGAAATTCGACCCGGGCGAGGCGCTGGCGACGATGGAGCGCGACGGCGTCACCCACTTCTACGGGGTGCCGACGATGTTCGGTGCCCTGCTCCACCACCCCGACCGCGAGCGCTTCGACACCTCCTCGTTGCGCAACTGCATCACCGGCGGCGCCTCGATGCCGGTCGAGGTGCTGCGCGGCTTCGAGGATGCCTTCGGCGCAAAGGTGATGGAGGGCTATGGCCTCTCGGAGACCTCGCCCGTCGCCTCCTCCAATCACCCCGACCGCGAGCGCAAGGCCGGCTCGATCGGCACCCCGATCGAAGGGGTCGAGATGAAGGTCGTCGACGAGAGCGACGAGGAGGTCGCCCAGGGCGAGGTCGGCGAGATCGTGATCCGCGGCCACAACATCATGAAGGGGTACTGGCAGCGCCCCGACGCGACCGCCGAGGCGATGCGCGGCGGCTGGTTTCACAGCGGCGACATCGCCCGCACCGACGAGGACGGCTACTTCTACATCGTCGACCGCAAGAAGGACCTGATCATCCGCGGCGGCTACAACGTCTACCCGCGCGAGGTCGAGGAGGTGCTCTACGAGCACCCGAAGATCCGCGAAGCGGCGGTCGTCGGCGTCCCCCACGACGAATGGGGCGAGGAGATCGGCGCCGCGGTGGTGCTCCACGAGGGCGAGGAGCTCTCCGCCGAGGAGGTCAGCGCCTACGTCAAGGAGCGGATCGCCGCTTACAAGTACCCGCGCGTCGTCTGGTTCATAGACGACCTGCCCAAGGGCCCCACCGGCAAGATCCTCAAGCGCGAGATCGAGCCGCCGGCCGCTGTGTGACGAAGTCACCCCGGCTCAAACTGGCTGCTCAGCCAGTTTGGCGGTAACCTGCCGCGTAAGACCCGCCGCACGGCAGAAGGAGAGAGATGAGCGTCGCATCGCAGAGCCTGATGGACAACGTCACCTACGAGGATCTCTACACGCGCTGGGAGCACGGCAACTGGAGCGCCTACGACCTCGACTTCTCGGAGGACAAAGCCGGCTGGGAGGCGCTCACCGACATCCAGCGGCGCTCGGCGATGTGGATCTACTCGATGTTCTTCTACGGCGAGGACCGGGTCGCCGACACCCTCGCCCCCTACGTCACCGCCGCCCCCACCGAGGAGCAGTCCTACTTCCTCGCCACTCAGCAGGTCGACGAGGTGCGCCACTCGATCTTCTTCCACCGCTTCTTCAAGGAGGTGATCGGCGTCGGCGGCGACACCCTCCAGCAGACCCTCTCCGCCACCCTGCCGCAGCTCAACTGGGGCTACCGCGGGATCTTCGATCGCCTCGACCTGATGGCCGAGGAACTGACCAAGGACCGCTCGCTGCCCAAGTACGCGCAGGCGATCACCCTCTACCACCTGATCGTCGAGGGCTCGCTCGCCCAGCCCGGCCAGCACTTCATCGAGGACTTCTTCGCCTCCGAGGAAACGATGCCCGGCTTCAGCTCGGGGATCGCCAACGTCTCGCGCGACGAGCAGCGCCACATCGGCTTCGGCGTCAAGGTGCTCTCCGAACTGCTCGGCGAGGGCGCCCCGGGTTGGGAGGAGAACCGCGCCGCCGTGACCGAGCTGCTGCGCGAAGTCCTGCCCTACGGGCCGGCCGTCTTCACCCCGCCGAACATGGACCGTGCCTACACCGAGTGCTACGGCTTCTCACTCGAGGACATCTTCGCCTTCGGCCTCAAACTGATTCGCCAGCGCTGGCGCACGATCGGCTACCCGACCGAGGAGATGCCGCCGGGCGTCTTCCCCTTCGACCCCGATGCCTCCGCGGAGGAGGTCGCCGAGAATCAGGTGAAGCTGATGATGGGCGGCATCCTCGGCCCGCCCGACGCCCAGCCCGAGACGACCCCCGAGTTGCAGAAGCTCTACTTCGAGATCGTCAAGCGGGCCGCGGACCCGTCAGCGGCGAACGGCTCGGCGCTCGTGTACCAGTGGCGCTTCACCGACGCCGAGCCCTGGCACGTGGTGGTCGACAACGGCTCGACCCGGGCCGAGCCCGGCGAGGCGCCCAACCCGACCGTCACCCTCGAGGCCAGCTGGAAGGACTTCGTCGGGATGAGCAAGCCGGAGGCGAGCCCCGTGCGGATGATCCTGACGCGCAAGGTGCGGCCGCGAGGTTCGATCCGCGAGATCGTTCGGATGCGGAAGGTGTTCGGGTAGCTCGGGGCGGGGTGGAAGGTCGTGTGCCCCTCCCCCGAAGACCGTCGCGCAGCAGGTCGGGGGGAGGATCGTGTGCCCCTCCCCCGGAGACCGTCGCGCAGCAGGTCGCTTGACGGGGTCCGAGATGTAAGACCGGGAGCCTCCGGGGGAGGGGCACACGATCCTCATTCGTACCTCGCTCAGCGATAGAGCTGGCCCTCCCTGGCGCTGCGTTTGGCTAGCTGATCGGGGGGCGAGAATCCGCCCAGGGGCGCTCGGCCTCTAGTTGGGCAGCTAGTGAAAGCAAGGTCGCCTCGTCCCCGGGGCGGCCGATTATCTGGACGGCTAGGGGCATGCCGTCAGCGGCAAACCCCATTGGGATGGACATCGCCGGGTTGCCGAGATGGTTCCAGGGGACGCAGTAGGGATAGAAGCGGCTCATGCCGAGGACCGTGCGGATCGCTCCCCGCCCCTCCCAGCGACGGACCGGCAGCGCCGTGCCACCCATCACCGGCGTCATCAACAGGTCATAGGACTCGAAGATCGCGTTGACGCGCGCGGCGTCGGCGGCACGGCCGCTGGTCCTAGCGCGCTCGTAGAGCGGCCCGGGCAGCGTGCTGCCCAGCCTGCCGAAACCGCGGGTCCGCCTTTCCAGCCGCTCGGGATGGGGCACTTCGCGCACCGTCTCGGCCACGCCGCCGAGGAAGCGGGCGGTGATGTTGTTGCCGATCCCGCCCCAGCCTGGGTCGCGCTGCTCGACCTCGTGGCCGAGCGAGCCGAGAAGACCGGCGGCGTCGGCTACGGCGTCCATGACCACCTGGTCGACCGTCGGCGGCGCCGCGGCGCGCGGCGCCAGGGTCGAGTGGGCGATTCGCAGCTTTCCGGGCGCCTGCCGGACCGCCTCGACGAAGGGTCGCTCGGGCGGAGGCGGCGCCTCGGCCTCGTTGGAGCCTCCGGAGACGACGTCGAGCCAGAGCGCGGTGTCGAGGACGCTGCGACTGAGACAACCGAGGACAGCGAGACCGCGCCAGCCTTCGGCCTCGGGCGCAAGCGAGACCCGCCCTCGGGAGGGCTTCAGGCCGAAGAGGCCGCAGGACGCTGCGGGGATGCGGATCGATCCGGCGCCGTCGCCCGCCGAGGCGATCGGAACGAGCCCAGCCGCCACGGCGGCGGCTGAGCCACCGCTGGAGCCACCTGGCGTTCGCTGTGGATTCCAGGGATTTCGAGTGACGCCGTAGGTGGCCGACTCGGTGAAGCCGCAGATCGCCATCTCGGGCAGCAGGGTCAGGCCGATCACAATCGCGCCCGCCTCGCGCAGCCGGCGAACCATCTCAGAGTCCTCCCTCGCCGGCTCGCTGAAGGCGTCGGTGCCGTGCGTATTGACCTCGCCGGCGACGTCGACTTCGTCCTTGATCGCGATAGGCACGCCGAGCAGTGGACGCTCCTCCCCGGCTCGCAGCCTTGCCTCGGCCTGCTCGGCCTCGAGCAGCGCCTTCTCGGCAAAGACCTTGCGAAACGAGTTCAGCTCCGGGTCGAGCCGCGCGATCCGGTCTAGGTAAATCTGCACAAGCTCCCGCGGCGAAACGTCCCGCGCCCGCACCATCTCGGCCAACCGGAAAGCTCCTACAAAGGCAAGCTCGTCTCCCACGGCCACAGGGTATTAGGCCCGTCCCGGTAGGGGTGGAGCGTCTTGTACTTTTCGGTCGTGAGGCAAGAGGCGACAGCCCCAGCCTCTCCACCCGAAAAGTTAAGCGGAACCCCTACCGGGACGGGCCTTCACGCCTCGGCCGGCTCGGGCTCGCGGCGCCCGCCCTCGAAGCTGAGGCTGGGCAGCAGCCGATCGAGCCAGCTGGGCATCCACCAGTTCCACTCGCCGAGCAGCTTCATCGCGGCCGGGACAAGGATCAGGCGAACGAGCGTCGCGTCGAGGGCGATCGCCACGGCGCAGCCGAGGCCGAGCTCCTTGATCGAGGGGACGCCGGTGAGCACGAAGACCGAGAAGACGGCGGTCATGATCAGCGCTGCCGAGGAGATCGTCCGGGCGCTGGTCGAGAGGCCTTCGGCGACGGCGCGTTCGTTTTCGCCGTGCTCGAGGTAGCGCTCGCGGATCCGCGACATGAGGAAGACCTCGTAGTCCATCGAGAGACCGAAGACGATCGCGAAGATCAGCGGCACGTTGATCGTGTCCAGGGCACCCTGGTTTTCGAAGCCGAGCAAACTGTCGAACCAGCCCCACTGGAAGATCGCGACGAGCACGCCGAAGGCGGCGCCGATCGAGAGCAGGTTCATCAGCACGGCCTTGAGCGGCAGCAGCAGCGAGCGCAGCATCACCATCAGGACGAGAAAGCTGAGCGCCAGGACGAAGAGCACGATCTTCCACATCGAGCCGCTGATCTGGGCGCGGGCGTCCTGGCTGCGGGCGGTTTCGCCGCCGACGTCGACCCTCGCCATCTTGGCCAGAGCGGTGCCCGGCACGACCGTGTCGCGCAGCCTATGCACGAGGGCGATCGTCGCGTCGGACTCGCTCGGGGCGCTCGGGGTCGCCTGGACCAGGACTTCGCGGCCGGCATAGACGGGCGACGCGACCGAGCTGATCCCCGGCGTCTCCCGCAGCGCGCGCGAGAGGCCGGCGACCGCCGCTCGGTCAGCGCGGTCGACTCCTTCGGCACCGAAGGCGGCGACGACCTGCACCGGGTCGGCGGCGCCGCCGAGCTGCCGCGAGGCGAGCTCGTTGCCGACCCGCACGTCACTGTTGGAGGGGAACTGGCCGAGGGCCTTGGTCCCCGTCTCGATCGAGAGCAGCGGGATCGCCAGGGTGAGCAGCACCGCCGACACCCCGATCACCGCCGTCCACGGGTGAGCCATGATCCGCCCCGTCCATCTGACCCAAAAGGCTTCTCGGTCGGGTCGCTCGCCGCCGCGCTTGAAGAAGCCGAGGATCCGGGCGACGATCCCACCGGGCAGGACCCGGTCGCCAAGCATCGCGATCAGCGCCGGCAGCAGGGTGACCGCGGTGAGGATCGAGACGGCGACGACGGTCATCGCGCCGAGCGCCATCGAGCGCAGCGCCTGGTTGTCGACCATCCAGAGGCCGGCCAGCGAAACGATCACCGCCAGCCCCGAGAAGGCCACGGCGAGGCCGGAGGTGGAGAGCGCCTCGGCGCGCGCCGCGTCGGCCTCGCGCCCGGCTGCCCGCTCCTCGCGATAGCGGGCGAGGATGAAGAGTGAGTAGTCGATCGCCACGCCGATGCCGATCATCGAGGCCATGTTGGTGACGAAGACCGAGGTCTCCATCTGCAGCGAGATGAAGTAGATCAAGGCCCCCGTGACGATCACGCTGACGAAGCCGAGCACCAGTGGCAGCGCCGCGGCGGCCAGCGAGCCGAAGACGACGAGCAGGATGATCGCGACGATCGGAAAGCCACCCCCCTCGGCTTTCGCCAGGTCGCCCTTGGAGAGCTCCTGCATCCCGGCCCAGATCGTCGGTTGGCCGGCGAGGTAGGTGGTGACGCCACCCTGCGCGGCCCCGGGATCGAGCTCTTCGCGCAGCGTCGCGGCGGAGTCGATCTGCTCGTCGGAGGACTTTTCGCTACGCAGTGCCAGCATTGCCGTGCCGGTGCGTTGCAGGGCGACCTCGGCGCGGCGCGGCGCAGCCGGCGGCAGCGTCACTTCATCGAGGCCGGCCACCGCGCGGCGCACCCGGGCGACGGCTTCCGCACGCGCTCTTGCGTCGGCGGCGTCGGTCGCCTTCAGCAGCACGGCGATCTGGCCGGTGCGGTCGCCGAAGCTGCGCTCGATCGAGTCGTTGACCGACTTCGATTCGCTGCCCGGAACGTCGAAGCCGCCGCCGGTGAGGTGGTCGGTCTGGTGGCTGGCGATCGGCAAAGCCACCGCTACGACCGCGATCCAGGCGAGGAGAACCAGCCGGCGATGCCGGCCGAGGAACCCCGCGAGCTTGACCATGAACTCCCGCATTGGCTGGACAGCCAGCCTTTCGAACGAACGGTCGGTGGTCTGTGAGTCCGGTCACTTCGCGGCGAGTCGCCGCGGCGCTACTCGTCGATCAGCAGGTAACGCCCGGAGGCGGCCGCGACGGCGAGGCCGCCGCTGATGTCGCGCTCCGTGTCGGAGAGTGCCTGCAGGGCGAAGCCGTCGGCAACCGCGAACAGGTAGGAGACGATCTCCTCAGCCTCATGCCTCAGCTTCAGCACGCCCTCCCGCTCCTTGGCGCGCAGCACGTCGGCCACGTGGGAGCGGGTCCGCTCGAAGAGCTGGCCAACCTCGTGCTGGATGTCGGGGTTGCGGCGACCGGCGCTGAACAGCTCGTAGAGGAGGAGAAAGAAGGTCGGCTCGTTCTCGATCAGGTCGTTGAGGCTGGCGAGCAGCACGTCGATCACGTCGTCGACGGTCTCCGCCTTGGCCAGCGGCTCGTCGAGCCGCGCCACGCGGATCTCGGCGTCACGCCGCACAACCTCGACCAGCAGCCGCTCCTTGGTCCCGAAGTAGTAGTGGAGCAGGCCGCGGCTGACCCCCGCCTCGCGCGCGACGTGCTCGAAGGTCGAGCCCGCCGCTCCCCGCTTGGCGACGCTGACCCGCATCGCATCGACGATGCGCTGGGCCTTCTCGCCGCTCAGCTCCCGCTCTTGTGTCGCCGCCTCCATGAAGTCAGTTTACGTCGCGCAGGCGGATAGACGACCAACGCTGCCTGGCATGCCCGAGGGGACGCGTCCGGCCAAGCTGGGCGCCGCACGCTGACGAGCGAATAGCAGCGCTATTCGTGAGGAGGCGGGTGGCGATCCAGCGCCGCGCCGGCGCGTCATCCGCGGGTATGCCAGGCGAGGCGGTCGTCTATCCGCCGTTGATGCTCGTTGTGGAGGTGTACTCGAACTCCTCTTCGGCGCCGAAGAGGGTGTCGAGCACGGTCTTGCGGGCGTCCTCGCTGAAGATCAGCGCCAGGCCCGCGCCGACCAGTGCCAGGAGGACGAGGCGGCCGAGGCGGCTCTTCTTGCGCTTCTTCGGCTCGCGCAGCGCTTCGGAGGCGTCGCGCAGGCTCTCGGCCGCGGAGCGCAGGTCGCGCTGCACCTTCTTGTCGCTGGTCACCGCCTTGACCGCGCCCTTGCCGTTGCCGGTCGCCCGCGTGTAGGCGCCGCGCGCGGCTTCGAAAGCGTTTTTGAGGCTGTCGCGCAGCTCCTCGTCTTCGATCAGTCGCTGCACGTACGGGTTCTCGCGTGCGCTCGAGTAGAGATCTGCCGCCTGCGTCGCCTTCGTTTTGCTCATGCCTGTGCCTTCTCCTCGCTGAATTCCGGTTCCTGGGGAACGGTCAGGATAACTCCGAAATGACTTCGCGTCAGGGCGAACCCACTCCGTCGATCAATACCCCGTTGCTGCGGAAGCCAAGCCGCGCCTTGCGCAGGGGTCGCAGGCGCAATGGCTCGAGCCCCGGCCCGGGGACGACGTAGCGCCGCACGAAGAGGCGACCGACCTTCTCGTAGCTGGCTTCGCGGAAGCCGAGTCCGAGCACCTGGCGGGGCGGAGGCGGTGCCGGCCCGTCGGAGATGAAGTCGATTTCGCCGACCCACCAGTCGAAGCCTTCGGCCGCCCGCACCTGGACCGAGCCGGTCGAGAGGTAGTACCGCAGCGAGGCCTCGCCCAGCGTCCAGGTGACCATCGCCCGCGGCCGCGACGGTTCGTCGATCGCGCCGGCCACGGCCTCCCAGTCGGGACGTTGCAGCTGCGGCGAGGCGCTCGCCCAGATCGAGAAGCCGAGCGAGTAGGCAATCAGAGCCGCGGCGAGGACGGCGCCGAGGCGGCGCGCCCTTCGCAGCCCGAAGCCGACGGCGACGGCGGCGAGCAGTGGCACGACGGCCGGGATCAGGTTGCGGGCGAGGATGTAGTCCTTGCTGTGGTCGACGACGGCGAGCGCCAGCGGCACGCCGACCGTCACCGCGGCGATCGCCAGCGGAATCGCGGCCGCCCGCCGCTCGGAGCGCTCGCCGCGCAGCAGGAGCAGCCCCAGGCCGGCCATCAGCAGCAGGTAGGGGACGGCGGCGAGCAGCGGGTGCGTCGGGCGCGAGACGATGTCCCCGGTCTCGCCGAGCACCAGGTTGAGCGCCGTTTCGCCGAGCCGGTGCGCGAGCGTGAAGTTGCCGATCCAGGCCGCGTGCGCGAACGACATCTGGTGGGCGAGCAGCGGCAGCAGCGCCAGCGCCATCCCGCCGATGACCGCCAACCCCGGCAAGAGCCGTCGCCACTCCCCCCCGTAGCGCCGCAGCAGCCACAGCGCCTCGACCCCAACCGGAAACGCCGCGAAGTAATGCGTAGCCAGCGCCAACCCCGAGAAAACCCCCCACCACACAACCGACGGGGACGTGCCGCAACTTAGGTACCACCCGTGACCCCTAAGTTGCGGCACGTCCCCGTTGGCGGGGAGGCTGCGGAGGAAGTGGAGGAGGCTTAGGGAGGTTAGGAGGATCAGGAGGGCGTAGGCGCGGGCCTCTTGGGAGTACCAGACGAGCATTGGGTTGACGGCTACGAGGGCGGCGGCGATCAGGGCGGTGCGGCGGGTGTGGAGCTCGGCGCCGATCAGGTAGGCGACCGGGACCGTCGCGACGCCCGCCGCCGCCGAGAAGGAGCGCAGGCCGAACTCGCCGGTGCCGGTCACCTGGGTCCAGACCCAGGCCAGCGCGTAGTAGAGGGGCGGCGCCGACTCGCTGAAGCCGACCGCGTCCATCGCGTGCCAGAAGCCGTCGCGCAGGACGCGGCTGGCGGTGACGATCTCGTCGTGGTGATAGCTCTGCACGCCGAGCGTCGCGAAGCGCAGCGCCGCGGCGAGCGCGGTCAGCGCGGCGACGATCCAGAAGGCGCGCGAGCGCGAGCGGATTGCCCCGCGCAACGCCTGCAGATATTCGTGGGGCCGGGTCCGGCCCAGCGCGCCCGCCGCCTCCATCGGGCTAGGCAAGCGCCGCGTCGATCGCCCTGAAGACCTCGTCGACGAAGACGAACTCCAGGCCGCTGCGCTCATGCTCGGGGATCTCCGCCACGTCGCCCTCATTTCGCTCCGGCACCAGTACCCGCTTGATCCCGGCCCGCTGCGCCGCCAGCGACTTCTCCTTGAGGCCGCCGATCGGCAGCACCTGCCCGGTAAGCGTCACCTCGCCGGTCATCGCCACATCGTTGCGGACCGGGCGGCCGGCGATCAGCGAGGCCAGCGCCACGGTCATCGCCACGCCCGCCGAGGGCCCGTCCTTGGGCACGGCGCCGGCCGGCACGTGGATGTGGATGTCGTTGCCCGCGAACCAGTCGTCGTCGAGCTTCGGCGCCAGCTCCTGCCAGTGCCCGCGCACGTAGGAGAGCGCCGCCTGAGCGGACTCGCGCATCACCTCGCCGAGCTGGCCGGTGATCGTCAGCTTGCCCGAGCCCGGCATCGAGGTCGCCTCGATGAAGAGCACGTCGCCGCCGGTCGGCGTCCAGGCCAGCCCGGTGGCGACGCCCGGATCCTTGGTCCGCCGCCGCTGCTCGGCGAAGAAGCGGCGGCGACCGAGCAGCTCACGCGCCCGTTTGGCCGAGACCCGCACCTTGCGCCCGCGCCCGCCCTTGCGCTCGGCCACGTCGCGCGCGACTTTGCGGCAGACCGTGCCGATCTGGCGCTCGAGGTTGCGCACCCCGGCCTCGCGCGTGTACTCCTCGACGATCGCCGCCAGCGCCGGTTCGGCAAACTCGATCTGCGAGGGCTTCAACCCGTTGGCCGCGATCTGGCGCGGCACCAGGTAGCGGCGGGCGATGTGCTTCTTCTCCCCCAGCGTGTAGCCGGCCAGCTCGATCGTCTCCATCCGGTCCTGCAGGGGGCCGGGCACCGTGTCGAGCACGTTGGCGGTGGCGATGAACATCACTTCGGAGAGGTCGAACTCGAGGTCGAGGTAGTGGTCGCGGAAGGCGTCGTTCTGCGCGGGGTCGAGCACCTCGAGCATCGCGGAGGCGGGGTCGCCGCGGAAGTCGGCGCCCATCTTGTCGATCTCGTCGATCATGAAGACGGGGTTGCGCGAGCCGGCGTCGCGCAGGGCGCGGACGATCGTCCCCGGCATCGCGCCGATGTAGGTGCGGCGGTGGCCGCGGATCTCGGCCTCGTCGCGCACGCCGCCCACCGAGATGCGCTCGAACTCGCGGCCCAGGGCTCGCGCGATCGAGCGGCCGAGGCTGGTCTTGCCGACCCCGGGCGGGCCGACGAAGCAGAGGATCGGCCCCGGCGAGTCCGGTTTCAGCTTGCGCACAGCCAGGTACTCGAGGATCCGGTCCTTGACCTTCTCCAGGTCGTAGTGGTCGGCATCGAGCACCTCTCGGGCGTGGGCTATGTCGAGGTTGTCCTCGGTCTGCTCCGCCCAGGGCAGCTCGGTCAGCCACTCCAGGTAGGTGCGGATCACGCCGTGCTCGGCCGCCGCCGGAGGCAGCTTCTCAAGCCGCGAGAGCTCGCGCTCGGCCGCCTTCCGGGCGTGCTCGGGCAGCTTCGCCGCCTCGATTCTCTCGCGCAGTTCGTTGGCTTCGGCCTGCTGCTCGTCCCCCTCCCCCAGCTCGTCCTGAATCGCTTTCAGCTGCTGGCGCAGGAAGAACTCGCGCTGGCCCTTGTCGACTTCGGACTGGACCTGGGACTGGATCTGGGTGCCGAGCTGGACCACCTCGAGCTCGCGAGCGAGGATCTGGGAGAGGTGGCGCAGACGAGCGACGATCTCGACCTCCTCGAGCAGCCGTTGCTTCTCCTCGGTCTCGATCCGCAGCGCGCCGGCGATCAGGTGGGCGAGGGCAGCCGGGTCGTCGAGGTTGGCGACGGCCATCTGCAGCTCCTCGGGCAGGTAGGGGATCTGCTCGATGATCTCCGAGAAGGTGCGCTGCACGTTGCGGGTCAGGGCCTCCAGCTCGGGCCCGTCCTCGACCTCGTCGGGCAGCTCGGCGATCCGCGCCACCAGGTAGGGCTCCTCAGCGACATAGGGGCCGAGCCGCACCCGCTGGGTGCCCTGGACGAGGATCCGCAGGCTGCCGTCCGGGACCTTGAGCATGCGGGCGACGACCCCGACCACGCCGACCTCGAAGAGGTCGTCCGGTCCCGGTTCCTCGTTCTCGGGGTCGCGGGCGGCGACCATCGCCAGCATCCGGTTGGCGCCGAGCACATCGTCGACCAGCTTGATCGAGCGCTCCTGGCCGACGGCAAGCGGGGTCAGCGTCTCGGGGAAGGTGACGGTCTCGCGCAGCGGCAGGACCGGCAGCGCATCGGGCAGCGGTTCTCCGGCGCGGATCGCGTCCTCGGCGTCGAGCGGCGACTCGACCACCTCGAGCACTGGCTGGCCGTTGTCCATCACTCCCTCCCGATCGGGACGCGGCGCGTGCTCTCGCCCGGGTCCCTCAGCGGCAGGTCGACGCGCAGCACGCCGTCCTCGTAGGTTGCCCGAGCCTGGTCGGGGTCGACGTCGACCTGCAGCTCGACCACCCGCCGAAACGGTCCCGAGGGGATCTCGACCTGCTGGTAGACCCGCCCCTCGGTCTCCTGAACCTGCCGCTCTCCGACGATCGCCAGCTGCCTACCGGAAATCTCAATCCCCACCTCGTCCAGCTTGAGCCCGGCGAGCTCGACTTTGACGACGGCTCTTTGCGGATCGCCGGCGTAGTAGACGTCCACGTTCGGCGTGAAGCCTCTGCTTCGGCGGCTGACGTAGGTAGTCCGAGCCCACGCGTAGAGATCCCGTTCCGGCATGGAAGCTGAAACATAGTGGGTCCCCTGCGGCGACAGGACTCCGCGGCTACGCGGTCTGAGCGGCCCACCTGGGGGGCCGCATGAGCAGCACCGGCTGCTTCGGCGGCACCAGCCCCTCAGGCCGGTTCGGCCGGAAGGTGGCGCAGGGCTCGCCCAGCTCGAGCGCGCAGAGCATGTTCTTCTGGAAGTAGCAGTCCTCGCAGGTCGGCTTCTTCTTCGCTCGCGGCACGGCGGCGATATTGCCATTCCCGCGCGCCTTCCGTGCGCCGCATTTCCGCAAAGCGCCACATCTTTGACACGGCCTCGTCACATCTTCCCCGCGTCTTGCGGACGTCGAGGGAGCCCCCCGATACCATTGCGGTGGATGGAGTCCTCCAGCCGGACCAACAAGCTCGCGGCCTCGCCGCAGCTGTTCGAGAACGATTTCCTCAACTTCTTCTCGCGGGTGCACCCGACGATCCCGGCGATCGTCTTCGTACCGGTGATCGCCGTCATGGAGTGGCTCGGCGCCGACCGCGGCTACGCCGCCTGGCAGCTGATCCTGCTCAGCCTCGGCGGGATCGGGATCTGGACGCTGACCGAGTACTGGCTGCACCGGCTCGTCTTCCACTGGGAGCCCGACAACGCCTTCGGCCACAAGATGCACTTCATCATCCACGGGGTCCATCACGACCATCCCAACGACAGGCTGCGCCTGGTGATGCCCCCCGCCGTCTCGATCCCGCTGGCGGCCCTCTTCTTCTTCGGCTTCACGCTGATCTTCGGCGCGCCGGCCGCCTACCCGCTCTTCGGCGGCTTCATCCTCGGCTATCTGGGCTACGACTACACGCATTACTACGTGCATCACTTCGTGCCGAAGTCGGACTTCGGCAAGCACCTGCGCGAGCAGCACATGCGCCACCACTTCCAGGATCACCGCTACGGGTTCGGCGTGTCATCGCCGCTCTGGGACGTGGTGTTCCGGACCCTGCCCAAGAAGCGTTCCCGCTAAAACGCGAGGCGACATAACCACCCTCGCTGAGCTCGGCGTCATCCAAACGGCCAGAGTGACAGCGACTGATTTGACCATATGAATAGTCACCTGTCACTGTGACTGTGCCACACTCCCGGCCAGACAACCCGGGAGACAAAAAGACTCGCGGGATGGAAAGGAAGGAAATGCCCAGCACAAGCAACGTACTCGACGAGGCCCTGAACCTGGTCAAGAAGCGGCTCGCCGAGCTTGACGAGGAGCGCAAGCGCCTCGAGCGTGCTCTTGCCGAGCTCGGTGGAACCATCACGCATCGCGGCCCAGGACGACCCCGGGGCAGCGGACGTGGTCCCGGTCGCCCGCCGAAAGCGGCCACCGCCGGCGCTCCGCGCAAACGTCGCCGTCGCCGTCGTGGCGGCACCCGTGCCGATCAGGCTGTGAAACTGGTCGAGCAGAACCCGGGGATCAGCGCTTCGGACATCGCCAAGTCGATGAAAATCAAACCGAACTACCTCTACCGGGTGCTCGGCGAAATGGAGAAAGAGGGTCGCGTGACCAAGAAGGGGCGGGAGTACTACCCGACCTAGGACGCACTCTCACAGCATCGGCTTCACCGAGGAAGCCGGCCCCCCGGGGCCGGCTTCCTCGCGTTTGGGCTCAGAGCAGGCCGAGGCCGGCCACCGCATCGCGCTCCTCGCGCAGCTCGGCGACGCTGGCGTCGATCCGCCCGCGTGAGAGCTTCGGAATCTCGAGGCCCTCGACCACCGACCACTCACCACCGCTGCAGCGACAGGGCAGACCGGCGACGATGCCCTCCTCGACTCCGTAGGAGCCGTCGGTCGGCACGCCCATCGAAACCCAGTCGCCCTGCGGCGTGCCGAGCACCCAATCGTGCACGTGGTCGATCGCGGCGTTGGCGGCCGAGGCCGCGCTCGAGGCGCCGCGCGCCTCGATGATCGCGGCACCGCGTTTCGCCACGCGGGGGATGAACTCATCGACGATCCAGGGTTCGTCGTCGACCGCGTCCCAAGCGCCCTCGCCGTTCACCTTGGCGTTGACCAAGTCGGGGTACTGGGTGGTCGAGTGGTTCCCCCAGACCGTCATGTTGGTGACGTCGGGGATCCGCTTGCCGAGCCTGTTGGCAAGCTGGGCGATCGCCCGGTTGTGATCGAGGCGCATCATCGCGGTGAAGCGCTCGCGCGGCACGCCGTCGGCGTTGGACATCGCGATCAGGCAGTTGGTGTTGGCCGGGTTGCCGACCACCAGGATGCGCACGTCCTCGGCGGCGCCGGCGGCGATCGCTTCGCCCTGCGGCTTGAAGATGCCGCCGTTTGCCTCGAGCAGGTCGGAGCGCTCCATGCCGGGACCGCGGGGGCGGGCCCCGACCAGCAAGCCGACGTTGCAGCCCTCGAAGGCGGCCTTCGGCTCGTCGAAGATGTCGATCCTGCGCAGCAGCGGGAAGGCGCAGTCGTCGAGCTCCATCGCAGTGCCCTCCGCCGCCTTGACGGCATCGGGGATCTCGAGCAGGCTCAGCTCCACAGGGGTGTCGGGGCCGAGCATCTGGCCGCTGGCGATGCGGAAGAGAAGCGCGTAGCCGATCTGTCCGGCGGCGCCGGTGACGGTGACTTTCACAGGGGTGCTCACAAAGTCTCCTTTCTGGGGCCGACGGGCCGATATGTCAAGGCAGCCTTGACATATCGGCCCGTCGGCCTAGGTCATGGCTTGCCGCAGGGCCTCGTCGATCGAGGCGAGGAACTCCTGCGTGGTTTGGTGCTCCTGCTCGGGGCCGACCAGGAGCGCGAGGTCTTTGGTCATCTTTCCGGCTTCCACGGTCTCGACGCAGACCCGCTCCAGCGTCTCGGCGAACCGCGAGACCTCCGGCGTCTCATCGAGCCGGCCGCGCGCAGCGAGCCCGCGGGTCCAGGCGAAGATCGAGGCGATCGGGTTGGTCGAGGTCGGCTTGCCTTCCTGGTGCTGGCGGTAGTGACGGGTGACGGTACCGTGCGCCGCCTCGGCCTCGACGGTCTTGCCGTCGGGGCTCATCAGCACGCTTGTCATCAGTCCGAGCGAGCCGAAGCCCTGGGCGACTGTGTCGGACTGCACGTCGCCGTCGTAGTTCTTGCAGGCCCAGACGTAACCACCCTCCCACTTCAGCGCCGCGGCGACCATGTCGTCGATCAGCCGGTGTTCGTAGGTGAGGCCGGCCGCCTCGAAGTCGGCCTTGAACTCACTCTCGTAGACCTCGGCGAAGAGGTCCTTGAAGCGTCCGTCGTAGCGCTTGAGGATCGTGTTCTTGGTCGAGAGGTAAACCGGGAAGCCGCGGTCGAGGCCGTAACGCATCGAGGCGCGGGCGAAGTCGCGGATCGAGTCGTCGAGGTTGTACATCGCCATCGCGATACCCGGCCCCGGAAAGTCGTATACGTCGAGCTCGACCGGCTGCGACCCGTCCTTCGGCGTATAGGTGAGGGTCAGCGTGCCCTCGCCCGGAATCAGCGTGTCGGTGGCACGGTACTGGTCGCCGAAGGCGTGGCGGCCGATCACGATCGGCTTGGTCCAGCCCGGCACCAGGCGCGGGACGTTGGCGATCACGATCGGCTCGCGGAAGATCACGCCGCCGAGGATGTTGCGGATCGTGCCGTTCGGCGAGCGGTACATCTCCTTCAGCCCGAACTCCTCGACCCGCGCCTCGTCCGGGGTGATCGTCGCGCACTTGACGCCGACCCCGTGGCGCTTGATCGCGTTCGCCGCGTCGACCGTGATCTGGTCGCGGGTCGCGTCGCGGCTCTCGATCCCGAGGTCGAAATAGATCAGCTCGAGGTCCAGGTAAGGCAGGATCAGCTGCTCCTTGATGAAGGCCCAGATGATCCGGGTCATCTCGTCGCCGTCGAGCTCGACGACCGGGTTCTTGACGGAGATCTTCGCCACGCGGCGCGCGATGCTATCGGGATGCCACAATCAAGCTCGATGGCCACCGCCGAGCGCCGCACCAGCACTTCCGCCGCCACCCATGAGGTTCTCAATCAGGCGACGCCGCTCGAGGAGTACAACTCCTACGACGCCGACCGGCCGCTGCAGGAGGCGCTGCGTCGCGAGGGCGGCGACTGGGCGGAGGGCCGCGCGCGCGAGCTGGGCGCGATCTGCGGCTCGGCGCAGACGATCCGCTGGGGCTTCGAAGCCAACGAGAAGAAGCCGCAGCTGAAGACCCACGACCGCTACGGGCACCGGATCGACGAGGTCGAGTTCGACCCCTCCTGGCACGAGCTGATGCGGGTCGGCGTCTCGCATGGGCTGCACGCGATGCCCTGGCGCGAGCCGGGCGTCGGCGCCCACGTCGCCCGCGCCGCGACCTTCATGCTGCTGATGCAGGCCGAGAGCGGCGTCGGCTGCCCGCTCTCGATGACCTACTCGGCGATCCCCGCCCTGCGCCGCCAGCCCGAGCTGGCCGCCGAGTGGGAGGAGCGCTTCCTCTCGCTTGACTACGACGAGCGCTCGCTGCCCGCCGAGCGCAAGAGCGGCGCTCTCTGCGGGATGGCGATGACCGAGAAGCAGGGCGGCTCGGACGTGCGCGCCAACACCACCGTGGCGACGCCGCTGAACGGCGGCGGCCCCGGGGCCGAGTACGAGCTGGTCGGCCACAAGTGGTTCTGCTCGGCGCCGATGTGCGACGCCTTCCTCGTCCTCGCCCAGACCGAGTCGGGCGTCTCCTGCTTCCTGATGCCGCGCTGGACCCCCGACGGCGAGCGCAACGCCTTCCAGATCCAGCGCCTCAAGGACAAGCTCGGCAACCGCTCCAACGCCTCCTCGGAGCTCGAGTTCCGCGGCGCCTGGGCGCGGATGGTCGGCGAGGAGGGGCGCGGCGTGCCGACGATCATCGAGATGGTCAACCACACGCGGCTCGACTGCGTGATCGGCGCCGCCACCGGCTACCGCGCCGGGGTCGTCCAGGCCCTCAACCACACCGCGCAGCGCGCCGCCTTCGGCAGGGACCTGATCGAGCAGCCGCTGATGCGCAACGTGCTCGCCGACCTCTGCGTCGAGTCCGAGGCGGCGACGGTCGCCGCGATGCGCCTCGCCCGCGCCTATGACGAGGTGGCCGCCGGCGACCGCGAGGCGGCCGAGTTCCGCCGCCTGGCCAACGCCGTGCTCAAGTACTGGATGTGCAAGCGCCAGCCCTACCACGCGGTCGAGTGCCTCGAGTGTCTCGGCGGCAACGGCTACGTCGAGGAGTCGGGGCTGCCCCGCCTCTACCGCGAGGCGCCGCTCGCCTCGATCTGGGAGGGCTCGGGCAACGTCCAGTGCCTCGACGTGCTGCGGGCGATGGTCAAGAGCCCGAGCTCGGTCGACGCCTTCTTCGCCGAGGTGATCGAGGGCGCCGGCGCCGAACCGAAGCTCGACGCGTACGTGGCGGCGCTCAAGGACGAGATCCCCGGCGACCTGGAGACGATCGAGGCCCGCGCGCGGCGCATCGTCGAGCGCATGGCGATCGCCCTGCAGGCCTCGCTGCTGGTCCGCTACGGCGACGCGGCCGTCGCCGACGCCTTCTGCGCCTCGCGCCTCTCAGGCGACTGGGGCAACGCCTACGGCACGCTGCCCGCAAGCTCGGACTTCAAGCGCATCATCGAGAGACACCGTCCCGAGTAGAAGGCACCGGCAGGGGGTGGAGCGTCTTGTACTTTTCCGTCACCGGCCTTGCGGCGCCAGCAATCTGACTCTCCACCGGAAAAGTTAAGCGGAACCCCCTGCCGGTGCCTTCCTCTCACCTGGCGGATTCTCGAAGAGCGCGCCCGACCTGCTCCGTCGTGATCACGCCCGCCAGCCGGCCTTCGGCGTCGACGACCATCAGGGCACCGAAGCGGCGCAGAGCGCGGCTGGAGAGCAGCGAGTCGAGGGGGGCGTCGTCGCGGACCTGGAAGGTGCCGTCGTCGCGCTCGAGCAGGTCGGCGACGTGCTGGGTGGCGCGGGAGATCTCCGGCACCTCGTCGGCTTTGTCGCGCACGACCAGCCCAAGGAAGCGGTAGGCGGCGTCGACCACCGGGAACCAGGGCCAGCGGTAGCGGAGGAAGTACTCGTCGAGCGCCTGCTCGACGCTGAGCTCGTCGGGGATCGCGACCGGTTCGCGGTCCATCACGTCGGAGACCACCAGCTTCGAGATCCGCCCGGTGACCGCGGTCTGCATCGCCGCCGCCCGCGCCGAGCTGTTGATCACCATCCCGATCAGAGCCAGCCAGATGCCGCCGAAGACGTCGCCGCTGGCCGCCAGCAAAAGGCCGCCGCCGATGAAGAGGTAGCCGAAGACGCGCCCGAGGTTGGCGGCGAACCTGGTCGCGGCGCTGCGGTCGCCGGTCCGCCACCAGGCGATCGCGCGGACGATCCGGCCGCCGTCCATCGGGAAGGCGGGCAGCAGGTTGAAGATCAGCACGAGCAGGTTGATCGAGGCGAGCCAGGCGATCATCGCCATCGCGCCCGAGGCGCCGGCGCTGCTCTCGACCAGGGCCGCGTGGCGGAACTCGCTCCAGCCGACCGCGGCGAGGCCGGCCGCGGTCAGCGCGACGACGATCGCCAGGGTCACCAGCGGGCCGGCAATCGCCACCTTGAACTCGGTCGCCGGGCTGTCGGACTCGCGGTCCATGCGGGCCATGCCGCCGAAGATCCAGAGCTGGATGCTGGAGATGCCGATCCCGTTGCGGAGCGCGACGAATGCGTGGCCGAGCTCGTGCAGGACGATCGAGCCGAAGAAGCCGAGCGCGCTGAGCACGGCGAGCGCGAAGGGGCCGGTGTCCGAGCCGCTCTGGCCGAGCACGTCGCCGTAGAAGCGCGCGAGCCAGAAGATCACCAGGAAGAGGACGAAGAACCAGGACCAGTCGACGGCGATGCGGATGCCGCGCACGTGGAAGAGGGTGATCGAGCCGCCGCCGAACATGAAGCAATGGTAAGCGGCAGCTAGGCTCCCGCCCCATGCCATCCACGATCGAAGACGGGACAAGGCTCACCGAGCGCATCCCCGCCCCCGACCAAGCCGAGCTCCGCACCCTGCTGGAGGAGCTCGAGCGGATCCACCGGCCGTCGGCCTCCGAAGGCGAGCGGCGCGCCGCCGAGTGGATCGTCGAACGCTTCGCCGAGACCGGCGCCGAGGCCCGGATCGAGGCGGAGCCCGCGCACGGCACCTACTGGTGGCCGCTCGGCATCGGCGCCGCACTTGGAGCGCTGGGCGCGCTCGCCGGCCTGCGCGGCCGGCGGCTGCTCGGCGCCGCGCTGGGCGCCCTCGGCGCCGCCGGCATCGCCGACGACTTTCCGCCCGGCAAACGACTGCTGCGCCGGCCGTTGCCGACGCGCACCACCTACAACGTCGTCTGCGAGCTCGGCCCCGCCGACGCGGAGCGGACGATGGTCGTCGTCGCCCACCACGACGCGGCCCACTCCGGCCTGATTTTCCATCCGGCGCTGCCGAGGTTCGCCGACCGGCTCGGCCTGATCGAGGGCCAGGACACGAGCCCGCCGCTGATGGCGCCAGTCCTCGGCGGCCCGATCCTCGCCGCGCTGGGCGCGCTCACCGGCAAGCGCCTGCTGGCGAAGATCGGCCTCTTCCTCGGCATCGGCTCGGCGGCGACGATGGCCGAGATCGGCTTGCGCGAGACCGTGCCGGGTGCGAACGACAACGGCACCGGGGTCGTCGCCCTGCTGGCGCTCGCCCGGCGCCTGGTCGCCGAGCCCCCCGAGAACCTGCGGGTGATCCTGCTCTCCGCCGGCGCCGAGGAGTCCTTCAGCGAGGGGATCAAGGCCTTCGGTGAGCGTCACTTCCCCGGCCTGTCGCGCGAGAGCACGATGTTCCTCGCGGTCGACTCGATCGGCTCGCCCCACCTGCTCGTCCTGCGCGGCGAGGGCTTCCTCAAGATGCGCGAGTACTCACCCAGGGCGCTGGCGCTGATGGACGGCGTCGCCGAGGAGCTCGGCATCTGGCTCTACCCCAACCTGCGCCTGCACAACGGCACCGACGGCATGGAGCCGTTGGCGGCCGGCTACGAGACAGCGTCGCTGTGCGGCTGCAACGAGCTGAAGAACCCGTCCAACTACCACTGGCCCAACGACCTCACCGAGAACCTCGACGTTGGCTCCGTGGCCGACGGAACCCGGCTGATCGAGGCCGCCATCCGCCGCCTCGACGAGCGCTGGCTCTAGCCGAGTAAATCCGACTGCGGGGTCGGATTTGGCCTCTATAGAGTGCGGCGCCGATGCCTACGCATGACGTACTGGTGATCGGCGCAGGGCTGGCCGGGCAAAGAGCCGCTCTCGCCGCCGCCGAGCAGGGGGTCTCGGTCGGGATCGTCTCCAAGGTTCACCCGGTGCGCTCGCACTCGAATGCGGCGCAGGGTGGGATCAACGCGGCGCTCAACCCCGGCGACTCCTGGGAGTCGCACGCCTTCGACACGATCAAGGGCTCCGACTACCTCGGCGACCAGGACGCGATCGAGATCATGGCCCGCGAGGCGCCGGAGGAAATCCTCAACATGGAGCACCTCGGCGTCACCTTCCACCGCAACGAGGAGGGCAAGCTCGGCACCCGCGCCTTCGGCGGCGCCTCCGCCGCCCGCACCTACTACGTCGCTGACATCACGGGCCAGGCGATCATGCACGTGCTGTATGAGCAGCTGATGAAGCACTCCGAGCAGGTCGCCCGCTACGAGGAGTGGTTCTGCACGGCGCTGGCGATCGACGAGCAGGGCGAGTGCTGCGGCGTCGTCACCCGCAACGTCGCCGACGGCTCGATGGAGCTCTTCCAGGCGAAGTCGGTGATCCTCGCCTGCGGCGGCAACGGCCAGGTCTGGAAGCCGACCACCAACGCGCTGATCTGCACCGGCGACGGGATCGCGATGGCCTACCGGGCCGGAGCGAAGCTGATGGACATGGAGATGATCCAGTACCACCCGACGACGCTGGCGGGCAAGGGCTTCCTGATCACCGAGGGCGCCCGCGGCGAGGGCGCCCACCTGCTCAACGCCAAGGGCGAGCGCTTCATGGAGCGCTACGCGCCGAACAAGATGGAGCTCGCCTCGCGTGACGTCGTCAGCCGCGCCGAGCAGACCGAGATCAACGAGGGCCGCGGCTTCCCCGACGGGACGGTCGCGCTCGACATCACCGTCGTGCCGAAGAAGCGCGTGCACGAGGCGCTGCGCGAGATCGTCCTCGTCGGCAAGGACTTCGCCGGGGTCGACATCACCCGCGAACCGATCCGCATCAAGCCCGGCAACCACTACACGATGGGCGGCGTCAAGACCGACGTCGACGGCCGCACCGACATCCCCGGCCTCTACGCCGCCGGCGAGACCGCCTGCGTCTCGGTGCACGGCGGCAACCGGCTGGGCGCCAACTCGCTGCTCGACACGTTGATCTTCGGCCGCCGCTCCGGCGCCGACGCCGCCGCCCGCGCCAAGCGGACCGAGGCCTCGCGCCCCTCCCGCGCCGTGCTCGAGGCCGAGCAGGCGACGATCGACTCGATCCTCTCCCGCGAGAAGGGCTCGGGCCGCCGCATCTCCGAGATCAAGGAGGAGCTGGGCACGACGATGGACGCCAAGGTAGCCGTCTTCCGCGACGAGGCCGGGATCACCGAGGCGCTGGAGACAGTGCGCCGGCTCAAGGAGGAGGCGAAGAGCGCCTACATCGACGACAAGGGCGCGGTCTTCAACCAGGACCTGCTCGGCGCGATCGAGCTCGGCTACATGCTCGACAACGCCGAGTGCTGCTGCGTCGCGGCGCTCGAGCGCAAGGAGAGCCGCGGGGCGCAATACAGGACGGACTTCCCGGAGCGCAATGATGAGGAGTGGCTGAAGCACATCGATCTCGAGCTGAGCGACGACGGGCCCGAGATCTCCTACTCCGAGGTGACGATCACCCAGTGGGAACCCGAAGAGAGGACTTACTGAGATGGCCAACTACACGCTGAAAGTCCGCCGCTACCAGCCGGAGTCGGGCGAGGGCGCCTACTGGGAGGAGTTCGGGGTCGAGCTCGACCCCTCGCTCTCGGTCCTCGACGGCCTGCTGCAGGCCAAGGACCGCGATGACGGCTCGCTCTCGGTTCGCTGCTCCTGCCGGGCGGCGATCTGCGGCTCCTGCGGGATGAAGATCAACGGCCAGTCCGGCCTCGGCTGCAAGACCCAGATCGGCGAGGCCCAGGAGCTGGCCGAGAAGAAGGCGAGCGTCGGCCCGGGTCCCGACGGCCCCCCGGTCATAACCGTGGAACCAATGGCGAACATGCCGGTGATCAAGGATCTGATCACCGACATGGAGTCGACCCACTGGACCAAGATCCGCCGCGTCACCCCCTGGCTCCTGCCCCACGGCGAGCCGCCCGAGCGCGAGTACGTGGTCGAGCCCGAGTCGATGATCGACATCACCCAATCGATGGCCTGCATCCAGTGCGGCGCCTGCGTCTCCTCCTGCCTCTCGATGGAAGCAGATCCCGAGTTCATCGGCCCGGCGGCGCTGGCCAAGGCCTACCGCTTCGTCGGCGACCCGCGCGACGCGGAGACCAAGGAGCGCCTCCACGACCTCGCCCATGACCCGCACGGGATCTACGACTGCACCCACTGCTTCAGCTGCGTCGACGCCTGCCCCAAGGGCGTCGCGCCGATGGACCAGATCATGCGCCTGCGCCGCAAAGCCGGCGAGGTGGGCGTCGAGGACCCGCACAACGGCCACAACCACGAGGCCGCCTTCGTCAAGATCATCGAGAAGAAGGGCACCCTCGACGAGGCCCTGCTCCAGCAGGAGTCCTACGCGCCCGGCGTCAAAGGCAAGCTGAAGCCGACCCGGGGAGCGATCGAAGGTCTGGGCAAGTCGTTGCCCACCGTGCTGCGCGCGATCAGGAGCGGCAAGGCCCGCTCGCTCGCGAAGCTGATTCCGGGCGTTCACCCGAAGCTGCCCGGCGGCGCCCAGGACGAGGTCAGGGCGATCTACAAGCACGCCGAGGAGCACCGCGAGGAATTCAACATCTACATCACGGGCGAAGACGAGGACTTCGTCGAACCGGAGCCAGACGAGATGGCGGACGGGACGTTGACGGCAGAGGCGGCTGCGGCCGCGGAAAGCGAGGAGTCGTGAGCGACATCAAGGTCGCCTACTGGCCGGGCTGCGTCTCGCGCGGCTTCACCGCCGAACTGCACGGTTCGATGGCGATAACCGCCGAGCGGCTCGGCATCGAGCTGGTCGAACTGGACCGCGCCAACTGCTGCGGTGCCGGCGTGATCGCCGAGCACAACCAGGAGCTCGCCGACACGCTCAACGCCCGCACCTTCGCCCTCGCCCAGCAGACCGGACTGGCGATGATGAACATCTGCTCGACCTGCCAGGGCGCGCAATCGGAGTGCCAGCAACGGCTGGATGCCGACTCTGCCTACCGCGCCCACATCAACGAGGTGCTCAGCGGCCAGGGCCTTGCCTACGAGAAGGGCAAGGACGGCTTCACCAACAAGAACTTCCTCTGGCTGCTGGTGGAGGATTACGGCCTCGAGAAGCTCGCCGCGAAGGTGACGCGCCCGCTCACCGGCCTGCGCGTCGGTCCCTTCTACGGCTGCTATGTGGTGCGGCCCAAGGAGCGGCTCGGCTACGACGAGCACCCCGACCGCGACATCTATCTCGAGAAGGTGATCGAGACCCTCGGCGGCGAGGTGGTGGAGTACGACGGCGCCCGCAAGTGCTGCGGCTTCCCGGTGATCACGATGAACCGCGACACCTCGCTGCGCCAGGCCGGCACCCACGTCGGCGACGCGATCGACGCCGGCGCCGACTGCCTGGTCACCCCCTGCCCGCTCTGCCACCTGAACCTCGACATGCAGCAGCCCGAGGCGGCCAAGGTCGTCAACCGCGACCTCGGCCTCCCGGTCCTGCACCTCCCCCAGCTCGTCGCCCTCGCCCTCGGCGCCGAGCCGAAGGAGCTGGGGATGAGCAAGCACATCGCCTCGACCAAATGGGTCGAGGAGCGTCTCGCCGCCGGCGTCCCTGCCTGATTCGGTTCGCTCAACCGGCGGCGACGACTTCGACGGTGCCGTGCATCTGCGGGTGGATCGAGCAGACGTAGGTGTAGGTGCCGGGCTGCTTGAAGGTCTCGGACTTGAGCTTGCCTTCCTCCAGGGTGCCGGTGTCGAAGCTGCCGTCTTCCGCCGTCGCGGTGTGCGGCGTCGAGTCGCGGTTGATCCAGATCACCTTGCCGCCTTCCTCGATCGTCACCGGATCGGGGTGGTAGGCGAAGTCTTCGATCTCCACCTTCGCCGAGCGCACCGCGTCCCCGCTCGGCGCCGGCGCGTTCCCACCGCTCGACCGGGACGATGATCCCGGTTCGGCCGTGGCCGTGGTTTCGGTAACGGTTCTATCGCCACCTCCCCCGCAGGCAGCCAGGCCAAGGGCGAGTGCGATCAGGGCAGCGGCAAACAGCGCTCGAGATTGCATCTTCCCCAGCTACCCCGAGAGCGCCCATCTCAGACAAGCTCGCGGTGCGGCAGCAGCTGACCCGCCTTCACGGCCGCAACGGCCGTCGTCAGCTCTCCTCGGAAAGGCCGACGCGCTTGGCCAGCCATCGGGCGCCGACGGTGTCGGTCAGGCCGTGGGCGACTATCGAGACGATGATGGCGATTGCGGCTACGTCGAAGATCAGATTGGCTTCGGCGACGTTGGACTTGACTACGAAGAGGGCGAAGAGCATCGAGGCTACGCCCTTGGGGCCGAACCAGGCCATGAAGAGCTTCTGCGGGCGCGGGATTCCGGTTTTGACGAAGGAGAGCATGACGGCGGCGGGGCGGGCCAGGAGAATCGCGAACACGACGAAGGCCACCAACGGGGGGATGCTGTGGGGGAAGCCCGTGGCGACGATCAGGGCGCCGAAGACGAAGAAGGTCAGCACCTGCAGGATTGCGCTCGTGTTCTCGGCGAACTCGACGAAGCCAGGCGGCACCTCGCGCTCGGTCGCCGCCATCGCGATCCCGCAGACGAAGGCGGCGATCAGCCCGTTGCCGACCGTCACGTCGGCGAGGCCGAAGGCGAAGAGCGCGATCCCGACTGCGTAGATCCCCTCGTAGCGCGTGGTCAGCCCTCCTCCCGGCAGGCGATGGTGCAGGCGACCGCCGATCGCGCCGAGGGCGACCCCCACCCCCGCGCCGAATAGCGCTTCGCCGAGCAGCTTCGCCGCTTCGCCGCCGGGGTCGCCGCCCGGCGCGGCGAGGATCAGGAAGAAGAGGACGAAGGGCAGCGCGAGGCCGTCGTTCAGACCTGACTCGAGGTTGAGGGTATGCCTGACCGAGGCCGGGACGATCTTCGAGGTGACCACAGCCGAGGTGACGACCGGGTCGGTCGGCGAGAGCACCGCGCCGAGCAGCAGCGCTTCCGCCCAGCTCAACCCCGGGAAGAGCACCTTGGCAGCGATGCCGAGCAGCGCCATCGTGATCGGCATCGCGATCACCAGCGCCCGCGCCACCGGGCTCCAGTGGCGGGCGAGCAGCTCGCGCTCGACGAACATCCCGTCGGAGAAGAGGGTGAGGATCAGCGCCAGCTCGACCAGCTCGACGATCGACTCCGAGGTCGCGTCGACTTTGACCGCGCCGACCGCGGCGAGCAGGATCCCCAGCCCGACGGAGAGCACCGAGGCCGAGAGCACCGTCCCCCGCATCACCCCGGAGAGCGCCGCGACCACGGTCAGCAGCCCACCGAAGATCAAAACCGCGTCGCCAAATCCGATGTCCATGAGCCGATCTGCGCCTTCCGGTGCGCTTTATGTGGTTATAGGCCGGAAAAGGCGCACCGGAGCGAGCCTATTGGCCGAGGAGGTCGCGCTCGATTAGCAGCTCCGCCACTTGGACGGCATTGAGGGCGGCGCCCTTGCGCAGGTTGTCGCCGGCGACCCAGAGGTTGAGGGTGCGCTCCTCGCCGGGGTCGCGGCGGATGCGGCCGACGAGAACCTCGTCGCGGCCGGCGGCGTCGATCGCCATCGGGTAGGCGCCGGCGGCGGGATCGTCGACGACGAGCACGCCCGGCGCCTCGGCCAGCAGGGCACGACAGTCCTCGGGCGAGAGGTCCTCGGCAGTGCGCAGGTTGACCGACTCCGAGTGGCCGCTGACGACCGGCACCCGGGCGCAGGTCGCCGAGATCGAGACCTCCTCGCCGAAGCCGAGGATCTTGCGGGTCTCGGCCATCACCTTGCGCTCCTCGGTCGTGTAGTCGTCGCCGTCCTTGAAGACCTCGACCTGGGGCAGCACGTTGAAGGCGATCTGGTGCGGGTAGGCCTCGGGGGGCGGCGGGTCTTCGCCGGCGAGGATCGCCCGCGACTGCGCCAGCAGCTCCTCGATCGCCCGCTGTCCCGTGCCCGAGACCGCCTGGTAGCTGCAGACGACGATCCGCTCCAGCCCGACCGCGCGGTGGATCGGGGCCAGCGCCATCATCGCCACCATCGTCGTGCAGTTGGGGTTGGCGACGATCCCCTCGTGCGCGTCGGCGGCCTCGGGGTTGACCCCGGCGACGACCAGCGGCACGCTCTCGTGCATGCGCCAGTAGCTGGTGTTGTCGACGACCACCGCCCCGGCCTCGACCAGCCGAGGCGCCCACTCGGAGCTGACCGCGCCGCCCGCCGAGGAGAGCACCACGTCAAGACCCTGGATCGTCTCCGGGGTCAACGACCGGCACTGCAGGACCGAGCCGTTCCACTCGATCTCGCGCCCGACCGAGCGCTCGGAGGCGAAGGCGACAACCTCCGAAGCGGGGAACTCGCGCTCGGCGAGCACCCCGAGGATGGTCGAGCCGACGGCGCCGGTGGCGCCCAGCACTCCGACCCGGTAACCGCTCATGAGCTGACCGTCGGGTGGTGCTCGGCGCCGGCCGCGTCTTCGGGCCGCACCGCGCCCGCGCCCAGCTCAAACGCCTCGTGCAGCGACTTGACCGCAGCCGGGACCGCGTCGGCGGAGATCACGCATGAGATCTTGATCGGCGAGGTGGAAATCATCTCGATGTTGATCTCCTCGCGGCCGAGCACCTCGAAGACCTTGGCGGCGACGCCCGGGTGCGAGCGCATCCCGGCGCCGATGATCGAGACCTTGCCGATCCGATCGTCGGTGCGCACGCCCTGGCTGACGCTGCCCAGCGCGGCGATCGCGTCGGTCGCCGCGGTCAGCTCGGCGCGGTCGATCGTGAAGGATAGGTCGGCGAGCTCGTCGTCGCTCACCGGCTCGTTCTGGATGATCACGTCGACGTTGACGCCCGCCCCGGCGAGCGCCGTGAAGATCTCGCCGGCGACGCCGGGCTCGTCGCGGATCCCGACGAGGGTCACGCGCGCCTCGTCGTCGGAGTGGGTCACTGCTGTTACGAAGGGCTGCTCCACGGTCTCCTTTTCGCTCTCGTCCTCGCTGACGACGAGGGTACCTGGACCGTCCTCGAAGCTGCTGCGGCAGTGGATGCGCACCCCGTGGTTGCGCGCGTACTCGACCGAGCGCAGCTGCAGGACGCGGGCCCCCGAGGCGGCCATCTCGAGCGTCTCCTCGAAGGTGGCGACGGGGATCTTGCGAGCGTCCGGGACGATCCGCGGGTCGGCGCTGAAGACCCCGGCGACGTCGGTGTAGATCTCGCAGACCTCGGCGTCGAGCGCCGCCGCCAGGGCGACGGCGGTCGTGTCGGATCCGCCGCGCCCGAGCGTGGTCACGTCGCGGCTCTCGGTCGAGACCCCTTGGAAACCGGCGACGAGCACGATCCGGTCCTCGGCCAGCGCCCGCTCGATGCGCTCGGCCTTGACGTCGATGATCCGCGCCCGCGTGTGCGAGGAGTCGGTGACGATGCCCGCCTGCGAGCCGGTCAGCGAGATCGCCTTGTGGCCCATGTCGTGGATCGCCATCGCGCAGAGCGCGCAGGAGATCCGCTCGCCGGTGGAGAGCAGCATGTCCATCTCGCGCGGCTCGGGGCGCTCGGAGATCTCCAGCGCCTGGGCGACCAGCTCGTCGGTCGTCTTGCCACGCGCCGAGAGCACCGCGAGGACCCGGTTGCCGGCCTCGCGCGCGGCGACGATCCGCCGCGCGGCGCGCACGATCTGCTCGGCGCCGGCCACCGAGCTGCCGCCGAACTTCATCACAACGGTCTTCGCGCTCCCGTCAGCCATCGACGGTTGAGGATAGTCACGCGGCCGCGCCGCGGGAACCTACTCGCCGCCGAGGTTGCCGAGCATCGCGTGCTCAGCCATGCGGATCAGCCCGAGTGCCATGTGGGGGCGCATGTCCGACGTCCGCACCCGCACGTGCGAGCCGTGCGGCCCGACCACCTCGACGATCGTGCAGACGTCGCCGATCTGGCAGTCGTCGCCGTAGTCGGCTTCGAGCGCCTCCATCTGGGCCGTCACCACCTGCCCCATCTTGCTCTGGTCGATTGGCATCGCCCTGGAGACTACATGTGCGCGAGATCACACTTGCAGATATATCGTGGCGATATATATTCAGGGCATGGAGCTGGGTCCGACCGCCTACGTGATCCTCGGCATGGTCAGCCGCGAGGCGCGCTCGGGGTATGAGATCAAGGCGCTGGTCGACGGCAGCACCCGCTTCTTCTGGGCGGCCAGCTACGGGCAGATCTATCCCGAGCTGAAGCGACTCTCCGACGCCGGGCTGGTCGAGGGCAGCGATCTGCCGCGCGGCGAGCGCAAACGCACCGTCTATGCGATCACCGCCGCGGGCCAAGAGGCACTGAGAGACTGGCTTCGCCAACCCCCCTCGACCTTCGAGATGCGCGAGGAAGGCCTGCTCAAGCTCTTCTTCTCATCCGTGCTGCCCGCCGAGGAGGCGGTCGGCACGCTGCGCTCGATGCGCGAGCACCGGCTCGGCGTCGCCGAGCGCCTGCGCGGGATCGAGCCCGCGGCGCAGGCAAAGCTTGACGAGAACGACGACCCCTACCCGCTGATGGTCCTCCAGGGCGGGATCGAGTTCAACGAGTGGTTCGCAGAGTGGTGCGAGCGGATGGAGGCACGCCTCCTCGGCTCGGCCGAGACCGATCGGAAAAGGAGCAGCTGATGTTCGACGCCCTCGCCCGCCTCGCCGACGGCAACGCCCGCCGGGTCGGGCTCGCCGCGGTTCTCTTCTTCGTCCTCGCCGGGGCGCTTGGCGGCTCGGTCGCCAAGCGCCTCGATCCCTACGGCGCCGACGACCCGGCGACCGAGACCGTGCGGGCGAAGGAACGCCTGCTCGACGCCGGCCTGCGGGTGCCCGCTGTGCTCGCGATCGTCCGCAACGCGCCGGTCGCCTCGCCGGCGACCCGAGCCCGGGTGGAGGCGCTCGAGCGCAGCGTGCGGCGGCGCGCCGACGTCAGCTCGGTCACCGGCTACTACGACACCCACTCCCCCGTCTTCGTCTCCCGAGACGGCCGCTCCACCTACTTCTCGGTCGCCTTGCGACCGCGTGAGGACAAGCGCTGGCAGGAAGCGGGCGCCGACGTCGCCGAGCAGCTCTCAACCCGTCCCGGCGTTCTCGTCGGCGGCGCCGCGGTCGCCCAGGAGCAGGTCAACAAGCAGGTCGAGAAGGACCTGCGGATGGCGGAGATGCTCGCCTTCCCCCTGCTCTTCCTGCTCTCGCTGGTCTTCTTCCGCAGCCTGGTCGCCGCCCTGCTGCCACTGATGATCGGCGGCCTGGCGATCGTCGGCACCTTCCTCATCCTGCGCATCGCCAGCGAAGTCGGCTCGATCTCGATCTTCGCCCTCAACCTGACCACGGCGCTTGGGCTTGGGCTGGCGATCGACTACAGCCTCTTCGTCGTCTCCCGCTACCGCGAGGAGATCGCCGTCGACGGTCCGGGATTGGCCGCGATGCGCCGCGTGCTGGCAACCTCGGGGCGCACGGTCTTCTTCTCCTCGCTGACCGTCGCCGCGGCACTCGCCTCGCTGCTCGTCTTCCCCCAGCGCTTCCTCTACTCGATGGGCCTCGGCGGCGCCCTTGTCGCGCTATTCGCGGCGCTGATCTCGCTGACCGTGCTGCCGGCGGTGCTGACCCTGCTCGGAACCCGGGTCAACTCGCTGGCCCCGCGATTTCTCCAGCGCCGGGCCGAGGCCGACGCGCGCCCCGACGAGAGCGGCTTCTGGTACCGGCTCTCGCGCTTCGTCATGCGCCGGCCGGTGCCGGTGGCGACGCTCAGCGGCCTCTTCCTGATCGTCCTCGGGCTGCCCTTCTTCGGGATCAAGTTCGACACCGTCGACCCGACGGTCCTGCCGACCTCGGCCAGCGCCCGCCGGGCCTACGACACGGTCAGAGCCGAATTCCCTCCCTACCGCGAGACGCCGATCTGGATCGACGTCGAAGGCGGCGGGCCGCGGGCCGCCGCGCAGGTCGCCGCCCGCGTCCGCCGGGTGGACGGCGTCGCCGAAGTCAACCCGCAGCAGCTGCGAGACGGCGTCACGGCGCTGCTGGCCGTCTCCACCCGCCCCTTCGTCTCCGAGGCCAGCCAGAGCACGGTGAGGCGGATTCGGGAGCTGGCGCCGCCGCGGGGGACGACCGTCCTCGTCGGCGGCGCGACCGCCGACTTCATCGATCTGCAGAGCAGCCTGGTCCGCCACCTGCCGATCGTGCTCGGCGTCATCGTCATCGCGACCCTGACGATCCTCTTCCTGATGACCGGCTCGGTGATCCTGCCGATCAAGTCGCTGCTGATGAACTTCCTCAACCTCAGCGCCGTCTTCGGCCTGCTGGTGCTGATCTTCCAGGACGGGCGGCTGGAGGGCCTGCTCAACTACTCGAGCCCGGGCGCGATCGAGCAGACGATGCCGATCCTGCTCTTCGCCGTGGCCTTCGGCCTCTCCACCGACTACGCCGTCTTCCTGCTCTCGCGGATCAAGGAGGCCCGCGACAACGGCGCCTCGGACTCCGAGTGCGTGGCGATCGGCCTCGAGCGCACCGGCCGCATCGTCACCGCCGCGGCGCTGCTCTTCGCGGTCGCGATGGGCGCCTTCGCCACCTCGCAGATCATCTTCATCAAGGAGAACGGCGTCGGCACGGCGCTCGCCGTGCTGATCGACGCCAGCATCATCAGGGCGCTGCTGGTCCCCTCCTTGATGGCGCTGCTCGGCAAGTGGAACTGGTGGGCGCCGGCGCCGCTGCGCCGGTTCCACGATCGGTTCGGGATCAGCGAGACTCCGGCTCTCGACGAGGGGTAGGGCGGTTGGGGTGGGTCTCCGCTTAACTTTTTCGGTGGAGAGGAGTCAGGCTGACGCCTCAGGGCTCACGACGAAAAAGTACAAGACGCTCCGACCCACCCCAACCGCCCGTCTCCGGGACGAGAACGGGCCTCAGTCGAGCACGATCAGAACTGCGGTGAGGAGACCCAGCGCGATGCCGCCTATTGCTAGAGCTTGTAGGAGGCGGTGGGAGGGTTCTGGGAAGTGGCCGCTTTCTCATTCGCCAAGGTTGAAGACGGTGCTGTCGAACGCGGTCAGTCCCGGTTCGGCGGCGTAGCCGAGCGGTGCTACGCCGAGGAGTTCCTCGACGCTGAGCAGGAACGAGAAGTGGTTGTAGTAGGCGGTTTCGTTGCTGCTGTTCGGTTCTACGTACGGTGAGAGGAGGAGCATGCCGACCTGGCCGCCGCCACCGGTTTCTTTCACCGGGGTGTTGGTGACCGGAGGCGGAATTACCGCGGCCGGCAGGTTCGGGTATTCGGGTGTCGAGCAGCAGGCGCTGGTGTCGGGTTCCGGGCCGGTCTGCGGCGCTTGGGCGAAGGTGATCGCGATCAGGCCGCCTTTCTTGTAAGCGTCGGATTCTTCGATCTCGGGGACGACCGTTTCGAGGAAGGGCTGGGCGGTGGCCAGGCCCGCGGACCTTTCCGGTTCGCACGGTTCCTGGCTCCCGTCTTCGCAGGCGCCGGGAGCGATGTAGGAGAAAGAGGGGGTGCTCGTCTCCTCCTTCAGGTCCAGGGTGAGCTGTTCGAGGCCGGTGACGCACGAATCGCAGGCGGGTTCGTCGATCGGCGAGTGGAAGAAGGCGAACGGGTTGCGCCAAGGCTGGGACGGTTCGCCGAGGTAGGCCTTCCAAGTCTTCTTCACCGTTGTCAGCTCGGCCGGCAGGGTTTCCGCTTCCGCCGGGTAGACGCAGCCGTCGCCTTCGACCTGGCCGGTGGGGCTGAGGGTGCCGGGCGCCACATCCGTGCTTTCGGGACAGTTGGCCGCCGTCGCCGGGGTTGGCCCCTGGCCGGAGATCAGGGCGATCTCGTTGGCAAGGTCGCCCTCGGTGACGGCGTAGTAATTGCTCAGCAGCTCGCCTTTTTTACGCAGTGTTTCCGCCAGGTATGGAGCGCGGGAGCTTTCGCCGTAGGCGCCTTCATAGCCGTTGTCGCCGAGCACGATCAGGAAGACGTGCGAGATCGGCGGCAGGACTTCTTCTTCGGGAAGTTCGAAGGGCGGTTTTCCGGGGGCTGGCGTGGACGTCGGCAGCGGTTCTTCCGGCAGCGGTTCCGTGGGGAGCGGCTCTTCGACAAGCGGCGCGGCGGCGGAGGCCACGGGTTCCAGCGGTTCGCTCGCCTGTTCTTCTTCGGGTTCGACGGCCGCGGGCGCCGGTTCAGCGCTCGTGTAGAGCACGATCGGAGCGATCCCGGCACTCTGCGCAGCGGGGCCGGTGGCGGCGCCGAGCAGGACGCCGAAGGCGAGCAGCGCCATCACCGCCACCGCCGCGGTGCGCGGCTCCGGCATGTAGCGGCGCAGGGGGTCCTCGTCCTCGGCGCCCGCCGTTGCCGCGACGCCGGCGAACTCCCCCTCGTCGGCGACCGCCGACTCGGGCGGCACGATCGAGAGCCACTCGGCGACCGCGGCCGGCAGCGGGCCGCGACGCTCGCCGCAGGCCAGGCAGTAACGCTGGTCGGCACCCAGGCCGGCGCCGCAAGCCGAGCAGCTCGACGCGCAGGACCCGCTCGAGTCATCGTCGCCGTTGGAGATCGCCACCGGCTGGGAGTCTCGCGCGGTGAGATCGCAAAATTGTGACTCACGCGTGAACGTGCGCCCACACGCCGTAGCCGTTTTCACAACACCGAAACATTTTCGGCTGCCGTGGCGATGACTATGTGCCCGGTCGCGCGTCCCCGGTCCGCCGGACTACATGGTCGCCGGCGAACGTCACATGGATTCGAGCGAAGCCCTGAACGCCCCCCACGTCCCCAGCGGGACGAGCCCCGCGCCCGCCGTGCGCCACTCCCTCGTCGCGGCTGGCAGCGAGCAGTGCCCTTCGTGCGGAAACCCAGTCGCGCCCGACCAGCGCTACTGCCTCGACTGCGGCCAGCGCTGCGGCGAGCCGCGTCTTCCGTTCATGAACGCGGTCACCTTCATGGAAGCGATGAAGGGACCGGCGGCGAGCGCGGCCGCGCCGCCGAAGAAGCCGAAGCGACGCCTCTCTCCCAACGCGACGCTGATCGCGGGGGTCGGCACGTTGCTGCTGGCGATGGGGGTCGGCGTGCTGATCGGTCGCTCGGGTGGCGATTCCGGCGCGACGAACGCGGCCGCCACACCCCAGGTGATCAAGGTGGAAGGCGGCGGCGCTTCTGGCGCAAGCGAAGCCGCCAGCACCGTCGGCGGCACGAGCACCGAGAAATCCAGCGCCGCGAAGGGCTCGAAGAGCAACAGGAAGGCTGCCAAGAAGGCGGAAGCCAGGGCCGAATCGGGCAAGGGCGCCGAGGAAGTGCTGAAGCCCAGCGGCAACGTCGACCTGCCGCCGGCCACCGTGGAACCCGGGGACAAGTGCAAGGAAGGCGAAGCGGGCTGCGAAGGCGGCGAATTCACCGGCAACTACTTCGGCGAATGAGACTCCTGAAGAGATCAACGAGGTCGACCAAGGCTGCAGCCGGCGGCAGCCCCAACGGGGTCCCCGCGCCCCGGGGCAAAGCCCCAGGTCCACCGCCCCAGCATGAGCTGACCGTCGACCTCGAACGGCGCCGCGACCAGCTGGTCGCCCGGGTCGCCGAGCTGCAGTGGGACCTCGGCGGGCTCGTCTACGAGATGGCGGTCCGCAACCGGATCGACGTCGAGGTGCTTGTCAAGCGCGCCGTCGCCCTGCAGGACGCCGACGCCGAGCTTGGCGAGGTAGAACGAATCGTGCGCATGGAGCAGACCGGCACCGCCGGCTCCTGCACGGCCTGCGGCGCCCCACACAGCACCGGCGCCACCTTCTGCTGGCAGTGCGGCCAGCCGCTTCTCCAGCAGGTCCCCAGCGACGCGATCCTGCGCCGCTGAGCGCGAACTGCATCAACTTCTCCTTCCCCTGGGTAGAGAAGTTGATGCAGTTCGCTGGGGCGCCTAGCCGAAGCGGCCGGTGACGTAGTCGCGGGTGCGCGGGTCGGCCGGGGCGCCGAAGATCGTCTCGGTATCGGCGTACTCGATAAGCGTCCCGGTCGGCTTGCCGTCGACCGCTTCGAGGCCGAAGAAGGCGGTGCCGTCGGCGACCCGCGCCGCCTGCTGCATGTTGTGAGTGACGATCACGATCGTGAAGCGGCCCTTGAGGCTGTGCATCAGCTCCTCGATCGAGGCGCTGGCGATCGGGTCGAGGGCGGAGGCCGGCTCGTCGAGCAGCAGAACGTCGGGTTCGATCGCGATCGCCCGCGCTATGCAGAGCCGCTGCTGCTGGCCGCCGGAGAGACCGAGGGCGCTGCTCTTCAGCCGGTCCTTGACCTCGTCCCAGAGGGCGGCGCCGCGCAGCGCCTTCTCGACCCGCTCGTCGAGCCCCTGTCGCAGGCCGAGATTGCGCGGCGCCCAGGCGACGTTGTCGTAGATCGACTTGGGGAACGGGTTGGGCTTCTGGAAGACCATGCCGATCCGGCGCCGGACCTCAACCTGGTCGACCTTGCTCGCGTAGATGTCGTGGCCGTGGTAGAGGACGCTGCCCTCTAGCCGGAAACCGGGCACCGAGTCGTTCATCCGGTTGAGGCTGCGGATGAAGGTCGACTTGCCGCAGCCCGAAGGGCCGATCAGCGCCGTGATCCGGCTGCGCGGGATGCGCAGGCTGACTCCGGCGAGGGCTCGCTTGGCGCCGTAGAGGACCGAGACGTCGCTGACCTCGAAGACCGACTCGACCGGCAGGCTGGGACGACATCCGGCCGCGAGCGCATCGGCAGCGGCGTCGCCCTGGATCCGAACCCTGGTCGGAACCGGCGGCGGCGCCCGCTCGGGCCAGTACGGCGGAGCGATCTCGCTCATCCCGGTCATCCCGCCATCCTCGCCTTGCTCCGCGCCAGCAGCGCCCGCGCCCCGAGCCCAGCGAACATGATGAAGAAGAGCAACACGAGGCCGGCGCCCCAGGCCTGGGTGATCGCTTCGGGGTTCGCTTCTTCGGAGAGCCGGAAGATCTTCACCGGGATGTTGGGCACCACCTCGAAGGGGTTGAGCGAGACTTCCTTGCCGTCGAAGACCGAGTCAACCAGGATCAGCGGCGCGGTCTCGCCGGCGGCGCGGGCCACGGCAAGGATCGTCGCGGTGAGGATGCCCCCCGTCGCGCTGGGCAGGATCACGGTCAGCACCGAGCGCCAGCGGCTCACGCCGAGCGCATCGGAGGCTTCGCGCATGCTCTCGGGAACCAGTGCCAGCACCTCCTGCGTGCCGCGGGCGACGATCGGCAGCATGATGATCGCCAGCGCGACCGCGGCGGCGAAGGCCGACTGCTTGTGGTGATTGACCAGCAGGCCGAAGACGAAGAGTCCGATGATGATCGACGGCAAGCCGTTGATCAGGTCGAGCGTCAGGCGGACGAAGCCGCTCAGGCGACCGCCACCGAACTCGGTCAGGTAGATCGCGATCAGCACCCCGATCGGCGCCGCAATCAGGGTCCCGATCGCGACGATCTCGGCGGTGCCGACCAGCATCGGGCCAATCCCGTCCGGTTCTCCCTTGAGGAGGAAGTCGAGGCTGATCGCGGCGGCGCCGCGGGCGAGGACCGTGTAGACGACGATCGCCAGCACGCCGACCGCGAGGACCGCCGCCGCGGTGGCGCCATGCTCGGCGACGTGGCTGACGACCCGCCGGCGGCGCAGGTTGCCGGTCGGGCGCAGCGGCGCAGCCGGATCGAAGGGGAGCTCGCTCACCGGGCGACCGCTCTCCCGTAGTCGAAGCGCTTGCCGATCCACTGCGCGGTCAGGTTCGAGACCAGGCCGATCGCGAGCAGGATCGCTCCCAGATAGAAGAGCGACGCTTTGTGCATCTCGGTGATCGCGCCCGGAAACTGGTTGGCGATCCGGGCGGCCAGCGTGTCGCTCGTCCTGAACAGGTTGGCGCTGATCTGCGAGCCGGCGCCGATCACCTGGGCGACGGCGATCGCCTCGCCAAGCGCCCGGCCGAGGCCGAGCAGCGAGGCGGCGATCACCCCCGAGGTGGTGCTCGGCAGGACGACGCCGCGGATCACCTCCCAGCGGGTCGCGCCGAGAGCGCTGGCCCCGTCCTGCACGTCGCGCGGCACGGCGAGAAAGAGGTCGCGCGAGATCGAGGCGATGATCGGCACGATCATGATCGTCAGGATCAGGCTCGCCGTGAAGACGCTCGAGCCGGTCGTCTGCGGTTCGCCGAAGAGCGGGATGAAGCCGAGCGTGTCATGCAACCAGGGCTCGAAATGCTTCTGCGCGTAGGGCGCCAGTACGACCAAGCCCCAGAAGCCGAGGATCACGCTGGGGATCGCGGCCAGCATTTCGACCAGCGGCGAGATCACGCCGCGCACGCCCTTCGGCGCCAGGAGGCTCAGGTAGAGCCCGATCGCGATCGCGATCGGTCCCCCGATCAGCAGGGCGAAGAAGGAGCTGATCAGGGTTCCGTAAAGGACCGTGCCGGCGCCGAAGACCTCGAAATTCGGCTGCCATTCGGCGTCGGTGACGAAGCCGATGCCGAACTGCGAGATCGCCGGGGCGGCGCCCTTGACGACCTGGAAGCCAATCACGACGAGGACGAGGACGGCCAGCGTGGCGGCTCCCCCGCAGACCGCGCGCAGCGCCGCGTCACCGAAGCGGTCGAGCGAGCGTCGGCGCTCGGCGCCGCGCGATTCCGCGCCGCGGCGCGCCTTGGGATTCGGCCTGGCGACGGTGCTCATCGAGGCGCAGCCTAGAGCAGTTCACACCCCATTCCCACCCGGTAAGGTCACTTTTCACAGGATTGACACAACTGACCCCGGCGCGTTCACGCGATTGTCACAACTCGTCGGTTTTCACATTTTTGATACAGACGTTTTTTTCACACAATTGAAACACGTGACCTGTTTCGCGGCGAGATCCTGCGGCCGCCAGGGGACGTTAAACGGCCTGTGGCACGAACAGAATGATCACAAGCCGAAAGGATTCCCTTTTGATTCGCAACAGGTTGTTTGGCTTCCTACTCGCGGTGACCGGAATGGTCGCTTGCATGAGCGCCATCTCGACCGCCGCCGCGTCCGCAAGCCTGACCGGCGCCGGTTCCTCGCTGGTCGCGCCTCTGATGGCCAACTGGATCAGCGGCTACGAAGCTCATACGGTCGGTGCCGTCAAAGTCACCTATGGATCGGTCGGCTCTGGGGCCGGCATCGCCCAGATCACCGGTCGCACGGTGGACTTCGGCGCCTCCGACGCTCCGCTGACCCCCGAACAGGCTGCCGCCTGCAACGGCTGCGTGCAGATCCCCTGGGCGCTGACCGGCGTCGCGGTCGCCTTTCACGTCAAGGGCGTCAGCAAGCTGAACCTCACCGGTCCGATCGTCGCCGCCATCTACTTCGGCAAGATCACCAAGTGGAACGACCCGAAGATCAAGAAGCTCAACCCGAAAGCGCAGCTTCCGGGCACGACGATCACCCCGGTCTTCCGCAGCGACGGCTCGGGTGACACCTACGCCTTCACCAACTACCTCTCGAAGGAAAGCGGGGCGTGGAAGAAGAACGTCGGCTTCGCCACGTCGGTCGGGTTTCCCACCGGTGTAGGCGGCAAAGGCAACGTCGGCGTCACCTCGGTGGTCAAGGCGACCAATGGGGCGATCGGCTACGTCTCCGGCTCCTACGCGATCGCCTCGGATCTCAAGGCGGCGGCGCTGAAGAACGCCGCCGGCAACTACGAGTACCCGAACCTGAAGAACATCTCCGCCGCGGCGGAAATGGTCAAGAAGGTCCCGGCGAGCAACGAGCTTCACATCGTTGCCCCCCCGAAGAAGTTCAAGGCGGCGTACCCGCTGTCGACGTTCACCTACTGCATCGTCCCGCACGGGGCGCCGCAGAAGACCGACCTGTCCTCGTTCATCCTCTACAACATGACGACCGGTCAGAAGTACGGTCCGGCGCTCGATTTCGCGCCGCTGCCGAAGGTGGTCCTCACCGCGGCACGAAAGACGCTCGCCAACCTCTAGGACGGGCCAGCGCCCAGGGAGGCGCCGAACGCCCCACCAAGGCCGGGACCCCGGAAGGGGTTTCGGCCTTTCTTATGCGAAAGCCTGGGCGGCGCGGCGGCGCAGGTCCGCGTTGAGCATCGCCGTGACTTCGCTCGGCTTGGAGCCGGCGGCGGGAACGGCGTCGCCGATCAGGCCGGCGGCGCGGAAGCCGTAGAGCGGCGCCTCGACGCCCATCTCGCGGATCTTGCGCACCAAGCCGACGGCGCCGCGCGTGTCGGTGCGGGGGCCACAGAGGACGATCGCGGTCGGGTCGAGTGCGCGCAGGGCGCGCTCGAGACGCTCGTCGGCGAGCTCGTTGGAGAGGGTGAGGACGCGGAAGCCAGCGCGGCGCAGGGTGAGGTCGAGCGCCTGCGTGTGAACCGCCTCGGCATCGGAGCCGCGGCTCGAATCGAGCAGCAGGATGCCGGCCGGGCGCGAGGCGGTCGAGGCAAGGCGGCGGGCTCCGTGCAACCAGCCGCTCGCCCAGCGCGAGGCGAACTCGAGCTCAGCCTCGCGATCGGGGTCGCCGGCGAGCCGGTCGACCGCCGGCAGCAGCAGCTCCTCCACGGTGCGCTCCAGCGGGCGCAGCGCCAGGCTCTCCTCGACCGCGCGGTCGGCGGCATCCTCGTCGAAGCTTTCCAGGGCGGCCAGCAGACTGCCGTCGTTGGCCGGCGCCGCCTGGCGCTGGCGCGCCAATTCGATCGCCGAGGAGATATTGCCTGTCTGCGCCAGCGCGTCGCGCAGGGTCTGCAGCTCGACCAGCTCGTAGTTCCGGTGGTTGCCGACCGTGCGCTTCGGCGTCGGGTAGCCGTAGCGCCGCTCCCAGCTGCGCAGCGTGTTGGGGCTGACCCCGAGCACTTCTGCGGCGGCGTTGGTTCGAATTCCCGGCACGCGGGCAATTCTGGCAGCCGAAATCCAGGTTTACGCAAGTTATGGACAGATTTCCAGAATCTGTCAGCGATCTTGCAAGGCGCCGACGCCCACCGGCTGACCCACCGCGCGAGCCCGCCACATCGCCTCGTCGGCCCGCCGCAGCAGATCCTCGGCGTCCTTGCCGTGCTCGGGACAGGCGACGACTCCGGCCGAGATCGTGATCGGCAGGCCGCCGGCGGCCTCGAGCTCGTCGAGCAGGCGGAGCAGGCGCTCGGCCATCTGCACCCCCTCGACCGTGCTCTGGTTGGGCGCCAGCACGCAGATCGCGTCCTCCTCCAGCTGGAAGGTCTCGTCGACGATCCGCACGCTCTCGCGCAGCGCCGCGCCGACCACCGCCAGCATCGTCTCGCCGTCGGCGCCAGGCGCGGACTCGCGCGCTCCCGGGCCTTCGACGTCGAAGACGACGAGGGCAAAGGGGTGGGCGTAGCGCTTGTTGGCCTCGATCAGCTGATCGAGGCGGCGGCGCATGTGGCCCGGATGGAAGAGGCTGGCGTGCGCGTGCTCCTCGACCAGGGGCGTCGCCACGGCGGGGCGCTCCCGCACCGCGGCGACCGCCGATGCGGCCGCCGAGCCGAACTCATCGGCAAGGCGCTCGGCAGCGTCGGCAAAGACCTCGCGGGCGACCCTGCCGATCGCCGACTCCACCGTGCCAGCCTCTTTTATCGGAGCTTCCGTCGTCACCCGCAGACCTTCTCGAAAGCAACGGACGCCAGGGGCGCAAAAGCTCGCTATTTGCACCCCGACACTTGTCTAGGCATTTTGTCCGCAAAGAGCGGGACTCGATGAATCAGTCGAGGCTGCGGCGGCCGGCGAAGGCCTTGCCGAGGGTGACCTCGTCGGCGTGCTCGAGGTCGGCGCCAACCGGCAGGCCGCTGGCGAGGCGGGTGACCGTGACCCGGCCACGCAGCAGCTCGGCGATGTGCAGCGCGGTCGCCTCGCCGGTCGTCGTCGGGTTGGTGGCGAGCACCACCTCGCCCATCTCGTCGGCCTCGACCCGGCGCACCAGCTCGGCGATCTTCAGATCCTCGGCGTCGACCCCGTCGATCGGCGAGAGCGCCCCGCCGAGCACGTGGTAGAGGCCGCGGTACTCGTGGGTGCGCTCGATCGGGATCACGTCGGCCGGCTCCTCGACCACGCAGATCGTCGTACGGTCGCGATTCGAGTCGGCGCAGATCCGACAGCGCGGACCCTCGGCGAGATTGAAGCACTCCTCGCAGAGGCCGACCTTCTCCTTCACCTCGCGGATCGCAGCGGCGAGCGCCTCAGCCTCCTCGTCGGGCGCGCGAAGGATGTGGAAAGCGAGCCGCTGCGCGGTCCGCTGCCCGATCCCCGGCAGCCGCGAGAGCTCCGCCACCAGCCGCGCCAGCGGCGCCGGCCCCTCGGCGCTCACGACGTCCCGCTCCGGTGCGCTTTATGTGGGCATAGACCGCAAAAGGCGCACCGGAAGCCCATCGGGCTCACATTCCAGGGAGGCCGAGGCCTCCCGTGATCCCGCCCATCTTCGACTCGGCCAGCTGCTGGGCGGCACGCAGGCCCTCGTTGACGGCCGCCTGGACCATCTCGGCGAGCAGCTCCGGCTCCTCGGGGTCGATCGCCTCGGGGTCGATGGCGATCTCGCGCAGGGTCAGGTCGCCGCCGACCTTGACCTTGACCATGCCGCCGCCGGCGCTCGCCTCGACCACCTCGTCCTTCAGCGTCTCCTGCGCCTGCAGCATCTCGGTCTGCATCTTCTGCGCCTGCTTCATCAGCGCATTGACGTCAAACCCCCCGGGCATCCCGCCTTTAGCCACCACCGACCTCCTTGGCATCGAACTCGCTCTTCAGCTTCTCCACCAGCGCATCGTGATCGATCTCGCCGGACGGCTCCTCCTCCCCCACCTCGGGATCGGCGGGAGCAACGTCCTCGTCCAGGAGAGCGTAGGTGGGACGCAGGCGCTGCCCCAGCGTCGCCTCGATCGCATCCGCCATCAGCTCCCGCTTATCGGGCGTCTCGGCCTTGCGCTTGTTGAAGGTGAGCTCCCCTGGGAAGCCAATCGTCAGCCTGTCCTCGTCGAGGGTGACCGGCCGAGCCCCATCGAACGTCGCCGCCAAGGCGGGACTCGTCTCCCGGAGCGTGTCGAGCACGACGGGCCAGACCTGAACCACCTTCGTCAGGTCAAGGGACGAATCGCCGGCGGAAGACGGCTCGGGCTCGGCGGGGCCTGGGGCTTCAGCTTCAGGTTCGGCGCTGGAAGCTTGCGGGTCAGCTGGGGTGTCTTCTGCCGCCGGTGGCGCTGTAGGGGGGGCCTCCCCCGAGGAAGCTTCAGCTACCGGAGGGGGAGGTGGGTCCCCTGCAGCGACAGGACCCGCGGCCGGGGGCGCTGCCGTCCCTTGCTCGAGCCTCTCGATCCGCCTGAGGAGTCCCTCGGTCGACGGGTCGAAGTCGGGGCGGGCTGCCTTGAGCAGGGCTATCTCCACGGCCATTCGGGCGTCGTCGCCCTCGCGGACGGCGGTCAGCGCGCCCGCCAGCTCGTCGATCGTGCGGACCAGGTTCGCCGGCCTCATCGCGTTGGCCTGGGCGGCCAGGCGGTTCGAGTCGGTGGCGGTGACCACGAAGGTGTTGGGGACCTCGCCCACCGTCCGGGTGACGAGCAGGTGGCGCAGGTGGGCGAGGAGGTCGCGGGCGAACTGGGATGGGTCGCGGCCGGAGCGGGCCATCCTCTCGACGCCGAGCAGCACCGCACGGGGGTCTTCGGCGATCACCGCGTCGACCGCCTCGAAGAGCAGCTCGGCGTCGGCTGTCCCGAGCAGCTCGAGCACGTCGTCGAGCTTCACCTGGCTGCCGCCGAAGGCGACCAGCTGGTCGAGCGTGCCGAGCGCGTCGCGGAAGCTGCCGGTCGCCGAGCGGGCGATCATCGCCACCGCCGCGTCCTCGATCTCGATCGACTCCGCCGCGGAGACCCGGGTCAACACCTCGGAGATCTGCTCCAGCGAGGGGCGCTGGAAGTCGAAGCGCTGGCAGCGGTCGGCGATCGTCGCCATCACCTTGTGCGCCTCGGTCGTGGCGAGCACGAAGACGGTGTTGGGCGGCGGCTCCTCCAGCGTCTTGAGGAAGGCGTTCCAGGCCTCCTTGGTCAGCATGTGCGCCTCGTCGAGGATGTAGACCTTCCAGCGGCCGCCCGTGGGCGCGTAGGCAACGCGCTCGCGCAGGTCGCGCACGTCGTCGACCGAGCGGTTGGAAGCGGCGTCCATCTCGATCACGTCGACCGAGGAGCCGGCGGCGATCGTCAGGCAGGATTCGCACTCGCCGCAGGGAGTGACCGTGGGGCCGCCGCGCTCGCAGTTGAGCGAGCGGGCGAGGATCTTCGCCATCGAGGTCTTGCCGGTGCCGCGCGAGCCGACGAAGAGGTAGGCGTGGTGGACCTTGCCCTGCTCGACCGCGTTGCGCAGGGTACGGACGACGTGCTGCTGGCCGACCACCTCGTCGAAGGAGCCGGGCCGGTGGCGGCGGTAGAGGGAGGCTGACTCGCTAACGGACGGCACTGCGGCCAGTGTATCTGCGGCCGGGTGGCGACTTTCCGCCCTATAGGGGCAGGTAAGTCGCCACGCTCCTGACGCCGGCCAACGGTAGGTTGCGCCGGTGCCACAGCGGGCCCGCAACTGGCTGACCCCCTTGGCCTGGGTGGGAGGGATCGTCGCCGCGCTGCTGCTTGTCTTCCCGCTCGGCTTCCCAAACTACGACACGATCTACGCGCTGGTCTGGGGACGCGAACTGGCGCATGGGGTGAGCCCCGACTACGGCGCCGCGCTGCCCCCCACCCCGCACCCGCTCGCCGACCTGCTCGGCCTCGTCGCGACGCCGCTCGGCGACGGCGCGATCACGGTGACGGTGATCGTCGCCTACCTCTCGCTCGGCCTGCTCGGCTACCTCGTCTACCGCCTCGGCGCCCTCTGGTTCGACCGCCCGATCGGCGCCGTAGCCGCCCTGATCGTCCTAACCCGAGCCCCGTACCTGTCCAACGGCCTACGCGCCTACGTAGACCTGCCGTACATAGCCCTCTGTCTAGGCGCTCTCCTAATGGAGAGCAAGAGGTCCCGCTGCGGCTGGCCCGTCCTGGCTCTACTCGCCCTTGCGGGCCTGCTCCGCCCCGAGGCGTGGTTTTTCTCGATTGCGTATCTCGCCTACCTGCTCGCAGCGCCCCGTGAAGCTCCCGCCAACTCAGACGGAGCAGGCGACCCGGGCAACTCGCCTAGCCAGGACGGCCTCGAAGGGGAGAGCAGAGTGCCCCTCGAACGGGCGGATACTCAAATTGCCGGTCTAATTAGACCGGCAATTGTCCGGGCGAGGGGCACTCTGCTCTCCCCCAGAGGCGTCGCGCTTGTCTCGCTGGCGCTGGCAGCCCCGCTCCTCTGGGCCCTATTCGACTGGATAACGACCGGCAGCCCGACGTACTCGCTCACCGGCACCCAGGAAACCGTCGAGACGCTGAAGCGACACACCGGCCCAGTCGACCTCGTCCTCTACGGCCCCCGCGCGCTCGGCGAAGTCATGCAGTGGCCGGGGATGGTCGGTGCGCTGGGCGGAGTCGCGCTGGGCTTCGCATTCCTGCGCCGCCGCTCCGCGCTGGGAATCGCGTCTGGTGCCCTTGCCCTCGCCGCCTTCGCCCTGCTCGGCGCCGCCGGGCTGGCGATCATCGCTCGCTACACGATGCTCGCCGGTGCGATCCTGGCGATCTTCGTCGCCGTCGGCCTGCTCGGCTGGCGCCTGCTGGAGCCAGCCCACCCCTGGCGGCGGGTGTGGCAGGGCTTCGCCGGGGTGGTCCTCCTGATGTTCGTCCTCTGGCTCCCCAACCAGTGGGACCTCGACTCGACCGTCCACCGCGACCTCTCCAACCAGGGCACGATCGAGCGCGATCTCAGCGATCTCGCCGCCTCCGGCGCCTTCGCCGAGCCGCTCTGCGGCCCGGTCGCCGTCCCCAACCACCGGGCGATCCCGCGCCTCGCCTTCAGCCTCGACGTCAGGCCAACCCGGATCGTCAGCGCCAGCGAGGACGACATCCCGCGCCGCGGCTACTTCCTCGACCCCGCCAGCCGATTCGTGATCCACAACTTCATCCTCGACCCCAACGACCCAACCCGCTTCACCCTCCACGTCCCGCACGGCTACCGGCGCGTAGCCGCCAACGACTCCTGGATCCTCTACCGCCGCTGCTGACCGGGTGTAGGCTCGCGCCCGAGATGGCCGGTGGGTTCAAGCGCTCGGGAGTCTTTGGGATCGTCGGCGTGTTCGTGGTCGCCGCGATCGTGGTCGCGATCGCGATGAGCACCGGCGAAGGGCAGTCCAACCCGAAGACGACCTACGCGCTGATCTTCGGCGTGCTCGCCGTCTTCTTCGTGATCCTCTTCGTCCTGCAGCGCTCCGACATGGAGCGTGCGGCGGGCGGCGATGCGAAGGCGGTGCAGCGGGCCGTCGCCGAAGCCGGGGGACGGATCGAGGACCCGACGGCGATCTCCGAGCAGCAGCTCTGGGCCTCGCTGGCGATCAAGCTGATCGACAACGAGGCGATCGAGGCGCGCGGCTCGATGTGGGACGCCGGCCGCCGCAGCTGGAAGCTGGGCGTGATCGTCACCGCACTGATCTTCCTCACCGTCCCCTCGATCTACCTCTTCGAAAGCTTCGTGCCGCTGCTGATCGGCGGGCCGCTGATCGCCCTCGCGGCGGTCTTCGGCAGCGTCCGGGCGCTGATGCCCGGCGGCGAGATGGACAGCGCCTACCAGAAGGTCGGCGTCGCGATGGCGCCGCTCGGACTCGAGGTCACCGAGAAGCCGAAGGTCAACATCGAGGTCCGCGAACCGGTCGCCAACCGCGTCGGGCCGCGCGTCCACGGCTATCTGGTCCTTGCCGGGGAACGCCACGGGCGACGCGTCAAGGTGCGGATCGGCGAAGGCGCCAGCGAGGTGAAGGTCGACGCGCCCGCGGCCCCCTTCAAGGCGAAATCGCGCGACGGCAAGGTGCGGCCGCCCGAGGAGGCGCCCGCCGCCCTCGCCGAGTCGCTGCGCACGATGCCCAACTCGACCAGGTGGAAGAAAATGACCGTCGAGGGCGGCCCCGAAGGCATCCTCGTCATCCGCAAGGACACCGGCCAGTCCGACTGGCTCTGCGACCTCTGGCTCGCCGAGCGCCTCGCCGACGCGCGCTGAGACCCCCAGAGGCCGTCGGCGCGAGCGATCGTCGAGAATCGACGCATGTCGGCGATAGCCCTGCGCGGCGCGGTCAAGCGCTTCGGCCCGATCACGGCGGTGGACGGGCTCGACCTCGAGGTGCCGGAGGGCATCTGCCTCGGCCTGCTCGGGCCGAACGGCGCCGGCAAGTCGACGACGATGCGGCTGCTGACAGGCCAAGCGATCGCCGACGAGGGCGATCTGCGGGTGCTCGGCTACGAGCTGCCCGCCGAAGCCAAGACGGCCCGCGCCGAGATGGGCGTCGTTCCGCAGCTCGACAACCTCGACGTCGACGTCACCGTCGAGGACAACCTGGCGATCTTCGCCCGCCTCTACCGGGTGCCCGACGTCGCCGCCGCGGTCGACAAAGCGCTCGACCTGGCGCGGCTGCGAGGGCGGCGTGGCGACGCGGTCGACCAGCTCTCCGGCGGGATGCGGCGGCGGCTGCTGCTCGCCCGCGGTCTGATCCACGAGCCGAAGCTGGTCCTGCTCGATGAGCCGACCGTCGGCCTGGACCCGCAGATCCGCACGCAGCTCTGGACGCTGATCGACGACCTGCGCTCGCGCGGCACGACGATCCTCATGTCGACCCACTACATCGAGGAGGCCGAGCGCCTCGCCGACGAGGTCGCGGTGATGAACGCGGGCCGGGTGATCGCCCGGGCGACGCCGGCCGAGCTGATCGCCGCCCACGCCGGCACCCACACCGCTGAGGTCTACGGACCGCCTGGGCGGCTGACCGAAGTGCGGGCGGTCGCCGAGCAGGGCGGCCTGCGGGTGCGCGCGGCGGGGCCGGCGATCGCGATCGTCGGGTCCGAGCGGGCGGCTGACGGAGCGGTGCCGGTGGACGCGGTCGTGCGCGCCGCCTCGCTGGAGGACGTCTTCGTCCTGCTTACCGGGGAGGAGGCCGAATGAGGCGCCTCGAACCGGCCGCGATCGCGGGGGTGATGAGCCGCGAGGTCGCCAACTTCCGCACCTACTGGCGGGGGACGACCTTCTCGGCGGTGCTCGAACCGCTCGTCTACCTGCTCGCCTTCGGGCTGGGGCTGAGCGCGACCCTGGTCGACGAAGTCGAAGGCGTCCCCTACGTCCAGTTCGTCGGCACCGGCATGGTCGCCACGGCGGTGATCTTCTCCAGCGCGATCCCGGCGATGTTCGGCACCTTCGTCAAGCACCGCTTCCAGAACACCTACGACGCGATCCTCGCCGCCCCGGTTGACGTCGAGGAGCTGGTCAGCGCCGAGATGCTCTGGATCGGGCTGCGCTCCGGCACCTACGGCTGCGTGCCGCTGCTGGTCACGATCGCCTTCGGCCTCGACCCGGCCTGGGGCATGCTCCTGGTGCCGCTCTTCTGCTTCGTCACCGCGCTCGGCTTTGCCGGCTTCGGCGTGGCGATGGCGGCGACCGTCGCCAAGATCGACCAGTTCAACTACGTGACGGCGCTCTTCGTCACGCCGCTCTTCCTCGTCGCCGGCACCTTCTTCCCGATCGACGGCCTGCCGCAGGGCGTCCAGGCAGTCGCCCAGCTCAACCCCCTGCACCAGCTGGTCGAACTGGTGCGCGGCGGCGCCTTCGGCTTCGAGGCGGTCGACCTCGCCCGCTTCGCCTTCCTCGTCGCCTTCGCTCTGACGACCTGGCGCGTCGCGATCAGCCGCATGCATCGCCGGCTGATCGACTGACGAAATGGACCGTGCGCCCCGGTCTTCGAAGCGAGGTCACCGGGCGTGTCCGTCGCGGTTGGCTCGGGCCGGGCTCTCCTGCGGCACCCGCGGCATCCGCTTAAGGCTGCTTCCTTCCGGACCTGACCTGATTCGCGTGCCCACGTCGCGCAGGACCCGGCCGTCAACGCCGCCCGCGGCGCACTGACCCCAACGGCCAGCCCCTCGGAACGGGATTCGGCCCCGCTAAGCGGATTTCGGGTTACAAGGCACCGCTGATTCCCCGCCTAGCACGGTCCGCCGTCGATCCTACCCTTCTGCGACCGTTGCCGCGCGGAGAACTGAATCAAATTCCCTACCTGGCAGAACGGTAATTTGATTCAGTTCGCGCTCGTGCCCCTGCCGCTTGCCGAGATCCACGTCGACACCGAGTCCTTCTCGGTGATCGTCCTGGTCTCCGCCCTCGCCGCGGTGATCGCGGCGACCGTGCCGCGCCGCTTCGCCCCGCCGGTCGTCGTGCTCGAGCTCTTCCTCGGGATCCTCGTCGGGCCGCACGTCTTCGACATCGCCAGCGTCGACGACTTCATCGAATTCTTCTCCAACCTCGGTCTCGGGATGCTCTTCTACTTCGCCGGCTACGAGATCGACTTCGAGCGGATCAAGGGGCGGCCGATGCGGCTGGGCGCCTGGGGCTGGGTCTTCTCGATCGTCCTCGCCCACGTGATCGGAGTCGGCCTGGAAGCGACGGGGATCGTGCTCTCGGCGCTCTACGTCGGCTGCGCGATGGCGACCACCGCGATCGGCACGCTGATCCCAATCCTGCGCGACAACGACGAGCTGCGGACGGGGTTCGGCACCTACCTGCTGGCGGCAGGCGGCGCGGGCGAGTTCGGCCCGATCCTGCTGGTCACGCTCTTCCTCTCGACCGACCGGCCGCTGCACGAGGCGGCGATCCTGGTTGCCTTCATCCTCCTGGCGATCGCCGTGGCGCTGGTCTCGACCCGCCTCGCCTGGCGCGGCTGGCCGCTGCTCGAGCGGACCTTCGAGGCGAGCAGCCAGCTGGCCGTGCGCGTCACCGTGGTGCTGGTCTTCGGCCTCGTCCTGCTGGCGGGCAAGCTCGGCCTCGACATCCTGCTCGGCGGCTTCGTCGCCGGCCTGATCACCCGTCTGGCGCTCAAGGGCCATGAGCTGCGCGTCTTCGAGTCGAAGCTCACCGCGGTCGGCTTCGGCTTCTTCGTCCCCTTCTTCTTCGTCGTCAGCGGCATCTCGTTTGACCTCGCCGCACTCGGCTCCGTCACCGCGATCCTCAAGCTCTTCATGTTCTTCGCCCTCTTCCTCTTCGTCCGCGGCCTGCCGGCGATGCTGCTCTACCGCAACACCCTCGACCTCCGCGACCGCACCGCCCTCGCCTTCTTCTCCGCCACCGAGCTGCCCCTCGTGGTCGCCATCACCACGATCGCCGTAGAGCTCGGCCATATGAAGACCTCCACCTCCGCCGGCCTGGTAGGCGCCGCGATGCTCTCCACCCTCGTCTTCCCCTTCATCGGCCTCGCCCTGCGCAAGCGCGAGGAGACCGAGCCCGGCGAGCAGCCCCCACCCAGCGCCCTCGAGTCCCCCGCCCCAGCCTGATCCAGCCCCCGGACCGGCCGTATGATGAACCGATCTCCCGGGCGCGTAGCTCAGTGGGAGAGCGCTCGCCTCACACGCGAGAGGTCGCTGGTTCGAGCCCAGCCGCGCCCATCGGATTTCCTTTTGTAGAGCCAGAAATCTGGGGGTGGTTTAAGACCACATTGGTCTAGATCCTGACGATAGTCTTGCCCCGGGCGCCGCGTAGCTCTTGCGCGGCGAGCAGGGCGGGTGCTTCCTCAAGGGTGAGATTCTTCTCGACGACGACTCGTAGGTCCGCTTCATCGATGGCGTCGGTCAGCGCCCGAAGAAACTCCGGCGCCCTCGCGTGTTCGCGCAGATTGAAATTAACGACGTCGATCCGCTGGGAGCCCAAGGACTCGGCCTGGGCCGCGTACCTGAGCGACATTGCCCGGCCTCCGTTGCGGACCAGCTCCAGGTTGGCGGCGAACGGCTCCGGGTCGCTGATCAGGTCGAGTAGCACGTCAACTCCACCGGGCTCGATCTTGGCTACCTGCGCGGCTACCGAAGCTTGTCCGTAGTCGACGGTCTCGCTCGCCCCCAGCGATCCCAATTGCTCCGCAGCGTCGGGACGGGCGGTAGCGAGGATCCGTGCCCCTCGCGTGGCAGCAAGCTGTACAGCCAAGGTTCCAACGCCACCGCTTGCCCCGACGATGAAAACCGTCTGCCCGGCGACAATCTCGGTCTCCTGCACCAACCCGATTGCCGCCATGCCCGCCCCCGGCGCGCCGGCGGCTTCGAGAAGCGAGACCTTGCTCGGCGCTGGCCCGATCACGGCGTCAGCAGGTATGGCGATGTATTCGGCGAGGGTTCCGCGGCCGAAGGGAAGATGCGCGAAGACTCCGTAGATGGCGTCCCCTTCCGCGAAGCGCACGACTCCCTCCCCGACCGCCTCGACAATGCCAGCGCCGTCGAAACCGAGGATCAGCGGGAAGGTGTGGGGCAGGTGACGAAGGAAGCCGTCATAGACGGCCCGGTCGAAGGGGTTGAGGGCAGCGCCGGCAAGGCGGACGAGAACCTCGCCAGGACCTGGCTCCGGCTTGGGCAACTCCATCAACTGGGGCGTAGCACCGAACTCGGTGACAGCGACTGCTTTCATGCTGGGATCGGAGGAACACTCTTGCTGGGCGGCCCTTCCGATCATGGCGTGAACGCGGAGCGCATCTTTGTCGTCCGCGCGTAAATCTTTCGGTCAATCAGCGCCGGCACCAGAGGACGAAGCCGCGTCGCGGCCTTCTGCACCCGGGGTGAGAGGTCGACCTCCCTCCTCCTGCGGACGATCGCCTCCAGACATTTCTCGGCAACCTCGCTGGCCGGCGTCCTGGCAATGTCGTTCTTTCGTTGGACCGATAGGTCGATCTTGTGCTCGCTGCCGTCCGGAGCGAGGACCGTCCGCCCGGCTCCGTCGTCGCTGTACATGTCTCCGGGATTGATCGCCAAGACGGCGACCCCGTGCGGATACATTTCCAGCCGCACGGTTTCGAAGAAGCCATTCATCGCGTGCTTGCTCGTGGAGTAGCCCAGGTATCCGGCCATCGGCAGATGACCCGAGCCAGAAGTGACAAACGCGATTACCCCCCTGCTGGCGATCAGATGCTCGATGGCGAGATAGGTCGGATAGGCAGCGCCGAAGAAGTTGGTCGCCATGGCATCCCGAATCGGGGTGAACGTCTTCAGATCCTCCAGCCCCCCGAACGTCGCCGACCCAGCGTTCAGTACCAGGATGTCGATTCTGCCGAAGGTGGAAAGCGTAAGGCCAATGAGCCTGTGGCAGGCGTCCTCCTCTTGGAGGTCCACGGACAGCGCCAGCACCGTACCGCCGTTCTGCTCGATCTGATCGCGGACGACTCCGAGCCTCTCCTCATTCCTCGCCGCCAAGACGACTCGTGCGCCTTCAGAGGCCAGCTCGATCGACAGATGCTCGCCAAGGCCCCGTGACGCACCGGTCACTACGGCCACCTTGTCCTTCAATCTCATCGCTTCGCTCATATGCAGCTCTCCTCGTCTCCCTGCCCTCGGACGCGTCCTGTCTCTTGAATGCGAATCAAGAGTAGCATGTCTCTTGATTAGAAGTCAAGAGACCAGAAGGTGCCCGCAAACCGCCCACACGTTGACCGCGATGCGAAGGCCGCAGAGATCCTCGATGCGGCAGAGTCGCTGCTGCTCCGTGACGGCTATGAGTCGACGACGATGGCGGCGATCGCTCGCGCCGCAGGGGTCTCGAGCAACGCCGTCTACTGGTACTTCCCCAGCAAGGACGATCTGCTCGCAGCCGTGCTGAGTCGTCGACAGGAGCAGGCCCTCTCCCGGCTCAAAGACAAGGCAGGCACCCCACTTCAAGGGCAGGTGCTCGCGGTCCTAGGTGAGCTTGATTCGATTGCCAGCCTCACCGCAGCTGTCCATGAGCGAGCAGAGCACTCGCCAGCTGTTGCCGAGGTTCACGAGGCGTTCCACACTGGCGTCGAAGCCAGGTTGCAGCAAGGCTTCGAAACGACAGGCCTGCGGGCGAAGGACGCTGGGATGGCTGCAGCTGCCTTGGTTGCCATGGTGGAGGGCATTCATCTGCACAGCCCCACTCGGGACGCATCGGCTCGCAACGAGCTTGTGCTGTGGGTGATCCAGAGCTTGGTGGCGCGGACGGTGACTTGACCGACCCTGCGCAGGTCGTGGGAGCGGCATTTGACGCTGGTCGCGTAGGCGACCTCGTCCATCTCGTATCGCTGTTTGCGGAGGACTTTGTGGCTCTCCTGTCCTCACCTTAGGACCTGCGGACTGCCACCCGGCTTGCATGCCGACGCTCACCAAAGAGTTCGCGCGACCGGAATCTGGACTGTCGTAGATTCGCAGGCCCTCTGGACCAATTCGCTCCCGGCCGCGCGGCGGTTCCTCGGCGAGAACGCGGGCGTGGTGGCAGCCAAGTCGGTCACTTCGGCCTGGTGGGAGAAGGAAGGAGCGGGGTGGTTCGTCTTCGCGGTGTCGGGTGACGGCCCCGAAGTCGCCGACCCGCCGAAAGTCGCACCGAACCAATCGACGAGGCTGCCGTCGTGGATCTTCTCGCGGGTCGCGCCGATGTCGAGAGCGCGGTCACGGGCGAGCATGGCGTTTGCCTCCCCGGCGAGGATCGTGAATCGATGCAGATAGCGCATCGCGGATCAGTGTAGAAGTCCTGGGCCGCCGAGGTTGGATCAGCCACTCCCCTGAGATGGTTTGCGAATGATCGGGGCGAACGCCAAGATCGTCGACCTGTACGACGACCCGGGCTACAAACGACGTCTCTTCGCGTAGACTGCCTGCCGCAAGCGAGCCTGGTCCTTTCGGTTCGCGATCTGGCTGAAACCGCTGGTTCGAACCCAGTCGCGCCCATTGTGGAGAACTCGCGGCTAATCTCCGGCGTGGAGCACAGACCGAACCTGAGGAGGATGGATTGAACGGAGACGAGATCGTCGAGTTGGGCCCGATCGATTACCTGCTGATCGAGTGGACCGATCGACAGCCGACCGGTGAGGCGGTGCCGCATTTGATCGACCTCGTGGACCGTGGGCTGATCCGCATCCTCGACCTGGCCTTCATCGCCAAGGGCGAGGACGGCTCCGTGGCTGCGCTCGAGCTGGCCGACGTTGCCGGAGAGGTCGAGGCGTTCGCCGCCTTCGAGGGCGCCTCCTCGGGGCTGCTCTCCGACGAGGACGTCGACGAGGCCGGCGCGGCGCTCGAGCCGGGCACCTCGGCCGCCCTGCTCGTCTACGAGAACCGTTGGGCCGCGCCGCTCGCCACCGCTCTGCGCAACTCAGGGGCACAGCTCGTCGCAAGCGGCCGCATCCCAGTCGAAGACGTCCTCGCCGCGCTCGAAGCGGCCGAGGCCTAGAGAGGAGACGGACCAATGCCAGGATTGCTTCGAGGAGTCGCGCGGACCGCCGTGATCGCCGGGACCGCCACCAGCGTCAGCAACCGCGTTTCGCGCCGCCAGGCCCAGCGCTGGGGCGCGCAGGAAGAACAGCAGATGGCCGCGGCGCAGCCGGCGCCGGTCGCCCCCGCCGCGCCCCAGGCCGGCGGCGAGCAGTCGACTATCGATCAGCTCAAGGAGCTCGGCCAGCTGAAGGAACAGGGCATCCTCACCGAGGAGGAGTTCGCCGCCCAGAAGGCAAAGCTGCTCGGCTCCTGACCGAGGTCACCGCTCAGGGGGTGGGCGCCGGGTGCGCTTGCGTTCGGCCTTGCGCCGCTTCTCCTCCAGGCGCCTCTCGCGCGAGGCGCGGGTCGGGCGCGTCGGGCGCCGGGGAGCCGGGTCGGCGAGGGCGTCGGCGATCCGCGAGGCGAGGCGGCGCAGAGCGAGCTCGCGGTTGCGGGCCTGACCGCGCGCGTCCTGGGAGACGGCGACGACCCTCGTGCCGAGGCGGGCGAGCAAGCGGTTGCGATCGCCCTCCGCCAGCGTCGCGGACGCCTCGACATCGAAGACAGCTTCCACCCGCGACGCGGTGACGTTGGCGTGCTGGCCGCCCGGACCGGAGGAGCGGCTTGCGCGCAATTCGATCTCGGTCAGCGGGATTGAGAGCCGCGCGTCGATTTTCAGCTTGTCGGCGATAGCCCGTCGACCCTAGCCGCCAACTCGAGCCGCTCGGTCGGCAGGTAGCGGACGCTGCGGCCCCGGCCCCTGGTATCGACAAACCCCGCATCCACCAAGCGCCGCAGGTCGGCGCTCGCGGTTGCGGAAGAGATGTCGGCCTCGGACGCATGGGCCGAGCGGTCGGTGCCGCCCATCAGCGACTGCTCGAGGGCGATGATCAGGCGGTCCGGCCAGTTGCGGGAGGCGACCAGGTCTTCGAGGCGGGTCCAGCGGGCGGCTGCGTCTTCGATCTGGCCCAGGCGCTGGCGCGCCTGGACCAGATGGGCGTCTATGCAGAAGGCAATCCACCCGGTGGCGTCACGGGCCGGCTCGTAGGTCGGGCCGTGGGCCTCGTTGAGCGCCTCGTAGTAGTCGGCGGTGTGGCCCGCGAGGAACTCCTCGATCGAACCGAACTCGGGCGACATCAGCCCCTCGCGGGCGAGGACCAAGGACTGGACGATGCGCGAGACGCGGCCGTTGCCGTCGCGAAAGGGGTGAACGGAGACGATGTGCAGATGAGCCATTGCGGCGCGAACGACCGCATGGGAATCGAGATCTCCCCGCTCCAGCCACTCGACCGTCTCAGCCATCAGCGCCGGCACCTCCTCCGCGTCGGGCGCTCGATATGCGAGACGGCCGTCACTCCCGGTGACACCGACGCCCCCGATCCTCCACCGTCCGGGATCGGCGTCTCGCTGGAATGAGCAAGCGTCGAAGTGAAGGTCGAGGATCACTCGGTCGAGCCACCGAAACCCCGGGTCGCGGGCCATCGCGCCGACGTGATCCATCGCCCTCGCATAGCAGGAGACCGCCATCCGGCTTTCGTCGCCGGGGTCCACCGGCTCCTCCCCGCCAACCAGCGCGACGGCCTCTCCGGGGGCGACGCTGAAGCCCTCGATCGAGGTCGATCCCTCAAAGGCGCTCGCCCGAACCTGGCGACGCAGCGGCCCAATCCAGGGCACGCGGCGGCCGGTCTCATGGCCAAGAGTTGCTCGAATCTCGTCCAGCTGCTCGAGGCGAGACCGAAGGTCGGCTCCCAGTTCGGGCGTCTCGGAGATCATCGTCCCAGAAGTTTAGACGATTATGCGTCTAAACGCATAGACGTAAATTCGTCTAACGAATTGGCTCGGTCGTGGCTATCCCGCCAACTCGGGCATGTACCGCTCCAGGTGCCGGTCGATCGTCTCGCGCACCCACTGCTGCTCCGCCGAGCCGGCCATCCGGTAGCGGCCGAGCAGCATCTTCTGGTCGGTGAGCGGAAGGCCGGCGATCTCCCAGCGCACCGCGAGCCGCTCGAAGAGCAGCTCCGAGCGGCGGCGCCAGGCGTCCTCCTGACTGGTCGCAGCCGTCGCCGGCCCCTCGCCCAGCTTGGCAATCGTCCCCGGGCTGAGCGATTCGCGCAGGCTGAGCACGTTGCCCTCGGCGTCGGTGTAATCGACCGTCGCCGCCTTCTCCCGCGGCCGCCGCTTCCTGCGCTTCGCCATCACTCCCGAGTCTGCCAGGCCGCGATCCGAAGGGGACGTGCCGCAAGTTAGCGGACCGTATGGGTACTCAAGTTGCGGCACGTGCTCAGGCTGGCGCCAGCGTGTCGACCTTCGCTGCCAGCTCGAAGTCGGCCGCGGTCAGGCCGCCCTCGGAGTGGGTGGAGATCGTCACCGTCACCGTGTCCCAGGAGATCTCGAGGTCGGGATGATGGCCCATCGCCTCGGCCGGCTCGACCAGGCTCTCGACGAAGCGCACCGAGCCGACGAAATCGCCGCAGGAGAAGGCGCGGCGAATCGCCTCGCCGGCCCGCTCCCAGCCGGGCAGGCCCGCGAGCCTCTGCTCGATCTCCGCGTCGCTCAGCAGCGCCATCGCCGTCCTATGCTGACACGCCGCGGCCCCCGGGCTCAACCCGAGCAGGGCGAACCGCCGGATGCCCGCCGGTAGACGCGCGGCCGGTGCTGGGCCGCGTGGCGCATCCGGGCCGGCTGGACGACCCCGCAGATCCCGCCGAACCAGTGGCCGCGTCCGCGGCCGAGGAAGAGGCCGTAACGGTGCCCGGTGCGGCGCGGCAGCGCGCAGGCGGCCGCACGGCGGGAGCTGTGCACGCTGAGCATCCTCCCGGCGCGGATCGCGTCGCCGGCCTTGTAGACGTGCAGGACGCGGTAGCGATAGACCGCGCGCAGATGCCCCTGCGGCACGACCTTCACCAACCGCCCCACGATCGCCCCGTCCGCTTCCCGCAACGCCTCACCCGGCGAGCGCGGCGCGCAGGAGCAGGCAGCCGCCCCAGCCGGAAAGAAAAGGGCGGCAGCGACAACCCCTGCAACAAATCGCCTCCCCTGCATATGTCCCAATTTACCGGTGACGCCGTAGACGAGGTGCCCGTCTACGGCGTCAGGACGATCTTCAGCGCTTCGCGGTTGTCGTAGATTCGGTATGCCTCGGGGGCCTCGTCCAGCGCCATGTGGTGCGTGACCAGCGGCGAGGGGTCGAGCTTGCCGGCCTCGAGCAGGGCCAGCACCCGGTCGACGTGGGCGATCACGTTGGCGAGGCCGAGGCGCAGGGTGAGGCCCTTGAGCCAGGCGAGGCCGAGCGGCACCTCGCCCTTGCCGGCGTAGGCGCCGATCCCGGAGACAGTGCCGGCGTCGCGGCAGAGGCTGACGGCCATCGCCAGCGGCCCCGGGTCTCCGACCGCGTCGACGACCACGTCGACACCGCCGCCGGTCGCCGCGCGCACGACCTTCTTCGGCTCCTCCTCGCCGAGGTGAACCGGCAGCGCGCCGAGCTCACCCGCCATCGCCAGCCGCTGCTCGACCGAGTCGACCGCGAAGACCGCCGTCGCGCCGCCGGCCAGCGCGGCCTGCACCGCGCAGAGCCCTACCGGGCCGAGGCCCAGCACGGCGACCGTGTCGCCGGAGCGCATCCCGGCGTGCGCCACCGCGTGGTAGCCGGTCCCCATCACGTCGCCGGCGAAGAGCGCCACCTCGTCGGCCATCCCCTCGGGCACGCGGCGCAGCGTCAGGTTGGCGCGCGGCACGAGCAGCTGCTCCGCCTGGGCGCCCTGCAGGTCGCCGAGGTGCGAGCCGTGGCCGAAGGTGCGCCCCTGCTCGCAGCGGTGGTAATCGCCGCGCAGGCAGGCGCCGCAGGTCGCGCACGCCGTGTGGAAGCAACCGAGCACCCGATCGCCGACCGCGACCCGCTCGACGTCCCCGCCGGCCGCGAGCACCGTGCCGACGAACTCGTGGCCGATCGTGAACCCCCGCTCGACCGGCACCCGGCCGTGGAAGATGTGCAGGTCCGAGCCGCAGATCCCGCTCGCCTCGACCCGCACCAGCGCGTCGTCGCCGGCGAGCAGCTCGGGCTCGGGCTTCTCCTCGACCCGGACCTCCCCCGGTGCCTGAAAGGTGACGGCGCGCATCGCGCGAACCGTATCTAGCCGACGCTGACGCCGGGCACGCCGAAGCGGTCGCCGGTCTCGACGCCCGGGTCGGCGGTGACCGCGATCCGCGCCTCGAGCGCCAGCTCTTTCTCGAAGTCGGCCGCCTCGCCGTGCTGGAAGGAGACGTCCTTGCCCTCGAGCAGCTCGATGAAGGTCTCGACGAAGCGCGCGTCGAGCTGCTTGCCGGCCACCCGTCGCAGCTCCTGGATCGCGTCGTAGCTGGACATCGGCGTGCGGTAGGAGTCGCGCGCGGTCATCACGTCGTAGGTGTCGGCCACAGAGATGATCCGCGCCAGCTCCGGGATCTCGTCGCCGGACAGGCCGCGCGGGTAGCCCTTGCCGTCGATCCGCTCGTGGTGGGCGAGGATGATGTCCGCCACCGGGCCGTAGCCATCGAGCGAGGAGACGACCCGGGCGCCCTGCTGGGGATGGCGGCGGATCAGCATCCAGTCCTCGTCGGTGAGCGGCACGTTGGCCTTGAGGATCCGGTCGGGCAGGATGAACTTGCCGATGTCGTGCAGCAGCGCGGCGATGTGCACCAGCTCCTCTTCCTGGCGCGAGAAGCCGGCGCGCTGGGCGATCGCCCGCGAGTACCGCGCCACCGCGGCGGAATGCCGCGCGGTCATCTGGTCTCGCAGGTCGAGGGTGCGCAGCATCGCGCTCAACATCCCCACCTGGAAGCTGGCGAGCTGCTTGGAGCGGCGCTCGAGCTCCTCCGCCCGCTGCTGGGAGAGCAAGAGGGCGCCAAGCAGGTACTGGAAGGTGACGAGGACCACGCCGAATAGCGCGATCCCGCCCAGCCCGACCTGCACGTAGAGGTAGACGACGCCGACCGCCATCAGGGCGGCCGCGAGCTCGGAGGGCAGCACCGGGAACAGCGCCGTGCGCACCTTGGTGACGAACGAGCTGCGTTCGAGGTAGCAGAAGTAAGAGGCGACCATCGTGAAGTTGATCGCCAGCGCCATCGAGAAGGCGCCGAGGATCAGGGCGTAGTAGACCGGCTGGGAGTCGGTGATCCCGTTGCCGGTGACCACCCAGTGGAAGGCGAGGCCGGTGAGCAGCGGGTAGGTGGCGAAGGTAAGAGCGTTGGTCAGCAACGAGCTGACGGGCCGCCGCTCGACCAGCCCGTCGATGATCAGGATCGCGATCACGCCGAGCAGCACGGCGGGGGGGCCGCCGAGCAGGACGATCGCCAGGACCATCGGCAGGAAGCCCCCGGAGAGCTTCAGCTTCGAGGTCGTCGTGATCGCCGTCAGGTCGCTGAAGGTGGCGAAGGCGAGCAGGATCCCGAACAGCGGCCAGTCCCATTCGGCGGTGCCCGCGGTGAGCACCGCGAGCGAAGCGACGACGGCGAGGGCAACCACCTCGGCGGCGATGAACGATCTGCTGGGGCGGTCGTTGACGCCGGACACGATGCGGAAATTACCCCGCAAAAGAGCTCTATACAAGCGAACTTAGCCACATGACCGGCAACGTGCAGCAGCCGGACTCGCCTCTCGGGACGAGGCAGGCGCTCACTGAGCCGCGGCGAAATGGAGGGAGGCCGCAGTCGGAGCCCCTTCCAAAAAAAGACCGGGGGCGAAGTCGCCCCCGGTCGCTTAAGAAGATCAGACCTTGTAATGCATTGCCTAGCCCCTTCCGTTGGATGAAGCCCACAGATGCGTGCAGACATCTGAACTCATGAAAATGCTTGTCAGCTTTGTAGCACAACTTCGCGGAAACTTGTGCATCTGCAGCAAAAGTTGTGCAGAAATGCAGTAGATCTCCCCGTCAGAGATGCGTAGTTAATGCCGACTCCAGGCCTGATCGACCCCCTCAAGCGGCGCCCCTTCCGGCGCCTCGTCGCCAGCTACGCGGTCAACGAGATCGGCGACTGGATGGCGATCATCGCCCTCTCGGTGCTGGTCTTCGAAAAGACCGGCAGCGCCCTGGCGACCTCAGCCCTCTTCCTCGGCACCCGCTTCCTCCCCGCCCTCGTCGCGCCGATCCTGGTGACCCGCGGCGAGCGCCCGCCGCCGCGCTTCGTCCTGCCGGTCGTCTACTGCGGCGAGGCGGCGGCCTTCGGCGCGCTAGCCCTGCTCGCCGGCAGCTTCTCGCTGCCCGCCGTGATCGCCGTGGCGACGGTCGACGGCGCCCTGGCCCTGACCGGTCGCTCGCTGACCCGGGCCGTCGTCGTCGCCCTGCTCGAGCCGGCGGGGGAGCTGCGCGCCGGCAACGCTCTGCTCAACGTCGCCTTCACCGCCGGCGCCGCCCTCGGGCCCGGCCTCGCCGGATTGGTCGTCGCCGGAGCCGGGGTGCAGACGGCCCTGCTCCTCGACGCGGCCTCGTTCTACGCGATCGCCTGGATCCTGCTCACCGCCGGGCCGTTGCCCCAGGCCGAGCCCGAACCCGGCCGGGTGCGCGAGCGGGTCCGCGCCGGAGTCGCCTATCTGCGCGAGAGGAAGATCCTGCGGCGCCTGCTGGTCGCCCAGGGAACCGCCTTCATCTTCTTCTCCGCGGTGATCCCGATCGAGGTCATCTACACGAAGCAGACGCTGGGGACCGGCGACGCCGGCTACGGCCTGCTGCTGGCCAGCTGGGGGGCGGGAATGGTGCTCGGCAGCTTCGTCTTCGCCGCCCTGCGCCGCGCGCCCCTGCCGCTGCTCCTCTTCTTCAGCACCCTCGCCGTCGGTGCCGGCTACCTGGGCACCGCCGCGGCGCCGACCCTGGCGATCGCCTGCGCGGCGTCGGTCCTCGGCGGGGCCGGCAACGGCGTGCAGTGGGTCTCCGTGGTCAGCGCCGTGCAGGAGATGACGGCGGCCGAGATGCAGGCGCGCGTGATGAGCGTCCTGGAGTCGATCGCGGCCGCGATTCCCGGCCTCGGGATCGTCGCCGGCGGTGTGATCGCGACCCTCGCCGAGCCGCGCGCGACCTTCCTGTTCGCCGGCCTCGGGGTTATCGGCATCGCCGTTGTCGGAGCATTGACGATGGGCAGGAAATGGCTGCCGAGCAGGGAAAAGTCAAGCACAGACGGGCTTGACGCCGAGCCGGAGATTATGGTGGAGTTGATCCCAGCAAAGTAGCGTCAAGCCCGTGTCCCGGTCCAATCGGAGGTTTTGACTTGAGAAAGCTTGGTCTCACACTGCTGATGTTCGCCCTCGCCGCGGGAGCGGCCACCGGCCTCGCCGCCTGCGGCGGCTCAGGCGGCAAGGAAGGCGGGACGCTGACCGGCACCTACGCCTCCTTCCCGGACTATCTCGACCCGGCTCTCTCCTACACGCAGGAAGGCTGGACGGCGATGTACGACACCTACCTGCCGCTGCTCACCTACAGGCACGCCGACGGCAGCGCGGGCAGCGAAGTGGTGCCGGCGCTGGCCGAAAGCCTGCCGAAGATCACCAACGGCGGCAAGACCTACACGCTGAACCTGCGCAAGGGCCTCAAGTACTCGAACGGCAAGCCGGTCAAGGCTTCGGACTTCACCAGCTCGATCGAAAGGCTGTTCAAGGTCAGCTCGCCCGGCTCCGGCTTCTACGAAAGCATCGTCGGCGCCGAAGAGTTCGCCGAAACCAAGCAGGGCGGCATCCCCGGGATCAAGGCCGACGACAAGACCGGCAAGATCGAGATCGACCTGACCGGGCCGCGCGGCACCTTCACCAACGAGCTCGGCATGCTCTTCGCCGCCGTGCTCCCCGCCGGCACGCCCGCCCGCAACCTGACCGCCGACCCGCCGCCGGCGACGGGTCCCTACGCGATCGTCAAGTCCCAGCCCGGCCGCGCCTGGAGCTACACCAGCAACCCGGTCTGGGCGAGCACCAACTCGAAGTTGATCCCGGACGTGCCCAGCGGCCACTTCGACAAGATCGACATCCGGGTGGTGCGCAACGAAACCACCCAGGTCAACGAAGTCGAACGCAACAAGACCCAGTGGATGCAGACCACAGTGCCGTCCTCGGTGCGGCCGAAGCTCGTCTCCAAGTACGAAGGGACGCAGTTCCGGGTCGAGCGGCCGATCAACATCTACTACTTCTGGATGAACATGGAAGAGCCGCCCTTCGATGACGTCAAGGTGCGCCAGGCGGCCAACTACGCGATCGACAGCGCGGCGCTCGAACGGATCTACTCCGGCGGGCTGACCGCCGCCCACCAGATCCTGCCCGAGGGGATGCCCGGCCACGAGCCGCTCAACCTCTACCCGCACAACATGGCCAAAGCCAAGCAGCTGATCGAAGAAGCCAACCCGAGCGACCGCAACATCACCGTCTGGACCGACAACGAAAACCCCAACGACGAAGCGGCCGCCTACTTCCAGGACGTGCTCACCAAACTCGGCTTCAACGCGAAGCTGAAGACGATCAACGCCGACAACTTCGTCGGCGTCATCGGCAACATCAACACGCCCGACCTCGACGCCGGCTGGTTCAACTGGTATCAGGACTACCCCAACCCCAACGACTTCTTCCAGCCGCTGCTGGCCGGGGAAAGCATCTCGCCGAGCCTCAACTTCAACCTCTCGCGGACTGACGTCCCGGAGCTCAACAAGAAGATCGCCGAGCTCGGCAAAGAACCGCTCGGCTCCCAGCAGGAATCCGAATACGCGGAACTGGACAAGTCCTACATGGAACTCGCGCCCTGGGCGCCCTACGGGACGAACACGGTCACGACCTTCGTCGACGACGAAATCAACCTCGACGGCGTGATCTTCAACCCGACCTTCGGGCACGACCTGACCAGCTTCGAACTGAAGTAGCCGTCCGCGACGGCGGGACAATAGGCCGGTGCCGACCGAGCCAAACGCCGCCGACGGCCCCGCGGGCGCGGGGCCGTGGCGGCTGGCCTGGCGCCGGCTGCGGCGCAACCGGGTGGCGCTCGCCTTCGGCGGCCTCTTCGTCCTGATCGCCGCCTTCTCGCTGGCGGCGCCGCTCTGGGCCGATCACGTCGCCCACACCGGGCCGAACGCGACGCACACCCTGCAGAAGGTCGAGGTCGGCGGCGAACAGCGCGAAGTCGTCGACCGCGAAGGCCGGCCGGTGGGGCCGCTCTGGCTCGGCGCCGGCGGCCGGTTCTTCCTCGGCGCGGACGGGCGGCTGGGCCGCGACGAGATGGTTCGGCTGATGTACGGCGGCCGCACCTCGCTGCTGATCGGCTTCGCCTCGGCGGCGATCACCACCGTGCTGGCGACGATCCTCGCCCTCTTCGCCGGCTACTTCCGGGGCTGGACCGACACCGTGATCTCGCGTGCGCTGGATGTTGTCTGGGCCTTCCCGGTCACCCTGCTGGCGATCGCGCTCGGCGTCAGCCTCGCCGTCGGCGGCCTGCGGATCGGCCCGCTGCACCTCTCCGGAGGCTCGCTCTGGATCCCGATCCTGATCATCGGCGGGGTGATGGTCCCCTACATGGCCCGCCCGATCCGCGGCGAGGTCCTCTCGCTGCGTGAGAAGGAGTTCGTCGAGGCGGCCGAGGCGCAGGGCGCCGGCCCGCTGCGCGTGATGTTCGCCGAGCTGCTGCCCAACCTGGCCTCGACGATCATCGTCTTCTTCACCCTCAACATCGCCAACAACATGCTGCTCGAGGCGACGCTCTCCTTCCTCGGCGTCGGCGTGCAGGCGCCCGCGACCTCGTGGGGGACGATGATCGGCTCGGGCTTCGAACTGATCGTCAGCGCGCCGCTGCTCACCTTCGCCCCCGGGGCGATGATCCTGCTCACCGTGCTCTCCGTCAACGTCTTCGGCGACGGGCTGCGCGACGCGCTCGACCCTCGCGCCCGGCTGCGGCTCGAGGCGCACGCCGGGATACCGGCCGGCGAGCTGCTCGACACGGTCGAGGGCGGCGAGGGAAGCGCCGCCTGATGGCCCGCTTCGCCGTCAGGCGCCTGGTTGGGATGGTCGCCGTGCTCTTCGCCGTCTCGGTGCTCACCTTCCTGATCTTCAACGTCGTCCCCGGCTCCGACCCGGCGGTGCGCATGGCCGGCAAGAACGCGACCCCGCGCCTGATCGAGAGCATCACCGAGGAATGGGGCTTCGACGAATCGCTGCCCCAGCAGTACCTGAAGATGATGGAGAAGGTCTTCAGCGGCGGCCTGATCTCCTACGAAGGGCGCGAAGACGTCGACGCGCGGATCGTCGAAGGGATCCCGGCGACCGTCTCGCTCTGCGTCGGCGCCGCGGTGCTCTGGATGTTCTTCGGGCTGCTCTTCGGCTACCTCTCCGCGGTGCGGGCGGGCGGCTGGCTCGACCGCGGGCTGACCGTCTTCGCCGTCGCCGGGATCTCGATGCCGACCTTCCTGCTGGCCGCGCTGTTCCTCAACTACCTCACCTACAAGGCGGAAATCTTCCCCTCCGGCGGTTACGTGCACCTCACCGAAAACCCGCTCGAATGGGCCGAACACCTGATCCTGCCCTGGGTCACCCTGGCGATCCTCAACGTCGGCTTCTACAGCCGCGTACTGCGCTCCAACATGCTCGACGCGATGGGCGAGGACTACGTGCGCACGGCGCGGGCCAAGGGGCTCGGCGAGCGGCGGGTGATGACCCGGCACGTGACGCGCAACTCGCTGATCCCGATCGTCACCCTCTTTGGCCTCGACTTCGGCGCCCTGCTCGGCGGCGCGATCGTGATCGAAGGGATCTTCGACGTCGAAGGCGTCGGCCTCTACGCCTACGAAGCGCTGAAAAACTTCGACCTGCCGCCGATCATGGCGATCGTCCTCTTCGGCGCCTTCTTCGTCGTCCTCTTCAACGCCCTGGTCGACATCGCCTACGCCTGGCTCGACCCCCGGATCCGCCTGGGAGACTCGCCACGATGATGCTCCGGTGCGCCTTTTCCCCCATATGTGCGGATAAGGCGCACCGGAAGGGGCGCTCGTGAGTCAGGCTCTACTTACGGTGGAGGGGCTGCGGGTCGCGTTTGCGACCGAAGGTGGGACCGTGCGGGCGGTCGACGGGGTCTCTTTCGATCTCGGCGCCGGCGAGGTGCTGGCGATCGTCGGCGAGTCGGGCTCGGGCAAGAGCGCCGCCGCGCAGGCGATCCTCGGCCTCAACCGCTCGCCCAACGCGCGCATCGAGGGCTCGGCGCGGCTTGGAGAGCGGGAGCTGATCGGGGCGAGCGAGGAGGAGTTGCGCGAGGTGCGCGGGGCGCGGGTGGCGATGGTCTTCCAGGACCCGATGACCTCCTTCAACCCCGTCTACCGGATCGGCGACCAGATCAGCGAGGCGATCCGCGCCCACCGGCCGCAGGTCGGCAAGGCGGAGGCGCGCCGGCGGGCGGGCGAGCTGCTCGACTCGGTCGGCATTCCCAACGCCAAGCGCCGCGTCGCCTCCTATCCGCACGAGTTCTCGGGCGGGATGCGGCAGCGAGCGATGATCGCGATGGCGCTCGCGCTCGACCCCGAGATCCTGATCGCCGACGAGCCGACCACGGCCCTCGACGTGACGATCCAGGCGCAGATCCTCGCCCTGCTCGAGCGCCTCAACCGCGAGCGCAACCTGGCGACGATGCTGATCACCCACGACCTCGGCGTCGTCGCCGAGGTCGCCGACCGGGTGCTGGTCATGCACGATGGCCGGATCGTCGAGCGCGGCCCGCTCGAGCAGGTCTTCTACTCGCCGAAAGACCCCTACACGCGCAAGCTGCTCGCCGCGGTCGTGCGGCTCGACCAGGCCCCGCCGCTGCGCCCGGCGCGGGCGGACGAGCCGCTGCTCGAGATCACCGACCTGGTCAAGCACTTCCCGGTGCGGCGCGGCCTGCTCTTCGAGCGGGAGGTGGACCGGGTGCGCGCCGTCGACGGCGTCAGCCTCGCCGTCAACCGCGGCGAAACGCTCGGCCTCGTCGGTGAGTCGGGCTGCGGCAAGACGACCCTCTCGCGCACGGCGCTGGGACTGCTCCAGCCGAGCTCGGGCTCGGTCCGCTTCGAAGGGCGCGAGATCGCCGGACTCTCGCGGCGCGAGCTGCGGCCGCTGCGTCGCGAGATGCAGATCGTCTTCCAGGACCCCTTCGCCTCGCTCAACCCGCGCAAGCGGATCGGCCAGATCGTCGGTGAGCCGCTGCGCCTGCAGGGGGTGGCGAGGGGCGGCGAGCTGCGCGGCCAGGTGCGCGAGCTGCTCGGCCGGGTCGGCCTGCGCCCCGAGCACTACGACCGCTTCCCGCACGAGTTCTCCGGTGGGCAGCGGCAGCGGATCGGGATCGCCCGGGCGCTGGCTCTGCGGCCGAAGCTGGTCGTCGCCGACGAGCCGGTCTCGGCGCTCGACGTCTCGATCCGCGCCCAGATCCTCGAGCTGCTCGCCGAGCTGCAGGCGGAGCTCGGGCTCACCTACGTCTTCGTCGCCCACGACATCGGCGTCGTGCGCCACGTCTCGGACCGGATCGCGGTCATGCACGGGGGCAAGATCGTCGAGCTGGGCCCCGCCGACGAGGTCTGCGAGCGCCCGCGCCACGCCTACACGCGCGAGCTGCTGGCGGCAGTGCCGATCCCCGACCCGCGCGAAGCGCGGGCGCGTCGGCAAACTGTCGGATCAGAGTGACCCTGCCGCTCTCACCGCCGATCAAGCCGCAGCTGGCGCTGACCCGCAAAGTCCTGCCCGAAGGCGGGGAGTGGGCCTACGAGCAGAAGCTCGACGGCTTCCGCGCGATCGTCTTCGTCGACGGCGCCGAGGCCTACGTCCAGTCGCGCGGCGGCAAGGCGCTGGCCCGCTACTTCCCGGAGCTGAGCTTCCCGCTCGGCCGCTACGTGCTCGACGGTGAGCTGGTGATCCGCGACGCCGAGGGCAAGGTCGAGTTCGACGCCCTGCAGAGCCGCATCCACCCGGCCGAGTCGCGGATCGCCCTGCTCGCCCGCGAGATCCCGGCCGAATACGTCGCCTTCGACCTGCTCGCCGAGCGCGAGGAGTCGCTGCTCGAGACGCCGTTCGCGCAGCGCCGCGAGCGGCTGGAGCGCTTGCTCGACGGGACCTCGATCGCCGTCAGCGAGCTGAGCCGCGACCCGGCGCGAGCCGAGCAGTGGCTGCGTCACAGCGAGGGGACGATGGCAAAGCAGCTCGATGCCCCCTATGAACCCGGCAAGCGCCGCGGGATGGCCAAGGTGAAGCGCGAGCGAGAGATCGACTGCGTCGTCCTGGGCTGGCGTCCCGGCAAGGAGGAGGGCACCGTCGGCTCGCTGATCCTCGGCCTCTACGACGGCGACGCGCTGCGCCCGGTGGGCCACATCTCAGGCTTCAGCCAGGAGGCGAAACGCAGCATGCGGGCGCTGCTGGCGCCGCTGGAGACGGGCGAGGCGGGGACGGCTGAGCCGAGTCGGTGGACGGGCGGGCGCGACCTCGAGTGGGTGGCGCTCAGGCCGGAGCTGGTGATCGAAGTCGGCTACGACCACGCGGCGGCGGGTCGCATCCGGCACGGAGCGCGGTTCCGGCGGTTTCGGGACGACAAAGACCCTAGGGACTGCACGTTTGACTTGCTCGATGAGGGGTGAGGGTCGGGAGCTCCTCCCAAGTACGCATAGCCGGCGTCGAAGGCTACGACCCGCCCCCCACCCCCGACTCCTCGAAGTGCTTGGAGAGCATGGTCACCTGACCCTGGTAGTTGGACCCCAGGTCCTGCCCGTACAGGCGCTCCGCCGGGGCGCTGGTGCGCTCCAGGGCGAGCTTGCAGACCGGCTGGCGGTGTTCGACCATGAAGGAGACGTCGCGGGCGCGCACCTCCAGCGCAGCGCGGCTGCCGTGGCGGTCGCCCGCCGGGTCGTAGCCGAAGCCCGGGTCGAAGAAGCCCGCGTAGTGGGTACGCAGCTCGCCGGCGGTCGGGTCGTAGGCCATCATCTCGGCGGCGATCTGGGGCGGGATGCAGACCCCCTCGGCCGAGAGCAGCAGGTAGAAGATCTCCGGCTCGAGCACGATCCGCCCTCCCGCCTCGGGGAAGACCGGGTCCCAGTAGTCGGTCCAGCGGTAGGCGCGGATCCGGGAGAGGTCGATCGGCAGGCTGTTCTTCTTCGCTCGGTAGCCGACGATCCGGTCGCCCGGCCCGGAGAGGTCGACGCTGAGGAAGAGCCCGTCGGCGAGCGCCAGCTCGGACTCGCGCAGCGCGTGCGAATCGAGGTAGAGCAGCGGGAACTCGTCCTGCAGGGCGCGGATCTGCGCGTCGCCGAGCCGCACCTCGCCGCGCGCCAGGCGCAGCTGGTTGAGCGAGAGCCCGCTCTGCACCTGGATCGCGAAGGAGCGCGGCACGACCTCGAGGTAGAGCCGGCCCCGGTACCCCGGCCGGATCTCGTCGAAGCGGTGGTGGCGGTCGGTCAGCACCCGGGTGAAGACGTCGAGCCGCCCGGTGGAGCTCTTCGGGTTGGCCTTCGCCCGCACGTCCTCGGGCAGCGCCAGCTCCTCGATCAACGGCACCAGGTAGGGACGATCGCGCTCCAGGACGGCGCCGTCGCGCAGGTCGACCCGCTGGAAGGCGAGCCCCTCGATCTTCTCCTCGACGGTCGAGTCGACGTCGGGCAGGAAGGAACAGCGCAGTGCCCAGGCGTGGTCGCCGAGGCGCAGGTCGATGCTCGCGGGCTGAATCGACTCGGGCCGGATCCGGTAATCGCCGGAGCTGACCCAACCCGCGTCGATCGCCTCGCTCAGCGCCTGGGACGGGAAGACGCCGTCGCGCGCCGCGGCCGGCTCGGCCCCCGGCGCGCCCGCTGTCGCTGGGGCCGCATCACTCATCACCCGGGATTATGCGGCGTGCCCCGGCCGCGCCCAGGTACGGAGTCAGCGAAAACTCCGCAATCTCGGCAAGTAACTCGGGCAGGCGCTCGGTCTCACCGGCGATCACGCGGCGCGAGAGCAGCGCCGCGACGCCGCCGACCACCGCCTCCTCGGTGGCCTCTGGGGACTGCGAGCCGTCCGGCGGGTCGGGTGCGCCGTCGCGCAGCTGCACGACGAAGCTCTCCAGGGCGGCCTGGTAGCGGTCATAGATCCCGCGCCCGGCGCGCAGCCCCTCGACCAGAACCAGGCTGGTGCGGGCAGGGTCCGCGGCGAGGCCCCCCAGCAGCGCGCCAAGCGCGGCGAGGACGCCCTCCGGCCAGCTGTCCGCCGCCCCGCACGCGGCCAGCGCCGGCTCGCGGATCCGCTCGACCGCGTCGTCGTAGGCGGCGACGAAGCAGGCGTCCTTGCTCTTGAACTGACGGTAGAAGTCGCTCTTCGAAACGCCCGCCCGCTTGCCGATCATCGAGACCGTCGTGGCCTCGTAGCCGCGCTCGTCGAGCAGCTGCGAAAGCGCCGCAAGCAAACGCTCGCGCTGGTTCTGCACGACAAACTCACGGGGAAGGCCATGACGGCCGCGGGGAAGTCGTTTCACGGAACGCTGGAGTCTGCCAGCGTTGGGCGTTAGGCGCTGCGCCGACGCCGCCCAGCGGCTTCGGCCGCCCCCCGGAATGGGGCGAGCATGAACTCGGAGAGCTCGGGCAGCAGATCCTCGGCCAGCTCGGTTTCCTTGCGGCGGATCTGCTGGTAGACGATCCAGGCGACGCCGCCAACCAGGGTTTCGTCGATCGTCTCGGGAAGCAGCTTGCTGTCGGGCGTGACGGCGCTGGTCAGCTCGACGTAGCGCTGTATCGCGGCCTCGTAGCGCTCGGTGGCCCTGGGGGTCGCCGAGAGCGCCTCTATCAGGCACATGCGGGCCAGCGCCGGGTGCTCGGCGACGTAGCGCAGGAAGGCCGCGAGGCCGGCCTGCAGGCGCGCCTCCCATTCGTCCTCGGCGATCGCCGCGCATGCCGCCTCGGTCTGCTCGGCCGACTCCTCGACCGCCGCATCGAAGGCGCTGAGGAATACCTCCTCCTTGCCTTCGAAGTTGTCGTAGAGCGTCTTGCGGGCAACCCCGGCGCGGCGCACGATGTCGCCGATCTTGGTCGCGTCATAGCCGTTCTCGGCGGTCAGCTCGGCGATCGCGTCCATGATCCGGCGGCGCTTGTGGACGGCGACGAACTCCTTCGGCAGCTGCGGCCGCGCCGAAGGCGCGGGCTCCCGCGCAGGCCTCCCCCTCCCCTTTCCGCCGCGCGGCATGGCGGAAGGATAACCGCGGATCGCAGATTCGCCTTGCGGGTCTTCAGTTCAGCTGGTACCGTGGGCAAACCGTTTAGGTTTACAACAGAAACGTAAAGGTTTCTTTATTTCTCCAAACAGGGTAAAGCTGGGGCAGGACGAGCTGCTTGCGGCACTCGGCGAACGGTGGCCGGCGGCCGAGATCGGCGTCGCGGCCGAACTGCTCGCCGGGGGCGACGGACAGTTCCCCTCCGGGATCCGCTCGCTGCCGCCGGAGCTGATCTCCGCCGTACAGCGGGAGCGCCTGCTGGCGGCGATGCTGCGCGCGACCAACGAGCTCACCTACCGCGAGGTCAGCGTCCAGGACGTGCTGCAGCGCGCCGGGGTCTCCCGCCCCACCTTCTACGACCATTTCGAGAACAAGGAGGCCTGCTTCCTCGCCGCCTTTGACAGCGCCGCCGCGCGCCTGCGAAAGCGCCTGGAGGCGGCCGCCATGGAGGGTGAGACGTGGCGCGACGGCCTGCGCGCGGCCCTCGCGGACCTGCTGCGCTTCGCAGCGGAAGACCCCGACGCGGCGATGTCGCTGATCGTCGACGCGCGGGCCGCCTGCCCGGCCGCCCTGCACCGGCGCGACGACCTGCTCGACCGCTTCGCGACCTGCCTCGACGAACGCGTGCGCGCCGAGACCACGCCCGGGGCGGCGCCCTCGGGCGTCGCCGCCGCCGGCATCGTCGGCGGCGTCGAGGCGCTGCTCTACTCGCGCCTCTACCGCGGCAAGACCGACGACCTCGAGTCCCTGCTCCCACCGCTGATGTACTTCGCGGTGCTGCCCTACGAGGGCCACGAGGCGGCCGGCAACGAGCTCGTCGCCTCCGCGGTCGGCTGACGCCCCCGCCCTGGGCCGCGACGCCGGTTGGCGCGTCTCATCGGCGCGCTCTCTCCCGACCTCACACCGGCAATTCCGAAGCCACCGCCAGCCCCACCTTCCAGCTCCCCCCTTCCAGATACATCGGCATGCTGTAGAGGGTGGAGTCGGGCGGGCCGAGGTAGATCAGGTAGGAGGGATCCCCGGACACCTCTCCCCCGCCGCGCAGGCTGAGCACTTCGGAGATCGTCGCCTGTTCGCGCAGCTGGGCGGAAGGCGTGCCCTTGACGAAGAGCGCCATGACCCCGGCGCAATCGCTCGGCACGTCGCCCTTGCCTTCGGAGCCCTCGATCGCCTGCTGGAGCTGTTCGCGGGGCTTTCGGGCCAGATAGGAGCAGGCCTTCGGCCAGTCCTCTTCGAGGCGCGCGTTGAGGTAGCCCTGCAGGGCGATCGCCGCTTCTGTGCGCTCTGCTTCGCCTGACTCGGCGCCGTATTCCTGCACGCTGTTGTCGCCTTCCTTCACCGTCTTCACCCCGGGAGCGGGCTTGGTGGAGCCCGCCACCGGGGCGGAGCTGACCGGGGGGACGCGGACGGTGGCGGTGAGGTGGCGGGAGGAGCCCTTTGACTTGGGCTTGGCCTTCTGCGTGGAGGCGCCGCCGCTTGCTTCCTTGCCGTTGTGCTTCTGGGCGTGGCCCTGCCCTGGCTTCTCGGGAGCGCCGCCGGCTTCCCGGGTCGCGCTCGAGGAGACAGAAGCGCCCTCGTCCCCTCCCCCGCCGCAGCCCGCGAGCAATAGGGCGGCGGCGCAGAGCGCCGCCAGGGCGCGGGCGGCCCTCATCGCCTCCTCGCACTTGCCACCGCGATCCGCGCCGAGCGCTTGCCCTTGCGGTGGTGCTTTCGGTGTCGCTTGTGTCGCTTGTGGCGCTTCTTGCAGGTCCCCTTCAAGACGGTGTCGAACTCCGCCCCGGCGTTGTTCTGCCCCAGCGCCGATACCGCGGCGAAGGGCGGCGCCGCGCAGATGTTGGTCGAGTTGGTCAAGAGGCCGTGCTTGCCGCCGCGCAGGGTCATCACGAAGCGGTCGATCGGTTGGTCTGGGAGCTCGTCGAAGAAGGCATCGACGCCGCCGGACTTGGTCGGGCCGATGTGGCCTTCGACGACGATTCGCACCGCGCCGGAGTAGAGGTCTGCGACCAAGTCGGGGAGCTTGCCCGCCGAGGAGCGCAGGTAGACGTTGCCGCGCAGCGGCTCGTCCAAGAGCGGGGTGTAGGCGACTGCTTTGCCGTAGATCGAGCCCGGCGGGCAGCTCCCCGCCTCAAAGCGCGGGCGGGTGCAGATCTCGCGGATGTGGTTTTGGGCGAGGAACTCGGCGTGGGGCATCTCGACCTCGATCCGCTTCAGGTTGGAGTCCTGGGGCCCTCTGGCGATGAAGCTCGCTCTGAGCTGGGGGTAGGCGCCCCTTCTGGGGCTTCCCCTGAGGCGGATCGCGAGCTTCGGCTTGAAGCCCAAGGTGAGGCAGTTCAAGAGCTGGAAGTGGCGGGCGATCGTCACAGAGGAATCGTCGGCGGTGCTTTCGAAGCTCGCCCCCGAGCCGGCGATCGTCGATTCCAGCTGGGAGGCCGCGCAGCTGGAGGGGTTGTGGGTGAACTGGTAGCGGTCCATGTAGATGCGGACCTCCCTCAGGTGCAGGGGGATGCCGTCGATGATGTGGGGGATCGGGTCTGAGGCTCCGGCGTCGATCCGCAGCTGGGCGGTGTGCTCATCGACTTGGAAGGCGGAGCGGATCACGATCGTGCCCAGGTCGAAGGGACCGACCGTGGCCGAGTTGACCGTGACCAGGGAGAGCGGCGCGCCGTGGTAGGGGCCGGCGAGGTAGATCCGCCCGGCGGCGTAGGTCAGCGCCGGGCCGACCCCGTAGCCGGTCAGGGTCCGCCCGACCTGGGAGGCGGCCGGGCAGGAGGGGCCGTTGGCCTCGCCGAAACCGGTGTTGTGGCGCGATGCCTCGATGTCTTGCTCGGGGCAGAAGGGCACCCCGGCGAGCTTGCCGGTGATCCCCTTGGGCAAGATCAAGGAGTAGGCGGTGATCTCCTGGTCGGTGTCGTGGCGGGTGAGGTGCACGTAGTAGGGGGTGTAGGAGTTGACGTTGGAGTTGACCCCGCCGGTCAGCGCGTCGAAGCTCGCCGGCGGGGTGCCCTGCGGGCAGGGGCCGTAGTCCACCCCCGAGGAGATCTCGGAGGAGGTCGGGGTGCCACTGATCGTCGCTTCGTTTGACCAGGGGGTCATCTCGGTGGTGGTGATCGCCTGCCCGCAGGAGGGCGGGCTGATCAGGAAGGCCCGCTGGCCGGTTCGGAAGTTGAGCTGCAGGTCGGTGTAGGGGAGCTCGGGGAGGCCCTCGAAGGTCGCGGCGATCGTGCCGTCTGCGGGATTCGGGTCGATCTTGCCGGCCAGCTTGACCATCATCCCGCGCTTCGGCAGCTTGGCGACGAGGTAGACGGCGACCAATGAGCCGAAGGGATTGTCGCGCGGGGAGGCGAGGTAGATCGCCCCTTCGAAGTATTCGCGGCCCGAGACCGCTTCGAAGAGCGGCGACTGGACGATGAAGTCGCCGATCTTCGCCCCGTTGGGGCAGGCGTTGCCCTGGCCGTTGAAGGGGGTCTCGGCGGCGTACTGGGACGGCGTGCAGCCGATCAGCCCGGCGCCGACCGAGGGGTTGACGGTCACCCCCGAGGGCAGGTGGACCACCACCCGCCTCGCCGGGGATGGGATCAGCTGGTTCGGTTCGACCAGGCCTTCCTGGCTGGAGGTCAATCTGAAGTCATAGCCCGAGGAGGTCGAGGCCTTGGTCGTGTTGAGGAAGCCCAGCGGCAAGGGGGTGAAGGGAAGCGAGGAGCAGGCGGTCAGCCCGACCGGCTGGCCGATCGTGTTGAGGTTGGCGGCCGTGGCGCTGACCACCGCGGGCTGCTGCCAGGCGCTTGCCGTGGCGGCGAAGCTGAGCGAGGCCGAGCACTCGACCGGCAAGGTGAGGAAGGCTTTGGGCGGGTATTCCCCGGGCGGGCCGACCCCGCAGGTGGCGGGGGTGAAGACTTCTTTTTCGCCGACGATTTCGACTTTGTGAAGTTCGCCGTGATAGGCGGCGGGATTGGCCTCGTTCAGGCAGTTGCCGCGTTCGGGGTCGTGCGAGTAGCCCCAGGGCACCCCCCAGAGGTTCATGTCGATGCCCTCGACGTCGAGCGCCTGGGAGAAGTCGCTGGCTTGCAGGGAGAGGGTGTAGCGGCCCTGGGGGTCTGGGTCGAGGCCGACGTCGAAGACCACCGGCGATCCGAAGGGCGAGGCGCCGAGCTGGGCGGGCACCCCGGGGGGCGCCTTCAAGTTGAAGAGGCCGAAGCGGCGGGTGATCCCTCCCCCCAGGGAGGTCTTCACCTCGATCGTGCCGACCTGGGTGTATAGGGGGCAGCTCTCGCCCGAGAGGCTGGTTTCATAGGGGGATTGCCTGGGCGTTTGGAAGTCCACGGCGCTGCAGCGCACCAGATCGGCCGCCACCGAGCCCTGGAAGGTCGGGTTGAGCAGCATCCCCTGGGGGGTCGTGAGCTTCAGGTCGCGCAGGTCCCCGTCGGGGAATTCGCCGACCTGCTTCAGGCCCAGGTGCACGCTCCATTCATAGGGATGGGAGCCCGCCGCGAAGGAGGGTTTGCCGTCTTCGGTGCGGACCGCGACCGAGAAGCCTTCTTTGCCTGACTTGAAGCCGAAGGAGGCCTGGGCTGAGGGGGCGAGTGCGAGGAGGCAAAGGCCAAGCCCGGCGAGGATCGTTAGCCGCTTCATCGCCTGTTCCCCCTCTGGCGGCGGTGGTGTCGCTTCGGATGGCGCCCTCGCTTGCGCTTCACGCAGCGCTTCACCTTCTTGCCCTTCTTGGTCTTCACCGTCTTGGGCACCTTGCCCTTCGGGCAGCGCTTGGATGCCTTGAAGCCGTAGCGGGTGTAGTGGACCGCGGGGTTGCCCGGGCCAGAGAGCAGCGTGGTCAGGGTCGGCTCGCTCGGTTCGGGGGGCAGGACCTGGCAGGCGTCGCCCTCGCAGGCGAGCGGCCCGGGCGCTTCTGCAAAGCCGCCGCCGACCCTGGCGTCATAGAGGTCGATCGCCCCGGGGTCCGAGCCGACCAATGAGGCGCCGGTCAGGAAGAAGGCGTCGGAGCCGTCGGCGGAGGCGTCGGCGAAGCGCGAGGGCGCGGCGTCTCGCCCGGAGGAGAGCAGCGATGTGCAGCCCGCTGCCCTCGTGCAGCTGCCCTCGCCGGAGGCCTCCCACTGATAGGCGTCGGTGACCCCTTTGCCCGAGGCGCCCTGGGTGTTGGTGTCGGAGGGGGAGATCGCGTCGGCGGAGTCAAAGAAGACGCGGCGGCCGCCGTCGAGAAGGACGCGGGGCTTGTAGAGGGTGGTGGCTGTCGCTCCCGCTCCGTTGGCCACCGCGCCGGGGATGCTCGAGGCGCCGACCGGGCGGCCGTTGGTCGGGTTGCAGGAGACGCAGGTGAGCCCCGCGGTCGATTCGTAGAGGTAGAGCTCGGAGTCCGCTTCGCCCGTGGCCAGGTCGGTGTTGTCGTAGGTGTGTCCGTAGCGGTCTTCGAGGGGAGTCGTTGACTCGAAGAGCAGCCTGGTGCCGTCTGCGCTGACCCTGGAGGTGCCGCTGGCCGGCGGGTAGTCGGCGGCGTCCGCCGCCTCGGCGATCTTCGTCGCGGAGTCACAGCCGTTGGCGGCGGCCGTGTTGGCCGCCGCGCAGCGGTAGAGGCCGGTGGCCCGCAGGTAGTAGAGGCTCGCTCCGTTGCTCGCCGCGCCGAGCACTCCTTCGACGTCGGCGCTCGAGGTGAGCTTGGTCGCGGTGTTCGGGGTTGTCCCGTAGCGCCAGAGGTCCCCGCCTTTGGTGAAGTAGGCGATCGAGCCATCCGTTGAGGCGAGCTCGAAGGTGCCGCCTCCCCCGGCGCCGGCGTCGGCCTGCTTGAGGATCGCGCCGTCGCGGACGAAGAGGTTGGCGCCTTCGTAGAGGTAGACGCGGGCGCCTTCGGATGAGACCGCGTTGGCGCCCTGGGCGGCGAGGCTCGCGCCGGGGGTTGCGTTCAGCTGTTTGAGGGCGCCGCCTCCTGTGGAGAACTCATAGAGGTTGGCTTCTTCTGTGCCGCAGCCGTCCGTCGCGCTCGCGCTCAGCTTCGCGCAGCTGGAGAGCACCGCGTGGGTGAGGTCCTCCGAGGCGCCGGCGAGCGTGACTTCGAAGGCCGAGGCGCTCTGCCCCGAGAGCCCGGTCTCTGTGGGGCCCAGCAAGGCCTCGAAGCCGCCGGTGGCGCTCGTGCGCAGGTAGTAGTCCTGATAGCCCGCCGGGGCGTCGGTGACCGCCAGGGTCGGGTTGGGCACCGGGCAGCCTTCTGCTTCGCCCCTGCAGCCCTTGCCGTTTAGCAGCAGGCCGCGGGCGAGGTCGGTGGAGAAGATCCGGTAGGGGCTGCCGCCCTCGGCGATGTCATAGGAGCCCGAGAAGATCGGCACGCTGAGGTTCTCGGTCGACCAGCCCGAGGCGCTGCGCCTGGCGAGGTACTGGGAGGCCGGTGGCGCTCCCTGCCCCCCGGCGAAGGAGGAGGCCGAGGAGTAGGTCGCCATCGAGCCCTGGGCGGCGCCCTGCAGGACGCCGCCCTTTGCGAGCGCTTCGGGGAAGGCGACGCCGCCGCCGTTCTTATCGGCCGGGCTGACCATCTCCCAGCCGCGCCCGTCGGCGAGCAAGGCCCCGCCCGAGGCCGGGGAGGTGACGAAGAAGGGGTAGGGCGCGGAGGAGGGTGTGGTCAGCGAGCCATGGCTGTTGGTGAGCACGAGGCGGTAGTAGTAGGTGGTGTCGGAGCTGAGCCCCGAGACGGTCGGGAAGTTGACCGGGATCATCCCTTCTTCGGTGCCGATCACTTTGACGATCACCTGCGAGGCGCCCGTGAAGCCTTTGGCTTCATAGGTCGCCTTCGGGGTGTATTCGAAGCGCCCGCCGGTGAGGTAGCCGTTGGGGTCGACTTCGGCCGAGAGGGTGACCGAGCGCGAGTCGACCTGGGAGGCCCAGAGCTGCCCGGCCAGGGGCGGGCCCGCGGCCTGGGTCTGGCCCGTCCCCAAGAGGAGGATGAACAGCAGGCAGGCGCCGCCGCCCAGCAGGCGGCGCCTTCTCATCGAGTTGCGCACCGCTGCGCCTCCCCGCTACCTGACCGCGGCGCGCAGGTGGCGCAGCGCCGCGCGGCGGTGATGGCGCTTGTGCGAGCGGTGGTGGCGGCGCTTTGCCTTGCGGCAGCGGCCGTTGCGAAGCGCCGGGCGCAGTTCGATCCCCTTGCCGTTGTGGGCGGCGAAGAGCCCGGTGGCGCGGTTGACCTTGGCGCAGACGTTGGTCGAGTTCTGCAGGAGGCCCTTCTTGCCGCCGGCCATGCTCAAGACGAAGGAGGAGACCGGCAGGTCGGGGACCCCTTCGAAGGTCGTGCGGATGCCGCCCTTGACCGAGTCGATGCGGGCCACCGCGTCGACTTGGATCGGCTGGGAGGGCGGACCGCTCAGGGCAACCACCAGGTCGGGCAGCTCGTGATCGGAGCTGCGCAGGTAGGCGTTGCCTTCCAGGGCGTAGTCGACCAGCGGGCTGGTCGCGGTTGCGTGCCCGTAGACCGAGGCCGGCGGGCAGGCAGAGCCGTTGGCGTCGCCTTCGGCGAACTGCACCCTGGTGCAGACCGTGCCGATGTGGGCCTGATCGAGGAACTCCGAGTGCGGCAGGGCGACCGAGGCTTCGGCGATGTTGGCGCCGCCATCGGGCATGATCGCGGTCCCTCTGAGGGCCGGGTGCCCGCCGCGCCCGGTCGCCCCGAAGAGGCGGATGCCGAGCTTGGGCTTGAAGGGCAGGGCGGTGCACTCGCCCAGCTGGTAGCGCGAGGAGAGGCTCGCGATCTGGCCCAGGGTGGAGCGCAGCGAGCCCTCGACCGAGCTCGGGTCGCAGCTGGTGCCGGTGCGGGTGAAGCCCTGGCGGTCGAGGTTGACGTCGATCGAGCGCACGTCGAGCGGGATGCCCTCAAGGATCGAGGGGATCTGATCGGAGTCGGCGGTGATCTGGCCGCTGCTGCGGTCCAGATGCAGCGCCGCCCGCACGACGATCGTGCCGAGGTCATAGGGGCCTGCGACCGCCGGGGTGATCACCGCCATGCTCAGCGGGGCGTCTTTGTATGGGCCTGCCAGGTAGGCGTCGCCGTGGGCGTAGTAGGGGGAGGGGCCGGCTCCTGCCGCTGCCGTCACCGAGCCGATGTGGGTGTCTGGCGGGCAGGAGGGGCTTGCCTGCTCTTCGTGGCCGCTCTTCGATGCGGCGCTTGTGAGGGCCGCATCGGAGCACTGGCTGACTCCGGCCAGCTTGCCGGTCAGCCCCTCGGGCATCTTCACGCTGAAGGAGGAGAACTGTTGGGAGCCGTCGCTCCTTCGCAGGTGAAGCACGAAGGGCGAGTAGTTGCCCGCGATCGGGCTGACGACGCCCGCGTCGAGGCTCGGGCTGTTGGGCAGTGAGCCCCCGCAGCCCCCGCCCGCGGGCGGGGTTGAGATCGCGTAGTCGTCGTGGGTGGTTGCCGGCGGGCCGGTGTCGGGGAATGACCACGGGGTCAGCTCCGACGTGGTCGAGTAGGCCCCGCAGGCAGAGGGGGTCCTCAGCACCCCGTGCGCTCCTCCGAAGAGGTTCACCTTGAAGTGGCTGAAGGGCAGCTGCGGGGTGTTGTCGAAGGTGGTCACGAGCCTCCCCGTGTTCGGGTCGGCTTCGACGTGGGCGGGCAGCTTGATCAAAAGCCCCGCGCGCGAGTCTTCGATCACCGCGTAGATCGCCAGCAATGAGCCGAAGGGGTTGTCGTGGGGGGTTGCCGCATACACCGATCCCAAGAGCGGGTGGTCGACCAGCGGCGAGTCGACTTCGACCGTGCCGATCCGCGAGTCCGCCGGGCAGGCCGGCGGGTTGCCGTTCGGCACCGCGCTGACCGGGTCGACCCCGACCTGCCCGGGCGTGCAGCCACCCAGGCCGTTGGCGCTTGCGGGGTTGATCGCCAGCCCCTCGGGCAGCGAGATCACCGCCTTACGCAGGTGCGCCGTCGCCCGTTCGCTCAAGGAGCTCGTCTGCGGGATGCCGAGGTCGGCTTCGATCCCGCTCGGCGAGTCCGCGACGTTGGTCGTCGGGCGTGCCTTCAGCGTCGGGTTGAATTCCAGCCCCGCGCAGCCGGTGATCCCGACTTCGTTGCCGTTGGCGTCGCGCATCGTGTCTGAGCGCCTCGCCGGCGGCCCGCTCGGGTGTTCCCAGGAGAAGGCTTCGGCTTCGCCGACCGGCGCTTCTGCGCAGTTGGTCGGCATCGCCAGTGCCTCGCTGTCGGCCTCGGGCACCGGGCAGGGGGATTCTTCGCAGTCGCCGAAGGCGCTCTTCCGCGCGTAGTCGAAGCTCGGCGCGCTCGGGTCGCCCCACAGCAGCAGCTGCACCCCCGTCGAGGGCTTCTGGTTGAGCCCCGGGATGTTCCGCGTTTCCGCCATCTCGGTGTAGTCGCCGGGGCGCACCCCGCCCTCGATGTGGACCGGGTAGCTGACGACCACGAAGCCGAAGTTGGCGGCTTTGCCCGGCGCCGGCTCCATGTTGTAGACGGGTTGCTTGAGCACGAAAGGAGAGACAAGGGCGCTGAGCACGTTGACCACACCGAGCTGCGTGTTCGCCGGACAGGCATATGCCTCCATCAGCACCTCCGAGCAGCGCCGCGGCGTCGCGTTGGGATTGACGATCGTCCCGTGCGGCAGGTAGGTGTATACGTCGCGCTCGCCGCCGTCGACGCCGCCGGGAAGAAGTGTGCCGGCCTTCTGCGTCGAGAAGCTCAGGTTGACCGAGAGCACGTGCGGGTGCCCGCCGGCCTGCGTCTCGGCCGTGCCGTCCTCGGCGTAGGGGGTGATGCCGAAGCCCGGGATGCCCGGCAGGAACTCGAAGGGGGCCGGCGTCGAGGAGACCTTCGAGGTGTTTTCGGCGACCGTGGCGGCCGTGCCGCCGCCTTCGAGGACCGCGGTGTCGAGCACCGTGTCGCCCTCGTGCAGCACGGTGCCGGTGCCGTCGACGTCGAAGCCGATGTAGAGCTCGATGAACTTGCCCGGCTGCACCGGCCCGGGGAAGACGCAGGTCGCCGTCGGGGCGGCGTTCGTGCAGGCGCCCGGGACACTTTGGGGCAGCGTGCCCGAGGCTTTCAGCGTCAGCCCTGCGGGCAGCGTGTCGGTGATCGTGATCGGGCCTTTGGTGGGAGCGGTGCCGACGTTGGTGGCGAGGATGTTGTACTCGGGGAGCCTGCCGGCCGCTTTATAGGTCGCCCCCGGTTCGAGGTTGGTCGGCACCGTGGTGATGTCGAAGCGCCAGGCCGGGGCCGCTTCGGCGCTCGCCTGGGAGGCGGGGATGAGCAGCGCCCCGAGGGCGAGCAGGGCGATCGCGATCTTCTTGGTCATGGCGTTCATCGACTCGCCCTCCGGTTGTGGTTGGCAGCTCGCTTGTGGTGGCGCTTGTGCTTCGTGTGCCTGCGGTGCTTGGCGTGCTTTGCCACGCAGCGCAGCTTGCCCTTGCGGCGCACCTGGCGCTTGCCCTTCGGGCAGCGGGTCTTGTTGGTGCCCTGCTTGGGGTCGCCGGGGCCCTCGAAGGCGGCGGTGCCCGCGCCGGGGGCGCTGGAGGGTTGGCTGGCGGCGCCGCGGCAGGCGTCGCCTTCGCAGGCAGCAGGCCTTACCGCGTGCTGGTATGCGAGGCCGCCGTTCACCTTGACCGCGTAGATGTCCTCGAGGTTGTCTTCGTCGAAGGAGGGCACCAGCTGCTGGCGGCTGAAGATGAAGGCGGTGTCGCCCGACTGCGATACGTCGGCCAAGTAGGAGGGGTAGGCGCCTGTTCCGGTCGAGAGCAGGTAGATGCAGCCGCCGTTTGAGGGGACGTAGGCGCCGGAGGTGGTCGTGCAGCTGCCCTTGCCCGGGGCCTCCCACTCATAGACGTCGAGGCAGGGCCAGCCACGGCCGGTCGCGGGGTCCACACCGAGGTAGCCGAGCGGGCAGCTGACGTCGCCGTTGACATCCGCGGGTACGAGCTTGTCGGGCGTCTGGAAGAAGAAGCGCTTGCCGTCCGCGGAGAGGTTGCGGCTGAGGAAGGGCTGGGCCGTGAAATTGGGGCCGGAAGACGGGGCGTGGTACAGGCTCGGGTTCTTCAGTTCGGGCCAGCTGGTCGGCGCGGCCCCGGAGGGATCGCAGGTCAGGCACTCGATCTGACCGCTCCCGGCTTCGTAGCGGTAGAACTCCGACGTGCCCTGATTGTCGTAGCCGGTGAGCTCGCGCTGGGAGCGGAAGAGCAGGGTCTTGCCGTCGGCGCTCACCCGGGAGGTCTTCTGTTCGGCGCTGCCGCCGCGCCAGTTGGCGCCGTCGGAGTTCAGGCCGCCGCCTTCCCCCATGACGGTGGTGTCGAGCCGGGCGACGAAGGAGAACTCGCCGTCGTGCCAGAGGTAGAGGCTGCACTTGCCTTGGAAGGGAATTGTGTGACCCAGGTCGCCGAAACCCGTCCCGCTGCAGTTCCCCGCGCTCGCCGGCCCCGCGCCGTCGAGATCGGCGTTGGCCGCGAAGTACACATAGGAGCCGTCGTCGGAGTAGCCGAGCACGCCGCGCACTTCGGCGCCGGGGGCGAGGTCGGTGAGGCGGTGGCCGGCGGGCGCGCCGGGGGCGAAGCGATAGAGGTCTTCGGCGCCCGTGGCCGTGGTGGCATCGTCGGTCAGCTCCTCCTCAGAGGTGAAGAAGGCGTGCGCGCCGTCGGGGGTCGCCCCCGCAAAGGTGGGAGTGAAGGTGCCAGCGGGATCGGGCTCTGGCGTGCCGGCGCAGGGATCGTTATCGGCGCAGTCGGTGCGCTCCGAGGCGGAGACCGGCACGGTGCTCGCGCCGGGGCTCGCCGCTTCGCGGCGCAGGTATAGCTGCTTGGAGGCGACGTCGGTGAAGTAGACGTCGCCGCCTGAGGAGACCGGGTGACCGTCCTGGACGTAGGGTCCGACGAGGGGGCCGGGGAGGCCCGGGGCTTCGGAGCCTTCGGCCGGCACGCATGGCGGTGTGCCGCAGGCCGAGTCGGGGAGCACCCCGGCCAGGGTGAGCTCTCCGGTTTCGCGGTCGTAGAGGTAGACGTTGCCTGGTGCTTTTGAGTAGACGGCTGCGGGACCGGAGGTGACCGGGACTGCGCCAGTGGCAGCGAAGAAGACCTTCGAGTCGTCTGCGGAGGCACCGGCCAGCTCGAATTCGTCGAACCCCGCGCCTTGAGGGACGATGATCGTGAACGCTCCACTGGCGTTGTCACGCATTACCAGGCTAGAGCCACTACCTCCGGATCTCGTCTTGAGGAAGCTGAGACGGAGGTCGGAGGTCCAGGCCTGGAGGGTTGAACCGTCGCCGTAGCTCGGCGGTGTCTGCATGCCCGCAGTGGACCACTGCCCCGCGCTGAAGTGAGAGAGCAAGACGAGAAGGTTCTGGAAGCCTTCGCTGCCGGGGAAGCCGGCAAGCGCGTAGAAGCTGATCCCATCGCCGCTCGGGGAGGCCTGCACGCTGTATTCAGAGCCCGAGACGTCCGAGCCGGACTTGTCGGTCGGGGTCACCTGCTCGTAGGCGCGGCAGTCGGGCAGCTTGGCCGAGGGGCCGGTGCGCAGCAGGTCGTTGGGGCAGGCGCCGAAGGCGCTCGGCGCGGGGAAGGTGGTCGTCTTCAGGGCGGCGCTTGAGGCCGAGCCCGTTACGTTGCTCGCCACCACCTTAAAGTAGTAGGCGGTCGAGGCTTTGAGACCGTGGATCACCGTCGATGCTTCGACCGGGACGCTGCCTTCGCCGACTTGGATCGGGGCGCTTGAGGAGCCGAGCGCGGGTGTGGTCCCGTACTGGACCACGTAGACGGTCGGCGAGTGGGCCGGGTCGATCTTCGCCGAGACGCGCACCGAGGAATCGTCGAGTGACTTGGCGGCCGCTTCGCTGAGGAGCGGCGCGGCGGGGTCGGTGGTGAAGCCCTGAACGCTGGAGGTGACCGGAGCGAGCCCGGGGAAGAAGGGCCGACTGACCCGCAGGCGGGCGAAGTATTCGGCGTCGGGCGCCAGGGCTGGAACTTCCTGGCTGATGCTCTGCGAGCCGCCGCCGGGGGTGAGCGTCTGGCAGGGCGAGGGGCCCACTGCGGTCAGCGTCACCGAGCCTGCGGTGGTGACAAAGTTGCCCACGGAGATGGTGTTCGCGGCGCTGTCGACTTTCGTGATCTTCGTGCCCGGCGGAATGCCGCCGTCGGAAGAGGTGATCGTCTGGCCGACGGCGAAAGCCCCTTCGGTCGTGGTCACCGAGGTGACGGTTTGTTGTTCGCCAATCTGGTTATGCAGCTGGCCGGTTCCCTTGGCGTTGCCCACGTCGGTCCAGTGGGCTTCGTCGGTCGAGTACTGGAAGCGACAGTCGACCACGCCCCCGTTGGGGTTGACCGAACCGGTGAAGGTGGCGCTGCGGGCGGCCGGTGTGACCGTCATCGCGGCGCTGGGGCTCGATAGCGAGGATTCCTCGCCGAGCGCGTAGACGCGGTGCGCGGAGCCGAGGCCGCCGACTTCGCTGGTGGCCGAGACGTAGAGCTTGCCGGCGGCGCCGTTCAGGCCGAGGCCGCGCACGCTGCTGAGGCCGGCTTCCGCGCCGTGGGTGTCATCGGCTTCGGTGGGGGCGGCGAGGAGGCCCGGCTCGTTGGCGGGGCCGAACTGCTGCACGACGGTGTTGCCCGAGCTGGGGTCGCGCAGGACGTAGAGGACGTCTTCTGCGGGGTCCACCGCGAGGCCGGCGGTGGCGCTCGATGCTTCGCCGCGAAGCAGTGGGCCTTCGTTGCCATCGGCGGTGGTCGAGACCGAGCAGGAGCCGGCGCCGGTGAGCTTGGTGCAGGTCATCGACGGTTGGTTTGAGCCGCCGAGGTCGCCGGTGAAGGTGACCGTGGTGTTGGGCGGGTTGCCCGAGGCCGAGACGTTGCCCGCGCCGCAGGCTTCTTCGAGGCCGTTTTGGATCACCGCCAGGCCGTTGGTTCCGGTCACGTAGGCGAGCTCGGCCGTCGGGATGCCGTCGGGGCAGGTGAGCTCGTACTTGTCGCCGGTGGCAAAGCCCGAGAAGCTGACTTTCTGCACCTCGTCGTTGGGGGGCAGGATCGGGGCGAGGAAGCCGACCCCGCCGCCGTTGGCGTCTTCTGTGTCATAGCGCTGGACATCGCCGCCCTTGTTGGAGTCCGAGGCGTAGACGATGCCCCTGGAGTCCACGGCGACGGCGCGCGGCTGTTCGGAGCCGAACTGGGTGGAGGAGCCGAAGTTGGCCGGTGAGCTGCCGTCGAGGTTGAAGGTCTCCACGCGGCGGGCGCCGGAGTTGGCGAGGAAGACGGAGCCGATCGTGGCTTCGCCGTCTGGAGGGCTTACCGCGATGCCGTAGCCGTTGCTGGTGTTGGAGGTGTGGAACTGGCCCGCGCCGGGGGAGGAGGCGCCGACTCCCGCCTTGCAGACGTCGCCTTCGGCCTGGTTGCAGACCTCATAGGCGGTGCCGGTGTTGCCCGGCCCCGATTCGGCGACGTCGAAGCCGAAGGAGCGGATGAAGGCGCCTTCGCCGTCGTACTCGTCGACCCGGCGGTTGCCGCGGTCCGAGACGTAGACGTTGCCGGTGTCCTCGTCCACGGCGAGCGACTGGGGGGCGCTCAGGGTTCCGTTGCCGGTGGCCGTGGTGTTGCCACCCGAGGCGAGCGCCTGTCCGCACTTGCCGGCAACGGTGCAGATCTCGTAGTCGCTGCCCTGTCCGCCCGAGCCGTTCTCGGTGGTCGTGACTTCGGCGGTTCCTTCCAGTTCGCTCGCGTCTGCGGTGAGCTGGCCGACGTTGGTGCCGGTGAGCGCGCCGGTGAAGGTGATCGTGTAGGTCTGGGTGCCGCCGAAGCCGCTGGAGCTGACGTTGACGTTGGCGTCGCCGCCGATCCCAGGAAGGACGTCGAGGGCGTCGTCGACGGTCAAGGAGGAGACGTTGTAGGGGAGCGAAGTGGTCGAATCGCCTTCGAAGCTGAGCGTGAAGCTGCCCGAGTTGGCGTTCACGACCAGCTTCTGGACCTCGTCGCGGTGGGTGGCGTTGGCGCCCCAGGCGCTGATGAAGGTCCCGGTGGAGCTGAAGCGCTCGATCCGGTTGTTTGCTTCGTCGGCGACGTAGGTGTCGCCGGGGCCGGCGGGGCCGACGCCGCTTTCGTTGACGGCGACGTCGCGCGGGTTGTTGAATTCCCCGCCCTTGGCGCCCGAGCCGCTTATGCCGCCGATGTAGGTGGTGAGGTCCTTGGAGGCGAGCGCGGTGGCGGCGAGGACCGCCAGGGCGAGCAGGGCGGCGAAGAGCGAGAGGGCTATGCGGCCACGCCTGCGTGAGGGCGCACCACTCCCGTCGGAATCGCCGAAGAGACCACGGGTGGCGTCGGCTCCACGGACGAATGAGCCCTGGCTTGCGCCCCGGCCCTCGGTCGATCCCGCGGACGATGCCTTCGCGTGGCTCTTCACGTAGCTCTCTCCTTGTCCCGTGAGCCCCTCTACCGGCCGCTTCCCTTGGCGGCCCCCGTGGGCTCGGTTTCCCTGTTGCGCTTCCCTGTCCCGATCCTTGGACCGGGCTTGACCAGCAACCACGGAGCTCCAGGTGGATAGCCGTGTTTACTGATCTGCCGAGAGAGTAGATAATTGCGTTTCTCATGTCAAGTCGAAACGTGTTTTGCCTGGAAATAAGCAGGTTCCGAGACAGACAAAATCGTTTACGGAACGGAGAACTGCCACCGCGGGCCGAGGCGGACGTCAACTTCGCGACGTAGACCCGCGCCGGAGCGGGCGCTCGCCACGAGCCGCCAGACGCCAGGCCGCCCCCTACTCCGTAAGGCGCTCGAGGCGTGCGTCGATGCTCTCAGGGTCGACCAAGGCGAGCCTCCTGGATCCGCTTGCGAAGGCCCCGCGACATCGCCGAAACCGGTGGAATGCGCCCGGAGAGAATCGAACTCTCGACCTCCGGCTTGAAAGACCGGCGCTCTTTGGGGCTCGTTAAAACCCCGTTGACCACTGAGCTACGGGCGCTCTCATTCCTGCCTCCGGAAGTATGCCGGTCTCAGAGCCCGAACGTCTTGGCGATGATGTTGCGCTGGATCTCGGAGGTGCCGCCGTAGATCGTCGAGACCAGTGAGCTGCGAACGAGGCGCTCCATGTCGTACTCGGAGGCGTAGCCGTAGCCGCCCATCATCTGCATCCCTTCGAGGGCGGCCTTCTTGGTCACCTCGGTGACGAAGAGCTTGACCATCGAGGCCTCGCGGGGCAGCATCCGGTCGGGATCCTCGTCGGTCAGGGTCGCGACCCAGCGGGTCATCAGGCGGGCAGCCTCGATCTCGGTCGCCATGTCGGCGATGCGGTGCTGGAGCGCCTGGAAGGAACCGATCGGGCGGCCGAACTGCTGGCGCTCCTTGACGTAGACGATCAGGTCGTCGAAGACGCGCTGGGCGATGCCGAGCATCGTCGCGGCGAGGATCAGGCGCTCGACGTTGAGGCCGGCCATCAGCTGGGTCCAGCCCTGGTCGACGCGACCGAGGACGGCGTCGGCGGGAGCCTCGACGTCGGTCAGGTAGAGGTGGTTGGTGTCGCGACCGCCCAGCGTGTCGATCGGGATCACCTCGAGCCCCTCGGCGTCGCGCGGGACCCAGATCATCGTCATGCCCTCGTGCTTGTTCGCCGAGCGGGTCGTGCGAGCGACGACGAGGATGTGGTCGGCGATGTGGGCGTTGGAGCAGAAGACCTTCTGGCCGTTGAGCACGAAGCCGCCATCGGCGCTCTCGGCGAAGGTGGTCAGCGCGCCGACGTCGGAGCCGGCCTCCGGCTCGGTCATCGCGATCGCCTCGACCGCGCCGCCGGCGATCCCCCCGAGGATCTCCTCCTTCTGCTCCTCGGTGCCGAAGCGCTTCGTCGCACCGGCGACGATCAGCGTCGTCGCGTAGCCTCCGATCGGCGCCAGGGCGCGTGAGGTCTCCTCCATGAAGACGCAGGCGTCGAGCATCGTCCCGCCCGAGCCGCCGTACTCCTCGGGGATCGTCACGCCGAGCCAGCCGAGCTCGGCCATCTCCTTGTAGATCGTCGCGTTGTGGTGGTCGCGATAACCGTCCGTGAGACGCTCCCGCTGGTCCGCCGTGCCGCACTCGTGGTCGCAGTAACGCCGGATCGCGTCGACGAAGTCTTCCTGCTCCTCGGTCAGAGAGAAGTCCACGAGGCGGCAGCCTAACGCTCGGGCGATGCAGTCCGCAGGCTGCCGAGGACAGTGAGAAAGCCCAAGACCGGACTCGAACCGGTGACCCCTTCCTTACCATGGAAGTGCTCTACCAACTGAGCTACTTGGGCGGGCGCTGCCGGGACCTAGGCTAGCTCAGCCCGGGCCCCGGCGTGGCTCCGACTCAGGAGAACTTCGAGGCTTCGACGCGGCAGTACTTGAATTCGAAGGCGATCACCGTGTTGTTGGCCTTGTTGGCCGTGCTCTGCAGGCGGATCTGCATCGCCGTGGCGCCGTTCTTGTCGCCCGCCTTGAGCTTCTTGGCGATCTTGCGGAAGTAGCCTTCCTCTTCCTGGATGTACTTCAGCCACCTGCCGAGCGTCGTCTTGTCGGCCGCCGGCTGGGGGACCTTCTTCAGCCTGACGAGCGCCTTGTGCGTCGAGTTGGCGGCCTTCGCGAACTGGGTCGCGGCCGACTTCAGCTTGCCCTTCCTGACCTTGGCTTTGACGCCCTTGAGGATCCGTTCGTTGGCCTTGACGTTGATCTTGCAGATCGGTTCGACCCGTTCCTTGTAGGTCGCCCGTTCTTCGGTCTGATCGGTCGCCTCCGCGAACGGCGCGGCCAGCAGCGAGACGACGAGTACGAACGCACTGAGCGCGGCAAAGCTCTTCTTCCCCACCAGATTCCTTCCTCTCGATCCCATTCCCAAGGTCTGCATCTTCCCAAACACAGGCCGGTCCATAAGGGCTCGGCAGCTTAGGGGATCGTTAACGCTCGCGACTGGCGAGCGAGCGGAGGGGGTGGGATTCGAACCCACGAGCGCCTTGCGACGCCAACAGTTTTCGAGACTGCCCCGTTCAACCACTCCGGCACCCCTCCAGGGCTCTAACAAGCGAAATCCTAGCTTCTCCGATTCTCGGGGGAACGGCTGGGGGAACGAAACCAAATCGAAAATCTGAGGACGCGGCCTCAGCGGACCTGGAAAGCGCCGCTGTCGAGGTAGCTTCGCAAGAGCTCCAGCGCATGACCGGTCGGAGCATGGAGCGGCTCGGGCGGCGGCGCCGGGTCGACGAACTTCGCGTCCGTCGTCTCCTCCTCGTTAGGGCTGGCGTCTCCCTGCCAGGCCGTCGCCAGAAAGAGCAGCGCAAAGCAATGGGTGACGTCGCCGTTCGGGTAGTGGATCGTGTGCGCCTCGGCCTCCGACAGACAGCCGAAGGGAACGAGGTCGGCCTCCACGACTTTGATCCCCGTCTCCTCGGCCAACTCGTCAATCGCCGTCCGGGCAAAGCTCCCGCCCGGCTCGGCGGCGCCGGCAGGCAAGCACCAACTTCCATCGTCGGTGCGCTTGGTCAGGAGAATGCGCTGGTCGTCCCGCTGGAGGGCGATCATCGCGCCGGGCATGAGGACGAGATCGTGACCTACGGCTTGTCGTAGCTTCCAGAGGTAGGAGCCTTGATAGGGCATGGCGCAGCCTAACCCTCGCCCTCGATTCTCAAGTGTTCTGATACAGCGGCCCGTCGCCACCCTCGGGCGGAGTGAGGCGGCCGCCCTTAGCCGTGATCGCACCGCACTGGACGCAATTCGTGTAGTTGACGATCACGTCGACCTCGCCTTCGGTGGGCGCATCCTCGGGAATCTCGTAGACGCCGGCCGGGCACATCCAGGCCCAGGTCTCTGCCACCTCGCGCGGCACCCGCTTCTTAACTCGGATGTGGTTCGGCGCGTCGTCCCGCGTTGCATTGCCGGTGATGAAGACGCTGGAGAGCTTGTCGAACGTGTACTTGCCGTCTGGCTGCGGATAGCTGTCCTTGCTGTCGCCGATGAACATTGGCTTCGCGTCATTGCGATGCAGCTTCCAGCGACCGCCGGGGAAGCGACCCCCGGTGAGGATCATCATGCCCACCAACGGCATCCCCGTCAGTAGGCCCTTCTGGAAGGGCTGGCGCGCGTTGCGCTGCTTGTAGAGGTCCTTGCCGATGATCGAGTCCGAGACAGCCTCCTCGTAGGCGGAGAAGTCATTGCTCTTTGCCTTCAGCGAGGCGTAGATGGCCTCGGCGGCCAGCATCCCGGACTTGACCGCGTAGTGGACGCCCTTCAGCGCCGTCAGGTTCATCGTCCCGGCGCCGTCGCCGATCAGCACCGTTCCCGGCGCCGAGAGCTTCGGCATCGCCCAGTAGCCGCCGGCGGGGAGTGCCTTGGCGCCCCAGCTGATCCGCTCGCCGCCCTCGAGGATCTCGCGCACCATCGGGTGGGTCTTGAACTCCTGCAGCAGGTCGTGGGCCGAGGTGGTGGCGTCGGCGTAGTCGAGGTCGACGATGAAGCCGATCGAAACGAGGTCGTCGCCGGTCTTCTCGTCCTTCATCGGGTAGATCCACGAGCCACCGATCTGGCCGTACCTGGAGGAGATCTTCAGCGGCCAACCACCGACGGTGTGGATGACGCGATCGAGCGGCTGCCTGACCTTCCAGACCTCCTTCACCCCGAGCTCCCAGACCTGCGGCTCGCGGCCCTCATCGAGATCAAACTTGCGCACCGCGGCGTCGGTCAGGTGTCCCCAACAGCCCTCCGCCAGGACAGTCGCCTTGGCGGCAATGTCCGTCCCCGGCTCGAAGTTGCCGAGCTCCTCGCCCTCTTTGCTGCGCCCCTTGTCGCCCGAGCGCACCCCGACCACGGCGCCGTCCTCGACGATCAGCTGGGTGGCAGCCGTCTCGGTCAGTAGGTAGGCGCCGGCGTCCTCGGCCTGCTGCTGCATATAGCGACAGAGAGCGGACACCGAGATCACCTCGTTGCCGTGGTTGCGCAGCGGCGGCGGCGGCGGGATGCGGAGCTTGCGCCTGCCGTTGGGAAGCAAGTAGATGGCCTCCTTCTCGACCTCGCCGAAGGCGAAGCCCTCGCGGCGCCATTCCTCGCGGCTCATCTTGGGGAACAGCTCTTCGAGCGGACCCGGACGCATCACGGCACCGGAGAGGTTGTGGCCGCCACAGGTCTTCGCCTTCTCGATCACGGCGACCGGGACTTCGCCCAGCATCTCCATCGTCTCCGGGTCGTCGGCGAGAAGATTCAGCAGCCGGTTGGCGCAGGCAAGGCCGGCGGTACCGCCGCCCACGATCGCGACGCCGATCTCGATCCGCTCGTCCTCGCTATCGAGACCACGCTTGACGAACTCTTTGTCGACATCGACCGGGGGCGGAAAATTGGCCGGAGTCGCCCTTCCATTTCCGCTTCTCAAAGCCATTTCTTGCTCAGTCCTTTCGGCTAGTTGACCTTCAAGAGATGACAGCAGGCGCTTGACTCTATTCATTGATTGACGAGTCAGTCAATAAGCGAGGCTGAAGATCCTGGGCATGTGCCTCGGTTCCCTGGCCGCAGACGATCCATTTCGGGGCCGGTGCCCCACTGCGATTACCTCGGGGTAATCGAGATGCATACGCGAGCGCAATAAAGTCGCCCGCGATGACAACGGCACAATCCCAACTCCAGGTCGGACCGCTCCTGCGAGAGTGGCGAGAGCGTCGGCGCGTGACTCAACTTGAACTCGCGCTCGATGCTGGGATCTCGGCCCGCCATCTGAGCTTCATAGAGACGGGCCGCTCGAAGCCCGGCCGCGAGATGCTGCTGCGAGTCCTTGAGCAACTCAAGGTTCCATTTCGTGAGCAGAATCGGCTCTTGCTTGCAGCGGGTCACGCCCCCGCCTATCCGGAACGTTCGCTCGACAACCCCGATCTGGCGCCGGTGCGTGACGCGCTGGACGTGATCCTGTCCGGCCATGAGCCGTACCCAGCGGTCGCGGTCGATCGCGCCTGGAACATGGTCGCGGCCAACTCCGCCATGTTCGCGTTGACGGAGGGCGTCGACATCGACCCCAAGCTCCTTGATCCTCCAATCAATGTAATGCGAATTGGCCTCCATCCCCGTGGTCTGGGTCCGCTGTTCGTCAACCTCGGCGACTGGCACACCCATTGGCTCAAGCAGCTTGAGCGTCAGCTGGCGATGACGGGTGATGAACAGCTTGCCTCCCTGATCAACGAGGTCGCCGGCTACCCCGTACCCAAGCCGGAGGAGGAGACCATGTCCGAGCCTGCGGCCAGCGAGATGCTTGGTCCGGTCAGGGTGCGCACTCCGAACGGCGGCGAGCTCGCCTTCTTCGGCATGTTCGCGAGCTTCGACACGCCGTTCGAGGTGACGACCTCGGAGCTGGCGGTCGAGCTGCTTTTCCCGGCTGATCGAACGACTGCCGAGATGCTGCACGAACGCAAGTCCGGCCCGTCGCGCCGATGAGCGAGTCCTTCGACGTTATCGTCGTCGGCGCCCGCTGCGCGGGCGCACCGCTCGCGATCATGCTCGCGCGCGACGGCCTTCGCGTCTGCTTGGTCGACAAGGACCGCTTCCCGAGCGACACGCCTTCGACGCACGGAATCCAGCCCACCGGCATCCAGGTCCTGGAGCGCATTGGGGTCCTCGACTCTCTCCTGAAGCTGGCGCCGCCGATCCTCCGCCTGCGAATGATGTTCGACGACATCCCGGTCCCCGCGGCTGACGTGGTCGCGATAACCGGCGCCCCGGGCCTCAGCGTGCGCCGGATCACGCTCGACGAGATCCTCATCAATGCAGCCGCGGATGCCGGCGCAGAGGTCCGCACCCAAACCGCGATCACGGGGCTGGTGATGGATGGAGATCGTGTCGCGGGCGTCACTACGCCCTCGGGCGAGCTGCGGGCGCCTCTGGTTGTCGGAGCCGACGGCACGCGCTCCGCGGTGGCCAAGATGGTCGGGGTCCAGGAGTACCACTCAACCCCGAACGGCCGCGTATTCATGTGGGCCTACTACGAGGCCGACCCGACCGACGGCGAGATGTGGATCGGCAAGGTCGGCGACCACACCTACCTGGGCATGCCGACCGACGGCGGCCTCACCCTGATCGGCGTCTGCCCCTCGATCGCACGCCGCAACGAGGTCCGCGCCGATCGCGAGGCGGTCTATGAGGCCGGTCTGCGCGCCTGGCCGGAGCTGCATGCCGGGGTGGATGGCGCGCGGCGCGACGGGCCCGTTCGCACGATGGCCAACATGCGCGGCTTCTTCCGCCCCTCCGCCGGCCCCGGCTGGGCTCTCGTCGGAGATGCCGGGCACTTCAAGGACCCCACGCCGGGCCAGGGGATCGCCGACGCCCTTCGCCAGTCCGAGAAGCTGGCAGCGGCGATCACCCGTGCTCTTGGCGGCAACCACGGCGGAGCGGACGGAATCCTGCGTGACTGGTGGCGCTGGCGCGACGAGGACGCATGGGAGATGTACTGGTTCGCGCACGACATGGGTGCCGCTGGGCCGACCCCGCCGCTACGCCGCGAGGCCGAGCGGCGGATCGCCACAGATCCCAAGCTGACCAAGGCGATGGTGCGGGTCCTCAACCACGAGCTGCGTCCCTCAAAGGCCTTCACGGCAGCGTTCTCCTTGACCACGATGGCGCAAGCGCTGCGTCACGGACGCGGCCACCGGCGTGCGATCGTGCATGAGGCAACGATTGCCACAGTCAACGAGCTAAGACGGCGACGCGCGGGACGCTGGCCTGGCTAGGCTCCTCCCCATTGGGGCGCTGAGGATTCGACAAGCGACGGCTGACGATGTGCCAAACATCGCTGAGGTCCACGTTCGCTCCTGGCAGGCCGCCTATCGCGGCATCTTGGAGGACGACCTGCTCGACAGCCTCTCGGTGACGGAGCGTGAAGGGAGCTGGCGAGCCCTCCTCAGCAACACAGAGCACCACTGGCTAAACCTCGTAGCCGAGGATGGAGACGGCGGACTCGCTGGTTTTTGCGCCGTGACCACCCCAAGCCGCAACGCGAAGGAGGACGAGTCGCTGGCCGAGGTGGGCGCTCTCTACGTCGACCCGGATCGCTGGCGAGAAGGGGCGGGTGCCGCAATGCTGATCGCTGCTTTGGAGAAGCTGAAAGAACGCGGCTGGCGGGAGGTGGTGCTCTGGGTGCTGCCGGAGAATCGTCGTGCGCTCGCCTTCTATGCCCGCTACGGCTTCACGATTGAGGAGGGAGTCGAAAAGCGCGAGGAGCGAAGCGGGCGATCGGTCATCCGGCTGCGCGCCAGTCTGCCGCAAGCATCGAGTAGCTGACACAGTCCAAGTAGCGACCGCCGACCAGTTGGAGCTGTCGCAACGTCGCCTCTTCGCGAAAGCCGAGTCGCTCGGGTATCGCCCGGCTGCGACGATTCCCGGTGGCCACGATGATCTCGACCCGGTTGAGCTGCCAGGTCGTCAGCGCGTGGCCAACGAGCAGCCGCACCGCAGCGGTCATCGTCCCCCTACCTTGTTGACCCTCGTCCAGCCAGTAGCCGACTCGCGTCGAGCGATTGCCCCAATCGAGACTGACGTAGCCGATCACGCCAGCGATGCCCTTCTCGGTGACTATGGCGGTTTGAAAGCCTTCGTTTTCTCTCGCCTGCGCTCGGGTTCCGCGAATGAAGTCAAGCGTGTCCTCGAAGGTCTGGCCCGCTGCCCAAGGCAACCAGGGTGCGAGGTAGGCGCGGTTGGCCTCGATCAGGTCGTGGAGCGACCGGGCATCGTCCTCCTCGAGCAGGCGAAGGTAGGAATCGTCTGTGCTCTGTAGCCGCCCCGCCATCGGTGGCTGAACCGTACCCTTCGCAACCGTGGCCGAGCTCGTGATCTTCGACTGTGACGGCGTGCTGGTCGACAGCGACCGAATCTCGTTGCGAATCCAGGCAGAGCGGATCTCGGCGCTCGGCCTAGAGATGAGCTACGAGGAATGTGTCCGCGATTTCCTCGGCTTGGGTATGCCAGCGACGCTGCGTATCCTCGCCGAGCGGTTGGGGCAGCCGGTCCCCGAGGGATGGGAGGCGGAGCTTGACGCGGCGGTTCGGGATGGCTTTCGGCGCGAGCTGACTCCTGTGCCGGGGGTCGCCGATGCCCTCGAAGGGATCGAGCTGCCGGCCTGCGTCGCCTCCAGCGGTAGCCACGAGAAGATGCGTCTCACCCTCGGCCTGACCGGGCTGTGGGATCATTTCGCTGGGCGGATCTTCTCGGCCGATGAAGTCCAGCGCGGCAAGCCCGCTCCGGATCTCTTTCTGCACGCCGCCTCGCGCATGTCGACTCCGCCGGAGCGATGCATCGTCGTAGAGGACAGCCCATTCGGCATCGCCGCGGCCAAGGCCGCTGGTATGTCGGCTCTTGGCTTCGCCGCCGCGACGCCCGCTGCACGCCTCGACGGCGCCAACGCTGTCTTCACGGCAATGGAGGACTTGCCGGGGCTGATCTCCGGCGTCGCATGAGGATCGCCGTGTAAATGCGCTGCGGGGCGTTGGCCACGACCCACTGAACAATCGGCATACCATCCGCCCGGTGAACGTCCGCCGCATGTTTCCCCATGAGCTGGAGGCTGCGGTCGGCGTGTGGCACGCGGCGAACGTCGCCCGAGGCGCTCCTCATGGGGCGGAGCGCACCGCCCGCATCCGCGAGAAATGCTCGGCCTCAGATGCTCTGGCGTTCGTGGCCCTCAGACCAGAGATCGTCGGCATGGCGCTCGCCGAGCCCGGTCGCCTCGATGGCGGCGCTGGCGAACTCGATCCAACGCTTCTGCATATCTCGATGGTCTTCGTGCACCCCGCCGCGCAGGGAACAGGGGTCGGCAGCTCGCTCGTCCTCCATGTTCTCGACGCAGCCCGATCGCTGGGCTACCAGCGAGCGGGCGTCTGGACCTACAGCGATAACACCCCCGCCCGCAGGCTCTACGAGGGCGTCGGGATGGCGACCACGGGCAAAGCCGAACGTGTGCTCACCCGCACGCAAGTCCAATACGGATGCCTCCTCAGCGGCCCAGGTCAAGCGCCTCAGGCAGCCGGGGGCTCAGAGTGACGACCTGCCTACGACTCCCCGTGGCGTTCGAGCAGGTGGCGCACGACGCCATCTTCGTCGTTTGACGCGACGATCTCCGCGGCGCTCTCTAGCACGGTGGGGTGGGCGTTCGCTGGGGCGATGCTGTGCGCCGCGGCTGCGAACAGGCCGAGGTCGTTCAGGTGATCTCCGCAGGCGATCACCGCGGCATCGGGGAGGGCGCAGGCGTCGAGCAGGGCGGGGACCGCAGCCCCCTTCTCCGCCGCGTGGTGCGAGACCGTGATTTCGGTCCAGCCCGGCCAGTACACGTTGCCGGCGGCGTGGACCCTCGCTGCGGGGCCGATTGCATGGCAGAGGCGGTCGGTCAGCGCAGCGGCCTCGTGGTCCCGCGCGAAGGTGGTGATCTGCGCCACTTCCTCGCCGTCGGCGACCGCGAGGAGATCGTCGCAGGGTGCCAGCCTCGGGTCGCGGTGCCTCCTCTTCTCCTCCACGTACCAGCTGATCGAGTCGTTGGCACGGTCGCCGAAGTGGACCCGGTCGCGGCTGCCGTCCCAGGTCGAGAGGACCGGGTCCACCCCGGTCGAGAGGATCACCTCGACCGCGGCGCACGCGTCCGGCGCCGAGAGCACGTTGCTGGCGACGTGCCGGCCGCTGCGCATGTCTGAGACGAACGCTCCGTTCAGCTCGATCACGGGCAGCTGCAGGCGAACCCCGTCGAGTAGGGCTCGCATCCCCGCCGTGCCGCGGGCGCTGGCGAGAGTCAGGTGAACCCCGGCGTCGAGCAGCCGGTTGATGCCGTCCCGCGCAAAACCGCTGAGCGTCGCGTCGGAGCGCAAGAGAGTCCCATCGAGGTCGCAGACGTAGAGGGACGAGCCAGACTCCACGCCCGTCACGCTATCCGCTTCGGCGGTGTCACTTCGCCTCCCAACACGACCTTGTAGTCGTATAAAGCGCTTTGGACAGGCGGCCATTGTTTGACGGGGGCTGTCCACCGAGAATCCAGCCATGAACGAACAAACTGCTCGCCCCGCCCTCCTCGATGATGCTGAGGCGATGTGCGGGATCTACAACGCGGCAATCGCTGAGCGCAGCTCGACGTTCGAGACCGAGCTGCGCTCCACTGCGGACTTCGAGGCGCGCGTCGGGGATGAGCGCTTCCCGCTAATAGTCAGCAAGGGCGACAAGGGCGTTATCGGCTGGGCCGGTATCGCCTCCTACAGCGCTCGCCCCTGCTATGCGGGGATCGGCGAGTGCAGCGTCTACGTCGCCGCTTCAGCGCGCGGGCGTGGAGTCGGTACGGCACTCACCGAAGCACTCGCCGCCGCGGCCGAGCAGAGAGGCTTCCACAAGATGATCGGCAAGCTTTTCACCGACAACATCGCCAGTGTCCGCCTCGTTGAGCGTTGTGGCTTTAAGACAGTGGGCGTGCATTCGCGCCACGGGCAGCTCGATGGCGCCTGGCGCGACGTTTTGGTGGTGGAGCGGTTGCTCGCTCCTTCTTCCCCGTGACCGCAGACGAACCCATCCAGCTGGCAACGCCCGACCCAAGCTGGCCGGCCCAGTTCGAGCAGGAGCGGGCGGCGCTGGACGAGGCAATCGGCGAGTGGGTCTGCGGCGGCATCCACCACGTCGGCAGCACTGCGGTCCCCGGACTCGAAGCAAAGCCGATCATCGACATTCTCGTCGGTGTGCACGACCTTGAGACAGCCCGTGCTTGCTTTGGGCCGCTCGCCGACCTCGGCTACCTCTATGCGCCATACCTGCCCGAGGAGATGCACTGGTTCTGCAAGCCACATCCGGCTCGGCGCACCCATCACCTCCACCTTGTTCCAGCGGGATCGCAGCGATACCGCGACGAGCTGGCCTTCCGCGATCGACTCCGTAGCGACCCCCAAGTCGCCGGTCGCTACCTCTCTTTGAAGCGCGAACTTGCCGAGCGACACCGCGATGACCGAGATGCTTACACCGAAGCCAAGAGCACCTTTGTTCAGGCGATCCTCGGGAGCGAACGCGCCCAGGTCGAGGACCGCAGGCATAGCTGAAAGGATTCAGCGGCATGGAGGAGGGTCTGCCGCGCGAAGTCTCTAAGCCGTGGGGGAGCGAGTTGTGGTTCGCGCATACCGACCGATACGCCGGGAAGATCCTTCGGGTCCGGGCCGGCTGTCGCCTCTCCGTCCAGTTCCACGAGGAAAAGGACGAGACTTCATACGTCCTGTCGGGCCGGGTGATCGTCTCTCAGGGTGATTCTGCCGACCAGCTGACCGTCAGGGAGCTTGGACCCGGCGAGTCGTGGCGCAATCAGCCACGACTCGTCCATACGCTCGAAGCGATCGAGGACGCCGAGATCATTGAGGTCTCGACCCCTCAGCTTGAGGATGTCGTTCGCTTGGAGGACAGATACGGGCGAGTGGCGCCCGTCGATCAGCGCCGGACCTAGTGGGTGGAAAGCTCGGGCTTCAGGATGTGAGTGCTTCCGTCGGCCGAGACGAGCACGACGGACAGGCCCTGATCGGCGGCGCGCTCGATCGCGTGGCCGGCTCCGGGCTCATCAGCGTCGATGAAAGCGGCCTTCTCGGGGTAGGGCGAGCGACCCTCGATGGCGAGGTCGAGCGCTTCGTCCATCACCTTCGCAGCGGGAGATTGTGAGTTGTTGGTCACTGGCCTCGCCATCCTTCGATCATCTCGCGGTAGCTGCTCTTGATCTCTGCGATCGCAGCCCGCATTCCGTTTCCAAGGGTACCGCGATGCAGGGGCGTTCCCGGCTGCTTGCCTGCGCTGCGGGTGTAGCGGTGCATCTCGTTGTGGCCGTGGGCGCCGTCATAGAGGCGAATCGTCTCCGTTCTGCCTTCGATCTCGTAGAGCAGCATGACCGCGTAGTCGGTGACGTTCTTGCCGTCCGTCGTGAACTCGACGCGGAGGATCGCCCAAAGGACGTAATCCAGAGGAAGTTCGTATGCCCCGCTCATCGACCTCGGACGCTATCCAGAGCTTCGGCGCTTCGCTCGGCCAAGAATTCGTCGAGCTGGTTGCGGGCGCGCTCCAGCTCGCCCGGCAGCATGTGGGTGTAGCGCTCCAGCGTGATTCGCGCGGCGCCGGGCTGATACTCCGGCGTCTTATGCCCCATGATCTGCGAGGCGATCTTGGGCGAGACTCCGGCGTGGTCGAGCCAGGTGGCGGCGGTGTGGCGTGCCTCATGGAGCGCGATCGGTTCAAGGTCAAGATCGCGCCATCGCCGGCGGGCGCGCGCCTGGAGAGAGTCGAGGGAGACCATCCCCGAGCGCGACTTCTTGCGCGGCGGGCAGACCTTCCCTTTCTTCGGCCGACCCTGGGCGATCCACTCTTCGCGGAGGATCGCCCGCAGCGGCGCGACGAAGGGAACGACCCGCCAGGAGCCCCCCGGCTTGCGGCCCTCCTCGTCGGCGGCCAGCTCGCCCGCGTCGGTCTCGAAGTCGATCTCCTCCCAATCGAGGATGCGAACCTCCTGACTACGAGCCGTCCCGTAGCCGGCGAGGGCAAAGGGAACCGAGTCGCGCAACGCCTCGCGTGGATCGCGCGACTTCCCTGCCTTGCGTTCCTTCGGCGTCGTCTCGTACAGAGCCACGATGAGCCGAGCGAACTCCGCGGGCGTGGCGACTCGATCGCGCGGCTTTGCCGTGCTGGCCGGCAACCTGACGTGTTGGGCGGGGTCATGGTCCGCGAGTTCTCGGTCCTGCGCGAAGCGGTAGAGGGCGCGAAGTGAGTTGACGATCCCTCGCACACGCGAACTGGAGAGGCGCCTATTGAGTTCGTCGACGAGCCCCTGCACGTCGCCCCGCTTCACTTTTCCGAGCCGACGCCGGGCCAGCTCGTCGGGGATCTGCGCCAGGGCCGACTCCAGGCTGTCGACCGAGCGGCGCCGATAGCGGCGGCCATGCTTGTTGAGCGCGACGCCATCGCGGGCCGATTTGATGAATCTGGTTCGCGCTTCGCCGAGGCGTATTCCGGCTTCGCGGGGAACCTTGCCCTTGCGCACCGCCTCAAGGAGATCGGCGCGAGCATCGCGGGCTTCGGTGGCGCCCGAGAACCGCGGGGTCTTTCGCTGGCGGCGCTCGCTGCGATCCCAAACGATCCCGTAGTAAGACGGCGTGCAAGAGCAGGGCTTCCCATGACCCGCCCGACAATGACTCCGGTGGCGCGCGAACACGCCCTGGTAGCGCGTATTGGTGTCGAAGCCGGGCATCAGTCGATCACCGCCGATTGGCGGGCTCGCACGCCTCGTTCTCGGACCAGCGCTGCAAGTCCCTCGGTCGATAGAGGCGAAGCTGGCCGGAGTAGACGCAGCGCATGTAGGGCTGGACGTGGCGCTGGAAGTGGCTGAGGCTCATGCCGAGCGCCTCGGCCGCCTCGCGGCGAGTCAGCAGGAAGCGCCGCTGCATGGCGTCCTCCTGCTCGTGGTTGGCTGATCTGAACTCTGCTCACCTCTCGTCTCCTCTTCTCGAGGACGCTGGCCCGGTTTCTCTCCGCCACTCCTCCGCGCCGGGATGGGCGCGGACAAGTGAGGAGCTGACAGTGAGAAAAGTGCGCGCGGCCCACGATTGGGCCCCCAGCGCCAGGCGCGGAAAATGGGCGGGGAGGAACCGGGCCTGCCGCCGAGGGCCAGCGAGGTTTCCCTGAAGCCCGCCATCGCTCACAGCCCCGGGGGGTGCCGCATCTGGAATCCGGCCAGGTAGGAGGCGGAGAACTTGTCTTCGCCGATCCAACCCGGACCCTTGCCGGGGGCGACGATCCCCGAGGTGCCCCAGTAGCGCTCGCCCGGCGGCGTCACTCCCGCCGAGAATCGGATGAAGGTGTGGGCGTCTTCTCCGTAGGGCTTGACGAAGATCGTCACCCACTGCCCCGGTCCCGGTTCGCCCCAGCGGACTAGCCCCGTCGTGTCCATCGTCGGGTTGCCGAAGTCGCCGACCTGGAGCAGGTGGCTGACGGCGCTCGAACAATCGAAGGGCCCGTTGGGAGGAGTCGGCGAGGAGCCGTGCGAGCCGCCCCACACGTACTCCGAGGTCGGGCGGAGGGCGCTGAGGCGGGCCGCCTCGGCGACCATCTGCGCGACGGTCTCGTTGGGCGCGCTCGCTGCCGCGGCGCAGCCGCCGCCGCTGGCCTCAACCGTGCCGTCGCCGGCGAAGCGGTGCGCGTCGGCCAAGACCTCGGCGACGTACCACTCGGCGTGGTTGTAGCTGAAGATCGCGCCGTGCCAGTCCTGCGGAGCGCCGGAGGCGCGGAGCAGACGGGCGGCGGCGAAGATCGCGTCCCAGGGGTTGTAGGGGTCCTTGATGCCGTCGCCGTTGCCGTCTACGCCGAAGGCTTCCCAGCTCGAAGGGAGGAACTGCATCCAGCCTTCGGCTGCCGCCGAGGAGACGCCGAGGTTGGTGCCGAAGCCGGTCTCGACCCAGTTGATCCCGGCGAGGATCGACGGCCCTTCCTCCCCCAGCCCATACTTCGCCGCCGCCTGCTCGTAGATCGGGACCAGGCGCTTCGGCACCTTCGAGCTGAGCGCGCCGACGGATTCGCCGCCGCCGTCGCAGCTCGGCGAGGCGCCGAACATCACCGTGACCGCGAGCAGGACGCCGATCAGCGCGGCGAGCAACCCGAGCGGCAGGCCGAGCAGCAGCTTCGGCGCGCGCGGTGCTGGGAGTGAGCCGGCCTCCACGGCACCCTCAGCTCGGCGGCGAGATGGCGACGACCCGCCAGCGCGAGTCCTGTCTGCGGACGAGGAAGCCGACCGTGAACGGCGGCGAGCGACCGTCGCCGATCGTGACGACGGCGGCCAGCGCGTCATCGCGCGGGCGCAGGGTCACAGCGAGGGCGCGAGGGTGAAGACCGCGCCGGGTGGGCGGCACCCTCGACGCCGCCGCTGCGAGGTCGCGGCGCAGGGCGGCGGTGGCGCCCGGCAGCCGAGGCGGCCGGCTTCGGTAGATGCTGCGGGTGTAGGCGTCAGCGAAGCGGCGGGCGAGGTGGGCGGCGGGGGCGAGCTGCCCGGCAGCGATCAACCCGCCGCGCGTGCCGCTCAGAAGTGAGGAGCGGGCCTGGGTGTTGGTGTCACCCGAGGAGCAGCCGACGAGGGCGAGCGCGAGGAGCGCCAGCCCGAGCGACGCCCCGGCGCGGCGACGGCACGGCGAGATGTGAGGGGCGGAGTGCATCCGTCCCTGCTGTCCAGCGATAGGGGGGTTTGCATCGTTTTCGAGCCGGGCCGATGCAAAAGGCTTTCTCGCTGGACATACCGGGTAGCAGCCAGAACGCAATACCTACACTTGAGATGAGCGCTTTGGCTGCATCGTCGTAAACATCGAAGTTCCGAAAGTGCCCTGATGTACGGACGCAAAGCCAACAGTGAGTTGAAGCAGTCCGAGCTGGAGGAGGCCCAGCGGGGCTTCATCCAGTTCCTTCGACGCAAGCGTTTTTCACCTCAGTTCATCGCCAGCCACGGCGACGACCTGTTTGCCACCGCGGCGCTCGAATACAGCCGCAAGGTCGCCGAGGGCGAGGAGATAGACAGCCCGGCGGGCTGGCTCATCACCTGCGCCTGGCGGCGGACCAAGAGCCTGCTTGAAGCAGAGGGCCGCTCGCCGCAGATCGTCTCGACCGACAAGGCCGAGGCGATCGAGGACGAGCTGGGCCGGACCCCGGAGGACGTGACCCTCGACGAGGATCGGCTGCGAAAGGTGCAGGAGGCGGTCGACCAGCTCTCGGTCGAGGAGCAACGGCTGCTTGAGCTCGCCTACTTCGAGGGCATGGCCGTCCGCGAAGCCGCCCGCGAGCTTCACTGGCACCCATCGAAGGCGCAGCGCTGCCACGAGGCGGCGCGCGAGCACCTTCACCAGCTGCTCGGCGTCGACAGCCTCGACGAGCTGGAGATCATCATCGGCCTCGCCGCCTACATCTCACTGGCAGAAAAGGGGAGTGCACCGCACCTCCCGGCCGGCGCCGAAGCGATCGCCGATGCAATCGGCCGGGGGATCGGTCACGGCTGGGCGCGGGCGCAGGATCTCGCTCGCCGCCTCCCCTTCGGCGGCGGCGCCGAGCCATCGGCGACCGCCGCGCTCAGCGGCAGCGCCGGGCGCGCGGCGGGCGTCTGCGCCACGGCCGCGCTCGCCTGCCTGGCGAGCGGAGTGGTCGGCCCCGGCGTCGGTGGGGTGATCGGCGGCGGAGGCGGTGCGAGCGCGCCCGCGCCGAAGCAGCGCAACGTCGCCGACACGCCGCGCGTCGCCCCCCTAACCCCGAGGACCAACCCCGCGCCTTCATCCTCTCCTGAAGCGAAGCCAACCCCGGCCAACGGCAACAAGCAACGCAGCGGTGGCAGCGCCACCGCGAGCGCGGAACACAAGCGGCACGCGACCGAAGCCGTCGCGTCGCAGTCGCTGGAGTCGGCGGCGGGAGGCTCGGAAACGAGCAGCGCGCCGGTCGAATCGGCGCCGGTCGCCGAATCGAGTGCTCCACCTTCATCGAGCGCGAGCAGCTCCAGCTCGACCCCCACTCAAGTCGCAAACCAGCAGTTCGGACCCTGAGAGGCGAGTGATGAGAGACGCGATCCGACAACTGACCAACATGTCCCGGTGGCTGCCCGTCGCGCTGATGGCGGCGCTCTTTCTCCTCCCGTCGACGGTCCAGGCCGGCAGCTACATCGTCGCCCAGTGCTCGCCGGGGGTCTACACCGGCGCCGACGACGCGGGCTTCACCGCCTCGACCACCCACTACACCCCGCGCGCCGACTGCTCGCCATCGGCGCCGGGGCTCCAGATCACCCACACCCTCGCCGGTGGCGAAACCGGCACCGTGCAGGGTGGCTTCGGCGCCTGGGTGTGGACGGCGCCCGTGGGCACCTACATCACCGGGGGATCGACGTTCAGCCGCCTGGCGACCGAATCCGGCCAGCACGGCTACCTCGCGGTCTCCCCCGACAGCGGCGGGGGGCTCTCCTACGAGAACCAGAACGACGACCAGGGGCACGAGTCGGGCATCCCGGCCGGCAACTGGCGCTTCTTGGTCGCCCGCCTGGAATGCACGCAGCCCAACGAAGGAAACCGCTGCGTCGGCGCCGCTAAAGGAGCGCACACCTATGTAAAGCAGGTCCGCATCCAGCTCACCGACGTCGTTTCCCCGACCATCTCGATCGGCGGCTCGATGTTCTCGGGCGCCGAACTGCGCGGGCCGCAGACGATCTCGGTCTCAGCCGCAGACCAGGGCGCCGGGTTGCAGTCGGTCCAAGTGGTCGTCAACGGGCAGGGGGCGACGGGCGACGATCTCTCGGGGTCCTGCAACCCCCTGCCGGGGAACATGACCTCACGGCTCTCGCCCTGCCCGCCGAGCTTCGGCAAGACCTACACGCTCGACACGGCGAAGGCGCCGTTTCGAGAGGGCGCCAACTCGATCTCGGTCTGCGCCTACGACTACGCGCAGACGGGGACGCCCAACGCCGCCTGCGAATCGAAGGAAGTCCTCGTCAACAACCTCTGCCCCGGCTCTCCCGTCGGCGGCGGCAACACGATCACCGCCGGCTTCGCGGGCAACCACAAGGGTGAGCGGACCCTCGCTTTCCGCCACCGCGCCCTGATCCGTGGGCGCCTGCGTGACCCGGCGGGCAACCCCGTCGCCAACGCGCAGGTCTGTCTTCAGGGCCACACCGATCTGCCCGGCCGCCCCTTTCACCTGATCGGCACCGCGACGACGAACGAAGCTGGCGGCTGGACGTTCAAGCTGCGCCGGGGCCCATCGCGGTCCTTGCGGGTCGCCTACCGCTTCGGGGCGTTCCAGACCTCCACCGACCTGACCCTCCACATGCGGACGCGAGTGACGCTCCACCTGAGCCGTCACCGAACCCGCGTTCACAAAAGGATCTACTTCTCCGGGGAGATCGCCGGGCCGAGCTGCGCGCTGCGCGTCGTCGTCATGCGCGGCACGGTGCCGGGCTCAAAGCGGCGGTTCCTAGTCCGACGCGCGAAGACGGACGCGCTCTGCCACTACCGCGCCGCCTACGCTTTCTCTCCGGTGCCGAGGACTACGAGATTCGTTTTCAACGCCGTCGTGCCCGAACAGAACGGGTATCCCTACGTGCGGGGTCACTCCGTACCTCGCTACATCCGAGTGAGGCGGTAATCCACACATGCTCGGATCAACCAAGGAGGACACGCCATGAAGATCAAGCTCAGCCGCCGCTCGGCCGTCATGGTCGTGGCCGCAATCGTGATGCTCGCGCTGGGTGGAAGTGCGCTCGCGCGGTCGGGTCCGACCGCAACCAGCTCAGCTCACCACGGCAAGATCAAGTACCGCTTCGGCAAGATCGTCGACACCGACACCACCCCCAACGACGGTCAGTTCAACTATGCCAACGGCAAGGCCCGTTGCAAGCACAACGAGCGGCTGATCTCCGGCGGCCTGCGATGGAACCACGGCAGCATCACGGCGATCGTCGGCCACTTTCAGTTGGTCGCTTCCGGCCCGATCAAGCGGGAATGGTCAGTGACCGCCAGCTCTGACATGGGCGGCGCCGCACGCGCTGATTTCGTCGTCGTCGCCACCTGCGAAACCCGGTAGCGATCTAGACCTCGGGGTGTCGTAGGCGTCCCGTTCGGGGCGCGGGCGAGCCCCTGCCGATCCTCGGTCCCGGCCAATTTCGGTCGAGGCCGATGCAAGTGAGGGCCGCGTTGGACAGCGGAAGTGCAGAGGCACTTCTAGCCAAAGGAGTCCACCGTGGCCCTCGCACTTTTCGTCAAGCTCCAGCTCGCCGCCGTCAGCATCAAACCGAACCCGAGCGGAGGGCCGGGGACGCCGGCTCTGGAAAAGCTCGTCAACTGGCTCGCCGCCGTGGTCCTGCTCGGCTGCGCCGCCGGCCTCTTGATCGGCGCCGCACAGTGGGCGCTCGGCAGCAAGTCCAACAACTTCAGCCACGCCTCTGACGGTAAGCAGAAGGTCCTCTACTCGCTGATCGCGGCCTTCGTCGTCGGCGCCGGGGCGGCCCTCATCAACTTCTTCTACACCTCGGGCTCGGCGGTCAAGTGATGCGCTCGCCCACCGAAGGCAAAGCACCGAGGCGCCGAGGGTTGCTCCTCGCCTGCGCTGCCACGCTGCTCGTCGGCTTCCTGGCAGGCCACGCCCTCTCCCCCAGCTCTGGCGGCGACCGCGCCGCAACACCAGCCAAAGCCGGTGCGGCGCGGTCGCTCGCCGGCGTCCCGGTCTCCTTCCCCGACTCCCCTGCCGGTGCCGCTAAGGCTGTCGCCGCCTACCAGCGGGCCTTCGCTTCCCCGGCGATCCTGCGCGAAGGGGTCTTGCAGTCGCGGATCGAAGCGGTGGCGACGCCCGACTACGCGGCGACGATGCTGGCGGCGAACTCGCCCGGCGCCGAACGCCTGGCGGCGGGACCGATCGGGGCTGGAGTCCGTCGCGGCGTGCAGACGCTCTACTCGGCGATCCCGATCGGCTACCGGGTCGAGTCCTTCGCGCCCGACCGCGCCCGCGTCCTCACCTGGGGCTTCACCCTGCTCGGCAACGCCTCCTCGGTGGAACCGGCCGCCTACTTCGGCCTGACCCACACCGAGCTCGTCTGGACGGAAGGGCGCTGGCGGATCGCCGAAACCCGCGGCGGCTTCGGGCCGACGCCGAAGCTAGCGACGAAGCCGGGTCCGCTCGGCGCCTATGGCGTAATCGACCTGGCGCGGGGGCTTGAAAGCTATGAGCTGGCTCCCTAGATGCCTGGCGGCCGCCCTCCTCGCTGGCCTGCTGGCGGCGCTGATCGTGGTCGCGCAGCCCTCGCCGCCGCCCGCCCACGCCAACCCGCTCTGCGACGTTGGCAGCGCCCCGGCGGGGGTCGTCACCGAAGGCGTCGGCGCGATCACCGGCGGCATCATCGGCGGCGGCAACCCGGTCGGTGATGCCTGCAACGCGGTCAGCGGCGAGGTGACGGGCGCCGTCACCGCGCCGATCACCGATGCGCTCAAGGGGGTCGGCAACGGGATCTTCCAGCAGATCACCACCTGGGTCGCCGACGGCGCGAGCTGGCTGATTCAGCAGGTCGTCAAGGGCATCGAGGCAACGACGACGCCGCAGTTGACGACCAAGGGCTTCCTCGCGCAGTACGGGCGCATGGCGGAGATCGCGGCGCTGATGGGGCTGGCGATGCTGCTGCTGGCGGTGCTGGAGGGACTCGCCCAGGGCAACGCCGGGCTGCTCGCCCGCGTCGTCCTCATCAACCTGCCGCTCGCCTTCATCGCCACCAGCGTCGCCTACGCGGTCGTGCAGCTGCTCCTCGTCGCCACCGACGGGATGTGCCACGCGATCGCCACCGCGAGCCACGACAACTCCCAGCACTTCTTCAAGGCGGCGATCACCGGCCTCGGCGAAGTCGGGGGCGAAGTCGGCAAGGAAGTCGATGGCGGCGCCACTGGTGAACCAGCCGGCGCGGCAGTCGGTCAGGCAGCCGGAACGGTGGAGGTGCCGCTGTTCGTCACCTTCCTGGCGGCGATCATCGGCGCCTTCGCCGCCTTCCTCGTGTGGCTGGAGCTGCTGATGCGCGACGCGGCGATCTACGTCGTCGCCCTGTTCATGCCGATGGCCCTGGCGGCCTCGATCTGGCCGCGCTGGGCGGGCGCGCTGCGGCGCACCGGGGAGCTGCTCGTCGTCATCATCGGCTCGAAGTTCGTCATCGTCTCGATCATCTCGCTCGCCGCCGGCCTGGTGGCCGAAACCGATGGGCGAGTCGAGCACATCCTCGCCGCCTCAGCGCTGATGCTGCTCGCCTGCTTCGCCCCGTTCGTGCTGCTCAAGCTCGTCCCCTTCGCCGAGGGCGCGATGGGTGCCGCCTACGGTCGGCGCTCGGCCGCAGGCGGAGCGGTGAGCGGGGTGCAGATCGCCAGCGACGTGCAGATCCTCCGCAACATGGCCCGCTCCAACTGGGGCGAGTCGGGCGCGACGCTCTGGAACTCCGGCGAGCAGGGCGGCGGCAGCCCCGGACCTGAGCCGAGCGGGCCGGGCGGCGGCGCTGGCCCCGGCGCGGGAGCGGGCGGTGGTGGCGGCGAGGCCGGGGGCGCCGCTGGCGGCGAGGCAGCGGCTGGCGGAGCCGCCGCGGGTGCTGGCGCGGCCGCTGCGGTGCCCGCCGCAGCGATCGCAGGCACCAAAGCCGCCGCTCAGCGCCTACAGGGGACGGGGGTCGCTCAGCAGGCGGGCAGCTCGGCGGGCGCGGGTGCCGCGCCGGTCGAGGAGCCGGCCGATAAGCAGGCCGCCGCGCCGCGTGAGGCGGAGGGCGGTGGCTCGCCGAGCGCTGGCGAGAAACCGCCGCGACCAGAGCCCGAGCCGCCCAGCGCGAAGCCCGAGAAAGGAACGAAGTCGTGAGCGCGCGGCGCTACCGCTTCGGTCCCCTCGAGCAGCGCGCCGTGGTCGGCCCGCTGCGAGCGGGCCAGGTGGCGATCGTCGCCGCCGGGGCGCTGACCGGGCTGGGGGCGCTGTATGCGATGCGGAGCATCGTCGGCCTGATCGTCGGGGTGCTGGCGCTGTGCATCGCGGTCGCCGCGATCTGCGTGCCCTTCGAGGGCCGCACGGCGGAGGAGTGGGCGCCGGTGCTGGGACGCTGGGCACGGCGGCGAAAGCGCGCCGAACGGGGGCACCGCTCGACCGCGCCGAGCGGGGGCACCCGCCTCGGCGGCGAGGGCGAAGGCGAGCATGAGACCTCGCTGCCGCCGGAGCTGGCCGGGGTCGAGCTGCTTGCCGTGCCCTACGGCTCCGAGCAGGTCGGTGTCATCTCCGACCGCCGCGACGGCACCTTCACGGCGGCGCTGGCGGTGCGAGCGGGAGCCTTTGCGATGCGCGACGGCGCAGAGCAGGAGCGAGCGCTCGACGCCTGGGGCGCGGTGCTGGCGAGCTGCGCCCGCGACGGCAGCCCGATCCGCCGCCTCCAGTGGCTTGAGCAGACGGTCCCCGGCCAGGGCGACGAGCTGGCGGCCCACTTCCAGGCTCAGCGCGACCGCGCCGTGCCGCTCGACTCCGAGGTGGTCCGCTCCTATATCGAGCTGGTCGAGTCGGCTGCGCCGCAGACGACCGAGCACGAGGTCCTGATCGCGGTGCAGATCGACCAACGGCGCGGCGCCCGCGAGCTGCGCCGACTCGGCGGCGGGGTCGAGGCTGCCTGCGAGCTGCTGCTGCGCGAGGCCGAGAGCCTCGCCGAGCGGCTGACGATCGCCGAGGTCTCGGTCTCGGGCCTCTTGCGCCCGCGCCAGTACGCCGCGCTGATCCGCGACGCCTTCGACCCGTTCGGCCGCCAGGCGCGCGCCCGCGCGACCCTGGGGCAGGACGGGCGCGAGGGGGTTGAGCCGGCGCTGATGGGACCGCTCGCCGACGAGGCGAGCTGGTCCACCTACCGCACCGACTCCGCCTTCCACGCGACCTACTGGATCGCCTCGTGGCCACGCTCGGACGTCGGGCCGATGTTCATGGCGCCACTGCTGATGCAGACGAGCGCCCTGCGGACGGTGGCGGTGACGATCGAGCCGGTCCCCTACTCGCTGGCGATGCGCCGCGCCGAGGCGGCGCAGACCGCCGAGGTCGCGGAGGAGATCAACCGCAGCCGCCAGGGCTTCATGTCCACGGCGCGAATCCGCCGCCGCCAGCAGGCGGCCTCGCGCCGCGAGGAGGAGCTCGCCGACGGCCACGCCGAGATGCGCTGGGCGGGCTACGTGCGGACTTCGGCGCGCTCGCCGCAAGAGCTGGAGCGGGCCGAGTCGGAGGTCGAGCACGCCGCCCAGCTCGCCCGCCTCGGCCTTCAACGCCTCTACGGCGAGCAGGACACCGGCTTTCCCTTCACCCTGCCGCTCTGCCGGGGGCTGCGGTGAGGCGGCGGGCCGCAGAGCGGCCGGGGCACGGCGGCACGACCGCCCACTTCCAGTCCGTCTATCCCTTCCTCGGTCAGGGCGGCCTCGGGGCGCCCGGCACCTACATCGGCCGCGACGCCTACGGCGGCGCCTGGATGTACGACCCGTGGGTGCTCTACCCGGCCCACCTGCCGGGTCCGAACATGCTGATGCTCGGCGGCCTCTCCTCGCGCAAGTCGAGCCTCGTCAAGACCTACATCTACCGCCAGGCCGTCTTTGGCCGACAGGCGTGGGTGCTCGACGTGAAGGGCGAGTATTGGCCGCTGGCGAGGGCGCTCGGCGTGCAGCCGATCACCCTCGCGCCGGGCGGCGGGGTGCGGCTCAATCCACTCAGCCCGCGGGGCGGCCGCGATGGACCACTGAGCCTCTTGCGCTCGGTGGCGCAAGCGGCGCTCCGGCGCGAGCTGAGCCCGGAGGAGGACGCCGGGCTGCGGGTGGCGCTGGAGATCGTGGACTCCGAATCGGGCGCCGCCGAGCCGACCTTGCCGATGATGGTCGACGCGCTGCTCCATCCCCGCGAGGCAATGGTGCAGGGCGTCTCGGCGACGAGCCGCGAGGACTTCGCCGAGGCGAACCGCTCCTCGGCGCTGGCCCTCCAGCGGCTCTGCGCGGGCGACCTGCGGGGCATGTTCGACGGGCCGACCAGCGAGGGCCTCGACCTCGACGCGCCCCTGGTGGTGCTCGACCTGAGCGCCGTGCGCGACTCGGCGGCGCTGGGAATCCTGATGACCTGCTGCTCGGCCTGGCAGCAGTCGATCCTCTTGGAGCGAAAGCAGGCCGCCGAGCAGCGCGGCGAGGAGAGCCCGAAGCTGATCTCGGTGGTCGAGGAGGGCTGGCGCGTAACCAGCCACATCGGCGTCGCCGAGTGGCTCCAGGCCAGCTTCAAGCTCTGCCGCGCCCTCGGCGTGCAGAACATCGTCGTCGTCCACCGGCTCACCGACCTCGGCGCCGCCGGCGATGCCGGCTCGCGCGAGGCGCGGATCGCCGAGGGGCTGATCGGCGACGCCGACACGAAGGTCATCTACCGCCAGCCCCACGACCAGCAAGAGCTACTGCGCTCGCGCCTGGGGCTGAGCCGAACCGAGGCGGAGCTGACGACGACGCTGCGCCTCGGCGAGGCGCTGTGGATGGTCGGCCGACGTTCCTTCCTGGTGCAGCACCGCGTCTCGCAGGTAGAGCGCGAGGTCGTCTACACCGACTGGCGCATGGTCGAGCGCCGCGAGGCAGCGTGAGCGGCGAGGAGCGCCAGCTCTACTTCGGCCTCGCCGCCATCGCTGCGGTGCTGCTGGCGACGATCTGGCTGATCGGCGCCCTCGCCGGGCTGGCGTTCGGCGGGGGCTGGACCCCGATCGGTGTGAGCGAACTGGTGACGACGGCGCTGAGCCTGCCCTCGCACCTGGGCGACCCGCGGGCGGCCTGGCCGCGCGGGGCGCGGGGCGCGCTGCCGGGGGCGCCAGGCTTCTACGTGAGCGCGGTCTTGGTCTTGACCGCCCTCGGCGGAGCCCTCATCGCCGGGCGACGCTTCTTCGATCTTGACGAGCCGCCCGCCCTCGGTTGGGGTCGGCCACGAGCGCCGAGCGCTCGCTGGGCGAGCCGCCGCGACCTGGCGCCGCTGAGGGTGCCCGCGCCGCAGCGGAAGCGGCTGACGCTCGGCTGGAGCGGGCGAGCGCTGCTCGCCGCCCAGGAGCGGCAGTCGGTGATCGCCTTCGCGCCGACCGACAGCCACAAGTCGACGGGGCTGGCGATCCCCGCCCTGCTGGAGTGGCAAGGGCCGGTCCTGGCAACCAGCATCAAGAGCGACCTGCTGATCGACACCGTTGCCCGTCGGCGTGGGCTGGGCAGGGTGATGGTCTTCGACCCGGCGCTGGTCACTGGATTTGAGCCCTCTCGGGCGACGCCGCTGTGGGGCGCCGGGACCTGGCGCGGGGCGCGGCGCGTCGCCCACTGGCTCTCGGCCGCAGCCCGCACCGACTCGGGCGGTTTGCAGGACGCCGACTTCTGGTACGCGACGGCGGAAAAGCTGCTGGCGCCGCTGCTCTTTGCCGCTGCCTCCAGCGGTCACACGATGGAGTCGGTCGTGCGCTGGCTGGACGAAGGGCCCGACGCCAACGACGCCCACATCGAGGAGCTGCTGAACGAGACGGGCGAGCCGGCGGCGCTGCGCGCCTGGCAGGCGACGCAGAACCGCGAGGAGCGCCAGCGCAGCTCGGTCTACACGACCGCCGAGATGATCGTTGGCGCCTTCGCCGACCCGCGCGTCGCGGAGGAGACGAAGGGCGCCGACTACAGCCCGACCGCCCTGCTCGATGGCCGCGCCAACACGCTCTACCTCTGCGCGCCGCTGCACGAGCAGGAGCGCCTGCGAACGGTCTTCTCGATGCTCGTTCAGGAGCTGCTCGCCGTCGTCTATGAGACCGTCGCCGCGACGGGCGAACCGCTCGACCCGCCCCTCCTGCTGCTGCTGGACGAGTGCGCCAACATCGCGCCGATCCCCAACCTGGCGGAGATCGCCTCGACCGGCGCCGGACAGGGAGTGCAGCTGCTCAGCGTCTTTCACGACATGGCCCAGGTCAGCTCTCGCTACGGGCGCAGGGCATCGACCATCCTCAACAATCACCGCGCCAAGGTGTTCGGCAGCGGGATCTCCGACCCCGAGACCCTCAACTACGTCTCCCGCCTGCTCGGCGCCAAGAAGTTCGAGCAGCGCTCGCGGAGCACCGGCGAGAAAGGGCGGCGCTCGGAGACCGAGGGCGACACCTACCGCGAGCTGGCTCCGGCCAACGTGGTGCGTGAGCGCAGCCCCGGCACCGGCCTCCTCGTCTACGGGCACCTGCCACCGGCGAAGATCAAGCTGCGGCCCTGGTACGAAGACGAGGAGCTGCGAAGGCTGCGCGAAGGCCGCGACGCGGAGGAAGTCGAGCGATGAAGGGAACGGCAACCGCAGGGAGGCAAGCGGCTGATGCGGCGCCGCTGCGAGGAGCGGCCGGGCCAAGCGGGGAGCCGCAAAGCGCCTGGGCCTCCGAGGAGACGGTGCCGCTGCGGGTCGCCGCCGAGCGCGTCGAGGCGGAGGAACGCGCGGAGCGCCTCCGCCTCGTCACCGGCCGACGCCGGGTGCGGCGGCGCTAGTCGGGATCGAGGTCCGCCATGTTGCAGGCGATCCACTCGAACTCGCCGTTGACCAGCGGCACCTCTTCGGGGTAGCGGGCCGCCCACACCCAACGCTCCCAGCGGGTGAAGCCGCCGTGGCGCGAGGCGCTGATCCGCTCGGCCGGGGTCATGCGCCGCAGCACCGAGGCGAAGCCGTCAACGAGGCGTTCGGTCTCGCGGGTGTCGCGGCCTTTCAGCCCCTCGTAGGTGAGGTGCTGCTCGCCGGCCTCGACCTCTCCGATCAAGCTGTCCAACGTCTGAGTCATCTCAGCCTCCTTCGATCTGGCTCCGCCCGCTGCGGGAGCCGGTGCCCGTCCCAAGCACGCCGCAGGCGTGCAAAATCGAGGGCACATCACGGCTCCCGCAGGGGCGGCCTGACCGCGCGAACGCCTGAGCGATCACACGCGGGGGCTCGCCGCAGGGGCTCAGAACGGCTCTGAGCGCCTCGTTTTTCGGGCAGAGCGTCCATTCACCCCGTATGTCCAACTCGGAGGCCGTTTGCTTCGCGCGAGCGAGGCGCTGGACGGGCTGAAAATCGCCGACAGGGCGCCCCGATGAACGGTTAAGTCGCGGACCCTCCTCGCCCGGTGTCGATCTGCGAGCCTGCCGCGGTGACGCTTCTGGTAGCGAAGCTCCTTCTCTCCCCGCTATGCGTGGTCGCCGTCTCCCTGGCTGGCCGCCGCTGGGGCATGGCCGTTGCCGGAGTGCTCGGCGGGCTACCAGTCGTCGCCGGCCCGATCCTGCTGGCTGAGACCCTCCTTCACGGTCGCGGCTTCGGCGCCGAGGCCGCCGCCGGAACCCTGCTCGGGCTCGCCGCCCTAACCGCCTTCGTGGTCGTCTACGGCCGGGTCGCGGTGGTGGCCGCGCCAATCCCAACCGTGCTCTGCGGCTGGACGACTTTTCTGTTCGGCGTTGCCGCCCTGAGCCTGGTCCACCCGCCGCCAGCGTTGTCGCTGGTCTTGGTCGCCGCCTGCTTCGCGCTCGGCCTGAGGCTGCTGCCGCCCGCACCCTCGCCGTCGTCGGCCACCGCCGCGCCGCCCTGGTGGGATCTCCCCGCCCGCGCCCTTGCCGCGCTCGGACTCGTGCTCACGCTAACCGCCGTATCCGGCGCTCTCGGGCCCCACCTCAGCGGCCTGTTGGCACCGTTCCCGATCATCACTAGCGTCCTCGCCGTCTTCACCCACGCCCACGGCGGCGTCGCCCAGGTCAGCGTCCTGCTGCGAAACTTCCTTTTCGGCTTCTACGGCTTCGCCGCCTTCTGCTTCACGCTTGCCATCGCCCTACCCGAGCTGGAGATCGCGGTCGCCTTCGGCCTCGCGGTGGCGGCGGCGCTTGCCGTGCAGACGATGATCTTCCTCCTGCGGTCGCGCCTCTTGCCCGCACCCTCGATTCCTTAGAGGCGCACAGTGGCCGCGCCTTCGGATTCGGGCGGCTCTCTCGACCTCCCTTCGGGCGGTGCGGCGATAGGGAAGCTGCGCGCCCGCGTCTCGCAGCTCGCGGACGTAGGGGCCCACGGCGCCCACGGTCAAGTCCATCGCCTCGGCAATCTCGCGTTCCGGCTTTCCTTCTCCCCAAAGGCGGACGAGCCGGGCATCCCGCTCTGACTTCGATGGCGGCTGGTCTCCTGGCGCGTATTCAGGTGGCGGCAGGGGTCGGACGTACCAGTCCGTCACGTCTGAGAACAGCTCGGCGAAATCGGACTCAAGCGCGCTGGCGAGCCTGACGGCGGTGAAGATTCGGAAGTTCCGGTTGGCGCGCTCGAAATCGACCACATCCCCACGGTCGACGGACGCTCGAACACCAAGGGCCTGCTGCGAGAGTCCAGCCCGTCGCCGAGCCCGCAGGAGGTTCTTCCCCAACCGCTCCAGGGCGGTGTCCGCCGCCTCGACCGCTGCCTCGACGCGAAACGCCGCCGAGTCGGGCTCCCAAGTGACCCCCGAGGTGATCCGGCGACAGGGGACGTTGAGGCTGGCCGCCAGCTTGACGATGAGGGAGACCCTGGGGGAAGCGTTCTTTCCCTTCTCCACGTCATGCAGGTAGGAGCGATCCAGCTCGGTTGCTTCGCCTAGCTCCCTCAAGGTCAGGCCGACCTTCTCTCGGCAATGCGCCATGTTGGCTCCGATCCGGGCCGCGACCTCCAGCTCCGACGCCCCATTGGAACCGGCGGCGACGACGGGGATTTCATCTTCTGCCTGCTCATCTCGCCGGCCAGGAGCCGCCTGCAAGCACTCCGCCCGCCGGCGTCGCGCCCGCTCATGCACGGCCTTCCTGGGCGGACTGCGGTAGGGCAGATCCTCGCCGCGCTCACGTAGGCGATGCACGACGGCCGAGACATCGCCTGGCGAGGTGTCGAGGGTCGCGGCGATCGCGCTGGCGGTCTTTCCCTCCCCCCACAGACGCTTGATCGCGGCGTCGAAGCCATGCGCGGAGCGCCGCTGCGCACCGCCCCGCCTGGGGACGGCGCATGGCGGGCATCGCGGTATCCAGCTGATCCCGGCGAGCAGAGACTCCGGCGTGACTTCCAGGGAGCGCGCCAGGGCGAGCTGGGTTTCGATGGTCGTCTCACGGATGCCCCGCTCGATCAGGGACAGGCCAGCCTTGCTCAGACCTGCGGCGCGGGCAAGCGACTCCTGAGTCAAATGGCGTCTCTCGCGGGCGTCGCGGAGGTTCTGCCCGAAGATCGCTGCCGCTTCGTGGCGATCGGTGACGGGCGCACGCGGCGGCACCGGGTCAAAGACCGGCTCACTGGCCGCCAGCACGAGGAAGAACCCCGAGAGTCGCTCAGATGGCGGCCGACGTTCCCGAGGCTGCCGGGCGGTCTCGCCCGGATTCCAGTAGATGCGGTCGGTGAGCTGGTCGATCGAAGCCCCCAGCGAGTGGGCGAACCTCAGAGCCTTGATTACCCCCGGTTCGGGAGCGGCATTGCCCTCGTACCCGAAAACGTCTTGGCGCCCGGTGAACCCGGCTCGCTGTGCCAGCTCCTCCCCGGTGAGGTCGGCGTCGCCCCGAAGCCGGTGAAGGTTGCGGGCGAGCTGCTCCGCGAGCGGGCTGCCGGACCCGGTTTCGGGAATGCAGTCCTCACATCTCTCCGGCGGCGGACCCTCTCCGAGATAGAGGATCTCCTGACCGCACTCGGCGCAGCTCGACCTCACTGGTCGCCTTCGGTGGCGACGGGCTCGATGAGGACCGAGATGCCGTAGGCCATTCGGAACTCCAGCGGCTCGGCGTCCCCGTCGCCGGGACCGATGAAGGTCTGCGTGTCGGCAGGGTCGAGAAAGACGCCGCTCCCGCCAGCCAAGACCACGCTGATCGCCGTGTGTTCAGGCGGGAGGAACTCCACGCGGAGCAACTCGCCCTGCATCCCACAGCCGAAGAATTGGCCGTAGTAGTTGACCGTCGCTTTGACCTGCGATCCGATCCAGCCATGTAGGCGGTGCAGGGCCTCGGTGAACTCGATCGAGCGGAGCTCGTCCATATGGAATAGAGGCGCGGGCATCGCTAAGTGGGCCCCCTCCGAAGCGATTGCCTGACGCGGGCGCGTCCCTCCTTCAAGCAGCGATGGACCTTCGCCCGGCCCCAACCCCGCAGCTCGCCGATCTCCGCGTAGCTGTAGCCGAGGCCGAGCAGGACCAAGGCGTCCCGCTCGTCCGGCTTCAGCCGCTCGATCAGCTCGATCACCTGAGCGCTGTCCTCTGTGCGCTCGACCAGCTCAGCCGGGCCGGCGCCTTCGTACGGCGCCGCGATCTCCAAGCCCTCGGCCGCGGTCAGGCGGTAGCGCTCGTCGCGCTCGGTCGCCTGCCGGGTGATCGCCCAGGCGGCGCGCTTGATGACCAAGAGCATCCAGTGCAGGGCCTCCTCGCCAGCCGGGCCGTCGTAGAAGCGGAGGAACTGGACGCAGGCGTCGTTCAGAGCGTCCTCGGCGTCCTCGTGGCGACGTGAGTGAAAGCGCGCCTGGCGCATGAGCCGGGCTCGCTCCGCCCGGAGCAAACGGTCGAGCACCCAAGCTCGTCGCTCTCTTTCGACCCTGCGGCTCTGCGGCGGGGAGGCCATGCAGCCGCCCCGCACGCGCAGCGTGCGATCATCGGGCGGCGGGCCTCCCCAGCCGCCGGGCAGCTATCTGGCGCACTCAGCGAAGGATGCGCATGGGCCGCTGAGCGCTGCGGACGCGCTGCTTGCCGAGTGCCTCGCGTACCCGCGCGAGCCGGACTTCTGCCTGTCGGCGATCACGGCGCTGGGCGGCGTCGCGTGGCTTTGGGCCGAGCGGGTCCTTGCCCTTCGACGTGATGCCGTGGCGCTGGCGGTAGGCGTAGATCGCGTCGACCCCTTCGTTCCAAAGCGCCGCCTTGAGGGGCTCGTTCGGCCGCGCGCCGAGGGTCTCGGCGATCAACTTGCTGGGCTGCGCCCGCTCGGCCGCGACTTCCCGGCGCCGCAGCTGGACCAAGCGATCCTCGATCAAGGTCAGCTCGGCCCGCTCGGCGCGACTCGGCTCGGCTCGCTGCGGCGGCTGCGCCGCGACCTCGATGGTGAGGTCGTCGCGCTCGCCTTCGAGCCGGCGCAGCTGCTCGGTGGCGAGCCGCTGCGTCGCGTCGATCCGCGAGAGACGCTCGCCGTCGGGGCGACGCTCGGCAAGGACGGCGGCGCGCTCGCTCTCCATCCGTGCGAGCCGAGACTCGGCGGCGCCGATGCGTCCCTCGAGGTCGGCGAGGCGTTCCTCGGCGGGCGAGCGCTCCGAGGCCGCCGCCAGCTTGCGCTCAAGCTCCGCGCGACGCCGTGCCAGATCGAGGGGCGCCATCGCCTCGATGCGCTTCCTCGCTGCGATCTCCACCGCCGCGTACTCTCCGGCCGCTCGCTCCGCCCCGATCCGCAGATCGTGAGCGGCATCCTCAACGTCCCGCTTGCCCGGCCCGAGGTCGGCATCGGTCAGCTCCGAGGCGGCGACGCCGTAGGCGGTGGTGGGGCCCGAAGCGCGGGAGATCGCAACGGTGAAGTCCTCGCGGCTGATGCCGGAGTCGAGCAGCGCGAAGGCGGAGTCGAAGGTCTTTGACTCGGTGCTGTAGGTGGTGAGCGCGTAGGCGTGCTGAATCGCCGGCTCGCGCGAGGGGGTGACTTTCTCCAGGTAGCGGCGATCGAGCCGCACGCCCTCGCCCTCGACGCCGAGCCGCTGAAGGTAGAGATGGTGCTCTGCCTGATCGACGCCGACGACCTCCCATCGCTCGCGGTTGGACACCTCGCGCGTGTTGATCCGGGTGACGACACGATCACCGACGCCGAACGGCTGGCCGCCGACGAGCAGCGAGTCGGTGCCCAGCCTTCCCTCCCTCACGAGCAGCTCCCGAGCGAGTTCGTTCAGCTCGGCGACGTCGCGGGTTCGGCGGGCGATCATCACGGCGTCCTCGCCGTGGGCGAACCGCTTGTGCCAGTCGAGCACCTGGGCGTCGAGCACCTCCGGCAGGGTGTCGGCGATCACGAGGCGGTCGTGCGCCCGCAGCACGTCGAGCGCGTCCGAGCCGCGACCTTCGTGGGCGAGTTCGACGACTTCGCGGTCTACCGGGTCGCGCTGGCGGCGAATCTCCGTCAACACGATCGGCTCGATCTCGTTGGTCATGTTCCCGTAGAGGCCGCCAGGGCCGACCGCGCCGATCTGGCGAGGATCGCCGATCAGGACGAGCTTGCCGTCACAGCCCTCCGCGAGGTCAACGAGGGCCGCCATCTGCGGGGTCGGCGTGGTCGAGGACTCGTCCAAGAGGATCACCGTTCCCCGAGGCAGCGGGGCAACGCTACGCTCGGCCAGCTCTCCGGTTCGGATGAGGAAGTCCGTGACCGAGGTTGCCGGGATGCCGTGCTCGGAAAGCTCCCCCGAGGCGCTGCGAGCCGTAGCCACTCCGAGGCCTCGAATCCCGACCGCCGCCCATGCCTCCTGCGCCGCGACGAGGGCCGTCGTCTTGCCGGCGCCGGGCAGCGCCGCGACGGCGACGACCCGCTCGCCGCCGGTAGTGAGCCGCTGCACCATCGAGACCTGCTCCCCGCTCAGGTAGTGATGGCGGTCGAGGACGGCGGCAAGGGTCGCGTCGTCGACCACCGCCGCCCCCGCCTTCTCCCCCTTCCTCGCCGTCGCCATGAAGCGCTGCTCCATCTGCCAGAGCTGGGGCGTCGTGAAGTAGGTCGAGTCGAGCGGGCCGGCGCCGCGGTGGACCTCGATCAGCCGCCTGCCGTCGAGCAGGGAACCGACCGCAGCCTCCAGCGCTCCCGCGTCGGCTCCCTCGCGGAGCTGGTTCGCCACCGCATACAGAAGATCGCGGCGGTCGAAGTGGGAATGATGGGCCTCAAGGTCGGCCAGCGCCCGGTCCAGGTGCTCGGCGTTGATCGCACGGGGCTCGCGGCGACGACCGCTCGCCACCATCCGGTCGATCGAGTCGGGGGTGAGGTCGAACTCCGCGGCGCGGGAGATCCACTCCTCGCGCTGGGTGTCGGCGTCGACCTTGTAGTCCTTGGCGTCGCGGGTGCGGTAGGCGGCGACTTCGGCGGCGGCCGGAGAGCTGGTCCCCCGCTCGGCCATCGCCGCGACGATCTCCGCCCGCCGCTGGGAAAAGTGGTCGATCACCGGGCGCCCGATGCCCGTGAGGTCGGCGTAGCCGTTGACGACCGCCTGCCACTCGACACCTATCTCGCGGGTCAGCTCGGCGCGAAGCGCGGCCTGGTAGACGTGGCCCGCAGCCTTCGCCTCGCGCAGAAACGGTGACTGGCGCCGCGGATTGGCGAGGCTGAGCCAGCGCCCGTCCGAAGCGGCGCGGGTCATGTTGGCGGTGACGAGGTGGGTGTGCAGGGCGGGGTCGCCGGCACGCGAGGAGCGGTGCCGGAAGCTCATCGAGAGAAAGCCGGACCCCGGCTCGATCACAACGCCGCCCTTGCCTCGCTGCACAAAGCAGGCCGTCCTTTCCAGGTAGCCGACCGCCTCGGCTACGGCGTGGTCGTGGGCCCGCAGGATCGCCGCGCGGACCTCGGGTGAGCCGACCGCGTAGAGCAACGAGACCGACTTCGGCGCGGCGAAGCGAATGTCGTAGCCGAGGATCGGGTCGAGGCGGCGCTCGCGCCCCTCGGCGTCCACGAACTTGCGTGGCTCGGGCCGGGAGACGAGGACGGCGCCGGTGACGGGGTGCTTTCCGGCGAGGACGGCGGCGTAAGCCTCGCGGTCGACCTCGCCGACGAGGCCGAGTTCGGCCGCCAGCTCGCCCATCCACTCGCCGGGCGCCTCGCCGGGCTTCGTGTAGTAGTCCTCGCCGCCTTCGGCCACGGCTTCGATCCAATAGTTGGCGTTGGCGTGGCCGATCTTCGTCACTCCCACCATCGCCCCTGTTGTCCACCGCGCGGCCCGGTTGCATCGGGGGAACCGGAGGGTTCGTAGTGTGTCGGGCTGCGGGGTTGGGGCTACTAGGGCGTTGGGAGGGACTGCTGGAACCGCTCCTTCAGGGGTCGATCTACCTGGCGTTCTGGCCTGGTAGATCGACTGAGGATGCTGCCTCTTGTGAGGTCTTTGCCTGCTTTGTGGCTAGTGGTCGTCGCCTCGTAGCCTTGGAAGTCGGCAACGGCGGCGACGCTGGCGCTGGCGTTGCGGGCGGACTCGCGTGTCTGCGGGGATGAACGAGACGAAGACCATCTGCCCCTTGCGGCGGAGCAGCCCGTCGTTGGTCATGGCGCCGATCACTCGGTCCACCGAGTCGTCGTTCTCATCGGCGCGCAGTTCGTAGCGGAGATCCTCGACGCTGATCCCGGTCGGGTGGTTGTTGAGGACGAGGGTGCCGACCATGACCCGCATCCGGTGGTCGGTGTTGAAGAACTCGGGGGGCAGGTCCCTTCGCAGGGGAGGGTGGCGGCGGCGGTGCATGATGCCTCCTAGAGCTGTCCCGGCGGCGGCGCCGGGAGATGACTTGTCCGTCGGTCCCTCAGCGCTTTCTCGGGGGCCGGGCACTCCCGGTGGCCTGCGCGCCGTTGCAGGGCACGTGCCCTGTGTGACCTGAACGGCGCCGGACCCGACCCCCGAGAAAGCGCTGAGGGGAACATCAGTCGCGGTCGAAAAACAGGTAGTTGAACCGCAGCGCTGCGCGAGTCGGGCGGATCGTGTCGGCCTTGTGATGCAGCAGGCCGAGCGCGACCAAATCGCGGACGCCACGATGAACCCAATCGGGAGGGGGTGCCTCTGCCTCGTCGGGCCGTTTCATCTCGCGGGCCAGCTCGGTCATCGTGAGCTGGTCGGGGTATTCGGCGATGACGTGCGCGAGGATGGCCTCCTCGTCGCGGTCGTCTTCTTCGGCCGGCGAAAGGACGCGGCGCTCACTATCGTCGCTGTCGTGCATGGGAGCTAGTCCTCCTGTGCGCAAGCCCCGGCGGCGGGTCGCTCCGTCGTCGGGGCGTAAGGGCTTGTCGAGTACGTGAAGTCCTCAGCGGGGAAAAGTGGGCCCCCCTCGTCCCAACTTTTTCGTCGAGGGCAGGGTCGGGCGCGCAGGACGGCACAAAAAAAGGGCGCCCATCCGTGAGGATGGGCGCCCTCGGGGGGAGGGTCGCTAGAAGGGGATGTCGTCCTCGCCACCGCCAGCAGCGGCCGCGGCCGGCTCTGCTTCCTCGCTCGCCTCGCTGCCGTCCTTCGGCTTGCTGCCGAGGAACTGGACCGTTTCGGCGACGATCGAGACGTACTCGCGGTGGTCGTCGCCCTCGCCCCGCTCCTTCCAGTCGAGCCGACCTTCGACCGCGACCGGCCGGCCCTTCGCCAGGTACTCGGCGCAAGCCTCGCCCTGGGCGCCCCAGACGGAGACGTTGAAGTAGTTGGGCTTGTCGACGTACTCGCCGCTCCCGTTCTTGCGACGGCCGTTCACCGCCACGCGCAGGTTGCAGACGTCGTTGCCGTTGCCGGTGGATCGCAAATCCGGGTCGCGGGTCAGGTTGCCGGTGATGACGACTGAGTTGATGTTCTGCATTTCGGGCCTCCTTGAGAGGTGGTTCGATTGACGAGCCCAGGTAGGGCGCGCGACCGAACGCGCGGAACCGAGCCGGAGGCGAGGGGAACCCCCCTTGCGGGGGTTGAAGCGCGGGCGGCGCGTGCCACCCTGGCGGGAGGAAATTGGACTGCCTCTCTCGGAGTCCGAAAATCGCTCAACTTGTCGTCTCGGCGACCTGATGCCTGACCCCAAGGTGCTGCTCCCGCCAAGGCACGGACCTGATGCAACCGTCCGGGAACGGCCACCCCAAGAAACGGCTCAGGCGACGACAGCCTCCTCGTCACCGGCTGGGACGCGCGGGGCGAGCGCGGCATCCTCGAGGCGAGTCGCCAAGCGGTCGATCAGCTCGGCGTAGCGGGCGATGTCCTCGCCACGACCCCAGCTCGCCATGTAGGGGACCGAGAAACCGGAAGTGTCGAAGCCGACGGTGGAGCAGACGGTGTGCGCGACGCACTCCACGACGACCTCCTCCTCGCTGTAGGTGAGCTGCGGGTCATCCTCGCGCCGGTCGCAACGGACGAGGGCGTGGGCCAGCTCGTGAATCTCGACCCCGACCTGGGCGTTGGCGGAGAACTCCGCCGAGGTCGATTCGACGCCGATGTGGTGCCGTGGAGGCGAGCAGTACCCGAGGGCGGAGCCGGGGATCTCCTCGACCGCGACTGTGTAGCCGATCGACGTGGCGAAGTCCGCCAGCGGCTCGAACAGTCCCGCGAGGCTGTCGCCCTCGACGGGCTCAAGCGGAGGATCGAGGACGACCGGCCCACCAGGGAACTCCGGCAGCGGATCGACCTGGGAGCGGTCGAAGACCTTGACCATGCGGAAGTAGGTCCGCGGCTTGTTGTCCGGGTCCGCGCCGGCTTCCCGCCATTCCCGCAGCTTCTTCTTCGACGGCGGGCAGGGCGCCCAAATGCTGAGGCCGCGCTCGCCCTTGCGAACGGCGTAGCCGAGGCTGAGCCAGCGGCGAAAGCCGGCTACCCGCGTCGCGCCCGGCCGCTGGAAGGCGATCAGGAGTTGGTTCTGAAAGCTGTAGGAGTGGAAGTGGCGGCGGACGCGGAGCCAGCGCTGCCATCCCTCGCTGGAGCGCAGCTGCTCGATCGCCTCGGCCATCAGCTCGCGCTCGGCGGCGCGCTTCTCGGCTCGCTCCTCGTCGCTGAGCGCGTGGGGGCGCTTCCTCGTTGCCATGTCGGCCTCCTTGCTCGGCCCACCCCGCTGGCGGGCGATCCCCGACCCGACGCGCGGCGAAGCCGTGCCAGCATCGGGAGGGGTCGCCCGTCAGCGGGGGGTCGCGCCCGCTAAGGGCGCTCGGCCCGTAGATCGGCGGCCTGGTCGTCGGCGGGGCCACCGCCGCCCCGCAACACGTCGAGCACGTCCTGGGCGCCGCGGACGACGTGGGCGCGATCGGCGAGCAGATCGTTGGGACCGACCGAGAGCCGCGAGGTGATCGGGCCGGGCACGGCGCCGCGCTCGTGGCCGAAGCGATGCGCGAACTCCGCCGTCCCCAGCGCCCCGGATCGCTCGGCCGCCTCGACGACGACCGTGATGCCGGCGAGGCCCGCCACGGTCCGGTTGCGTGCCGGGAACGCCCAGCGCCAGGGCGTGGTGCCCGGCGCAAGCTCGGAAAGGACGAGGCCGCGCTCGGCGATCTGCCGCCAAAGCCCACGATGGGCGGCGGGGTAGGCGATGTCGGCGCCACAGCCGAGCACGGCGATGGTCCGGCCGCCTTCCAGAGCGCCGCGGTGGACGCAGGAGTCGATGCCGAAGGCGAGGCCGCTGATGACCGTGATCCCGGCGGCGGCGAGGTCGCGTCCGAGAGCGCGGGCCACCTCGCGCCCGTAAGCCGACGCGCGGCGGGCACCGACGATCGCGGCTGCGTCACCCCAGTCGAAGTCGAGGAGAATCGCCGGGTCGCCGCGTGCGATCAACGCCGAGGGCGTGCCGGGAACCTCTCGCAACGACTCGGGGTAGAAGCGGTCATGGGGACAGGTGGCCCAGCAGCCGGCAGCCTCCAGCTCATCGGCGAAGCGTTGCTCGGGGATCGCCTCGATCCGGGCGAGCAGCGTCGATGCGACCCTGGGGGCGACGGCCTCGGCGAGCGCCTCGTTGCGACGACCCAGCAGATCGAACCGCGTTGAGCCGGTCGCGTGAGCAAGTGCTTTCTCGATGTACGGGGCGGCGAGGCTCAGCAGCCACGACCGGCGAAGGCACGTGGGGCAAGCGCGCGAGTGAGACATTTCTTCCTCCGTTCGGCAGGGCCCGCCCTCTCGCAGGCGGGCGATCCCCGACCCGACGCACGGCGAAGCCGTGCCAGCATCGGGAGGGGTCGCCGCGCCTGCGGAGGCCCGTTACGTGCTCCTGCGATTCAGCCCAGGAGTGACCCGAACCGAATCCTCGTTCTCGGATTCGTCAATCGACGGCTCTGAGTCATCGAGGGCAAGCGTTGCCTCGCCGTGGGAGACGGCATCGGCGAGCGCCCGCGCCCGCTCGCGCGCCTCCTCGGCACCATCGGCGGAGATGCGGAGAAAGCAGGTGAACTCATAGGTCGCCGTCATCGGGATCGTCTCCTTCCTGGTCGGCTTCGAGGCCGCGTCGCATGTAGTCCGAGTGGGGGTCGAGCAAGCTCGGATCGCCGCCGAGCTGCCGCGCTTCGAGCGCTAGTCGGCGAATCAACGGAACCGGGCTCCACTCGTCGCCGGGCTCGGGCTCCTCGTAGACGCGGCCGTAGTAGTCGAGGTAGTGGTAGGCCTCGGCAAGATCGCGGGCGCGAGCGACCTCCGGCTCGATCTCGCGCTGCTCGCGGCGTCCGCTGAGGAGCTGCGGCCAGGTCGCCAGGCGGCCGTCGACCTCGACTCCACGCGAGGAGGCCGTCAGCATCGGGCCGCTTGGACCGCCCCGGCCCATCGGGCCGTTTGAGCCAGCGCCGTCGCGCTTGCTCAGGTCGAGAACCGCGCAACCCGCCTGGTTGTAGCGGCGAGCCTCCTCGGCGAAATCGAGAGCCGCGAGCCACTCGGCCTCGTCGGGCAGCTTCGTCGGTGGCGAAGGGACGTATTGATGCGGGAAAAGGGACTTGCCACGTCCGCGGTCAGCTCGGGCCTTGGCGCCGTAGTAGAGAACCTCCCAGCAGACGGGAACGTCAAGGCGCTCGTCGGCGGGCGGCGCCAGGAGGTTCATCTGGACGGCATCGCTCACTGCCGCTTGCTCCAGGTGGCGGAGGAGCCGTAGCCGGTCAGCTCGGACGGCCGCACCGCCGCCGCGTCGCCTCCACGCTCGGCCATCGCGCGGCTGAGCTCGCGGGCTTCGCGGCGACGGTCGGCTGCGCTCATGCGCTTGCGGCCCTTGAGGCGGCCGATTTCTGCGCTGGCCTGGGCTGCGGTCTTCGGGTAGACGAAGGACTCGCCGCGCTGGAGCGCCAGGTCTTGCAGGTAGCGGATCTGTTTGGAGCTGGGTTTCTTGAGGTGCTGCTGGGAATCGGTCATGGGCCGCCGAACAGCAGGCCGGAGGAGGGCGGGGCGTAGCCGCGCACGGGGGAGGTCTGCTAGGCGTAAAAGCCCTGACCGATTCCCAGCGGTTCAGGAGACGGCAAAGAGGTCAAGCTGCTCGACCTCCACCGGCGCCTTGTGCCAATCCGGGCTTCCGGCTCGTGACTCGCTGTTGGCCGGAGTGCGGATCGGCGTCGCCGACGGCGTGAGCAGCGGCGTCGCTTCCCACGCAGCTCTGATGTCTGACTCCGCGATCTCCTCGCCGGTGGGCTTCACCCCCTGCTTGCGCAGCTCGCGCAGGAACTCCTCGCGTGAGATCGGCTGCTCGGGCTCATCGACCAACTGCCCGTCGAGGGCGAGGTCCGCCGCCTTTGCCTTCTGGCACAGCAGCTCCCACTTCTTCGGATCGAGCGAGCCGAGCGTGAGAGCGACGTAGACGGAGACCGGACCCGGCGAGGTGAGCCGCCAGGCGCGAGCGATGAACTGATCGAACATCTCGTAGGAGAAGACGAGGCCGGTGGCGATCACGCACGAGGCCGCCTCCAACGAGTGCCCGAGGCGAATCGAGGGGATGCCGCAGCAGAGAACCTGCGTGGAGCCGGTCTTGAATGCCTCGATCGCCTTCGCCCGCCGGCGCGGGTTCATCGTCGCCGCCCGACCGGCGCGCTCCTCGACGATGTGCGCCGCATCGACCCCCTTCTCGCGCAACCGCTCGCAGAGCCAGCGGCCCGTCTCGATCAGGTCCGAGCCGATCAGAACCTTCTCGCCGCGACCGGCGTGCTCCAACGCGACCTGGAGCACCTTCAGGTTCTTGGGGGTCCAGTTGGAGAGCTGTCGCCCGGTGAGTCCCTCCCACTCCCGGTCGGGATCTGCCTCCGGCAGCGTGGTCGCGTACTCCAGCTTGGTCAGCTGCCCGAGCCCGGCGGCGAAGCACTCGACCATGTTGGCCTCCAGCAGAGGATGGCCAGGGTGCTTCCACTCGAAGTAGCGCAGGAAGTTGGCCGAGGAGAGCCAGAACTTGTAGAGGTCGAGCTGGGCCTCGCCCATCGGCGCCGCGATCGTTCGGGTCGTACGCGGCGGCAGCTCGCCCATGTGCTGCTTGCGACGGCGCACCATCGCGCCGGAGAGCAGGCGCCAGAGGCGAGACACGTTCGTGACCTGCGGCAAGACCTTGCGGCCCTCGCGGCGACCGCCGCGACGCCAGTACTCGATGACGCAGAAGTCGGCCTCGAACTTGGCGCGGCCGCCCTGGTAGTCGAAGGGAAAGCGCAGGCTGGCGTTGCCGAGCGTCCACCACAGCAGCCAGAACACATCGTTGACGTAGTTGGAGATCGGCGTGCCGGTGAGCAGGTAGCGATAGCGAGCCCGAAGGCCGCGGATCGCCTTCGAGCGCAGCGAGTCGTTGCCCTTGGCGAGGGTTCCCTCGTCGACGACGATCACCCCGTCGGCGAAGGCGTGGGCGAGGTAGTGCCCGGCGGTCTTGATCCGCAGCCGCTTGTGGACGTAGTGGCAGCGATCGCAGACGTGGGGGCTCTTTTGCTGCCAGCCCGCGTCAGTCGAGGCCAGGCAGCGCGGGCAGAACTCCTCCGTCGTAAGGTCGGTGCGGCCTCTCTCCTCGTGCTGGCCGGTCGATGCCTGGACCCGAGCGACGGGCAGCGGTTCATCGACGCGACCGAGCAGCGACAGCACCTCGTAGTGGGTGATGTAGAGGCCGGTGCCGCCTGTCTTCAGATGGCGAGCGACGGCGCGGGCCTGGGCGGGGCTCGTGATGTGCTCGGGCTCGATCCCGTAGAAGCGCTTGATCTCCCGCTTCCACTGAGGCACCAAGTCCTGCGGGCAGACGATCAGCGCCTTGCGGGGCGCGCCGCGCTCCCAGAGCGCGTGAATCAGGGTGGCGCCACCGAGGCTCTTTCCACCGCCCTGCTCCCAGCCGAGCACGCCGGAGCCCTTGACGACCAGGCGCGCGAGATCCTCAAGCTGCCAGTCCTCGACCTCAGAGGTCTTGAACTCGAAGTCGTGGCGCTCGGCGAGGTCACGGAGGACCGCCCGCGCCGCCTCGACCTCATCGGGGTAGCGGGTGCCGAGGTCGCCGGGGTCGGGAAGCTCGAAGTGCTCCAGCAGGTATTCAACGTCAGAGGCCGACTCGTTGAAGCGGTGTCCGTTGATCTCGACCCGCAGCACCTTCGCCTCGTTCTCGTACTTGCGGATTTCAACGTCACCGTTTCGCTTGTGGTGCGCTCGCTCGCTTTCCGTGACCTGCACGGCGCTCGCCGTCTCCAGCGGGTAGCGCTTGCCCGCCTCGAAGCCGCGCTCGGGGTCCGAGGCGATGCAGCGGATTTGATCGAGGTCATCGAGGAAGGCGAGGCGCTGCTGAGGGCGAACCTCGTAGAGAGGGCAGACCGCTCGCTCGGCTTCGGTGATCGCGGCCTTGACCGCCTCGCAAAGCGCTGGGTCGAGGGTCAGCGCCTCCTCCTCGGCGAGTGAGCACAGCTCCCGCCACTCGCGCAGGTTCAGCGCAAAGTAGGTGGTCGGCTGGTTGTGCAGCCGCTCGACGTTGCGAAGTACCCGATGCTCACGCAGGGCGAGTCGGGCAAAGGGGCTCGGTCGGGCGGAGACGCGCCTGCCCTTCAGCGCCAGGTCGTAGCGCTGGCGCTGGGCCGCCTCGCTCTCGCGCCGCCGGGCGAGCTCGTCCCTGACCGTCTCGAAGCGCTCGATGAGCGACTCGCGGTAGGGGCAACTCGGGTAGTCGACCACGTAGTTCGCCACTTGCTCGCGCTCGGCGCGGATCTCATCGGCCAGGTCCGCCAGCTCCTCGCGCGCCGCGGTGAGGGAGAGCGGACCCCCGCTGCGCGGCTCGGCGGCGTTGTCGGCGCGGACGAAGAACGCGACCACGCAGGGCAGCTGCACTCCCTCAAAGAGGTCCTCGCACTCCACGAGCGCGTAGATGCCTGCGGCGTCGTCGCGGCTCATCACCTCGCGGGCGAAGCGGTCGCGCCCGGCGACGAAGGCTCCGGCGCCGTAGCCGTCGAGCAGCGCCGCCGCCATGCGCCAGGTCGCGACCGTCGAGTTCTCGTGTTTGCCGCCCAGGCTCCAGTCGAGGCCGAACGGCGGGTTGCAGGCGATCCGGGGGAACTGGGTGCCGAGCAGGCGCAGCAAGGGGTAGGCCCGCTGCACGTCGCCGTGGACGGCCTCGTAGGCGCCCGCCTTCACCTGGTCGGCGTCGATCTCGATACCGAAGCGCAGGGACTCATCGACTCCGGCGAGCAGGGCGCCGTTGCCGGCGGTCAGATCGAGCGTCGAGAGTCGGCGCCCGTTTACCCCGGCGATCAGCTTGGCGACCTCGGGCGAGGCGAAGAACTGCTGGAGGCCAGCGACCGCCTGGTTGCCGCGGGCGGGGCGAAGCAGCGAGGGCGAGGAGTCGAAGACTTCATCGCTGAGGGCTGCGCCGGTCAGCGCTCCCCGCTTTGCCTTCGAGGGTGCCGAGGGAGAGAAAGCCGTCTCTGGCATGGCCGTCCTTTCACGGAGGGCCCCGCACGTCGCGGAGCCGATGCCAACGCCCCCGCACGCCCGTCAGGGCGTGCAAACCTGGGGCGGCGTCGGCTCCGCGGGGTCCAGCGCGAACGCGCGTGCGATCGCCTCCCGACTCATCGGGCAGGCGCCGAGGCGCTGGGCCTGGCGGCGGTAGTCCGCGATCAGGACGGCCAGCTCGGCCTTGGACTCGAAGCCGCGCTCGACGAAGTAGCGGCGACCCCTGCCGTCGACCGGGTAGTCGTAGACGTAGACCTCGCCCTCGATGCGGCGGCCGACGAGGACTCGCCCTTCTTCGGGAACGGCGTAGCGGCCGAGCACGGCGAGCTGGGAAGTGTCGGGCTGGACTGCGGTGGCGCTCATCGCGCACCTCCTTGGGCTCGTTGACGGAAGACGTCGAGCCGTCGGGCAGCGGATCAGGCGGCGCGGAACCCGAGCGTCAGCGAGGGCGCGTCAGCGAGGCCCCGCGAAGCGGGCGCCTTGTAGCGACGCCGGCCGCTGCCAGGCTCGCCACGGCTTCCGACAACGAGCCCAAAGGTCCGACCCTGCGGCGGTCGCAACACCCGGTCTGGCCAAGGGCATGAAACGATTGCCCTCGATGCGGGGACGGCGGCAGAGCGGCACACGGAAAGCCAACGACACAGTGGCTCGCTGATGGAAGCGGAACGAGCCGAGTGGTCGGCGGTTGATGACTACGTGACTGAGCTCTTGACGCCGCACGACGAGGCATTGTCTGCGGCGCTCCAAGCAAGCGAGGCGGCCGGGCTGCCAGCAATCCAGGTCTCGCCCCACAGGGCAAGCTGCTCTACCTACTGGCAAAGTCGATCGGGGCGAGGTCGATTCTCGAGTTCGGGACGCTCGGTGCCTACAGCACGATCTGGCTAGGCAGAGCGCTATCGGAGGATGGTCGGCTCATCACCCTGGAGGCCGATCCCACCTACGCGCGGGTCGCCAGCGAAAACATTGCTCAGGCCAACCTGGCGAACGTTGTCGATTTGCGCGTCGGGCCCGCACTCGACGTTTTGCCCGTGCTGAGTGCCGACGGCGCCGGTCCCTTTGACTTCACGTTCATCGACGCCGACAAGGAGAACAGTCCTGCCTACTTCGCCTGGGCGCTGGAGCATTCGAGACCCGGAAGCCTGATCGTCGCCGACAACGTTGTTCGCGACGGAACCCTGGCCGACCCCGAGAGCGACGATCCGAAGGTGCGGGCGCAACGTCAGGTGCATGAGATGATCTCTGCCGAGGAGCGTGTCGGCGCGACGACGATCCAGACGGTCGGCAACAAGGGCTACGACGGGTTCACCCTGGCCCTGGTCAGGCAGTAGCAGCCGACTCTTTCGCAGCGACGATCAAGGCCAGCTCCAGCCACTTGAAGTGGCAGTCCACCTCAGCGAAGCCAGCGTCTCGCAGCCAACCCATTTGTTCGCCGAGTCCTGCGAGCCGATCGCTCGGGTCGTCTTCGATCCGACCGATCTCGCGGCGAAAGCGCTCATGAAGGCGCGCAGACGCAGAGCGCACAAGGTCCAAATTCGCAAAGACCCCAGCTCTGGGCAGCAGGCTGTGTATTTCTCCGAATAGGTCTCGCTTGCGCTCGTCCTCTAGGTGGTGGACCGCCAGCCCCGATACAACGACGTCGGCGGCTCCGATCTCAGGGAGCGGATCTCGAAGATCGTGCTGGCGCACGTCAACCAGGGGATCGCCCTCGAATCGCTCTCTCGCTCTGTCGAGCATCGGTGGCGAAGAATCGAGTCCTATCGCCTCTGCACCTGGGTAGCGATCGCGCAGCAGGCCCAGGAGCCGCCCATCGCCAGTGCCGAGATCGACAAAGCGCGCGACCTGCTCAGGGAGTGCTTGCAACAGCATCTCCTCAGCAATCTGCCGATGAGGTATCTCCCGCGCGAGGTACTCGGCGACCCGCCCCCGATTAGACCACTCCTCAGACATGCGATGAACGCTATTGGAGCTGCTCAGCTCGCGACGGGCAGGGGACCTCCGCACATCTACGGCGAAAGCAGACTGACGTTCCAACCGTCGCCGTCACGCCGAAAGAGACGGCGTTCGTGGATACGGTCTGTGGCTTCGCTCCACAGCTCGACGGTATTCGGCTTTACGCGAAGCGCACCCCAATCGCTCGGACACGCGGGGGGCGTCTCCTGGACCGCCGCCAAGTGGGCGAGCCTGGTCCGCAACGGATCGAGATCCTCGATCTGCTCGCCCTGCCGGGAAACGACAGTCTGGAGCTGATGCAGTAGGTCGCGTTCGGCGAACAGCTCCTCCGCCAGCGACCGCTCGGCCAAGCTCGCCTCGCCGGTGATGTGCACCTGCCGTCCGAGGGAGGGCCAGTGGAAGAGGAGCGCGACGTGTGGGTTTGCCTCGATCTCCTTCGCCTTGCGCGTCCACAGCGCGGTGGTGAAAACAAGGGCATCGTCGTCCAGGCGCTTCAGCGTCACCGTCCTTGCCGAGGGGCGACCCTCGCCTCCAACGGTTACGAAAGCGACCGATGCGGGATGCGCGATTCCCTCTCGGCGTGCCTCCTCGATCCACTCGCGCAGTTGAGGAAGCGGCTCGATCTGCGCTCGATGGGCAGCTGTCCCCGTCCTCATGGCTGCCTCAATCGCTGGATGGCAGCTCCCCGTCGAAGTAGTCAACGCCGTCGCTGCGCCGGAAGAAGGCTCGCAGCCCGTCGCCTCGCGGCAGGCGCTCACCGACGCCGATCTTGTCGGAGTCGGGGTAGATGACTACATCTGGACGGCCGTGGCTTGAGATCGCCAAGAAGGTTGCCGTCTCGTCTGTTCGGTTGAGGATCTGATGCGCTCCCTCCTCGCCGAGTTGGAAACGCAACGCCTCGCCCTCCTCCAGCTCTCGGATGCCATTCGGCGTGCGGAGGCTGGGGCGCCCGGAGAGCACGATCACCAGCTCCTCGTCGGCGTAGTGAAAGTGGTACGGGTAGGCGGCCTCGCCAGGAGGAACCTCCCAGAGGCTGGCGCCGATCAGCTCAGTGCCGAGTTCGTAGCCGATGCGGGCACGCCGTGAGCGAAAGCCCTCCGGGCGCTCCCCGTCCTCGAAGGTGGGCCTGTAGACATTCGCCATCGCGCCAGTGTATGAAGCCCGCGGCTAGTGCTGCTCTGCCAATCGCCATACCCTTTCGCGTCATAGAGCCCCTCAACTCATCCGATGCATCGCTCATCGAACTGGTCGAGGCCGTGCGATCGCTCGACTATGGCCGGCCGAGCGATCGAAGCGTCGAGGGGATGCTGCGCGAGAGGCGCGGTACCTGCTCCACCAAGCACCTATTCCTGGCTGAGGTTATGGCCGAGCGGTTTCCAGAGACGCGGCCGCAGATCATGCACCGCGTCTATCGACTGGAACACGATCGAGCAGCCGAGCTATTCGGCCCAGAGGTGGCAGGCTCCCTTCCCGCAGCCGGGATCGTAGATGTCCATCGCTACCTAACCGCAATCGTAGATGGACGGCGAATCGTCATCGACGCCACTTTTCCCGGTATCCCCTGGGATGGTTGCTCCTCGATGGCGCTTTCCTGCGGTGCGGGACAAGATCATCCGGCGGGCTCAGATCCGGACGGAGAAAAGCGGAGGCTTGAGACAGAGCATTGCGATCCCACGTGGCGCGAGCCGTTCATCGCTGCCCTATCTCGTCGCTCGGGGGAACGTGGGGGGAACGAAAGGGGGTGAAAACAGCCTCTCGCTGACTTTCGTTGACCCGCCTTGACCCCCTGCTTTCAGCGAGGTCGAGGCGGCGCAATCTCAGTCGCCATGCGGGATTGCGCTCTACAAAGCGGAGGGGGTGGGATTCGAACCCACGAGCCGCCTTACGACGGCCAACGGTTTTCGAGACTGCCCCGTTCAACCACTCCGGCACCCCTCCGGGAACAGATCTGGGTCGATTCTAGGCGGAACTCAAGGGCGGAGGGTCAGGAGCCGATCCTGCACCGGTGGACGTCAGCTCACAGACCCGGCTCGGGCGCTTCTTCGATCGCCATCCGCTGTTGCTGCGCTCGCTGGCGATCCTGGCGCTGCTCTGGGGGGTCGCCTATCTGGTCTGGCGGATCGGGTGGAGCGCCGCGGGGGCGAGCCCGCTCGCCTTCGGAATGCTGCTGCTGACCGAGATCTACGGGATCTGGGCGCTGGGCACGCTGGCCTGGTTCTCGTGGTCTCGGCGGCCGGCCGTGCGACCGGCGGCGACTTCGGGGCGCGCGATCGACGTCTACGTATGCACCTACGGCGAGCCGACCGAGGTGGTCGCGGCGACGCTTGCCGGCTGCCGGGCGCTGACCTACCCGCACACGACCTACCTGCTTGACGATGGGCGCCGGCCGGAGATGGAGGAGCTGGCGCGGCTAGCCGGGGCCGAGTACCTGACCCGACCCGACAACTCGCACGCCAAGGCGGGCAACATCAACGCCGCCCTGCCGCGCACCGAGGGCGAGCTGGTGCTGATGCTCGACGCCGACCACGTGCCGATGCCCGACGCGCTCGACGCGATGGTCGGCTACTTCGACGACGAGCGCATGGGCTTGGTGCAGAGCCCGCATGACTTCTTCAACCACGACTCGGCCCAGCACTACGCCGTCAACCGCCACGAGCAATCGCTCTTCTACCGAGTGATCTGCCCCGGCAAGGACCGCCACGGCGCCGCCTACTGGTGCGGCTCGGCGGCGCTGATGCGGCGCGAGGCGCTGCTGGAGATCGGCGGCGTCGCCACCGAGACGATCGCCGAGGACTTCCACACCACGATCCGCCTGCAGCGCCACGGCTGGAAGAGCCGCTACCACGACGAGGTGCTGGTCCAGGGCCTGGCGCCGCACGACCTCGACGGCTACCTGCTGCAGCGCGACCGCTGGGCGCGCGGCAACCTCGCCGTCTTCACGCTGCCCGAGTCCCCCCTGCGCGCCTCCGAGCTGCGCCCGCTGCAGCGGCTCTCCTACTTCGCCAGCCTCGCCGCCTACCTGGCACCGCCGATGCGGCTGCTGCTGCTCGCAACGCTCGGGCTCGTGCTCTGGACCGGAGAGCTGCCGATGAAGATCAGCGTCGTCGCTCTCGCGGCCCTCTGGCTGCCCTATCTGACGCTCAACCTGGGCGCCGGGGCGGCGCTCGCCCGCGGCTACATGAAGATCGGCGAGACGGCCCATTACGAGCTGCTGACGATGGAGATCTACACGCGCGCCCTGCGCTGCATCGTCCGCCCAGGGCACACTGCGTTCAAGGTGACGCCGAAGCAGGGCACCGGCGGGGGCGGCCTCGAGGCGGTGCGCAAGCTGCCCCTGGTGGTGCTCTGCGCCGTGGTGCTCGGGGTCGGCACCGTGCTGCGCCTGCTCGACCTGACGGGGATCGGCCCGCTGCCCGACCTGCCGGGCGTCGCCGCTGTCGTCGTGCCGCTGCTCGGGCTGGTCGAGCTGCGCCGGGTGCTGCGCACGTTGTGGGCGGTCGGGCGGCGGCGCCAGCGGCGCCTCGTCTACCGCTTCGAGGGCGACGCCCCCGCCCGCTGCTACTCCGAGGACGGCCACGTCGGTGGCCGGCTGGTCGACGCCAGCGCCGCCGGGGTCGGGCTGGTCCTCGACGCGCCGCTGGCAATCGGCGCCAGGCCGGCGGTGCTGCTCGAGCTGCAGGACGCGGCCGGCAAGCGCCACGACATCGCCGTGCGGGTCGAGGTGCGCTCCTGCCGCGAGACCGACGGCCGGCAGCTGGTCGGCGCGACGATCACCGACATCGACCCGATCTCGCGGATGCAGCTGATGGAGTGGTGCTACGTGGTCTGCAGCCACGAGCGCCTGCGCGGCCGGCGCCCCGCCGTCCCGACGCCCGAGCGCGAGGCGATCGTCCTGCCGCTGCCGACTCCGAGCCCGGCGCTCAAGACGCAGCCGGAAGTGGCCGTCGCCTGAGCGGAGAGGGTGGGATTCGAACCCACGAGGCGGGTTAACCCCGCCCACGCGATTTCCAGTCGCGCTCCTTAAGCCACTCGGACACCTCTCCGGGACTCCAAGGGTATTGGCTCAGCGGCGCGCGGAGAAGAACGAGGTGAGCAGCGCGGCGCACTCGGCCTCGAGCAGGCCGCCGCGAACCTCGGGGCGGTGGTTGAGAGCCGGCTCCGAGAGCACGTCGAGGACGCTGCCGGCGGCGCCGGCCTTGGGGTCGGGGGCGCCGAAGACTACGGTCGGGATGCGGGCGAGGACGATCGCGCCGGCGCACATCGCGCAGGGCTCGAGCGACACGTAGAGGGTCGTGCCGGGCAGGCGCCAGCCCCCCAACGCCTCGGCGGCGGCGCGGATCGCGAGGATCTCGGCGTGAGCCGTGGGATCGCGCCGCAACTCGCGCTCGTTGCCGGCGGCGGCGAGCGCCTCGCCCTCACGGACGATCACGGCGCCGATCGGCACGTCGCCATGACCCTCAGCCTCGCGGGCGCGCTCGATCGCCAGCGCCATCATCCGCTCATCGAGCCGGGTCCGCTCGTCATCGCGCATACATGCGGGAGTATGTGCCACTACAACTTCATCGGTGGGCCGGTGTTAGGTGATGGCTCGACCGATTGCAGGGGAATCGCGAGCGCAGAGCAAGATGAACCGACGCCTTCCGACCGTCTGCGCGACCCTGCTCGCGGCCCTCGCGGTTGCGAGCGCGCCCGTCGCTGCCGCGGCGCCCAACCACCGGAGCCGGCAGCGGGCCGACCCGATCGCCACCGCCTCGGTGCTCCCCACCGAGGGCGGTGAAATACCCAACGACCCCGGGCCGATAACCGGCCAGCCGGGCCCACCGGGTGGATGGGTGTCCAAACAGTGGAACTTCCTGCCCTGGCAGGGGCCCGCGACGCCGCTGCTGCCGCGCTCGCCCGGCGGGATCGACGCGACCGGGGCCTGGGCGAACCTCGCCGCGGCCGGGCGGCCCGGAGCGCAGGGCGTCACCGTCGCCGTGCTCGACACCGGGATCGCCTACCGCGCCAAGGGGAAGCGATTCCGGCGCAGCCCCGACTTCGCCGCGGGCCAGTTCGTCACCGGCTACGACTTCGTCGACGACGACCGGCTGCCGGTCGACGAAAACGGGCACGGCACCCACGTCGCTGGGACGATTGCCGAGAAGACCAACAACGGAATCGGGCTGGCCGGCCTCGCCTACCGGGCGAAGCTGATGCCGGTGCGGGTGCTCGACGCGCACGGACGGGGACGCGCCAGCGACATCGCCAAGGGGATCCGCTTCGCCGTCGCCAACGGCGCCGACGTGATCAACATGAGCTTCAACTTCGGCTGCAAACGCCGGGTGCCGGGCGTTGACGAAGCGCTGCGGGAGGCCTACCGCAAGGGCGTGATCGCGGTCGCCTCGGTGGGCAACGTGGGGTCGGAGGGTTGCGTGGCGCCGCCCGCCACCAGCCCGCACGCGATCGGCGTCGGCGGCAGCACGGCGGGTGGATGCGTCGGCGACTACTCGCTGTCGGGCAAGGGCGTGGACGTGCTCGCCCCGGGCGGCGGCAAACCGATCGCAGGCTGCCCGTCGATCTCCGCCGACCCGATCTACCAGGTCACCTTCCAGACCGGCAAGCCGCGCACCTTCGGCGAGCCCAACTACTACGCCGGCACCTCGATGTCGGCCGCCCACGTCTCCGGAGTGGCGGCGATGATCCTCGCCAGCGGCACCCTGAACCCGAACGCGAAGAAAAAGGGTCTCGTCGCCGCGGTGACCCAGCGCCTGCGCCAGACGGCTCGCAACCTCGGCCAGCCGGCGGCTCGCGAGGGCGCCGGCCTGATCGACGCCGACGCAGCAACGGCTCAGGCAACCGTCTCTAGGTAGTTCGAACGATGATCACGCTGCAGGGCGCGTGATGGGAGACGTTGTTGGGCACGCTGCCGAGCAGGAAGCGGCGCGCGCCGGTCATCCCCTTGTTGCCGACGACGATCAGGTCGGCGTTGGTTTCCTCGGCGACGTCGAGGATCGCCTCGGCGGGTTCGCCCTCCACCGGATGGGTCTGCACCTCGATGCCCTCTTTGCGGGCTGAGGCGGCAGCGGCGTCGAGCACCAGGTTGACGTCCTCGCGCGGGCCGATCTCATACTGGACGTCGCGGGGCGCAGCGTCCCTCTCTTCTTCGAGTCGCCGTTTCGGGATCGGCTCGTAGGCGCTGACCACGCTGAGCTGGGCGCCGGCGAGCTTGGCCAGGTCGATCGCCTGCCTCACCGCCTCAGCAGCCGTATCCGACCCGTCGGTCCCAACCACGATGCGAGAGAACACGCCGCCTCCTTGCTTCGGTCGCCGAACGCGGCCGATACTAACGCGCCTCGTGGCGGTGAACGGGCAGCCCGCGGAAGCCGTCGCCGAGGACTTCCTGCGGCGTTGTCGCCAGGCGGTAGACCGCGATCGCCATCGAGGCGGCGAGGCAGGCGATCAGCACGGCCATTCCCAGCTTCCAGATGCTTGGCATTAGGCTGATCTCATCATGGAGAAGGTCGCCGACGGGGTCTGGCTGCTGCGGGGGGACGCCCGCAACGCAATGAACATCCTCTTCCTCGAGGACGGCGACGGGGTGATCCAGTTCGACGCCGGAACCAAGCCAATGGTGAAGAAGGCACGGGCGGCGGCGGAGCGGCTCGGGGGCTTGAAGCGGATCGTGCTCGGTCACGCCCACCCCGACCACCGCGGCACGGCCCCCTCGCTCGGCGTTCCGGTCTACTGCCATCCGGACGAAGTCCCCTATGCCGAAAACCCCGACTGGCGCTGGGACTACCTCGACCTCTCGCAGCTGCCCACGCTGCCACGCCTGGTCTTCCCGCCCCTGCTGCGGCGCTGGGACGGCGGCGCGGTGAAGATCGAGGGCACGGTCGAGGAGGGCGACGAGGTGGCCGGCTTCGAGGTCGTGCACTTCCCGGGCCACGCGCCCGGGCAGATCGGCCTCTGGCGCGCGAGCGACCGGGTGGCGCTCGTCACCGATGTGATCTACCTGCTTGACTCGACCCGGCTCGGCAAACCGCTCCCCCCGGGCGAGGCCAGCGTCCCCCACCCCGCCTGGGGCTGGGATCACGCCAAGGCGAAGGAGTCGGTGCGCAAGCTGGCTGCGCTCGAGCCGCGCATCGTCTGCACAGGCCACGAGGCGCCGCTGCGCGGCGAGAACCTGCGCGCGACGCTGGAACGAGCGGCCGAGAAGTACTGAGGCGCGCGCTGCGGTCGCGCCCCCCGCTGCCATAGTTTCCGCCCCTGATGATCGGGACCTACGCCTCGGCGGCGCTGATCTGCGCGGCCTCGCTGCTGGTGGGACGCGCGATCCTCGTCCTCGCCGGCAGCGCGGACGGGCCGCGGGCCTGGCTCGCCCCGTCCGTCGGGCTCGGTGCCCTGCTGAGCGTCGGCGGCTTCCTCGCCCGCGCCCCCGGCCATGCGACGACGGCGGCGCTGGGCATCGTCGCTCTGGCCGTGATCGCGGCAGCGCTGCTCTGGCGGCGGGACGGGTGGCGCGGCTGGAGCGGCGAGTCGCTGCGCGAAGGCCTGCCGGTGGCGCTGATCGCCGCGCTGGTTCTCTCGATCCCCTTCGCGGTGAGCGGTCGCTGGGGCCTGCTCGGGGTTGGGTTCAACAACGACCTCGGCTTGCACCTAGCCTGGGCGGAGTGGTTGCGAAGCGGCTTCGGCCCGGCGCCGGAAGCCGGCTATCCAATGGGGCCTCACGCGCTGGCCGACGCCATTGCCGCCTTCCCGGGGATCGGCCTCGGACAGGCGTTCGTCGGCGAGATCGTCGCAATCCCGATCCTCACCGCGTTGACCGCGCTCGTCGCCCTGCGTGAGCTCGGCCCGCCGCGGCGCGCACTCGCGGCGGCGCTGGTCGCGCTCGCCTTCCTCGGCGCCTCCTACTTCGCCCAGGGCGCCTTCAAGGAGCTCGACGAGGCGCTCTTCGTGCTCGCCTTCGCCCTCTTCCTCCACGAGGCCGAGAGCCGGCGGGCGGCGGGCCGGCCGGCGGTCCCCGTGTCGGGAGCGGCACGCGTCCTCTGGGTGCTGGCGCCGCTCATCCTGGTGACCGGCATCTTCTTCTCCTACAGCTTCGCCGGCCTCGCCTGGCCGCTGGGGATCGCGGTCCTCTGGGCCGCGGCAACGCCGCCGGTGCGCCGCGTATTCGCCCCGCGGGCGCTGCTCGGCACGCTGCGCCGAGCGGACGCGCTGCTGGCAATCGCCGTGCTGGGCGCGCTCGCCGCGCTCGCCGTCGTCGGGCCCTTCGCCTTCGTCCACGGCTTCGACCGGGTTGCGGGCACGAACACCTACGGCCCCGTCTCCCCGATCGAGGCGCTCGGCGTCTGGCCGTCCTCCAACTACCGGCTGGCGGCGCCCGGGGGCGCCCACCTCACCGGCCTCGCTACCGCGATCGGCGCGCTCGCGATCCTGGTCGGCACCGTCTGGTGGCTGCGCCGCCGCGAACTCGCCGTGCCAATCGCCCTCGGCGCCTGCACGCTCCTCTACCTGGCCTCGTTGGCGGGCAGCGGCGAGTACTCGCAGGCCAAGGCCCTGGTGATCGCCGCCCCCCTGGCGATGCTGATCGCGATCCGACCGCTGCTCCTGGAGCTCAGCGGTCGTACGACCGCACGGGGCGTGGCGCGGCTGGGGTGGGGGGTGCTCGGGGTGGCGTTCGTGGCGGGGGCGGTGTACTCGAGCCTCTTGGTGCTGCGCGATGCGCCCGTCGGGCCGCCGGGACATGGGGCCGAGCTGCGGGCGTTCATGCCGATCCTGCGCGGCGAACCGGTCCTCTACGCCGGGCAGGACCGCTACGCCGCCTACGAGCTGATGGGCGCCGACACCCACGTGCCGCTGGTCGAGTTCCCCGACGCCGACGTCTCACCCAGCCCGGAAAAGCCCTTCGACACCGGCGACGCCTACAGCCCAATCGACTTCGACTCCTTCTCGCACGGCACCCTTGACCGCTTCCCCTACGCGATCACCGGCCGGGCGGGCTGGAACAGCCAGGCCCCGCGCGGCTTCAGGCGGGTCGCCGCCACGCCCTCCTACATCCTCTGGAAGCGGGTCTCCTCACCACCGGAGGACCGCCACATGCTGCTCGAGGGGACCGAACCGGCCGCCTTCGCCGACTGCGCCGCGCCGGAGCTGCGCATCCTCACCTCCAACCCGGGACGCGCCTCCGTCTTCCCCGGGGCCGTGGTCGGCCGCAAAGGCCGCTGGAGCCCCGCCCCGGTGCTCGCCGCCGGCGACAGCGCTTCGCAGGCGCTGCACCTGCCGGCCGGCCGCTGGCGGCTCTCCCTGCAGTACTTCTCCCCCTTCGATCTGACCCTCTCCGCGCCCGGCCTGAGCCAAAGCCTGCCCGCCGCGCTCGACGGTCAGCGCCCCAACACGATCAGCCTCGCCAACGAGGGCCAGTTCTGGCCGGCCGGAGAAATCGTCAGCCACGGCGGCCCGATTCACTTCGAGGTCGCCGCCCCCGAGCCGACCGCCCTGCAGCGTCTCAGCGGCTGGGCCGGCAAGGCCAACCTGGGAAATCTCGTCGCAGTGCGCAACGGGCCGCACCGCGTTGTGCCACTCGCCAGAGCATGCGGTCACTGGTTGGACTGGTACGAAGCCTCTGAATTTCCCTGAGGCGATCCGACCAAGCAGGTCAAGGGCGCAGGGAGCGCGGCGTGGTCTGCGCGCGAGCGACCGAGGACGCCGAGATGCGCCGGTCGAATCGCCTCAGGAGGCGGCCTTGGAGGCGAGGCGCTGGGGCGTGGGGCGCACTACGTCCCAAACCAAGCCGACCTTCTCCAGCGAGTCGATCACCAGGGCCGAGATGTCGACCTGCCAACGGCCGAGGCCGTGGGTCGCCGAGGTGGGGAAGGCGTGGTGGTTGTTGTGCCATGCCTCGCCGAAGGTCGGGATCGCGATCAGGGCGAGGTTGCGCGACTCGTCGGTGGTCTCGTAGTCGCGGCGGCCGAAGACGTGGCAGAGCGAGTTGATGCTGTAGGTGAAGTGATGCAGGACGAAGACGCGGACGAGGCCACCCCAGAGCAGTCCGGTCACCGCGGCGAAGATCGTGCCGCCGATCACCCAACCGAGCGCGAAGGGCACGAAGAGGCCGCCGATCGCCCAGAGCAGGAAGGTGCGGTCCACCCAGCTGATCACCGGGTCCTCGATCAGGTCGGGGGCGAAGCGTTCCTTGTTGCCGCGCTGGGTGTGGATGAAGAGCCAGCCCATGTGAGCGTGGAAGAGTCCGCGCAGGGCGCCGCCGAGGCCGTGTCCGTGATCGACGTGGGGGCTGTGCGGATCGCCCTCTTCGTCGGAGAAGGCGTGATGCTTGCGGTGGTCGGCGACCCAGGAGATCACCGGGCCCTCGATCGCCGCCGAGCCGAGAATGCCGAGCAGGCCGTGCAGCCAGGTCTTCGCCTTGAAGCTGCGGTGGGTCAGGTGGCGGTGGAAGCCGACCGTGATCCCCAGCCCGGTGAAGAAGTACATGCCGAGGAAGAGGAAGACGTCGCTCCAGTGCAGGGCCTTGCCCCAGACCTGCCAGCCGGCGAGGCCGATCGCGACGAACGGGATCAGCGTCACCAGGCCGGTGATGATCCGATCGCGGGTCTCGTTGGCGACCGGCTGGATATCTGATGGGAGCGGTCCCGAGCCTGCCATGAAGAGCGAGGATCATATGGGCTCGGGCCGCAGGAAAAGTAAAAACCTCTCGATGCACGCGCCATCGCCGCGCTAGGGTCAGCGGCGATGGCCTTCGCCAGCACCGCCCCGCTGCGTCGTGAGATAGAGGCGCGCATCCCCGAGCGTCCGTTCACGGTCGAGTTCTGGGATGGGACGCGACTGCCCGCCGTCGATGGCGGCGGGCCCACCTTCTACGTGCGCTCGCCGCGCGCCGCGGCCCATGCGCTGCGGGCGCCCGGCCAGCTCGGGCTCGGCCGCGCCTACGTCAGCGGCGACATCGACGTCGACGACATGGACGCCGTGATCGAGCTGCTCGACAGCTGGCAGCCGCCGGCGCTCGACGGGGCCGCCAAGCGCCGGCTGCTGTTCGGCGCCGTGCGCGCGGCCGGAATCCAGCGCCCGCCGCCCCGGCCACAGGCCGAGCTGGTGCTCAGCGGCCGCCGCCACAGCAAGGAGCGCGACGCAAAGGCGGTGCGCCACCACTACGACGTGTCCAACGAGTTCTTCGCGCTCTTCCTCGACGAGTCGATGACCTACAGCTGCGCTTTCTGGCACGAGGGGGCGGAGATGCTCGAGCGAGCCCAGGAAGAGAAGCTCGACACCGTCGCCCGTAAGCTGGGCCTGAAGGAGGGCGACCGCGTGCTCGACGTCGGCTGTGGCTGGGGCGCCTTCCCGTTGCGGGCGGCGACTAAGTACGGCGCCCGCGTGGTCGGCATCACCCTCTCCCCTCCCCAGGCCGAGCTCGCCCGGCAGCGCGCCGAGGACGCCGGGGTCGGCGACCGGGTCGAGATCCGCGTGATGGATTACCGCGACCTCGCCGCGAGCGGCGAGCGCTTCGACGCGATCGCCTCGATCGGCATGGTCGAGCACGTCGGCGAGGTGCAGATCGACGAGTACGCCCGCACGCTGGCCGGACTGCTCGAGCCTGACGGACGCCTGCTCAACCACGGCATCGCCCGCCTGCGTCACACCGATCCCGAGGCCGGGGCCTTCTCCGAGCGCTACGTCTTCCCCGACGGCGAACCGCTGCACCTCTCGCGGGTGCTGCTGGCCCTGGAACGAGCCGGCCTCGTCACCCGCCACGTCTCCGAGCACGGCGCCGATTACGCCGAGACGCTGCGTCACTGGGCCCGGCGCCTGGACGAGAACCTGGAGGAGGCCGTGCGCCTCGCGGGCCCCGAGCGAGTCCGCGTCTGGCGCCTCTACCTGCGCGCCGCGCGCAACGGCTTCGAGAACGGCTTCCTCTCCATCTATCAAGCGCGCTGCTCGCTGGCCTAGTGGAAACCGACCCGCAGACCCGCTGGCTGGATGTGATCGCAGACCCAGTGCGGCTGCAGATCCTCCGCACCCTCGTCCAGCTCGACTACGCCAGCGCCTCCGAGCTGGCCGACCGCAGCCCGGCCAGCTACCAAACCCTGCGCCGGCACCTCGAGGCGCTCGAAGCCGAGAACGTGATCGAGTCGCAGCCGGGGGTGAGCGATGGGCATACCGCCGGCCGCCCGGCCGTGCGCTTCCGCTTAAGCTCCACCGTGCGCGAGAGCGTCAGCGCGGCTCTCGGCTGACGAGCCACCGGGCAGGATTCGGTCGAGCCAGCGCGGACACCACCAGCAGCGCTCGCCCAGCCAGATCATCAACGCCGGCACGATGATCAGGCGGACGACGAAGGCGTCGATGAAGATCCCGATCACCTGTGCGGCGGCGAAATCGCGAACCGTGATCACCCCGGCCGCCGAGAAGGCGAGGAAGACGACGATCATGATGATCGCGGCGCCGGTGACGACCGGCCCCGTTCGATCGAGCCCCCTGATCACCGCTTCGCGGGTCGATCCAGTCCGTAGGTATTCCTCCCGGATACGAGCGAAGATGAAGACCTCGTAGTCGATCGCCAAGCCGAACATGACAATGATGATCGCCGGCAACATCGTCGTGTCGATATATCCAGGCCCGCCGATCACCGAGTTGTCGACGAGCAGCGACAGGAGCCCGAAGCTGGCGCTCACGGTAATCAGGTTGATGATGGCGGCGAGGATCGGGATGGTGAGCGAGCGCAGCAACGGCACGAGCACGATCAGGCTGATCAGCGAGAGGACGATCCGCATCAGCGGCGTGTCGCGGCGGAGCTCCTCGTTGACGTCGATGTTTGCCGGAGCGACGCCGCCGACCACCACCTCCATACCGGTCTGGCGCGCCAGCCCGGCAGCGTCGCCTTCAATTCGTTCAACCGTCTTCTGAGCCGCCATGGTGTATGGCCGGTCACGAGGAACGATCAGCAGGCGCGCAGCGGAGCCACCCCGATCAACGTCGATCAGCGAGCCCAGCTGGGCCCGCTGGCCTGAGGGGGTGCCGTCGAGGTTGGCGAGGATGAAATAGGAGGAGTGGAAGATGCCGGGTGAATTGCGCTGGACCTGCTGCAGCGGGGATCCGCCGCCCTGACGTTGCAGGCCGCGCTCCATGCGCCCCAGGGCGAGCGGCAGCCGGTCCGATCGCGATGCGCTTTCGCCCAGACCCGAGGAGAGCTGACCAGCTCCCGATTCGAGCAGGCCGAGGCCACCCGAGAGGTGCTTGGCGCCGCGCGCGAGGCGCAGCATCGCGGGCGAGAGCTGCCGGCCGCTCTGGGAAAGTGCGTCCACACCGTCGGAGACCTCCGTGCTCGCTCGCGCAAGTCGATTGAGGCCGCGATCGAGGCGCCGTGAGCTGCGGGCGAGCTTGCCCAGCCCCTGGCCCGCCTGTTCTCCGCTGCGATCCAACCGGCCGGCCAGGTAGAGGCCCACGCCAAACTCACCTTGGGCTCCTTCGATTTCAGCGGCGATCCCCGAGTGAGCGGCATCGGACGCTTCTCCGGCGGACGCATCATCCCCGTCAAGCAGGCGACTGGCTTCTTCCACGGCGGCCAGGGCGGCGTCGTATTCCGGGTCGGTCCGGCCGACGCTCATGCGGCGCAGAGCCGCGAGGGCCGCCGCAAGCCGCTCTTCGGTGCTGCTCAGAGGTTGGCCGACCTCCCCCAGTCGAGCTTCGCCAGAGCGCATCGCGTTCTTGATCAGGCGTGCGCTGCCGCGCAGTTCGCCCATTTCTTCCTGCGCCCGGCCGAGGCCGTCGCTCAGCCGGGCGACGCCTTCGCTTGCCGTGCCCGTCCCACGCGCCACTTCATCGCTTCCTTCACTGGCGCGGCCGAGCCCTTGCACCAACTTGCTCGAACCGTTGCTCGCCTGGCCCAGCCCGTCAGCCAAGCCGCCCGCGGCCGCGTTCGTAGCCGCGACGCCGGAGCTGAGTTCGGCGCCGCCGGCTGCGGCCCTCCGCATCCCGCCGGCACTCGCTTCAGAGCCGTCACGAGCACGCGAGATTCCCGATTGGAGGCTCTTCAACCCCCGTTCCTGCGCGGCCAACTGCGTTTCGATGTGACCAACCTTGCGGCTCATCTCGGCGATGCGGCTGAGTCCGTTGATCGATGCCACGCCCGGATCGCCTTCGACCTTGCGCTGAAAAGTCGAGATCGCGTTCAACCGAGAGCTGGAGGTGACCGGACTGCCGTGCCCGCTGACAACGACTTCCGTCGGGGCAGCCCATCCGGGTCCCAGGGCGCGTTCAAGTTCTTCTTGATGCTGGCGAGCGGGTGTTCCAGAGGGCAGCATCGCAACGCTGCCGACGCCTGATTCGAGATTGAAGGCCAGGGTCCCCAGGAGGACGAGTCCGACAATGATCGCCGCGACCGCGCCCGGTCTGCTGCCGATGCGTCTCGACCAGCGCAACCGGGCTCGCCCTGGGGTGCCGCGGGCGGGGAACGACCAGCGCTCGAGGTTGTCTCCAAGGACATTGAGCAGCGACGGGACCACCAACACGGCAAAGACCATGCTCAGCGTGGTGGCGATGATCAGGGCCACCGCCACGGCCTGGACCAGAACGGTCGACAGCACGACCAGGGCAAGGACCATCGCCAACACCATTGCGCTTGCCGCCGGAACGATCGAGCGAACCGCGGCCCTTACCGTCGCCTCCACCGCAGCATTGGGATCGCCGCGACGGACGCGCTCTTCGCGAAAGCGGGAGACGACCAACAGCGAGTAGTCCACACCGAGCGCCAGCCCCATCATCCCGATCAGTCCGATGACCAGGAAGTCGAAGTGAACGGGTCCGTCGAGCAAGGTCACGAAGCCGCGCGTCGCGCCGACGACCCCACTCCCGGCGATCAGCGGCACGAATGCCGCCACTACCGAGCGAAAGACAAAGAGAAGCACGAAAAGGAGGATGGGAACCGCGATCAGGTCCCCGATGGCGGAGGACTTGGCGGCCGTGTCCCGGAGCGAATCGATCAGCGCCGGTGGACCGGAGATGCCGGCCCGCACCGGACTGTGCACGGTCGTGTCGACCCGCTGTTCGATTGGCGGAAGCAAACCGGAGACTTCGTCGCCGTTGGGGCCGAGGATGCGAACCAGCAGGGCCGCCACGCCCGGGCGGGGACTGAGAGCCACGATCCGGGCCGAGTCCCCAACCCAAGGCGACGTTACGAGGGAGTTCGGCATGGTGGAAAGGCGCGCCGACAGCTCGCGACCCTGCCGTTCGACTTCACCGGCAGGTCCCTGCAAGAGAACCGTCACCCCGTAGTCCGTGCCGAACTTGTGCACGGCGATTTCATGGGCCCGCTTCGTCTGACTCCCGTCGATGAACAGCGCGTGGACCCCCAACTGGTGCTCCACGCCCCTGCCGATGAAGGCGAGTGAGCCGACCACGATCAGCCAGCCCGCCACCACCAGGCGGGCGTGCCGGGTGGCCAGCCTTGCAGCCGTTGAGACCACTGCCCCGTATGCCCTGTTCACGACCGTCGCCCCCGGCAACCGCCCCTCGTCGCGATCGGCTCGCGGAAGGACCGGCGGCGTCCATCCTGCGCCTTGATGACGACCTTCGCGACAAGCCTGGGCTTGGACCGCCGGCAGACGCCCCTGCGCAGCGAGACGACACCCGAGTCGCCGCCGACCAGCATCGTGAACTTCGACATCGGCATGTCTGGCAACCCTGCGAGGTTGGAGACGTAACGCCCGCCATGAACCCTGACGGCGTGGCTTTGGAAGTCGAGCCGCAGCCCTCCCCCCGAGAGCGCCACCCACATGTCCGGGAGCCCGTCGCCCTTCGGTTGAGCCATGTAGATCTTGCCACGCATCTGCTGCTTCAGCGATGGCGTGCGGGCCAGGACGGAGCCTACGCGCGAATCCGCGGGGCAGCTGCCATGAGCGGCGTCGAGCCGGGAGCAGAGCTCGCTCAGCTTGCCGGTGCCAAGCTTCAATTGGGACGGCAGCACAAGCTTCATCGCGCGCAGGTTGACGCTTCCCCTTCGCTGCTTGCTCGTCACCTTCAGGATCTGGGAATGCCGAGACCCTCGCGTGGCGACCAGCGCGAGTCGAACATGCGGCCGAAAAGCCAGGTGATGGCACCCTTGCAGACGCAGCGGGCTGCTCGACGTGGCCAGAGCGCCTTCCTGCGATTCGAATCTGGCGGTGGCGTTGCCCGGAGAGCAGGAGGTGGGATTGCGCAGGAAGCCGGGACGATTCAGGTTGAGCTCGATGCTCTGAAAGCGAACCTGCATTCCATTGACACGTTCGGGGAAGCCGCTCGTCGAGACCGTCATCCTGCCGGTGTGCCGGCTCACCGCGAGCGGGGAGCGGCTGAGGATCGTGCCCAGATTCAGCGGGCCGATCTTGCCACCGAAGCGAGTCAAGATCGCGAGCGGCGCGCCACCGTACGGCCCTGTGAGGTATACGTCCCCACCGATCTCAGCCGGACTCGAGCCCGAGCCGATAGTGGCTGTGGCGCTGCCGATGCGGCTGGCGACCGGGCAGTTGCCGGCGTCGGCCGCCGTGGCCGGACAGGGCGTTGCCGCACCAAGCCTGGCGCCGACGCCGGCCGGCAGTGCGGTCGCAGACGTGCGCAGGAGCTGTTCGCCGGGGCGGCGACGGATGGTCGTCGAGATCGTGGTTGGAGCTCCAGCTCGCGGATTCGAGTCAGCGACGACGAACCGCGGCGAAAAGGCGGGTGGGGCACAGCTCGCACCCGCGTTCGCAGCAGAGATCCCCACGGGCGCCGAGGAGGTGACGTGCGGCCCGCCCCCGTAGGGCACGAACGTCGCGATAGCACTGGTGCGACCACAGCCCAGCGGCGTCGCGAAGAGCGCCCTTGGCCCCCCGTCGAAATCGAACCCGATTCGTTGAATCGGCACCTGGGGCAGGCCGTCGACCACCGTCGTCATCTGCCCCGTCGCCGAGTCGATCCGCATCGTGCCGGCGAACTTCAGAGTGACACCTGGTCCCGAAGCAGCGAGGAACGAGCGCAACTGGCCGTCCGCGCCTGCCTCGCCCAGGTAGATCGACCCCCTCAGCGTTTCGCCGAGCGCGTTGGAGGCGAATTCGGCGCTGCCGATCCTCGCGGACGCCGGACAGCGCGCCGGAGCGTCGCTGTCGATGCCAAGCTGTGCGTCCGTGCAGGTCACCAGGCCTTCGGCGCCACCGGGCGAAATTGTCATTCCGCGAGGGAATCTGATCGTCGCGCTCTTGGCCTCCGCCGGGACCCGCTCACTGCCTTCCGCTTCGCCCGGGATCGCCAGGGCGAAGCTCAGCCCTGAGGGCGAATCGGCGGCCGGGTCGCTCAGGGCGAAGCTCAGCTTCGGTTCAAAGCTGAGTTCCTCGCAGCCGGTCAGCGGCGCGCCCGTGTCGCTGGCGGCGGCACTCCACTGAGCGTCTTCGGCCCAAGTCCGCATCCGGAAGCGAAAGTTCACCGGGCCGCATTCGGTCGGGGTCGTGAGGAACGACCGGCGAGGGATCGAGGTGCCTTCCTGATGATCGGCTGGAATACCCCAGAGTTCAAATTCCCCCGAGCTGACCGCCCCCGAGGGGAGTTCGTGCCCAACGATCGTGATCCCAAAATCGTCGGGCCGGATCCGCGCGGTCAGCGGCAAGCTCAGCGAGGATTGCGGGCCAAGCGCGAGGATTTCGCCCGGCAGCGGTTCGATCTGGAAGAGCGCGAGATGGACGGTGCTCCCTCCAACTTCGACTCCGATCTGTCCGACCTGGGAGTCCGGCGGACATTCCGCTTCGCTTTCGTAAACCGACCTCGGGCATTGGGGCACGGCGTGCGAATCGCCTACCAGGCCGGGCGGCAGTTCGATTTCCAGGTCCCGCACGGAGGCGCCTTCTTCGTTCAGCGCAAAGCCGAAGCGCAGAAGGTCCGGATGGGCGCCCGCGAGGCTCTCAGGGTGGCCTTCGGAGTCGAGCATTTCAACCGTCACGCTCGGGATGGCCGAATCGGCGGCCACGCGGGTCGCCGGGACGAGACAGAGCAACGAAAGCGCCAGCAGCAACGCCACCGCCCTGCGTACACCAAGAGTCAAGAGCCTTCCCCGCCGAGCTCGAGCTGTCCGTTTCAGGGCCCTCCAGCTCGAGAGCGACCACGCAGGCTAAGCAGGAGCCAGCGAGCGGGCAAGGGTTTTTGCCAAAGATGTAAATAATGGTGAGCGGCTAGGCCGGGAATCCGCTTGCGACAGACGCAAGCGCGAAATCGGCACCGGCCGCGCGCAGCTGGTCGACCGAGTAGCTGCCTGTGGCGACGCCGGCGACGGCGATGCCGGCGCCGTGGCCAGCGGCCACGTCGCGGGGAGTGTCGCCGACCGCAAGGCAGGCGCCGTCCGAGAGGGCCCCGCCGGAGACGATGCCGCCGCGCTGCAGGGCGGCCCTGGTCACCTCGGTGCGGTCAGCGGAGTCCGAGCCGTAGCCGCCGTAGGAGAAGAAGCGATTGAGGTGGGCGCGGGCGAGCTTGATGTGGGCGGCGGCCTCGATGTTGCCGGTGACCAGGCCGAGCAGCAGGCCGTCGTCGATCAGGCGCGGCAGCAGCTCTCCGATGCCGGGCATCACCCGGTAGCCATCGGATTCAGCGACCGCATCGGGAAGGTGCTTGAGGTAGCAGCCGACCGCCCGTGAGCGCTCTTCGGGGGTGCCCTCGCGGCCGACCACCTCGCGAAAGACGATCTTGACGACCTCAGGGTCGGTCATCCCCGCGTCGGTGTGCTCGGCGACGTTCGCCTCGACCCCGTACAGCTCCTCGAAGGCCCGCTGCCAGGCGACGCCGCCGGCGCCGCCGGTGACCAGCAGCGTGCCGTCGATGTCGAAGAGGACGGCGCGGATGGCGTTCGCGTCACTCACCGAGCAGCTCCTTCTGCGAGAGCCAGTAGAGGAGGGCAAGCGCGGGCAGGACGAGGACGGCGGCGGCGAGGAAGACGACGATAACGGTGGCGAGCGTGTCGGGCGGCGCGGCCGACTCGGTGATCTTCAACGAGGTCGGCACCAGGTAGGGGAACTGGGCCACTCCCCAGCCCCAGATCACGGCGATCACCGCGCCGGCGGCGAGCGGCCGCAGCAGGTGCGAGCGGGGAGGCGTGGCGCGACGCGTGGCGACGAGGAGACTTGCCAGCACGCCGAGCCCGCAGGCAGCCGAGAGGATCACCAGCGGCAGGCCCTCATGCAGGAGTCGCTGGAAGATGTAGTGGGTTTCGGCGTGCAGCTCGACCAGGCCGAGCGCGGCGGCGATGCCGGCGACCGCAGCGGCGGCGAGGGCGCGGCGGGCGAAGTAGCGCTGCATCCCCTCGTCGCCGGAGCGACGCGCGTCGCCGACCAGGAAGACGGCGGCCAGGTAGGCGCAGCTGGCGACGAAGAGCGCTCCGGTGAGCAGCGGCAGCGGCTGCAGCCAGCTGGAGAAGGCCGGGCCATCGCCTTCGCCGGGCACCTTTCCGGCAGCCACGGCGCCGGCCACCGTACCCATGAAGAAGGGTGTCAGCAAGGAGGAGATCGCGAAGGTGGCGCCGGCGGCACGGCGTCCGGCGAGCCCCTCGATCGACTTGCGGAAGGCGAAGCCCGAGCCCCGCAGGACGATCCCCAGCGCCGCCAGCGCAAGCGGCACGTAGAGCGTCGTCATCACGGCGCTGAAGGCGGGTGGGAAGGCGGTCCAGAGGACGACGAGGATGAAGATCAGCCAGACGTGGTTGGCCTCCCAGACCGGTGTCAGCGAGCGCTGGATGATCGCCCGAGGCCGCTCCCCCCGCTCCGCCCCGCCGGCGACCAGGTCCCAGAACCCCCCACCGAAGTCCGCCCCCCCGAACAGCGCGTAAGCGCTAACCCCCGCCCAAAGAATCGCCGCACACAGATCGGCCCGCGTCATGCCTCACCGCCGACGGGACGATTTCCAACCGTATGAGGACATATTCGTCCCGTCGGCGTCATCGCACGGCCTCCGTGGAGGGGGCGTAGGGGGTGCCCGGATCGGGGGTGCCCTCGCGCCAGCGGCGGGACATGGCACGGAGGACGAGGATCGCGATCGTGCCGATCGCGGCGTAGACGGCGAGAACGAGGGCGAAGCTGAACCAGATGCCGTGCGCCGGGGTCACCGCTTCCGCGGTGCGCATGTAGCCCTGCACGATCCAGGGCTGGCGACCCACCTCGGTGACGATCCAGCCCGCCCAGAGCGCCAGCACGGCGCCCGCACCCGAAACCGCCACCGCGCGCAGGAACCAGGGCGTCCTTGGAATGTCGCGCCGGCGCCACCAGGCGAAGGCGAGCCAGGCGCCGAGCGCGAGCAGCGCGGTGCCGATCCCAACCATCGCGTCGAAGGAGAGGTGGAGGAAGGTGTTCGCCGGCGGGCGCTCGTCGACGGGAATGTCATTGAGGCCCGTGACTTCGGTGCTCTTGCTGAACCCGACCAGGAAGGAGTCGAGGCCGGGGATCGGGATCGCGGCCTTCACCCCGCTGGAGGTGCAGATCCCGCCGACGTACTCGGTCTGATCGGGGCCGGTTTCCTGGATGCACTCCATGCCGGCGAACTTGGCCGGCTGGTGGTCGGCGACCGAGCGCGCGGCGGTGTCGCCGACGAAGAGCTGGATCGGGGTGGCGATGCAGGCGATCGTCAGCGGAATCAGGAGCCCCAGCCGGTGCAGGCGGTCGCGGCGTCCCTTCAGCATCCCGGTCGCGTAGATCGAGGCGACCAGGAAGCCGACCACCATGTAGGCGGCGAGGATCATGTGCGGCACCTCGTATCCCGATGCGGGGTTGAAGATCACCTGGACCGGGTTGGTGTCGACCACCTTGCCGGCGGCGTCGAGGGTGAACCCCTGCGGCTGGTTCATCCAACCGTTGGCGGCAACCACCGCGAATGCGCCGCCGATCCCGGTGATCACCATCGGCACGCCGGACCAGAAGTGCGCCCAGCCGGAGAGCCGCTTCCAACCGTAGATGTAGATCGCCAGGAAGATCGCCTCGAGGAAGAAGAAGATCCCCTCGATCGCAAACGCGATCCCGAAGGCCGCGCCGAAGCGGTCCATGAAGCGCGGCCAGAGCAGGCCGAACTCGAAGCTGAGCACGGTGCCGGTGACCGCGCCGACCGCGAAGGTGACCGCCATCGCCTTCGACCAGCGGCGCGCGAGCTCCATCGCGTCGTCGTCGCCGCGCCTCAGCCCCAGGTAGTTGGCGACGAGGATCGTCGCCGGCAGAGCGACGCCGAGGCAGGAGAGGACTATGTGGAAGCCGAGGGTGAAGGCCATCTGCTCACGCGCGGCGAGCAGATTCGATGCCGACGCCGCCAGGGGGAGCGGGTCGAGCGCGAGCATGTCGACGACCCTACTCCCCGCGGCGGGCGCTGCGGTAGCGGCGGATCAGCGCGTTGGTCGAGCTGTCGTGGCGGAGCTGCGGCTCCTCGTCGGCCTCGAGCTCGGGGATGATCGCGACCGCGAGCGCCTTGCCCAGCTCGACGCCCCACTGGTCGAAGGAGTCGATCCCCCACACACTTCCCTGGGTGAAGGTGCTGTGCTCGTACAGCGCGACCAGCGTGCCGAGCGTGTGCGGATCGAGCCGCTCGGCGAGGATCGTGTTGGAGGGGCGGTTGCCCTCCATCACCCGGTGGGGCACGACCTCCTCGGGGGTCCCCTCGGCGCGCACCTGCTCCGGCGTCTTGCCGAAGGCGAGCGCCTCGCCCTGGGCGAAGACGTTCGACATCAGCAGGTCGTGGTGGCGGCCGAGCGGGTTGTTGGAGTGGAAGAAGCCGATGAAGTCGCAGGGGATCAGGCGCGTGCCCTGATGGATCAGCTGGTAGAAGCTGTGCTGGCCGTTGGTCCCCGGCTCCCCCCAGAAGATCGCCCCGGTGTCGTAGTCGACGTGGGCGCCCTCCAGCGTGACGTGCTTGCCGTTGGACTCCATCGTCAGCTGCTGGAGGTAGGCGGGAAAGCGGTGCAGGTACTGGTCGTAGGGGAAGACGCCGCAGGTCTGGGCGCCGAAGAAATCGCTGTACCACACAGACAAGAGGCCGATCAGCATCGGCAGGTTCTCCGCTGCCGGCGCCGCGCGGAAGTGCTCGTCCATCGCGTGGAAGCCGGCCAGCATCTCCTCGAAGCGGGCGGGACCGATGGCGAGCATGGTCGAGAGGCCGATCGCCGAGTCCATCGAGTAGCGGCCCCCGACCCACTCCCAGAAGCCGAACATGTTCTCGGTGTCGATGCCGAACCTCGAGACCTCCTCGGCATTGGTCGAGACGGCGACGAAGTGCTTGGCGACCGCCGCCTCCTCGCCGCCGAGCCCGGCGAGCGACCACTCGCGGGCGGTGCGCGCGTTGGTCATCGTCTCCAGCGTGGTGAAGGTCTTCGACGAGATCACGAAGAGCGTCTCGGCGGGATCGAGATCGCGGGTCGCCTCGGCGAAGTCGGTGCCGTCGACGTTGGAGACGAAGCGGAAGGTCATCTCACGCCGCGAGTAGTGGCGCAGCGCCTCGTAAGCCATCACCGGGCCGAGGTCCGAGCCGCCGATGCCGACGTTGACCACGTTGCGGATCGGCTTGCCGGTGTGCCCGGTCCACTCGCCCGAGCGCACCCGCTCGGCGAAGGCGCTCATCCGCTCGAGCGTCTCGTGCACCTGCTTGACCACGTCGACCCCGTCGACGATCAGCGAGCGCCCGCGCGGCATGCGCAGCGCCACGTGCAGGACGGCGCGATCCTCGGAGATGTTGATGTGCTCGCCGGCGAACATCGCTTCGCGGCGCTCCGCCACCCCGCGCTCCTTAGCCAGGGCGCCGAGCAGCATCAGAGTCTCTTCGGTGATCCGGTTCTTGGAGAAGTCGAGGTGCAGGCCGGCGCCGTCGGCGATCAGCCGCTCGCCGCGCTGCGGATCCGCAGCGAAGAGGTCGCGCAGATGCGTGTCCTTGATCTCCGCATAGTGCTTCTCCAGCGCCTGCCAGGACGGCGTCTCCCGCAGCCCGCTCACACCCATCCCTTCCGGTGCGCCTTTTGTGGTCGATGACCACAAAAGGCGCACCGGAACGAGTTGTTGGCGCCGCTCACCCGGCCAGCGCTCCGCGCTTGGACTCGATCGAGTCGAGCATGTCGTTCCAGGACTTGACGAAGGCGGTTTTGCCCTCCTCCTGGAGGCGCTCGGCGAGGGCGTCGACGTCGATGCCGGCCTCGCCGAAGCGAGCCAGCACCACCTCGCAGTCGCCGCCGTCGGCCGGCACGAGCTCTCCCACCTCGCCGTGGTCGGCGAAGGCGTGCAGGGTCGGCTCGGGCATCGTGTTGACCGTGAAGGGCGAGGCGAAGCCCTCGATGTAGAGCGTGTCGGAGGCGTTCGGGTCCTTGGTCCCGGTGCTCGCCCAGAGCAGGCGCTGCGGACGGGCCCCCTCGTTCATCAGCCGCTGCACGCGCTGGGACCCGAGCAGCTCGCGGTAAGCGGCATAGGCGCGGAAGCCGATCGCCAGGCCGAGGCGGTTGTGGAGCTCGTCAGGCACTTCGCCGGCGACGGCGACGTCCCAGCGGCTCATGAAGATCGAGGCAACCGAGGCGACCTCGGGGTCGAGCCCGGCCTCGATCCGCCGTTCGATCCCCTTCATGTAGGCGTCGGCGGCGGCCAGGTGCTGCTCGCGCGAGAAGAGCAGCGTCACATTGATCGGGATCCCGGCGAAGATCGACTCCTCGATCGCCGGCAGGCCCGCCTCGGTGCCGGGGATCTTGACGTAGAGGTTGTCGCGCTCGGCCCTACCGTGCAGCTGCGCCGCCTGCTCGATCGTCGCCGCGGTGTCGTCGGCGAGCTTCGGCGAGACCTCGAGCGAGCAAAAGCCGTCGACGCCGGCGGTGCGCTCGTGCACGCCGCGGAAGAGATCGGTCGCGTCGCGCAGGTCGGCCAGCGCCAGCTCGAAGAAGACCTCCTCAGGCTCATGCCCGTTCTGGCTCAGCTCGATGATCTGCTCGTCGTAGGCCTCGCCGCCGGAGATCGCCTTGTCGAAGATCGTCGGGTTCGAGGTGAGGCCGGTGACCGAGAGCTCCTCGATATAGCCTCGCAGGGTGCCGTCGGCCAGCATCGTGCGGGTGATGTTGTCGAGCCAGAGGCTCTGGCCAATGTCGTGCAGCTTCGCTGTGGGCTTCATCAGAGCAACTCCTTTGCGGCTTCCGCCACCTTGTCGGGGGTGAAGCCGAACTTGGTTTGGACGTCCTTCAGCGGCGCCGAGGTGCCGAACGTGTGCATCCCGACCTTTGTGCCGTCGGTTCCAACGTAGCGATCCCAGCCGATCGTCGAGGCCTCCTCGACCGAGACGCGGGCGGTGACCGCAGGGGGCAGCACCTCGTCGCGGTAGCTCTGCTCCTGGCGGTCGAAGAGCTCCCAGCAGGGCAGGCTGACGACGCGGGAACGGATGCCTTCGCCGGACAGCTCCCCGTGGGCGCCAAGCGCCAGAGCGACCTCGCTGCCGGTGGCGATCAGGATGACCTCGGGCTCGCCGCCCTCGGCGTCGGCGAGCACGTAGCCGCCGCGGCGCAGGCCGGTGGCCGAGGCATAACGCGTGCGATCGAGCACCGGCACGTTCTGGCGGGTGAGGACGAGGGCGACCGGCTGGTGGGTGCGGTCAAGCGCGCAGCGCCAGGCCTCGGCGACCTCGTTGGCGTCGGCGGGGCGGATCACGTCGAGGCCGGGGATCGCCCGCAGCGAAGCGAGCTGCTCGACCGGCTGGTGTGTCGGGCCGTCCTCGCCGAGGCCGATCGAGTCGTGGGTGAAGACGTGAAGCACCGGCAGCTCCATCAGGGCCGAGAGCCGGATCGCCGGGCGAGCGTAGTCCGAGAAGGTGAGATAAGTCGACCAGAGCGAGCGCAGCTTGGAGAGCGAGAGCCCGTTGGAGATCGCCGCGGCCTCGTGCTCGCGGATGCCGTAATGGAGCTGGCGGCCGTCGTAGGCGCCGGGCTCGAAGTCGTGAGCGCCGTCGAAGGCGAGGCGGACCGAGGTCGAATCGGTGAGGTCGGCCGAGCCGGCCAGCAGCCAGGGCAGGCGCTCGCCCAGCGCGTTCTCGACCTGGTTGGAGGCCTTGCGCGTGGCGAGGCCCTTCTCTTCGTCGGTTTCGAAGGAAGGGATCACGGCGTCCCAACCCTCGGGCAGCTCGCGCTTCTGCTGCGTCTCGATCTCGGCGGCGCGCTCCGGCTTCTCGGCGGCGTAGGCGGCGAGCTGCTGCTCCCAGGCCGCCCGCGCCTCCGCCCCGCGCACGCCGATCCCCTCGGCGAAGCGCTCGCGCACCCCGTCGGGGACGAGGAACTGGGCGTCTTCGGGCCATCCGTAGGCGCGCTTGGTCTCGCGCACCTCCTCGGTGCCGAGCGGCTCGCCGTGGGCCGCAGAGGTGTCCTGCTTGTGCGGCGAGCCGTAGCCGATGTGGGAGTCGACGATCAGCAGGGTCGGCCGCCCCTGCTCCCCCTTGAACTCCTCGAACGCGGTGGCGATCAGCTCGGTGTCGTTGGCGTCGCCGACCCGGGTGACGTTCCAGCCGTACCCCATGAAGCGGGCCGCGACGTCGTCCTCGTAGGCGAGCTTGGTTTTGCCGTCGATCGTTATGTGGTTGTTGTCGTAGACCCAGCAGAGGTTGTCGAGCTTCAGGTGGCCGGCGATCGAGGCGGCTTCGTTCGAGACGCCCTCCATCAGGCAGCCGTCGCCGGCGACCGCATAGACGTCGAAGTCGAAGAGCTCGGTGCCGTAGCGAGCGGCCTGCCATTTGCCGGCGATCGCCATACCGACCGAGGTGGCGACGCCCTGTCCGAGCGGCCCGGTGGTCGTCTCGACCCCTGAGGTCCAGCGGTACTCGGGGTGGCCGGGGGCGCGCGAATCGAGCTGGCGGAAGCGTTCGATGTCCTCGAGGCTGACCGAGGGCTTGCCGACGACCTCGTAGTCGGGGTCGACCGCCTTGACCCCCGCCAGATGGAGCAGTGCGTAAAGCAGCATCGAGGCGTGGCCGGCGGAGAGCACGAAGCGGTCGCGCCCGGGCCAGATCGGGTCCTCGGGGTCGAAGCGCAGGAAACGCTGCCAGAGCGTGTAGGCGAGCGGAGCGAGAGCCATCGGCGTCCCGGGGTGGCCGGAGTTCGCCTTCTGGATCGCGTCGATAGAGAGGGTGCGGATCGTGTTGATCGCGAGCTGGTCGATGTCGCGGTCCACACGTCGATCCTATGAGACGACCGTGACGGTTGGGGGAGTCGGCCGAGGGTCCCGGGGCCGGCCTTCGGCCGGGAGTTCCCCGGGACCCTCGGCCGACTCCCCCTCCAGCCTGCCGGCGGTGATCGACGGAGCCCGAGCCGGAAAGAGCTTTCAGGGTTCGATGCGGGTGACCGTGCCGTCGTTGTTGCTTGCAACCCAGACTGCTTTTGAGCCAACTGCGACGGCACCGGGGTCGAGGGGGACCCCGATCGGTTCGCCGATCGGTTCGGCGGTGTGGATGTCGAGGCGGGTGACGGTGGCTTCGGCGGTGCTGGCTACCCAGACCGTGTCGGTGCCGGCGTCGATGCCGCCTGGGCGGGTGCCTACGGGGATCGGGGCTCCGATTACCGTTCTCAACGAGGGGTCCACTCGCGTGACGGTGCCGGAGCGGCTGTTGGCGACCCAGACCAGGCCGCCGCCCACGGTGATCCCGGCCGGCCCGCGGCCGACGCGGATCGGCGGTCCGGTGGCTTCGGTGGCGGGGTCGATGCGGCGCACGACGCCGGCGGAGGCGCTGCTCACCCAGACGGCTCCGGCGCCCGCGGCGAGGCGCAGGGGCGCGGCGTGCGGGGCGATGTCGTGGCTGACGACGCCGTTCGTCTCCGCGTCGATCGCGCTGACCCCGGCCCCGTCCTCATCGGCGACCCAGAGTCGACCGCTGGCGAAGACGACGGCGCCGGGGCGGCCGCCGAGATCGACGCGGGCGACGACGCGGCCGTGTGAGTCGACGCGAAGGACCTCGCCGGTGCGCGGGTTGGAGACCCAGACCGAGCCGGCGCCGATCGCGACACCGGAGACGCCCTCGCCGAGGCGCACCCGATCGGCTGTCTCGAGCGACCGAGCGTCGATCGCCGAAAGCGTGCCGTCCCGGGCGCTCGTCACCCAGGTCTTGCGCGGGCCGACGGCGAGGCGCAGCGGCGGGCTGCCAATCGAGATCGGATCGGACACAGAGGGGCCGTTACTGCCCGCCAGCTCGATGATCGCGATGACGGTCAGCACCGCGGCCACGACCAGGCCTGAGGCGAACCAAACGAAAAATGCCGCTCCAATTGGGCGCCGCCAGCGGCTCAGGCCGACGCCCTTGGACGATTCCTCGGCGAGCGCCGTTGCCGCTTCGGATCGCACGCTCAGGACCCGGGTAGCCGCCGGCGTCGAGCCCTCGCACTCGCGCGCCGCCTCGATCAGCTCGGTCGCGCTGCGGTAGCGGCGCGCCGGGTCGGGTGCCACGGCCCGCTCGATCACCGCCTCCATCCCCCGCGGCAGCTCCGGCTCGACCTCGGCGTCCCCGCGGGCGAAGGGCGCCACACCGGTCAGCGCCTCGTAGAGCACGCAGCCGAGCGCGTAGATGTCGGCGGCGGGCCCGACCCGGTCCCCGCGCCACTGCTCGGGCGCCATGTACTCGACCGTGCCGACGACTGAGGCGCCGCTGCCTCCGCCGGTCTCGGCGTAGGCCTTGGCGAGGCCGAAGTCCGAGAGGTAGGCGCGCTCGCCTTCGACCAGGATGTTGTGCGGCTTGACGTCGCGGTGGACTATGCCCCCGTCGTGGGCGACGTCGAGCGCCTCGGCCACCTGGGCGAGCAGGTCGATCGCCCGGGCCGGCTCCAGCGGACCCTCGCGGTCGATCAGTTTGCGCAGATCGCCGCCCTCGATGAGGCGCATCGCGACGATCAGCTCGCCGTCCTCCTCGCGGGCGTCATAGACCGGGACGACGGCCGGGTGCTCGAGCCGCGCCGCGAGGCGTGACTCGGCGAGGAAGCGCCGGCGGAAGTCCCCGTTCCCGGCGTGCTCGCGGGCGATCACCTTGAGCGCCACCGGTCGCTCGAGCGCCACCTGGGTGGCCCGGTAGACGACGCCCATCCCGCCGCGCGCGATCAGCGCGTCAATCCGGTAGCCGGCCAGGGTCGAACCGATCGAGGGCTCTGCCACGCGGCGGTTATATCGCCGTCAAGCGACGAAGGGCCCCCTCCGCCGGGAGGGAGCCCTTCGCGCTGGAGCCGGGGGGAGTCCGTGCGGAGCCCCCCGAGAACCGGATGGGCTCAGCGCCGCACCGGCTGCCAGGTGATAACCGGCCCGATCGTCGTCGCGCCCGATCCGCCTTCAATCGGATCGAAGCCCGCGGCGAGATTCGTGTGCCGCCGCGTGGCGACGTCGATCGCCGAGAGCGACTCCTCGTCTTCGGCGGCGATGAAGGCGGCGACGCGGCGACCGTCCGAGGAGAAGACGGCGTTGGTCTTCGAGCCGTCGGGCAGTTCGCTGATCTTGCGAGCCCGCGTCCGGCCGATCTTCTTCACCCAGAGGCCGCGGTCGCGCCGGAAGAGGACCGCGTGGCCGTTGGGCGCCACGTCTTCGACGAAGGCCGAACCGGCCCCGCGGACCAGCGAGCGGACGTGGCTGCCGTTCTCGCGCATCGTGTAGACGTCGGCGTAAGCGTCCGCGCCTTCGCCGCTCTGACCGCGGCTGTAGGCGATGTTCTCGTGGGCGAAGTAGTGCGGCGCGAACTCGTCCAGGCCCGGCGTCCGCGTCAGCCGACGCAGCTTGATCCCGGCCGGACGGATCGAGAAGAGGTCGTCGCTGGTGCCGCCGCCGGGCTCGCCAAAGCTGCGCACGAAGACGATCATGCAGCCGTCGGCCGTAAACGAGGCTTCGTGCTCGTCGGCCGGCGTCGCGGTCAGGGCATGAACCGGACCGCCGGAGGCGCGCACCGTGTAGAGATCGCGCGCGGCGCCGGGGGCCGAGCGGCGCTCGAAGACGACGATCTTGCCGTTGGGCGAGAAGATCGGCCGTTCGTCGAACTCCGACCCGCTGGTCAGCGTCCGCTGACCCGACCCGTCGGCGCGGACCGAGTAGACGTCGCCCCCTCGGGAGAAGACGATCGTGCGGCCGTCACTGGAGAAGTCCGGCTGGCTGTCGCCGGGGTCTTCGGTCAGCTGGTTGAGGCGGCCTTGCTTGGCGGCGTAGAGGCCGCCTTTCTCTTTCGTGACTTCGGTCGCAGCGGCGCCTTCGCCTTCCGAGGATCGTTCGGTCGAGATCATCGAGAAGACGACCGCGCCGTTGCGGGCGGGCAAGGCGGATGCGGAGGCCGCCGGCAGTGCCGCGGCGAGTAGGACCAGAAATGCGGTGATTGCGATTCGCTTGAACATCGGACTCCCCTTTTCGGGTCGGTTTGCGTTGCGCAACCGATCCTGGGCCAGGGGACCGCACGCGAAAACGACAGCGGTGGCCAGGGTCGAGCCGGCTTTGGCCCGGTGCGGGTCGGAGGGCCGTAGCCGTGGGGTGCCCCTCGCCCTGACAATCGTCGGCCTAATAAGGCCGACGATTTGAGTATCCGCCAGTTCGAGGGGCACCCCACGTCTACGGCCTGCGATGCGGCCGGATCAGGTGCGGTCGAGGCCCAGCTCGATGACGCGAGCAGCTATCAGGCGCGGACGATCCCGGCCCGCCTCGCCGGGAATCTCGAGCTTTACGGCCAAAGCGTCGAGTCGGCGTTGGGCGGTGCGCTCACTTATATGAAGAGCTTCGGCTAGCTCGGTGCGTGTTGAGGGGCGGCCCGCAAAGGCGCCCTCGCTTCGGTACGGGGCAACCAGCGCTATGGCCGTCGCGCGCTCCTCTTCGTTGAGCTCGACCGCGCCGCCCGGGGCAGCTACGGTCCCGCCCGCCCGGCCCGGGACGGGGTCGGAGACTTCGAGCCGGTGGCTGCCGACGATCAGGGTGTCGCCGTCTCGCAGGCGGCGCGGCCGGTCGAGGGGATCGCCGTTGAGAGCGGTGCCGTTGCGGCTGTCGAGGTCGGTCGCCATCAGCACGCCGCCGCGGCTCTCGATCTCGAGGTGGTTCCACGAGACCGCCTCGTCGTCGAGATGAACCTCTGCCTCCGGGTCTCGTCCCACAACTGTGCGCCCCTCCCCCAGCCCCACCGACCGCGGCGCCCCACCCTCGTCGCTCACCCAGATCCGCGCCTCCATCTCGCGCAAGCCTACGGGGACGTGCCGCAACTTAGGGGCCACCGGTGGTACGTAAGTGACGGCACGTCCCCGGGTGGCGGGGGTAGAGTGCGGCGGCGTGTCGGGTGATGGGGAGAAGCGGGTTGCTGCGGAGGCGGCAGCGGGGCTGGTTGAGGACGGGATGACCGTTGGGCTGGGGACCGGGTCGACCGTCGCCCACCTGCTGCCGGCGATCGCGGCCCGCGGGGTGAGCGAGATTCGCTGCGTGGCGACCTCGGTGGCGACCGAAGAGCAGGCGCGCTCGCTGGGGATCCCGGTCGAGGAGTTCTCCGAGCTGGGCCGGCTCGACATCGCGATCGACGGCACTGACCAGGTGACCCCCGACGGCTGGCTGATCAAGGGCGGCGGTGCCGCGCATCTGCGTGAGAAGATCGTCGCCGCGGCGGCCGAGCGCTTCGTCGTGATCGCCGACTCGAGCAAGCCGGTCGAGGTGCTGAGCGCGCCGGTCCCGCTGGAGCTTTTCGCCTTCGGCCTCGCCTCGACCCTGCAGCGGCTCGGCCCCGACGTCACCCTGCGTGACGTGCCGCGCAGCCCCGACGGCGGCGCGATCGCCGACTACCGGGGTGAGATCGGCGACCCGGCGGCGCTCGCCGCGCGGCTCGAGGCCGACCCCGGCGTCGCCGCCCACGGCCTCTTTCCGCCGGATATGGTGAGCGCGGTGCTGGTGGGGGCCGGAGGCGCCGTCGAACGCTTGACGCTGTCCTAGACCAGAAGGAGACCCCCAAGAATGAGCCACTTCACCGGGCTGTCGATCGACGGCCGCATCGCCACCCCGAGCGATCCGGGCTGGGACGAGGCGCGCGCCGCCTGGAACCTGATCGCCGACCAGCAGCCGCAGGCCGTCGCCTTCGTCGAGAGCGCCGCGGACGTCGCCGCGGTGGTCGGCTTCGCCGCCGCCAACGGGCTGCGCGTCTCCGGCCAGGGGACCGGCCACGGCGCCGCGGCGCTGGGCGGCTCGCTCGCGGACGCGATCCTGATCAAGACCGAGCGCATGCGCGGGATCGCGGTCGACTCGGACACGGGAACCGCGCGGGTCGAGGCCGGCGTGCTCTCGGTCGAGCTCGGCCAGGCCGCCAACCGGCACGGGCTCGCCTCGATGCCGGGCTCCTCGCCCGACGTGGGCTCGATCGGCTTCACCCTCGGCGGCGGGCTCAGCTGGTTCGGGCGCAAGCACGGCTTCGCCTGCAACCGCGTGCGGGCAATCGAGCTGATCACCGCCAGCGGCGAGGCCCGCACGGTGGACGCCGAGAACGACCCCGACCTCTTCTGGGCGCTGCGCGGCGGCGGGGGCGGCTACGCGATCGTCACCGCCCTGGAGGTCGAGCTGCTGCCCTTCGCCGAGGCCTACGGCGGCGCCCTGCTCTTCCCCGCAGCCGTCGGCGCCGACGCGGTGCGCGCCTACCGCGAGTGGGCGGCCGGCGTCGGGGACGAGGTGACCTCGGTGGTGCGCTTCCTCACCCCGCCCCCGATCCCCGATGTGCCCGAGCCGCTGCGCGGCACCCCGCTGCTGACGATCGACGGCGCCTGCATCGGCGACGAGGCCGCCGGGCGCGAGGCGTTCGCGCCGCTGTATGGGATCGGCGAGCCGATCATGGACACCTTCGAGCAAATGCCGACTGCAGGCCTCAGCCACATCCACATGGACCCGGAGAACCCGGTGCCGGGAATCGGCGAGGGAATGACGATCGGCGAGCTGCCCGACGAGGCGGTCGAGGCCTTCGCCAGCGTTGCCGGCCCCGGCTCGGGATCGCCGCTGCTGCTCAGCGAGCTGCGCCACCTCGGCGGCGCCCTCGGCCGTCCCGACCCGAACGCCGGCGCCCTCGCCCATCTCGACTCCGGCTGGGTGATGTACAGCGTCGGCATGCCGATGACGCCAGAGCTCGGCGAGGCGATCCCCGCCCACCTGAGGAAGATCGAGGCGACGATGCAGCCCTGGGCCGGCGAGGGCTCCTACTTCAACTTCACCGAACGCCCCTGCGACGTGGACGCGATCCTGCCTGCGGACGTCTGCACCCGCCTCGCCGAGGTCAAGCGCCGCTACGACCCCGAGGATCGGATCGTCGCCAACCACGCGGTGTCGCTGGAGACGGCCTGAGTCCGATCTCATCCAGAGTGGTACATTTACACCACTATGGCCTTTGTTACACCGACGAAGCAGGGTCGCTTTGAGGTCCGTGAGTCCCGCAGCACGCCGAAGGGGCCGCGCAGTCAGACGCTGGTCTCCTTCCGGGAGCTGACCGACGAGGTCATCGAGAAGGCCCGGGCGAAGGCCGCCAAACCTCCCACCGCGGAGGAGCTGCGGCGGGCCGCGCGGCGGGCGGGCGCTCCGGTGGCCCGTCCCCCGGTCGAGCAGGCGGCTCGGGAGCTGATCGCGGAACTGGCACGGGGCCGGCGACTGGACCCCGCGCTCCGCAGGATCCTCAGCGAATTGCTCGACCGCGGCTTCCGGGAGAGCGAGGAGCCCTCCCCGGCCGGCGAGGCGGCCCGCTCGGTCGCGATCTGGATGGCGGCGACCCCGGAGGAGAAGGGCAAGGCCCTGGTCGACCTTCTGCTGCTCGCCGACGCGCTGCCGTCCGGCGGACGGAAGGGCAAGCCGCTGCGATTCCCACGACTCGACGCGAAGCAGCGATGAGCGCCCCGCAGGCGCCGAAGCTCGACGAACAGCCGTCGCTGCCCGACAAGGTGATCGCGATCCACGAAGCGCTCGCCGCGGCCAAACTTCCACACGCGCTCGGCGGCGCCCTGGCCCTCGCCTACTACGCCGACCCGCGGGCGACGATCGACATCGACCTCAACGTCTTCGCGCCGACCCAGCGCTGGCGGGACGTGGTGAGCGAGCTCGAGGCGATCGGCGTGGACGCCGAGGCCCTGGCGCCCGCCGAGCTCGAGCGCGACGGGCAGTGCCGGCTCTGGTGGGGCGACAACGCCGTCGACCTGTTCTTCGCCTACGCGCCAATCCACGCGGCGATGAGCAAGCAGACGCGCCGCGTGCCGTTCGCCGGAATCACGGTGCCGATCCTCGGTCCCGAGCACCTGATCGTCTGCAAGGCGATGTTCGACCGGCCCAAGGACTGGCTCGACATCGAGCAGATGCTGCTCGCCACCGACGACCTCGACCTCGCCGACGTCGAAGGCTGGCTGACCAGGATGGTCGGCGAGAGCGACCAGCGCATGAAGCGCCTGCGAACCCTCGTCGACGCCGGGGACGGCGAGGGGTAGAAAGCGTCAGCGCCCGCGACCGGTTCCCACGTGCTCGGGAATCAGGCTCTCGAGGCGTTCCACCGCGGGGTCCTCAGGACCAACCAGGTCGGCGATCGTCGCCGCGGCGATGTCGATGTTTCTCAGGCGTAGCCTGCGCGATCGCCTCCATGTCGGCCCAGTCCTTCGTGCGGCCGAGGTCGGGCGCAGCGAGGAAGACTACCCCCCTCGGCAGGGATCTATTCGGGCGCCGCGGCTTCGTCGGCGACGACGACCATGCGCTCGTTCTCAACCCGGCCGGCCGGGATCGAGGTGTCGCCGGCGAGCAGCTTGCGCAGCGGCTCGACCTTGTCGGCGCCGCAGACGAGCCAGATGATGCGCCGCGCCCCGGCCAGCGCCGGGTAGGTGAGGGTCATCCGGCGATGGCCCTGATACTCGGTTGCGGTCAGGGCGACGCGGCGGTCGCTCACCTCGAGCACCGGGTCGCCGGGGACGAGCGAAGCGGTGTGGCCGTCGGGTCCGATGCCCAGGTGGATGCAGTCGAAGCGCTCGGGCAGCGAGCTCTCGTACTCGCGCGCCGCCGCCTCGAGGTCGCGCTGGGTAACCGGCATCGGCCGGAGCGTCGACTGGTGCTCCATCGAGAGGCCGAGCACCATGTGGGTGAGGTTGCGGTCCTCGCTGCCAGGCGAGGCGATGCGCTCGTCGACCTGGAAGAGCTCGGTCCGATCCCAGGGCATCGAGTCTTCCTCCCCGAGGATCGCCAGCATCCCCCAGGGGCTGCGCCCGCCGCTCATCGCGAAGGAGAAGATGTTGCGCTCCGCCGCCGCCTCGGCGCCGGCCGCCGCAACCAGCTCTGCGGCGCGACGTCCCGCCGCCTTCTCGTCGGCGACGACCTCGAGCTCGATCGGCATGCCGCGGTCCGCCTAGGAGGGCTTCTCGTCGTGGCCGCCGAACTGCTTGCGCATCGCCGAGAGCACCTTGTCGGCGAAGTCGTCGAGCCCGCGCGAGGCGAAGCGCTCGTACAGCGCCGCGGTCAGCACCGGCGCCGGCACGCCCTCGTCGATCGCCGCGATCGAGGTCCAGCGGCCCTCGCCCGAATCGGAGACCCGACCCTCGAACTCGGCGAGGTCCGTCGATTCCTGCATCGCGGCGGCGGTCAGGTCGAGCAGCCAGGAGCCGATCACGCTGCCGCGCCGCCAGACCTCGGCCACCTCGGGCAGGTCGAGGTCGTACTGGTAGTACTCGGGCTGCTCGAGCGGCGCGGTCTCGGCGTCGGCCTCGCGCTGGACCTTGCCGGCGTTGGCGTTCTTGAGGATGTTGAGGCCCTCGGCGTAGGCCGCCATCACGCCGTACTCGATCCCGTTGTGGACCATCTTCACGAAGTGCCCGGCGCCGTTCGGGCCACAGTGCAGGTAGCCGTTCTCCGAAGGCGAGGGGTCGCCGGAGCGGCCCGGCGTGCGGCCCGCCGACTCGACCCCGGGCGCCAGCGTCGCGAAGACGGAGTCGAGCCGCTGCACCGCCTCGTCTGGCCCGCCGATCATCAGGCAGTAGCCGCGCTCGAGCCCGAAGACGCCGCCGCTGGTGCCGCAGTCGACGAAATCGATCTGCTCCTCGTGCAGGATCCCGGCACGGCGGATGTCGTCGCGGTAGTAGGAGTTGCCGCCGTCGACGATCGCGTCGCCGGGCTCGAGCACGGCTGCGACGTCGGCGATCGTCTTCTCTGTGATCTCGCCCGCCGGGACCATCACCCAGACCGAACGCGGCGCGCTCAGCTTCGAGGCCAGCTCCTCCAGCGAGGAGGCGCCCTCGGCGCCCTCTCCGGCCAGCTCCGCGACCGCATCGGGGTTGACGTCGTAGGCGACGATTCGGTGTCCGTCGCGCATCAGCCGCCGCGCCATGTTGGCGCCCATCCGCCCGAGACCGACCATTCCCAGCTCCACCGCCCCTACCCTAACGAGGCCAGCGGGTAGATAGCCTGCGGTGCCGATGGCTCACGCCAAGGCCAAGGACAACGCCGTCGCCGCCGACGTGCTGGCTATTTTCGGGATCAGCGGCGACCTGGCAAAGAAGATGACCTTCCGCGCCCTCTACCGCCTGGAGGCCGCTGGCAAGCTCAGCTGCCCGATCGTCGGCGTCGCGATCGACGAATGGACGAGCGAGCAGCTCGCCGAGCACGCGCGCAACTCGGTGCGCGACACGGTCAAAGACCCCGACGAGGAGATCCTCTCGCGGCTGGCGAAGCGGCTCACCTACATCCAGGGCGACTACGCCGAGGCCGCCACCTTCGAACGGGTGGCCGAGGCGATCGGCGACGCCTCCCGCCCGGTCTTCTACCTGGAGATCCCGCCCTCGCTCTTCGCCACCGTCGTCGCCGGCCTCGGCAAGGCCGGGCTCACCGAGAACGCCCACGTGGTGATCGAGAAGCCCTTCGGTCACGACCTCGAGTCAGCCCGGGCGCTGAACGCGGAGCTCTGCGAAGTGCTCGACGAGCGCCAGATCCTGCGCATCGACCATTACCTCGGCAAGGAGCCGGTGATGGACATCACCTACCTGCGCTTCGCCAACTCGGTGCTCGAGCCGGTCTGGAACAAGGAGCACGTCTCCCACGTGCAGCTGACGATCGCCGAGGACTTCGGCGTCGACGACCGCGGCCGCTTCTACGACGCGGTCGGGGCGATGCGCGACGTGATCCAGAACCACGCCCTGCAGGTGCTCGCCCTGGTCGGCATGGGGCCGCCGACCGGCAACCAGCCCGACTCGGTCCGGGACAAGAAGCTCGAATTCTTCAAGGCGGTGCGCACCGCCGACCCGAAGCGCTACGTGCGCGGCCAGTACGAGGGCTTCCTCGAAGTCCCCGACGTGGCGCCCGACTCGACCACCGAGACCTTCGCCGCGGTCGAGCTGGAGGTCAACAACTGGCGCTGGAGCGGCGTCCCCTTCTTCATCCGCGCGGGTAAGTGCATGCCGGCCAAGTCGAGCGAGGTGAGCGTCGTCTTCAAGAAGCCGCCGCCGCTTGGCGTCGGCCCGGGCAGGCGGCCGGACTCCAACCAGATGACCGTGCGGATCGAGCCCGACCCCGGCGCCCGCCTCGGCCTCTTCGCCAAGCAGGCCGGGGTCGAGACCTTCGAGGCGGCAAACCTCGAGGTCCTCTTCGAGAAGGTCCCCGGCGAGGACCCCGAGCCCTACGAGCGGCTGCTCGGCGACGCGCTCGCCGGCCGCCACCAGCTCTTCACTCGCCAGGACACGGTCGAGGAGACCTGGCGCATCGTGCAGCCGCTGCTCGACGATCCCGGGCCCGTGCATCCATACGAGCGCGGCACCTGGGGACCGCCCGAGGCGGAGAAGCTGACCCGCGGCGTAACCCAGTGGCACGAACCCTGGCTGCCCTGGTCCGACGACGCAATGCCTAGCGGCGTGCTAGGTTTTTAGCTTGCATTAGGGCAACCTAATTCGGCTTCCCAGGCTAGGGAGCCACCGAGACAGAGGAACCACCCGCAGGAATGATCCCAACTCTTGTCATCGCACTGCGCGAGGGCGTCGAGGCCTCGCTGATCGTCGGCATCATCGCCGCCTTCCTGGTCAAGGAGGGACGCCGCGATGCGATGCGTCAGATGTGGGCCGGGGTGGGGATCGCGATCGCGCTCTGCATCGGAATCGCGGTGCTGTTGCGGGTCGTCGGCCAGGAGCTGCCCCAGCGCGAGCAGGAGGGGCTGGAGACGGTGATCGGCCTGATCGCAGTCAGCGCCGTCACCTACATGATCGTCTGGATGCGGCGCAACGCGCGCGGCATCAAGCGGGTGCTGGAAGGCAACGCGGCGAGCGCCCTGGCCAGCGGCTCGACCATGGCCCTGGTCGGAATGGCCTTCCTCGCCGTGCTGCGCGAGGGCTTCGAGACCTCGGTCTTCCTGCTTGCCGCCTTCAACGACGCCAGCGACACGACCGCCGCCGGGGCGGGCGCGGTGATCGGCCTTGTCGTCGCGGTGGCGATCGGGCTCGGCATCTACCGCGGCGGCGTTCACATCAACCTGACCCGCTTCTTCAAGGTGACCGGTCTGATCCTCGTCTTCGTGGCCGCCGGCCTGCTCTCGACCTCACTGCACACCGCCCATGAGGCGGGCTGGTTCAACGGCCTGCAGGGGCAGGCGCTGGACCTCACCTGGCTCGTGCAGCCGGGGACGGTGAGCGGCTCACTGCTGACCGGGATGCTGGGCCTGCAGCCCTCGCCGACCGTCGGCGAGGTCGCCATCTACCTGCTCTACGCGGTGCCGATGGCGCTCTACGTGCTCTGGCCCGACCGGCTGCGCCTGCGTGGCGCGGCGCAGCGCTCGCGGCCGCGGAGCGCGGCGCCAGCCGAGAGCCCAGCCTAGACCGTAACTTCGTGCCCGGCGCCGCCCGATGACACCGGCGAGACCGTCGGGCTGCTGCCTTCGAGCCTGACGCTCACCTTCGGCATAACGCGCACCGAGGGAAATCCGACGTTGTTTGTCGGGTTTTGTTAGGGTGCCCTAATTCTCGTCCCCGGAACTGAGCAAGGAGCCCCTGAAATGACTCGATTCGTCCCTCGCGTCCCGCTTGCCGCCGCCGCCCTTGGCGCGGTCGCTCTGCTCGCCGCCGGCTGCGGCTCGTCCGGCGAAGACGTGCCCGCCGGCGCCGAGACGCTGGCCTTCGAACTGACCGACGCCGGCTGCCTGCCCGCCTCGACCGAGGTCGCCGCCGGGCCGATCGTCTTCGAAGCGGAGAACACCGGGACCACGGCGGTGACCGAGATCGAGGTGATGGACGGCAGCAAGATCCTCGGCGAGAAGGAGAACCTCGCCGACGGACTCTCGGGAAGCTTCACCCTGACGCTCGACCCCGGCAAGTACACGATCTACTGCCCCGGGGGCGAGACCGAGCGCGGCACGCTGACCGTGACCGGCAAGGGCAGCCGGCCCGCCTCAGCTGCGGAAAAGGAAACCGTCGCCAAGTAGCGCCGCTACGCGGCGTCGGCTTCGTCCCCTACACCAAGCTCAGCCAGGCAGACATTCGCAAGCTGGCACAGGAAATCGACGCTCTTGCCGAGGAGTTGTCACAGGTGCCGCCCAGATCGTCGGCTGAGACCCATAGCCTGGGCGGCGATGAGCGTCGCGACGGGCAACGAGGCGGACACGCTGCTCGCGCGGCTCGGGTTCTCCAGCTGGAGGCCCGGGCAGCGCGAGGCGGTCGAGGCGGCGCTCGACGGGCGCGACTCGCTGATCGTGATGCCGACCGGCGGCGGCAAGAGCCTCTGCTACCAGCTGCCGGGGCTGGCGACCGAGGACCTGACGATCGTCGTCTCGCCGCTGATCGCGCTGATGCAGGACCAGTGGCAGCGGCTGACCGGCTCCGGGCACCCGGTGGCGATGATCTCCTCGGGGATGAGCCCCGAGGCGGCGCGCGCGGCGCTGGCCGAGGTCCGCGACGGCACGGCGCGGATCGTCTACTGCTCGCCGGAGCGCTTCGCCTCGTCGGTCTTCGTCGAGGCGCTCGCCCAGCGGCGGGTCGACCTGCTTGCCGTCGACGAGGCGCACTGCGTCTCCGAATGGGGCCACGACTTCCGCCCCGACTACCTGCGCCTGCCGGAGATCGCCGAGCGGCTCGGACGGCCGACGGTGATGGCCTGCACGGCGACCGCGACCAAGGCCGTGGCGGCCGAGATCGCCCGCCGCTTCGGCCTGCGCGACCCCTTGCAGGTGCGCTCCGGCTTCGACCGGCCCAACATCTCCTTCGACGTGGTGCGGCTCGAGGGCAAAGGCTCCAAGGCGCGCCGCCTGGCGCTGCTCGAAGCCGGCCTCGCCGACCCCGGGAACCGCCCGGCGATCGTTTACGCCGGCACCCGGCGCGACACCGAGGAGCTCGCCGACGTGCTGCGCGAGCGCGGCCTGCGGGCGCTCGCCTACCACGCCGGCATCGCCCCCGAGAGTCGCGAGCGCACCCAGCGCCGCTTCATGGAGGGCGACGCCGAGGTGATCGTCGCCACCAACGCTTTCGGCATGGGCGTCGACAAGGCCGACGTGCGCTCGGTCTGGCACGTGGCGATCCCGACCAGCCTCGAGGCCTACTACCAGGAGGCGGGCAGGGGCGGGCGCGACGGGCTGCCGGCGAAGGCGGTGCTGCTGGCGATGAAGGCCGACCTCGGCCGCCTGGTGCGCTTCAACGAACAGCGCAACGGGGACCCTGAGCTGGCGATCGCCCGCGAGCGCGGCTGGCGCGATTACCGCACGATCAAGGAGTTCGTCTACGGCGAGCGCTGCCGGCGGCGCAGCGTGCTCGACCACTTCGGCGACCGCGAGGCCGGGGCGCCGCTGGGCCGCTGCTGTGACGTCTGCGACGCCGAGGGCTGGCTGCCCGACCCGGAGACGATCGTCGTGCGGCGGCCGTCCCGAGCGAAGGCCCCCGCGGCGCCGCCGCCGGAGCTCGGCGAGGGCGACGAGCAGCTCTTCGAGGAGCTCAAGGATTGGCGGCTGCGGGCCGCCGAGGGCAAGCCGGCCTTCACCGTCGCCCACAACTCGACCCTGACCGCGATCGCCGCCGCCCGCCCCGCCGACGAGGCGAGCCTCGGCGCAATCCGCGGCGTCGGCCCCAGCTTCATCGCCAAGTACGCGCCCGAGGTGCTGCGCATCGTCGCGACCGCGCCGGTCCGATAGCCCGCTCGGCGTGTTTTAGGTGCGACACTTCTTCCTGCCGGAGGGCCGGTGTCACCACGCCTCCGGTATCCGGTCCCCCGGCGGGAAGGGAGTTGCTCCTCGCCGGTCGAATCAGCCTCGGACATGCGCGTGCTGCGAAGACGACTTGCACTGGCTGCCCTCGTGGGCGCCGCCCTGCTGCTCAGCGGCGTGGCGAAGGCCAACGCCGGGGCGCTGCTGCCGCCGGGCAAGCGCGTCTTCTTCGGCGTCAGCGACACCGGCAACCCGGCCGACTTCGGCCACTTCAGCGCCGCCCTGCACAAGCACCCGGCGCTGATCGAGAGCTTCCGCACCTGGGGATCGGACTTCCCCGACTCGATCGAACGCTGGCAGTCGGCGCGGGCGCGACCGGTCCTGCACGTCACCACCGCCGACTCCGGCGACGGCCATGAGCTGATCGCCCCCCGGGCGATCGCCCGGGGCAAGGGCGACGAATACCTGATCCGCCTCAACAAGCTGTTCTGGGCGAAGGGGATGCCGGCCTACGTGCGACCGCTCGGTGAGCCGAACCGCTGCCTCAACGTCTACGCCTCCTATGACTGCTCCGGCGCGCGCCGCGACGCCGCCCACAAGCCACGCTGGTACCGCCTGGCGATGCGCCGCATCTACGTGATCCTGCACGGCGGCGGCAGCCACGCGGCGATCGACGAACGCCTGGCCAAGGCCGGCCTGCGGGCGCTGCAGGGCCACCCGGGCGGCCTGCCCAAGGCGCCGGTCGCGGTGCTCTGGAGCACCCTGCCGGCCGGCTCGCCGACGACGCCCGCCAACCGGCCGCGCCACTTCTATCCCGGCGAGGAATACGTCGACTGGATCGGCACCGACTTCTACTCCGACAACCAGGACTGGAAGGCGCTCACCGGGCTCTACCGGCGCTTCGCGCCGAAGCCCTTCGCGCTGCCCGAGTTCGGCGTCTCGGCCGGCGACGACCCGACCTACATGCGCCGCCTGATGGTCTGGGTGCGGCGCCACCCGCGCTGCCGGATGCTCGTCTATTACCAGGACTTCGGGGCGACCAGCTCCTACCGGATCCAGAACTACCCGGCCAGCCTCGGCGTGCTCAGCAACTTCCTCCACCACACGGTCTTCCCCCCCTACGCCCCACACCCCCCACTGACCCCACCGCCCCCACCAGCGCCCCCCGGCGGCGTAGCCCCGCGCAACTGACGCGAACTGCATCAACTTCTCTACCCGCGAGAAGGAGAAGTTGATGCAGTTCGCTTGCGGCGCTTCGGGGCGACGATCGCGGGGGCCACGGCGCGGCGGAGCTTGTAGGGCTGCAGGGCGGTGATGCTCGAGTAGCCGGTGAGGTAGAGGCGGCGGCCGTCGGAGATCACCGGCGAGTAGGTGCCGCGCCGGTAGTGGAAGACGCGGCGGCCGCTGCGCATCATGAAGCCGTTGGTCGAGTTGTAGGTGAACTCGGCGACGTAGACGATGTCGCCGACCGCGGAGAGAGAGCCGACCACCTGGCCGCCCGCCGAGCGGCTCCAGCGCACCTGGCCGTCCTTCGCGCCGAGCGCGTAGACGTTGCCGTCGAAGGAGCCGATGAAGACGGTCGGCGGGCTGTGGCGGGTGTTGGCGACGGTCGGGCCCGAGTAGGCGTACCCACCGGTCGAGTAGCTCCAAGCCAGGGTCCCGTCCTTGATGTCGTAGCTGTAGACGCGGTCGTCGTTGTTGCCGGCGTAGACCCGCCCGTAGGCGACCGCGGGGGTCGAGTAGAACTGGCCCGAGGTGCCGAAGCCCTGGCCCAGCGAGCCGCTCTGCCAGACGAGCTTGCCGGTCTTCGCGTCGACGGCGTTCATGTAGCCGCCGTAGTCGCCGACGTAGAGCCGGCCGCCGTGGTAGGCGGGCGCCGCCTTGATCGGGCCGCCGAGGCTGGTCGCCCAGCGCACCCCTCCGCGGCCGGTGCTGAGCGCGTAGAGCTTGCCGTCTTCGCAGCCGAAGTAGACCGTGCGGCCGACGACGACCGGTGAGGACTCGGCGCGCCCCGGCAGCGAGCGCTTCCAGATGATCCTGCCGGTCTTCGCGTCGAGCTTGACGATGTGGCCGGGGACCAGGTTGACGATGTAGAGCCGGTGGCGCGAGTAGGCCGGCGAGGAGGCGTTGAGGCGGCCGATGCTGCGTTCCCAGAGCACCTTCCCGGTGCGGGCGTCGAGCGCGAAGGCGGTGCCGTTGTTGTTGACCGCGTAGAGCTTGCCGCCGACGTAGACCGGCGGGAACTCGAGCAGCGGGCGCTCCTTGAAGCGCCAGAGCTTGCGGAAGGGCGGCTTGACCCCCTTTGCCGGCAGGTAGCGGGTGCGCGCCGCGTTGAGGCCGAACATCGGCCAGTTGACGGTCTTCGCTTCGGGTTTCGGCGCCTTCTGCGGCACGAAGACCGCGTTCGGGTTGTGCACGTCGGCCGGCCGCTTGAGCAGCTGGTAGGCGAGCAGCCCGGCCCCGGTGACGAGAACCACTCCGGCGACGATCAGCGAGATCGCGATGTGCCGCCGGTCGTGCCAGAAGTACTCCGCCTCCGCCCAGATGCCGGCGAGGAGGGTCTTCGCGGTGCTCCTCAACCCCCGGCGGCGCGTCGCTCGGCCTCCTTGGCCACCCCGTCGACCAGCCCCTTGATCGCCTGCTTCATCCCGGCGACGACGGCGAACCCGGCGAGCGGGATCGTCGCGTGGGTGCGCACCGCGTAGACCATCGCGGTCCGGCCGCCCTGCTCGGAGAGCTCGACCGTGCCGACGTGGTCGCGGACCGGCAGGCCGGAGAGGACCGTGTAGGAGAAGCGGCTCGGCCGCTCGAAAGCGATCACTTCCTCGCGCATCGGCGGACCGACGGCGGTCAGCTTGCGGATCGCCCCGATCCCGTTCGGGTCGGGACTCCCCTCGCGCTCGAGCTCGGAGCGGCGCAGGGGGGTCAGCTTCGCGTAGCCGGCGTGATCGGTGAGCACGTCGAAGACGACGTCGGCCGGCGCGGCGATCTCTCGGGTCAGGGTGAAGCTGGCCACGCCCGCAAGGCTATAGGGCGCGCCAGCGCTGCGGATCGGTTCCCTCGACCTGCTCGACCTGGCCGAGAATCGCCATGTGGTCAAGGCAGGAGAGGACGATCTGCAGGACCCAGGCGCTGACCGGCGTGTTGACGTTCTCGGCGCCGACGATCTCTTCGACGATCTCGAAGCCGGTGCGCTCGCCGTCGGCCAGCGCCTCGCGGGTCTTCTCGAGCAGCTCGCCGACCTGGCGCCGCGCCTCGTCGATCTTCGCTTTAGGGTCGCGGAAGGGCCGCCCGTGGCCAGGCAGGCAAAGTTCGACCTCGAGCGGCTCGACCTCGTCGAGGCTGCGCAGGAATTCACCGACTGGGTCGGGGCTGTGGCCGTGGTCGAAGAAGAGCACCGTGCGGCCCAGCAGGTGGTCGCCGGAGATCAGCAGCTTGCGCTCGGGCTGGTGCAGGACGACGTGCGAGGGCGCGTGGCCCGGGGTCTCGTGTACCTGCCACGTGCCCAGGTCGGTCTCGACCTCGACCCCGGGGACCAGCTCCCGGTCGGGCTCGACGATCGCGTCGATCCCGGTGTCCTGATCGCCCTTGCGGGACTCGCGGTAGCGTTCGAGTCCGGCCAGCGGCACGCCGCTCTGGCGGGCCACCTCGAGCCGCTGCTCGAGCGCCGCCGCCGGGTCGTCGGCAAGCAGCCGCACGTGCTCCCAGTTGGGGTGCATCCAGAGCTCGCAGCCGGCGCCCTCGACGATCGGCGCCGCGAGGCCGTAGTGGTCGGTGTGCGAGTGCGTGCAGACGAGCAGCTTGACGTCCTCGAGGCCGAAACCCGCCTGGGCGAGCGCCAGGTCGAACTGGCGCAGCCGCCCCTCGCCGCCGATCCCGGTGTCGAAGAGGACGATCCCGCCGTCGGCGGCCACCGCCCAGACGTTGCCGTGCGGCACCCCCGGCCAGGGCAGCGCCAGCCGCAACCGCCAGACGCCCGGCAGGACCCGTTCCCCGCGCGGCGCCTCTGGCCGCTTTCGCTCCTCCGCCATCCGTGCCCATCCTCTCAGGCGGCCGCGACCCGCGTGTGAGCCTGCTCACGCCGTCACTCAGACTCCGGCCCGACGTCGGCCGAACAGCCGAAGCGCGGCGCGTTCGGCGCCGATCCAGAGCAGGCCGATCAACAGCAGCGGCAGGGCAAGGAAGCCGACGACGCCGAGGCCGGTGGCGAGCGAGAGGGACAGCGCGGCGATCGCGGCGGCGAGGAGGAGGTCGACCAGCAGGGCGCGGCGCGCCCCGGCGCCCGGCGTGTTGCGACGCCGGGTCATCCGCCCCAGCCTTCCCCAGGGCGCAGGTAGACGGCGAAGAAGTCGCGTTCGTCGGGCGTCAGGTAGCGGGTCGAGGGCCGGAACATTTCCGGCAGCAGGTTCGAGGGCTCGGCGGCGCCGGGCCGGCGGTAGGTGATGAAGCTTGTCCAGTCTTCGTTGATGTCGAGCTCCAGCGCCCGCACGGCGCCCGCCCGCTTGAGGATTTCCGCCAGCGAGCCGACCGTCTGGTAGTTCGCGGCGGCGTAGATCAGGTTGCCGCGGCGGTCGATGCCAAGCCCGGAGCGCCAGACGCGGATCGCGTTGTTGACCGTGGCGCCCCATTCGGGGCCGTCGCTGAGGTCGGGGTTGAGCCGGCCGCCGTAGATGATCGGCGGCAGGTTCTGCTTCGCGAACCAGACGTGCCGGCTGGGGTTTTCGCCGTGCTCCCAGCGGACGATGTCGATGCGGCCATCGCGGTACTCGACCAGGGTGGCGATCCCGTTGACCATCGGCGCGACGGTCTGGCCGCGGTAGACGAGCCCGGCGTTCGAGGTTTCCAGCGGAAAGCCGCCGTTGAAGGTGGCAACGACGCGCCGGCGCAGCGCCGGCGGAACCTCGGCCGGGCCGCGGTGGGAGACTTCCGGCGGCTCGGCCAAGCCGGGCACGTAGGTCAGGTGGGTGCGCCGCGAGTCGATCCAGGCGACGCCGGCGACGAACTGCGGATATTCCGGGTCGCTGCGGAAGGTGGCGAGCAGCACCGCGGGATCGGACCCGGCGTGCGCGGTGGCCGATCGCCAAACCCCCTCCCCCTTCAGCGCCGGATGGATCAGCGGCTCGATCCGCGGCGGCCGGTACGCGACGGCGCCGGCGCGCGTCCTCGCCGCCGCGTCCGCGGCAATGCCAACCCGGGGCAGCGACTTCAGCGGCGGGCCCCCCTTCGAGGGCGCGTTCAGCGTGTAATACCAGTCCTCGATCTGCGAGACCAGCCCGTTGCCGCCGTGCCCGCGGGCCCACTCGACGGTGGCGACGCCGACGCCGACGTTGCGATGTCCGTTCATCGTCCGCACCCAGGAGACGCCGACCGGGACGAGGCAGATCGCGGCGGCGAGGAGGACGACGCGTCGCGCCCGCCGCCAGGGAGCGATGCGGCCGGTGGGGCGCCGCGGTTGTCGCTCGGCAGCCACCGGCCGAGCCTCCTCAGGGCGAATTAACACGACCTAAGGATCGCTTGAGAAGTCTCAAATGCGAATCCGGCTCGCCCAGCAGGTAGGTTGGCGTTGGTGGAGTCGAGCAGCCCCAAGCGCGCCGGGCTCGTCCTCTCGGCGTTGATCCTGGTCGCCGCGGTGGCCAACCTCAACTTGGCCGTCGCCAACGTCGCGCTTCCCGACATCGGCAAGGCCTTCAACGCCGGCCAGACCTCGCTCAACCTGGTCGCGGTCGGCTACTCGCTGGGGCTCGCCACCTCGGTGCTCTACCTGGGGGCGCTCGGCGATCGCTACGGGCGCAAGATGATGCTCCTGCTCGGCATGGGGCTTTCGATCCCGGCCTCGCTGCTCGCCGGGCTGGCGCCCTCGATCGGCGTGCTCTTCGTCGCCCGGCTGCTCGGCGGGGTCGCCGCCGGGATGGCCTTCCCGACCACGCTGGCGCTGATCACGGCACTCTGGGCGGGCGACGCGCGCACCCGCTCGATCGCGCTCTGGTCGGCGATCGGCGGCGCGATCTCCTCGCTCGGACCGCTGCTCTCCGGGGCGCTGCTCGAGCAGTTCGACTGGGGCTCGGTCTTCCTCGTCACCCTGCCGCTCGCGATCCTCGCGCTCTTCATGGCCTGGCGCTACGTCCCCGCTCACGTCAACGAGACCAGCGACCCGGTCGACAACCTCGGCGGCATCCTCTCGGTGATGCTGGTCGCGGCGCTGGTGCTCGGGATCAACCTCGCCCCGGTGCCGGGCAAGGGCGCCACGGCGATCGGCCTCGGCATCGTCGCGCTCGCGGCGATCGCCGCCTTCATCTGGCGCCAGCGCCGGGCACCCTCCCCGCTTTACGACCTAGACGTGGCCAAGCGCCGCACCTTCTGGGTCGCGGCCGGCGCCGGGATCATCGTCTTCGGCTCGCTGATGGCGGCGATGTTCGTCGGGCAGCAGTTCCTCCAGAACGTGCTCGACTATTCGACCCTCGACTCGGGCCTGGCGATCCTGCCGGCGGCAGCGCTGATGGTGCTCGTCGCGCCGCGCTCGGCAAAGCTGGTCGAGTCGCACGGCGCCCGCTTCACCCTGCTGGTCGGCTACCTCTTCTGCGTGCTCGGCTTCCTCACCATGCTGCTGCTCTGGAAGGAAGGCATCCCCTACTGGAAGGTCGGGCTCGGCTACGCCTTCGTCGGGATCGGGGTCGGCTTCGCCGGCACGCCTGCCTCGCACTCGCTGACCGGGTCGGTGCCGGTCAAACGGGCCGGGATGGCCTCCGGCACCGCGGATCTTCAGCGCGACCTCGGCGGGGCGATCATGCAGTCGATCCTCGGCGCGCTGCTGACCGCGGGCTACGCCGCCGCGGCAAGCGAAGCGATCGCCAACTCCGGCCAGTCGGCGCGGATCAACGAGAGCATCGAAGCCGACCTGACCAAGTCCTTCGCCAGCGCCGCCGACCTCGCCTCGCGCTACCCGGCGCACGCGGAAAGCATCATCGCCGCGGCCAAGGCCTCCTTCCTGCATGGCGACCAGGCGGCATACGTGGCGGGCATCGTCGCGATCCTGCTCGGTGCGGCCCTGGTCTTCTTCGGCTTCCCGAAGAAGGAGCGCGAGCAGCAGCTGCTCGCGGAATTCGCCGCCGAGGACGCGTGAGCGCCTCCCCCTCGCGACTCGGCGCAACCCTGCGCGAGGGCGAGCGGGTGACGCCGCTGGAGCTCTTCTTCGACCTCGTCTTCGTGCTGGCGATCACCCAGTGCACCGCGCTGATGTCGCATCACCCGACCTGGTCGGGGTTGGTTCAGGGGCTACTGGTCCTGGGCATGCTCTGGTGGGCCTGGGTCGGGTACGCCTGGCTGACCAGCGTGATCGACCCCGAGGAGGGAGCCGTGCGGCTGGTGATGTTCGGGGCGATGGCGGCGCTGCTGCTGGTCTCGCTCTGCGTGCCGGAAGCCTTCGGCGACCTGGCGCTGGCCTTCGCGTTGATCTACGGCGTAGTGCGGTTCGCCCAGATCGGGCTCTTCATCCTCGCCAGCCCCGAGGACGACGGCCTGCGCCACTCGGTCCTCGGCCTCGCGGGCAGCAGCGCGGTCGCCGTCGGCCTGCTGGCCTCGGCCTCGCTCTTCGACGGGCTCGCCCAGGGGGCGCTCTGGGCGCTCGCCCTCTTCCTCGACATGGGCGGGCCCTACCTCTTCGGCTCGGAGGGCTGGAAACTCGTGCCCGGGCACTTCGCCGAGCGCCACGGCCTGATCGTGATCATCGCCCTCGGCGAGTCGATCGTCGCGATCGGGGTCGGCGCCGAGCACACGCTCGACCTCGGGATCGGCACGGCGGCGGTGCTCGGCGTCGCCCTGACCGCGGCGCTCTGGTGGATCTACTTCGACATCGTCGCGATCGTCTCGTCCCGCCGACTGGCCGAGGCACAGCCCGGGCGGGTGCAGAACGAGATGGCGCGCGACTCCTACTCATACATGCATCTGGTGATGGTCGCCGGCATCATCCTCGCGGCGCTCGGCCTGAAGATGACGATCGGCCACTTCGGCGAGCACCTGCACGCCGTCCCCGCCTTCGCCCTGCTCGGCGGCGTGGCGATCTACCTGCTTGGCCTGGTCGCCTTCCGCTGGCGCCACATCCGCTCACTCAACCGCCAGCGCCTCGGCTTGGCGATCATCCTCTTGATCCTCGTCCCGGTCGCCACCGAGGTGCCTGCGCTGCTCGCCCTGGCCGCGGTCAACGCCCTGCTCTGGGCGATGATCGTCTACGAGACCCGCCTCTACGGCGACGGCCGCCACGAGGTCCGCCGCCCCCAAACCGCCTAGCGGTCGTAGTTGTCGTGGGCACTGACCGCAGGTCGATGCGTCGTCGCATCGGCAATCTTCCGGTCGCGGCGGCCTAACCGTGGCTCAGGGCGCGACGAAGGTCGAGGGATCGGGACCGATGCGGCGTCCCGCATCGAGTCCGGCGATCCGGTCGAGCTCCGCATCGGAGAGCTCGAAATCGAAAAGGTCGATGTTCTCTCGGATCCGCTCCGGGGTCGCCGACTTGGGAATGACGACGTTGCCGATCTGCAAGTGCCAGCGCAACACGACCTGCGCCGCGGTCTTGCCGTGGGCGGCGGCGACCGCGGTGAGCGTCTCATCGTCGAGCGACTCGCCCTGGGCGAGCGGGCTCCATGCCTCGGTCGCCAGGCCGTGATCGGCGTGCCAGGCGCGCAGCTCGGCCTGTTGGAAGCTGGGGTGCAGCTCGATCTGGTTGACGGTCGGCCGCACCTCCGCCTCGGCCTCGAGCCGCTCCAAATCCTCGACACGGAAGTTGGAAACGCCGATCGTGCGCGTCCTCCCCTCCTCGCGGAGGCGCTCGAGCGCGCGCCAGGTCTCGACGAAGCGGTTCTCGGTGGGCACCGGCCAGTGGATCAGGTAGAGGTCGACGTAGCCGAGGCCCAACCGTCGTGCGCCGGCATCGAACGCCGCCAAGGTCGAGTCGTACCCCTGCTGGGAATTCCACAGCTTGGTGGTGACGAAGACGTCCTCCCGCGGCAGGCCGGAGACGGCGATCGCCGCCCCGACGCCCTCCTCGTTGCGGTAGGCGGCGGCGGTGTCGACGTGGCGGTAGCCGGCCTCCAGCGCATGCTCGACCACGGCCTGGGTGTCGTCGGGCGGGACCTGGAAGACGCCGAAGCCGAGCTGCGGGATCTCGACGTCGTCGTGCAAGGTGACACGGGGGACGGTCATCTGGGCCTGTCGCTTCCTTTCCTTCGCAGCGGGTTCGGGTCCACCCCTACCCGCCGAGGCGATTCGCTACGCGCTTGTGGGGCTAGCTGTTCGCCAGGCCGATGGCGAGCAGCGGGAAGGCGAGCATCACGCCCATGTAGAGGCCGACCAGGGCGCCGGTGCCGACGCTGGTCGAGCGCGAGCGGGCGCCGGCGAAGGCGCCGATCAGGAAGACCACGCCGAAGAGCACCGCCCCTATCCAAAATACGTCCGGCATAAGCGGCGCGAGCCTATCGAACGGGCAGGATCCAGGCGCCTGACGGCCAACCGGATGCCATCGACGCGACCGCCGCATCCCGCAAGAACCTGACCCCCGCGGCAATGATCTTCGCCGCCCGGAGACCGCCGAGGCCTGACCTACAGCTGGGTCGCGATCAGGCCGATCAAGGCGACGATCACGCCGCCGCCGAGCTGCAGCAGAGTGCGGTTGAGCCCGTCGAACCGAGCATTCATTTCGGCGCGCAACTCGCGCACGTCCGCATCGACGCGGCGGAAGCCCGCATCCATGCGCTGACTGAGATCGTCCAGGCGCTCGTCTGTCCAGCTCTGTCTCATCGTCCTCATGCTCCCAGCCTAGGGAGTGAAAGCGCACGCGTGGCGCGCAAACGTAACAGTTGCGAAGCTTTTTGTATGCGGAACTTTAGACGCTCGCCGTCGGGGCCGAGCGGCGGCCCGGCTGTCGGCTAAGTTGTCGTTCGTGAAGCTGCTTGCCTTCAGCGACCTGCACCGCGACCTCGGTCAGGCCGCCGAGCTGATCTCGATGGCCGCCGAGGCCGACGTGGTGATCGGCGCCGGCGACTTCGCCTCGGTGCACGAGGGTCTGGAGGAGACGATCGAGGCGCTGGCAGGGATCGAGACGCCGACCGTGCTCGTCCCGGGCAACAACGAGACCGACGAGGCGCTGCGCGCCGCGGCTGCCGGCTGGGACGCGGCGACGGTCCTGCACGGCGAGGGCACGACGATCGCCGGGACAGAGTTCTACGGCCTCGGGGCCGGCGTGCCCGTCACGCCCTGGGAGTGGAGCTTCGACCTCGACGACGAGGCGGCGGCTTCGATGCTCGCCGCCTGCCCGGACGGCGCGGTCCTCGTCCTGCACTCGCCGCCGCGGGGCCACTGCGACGCCAACGGCGGCGGCGACCATTTCGGCAGCCCGGCGCTGCTCGCGGCAATCGAGGAGAAGGCACCGCGACTCGCCGTCTGCGGCCACATCCACGAGTCGTGGGGCTGCGAGAGCCGGATCGGCGCGACGCCGGTCCGCAACCTCGGCCCCAAGGGCACCTGGATCGAGATCTGAGCGCAGGCTATCCAGCGCGGCGGTAGAGGAGGTGCGCCGCGTCTGGGCCCTCGACCACCCGCTCCTGCTCGAGCCCGATCCTGCTCACGTCGCCGAGGTTCTCGAAGAGGCGGGTGCCCGAGCCGAGCAGCACCGGCGCGACGTTGAGCAGCATCTCGTCGATCAGCCCGGCGGCCAGGTACTGCTGAGCGACATTGGCGCCGCCGCCGAGCGCGACGTCCTTGCCGGCCGCCGCGGCACTCGCCTGCTCCAGCGCCGACTCGATCCCGTCGGTGACGAAGGTAAAGCTGTTGCCCCCCTGCTTCTCCAGCCGCTCGCGCTCGTGGTGGGTGAGGACGAAGACCGGGTGGTGGAAGGGCGGGTCGTCTCCCCACCAGCCGTCCCAGGGGTCCTCTCCCCAGGGACCGGGACCGCCGCCGAACATGTTGCGGCCCATGATCGTCGCGCCGACGTTCTCGAGCGACGCCTCGAACACGGCGCTGCTGGCGTTCGTCTCGCCCCCCTCGCGACCGTGCGGCCGGCGCCAGGCGGCGAGCTTGAGCACCCACTCGTGGAGCTGCTCCCCGCCTTCGCCGAGCGGGTGCTCCTCGCTCGGGTTGGGGCCTGCGGCGAAGCCGTCGAGCGAGACCGAGATCTGGAAACGGAGCTTGCTCATCGGCATGCAGTCTGGCGCAACGGCGCCGCTTACGCGAGCCGGTCGCGCTGGGCGGCGGTGCGGCGGAAGATCTCGGTGGCGCCGATCCGCTCGACGGTCCTCTCCGCCAATCGTGGCGAGAGCTGGCCGAGGGCGAGCAGCGGCCGTATCGGCGAGCCGCTCTCCAGCACCTCGGGCTTGTCCTCTCGGATCGCCTCGACGACCCGCTCGGCGACCTTCTCCAGCGTCGTCTCGCCCATCAGCCGGTTGGAGCTGACCCCTTCCTCGACCATCCGCTGGTACATGCCGTCGCCCGCGACGAAGCCGGGGCAGACGACCGAGAAGCCGACCGGCGCACGGCGGTACTCGGCGCGCAGCGACTGGGTGAGGCCGATCAGCCCGGCCTTGGTCGCGGCGTAGGGCTCGTTGTAGGCGGGACCAACCTTGCCGGCCAGCGAGGAGATGAAGACGACGTGGCCGCGGCCCCGCTCGAGCATCCCCGGCAAGGCGCGGTGGGCGAGCAGCATCGGCGCGGTGAGGTTGATGTCGACCATCGCGGAGAGCTGGTCCGGGGTGTAGGCGGTGAAGGCGCCGACCGTCTCGATTCCGGCGTTGTTGACGAGCAGGTCGAGCGGCCCGAGCGCCGCCTCGCAGCGCTCGATCAGCGCCTCGACCTGGGTGCGTTCGCCAAGCTCGGCCGGCACCGCCTCGGCCTTCACCCCCAGGGCGCGCAGCTCGCCGACCGCATCGGCGAGAGCCTCCTCGCGCCGCCCGCTGACGACCACGTCCACACCCTCGGCACCGAGGCGCAGCGCAATCTGCCGCCCGATCCCGCCCGACGCCCCGGTCACCAAAGCCGTCCTGCCGCGCAGCTGTTTCATCTAGCCGGGGTTGGTCGCCGCGACCAGCCAGACGGACGCCTGGCCAACGATCGAGCCGTCCGGTTGCCGCCACTCGGCATAGCGGTCGGCGAGGGCGTCTTCGATCTCAGGCCTGCGGCTCTCGCCGTGGTCGCCGTTGAGGCGGATCAGCTCGGCTCCCGGCCCGATTGCCAGCATCGAGTCGAGCGCTTCGTCCATGTCCTCGCCGATGAAGTAGTCGAAGTCGCGCTGCTGCAACTGAACGTCGGCGAAGCCGGCCGCCTCGAGGATGCCGGTGAGCGTTTCGGGGTTGCCGAGCGAGAACGGTCCCGGCCCACAGGTGTCCGCCTCGTACTCCTCGGGCCGCGAGAGGAAGCGCTGCACCACCCGCTCGGTCTCGGCGAAGATCGGGCTCTCGTCCTTGCGTCGCCAGCAGAGCTTGTAGAGGCCGGCGCCCGGCTTCAGCGCGCCCCGGATCGCCCGCATCGCCGGCACCGGGGCGGCGAAGAACTGCGTGCCCATGCGCGAGAAGGCGTAGTCGAACTCGGGCGCCCAGGCTGCGGTCTGCGCGTCGGCGCATTCGAACTCGACGTTCTCGACCCCCGCCTCGACGGCCTCGGCGCGGGCGTCCTCGATGAAGCGGGGCGAGGAGTCGCTGCCGAGCACCGAGCCCCCGGCGCCGACCATCGCCGCGATCAGCTGCGTGGTCTCGCCGAACCCGCAGCCGACGTCGATACAGCGGCCACCCTCGGGCGGCGAGTGCAGTTCGAAGATCTCGTTGGTCACCTCGTCGAGCGCCCCGACGAACACCTTGCGGTTCTTCTTCCAGCGTTCGTAGAGGACCGTGTCCCAGGCCCTCACGGCCTCCTCGTTGGCCGTTGCCACAGAACCGCTCTCTGGCAACCCGGCCACGGCGCCTCAGCCCTCGAACAGCTTGCCGGCGCGGATGTGCGCGGCCATATCCGTCGATTCCTCCCGGTAGACCCGCCCGTCCTCGAACTCGATCGCCGGGTACTTGCGCTGCCCGGAGAGCTGCTCGAGCTCGTTCCGCTTCCCCGGCCGCAGCGGCCCCTTCACCACCTCATACTCGACCCCCTGCTCATCCAGCGCCTTCTGCACCTTCCAGCACGGATGCGCCTCGACCTTGGCCCACATGACGGGGCAGCGATGAAGCTTGATCGGCATGAGAGGAGCCTAGCCGCTGGTAGCCCCCTACGGTCAGTGCCTCACCTGCGTCAAGCGCTCGATCGCCGCGTCGACGTGCGTTAGATATCGCGTGACCACTTCCTGCACGTGCGGCTCCGCCGCGTGGTCGGCAAGCGCGCCCAGCAGGTTCAGCCGGTTCTCGGCCACCCAGGCCGAGAGGTCGGGCTCACGCAGCCAGCGGGCCTCCGTCCGCCAGGTCCGACTCGTCATGCGCGGCCAGTCCTCGATGCGGCTGGGGTACGGATTGGGGGGGCAGAGGCGGTTCCTCTCCGCGTCGTCGTCCCGGTGGGCCTCGACGAACCCGACCAGGGCCGCGTTGAAGCAGGGGGAAAGGTGACGGACCTGCTGGAGCACGATCCGGCCCGGCTGGAAGATTGGCGTCGCCGGGGCGTCGTTCAGGCCGAGCGCCGTGCAGTCCACGTACAGGGTGTCGGCGTCGGTGCGGGTCTCCCCGTGCTCGAGCACGATCCGGCCGCTCTCGATTCGCTGCACGTGGCCGAGCCTGATCACGTCCTCGATCTGCCGCAGGCCGGCCAACTCCCCGGCGCTGAGCATCGTGCCGCGGAACATCGTCGCCGGCTCAGCCGGGTCGATGCGCGTCATCCGCCCGGAGGCCTCAAGCCGCTCGAAGAGCTCGGCGACGCTCTCTGCGCCGGCACCGGCTTCGGCGTCCAGGGCGATTCCCTCCATGAGCGAACCGACCTGATCCATAGGCTGAAAGTGGCGGCGGTCGTAGAACCAGGCGTCGCGGGGCCGGACCCAGCGGATCCGGTCCGGCTGCACGTCATTGCCGAGAAGCCAGGTGCAGGCGTCCGCAGCCGTCTTGCCGGATCCGAGGACGGCGTAGGAGCAGTCCGATCGTGCGGCCGCCGGCAGGTCGTTGACGGGGACCAGGCGAGCGTCCGGACCCGCCTCAAACGGGGTCGCATGGGTCGCCGGAATCGACGCCTCAAGATAGCGAGCGTCGACAACCCTGCGGCGCACGATCACGTCGTGAAGCTCTCCACCGTTCAGGTCGCGGATCTGCTCGCCGTCGCTCCCGGCGCCCAGGTGCTCATGTCCGGGAAGCAGGCTGACGCGGCCCGTGTCCTCGAGCCTCCCTGCAACCTCGGTGAAATATTCGACGACCTCCTCACCGGTCGCCCGCTCGTAGTAACCGGCGTTCTCTCCGGCCGGGTCGACGCGGTCCTCGCCCAGCGCCATCGAGCTCACGCCGTAGTAGGCGGAGGGCGTGTGCAGCCGAACGAATGGATACGCATCCAGCCAGTGGCCACCCGGCGCCGGTCGACGGTCGATCACGGTGACCTCGACATCGGACTCGCTGACAAGCGCATCGGCGAAGGCAAGCCCCGTCGCGCCCGCCCCCACCACCAGATAGTCCGTGTCGACCGGCATGTCTCCCCGAGTCCCTGGGCCCAACTCAGCAGATGGGCGCTTCATCGAGATTCACCCTCGTGTTGTTTTCCTCATTGGACTCCGGGACAACGTTGCTGGAGTCGGCCACCGCCGTCCAGCTGCCGTCACACGAGCCACTCGTGTAGGGCAGGGTCGCCGAGGATCCGGCGGCCAGTCCCGCAACCTGCACCGAGTCCCGCACCGTCGCTCCGTTGTAGATCGTGACGGTGAACGGTCCGGCGGCGACGGTTCCCTGGTTCTTGACGGTGACTTCCCCAAGGGTCAGCCTGGTGACGATCAGATCGGCGTCTCCGGCCGGCCCCGGCGGAGGCAACGGAGGCGGCCTTTCATCCGGCGGCGGAACGGGCGGCGGGGGCGGGGCCACCGCGAAGGTGTGGATCCGGTAGGTCGCCTGCGCCTTGTCGCCGTTTTCCATCGGCAGCCGACCGCGCAGCAGGGCGCCGCCGGTCACCGTCCGCCTCACCGAGCTCCCGAGCCGGTAGGCGACTGGCAGCGCGGTGTTGCGGTCGAACAGGTTCAGGTCACCCGTGTCCTGGGGGCCGAAGTCGTCCTCGCGCAGCTGCAGCCAGACCGGGATGACGTCGTCGGTCCGATGGTCGCGAGCCAGGCCCGCGGAGGTCCATACTCGGTGCGAGTCCTCGAGCCAGCGGTCGATGCCACGCTTGCTCACCAGGTTCCGGCCGTTGACCTTGAGGGTCACGCCGTGCAGGAACCAACCGCCGGCCGGTCCGTCCTTGCTCTTTTCGATCGCGACGCGGCTGATGTCCCCGATCGTCAGCCCGTCGCGGGTCGCCGGTCCGATCGCCACGCTGTAGGTGTCGTCATCACCGCGCTCGAAGTCGTCGTAGAGGCGCTTGTCGAGTGAGAACCGGTGGCTGCCGATATTCAGGTACACGTTGTCGTCGGTGCCCGCGAACCTGCGGTTGCCGGTCTCGATGCGGACGGTCATCGACTCCACCGGGGTGCTCTCGCGCCGGAAGGTTGGCACGGCGCGAATCCAGGTGAACGGCGCATAGGACCCCGGGAAGGAAAAGGAGTCCTCGCCGTTGATGACGGTCGACGTGTACGGCTGCCCGTCGATGCGGGCGTTCGCGTAGATGTCGGCTGAGCCGATCGTGTCGCCCAGGTCGATGCCCCGGTAGTTGATGATCTCGACCTTCACGAAACGGGTATAGAGCTGATCGGTCCGGCTCGAAGGCAGGTCGGGCATGCCCGTCGCCTCGGCCGGGAAGTCGCGAAACCCGCCGATGTAGCGATTGAATGCCTGCCGGTAGGGCGTGGGCCCGCGATCGTGGAAATCGCCGAGCGCCAGGCGCAGGCTGATGACGCTGCCCGCCTTGCCGGTGCGCTCGCCGCACTTGAACGGCAGGCACGGCTCGCCGCCGCCCTGCCAGTGCCCGCTGAAGATCGAGATTTCCTCGGCGCCCTTCACGTCGTGCCGAAGCGCTGCCGTGCCGCGCAGCGACATCGCGCGCTTCCAGAGCGGCTCGTTGCCCAGCCAGGATCGGACCGCCCGGATCCACTGCCGGCTGGCGAAGTATGCGGTGACGTAGGCCTGCTCGTACTTCGGGCGCCCCGGCCAGTCCTTGTTGAGGCCGCCGTAGAGGCTCTTGTTCTTGTTCGACTGCCAGTTGCCATGCCCGCGGGGGATGCCTTTCACCCCGGTGTAGACGGCGCGGTTGCCGACCAGCTGCTCGCGCGTCTGCGGCGGCACGTCGAACCAGGTCGGCGTCTGCCCGTACCCCAACGACGAAACGCCGGGACCGCCGCGCCCGTCCTCCGCCACGGGGTCCTCTACCCAGTTGCTGTGCGCGTAGAAATCCTGCACGGCGTGCAGCGAGATCCCGAGCACGGCCATCACGTCGAGGGGGTCGGCGTGCGGCTGGCGCCCCGCGTACTGGACCCACTTGCGGGTCAGGAACATCAGGCGCTGCCACTCCTTCTCGATCCCCGCGGTGGTCGAGAGGTTCGGCATCCCGACCTGGCGACTCTCGTAGTCGAAGTGCAGCCGCCGCGCCCCCTCGACCCATTGGGGCAGCCAGTTCTCGTGGTTGAACCCGAACCGGGTGAGTCCGATCAGCGCGCCGGCGTGCCCGGAATAGGGATTGTCGTCCGGGTTCGTGTAGTAGTCGACGAACCAGTTGTCGACCATGCCGACATCCGCAGCCGCCGCGCTGAATCCCTCACCCGTGAGCGCATCCCGCGTCAGATCAGCATGAGGCCCGGTGTCAAACGCCCGCGCCGAGCCTGGGACCAAGCACAGCCCCAACACAAGCCCGATCCCAACCAACCGGCGCACGCACGCACCTTCTCACAACCAGGGCAAAAAGCCAATCCGCCGGGCGACCGCGCGGCCGACTCGATCTAGGCCGGCGATCCGTCGCTATCCGTCCGCGGCGGCGCGCAGGGCCGCGATGTCGAGCTTGCCCATCTTCAGCATCGCCTCCATCGCGCGCCTCGCCCGCTCGGGGTCCTCGTCGCCGAACAGCTCTCCGAGGCCGGTCGGGGTCACCTGCCAGCAGAGGCCGTACTTGTCGGTGACCCAGCCGCACTGGCCCTCCTTGCCGCCGCCCGCCGACAGCTTCTCCCAGTAGTAGTCGATCTCGGCCTGGTCGGCGCAGTTGATCTGGAAGGAGACGGCCTCGTCGAACTTGAACTGCGGGCCGCCGTTGATGCCGACGAAGCGCTGACCCTCGACTTCCCACTCGACCGTCACCACCGTCCCGGCCTTCTGCGGCACAGCCTCGTTGTAGTGGGTGATGCTGACGATGCGAGAGTCCTCGAAGACCGAGAGGTAGAAGTTCGCGGCCTCCTCCGCCTCGGTGTCGAACCAGAGGTTGGGGGTGATCTTCTGCATGGTGCTGCCTCCTTCTTGGTGGGTGTTCTTGGAACCGAACATCACTCCCGGCTCCGCTCGAAGACGAGGGTGGCGATGCCCTCGCCGACCGCGAGACGAGCTCGGTTGCCACGATCCTTCCCATGATCTTCTCTTTTCGGTCGGTTCACGAGTCTGGGAGAGCGCAAGAAGGAGCGCACGCGGCGCGAGATCGCCGAGGCGGCGAGGCGCCTGTCCGGCGAGCGCGGCTTCGAGGCGGTCACCGTCGCCGCGGTGGCGGCCACGGCCGAGGTCTCCGAGGCGACCATCTTCAACTACTTCCCGACCAAGGAGGACCTCTTCTACAGCGGGCTTGAGGCCTTCGAGGAAGCGCTGCTCGACGCGATCCGCGACCGTCCCCCGGGCGAGTCGGCCCTCGCCGCCTTCGGCCGCTTCATCACCGAGCCCCGCGGCCTGTTCGTCCTCCCCGGACCCGGATGCGGCCGAGCGACAGGCGGCGATGACCCGGGTGATCGAGGAGAGCCCGGCCCTGCTCGCTCGCGAACAACGTATCCTCGCCGGTACTCGCAATCCGCTGTTGGGTCGCCGCGTCCGCGCCCAGGCGAAACGCGCACTGGGGAGGCTGGAAGCGGGGTTGGGCGGCTACGCGAGCCGTTAGGCCGGGAGCTGCGTTGGTCGCGCGGTAATTCGCGACTTGAGAACGGGATCGGCCGGCGTTACGCTGGACTCGTTCGGCGAGGTGGGTGGATTGCCAAACGGTTTTCGCAAGGAGCCCAGCCCTAACGCCGTAGGGCGAGCACCGAGCGGCGCCCGGCGACTCAGGGCTCCGCTCGGTGCGCCCGAAGGTCAGCCCCGGCTCGTTATTCGGTCGGGGGATGCGTTTGATCGACCAGGCGCCTCGCCGCGAACGGCTGACTGCCCGGGTCGTGCTTTGGCAGCATCGCCTTGACCACGACCTTGTCGCCGACCTGGACGTCATTCAGGTCGCGCATCTGGTCGTTGTTGTTGTCGGCAACGACGATCCGCGCTTCGCCGAGGTCGAAGGCGACGGTCTCGCCGATGAAGCCGCCCTTGCGCGCGCGCGCGTTGCCGTGCGCGACCTCGACCATGCTTTCGCCTTCGTAGACGCCCTTGAAGACATAGGCGACGTTGTGCGTCTTGGAATGGCCGTTGGCGTTGTGGTGGCCGTGGTTGTCGCCCTTGCCGGCGAACGCCCCCGCCGGAATGGCGAGCGCGGCAACGCCGAGAGTGACGATGATTCCCAATCTGAGCCGGCTCATTGCGCTTTCCCCCTTCTCGATCCCGTTACAGGACGATTTCCCGCCCCTACCAAGACTAAACGGGCATCGGCGGGGCTCGTCAGGGCCGATCGACCTTCTGTCCACCTTGGCCAGCAGCCGCTACGTGGGTCGTGCGGGCTGAGTCCCTACCTGCGTCACCCGCGGTTGGCGCACGAGCGTCACGCCCATCGCCAGCAGCCAGACGATGAAGACCAGGAAAACGATCAGACCGAGCGCACCGTCGGAGGGAGAGAAGGCGCCGGTCTCGCTGAACGAGCCGACGAGCCCGACCACGAACGCATACACGGCACCAAGCACGGTATAGACGCACAACCAGCCGGGCAGCACCTTGGTTCGTATCGCCAGCGCTCCCGATGCCCCGGCCAGCACCGCGAACCCGATGGTGAAGAAGAGGAAACCGAAGACGCTCAGGTCCCAGAGGCCGCGAACCGTGTTGGCGTCGAGCGAGCCCGCGTGATAAACGGCCGCGCCCTGAGCGCAGGTGCCGATCGTCCCCCCGACGACCAGGACGACGCCGCCGGCCAGGGCAACGGCCGAAAGACGCGCGTGTGGCTCCGCCGCCCGCAGCCGATAGAAGACGCTGCCCAGGAACCACGTGAACGCAGCCAGCGTCGCGAATCCGAGCGCGACCTGCGCCTGCATCTTGCCGTGGTTGTCCTGAATGAAGGACTGGACTTCTCGCGCGGAGTCGTCGAAGCCGGGCGGGCTGCCGCTGGGCCCGAAGACGAACGAGAGGATCAACAAGACGGCAGCGACGATTCCAGCAGACGCGCCGACCTTCGGCCAGACATCCTCAGACATGCAACACCTCCAGGACGGGACAAGGTGGACTCACCGATCCTAAGCCGAAGAGAGGTCGCCGCGCAAGGTACGGGCACGCGTTTTCCGCGCCTCAAGCTGCCCAGGCTCAGGTGCCCGGAGACATCGTGCCCAAGCCGGCGAGTCGTGCGGCGGCGGCCTGGCGCTCGTCGTAGGTCACGAACGCACCAACCGGATCGAGGGCGACTGCGGAGGCGACATGGATCGCGTCGAGGGCGCGCAGGGCAGGCTCGGCAAGCGCCCCTGCCCCTTCCAACAATGGCCTATCGAGCGGAAGCAACGCGAGCGCGCCGTTCAGCTCGGCTGTGCGTTCGAGCAACACGTCGAGGGGCAGCGCAGGGAAAACCCCGCAATCCCGCTTCCCAGCCGGGATCACATCAACGCGCCCGACTGGATTCGAACCAGTGACCTTCGGTTTCGTAGAACGATCCGGCATCTCACTAGCCTATCGGCCTGGGGAGCCGTTTCCGGCGTAGAAGCCCTGCTGCCAAGCAGCTTCGCCATTCGCCGAAGCACCCCGGCCGATACCCCTCTCCGCCCTTCCACGCCCTTCTCGGAAGGGCGGAATCGGGGCCATGACTAGAGACCCCGAAATCGTCTTCGGCCTAGAGACCTCGGCCGGGCACAGCCGCGCGGCGCTCTCCGCCAGCTACACCGCCCGAGTGGTCGACGCGGCCCGTTCCCACCCCCGCCGCCTGCAAGCCAGCGAGCATGGCGCGTATCGCGGCCTCGATGGCGTCCTATGGCTTCCGTCGCGCTTGCGCCTGACCCCGAAAACGACCGAGCTCCTTGCAGACCCTGGAGACGGCGACGGTGTGCGCCCCCAATCGGCCGACCACCCGTGGCCTCGACGCCGCGCCGCCTAGCGGCGTTCCGACCGCGCTTGCGCTTCAGCGCGTTCCCAACCCTCTTCGAATTCACGTTCTTCGAGTTCCTTGCAACCCCAGCCGCCGCCGAATCCCTTTTCGCGAATGTATTGGCAGTTCTCCCGCCATTCGGCATTTGATCCGGTGCCACCGCTGGCGCTCAGAAGTGCCGCCCCCCCAACTAGCACGGCGACCACGATGACGAGGATCGCAGCGACGTGAAGCTCTCGCCTGGTCCACTTGTGCCGCTGGAATCTCTTGGCTCGGTTCGCCCTCGCCTTTTGGGCGCTGTACTTCTTGTAGAAGTCGTCCATCGGCCGCCGCCCGGTTAGCGAGTCTTGCGGTTGATTTCTTTGACTTGTCCGAGGATGTTGTAAACGCCGCCGCTGTTCCCGATCACCTTGTGGATTTCGCGGAGCTGGGTGTTGATTTCGCGAAGGGTCTGTTCGGAGGACAGAGAGGCGGTTGCGGTTGGCGCCGTCGAGAACGCTTGCGTGATCTGACCGAAAGCCAAACCTCCGAGGACTCCTACGAGGGCAATGAGGATCGTTGCCGTTGAACGCCGGATCGTGAAAGTCAAGTGCACCTCCCGGTATCGGATCGCCTGATGCGGACTCCGAGCTTACCGCTTTGGTTCTAGACTTTTTGGTTATGCAGGCCGACGATCCCGCTCATGATCGGGCGGTCAAACACTTCATCGAAAACGCCAGGGCTGCCACAGGCTTTGCCGGAAGCGCGTTCGTCTAGCGTTCCTTCAACATGCCCCTGAGTTGCGAAGCAGTTTCTTCGTAGCGCCGCAAGTGACAGACAGCCCCCGGCTTGAATTCCTTGGCTTCCTGCGCCAGCTCCGCTCGCGACTCGTTTTCCCAAGCGCCGCCCTGTCCGCATCCCTTCCCCTTGAGTTCCTGAGCGAGGCGCTTCTGTCGGCTCAACGCGTGGCTGAACGACTTCGCCGAACTGTGCATTGCCTTTTCGAGCGTCGATTCACCAGAGTTCCCACACGCGCTTACCGACGCCGACACGACAACGACCGCCAGGGCTGCGGCGAGCCTCCCCATTCCTTGCCTCCCGCTATTCGAGTTCAACTGGCTGAGCTTACCGCTCTGGTTCTAGACCTTTTGGTTATCCGCCCAGACGATCCGGTTCATGGATCGGGCGGTCAAACAATTCGGCGAGAACGTGAGGGCAGCACGGAAGACCAAGGGCTGGACTCAGGAAGAACTGGCGCATGAGTCCGGGCTCGCGCCCGTCCAGGTGTCCCGCATTGAGCGCGGCGTTCGCGAGATTCGCCTGACGACGCTCCTGCGGCTCGTTGCGGCGCTTGAAACCTCGCCTGACGAGTTGACGCACGGTCTGTTCTAGGCGTCGCCCCCGCCATCGGACTCGAACTTGAAGCCGCCGACGACGGTGGAGCCGGGGTCCCAGCCCAACCCGTCGAGCAGTTCTTCCGGCGGGATGCCGAGGGCACCAGCAAGCTTGATCAGCGTGTCGACGCGGGCCACCCGTTCGCCACGCTCCAGCTGCCCGACTGCCGTACGGTGGATCGAGGCGCACACAGCAAGCTCTTCCTGGGAGAGCTTGGCCCGTCTGCGGCAGTAGGCGAGGTTCCGGCCGAACTGGTCCGTCAGCGCCTGGATCTCAAGCGTCTTCATTCTCCCCCTCCTTCGAGGGAAGGGCCGAACTCACCACGCCGAAGCTCGCCTGGCTCCCAGACAATCCCAACGAGCAGCTCATCGGTGGAGGCGTCGAGGCAGGCGGCAAGCTTGACCAGGGTGTCGAGGCGGGGGACTCGCAGTCCCCGCTCCAAGTAGCTGATCTCCGTGCGATGCACCGACGCCATGACGCCCAACTCTTCTTGTGAGACGTCGGCGAGCTTCCGGGTGCGCGCAAGATTTTTGCCGAACCGAACGGCAATCGGATGGCGGCCCATCAGCCCAGAACTCCCCAGAGCTCCTTGATCCGCACGGCTGCGCGCGTCGGCAGGACGAAATCGCCGCTCCGGTGCAGCAGTCCGACGCCGACCAGATCGCGAACCGCGCGGCCGAAGGCGTCGCGCGTGCCAAAGTCCTCGGAATCGCCCGCGTGCTCGCGGACAAGCTCGGCCTCAGTGGCCTGTGCCGGATGGGTTTCGAGGACCGCCATCAAGACGGCGCGCTCGTACTTGGCGTCGTCTTCTGCCGGGCTGCTCTCGGTACTGTGATCTTGCATGGGACTTACCTCCCGTGTAGGACCCCGCGTCGCCCAAACGGCGCGGGGTCACTTGCTTGCTCCCGCCGAACTCGGCAGGGATCGGACGTTGTCGGGCTGCTCGCCCTCGAAGACCGTGTCCAGCGCAGCCGCGAGCGCCTCCTGGGCAGACGGCAGCAGATGGCCGTAGACGTTGAAGGTCGTCTGAATGTCCTTGTGGCCCAGGTGCTCCTGGATCGCCTTCGGGTGCGCGTCGGCCGCGATCAGAAGCGAAGCGCAGGTGTGCCGGAGGTCGTGGAATCGCAAGCCGTGCTTTTCCGGCGGCAGGATGTAGACCAGGCTGCGCGACTCGCACTCAGAGCAAGCCTCGTCGCCCTTGCTGACCGTGGCGCCGCAGTCCGAGCAAGAGCGGCGCTGGACCGCAGGCTTGAACTCGCGCACGTACATGTTGTGGTGGCGCAGCGGCCCGCCCTCCGGGCTGCGGAAGACCAGCGCGTCGGGACCGCCATCGAGCGTCGCCAGGTGCTCGGTGAACATCTCGACCAGGAACCTCGGCATCCCGACGCGGCGGGCCTTCGCGGTCTTGGTCGGTCCGAAGATGTGCCGGCCAGCTACATCCTTGAGCGCGCGCTCGACGCTGAGGGTGCCGTGGAGCAGGTCCACGTCGCGACGGCGCAGAGCGCCAAGCTCCCCCGCGCGCAGGCCGGTGTAGGCAGCGGCATAGACAAGCAGTCGGTAGCGCGGCGTAATCGCCTCCGCAAGCGCCGCGACCTCGCTGGCCGACAGGATCACGCGCTGGTCTATCGACGCAGCCGGGGCGCGCGGCAGGCGTACGGCGTCGCAGGGGTTGGCGAGCAGATAGCGGCGTTCGACCGCGATCTTCATCACCGCCCGCAGCACCGAGTAGATGCGCCGCACCGTGTTCGCGTGGCGCTCGCAAGCAAGCTCGTTCAGCCACTCTTGAATCGCCTCCGGCGTCACCGCCCCGATGCGGACTCCCCGCCAGCGCGGCAGGACGTGCCGGTTAAGGATCGCCGTGTAGCCCGCCTGGGTCTTGGGTTCGAGGTCGAGCCACGTAGCCTCCCAGGCCATAGCCACGTCCTCGAACATCCGGTGGTGGTCCTTGGGGTCGATGTGCTCGCCGCGCTGAACCGCTGCCCTCTGGGACGTCAGCCACTTCTCGGCTTCGCGCCGGGTTCCGAACTGCCGCTCGATCTGCCTCTTGCCTCCGCGCGTCGGGTCCGGGTATCGCGCCCGCCACCTCACGCGGCCGTCCGGGTAGGTCCGTTTGTTGATGTTCATGTAGCCGACCTCCGCTCGCTGCTAATACTTACTGTGACACTTTTGAGCATTTCAAGAAGCGTACCTGACAACACACTCAGAATCGACGTTTTGACACCCAGATCGGGGCGAAATCGGGGCGGACCACAACCCAGCAGCCCGCAATTCCACTGATAGACCAAAATCTGACGCCAAGAGCGTCGGTTCCAGTAACCGAGTTGGGGAATGTGACCGTGAACCTTCGGGGGCGAACTAAGCGAAGTAAGCGAACAAAGGTCACGGCTTCCTCTCTTTTTTAATTCGCTTTCTTCGCTTACTTCGCGTCGGGGTGGTCTGCTTTCCAGGTTCAACGACCTGCCACCGGGTTGCTGGTCGCCCGCCGGTCTTCTCTTTCACTGCCGCTACAAGTTCGTTGGCGACGAGCACTTGCAGCGCACGCTCGATCTCCTCTCCTGTGCGGTGCCGTCCAAGCGCATCGTGGATTCCTTTGAGGCGCAGCCCCTTGGGCGATTCCCGGAGATGTGTGAGGATCAGATCGGCAGTCGGATCACCCAGGGCGCTTCCAAAGATCAGCGCGGCGGAATCTGCCGCGTATCGCCAGAGAGCGAGCGCCGCCCGCAGGTGGGGGGCTGTGACGATGGATTTGCCGTCGAGCAGAGCGTAGATAACCGCCAGGCGACGCACCTGCGCCGGGCCTCGCGCGAGAACCGCTCCCAGAAGACCCGGCGGGGTGGTCGATAGCTCCTCGTAGATGGCCGCCCACATCTTCCGGGCCGATGGACTGAAACCGAACGTCTTCTCGTTCTTGTTGGACAGGACAGTGCTCAGGCGGTCCACGTACGGCGTCCAGTCAACGCTGGAGAGATTGCCGCCGAACGGCAGAGACTTCGAGCGTTGCGCGTAGATCCAGAGAATGCGGTTGGCAAATCCGTTTGCCTGCTCCGTTTCCGTCAGCTTGCGGCGCAGCTCCTCGGCGGTGATATGGCCGACCAGGCTGATGTGAGCGCCGGTGGCGGTGATCCTGTCCCTCTTGACGAGGGCGTCGAGCTTGCCGCCGTCCCAGGCTTGGCGGAGCATTTGGCTGAGCGTGTTCCCGCTGGCGCTCATCCGCTCCAGTACGGAGGCCAGCTCGGTCTCCACGATGAGCATCCGCTTGTCATCGACGCCGTTCACGTCGTCCTCTTGAGAGTCTCGAACCTCGGCGATCAACCCCTCCCCCGAGGATGCACCGTTCTTGATGCGGTCCGCCCACTCGGGGTCGGCGCGCTCTACAAGCCGACGCGCCTGTCCCCAAGAGCTTCCCTTGCGAGCGCTCGCGGTCTCGCCGACGATGACGGCGAACAGATTGCACGCATGTCGGTCGGCCTCGACCCGAAAGCAGGGACCGGAGCCGATCGCATTGCCGACCGCTGCCAGGAACTGCGCCAAGATCGCCGCCGGGTCGGCCTCGCTGTGCGGCTCAATCGCTCGGACGATCTCCCCGGCGAGCCCGTGAAACGCCTCCTCTCCCAGAGGCACAAGCTCAGCTGGCTTCTTCGGCGCGGGGAGGGTGCGTACAACTGGCCGGCGAGATACGGGCCTCGACATGACCCGTGAGCGCGGCTGTGCTTTCCGCTCGCCGGTCACGAGTTGCACTCGGGCTCAAAGGAATGCTCATCAAGCCAGGAGTCCAGCGGGGCTACGTCAAAGCGCAGCCGCGCCGAGCGACCCGGCCCGAGCTTGATGAACGGAATGCGGCGCTCCTCCACAAGCCGCCGTACATGGCGGGTGGTCGTGCCCAGATATGCCGCTGCGCCCTCAACGTCAAGTAGCGTCGAGCGTCGCGACTCGGGTCCTGCTTTTGCCATTTTCGGCCTCCAAGGAACGACAGACTGCTCGGACCTCCGGGCTTGGCCTGTCGTTCAAGGAACCGGAGATTCGAGCCGCTACCGCTCTTGGGCTAAAGCCCGGACCGCGAGCCCGTTACGACCTACGACTCGCGCGGCGTCTACCGTCGCTGATTGTTATTTTGATCGACGGCCCTTGAGTGTCCGTCCCGGTTTGGAACAACGACCGGTCCTCAGCGATTGCGTAGCGATGGACGCCTGCCCGCAACATAGCAAGTCGCCCCGCCCCGCCTCGTTCTTCTGAAGCCCTAGAATGAGCGCCCTGCATCGCAGTCCCGGTGGGACGGAGAGGCGGTTCGGGGCGGTGCCGGTCAAAGCCCGCTCAGGGAAGCGCTCGGATCAGGCGATTTGCAGGACAAGCGCCCGTAGCTCAGTTGGATAGAGCGTTGGTCTACGAAACCAAAGGTCACAGGTTCGAATCCTGTCGGGCGCGCTTCCTCGGTGGCAAGGCGGAGCTTTCAAGCTGCGCCAAGCCGGTCGATCAGACGCTCGCTGGTCACCCAGCCGGGTTGGTTGATCCCTAGATCGGCGAAGTCGCTCGGCGTCAACCGGCGACCGATTCGGTCCTCAAGGCATCCAATGCAAAGGATGCGTGGTGGCTCGCCCTCACGACTGGCCGATTCCCAGACCTCGGACCGAACCATGTACCACTCCCAACCGCCCTCGACAGGGCGGCCGTAGTCGTCGTACGGCGTGACATCGTCGGCACAGTCATCGCAGGTCGTCGGCGCGCCCCATCGAACCAGAGCCTCGTACGTCAGTTCCTCGTTGAGGTGGTTGGCCTCCCACAGCCCGAGAATGTCGTGGAGCGTCTCTACGTCGAGCCCCGCGTCGATCCCCTCATGCAGTCGATCCGCAAGATCGGCGACCATTTGCCGCAGTGCGCGAGTGGCAAGCTGATCCGGGGAGGTAAGGCTCTGCTGAACGCTGGCCATTGAGGCATTCTGAAGCCAGTGTCGGCGGATGGATGGCGGAGGGACGGACTGCGGGAACGAGCTAGGCGGCGCAGTAGGCTGGCCGGAATGGCACTCGAAATAATCCGTCCCGGCGAGCGCGAGCTTGAGCCGTTCGAGGTTGACTACGCCCACGTCTCGCTAGACGACGCTCACCGGTTGGCAGCGGTCGTCGATGGGGCGAAGGACGAGCGCCCGATCCAAGCTCACGTGGCATCAAATCCGATCCTTCTCACGGCGCACCTCAGCGGAGGGCACGGCCGCTGGGTCCGGTCCCAAGTCAGGCTCGGCTCTCAGTACGTCGCTGACTTCCTGATAGCTGAAAAGGACTCGATGGGAATGCACTGGACCCTTGTTGAGCTTGAGAGTCCGAAAGCGAAGATGTGCCTGAAGTCAGGCGGCTTCGCGCAGAAGGCGCGCCAGGGGATGGATCAGATAGACGACTGGCGCGACTGGCTCGGCAGAAACCACGCCTATGCAGCTACCCCGGTCGATGAGCAGGGCCTTGGGCTGCGTGAAATTGATCCGCGTCCACCCGGCCTCGTGCTCGTTGGACGCCGTGGTGACGGACTTGATGGCTGCAAACGGACGCGGCGGGCCGCAAAGACTGACCGCAGGATTGAGGTTCATTCCTACGACTGGCTCATCGAACGGGTTGAAGTAGCTGCTCGGTCGTTTGCCGACCTGCATCGGCGCGCGACTCGATCCCGGTGAACCTGATGAGCCAGCAGATGACCCGGATCTTTCTGAGCCACAGCACCCAGGATCGTCGGCTGTGCGAATGGCTGAGGGACAGCGCTGCCGAGGTCGGCATCGCCCTCTATTTGGCCGAGCACGATGTTCGCCCCGGCGAGCACCTGGCGGAAACGATCAAGAAAGCAATCCGCGACAGCGTCGCCGTGGTCGTACTCATCACGACCAACAGCGTGAACGCTCCTTACGTGCATCAAGAGGTTGGCGTCGCGCTGGAGGCCAACAAGGTCGTCATCCCGCTGGTTCAGCCCGGCATTGATTCATCAAAACTGGCGATGTTGCAGGGCCTGAAGTACATCGAGTTCGACTTCGCCAACCCGCAGGACGGTCGCGATCAGCTCCTCGCAACGCTCCACGCTTTGATCGAGAAGCAGCCCGCCGTAAAACAGATACCGCGAGAGACCGTCGTCCTGGTCGGACTCGCCCTCGCGGTGCTGCTGCTGCTCGCAGCTGACCCCAAGGCCCCTTCGGTTGGTTGAATCCCACCGGGCTTCAGTCGTGCGCCGCTGGCCCTTGTACGGTGCGGCTGATGCCGGGCAATTCCAGGCTTGGGAAGATGTGGCGTCCGCTGGCTGCGGATATCCGACAGGCGATTGTCGGTTGGGTTGTGCTGCTGGCGATCCCTCTGATCGGTGCGCTCCTTCTGACGGCATTGGTCGGCGATGTACCAGCCTGGACGCTTGCGGTGGTCCTCGCAGTCTCGGCCCTTCTAGTAGCCGCGATTTCAATCGAGCACCGGCGCGAGTTGGGTCGAGTCGAAGGTTCGCTTGAACTCGAAAAGACGCGACGTGAAGACGCAGAAAAGGAGCTAACGAGTGTCCGCCAAGCTTCTTCCGGCGAGCCAGCTGCCAGCGGGATTCAGCGCGGGCTGTTGTTTCGGATACAAGCTCTTCGCGGTGAGCTAGAAACTCGGGGGAGCCATACGTACGAGACCACCGGCTCCCAGGACCGAGCGCTTGCGAATCTCGCGATAGATATTCGTCAACGCCTTGGCAGCAGCACCACGCTTGATGACCTCGTCAACCAGTGGAGGTCTCCAGCGTCCAATGTCGGCGTCGAAGACGCGATCACTGCGCTCGGTCAGCTGGAGGGATTGGTAATCAGCGGTTCCATCAGCGCGCCTACATAGCGAAGATAGCTGGGCCGCTGTGCAGACCTCGGAAGGGCGTAATCGGGGCGGAGCGCCGAATCGCCGAGCTGCTGAAGCCCCCGGAACCAACCGATTACCAGGCAGTTCTCCAGCACAGCCGCCGCAGCGAGCGTCGCCTTCGTAGACCGACGCTCTATCCAGCTGAGCTACGGGCGCGGGTTGTGGGCTTGGAGGCCCGGAGGGCGATTCTAGGGGTTGGGCGGGGTCAGGCGGGGTCGGCGGGCTTGTTGAGGCGGACGTGCCACTGGACGGCCAGCGCGAAGCCACCGCCACCGTCCTATCCCGTTCCGGTGCGCCTTATCCCCGTATATCCCGGCAAAGGCGCACCGGAAGGCCCGGTCAGCGGCCTTCGAAGGTGGCGTGGCCGGGGCCGCCGTGCTCGAGGAAGGCCTTGACGGCTCGCTGCAGGTCCTCGGTGGCGAAGAGCTCGCCGGCCTCGGTGCGGATCGCCTCATCGGCCGCCGGGATGCCGCCCTCGCGGAAGCGGCGCAGGACGAGCTTGGTCATCGCGTGGGCCTTGGTCGGGCCGGCCGCCAGCTCGGCGGCGAGCGCCCGGGCCGCCTCGTCGAAGCCCTCGTCGTCGTAAACGCGGTTGACGACGCCCCAGCCGGCCAGATCCTCGGCCCCGAACAGCTCGCCGGTCATCACCAGCTCCCGGGCGCGGCCACTGCCGGCGCGCTCGGCGAGCCGCTGGGTTCCGCCCATCGAGGGCGTCAGGCCGACGACTTTCTCGACCAGGCCGAACTTGGCGGACCGCGCGGCGAGGATCAGGTCACAGCCGAGCGCCAGCTCGAAGGCCGCGGTCAGCGTCAGTGCGTGGGCGGCGAAGACGACCGGCAGCGGCAGGGCTTCGACGCGTTCCACCGCGCCGATCAGCTCGTCCCAAAGCCCGCTCGCCTGCTCCGGGGTCAGCCCGTCGAACTCGGCGACGTTGACGCCGCCGGAGACCGCTCGGCCCTCGGCGCGGAAGAGCAGCGCTCGCGGCAGATCCGCCTCCACCGCGGCGATCGTCTCCTGCAGTGCCTCGAACATGGCGCGATCGAAGAGGTTGAGCGGCGGACTGTCGAGCGTGGCGACCGCCAAGCCGCCCTCGTGCTCGAGGCGAATCGGTGACTGCGCTCCACTCATCGGGCCGGACAATAGAGCGGCAGAGCAATTTGCGGTCGTAGTTCCCACCGCATAGCGAGGACAACTACGACCGCAACGGCCGTCTTACGGCACCCGGTGCACCTCGAACAAGTTCGTCCCCAACTCCTGCTCGGGCAGCCCCGCGGTGATCGCGATCAGCTCCCCCGAGGCGGCGATCTGGTTCTCGGCCGCCAGCCGGGCGCAATCCTGGAGCAGGGCGCGCACGTCGGTCTCCTGCTCTTGCAGCACCGCGGTCACACCGAAGAGCAGGTTGAGGCGGCGCACCGTCTCGATCCGCGGGGAGACCGCCAGCACCGGCACGTTCGGACGGTGGGCGGAGACCAGGCGCGCCGTGCGCCCGCTCGTCGTCGGCACCACCAGCGCCGCCAGGCCGAGCCTGTAGACCGCGCCGACCGCTCCCTGCGCGACCGAGTCGGCGACGTCCTGGGTCGCTTGGTCGGTGCGGCCGAAGAGCCACTCGCCGTAGGGCAGGTCGGGCTCGGTCGCGCGCGCGATCTGGTCCATCACCCGCACCGCCTCGACCGGGTTCTGCCCGACCGCCGTCTCCTCGGAGAGCATCACCGCGTCGGTGCCGTCGTAGATCGCGTTGGCGACGTCGGTCACCTCGGCCCGCGTCGGCCGCTTCGCGATCACCATCGAGGCCAGCATCTGGGTCGCGGTAATCGCCGGCTTGGAGCGCCGCCCCGCCCCCCGGATCAGCTTCTTCTGCACGACCGGCACCTGGGAGAGCGGCAGCTCGATCCCCAGGTCGCCGCGCGCCACCATTACCCCGCCGGTAGCCGCAGCGACGAGCTCCTCGGCGTTTTCGGCCGCCTGCTGCTTCTCGATCTTGGCGACGAGCGGGATGTCGGAGCCGAGTGCCCGCAGGCGCTCGGCTACCGGCTCGAGGTCGGCGGCGCAGGAGACGAAGGAGACGGCGAGGATGTCGACCCCCTGCTCGACCGCGAACTCGACCCAGCCAAGATCGCCGGGGGTCGCTGCGGCGCTGCTCATGCCGGGCACGTTCATCCCCTTGTGCGAGGAGAGCGTGCCACCGACCTCGACCTCGCAGTCGACCCCGCCGTCCTCGGCGCCGCGTACGCGCAGCCGGATCGAGCCGTCGGCCAGGTAGACGGGCTCGTCCTCGCTCAGCGAGGTGACGCCCTGCCAGGTGACGGGGATCGTCTCGCGATCGCCCTCCACCTCCCGTGGTGTCAGCTTCACGTGCATGCCGGTCTCCAACTCGGCGACGTCGCCACGCAGCTCGCCGATCCGCAGCTTTGGACCGGGCAGGTCGCCGAGCACAGCGACCTCGCGTCCCACTCGCTCGGCGGCGGCGCGGATCGCCTCGACCGTGCGTGCATGGCGCTCGCGGTCGGCGTGGGAGAAGTTGAGGCGCAGGACGTCGGCGCCGGCCTCGATCAGCTCGGTGAGCACGTCGGCCTCCCAACTGGCCGGCCCGACGGTGGCGATGATCTTCGTGCGTCGGCTGCGCTGCACGCCTATGACTGTAGAGCGTGACCGATGTCGCAATTCGCGACACCGATCCGCGTAATATTCGGTCCGTGAGCAGTTCCGTCGCCGAGCCCGCCCAAGGAGCCGAGGAGCCGGTCGCGCCCGGCCTCGTCCGTGAGGCGGCGGCCTCCCCCGCCGGGCCGCTCGAGCCCGAGCAGGCGGCGGCCCTGCGCGAAGTTCCCGTCATCGACCTGCCGCGCAGCGCTCAGATCCTGCGCTTCTCCCAGCGCCAGATCCAGTTCGTGTTCGGCGCCCGCCGCCGCCACGGCGACGTCTTTCGAATGCGCTCCGCCCTGCCCGGCGGCCCGGTGATCACCTGCCACCCCGACCACGTCCGCTCGCTCTTCACGTCCAAGCCCGACCTGGCGCCCTCGCTGACCGGCGAGTCGCCGCTGCGGCCGATCGTCGGCAGCCGCTCGGTGCTGACCGCCGTCGGCGAGCGTCACATGCGCCAGCGCAAGCTACTGCTCCCTCCCTTTCACGGCGAGGCGATCGAGCGCTACACGGAAATGATCCGCACGGCAACCGAACGCGAGATCGACCGCTGGCCGCTCAACCGCCCTTTCGCCCTGGCGCCGCGCATGCAGGCGATCACCCTCGACGTGATCATGGCCGGGATCTTCGGCATCGAGGGCAAGCCCTCGCCGCTCAGCCCCGAGGGCCGGATGCGGACCACGGTCAAGCGCCTGGTCGCAGCCTCGACTTCCCCGCTGATCCAGCTCAACGAACTGCTCAACATCAGGCGAGAGGAGGCGGTCGGCCTGACCCGCGTCGGGATGGAGATGCTCGACCGGCCCACCTACACGATCATCCGCGCCCGCCGCGCCGACGAGGACCTGGCCGAGCGCCGCGACATCCTCTCGCTGCTGCTCCAAGCCCGCACCGAGGACGGCGAGGCGATGGACGACAAAGAAGTCCGCGACGAGCTGCTCACCCTGGTCCTCGCCGGCCACGAGACCACCGCCAACTCGCTTTCGTGGGCCTGGGAGCGGCTTGTCCGCAGCCCGGCGGCCCACGAGGCGCTGCGCGAGGCGGTCCGCGGCGGCGAGGGCGCCGAGGAGCAGGTCGAGGCGACGATCATCGAGAGCATGCGCTCGCGGCCGGTGGTGCCCTTCATCGGCCGCCGGGTCACCGTCCCCTGGCAGCTTGGCGAATACGCCGCGCGCTCCGGCAGCGCGATCGGGATGAGCATCCTCCTCGTCCACCACCGCGAGGACCTCTACCCCGAACCGTTTGAGTTCCGCCCGGAGCGCTGGCTGGGTCGCAAGCCCGGCACCTACGAGTGGATCCCCTTCGGCGGCGGCATCCGCCGCTGCCTCGGCGCCGCCCTGGCAATGGCCGAGATGCGCGTCGTGCTAGAGGCCACCGCCCGCCGCCTCGATTTCGAGGCCGCCGAGCCCGAGCCCGAGCGCGCCCTGCACCGCAACGTAACGATGATCCCGGCCCGTGGCGGCCGCGTCGTCGCCCGCGGCCGGCGGTAACGGAGAGGGAGGGATTCGAACCCTCGAGAGAGCTTGCGCCCCCTACTCGCTTAGCAGGCGAGTGCCTTCAGCCACTCGGCCACCTCTCCGGGCATTCGGCTCGATTGTAGGAGCTTGCCGGGAGCGGCGCGGCTAGTCTCATGGGCGTGGCGAGGCGCTCGCACGCGGAGTTGGAGGCGATCTTCGAGGAGGTCGAGGCTCCGTTTGCCTTCGTCGACCTGGACGCGATGTGGTCGAATTCCGACGCGATGCTCGGGCGCGCGGCGGGCAAGCCGATCCGGGTGGCGAGTAAGTCGGTCCGCAGCCGAGCGGTCCTGGAGCGGATCCTGGCGCGCGACGAGCGCTACCGGGGGCTGATGACCTTCACCCTGCCGGAGACGCTCTGGCTGGCCGAGGCGGGCTTCGAGAACCTGCTGCTCGCCTACCCGACCGCCGACATCACGGCACTCGGCGAGCTGGCGCTGCGTTCGGTCGCCAACCCCGAGGGGGCGCCGATCGTGATGGTCGACTGCGCCGCACACCTCGACGCGATCGAGTCGGTGCTCGGGGCGGGCGCCGCGCCCGTGCGGGTCTGCATCGACCTCGATGCCGGTTGGTGGGCAGCCGGCGGACGGATCAAGATCGGGCCGAAGCGCTCCCCGGTCCACACGGTCGAGGACGCCGTGGCGCTGGCGCACGAGATCGAGCGCCGGCCGCAGCTGAAACTGGCGGCGCTGATGGCCTACGAGGGGCAGATCGCCGGGGTCGGCGACCAGCCTCCGGGCCGCCGGCTGCGGGGGGCCGCGATCCGGGCGATGCAGCGACGCTCGGCCGCCGAGCTGGCCGGGCGGCGGGCGGCGGTCGTCGCCGCGATCCGCGAGTTTGCCGAGCTGGAGATCGTCAACGGCGGCGGCACCGGCAGCCTCGAGCTGACCGGCGCGGAGGACGCCGTCACCGAGATCGCCGCCGGTTCGGGCTTCTATGCCCCCACCCTCTTCGACTCCTACAGCCGCTTCAGCCTCACGCCGGCGGCCGGCTTCGCCCTGGCGATCGTGCGCAAGCCGGCGCCCGGCGTCGCGACGGCCCTCGGCGGCGGCTACCTCGCCTCGGGCAGCGGCGACGCGGCGCGCTTGCCCTCGCCGTGGCTGCCCGAGGGGCTGGAGCTCGACGCCGAGGAGGGCGCCGGTGAGGTCCAGACCCCACTCCGCGGGTCGCCGGCGCGCGATCTGCGGATCGGCGACCGCGTATACATGCGCCACGCCAAGGCGGGCGAGCTCTGCGAGCGCTTCGACGCGCTGCACCTGGTCGAAGGTGGCAAGATCGTCGACGTCGTCCCGACCTACCGCGGCGAGGGCCGGACCTTCCTTTAAGCGCCGAGGACGCGCTCGGCGTACTCGTTGGCGAAGACGCGTCCCGGGTCGAGCTCATCGCGCGCCGCCTGGAACTCGAACCAGCGCGGGTAGCGCCCGGCCAGCGTCTCCGCGGTCTGGAAATGGCGCTTGCCCCAATGGGGGCGGCCGCCGTACTCGTTCATGATCGACTCGACCGCCTCGAAGTAGGGACGCCACTCCATGCCGCGGTACTGGTGGACGGCGATATAGGCGGTGTCGCGCTCGTGCGAGGGGCTGAGCAGGGCGTCGTCGCCGGCCGTCACCCGCATCTCGATCGGAAAGAAGACCGGGTACCGATTCGAGCGCACCCACTCGATCACCCGGCGCGCCGCGTCCGGTCCGTGCTCGCGCGGCACCCCGTACTCCATCTCGGTGAAGCGCACCCGGCGCTCGTTGGCGAAGATCCGGTCGCTGCGATCGGTGGACGTGGTGCCCGAAGCAAGCCAGGCGGCGAACCGCGAGAGCAGCGGGATCGCACGCGGGATCGCCTTCCCCGCCGCGGAGACGGCCTCCAGCGCCCAGTTCTCGAGCACGACGTCGTTGAGGAATGCGGCAGCCTGACCGCGCGGGCGCGGCGGACCGTCGGTGCGGTTGCGCTCCAGCACGAGGGCCGAGTCGGCGTACGGGAAGGTGAAGAGCTCAAAATGGTCATGCGCGTCGACACGCTCCTGGAAGCTGTCGAGCACCGCCTCGCGCGGCTCGGACGTGTCGACCCGGTGCAGCGTGAACGCGGGCACGCAGCGCAACGTCACCGCGGCGATCGCGCCGAGGGCGCCGATGCCGACCCGCGCGGCGCGCAGCAGGTCGCCATCGTCCTCCCCAAGCTCGCGCACCGAGCCGTCGCCGAGCAGCATCTCGATCCCGACCACCTGCGAGGAGATGTTGCGCAGCTTGGCACCGGTGCCGTGCGTACCCGTCGAGATCGCACCGGCGATCGTCTGGCGGTCGATGTCGCCGAGGTTCTCCATCGCCAGGCCGAGCCGACTGAGCTCCTCGTTCAGCCGGGCGAGCACGGTGCCACCGCCGACCTTGACGAGGCCGGATTCTCGGTCGGCGTCGATCACGCCGCTCAGCGCTCCGGCGTCGATCATCGTGCCCCCGTCGATCATCGCCGCCTCGGTGAACGAGTGGCCGCTCGCCGCAACGCTCACCTTGCGCCCCGCGCCAGCGGCGACAACAATCGATTCGGCGAGCTCGTCGCGCCCGGTGGGCCGCAGGCACTCGAAGGGCGTGCAGGCCTGATCCCCGGCCCAATTGCGCCAGGTTGAGCCGCTCCGCCGATCGCTCCCGCCCCCCGACATCCAGTTCAGAGCCTACTGCCTGCTCAGCCCTCGACGGCTCGCATGGCCGGCGGCGCCCACGCGTGATGGACGTAGAGCACGGTACCCAGCAAGAGGGCGATGATCGCAGCGCTTGGCGCCGCGTTACCGGCGACGCTCGCCGCCGCGCCCCCCACCAGGCCGCCGACAACCTGGCCGGCCGCCCAAGCCATATTGGAGAGGCCGGCCGCGAACCCCTGGTGCAGGCGGCTCTCTTCCGCCATGTCGGAGAGCATCGTCAGCGCCGGCGTGAAGCAGATCCCGCCACCGAGCGAGGTCAGCATCAGCCCGGCCAGCACCACGCCGAGCGCCTCGCCGAGCGCGATCGCCGCCATCGCCACGGCGCAGATCGTCAGACCGACGACGAAGGGCAGCCGCCGTCCGGCGCGGTCGGAGAAGCGGCCGGTGATTGGCGCCAACACCCCCTCCAACGCGGCCCCGGCGATGAACCCGCCCGCGATCAGCACGTGGCCGCCACCGAGATCGGCCATCTGTAGCGGCGCCAGCACGTCGACCGCTCCGAACATGACCGAGGGAATGGCGACGAAGCTGGTGGCGAGCAAGATCGGCCGGCTGAAGATCGTCTCGAACACCTCACGCAGCTCCTGCCGCTCCGGAGCTTCGGGCTCGGGCGTCTGCGCCGCAATCGCAGCGAGCACCACCGCCACGCCGAGCACCGCGCTGAAGATCGCTTCGGTGCCCACTTCGGCAGCAAGCGCCCCGAGGGCCGGCCCGAGCAGGGCCCCCGCGACGGCAGTGCCGAGCGCCGTGCCGATCACCGAGCCGCGGCGCTCAGCCGGATAGGCGCCGAGCAGCCAGGTCAGGGACCCGGACCAGATCAGCGCTCCCGCCCCGCCCTGTACGAGCCGCGCCACGTCGAGCAGCGCGAAGCTGTGCGCAAAGCCGAAGGCGACGCTGGCGACGCCGAGCAGCAGCAGACCGGAGATCACCGTTCGGCGCGGCCCGATCCGCGCCGCAAGCAGCCCAGCCGGAAGCGCGGCGAGCAGCGTGCCCGCCGCGTAGGCAGCGGAGAGGACCCCGGCCTGGGCCTTGCTCAACCCCAGGTCCGAGACATAGCCCGGAAGCAGCGGCGCGATAGCCGAGAAGAAGGCGACGTCGAAGAAGACCATCGCGGAGGCAAGCAGAAGCAATCGACGCATTGCAGACAATACAATCATCCCGAGCGATCACGCGCCACAGCCTCTGCGTCTAGCATCGACATATCGCTTACTCCGGAGGGGTGGCAGAGCGGTTGAATGCACCGGTCTTGAAAACCGGCAGGCGTCGCAAGGCGTCTCGGGGGTTCGAATCCCTCCCCCTCCGCTGACAGCGCTAGATCCGGCTTTCTAGAGCCGTTTGCTGGGGATCCCTGCGGCCGCCGCCGAGTCCGGTTGCCTCCGGCTGATTCCGGTTGTCACGGCGGCACAGGGTGGCACGACGGTGGCACAGGTCGATCAGTTCATTAAAATTGAGCAAAGCTTGGCGGTTCCTCCCGACAGGAGCCCGCCCCGTTCTTGAGTTTTCGCGGATCGCTCCAGGACACTAGGTTTCGCTCATGCCCCTTTGGTCAGTCGAGTTCGTCATCGAGGATCATGAGCGTGTGCCCTTGAACTGCGCCGGCGCGCGGGTAGTCGGACCTCACGACTACTACGTCGTCCAGCCCTGGGAAGAAGGCAGCGGTCCTAGCTCATTCAATCTCGACGTAGAAGCCGATTCAGCGGAACATGCAAGAGAACAGGCAATCTCTCTCTATGCGCAGGTCCGAAAGGAAGCTGAACTTCCCCAGGCTCCCCCTCGCATAGCAACAATCGCCCCTGTGGTTGGCGTGCCCTATCCCGCTGATCGTTTGATCTTCGAGGCCGAAGATATGTTTGAAGAAAGGCGGTTTGGTCTCGCAATCGTCGCAGCCCAAGTGCACTGCGAGATGTGGATTAGGGCCCGCATTGAAGAGGTCGCGAATGCGAGTGGACATGCGCTCGTGCGCCTCGCCCCGCAAATGCCTCGCTCCTGGTCGCTGATGGATTCCTCCGGACCTCGGATCTTCGAGGCTCCGAGGCCGAAGGCGCGGCGCTGCTCGACGCCTACCTAGACGATCAGGGCGAGGAGTGACTCACCGAGACCAATTGCCCAAGCGCGCCCGGTGCAGCGGATAAGTTGCGGGCATGGACAAGGATCGCGAAAGCGTGCGATTCGGGGAGCCGAGGACGCCCAGATCGTCTATCGGCGCTCCAGCGCACGGCCGGTCGAGTACGCGATCATGCTCCAGAGCCGAGGGGCGAATGGCTGGGAGACGCGAATCGTGGCGGACAACTCCCATGCCGACCGCCACGTTGACGAGCATCACTGCCACCGCTACCTTGACGGCGAGAAGCAACCCGCCGAGCCGCTTCCCTTCAAGGTCTCGGACACCAACGACGCGATGGCGAAGATCATCGAGTGGCTCGGCGAGAACTGGAGCGAGCTAATCTCATGACGACGATGCCAACGCCTGCCGAGAAAGCCGCCCTATCGGCCTTCATCGACTCGGCTACGAGCGATGTCGATCCTGGCTACCCGCACGGTGCCGCCTTCATCCCCTGGCAGGACACACCCCAGACGGACCGGATTCTCTGGCGCTACCTGCACGAAGGGCGACCGGCCGTCATCGTCGGCACCGAGGACTTCGACATGGTGATCGAGCCGGTCCAGACAGGCCGCCTCGGCAGGCTGCGCAACGAGCTTCTTCAACGGATCACGGTAGAGGTTTCCTACCGCCACAAGGACGCCCCGCCCGCCACCGACATCCCGCCGGTCCGGGCAGACATCGGCCGTCATGCGCTGGAGCGCCTCGCCCCTGCCGCTGCTTGACGTGAACGAGCCCGTTCGCGTGATCCACCATCGCGAGAACGATCATTGGTGGGCCGAGTCCCCCGACGTAGAGGGCTGGTCGGCAGCCGGCGACTCCCGTGACCAGGTCGTATGCCTCGCGGAACAAGGAATCCAGTTTGCCCTTGGACACCCGGCCAAACTTGAGCATCGCCTGCTGGCCCGGTAAAGCCTCTCGGAAATCCTTTCGACGCCGCCGACTCGGGCAAGAGCCTAGTTGCAGACATCCGTTTCCCCGATTTCCTCGGCAGTTGCGGGGAGACACTGGCAGGAGTGGGCCGATGTTCCCTACGGTTGAAAGCGAGAGACCCGGCACCCCTCGTCGTAAGAGGGAACCGGGCCGCTCATGGCAAAGGGGTCGGGCGGACGCGCCCGGCCCTTCTATTACCCGAGCCTACATCCCACCAGCCTCAACTTTCCGCCCGCTTTTCGGATAACGCGGCCTTTATCGGACAGGGGTCCTACGCGCACGGACGTGAAGGAAACCACTGGGCATCGATCCAAGCCATGTTGTCCGGCGACAGCCGTTTACTTCGGGCAATGGTCGCTCCAGCTCGCGATAGAGACTCCGCCGATGAGCGAGAGGAAATCCGAGCGTTCGTAAACGCGCATCCAGAAGTGGAGCGGGTGGTCAAATTCAACGATGAGGTCGGACGACTTCCTTCTGGTCCAGCAAAGGGCTGGCGAGAGCGTGAACGAAAAGCAAAATCGTGCGAGCAATGCGAAGGCGACCTCTGGATCGAAGGACCCGATGGGTCGCATGTTCCATGCGAGTGCCGGAAACGCAGAGCTGATAGGCGGGCACGCAACAGGCTTCGCGCGGGGGACTGGTGGAGCGGCACTTCGCTTAGCTTCGCTGCACCACCTCTGGCCGCCGTCCCCCATGCAGCGCGCGACGCCGTAGAGCAACTCTGCAGCGAGATCAAACGCACAAAGCGTTCTCACGGACTATGGATCGTGGGCGACGCCGGCGCTGGTAAGTCCTCCTTGTGTGCGTATATCGCCCAACGCCTCTATCCCTCCAACGATGCGGTCGCTGAGCGCACGGGGAATCTCGTTGCCCATCTACGTTGGCTGGGCGCAGTGAGAGGCGAATACGCCGTCGAACAACGCATGGAAAAGCTAGTGGATGTGCCGCTTTTGGTCTTGGACGACCTTGATCGACCGATTCGCACCCACCGCCCGGCGACGGGACTGGCGATGCGAGAAAGCTGCACGAGTCAAGACCTAATCCGACTCGCGACCTTGCTGAATGATCGTCTAGCTGCATCACGCCCGACCGTGATTGCCACGAGAGCCCAACCGGAGGACTGCGCGGCAAGGCTTGCTGCCATTACCCCCGCCGACCTTGTGCGCGGCCTCCTCGCGATCGCCTCTGACGAAACGAGCCCATTTGAGGACTTCCCCTCTTACTCGCTCGACCTACTTGAGGGCGCTGTCCGAGCTACTAGAAGTGCCTGTCGTGCCTGTCACCTGGACTTGGCTCAATCCACAGCGGCCGCTGCATAGAGGCGACTGGTGCCTCTGAAGGTGCGCAGTAACTCGCGTGCGCGGCAGACCGGGATGTCCACCCAAATCTCGCTCTCGGCGGCGACTATCCGCGCCGACTTTTCTCTTTCTCTTGGCGTTTCAGCACGCTCCCGCGCCTTGAATGCGGCCTCTTCTTCAGCTTCCATCCGATGAACTATCTCGGTGAGCGATAGGCCAACCGATACCGCTGGAAGAGTCCACCCATGACCGGGGGCAGCATGCACCTGGGATTCGTAGCGCTGAATTTCGGCAAGCTCGTCCCCTCGCGATCGGCGCGGTCGCTCATGGTCACGCACAAAAGCAAGATCGCAATAGCGCCGGACGGAGCCGCATCTGTAGTTGTGCCTTCGGGCTGGCCTCAATCTGCCCGAAACGCCGTGCTGCGCTGGATGGCGAGCATATGCATGGAAGCTCGCCCAGAGTTACTGATGTCGTCGCGAGTCGGAGTGAGTCAGACCACGCGCCACTACTGCGGCACGGCCGGTGGCACGAAACTCGCAAACGGCTTGAGCAAGCCACTTCCCACGCCTCTACTCGCGCCTTGAAAACCGGCAGGCGTCGCAAGGCGTCTCGGGGGTTCGAATCCCTCCCCCTCCGCTCATGTGATGTCCCGCGACATCTGTCTCCGATGTCGCGACACATCACAGGTGAAGTGCTCTGGGGAGTCGAACCCGAAGACGACCTCGTCCTGCTCGACGGCGATGTCTGAAAGCCGCCTCCTTCAGCCGCTCCATCGTCGTCCTCATCGGGATTGCTCAGTTCGCGAGCATCGCGAGAATGCCCATCGCCAGGGTGGCGAATATGCCAGCCCCGATCTGGAGCGTCAGACGCTGAAGGGAATCGAGGCGTGAGGACATCTCGGCGCGGAAGGCAATGAAGTCCTGCCTCAACTCGGTGCGCTGATGCCGGAGCTCAACCTCGACGTGGTCGAAGCGCTGGTCGACCTGCTCAAAGCGACCGTCAACCTGCTCGAATCGCTGGTCAACCTGCTCGAAGCGTCGGTCAACCTGGTCGAGGCGTGCGTCGACGCGATCGAACCGCTCGTCCACGTGACGGCTGAAGTCGTCGAGCCTCGCGTCGGTCCAACTTTCCCTCATCGCCTCCATATTGCCACCGTAGCGGACAAGACGTTGCGCCGCGGCAGAAAGGTGTGACAAAAGTGAAAAATCTTTGGTCAGGCGACCAAGGCGACGTTGAGGCCGTCATGGCCCTTGACCCCGACGACTTGGATCGTGGTCGCCTCGACACGGGGGTCGGCGGCCTGCAGCTCATGCAGACGGCGCTGGGCGGGGATCGTGGGGTCGTCGCTCTCGGGGTTGACGAGCTCACCGCCGCGGACGACGTTGTCGCTGACGATCAGGCCGCCGGGGCGCGTGTGGTCGACCGACCAGGCGAAGTACTCGGGCGTGTGGGCCTTGTCGGCGTCGATGAAGACGAGGTCGAAGGGCCCGGCTTCCTCCGCCTCCAGCTGGGGCAGGAGGTCGAGCGCCGGGCCGAGGCGCAGGTCGACCGTCTCGCCGAGGCCGGCACGGGCGATGTTGGCCCCCGCCACCTCCGCGTTGCGCGGCTCGGCCTCGAGCGTGATCAGGCGGCCCCCCTCGGGCAGCGCCCGGGCCAGCCAGATCGTGCTGTAGCCGCCCAGCGTGCCGAACTCGAGGATCGAGCGCGCCCCGATCGAGAGCGCCAGGAGCCGCAGCAGCTTGCCCTGCGGCGGCGAGACCTGGATCGCCGGCAACCCCGCCTCCTCGCTCGCGCGCAGCGCGGCTTCCAGCGCCTCGTCGTGCGGCGCGAGCAGGCCGGACACATACTCGTCGACCGCGGTCCAGGTCTCCTGCGCCATGCCAGAGGTCTATCAGCGCGGCGATTCGGCAGGAAACCCACCCCGGCGACCGAACGTCCGGAGAATGGAGACGGCATCGCGCCGCGAGCGCAGGCGGGAGCGATGGCTGCGGCGAGCGGAGCAGGCAAACGACGCTTTCGGCCTGGTCTTCATCCTCGTCTTGCTTACCTACGCCCTCGCCTCGCTGATCGAGAACCACAGCTGGACCTCGGTCGTGCTGACCGCGGCGACCGGCGCGACCTCGGTCGTCGCCCTGGTCAGCTCGCACGCGCGCGCTCGCTTCGTGCGGGCCTCGATCGCCCTGGCGGCGCTGGCGGTCGTGCTGGCCGCGATCGGCGCGGCCGCCGACGACCGCACCTGGCTCAACCTCGCCACCCTGATCCAGGTCTCGCTGCTGACCGTGGCGATGGCCGCCGTGCTGCGCCGCGTCGTCACCGCGCCGGAGGTCGGCTCGCGCACGATCCTTGGCGCGCTCAGCGTCTACGCCGTGCTCGGCATCCTCTTCACCTTCGTCTACGGGGTCATCGACCGCCTGCAGGGCGGTCCGTTCTTCGAAGGCCATCCGCACCCGGCCAGCTCCGACTTCCTCTTCTTCAGCTACACGACGCTGACCACGACCGGGTACGGCAACCTCGTCCCCGGCGGCCAACCGGGGCGGCTCGTCTCCGGCCTGGAGATGATGGCCGGCCAGATCTTCCTCGTCACCCTGGTGGCCGGCCTGGTCAGCCTCTGGCGGCCGGGCGAAGCGATGCGCCGGCGGCGTGAGATGCGCGCCGAGGACGTCTGACTCAGCCGGCGAGCACCGACCCGAGCGTCGTGAGCTGCGATTCCATCGCCTCGCAGAGGCGGTCGCAGAGCTCGAGCACCGCGGGGTCGGCGATCCGGTAGAGCGAGCTCGTTCCCGCCTTGCGCCGGGATACAAAGCCCTCCGCTCGCAGCGCGCCCAGGTGCTTGGAGACGTTCTGCTGCGAGGTCCCGAGTGCCTCGGTCAGCTCCCCCACGGAGAGCTCCTCGTGGCGGCGCAGCTGGTCGAGGATCCGCAGCCGGGTCGGATCGGCGAGAGCATGGAAACGGCCGGCGATCAGGTCGGCGGCGTCGGGGTGTAGCGGGCTCTGCATCATTCTGGTATCGTACCCTTTCACAACTGTAAAGTTGTAAAACTAAACACTGCGACAGTTGGAGGATAGCGATGGCGAAGACGGGACCGATCGGGCGAGTGGGGCGCTACGCAGCCGAGCATCGACGCGCGGCCTTCGTCACCTGGGCCGTGATCGCGGTCGGGCTCGGGGTGCTGGCGCCGCGGGTCGAGACCGCGCTCTCCGGCGCCGGCTGGCAGGCCAACGGCTCGGAGTCGGTCAAGGTCCGCGAAGGAGTCGACCGTGCCTTCGCCGGCGCGGGCGCATACTCGCTGCAGGTCGCCGTCCACTCGGACCGGCTGAGCGCCGCCTCGCCTCGATTCCGCGCAACGCTGCGCCGTGCCGAGCGCATCCTTGCCACCAACCCGGCGGTGAGCACCGTGACGCCGCCGCGCCCCGGGCTCTCGATCTCCCGCGATGGGCACACCGCGGTGATCCGCGCCGGCGCCGCCAGGGACGCGAACGGCATGGTCGCCGCCGCCGGCGACCTGAAGGGCGAGCTCGCCGCCGCCGCTGCGCCCGGAGTCGAAGCGAACATGACCGGCGCCGCCGGCATGTGGTCGGACTTCAACGAAGCCAACCGCGAAGCGATGCTCAAGTCGGAGCTGCTCTCCTGGCCGGTGACCCTGGCGATCCTCGTGCTCGCCTTCGGCTCGCTGGTCGCCGCCGGCCTGCCGCTGCTGCTGACGATCGCCGGCCTCGTCGCCTCGGCGGGCGTCCTTTACCTCGGCACGCTGATCTCGCCGATCTCGATCTGGGCGATGAACTTCGCCCTGATGTTCTCGCTGGCGCTCGGCATCGACTACGCGCTCTTCATCGTCATGCGCTTCCGCAACGCGCTCTACGGCCAGGGCCACGCGCCGATCGACGCGGTGGCCGAGACGATGGATACCGCCGGCAAGGCGGTGCTCTTCTCCGGGATCACCGTGATCGCCTCGCTCTCCGCAGTGATGCTGGTCCCAAGCCCGGCCTTTCGCTCGGTCTCGCTGGGAATCATGATCTCGGTGCTCTTTGTCTTGGCCGCCACGCTCACCCTGCTGCCAGCGGTGCTCGCCAAGCTCGGCCCGCGGGTCGACAGGCTGTCCCTGCCCTGGGCGCACAGCGGCGACCACCGCTCGCCGGGCTTCGCCCGCTGGGGCGAATTGCTCTGGCGCCGCCCGGTCGTCTTCGGCGGTCTGGCGCTGATCGCCCTGGTCGTCCTCACCCTGCCGATCCTCAACCTGCGCACCGGCATGCCCTCGATCAAGGTAGTCCCCAACGGCGACCACTCGAGAGTCGGCTACCGCCAGATAAGCGACGCCTTCGGCCCGGGCGCGCCAGGTGCGCTCCAGGTCGTCATCCCGCCGACGGGCCGAAATGTCAAGGCTGACTTGACATATCGGCCCGTCGACCGCGTGTTGCGGGGGGACGCTGGGGTCGCTGCGGTGGTGCCAGGGTTGAAGGGGAGCGATGGGAGCTTGTTGGTGGAAGCCGCGCCTAGCGCTGGGCCTTCGACCACGGCTTTTGGGGACACGCTCGATCGGCTGCGGGCGTCGCTGCCTCCCGGCGTGCTCGTCGGTGGGCCGGCGGCCGAAAACCACGACCTCGAAGCAGCGCTCAGCGCCAAGACGCCGCTGGCGATCGGCGTCATCCTCGGGCTTGGCTTCCTGCTCCTGCTGGTCGCCTTCCAGGCGCCGCTGATCGCGGCGATCGGTGTGCTTGCCAACCTGCTCTCGACCGCCGCCGCCTTCGGCGTCGCCACGCTGATCTTCCAGGACGGGCACCTCGCCGGCCTGCTCGGCTTCGAATCGCAGGGCTTCCTCGACGCCTGGGGGCCGATCTTCTTCTTCGCGATGATCTTCGCGATCGCGATGGACTACACGGTCTTCCTGCTCTCCTCGGCGCGCGAGCACTGGGAGGAGTCGGGCGACGCCCGCCAGGCGATGATCGGCGGCCTCGCCCACTCCGGCCGCGTGATCCTCGCCGCCGGCGCGGTGATGGTCGCCGTCTTCTTCACCTTCGCCCTCTCCGGGCCGCTGCCCCCCAAGGAGATGGGCGTGATCCTCGGCGTCGCCGTCCTGCTCGACGCCTTCCTCGTCCGCCTGCTGCTGCTGCCCGTGTTCCTGCGCCTGGCCGGGCGAGCCGCCTGGTACATGCCCTCCTGGCTGCGCCGCGTCCTGCCCGAAGTCCACTTCGGACACGGCCCCCGCTCAGCTGCAGTACTGCCCGTGGAACCCGAACGGGATGTGGTGGGGGACGCGGGCGCGGCCTAGCTCGGCGAACGTAGCGGCGTCGAGGACGAGCGGAACTGGATCGAGTTCTGGTCGCGCGTCCGCGACCGAGGCGAGCCGGCCCAGGGTCGGTTCACTCGCCGAGCTCGACCCGTTCGATCGTCTGCGGCTCCCGCGGCTTGTCCGAAGCGTCGGTCTCCACCGACTCGATCGCGTCGACTGCGTCCATGCCCTCGACCACCGTCCCGAACACCGTGTGCTTGCCGTCAAGCCAGGGCGCCGACTCGGCGGTGACGATGAAGAACTGCGAGCCGTTGGTGTTGGGGCCCGCGTTGGCCATCGCCAGCGCCCCGCGGACGATCTTGTGCTCGTTGATCTCGTCCTCGAATTCGTATCCCGGGCCGCCCCTGCCGGTGCCTTCCGGGCAGCCGCCCTGGATCATGAAGTCAGGGATCACCCGGTGAAAGACGAGTTCGTCGTAGAAGCCGTCGGCGGCGAGCTTGCGGAAGTTCTCGACCGTCTTCGGCGCGTCGGCGTCGTGCAGCTCGAGCACGATCGCCCCGGCGTTGGTGTGAAGCGTTGCCTGCGACATGGCCGCCACCCTACCCGGTCACCCGAATCGCAACCGGGCGAGAGGCGCCGGGCGCATAGGGCCAGCGGTCCTCGGCAAGCGCGGCGGCCCGCAGGCGGATGCGCGCCGCGCCGCTGACGTAGCGGAAGCGGTAGCTGCCGTGGAAGCGGCCGCTGTGGTCGCTGCGCAGGACGAGCACCGGGCGCCAGCGTCGCGCCGCCGACTCGAAGTACTGGATCGCGACCAGCTTGCCGCGCCGCGGAATCGGCGCTCCCAGGGTGCGCACGCGACCGGAGAAATGGACCGCCTGGCCGGTGCGCAGCGACCGCGGGACGACGCGCAGGGCAACTCCGCCGCGCACCCGCAGGGTGAGGGGCGCCCGGGCAGCGCCGACGAGCCGGCCCTCGCCCGGGAAGCTGATCGCAACGCGACGCGAGGTTCCGGGCGGCAGCTGGAGCCGGAAGCCGCCGTGGCGCCCGGTCGTCACCGAGGCGGCGCGCGCCCGGCGCAGAGCGCCGCGAGAGGGCCGGGAGACGACGCGCAGGGCGCGACCGGCGAGTCCGGCGCCGTCGGCGTCGACGAGCCTCCCGCCGAGCATCGCCGCAGCGCGAAACGGGACGGTGAGCTCGGTTCCGCGCCGTCCGCGCCAGTGAAGGCGAGCGTAGATCCGGGTCTTGCCTCGCGCCCGCGCACTCGCCGGAGCTGCGGTCGAACTGCCGATCGGCGCGGCCCGGTCGAGGCCGGCGACGGGTTCCCCCGCGGTCTTGCGCACCGTCATCTGCGTGCCGTCGGCGCGTCGCGTGGTTGCCGCCGCGTTGCCCGCCCGGTCGACCGCGTCGGCGCGGAAGACGTAGGTCCCGGGGCCGAGGTCGCTCGGCAGGCGGGCGATCAACTCGGCGCTGCCCGAGTCCCCTGGGTGGACCTTCGCCGGCAGCTCGTCCCACCTGTCGCTGTCGAGTCGGCGGTAGTGGATCTCGCCGGCGGCGACGCCCGAGTGGGCGTCGGTCGCCTCTGCGCGGATCTCTTGCGGGACCGTGTCCTCGCTTTCGCTCGCCTCGAAGGCGACCCCCGGCGGCACGTCGTCGAAACGCAGCGCCGCGGAGACGGCCGACTGTCCCGCTTCGTTGCCGGCCTCGTCGCGCAGCCAGACGCTCAGCTGGTAGGTGCCAGCGTGCGGCACGAAGAGATTCTGCAGGGAGCGGAGGTCGTGGCCGCCGGAGAACTTGACGCCCGTGTCGTAGCCGGCCGGGCCGGTGATCCGCCAGCGAGCGCCGCCGATCGCACTCGCCTGCCCCTGGTCGGGGTTGTCCCAATTGAAGTCGAAGTCGTTTGCCCGGCGCCAGTCGTCGCCCCCGGCCAGGGTGAGGTTGCGCACGTGGGCCGGCGGGTTGTTGTCGATCAGCACGGTCAGCGGCGAGACACAGGCCGAGTTGCCGGCGAAGTCGACCTCGCAATGATCGAGGCGATGCGGGCCGTCACTGAAATGGGTGGTGTCGATGTCGGCGCTGCCACCGGCGTTCGTCGGGCAGGGCTGCATCCTCGTCGCCCGCCACTCGCTGCCGATCAGCGCTTTCGCGCAGCCGTACTCATACAGCGACACACGATTGCCGTCGAGCATGGTTTCGCCGAGATGCACGCCCGCGCCTGCGTCGTTCCCCCAGAAGCCGACGCCATGCCGGCCGACCTTCCAACCACCGCTGACCAGGTCGCCGTTGACGCCGGCCGCGGGGTTGGTGTCGTCCTCCACCGTGATCGTCATCGCCCGCACCGCCGACCACGAGTCGGCTTCGATGTTGCACCACTTGCTTTCGGCACGGGCGCAGAGCAAGCGATCCTCGAATCCAGGCTTCGGCGTGCCGAAGCCGGCGACGAAGTCGTGCAGGTTCGTTTCGGTGCCGGAGGCGATCAGAAAGGGGTCAAAGCCGCCGCTCGAGTTGTCTACCCCGAGCCGCTGCTCCATGCCGTCGTGAAGGACGTGCCACCAGGTGCCGGCGATGCGCGTGATCCCGGTGGTCGGCGGCGCCTGCCAGTGCCAGCGGGCGAAGCGCGTGCCGGAAACCGTCGGACCGCCCCGCGTGAAGCTCTTCATATGGGCGCCGTCGAACGGGTCGGCGCCCGCCGGCGTCGCGCACCAGGCGTCCTGGCGGAACTTGGTGCCCCCGGTCGTGTCCGCCCAGTCCGCGTCCGCGCCCAGGTGCCAGCCGCATTGAGCGACGTCGTACTTTGCCGCCGTGGCCTCCTTCGCCACCAACAGCAGAAGCGCCAGCGCCAGCGCGATTCCCATGGCGATGATCCGCGCCAGCCCACCCCGTGTACCAGACATGTCCCCTCCTTCGATCGACAACGTGTGGGTGGCTAAGGGCACGGCGGGAGAATCTCTCCCCCCTGGCCGGCAAAAAAGGACGGACGGCTGCCGCCGCGGCGCCTTTGCGAGAATGGCCTCGATGGCACTCCCGACGCAGGATCAGATAACCGAGAAGCTGCGCGCCGTGATCGACCCCGAGCTGCGCCGCTCAATCGTCGAGCTGGGCATGGTGCGCTCGATCGAAGTCAAGGATGGAGGGCGGGTCGAGGTCGTCGTCTCGCTGACCACGGCCGGCTGCCCGATCCGTTCGCACTTCGAACAGGCCGTCGCCCAGCAGGTCTCCGAGCTGGACGGGGTGACCGAGGTCGCCGTCGGCTTCGACGTGCTTTCCGACGAGGAGAAATCGAACCTTCAGCAGACGCTCGGTCGCGGCAAGCTGCCAGCCGGGGCGCTCGCACAGGTGAAGAACGTGATCTGCGTCGCCTCCGGCAAGGGCGGCGTCGGCAAGTCGACGATGACCGCCAACCTGGCGGCTGCGCTGACCGCCGAAGGGCACGCGTCCGGGGCGCTCGACTGCGACGTCTACGGCTACTCGATCCCGCGCATGCTCGGCGTCAACCGCAAGCCCGAGGTCAACGCCGAGCGCAAGATCCTGCCTCTGGAGGCGGCCGGCGGCGTCAAGGTGATGTCGATCGGCTTCTTCGTCGAGGAGAACTCGGCCGTCGTCTGGCGCGGGCCGATGCTGCACAAGGCGATCCAGCAGTTCCTCGAGGACGTCGCCTGGGGCGAGCTCGAGTACCTGCTGCTCGACCTGCCGCCGGGGACCGGAGACGTCTCGATGACGCTCGCCCAGCTGCTGCCGCAGGCCAAGTTCGTGCTCGTCACCACGCCGCAGCCGGCAGCCCAGACGGTCGCCAAGCGGGCGGCGGACATGGCGCGCAAGTTCGACCTCGAGCTGCTCGGCGCGATCGAGAACATGTCGGGCTTCACCGCGCCCGACGGGCAACGCTTCACGATCTTCGGCGAGGGCGGCGGGCAGCTGCTCGCCGACGAGCTGGACGTCCCGCTGCTCGGCAAGGTGCCGCTTTCCGAGTCGCTGCGCGAGCACGCCGACGACGGCACGCCACTGGTCACCGCGGAGCCCGATTCCCCCGCCTCGCAGGCGATTCGCCAGGCCGCGCGCGGAATCCTCGCAACTACGCCCCAGGAGCTTCCCGTCCTGCAGGCGGCTCCGGAAGCGGCGGAGCCACCGCCGATCGGCGGCACTCCGCTCCCGGTCGTCCAGTAGTCGCGCCTCGGGCCGGCTCGTCGTGCTTCAAGCTGTGTCGCCGCATTGAAGCTTCGGCAAGCGCGTCGTGCCTCTAGGCAGCGCTCTTGCTCTTGTAGTAGCTCGCGTTGATCTCGGCGTACTTTGCCCACTCGGCGGGCAGCTGGTCCTCGGCGAAGCAGGCATCCACGGGGCAGGCCTCAACGCAGGCGTCGCAGTCAATGCACTCGTCGGGGTCGATGTAGAGCATCTCGACCGAGTCGTAGTCGGGCTCGTCCGGCGTCGGGTGGATGCAGTCGACGGGACAGACCTCTACACACGAGTTGTCCTTCTGGCCGATACACGGCTCGGCGATGACGTAGGTCATTACGAGGCTTTCTCCTGGTCGTGGTTTCGGTGCGAGCGGGGGCTCCGTGCCCCCGCCGAAGGGCGAGCGCCCATTTTAGGGATTGCGCGGCGGCGGAGTGCGCCCGGCGGCTAGCATCGGCCGTCGATGCTGCTCTTGACGGGGGCCACCGGAAGCGTTGGATCGCGGCTGCTGCCGCTGCTGCTCGAGCGTGGCGAGGACGTGCGCTGCCTGGTGCGCGAGCCGCGCCGGCTGGGCGAGCGCCGCGTCGATGTGCAGATCGCGCTCGGCGACCTGGGTGAGATGTCCGACCCCTATCTGGTGCGCCAAGCGCTGCGTGGCGTCAACACCGTCGTGCACCTCGCGGCGACGATCCGCGACCAGCCGCCGCACCGGATCGAGGAGCTCAACGGGCTCGCCAGCGTGCGGCTGCTGCGCGCCGCCGAGCGCAGCGGCGTGCGTCGCTTCGTCTTCTTCAGCGCACTCAATGCCTCGGCGGCGCAGCGAACGCGCTTCTTCCGTGCCAAGTGGCTGGCCGAGCGGGCCGTCGCTTCCTCCGCGCTGGAGACGACGATCTTCGCCCCGTCGATCGTCTATGACCGCTCCGACCCCTGGGTGACCCTGCTGCGCCGCTTCTCCTTCCTGCCGGTGATGCCGGTTTCCGGCGACGGCCGGGCGCGCTTTGAGCCGATCTGGGCCGCCGACGCGGCCCGCTGCGTGGTTGCCGCGCTGGAGCGGCCGGGCGGTAGCCGCTACGAGCTCGCCGGACCTCAGCGTTTGAGCTATGACGAGATGTCGGACCTGGTAAGCCGCGTTGCCGGCCGGCCCCGACCGCTCGTCCACCTGCCCCTGCCGCTGATCCGGGCAGGCCTGATCGCGATCCGCTCCGTTTTCGGCGAGGCCGTGTTCGCTACCTGGGAGGAGGCGGAGCTGATGGAGGTCGAGATGCTCAGCGAGCGCGGCCCCGCCGACGCGCAGGAGCTTGGAGTCGATCCGAGAAGGATGGCCGATGTACTGGAGGACGATTAGACATGCCGCGACGCTCGCCGTCGCCCTGACGGCGCTCTTCGCCGGCCAGGCGCGAGCGCTGACCCTGGTGCCGCCGAAGCCCGACGTACTCTTCGGCGTCAGCGACCAGGGGACGACGAAGAGCTTCAACGAATTCGCCGAGCTGATGGCGAAGCACCCAGCCCTGCTGGAGACCTTCCACCCCTGGGGCAACAGCCTCAATGCGGCCTTCGAACGCTGGCGGGAAACGGCGACCCGCCCGGTGCTGGCGATCTCCACGCAGGACGACCAGACGCTGGCCGAGCTGATCACGCCCGAGCAGATCGCGCTCGGCGCCGGCGACGACTACCTGCTGCAACTCAACGACTTCTTCGCCAAACGCGAACTGCCGGCGTACATCAGGCCGCTGGGGGAGCCGAACCGCTGCCTAAACGCCTGGTCGGCGGTCAACTGCGATGGCACCCGGAAGGGCGGCGAACACAGCACCCTCTGGTACAAGGAGGCCTTCCGCCGGATCGTCGCGATCGTGCGCGGGGGCCAGACCCTGGAAGGGATCGACGCGACGCTGGCCGAAATCGGCCTGCCGCCGCTCAACCGCACCAAAGGCCCCAACCCGACGACGCTGCCCGCGGCACCGGTGAGCATCCTCTGGACGCCGCTGCCAGCCGGCTCGCCACGCGTCAAGGGGAACTTCCCCGGCAACTACTGGCCCGGGGCGCGCTGGGTCGACTGGGTCGGCACCGACTTCTACTCCAAGTACCGGGTCTGGAAAGACCTGCAGCGCTTCTATCTCGGCAAATGGTGGCGCCGCAAGCCCTTCTCGATCACCGAGTGGGCGATCTCCGAAGAAGACGAACCGCGCTTCGTGAAGCAGCTGATCGCCTGGACCGCCAAGCGCCCCCGCGTCCGCATGCTCCTCTACTACATGGGCTTCGGCCCGGGCCCGAATCCCTACGACATCAACCTCTACCCCCGCACGATCAACACCCTCCGCCTAAAGGCCCGCCGCCCCAACTTCCTCGAATACGCCGAATACAACGCCGGCAACCTCCCGCCCCTACCCCCCAAGGCCCGCAAGTCCTCCCAGCGCCCCTAGACCCCCCCTGGCGGGCTCGACCGCCTCCATGCTGTTACCGATGCCCCGCCCGTCTCGGGTGGGGCCGACGCCTTGGGCCTGTCTCGGATCCTCTCTCTGACGCCTGGAACCTGTCTCGGGAGGATCCGGGTGCTCGGCTGGCGAGGGCCGCGGCAAGCCGGGCAAGGACGCAGAAGGCCCGCGATGCGGCGCATCGCGGGCCTTCGAGGACACCGCCCGGCGCAGCCCCGGCGCCGCCAGACGGGCGCCCGGGCCGACCGAGCCAGATTCCAGGCGTCGTTACATCATCCCGCCCATGTCCGGCATGCCGCCGCCGGGCATGCCGCCGCCGGCGCCTTCCTTCTCGGGCGGCTCGGCGATGATCGCCTCGGTGACGAGGATGTTCTTCGCGATCGAGGCCGCGTTCTGCAGCGCCGAGCGGGTCACCATCGTCGGGTCGATCACGCCGGCGGCGATCAGGTCGCCGTACTCGCCGGTCGCCGCGTTGAGACCTTCGCCGGTCTTCAAATCGCGGACCTTGTTGACCACGACCGAGCCCTCCAGGCCGGAGTTCTCGGCGATCTGGCGGACCGGCTCCTCGAGCGCGCGATGCACGATGCGGGCCCCGGTCGCCTCGTCGGGATCGTCGAGCTTGTCGACGTCCAGGTCGGACTGCGCGTTGAGCAGAGCCACACCACCGCCCGGCACGACGCCCTCCTCGAGCGCGGCGCGGGTCGCCTGCAGCGCGTCCTCGACGCGGTGCTTCTTCTCCTTCATCTCGGTCTCGGTGGCGGCGCCGACCTTAACCACGGCGACGCCGCCAGCCAGCTTGGCGAGCCGCTCCTGGAGCTTCTCCCGATCGAAGTCCGAGTCGGTGTTCTCGATCTCGTTTTTGATCTGGTTGATGCGGCCCTTGATGCCCTCGGTCTCGCCGGCGCCGTCGATGACCGTCGTCGTGTCCTTGGAGACGACCACGCGACGCGCTTTGCCGAGCTGTGAGAGCTGGGTGTTCTCCAGCTTGAGGCCCATCTCCTCGGTGATCACCTCGCCGCCGGTGAGGATCGCGATGTCCTCGAGCATCCGCTTGCGGCGGTCGCCGAAGCCCGGAGCCTTGACCGCGACGCCGGTGAAGGTGCCGCGCAGCTTGTTGACCACCAGGGTCGCGAGGCACTCGCCCTCGACGTCCTCGGCGACGATCAGCAGCGGCTTGCCGCCCTGCATGACCTGCTCGAGCACCGGCAGGATGTCCCGCACGGAGCCGATTTTCTGGTTGGCGATCAGGATGTAGGGGTCCTCGAGCACCGCCTCCATGCGGTCCTGATCGGTGACCATGTAGGGCGAGATGTAGCCCTTGTCGAACTGCATGCCCTCGGTGAACTCGAGCTCCATGCCGAAGGTCTGGCCCTCCTCGACGTTGACCACGCCGTCCTTGCCGACCTTCTCGATCGCGTCGGCGATCACGTTGCCGATCTCGTCGTCGGCGGCCGAGATCGCGGCGACGCGAGCGATCTGCTCCTTGCCGGCGACCTCCTTGGACTGCTTGCCGCGCAGATCCTCGACGACCTCGTCGACGGCCTTCTCGATACCGCGGCGCAGGGCCAGCGGGTTGGCGCCGGCGGCGACGTTCTTGAGCCCCTGGCGGACGATGATCTGGGCCAGCAGGGTCGCGGTCGTCGTGCCGTCACCGGCAACGTCGTTGGTCGCCGTGGCGACCTCGCGGACCAGCTGGGCACCCTGATTCTCGAACACGTCCTCGACCTCGACCTCGCGGGCGATGGTGACGCCGTCGTTGGTGATCGTCGGCGCGCCGAACTTCTTGTCGAGCACGACGTAGCGGCCCTTCGGGCCGAGGGTCACCTTGACAGCGTCGGCGACGGCGTCGACGCCGGCCTGCAGCGCCCCACGCGCGTCCTCTCTGTACTTCAGCTCCTTGTGAGCCATCTCTGTTCAGTCCTCCTTGTTCTTCTCAGTCCTAATGGCGACGGCTAGCCGAGCTTGGCGAGGACGTCCGACTCGCGCAGCACGAGCAGGTCGTCGTCCTCGACGGTGACCTCGGTGCCGCCGTACTTGGAGTAGAGGACCTCGTCGCCCTCGCTCACGTCGAGCGGGCGGCGAGAGCCGTCCTCGTTGATCGCGCCGTCGCCGACGGCGACGACCTTGCCCTTCTGGGGCTTCTCTTTGGCCGTGTCGGGGAGGACGATCCCGCTCGCGGTCGTCTCCTCCTCTTCGATCGGCTTGACGATCAGCCGGTCCCCGAGGGGCTTCAGCTTCATCCGTATACCTCCGTTATTGGGTCAGGGGTGGTTCGTATTCAGAAGTTCGAACTGGATTGGCACTCTCGGCATGAGAGTGCCAACGCCCGGAAAGATAGCGATTCGCGGCGCTCGGTCAGCCGCTCGCCAGCAACTTGCAGCCGAGCAGCCCGGCAACGCCCTCGCCGCCGCGCGCCATCACCCAGTCGTGGTTCCACTCGAAGACCGGTCGGGCGACCGGCGCCAGCAGGTTCATCCAGGCCCTCGTCGTCGAGACGTTCCACTCGTAGAGCACCGCGGTGACGCCATCCTGCTCGCAGAGCCGCCAGCGGCCGATCCCGGTCAGCTCCCCCACCGCGTGGCCCTCGAGCAGGTACGGGTGCTCGACCCGGGTCGTCGTGACCTCGAACTCGACCCGGTAAGGCAGCACGCTCTTCCAGACGAGGCGTGAGACCGTGCCCACCCCGTCGATCCCCGTGCCTCGGTCGTCGCCGTGGCGCACCTCGGTCACCTCCTCGACCCCGCGCCACCACTCGGGCCAGCGCTCCTGGTCGTGGATCGCGTCCCAGACCGGCTCGCGCGGCGAGTCGAGTAGCCAGGTGGTGAGGAAGTTGTAGTCAGCCACCGAGCCTGGATACGGATCGGATCGACGACACGATCAGTTGTGACGGGGCGTCTCGCCGTTGCCGAAGTGTGCGCCCGGCGGCTCGACGATCTGCGAGAAGCGGATCACGGTGACCGTTTCGTCGGGGGCGACCGGACGGCTGTATATCTGCTCGAGGAAGTTGATCTCGTCCTCGAGGCGACGGAACTCGGGGTTGTCGTGCTCGATGTCGCGCGGCGAGAGGTCTGACGCCCGCTTCACCTCGACGTCGTCGATCACCGCGGTGAAGATCTTCTCGCGCGGGCTGTGGCGAAAGCCGACCGTGATCCAGACGACCATGCCGCGCTCGTACTTGTTGCTCTTGTCGCCAAGCCGGATGGTCGCGGTCTTGCGGCCGCGCTTCAGCTGGTCGACGAAGACCGGCGAGTAGAAGTTGAGAACGTAGATCCCGCCCCGCATGAGCGAAGCGAGCGTATCTGACCGGGGCGCCTTACCAAGTTCTGGACCTTTGTCGGAACCGTGACTGAAGATCCGCGCGATCTCGCCGATGGAAGAGGGTGCCGCGATTCGCTCCGACCCCAGCTCGCCTGCCGCTGCTCGCCATGGCAGCCTGCGCCGTCCTGCTGTTGCTCGCCTGCGCCGCGAGCGCCGACGCGGCGACCTGCCACGGCCACCACGCGACGATCGTCGGCACCGCCGGCAACGACGTGCTCGTCGGCAAGGGCGCCAGCGACGTGATCTACGGCGGTGGGGGCAACGACAAGATCTATGGCGGGCGCAACGGCAACGACATCATCTGCGGCGGTCCGGGAAACGACAAGATCTATGGCGGCAAGGGCTTCGACCGCCTCTACGGCGAAGGCGGCAATGACAAGCTCGACGGCGGCAGCGGCTCGGACCGCATCGAAGGCGGCGAGGGCGACGACCTCCTGATCGGCGAAAAGGGCAAGGACCACCTGCTCGGCGACGGCGGGGACGACAAGCTGCTCGGGCAGAAAGGGCCCGACGTGATGCTCGGCGGCCCCGGCGACGACTTCGCCAACGGCGAGAAGGGCAGCGACAGCGAGAACGGCGGGCCCGGCAACGACATGCTCCTCGGTGACAAGGGCAACGACGAGATCGAAGGCGGGCCGGGGGACGATCGCATCGAAGGCGGGCCGGGGGACGACCCGATGCTCGAGGGCGGCGCGGGCACTGACTACGTCTACGGCAGCGCCGGCAGCGACCACGTCGACGGCGGCGAAGGCGACGGCGACGTGGTCCGCGGCGACAGCGGCGAAGACACGCTCACGGGCGGGCCGGGAACGAACGACATCGCCTCATACGCCAGCGCGAGTCGCGGCAGCGTCACCGTCGACCTGATGAGCGGCCGCTCGAAAGGCGACGGCCACGACACCCTGTTGGGCTTCGAGGACATCGTCGGCTCGCCGCAGGACGACACGATCGTCGGCGACAACGAAGTCAACCGGCTCGACGGCGGCGTCGGAAACGACGACCTCGACGGGTTGGGCGGCCCCGACGAAGCCTTCGGCGGCCAGGGCGACGACGAATGCTCCGAATTCGCCACCGAGCACTCCTGCGGGCCCGAAGAAGCCCCGCCGAGCGCCGGAACGTTCGTCATCCTCAACCAGGGCCTTGACGGAAGCAGCCTGATCGTGCAGGGCGACAGCGGAGCCAACCACATCGGGGTGCACTTCTACGACGGAGGTTGGACGATCACCGAAGAAGGCGGGTCGATCGCCTCCGGCGAAGGCTGCGGGGCGGCGTCATCGAACGGATCGGTCACTTCCGTCACCTGTCTGACCACCATTGCCACCGGCCTGGTCGTGGTCACGGCGGGCGGCGGCGATGACACGGTCGACGTCGCCGAAAGTGTCCCGGCCGGAGTCAAAGTGCGGATCAACGGCAATGCCGGCTCGGACACGCTGAGCGGGGGCGTCGGCGACGACGTCCTGGAAGCGGGCGAGAACTACAACGGGCCCGACTACGGCAACGACACGCTGATCGGCAACGCCGGGGCGGACGTGCTCTACGCCGACCCCGGCGCCGACCAGCTCCAAGGAGGGCCGGGCAACGATCTGCTCGTCTCCTCGGTCGCCGTCTGCCAGGGCCACACCTACGACGGCGGGCCTGGCGAGGACACCGTCTCTTACGGGCGCTCCAACGCGCACATGCAGGTCCAGCTCGGCGGCACCGGCGCGCCGCCCGGCTGCGGCCACCCCGACCACGTGCTCGCCGACAATGAGGACCTCGAGGGCTCCGACGGCCCCGACGTGCTGATCGGCGACAACGGCGCCAACAGCCTCTTCGGCCATCTCGGCGCCGACGTCTTCATCGGCAAGAACGGCAACGACTCGATCGAAGCGATCGACGGCCAGCGCGACAAGAAGATCGATTGCGGCCCCGGCAACGACGACGCCGGCCGCGACCGCAAGGATCCGCACCCGATCAGTTGCTGAGCGGCGCGCAGGCGCTCAGAAGATGTAGTTACGCAGCTTGTCCGGCTCGAGCACGGTGACCCGGCCGCGCCCGGGACGGACGATGCCGCCGCGCTCGAGGTCGGCGAGGAAGCGGCTGACGCTCTCCCGCGAGGTGCCGGCCAGCTGGGCGAGGTCCGCCTGGTTCATGTGGATCGTCACCTCGGTGCCGTCGCCGATCCGGGGGTGCTCCTCGGCGACCAGCTGAGAGAGGACGCCGGCGACCCGGCTGGGCACGGTCTGGAAGGACTGGCGCGAGATCCGCTCGTTGGCGGACCGCAGGCGCCGCACCAAGGCCTTGTTCAACTTCACGGTGATCTCCGGGTGGCGGGTGAGCAGGGCGCGCACCTCGCCCGCCGGCAGCGCCAGCAGCTCGCCGTCGGTAAGCGCCTCGACGCTCGCCGAGCGCACCTCGCCGTCGAGCATCGCCAGCTCGCCGAAGATGTCGCCCGGCCCGAGCGTGGCGAGCGTGATCGCCCGTCCGTCGGAGTGCTCGCGCGTCACCCGGAAGCTGCCGTCGCGGACGATGTAGCAGGCGTCGGAGTGGTCCCCCTCGTGGAAGACCCGCGTGCCGGCGGGGAAGGTCCGTCCCACCGCGACCCGCGAAAAGTTCTTCAGCTCGTCCTCCTCCAGGTCGGCGAAGAGCGGCACGCTGCGCAGCAGCTCGACCGGCCCCAGCAGCCCCACCTCACGATCCTCCATCTCTCGATTATCCCCCTTTGAGGCCGCGCCACTGCTACCGGCGTACCCGCTCGAAGGCAACTGCCATCCGTTCGAGCTCGTCTCGGGACAGGCCAACGGCGCTCGCCTCCTCGCGCCACCGCGCGACCGCGGCCTCGACTTGCGCGAAGATCTCGGCGACCCGCTCGTGGCGCAGCCGGTAGAGCGGGGCCGTCGCGCGCACCGCATCCAAGTCAGGAATCCGCAGCTCCCCGTCGAGCGTCAGGCTGTGCTCCCCGGTGAGCGGCGACGGATTGACGTCGAAGGCCGGGGCCAAGCGCCATCCCGAAGGCTCGCGCAGGAAGCCATGGTTGCGCAGGTGGTCGTCGTGGTTGGAGATGAGCACGTTGAAGACGACGCGCCGGAAGAGCTGCTCGAGGTCGGTCTCGATCGCGTCGGGGTCCCCGACGCTCTCGATCGCCTGCGCGATGTCCAGATAGCCGGCGCCGTCTTCCCCGTCGCGCCGGCCGGCGAGCGTCATCGCCGAGGCGTACATGCGTCGCCCACCGCCCCGCCGGTCGAAGCGTCTGGCGCAGTAGGTCCGGTAGCGGGCACCGAGGTCCAGCAGCCTCGACTCGGGGACCTCGATTCCCGCCGCCACGGCAAGGCGAGCGGTGACCTGCTCCCAGGCGCCGAGATCGTGGCGGTCTTCGTGGGAGGGGAACTTGGCGATCCACAGCGATCCGTCCTCTTCGCTGAAGTTCGCCTTGGGCCGGGCGCCGCCCAGCGAACTGCCCGGCGCGACCAGCATCGCGATCCAGCGCTCCTCCTCGCCCCTTGCCTCCGGCATCCCCTGCTCCACCTCTTGGGCCCAGTGCTCGAGCTCCCGCAGGCGTGTCGCTGGAGGCACCGCAAGCGGATTATCGTCGAGGAATGGACCTTCCTCGGACGCCGCGATGCGCAAGGCTCCCATCCGCGTCTTGTCGTCGACGCCGACCAGAAAGTCCCACTCGTCGAGCGAGCGGCGACCGCGTTCCTCCCGCCGGGCCGCCAGCGCCTCGCGGCGCTCGAGCAGGGTGCGGCCCCAGCGATCGGGTGAGGCGTCGGTGAAGATCCCCGGCAGGGCCGGGGGAAATTGATCGCCCTCATAGAGCGGCAGCGCCGGATCGAGCGGGAAGGAGACGGAGGCGCCGACCCAGTCGGCGTCGTAGGCGAACGAGATGACGCTCTGCGCGCCGACTCGCTCGCGGCTGAGGGCGCCCAAGGGCCGGCGCTCGCCCAGCTCGGGGGCGTCGAGATGGACGACGACCCAGTCACGGCCGCCGTTCACGGCTCGCGCCCCGTCGATGCTCGCCGTGGGCGAGTCATGCGCACGTCCTGCAGCCGCCGTCCGAGCTCGTCGTCGCGAGCAATCTGGTCGAGGTCCTCTTCAAGACCAAGGACAGTCAGCACCCGTGCCAGCAGGGCGAGACTGACCGAGAGGTCGCCCTGCTCGAGCTTGGTGAGTGTGCCGCGCGCCACCCCGACGCGCTTTGCCAGCTCGCCGAGTGACATGCGGCGGCGCATACGGGCAAGGCGCAGGCGCTCGCCAAGCGCCTGCGCGCGCCTTTGGGTCTGAGGGTGCAGGGGGTAAGCGTTGCGTGGCACGCTAGATAGATTAGATGCTAACGATGCTACTGTCCAATTTATTGAACGCTATGCTGAGAGTACGAGCTTGCGCGGGGTGCGGCTGAAGCCCGCCTCCAGCAGGGCGTCCTCCTGGCCGGAGCCGATCACCGGGTCGCCGTCGAGCTTCTCGATCGCCAGCTTGGGCAGGCGACCGGCGGCGACGGCCTCGGCGAGCGCGGCCACCGCGGCGGCGAGCTCCTCGTCGTCGAGCTCGGCGAGGCGGACGATGCCGCGACCACCGCGCTCCACGTAGAGCTGCGGGGCGCCGTCGCGCGTCAGGACGTGAGCGCCGGGAGCGCGGGCGGGGCGGCGGCCGCTGGCCGGCTTGGGCCAGGGCAGCGAGGCGCCGTAGGGGTTGGCCGGGTCAGTGGCGGCGAGCAGCAGGAAGGCGCCGCCGTCTTCGGGCAGCGAGCGCAGGCGCTCGACCGCGCCGGGGAGGGCGAACTGGGCGCCGCCGAGACCCTCGACGAAGTAGCCACGGCGGGCGGTGCCGAGCAGCTCGAGGTTGCCGAGCTCGGCGTAGACGCCGGCAAAGCCGCCGGGAACGCCCTCGGCGAGCACGCTCTCACGGGTGACGATGCCGTAGCGCTCGAGCATCAGCTCGGCCTGGGCGCGCAGGCGCGGGCCCGGCGCGGGGGCGCCCTCGAAGAGCGGCGCGGTCAGCGACCAGCGGCCCTGGATCGCGGCCCCCGCGGCGCGGCGGCGGGCGAAGCGACGGCCGCGCTGCTCAGCCGGCGGCGCAGCGCGCAGGCGCGGGGCGCGCAGCGGGGCGAAGGCGTCGTTGGTCACCTCCCCCGCCCAGGCCAGATCCCAGAGGGCGGCGTGCAGCTCCTCGCCCGGCTGGTCGAGATCGGCGAGCAGATCGAGCCAGAAGTCCGGGCCGGCGGCGAGCCGCTCGCGGATCGCGTCGTGGACCTCCCCCTCGGGGCGCTCCAGCTTCGCGTTGGACGGCGGCGGGCCGGCGAGCCGCACGTCGTCGCGGAAGTAGAACGCGACGCGCCCGTCGCTGCGCCCGCGGGCGCCGGCGCCGATCCAGACCAGCTCGCCGCTGGTGCAGAGTTCGTCGAGCCAGGTCGGCGAGTAGGCGCCCAGCCGGCGCGGCAGCACGTCGTCCTCCCAGACCTTCGGCGTAAGGGTGACGCCCTGCAGGGAGACGAGCGCCTCGCGCAGCCGGTCGGGCCCGGCGCCGGCGGCGCGGTGGGCGTCGACGTTCTGCCAGCTGGGCAGGAATCGGGCGAAGCGGTCGCGGTCGGCGGGCTCGACTTCGCGGCGCAGGTGGGCGAGGCTGGCGCGGCGCACGCGGCGCAGGACGTCGGCGTCGCACCACTCGCGCTCGCTGCCTCCCGGCAGCAGCTCGCCGCGGACCAGCGTCCCGGCGCGCTCCAGCTCGCGCAGCGCCAGGGTGGGGTCGACGCCGTAGCGGTCGGCGAGCTGCGCGGTCGGGAAGGGGCCGTGGGTGCGGGCGTAGCGGCGCACCAGGGCGAGCAACGGATCGGCCTGCTCAGCAAGGAAGCTCTCGGGGAGCCCGGGGGGCGGCGGCACGCCGAGCGCGTCGCGGTAGAGGCCGGCCTGCTCGGCGGCGATCCAGCGCTCCTCGCCGGCGATCCGCACAGCCGCGATGCGGCGCTCGGCGGCGAGCTTCTCGAGCATCGAGGCGGCCGAGTAGCCCTCGGCGACGCGCTCCTCGCACTCCTCGGCGGTCAGGTCGCCGAGCCGGCGCAGGACCTGCTGCAGCGCGTCGCGATCGCCGGCGCGGCCCGCCTCAGTGCGGTGCTGAAGCTGCGCCTCGACCTCCTCCAGCGCGTCGGGGTCGATCAGCTCGCGCAGCTCCTCCTGGCCGAGCAGCTCGCGCAGCAGGTCGCGGTCGAGGGCGAGCGCCGCCGCGCGCCGCTCGGCGTTCGGCGTGTCCCCCTCGTACATGTAGGTGGCGACGTAGTCGAAGAGCAGCGAGGAGGCGAAGGGCGAGGCGGTCGGGGTCTCGACCTCGACCAGGCTGAGCTTGCGCGAGTGCAGATCGGTCAGCAGCCCGGCGAGCGAGGGCAGGTCGAGGACGTCGCGCAGCACCTCGCGGTAGGTCTCGAGCACGACCGGGAAGCGGGGGTGCTCGCGCGCCACCTCGAGCAGGCTCTGGGCCTTGAGGCGCTGCTGCCAGAGCGGCGTGCGCTTGCCGGGGTAGGCGCGCGGGAGCAGCAGCGAGCGGGCGGCGTTCTCGCGGAAGTGCGAACCGAAGAGGGCCGAGCCGGAGAGCTCGCCGACGACCAGGTCCTCGAGCTCGTCGGGCTCGACCAGGACGAGGTCGGCGGGCGGCGGCTCGTCGGCGTCGGGCAGGTGGATGACGATCCCGTCGTCGGACCAGATCGCGTCGGCCTCGAGGTCGCGCTCGGCGCGAATCTTCGCCGAGAGCGCCAGCCCCCAGGCGGCGTGCACGCGGCCGCCATAGGGCGAGAGCACGCAGAGGCGCCAGTCGCCGATCTCGTCGCGGAAGCGCTCGACCACGATCGTCTCGTCGGAGGGGACGACGCGGGTCGCGGTTTGCTGCTCACGCAGGTAGGCGACGAGGTTCTCGGCGGCGCGCCGGTCGAGGTCGTACTCCTTCGCCAGCTCCTTCGGGTCGCGGCCGACGGCCTCGCGGGCGAAGGCGCCGATCGCCCGGCCAAGCTCCGCCGGGCGGCCGATGCCGTCGCCCTTCCAGAAGGGAACGGCGCCGGGCACGCCCGGGGCAGGGGTGACGATCACCCGGTCCCGGGTGATCTCCTCGATCCGCCAGGTGGTCGCGCCGAGCAGGAAGGTCTGGCCCGGGCGCGCCTCGTAGACCATCTCCTCGTCGAGCTCGCCGACCCGGCGCCCGTCGGGCAGGTGGACGCCGTAGAGGCCGCGGTCGGGAATCGTCCCGGCGTTGGTGACGACCAGCTGGCGGGCGCCTTTGCGGCCGTGCATCGTGCCGGCGGTGCGGTCCCAGACGATCCGCGGCCGCAGCTCGGCGAAGCGGTCGGAGGGATAGCGGCCGTCGAGCATGTCGAGCACGTTCTCCAGCTGCTCGCGCGAGAGCTCGTGGAAGGGCGCGCTGGCGGTCACCACTCGCTCGACCTCGTCGATCTCCCACTCGTCGAGTGCCGCCATCGCGACGAGGTGCTGGGCGAGCACGTCGAGCGGGTTCTGGGGGACGACGGTCTCCTCGATCGCCCCTTCGCGCATCCGCCGCGCGACCACGGCGCACTCGAGCAGGTCGGCGCGGAACTTGGGAAAGATCCGCCCGCGCGAGACCTCCCCCAGCGAGTGCCCGGCCCGCCCAACCCGTTGCAACCCGCGGCTCACCGACTTAGGCGACTCGACCTGGATCACCAGGTCGACGGCGCCCATATCGATCCCCAGCTCCAGGGAGGAGGTCGCGACCAGGCACGGCAGCTGCCCCGACTTCAACATCTCCTCGACAACGGTGCGCTCCTCGTGGGAGAGCGACCCGTGGTGCGCCCTGGCGATCTCGACCATGCCCTCATGGCCGGCGGGTCCTGTCGGCGCAGGGGACCCACCAGCCCTTCCGGTAGCTGAAGCTTCCTCAGGGCTGGTCCCCCCTGCGCCGCCACCCCCCGGCAGCTGAGTATGGGTAGACGGCCCAGAACCGTCATGCCCAAGCTGCTCCGTGGCGGGAAGCTCTGCGACCGGCTTTTCGTCATTGAGCTCGTTGAGGCGCTTTGCGAGGCGCTCGGCGGCCCGGCGGTTGTTGACGAAGACGATGGTCGAGGTGTGCTCGCGAACTAGCTTTAGAAGCTCCGGATAGATCGCGGGCCAGATCGAGCGGATGTGGGCTTGCGGCTCTCCCTCGGCGGGATCGCCGTCCGCATTGGGGAAGGCCGGGGCTCCAGGTTCGGCCATGTCCTCGACCGGCACGACGATCTCGAGGTCAAGCTCCTTCGCAACGCCGGCATCCACGATCCGGCACTCCCGTTTCGGCCCGACGAGGAACCGAGCAATCCGCTCCAGAGGCCGCTGCGTGGCGGAGAGCCCTATGCGCTGCAGGCCAGGCGCTTCTGCGGCGGGTGGCGGCGTAGGGGGGACCTCCCCTGAGGACGCTTTAGCGACCGGAGGGGGAGGTGGGTCCCCTGCGCCGACAGGACCCGCCGCCTGACCCGCTTCGTCCCTGACCAGATGCTCCAACCGCTCGAGCGTCAGCGCCAGGTGAGACCCCCGCTTGGACTGCGCCACCGCGTGGATCTCGTCGACTATCACCGCTTCGGTGGTCGCGAGGATCTCGCGGGCTCCCGAGGAGAGCATCAGGTAGAGGGACTCGGGGGTGGTGATCAGGATGTCGGGCGGGTTTTTGCGCATCGCCCGGCGCTCGGACTGCGGTGTGTCCCCGGTGCGCAACCCGACCGAGATCTCGGCCCCGACGCCCCGCAGCGGCGCCCGCAGGTTCCGCTCGATGTCGTAGGAGAGCGCCTTAAGCGGCGATACGTAGACGATCCGCACCCCCTCCCCCAGCCGGCGGGACGATTTCCCTCTATATGGGGACATTTTCGGCCCGTCGGCGGCCGTGCGGGCTAGGCGGTCGATGCCCCAGAGGAAGGCTGCCAGGGTCTTGCCGGAGCCTGTTGGGGCGCAGATCAGGGTGTGGTCGCCGCTGGAGATCGCCTCCCAGCCGCCCACCTGGGCAGGCGTCGGGCCCTCGAAGGAGGCCTCGAACCAGCCTCTTACCGGAGCGCTGAACGGCGCCAGCGGGTCAGTTCCCGCACTCTTCTTCGCATCGGTGGCCAACCCACCGATCTTACGCTCCAGCTTGCGGCTGCGGTCCTACTTGTTCTCGCCATGCGGAGAGAACTACGACCGTTAGTCGATCAGCCCGGGCGGCCGCCCGCGAAGTGCACGTACGCGTACCAGGACCGCTTCGGGGTGAAGCCGTCGCCGAAGAGGCCCGAGCCGCCGCAGAAGTTGCAGTTGCCCGGCGCGTCGTCGACCGAGAACCAGTCGATCTGCTTAAGCTTCCACCTGCGCTGCTTGTGCTTGAAGAGCTGGAAGGCGCCCTTCAGCTGGGTGACCTGGCCCTTCGGGCCTTTGGCGAAGGAGTCGCGATGCGACAGCGGTTCGGAGCTCCAGCCGATCTCCGTGATCCAGAGGCCCTTGCCCGCGTCGTGGTTGCGGCTCAGCACCTGGCGGAAGTCTTCGATGTAGGGGGTGAGCCGCTGGAAGCTCGAGGTATAGGGGTGGAGGGCCACGCCGACGAACTTGCCGCTGATGCCCGGCGTCGAGCGGTAGAGCCGTTCGAGGAAGTCGCTGGCGTAATAGGCCTCCGGTGGCTTGCGCTTGTACCGGGCTTCGCCGGGCCGGGCGAACATCCCGCCGAGGATCAGCCTGGCTCCGTGGTCTGCGCCGTGGATCGCGGCGTAGGAGATCTTCAGCAGCTTGCCGTACTCGGCCGGGTTGGGACGCACAACGAAGTACTTGAAGTTCTGCTCGTTCCAGATCTGCCAGGTGCGGATCGGGCGCTTCGGCAGGCCCGGGTTCGCCGCCCAGAACGAGCCGCGGGGCCCATAGCGGCGAACGAGCAGCTTGAGAAACTTCGCCCAGGAGCTGCGCTGCAGACCGTTCCTGACCGGCAGGGTCAGCGGTGCCTTGGTCAACCCGTGCGAGCCCGGGACGACCGCGGAGCGCACGGCCCAGGCGGGGGCGCCGTATGCGAAGGGCAGCACTTCGAGGCCCGCCGCCGCCGCGCCCCCGACGAGCGGGTCGATGCTCGAGAAGTCAGCCGCGCCGCCGTGGGTCGGCTCGACCGCTGCCCAGCTGATCGGGATGCGCACGCTCTCGACGCCACCCTTGCGCAGGCGCTGGAACTGCTCGGGGCTCGGCGTCGCCTGCGGCGAGATGCCCCAGAAGCCGTGCGGCAGGGCGAGCGCCGACCCGGGCGCGGCGACGAGCGCCGTCAGTGCCAGAACCAGCGCAGTTGTCCAGAAGCGGACCCGCCGCAGCGGGCGCATCGCGCGAGAAGCCACGATCAGCTTGCCTTCGGCGACGCTGTTCGGGTGGCCGCGGAGCCCTGCTGCTGGCGGCGCCGGCGCAGCATCACGGCTCCAACCGAGATCGCGGCCAGGGCGGCGATCGCGATCAGGATCGGGAGCAGCGGCGAGGAGGAGCTGGAAGCCTGCTGATTGCCGCTCTGGGGGGCGGGATTCACAGAGTGCTGACCGCCGCCGCTCGAGCCACCGCCTGGGCTACTCTGCCCGTTGCCGCCTCCGCCACCGGCCGTCCCACCACCCGCCGCAGATGATTCGCCTTCAGAAGATTCCTTGGAGCCCCGCGAGTGCTTCGCATCAGACCCGGGCGCCGTCGCGCCGCCGTTATCGGTCTTCGAGACCTTGGCAGGTGTTTCCTGACTCGAACGCGAATGGTGGGCCGGCGTGTTTCCTCCTTCGGGTCCACTAGGAGGAGTGTCCGTGTACTGGACGCACCCCGAGCTTTCGCATTGGGCGTGAGCGGCAACCGGGAAGCAAGCCAATGCCAGCAGAGCAACCACTGACATCAAGACAAAGGCATGGCGGCCCGCACGCGGGGCCGGGAGGCGCTTCCCGGAGCTCATCCGCCGGAAGGTTAGACCAAACAGCGGCGCTGTTTGCGCCCGTCGCCCTCGTCGTCGGCCTCGCCCTTGCTGGCGGGGGCTTCGATGTGACGGCTCGTCACATAGCCGGGCTGGTGGCGTGGCTGACGGTGGTCGCCCTGCTGGTGTTCGGCGCGGCGGGGCGTGCCAAGCTGGAGCGGCCGCTTTACTGGGGCGGCGGGCTGATCGTCGGTTTGGCGCTTCTGTCTGCACTTTCGTCCTTCTGGTCGGGGTCGGTCGAGCTCAGCGTGACCGAGGCAGACCGCGTCCTGACCTACCTCGGCTTCTTCCTAGCCGCGTTCCTCATCGCCCAAACCGACGAGAGGCGCCAACGTTTCGCTGAAGGCCTGGCGATCGCCGCAGCGCTGATCGCCCTGCTCGGCCTCGGCAGCCGCCTGCTGCCCCATGTGATCAGCACCGCCGAATCGCTTGGCGCCGGGGCTCGCCTGCGCTACCCGCTCGGCTACTGGAACGCGAACGGCGCGGTCGCGGGCATCGGCGTGGCGCTGCTGCTCTGGACGAGTCGACGAGGAGAGTGGGCGGCGCTGCGCTGGGCCTCGGTCGGGGCACTCCCGGCGATCCTGCTGACGCTTTACTTCACCTACTCGCGCGGCGGCCTGCTCACGCTTGCGGTCGCCTGCGGCTGCCTGATCGTCCTCTCCCGGGACCGCCTCTGGCTGCTCGCCACGCTGGCGATCGGCGCGATCGGCGCGCTGCCCGCCGTGCTCGCCGTCCAGGCGCGCAGCGACCTCGCCAACGACTACGCCACGCAGGCGACGGTCGACCAGGGCGTCGCCGTGCTGCTGATCCTTGTGTGCGGGATCGCACTCTCCCTGCTGCTCTTCGCCGGCCTGCGCTGGGAGGAGCGGCGCGAGGGGCGGCTGAGCGGCCGCGCGCTGGACATATCTCGTAACCCGGCGGTGCTCAAAGGCGCGGCTCTGGTGGCGGCGCTGCTGGCGATCGTCGCCCTGGCCGCCGTCGGCAGCCGCGCCTGGGACCAGTTCTCGCGCCCCGACATCCAGGTCTCGGCGAACCCACAGAACCGCATCGCCGACCTTTCGGGCACCGGGCGCAAGGAATTCTGGTCTGCGGCGCTCGACGCCTTCGACGAAAAGCCGGTGCTCGGGATCGGCGCAGGCACATACAAGTTCGCCTGGGACCAGCACCGCTCGATCGAAACCCCGGTCCACGACGCCCACTCGCTCTACGTCGAGGCCTTCGCAGAGCTGGGCGCGGTCGGCGGCATCCTCGTCCTCGGCCTCGTCGGCAGCCTGCTCTGGTTCGGGTTCGCGGCCTGGCGCGATGCCGCCGAACCGCAGCGCGAGCGCAACGCGGCGCTGCTGGCGGCAATGCTCGCCTTCGCGGTTGGCGCCGGGCTCGACTGGTACTGGGAGGTGCCCGCCCTGGGTGCGTTCTTCTTCCTGGCGGCGGGGCTCGTCATCGCCGCCCGCTGCGCCCAGATCGCTGCCGACCCGCGCCGCGAAGAGATCTCGGAGGGCCGCCGCTTCGGGCTGACGGTGGCGGCCGTGGGACTCGCCTGGGTCGCGGCCATCGCCCTGGTCGGGCCGCTCCTGGTGGAACGCGAGATCGACTCCAGCCAGGCCGCCGCGGCCCGAGGCGAGCTCGCTTCGGCGGTAGACCACGCCCACACGGCGCGCTCGATCGAGCCCTTCGCCGCCTCTCCCTACGTGCAGCTCGGACTGCTCGCCGAGCAGCAGGGCGAATACGAAGCGGCGGCGGCGGACTTCGGCGACGCGATCGAGCGCGAGGACCGCAACTGGCAGTGGTACTACCTGCGCTCGCGGGTCGAGCACGAGGCCGGCGAGCGGGCCGCTGCGCTGGCCGACCTGCGCCGGGCGCGGCAGCTGAACCCGCTCGAGAGCTGTCTACAGGGCAGGGAATGGAGCTGCTGATGAGCACCAAGGCGCCAGGCGGGGAGCACGGCGCAGCGGAGCGCCGTGCCGCCGAGCGTCATGGCCGTGCGGCGGGGAGCGCGCCCGACGAGAGCCGGCTCGACGACTCGCGCCGCCGCGGCGCCCTGCTGCGCCGCCTGCTGGCGACCGGCGACTGGGTGGCGATCGTCGCGGCGCTCTGTCTCGCGACCGCGGCCACCTCGACGACCGACGTCGGCACGCTGTTCTGGGGCGTGCTCTTCATCCCCGCCTGGATCCTCGTCCTCAAGCTCCACGGCCTCTACGACAACGATCACCGTCGCATCCGCCACAGCACGCTCGACGAGCTGCCCGGGCTGGTCTCGGCCAGCGCCCTGGGAACGATCGCGATCGACGGGCTGCTGGCTCTCAGCCCGGCCGGATCGCTCTCCGCGCAGAGCGCAATCCTGGTCGGCATCGGCGCGTTCATCGGCTGCTTCGTGGTGCGCGCGGTGCTGCGCTCGCTCTGGCACCGCACCACCGGGATGGCGACGGGCCTCGTGATCGGGCCGGCGGCCGCCGTCGACGTCGTCGCGCGGCGGATCTCCCTGCATCCCGAGACCCGCCTGCACCTCGTCGGCTACCTCTCTTCGCCCAGCGACAAGGACCGGCGTGCCTCGCTGCCGCGGCTGGGGTCGATCGAGGAGATCTCGCGGGTCGCCCGGCAGCACGAGGTCGAGCGCGTCGTCGTCACCGAGCAACAGATGAGCGAGGTCGACGCCGAGCACCTGATCGAGGAGTGCAAGGCGGCCGGGTTGGGGCTGACCCTGCTGCCCCGCCACTACGGTCTGTTCGGCCCCGGGATCGAGCTCAACCGGCTGGCGGAGCTGCCCGTGCTCGACTTCCGCTTTTCCGACCCGCCGCGCTCGACCCTGGCGATGAAGCGGACGATGGACATCGTCGTCTCCGCCGTCCTGCTGACCCTGCTCTCGCCGCTGCTGCTGGCGATCGCGCTGCTGATCGTGCTCGACTCGGGGCTGCCGGTCTTCTTCCGCCAGCGACGCGTGGGGCGCGACGGCGCTCCGTTCACGATGCTCAAGTTCCGCACGATGGACGCCGACGCCGAGCAGCGGCTCGGCGAGCTGGTCGACCTGGAGAAGCTCGAGGAGCCCTCCTTCAAGATCCTCGACGACCCACGGGTCACCCGGGCCGGCCGGCTGCTGCGCCGCACGAGCCTCGACGAGCTGCCACAGCTGATCAACGTCCTGCGCGGCGACATGTCGCTGGTCGGGCCGCGGCCGGAGGAGGAGGCCGTGGTTCGTCTCTACGACGAGCGCCAGCGCGCTCGCCTGGCGGTCAAGCCGGGGTTGACCGGGCCGATGCAGGTCTACGGGCGCGGCGACCTGACCTTCGAGGAGCGCCTGGCGATGGAGCGCGACTACCTCGACAACCTCTCCGTGGCCGGCGATCTGGCGATCCTCCTGCGCACGCCCCGGGCGATCGTCCGTGGCGAAGGCGCCTACTGAGCGCTGCGGTGCGCCTTTGCCGCGCATGACGGGGGAAAGGCGCACCGGAACCGGCCTGGCGCTGGAGGTTGTGGTCGTCAGCCATGGGGCTGAGGGGCTGTTGCGGCGCTGCTTGCGGTCGCTGGCGGAGCACCCGCCGAGCGGGGCGATGCGGGTGACGGTGGTCGACAGCGGCAGCCCGGACGGGACGCCGGACATGGTCGGGCGCGAGTTCCCCGGCGTGCGCCTGATCCGCCGCGAGAACATCGGCTTCTCGGCGGCCAACAACATCGTCCTGCGCGAGGACGAGGCGGAGGCGGTCCTGCTGCTCAACCCCGACACCGAGGTCTACGAGGGAACGCTCGACGCGGCCTTGGCGCGACTGCGCTCCGAGGAGCGGATCGGGATGGTCGGCTGCAAGCTGGTGACCGAGTCGGGCGAGCTCGACCACGCCTGCAAGCGCTCCTTCCCCACCCCGCTCAGCGCCCTCGCGCACTTCACCGGCATCGGCCGTGGCGGCGCGGCGGGCGCGGCGCTCAGCCAGTACCGGGCGACCCACCTCGGTGACGACGAGCCCGGCGAGGTCGACGCCGTCAACGGCGCCTTCATGCTCTGCCGCGCCGAGGCGATCCGCGAGGTCGGCCTGCTCGACGAGGGCTACTGGCTCTACATGGAGGACCTCGACTGGTGCCGGCGCTTCTGGCAGGCCGGCTGGAAGGTCTTCTACGAGCCGGCGGGCGTCGCCCTGCACGTCAAGGGAGGCTCCAGCCCGAGGCGCCGCCGGCCCCGCCAGGAGATCGCCTTCCACCGCGGCATGGCCCGCTTCTACCGCCGCTTCGACGCACCCGAGCACAACCCGCTCCTCAACGCCGCGGTCTACGCCGGCATCGGCGCGAAGCTGGCGATGAGCCTGGCGATCACCGCGCTCCGCGGACGCTAATCGGGGGTCAGCACGGTCACGCCGGTGGCGTCTCCCACGGCCCGCGCGAGGCGCCGGTCGAGCGTCATCAGGGGCACGTTCAGGACCTCGGCAAGCGCGACGTAAAGGCCGTCGTAGAAGCTGAGGTTGTGGCGCAGCTCCCAGGCCCGGTGGAGCAGGCCGATGTGCTCGATGCGACGGAGCGGCATTTGCGCGAAGTCCAGCAGCGCCTCGGCTGCCGGTTCCTCCTCGAGCCGGCCGGCCGCAACGCGCCGGCGCAGGGCATGTCCTACCTCGGCATCGATCAGGTAGGGAACCCAGAGGGCTCCGTCTGAACCCGGGATCGAGAGCTGGGCCTGCGCCCAGGGAACCTCTTCCGCGTCGGCCAGGATCGCGACGACCACCGACGCATCGATGACGGGCATGGTCGCTACTCGCCTCGGGCGGCGCGAATGTCCGCGACGATCTCCTCAGCGGTGATGCGAGGGCCGCCGCGGGCCCTGGCGCGGGCGCCGCGGGCTCGCGCGCTGACGACGACGTCCTCGATCGTCGCCTTGGTCGCAAGCTCCTCGAGGTCTCGCTTGATGTAGTCCGAAAGCGAGATCCCCTCGGCGGCGGCACGGGTCTTGAGCACCCTGTGCACCTCATCGGGGACATCGCGGACCTGGATCATCTTGGACATGCGCACTACATTAGGCCATGTGGCGGACATGTCTATGGCGGTTTGCTGTTTGCATGGCTTGGACCGTGACAGGTCAAAGCGCGCGTGTGGTGCGCCAAATGTGCCAATACAGAGCCAATCTCGCGACAGCCGTCGCGCAGCTAGAAGGGCAGCGTCTCGCCGACCTCGGCCAGGGTAGGCGCGTGCTTGTCGCGCTCGCTGAGCAGCGGCTCGGAGACCGGCCACTCGACCCCGACGCCGGGGTCGTCCCAGGCGATGCCGGACTCCGTCGCCGGGTCGTAGGTGCTCGAGCAGAGATAGGTGACGTCGGCGACCTCGCTGAGCACGGCGAAGCCGTGGCCGAAGCCGACCGGGACGAAGAGCTGGCGGTGGGTCTCGTCGTCGAGCTCGTATCCCTCCCACTGGCCGTAGGTGGGCGAGTCGCGGCGCAGGTCGACGGCTACGTCGAAGATCCGGCCGCGCGGGCAGCGGACCAGCTTCGCCTGGCCCGGCTCGGTCTGGAAGTGCAGGCCGCGCAGGGTGCCCTGGCGCGAGCGCGAGTGGTTGTGCTGGACGAACTCGACCTCGACGCCGTGCTCGGCCCAGAGATCGCGGCGGTAGGTCTCGACCATGAAGCCGCGCTCGTCCCCGTGCACCTGCGGCTCGAGCGCGACGACGCCCTCGAGCTTCGTCTCGAGGCGCTTCAGCATCAGCTCAGCGCGCGGCCGTACTGCTTTTCGTAGTACTCGCGGTACTCGCCGGAGCGGATCGGCCCCCACCACTCCTCGTTCTCGCGGTACCAGCGCACGGTGCGCTCCAGCCCCTCGGCGAAGTGGACCTGCGCCTCCCAGCCGAGGTCGCGCTTCAGCTTCTCCGAGGAGAGCGAGTAGCGCCGGTCGTGGCCCGGGCGGTCGGTTACGTACTCGATTAGCGACTCGTCGGCCCCGGTCAGCTCGATCACCCGCTTGACCACCTCGATGTTCTCGCACTCGTCGGGCCCACCGACGTTGTAGGCCTCGCCGGCCTTGCCCTTCTCCAGCACCGTGTGGATGCCGCGGCAGAAGTCCTCGACGTAGAGCCAGTTGCGGACCTGGCGGCCGTCGCCGTAGACCGGCAGGGAGTCGCCGTGGACGGCGTTCAGCACGATCAGAGGGATCAGCTTCTCCGGATACTGGCGCGGGCCGTAGTTGTTGGAGCCGCGCACGATCGAGGCGTCGATTCCGTAGGTGTGGACATGAGCGGTGACGAGCAGGTCGCCGGCGGCCTTGGTCGCCGAGTAGGGCGAGGATGGGTCGAGCGGCGAGGTCTCGGTGAAGGAGCCGGACTCGATCGAGCCGTAGACCTCGTCGGTCGAGACCTGCAGGTAACGGCCGACGCCGAGCTCGCGGGCGGCGTCGAGCAGGGTGCCGGTGCCGATCACGTGGGTGCGGGCGAAGGCGTCCTGGTCGTCGATCGAGCGGTCGACGTGGGACTCGGCGGCGAAGTTGACGACCGCCTCACAGCCCTCCATCGCCTCGCGCACGACCGCCGGATCGGCGATGTCGCCGGCGACGAGCTCAGTCCCCTCCGGCAGGTTCTCGCGCCGCCCCGCGTAGGTCAGCTTGTCGAGCACCCGCACCTCGTGCGCCCCGCCGACGAGCCGCACATAGGTGGAGCCAATGAATCCGGCCGCGCCGGTGACGAGCAGCTTCACGCGGCGGAAGAGTAGCGATCCTGAAACGACAAGACCCGCCGGAGCGGGTCGAGTCTGGCGAAGCGGGGAGCCACCCCGCAAGCGGCTGATACCCGTGATCCAGGCTATCACGACACACCCCAGACTCAACTCGTTCCGACGGTCTTCTCTCTACGCAGCGGCCTCCCGCTCGGCGGCGCGTTGGGAGAGGTAGGCGGCCAGGCCGTCGTGCCAGTCGGGCAGTGTGATCGCGTGCTTGCGCTGGCTGGCGAGGGCGGAGTAGGGCGGGCGCGGGGCGGGTCGGCCGAGCATGTCCGTGGTGGCCGAGAGGACGCGGCACTCGACCTTGGCCTGGTCGAAGATCTCGCGGGCGAAGTCATACCAGGAGCAGGCGCCGGCGGCGGCCATGTGGTGGATGCCGAACTCGAGCCCCTCGATCAGGCGGACGAGGCCGTGGGCGAGGTGCCAGGTGTAAGTGGGCGAGCCGACCTGGTCGCGGACGACGAGGACCTCGTTCTGGGTCGCGGCGAGGCGCAGCATCGTCTCGACGAAGTTGGAGCCGGCGATGCCGAAGAGCCAGGAGGAGCGGACGACGAAGTGGCGCTTGTTGGCCGCCGCCGTCGCCTCCTCGCCGGCCAGCTTGGTGCGGCCGTAGGCGGAGAGCGGCGCCGGCTGGTCGGCTTCGACGTAGGGCGCGCCCTTGGCGCCGTCGAAGACGTAGTCGCTGGAGACGTAGAGGACGGAGGCCCCGACCGACGCGGCCGCCGCCGCGACCTGCCCGGCGCCCGTGCCGTTGATCGCCATCGCCGACTCCTCGGTCTCCTCCGCTCCGTCGACGTCGGTCCAGGCGGCGCAGTTGATCGCCACGTCGGGCCGCTCCAGCTCGAACTTGGCGGCAAGCGCATCGGGGTCGGCGATGTCCAGCTCCCGGTGCCCGAAGCCGACCACGTCATGGCCGGCGTTGCCCGCGGCAAGCACGACGTCCCGACCGAGCATGCCGCCCGCCCCTGTGACGAGGACCTTCATCCAGCCGGCAACGATCTCGAGTTCATGCGCTTGCGTCCCAAGGACGGGAGGCTATCGCCGCTCAAGGGCCGAGCAGGGCTAGAGGCACGACCGCGATTCCGTCCTTGCGCCGGTATGCCTCCCTGCCCGTTGTCACCACAGCAGCGTCGGCGAGTTCGTCGCCCAGCTTCTCGCGCAGCCAGAGCAGCTGGCGCACGTCGCCGTCGTCGACGACGGCGCCGAGCTTGGCCTCGATCGCTACCACCGTTTGGCCCCGCTCGACGATCAGGTCGACCTCGTGCTCGCCCCGACGCGTGCGGAGGTGGCCGACTCGGGCCTCGATCCGTTGCGCGTAGACGCGCACGCTCTGAGTGACAAGCGACTCGAACAGCCCCCCCACCAGCGTGCCATCGCGAACGGCGCTCGGGTCTCCCGGCACACGCTCGACGATGTGGTCGACGTATCCGTCCAGCTGGGCACGGGCCAGGCGGGGATCAAGCTGACGAATGCCGGGAAATCCGGAGCGAAGAATCTCCTCCACGTATCCCTCGAGCCGCATGTCGGTGCTCCCCTCCAGGCGGGCACGGTTCCCGTCAAGCAGGCGAGCCAAGCTCACCGCAGGGGTTCCGATGCCGCGCTCGAGAATCGTCATCGGGCGCATCCTCACCCTGACGATCCTGCCTGCACCCGAATGGGTCGGCAGTTCTGTCGGAGTGGCCGATCCGGTCAACAGGAAGCTCCCGGGGGCGACCCCATCGTCTACCGCACGGCGAACCCGGTCAAAGGACTCGGGCATCCGCTGCCACTCGTCGATCAGAGTCGGCTTCTCCGCCTCGACGAGCCGCTTCGAGTCGCCCTCGGATTTTCGGCTAGTTAGTTTACAGTTTTTCGGGCCGTAAGCTTACAACCGTTCGGCCGGGAGGTTCAGATCAGCTTGATCTCTGACCTGTCGCCGACCAGCATGCGCAGGGTCTTGGGCATGCCCTCGGAGCGGGTCAGCTTGACTTCGCGGCCGAGGAGGCTGGCCTCCATGCGGGTGCCGAGGTCCTCGACCACGGAGCGGGCGAGGATGATCGAATGCTCGACTTCGGAGCGGCGGACGCGGACGTCCTCGCCGATCGAGGTGTAGGGGCCGATGTAGGCGTCCTCGATGCAGGCGCCGGGGCCGATCACGGCGGGGCCGCGGACGACCGAGTTCTGCAGGCGAGCGCCCTTCTCGATCACAACGCGGCCCTCGACGCGGGAGGCCTCGTCGACCTCGCCCTCGATCCGGGCCTCGATCTCCTCGAGCACCAGCCGGTTGGCCTCGAGCATGTCGGCGAGCTGGCCGGTGTCCTTCCACCAGCCGCTGACCACCTCGGACTGGACGCGGTGGCCGTCCTCGATCAGGCTCTGGATCGCCTCGGTTATCTCCAGCTCACCCCGCCAGGAGGGCTCCAGGGCGCGGGCGGCGTCGAAGATCGGCGGGGCGAAGAGGTAGACGCCCACCAGGGCGAGGTTCGAGGGCGGGTCTTTCGGCTTCTCGACGAGGCGCACGATGCGCTCCCCCTCGAGCTCGGCGACCCCGTAGGACTGCGGGTCGTCAACCGGCGTCAGCAGGATCAGCGCGTCCGGCTCCTCGGCGCGGAAGGTGGCGACCAGGCCGCGCAGCCCGTCGGCAAGCAGGTTGTCGCCCAGGTACATGACGAAGGGCGAGCCGCCGATGAACTCCTCCGCGGTGAGCACCGCGTGGGCGAGCCCGGCGGGCTTGTCTTGAACGATGTAGGTGATCTCGGCGCCGAAGGCCGAGCCGTCCCCGACCGCCTCGCGGATCTCCCCGCCGGTCTCCGGGGCGATGATGATCCCGATCTCGGTCACGCCCGCGTCGACCAGCGCCTCGATCCCGTAGAAGAGCACCGGCTTGTTGGCGACCGGCACCAGCTGCTTGGCCGAGGTGTGGGTGATCGGCCGCAGCCGAGTCCCGGCCCCGCCTGAGAGGATCAGTCCCTTCAGCGACTCCATCGAGGCGCAAGCCTAGCGGGGCGCAAAGCCATGCGACCAGCCGTCTACATCCCCAACTTCAACGGCCGCGAGCGGATCGGGCGGGCGTTGGAGGGGCTGCGGGAGCAGACCCGGGAGGTCGACGTGGTGGTCGTCGACAACGGCTCGGACGACGGCTCGGTCGAGATGCTGCGCGAGCGCTACCCCGAGGTCGCGGTGATGGCGCTGGAGCGCAACCTCGGCTTCGGGGCGGCGCTCAACCGCGGGGTCGCCGAGCGCCCCGGCGACCCGGTGATCCTGCTCAACGACGACGCGGCGCCGGAGCCGCGCTTCGTCGAGGCACTGCTCGAGGGACTCGGCGAGGGCATCGACTCGGTCGCCGGCGTGCTGCTCTCCGAGGCGGCGCCGGGGACGATCGATTCGGCGGGTGTCATCGCCGACCGCACGCTGATGGGCTTCGACTACCTGCACGGCGAGCCGGCCGCGGCGGCGCTCACCGCGGCCGACCCGCTGGGCCCGAGCGGCGGCGCGGCGCTCTACCGGCGGTCCGCCTTCGAGGCCGTCGGCGGCTTCGACGAGCGCATCTTCCTCTACTACGAGGACCTCGACCTCGCCCTGCGCCTGGCCGCGGCCGGGGGCCGCTGCCGCCTCGCCGGCGAGGCCCGCGCGATCCACGCCTACTCGGCCAGCCTCGGCCCAGCCAGCGGCGCCAAGTACGCCCACACCGGCTGGAGCCGCGGCTACATCCTGCGCCGCTACGGCGTCATGTCCCACCCCGGACTGGCTCTGCGCGCCCTCGCCGCCGAGGGAGCGATCTGCGCCGGCCAGCTGGCGATGGACCGCACGGCGAAGGGCTTGGCGGGACGGCTGCGTGGGTGGCGGGACGGCGCGGGGCTGGAGCGACGCGAGGCGCCCGATGACGCTCTGCTCGACGTATCGCTGCGCGAGGCGCTGCGGATGCGGCGGCGGCGGCGCGGCTAGCTGTGAATCGCACCCGCTTAATCTCCTCGGCCACCCGGGGGCGACGGGAGCAGCCCCACTCGTTGCAGCACTGAAAGGTGGTAGAAAACGACCGCTCGGCTTGGCGTGGTCGGCGAGAGTTCCCGGCATAGCTCATTCTCGTCGAGGACCTTGACGCCATCCCCCTCGATCAGGTCAACAATTTGCCGGCGCATCGGATGGCTGAGCGCATTCTCTTGGGCGACCCGCCGAGCCTGCCTGCGAGCCGAACTCAATCCGAGACCCTGAGATAACGGTTTCGATTATCTGACTTCACTAGACGATTCGAGTATGACAATGGACCGCAAGGGTTCCATCCACATTTTTCGAACGTCCGTTATCGACTAGTCCAGTCGGGACGACTACCTGGGCACACTCACCTGTCTAGCGGCATCTCAATGCTGAACATCCCCACCCTGATTGGCATCAACTCGCCGGCATCGCCGCCCGTCACCCGGTCGGCGCTCTCCACTTCGGCCTCGTGTATGTCCTTCAGGGCCTGGTCGAGTATGGCGTTGACGCGACGCCAGCCCACCTCGTCGACCAGCAGTGGAGATCGGCTTGTGTGCGAATCCTTGCGCGCCTGGAAGCTCCCAGATTTCCAAGCGAAGGCAACGTCGCGGAGGAACAACTGCAGGCCCCACACCGCGTAGCGTTCCCGTTCCTCTTGGCTCAGCCTCTCCCATTCCTCGCTGCTCCAGACGGGGCGCATCACGGCCCGGTAGATGCTAGCGATCTGCCCACGGCGCGCCTCGGTGTCGACCAGCTCCACCAGACCCATCTTCGCTAGCTCTTTGACGTTGTAGGTGACCTGATTGAGCTTCGCGCCGAGCTCCTCGGCGATGTCGCTCGGTGAGGCGCGGCGTTCGATCAGGATGACGAGAGCTTCGAGCTGACCGGGGTTCTTGAGCAGCCGGAAGAGCTGCTGATCGACCTCGATCTTCGGTAGCGCCGGACCCGCCATGAGCCCTCCTCTCGTCGATTGACTCTGACGCGCGAGACCTTAACCCATACAGCCCGAATATCCATGAGTAATTGAGTGGCCTCTTTTGCGGTTCGCCCCAAATTCACTTTCTGATGTGGATCGACTAGTCGTCTAGTCTCGACCACCGGTTGACGACGCAGTGTGAGAGGGGGTGATGAGGCCATGCTTGAAAAGGTCGACGCGATAGTGCCGGCAATCTCGACGTTCAAGCCCGCCTAACCCCGGGCTGCAGCGGCCGGTCTCAGTCGCCCGACGATCTGGGATCGGCCGCTCGTCACACGGCTCGGCGACTCCGTCGCGGTGGCCGAAGTGACTCGACTAGTCGATCCACATCGCGGTACGCTGAGCCTGCAGGCTCATGGGAGGCCCAGTCACAGAGAAAGTCCAGGGCGATTGGGCGTGGCACGCCTACGAGGCGATGGCGCCGTTCTACGACGATTTCACCGCCCACTACGAATACGAGCCCTGGACGGCCGAGCTCATCGAGGTCCTCTCCGGTCACGGGCTGCGAGGACGGCGGCTCCTGGACGTGGCATGCGGCACCGGCAAGAGCTTCCTGCCGATGAGCGCCCGAGGCTGGGACGTGACGGGCTACGACATATCGGCCTCGATGCTCGATCTGGCCCGCCGGAAGGCCGCGGAGCCCGTGCGGCTCGAGCTCGCCGACATGCGAGACGAACCGGTCCTCGGAACGTTCGATCTCGTCTGGGCGCTGGACGACGCTCTCAACTACCTGCTGAGCCGCGAGGAGCTCGAGGCTGGGCTCCGGGGCATGAAGGAGAACCTGGCCCCGACCGGCCTGCTGCTCTTCGATCTCAACGAGCTGGCCGTGTACCGCGTGCTGCGCACGGAGAGCATCGAGGTCGATCGCGACGGCAGGCGACTCGTCTGGCAGGCGGACGGCGAGTGGCGAGCGGAGCCAGGCGCGCTCTGCGAGTTCTCGTGCTTCGAAGCTTGCGGGGGGGGAGAGGGCCGACGGAAGCTCTCCCCGCACCGGCAGCGCCACTTCCCGGAAGCCGAGGTCAGGGCCGCGATGGAGGCAGTCGGCCTCGAGTGCCTCGCGGTCTACGGACAGGCAACGGACGGCATCCCGCGCCGGCCGCTCGACGAGTCGACGCACACCAAGGCCGTCTACGTTGGCTGCCTCTCCTAACCAGCCGGCCTGGCAGAAGCCGCGAATCAAGCGCACGACCGAGTTCCTGCATGCGCCGAACGGCGACCTGTACCTGCGCAGGCCCAGCGAAGGCTCGGACATTCGCATCCGCGAGCCAAGCCGGGAAATGCAGCGGCTGCTCGAGTCCCTCGACGGGACCCGCACGAGAACCGAGCTGGGTGACGCGTTCGACGACGGGCTGGTCGACGATCTGCTCGGACAGCTCAGCGAGCTCAACCTGGGCGAGGACGCGGCGGACGACCAGCTGATCGACTCGCGGACCCGCGAGCGGTTCGACCGCCAGCTGCGGTACTTCAGCGACGTCGGCACCGAGACCACTCCGTCCGAGTGCCAGCGGCGACTCGAGGATGCGCGAGTCGCCGTGCTCGGGGTCGGCGGGCTCGGCGGCTGGTCGGCGCTGGCGCTCGCCTGTCACGGCGTCGGCGAGATGCTCCTCGTGGACTTCGACACCGTCGACCTGAGCAACCTCAACCGCCAGGTCCTCTTCAGCGAGAGCGACGTCGGCCGGCCCAAGGCCCAGCTTGCCGCCCAGCGCCTGCTCGAGTTCAACCCCGCCGCGCGGGTCGAGCGCCTCGAAGAGCGCCTCGATAGCGAAGCGGCCGTCGCCGAGGCGATCGCCGGCTACGACCTGGTGGTCAATGCGGTCGACTGGCCGGCGCACGACATCGAGCTGTGGGTCAACGCGGCCTGCTTCGCCGCCGGCATCCCCTACATCGCGATGAGCCACTACCCCCCGATCGCCCGCGTCGGCCCCTTCTACGTGCCGGGCGAGACCGGCTGCTACTCGTGCCAGGAGATCGCCTACAAGCGCGAGTACCCGCTCTACGACGCCGTCGTCGCCCAGCAGCGAGCCAAGCCCTCCCCCGCCGCCACCCTGGGCGGCGCCTGCGCCCTGATCGCTGGCCAAGCCTCCCTCGACGTCATGCACTTCATAACCGGCCTAGCCCGCCCATCGACCATCGGCGTGAGCCACATCTACGACCTGCGGACGATGGAGGTCAAGAGCGAGCGGGTGATCCGGGAGGCAGGGTGCCCTGTGTGCGGCCGGCTGCATAGCTGATGCTATGGCCACTTTGCGGTACCATGTGGCCACTTATGACGAAGACGACGGTTGGCATTCGGGAGCTCAAGGACAGCGCCAGCTCGATCATCGACCGCATCGAGGAAGGCGAGACGATCACCGTCACCAAGCGCGGTCGCCCGGTCGCGCGCATCGTCTCGGCCACGACCCCTCCGCACCTTGCGGCTCTGATCGCGGAGGGAAGCGTGCGCCCCGGAGCGGGATCTCGCTTTCTTCCCAAGCCCACGAAGCCGCGCAGCGCCGGTAAGACGGCTGCCGACTACGTAGCCGAGGGCCGGCGCTGAGCCTTTACCTCGACACCAGCGCCCTGGTCAAGCTCCTGGTCGACGAGCCCGGAACCGATGAGGCGCAGCAGGCCTACGAGAGCGCGGCAGGCGTACGAACCACGGCGATTGCCTTCGTCGAGGCAACGGCAGCCTTGGCGCGCATGCGCAAGGGCAAGCGCCTGACGACCGCGCAGCTCGGCCGCGCGCTTGACGATCTCGAGAAGCTGTGGCAGGGGGTCCACGTCCACGCGATGAGCGAGAGCCTGCTGGCGCAAGCCGCCGAGAGCGCCCGCACCCACGCGCTGCGCGCTTACGACGCGGTGCACCTGGCGGGCGCGCTCTCGTTCGCCGCCGGAGAAGATCTCGAGTTCGCCTGCTGGGACAAGGAGCTTCGCGAAGCAGCGACGGGACACGGGATCCTCGTAGTTCCCCAGCGCATCTGAGTCGAAGTGGTGCGATTCGCCACGCCGCAGGTGACTCCCACAACGCCGCTACTCAGCCTCGATCGCGACCACTGGTAGGCCCGCTTGGGTCGCTCGCTCGACGAAGCGTCTGTCGCCGGTCAGCACGGAGCCTCCGAGTTGCACCGCGAGCGCGGCGTAGACGGCGTCATACGCGGTCAGCGAGTGGGCGATCGCGAGCGAAAGCGCGGGCGGGACGAGACGCGCGTCCATCGGGTGGCGACTCAGGTCCGCGAGCGACGACAGATCGCCGATCGCGGCCATCGCCGAGTCGCGATCGAGCTCGCCGCGTCCGACTCGCTTCCAGAAGGCGTTGGCGCACTCGACCAGGAGCAGATCGGGGGCGTGAAGATCATCCCCAGCGTCGCGCGAGCGAACGAGGGCCGCCCGCGCCACCGGGGAGAGCGGCTCATCGACGTAGAGCGCGACGATGACGCTGGCGTCGACGACGACCGTGGCCATCGCGCCTAGCGTTCGCGATCTTCGCGAATCAGCTCAGCGGCGGTGGGAGAGCCGGGAGGAAGAGCATGAAGCGTCCGAATCCGATCGGCATTGCCCAGCAACTGGTCGAGCGAGACGCCGGAACTGGGCGCGAGGGCGCGGCCGAGCAGCTCAATCGCCTCCGCACCAAGCGAGCGCCTCGCCGAGGCCGCCTCTTGGCGCAGGCGCTCATAGAGGTCGGAGGGAACGTTGCGGACATAGAGCGTGTTCATGCTTGCAAAATGCTAGCAAGCGGCTGCGCAACAGCTGCAGCGCTAATGGACGGTCAGGGGGAACCTCTGAGACGCGCCAGAGCCCGGCGCAGGACTCCGCCAACCCCGCCCCGCAGCCTTTTCACCTCGCGATCAAGCTCATCGATGTGCCGGGCGCGGTCGGCGATGGTCGACTCGAGCTCGACGCAGCGGCGCTGGAGCTCCTCGATCTCGCCGGCCGCGGTCTCAAGCTCGGCCTGACGGGACTCGAGCTCGGCGTGCAGTCGGGATACGCGGCGTGCAGCCGGGCCGGGAGCGGCGCGGGGAGACGCGATTCGACCAGCGGTGAGAGCGCGGATCTCCGCCGCCAGCTCGGCGTTGATGCGGAGCAGCTCCGCTTCGCGCTCGTCGGCGTCGCGGGACCCGTCGTCCATCTCAGACCTCCGCCGTCCAGCGGGTCGCGCGCAGCAGTCTTCGACCCCGCGCTTCCTCCCAGCCGCGGCGCTGGATCTCGGCGCCGTGGGCGCGCTGCAGCGACGAGGTCAAGACCCTGTAGCGGGCGAGCTTCTCGGGAATCACCACGCCGAAGAGATCGCGTTCGCGAAGCAGCCGGTAGAACTCCCAATCCGAGTAGATCACCGCGGCCGGATCGAAGCCGTCGCTGAGCTCGGTGAAGATATCCCTCGGCAGCAACGCCAGGGTGTCACCGTCCCAGTTATTGGTGTCGTCCCGCACGACCGAGTTCCCCAGGGGAGCGTAACCGGCTGCCGGCTCGGCAACGTCAGCCCCGTCGGGGCCGATGAAATGCAGCCAGCAGGAGACGTAGGCGAGCTCGGGCTCGCGCGCGAAGACCTCGAGCGCGCGGCTGACGAAGTTCGGCTCCAGCGCGTTGTCGGCGTCGAGCATCAGCACGTATTCACCACGCGCCAGGCGCGCGCCCAGGTTGCGGGCCACCGCCTCGCCGCGGTTGATCTGGGTCACGACCCGCACGCGCGGATCGGAAGCCAGACGGTCGAGGATCGCGTCCTCGGGCTCGAAGGAGCCGTCGTTGACGATCACCGCCTCGATTCGCGCGTGGGTCTGCTCGAGCAGCGAACGCACCGCCTCCTCGACGAAGGGGGCGTTGCGGTGGAACGGGATCACGCCGCTGACGAGCGGCTGCTCAGCCCGCCGCGGCACCCCGACCGGCTTGCCCGCCGCGCCGAGCAGCCGCTCGTACCCCTCCAGGAGAGGCTCTGGATCTGCGAGCGCAGCGAATCGCTCCTGAATCCGCCCTGCACCTCGCACGCCGCGCAGCTCCCCGGGCCGCTCGAGCAGGCACAGCAGCGAGGCGCGGATTGCCTCCGCCCCCGTGTCTTCGGCCAGCCAGCCGGTTGCACCGGGCTCGACCAGCTCCGGCAAGCCACCGACCGGCGTGGCGAGAATCGGCATCCCTGCCCGCATGCCGAGCAGCGCCGCCTGCGGCCAGACTGCGAAGGTCGGCGGTACGACGAGTAGGTCGTGCTCAGCGAAGCGCGCCTCCAGCTCGGCTTCGTCGAGCTCGGGCTCAATCGTGAGACGGGGATCGCCGCCGAGCATCTCCCGGATCGCCATCTCGGCCGACTGCCCGGCGGGCGCCGTGTCGGTATCGGCGCCGATCATCGTCAGCTCCCACCCGTCGCCCGGAAGCCGCACGCAGGCGCTGGCGAGGTCGATCGCGCCCGCGCTGCGGCGCAGCTCGCCGACGTAGAGGATTCGCAGCGGGCCGTCCGGGTCTCGAGCGGAGTCGGGCTCGGGCGGCGCCGCCGCACCCCCTGGCGGCAGGCCGAGGCGAACCTCCGTGGGCAGCCCGTCGCCGTAGTACCGGCGATAGAGGTCGAGCGCGTCCCCGCCGGGCCACAGCAGCCGGTCGGCAAGCCGCAATTGGCAGCGCTCCAGCTCGCAGAGCAACCGCATCGGGGGGCTTCCCAGGGCGCCGTCGTGCAGGCTCTCGAGCTCGGCGGAGCCAAGCAGGCGCACGCCGAAGAGCGTGCGCTCGAAGAGCGGGTTGCCGCAGCGCCGCGCCATCAGCGGGACCAGCCCGGGCGCGCCACGGTCGCATACCTCGACGTAGTCGGGACCCGCGTCCCCGTAAGCCTCCTCGATCGCTTCCATCGCCGCCGCCGAGAGCCGGTGCTCGGCCCCGGCGAAGACGATCCGCTCAAGCTCGGGGGTCGGCTCGGCGACCAGCTCCCGGTAAGGCGCCTCGCCCTCTCCCGGGCCGCCGGTGCGAACCATCGTCACCTCGTGCCGCTCGGCCAGCAGCTCAGCCAGGCGGCCGTACGCCCTGCCGTCGGCCCCCTCGCTGCCGCGGGCGGGCGGCGCGATCAGGCAGACCTTCAAGCCGCCGCTCCCCGGCCCAGCCAGCTGCGCGCCCGCTCGGGGTCACCCGCCTCGCGAAGCCGGCGGCGCTCGGCGCGCGCCGAGCCGATCCGGCGCAGCCCTTCCAGCTTGCCCGTGGCGGTGGCCCGCAGGCGACGCTCGGCTGCCGCGCGGGCGAGCGAGCCGAGCTCGACCGCGGCGATCCGCGGCGCCGCGGAGAGCGGCATGAACTTGACCTGTGTGGAGAGGCGGTTGCGAGCGACGAGGCGGGCGTTGTCGGCGGCGGGGCGCATGAAGCCCTCGTTCCAGGAGGCATTGCCGACGTGCCAGATCACCGCCTCGGGAACGTACTCGAAGCGCCAGCCGGCGATCCGCGCCCGCACGTTCAGGTCGACGTCCTCATAGAAGGCGAAGTAGCTCTCGTCGTAGCCGCCGAGCTCGGAGAAGAGCTCGCGGCGCAGCAGGCAGGCGGCGCCGCAGACGCCGAAGATCTCGCGGCGGCGCAGGTGCTCGGGGCGCTGGCGCTCGCTGGCCGCCACCTCGACCGCGCGCCCGTCGCGGGTCAGCGCCTGGCCGGCGCTGTAGAGGCGGGCGGCCTCGATCGACACCTTTCCCCCGTCGCCCTCGAGCTGCAGGAGGCGCGGCTGGACGCCGCCGAGGCCCGCATCGGCGGTCAGCGCCGCGAGCAGCGGCGTCAGGCAACCGGGCTCGAGCACGGTGTCGGCATTGAGGACCAGTACCGCCGGCGCCGCCGTGCGGGCGACGCCGAGATTGACCGCCGCGGCGAAACCGACGTTCTCGGGAAGGGCGACGTGCGGCACCCCCTCGCGACGCAGATGCTCGAGCGAGCCGTCGGTGGAGCCGTTGTCGACGACCAGGGTCTCGGTCTCCACATCCTGGCCCGCAAGCGACGCCAGGCAGCGGGGCAGGAACCGCAGCGTGTTCCAGCTCGGCACGACAACCGCGACGGAAGCCTCCGCACTCACGTCGCGGAAGCCTGACAGCTGACCCAGCCGGGGCCGCAACCATTACCGTTTGCCGCCGCCAATGCCGCCCGAGAACGCCAGCAGCATCGCGCCAGCTCGGCCGACCGCCGTGCGAGACCTCAGCCAGGCCCCGGTCGCGATCGAGGTCCGCGACCTCGAAAAGTCCTTCCGCATCCCGACCCACCGGGTCGATTCGCTGAAGGAGCGCATGGTGCGGCCCTTCTCCTCGCGCGACTATCGGGAGCTGCAGGCGCTGCACGGGGTCTCCTTCGAGATCCGCCAGGGAGAGTTCTTCGGCATCGTCGGTCGCAACGGCTCGGGCAAGAGCACCCTGCTGAAGCTGCTGGCCAGCATCTACCGACCCGATGCCGGAAGGATCCGCATGGCCGGACGCCTCGCTCCCTTCATCGAGCTCGGTGTCGGCTTCAACGTCGAGCTGACCGCGCGCGAGAACGTCGTCCTCAACGGCGTGATGATGGGCCTCACCCCGCAGGAGACGCGGCGGCGCCTGGACGCCGTGCTCGAGTTCGCCGAACTCACCGAGTTCGTCGACCTGAAGCTGAAGAACTACTCCTCGGGAATGCTGGTGCGCCTCGCCTTCTCGCTGATGATGGAGGTCGACGCCGACGTGCTGCTGATCGACGAGGTGCTCGCCGTTGGCGACGCGGCCTTCCAGCAGAAGTGCTCCGATGCCTTCCGGGAGATGAAGGCGGCCGGCAAGACGATCGTGCTGGTCACCCACGAGATGCCGACCGTCGAGGAATACTGCGACCGGGCGATGCTTATCGACGGGGGCAAGATCCAGCACCTCGGAGATCCGGCCGACGTCGGCCGCCGCTACCTGCGGCTCAACTTCGAGCGCGGCAGCGAAGCCCAGGGCGGCGAGCAGTCGCAGGACGGCGGCACCGTGCGGGTGCTGGACGCCCACGTCGAGAACGAGCGCGGCGAGGCGGTGAACTCGATCGAGCACGGGGAAGAGATCCGTCTGCGCCTCGAGGTCGAAGCGCTCCGCGACATCCCCGGCCTCGACATCGGCTTCGTCGTCACCAACGCAGACGGCGTCGGCGTCTTCCAGTACGGCTTCCCGGCCGGCGAAGGCGACGAGAGCGAACGCACCGTTGCCGCTGGCCAGCGCGTGCGGGCGACCTCTACGCTTGGAAACCCGCTCGCCCCCGGCCGCTACTTCGTCCACTGTGGCCTCAACTATGCGTTCGGTGGCGGCATCGCCCTCTACGTGCACAACGCGATGGACTTCGTCGTCTTCGGCGGGCCCAACGACCGCGGCATCGTCTTCCTGCCGCACGAATCCGAGGCGACGATCGAGCGTCAGGGGAAGTCGGAGTGAACGCCGAAACGAACGCGGAGACCGTCGCGGCGTCACAGCTCGCCGACGTGCACGGCCCCTCGGCTCTGGGCGGTGGCCGGAGGCGCTTCTTCGACCTGCTCTGGCTGATGTCGATGACCGAGTTCAAGCGGGTCTACTTCGGCACCGTCCTCGGCTACCTCTGGTCACTGATCCGGCCGCTGATGCTCTTCGCCGTGCTGCTCTTCGTCTTCACCAAGGTCTTCAAAGTCGGCCACAACCTCCCCTACTACCCCGTCCTGCTGCTGCTCGGGATCGTGCTCTTCGGCTTCTTCCAGGAATCGACCCAGAACTCGGTCAGCTCGGTCGTCGCCCAGGAGGGCGTGGTCAGGAAGACCCAGTTCCCGCGCCTGGTGATCCCGCTCTCGGTGGTGGTCACGGCGCTCTTCAACCTCGGCCTCAACCTGATCGTGGTCTTCGCCTTCATCCTCGCCTGGGGCGTCACCCCCGCCTGGACCTGGCTGCTGCTGCCGGTCGCCCTCACGGCCCTCTTCGTGCTCACCGCGGCGGCGAGCATGATCCTCTCGGTCCTCTACGTGCGCTTCCGCGACGTGCTGATCATCTGGGTGGTGGCGGCTCAGGTGCTCTTCTACGCCTCGCCGATCCTCTACCCGATCGAAGCGGTCCCCGAGAGCTACCAGCACCTGATCTTCATCAACCCCCTGGCACCGATCTTCGAGCAAGTCCGCGTCTGGATGATCGAACCGGGCGCACCGACTGCGGTGGACGTGGTCGGCGGCACGGCGGGGCTGATCCCGGCGGCGGCGATCTTCGTCGCCGTCTGCGTATTCGCTGTCTGGATCTTCAATCGCGACGCCCCGCGAATCGCCGAGGAACTGTAGGCGTGGGGATACACTCGGCGGCGATGGCGGAGCAGGCCACAACGACCCGATCCGGCCAGCAGAGCGAGACCGCGGAGCTGCGCGAGGAGCTGGCGCGCAGCCGCGAGGAGGTTCTGCGGCTGCGCGACCTGCTGATCGGCAAGGACGCTGAGCTGGGCGTGCTGCGCGGCCGCGTCGCCGAGATGGAGGCCGGCACGGCGAGGCTTCTGGGCATCGTCGCCCACATTCGCGCGCTGGTGCCCGGCTTCCTCTGGTCCGCCCGGGCGACGCTGCGCGGCCGGCGGAAGTAACGCGGTGGCGGCGCCCCGGTTCTCGATCGTCACGCCGGTCTACGAAACGCCGGCGGACGTGCTGGAGGCGATGCTGCGCTCGGTCAGCCGTCAGCGCTTCGCCGATTGGGAGCTCTGCCTGGTCGACGACTGCTCCGCCGATCCGCGCCTCGCCGAGCGACTGCAGCGAGCTGAGCGAGAGGACGCCCGGGTGCGCGTCATGCGGCGCGAGCGCAACGGGGGCATCGTCGCCGCCTCCAACGACGCCCTGGCGATGGCGCAGGGTGAGTTCATTGCCCTGCTCGACCACGACGACATGCTGCATCCCGCGGCCCTGGCCGCCGTTGACGAGGCGATCGCCGCCGAGCCCGACGCCGACTACATCTACACCGACGAAGACAAGATCGACCGCGCCGGTCGCCACTCCTCCCCCTTCTTCAAGCCCGACTGGTCACCGGAGCGGATGCGCACGCAGATGTACACCTGCCACCTGAGCGTGCTGCGCCGCTCACTCGTCGAGGAGGTCGGCGGCTTCGACGCGGACTTCGAGGGATCGCAGGACTGGGATCTCGTTCTTCGGGTGACTGAGCGCTCCCGACGCGTTGTGCACGTGCCCAAGGTGCTCTACCACTGGCGCACGCTCGAGTCCTCAGCGGCAGGCGGTGGCGAAGAGGCCAAGCCCTGGGCCTTCGAAGCGGGGACCCGTGCGATCCAGGCGCACTGCGAGCGGACAGGGATGGCAGCCGAGGCCGAGCGCGACGAGGACTTCCCCGGCGTCTACCACCTGCGTCCGCGGCTCGAGCGCGAGCCCTCGGTGAGCATCGTGATCCCAACCGCGGGGCAGTCGCGCGAGGTGCGCTACGAGGACGTGGTGCTTGTGTCCCACTGCGTGCGCAGCATCATTGAGACCTCCACCTACGAGAACTACGAGATCGTCTGCGTCGTCGACGAGCCGTTCGACCCCGGACTCGCCGCAGAGCTGCGCCAGATCGGAGGCGAGCGCTTGCGTCTGGTTCCCTACGAGAAGCCCTTCAACTTCTCGAGCAAGATCAACCACGGCGCCGTGCGCAGCGAGGGCAAGCACCTACTGCTGCTCAACGACGACATGGAGGTGATCGAGCCCGCCTGGATCGAGCGCCTGGTCATGTACTCGCAGCTGCCCGAGGTGGGCGCGGTCGGCGGTCGGCTGGTCTGGGAGGACGGCCGCCTCCAGCACGTCGGCATCCTCTTCGAGAACGGCGGTTACGCCGGCCACCCCTACCGCGGCTTCTCCGGCGCCTTCAACGGCTACTCGAACAACGTCCTCGTCGCCCAGAACTATCTCGCCGTGACCGGCGCCTGCATGATGACCAGCCGCGCGGCCTTCGAGCAGGTCGGCGGCTTCACCACCACCTTCCCGCTCAACTACAACGACGCTGACTATTGCCTGAAGCTGCGCGCCGCCGGCCTGCGCGTCGCCTACGACCCGGACACGGTTCTCTACCACTTCGAGTCCTCGAGCCGCGACTCCGAGGTCGAAGACTGGGAGAAGGACCAGCTGATCGACCGCTGGCGACCGTTGATCGCGGTCGACCCAAGCACCAACCCGCACCTGCGCCACGGCATGCCGCGGATGAGCTCGGTATTCGCCTGGGCCAGGGGACGCCGACCTCGGCTGCCACGGCCGGCACTCAGCCGTTGAGCGGCTGAGCAGCTGACAGTTTGGTTCGGCGGCCCAACCGGGGTAGCCTCATCTGGACGAATGTCCGTCCAGGCGAACACCCCAACGGGGAGCGGGGGACTAGCCGAATCGGTCGCCGGGCTGATCGCGCTGCAAGGGGCCGAGTGTCCCGATGCGATCGCAGTCGAAGACGGGCCGACGACCCTGACCTACGCCGAGCTCGACGCCGTCGCCGCGCGCGTGGCAAACGGCCTGCTGGCCGCCGGAGTTGAGCCCGAGGAGCCAGTCGCCGTCTGCCTCCCGAGGGGCTGGCAAGCGGTCTGCGCCTTCCTCGGCGCGCTGCGCGCAGGCGCCGCCTACCTGCCGCTCGGCGACGCGCAGCCGCCGGCGCGGCGGCGGCGACTGCTCGAGCTCGCGGGGGGCCGGCTAGCGATCGAAGGGGCGGGCGAGCGGGAGCGCCTTGGCGAGGCGACTCGTGTCCTTGACATCGATCGGTTGCTCGAAACCGAGGACGGGCCCGCGACCGCTCCGGCGATCGCGTCCGAGCAGCTCGCCTACGTGCTCTTCACCTCCGGCTCGACCGGCGAGCCCAAGGGAGTCGAAATCACCCACGCCAACATGCTGCAGTTGCTCACCGGGGGTAGCCCGCTCCTTCCCAAGCCAGGCGACGCCGTGCTCGGCGTGGGGCCGACCGAGTTCGACATCTCGGTGCTGGAGACGATCGGCGCCCTCGCCGCCGGCGCCCGCCTGGTCCTGGCGCCGACCGGGCGGCCCGACCCGCGCGCCGTCGGCGAGCTGATCGCCGCCCGCGGCGTCACCTACGCCTTCTTCGCCGCCGGGCTCTTCGAGCAGGTGGTGCGCGCCGCCCTGCCGCGACTCGGCGGCCTGCGCCTCATCGCCGCCGGCGGCGACGTGATGTCGCCAGCCGCTGCGGGGGCGCTGCGCGAGGCCCATCCTGGCGTGCGGGTGCTGAACGCCTACGGGCCGACCGAGACCTCGATCGTCGCCACCTACTTCGAGGTCGGCGAGCCGGACGGCTCGCCGCTGCCGATCGGCCGTGCCCTGCCCGGCTACGAGCTGCATGTGCTCGACCCCGGCGGCGAGCCGGTCGCCGGCGGCGAGGCCGGCGAGCTGTGGATCGGTGGCCCCGGCGTCGGCCGCGGCTACCGGGGCGACCCTGCGCGGAGCGCCGAGCGCTTCCGCCCCGACCCGTTCTCGGACCGGGAGGGGGCGCGCATATACGGCTCGGGCGACGCGGTCCGCCGGCGCAATGACGGCGAGCTGCTCTTCCTCGGCCGGCTCGACGATCAGGTCAAGATCGCCGGCCACCGGATCGAGCCGGGCGAAGTCGAGCAAGCGCTCAGCACCCACCCAGACGTCCGCCACGCCGCCGTCGTCGCCCGCGAGGACGTCGCTGGCCACAAGCGCCTGGTCGCCTACGCGGCCGTGCGCGAAGGCGGGAGCGAGACGGCGCCGCTGATGGACCACCTGGCCCAGCGACTCCCCCGATACATGCTGCCGGCGACGATCGAACTGCTGCCCGAGCTGCCGCTGACGCCGCGCGGGAAGGTCGATCGGGCGGCGCTGCCCGGGCCACGGCGCGAGGGCGCTGGCGCCGTGGCCAGCGACGGCGCCGCGGTCGTCGCCGGACTGATGAGCGAGTTGCTCGAGCTGGAACGGGTCGGTGCCGACGAGGACCTCTTCTCCCTCGGCGCCGACTCGCTGCTGGCGATCCAGCTGCTCGGCCGGCTGCGCCAGCGGACCGGCGCCGGCCTGGACGTCAACGCCGTCTTCGAGGCGCGCACGGCGCGAGCGCTGGCGGCGCGAATCGAGGCTGAGGCGGACCAGCGCCCGCGACGCGAGCCGCTGCGCCGCTCGGCGGAGTCCGGACCCGCGCCGGCGACCTTCGCCCAGCGCCGCGCCTGGCTCTTCGAGCGCGCCAACCCCGACTCGCTCTCCTACCAGTTCGCCTGCTTCATCGACCTGCGCGGCAAGCTGGACCAGGGCGCCCTGGAAGCGGCGCTCGGCGATTTGATCCAGCGTCACGAGTCGCTGCGCACCTCGATCGTCGAGCGCCGCGGCGAGCTCGTGCAGCTCGTGCGCGAGGACGTGCTGTTGCCGCTTGAGCACGTCGACCTGCGCTGCGCCGAGCCGGCCGCCTGGCTGCGGCTGCTGCGCGAGCGGGTACGCCGGCGGATCGCGCTCGAGCGGGCGCCGCTGCTGCGCTGGGCCCTGGTGCGGCGCGGGGAGCGCCACTGGTCGCTGATCGACGTCGAGCACCACGCCATCCACGACGGCTGGTCGTTCATGGTCCTGCTCGAGGACCTGGCCGAGCTCTACTCGGCGCACGCCGAGGGCCGAGCGGCGGAATTGCCGACACTCGACGTGCAGCTCGGTGACTTCGCACGCTGGGAGCGCACCGCGCTCGGCGGCGAGCTCGAGCGCGAGCAGCTCGCCTACTGGAAGCGGACCCTAGACCTCGATCCGCCGCTGCTCGAGCTGCCCACCGACCGCCCGCGCCCGCGGCGCGAATCGTTCGCTGGCGGCTCGGTGAGGCGGCCACTCGACCCGACGCTGGCGGCGCGCCTGCGCGAGCTGGCCGCCGAAGAGGGCGCCACCTCCTTCATGACCTGTCTCGCCGGCTTCGCCCTGCTGCTCGGCCGTCTATCGGGGGAGGAGCGGCTGCAGATCGGCTCCGGCCTCGCCAACCGCACCAACCCGGCTGCCGAGCGGCTGGTCGGGATGACGGTCGCGACGGTCGCGCTCGCCGTCGACCTCTCGGGCGACCCGAGCGTGCGCGAGCTGCTGCGCCGAGTGCGCGAGACGGTGCTCGGCGCCGTCGCCAACTCCGACGTGCCCTTCGAGCGGGTGGTGGAGCACCTGGCTCCGGCGCGGCGGCCCGACCGCTCGCCACTCGTGCAGACGCTGTTTTCGTTCGACGATGCGCCTGCCGGGACGCAAGCCTGGACCGGCCTCGAGACCCGCGTCGTCCAGACGATCTCCAACGGCAGCGCCAAGGCCGACCTCAGCGTGATCGGAGTGGACCACGGCGACGGGGCGCCCTTCTTCATCTGGGAGCACTCCGACCTCTTCAGCGACGCCAGCGCCGACCGCCTCGCCTCGCACCACCTGCACCTGCTCGAGCAGCTCGTCGAGCGGCCCGATGCGCAGATCTCCGAGCTTGACCCGATCGACCCAGAGGAACGCGAGCGCCTGCGGGGGTGGAGCGTCAGCGCCGACCCCTTCGACCGCGAGGCGACGATCCCGGACCTGATCCTCCGCCAGGCGGAGCGCAACCCGCAGGCGACGGCGGTGATCGACGGTGGCCGAAGTCTGGCCTACGCGGAGCTCCTCGCGCGCGCCAACGGCGTGGCAGCTACGCTGCGGGAGCGCGACGTCAAGCGCGGCGACACGGTCGGCGTCCTCACCGGCCGCTCGCTGGAGGCGCCGGTCGCGCAGCTCGGGACGCTGCTGGCCGGCGCCGCCTACGTGCCGCTTGACCCGAGCTTTCCCGACGCGCGGATCGCCCAGCTGCTGGGCGCCGCAGGGGCACGGACCCTGCTCACCAGGGGAACCGCCGAGCTTCCCCTGCCGGCCGGGATCGAAGCGATCGACACCGCCGCCTGCGGCGAACGGGGGCTTCCGCCAAACGGCGAGCTCGCCCCGGACGACCTCGCCTACGTCATCTACACGTCCGGCTCGACCGGCACGCCCAAGGGGGTCGAGGTGACCCATCGCAACGTCGTGCGGTTGGTCGACGACCCGGCGTTCTCCGAGCAGGGCCCGGGAACCGTGATGCTGCACGGCGCCTCGCCGGGCTTCGACGCCACCACCTTCGAGATCTGGGGGCCGCTCGCCAACGGCGGCACGGTCGCCTGCCTGGCCGAGCAGCCCACGCCGGACTCGATCGCGACGGCGATCGATCGCGACGGCGTCAACGTCGCCTGCATCGCCACCGGGCTCTTCAACCAGGTGGTCGAGCGACGGCCAGACTGCCTCGCCGCGCTGCGGCAGGCGATCCCCGGCGGCGACGTCCTCTCCCCCGTCCACGCCCGTCGGGCGCTCGCCGCAATGGCCCCCGGAGCGCGGCTGACCAACGGCTACGGGCCAACCGAGACCACCACCTACGCGACGACCCATGATCTGCGTCCCGGCGACGAGGTCGGCAATGCGGTTCCGATCGGCAGGCCGATCCAGGCAACCAGCTGCCGGGTGCTCGACCCCGCCGGGCGCGAGCTGCCCGTCGGGGCGGTCGGCGAGCTGGCGATCGGCGGCGACGGGGTCAGCCGCGGCTATCGCGGCGACCCTGCGTTGACCGCCGAGCGCTTCCAGCCCGATCCCGAGCGACCCGGCGAGCGCCGCTACCTGACCGGCGACCTCGTCCGCCGCCGTGCCGACGGCACGCTCGAGTTCGTGGGGCGCGCCGACCGCCAGCTCAAGCTGCGCGGCTTCCGGGTCGAGCCGGCGGAAACCGAGCAGGCGCTGCGCTCCCACCCTGGAATCGCCGACGCAGTCGTCGTCCCCTTCGAACGCGCTCCCGGTGACGTCGCCCTGGCGGCCTACCTGGTCGCCACCGAGGAGGGAGCGCCACCCGGCCGCCAGGAGCTGCGCGCCCACGTAGCCGCCCGGCTGCCGGCGGCGATGGTTCCCACAGCCTGGGTGGAGCTGCCGGAGCTGCCGCTCAACGCCAACGGCAAGGTCGACCGTCGGCGCCTTCCCGACCCCGGCGACGAGCACTTGGCCCAGGCCGGCGGCGGGCCGCCGACAAGCAAAACCGAGCGGCGGGTGATCGAGTGCTTCGAAGCAGTGCTCGGCGTCAGCGGAGTCGGGCCCGAAGACGACTTCTTCGCCCTCGGCGGCCACTCGCTGCTGGCGGTGGAGCTGTTTGCCGAGCTGGAACGGCTCGGGCGGCGGCGCCTGCCGCTGGCCCTGATCTTCGAGGCGTCGACCCCGCGCCGGCTCGCCGCCGGCCTCGGCAGCGATGCGCCCGCCGCACGCTGGGACAGCCTCGTGCCGCTCAAGCCCACCGGCAGCCGCACGCCGCTCTTCGTCGTCGCCGCGGGCGACGGCAACATCGTCGGCTTCGGGCCGCTCGCCCACCACGTCTCCGCCGAGCAGCCGCTCTACGGCCTGCAGCCCAGCGGCCTCGACGGCCGGCGGCCGCTGGATCGCGGCGTGGCCGAGATGGCGAGCCGCTACCTGGAGACGATGCGCCGCGTGCAGCCCCACGGCCCCTACCTGCTGGCTGGGCGTTGCAACGGCGCCACCGTCGCCTACGAGATCGCCCAGCAGCTGCGCGCCGCGGGAGAGGAGACGCCGCTGTTGATCGCGCTCGACTCGAGCCCGCCGGCCGCCAAGCCGGCCGAGCTGCAGCCGGGCCTTCCCTACGAGCCGATGATGGAGACCGCGCGACTGCGGGCGCTGGCCGGCGGCGAGCCCGTGCCCGATCCCGAGGCGAGCGGCGGCGGAGCCGCGCTCGCCGCCTGGCTGCGAGAGCCGGCCGGTCCCGGTGTCTCCCGCTACGCGCTCGAGCTCTGGCGCTGGCGGGCGGACCTGCAACGCGCATTCCCCGAACCACTCGCCGGAGATGCCGCCGCCCTGGCGAGCTTCGCATGGACGGAGGGCCTCGACGAACTGGCGGCGGAACTGCTGCTACCGGCGGCCTCGCCATGCTGCCGCACGGCGGACGGGCATAGCTGGGACTGGGCGATGGCCGAGGCCTGGAGGGAGCTCGGCAGGCCGGCCGATCCGCTCTCTCCCGGCGGATGGCCCTGGCTGCGCGACCGCCTGCTGGAGCCGGCGGGGAGATCCGGGATCAACCGCTACCTGCTGGCAGCCGCACAGCGCGAGGACCTGCGCGTTGCCTTCCCCGAACCGCTCGGCGAGAGCTCGACGGCGCTACTGGCCTGGGCCTGGGCGCACGGCGTCGAGGAGGGGCTGGCGCCCGACCTGCTGCCTCCGCCGGAGGCGCCCCTGCCGCGCGCCCGGCGGCTCGGCCTGGCGCTGCGGCCGGCGCGGCTGGCGGCTGGCCGCGCGTGGAGAGTGGGCTCGAGGCGGCTCGCAGGCGCCTCGAGCGAGGCGAGGCTCGAGGCGATCTACCGGCTCGAAACGCGGCTCGGCCGGCCGCTGCCCGGCGCCGGCGAGCGCACGATCCAGCGTGCCCTGGCGGCGGCCCGCGAGGCCCGGGCCGGCTACCGCGCCGACCCCTGGCCGGGCGAGGTGGTGCTGATCTCCAGCGAGGAGTTCCGCGAGAAGTCCTCCTACCTCGGTTGGGAGGCGCGCGCCCAGGGCGGAGTCCGGCGCTTCGAGCTGCCGCACGGCCATATCGAGATGCTGCGCGAGCCCGGCGTCGCCGACCTCACCACCTGCCTCGAGCAGCGCATCGCCGAGGCCCTGGATGGCTGAACGGCAAGCCCTCCCGGCGCCAAGCGAGGCTCACGTCTGGCGAATCGAGCTCGGCGAGGCCGACGCCGAACCGCTGGCGAAAGAGGAGCGTATTCGTGCCGCGCAGATCCGCACCGAAGCCGGGCAAAGGCGTTGGATCGCCGCCCACGCCGCGCTGCGCACGATCCTCGGCCGCCACCTCGACGTCGAGCCGAGCGATGTGCCGCTGCGATTCGGCCCGCACAGCAAGCCGGAGCTTGACTTCGATCCAGCGCCGTTGCTCTTCAACCTCAGCCACTCGGGCGACCTCGCCCTGGTCGCGCTCAGCGTCGGCCGAGAGGTCGGCATTGACGTGGAGCTGATGGATCCGAACCGCCGCTTCGAGGACCTCGCCCGGATCGGCCTGGACGAGGAGAGCGCCGCAGCTGTGCGCGCCGCCGGCCCAGAAGAGCGCCCTCAGGCCTTCTACGCCGCCTGGACGAGACGCGAGGCAATCGCCAAGTGCCGCGGCGTGGGCCTGGGCGGGCAGCAGACCGGAGCGACCCCGGTGAGCGTGTTCCCCCTCGATGCCGGTCCGGGATACGCCGCCGCGCTGGCGCTGGCGGGCGAAGCGCCCGCGCGCCCGCGCCAACTTGAATTCCGCCCCTGACCAAGCTCACTTGGGGCAACCGACGCATCCAACGGCCATCGCTATCCTGCCCCGGTGCAACTCGGCGCGGCAGCGGAGGCCCAGATTGGCGCGGGCATGGAATTGCCAAGCAGGGACCCTGCATCCGGCCGGATCCCGGTCGCCTACCTGGCGCCGTGGATCGACATCGGCGGCACCGACAAGAACACGATCGACTGGTTCCGCAGCATCGATCTCGATCGGTTCGCGCCCTCGCTGATCACGACCCAGGCTTCTTCTAACCGGCGCCTCGGGGAGATCGCTGAGTTCGCCGAGGAGATCTGGGTCCTTCCCGACCTGATGCCGGCCGAGGAGATGCCGGGCTTCATCCTCGACTTCCTGCAGTCGCGCAAGGTGCAGGTTCTCCACCTGATGAACTCGCGGCTCGGCTTCGACCTGCTCCCGGACCTCACCTGCCTGCCCAACCCTCCGGGCGTCGTCGTCCAGTTGCACGTCGAGGAGGCCGACCGCTCCGGCTACGTCCGCTACGTGACGACGCGCTATGGCAACCTCGTCGACTGCTTCTCGGTCTCCAACGAGCACTTGGCGGAAGCGGTGGCGAGATACGGTATCCCCCGGGAGAGGATCCATGTCATCTACATCGGCGTCGACGCCGAGGAGGAATTCTCCCCCGAGTGCGTCGAGCCCATCGAAGGCCTGCCGCCGGATCGCCTGAACGTGCTCTTCCCGGCGCGACTCACGGCGCAGAAGGACCCGGTGCTGATGGTGGAGGTTGCGGACGCGCTGCGTCGGACCGGAACCCCATTCCGCTTCCACGTGCTCGGCGAGGGCGAGCTGGAACCCAAGGTGCGCGAGCGGATCGCGGAGCTGAAGCTCGAGGACGAGGTCGCGATCCATCCACCGACCGCAACCCCGCAGCGCTGGTATGCAGCAGCTGATGCCGTGCTCCTGACCAGTGTCTTCGAGGGCATCCCGGCGGTGGTGTTCGAGGCGATGGCAATGGGGGTCCCAGTCGTCGCGCCGGCCCTGCCTGGCAACGTGGAGCTGCTCGGCGAGGAGTACGCGGGACTGGTGCGAGAGCGAGACTCGGCCGAGAAGTACGCGGGCGCGCTGTCAGCGCTTGCCGTGAGGGACCGCAACGGCGGTCTTGCCGATCCCGCCCTGCGCGAGGCCGCCCGTGAGCGGTTCTCGCTGCAACGGATGGCGGCTGAGCACGCCGAGCTATATGGGATGCTGGCAGCATCTCACGAGCCGGGCCCCCGGCAGGCACAACCAAGCTCCCCAGAGCCGATCCGCTTCCGCGACCGACCCGTTCGCGGCGCCCCGCTCGTCTCGGTGCTGATCCCCCACTTCAACCAGGCCGGCTTCCTGGAGGAGTGCGTCGAGTCGATCCGGGCGCAGACCTACCCCGAGGTCGAGATCGTCGTGATCGACGACGCCTCGACGCACACCGACGCGGAGGCGGAGCTGAAGAAGCTCGAAGCCGACGGCGACGTGCTCGTCGTCCGACTTGAGGAGAACCGCGGGCCGAGCCACGCCCGTAACGTCGGCGTAAAGCACGGTCGCGGCCGTTACGTCTTGCCGGTCGACTCCGACAACGTCCTGCTCCCGAAGGCCATCGAGCAGCTGGTCGAACAGCTCTCCGTCGCGGGCGAGGAGGTCGGCTTCATCTACCCGAACCTCCAGTTCTTCGGCAACCGCGAGGACTACTACGAGGTCCCCGAATACAACCTCTACACGCTGCTGCACGGGAACTTCTGCGACACCTGTTCGCTCCTCGACCGCCAGATCTTCGAAGAGGACGAGTACTACGCCGAGAACATCAAGCTCGGACACGAGGACTGGGAGTTCGCCCTGCGGCTGGCCTCGCGCGGGGTGCGCGGCGAGGCCGCGCGCACACCAACCGTGCGCTATCGCAAGTGGGGCTTCAACCGGTCCGATGTGGTAGATCACTCGCCAGAGCTGTTCGAGGAGCTGCTGGCGGAAATCTCTCCTTTCAAAGGGCACGAGGAGGAGATCAAGGCGCGGGAATCACCGGCGCTCTCAATCGTGCCGCTCGAGGGGGTGGATCTCGGAACCGAGTCGGGGCAGGCACTGGGTGGCGCACTGGAAGCGCAGCGCTGCATCGACGTCGAGTTGATCACCCGCTTCGACGGCCGCTGGCCCGCGAAGGCGAACCTCCCGGCCGTGCGGCGGATTCCGCTCGCCCTCGCCGGCAGCCGATTCGACGCGCTGAGCCAGGGGCTCCAGGTGTCTCGAGGCGCCTTCGTCGCGGTCAACGCCGGGGACGCCGGCCCGCTGTTGGCCGATCCCTCCTTCAGCGCCAAGGTCCTGCGTCGCTTCGCTGTCGCTCCCGATCTAGGGGCGATCGTGCTTGCCGACGGTGGCGAGTCGGTGCTCCCCTTTACGCCGTTCGCTGCCGACAACATGCCCAGCTCTGCCCCCCACACGGTGATCTGGCGGCGAATCGAAGAGGCGCAACTGCCCCACGGACCGTGCACCGACCCGGCCGATCCAGTCGGTGGCCTGGCTCGCCTCTGGGGCGGCGGTGGCTGCATCCTCGAGTGGCGCCACTGGGACTCGCCCACCACCCAACCCGAAGACGCCATTGGGCGGTGGGCCGAGCTTCCCGCCAGCCACGCGGTCTCGGCGGATCCCCACGGACTGCATCCAGGCGCACAGCCTCTGCTCCCCGGTGCCGGGACCTACCAGGTTCCACGCTGGCGGAAGACGCCTACCTGGGTTCCACCGCTCTCCACAGTGGCGATCCGCTACAGGGAGGTCGACGGGGAGCGGCGAATCGTCACCAACGGCTCCGAACCGGTGGGCTACGTGCCGGAGCATCACCTGGGCGCCCTGCGCAGCTCGAGCCTCGAGGGGACGGCGCGCGTCGTGCGCATCGGCGATCGGTATCAGACGATTCCGCGCGGCGAGTGGGAAAAACTGCCCGCAGGCGCTGAGGAGCTCGGCTACGTCGAGCTGGCCCACCTGCCGGGCCTGGACGTGCTTGCCACCGCCGTGCACCGTGCGACCCAGCAACCGCTCCTCGTCACGCTTCCGGACGATCCGATACTCGACGAGGTCGACGTGATCGAGACGCTCGGCTGCATCGACCCATTCCCGCTGAAGCCGCGCGAAGCGCCGTCGGCACAGCGAGGAGACGGCCTGCTCGGCCTGACCATGTCGATCGATCTGGTCACCCGCCGCCACCGCTACGCGGTCGGCTCGCTGCCCGCCGGCGACCCAGTCGGCGAGCTCGGCGCCCTGGCCGAATCCGAAATACAGGGGTCGATTCCGCTCTGGATCGTCGGCGACCGCGTGATCACCGACCGCCACGTCCCTCCTGCTGCCTGGTCGGGTGCCGCAAGGGCAGCGCGTTGGACGCTCGAGCCAGCCGCCTGGCGCGGGTTGGCGCCGCGGGGTGTCCAGGCCAAGGCTGCCCTGCGCCGGCTCTCGATCGCTGCCGGCCAGGCGAGGCGGCGCCGGTTCCCCAGCACACGGCCCGAGGGACCGCCCGCCGGCTGGCTCTTCGACACCGGCCGGCCTGGGATGGCACCGCTCCACGTCGCCTACCACCCGGTAACCGGCGACCAGCTGCTCTCCCGCTCTCCCGAGGATTCGGCCCAGCTCGGCTACGTCGCTCCCGCGATGCTCGGCTACCTGCGACTCGTTGCACCGCTGACCGGAGACCTGTACCAGCGGGAGCTGCCGATCCCCTGGGCGCGGCGGTTCGGGGCGGTGCCGCGCTCGTGGTGATCGAGCGCGAGCTGCCGGAGAGCCTCGCCGGGTTGGGGGTGCTCGAGCTCCTCCCGCCCGGGGAGAAGGCGGCGTGGACGGGAACGCTCGCCGAGCGAGGTGTGTCGGAGCCGATCGCGAGCGACACGCCCACGGAGCTCCTGGGGCAATACAAGGGCTCGTTCGACCTGATCCTCTGCCGCGACCCCTTCGTGTCCAGGTTGCATCCGGTGGCGATGCTCGCCGACCTCTGGCGACTGGCCGCGCCGGACGCGACCCTGCTGCTCGAATCCGAGATCCTCGAGGAGGAGGCGCACTCCGCCCTCGCCCGCTTCCGCCCCACCGGGGCCCTGGGCGCCGGATGGATACCGGGACGCCTCACAGTTCGCTGGACGGTCGAAGTGGCGGGCTTCGACGTCAAGCGTTGGATTGAGCAGCCCGACGACCGCGTGAACTCGCGGACCGCCCTACGCGCGGTCCGCGCCGAGCGCGAGCCTGCGAGCTCAGCGCCGTGATCGGCAACGAGCGACAGCGACGCGAACTCCGTGAGCGCCTGCAGGAAGCGCGCAGCGCGCCCGTGGCGCGCGCTGCGACAACCGGCCTCATGGTCGGGGCGGCCGGTGGCCTCCTTCGACGCTCCCGCGAGGGAGCCCTCGCCGGCATCGCGGTCGCAGCGCTTGTTCGCAACGCCCGAACCGAAGCTGCAGCGACGGAGCGGCTGCTGCGCGACAGCGAGGATCTGGCGACCCTGGCACCACGACTCGGCCACCATCTGACCGAGCTCGGGAACTGGGCCGTGGACGCCGACTTCGCCCGGCTCGCGCTGACCGAGGCCGAGCGACGCGGAGGCCTGATCGTCGAGCTCGGCTCCGGCGTATCGACACTGCTGATCGCCTCGATGCTGAGCGAGCGCGGCGGGGGGCGCCTGATCAGCGTCGACCACGATCACCGTTTCGGCGAGCGAACGAGAGCGCTGCTCGCCGAAGCGGGCCATCCGGCTGACGTCGTCATCGCGCCGCTGCGCAGCCAGGAGCTCGCCGGCACGACAGCTGAGTGGTACGACCCGGAGGCGCTGCAGTCAGCACTGCCCGACGAGCCGATCAGCCTGCTGATCGTCGACGGCCCGCCGGTCACCTCGACCTGGTCGCGCTGGCCGGCGATCGAGGTGCTCGGGCCTCACCTGGTCGAGGACGCGGTCGTCCTGCTCGACGACGGCCGGCGTCGCGCCGAGCGTGCCACGGCCCTGCGCTGGGCACGCAACCACCCTGAGCTGAGCCTCTCCTGGCACGACACACTGAAGGGCGCCTGGCGGCTCGACCGTCATTCCCCCCAGCCCGAGTCCCGCCGGCGACGTGCCGGCCGTCTCGCGCTGCGCCGGATCAATCCCAACCCCAGTGGCTTCGGGCGCTGGGCGGTCCGTCGCTAGGCGGCGACCCAATTGGGAGGACGACGGTGAGCGACAGAATGGCCCCCCTTCGCGCGACGGTAAAGCGCCGCTTCGGCACCGCCAGGCTCGTGGCTGAGGGGGAAATCGATCTGTCCACCCTCCCCCGCTTCGCGACCGATCTGCCAGGGCGGCTGCCCCAGGACGAGAGGGACCGCCTGCTGAAGCAGGTCGACGAACTCGAGCCGTGGCTGCAGGGACCGTTCCTGCTCGCTGAGGATCTCGTCGTCGGCGGCGCATGGCGCAACGACCTGCGCTGGGGCTACCTCGAGTCCGAGGTCCCCTCCGAGCTGGGCGGCTCGCGGGTACTGGACGTGGGCTCGAACGCGGGCTATGACCCTTTCATGTTCAGCTTGCGCGATCCCGACTACGTCCTCGCCTGCGAGCCCTTCGGCTTCATCGAGCAGGCTCGCTTCCTCGAGTCGATCTACAAGACCGGCGTTGACCTGCGACAGATCGGCTGGCAGGCTCTCGACACCGCGACGCACGGTCATTTCGAGTTGGTGCACTGCCACGGCGTCCTCTACCACGAGCTCAACCCCCTCGAACTTCTCCTCAAGCTGCACGAGATGACGAAACCGGGAGGGACACTCCTGTTCGGCTCGATGATGCTGGCCGACCCGGCCCTGGCGGATCTGGTCCGCTTCGTCCCCCGCGCCTACTACGGCGACCGGACCTGGTGGTGGGTGCCGGGTCCGCTCGCGATGCGAGCGATGCTCGAGGCGGCCGGCTTCGAGGTCGTCGATGACTTCGGGCAGGCCCCCGGACCTCCGGGCGAGTTCGCCACGATCAACGGCTACTTCCGCGCGATCCGTCCGGCCTGAACAACTTTCTCGCCAATGCTCGACGTCAGACTCCGGTCCGGCCAGCCGCACAAGTCAATGGCGGCCTCAGGCGACGAAAGACCAGAGTGCAAACTCAGCCGTCAGCACTGCCATGCCGGTCGCGAACAGGGCGACGACCGTCGTGGTGATGTTTCGTCGCTCGCAAACAACCGCGAGCCACAGGAAAATCGGAAACAGAACGGCGATAAAGCGGGCTGACGAAAAGAGCGGGTTATTGTGCGACTGGGATACGAATGTCGGTAGCAGGGAGACAAGCACCCAACTCCCGTATGCGACCGGCAGGATCCGCAACGCACCCACCCCAGCGACAATCGCCCCAGCCACGAAGCAAACCTGTGCCACGTTGAGATGGTCGTAGATCGGCGGGTGGTCATAGGTTCCCGCCACTATCTGCCAAAGGCTTTTGCCTCCCTCCCGCAGCCCGGCCCAGATACCGGTGATCGGATCGACGGCGTGACGGCCGAATTCAGTGGCTTGAACGTGCTCCCAAGCGAGCCCGCTACCGAGCGCGAAGTGCAGATATACGCTGAATGCGAGCATCCCGATCGGAGCAAGGATGATCCAGGTCGCATCGGCGCTGACGCGATAACGAGGCCACAGCCCGCGAGGCTCGGAGGGCTCACGATCCGCACGCGGTCCATATAGGTAGATCAAGCTGACTGGAACGACGAGCAGCAGTCCTGGCACGCGCGTCGCAGAAGCCAGCGCCAAGACGATCCCGGCCGCTGCCCAGTGGCCCGTGCGCGCGGCCAGAAAGGCGGCCACCGAAAGCAAGAGGAACATCGACTCCGTGTACGGAATCCCGTAGAAGAACGCGGTTGGAAAAAAGGCCAGCAACATCAGAGTGGGGCGGGCGTAGCGCTCACCAAGTTCAATCGCAGCGAGGCGGTGCAGCAGTACAAGAGCAGCCATGAAGCAGCCCAGCGATACGACGTAGGCCATGATCAGCACCACTCCGGCGCTTGCGCCGAAGCCACTTAGGACGTGCAGTACCCCGGGAAACAGCGGAAAGAATGCTGGGCGCGCGCCTGCCGGTGGCAGATCGGCGTACCCTTCGCTATAGCCGTCGAACGCGATCGCAAGATAGTGCACCGCATCCCACTTGGCGAGTGGTGCGAACAGGATGTCGAGCAGCCCATGCGCCGGCCAACCTGCAAAAGGGTGCGTGAGACGCGGATAACCGGGCTGCGAGTTCGGGACCAGGTCGGCAACGGTGACCCAAATCGCGACGCCAAAGACGGCAAGCCGACTGGGCCAGAACGCACCCCACGCTGTACCCAGGCTCGTCCTCCAACCGACCGCGCCGTGATCCCTCTCTTCTGGCACGAGCACTAGCCCCTCAATACGCGTAGGAGATGTAGAAGGGGCCCGGGGAATACCGCCCGACAATCGCCTTGCACTGCCGCCGACTATCAGGCGCGGAGTGATTGCCTCCCTCCAAGTCGAGAAGGTTCACCTTCCCGTAAGGGACGATCGGAGGTGTTTCCCCACTGCCCCGAATCTCCACCCCCTGCCTGCTGCACACCAGTTCGAAACCTTCCATGAGGGGAAAGGCTGAAAGGCTGCCGTCGCGATACGACATCTTGATCATGCCGTTCAGATCCCATGTTGCGCTGAATATCGGCACCCCAAGGGTTTGGTAGGTGGGATAGTTCGCAGCGATCAACGTCGTATCATGCGGAAGGATGGGAAAGGCGTGTTCTATGCGGCGCATGCCATCCATTTGACTGACGTAGGCCTGATCCCAGATGCTGCTATGCCTCTCCAGGACGTGTAGGTACGCTGCTCCCAACATCACCGCAGCGCCGACTACGAGCACTGGCACCGCTTGACGCAGTCTCGGAACCAGCGTAGCCAGGCCCGATACTCCGATTCCTATCGCCGCGTACATCATGATGACCAGCCCAAAACCTGACAGTGCATTTACTCGATTGGTCGCACCGTAGATCGAGGGGGTGTAGTACGGGTCGGCGGGAATGAACATCGCCCAACCAACGGCTGCACACCCGATCCCGGCAACACACAAGAGCAGCCACTGCTTCAGACCCCACTCTTTGGCCTGCTGCGACCCCCCCCGCATCCACCAGACAACGAGCCCGAATCCAAGGACCGCCGCCAGAAGAAGAAGGGCGGTAGTCGTATAACCGTGCGGCCCAAGTGGGTAGACGGAACGACCGACAATCGTTCCGCCGGAGATCACGATGTCCTTCAAATGATGCAGGTCGCCCCCCAACCCCGACACCGCTCGGTTTGTGTGAGTCCGATTCCAGATCCCCGCCGCCAAGACCACGAGGAGGTCGACACCCCACGGAACGCGTGCCTTCTTCCACCCAAACCAAGCCGTGTAGAGAATGCCCGCAGCGGCGATTGCCGGAAGGGTTATCTCGTAGGTCAGAATCGAAACGAGATACAGAGTAGCTGCGACTAGATGGAATCGCCAGGAACGTCGCTGTAGCCCGCTGAGCGCCAACCAGAATCCCGCAAGCGCCAGGGCAATTGCGAAGCTCGACAGGCTCGCCGCCTCCCACAAGCGGGTCGAATCGAACCAGGGAAACACGAGGGTCAGCGCCGCGACCGCCAGTGCGTGAAACCACGGCAACTTGAAGAACCGAAGGATCCCGTAGAGCAGCCAGGCGATAATTACCGCCAACGCAATCGTCCAAGAGAGCTGCAGCGAAATGTTGGCGCCGAACACGTAATACTTCAATGGCACGTAGAGAATCAGTACCGGCCGATACGGGAAGAGTCCCGCGTACATGTCCAGCACGTGCGAGAGGCCTGGGCCACCGGGCGGATAGAAGCGAGCAGCGGCGTCCGCCCAGTCGTCGGAGTAGAAGCCGCCATGGCGGATGTGCGGCAGGAAGGCCAATGTCGCCACGATTGCCAGGAAGGCAGCGGCGAGTCCCAGCTCTTTGGCACGGGAGTCCGCTGCGCGGAGGCGATTGAACATCGGCATCGGCTAACTGCAATCGAAGCCCTGAGTGAACAGGGTTCGGGTCTCCACCGCTAGACCGGGGCTTGGGGCTCGGGTGTGTGGCTTTTGACACATGGGAACTGGTGCGGAAGTCGAAGACTATCCAGAAGCCGCCAGACGCGATCTCGCTGACAGAGGTTTGGCGTTACCCCAGTCGTAAGATGACAGCGCCGATGAAAAGGCTGGCCGGGGTCAGATCTTCCGAGTGGAACTCAATGTGCGCGGCAGTGACGAGAGTGGCGAAACGGCCCCGGAAGCGAGTGCCGCAGCGCCGCCGAGAGAACGTCGCCACGGGTGTATCGAATCACACTCATTCCGGAAAGTACCAGTATCCGCGTAATTCGGTGGCTCTGCAAGGCTTGCCTGCCGACGTTTGCGTAGCTGGCCAGCCCGCCACGGGCGATCAGCAACGCTGTGAATGCTGATCCAAGCGGCTGACGACCACGGCGGCGCTTTTCTTGGGTTGACGACGACCGTCTCCGGCCGGGTCGAGGAGGCAGAGAGGCGGATGACCATCGCACAGGCCACGGCCACCGTGCGCCGGCGGTGCCCTGGCTGAGCGGGATACAACGTAATATCCGACTACTCTACGGCCGCTTGCCAGATCAGCGCTGACTTTCATCAGACGCGTGGGAATTGGCTTGGCATAGCTCTATACGCGCGCTATGAATAGACCCTACTCAAGAGCCAAGAAGCTCGATCCAGATTCGCTGAACGACCATGCATATGGCCACGCTTCAGGGTCGAAGTAGAAGACTTCGCGTCCGGCTTCGGTCACCAGTCCAGCTGGGTCGCCGCCCATGGCGTTGGCGTAGCCCCATTTCTCGAGGCCGTAGTCGGGGCCTTTGAACCACCAGTCCTGCAGCTGGCCGTCGGCGGACTTGAAGTAGACGAAGCGCTTGCCTTCAGCGTCGACGAAGGCTGACGGGTCGCCGCCCATGGCGTTGGCGTAGCCCCATTTCTCGAGGCCGTAGTCGGGGCCTTTGAACCACCAGTCCTGCAGCTGGCCGTCGGCGGACTTGAAGTAGACGAAGCGCTTGCCTTCGGCGTCGACGAAGGCTGACGGGTCGCCGCCCATGGCGTTGGCGTAGCCCCATTTCTCGAGGCCGTAGTCGGGGCCTTTGAACCACCAGTCCTGCAGCTGGCCGTCGGCGGACTTGAAGTAGACGAAGCGCTTGCCTTCGGCGTCGACGAAGGCAGACGGGTCGCCGCCCATGGCGTTGGCGTAGCCCCATTTCTCGAGGCCGTAGTCGGGGCCTTTGAACCACCAGTCCTGCAGCTGGCCGTCGGCGGACTTGAAGTAGACGAAGCGCTTGCCTTCGGCGTCGACGAAGGCAGACGGGTCGCCGCCCATGGCGTTGGCGTAGCCCCATTTCTCGAGGCCGTAGTCGGGGCCTTTGAACCACCAGTCCTGCAGCTGGCCGTCGGCGGACTTGAAGTAGACGAAGCGCTTGCCTTCGGCGTCGACGAAGGCTGACGGGTCGCCGCCCATGGCGTTGGCGTAGCCCCAGTCTCTGTGCCTCCAGAGCTCCCCCGACTGGTACCACTCTTGTAGCTGGCCATTAGGGCCACGGTAGTAAAGGTGGGTGTGGCCTTCGGAATCCACCGCGGCCGCTGGCTTAGGAATGAAATTCACAGGTGGAGATATAATCTTTTCTGAGCTCGATCCAGATTCGCTGAACGACCATGCATATGGCCACGCTTCAGGGTCGAAGTAGAAGACTTCGCGTCCGGCTTCGGTCACCAGTCCAGCTGGGTCGCCGCCCATGGCGTTGGCGTAGCCCCATTTCTCGAGGCCGTAGTCGGGGCCTTTGAACCACCAGTCCTGCAGCTGGCCGTCGGCGGACTTGAAGTAGACGAAGCGCTTGCCTTCGGCGTCGACGAAGGCAGACGGGTCGCCGCCCATGGCGTTGGCGTAGCCCCATTTCTCGAGGCCGTAGTCGGGGCCTTTGAACCACCAGTCCTGCAGCTGGCCGTCGGCGGACTTGAAGTAGACGAAGCGCTTGCCTTCGGCGTCGACGAAGGCTGACGGGTCGCCGCCCATGGCGTTGGCGTAGCCCCATTTCTCGAGGCCGTAGTCGGGGCCTTTGAACCACCAGTCCTGCAGCTGGCCGTCGGCGGACTTGAAGTAGACGAAGCGCTTGCCTTCAGCGTCGACGAAGGCTGACGGGTCGCCGCCCATGGCGTTGGCGTAGCCCCATTTCTCGAGGCCGTAGTCGGGGCCTTTGAACCACCAGTCCTGCAGCTGGCCGTCGGCGGACTTGAAGTAGACGAAGCGCTTGCCTTCGGCGTCGACGAAGGCTGACGGGTCGCCGCCCATGGCGTTGGCGTAGCCCCATTTCTCGAGGCCGTAGTCGGGGCCTTTGAACCACCAGTCCTGCAGCTGGCCGTCGGCGGACTTGAAGTAGACGAAGCGCTTGCCTTCGGCGTCGACGAAGGCTGACGGGTCGCCGCCCATGGCGTTGGCGTAGCCCCAGTCTCTGTGCCTCCAGAGCTCCCCCGACTGGTACCACTCTTGTAGCTGGCCATTAGGGCCACGGTAGTAAAGGTGGGTGTGGCCGGCATCGTCCTCCACCGCGGCTGGCCTTGGGATTGTTTTGGACTCAACCGGCCATTTTGACGCTCCAGTCTCTTCCTCGAATGCCCACCACGATGGCCTATAGGTTCCATCTGCCTTGCGTAGACCGCAGTGGTGATCCCACTTCGAGGATTTGTCTTCGTCTAGGTCCTTGTAGAAGTACCAGGTGGCGAGCTCGATTCCGTACGTGCCCGCGTGCGCCTTGATCCAATCGAAGGATTTGGTCAGTAGGTTTGCCTGTTCGCCTTCGGTGACTGGGCTTCCAGCATTTGGCACTTCCGTGCCCATTGTGGGCCAACCCAACTCGGTTACCCAGATTGACTTCCCGCCAACGAATTCGGCCAGCGCAGCGTGCGCGATGCCGATGTTTTGTTCAACGCCGGAGAGCTTTTCGGCTTCATTGCCACTGAACGAGTAGGGGTGCAGGCTCAAGCCGTCAAAGGAGGAGCCGTACCCGGAAACGTTGTGGGCTGTTTCCACGAAGGTCCATACGCTCGTTCCTCCCGGCTGATAGAGGCCGCCATGCAAGACCTTCATGTCATTGGGTTCGCCGGCTTTGCGGGCATTGGCTTGAGCCGCTTTGATCGTGCTCGAAGTCGACACCAGGAATTCGGCGTACTTCTGCGGCAACACTTTTTCGCCGGGGTTATTGAGGGGAAGGTTGGGCTCGTTCCAGACCTCCCAATCGGTAACCGGACGATATGGAAGGCTTGAGTGGGACGACCAGAAGGTGCCACCACGGCCATAACGCTGTACGACCGTCCAGGCGAATTCCTGGAATTCTTTGAACTTGTCCGTTTCTTCGGGAAGGTAGAACTGGTGGACGGGTTCGTTCTTGTCGCGGCCGTAGATGTCGGCGAGGATCGTTATGCCGTGTTTCGCCGCCTGTTCGAAGATCGGGTCATAGCTCTGCTGCCACGCTGGCGATTCCCGCCAGTTGCCCTGGTCGGACACGTTGCTCCAGGTGATGTTCATGCGGTAGAGGTCGGCACCCGAATGTTCGATCGATTCCCAAGTCTCCTCGCCGGTGTCGTTCGAGCTGAAGCTCAGACCGATCGTCAAGGCCGAGGCGGTCGACGCGAAGGATCCGAAGACGCAGAAGGCACACGCGATAACCGTGGCCAAGAGCCCAAAAGACCAACGGGATCTCGGTTCGGTCCTGCGATTCGGTTGCTGCTCCCTGGATGCGTGCTTCACGTCGTCCCCCTTGCCAGTCGGTCGGTTTCGCCGAGGCGAGACCCTCATGGGCAGGGACGCGCGCGTCTAGCTCCATTTGCTCAGTGCACGGGACAGGTGTAAAGCGGGCGGGGCGAACTAATGACGGCGATGGACCGAGACGCTGTGCCGGGGAGCGCCGAGGTCTTCAAGGCGGAGGACGGTCTGGAGCTCGGGGGCGCATTCGTCGAGTCGGCGGCCAATGGTCTGCTCGACGGCTCTGAGGCGGCTGTTGACGGTCTGGCGGCTGATGCCGAGGGTCTGGGCAGCTGCGGTCACGTAGCTGCCGGAGGCAAAGTAGGCCCGCAGCGTGGCGCAGAGAATTCCCCCGTCGCGCTTGTGTTCCAGTGGCCCCAGAAAGGCCTGGCGGAGTGATCCGGCAAGAATTTCGTCACGGAGGGCGGCGCTGAGAAGAGCGACGTCGGCGTAGCGGACGACGGGTTTCGAGCTACGCACCGCGATCGGGATCGCCGCGCGGGCCTGGTGGTGGCTTAACCGCCAGCCTGCCGGTCCCTGCTCGGACTCCCCCAGGGCCAGGGACATGCCAGAGGGCCAGGATTTCGAGAAGTGGCGAAGTACCTCATCGGGGTCGAGCGCCTGACGGCTGCCGAGCCAAGCCCAGGCGACGTCTCCGCGGGAAACGAGCAGCAACCTGGCGTCGAGGCCAGCACTCAACTGCTTGGTCATCCTCCCCGCCCCGGTTCCAGCGGCGACCATCGCGAGGTGGTAGCCGTCGATGTCGTAGCGAAGATCGGAGATGTCGACGAACTCCCCGTTGACCAGCCTTTCGATGCGGGCCGCGAGATGCTCTTCCGGCGTGACGGGACGGCTTCGCAGCTCCCGGGTGTGCTCTTCGACGATGGCATCCAGAAGGCGACTGAAGGCGAGTTCCTGCGTGCGCTGGAGCCGACCCAGCTCTTCGCGGTCCAGCAGGTCGCGCGCCTCCTGGGCGAGGAAGCTGCCCAGGAGGAAATGGCCAGCGTTGTAACGGCAAATGACGGTCTTGAGACTGACGCCCGCACGGGCGGCGAGACGCGCCTGCGTGAACAAGATAAGCGGGACCGGTGTCGCGGAGTCGGAGCCGGATTCGAGCACCTCGAATCCGTAGTCGAGCGCCGCCGACATCGCGGCTCGCAAACCGTCCAGATAGTCGGGGTCGTCGGGCGCCCCCGGCTCCGAGAGCGCAAGCACGCGACTCAACGTCTGATTCTCGATCTCCTCCCGGCGCGCCCTGAGACGGCTCGAGAGCTCGACCCGCGCATCCCTGCTTTCCTTGCTGACGTTTCTGGCGACCTCGCGTCGCACGTTCCCCCAAACGAGCCCGAGTCTCCCGTCCTCCAAGGGCCGAAATAGTTCTTTTGCGGTACGCGGGAATCTACTGTCTCAGCGCACTTGGTTGCGAGATCCTCTACTTAAAAGTGGAACTTATTGGCCGCGTCTGGGAATAGGTCGCGGGGAAGCGCCTGCGCCGGTCGCAGGGCTAGCCTTGTCAGCCGGTCCCGATGCCTGAGGCACATTTCCGATATCTGCTCGCTCATGACGCGGAGATCGTCGTCGAACTGGTCACCGAGCATGGCGAGGTTGCCCGCTCGGCTCACCCGTGAGGAAGGGGAGTGGCGGACGGTTCGCGTCAACGACAATCATCTTGGCGTGCCGCACATGCATCGCCACACACGCGCTGGCGTCAAGCAGGACGGCGAGAAGACCGATGGTGCCACGGCGAGTGACGGGGATAACATTGCCCTGCAGAAAGTCCGAGCTGGCTACCAGGAGATGATCGAAGGATGGCACCGGAGCTGACGACAAAAGGCAGCGTAGATTCATCGGATCTTACCTTTGAACGCTTCAAGGCCGCGCTTGAGGGAACTGGTCGCTACCCAAAGGGCGCGATCTTCATCGATGCCGAGGCTCCGTTCGCCGGGTCGGCGCTGGTCCGCAACGCGCGCGAGGGCTTGCCGGTTGTTCTCGTCTATCCCGACGGCGTCGAGAAGATCATCGAAGCCGCTTCACCGATTGAGGATTCACCCAGTCTTGCCGCCACCGCCCGGCGCCTTGCGGGACGATTGAAGCCACCGCGCTTGCTCGGGTAACTGCCGTCAGACTCGCGGTCCACCCCGCCAGAGGGGTCTACAGCCCTGGGGGCCGTTCGACGCGCAGGGCTTCATGGCCTACCGGAATCGCGATGATCACGATGAGCGCCACCTCGCTGCTCAGCATGTGGCAGCTAGTCCGCTTGGTGGGCTAGGCAGAGGCAATGCGCCGAGCTTCTTCGTCCTCCGCGATCATTCGGTTGACGATCTTCCGAGCGCTTGGACTCCCGGCGCCAGCAGCCTGGTGTAGGGCGTGCCAGAGTCTGCTGGTCGCGTCGATCATTCCCGGCTTGTGCTCCCGCTCGCCAACGGTGCAATGCCAGCAGACGTCGGTGTGATCGTCGTGGCGGAACCACTCGTGGTGCCCGCAGTCCTTGGTGCCAGGCGGAAAGAGGCGTGCCAGCGGAGAAGGCAGGTGCTCCCGAGCCCAGGTCCGGAAACGGTATCGCGGCCACCTCGCCATAGCCCGATTGTAGGGCTCAGCGATCCTTTCGTTTCCCGCGGTTGCGAAGCTTTCGGGCCTTCTCCTCGGTTTGAGCCCTTCGGCGGTCGGCCTTTGGGACGGTTCGGTCGCGCGCGATCTCACTGATTTCATCGTTCGTCCTGTCCTCGAATTCGGTATGCCGGAGACGGCCCTTCCACTTGCCCACGAGTCTCTAAGGACTCAGCGGGAAAAGTTCTCCCCCTTTGCGGCCTCCGCAGGGCTCGCCCGCGGACGATGGCGCAGCCGACCAACCCGCCGAGGCCGATGAGCAGCGCGGTGATGCTGAACCAGCCGCTTACGACCAACTAACCGCGGAGGCGCTCCAGCCACACGCTGGAGCCGGTGCTCTCGGTCTCGGACGCGGTCCGGTAGAGGTCCTCGATCTCAGCGCGGTGCTCGCGGTAGAGCATGCTGTTGCAGATAAGCGGCTTGAAGGCCGCGTTGTACATGAGGAACGCCTGCAAGACGTACTGCTCATTCCAGGTCTGCCCGCGCTCTTCAATCCATCTGTCCGGATAATCGCCAGGCCAGAAGATGTCGTGCACGTGAACAAGAACTCCAGGCTTCAGGCGGGGGAGGACCTCGAAGAAGAACCAGACGACGTCGCTGCCGGCGCGCGCCACGTGAGAGCCGTCGTAGAAGCAGATATCGCCCTCGTCAAGAGACTCGAAAAGCGCGAGGTCGGCTCGCTGCAGGATGCTCTGATGCAGGTGCCAGTGCTCGGGGAGCGCGCTGAGAAGCTCGATGCGCGGGTAAGGCTCGACTTGATCGACCTGTGCCTTGACAGCGCCCTCCTTTTCGTTGCGCGTAAGCGCATCGGCCATCAGGAGACTTGACCAGCCAGAGCCGACCTCCACCACGCGCCTCGGCTTCCGTTGACGCAGGAGCCCGTACTGGACCAGGGCGTCTCCCGCGCGCCAGAAGTCGTTGACCCAGTGATAGCTGGGTGCATCCGACGGCGGATCGAACGGGACATCAGCCAACTCCGCGAAGTACGGCGCGATCTGGCGCACCCGCTCGAGCTGGGCGCTGACGTCCCACTCGATGGCCTGGGGAACCGGGCGCTCGTGCCACAAGTCCCAGTTCTCGGCCAGGAACGGGAGGTCGTTGAGCGCACTGTAGAAATCGCGGACCTGGAAGTGATAGCCGCGGTTTTGGACATCGCGGACTGGCGCATCCGCCAAGGTGGCGATCGCACGGTCAATCGACTCTGCAGGCTTTGCATTGTCACCGCTCCGCTCCATGCGGGGTTGATCCTCGGAGGCGCGGCGGTAATCGCCCCGACTGAGCGCCTTCTCCAGCCAGACGTAGAGCGCGATGAAGAGGTAGCGGCTGCCCATCTCTTTCATCGCCAGCTTCGCCTCGCCGGACGTGCGGTTGGTCCAGTTGGTCGGGATCACCTTGTAGGTGTGGCCGCGGACGATCGCCTTGAGCGGCATCTCAACGGTGAGGTTGAAGTGCTTGGAGAGCAGCGGTTGGACGGTGTCGATGACCTCGCGCTTGTAGGCCTTGAAAGCGTTGGTCGTGTCGTTGTAGCGATGGCGGAAGAGGATGCGGATGAACTGATTGGCGAGGCGGTTGATCGTCAGCTTCAGCCGCGGGTAGTCGTGCACCTGGGCGCCAGTAACGAAACGTGAGCCGAAAGCGCAGTCCCACCCTTCCTCGAGCACGCGGTAATAGCGGATGAGATCCTCGGGGTCGTCAGACGCGTCGGCCATGACGATCGCCACGGCGTCGCCCTGGAAGACGTCGAGCCCTGCGCGGATCGCGTTGCCGAAGCCGCGTTCGAGATGGGAGCGGTGGACGCGCACGCGCGGGTTCTCGGCCCCGATCGCGGCGACGACCGCTTCGGTCGAGTCTTCGGAGTCGTCGTTGACGACGACGACCTCGTAGTCGATCCCCTCCCGGTCGAGGGTCGCGGCGACGCCTTCGACCGTCTGCCCCACCGAGCCCTCCTCATTCTGGGCCGGCATCACCACCGAGAGCTTCATGCGGGCGTGGCCGTCCAGCGCTCGAGGTTCTGCTCGTGCATCTCGGTGAGGATGTCCTCGATGCCGTAGCGCAGGCTCCACTCGGGGTAGTCGGCTTCGAAGGGGGCGACGTCGGAGATCCACCAGCGGTGGTCGCCGATTCGAGGCTCCTCGCCCATCTCCCATTGCAGCTCGCGACCGGCGATCCGCTCGCAGACGTCGATCGCCTCGAGCATCGAGCAGTTGCTGAAGCGCCCGCCGCCGATGTTGTAGACGGCCGCGGGCCGCGGGGCGCGGCGGTAGGCGTCGAAGGCGGCGATCAGGTCGGCGCTGTGGATGTTGTCGCGAACCTGCTTGCCCGCGTAGCCGAAGACCGTGTACGGGATGCCGGTGACCGTGCACTTCATCAGGTAGGCGAGGAAGCCGTGCAGCTTGGCGCCGGCGTGCTGGGGGCCGGTCAGGCAGCCGCCGCGGAAGGCAACCGTTGGCATCTCGAAGTAGCGGCCGTACTCCTGGACGAGCAGATCTGCTGCCGCCTTGGAGACGCCGAAGAGCGAGTGGGTCGAGGAGTCGATCGACATCGAAGTGTCGATTCCCTTATGGAAGGGGTGGGACTCGGGCAGCTCGAGCCGCTTGTCGAGCTCCTCCAGCGGCAGCCGGTTGGGCGTGTCGCCGTAGACCTTGTTGGTCGAGCAGAAGATGAAGGGCGCCTCGGGGCAGTGCGCACGGGCCGCCTCGAGCAGATTGAGGGTGCCGTTGGCGTTGACGCCGAAGTCAGTCTGCGGCTCGCTCGCCGCCCAGTCGTGCGAGGGCTGCGCGGCGGTGTGGACGACCACCCCGATCTGGCCGGCGTGCTCGCGGAAGGTCCGCTTCACCGCCTCGGCGTCGCGAATGTCGGCGTTCTCCCAGCGGAACTCGGCGGGGTGGGCCGCGACCAGCCGGTCGGTGATGTGCGAGGTGGAGGACTCGGGGCCGAAGAAGCGCGCCCGCATGTCGTTCTCGATGCCAACGACGTCGAAGCCCTCGCGCACGAAGTGCTCGACCGCCTCGGAGCCGATCAGCCCTCCGGAACCCGTGATGATCGCAACCGGCATTCGCCTATCTCCCGTTCTCCGCCGCAGCGGCGATGTTCAAGGCCTGGGCGATCCGGTCCTCGTCCGCGGCGATCCACGCGTGGATGTCGGTGAGGACCTGCTCGGCGCTGCGCCGGGGGCGCCACTCGTCCAGGCCAAAGAGCTTTTCGCAGTCGGAAAGGTATATCGGCACGTCCCCCGTGCGCGTCTCCGGCACCGGCTCGATCGGCACCTCGTTGCCGGTCAGCCGCCGGCAGACCTCGGTCGTCTCCAGCAGCGAGAGGCTGCACTCGCGCCCGCCGCCGACGTTGACCGTGCGGCCGTCCCATGAGGCGGGGTCGAGCAGCTGGCGCTCGACCAGGTCGACGAGGTCCTCGACGTGGAGCAGGTCACGCACCTGCTTGCCGGTGCCGCCGTAGCCGATGTACTTGAGCGGGTTGCCGAAGTGGTGGGCGAGCATCCAGTGGGTGAATACCCCCTGGTCGACCTTGCCCATCTGCCAGGGGCCGGCGATCACGCCGCAGCGGTCGATCACAGCCGGTACCCCCAACCCGGCCCGGTACTCCTCGATCAAGAGCTCGGCAGCGAGCTTGGTCGCGCCGTAGAGGGTGCGGGCGCCATCCAGGGGGAAGCTCTCGGAGATGCCCGCCGGAGAGACCCCCGGCACGTCCTGCTCGGCAGCGAGCTCGAAGCGGGTCGGCGCCTCCTCCAGTCGCAGCTCGAGCTGCGGCACCACGGGGTACACCCGGCTGGTCGAGAGGAAGACGACGAAGGCGCCGTCGCGCCGCGCCAGCTCGAGGCAGTTGTAGGCGCCGGTCAGGTTGGTGTGCACGAGGTAACCGGTGTCGCCGTCGACGCCGCTCATCACGGAGGGCTCGGCCGAGCACTCGATCAGCGCCGAGATCCCGCCGACAGCCACGAGGTCGTCCGGCTCGCGCACGTCACCCTTGACGAACTCGACCCCGGCCTGCTCGAGCCGCGGCAGGTTGAGCTCGGAGCCGCGCCGGTAGAGGTTGTCGAGCGCGACGATCTCCCAGTCCGGGTGGCGGCCGGCCAGCGAGACGGCCAGGTTCGAGCCGACGAAGCCCGCCCCGCCGGTGATCAGCACCCGGTTCATCGGTCCAATCCTTTCCGATTCGTCGTCATCAGGGCGAGGCAGGCCGCTTGGGAGCGAAAGAGGAGACCTGCTCGCAGGGTATCTGGACGCCGAAGGGTGCCGGCGCGGTCGCGATCCCGGCGATTTCTTCGTGCTTGGCGAGGCACTTCACGGCGGCGGAGCGCAGGGCGTCGTCCCAGGGAGGGGCGCCGCGGTGGTCGGGGCTGCTCATGTCGAAGGAGGTGACCACGGCAAGCATCAACACCCCGACCGCCCCGGCCACCGCCAGAGTGCTGCCGCGGCCTGAGCGCCGGCGCAGGGCGCCGTCTAGCAGCACGACGCCGGCGCTGAGCAGCAGCAGCGCCGGCACCATCACGTAGCGGCTGGCGGTGCCGCCCGAGGTGCCTGGGGACCAGAAGATGCTGGGGCCGACGGTGCGCTGGTAGACGGAGACGAAGAACATCACGGTCGAGATCGGAATCGCGAGCGCCGCGAACCAACGCGCGCTCGGGCGCGAGCGGACGATCCCGACGACAAGCCCGGCGACGACCGCGACGCAGAGCGTGATCAGGAAGGCCCACCCCCACTGCTCCCAGAGGTTTCCGCCGAGCCGCTGGCCAAAGACCCCGGCGTCGAGGACGCGCTGCACATAGGCGGTCCAGATGTGCGAGCTCCACAGCGGCGCCCCCTGTTCCTGGCCGAGCACGACCGGGATCTGCACCACCGCGCCGAGGCCGTACCCGCCCAGCAACACGCCGTCGCGGGCATCGCGAACCGACAGCGCCCGCAAGGCGGCCACCGGGAGGAAGAACCAGACCCCGGGAGTGCTGATTCCCGTGGCGAGCAGGAAGAGACCGCCGGCAAGCGCCCCGGCGAGGGTCCGCGGCCGCCAGAACAGCAGCCAGAAGCTGCCGATAAGCATGTACCAGGGCGCGTAGGCGGCGGAGACGAGCGTCTCCTGGCCGGCGGTCGCGGCGAATACCGTCGCGAGGGCGAGGGCGCCGCGCAGGTAACGGTCGCGGATGTGGCCGGCGCCGGCAACCCAGACCGCGAACCCGCTGAGCGCCGCAAGCAGCGCCGAGAGGATCGAGATCGCCGCCGGCGCGTAACGCAGCGGGACCAGCGTCGCCACCTCGGCGATCAGGTGGGGGACGACGACCAGGTAACCGGCGTATGGCGCGAAGATCGCGTGAAAGAACCCCTCGGTGAGCGCCGCCTGCAGGTAGATCGGGCCGTCCTCGGCCCAGACGGTGTTGAGCGAATCCGACCAGCCAAGGCGCAGGAGGTCGAGGATCGCGGCGATCACGAGCAGCGCGACGACGATGATCGCTGCCTCCCCCCGGCCGAGGCCGAGACCTTCGTCCGAGACCCTTGGGAAGAGCGAGCTATCGAGCTTGGAGCGCAGGCTGCGCAGGCGCGCGGTCTTCGTCGACGGCGGGGTCATCCGGCGGCACCCTATTGGTGCCGCCGAACGCCACGAAGACAAAGGCCGCCAAGGCGACGAAGGCGAGCACAGCGGCGATCGGCGAGTAGCTCGTGCCGGGGTCCGGTTCAAGCGAAGGCGTGTAGAGCAACAGAACCATCAGCACGTTGATGCCGACCAGCCACGCGGCAAAGCGCGGGAAGCAGGAACGCAGGCCGGCGACGCAGCCGACCAGCCCGAGCAGCGGCACCGCGAGGCTGCCGACATGAATCGTCGTGCGCGACTCCGGCGTGCCGAACAGCAGCAGGCCCCAGCAGACACAGGCGACGACGAAGAAGATGAAGCAGAGCAGAGCGAAGCGCCACTCGTCCCGGTCGCGATCGATCCGGCGCAGCCAGGCGACGATCATCGCCAGGGGCGCGATCAGCAGGATGCCGAGAAAGGGCAGCAGCGAGAAGAAGCGCAGGCCGCGCACCTTCGCGGCGGCGGTGCCCGGCTTGCCTTCGTCGAGCGCGTCGATCGCCGCTTCGTATTCCTGCTTGCCACGCGGCCAGCCGATCATTTCGCCGAAGTTTTCCTCCTTCAGGTCGACCGCTCCGTCAAATCCGACTTCGCTGTAGCCGTCCTCGATCGCTTTCAGCGTTCCTTTCGAGTCGATTTCGGTGTCGCCCCCAAGCTGCCACTTGATCAGGCGGTTGCCGGGCGGGTCGGCATAGTGTTGGTAGGCCATCCAAGGACCCATCAGGACGAGGCCGCCGAGGATCGCGGCACCGATCCAGCGCCAGCTCGGCAGCCCGCGCCAGAAGGCGAGCAGGACGAGGGGGATGACGCCGAAGATGCTCGAGCCGTGCGAAAGCATCGCCAGGGCAAGCAGGGCGCCGACCAGTGCCGCGACGCGCGGGTCGCGGCGGTTTTGCTCCCAGGCCGGTGAGATCAGGATCGCGAAGGCCGCCAGCACGAAGGCAGCGGCGATCAGCTTCGGCCAGACGAAGAAGCCGTGAACCAATGCGATGTCGCTGACCATCGCCGCGACGATCGCCAGCGCCCGGGTCCGCGGCCGCACTCGCGCAGCCAGCAGGACCGCCCACATCGCGACGATCCAGAGCGCCTGCACGATCACCGCGAGGATCTCGTAGTGAAGCCCCTGCGGGCTGTTGAGGAAGCCGCGCTCGGCGAGCACGTAGCCGATCTGCAGCGGCGGACGGTCGCTGGAGAGCCAGCCGCCGGGATAAACCGGCAGCGGGTGACTGTGGCCGTTTGCGGCGAACTGTTCGGCGAAATAGCGCGGCATGTCGTTGTCTGAGGGCAGTTGCGAGGAGAAGCGGAACGAGGACATCGTCACGGCGTTGTCGGTTCCGCCGTGCAGAAAGCCGAGGAAGACGACGAAGAAGCTGCCCGCGATCCAGAGCAGCAGCGGCGTTCGCAGCCGGCGCAGCACGTCGCCGTCCAGGCCCTCGCGCCAGCACCAGACGATCAGCAGGGCCGAGCCGAAGAAGAGGAAGAAGTCCCAGGTCTGGCCGACCAGCGGGTCGGCGTAGTAGGCGAAGAAGGCGACCATCGCCGTCGCCCCGGAGCCAACCAGGCCGACTCCCAGCAACAGGGGCACGTCCCTGACCCCGCGCCTCAAGGCGTAGAGGGTGGCGGCGATGCCGGGGGCGCCGATCAGGATCAGGTGGGCGACGAGGCCCGCGAGCAGCTCACCGTTGGCCTTCACGACTCAGGGCTCAGCTCCTCGATGTTGGCGAGCGAGACGGCGCGGGTCTGCGAGAAGAGGACGAAGAGGCTGACGAAGTTGCCGAGCGCCACAAGCGAAACGATCAGCGCCCCGAGCGCGATGTAGCTGGTCCAGCCGGGGATCGAGGAGGACGTGAAGATCTTCAGGCAGACGACAACCAGCGCTAGCGCCGCGCCGAAGACGCCGAAGAAGACGAAGGCGCCGAGGGCGCGGATCGCGATCCGGTCGGTGAACGGCATCAGCATCCGCAGGCCGTGCATCGCGAGCTTGCCGTAGGTCATCTTCGAGCGGCCCTCGTAACGCTCGCCGCGCTCGCAGGGCACGTAGGCGATCGGCAGGTCGAGCGCGAGGATCGCCGAGGAGTAGGAGAGGTCGAAGGTCGGGTGTAGCAGCGCCCGCCGCGCCGTCGCGCCGGTCATCGCGGCGAAGTTGCCGGAGCGCACCGTGGTCCCGGTCAGCGTCCGGAAGAGCAGGCGGAAGCCGCGGTAGAAGAGCTTGAAGCTGAGCGACTCGCGTCGCTTGGTGCGCAGGGCGAGGACCACCGGGGCCGGCGGCGACGCCGACTCCAGGGCCTCGAGCAGCCGCGGCAGATCCTTGGGCTGGTCCTCGCCGTCGGCATCGAGGGTGACCACCGCGTCGTCGTCCTCGATCTGGGGCAGCGTCTTGCGCAGCGCGTAGACGATCGCCCGCTGGTGGCCGAGGTTGAACGGCGGCCGCAAAATCGCCACGTCGTCCAACGCGTCCAGCTCGGCGACCTCCGGGTCCTGCCCGGCGGTGTCGTCGATGAAGACGAAGCGCACGGGGCCGGGGGGTGCCGCGTCAGACCCGGCAAGAACCTCGAGCAGGCGCTCGCGCAGGATGCGGAAGGAGCGCGTGTCGCGGTAGACGGGGGTGAAGATCCAGGTGCTCACGAGCGAGCCATTCTCACGAGTGGCCCGGCGCCGGGGCGTCGCGCCGCAGCAGCGCGTAGTCGCCGATCTTGACGATCGGGACGAAACCACGGTGGAGATAGGCGATCAGCGGCCCGCGCGGAATCTTGCCGTTTCCCCAGCCGGCGGCGAGCGGGACGTTCTTCAGCAGGCAGAGACTCGAGATCGAGCGCGTGTCGTCGATCACGCGACGCTGGTGGGCGTCGTCGAAGAGGGTCGGCCATCCGGTCGCGGTATACCCGGTGGGCGGTTCCTCTTCAGCCCACAGGTAGAAGCTGTCCATACCGGGCAGCATCACCAGGGATTCGCAGTTGTCGCGGATCGCGGCGGTCACCTGCTGGTAGAGGGCGGCTTCCTCGGGATTGACGTGGATGTCTTCCGCGCCAGGGAGCCCCAGCGAGACCTGCCCGTCGTAGGCCGCCGGGGAGTCGCGCAGCGGTTCGCGCAGGGTCGAGTTGCCGACGAACCAGAGCAGGGCGAAGGCGAGCACCGCCCCGAACCCGGCGAGCGCCCGGCGCTCGCCGGCGTCGCCGACCGAGGAGGCGAGGCCGCGGACACCGCCCGCGACGCAGATCGCCCCCACCGGGATCAGCAGGACCACGGACCAGAGCGTCTGGCTGCCCGCCACCGGATAGGCGTGCAGCGCCTGCAGCACGGCCAGCAGCGGCAGCAGCAGGCGGGCGAAGGCGGTATCGGCCCGCTCGCCGGGAAAGGGCCCGATCAGCGCCACCCAGGCGAAGGGGACGAAGCTGAGCTGGAAGCCGGGGAGAGCGCCGGGGTCGAAGGGCAGCGCTTTGCCGGTCACCGAGAGCGCCATGAAGACCCCCACCCCGATGCTGAACATCGAGGTGGCCGCCAGCCAGGCCCCTCCCGCGGCACCGCCCGCGCGGCGCCGGGTCCCGTACCAGTAGGCAGCGGCGGAGGCGAGCGCCAGCAGGTCGAACGAGTAGAGCCGCCGCGAGAGCTGCATAGGGATCGTGAAGGCGCCGGCCTGCCGCAGCGGCTGGCGGATCACCCCGTCGAGCAGGCCGCTGACACTGGTTCCGGCGCCAACGATCGCCACGCAGACGACGATCGCCATCACGACGAAGCCGCCGACCAGCCAAGCGAGCTCCTCGTCGTCGCGCTGCTCGGGCTCCCGTGCCCGCAGGGCGATCACCACGGCGAGCGCCGCCGCCGCTACGTGCAGGGCGTAGTGCCGTGCCCAGCCTTCACCTAGATCGCTGCGCATCAACGCAAACGGGATGACGACAAAGCCGACCTCAGTCAGCGGCCGCAGCCAGCGCAGGGCTTGCAGCCGCGGATAGCTGACCACGCAGGCGAGGACGACCGAGGCGATCGCGAAGAGGCCGAGGTTGATCTTGACCAGGAAGAGCGCCGCCAGCCCGGCGCCCAGGGCCGCCATCGCGTAGGGCGCGGGACGGGCGCGAACCAGGGCGGCGATCACGATCAGCGCCGCCAGCAGTAGGCAGATGATCCCGCCGGGGTGCATCGACTCGTTGGCGAGCACATACAGGGCGGAGAAGGTGAGCATCTGGGCGGCGAGGCCGAGGAGCGCGCTGGCCGTGATCCGTGCCGTCGCCAAACCGAACACGAGGCTGGAGACGACCCAGGCGGCCATCGTCGCCGTGCGCCCGGAGTCGTGGGTGACGGCGATGCCGAGGGCTGAGAAGATGCCGCCCCAGAACTCGTAGTAGAAGGGGCCGTACTGGGTGAAGACGCGGTCGTAGAGATGTCCGTGGTTGACGAACCCCTTGAGGGCGGTGAGCATGTAACCCTCGTCGTCGTAGCTGGCGAAGCCGCTGAACATCCGCGGGTGGGCGATCAGCACGGTCGCCACCGTCACCGCTGCGAAGGCCAGCGCCGCCAGCGCCAGCCGGGTCGTGCGTGCGCTCACCTCTACGGCCGCACGCGCCCGCGGGTGATGCCGACGAACGCCTTCCAGGCGGGCTTCGGCTTGAAGCCGGCGCCGGCGCGGAAGAGGCCGACCGAGTCGCAGAAGCTGCATTCGGTGTAGTCGGGGTTGTCCTTCCAGGAGTACCAGTAGGCGCTCTTTAGGTTGAGCTTGCGGCGCTGGGCGATCAGGAAGCGGTAGGCCTTGCGCAGTTCGCGCGCCTGGCCGGCGATGCCCTGCTCGAAGGCGACGACGCTGGAGTCGTTCTGGGAGCCCCAGCCCATCTCGGTGACGTAGAGGCCGGCGCCGCGGTCGTGGTTGCGGACGACGACTTCGCGCATGTCCTCGACCAGCGCTTCGAGGTCGTCGACATGGAAGGCATAGGGATGCAGGGCGACGCCGTCGAAGTCGGCCTTGATCCCCCGCACGCGGTAGAGCGCCTGCAGGAACCGGGCCGCGGGCATGCCCTTCCTGCCGCCCTCGTCGGGCTTGCCGAAGAGGCCGCTGAGGATCAGCTTGGCCCCCGGGTCCGCCGCCTTGACCGCGCCGTGGGCGATCGTCAGGGTCTGGGCGTAATGGCTCGGCGAGACCGGGAAGGCGAAGTAGAAGAAGTTGGCCTCGTTCCAGATCTGCCAGGCGCGGATCGACCGCTGCGGCAGGCCTCGGTGTTCGCGCCAGAACCGGCCCCCCGGCCCGTAGCGCTCGACCGCGGCTTCGACGAACCCCTTCCAGGCGCGCTTCTCGTGAGCGTTCTCGACCGGCAAAGTCGTCGCCTTGGCCAGCCAGGACGGCGTCGAGTAGAGGAAGGGCAGCACGGTCATGCCGTGGCGGGCCGCCACTTCGACCACCGGGTCGGTGCTGCTCCAGTCATATGCCCCGCTCGGCGAGGGCTGGATCGCCGCCCAGGTGAACGGCGTGCGGATGCTGCCGATCCCGCCGGCCTTCATGTAGGAGGCGTCGACTTCGCTCAGCGGGGTCTGCGGCGCGATGCCGAAGAAGGAGCGCGGCAGCGCCTGCGCAGCGGCCGGCGCGAGCAGGGCGGCGGCGAGGGCCAGCAGCAGGGCGGTGGTCTTGGCGAGCTTCGGCAAGGGCGCGTGGTGACGACGGTGCGTGTGGGCTACTTCCTAACACGCCGGGACGACGTTTGTGGCGTCAGCACGTTAACGGGTGTTCTGCTGCGGGCGCACGGCCATCGGAGGGCGCCCAGTCCCTTCTGCCGAGAGCGCCCAAAGGAAGAGATTGACCGGGATAAGGTCCGCATCCGAGCGGGATTCCATGTCCGTAGCGGTCACGAGAACGGCCGGGCGGCCCGGAAAAGCGCGAGCGATGCCGACCGCGGCGCGGCGGTCGGGGCTGCGCTGGTACTTGACCTCGACCGCGGCGAGCTGTTCGCGCGGCCCACAGACGAAGTCGATCTCGCCGGCTCGCTTCGTGCGCCACACATGGAGCCGGCTCGGCGCGTCAAATCCCTCCATCCGGAGGGCCCCAGGCTCATACCTGGAGTGCAACGCCAAGGCAACGGCGTTCTCGATCTGGGCTGCACGGTCCGGCTCGAGTCCGGGCGCCTCGCGTTGCGCGACCGAATGCAGCAGGGGGTCGGCGAAATAGAGCTTCTTGTCCCGACCCAGAGCAGAGGAATCGGAGTCGGCCCGCCAAGCGTAGACGGGTAGCAGCAGGTAGGCGGCGGCAAGGAACTCGACGTAGTCCCGCGCAGTCGGCGAGCTGACCGCCAGGTCCTGAGCGAGGCTCGTCCAGCTGAGTGTGCTGCCCAGGGAGCGGATCAGGCGCTCGAGCAGCGCGTGCGCCGTCGCACGGCTGGCGCCGCGCCGCTGGACCTCGCGGAGGAGCGCGTCGTAGGCGACGGCCAGGGTCTTCTCGGAAGGCTGCCGTCGCCCCTCCGAGGCGTCGGCGATCGCGTGCGGAAGTCCGCCGAAGGAGAGATAGCGCTCAAGAGCCGCCTCGAGTCTCGGAGCGAAGCGCTGGGCCGAGCGCAGCGCTTCGCGCCCCTCGTCCGAGACGAGCTGCTCAACGGACAGCTCCGGAGAAGGAGGGATCGCCTGATCGATCGTCCGAGCGAAGGTGGCGAACGAGTGAGGGAAGAGGGCATGGTCGGTCCCCGCCCCGCGCCTGCCCGGCAACCGTTCGGCCACACCCTTGTGAAGGTCGACCGCAGAGGACCCCGTGCAGATCACGACATCCTCGCGCAGGGATCCATCGTCCCAGAGCGCCTTGATCGCGGTCTGCCATCCGGCGACCATCGTGATCTCGTCGAGAAGCAGAAGGATGGGCCCGCGCGGAGCGGCCAGCTCCTTCGCTCGGGAGATCGTCGCGGCCAACTCGGCGAGCGGGCGGTCCTCGAGCAGGTCAAGAGCGAGGTAGACGACCCGGTCGGGACCGCGCCGCTCAACCGCGCGCTTCGCGAGCAGCTTCAACGCGGTCGACTTCCCGACCTGACGTGGACCACGCAACGTGTGGATGGCGGGCGGGTCGAGGGCGATTTCGTCGATGGGCGGCGCCGGCAGCCGCCGCGGCTGCCGGCGAAGCTCGCGCAGGTGCGGGTCGGCGGTCTCCCACCCGGGCTCGCTCCACCAGCGGTTCTGCCTCAGTATCTCGGCGTCGCTGAGCGGCATGCTGCCTATATCTTAGCTCAGATTTAGAACTGAGCTACATATATCTAAAACGCCGCAGGCGCAGCAGCGGCACGCGCCAGATCGCCTCGGCGATGATCGCCCGGTCCATCTTCGAGCTGCCCACCTGGCGGTCGCGGAAGACGATCGGCACCTCGACCACCGTGAAGCCGCGCTGGATCGCGCGGTAGGTCATCTCGACCTGGAAGGCGTAGCCGCGCGACTCGATCGAGTCGAGGTCGATCGCCTCGAGGACCTCGCGCCGGAAGCACTTGAAGCCGCCGGTCAGGTCCTTTACCCGGAGTCCCAGCACGAGCCGCGCGTAGGCGCTGCCGCCGCGGCTGATCGTCCGCCGCGCCAGGCCCCAGTCCGACGTGCCGCCGCCGGCCACGTAGCGCGAGCCGATCGCCAGATCGGCGTGCTCGGCGGCCTCGAGCAGCGCCGGCAGGCGCGACGGGTCGTGCGAGAAGTCGGAGTCCATCTCGATCACGAAGCCGGCGCCCTCGGCGAGCGCCCGGCGAAAGCCGGCGATGTAGGCGGGGCCGAGGCCTTCCTTGCGCGGCCGGTGCAGGACACTGACGGACGGGTCCTCGGCCGCGATCCGGTCGGCGATCTCGCCGGTGCCGTCGGGCGAGCCGTCGTCGACGATCAGGGTCCGGGCGGAGGCGGGCAGTTGGGCGCGCACCGCGCCCACGAGGCGCTCGATGTTGCCGGCCTCGTTGTAGGTCGGCAGGACCAGCCAGGCGGGGCCGCGCGGAGTCAGTACGTCCCTCCCAGCTTGCGGTGGTCCCAGGTGGCGACGCGGCACGGGCGGAAGTGGATCGCGACGCGCTTCGGCGCCTGCGCCTCGAGCGCCGCCTTGGCGTCGCCCTCGACCGAGGAGATGCCCTCGGCGTAGCGCAGGGTCAGCTCTTCGGCGAAGCCAAGAACGGTCGCCGGGTCGCGGTGGATCTCCGCCTCGGCCTCGATCATCACCCCGCGCAGCTCGCCGTACTCGTGCCCGGTCTCGACCAGCACCGTCGCCCGGGGGTCGCGTTCGAGGTTGCGCACCTTCTGAGACTTGGCGTAGGTCCAGACCCAGACCTCGCCCTCGCGCGGCACGAACCACAGCGGCATCGAGTGCGGCCAGCCGCGCGGACCGAGGCTGGAGACCACCGCGATCCGCTCCCCCTCGAGCAGCTCGAGCAGCTCCGCCTCGCTGAGCGTGATCTGGTCCCGCCGGCTCACCGGCTGGGACTCTACGGTCCGGGGCCGAGGCCGGTCTTCAGCCGCATCTCGACGGCCTTTCGTCGCAGACTTTTTTCATTTCGCGCGCCACGCGTGAATCGAGGCTCGGTAGCGTCGCGGGCGATGGCTGCTGAAGCGCAAATCGCCTCTCCGACTCCGCCGGCTGTTAACGTACGTACGTCTTCGAGATCAGTCGTACGTACGATCAGTCAGGAGCTTGCCTTGGCCATCACCGCATCGAAGCTGCGCGCCGACGTCTACCGGTTGCTGGACGAGGTCCTCGAGACCGGCCGGCCGCTGGAAATCGAACGCAACGGCAAGGTCCTGGTGATCTCCCCCAAGGAGGAGCTCTCCTTCTGGGATCGCTTGCCCCGCCGCGAGGGATTCATCGTCGGCGATCCCGACGAGCTGATCCACATGGACTGGTCCTCGGAGTGGAACCCTGATCCTTCTTGACACCCATGTCGTTGGATGGCTTTACGAGGGGGCCGATCGGCGGATTCCCAACCGTGTGCGCGAGCTGATCGAATCAGAGTCCCCCTGCGTCTCGCCGATGGTCGAGCTCGAGCTGACCTATCTCTATGAAGTGCGGAGGGTCACCGAGCCGGCCGCGGCGCCGCTGTCGGCCCTGCGCAGAACAATCGGGCTGCAGGTTGCGGATCTCCCCTTCTCGGAGGTCACGCAAGCAGCGGCCGGGCTCTCGTGGACCCGCGATCCCTTCGACCGCCTGATCGCTGCGCACGCGATCGTCGCCGACACCCCGCTCGTCACAGCAGACGAGACCATCCTCGAGCACCTACCGCTCGCCACCTGGGGCTGAGCCGCTCAGGCCGCGACCGGGCTGAACGAGCGCCGGTAGGCGGTCGGCGTGGTCGCCGTCGCGCGGCGGAAGTGGTCGCGCAGCGAGGCCGCGGTGCCGAAGCCGGCGCGCCAGGCGATCGCGTCGATCGGCAGGTTGGTCTGCTCGAGCAGGCGGCGGGCCTCGAGCACGCGCTGGGCGAGCAGCCACTGCAGCGGCGTGGTGCCGGTCTCCTCGCGGAAGCGGCGGGCGAAGGTGCGCGGGCTGACGCCCGCGTGGCGGGCCATCGCGGCGACGTCGAGTGGCTCGTCGAAGCGTTCGGCGGCCCAGCGGCGTGTCGGCTCGAGCGAGCCGATGGCGCCCGTGGCCGCCTCAGGGCCGGACCGCTCGATGAACTGCGCCTGCCCGCCCTCGCGGTGCGGCGCGGCAACCATGTGGCGGGCGACCCGCTCCCCTACCGCAGCGCCGCAGTCGGAGCGGATCACGTGCAGGCAGAGGTCGACGCCGGCGCTGAGCCCGGCCGAGGTCATCACCCGGCCTTCGTCGACGTAGAGCGCGGCGGGGTCGACCTCGATTGCGGGGAAGCGGCTCGCGAGCTCCTCGGCGAAGGCCCAGTGCGTCGTCGCGCGGCGGCCATCGAGCAGACCGGTGTGGGCGAGCGCGAAGGCGCCGGTGCAGACGGAGAGCACACGGGCGCCGCGCACCGCAGCCGCTCGCAGCGCCTCGGTCGCCTCCGCGGGCGGCGGCGAGAAGAGGTCGAAGTAGGCGGGGACGACGACCGTGTCGGCGATTTCCAGCGCCTCGAGGCCGGACTCGGGACGGACCGCGAATCCCGTCGTCGTGCGCACCTCCTCGCCATCGACCGAGCAGCTCGAAAACTCATACAGCGGCTCGCGCATCCGACTTTGACCCACCTCTGGTTTGGTCGATGTCGAATGCGCGACCGAAAAGGCCTGCGCCGGGATCGCCAGGTCGAAGGCGACGACTCCGTCGAGGCAGAGGGCGACCACGCGGTGCATGGCAGCAATCTATCGAACATTGGCAATCCTGCCACTCGACACGGAGTGCGATTGCCGCGATCCTCGGCCCATGAAGACAGCGATCCTCATCTTCCCCAAGCTCGCCGCCCTCGACGCGATCGGCCCCTACGAGGTGCTTCGCTCCGTCCCCGGATGGGAGGTGAGCTTCGTCGGTCTCGAAAAGGGCCCGATCCGCGCCGAAGGCGGCCTCGGGCTCAGCGTCGACCACACCCTCGAGGAGACCACCGAGGCCGACGCCGTCCTCGTCCCCGGCGGTGAGGGCAACCGCCCGCTGCTCGGCGACGAGCGCGTTCTCGAGTGGCTGCGCGAGCTCGACGCGACGACCCGTTGGACGACCTCGGTCTGCACCGGCTCGCTGGTGCTCGGCGCCGCCGGCCTGCTGGAGGGCAAGCGGGCGACGTGCAACTGGCTCTTCCTCGACCGCCTAGCCGAATACGGCGCCGACCCGGTCGGTGGCCGCTACGTCGAGGACGGCAAGCTGCTCACCGCGGCGGGTGTCACCGCCGGCCTCGACATGGCGCTCCACCTCGTCTCCCGCGAGGCGGGCCCGGAGATCGCCCAGGCGGTGCAGCTCGGCCTCGAGTACGACCCCGACCCCCCTTTCGACTCCGGCTCACCGGAGAAAGCGCCGGCGCCGATCGTCGAGCTGGTGCGCAACTTCGCCGCCTCCAGCGAGGAGTGGGCGGCCGCCAGTCAGCCGCGAAGTGCCTGATGGGGCATGTACCGCTGCATGAACTCTGCGAACCGCGGCACGGTGAAGTCGACGAATCCGTAGTCCTCCGTCGCGTAGATGAACCCCTTGTTCATCAACTGCCGGCGCACCGGAGAGGCTCCGGACGCCGACAGCCCGGCCTTCTCGGCTACCCGGCCGGAACGGTAGGGGCCGTCCCCAAGCTCGGCCATTGCCCTCATGTAAATCCGCTCACGCTGAGTTGCCCGCTGCAGGCGGACCTCGTAGATGCTCTTGTCGAGAGCGCCTTGGGCGGCAGGAACCGCCCGGTCGATGTCAGCCGGGGTAATCGGCGAAGAAGGCGCGAGGTTCCAGGCGTGCTTTCCCAACTGCTGGATATAGAAGGGGTAGCCGGCGGTCCAGGCGAGTGCCTTGCTCAGCGCCTCCTCCGAGAACTCGACGCCGCTGCGGCGCGCCGGCTCCGCAAGAGCCGCGGAGGCTGCCTGGTCATCGAGATTGTCAATCGTCAGGAAATCGAACAAGCGCTCGGCATACGATCGAGCCTCGCCGGTAAGCAGCGGGAGCTGCGGCAACCCCGCGGCGGCAACCGTGATCGGCAGCTGTTTTTGAGTGACTCGATGAAGCGCGCTGATCAGCGCCCTGTACTGAAGCTCGTCAACGAACTGCAACTCGTCCAAGAAGATCGCGATGCCAGTTGCCTTCTCCTTCGCAACTGAACCGAGCTGCAGGAAGAGATCCGTTAGGTCGGCGCTGACCGTCCCCTCGTCGGCGCCACTGAGGTCGACTGCGAGCCCGAAGCCGTCAGGTCCCGCCAAGCTGATCGTCTTCATGTGTCCGAGGGCAGTTCTGAGCCGTTTCTTCAGGACTGCTCCGATGCTCAGTCGTTCAAGCGAGCGTTCTGAGTCGCGCACGAGCTCACCGATGAGATTCGTCTCGGGTGTGAGCTCGTGATAGGCGGTAAGAAGGCCGGCCGCCTCCGCCTGGTCCTCGAACGTGTTGAGCAGGGCGGTCTTGCCCACGCCCCGCAATCCTCTGGCGACGATGCTCTGCTCGGTCGCACCTCGCTTCATGCGGCCGATGAGGACGTTGAACTGCTCGATCTCCACGCCTCTACCGGCCAGCTCCGGGGGGCGCGACCCGGCGCCCGGCGTGTACGGGTTCGCTATCGGATCCATCTTCTATGGAGTTATATCAACTTATACGAGACAAGATATAACCTGCAATAACCTTCGGCAACCGGGCGCTCAGCGAGACCGGCTGAGGCGCAGGGCGCGCGTCTTGCGCGTGCCGGGGATCGCGACGAGCATTTGCGTCTTGACGAACCCGCGTCGTTCGAAGAGAGCTCGGCCGCGGGGGTCGAGGGCGACGCGGAAGAAGTGCGAGCGACCGCCGGCCAGGTGGAAGAGGTGCTTGCCAACCGAGAGCCGCACGACCCTGGCCCTGACGTGCGCGGCCCCGCGCGGCGCGCGCAGCGGCACGCGGGCGTGCGTGCGCAGGACGATCCGGCCGGGGCATTCTTCGCCTTGGGGCCAGCCGCAGCGCACCCAGACGCGCACGGTCCTGCCTTCGGGCTTGACGTGGGCGACGGTCAGCGGCGGCAGGGCCGGGCGCTCGGCGGCCACGGCGGTGCCTACCGTCGCCCCTTCGACGTAGTCGCCGTCGATGTTGATCGTCATCAGGCCGTAGGTCTCGTTGTGGCCGCCGCGGTACTGGTGGATGCGGTCGTGCGAGTTCCAGGCGGTCGAGGGCAGGTAGGGGTCGAGCACGTTCTGGGCGTTGTTCCAGTTGGCTGTCCAGACGTCATCGGGCAGGACGTAGCTGCCGCCACCGGCCGCGCGGCCGAGGTCGGCGATCCCCGATGAGCTCGAGCTGTAGGCGCCAGAGACGTACCCCGCCGCGTGCAGCTGCTCGGTCCAGGCCGAGAGGAAGCTGAGCGTCGCGGCGGTGGCGCTGGTCGTGCGCGTGTAGGCCTCCATGTCGAAGTAGATCGGGCTGCCGGGTCCCATGCCGACCGCGGCGGCCTCTTCGATCGCGTCTTCGGCGGCTTCAGTGCCCTGTGCGGCGGCGCGGCCGCTGCTCGAGCTGAGCTTGGCGCAGCTGCCACAGCTGCTGGTCGGCGCCTGCAGGCCGACGTAGGTGGGGATCAGGTACCAGCCGGCGGAGACCTGTTCTTCGACCCAATCGGCGGTCAGGTTCGGCTGCGAGCAGGCGCGGTTGGCGCCGCCCACGTAGACGCCGATCGCGCGGTAGGGCGAGGAGGCCCAGGCGCGCATCGTCCGCGCCGAGGGGGTCGCGCAGGCGTCGAAGCCGAGGCCCGTGTACTCGTCGGAGCCGCTGGAGACAGGCGAGGGCGCCGGAGCGGCAAGGGCGCTCGCCTGCGCCCGGCCGCGCGCGCCAGCCGGTTCGACCAGGATCGCGCGCCGCCGCCCGATCGCACTCGACGGGCAACGCTGGTCAGCGCCAGGCGTGCCGAGGTACACGGCGCGCCGGTCGAGCCGCACGCACATGCCGGGGTGCTGGGCGAGCCGGTGGACTGGCCAGCCCGAGGGCACGGCGACCACGCGGCCGTCGAAGTGGACGGTCCGCGCCGAGGCAACCGGCACGGCGAGCGCAAGCAGCAGGACGCACGCCAGGGCTGGACGGAGGAGGCGCATACCCGTCCCAACCATGCCAGCCCCCAATCGTTTCGGCGCCGCGGGGCGCGAACTGCATCAACTTCTCCACCCAGGAGAGGGAGAAGTTGATGCAGTTCGCGGCTCAGGCGGGGGTGAGGTCGAGCTCGCGCCAGGGGCCCTCGCCGGCCATCGGCTGGGTGCGGCCGTGCAGCCAGTCCTCCTGGAGGTCGTCGTAGTGGCGGCTGGCGGGATGGCCGGACTGGCCGGTGAACATCTGCCAGCGCGAGCGCTGCGGCGCAGCCGGTTCGGCGACCATTCGCCAGCTCGGCGCCCAGACGGCCTTGTAGGGATGGTTTGGGTCATAGGCGATCTGGCTGACGGTCTCCTGCGCGCCCCCGGCCCGCAGGCTGCGGTTGAGCAGGCGGCGGAGCAGCGGGTTGGCTTCGCCGAGCGGGTGGGGGAACTCCATCTCGTGCACCTGGCCCCAGCGCCAGGCCTCGGGGTCGGGACGGAAGCGGTCCGTGAGGTCGTCGAGGGCGCCGCTGAGCGCCTCCAGCGCCAGCTCGTCCCAGCGGCGACCGATCAGCTCCTCGTCGCCCTCCTCCCAGAGGTCCATCAGGTGGGAGTGCCAGCGCCAGGGCGAGGTGACGTGCGGGGTGAAGCCGTTGTCGGCGCGGTCGAGCCAGCGCTCGCAGAGGTCGCGGTCGCCGATCGCGGCGCGCGCCACCTCGCGGCCGAGGCGCAGCAGGAAGGCCTGGTAGATCGTGCCCGCGATCGAGTCCGGGTCGAGCCGGCCATCCCAGCTGCGCAGCCGCTCGATCGCGCTGGTCTCGCGCTGTCCCTCGGGCGTCAGGCGGCCGAGGCGCCGCGCCGCCTCCAGCCCCGGCAGCGAGAGGTTGTCGGACTGCATCGCCTCGAAGCCCTCGATCGTGTGCTCGTCGCTGGATCGCAGCAGCTGCTCGATTCGCTTGGCGCGGAAGCCGTCGAGCCAATCGCTGGTGATGTGGTGGGGATAGTCGTCCCCGACGATCCGGTTGTTGGCGGTGACCAGGAAGCCGCTCTCGGGGTCGACGGCCTCGGGCAGCTCCTCGTAGGGGACCGTCCCTTCCCACTCGAACTCCCCGGTCCAGCCGGGCTTGGGCAGGTCGGGACAGCCGCCGCGGCGCAGCGGCAGGCGGCCGATCAGCTTGTAGCCGATCGAGCCGTGGCGGTCGGCCCAGATCAGGTTGGAGGCGGGCGAGGTGTGCCCGGAGAGCATCCGCACCAGGTCCGAGCCGGAGGAGACCGCGTGCAGGTCGTAGGCGCCGCGGAAGGTGGTCGGCGCGTCGAGCGTCAGCCAGCGCAGAGCGAGCGGCTCGCTCCCGTCGGCGCCGAGCGCCTCGTTGACGATCGGCCCGTGATGGGTGCTGCGCACCTCGATCGCCTCGGGGGCGTCGCGGCCCTTTACCGGGATCTCCTCGCGGACGATCTCCAGCGGCCGCCACTCGTCTTCGAAGAGGTAGCGCTCGCCCTCGATCCGCTCGATGAAGAGATCCTGGACGTCGGCCATCACGTTGGTGAAGGTCCAGCAGACGTCGTCGCTCTGGCCCATGAAGACGCCCGGCAGACCAGGCGGCGAGGCGCCGCGCACGAAGCGGTCGCCAAGCGTTAGGCCGACCTGGAACCAGATGCCGGGCATACTCGGCGGCAGGTGCGGGTCGCCGGCGATCAGCGGCGTGCCCGAGGCGCTGAGCTTGCCGGAGACCGCCCAGTTGTTCGAGCCGCTCGCCTCGGCGGCGAGGCCGATCGAGCGGCGCACGGCGTCGAGCTGCTCGGCCATTCCCAGGCCATCGCCCGACCAGGCATCCTGGGTGACGATTGGGTTATGGGCCGGGTAGGCCGGGTCGAGGCGCGCCGCCAGCTCGGGGCCGAGGGCACGGGCCATGTCGGCGCGCAGCAGCTCCTTCTCCCAGTTGGTCGAAAGGCCGAAGGCGAGCAGCTTGCCGAGGCTGAGGATGTCAGCCGGACACCAGGGCTCGAAGCACAGGCGCAGCAGCTGCATCTCGAAGGGCAGCGCCTTGGCGCTCGCGGCGGCGGCGTTGACGCCCGCGCAGAACGGGTCGAGGACCTCGTCGCGCAGTGTCGGGTCGAGCGCCTCGGCCTCGCGCTCGGCTGCCCGGCGGATGCCGAGCGTGCGCATCAGCCGGTCGACTGGCAGGCCCTCCGGGCCGGCGAACTCGGAGACCCGCCCGCAAACGGCGCGCCGGTAGAAGTCCATCTGGAAGAGCCGTTCCTGGCCGTGGACGAAGCCCTGGGCAAACCAGAGATCGGTGAAGCTCCGCGCTTCGATGTGCGGGACGCCCCAGCGGTCGCGCCGCACCTTCACCGGGCCCTCAAGCCCGTCGAGCGCGATCTCGCCCTTGGTCTTCGGCAGCGGCCGCCGCGCCAGCCAGTGCCACGCCGCGGCCGTGGTCGCCGCGGCGAGCCCCGTCCCGGCCGCCCCCGCCAGCAATCCAGCCTTAGCTGCTCGCCCACCTCGCATAAACCCACCTTACTGGCCGCCTGACCAGACGAATTTCGGTTCCGGTGCGCCTTATGTGGGCATAGACCACATAAGGCGCACCGGAAGCCTCGGTCAGGGCTGGAGGTCGGCGGGGGCGCGGCCTTCGGCCGCGAGCTTGTCGAGGTGGGCCTGCATGACCAGCGCTGCGGCCGGGCGCATAGCGGTCGGCACGTCGCTCCAGGCCTCGTCGAGCAGAGCCGCGCGGGAGCGCTCGCCGCGCTGCAGGGCGGCGAGCAGGCGGCGCTCGCGCATCTCGCGGTGCTCGACGTACTCGGCCAGCTTCGCCGCCGGGTCCGTGATCCAGGGGCCGTGGCCGGGGCAGATCAGCTCGATCTCCTCCCCCTGCATGCGGCGCAGCGAGTCCATGTAGGCGGCGAGCGAGCCGCCCTCCGGCGGGACGAAGGTCGAGCCCTCGCCGAGCACGAGATCGCCGCTGAAGCAGACGCCGTCGTCGGTGAGCAGGCAGACGTGGTCGGGGGAGTGACCGGGGGTGGCGACGGCGCGCAGGCCGGCGCGCTCCTCGCCATCCGCGGGGCGGACGACCTCGGCATCGAGTCGTTGCGCCCCATCGGCGTGGTCGCCGTGGCCGTGGGTGAGGATCACGACGCCGATTCCGCCCCGCTGCTCCGCAGCAGCCCGCACCGCCTCCAGGTGCGAATCAACGTCCGGCCCCGGATCGACCACCGCGCACGGTCCCGACCCATAGAGGTAGGTGTTAGTCCCCGCCAACGTCATCGGCCCCGGATTGGGCGCCGTAAGCCTCGAGATCTCAGGGTGCCCGGGCGCCAGGGTCACGTTAGAGCCCGTCCGGGTGGGGGTGGAACGTCTTGTACTTTTTCGTCACTCACCTCGCGGCGCCAGCGGACAAGCTCTCCACCGAAAAAGTCAAGTGGAACCCCCACTCCGACGGGCTCTCACCCCGCGACTTCCTTGGCGATCGCCTCGCGCGCGTCCTCAGGCTCCAGCACGACCAGGTCACCGGCGCCGCGCAGGATCTCGCGGACCAGCCACGAAGTGCCCGCGTAGGGAAGCTCGACCACGACGGCGCCGTCGGCGAGCTCCTCGACCACGGTGCGCTCCTCGCGCAGCCAGCGGGCGCGGTCGGGCGAGACCCAGACCCGGGCGACGTGCGCGGTGGGCACCTCGCCGTGGCGCATCCAACCCTCCACCCCGGCCAGCTCCTCGACCTCGGGACGCGGCTCGAAGGCCTCGGCGGAGAGCGTCGCCTCCTTGACCCGGTCGAGCTTGAAGTGGCGGATGCCGCCTTTGGTCAGGTCGTAGCACTCGACGTACCAGCCCTCGCGCCCGTTCTCCAGCCGGTAGGGCTCGACCGAGCGCTTGGTGAACTGGTCCTCGTTCTCCTTGTAGTACTGGATCTCGAGCACGCGGCTGGCGGCGATCGCCTCGTTGACGACGCGCGCCACCTCGGCGTCGCCGCCGCCGCCGGAGGCGATCTCAAGGCCCTCCTCGGAGGGGTCGTGGCCGAGCGCCTCGACGATCTTCGTGCGGGCGCTTTGCAGGCCGGTTTGCGGCAGGTGTTCGCCGAAGAGGTCGATCGCCGCGATCAGCGCCTTGGCCTCGAGCGGCAGAAGGCGCGCCGGCCGGGCGAAGTTGTCGCCGTAGGGCTCGGTGTCGACCTCGACCTCGCCGCCGACGATTTCGGCGTAGAGCACGTAGGTGCCGCCACCGAAGTTGACGACGTTGAGCAGGTCGATGTCCTCCTGCAGCTCCTCGTCGGTCAGTTCGAGCCGGTTGCGCAGGTCGGCGACGCCGAGCCGCTCGCCGCGCTTGGCCGAGTCGATCAAGAGGCCGGCGAGGGTGACCAGGCGCGCGAACCGCTCGGGCCGGATCGCCGCCTCGCCGCGGCCGTTGGAGCGCGAACGGCGCGGCGCCTCGCGCAGCGGCCGGTCGATGACCTCGGCCGGCTCGAAGCCGTTCTCGTGGCGGTTGTGGAGCAGGGCGAGGCGGCTCTCGGCTTCCTCGCGCAGCTCCTCGGGGCCGAGCACCTGGACGTTCTGGCGCCAGCGCAGCACCCAGGCGATCAGCTCGCGCGGCGAGGCGTAGTCGGTCTCGAAGACCATGCCCTTGCCGGGAGCGCCGTCGGCCTTCTTCGCCGGGCGCAAAGTGCCGTAGGCGCCGAAGTCGCGCTCCACCAGCCAGGCGATCCGCTCGCGGACGAAGATCGTCGCGGTGCCGCCGATCTCGCCCAGCTGCCAGTCGGCGCGCTGGCCGTAGTCGCGGCGGTCGAAGTCCTCGGGCGGCGAGAAGTCGTGCTCGGCCTTGGAGGCGTAGCCGACCTTGCCCTGGATGCGGGAGAGCCGGAAGACGCGCACCGCCTCGCGCTCGTGGGCGTGGCCGATCAAATAGAACTGCCCGCCGCGGAAGACCAGGTGGTAGGGGTCGACCTTGCGCTTCGCGGTCTCGTCGCGCTCCATCGTGTAATAGGTGAACTCGATCGTCTTGCGGCGCGAGATCGCGGTCTCGATCTTGGAGAGCCGCTGGGAGAGGTCGCGGCCGCCGGCTGAGGCGGTCATCGCCATCTCGACCGGGGCGCGACCGCCCTCCTCGAGCGGGTTCGGATGCCCCCAGGCGACTTGCTGCAGGGCGAGGCGCAGCGGCTCGGCATAGGCGAATTCGCCCTCGGAGAGCAGCATCAGCGCCGTGCTCAGCGCCGCCAGCTCGTCATCTGAGAACTCGATCGCGTCGAGGTAGAAGTTCTCCGGCGGCAGCGAGTAGAGCTCCGCCTCGAAGAACCCCTCGCCCGGCTTCTCGACCCCGAGCTGGATGCCGAGGCTCTCGAGCTCGGCCCGGTCGGCGTAGAAGCGACGCGCGAAGGCGTCGTCATTCATGTCGCTGTAGCCCTCCACCTCGCGCTTGATCTCGAGGGCCGAAACCGGCCTTCCCTGAGCCATCAGGAACGAGATCAGCGAGAGCTGTCGAATCAGCTTCTCGGTGTCCTTCGCCACGTGGCGCAGGATAGTCGCGGGGCTCGCACGGCCTCACGCCCGGGCGACCTCGGACCCGCAATTTGGCGCATTCTGACTAGGTCCATGCGTCGCCAGGCAAGAACGCAGGAAGGCGAAATGGAATGCCATTTGGCCGCCTGGGACGCCGCATGGCGGCGCCTGGGGCCGTCAGGCGGCGCGGCCGCCGAAGTAGGCGGAGCCGGCGAGAGCCCGGTCGAAGCCCGACCAGAACTCTCCGGCCGGCAGCGCCCGCTCGAGGCGGTCGAAGCTGCCGAGCCGACCGCCGAGGTTGTCGATCATGTGGACGAGGACGGCCTCACGCGTGGCGGGGACGACCGGCGAGCCGTGCTCGAGCGACCCGTGGTGAGCGAGGATGATGTGCAGGACGGCCTGTGCGAGGGCCGGATCGAAGCCCTGAATCTCCTCGATCTCGCGGCGCACCTTGTAGTAGCCGAGCGGGATCTCGCCCTGCAGGCGGCCGGCGTCGGTGAGGTCGATCGCCAGCGGGTCGTCGTTGTAGGCCTCGGTCTTGCCGATGTCGTGCAGGAGGGCGCCGGCGACGGCGACGTCGCGGTCGATGCCGGGGAAGAAGCCGGCAGCGGCGCTGACCGCGTTGGCGACGGAGACCGTGTGCTCGAGCAGCCCGTGGCGGTAGGCCTGGTGGTAGGTCTTGGCGGCGGGCGCGTCGCGGAAGCGAGCCCAGATCTCGGAATCCTCGCCGAAGAAGCGGTCGAGCAGATAGCGCAGCTGGCGGTCTTGGACGGTGGCGAGCAGCTCGCGCAGATCGCCCTCGAGGCGCTCGAAGGAGACCTCCGACTCGGCGGCCAGGTCGGCGGACCGGTACTCCTCTACGGCGGCCTCGCGCAGCCCGGTCAGCTTGATCTTCGAGCCCCAGCGGTCGCTGACCTCGAAATGGCCCGAGACGTGCAGCGGTGTGCCGGGCGCGGCGAGCGCGTAGAGCCCCTCGGCGTCCTCCCAGGAGACCGCCTCGCAGCTGCCGCTGGCGTCGCCGAGCAGCAACCGTAGCCAGGGCTCGCCATTGCGCTTGCGGCGCAGATCGCGCTCGCGAACCGCGTAGACGCCGCCGACCCGCTGGCCGTCCTCCAGCTCGGCGAGCGGCGCCCTCGCCGCAGCCACCGGATCCGACCCGTTGGACGAAGTGTCGGTGAGCGTTTGCTGCTCCATCCGCGATCCAAAGTAATCGCGAGATCGGACGGTCAGCCGAGCGGACGGGCGAGGCGCAGGCCGCCCTCGGTGTGGCCACCTGGGCCGCTGATCCGCAGGGCGGGGACCGTCTCGGCGGTCAGCAGGCCGGTCTCCTCGGTGACCTCGGAGACGATCTCGAACCAGCGTTCGGAGCGCTCTGGGGTGTCGACTATCGCGGTGAGGACCGGGACGTGGCGGCGCAGGGAGAGCAGGCGGTCGCCGTGGGGGGCGTGGTCGCCGTGATAGCCCCAGACGCCGCGCAGGGCCGTCGCCCCGGCGGCGCCCTCGGCGCGCAAGCGGCGGATCAGCTCCATATACAGGGCCTGGCCGCGGTGCTCGGATCGCTCCGAGCAGTAGACCATCAGCTTGGTCCACACATCGAGGCCATCGCCGGTCTGGGCGGAGGCGGCGCGCGGGCGATCCAGCGCCCGGCCGTCGCGGCGACAGACCCGAACCGCCTCGAGGGTCGCCAGCGGCCCTTCCAGCGGCTCGCTCAACTCCGCCAGCGCGGCGGCGATCCGCTCGCGCTCGCCGACCGCGATCGTCATCGCGGGCACCCAGGCGTTGGCGCCGAGGAAGCGGGCGCGCAGACGGCGACCGGCGACGACCCCATCGACGCCGACCAGGACCGTGGCGCCGGCGACCCCGTGGCGATGCAGGGAGGCGACCACGGCGACGTGAGCCGGCGTCCCGCCGAGGCGCTGGTGCCGGCCGGTGTAGACGGTGAGCTTGACCTCCTCGTGCGGCTCGTGGGAAGGCTGGTGCCCGTCGGTGGCGAAGCGGGCGCGCTCCAGGGTGAGCAGGCCATCGCCGGCGATTGCGACCAGCTCCGGGACGAGCGCTTCGACTCGCTCGCGGCGGTCGACGCCGATCGCGACCAGCGGCAAGTCCTCGGAGAGCGAGAGCAGGCGGTCGGTCTGCAGCCGCTGGCCGGCGCCAAAGCCCTCCGCGCCGCGCAGCAGGATGCCCGTGGCAAGCCGCTGCCGCTCGAAGAGCTCGAGCACCGCCTCGGAGAGAAACCGCCCCCCGTGCCGATCGTGCTCGCCGAAGTAGAAGGCGAGCTTGAGCGCCTCAGCATCACCCACGGTCGCTCCCCCCATTCCGGTGCGCTTTATGTGGGTATAGACCGCAAAAGGCGCACCGGAATCTCATAGGACCGCCCCCAGGTAGTGGCCCAGGGTGATTGCCGCCAGGCCTGCGGCGAGCGGCAGGGCGAGGTTGAGCCAGAGCAGGCTGGCGCGGCCGGCCTCGCCGAGGCGCTGGGACTCGAACATCCAGGTCGAGAAGGTGGTGTAGGAGCCGAGGCCGCCGCCGGCGACGATCGTCAGCGTCGCCCCGTGCAAGGCGGTCCCGGCGAGCACGCCGAGCAGCGCGGCCCCGCTCAGGTTGACGGCAAGCGTCCCCGCCGGGAATGGCCCGACGGCGCGCTCGGCGATCGCGGAGTCGAGCAGAAAGCGGGCCAGCGCGGCGAGCCCGCCGAGCGCTGCCACGGCAATCCACGCCGGCGCCGTCACCGGGCCATCCTCGTGCGGCGCACGGCCGCGGTCGCCAGGTGGACGCAGGCGAAGCCGCCAGCCAGTGTCGCGGCGACGTAGGCGACCGCGAGCCCCAGGTGGCCGGTGTCGATCATCGTGAAGAGCTCCAGCTGCAGGGTGGCGAAGGTGGTCAGCGCCCCGCAGAGCCCGGTGCCGAGCAGCGGCCGCCGGTAGCTGGAGGGCGGAAGGCGCTCCTGCAACCGGGTGACGAAGTAGCCGAGCAGCAGCGCCCCTACCATGTTGGCGGCGAAGGTCGCCCAGGGCCAGCTCCCCGCCCCGTTCGGCGCCGCCTGCGCCAGCCCCACCCGGCCCAGGGCGCCCAGCACACCGCCGACGTAGATCGCCAGCAGCTCCCGCCCATCGAGTCGCGGCAGCCTCATTCGCCGCCAACCTCAGACCGAGCGATGACACCGTCCACCACACGCTCGACCTCTTTCAGACGATCTGCGTCCCATGGCAGGTCTGGAACGCGGCGTCGCAGCTCGGCCGGCTCGGCCAGCCGATGCCGCAGTGCCTCCTCAGCGAACTCCCGACCACGCTCCCGCCCGGCAGCCAACTTGGAGAGCAGCAGGTCGTGGACCTCCAGGCACCAGCCCGTCGCGCCGCCTGTGTTCTCGTTGCTGACCGGAACCAGCCGCTCTTCCCAGCCGACCGGCAGCGTCGCCGTCTCGGGCCCGACCGCGTGGGCGTAGTAGCCGAAGGTCGAGTCGAAGTAGGAGCCGTCGCCGAGGCTGCCGTCGATCTCGTCGGCTCGCTCGGGGTGATTGCGCGGATAGACGTCGACCTCGCGGGAGGCGAGCAGCCCGGCGGGCGCGTCCGGGAACTGGCCGAGAATCGCCTGACTGCCGATCACCACGATGTCCGCATCCTCTGCCACCGCGGCGGCGGCGCGCAGGACGTGCTCCAGCTCGGCCCGTCGCAATCGCCGGCCCTACCGGACCGTCTCGATGATCCGCCGCCGCTCCTGCTCGTTGAGAACTCCGGCGAAGGGACTGTTCTGGCGCAGGTCCCTGCCCTCCTGCGTGTCGGCGACGATCGCGGCGGCGATGTCACCGACCGGCTCGGCAAGGAGAGCCCGCCAAAGCTCCGCGTAGCGCGGATGGAGGTGGCCGCCGGCGACGAGCCGCTCGACCCTCTCCCTCGCTCCTTCGATCATCCCTTCGTCGAGGCGCCGGGCGATCAACCGGTGATAGGCGAGCGCCCGCCGCTCCGCGGTCCGGTGGCCGTCTGGCTTCGCTCCCACCGGCTCGGCGGCGTCCGGGTAGCCAACCTCCGCCGCAGCCTCTCGCCGCCGCTTCAGCGCCTCGGCCAACGGGTGACGGAGTCGACCCTCGGCCAACAGGGCGTCAAGCGACTCGCGCAGCTCGATCACGAATTGGCGCGGCACCTCGCGACGACCGTGCGGAGTCAGCACGATCGGTATCTGGCGCGCCGCAACCCAGCGATCGAGGGCTGTTTGGCTGACTCCGAGGATGTGCGCGGCGCGGGATCTAGAGAGCGTCGACCCAAGTCGCGATTCGAGCTCGCGACGCACTGGCGCGACGTCATGTGCCGCCTCGGGAATCCTCTCAGCGCGGCGCAGGCGCACGATCCCGTCCACCAGCTTGTCGCTTTCCACTACGCGGGTCACGCCCGCAGCGTACCACCATGTTGAGAAACAAGCTAGATATTTCTCAATATCAATTTCATTGACGTTCATCGATTAATAGCGCTAAGATGGCGCCGTGACCGAGCTTCCTGTCCTCGACTGCTGCACGCCGCTGGCTGGAACCTCGCTCTCCGAGGAGCGAGCCGCGGAGTTGGAGGCCGTGCTCAAGGCGCTGGCCGACCGGCATCGGTTGCGGATCGTCAACCTGCTGCTGCGGGCTGGGGGCGAGCCGGTCTGCGTCTGCGAGGTGCAGCCGCTGCTCGGCCTCTCGCAGGGGACGGTCAGCCACCACCTCAAGCAGCTGGTCGAGGCGGGCATCGCCACGCGCGAGGCACGCGGCACCTACAGCTACTTCAGCCTCGTGCCGGGCGCGCTCGACGCGGTGCGAGACGTCTTCTCGGTCTCGGCCCGAGTCGCGGTCCCGGACGGCTCCGACGCGGCGCCCGCCGCCTGCTGCTGACGCATCGATGGACGGCCGCCCCGACCTCCCCCGCCGCGCCGCCGCCGAGGCGATCGGCGCCTTCGCCCTGGTCTTCGCCGGCTGCGGGGCGATCGTCACCGACGCGACGCGCGGCGGTGTGCTCGGCGCGGTCGGCGTCTCGCTCGTCTTCGGCCTGGTGATCATGGCGATGGTCTACGCGACCGGCCACCTCTCCGGCGCCCACCTCAACCCGGCGGTGACCCTTGCCTTCGCGCTCACCCGCCACTTCCCCCGCCACGAGGCACTCGCCTACATCGGCGCCCAGTTGCTCGGCGCGATCGCCGCCGCGGCGCTGCTGCTCGCCGCCTGGCCGAGCGCCCCAGCCGACCTCGGCACGACGCTGCCCAGCGTCAGCGACGGCAGCGCCCTGCTCTACGAGGCGGTGCTGACCGCCTTCCTGATGTTCACGATCATGGCCGTCGCCACCGACACGCGCGCGGTCGGCGCCGGTGCGGCGATCGCGATCGGCGGCGCGGTCGGACTCGACGCGCTCTTCGGCGGCCCGATCACCGGGGCTTCGATGAACCCCGCCCGCTCGATCGGTCCCGCCCTGGTTTCCGGCGAACTCCACCACCTTTGGATCTACGTGGTAGCCCCGATCGCGGGTGCAGCCATCGGCGCCCTCGCTTACCAGCTCGTGCGCGGGAGTCGACGGGACGAAAATGTCCCCATATCGCAGGAAATCGTCCCGTCGGCGGCGGAGGAGGTGGGTGGCTGATGGCTCGGGTGCTCTTTGTGTGTCTTCACAACGCGGGGCGGTCGCAGATGAGCGAGGCGCTGTTCGCGCGGGAGGCCGGCGAGCGGCACGAAGGGCGCTCGGCGGGGACTACGCCGGGCGAGCGCGTCCACCCCGAGGTGGTCGAGGCGATGGGTGAGCTGGGCGTCGATCTCTCCCGCCGCGTCCCCCAGAAGCTCTCCCAGGGCGACGCCGAGTGGGCGGACGTGGTGGTGACGATGGGCTGCGGCGACGAGTGCCCCTACGTACCGGGAGTGCGCTACCTCGACTGGGACCTTCCCGACCCCAGGGGTCGCCCAATCGAGGAGGTCCGCGCGACCCGCGACGAGATCGAGCGGCGCGTGATCGAGCTGATCGGCGAGCTCAACGACTGACGGCGCGCGTCAGCGCACGACCGCGCCCCAGCAGAGCGCCGGGGTCACGTAGGAGCCATCATCGGCGCGGAAGGGCGCGATGGCCTCCTCGATCGCGTCGCGAGTCGCCTGGCGCTCGGCGTCCGGAAGGGACTTGAGCACGCGGGCAATCGGACCGGCGATCCTGATCAAGATGTCCCAGAAGTCGTCGAAGTCCTCGTAGCGAAAGTCGAAGGCGATCTCCTCGATCTGGGGCTCGCCGAAGCCGGCGCTGCTGACCATCGAGCGGACAAGCTCCGGGTCGGACATCGCGAAGATCCCCGGCGCTCCAGGCTCGGGTGGCGGCATGTGACCGCGCCCGACGATCGTCATCGCGGGAATCGCGGCCCAGGGATTGCGGTCGGGAGCCGCCCACACGGCGAAGCCCAGGGAGCCGCCGTCGCGCAGCACGCGCCTGGTCTCGCCCAGCGCCGTTGCCGGGTCGGCCATCAGCATGTACCCCCAGCGGCACACGGCCGCGTCGACGCTGTCGTCGTCCAGGTCCATTCGCTCGGCGTTGAGAACCCTGAACTCGACGTTGGCGAGCCCCCGCGCGGATCCGAGGCGCCGCGCCACCTCGACCATCTCGGGAGCGAAATCGGTCGAGAGCACCAAGCCCTCCGAGCCGACCTGCTCGGCAATCCGGAAACCGAGGTCGCCCGGACCGGCGGCGATGTCGAGGATCGTCTGCCCCGGCCGGGGATCGACCTGGCTCACAATCCACTCGTTTACCAGGCCCGTAAGGTCGGTCATCCACTCGTTGCGCGCCTCCCAGCCGGGCGCCATCTGGCCCCAGGTCTGCAGGCTCTGCTCACGGTAGGCATCGAGGTCGGGGTTCATCGCATCCTCCAGTCGGTGGTAACTCCGGGCCGCTCACTCTTACCACTCTTCGTCAATCCAGTCCAAGTCACTGACCTGGTCGCCAGGGGCACGACGGGTCCCTGACGACGAAGTCAGCGGATATGAGAGGGTCGGCACCGTGAAGCTCTGCAGGTTCGCCGACGCCGACGACCGTCCCGCGCTCGGGCTGGCCGAGGCGGGCGAGGTAGTCGACCTCTCCGCCTTGGGGCTGCCGACCGAACCGGCGGTGGCGCTGGCCGAGGTGGGGCCGAGCGGGATCGAGCAGGCGGCGAGCGGCGCGCCGCGACTGCCGCTCGACAAGGCACGACTGCTGGCGCCGGTGGCACCCCGCAAGTACCTGGCGATCGCGCTCAACTACGCCGACCACATCGCCGAGATGGGGATGGAGGCACCCGAGGTTCCGGTCTTCTTCAACAAGCAGGTGACCTGCGTGGCCGGCCCCGGCGCCGGCGTGCACATGCCGAAGGTCTCGACCTTCCTCGACTACGAGGCCGAGCTGGCCGTAGTGATCGGCAAGCGCTGCCGCCACGTGCCGGTCGAGCGGGCGCACGAGGCGATCGCCGGCTACACCTGCGCCAACGACGTCAGCGTGCGCGACTGGCAGGGGCGGGCACAGACGATGACCCTGGGCAAGTCCTTCGACACGCACGGGCCGCTCGGCCCCTGGCTGGTCACCCCGGATGAGGTCGGCGACCCGCAGGACCTGCGCATCCGCTGCTGGGTCGACGACGAGCTGCGCCAGGACGCGAGCACCGCCGAGATGGTCTTCGACTGCTTCCAGCAGGTCTCCCACCTCTCCGAAGCCTTCACCCTGGAGCCGGGAGACGTGATCGCCACCGGCACCCCCGCCGGGGTCGGCCTCGGCCGCAAACCGGTCCGCGACAACCTCCTCCACGTCGGCCAAACCGTCCGCGTCGAGATCGAGCGGGTCGGCGAGCTGGTCAACCCGGTCATCGAGGAGCCCGAGGGCTTCCTCGCCCCTCCAGCCTTCTAGCCATCCGGGGACGTGCCGTCCCTCAGGTACCACCGGTGGCCGCTAAGGGACGGCGCGTCCGTCGAGCAGCCGTGAGAGCTCGCGCTCGTAGGCGCTCGCCAGGGGGGCCGGGTCGGCGAGCAGGGCGCTGTCGACCATGAAGCCGACGGTCACCTCACCGGCGTAGCTGAAGATGCTGACCGTCATCCCGAGGCTGCCCGAGCAGGGCGCCCAGACCAGGACGCCGTCGATCGGGGCGCCGGCGATGTGGAGCCGCTCGCGCGGGCCGGGGACGTTGGTGACGACGAGGCTCGCCTTCTCGGTGAAGAACTCGATCAGGCGGTCCTCGACCCAGGGCGGGGTGAGGCCGACCGCACCGACCATGCCGTGGGCGATCAGCGCCTCGTGCGAGTGCTTGATCTTGCCCATGCGGCTGTTGACCTCGCGCAGGCGCTCGGCCCACCTCATCTCTCCCAGCGGCAGCTCGAGCAGAACCAGGGCGAAGGCATTGCCGAGATCGAAGTCGACCGGCTTGTCGAGCGGGCGCAGGTTGAAGGGGATCATCGCGTGGATCTCCTCGGGCAGGCCGTCGGCGGCTTCGAGCTCCGCCTTCAGGGCCGCGGCCAGCGCCGTCACCAGCGTGTCGTTGATCGTCACCCGGTGGCGCCGGCTCGCCTCCTTCACCTCCGCGAGCGACAGCGGCCGTGACCAGGCCACGCTCCGTCTGCCCGAGAGTGGGCCGCGCAGGCTGGTTGCGCCGTCGGCGGGAGCGGTGAGCAGCCGCGTCGTGGTCGAGACGTCGCGCATGCCCGCCGAGGCGAGCTCGCGCAGGTGCCCGGGGTGGACGACGGACTCGACGGACTCGTGGATCGCGGCGCCGCCCAGACGGCGGCCGGCCGAGAGGGCCTCGCCGGGGAGGCGCGCCAGGCGACCGAGAGCCCCGCGACCCCCGCCCGCGGATGGCGTCACAGCCTCGCCGCTCTCCCCGTCGCCCGCCTCGTCGGTGATCGCGAGCATTACCTGCGAGAGCGCTACGCCGTCGGCGATGCAGTGGTGGATGCGCCAGAGCAGCGCGGCGCCGCCTTCGTGTCCCTCGATCAGGTAGACGTGCCAAAGCGGCCTGGTCGGGTCGATCGGCGGCGCGATCAGGTCGCCGACCAGCGCCTGCAAGGCCGTCTGATCGCCCGGCGGCGGCAGCGCTCGGCGATGGACGTGCGCGGAGATCTCGAAGTTCGGGTCGTCCTCGAACGCGGGGCGACGGCCAAGCGAGTCGGCGACTCGCTGGCGGAAGCGCGGGAAGCGCCCAACCAGCCGCCGCTCGAGCACCTCGACCACCGCCTCGTACTCGGGCTGCTCCGCGAGCAGCAAGATCGAGTTGACCACCATCGGGTTGGTGTCCCGGTCCATGTGCAGCCAGGCCGCATCGGCGGCCGGCATCGCGTGGCGGGTGGGCGGGGGCATCGGGGCCGATGATGCGCCAGCCCGCCGATCAATGCATCCGTATTTCCCCGACTTGCGGCGGCGACATCGGTGCAGCTGTAAAGGTACGACCGGAGTCGCCGATCAGAGCGTCGTGGCAGGCCGGGGACCAACCGAGACGTTCCGCACGCCGGGACGACACGCCCCCGGCGGGGTCTTCGCGATCGAGACGAAAAGTCGGCCGGGCAAGCTCGGCGTCGACCGCATCGACCCGCGCATGCTGAGTCAGGCCTACGCCGAGAAGAAGCTGATCGAACGGATCACCGGCTTGGAGACCCAGCCCCTCCTCGTCTTCAGTCGCGCCTGGCTGATCGGCTCCCTCCCGGCCAAACGCAAAGGCGTCACCATCCTCCCAGCCCGCATGCTCGCCCACTATTTCTCCCGCCGCCGCCCAGTCATGACTGCCGAGCGCGCCGCCCAGATCCATGCCCGCCTGGCGCACGCGCTGTCGAGCGGCGACACATCTCCGCTCTGAATCCGGATGACGAACCCGCTGTCGAAGTTCAGCCACGCGGATCTCGTCGTAAGCTCGATCGAGCGGAGCCTGCCCTTCTACAGAGGACTGCTCGAACCGATCGGCTGGTCGAACCTTCGCGAGGTGCGGGGGGAGCGGGGCGAGACCATCTACTACCTCTCGGTAGAGGGCCCAGGCGTCGCCGCACTCGGCCGGCGGGAGACGCGCTCCGACGCCCATGCGGTCCCCTACGACCGCTACGCGGTCGGCATTCACCATCTCTGCTTCGACGTGCACTCGCGAGAAGTCGTCGACGAGCGAGCCAACTGGCTGCGCGCACAGGGAGCGAGAATCGAGAGTGGCCCCGCGGAGCATGACTACACACCCGGCTACTACGCGGTCTTCTTCCTCGACCCCGACGGGATCAAGCTGGAGCTCCTGCACCGCCCGAGCTACCCGGGCTTGCCGACAGGAACGGCTGGCATATAGAGGAGAGGGCGCGAATGGCGAGGGCCGGAATCGAACCGGCGACACCACGATTTTCAGTTGCGATCCTCAGGTGTCGAGAATGATCGAAATTTGGCTCTGGAATGCGGAGCCAGCCGGTCGTATTCAGGCTAACACGCGCAGGGATTCGGCTGGCGGTACCCGCGGATTACTGTGGTTCCGGCTGGATTGTGGCTCGCACTCCAACGGCGCGAGCCACTTCCGTCGCGACAAAAGCGCTCACGAAAGATCTCGCGGAAGCGGTCGAGGCCGGGCAAGGAGGGGCCAGCGCGCGCTTAGGATCGGATCAATCCGAGTCGGCCTCGGAGCCCTCGGGCGGCTCCTCGAAGCTCAGCAACTGGGGGTCAATGCCCTCGCTGGACAGCAGCTCCGCATCCATGCGCAGGATGTCCTGCATGCTTTTCCCCTCGGGCAGGAGGTATCCGGGCGGCAAGCTCATTGGTTCCATCCCACTACCCTCCTAACTAGCTCATAGATTTCCGTTGAAAGCCAGGGCGGCCTACCGGTGGCGCCCCGTCGCCGACGATTGATCAGCAGCGCATAAACCTCAGCGACGATCTCGTGGGTGTACTCACGTTGACGGTAGTCAGCGGAGCGGACGTTTTCGGCCATCGAAGGGGGCACCAACGCCAGAAGCTCCTGACCTCGAGACACGTCGTCGCTCGTGGCGCGATGAAAGGCAAGCGCATGGCCCCACTCGTGCCAGGCGACCCTGGCTAGCGCCCATCCCAGGCTGTGCTGGTCGAGATCCTGAAAGCTGGGATGGGCGATGTTGATTAGCACCAGCCTCAGTTCCGGAATCCAGAGGCCGGCAGCGGCATCCTGGCGCCGTCGCTCTGCGGCCGGAAAACTTGCGTAACCCGCGGAACGGCGCAGTTCATCGGTATAGACCCCGAGCGGCCGATCGGTGACGTCGCGTTCCTCGGCCCTAATCGCCTCCAGGATGCTGCGATCCGCAAGAGGCAGGTCAGCCCAGGCACGATCCACAACGCGCTTCGCAAACGCGAGCTCGGCGTCGTTCATTGATCGTCTGTCCTCCCCCATAAAAACCGCATTGAAGTCGTGACCGTATCGACAGGCGACTCAGTCGAGGCCTAGTGATTGCGGATGTCGCCCGCCTTTGAGGGCAACGGCCCGGCCCCGGCCTGAGCACCTACTCTCTGCAGAAAGAGCTGATGGCAAAGAGCTTCGAGATATCGATAGACGAGGAGGCGAGCCCTGCTGAGGTCGAGGCGGTCGCTGCGGTGTTCAAAGGGGCAGGTTTCGATGGACCCGCTTCGGCCAACGTCGGGCGTCGAAGCCTCGGCGATCTCCCTTTCGTGATCTATGTCTCGGCTCCGGTGTACGTGTTTCTCACTGCCTTCGCGTCGGAGGCCGGCAAGGATGCCTACGCCTCGCTGAAGCAATTTGTCTGCGAGGTGAGGGCAGCACGGCGTGGTCGCGACGGCAGCATCGTCGTGCAAGACCGAGAGAATCCAGAGGACTCCACCGTCTTGGTCCTCTCGGCAGACCTTCCCGAGGAAGCCTTTGCAGCCCTCAAAGATCTGGACCTGGAGGCAATGAAGGGCGCCTACCTCGTCTGGGATCGCGACCACGACAAGGGCTGGCACGACCCGACGGCGCGCTAGACATTCGTGGCCCCCGAAGTGCTTCTAGCCGAAGGCGACGAAGCTGACAACGAGCAACACGGAGCCAAGAACGAGAAGCCCGATCGAGCGCTGTAGCCACAGGTGCTTTCGCCACGTTGATCAGCTCAGACTCCTGCCAACTAGATGCCTGTGCGCGCAGATGGGCGATTCGGCCTTGCTCGACCAGCATCAGCCGAGCCTTCTCCATCAGTTCGTTCCAAGCCTTCTCACGCTTCTCGACCTCGATGCGAGCCGCCTCTGCTGCTCGCTCTGCCTCGACTCGCCTTTCCTCGGCAACCCGCTTCGCCTCAACCAGCCGCTCGTCAATCTCTCGGAAGAGGTGCGGCAAACGCTCCTCGAGCTGCCAGGAAGCCCGGTCTCCCCAATTGCGCTGGCGGCCGCGGAGCAGGAACCACTGCTCATCTTCTAGTTCGAGCTCCAGGGACCCGGTTCCGTCGGCGTCATATGGACCACTCGGCGCATTCTCGCGTCGCATAGATCCCCAGCGCAGGTCTAGCTCCCGTTCACAGCGGATGCCCTCCTCCCACGGCCCTCTCGTATGGACGCCTTTCTCGTGGACGCGGATTCGAAACTCGTGCTCCTCGACGCCGATCGTCAGGCGCCCGCCCGACCCACGGACAGAACTGTCGGACCAGCTTCCCCCTTCGGGTGCGCCAGAGTACGCGACCGACCAACCTCGGCGCTCGGCCTCCTTTGCAATGGCGTGCACTATCCGCGCGGCCCGCTGCATCTGCCCGCGCGATACCTCCTGCCTCTTTCGATCCTCCCGAAACCTCTTCGCCGCCGGGTGGTAGCGCGAGACCTTCTCGGGGACGGTGACTTCGTCCAACTCGACTCGGCCAATCTTCCCGGGCCAATCGACGAGCCGAATCTCCAGCTCTTTCTCGACTTCGACGACCTCAAGCCGCTTTTCGTCAGGCACCTTGCCGTAGCGCTCCGCCAACGCCGCTCGGTTCCAGTAGTCGACGTACGCCGGATGGCCCGACCACCTGCGCGGCACCCGCAGCGATCCTCCGGCGGCGATCACTTCGTCGACTAGCTGCTGGGTGACGGGCACGTTCCCCTGTCGCGGAATAGGAGGCTCGGGACCGTCCACCTTCTCGAGATACTCCTCGCCGCGCGAAGTGATGGCCGCCGACCAGGTGGGGCCTCCTCCCGACGTGGTTACGAACCCGCGGCGTCGAAGCGCCGCCGCAGAAACCCGATAGGAGTCGCCCTCCATCTCACCGTCGGGGCAACCAGCTGCGATCCACCGGAGAAGAGCGACCTGCTGCTCAGTGAGCGTTTTGCGCTGTGCCACTTCCCGTTAATAACCGGCAGGGCTCCGCCGATCAAGGGCCCGCTTAAACAGACCCGGCAAGATTTTCTATCTGCGCCTCGATCTCATCGCGCTGGACTTTCGGAAGATCGCTTCGCCGCTGGCGCGTGTTGACTCCCATGATGAAGAGAGTGACCCCTTCCGCATAGTGATCCTCTTTCCCGAGTCGCTCGTACCGGGGTCCGTAGGCGTCCCTCCAGCGATCAAGGAGCACGTGCGCGCGATCTCGCTGCTCGCGATTCATGTCGCCTAGCGCCTCAAACGTGCTCTTGACGGCGAAGCTCATGCAGCGCTCCAGCTGCCATTCGTCCGCGAAGATGATCTGCTCGCCCTCGACCTTCGCACCTGCGGCTAACGCAAAATCCTGAAGCTTCTTCGTCTTCATAGGTGAGTGGCGAGGGCCGGATTTGAACCGGCGACACCTCGATTTTCAGTCGAGTGCTCTACCAACTGAGCTACCTCGCCGCGCTCGCTGCATCGTATCGGCGAAGCCGCAAGCTCATCGGCTAGACCGCCGAGGGCCGCGCCTCGCCCAGCGAGCCGGAGGCGGCGTAAGCGGAAGCTGCGCGGGACCCGGCCCGAGCGCCGGCAGCGAGTCCGCCCCGGCCTCCGCCTCAGCGATCAACCGGTCAAAGCTAGTGCCATGAGATCGTCTCGCGCGTTGGGCCAGTCGAGCGTAGACATCCAGGGTCATCGTCGAGTCGACATGGCCGACCTGCGACATCACGAACTTGACGTCGAAGCCGTTGGCGAGCAGCGCGATCGAGATGTAGGTGCGACGCAGCGTGTGGGGCGTGGTGTGAGGCAGCGGCGGGCGGCCCTTCGCGACCAGCCGCTTACTGGCGAGCCGCGCGGCCTCGGCGACGATCTGGCCTGCACGCGCCGGCGACAGGCGCCCGTCGCGGAGGTTTGGGACCAGGTAGGCCTCGGGCCCGCAGGGGCGGCCCAGCTCCCGCGGCCGCTCGAGGTGCGCTCGCACCACCTCGGTCAGGGCCGGCGTCATCTCAACCACGCGCCTGCCCGCTTCGGTCTTTGACCGCGGCACCCGGATACGGCCCGCGCCGGGCCCGTAAACCCGAAGGTCCTTGTTCCGCGCGTCGCAGAGCTCGCTGACGCGCAGCCCACTGCGGCCGAGTAACTCGCAGATCACTCGGCGCCCGATGTAGCCGCGACCGGGCCGGACGCCGAGTCGACGCAAGTGGGAGGTCACAGCCTGGGCCGAGATCCCCAGCCGCTCGGCGATCTGCGAAGGCCGCAGCCACTGGGCGGCGAGCTCGGCGACTGCCGCCGCCGTCGCGCCCCTCGGCTCTGGACGGCGATCGGGTCCAAGCGGGCGGTCTTGGTCTGCCGCCGCCCCAAGCAGATAGGCCAACTCCTCAGCCTCGAGGAAAGCGCAGCGTGGTTTGGCACCTTGACCGCCAGGCGCCTGCTGCGCGCCGGGTTGGCGCTCAGGTGGCGATCCTCCACCGCCTCCTCGAGGATCGCGGCCAGGATGTTGAGCACGGTGCGGATCGTCGCCGCACCAAGCGGGCGAAGCGGGTTGCCGCAGGCGTCGCGGCTAACCTGACCAACTGCGATCCGCTCGCGCAGAACCCGTGCTTCCTCGACCAGATGTGCCTTCAGCTCAAAGCAAGCGTCGGCATCGATGCGACTCAGCGGATATGACCCCAGATGGGCCTCAAGGTGGCTAACGCAGACTCCGTAGTGGCGGAGCGTGCTCTCGCTGATCGCACGGTCGCCGAGGGTTCCGGTGCGCTTGGCCTGAAGCCACCAGGCGGCATACTCGGCAAAGGTGGGAGCGTCCCTGGGGCCACCGAACCTCGCCAGTCCACGGGGAGCCTTCGGGCGCTCCCAGACTCCCGCTCGGACCCGCGCCAGGACGTCGCCCAGCTCCGTGCGCGCCGCCATCTCTCCCCAGCCGCCACCGCAGCCGCAGCCGCAGTTCGGGCGCTCGTGCAGGACGAGGCATTCGCGCTTTCGGTTGATCTGGAAGCGCAGGTGGAAGGCCCGGCTGCCGTCGGCCAGAACCCGGGCTTCGAAGCTCCCTCTCGTTTGACAGGCCATGCTGGCTCACCTCCATGGCGCCGTCCCTGCTCTAGTGGGATGTCGACCGCGAGCAGGAACACGCGGGGGCGATCGCGCCAGCCCCGCATCAGGTGGCTCGCTGGTGGCTCCCTCTCGCTCCCGGGCCGAGAGCAACCCGTGCGAGCCGTTCGAAGTGGGTGCAAACCGCTCTACGCTGCGACTGGCGCGGGAAAGATCAGATTTGTCGAAAGGGCACACGATTTTCAGTCGTGTGCTCTACCAACTGAGCTACCTCGCCCGGGTTGCGCGACCGGGTCGTGCCTTGGGAAGGCTAGCGGCCGCAGAGGGCTGGGGCTGATTCGATTCGGGGGTGGCTTGGGGTCGTGCAGCGGTGGGCTTGCTCGTGGCGATTGCCGCGGGCGGGGTTCTGGTCTCCGGAGGCTCGCGGGTCGACTCGGTGCGGCAGCGCTACGCGTCGGGGGACAACGTGCTGCGGACTGTCGTGACCTACGGCTCGGTGCGGCTCGTGGAAGTGCGTTCGCTCGGCGATCTGGACGTTGCGCGCGCCAATCCGGGCTGGGTCGACCGGGCACGGCCACTTGGGGTGGGTGCGCCCGTCTGGGCGCGGCGGATGTACCGGCGCTCGCTGCTGGTGCTGCGCGGCCTGACGGGGCCCGATGGGGCGGTGCTCGCCGGGGCGCGCCCGGGATGGGGCTACGTCTGGCCGCGCGACGCCGCCACCGCCGCGATCGCCTTCGCCGCTGCCGGCTACCGGGGAGAGGCGCGACGGGTCGCCCGCTTCCTGCTCGGGCTGGACCTAGGGGCGGCGGCGCGCTTCTACCCCAACGGCACCCCGGTCGGGGGGCGCGCGGCGCAAGGCGACGCAGCTGGGTGGGTGACTGCCGCCGCGCGGGCAACGGGATTGCCAGAACGGGACACATCGCGGGCCTGGCGCGCCCGGGCCGACTACCAGGAGGGTGCGGCGGGGGACTTCCTGGGGAATGCGCTGGCGTCGGCAGCCGCCGAGGCGAGAGGCCGCTCAGCAGGTGACCTTTCGGCTGGGCGGCTGCGAGCTGGGGCGATCCGGCGAGAGTTCGAAGCATTCGGGGAGCTTGTGCGGGATGCGGGTGACGCCTCCTCGGGAATCGACTCGGCGGCTGCCTGGGCCGTGCGACCGTTCACGCAGCCCGCGCTCGTCCCGGCCGCTCGCCGCACGCTGCTGCGCCTCGCCGAAAACAGCGGTCGCTACGGCATCGTCCCGTCCCAATCCTGGAACGGAGGGGACGACCCGTGGACGGCGCCGACGGCTTGGACCGCCTGGAGTCTCGCGGCGCTGGCGCGCCGCGACGTGCAGCACGAGACGAAGCCGCTCGCTCGCCGCGAGCGCCGCGCCGCGCTCCGCCTGATGGCCGCGCTGCGCCGAGACGCGACGCCGACCAGCCTGCTCCCCGAGCGCGTCGACTCTCGCACCGGCGTCCCAACCTCAACCACGCCGCTCGCGTGGTCGCACGCCTTCGCCATTCTCGCGCTGCGCGAACTGTGGTCGGGACCCGGCTCCGCCCGAACTGCATCAACTTCTCCACCCAGCGGAGGGAGAAGTTGATGCAGTTCGCCGAAGCGGCCCGGCGGCTCAGGGCAACCGGCGCCAGCGGCCTAGCCAGTAGCGCTGGTGCAGGCGGCGGGCGCCCGGAGGGCCGACCACGCAAAACGACTCGGCGGTCGCCGGGCGCTGGGTGAGGAGCTCGTCGATCAACTCGGTGGCCGCGCGCCCGCCGGAGCCGCGCTCCAGCCACTCCTCGTAGTCGATGTCGATCGAGACGAGGCGCTCGCTGTCGAGCGCCAGGCCCGCCGCCTCGCCCATCGAGCGCAGGCGTCCTGGAGTGACGCAGGCCCAATGCGACGGATCGCGCAAGCGCTCGATCTCCTCGCGCCAGGCCGCGGCTTCGCCATCCGCGTCCGCCGGGATGTCGCCGATCGCAACCCAACCGCCCGGCCGCACCACGCGCGCCATCTCGGCCACAACCCTCGCGGGTCCGGGGATGTGGTGCAGGCTGAGGCGCGTGATCGCGCCGTCGAAGGACGCGTCGGACAGTCCCGTTGCCGTCGCGTCCCCGAGCGCGAAATCGACGTTGTCGACGCCCTCCTCGGCGGCGCGGCGCTGCGCCTCCTCGACCATCGCCGGGGTCAGGTCGAGGCCGCGAACCGAGCCAACGCGGCCGGCGATCGCCCGCGTCACCAGACCCGGACCGCAGGCCAGATCGACCCACTCGGACCCCGGGTCCTCGGGCACCAGCTCGACCAACGCGCCGAGCGTCTCGGCCGAAGTCATCGCCGCCGCCATCCCGAAGGACGAGGACTGGTGGGTGAACTCGGCGCGGATCGCGTCGCCGTGGTCGGTCATCGCACGGAGTCTTGCATCGTCCGCATCAGCTCCAGCGCGCCGGCCTTGTGCAGCGGCTCGTTGAGGTTGCCGCACTTGGGGCTCTGCACGCAGGAGGGGCAGCCGGACTCGCAGGGGCACTCGGCGATCAAGCGCTCGGCGTTGCCGAGCAGGCGCTCGAACTGCTCGTAGCCGCGCAGGGTGATCCCCACCCCGCCGGGGTGGCCGTCGTAGATGAAGATCGTCGAGCGACCGGTCTGGAAGTGGACGTTGGTCGAGAGGCCGCCGATGTCCCAGCGGTCGCACATCGCGATCAGCGGCAGGACCGCGATCTGACCGTGCTCGGTGGCGTGCAGGGCGCCGAGCAGGACCTCGGGCGGAAGCGCCCCGCTCAACCCCTGCGGCAGCACGTACCAGAGCGCCTGGGTGGCGAACTGCTGCTCGGGCAGCTCCAGGGAGACGATGTCGAAGGGCTCCTGGTCGGAGATCGAGACCCGCTGGTAGGCGATCACCTGCTCGGTCACCGAGACCTCGCCGAAGTGCAGCTCCACCCCGGAGGTCGAGCGCTGTTCGCGCACCCGGTCGATGTAGATCTCGGTCTCCTTCTTGGGACGCGTGTACCAGTCGCCGTCGAAGGCGGAGACGAGCGCCCGCCGCCCATGGACGTCGAGCTGCTCGACCTCGTAGGAGCGGCCGAGGTGGAGATAGATCGCGCCGGGGTGGATCGTGGTGAAGGCGCGCTCGGCCTCGACCAGGCCGATCATCTCGCCCGACTCGCGCTCGATCACGGCGACCGAGTCGGCCGAGGCCGATCGCAGCGGGATCTTCGCGGCGACGAACTCGCTCGATCGCGGCAGCACCCGGCCCCCGGCCCGGCGCAGCTGCCCGGCCTCGACCAGGCGGTCCGCCCGCTCGCGCCACTCGGGCCCGAGCACCTCGGCGTCGTCCTCGCTCAGCGGCAGCTCGTAGGCCGCCGCGACCATGTGCCGGGTGGCGATCTGCTCGCTGGCGTGGTCGAGGATCGCCGCCTCCACCGGCCGCCCGATGAACTCCTCGGGATGGCGGCAGAAGAACTGGTCGAGGGCGTCCTGGCCGGCGACGTAGACCGCCAGCCCGCGCCGCCGCCGCCCGGCCCGGCCCCACATCTGGCGCAGGCTGGCGACCGTGCCGGGAAATGTGACGCAGATCGCCGCGTCGAGCTCGCCGACGTCGATTCCCAGCTCAAGCGCATCGGTGGCGACCACGGCGAGTAGCTCGCCCGACGACAGGCGCGCCTCGATGTCGCGCCGCTGCTGGGGCGTGTAGCCGCCGCGGTAGGGGGCGATCCGCGCCGCCAGGTCCGGCTTGCCACGGGCCTGCAGCGATTCGCGGGCGAAGCGCTGGATCAGCTCGATCCCGCGCCGGCTCTTGAGAAAGCAGATCGTGCGCACGCCCTGGGAGACGAGCTCGGCGAGCAGGTCGGCCGCCTCGCCGAGCGCCGAGCGCCGCGTGCCGGTCGCCTTGTCGATCAGCGGCGGGTTCCACATCGCGATCTCGCGCCCGGCGCGCGGCGCGCCGTCGTCGTCGATCAGCTCGAAGGGTGTGCCGACCAGCTCCTCGGCCAGCCCAACCGGATTGGCGATCGTCGCCGAGGCGAGCAGGAAGCGCGGCTCGGATCCGTAGGCGCGCGCCAGCCGGCGCAGCCGGCGCAGCACGTTGGCGACGTGGGAGCCGAAGACGCCGCGGTATGTGTGCGCCTCGTCGACCACGACCCAGCCGAGGTTGGCGAGGAAGTCGCCCCAGCTCTTGTGGTTGGGCAGGATCCCGACGTGCAGCATGTCGGGGTTGGTGAGCACGAGGTTGCTGCGCCGGCGGATCGCGGGGCGCTCCTCACGGGGCGTGTCGCCGTCGTAGATCGCCTCGCGCAGGTTCGGCGGGCGCAGCGCGGCCAGTCCCCGCGCCTGGTCCTGGGCGAGCGCCTTGGTCGGGTAGAGGTAGAGCGCCCGGCGCTTGGAGTCGCGCGCGATCCCGTCGAGCACCGGCAGGTTGAAGGCGAGGCTCTTGCCCGAGGCGGTGCCGCTGGTGATCGCCAGGTCCGAGCGCTCCGCCGCCTGCAGCGCCGCGCGCTGGTGCGAGTAGAGCCGCTCGACACCGCGCCGCTTCAGCGCCTCGACCAGGCCCGGATCGAGGGAGCGCGGCAGCGCCACCGTCTTCGCCTCCCGCGCCTCCTCGCCGGCCTCGGCGACGATCCGCCCATCCCGCCGCGCCGGATCGAGCGCCACCGCCCAAGGCGTCTCTAGCAAGCTCCGGGCCATCACGCCAACCCCGGGGGCCGACGGGCCGAAATGTCAAGGATGTCTTGACATTTCGGCCCGTCGGCCCCCGTCCTGCTGATCGCGGCGGCTACTCGCATGGCTTGCAGGGAGGTACGGTCGTGGATGCGCAAGACGTCGGCGCCTCCCCGGACCGCAAGGGCGACCGCGGCGACGGTGCCCCACTCGCGTTGGCCCGCGGGCCAACGCTCCTCCCACGAGCCCGCCAGCACGGCGCCGATGAAGTCCTTGCGGGAGAGGGAGACGTAGAGGGGGAGGCCGAGCGCGGCTAGCTCGGGCAGGCGGCGCAGGACCTCGAGGTCCTGCGCGGTGCTCAGGTCGAAGTCGAGTCCGGGGTCGATCGCGATCTGCTCCTCGGACACCCCAAGGGTCCGAGCCCGCTCGATTCGCCCCCCGAACCACTCGACCATGTGTCCGACCACGTCGCCGTACTCGCGCGGCGGGCGGTCGACCCGCGGCGGCCCCTCGATGTGCATCAGCACGTAGCCGCAACCCGTCTCGGCGACCAGCTCGAACATCTCCTCGCCGCCGCCCGAGATGTCGTTGACCGCGACCGCGCCCGCCGCCAGCGCCGCCCGCGCCACCTCGACCGAGAAGGTGTCGGCGCTGACCGGCACGCCCGCCCCCGCCAGCCCCTCGACGGCCGGCGCCAGCGCCGCCGCCTCGACCTCGGCTGGCACCGGCGGCCCGGCTTTCGCCGCCACAGCCCCCACGTCGAGCATCCCGAACCCCGCCTGGGCCAGCGCCAGCCCGTCGCGCGCCGCCCGCTCCGGCGTCCCACTCCGCGCCCCCTCGAACATCGAGTCGGCGGTCACGTTGACGATCCCGGCGCCCACCGGCTGGGCCAGGTCGAGCGTGCGGTCGGCGAGGCGCCAGAGCATCCGGCTACGGTAACGACCGCACCGATGCCCCTGCGCTGCGTCTACACCGACCTCGACGGCACGCTCCTCGGCCGCGGCTCGTCCCTCTTCCGCGACCCGGAGGGCGGCTTCTCGCTGGCCCAGGCGCGGGGGTTGGAGGCCTGCCACCGGGCCGGGGTCGAGGTCGTGATCATGTCGGGACGGCGCGAGCCGCAGGTGCACGAGGCGGCCCGGCTGATGGGCCAGACCTCCTACATCTACGAGGCCGGCTGCGCCTTCGCGATCGACGGCGAGACGACGCTGCTGACCGGTGACCTAGTCCCCGACGAGGAGGGCACGGTCTACGAGAAGATCGAGCAGCGCGGCATCCCGAAGATGCTCTTCGCGCGCTACGAGGGCCGGCTCGAGTACCACGCCCCCTGGCACCACGGCCGCGTCCTCTCCCACCTCTTCCGCGGCAAGATCGACGTCGAGGAGGCCAACCGCGTGCTCGAGGCCGAGGGCCACGACGACCTGCGGCTGCTCGACAACGGCGCGATCGGCCGTGAGATGCCCGCCGTCGACGGCCCCACCCACGCCTACCACCTGGTCCCCAAGCTGGTCAGCAAGGCAGGCGCCGTCGCCGCCCACGCCCGCGCCCGCGGCTACAACCCGGCCGAGTGCATCGCCGTCGGCGACTCGGTCGAGGACCTCGAGGTGGCTGCCGCCGTGGGCCGCTTCTTCGTCGTCGCCAACGGACCCGAGCGCGACCCCGGCCTGCGCGCCTCCCTCCCCGCCTGGGACAACGTGACCGTCGCCGAGGGCGCGATGGGCGACGGCTTCTACGAGGCCGTCGTCTCCACCCTGATGGAGCGCCGCTGAGCTAGGGGTAGCCCTCGAGCGCATAGGCGTTGAGGAACTGCCGCCGCCAGAAGTAGGTGCGCTCGACCTCGGTCAGCCGCGCGGCGTCGCAAGCCTCTCCCCACTGCGCCTCGATCGCCTCGACCTGCAGGTCGACGATCTCGCGCGCCTCAGACTTGCCGAGCAGGTAGGTGCCTGCCGCCTCGACACAGACCGCCACCTGACTCATGCGGTTGCCGCTGGGCGCGATCGCCATCGCCTGCGAGGTCTCGCCGCCGCTGCGCGGCGAGGGGCAGATGTCGTAGGCGGGGGTCAGGGTCAGGGTCCCGCCGTCCCAGAAGGCGGAGTGGTTGCGGGCGTGGTCGTCGGTGTTGCCGGCGAGGATGTTGAAGACGATCCGCCCGAAGAGCTCGCCCAGGGTCGCCCGCGGCTCGGTGAAGCGCTCGCGGACCAGCTGCGCCAGGTCGGCGTAGCTCGCGTAACGGCCACCGAGGAAGTCGTCGAGCTCGAGCATGGTCAGGGCCGAGACCAGCGCCAGCCTGCGCTCGCCTCCGTCCTCGCCGCGGGCGCGGTCGAAGCGCTCGACCAGAAGCACGTCTTTCCCGAGAGCGCTGGTCAGCTCGACGTGCGCGACCTCGAGTCCGACTCGCCGCGCCAGCTCCATCGCCAGGAACTCGCCCTTGACGACGGCGTAGGTGTCGGTCATCGAGGAGAACTTGGCGATCAGCTTGCGCTCGCCGTCGGCGAGCAGCGCCTTGGGCCGGGCGCCACCGATCGAGCTGCCGTGCATCAGGGCGCGGTCCAGGCTCGGGGAAAGCTGCCGACCCTCGTCAACCGTGTCCGCCGCCTCCTGCAACTCCTCGAGCGATGCGCCGTCCTCGCCGCGACTCAGATAGACCTCAGGCGAAGCCTGGAAATCGAATGCCCCGATCCGGTCGGAACCCGACTCGAGCATGTATGTGAGCGGGTCGAGCACGGCCGGGTCGGCCCCCTCGGCCGCCGATCCGAGCAGGTGATGCATCACCACCCGCCGACCCCAGGCGTCCGGCATCGCGTCGTCGAGGCACCCGGCCATCGCCATCCCGTCGGGCGGGTGGATAAAGCCCGCTTGCAGCGGCAGCTCCGGCAGGTAGAGCGGGATCGCCTCCTCGCGGGCGAGGTAGCTGCGACCGTAGTTGAAGTCAACCAGGTCCCCGGCAGCCCAGACCCGCCCGGCGACCACCGGTTGCGTCGTGCCCGGCAGCCAGACCCAGACGTAGGCCTCGCTCGGGGCGCCTCGCCGCGGCTCAGAACTCATCCTTCAGCTCCTCCGGGCGGCGACGCACGCTCTCCGGCAGCAGGGCGCTGCGGGCGCGCGCCCGGTCGAGGTCGAGAGCCAGCCGGGAGCGCTCGGCATGGAAGAGCGGCACGCCGGTGAGGGCGGCGAGCTCGAAGACAGTGCCCAGCGCCACGGTGGCGTCCCCCCTCTCGACCTTGATCAGGGTGCGGGGAGAAATGCCCGCTCGCTCGGCCAGTTCCCGCTGCGACCAGCGGCGTTCGCGGCGAGCGATCCGAATCTGATCGCCGAGCAGCTGGGCGGCCTCCCGAGCATAGGGAGAGAGGGTGCGAGAACTGGACATAACGATGTAGGTTAGTGCATCTAAAAGCCATTGGATGCATTTTCGTTCACTTTTAAGCCACTCAATGCTCCGGTAGTATCAAAGTCCCCGTCACTCGACTTCGAAGGAGCGCCCTTGTCGCCGGAGACCGCGACCGTCGCCGAGCAGGAGTACCTGGAGATCATGTTCTGGCTGGAGGAGGCCGGGCTGCCGATGACAGGGGCCAACATCGCCCGCGCGATGCAGCTCTCGCCGCCGACCGTGCACGAGATGATCGGCCGGCTCGTCGACGACGGCTACGTCGAGCGCCAGGCCGACAAGTCGCTCGACTTCACCGCTTCGGGGCGCGACCACGCCAGCCACATCGTTCGCCGCCACCGGATGATCGAGCGCTTCCTCACCGACGTGCTCGGCATCCCCTGGGACGAGGTGCACGAGGAGGCGGAGCGGATCGAGCACGCGATGTCGCCGGTGCTCGAGGAGCGGATGCGGGCGGCGATCGGCGGCGCGACCACCTGCCCCCATGGACACCCGATCATCGAGGGGGTGCGCGAGCCGGGCGCCCTGCTCGCCGACGTCGAGCCGGGCGCCGGCGTCCACGTGCTGCGCTTCGAGAACGAGGCCGAGGAGCTGCTCCACTACCTCAAGGACGCCGGCCTTTACCCGGGCCTCGAGGGCACCGTCGAGAGCTCCGGTGAGGAGGGCGTGACGATCGTCTCAGGCGAGGGCAGCCACCGCGTCTCGCGCAGTGTCGCCGAGACCGTCTCGGTCCGCGCCGACCCGGCGCCGCCACCGCGGGCGACGATCCCCGAGCAGCTCGTGCTCTCCAGCGGCGACCGCTACGGCCGCTGAACCGACGCCTAGAAGGCGCCGGTTCCGTTCGGTGTGCCGTTGCCGGTCGGGCCGTTGTACCAGCCGCCGGCATTCAGTTCGAGAGCATTCGTCCAGCTGCTCAAGCTGTAGGCGGCGTTGCAGAGATACGACGTGCCGCAACGATGCGAGTTGAGGTCGGTGCCTTCGCTCACTCGGTGCAGCGCGGAGCTGCCGTACAGCGACTGCGCCGTCGCGGTCGAGGCGTTCCCCGCCAGCGCATACACCGAGGCGATGATCGGCGAGGAGACACTCGTCCCACCGAAGACCAGCCAGCCGGGCTCGCCGTAGCTGTCGTACACCGCCACCCCGGTGTTCGGGTTGGCGACGGCCGCCACGTCGGCGACGGTGCGCCCCGAGCACTGCGAGGTGACCGGCTGCCAGCCGGGGTTGGGCTCCACGGCCGAGCAGCCGGCGCCGCTGCCCGACCACACGGTCTCGCCCCAGCCGCTGGCGATCGAGCCCTTCAGCGTCGTGCCGCCGACCGCGACCACGTCGGGGGAGGCGGCCGGGTACTCGGCTCCGTAGCCACCATCGCCGGAGCTGACGGTCACCACGGTGCCGGGATGGTCGTAGTAGGAGTCATAGGTCGTCTCGCTGAGGAACTCCCCTGCGCCGTAGCTGTTGGAGACGACGTCGGCGTGTTCGGCCGCGTAGCCCGCTGCCGTGGCCAGGTTCGCCATGCTGTTGCTGGTCGCCTCGACCAGCAGGATGTTGCAGTTCGGGCAGATCGCCGAGACCATGTCGAGGTCGAGCGAGATCTCCTCGGACCAGGAGGTGCTGCCAGAGGGATAGTTCGCGTGGCCCGTCTGGTCGACCTTGGCGAAGCAGCCGTTTTCGGTCGTGCAGGGGCCCAGCCCGAATTTCGCGCGGTAGACCGCCAGGTCGCTTTCGGCGTTGGGATCGTCGTAGGCGTCGACGATCGCGACGGTCTGGCCGGCACCGCCTTCGGCGCTGGCTTCGTTCAGGCCGTAGGCCGAACGGAGTTCAGCCGGGAAGTAGCCCGGGAAGGGTTCTTCCTGCTTCGGCTTTCCTCCACCGGGGCCTTTGCCGGGCTTGGATCCCTGACCGTGCGAACCCTCCCAGTTGGCGGCCGGGTTGAGGAGGCGAATCGAGCTGCAGCCGGCGAGACCCGCCGGAAGCGCGTGAGAGCACACCGGCGCATACTCGGCAGAGCTGCCGGCGGCGCCGGCCGAGCCGGTCGCGAGCGCGACCGATGCGAGCGCGACCAGCGTCGCGAGCCCGAGCCTGAGTTGGAACTTGCGCGTCTTCACCTTGCGAGCCTCCCGTCGTCCTCCGAATTAACGGGGGAATCCTAGACGGAATTCCGGCACCGGTGTGGAAAACCGACCCAAACGACCGCTCGGAGATTCCTACAGAGCATCGCAGCCCAAGCCGGTGCTCAGGCGGGAGAGCCAGCGCGGATGCGGTCGAGCGCCCGGGCGATGCGCGCCACGCCCTCGGAGATCCGCTCCGGAGGGACGCTGGCGAAGGAGAGGCGCAGGCTGTTCTCGCCGCCCTCGATCATGAAGTCGGGGCCCGCGACGAAGGCGACGCCCTCGCCCTTGGCCTCGGCGAGCAGGGCCGCGGTGTCGGTGCCCTCGGCGAGGTCGAGCCAGAGGAAGTAACCGCCGCCGGGGACGACGAACTCGGCCTCCGGAAGCTGCTCGCGAAGCGCCTCGACCAGGGCGTCGCGGCGGTCGCGCAGCGCGCCCTGGACGAAGGCGATGTTGCGGTCCAGGCCGCCCGACCTGCAGAGCTCGAGCACAACCGCCTCGGCCAGCATGTTGGGCGAGATGTAGGTCTCGTTGGCGCGCTTGGCCAGCTTCGCGATCTCCCCGGCCGGCCCGGCCAGGTAGCCGACCCGCACGCCGGGGCTGACCGTCTTGGAGAAGGACGAGGCGTGGACGACCCGATCGGCTCGGTCCATCGAGAGCATCGTCTGCAGCGCCTCGCCCTCGAAGGGCAACTCGCGGTAGGGGTCGTCCTCGAAGATCCAGAAGCCGTGCTCGGCGGCGAGCTCGACCAGCCGCACCCGCTTCTCGGCGGAGAGCGTGCAGCCAGCCGGGTTGTGGAAGTTGGGGATCACGTGGGCGAGCTTGACCGGGCCCTCGGCGAGCGCCGCCTCGACCTGGCCGAGGTCGAGGCCATCGGCCTCGAGCCGCACCGGGACCAGCTCCACCCCAAGCCGTTGCAGCATCAGCAACGTGCGGTCGTAGGTCGGCTGCTCGACGATCACCCGGTCGCCCGGCTCAAGCAGGTGCTCGAAGAGCATCGCCCCCGCCTCCAGCGACCCGTTGGCGGCCATCACCTCGCCCGCGTCGAGCCCGCCGTGGCGCTCGGCGATCCACTCGCAGAGACCCGGATGGCCGATCCCGGTGCCGTAGGAGAGCGCCCGTTCCCAGTCCTGAGCGAGGGCGGCGGCGGCGGCCTCGGCCACCGCCTCGCGCGGCAGGATGTCGGCGCTCGGCGCTCCGCGGGCAAACGAAATCGTGTCAGCAGCCATACGTCCCCGACCCTAGCAACGCCCGCACCGCACCGACCTCGTTCCGGTGCGCCTTATCTCCTCTATTGCCGGAAAAGGCGCACCGGAACCGCCCGCCTCCCGCCTCAGGGTCGGTGAGCCCGTTCCCAGGCGTAGGTCATTCCGAGCCTCTGCATGATCGTCGGATGGGTGCCGTAAAGGAGCTGACTCCAGCCCGGCGGGTCGGGAGAGCCATGGCTGGTGGTGCCGAGGCGGCGGAAGGCGGCGCGAGCGGCCGCCGGCTCGCGGGTCGCTTCCAGCGCCGACCAGTCGGCCGAGGCCTCGACCCGGCGACTGACCGCGTTGAACGCGGGCGTCGCGATCAGCTGCAGACCGATGAGGACGAGCAGCGCGACCGGCACCGCCTCGGGCCGGGCCAGCCCGCCGCGGCGCCGGGTGAGCAGCTCGATCAGGCCGGTCGCCGGCAGCAGGAAGAGCGCCAGCCAGCCGATCTGCTTGAGCGGGTCGCGGTGCGCAAGGTGGGCGACCTCGTGGGCGAGCACGGTGCGGATCTCGGCGCGGCGGAAGCGGCCGCCGAGCAGCGTGTTCCAGAGGACGACGGTCCTGGTCGGCCCGAGGCCGGTCGCCTCGGCGTTGGGCGCGGTGGTGAAGCGATCGACGTCCTCGACCACGAAGCGGGTGCCCTCGACGCCCTCCCTGCGCTCGAGCGCCCGCGCGTCGGCGCGCAGGGCCGGGGCCTTCAACGGCGAGGTGTTCGGAATCAGGTAAGGGCTGACAAACGCGAAGAGCAGGGCCAAGGCAACGAAGGCCGGGGCGGCGGCGAGCCACCACCAGCGGCCCAGCCAGCCCGCCAACCCCATCGCGATCGCCAGCGCCGCGGCGATGAAGAGAAAGGTGCCGCCGAGGCTGAGGAAGCTCGCGACGACCCAGCCCAGATAACTCTGGTGAGAGACCTCGTGGCCGCGCTCCCACCAGACCGCCGCCAGGCCGAACGGCAGCTCCGCCAGCCAGACCACGGCGAAGCCGAGCATGCCGAGCATCATTCCGGTGCCAACGCGGCCGGCCGCCGACTCGCTCATCAGCCGATGCCCGCGGCGCGCGTAGACCGCCAGCACGGCGACCAGCACGACCACCGCGAGCAGGCCATCGACTACCAGGAAGCGTTCGTAGGAGGCGCTGCTGCGCAGGAACGAGTCGCTGAAGAAGCGCTGCGGGGAGAGCGACGGCCCGGCGGGCACCGAGGCGGTGGCGTGCCAGAGCGCGTAAGCCGCGACGAGCCAGAGGGCGATGCCCGCGGTCAGGGCCAGGGCGAGCGGCCGGGAGGGACGGGGTGCGAGCCGGCTCAAGCGGGCGCGAGCGAGGGCGCCGCCCCGGAGCCGCTGAAGCGCGCGGGCCCGCTGTACGGATAGACGCCGGTGACGAGATAGAGATAGGCGTAGGCCTGGGCGTGGTAGCGCAAGCCGAGTGCGCCGGCGTTGCGCAAGCCGAGCGGCATGCGACCGGTGAACAGCGAAGCGAACCAGCCGAGCAGGGCGATCAGGGCGAGCAGCGTTCCGTAGGCGCCGGCGATGAGCAGCGCGGGCACCGCCAGCACGATGCGGAAGCCAACCGTCCAGCGATTCTGGGGCAGGCGCTCGGCGATCTGGACTTCGACCGGATAGCTCCCCTCGGCGCCGGTGAAGCCCGGGAACGGGTTGCCGACGAGGTAAAGGAACGCGTAGACGTGGATCGAGTACCTGATGAATCGCGCCAGGAACCGGTGCAGTCCCTGGGGCGAGGTGCCGGTGAACAGGGTCGCGAACCAGTTGCCGATCGCCGCGAGGAGGGCGACGATCCCCCACAGGGCCAGCCAGACCAGGTGCGGGATCGCAAGCAGCAACCGGAAGAAGACGGTGAGCCGGTTGCGCACCAGATCGTCGGTCGTCTCCAGCATCACCGGGTCGTCGCGGACGGGGAGCGGGCCGATCGCGGTCAGCGGGTCGCTTGAGGGGTAGCGGTCGGTGAGCAGCAGCATGTAGGCCGAGCCCTGGGCGGCATAGGACAGCCCGTACGCAACGAGGTCGCGCAGGCCACGCGGCATGCGCCCCCGGATCACACCGACGAACCAGCCGAGGAACGCGGCGACAAATACGAGGCCGACGCCACCCTCGTTGTAGTAGCCGTATCCGCCGCTGTTGCTGAAGAAGGCGCCGAGCAGGATCAGCACCGGGACGGCGAGCACGATGCGGAAGCCGACGGTCCAACGGTTCTGGCGGGCGGGGGGGTCGATCTCGATGTCGATCGGATAGCCCGGCTTGCCGTCGAAGCGCGGCAGCGGCTCGGCGCCGAGGAAGACGTACGCGTGGACGTGGACGGTGTACCGCACGAAGCGCGCCAGGAACCCGTGCAGCGACGCCGGCGAGCTGCCCTGGATCAGGGTCGCGAACCAGTTGACGATCACTACGAAAAACGCGGCCACCGCCCAGAGCGAGAGCCAGAGCAGGAAGGGCAGAGCGAACCAGAAGCGGAAGAGGACGCTGCCGTGCCCGCGCCGCAGGTCATCGGTGACCGTCAGGCGCACAGAACGCTCGCTCGCGGCGGTTATCCCCAACTCCACGGGATCAGTTAGTAACCGACGCCCCGGACGACGTCAAGCCAAATGCTCGGAGCCGCTCAGCCGCGCAAGACTTCGACGGCGATCTTCGCCGCCTCGGTCGGGCTTTCGCCGACTCGCACGCCCTTCGCTTCGAGCGCGTCCTTCTTCGCCTGGGCGGTGCCCGAGGAGCCGGAGATGATCGCACCGGCGTGGCCCATCTGCTTGCCGGGAGGGGCGGTGAAGCCGGCGATATAGGCGACCACCGGCTTGGAGATCTCGGCGGCGATGAACTCGGCGGCACGCTCCTCGGCGTCGCCGCCGATCTCGCCGACCATCACGATCAGCTCGGTCTCGGGGTCGGCCTCATACAGCTCGAGGATGTCGATGAAGTCCGAGCCGATGATCGGGTCGCCGCCGATCCCGACGATCGAGGAGTTGCCGGTACCCGCCTGCTTCAACTCGTTGCCGATCTGGTAAGTGAGCGTCCCCGACTTGGAGACGACGCCGATCGGGCCCGGGTCGAAGAACTGAGCCGGGATGATGCCGACGTTGGCCTTGCCGGGCGATAGCACGCCGGGGCAGTTCGGCCCGATCAGCCGCACCCCGGCCTGCTTCGCCTTCCAGTAGGTCTTCAGCATGTCGAGCACCGGGATCCCCTCGGTGATCGCGATCACCGTCTCGACGCCGGACTCGATCGCCTCGTCGATCGCCGGCGCCGCGAAGCGCGCCGGGACGAAGATCATCGAAGTGTTGGCGCCGTGCTCCTCGACCGCTTCTTTTATCGAGTCGAAGATCGGCACGCCCTCCACGTCCTGGCCGCCCTTGCCCGGCGTCACGCCGGCTGCGAGGTAGGTCCCGTAGGCCTGGTTGCGCAGCCCGTGGAAGGAGCCCTCGCGGCCGGTTAGGCCGGAGACGACCAGCCTCGTCTCTTCGCCGACGATGATCGACATCAGCCGTTCGCTCCCGCGAGCTCGACCACGCGACGCGCGGCGTCGAGCATCGTCGTCTCCTGGTTCAGATTGGGCAGGTCGGCCTCGCCGAGGATCTTCAGACCCTCCTCGGAGTTGGTCCCATCGAGCCGCACGACCAGCGGCACCTGGAGGTTCATCTGCTGAGAGGCGGTGACGATGCCCTTGGCGATCTCGTCGCAGCGGGTGATGCCGCCGAAGATGTTGAAGAGGATCGCGCTGACCTTCTCGTCGGAGACGATCACGGTCAGTGCGTCGACGATCGCGTCCGCCTTGGAGCCGCCGCCCGCGTCGAGGAAGTTGGCCGGCGCGCCACCCGCCTGGGCGACGACGTCGAGAGTCGACATGCAGAGCCCGGCGCCGTTGGCGAGGATGCCGACGTTGCCGTCGAGCTTCACGTAGGTGAGGCCCTTCTCCTTGGCCATCGCCTCCTGCGGGTCCTCGGCGGTGTCGGCGACGGCGGCGAGCTCCTCGTGGCGGTAGATCGCGTTGCCGTCGATCGTCACCTTGGCGTCGAGCGCGACGACCTCGCGGCTGGCCGTCACGATCAGCGGGTTGACCTCGATCAGGGTCGCGTCCTCGGCGGCGGCGACCTCGGCAAGCTTGGCGATCACCTCGGCAACGGCGCCGCTCGCGTCCTCGTCGAGCCCGGCGGCCTCGACGATCGGCGCCGCCTCGACCGCCGTGAAGGGACGCATCGGGTCGATGTGGCGCTTGACCAGCGCCTCGGGGTCCTCCTCGGCGACCGCCTCGATGTCCATCCCGCCCCTGGCGGAGACCATCGCCAGGAGCCGCTTCTCGCCGCGATCGAGGATCACCGAGGCGTAGTACTCGGAGGCGATGTCCGAGCCGCCCTCGACCCAGACCTGATCGACGCGGAAGGGACCCTCGCCGCGCGGCCCGAAGATGTCCATGCCGATGATCGCCTCGGCGTGGGCCCGCGCCTCATCGGCATCCTGGGCGATCTTGATGCCCCCCGCCTTGCCGCGACCGCCGATCAGCACCTGGGCCTTGATCGCGCAGGGGTAGCCGATCCGCTCGGCCGCGGCGACGGCGTCGTCGACGTTCGCCGCGACCTCGCCGCTGGGCACGGCGATCCCGTGCTTGGCGAAGAGCTGCTTGCCCTGGTACTCGAGGAGGTCCATTGGATTGGGGCGCGCCGCGCTGGCGCGGGCGGCAGCCTAACGGACTCGGCAAGCGTGACGCCGCCCGGGGCGGGCGCTTCGCATAACATGCCGCCCTCGCAATGCCCCTCCCCGCGCTGAAAACCATCAAATGGGTTACCGCCGACTGCTACGGGACCCTGATCGACTGGGAGAAAGGCATCCTCGACGCCTGCCGCAAGGAGGCGGAGAAAGACGGCTTCAGCTTCGACGACGAACCCTTTCTGGCCCGTTTCATGGAAGTCCAGGCTGAAATCATGGCCGGCTCCTACGAGCTCTACGCCGAGGTCCTGCGCCGCACGATCGTCAAGGTCGCCGGCGAGCTGGGCTGGGAAATCGAGCCCTCCCGGGCCCAGTTCCTGCCCGACAGCGTCGCCTACTGGCTGCCCTTCCGCGAGGCCAACGCGGCGATGGACCGGCTCGGCAAGCGCTACGAGGTCGGCATCGTCTCCAACATCGACGACAAAATGCTCGGCATCTCCCGCCGCCACCTGCGCACCGAACTCGACCTCGTCGTCACCGCCCAGCAGGTGCGCAGCTACAAGCCCGACCCGGTTCACTTCAAAGAGGCGGCGCGCCGCATCGGCGGCAAGAAAGGCTGGGTCCACATCGGCTGCAACTACACCAACGACGTGGCGCCGCTGCTGAAGATGAAGGTGCCGGTGATCTGGGTCAACCGCCACGGCGAGAAGCTCGAAGGCCGCAAGGCCCCCAGCGCCACCGTGAAGAACTTCCGCGACGCGGCGAAAAAGCTCGGCGCGTCCTGACCGACCTCTAGGTTTTCGCAACTTAGGCGCGGGCTGTTGTTTCGACCGAGTAGGTCGCGCGTCCGGCCGCACCTCCCATGCTGCAGATGAGACAAAGCAGGGCCCATCGCGGCGCCAGCCTCGCAATCGCGTCGGGAGTCCTGGCCCTGCTCTGCGCGCTCGCAGCGAACTGGTCGGCGCAGGGCGCCGGCGCCGCGGTCGACGAAGCGTCTCAGCGGCCGAGCTTCGTCGTCATCCAGACCGACGACCAGACCTACGACGGCCTCTACGCCAGCTTCGGCTCGCCGGCCCTGCGAGCGATGCCCAACACACTCAACCTGATCGCCAAGCGGGGCATGACCTTCAACCAGTACTACGTCTCCTATCCGCTCTGCTGCCCCTCGCGGGTCAGCCTGCTGACCGGCCGCTACGCGCACAGCAACGGCGTCAAGGGCAACGTGCAGCCCAACGGCGGTTACTTCGGCTTCTCCTTCCGCGCCGCCTACAACCACAACATCGCCACCTGGCTGCAGGCGGCCGGCTACCGCACGATCCACGTCGGCAAGTACCTCAACGGCTACGGCGACGAACCGTACGACAACGGCACCACCGTGCCGCCCGGCTGGAACGACTGGCACACGGTGCTCAGCGCCGACACGAAGCACTACTACTACGGCTACACGCTCAACAACAACGGCAACATCGAAGGACCCTACGGCGACCCGGGCAGCTGGGACACGCGCGAATACGGGGTCCGCGACGACATCGGCTGTCCGTTCGCGCCGCTCAACGGGCTGCCCTGCTACTACGAGACCGACACGCTGAGCAACTTCGCCGCGCAGTCGATCCGCGAAACCTCACCCGAACAGCCCTTCTACCTGCAGCTCGACTACACGTCGCCGCACGGCGACTTCCGCCGGCCGGCCGGGCCCGAGCCGGCGCCGCGCAACTACGACTGGTTCAAGGGTGCGCCGCTGCCCCACAACCGCGGCCAGGGCTTCGACGAGGGCAACGTCTCAGACAAGCCGCGCTTCATCCGCGAAGCCCCGTACATGACCCTGCAAAACATCCACACCTACCGCGTCTACTGGGACAAGCAGCTCGACGCGGAGCGCTCGATCGATGACGGCGTCAAGGAGCTGATCGACACGCTCGGCTCGCTGCACCGGCTGCGCAACACCTACGTGATCTTCACCTCCGACAACGGCTTCTTCTTCGGCGAGCACCGGCTGATCGGCGGCAAGTTCCTCGCCTACGAGCCAGCCACCCACCTGCCCTTCCTGATCCGCGGCCCGCACATTCGGCCCGGCTCGGAATCGAACGAGCTGGTCGGCAACATCGACATCGCGCCGACCGTTCTCGAACTGGCGGGGGCCGAAGCCGACAAGAGCGTCGACGGGCGCTCGATGACACCCTTCTTCCAGGATCCGGAGCTGAAGACCCTGCGGCCCTACCTCTTCGAGTCCTTCGTCGAAACCGACGACGTGGACGAAGCGGGTGCGATCGCCGAAACGGGCGACCAGAGCGGCGCCTCCGAACGCAAGCGCGGCAAGGCGGTGCCCGAGCTGCAGCAGCGCAAGCGTCGCGGGGCCAGCGCCTCGCTGCTCGCCCCGCCCAAGGACTACGAGGGGATCCGCCTCGGGCCCTGGAAGTACATCGCCTGGCCGGACGGCGAGAAGGAGCTCTACAACCTCGAAAGGGACCCCTACGAGCTCAACAACCTGGTCCGCATCCCCAACTACTTCCCGATCCGCAACTTCCTCCACCACGAACTGACCGAAAGGCTCGAGAACTGCGTCGGCCGCGTCTGCCGCGAAGATGCGACGGAAATCCCGCGCACCCGGCGCGAACGCCAGCAGCTGATCCGTCAGAAGAAGAAGGAACGGCGCGAAAAACAGAAGGAACGGCGCGAAAAACAGCGGGAAAAACGCCACGGGCACTGACGCCCGGCGGCCCGGCCCTCCTACTCGATCTTCGCCAGCACGTCGCCGCTCGACACCGCGGCGCCCTGCTCGACGTTGAGCGCGGTGACCTTGCCGGAGCGGTGAGCGGCGATCTCGTTCTCCATCTTCATCGCCTCGATCACGCAGACCAGGTCACCCTCCTCGACCGTCGCTCCCTCGGCGACCGCCACTTTGAGCACCGTGCCCTGCAGCGGCGAGGGCAGCGACTCGCTGGAAGCCGCGGCTCCGGCGCCGGCCTTGCGCTCGCGCTTGGGCGGCTGCTTGCCGCCGGCCGCGGGCGCGCCGGCGGCGGCGATCGCCTCGCCAAGCACCTTGACGTCGAAGAGCTTGCCGGAGACCTCGACCTTGTAGTCGCGGGCGACGAGCTCGGCGCCGCCCTCGGCCGGCGCCGGCGGCGCGGCGTCCTCGGGCGCGGTCGTCTTCAGCCACTCGCGGTCCTCCATCAGGTCGCGGCAGGTCTCCCCCTTGGCCCACTGATCGCTGGCGAGCAGCGCCTTGTGGAAGGGGATCAGCGTGGTCAGGCCGCCGACCTCGTACTCGTCGAGGGCGCGCAGCATGCGCCGCGTGGCGTGCTCGCGGTCGACGTCCCAGACGATCAGCTTGGCGACCATCGGGTCGTACATCGGGGTCACCTCCGAGCCCGCCTCGACGCCGGAGTCGACGCGTACGCCGGGTCCGGCCGGCTCGCGGTAGGAGGTGATCGCGCCCGGCGCCGGGGCGAATTTCTTGTGCGCGGCCTCGGCGTTGATCCGGCACTCGATCGACCAGCCGCGCAGCTCGACGTCCTCCTGGGTGACCGAGAGCGGCTCGCCGGCGGCAACCAGCACCTGCTCGCGGACGATGTCGATGCCGCTGACCATCTCGGTCACGCAATGCTCGACCTGCACCCGCGTGTTCATCTCGAGGAAGAAGTACTCCTCGCCGACCTGCATGCCCTCGACCGTGCCGGCGCCGCGATAGCCGACGGCGGCGGCCGCGTCGGTGGCGATCTTGCCGATCCGCTCGCGCATCTCCGCGTCGACGTGCGGCCCAGGCGCCTCCTCGATCACCTTCTGGTGGCGACGCTGCACCGAGCAGTCGCGCTCGCCGACGTGGATCACGTTGCCGTGGCCGTCGGCGAGGACCTGGACCTCGACGTGGCGCGGGTCTTCGAGGTAGCGCTCGACGTAGACGCGCGAGTCGGAGAAGAACTTCTCGCCTTCGCGGGCCGAGCCTTCGTAGGCCTCTTGCAGATCGTCCGGGGTCATCGCGACGCGGAAGCCCTTGCCGCCGCCGCCGCCCGCAGCCTTGCAGGCGACCGGGTAGCCGGCGTCGTCGGCCTGCCTGCGCGCCGCCTCGATGTCCGGGGCCGGCTCGGTCGCGCCGGGTACGATCGGCACGCCTGCCTCGGCCATGATCTCGCGCGCCCGCGTCTTCGAGCCCATCGCTTCGATCGCCTCGGGCGGCGGCCCGATCCAGACGATCCCGGCCTCGCCGCAAGCGCGGGCGAAGTCGGCGTTCTCGGCGAGGAAGCCGTAGCCGGGGTGGATCGCCTCTGCCCCTGCTTCCTTGGCCGTGTCGATGATCTTGAGGATGTTCAGGTAGCTCTCGGCGGGTACCGCCGGGCCGATCAGGAAGGCCTCGTCGGCCTCGCGTACGTGCGGCGCGTCGCGGTCGATCTCCGAGTAGACGGCGACCGAGGCGATGCCCATCTCCTTGAGCGTGCGGGCGACGCGGATCGCGATCTCCCCGCGGTTGGCGATCAGGACCTTCTCGAACACGGCGGCGCAGTCTATTCATGTGGCGAGCGGAGGGGGCGGGCCCTGTCGCGGGCGCGCGGGGCGTGAGTTGGGGGGTCGAGACTCCCTCCCAAAACGCTCGCCGGGAGGCTCGCTTGAGTGTTTTGGGAGGGAGTCTCGACCCCCCTTTCAGGGACGACGTTCAGGCTGGCTCGATCCCGGCTCCCCAGCGCCAATGGGAGCGCGCATCCGCCCGATGACTCGTCCAGCGACAGACGAGCTTCGACTGCGCGGCTGCCCTTGCTTGCAATAGCTTCTCGACCCTGATGCTGATTGAGCTTCAGTCGCATTCGACCGTCTCCGACGGGCAGCTGGCGCCGGGAGAAGTGGTGGCGCAGGCTTGGGAAGCGGGGGTGACGACGCTGGCGCTTAGCGACCATGATGCGGTGGCCGGAGTGCCTGAGGCGGCCGCGGCGGCCGAGAAACTTGGGCTTGAGCTGGTGCCGGCGGTGGAGATGTCGTGCGTGCACGAGTACGCCGAAGACCTGCACGTCTGCGGCTACTGGATCGATCTGGACGCGATCGCGTCGGCCTGCACGCGAGCCCAGCAGGAACGCGTCAACCGCGCCGAGGAGATCGTCGGGCGGCTGCGCGGCTGGGGATTCGAACTGACTCTCGACGACGCGATCCGCGAGGCGGGCGACGCGCTCTCGATCGGCCGTCCACACATCGCCCGCGCCGCCGGCGCGAGCGGCGACCTCGGCCCCTTCTTCGAGGAGTACCTCGTTCCCGGCGCCAAGGCCTTCGTCCCCCGCCGCTGGCCCACGGCCGAGCAGGCGATCGCCCTGATCCGCGAGGCCGGCGGCGCAGCCGTCGTCGCCCACCCCTACTGGGACGTCAAGGACCCGGCCCAGGTCGAGGACCTGATCCGCTCCCTGAAGCCCGACGGCGTCGAGGCCTTCTACCCCACCCACACCGAAGAGCAGACCAAGCACCTGCTCGATCTCTGCCGCGACCTCAACCTCGTCCCCACCGCCTCGAGCGACTACCACGGCCCAACTCACAAGACCTTCGCCGCCTTCGGCGCCTACGACACCTACGGCCTGGGAAATCCAAAGATTCCTTCCCCTTCATAACCTTGTAAATCTTTAACCGTGCTATAGATTTACAAGGATGATTGAGAGGCACGCCGCTCAAGAAGTCGCCGATCGACTTGAACACTCGCCGGCTGTCGTGCTTGTCGGGCCCCGACAGGTCGGCAAGACGACGCTGGCACGGACCGTGGCCAAGGGACGTCCAACGACCTATCTCGACCTGGAGTCGGAGCGGGATCTTGGACGAATGGGCTCGCCGCTGCTCTACTTCGAGGATCACACCGATGAGCTGGTCGTCCTCGACGAGATCCATCGCACGCCGGATCTCTTCAAAACGCTGCGCGGGGTGATCGACGCAGGGCGACGCGAAGGAAAGGGCACGGGGAGATTTCTCTTGCTCGGCTCGGCCTCCCTCGATCTGCTGGCCCAGACCGGCGAGACTCTCGCCGGAAGGATCGCCTTTGTCGAACTCTCCCCTCTGAATGTCACCGAGGTCGGCGCGGAGCGGCTCGATGAGCTCTGGGTGCGCGGGGGGTTTCCAGACAGCTTCCTCGCGCCGAGCGATCAAGACAGCCTGCGCTGGCGCCGCGACTTCATCCGGACCTACCTGGAGCGAGACATCCCCGAACTGGGCCCGCGGATACCCGCCGAGACGCTGCGGCGCCTCTGGACCATGCTCGCCCACCTCCAGGGTGGGGTGCTCAACGCCGCCCAGCTCGCCCGCAACCTCGGGGTCACGGGCGCCACCATCGGCCGCTACATCGACCTGCTCGTCGATCTACTGCTCGTGCGGCGGCTGCAGCCGCGGGTGATCAACGTGGGCAAGCGCCTGATTCGGTCGCCCAAGGTCTACGTGCGCGACAGCGGCCTCACTCACGCGCTGTTGCAGATCGCCGACAAAGAGGCCCTCCTCGGCCACCCGGTCGTCGGCGCAAGCTGGGAGGGCATGGCGGTCGAGCACCTGCTCTCGATCGTCGGCGACGACGCCCTGCCAAGCTTCTATCGCACCAGCGGCGGCGCCGAGATAGACCTCGTCCTCGACTGGCGCAACGGCGAAGTCTGGGCAATAGAGATCAAGCGCACCATGGCCCCCAAAGCAGAACGCGGCATGCGCTCAGCCCTAGACGACCTCAAGCCAACCCAAAGTTTCATCGTCTACCCCGGCCAGGAGCGCTTCCGCCTCACGGAGCACGTCGAGGCAATAAGCCTCCCCGACCTCTGCGCCGAACTCCACGAGCAGCAAAGCTGACGCGCAAAGACCGGCGCCCGCGGTCCCGGCCCGGTTCGTCCTTGAAGGAGGGCCGGGACCCTCCCCCAAAACACTCAAGCGAGCCTCCCGGCGAGCGTTTTGGGGGAGGGTCCCGGCCCTCCAACCACGTACCGAACTAGGCCGTGACCGCGTGCGCCGGGATCAGATCCCGCGACTCGAGGTACTCGATCAGCTTCTGCGCCGACTCCTCGGCCGTTTCGCCTTCGGTGTCGCAGACGACCTCCGGGTTGTCCGGTGCCTCGTAGGGGTCGCTGACCCCCGTGAATTCCTTGATCTCGCCGGCGAAGGCCTTCGCGTAGAGGCCCTTGACGTCGCGCTCGGCGCAGGTGTCCACGGAGGCCTTGACGTAGACCTCGATGAAGCGCTCGCCCATCAGCTGGCGCGCCTCGGCGCGGATCTCGGCGTAGGGGGAGATCGCCGCGGTGATCACCGGCACGCCGTTGCGGCTCAGCAGGTCGGCGACGAAGGCGATCCGGCGAATGTTGGTGTCGCGGTCCTCCTTGGAGAAGCCGAGCCCCTTGGAGAGGTTCTCGCGGACCACGTCGCCGTCGAGGATCTCCAGCTTCGAGCCGCGCTCGCGCAGGTGGCCCTCCAACAGCCTCGAGATCGTCGTCTTGCCGGCCCCTGAGAGCCCGGTGAACCAGAGGGTGAAGCCGTTCTCACCAGCCATCGTTACGTCAGTCCTCCTTGTAAGCGTCGATAAGGATGTCGGCGACCTCGTTGCGCGAGAACTCCTGCGGCGGCCTTTCGCCGTTGCCGAGCATCTCGCGGACCTTGGTGCCGCTGAGGAACACGTGCGCGTCGTTGCCGTGCGGGCAGGTCTTGCCCGAGGCCATCCCCTCGCACTCGTTGCACCAGAAGGAGTGCTCGAAGAAGAGGGGTTCGATGCCGAGCTCGGCGACGTCGATCTCGTCGAAGATCTTCTGCGCGTCGTAGGTGCCGTAGTAGTCGCCGACGCCGGCGTGGTCGCGACCGACGATGAAGTGCGTGGCGCCGTAGTTGCGGCGGACGATCGCGTGCAGGACCGCCTCGCGCGGGCCGGCGTAGTGCATCTTGGCCGGCTTCACGCCGAGCATCACGCGGTCGTTCGGGTAGTAGTTCTCCATCAGCACCTCGTAGCAGCGCATGCGCACATCAGCCGGGATGTCGCCGGCCTTGGTCTTGCCGATCAGCGGCTGGATGAAGAGCCCGTCGCAGGTCTCCAGCGCGGCCTTGGTCAGGTACTCGTGGGCGCGGTGGATCGGGTTGCGGGTCTGGAAGGCGACGATCCGCTTCCAGCCGCGCTTCTCGAACTCGGCCTTGGTCTCCGGGGCCGTCAGGTAACGCCGCATGAAGGCGTCCTCGTGGTCGGGCAGCGCATCGACCTCGATCGGCCCGGCGATGCAGCGGGCGCCCTCCTCGCGAATCGCGGCGACCCCGGGGTGCTCGCCGTCGGTGGTCAGGTAGACCGCCTCGGCCTCGCGCTCGACGTCGCGCTCGAAGATCTCCTCGATCGTGATCCGCCCCAGCGGCTTGCCTTCGTCGCTCTTCAGGGCGACGACGTCACCGACCTCGCACTCGAGATCGGTGGCCAGGGTGATCGGGATCGGCCAGTACTCGCCGTCGGCGGTGCGCATCTCGGCGCAGACGCGCTCCCAGTCGGCGGGGCCCTGGAAGCCGGTCAGCGGCGCGAAGCCGCCGTTGCCGATCATCTCGAAGTCCGCCGTGTGGCGCTCGGAAAGGGTCAGGGAAAGCTCGGTCATCGTCTCGCTCATGCGTTGAATCTCACCAATCGGTCGGGGGAAGGGTAGGGAGGGGCGACCTCAGCGGCGTCGCGCCCTAGTTGATCCCGCACTCGCTCTTCTCGAGGCCCGCCCAGCGGCCTTCGCGGGGCGACCCGCCCGGGCCGACCGGCTTGGTGCAGTGCGTGCAGCCGATCGACGGGTAGCCGCGGTCGTGGAGCGGGTTGTACGGGAGATCGTGCTCATGGATGTAGTTCCAGACGTCGCGCTCGGTCCAGTCCGCGATCGGGTTGAGCTTCCACAGCTCGAAGCGCTTGTCCCAGGCGAACTTGGGAGTTTTGGCTCGGCTTGCGGAGTCCTCGCGGCGGACACCGGCGAGCCAGCAGTCTACGGAAGAGAGCGCCCGGCGCATCGGCTCGACCTTGCGCAGGCCGCAGCAGGCGTCGGGATCGCGGTTCCAGAGCTCCTCGCCGTGCACCGCCGCCTGCTCTTGAAGGCTGATGTTGTGGAAGCGGTCGAACTTGACCCCCAGGGCCTCGGCGAGCCGGTCGCGGGTCTCATACGTCTCCGGGAAGAGAACGTCGGTGTCGAGGTAGAAGAAGCGCGCTCGCGGGTTGACCTTGGCGGCGATGTGCGCGGTGACCGAGCTGGTTTTCTGGAAGGAGCAGGCGATGTAGTGACTCTCGTCGAAGGTCTCGAACATCCACTCCATCGCCTGCTCGGCGGTGCGCCCCTCGAGCTCAGCGGCAATCGCCTCCGGGTCGGAGATCGTCGGCGGCTCGGCGACGGGGTTCATATCGCACACTCGCCCTCGCCCCGCTCGACCTTGTAGGGACTGGAGCGGCTCCAGTCGATGAACTGCTGCATCGTCTCGAGGCTGAACTCGGCCGGCATCGTCAGGTCCTTGACCTCTTCTTCGAAGCGCGCCGCTCCGACCCGCTCGGCGTAAGGGTTGAACTCCTCCGCCTCGCCGTCGCGCTCGGCCTCGTACATCCGCACCCAGCGCTCGACCGCCTCGGGAACGCGCTTGGCGGGCAGCCGCGACTTGAGCCGCGTGCCGAAGACCACCTCGCCGCCCTCGTAGTTGCCGCCGACGTGCGGTATGTAGGCCGGAACCTGGCGCTCGCCGACCTTCAGCGAGGCGCCGTAGAAGCCGATGTTGGCAATGTGGTGCTGGCTGCAGCCGTTCGGGCAGCCGCTCATCTTGATGTGGATGCGGCGGGTCAGCCCGTCACGCACGTCCATCGCCTCGAGCCGCTCCTTGATCGCCTTGTTTAGGCCCATCGAGCTGGTGATGCCCATCTTGCAACTGTCGGTGCCCGGGCAGCTGACCACGTCGGTGATCTCGCGCGGGCCGGCCTCGTCGAGGCCGAGCTCGCCGAGCCGCGTCCAGAGGTCATAGAGCGCCTCGTCGCGAACCCAGCGCAGGACCAGGTTCTGCTGCACGGTGCTGCGCGCGTGGCCGCCGCTGAACTCGCGCATGATCGTCGCCAACCCGCGGAACTGCTCCGGGGTGAGATCGCCGCGCTCGACCTTGACCTCGACCGCCGAGAAGCCCTCCTGGCGCTGGGCCTGGACGTTGGCTTCGACGAAGCGGTCGAACTCGCTGCGGTCGCCGTTCGGCGAGGCGCCGGCGCGCGGCGCGGGCGGCGCCTGGGCCTGCTCGTCGTCCTCGAAGCTCAGCCGCTCGATCAGCTCGGCGCCGAACTCGCGCTCGTCGACCCAGTCGCCCTCGAGCTCCGCGTCGACCTGCTCGCGGAAGGCGTCGATGCCGATCTTGTCGATCAGGACCTTGATCCGGGCGCGGGCCCGGTTGGCGCGCAGCCACTCCTGGCGGTCGAAGATCCGCAATGCCGCCTCGGTGACCTTTAGGTAGTCGCCGTTGTCGGCCTCGACGAACTCGTAGAGGGTCGGCGCGATGCGCGGCATGATCGAGGTGCCGCCGCCGACGCGGATCTCGAAGCCGCGCGTCCCTTCGCGTTCGCGCGAGATGAAGGCGACGTCGTGGATCCCGGCGATCGCCCGGTCGGCGTCGGAGCCGCTGAACGAGGTCTTGATCTTGCGCGGCATCAGCTGCGTCGTCGGGTGACGGACGAAGTAGCGCGCGTAGGCGCCCGCATAGGGCGTCGGGTCGAAGACCTCGTCGGGCGCGACGCCGGCCCAGGGATCGCCGGTGACGTTGCGCACCGTGTTGCCGCAGCCCTCGCGCGAGGAGAGTCCGGCGTCGGAGAGCTCGCGGATGGCCGCCGCCGCGTCGCGCAGCGGAATGTGGTGGATCTGGATGTTCTGGCGGGTCGTGATGTGGCCCTTGTCGAGCGGCGCGTACTTCTCGACGACCCCGGCGAAGGCCTCCATCTGCTCCGGTGCGACTCCGCCGAAGGGCAACTTGACGCGGATCATCTGCACGTCGGCCTGGCGCTGGCCGTAGACGCCCTGCTTCAGACGGAAGCCGATGAACTCGTCTTCGGGCGTCCCACCGCCGAGGAACTTCTCGGCTTCGGAGTCGAAGTCGTCGAACTCGCGCTCGATGATCGGGATGATGTGGCCCGGGACGTTGTCGTAGGTCTCGGGGTTCTCAAGGGTCCCGGTCCTGCCCTTGCCCTGCTGCACCTTGCGCTCGTCTACGGCTGCCTCCATACGGAGGAAAATAGCAAAACCTGACAGGGATTAGGGTATTTAGCGCGGGGGCAGGCGCTTCTCGGCGTGGAGAATGGCCGCAGCCTCCCCCGACTCCGCCACCCGACCACCCTCGGGCTCAAGCGGCTGGCCTGCCTCGGCCCACCCAACGATCCCCTCGCTGAGCTTCACCGCATCGAACCCCTCAGCCGCCAGAGCCTCGGTCGCCATCGTCGACCGGTTCCCCCCGCGACAGTAGACAACGACGGGCTTGTCCTTGTCTATCTCGCCCACCCGCTCGGCGAGCTCCGCCAGCGGCAAGTGCTGAGCCCCAGCAATCCGCCCCATCTCCCACTCATGCTCAGCGCGCACATCAACCAGCTGCGCCCCGTCCTCCACAAGCTTCCCAGCCTCGCCGCGCGAAACCTCACGTATCTCGTCAGTCATGAGCCGGAATCTAGCGACCGTCTGGCAGGGGAGCTTGAAGGAGCGTCGGGTATCCCTCCCAAAACACTCCAGCGAGCCTCCCGGCGAGCGTTTTGGGAGGGATACCCGACGCTCTCCCACGCCCGCGCGCCGTCAGTCGACCTCGGTCCCCTCGATCAGGAACGCGACCCGCACATGCGCGCGGTATTCATCCAGGTTCTCGCCCCGGATCCCAGTAGAGACGATGTCCACGGCCCGCACGTTGCGCAGCGTGCCCTGCGCCTGGGCGAGGGCCTGCCTCGCCGCGTCGTCGGTGGACGTCTTCGAGCTGCCAACCAGCTCGATGATCTTCACGACAGCCATCTCTCTCCTCCTTCTGGATCCACGACAGTGCCCTTGGCGCTCACTCCCTCGAGCAACGCGGCCCGTTGCCACGCCCCGAGCTTCGCCTCTTCGCCACCACTCGCCGGAGCCGTGTCCGCGACAAAGCGCTCGATCGCGGCGGCGACCGCCGCCGCCTCATCCTCGCTCGGCTTCCGGGCCATGCCTTGAAGCGTAGTTCACTCCCGCGATTTGGCAGCCGCCCACTGCCCTTGAGCAGAATTTCCACTTCTGATGCGGTTTTGCCCGAGTTTTGTTACATTACATTGCCATAAGTGATGTAACGTGGCCCGCATGAAGCGACTGCAGATATCGATCGAGCCCGAGCTTGACGCGGCGGTAGAACGACGCGCCGATGAAGAAGGGCTCTCGAAGGCGGAGGTGATCAGACGTTGCGTGCGGGAGAGAGTGGAACCCTTGCCCCCGATCGAGGAGGACCCGTTCTTCAAGCTTTGCGGAACGGTCTCCAGCGACCCCAACGACACCCGAACGATCGACGAGGTCGTCTACGGGTTGAAGCCGGCCCCATGATCTTCGCCGACACTTCATTCCTCGTCGCCGCTATGGACGAGCGCGACTCCAGGCATCGGGCTGCTGTGGCGCTTCTTCGAAAGGTCGGAAGTCAGCGGATTGTGGCCACGAACCTGATCCGCGGCGAGACCTGGACCTGGCTGCGCTACAGGCGGTGGCATCGCAAGGCGGTCGAATTCCTCGACAGCGTGGGCGGGCAAGGTCAGCGCATCCAGGTTGCTCGCGTCAAGGGCGCCGAAGAAGAGGAGGGCCTGCGCTGGCTCCGTAAGCACGATGAGCGCCAGTACTCGTTCGTCGACGCCACCAGCTTCGCGTTCATGCGGGCCACGAGCATCAACGAGGCGCTCGCCTTCGACGGGGACTTCGCCGCGGCCGGCTTCATCGAACTTCGGCCGTAGGCGGTTGAGCCAAACAAACGGCCCGGGCCGGCTTGGGAGGGGCCGAACCCGGGCCAATGTTTGTCGGACGCCGCCGGAAGGGGAGCCGGCGGCGGGGGGTCGCCGGCAGGGAACCCGGCGCCGCTGCGTCTTGCGATCGCTGAAGACATAGAAACACAGTCCTACTAGAAAATCAAGTCCCCAGTGCCGCAACGTACGACTCTGCTGCGGTATTTCATCCATTTGCGCCTTGAACAAGCCTAAAAGCTGGCCTCCGAGGCTCCCAAACGCTTGCGTTCCAAAAGAACTTGACGTACCATAGCTCTCGTCCCTGGAGCTACCGCAAAAGCCGGAAGCGACAAGGCGGCCGAGTATCGTCCGCCCGCCGTGAGAACGCCCTGGGGCAACTCCGACACCTTGCGCGAACGCCGACTGCGACCGGGGCAGCGCTTGCCGGCCGACGAGGTGGCGCGCAACCAGCGCGAACGGCTCTTCGCCGCGCTGGTCGCGACCGTCGCCGAGAAAGGCTACGAGTCGACCAGGGTCGAGGATCTGCTCGACCTCTCGGGGGTCTCGCGCAGCGCCTTCTACGAGCACTTCAGCGACAAGCAGGCCTGCCTCCTGGCGGCGGTCGACGCCTTCCTCGAGCCGACCGTGCTGGAGATAGTCGCGGACGAGAGCCAGCCGCACGGCGAGGCGCGCGCCCGCCGGGTGCTCGACGCGCTGATCGAGCGCATCGTCGACCAGCCGGCGGCGGCGCGGATGTGCTTCGTCGACGTCTTCGCCGCCGGCCAGCCCGCGATCGAGCAGTTCGACCGGGCGATCGACGCCTTCCAGGCATTCGTCGCCGCCAGCTATGAGGAGATGCCGGGGCGCGCGGGCATGCCGCCCGAGGTCGTCCGCGCCGTGGTCGGCGGGCTGCGCAAGGTGATGCACACGCGCCTCTACCGGGGGACGCAGGCCGAGTTGCGCGAGCTCGAGCCGCAGCTCTGGGAATGGGCGATCTCATACGAGACGCCGCCCGAGCCCCTGCGCCGCCCGCGCAGCCGGCCGGCACCGGCGGGTGGGCAAAACGGCTATGACCAGGCCGAGCGGATCCTGCGGGCGCTGGCCGCGGTGGTCGCCGAGAAGGGCTACCAGGCGATGACCGTCGGCGACATCGCCTCGCGCGCCTCGATCTCCCTCTCCACCTTCTACGCCAACTTCCCCGACAAGGAGGAGGCGATGCTGGCCGCGATCGACAGCGGCTCGGCCCAGATGCTGGCTACGACCCTGCCCGCCTTCCGCCGCGCCGGCGACTGGCCCCAGGCGGTCCGCTCAGCGATCGGCTCGATGTTCGCCTTCGCCGCCGCCGAGCCCGAGTACACGACGCTGGGCGCGGTCGACATCTACGCCGCCGGCAAGCGCGCCCTGGCCCAGCGCGATCAGGTGATCGAAGGCATGCAGGCCCTGCTCAACGCCGGCTATGAGCGCAACCCGAACGTCCCTCCTGTCGCAGCCGAGGCGATTGGCGGCGCGATCTACTCGCTGATCTACGACCAGATAAAGCGCAGCGGCGCCGAGACCATGCCCGAGATCGCCCCCCTCGCCACCTTCGTGATCCTCGCTCCCTTCATCGGCGCTGAGGAAGCCTGCATCGTCGCCAACGGCGACGGGCGAGGACGCTGAGACCGGTCTACGGGTTGTCGGTGTGGCCGAGGCCGGGCACCGGGTGGCCTTCCCTGGTTATGGCGCAGAGGGTTGGGCCGGGGTCGAAGGAGTCGACGAAGGCGCGGCCTGAGGCGCTGCCGATGGCGGGGCGGCCGGGGGCAGGGGAGCTGCCGCGGCCGCACTGGATCGAGAAGTCGCGGATGCCGTCGCGGGCGTCGATGTTGTCTTCGCCGCCGCCGCCGTAGAAGCGGTCGCGGCCGGGCTGGCCGAGCATCGAGTTGGGACCCGCGTCTCCCACGAGGACGTCGTTGTCGAAGGAGCCCTCCATGTCCTCGTCGCTGGAGGAGAGGCGGACCCTGTGGCAGTGGGGGACGACGTCGATCCAGGCGGCGTGAGCGGGGAAGGAGACGTGCAGGATGCCGGGGTGTTCGGGCGTCTCGGCGAATGAGGCGTCGTCGCGGCCCGGGCCGCCGACCAGGGCGCCCCCGGCGCAGCCGCCGCCGGCGGCCAGCAGGTCGCCGTCGCCTTCGCCGTAGAGGAAGGTCGGGCCGGGACGGCTGCCGACCAGCCCGTCGGAGCCGTCGCCGCCGTAGAGCTTGTCGGCCCCGTAGCCGGCCTCGATCAGGTCGTCCTCGGGGCCGCCGTGGATCGTGTCGTCGCCGTAGCCGCCGGCGATACGCACGTTCTGGGCGCCCTCCAGCGAGCCTTCGACGGTGAGGCTGTCCCGGCCGGGGCCGAGGTCGGCGGTCAGCCAGCGGGCCGGGCCGTCGGCCGGGCAGTTGACCTGCACGGCGCTGACCCGGTCGCAGCCGCGCCCGGTCGCGATCCCCTTCGTCGCGGTGACACCGAAGGTCGAGGTCGCTTCGTCGAGGGAGACGACGAAGTGGTCGGAACCGGGACCGCCGACGATCTCCAGGCCGCCGCCGCCTTCGGGGCTCGCGGGGAAGGGACGGTCCAGTTCGACGTAGGCCGAGGCCTTCAGCTTCGCTTCGCGACCGCAGGAGCGAGTGCGCCCGCGGGCGCCGCTGCAGCGGTCCGTCCCCTGGCCGCCGTCGATCTCGTCGCGTCCTCCGCCGCCGCGGATCAGATCGTCGCCGGGGCCGCCGTCGATCAGGTTGGCCCGGTGGTTGCCGATCAGGGTGTCCTCGAAGGCCGAGCCTTCAATGTCGTCGACGCGGTAGATGCGGTCGTGGCCGTCGCCCCAGGCGCGGTGGCGGGCGAGGTTGACCTTGACCCCGCCGCCCTTCTTGCCGGCGCCGACGTCGGTGGCGAATGAGACGATGTCCCCCTTGCCGGCGCCGCCATCCATGCGGTCGTAGCCGTAGTCGCCGTGGACCAGGTCGGAGTCGCCGGGGCCGCCGTTGATCGTGTCGATCCCGAGGCTGCCGGCGACCTCGTCGTGGTCGCCCGGCCCGCCGGTCAGCTGGTCGTCGCCGAGGTCGCCAACGACCCGGTCCCAGCTGCCCGCACCGCCGTCGAGCATGTCGTTGCCGCGCCCGCCGTGAATCAGGTCGGCACCCGGGCCGCCGCAGATCAGGTCGTTGCCGAGGCTGCCGAAGATCTCGTCGTCACCGCCCCCGCCCCAGATCACGTCGCGTTCGGGAGTGCCGTGCAGCACGTCGTCGCCTTCGGTGCCGACGATCGTCGGCACCGCCCCGCGACAGCGCGGCGCTTCTTCTGCGGACGGCGCGGCCGCCGCGAGGGAGGACGTCAACAGGACGGCAAGGGTCAAGGGCAGGAGGAGCTTCCTCATCGCTGCCCGCCTAAACGGCTTGCGGCCCGTGAAGTTGTGGTGGCCACCGCACGGCACCCTATTCGGGCCTTCGGCCGAGTGCTCAGGCGCTGCGGATCAGCTTCTTGTTGACGAACTCATCGGCGCCGTAGCGGCCCAGCTCGCGGCCGAAGCCCGAGCGCTTGAAGCCGCCGAACGGCAGCTCGGGACTGTCGGCGCCGACCAGGTTGACGTAGACCATGCCGGCTTCGATCCGATCGGCGACCCGCTCAGCCTGCTCGGGGTCGGTCGTCATCACGTAGGAGCCGAGCCCGAACGGGGTCTGGTTGGCGAGCTCGACCGCCTCCTCCTCGGAGCCGACCCGGTAGACCTGGGCGACGGGGCCGAAGAACTCTTCCTGGGAGGCCTCGGCGCCCGGCTCGATCCCGGCGAGGATCGTCGGCTCGAAGAAGTTGCCCTCGCGCTTGCCGCCGAGGACGACCTCGGCGCCGGCGTCGATCGCCCGCTTGACCTGATCCTCGAGCCGGTCGGCGGCGGTCTCCGAGGAGAGCGGTCCGACGGCGGTGTCCTCGGCGGTCGGGTCGCCCGGCGTCGAGGCGGCCAGGATCGCCTTGAACTTCTCGAGGAACTCGTCGTAGAGCTCGTCGGCGACGATGAAGCGCTTGGCCGCGTTGCACGATTGGCCGGCGTTGTCGAGGCGCGCTTCGGCAGCCGCCGTCGCCGCCGCCTCGAGGTCGTCGGAGCCGAGCAGGATGAAGGGATCCGAGCCGCCCAGCTCGAGCACGACCTTCTTCAGGTTGCGGCCGGCGACCTCGGCGACCGCCGCGCCGGCCCGCTCGGAGCCGGTGACCGAGACGCCGTGCACGCGCGGGTCGGCGATTACCCACTCGATCTGCTCGTTGCTTGCGTAGACGTTCTCGTAGGCCCCCTCCGGAAAGCCGGCGTCGTCGAAGATCCGCTGCATCGCCTCGGCCGATTCCGGGCACTGCGGCGCGTGCTTGAGCAGGATCGGGTTGCCGATCGCCAGGTTCGGGGCGGCGAAGCGGGCCACCTGGTAATAGGGAAAGTTCCAGGGCATGATCCCGAGCAGGACGCCGAAGGCGCTGCGGCGGACCAGCGCCGTGCCCCCGCCGTCGAGCAGGGAGATCGGCTCGTCCGCCATCAACTGCTCGGCGCTGTCGGAGTAGTAGGCGTAGATTTCGGCGGTGAAGTCGACCTCGCCAAGCGCCTGCTCGACCGGCTTGCCCATCTCGCGGACGATGATCTCGGCCAGCCGCTCGCGCCGCTCGACGTGCAGCTCGCCGACCGTGCGGATCAGCGCCGCCCGCTCGGACACGGTCGAGGAGCCGGTCCAGCTCCTGTAGGCGGCGTCGGCGCGCCCGATCGCCGCGCGCAGGTCGGCGTCGCTGATCTGCGGGTACTCCTTGACCCTCTCGCCGGTGGCGGGGTTGACGACCGCGTAGCTGCTCATCTGCTCTTCTCCTTCTCTGTCTGGTCGAGACCAAGGGCGTCCTCGACCGGTACGTGCCGATCGCCGACTCCCTCCGCCACGGCGGGGTGGGTCACCGCGCCGCCGGCGACGTTGACGCCGGGCCGCAGGCCAGGGTCCCGGCGGATCGCTTCGGCGACGCCGCGGTCGGCGAGCGCGATCGCGTAAGGCATCGTCGCGTTGGTCAGCGCGTGGGTCGAGGTGATCGGCACCGCGCCGGGCATGTTGGCGACGCAGTAGTGGGTGATCCCGTCGACCTCGAAGGTCGGCTCGTGGTGGGTGGTCGGCCGCGAGGTCTCGAAGCAGCCGCCCTGGTCGATCGCCACGTCAACCAGGACCGCGCCCGGCTTCATCAGCCCCAGCTGCTCGCGGCGCACGACGAAGGGCGCGCGGGCGCCGTGGACGAGCACCGCGCCGATCACCAGGTCGGCCCGCGGCAGCATCTCCTCGATCGCCAGCGTGGTCGAGAAGACGGTCGAGCAGCTGCCGGAGAAGTCGACCTCGAGCTCGCGCAGGCGGTCGATCGAGTTGTCGAAGACGAAGACGTCGGCGCCCATGCCGATCGCGACGAAGGCGGCGTTCATGCCGACCACGCCACCGCCGATCACGATCACGTTGGCGGCGGCGACCCCGGGCACGCCGCCGAGCAGGATGCCGCGCCCACCCAGGGGCTTCTCCAGCATGAAGGCGCCGGCCTGGGCGGCGATCTTGCCGGCGATCTCGCTCATCGGCGCCAGCAGCGGCAACCGGCCGTGGGGGTCCTCGACCGTCTCGTAGGCGACGCAGGTGGCGCCGGAGCCGCGCAGGCCGCGGGTCAGCTCCGGGTCGGGCGCCAGATGCAGGTAGGTGAAGAGCAGCTGGCCCGGGCGCAGCATCTCGACCTCCATGGGCTGGGGCTCCTTCACCTTGAGCACCATCTCGGCCTCGCCGAAGACCGCGTCGGCGTCGGGGACGATGCGGGCGCCCTGCGCCTCGAAGTCCGCGTCGGCGATCGCCGAGCCCTCTCCGGCCCCGGCCTCGATCAGCACCTCGTGACCGTGCACCGCCATCTCGCGCACGCCGGCCGGGGTGATCGCCACCCGGTACTCGTCGGGCTTGATCTCAGCGGGGACCCCGACCCTCATGCGACGAGCTCCCTCGCGCGGAGCGCCAGCCAAAACTCGATCCGGTCGTGGGCGCGCGAGAGGTCGCGGCCGGTCAGCTCTTCGACTTTGCGCATCCGGTAGCGCAGCGTGTGGCGGTGGCAGTAGACCTCGCGAGCCGCTTTCTCCCACTGGCCGTTCTGCTCGATGAAGGCCTCGAGCGAGCGCAGCAGCTCGCCGCCGTACTCCTCGTCGCCCTCCTCGATCGGGCCGAGCACGCTGTCGCAGTAGAGCTTCAGCGCGTCGTCGTCCTGGATCGAGAGCAGCAGGGTGAAGGCGCCGAGGTCGCGCCAAGAGGCGACCTCCGGGCCGCTGCCGTTGCCGATCGCGGTCGCCTCGAGGGCGCAACGCGCCTCGTGGAAGGAATGGCGCAGCTGCTCGGGCGACGCCGGGCGGCTGGCGGCGGCGCGGACCATGCCACGGTCGACCATCAGCGCTTTGCGGGCGTCGGCGGCGAGGTCGACGGGGTCGCGATCGGCGGCGTCGACCACAGCGCAAAGCAGCTCGCGGCGGCCGCTGGCGTGCGGTGCGACGACCGCGGGGCAGGCGTCGGCGGCCAGCGCTCGTTCCAGCACCGGCTCGGCGGCGGCCGGGTCGTCGAGCGCGAAGACCAGCACCGCGGCTTCCTCGCCGATCCCGAAGGGCTCCAACCGGCGGCGCAGCTCGCTCGGCTCGAGCCGGCCGCCGAGCGCCCCGGCGAGCACGTCGCCGGCCAGCCGCCGCTCGGTCTCGCGGGCGACGCGGCGGCGCATCAGCTCGAGCGCCACGACGGCGACCGCCTGCTGAAGGATCAGCCGCTCGAAGTCGCCGAGGCCGCCCGAGTCGCGGACGATCACCACCCAGGCCTGGGGCGGCCCGCCGCCGGGCGAGATCACCGGGTGGGCGAGAGCGCGGCCGGCGACCGCCGGGTGCGAGGGGACGAAGGGGTGGCCGTCGGCGGCGTGGGCGAGCGCTTCGGAGCGGATCGCCTTGACCGCCTCGGCCGAGAGCTCGCGGCGGAATCCGCGCCCGGCGAGCCGCTCGCCACGGCCACCGAGGATCGCCACCGTGCCGCCCACCGCCGAGGCGATCGTCGCGACGATCTCCTCCAGGCCGCGCTCTTCGAGGACGAGCCGCTCGAGTCGCCGCTGTACGGCGATGCCGCGCTGCAACACCTCGTACTGCTCGTTGACGAGGCGAGCGAAGGCCTTCTCGGTGATCGCGATGAACGGAGTCGAGTAAGGCACCTCGAAAAGCGGGAAGTCGCGTTTGCGCGCCTCCTCGACGAGGGCTTTGGGCAGCTTCTCGTGGCTGAAGCCCAGGCCGAACCCGAGCCCGGCGAGATTGTGCTCGGCGAGCCGTTTGACGAAGGCGCGCTGCTTGGCGGCGGAGTCAAGCGGGATCCCGGTGGTCAGCATCAACTCTCCCCCGGAGAGCCACGGGGTCGGGTCCTCGAGCTCGGAGATGTGGACCCAGCGGACCGGCGCGTTGGCGGCGTCGGCGCCCGCCACGAGCTCGAGCTCCAGTTCGTCGAGCAGGCTTTGTACGGTGAGCACGGCGGCGCCTACCGTTGGACCCGCTCCCAGGCCTCACTGAGCACGCCGTGCAGGACCTCGTGGATCTCTTCGAATTGCTCGGTGTCGGCGATCAACGGCGGCGCCAACTGGATCACAGGGTCGCCGCGGTCGTCGGCGCGGCAGATCAGCCCGCGCTTGTAGAGCTCGCCGGAGAGGAACCCGCGCAGCAGGTCCTCGGCTTCCTCGTCGCTGAAGCTCTCCTTCGTCTCGCGGTCCTTGACCAGCTCGATCGCCTGGAAGTAGCCGGCGCCGCGCACGTCGCCGACGATCGGCAGGTCGTGCAGGGTCTCGAGCATCTGGCGGAACTCGCCCTCCTTGGCGAGCACGTGGCCGCAGAGATCCTCGCGCTCGAAGACGTCGAGGTTGGCCATCGCGATCGCCGAGGCGAGCGGGTGGCCGGCGAAGGTGAAGCCGTGCGCGAAGGTGGTGGCATCGCCTTCGAGGAAGGGGGCGGCGACCGCGTCGGAGGCGACCACCGCGCCCATTGGCGCGTAGGCCGAGGTCATCGCCTTGGCGACGGTGACGATGTCGGGTTGGTAGCCGAAGCGCTGGCAACCGAAGTAGTGGCCGAGCCGGCCCCAGGCGCAGATCACCTCGTCGGAGATCATCAGCACGTCGTAGCGGTCGCAGATCTCGCGCACCCGCTCGAAGTAGCCGTCGGGCGGGACGAAGCAGCCGCCGGCGTTCTGGACCGGCTCGAGGATCACCGCGGCGACGGTCTCCGGGCCCTCGAACTGGATCCGCTCCTCGATCGCGGTCGCCGCCCAGAGCGGGTGGCGGTCCTCGGGCCAGCGGTAGAGGTTCGTGTTCGGCACGTGGCAGCCCCCCGGCGCCAGCGGCTCGAACTGCGAGCGCAGCTCGGTGATCCCGGTCGCCGAGAGGGCGCCCAGGGAGGTGCCGTGGTAGGCGATCTCGCGGGCGATCACCTTGTGCTTCTGGCCCTTGCCCAGCAGCCGGTGGTAGTTGCGCGCCATCTTCAGCGCCGACTCGACCGCCTCCGAGCCGCCGGAGGTGAAGAAGACGCGGTTGAGGTCGCCGGGGGCGAGGTCCGCGATCCGCGCGGCGAGCTCGATCGCCCGCGGGTGGGCGTAGCTCCACAGCGTGTAGAAGTCGAGCTCTTCGACCTGGCGCGCCGCCGCCTCGCCGAGCTCGGTGCGGCCGTGACCGGCGTTGACGCAGAAGAGGCCGGAGAGGCCGTCCAGGTAGCGGTTGCCGTGGTCGTCGTAGACGTAACAACCGTCGCCGCGGACGATGATCGGTATCTCGTGGTCGGGCCCGTAGGACCCCATCCGCGAGAAGTGCATCCAGAGGTGGCGCCGAGCGGTCTCCTGCAAGCCGCTGCCCTGCGCGGTCTCCGAGTCGGGTCGCGAGGCTACGGCCATATATCTCTCCTCCTCATGCTTCGACGCTGTGGACAAACGTAGACCTGGTATAGCGCACTGGCAATGTCCGGCCGGGCAATCGTCGAGGATCTCCTTGTACTAAGAGTACAAGGACAGCCGGGGCAATGCACCCAATTTTGGGGTGCCCCACCGGCGCGCAGCGCTACCTTCATATGAGACTCCAGTCTGGAGCACGTGTTAGGAGGAGGGAATGGGTTCGGACATACGAAGCGTCGAGTTGCTGGACGTCACCAAGCGCTTCGGCAGCCTTGTCGCCGTCGATGACCTGAACCTGAACCTCGGCCGCGGGGAATTCTTTACCCTGCTCGGGCCCAGCGGCTGCGGCAAGACGACGACGCTGCGAATGATCGCCGGCTTCGAGCGGCCGAGCGAGGGCGGGATCCGGATCGAGGGGGTCGATGTCGCCGAGGAGCCGCCGCACCGTCGCCCGACCAACACCGTCTTTCAAAGCTACGCCCTCTTCCCCCACCTCAGCGTCGAGGACAACGTCGCCTTCGGCCTGCGACGCAAGCGGATCGGCAAGGCTGAGATCGCCGAGCGGGTCGCCGCCGAGCTCAAGCGGGTCGGGCTCGGCGGCGAGGCGAAGCGCCGCCCGGCGCAGCTCTCGGGCGGCATGCAGCAGCGCGTCGCGCTGGCCCGGGCGCTGGTCAACCTGCCCAAGGTGCTGCTCCTCGACGAGCCGCTCGGAGCGCTTGACCTGAAGCTGCGCAAGGGCTTGCAGGTGGAGCTGAAGCGGATCCAGCGCGAGGTCGGGATCACCTTCGTCTACGTCACCCACGACCAGGAGGAGGCGCTGACGATGAGCGACCGGATCGCGGTGATGAACCGCGGCCGGGTCGAGCAGGTCGGCACGCCCGAGGAGGTCTACGAGCAACCCGCGACCACCTTCGTCGCCGGCTTCATTGGCGTCTCCAACCTGCTGCCGGCGACCGTCGCGAGCCCTGGCGAGGTGAAGCTCGACCACGGCCCGGCGGTGCGCGCCGACGCAGGGGGGATGAGCGTCGGCGAACGCTGCCACGCGGTGGTGCGGCCCGAGAAGCTGCGCGTGGCGACGATCGGCGGGGAGGACGCGAGCCCGAACGGCCTGCCGCGGGTCGAGGGCCTGGTCGAGAGCTCGCTGTACCTCGGCACCTCGACCCAGATCGCGGTCGACCTTGGCGAGGACGTGCGGATGACGGTGCTCGTCCCCAATGCCGACGAGGCCGAGCGCCAGCGACTTCCCGGCGGCGGCGCCCGGGTTGCGCTGAGCTGGGAGCCCGAGCACATGCACCTGGTCCGCTCCTCGCCCGGCAGCGGAGACGAGGGCAACGCACTCCGCGCTGACGATGAGCTGCAAACAATGACGAGAGGGTGAAGACGATGGAGCGCAAATCGAGAAACGCACGAGTCACGGCAGTCGCCGTCGCGGTCGCCACGGCCGCCCTGGCGCTGGGCCTGTCGGCCTGCGGCAGCGGCGGTGGCGAAGGCGGCACGGTGACGGTCGAAGGCAAGCCCTCCGGCAGCCTGACGATTTCCAACTGGCCGCTCTACATCGACCCGGGCAGCAACGGCACGGTCGCCAACTTCGAAAAGGCGACCGGCGTCGACGTCAAGTACATCGAAGACGTCAACGACAACGCCGAATTCTTCGGCAAGGTGCAGCCGCTGCTCGAAAAGGGCGAAAGCGGCGGCCGCAGCCTCTTCGTCGTCACCGACTGGATGGCGAAGAAGATGCATGACCTCGGCTACCTGCAGACGATCGACAAGGCCGGCATCCCGAACGTCGAGCAAAACCTGGTCGAGTCGCTGCGCCACCCGGGCTTCGACCCGAACCGCGAGTTCAGCGTGCCCTGGCAGAGCGGCATGGGGGGCCTCGTCGTGCGCACCGACCTGGCGCCTGACGTGCACTCGATCTGTGACCTCTTCGACTCCCAGTACAAGGGCAAGGTCGACTTCCTCAGCGAACTTCGCGAAACCGTGCCGCTGGTGATGGCCTGCGAAGGGGTCAATCCCGAAGAAGCGACCGAAGAAGACTGGATGAACGCGATCCAGAAGATCAAGGGCGCGGTCGATTCCGGGCAGATCCGCCGCTTCACCGGCAACGACTACACCCGCGACCTGAGCAACGGCGACGTGGTCGCGGCGATCGGCTGGTCCGGCGACGCGGTGCAGCTGCAGGCGGAAAACCCCGATATCGAGTTCCGCATGCCGACCCAGGGCTGCAGCCTCTGGTCGGACAACATGGTGATCCCGGTCGGGGCGCCGAACCCGACCGCGGCGGAGGGCTGGATGAACTACGTCTACGTGCCCAAGAACCAGGCGAAGATCGCCGAATACGTCAACTACGTGACCCCCGTCGAAGGCGTGCAGCAGATCTTCGAACGGACCGAACCCGAACTGGCGAAGAGCGACCTGATCTTCCCCAGCGCCGAATTCACCAAGGGGTGCTTCACCCAGGCGCAGCTCAGCGAGGAAGAGGAAGCGCCCGTGACCCGGGCCTGGAACGCGGTGCTGAACGGCTGAGATGAGCGAGCGGCGCCGGATCCTCCCCTACCTCCTGCTCGGGCCGGGGACGATCTGGTTGCTGCTCTTCTTCGTCGTGCCCCTCTTCTACATGGGGTACCTCTCGCTGGAGTCGGGCGTCGTCGGCAGCCTCGGCTTCAGCTGGAACTGGGCGAACTACTCCGACGCGCTCTCGCTCTACGACACGCAGTTCGTGCGCTCCTTCCTCTACTCCGGCCTGGCGACCGTGCTCTGCCTGGCGCTCGCCTACCCACTCGCCTACACGATCGCCTTCCGGGCCGGGAAGTGGCGCAACGCGCTGCTCTTCGCCGTGGTCGCGCCCTTCTTCACCACCTACCTGATCCGCACCCTGGCCTGGCAGACGATCCTCTCCGACGAAAGCCCGGTGACCGAATTCCTGCACACCGTCGGGTTGGCGCCCAGCGGCCACGTCCTCGCCACGGGCCCGGCGGTGATCGCCGGCCTCACCTACAACTTCCTGCCCTTCATGCTGCTGCCGATCTACGCCAGCCTCGAGCAGGTCGACGAGCGGCTGATCGAGGCGGCCAAGGACCTCTACGCCTCCTCGCGCCAGGCCTTCCTTCGCGTGACGCTGCCGCTCTCGGCGCCGGGGATCGTCGCCGGCACCCTGCTCACCTTCATCCCGGCGACCGGCGACTACGTCAACGCCCAGTTCCTCGGCGGCCCTGGCAACCAGATGATCGGCAACGTGATCCAGTCGCTCTTCAAGACGCAGCTCGACTACCCGGCGGCGGCGGCGCTCTCCTTCGTCCTGATGGCGCTGATCATGACCGTGGTGATCGTCTACATCCGCTTCGCGGGGTCGGAGTCGCTGATGGGCGAGGAGCTGTCTCGATGAGACGCGCCCGGCGCTGGCTGCGCGAGCACGGGGTCAACATCGTCGCCGGCCTGGTGGTCGCCTACATGCTGATCCCTATCGCGGTGATCTTCGTCTTCTCCTTCAACGACCCGGCGGGCAAGTTCAACTTCACCTGGGCCGGCTTCACCCTGAAGCACTGGCAGAACGCCTTCGGCATCCCCGAACTCAACTCCGCCCTCTTCACCAGCCTCAGGCTGGCGCTGCTGGCGACGGTGGTCTCGACCGTGGTCGGCACGCTGATGGCGATCGCCCTGGTCCGCCACCACTTCCTCGGCAGGCGCCCGGCGAACTTGCTGATCGTCGTGCCGATGGCGACGCCGGAGATCGTCATGGGCGCCTCGCTGCTCTCCTTCTTCATCATCCTCGGCACCCCGAGCCTCGGCTTCCAGACGCTGCTGATCGCCCACGTGATGTTCTGCATCAGCTTTGTCGTGGTCGTCGTGCGCTCCCGCCTGATCGGCTTCGACCGCAACCTCGAGGAGGCCGCGCAGGACCTCGGTGCCAGCCCGCTGCAAACCTTCCGGCTGGTGACCCTGCCGCTGATCACGCCCGGCGTCCTCGGCGGCGCCCTGCTCGCCTTCGCCCTCTCGATCGACGACTTCGTGATCTCCAACTTCAACTCGGGGACGACCGTAACCTTCCCGCTCTACATCTACGGGGCCGCCCAGCGCGGCATCCCGGTCGAGGTCAACGTGATCGCGATGATTCTCTTCGGCGTGACCGTGGTGGCGATGGGGCTTACGGTGTTGCAGCAGCGGAGGGCCGAGCGGATGGCGGCTGTTCGGCCGGGCCAGGAGGGGGTGCCGGTGGTTGGGCTTGGCGCGGCCGAGGCGGCGTAGTGGGACGGGGAGTGTTGGGGTCGCCTCGCCGAGAGCCCGCCACCGCCCTTCGGGCGGTGGAATCTTGTGCCGCTTCGCGGCCCATGGTCACCTTGCTGGGGCCGCTTCGCGAGGCTTCGGCGAGGCGACCCCAACACCCCCTGAGCGCACCGGCGTGACGTTGCGGAACTACATCGGCGGAGAGTGGCTGCGGCCGAACGGGGTTGAGGAGCTTCCTGACGTGGACCCGGCTACTGGAGAGGTTGTGGCTTCGGTTCCCTTGTCGGGGGAGCTTGAGGTGGGTGAAGCCGTTGCTGCGGCACGCGAGGCGCAGCCGGGGTGGCGTGACGTTGCGCCGCAGCGCAGGGCTCGGGCGGTGCTGGCGCTTCGGGAGGGGTTGCTTGAGCGGCGGGAGGAGCTTGTTGGGCTTGTTACGGCTGACATGGGGAAGACGCTTGAGGATGCTGATGGGGAGGTTGGGCGGGGGATCGAGTCTGTTGAGGCTGCGGCTGCTGTTCCTCATTTGATGAAGGGGGAGGTACTGGAGGGGGTTGCTGCCGGGGTCGATGTGGAGATGGCGCGGCAGTCTGTGGGGGTGGTTGCGGCGATTACGCCTTTCAACTTTCCGGCGATGATCCCGCTCTGGTTTTTGCCCTTCGCGATCGCCTGCGGGAACTCGTTCATCCTCAAGCCGTCGGAGCAGGATCCGCGGCCTGGGGCGCTGATCATGGAGATCGTCGACGGGATCGAGGAGATTCCGGCTGGGGTCGTCAACCTCGTCCACGGCGGCCGCGAGGCAGTCACCGCGATCCTCGAGGACCCCGGCATCGACGCGATCTCCTTCGTCGGCCGGGCGGAAACGGCGCGGATCGTTGCCGAAGGCGCCGTGCGTACCGGCAAGCGGGTGCAGGCGCTGGGAGGCGCCAAGAACTCTCTCATCGTGATGCCCGACGCCAACCTCGACCAGGCGATGCCCGCGATCATGGGCTCCGCCTTCGGCGCCGCGGGCCAGCGCTGTTTGGCCGGATCGGTGTGTGTTGTGGTGGGCGACCAGACGCGACGCGAGGAGGTTCGCGACGCGCTGGTGGCGTCGGCATCCAAGCTCAAAGTAGGACCCGGCGACGACCCGACCACCGACGTCTGCCCGATGGTGTCGGCCGCGGCACGAGACAAGGTGGCTGCGGCGATAGACCGCGCCGAGGCGGACGACGGCACGAAGCTGCTCCTTGACGGCCGCGGCGATACGGACCCGGCCGGAACCTTCCTTGGCCCAACGATCGCAGCGGTCAGCGACCATGACTCCGAGCTGGCCCGCGACGAGCTCTTCGGCCCCCTTCTCACAATCGTCGAGGTCGATGACCTGGACGCCGCCCTCGGTTTCATCAACAACTCCCGCTACGGCAACGCCGGCGCGATCTTCACCGCATCCGGAGCGGCCGCCCGCCGGTACCGCTACGAGGCCCAGGCCGGCATGCTCGGTGTCAACGTAGGCGTCCCAGCGCCGGTCGCCTGGTTCCCCTTCTCGGGCTGGAAGGACTCGATAGACGGCGACCTCCACGCCAACGGCACGGACGCGGTCCGGTTTTACACGCGGGAGAAGGTCGTTACTACGCGGTGGTAGGGGCGGGTGGTGTCCCTCCCGAAAAGACCGTTGCGCAGCTGAGCCGCCGTGACGCTTCGGGGTCGAATACCGGGAGCCTTTTCGGGAGGGACACCACCGGCCTTTCCGAACACGCGCAGTCAGCGGCCGATGTGGAAGCCGATCAGCTGCGGGACTCGCGCGACGAGAGAACTGATCGGGTCCGGATCGCAGCCTCCAAGCTCGGCGGTCTCCTTCCGCATAATGCCGGTGCGGATGACCTCCCCACCCAGCCAGTGGAATGGCTCGGGAGGGACCTTCTGCGGGGTTGGGTCCACAAATGCCAGACGGGATTGGTCGTCGCGACGGTCGAGCGCAAGCGAGGCGAGGGTACGGCCGACCATGTGGGAGGGGCCGACGCCGTTGCCCGTGTAGCCGGCGGCAACGAAGGCTCGGCTGCCTCGAAGCGGGCGCACCAGCGGCAGGTGGGTGGGCGAAGCGTCTATCGGGCCGCCCCAGGCATGGGTGAGGGACTTGTGCTTCAGACCGGGGAAGTACGTCCAGAGGTGCTCAGCGGCTTCGGCGGCGACCTGGGCGTCGACCTCGGCGCGACCGTGGAGCCGGGCGGCCATCGCTATGTGACCGCCGCCCCAGCCGAAGGCGATGCGGCGGTCGGGGGTCGTGCGGAAGTAGTCGATCAGGGCGCGGCTGTCGGTGATGCACTCGCCCCCCGTCCAGCCGATCTCCTCAAGCAGCTCGGGCACCGGCTCGGTGAGGACTATGTGGGAGGAAGCGACTGTGAGACGGTTGCGCAGCGGTCCTCGCTGAGCCTTGGCGGCGGCACCGATGCCGATGACCGCCGAGCTTGCCCGGACGACGCCGCGCGGCGTGCGCGCCTCGACGCCGTCCCACGAGCCCTCGAGCCGAATGACGGGCGAGTGCTCGTACACCTCGACCCCCCGAGCCCGCAACCGCTCCCGCAGCCCCAGCGCCAACCGTGCCGGCTGCACAGTCGCCGAATTCGGATAGAACGCCCCGCCCCGAAACGCCGGCGACGCACACCGCTCAGCCACCTGCTCCGCCGAAAGCGGCTGCAGCGCATCGCCAACCCCAAGCTCCCGGCAAGCGTCCAGCACCTCGCACCAAACGGAGTCATGCGCTTCGGCGGTCGAGACCTGCAGATACCCCCCATGCCGGTACCAGGCATCCACCCTCTCCACCTCGCAGAACTCCCCAATCCCCGCCACAGCCTGCTCAGCCGCCCGAGCAACGGCAAGCGCCCCCCGATCCCCCCACCGCCCCCGCATGTTCGGCAGCGAGAACCACATCACATTGCAAAACCCCCCATTCCGCCCACTGGGCCCGTGCCCACACCGCCTGGCCTCCAGAACCACCACCCGAGCCTCCGGCTCCAGCGCCTTGACATGCCAGGCAGCCCACATCCCCGTATACCCCCCACCAAGCACCACCACATCAGCGCTCCGCTCCCCCACAAGCTCCGGAGCCACCTCAACCGCAGGCGCCTCCTCAACCCAGTACCCAAGCGCATCGTGCTTCACGGAAGTACGAGTCTGGCAGGGCGTGCGGGTGGGGTCCGCAAAACACTCGAGCGAGCCTCCCGGCGAGCGTTTTGCGGACCCCACCCGCACGCCCCCCACGCCCCCTACACTCCGCGCCATGCCCACCTTCGACGCCCTAGCCGACCTCCCGCTCGAGATCGAGGGCTACGAGCTTCGACCGCTTGAACTCCAGCTTCCAGGGTTCGAACGCCTTTCCACCGTGATTCACACTTGGGGCGGCGGCAGCGAGGGTTTCGGCGAGGACGTCACCTACGACCCGGTCGACCACATTGCCTTCCAGGACGCCGGCCCGACGCTTGACATCACCGGCTTCGCCACCCTGGGCGAGTTCTGCGGGATGATGGCTGAGGAGGACACCTTCCCCGTCGCCCCGCAGCGGGACGTCTCGCGGCTCTACCGGCGCTGGGCCTTCGAGTCGGCGGCGCTGGACCTGGCACTGCGCCAGGCCGGCAAGGGACTCGGTGAGGCGCTCGGGCGCGAGGCGAGGCCGGTGACCTTCGTCTGCTCGATGCGCCTCTCCCCCGGTGAGGGCGAGCCCTCCTCGATCGAGCCGCTGCGCCGCAGGCTCGAGCGCTACCCCGACCTGCGCTTCAAGCTCGACCCGACCAACGACTGGACCGACGAGCTGATCGCCGAGCTGGTCGAGACCGGCGCCGTCGACTCACTCGACCTAAAGGGCTTCTACAGCGGCACCTCGGTCGAGGTCGAAACCGACCCCGGGCTCTACGCGAAGCTGATCGAGGCCTTCCCGGAGGCCTGGATCGAGGACCCCGACGTCAACGACGAGACCCGGCCGGTGCTCGAGCCGGTCCGCGACCGCCTCACCTGGGACGCCCCGATCCACTCGATCGCCGACATCGAGGCGCTGCCCTGGAAGCCCCGCATGGTCAACATCAAGCCCTCCCGACTCGGCAGCCTCAAGGAGCTCTTCGACGCCTACGACTACTGCGCCGCCGAGGGCATCGGCGCCTACGGTGGCGGCCAGTGGGAGCTGGGCGTAGGCCGCGGCCAGATCCAGGCCCTCGCCTCCGTCTTCCACCCCGACACCCCCAACGACACGGCCCCCCGCGGCTACAACGAACCGAAGCCGCCGGCGGGGCTGCCGGTCAGCCCTCTGGAGCCCCGCCTCAGCCCAAGCGGGTTTCGGTGGGATGACGGGCGTGGGTGAGGGCCAGGTGCCCCTCCCGAAAAGACCGTTGCGCAGCTGGGTCGTGGGGGAGCGACGGTTGCCCCTCCCGAAAAGACCGTCGCGCAGCTGAGTCGTTGCAGCGCTTCGAGGCGTATTACCGGGAGCCTTTTCGGGAGGGGCAACCGTCGCTCTTCGGCAAACCGAACTCTCCGATTCAGCTACGTTGCTCGAAACCCCCCAGAAGGAGAGCTTGATGCCTGAGAAAAGCTTCGCTGACGCGCTGAATGAGCAGATTGCCAACGAGTTCGCTGCTTCGCAGCAGTATGTGGGGATGGCGGTCTACTACGACGCGGAAACGCTGCCCCGCCTAGCTGCCTTCTTCTACCGGCAGGCGCTGGAGGAGCGCGAGCACGCGATGATGATGGTCCAGTACCTGCTCGATGTCGGCGAGGAAGTCCACATCCCGGACATCAAAGCTCAGGCAACCAGCTACTCGGACGGCGTCACCCCGGTCGAAAAGGCGCTCGAGCAGGAGAAGCGCGTCGGCGAGGAGATCTTCGCCCTCTTCGAGCTAGCCCGCGACCTGAAGGACTACCGCGCCGAGCAGTTCATGCAGTGGTTCGTCAAGGAGCAGGTCGAGGAGGTAGCCCTGATGAGCGACCTGCTCAACGTGGTCGAGCGAGCTAAGGACAACCTCCTCCTCGCCGAGGACTACATAGCTCGCGAGAACCCAGGCGCCGAGTCCTCCGACCCCACAGCTCCCCCCGCAGCGGGGATGGGCGAGTAACAAGCGGGCGAAAAGAGGGATGGTTGCCCCTCCCGAAAAGGCTCCCGGTAATACGTCTCGAAGCGCCACCGCGGCTCAGCTGCGCGACGGTCTTTTCGGGAGGGGCAACCATCCCTCCCCACGCCCGCTGCGCAACGGTCTTTTCGGGAGAGGCAACCGTCGCTCCTCCACTACCCAAGCCACCCTGCGCGGCTGCGCATCGACTTGATCCGGCGGAACTCGGCTATGTCCTCGCGTAGAGCCGCGGGGGCGGGCGCCGGGAGGAACCTCGCCGGCAGGGGCGACTCGACGACCCCGGTCTCGGTGCTGGTCACCCGGTAGGCGCGGGCGCCGCGGCGGGCTGTCACCGCTGAGGGAGGGCCGGGGCCTTCCCAGATCAGGCCGGCGTAGTCGTCGAGTCCATAGCCGCCGGGCATGCCGTTGGTGACGGACTCGAGGTAGGCGGCGCGGCGGTCTGGTTCGTTGTTGTAGTGGACGCAGAGGCTGCCGCCGAGCAGGCCGAGGCCCGCCTCGGCCTCGGCTCGTCCGGACGACTTCGTGATCCCGGCCTCGAACCAGCACATCGCCCCGGCGCTCTGGCCGGCGAGGACGATGCCTTCGCGCCACGCGAGGCCGAGAATCGAGCTGAGCTCGTGCGCCTCCCAGACCGCGAGCAGGTTCACCATGCTGCCGCCGCCGACGTAGATCAGGTCCTGGGCGAGGAGATGGTCGCGCAGCTCCATCGGCCGCCGGCCGAGGCGGAAGAGCGAGAGATCGGAGGGCTCGCAGGGCCGCTCGCCGAAGGCCGCATAGAAGCGGCCGATCTGCTCGGAGGTGTCGCCGCTGGCGGTCGGCAGGATGCAGATCTTCGGCCGCCCCCCGGCCCGTTCGTTAGCCAGCCGCAGGAGCAGCTCGCAGACCGCGCGGTCCGGTGGCCGGGAGGTGAAGTCGTGGCCGCCGAGGGCGAGGATTCGCGGGACCATCGAAATCAGGCCGTCGAGGCCGAGGAGAGCGACGCGAAGCCGGCGCCCTGCAGCCGCGTCACCGGTGGCGCGTCTCCGAGATAGGCGGTCGCCAGCCGCATCTCGACGAGGCGCTCGCCGACCGCGTCCAGGCGGTAGCCGCGGGCTGCGGGCCGCGAGGCGATCACCCGGCTGAGCTCCTCACCGACGAAGTGCAGCGCCGCTCCGTCCTCGGCCGCATACCCGGCGCGCATCCCCTCGCGCAGCATCCCGTGGTAGGCGAAGCGCCGCTCCGAGCTCGGCTCGTAGTGGACGCAGTTGCTGAAGGGCAGTAGGCCCAACCCTTCGATTCGCCGCGGCGCCCCGTGGAACCCGGTGACCGCCTCCGCGAACCAGCACAGCGACCCGGCCGAGAGGCCGCAGAGGACGATCCCCGCCTCCCAGGCCTCGCGCAGGATCGCGTCGAGGCCGTGCGCGCGCCAGACGCCGAGCAGGCTGATCACGCTGCCGCCGCCGACGTAGATCAGGTCCTGGGAGAGCAGGTGCTCGCGCAGGTCCTCGGGCCCCTGCTCGCGGCGGAAGAGCGAGATGTGGCTGGCCTCGCAGCGCTCGGCCGGGAAGGCCCGGTAGAAGCGCACCACGTAGTGGTCGGCGTCGCCGCTCGCCGAGGGCAGGAAGCAGACCCGCGGTCGCTCCCGCCTGCACAGCCCCAGCACGTAGTCGTCGAGCAGCGGGTTGCCCGACTCCATCGAAAAGCCGCCGCCGCCGAAGGCCACGATCTGCCGAGTCGCCGTCTCCATCGTCAAATGGTCGTCGCGGCCACCTCAAACCGGCTTGTACCGGCGTCTGAACTTCTTCCCACGGCGCTGGCCCGCGTGTACAGTGCCGAACGTGACGATCCGCAAGGTTCGCAGCGGCGAGGGTCAGGCAGGCCGCCTAACCAACACGACCTACAGCAGCCGCTACTTCACCGACGAGATCCCCGAGCACTCGATCCCGCGCAGCTCGATGCCGGCCCGCGCCGCCTACCAGCTGATCCACGACGAGCTCAACCTGGACGGCAACCCCGCCCTCAACCTGGCCTCCTTCGTCACCACCTGGATGGAGCCCGAGGCGCGCGACCTGGCGACCGAGACGCTCAACCGCAACTTCGTCGACCAGGACGAGTACCCGCAGACCGAGGAGATCCACCACCGCGTGGTCAGCATGATGGGCCGGCTCTTCAACGCCCCCGCCGAGGAGGAACCGTGCGGCACGGCGACGATCGGCTCCTCGGAGGCGATCATGCTCGGCCTGCTCGCCCACAAGTGGATCTGGCGCAAACGCCGCGGTGACGACTCCGTCAAGCCCAATGTCGTCTTCGGCGCCGACGTCCACACCTGCTGGGAGAAGTTCGCCCGCTACTTCGACGTCGAACAGCGGGTGATCCCGCTCTCGACCGACCGCCACATCATCGGTCCCGAAGAAGTCAAGGACCACATCGACGAGAACACGATCGCCGTAGGCGCGATCCTCGGCACCACCTTCACCGGCCAGGTCGACGAAATCGCCGAGATCGACGAGCTGCTGCGCCAGGTCAAGCAGGAGAAGGGGTGGGACATCCCGATCCACGTCGACGGCGCCAGCGGCGGCTTCATCGCCCCCTTCTCCTATCCCGAGCTGGAGTGGGACTTCCGCCTCGAGCAGGTCCGCTCGATCAACGTCTCCAATCACAAGTTCGGGCTCGTCTACCCGGGGATGGGCACGGTCGTCTTCCGCGACGTCGACGTCGTCCCCGAGGAGCTGGTCTTCAAGATCAACTACCTGGGCGGCGAGATGGCCAATTACAGCCTCAACTTCTCGCGCGCCTCCAACGCGGTCCTGCTGCAGTACTACAACTTCCTGCGCCTCGGCCGCGAGGGCTACGAGCGGATCGTCGGCAACCTGATGAAGAACGCCGGCGAGCTGGAGAAGGCGCTGACCGCCTCGGGCCGCTTCGAATTGCTCAACGACGCCCGCTACCTGCCGGTCGTCGTCGTGCGGCCCACCGACAAGGACGGCGGCTTCGACGTCTTCGACCTCTCCGAGCGACTGCGCGAGCGGGGCTGGATCGTGCCCGCCTACACGCTGCCGCCGAACGCCGAGTCGGTCGCCGTGCTGCGCATGGTGGTCAAGGAGAACTTCAGTCGCGACATGGCCGAGATGCTCGGCGAGGACATCGAGCACTCGCTGGCCAAGATGGGTGGCGCCCCGTCGCCCCAGGCCCAGGCCGCCGGCGAAGTGCAGCGGCGGATCTGCTGAACGGCCGGCGTCTCGGACTCCTCGCAGCGCGCATCCCGCCGGCGTTCCCAGGGGATCGCCCGCTTTGTTAAATCGGTACCGGATCGTCCACAGAGTGCCCTTGGGGTGTACAATCGCGTTTACCTTAAGTCGTCTGCCCGAGGAGAACCGACTTGCCGTCGACAGCTCACACCGGCAGCGGGCCCCCGGCCCCGTCCAGGGATCTGCCCGCGGTCATCGAGGAGGAGCGCCTCCCGGCGGGCCTCGAGCAGTTGCCCGAGCCGCTGGTCGAGCACTCCCAGCGTGAACGGATCCTCAACGCGATGGCGCGCAGCTGCGCCGCGAAGGGTTACGGCGCGACCACGATCGCCGACGTCTGCGCGGGCGGGCGCGTCTCGCGCGCAACCTTCTACGAGCTCTTCAAGGACAAGGAGGATTGCTTCCACGCGGCGATGGAGCTCTCGCTCGCCGACGCGATGGGCCGAATCGTCGCCGTCTACTCGCCCGACAAGCCCTGGGCAACGATGGTCCGCGACGCCGCCGCGGCCTTCCTCGAGCTGCTCGCCGGCCGGCCGACCTTCGCCCGCATGGCCTTGGTCGAGGCGCCCGCCTCCGGCGAGCGCGCCTTCGAGCTCTACGCCTCGGGCAAGCGCGTCCTGCAGTCGCTGCTCGAACGCGGGCGCGACGATCCCGTGGAGGAAACGGCGATCCCCTCCAGCGCCGGCCGAGCCGCCCTCTCCGCCGCCGAGTCGCTGATCGTCGGCCAGATCCTCGCCGGCAACGCGCGGCGCCTGCCGGAGCTGCTGCCCGACGTCGTCTACATCACCACCGTGCCCTACCTCGGCCAGGAGGAGGCGCTGCGGCAGTCGCGCGAAGCCGAGAAGGCGATCCCGCGAGTGGACAGCTAGGCGCGAGCGATGGCGCAGCGGACGGCAGGCGAGAAACCTGAGCGCTGGCGCCCTCCGCGCGGCCGCCACCGGCTGCCCCCGGAGGTGATCGCCCGCTCCCAACGTGAACGCCTGCTTGACGCGGCGGTGCGCGTCGCAACCGAGAAGGGCTATGGGCCGATGACCCTCAGCGACCTGACCCGCGAGGCGGGCGTCTCGCGCACCACCTTCTACGAGCTCTTCGAGGACAAGGAGGCCTGCTTCCTGGCCGCCTACGACCGCGCCGCCGAGGCTCTGGTCCGGCGCGTCGCGAGCGCCTTCGAAACAGAGGACGAGTGGCCGAAGAGGGCTCGGGCCGGGCTCGCGGCGCTGCTCGCGGGGCTGGCGGAGGAGCCCGATGTGGCGCGGATGGCGCTCGTCGACTTCGGCGCCGCCGGGCCGGCCGCACAGCGCCGTCACCGGGCGGTGCTGCAGCGGCTGACGCCCTTCTTCGACGAGGGCCGCGACTACGCCTCGGGTGGTCGCAACCTGCCCGCCAACACCTCGCGGATGGCGATCGGGGCGGTCGCCGGGCTGATCGGCGAAGCCCTGGCTGAGGAACGCGCGAAGGATTTGCCGGATTTGCTTTCGGACGTCCTTTTTGCGACGCTGGTCCCATATATCGGCCCAGCAGCGGCTGCCAGGGAGGTGGGCGAGACGAGTAGATAAACGCACCCGTACACCGAGCCGCTATGATGAAGGTACTCCGGAGTTTTCAACCTACCTGGGATGGGCTGATGGCATCCGAATCGAGGCGGGACCAGATCCTGGCGGCGATGATCCGCGTGGTCGGGCGCAAGGGATACAAGGAGACTTCGGTCGCGGACGTGATCGAGGAGGCAGGCACCTCCCGCACGACCTTCTACAAGCACTTCGAGGACAAGCACGAATGCTTCCTCGCGGCTTACGACATGCTGGTCGAGCAGGTCTTCGCCGAGGTCGTCGCCAAGTGCGACGGCGCCGATCCATGGCTGGAGCGCGTTGAGAAAGGGCTGGAGACGATCGTGCAGCTGTTCGCGCTCGACCCCGAGCTGGCGCGTACCGCGGTGGTCGAGGTGGCAGCCGCCGGGGCGGACGCCCGCCAGCGCCACTGGAACGCGGTCGCCCGCTTCACCCGCTACCTCGAGGACGGCCGCGAGCTCTCCGGCAGCGAGGAACTGCCCGAGAACATCTCGCTGCTCTCGGCCGGAGCGGTCTCGGGCCTGATCTTCGACGAGCTGCTGGCCGGGCGGGCCGAGCAACTTCCCCAATTGCTGCCCGACCTGGTCTTCGCGATGCTCGTCCCCTACATCGGACCGAGCGCCGCCGCCGAAGAGATGCGCCGCACCGCGAAGGCCGCCTAACGCGCCGCAGCGGCTTCAGCGGCGCGCATCTCGCAGCGCAGCTTATGCCGCACGCGGTGCAGCCGCACCTTGACCGTGCCGTCGGGCAGGCCGAGCCGGCGGGCGATCGCCTCCTGGGTCAGATCCTCGTCGTAGCGCAGCTGAAGCAACTCCCGGTCACGGGCGTCCAGCCGCTCCAGCGCCGCGTGCAGGTCGGCGCGCTCCACCGTGGAGAGGATGCACTCGTCCTCCTCGCCCTCGAGAGCGTCGACCTCCTCGACCGGGGCCGGCCGCAACTTGGCGCACTGACGGTAGGCCTCGTTGCGAACGATCGTCCCCAGCCACTCCTCCCGCCGTGAACTGTCGCGAAGGGTCGAGCGGCGCCGCCAGGCACGCAGCAGGGCGTCCTGGGCGATGTCCTCGGCTTCGCCGGGGTGCCGGGCGTAGTGATAGGCCATGCGCACGCAGAAGCGATGCGCCTTCTCCCATTCCCAGCCGTCGTCGGAGCCTGATCTTCCAGTAATCGACAGGTTGATTGTTCGACCGTACTGCTTCTAAAAATAGACGGGTGAATTTTAACGCTGAAACTTTTTAAATCCTTACCGGGTCTTACCCTCATGGAGGTGAGCGAGTCGGAGGGGACCGGTGCAGAGTGGGCGGAGCGCACCTATGAGGGAATGGCCTTCGTCTACGACGATTTCACCGCCCACCACGACTACGAGGGCTGGCTGACCGACCTGATGGCGGCGCTCGAGCGGCGCGGCTTGCAGGGAAGGCGCCTGCTCGACGTCGCCTGCGGCACCGGCAAGAGCTTTCTGCCGATGCTGCAGCGCGGCTGGCGGGTGACCGCCTGCGACATCTCGCCGGCGATGGTCGAGCTGGCGCGGGCGAAGGCCGGCGAGCGGGCGACGCTGGCGGTCGCCGACATGCTCGAGCTGCCCGTCTTCGGCGAGTTCGACCTGATCTGGGCGCTCGACGACGCCGTCAACTACCTGCTCAGCCCCGAGGAGCTCGAACGGGCGCTGAGCGGGATGCGGCGCAATATGGCACCGACGGGGCTGCTGCTCTTCGACGTCAACGAGTTGCTCGCCTACCGCACGTTCTTCGCCGAAGTGAGCGTCGTCGAGCGGAGCGGTCGGCGGCTCACCTGGAACGGCCTGGCGCCGACCGACGTCCCACCCAGCTCGGTCTGCGAATCGCGGCTCGAGGTGAGCTTCGAGGACGGCCGCGAGAGCCCGCCGCCGATCTTCCATCGGCAGCGGCACTTCACCGAAGCGGAGGTGATCGCCGCGCTCGGGGGCGCGGGTCTGGAGTGCCTTGACGTCTACGGGCACGGGCTGGACGGGATCCCGACGCAGCCGCTTGACGTCGAGAACCACACGAAGGCGGTCTACATCGCGCGGAAGGCTGGGACGGAGGCGTCTCGGTAGGGGTTCCGCTTAACTTTTCGGATGGAGAGGCTGGGGCTTTCGCCGCCGGCCTCACGACCGAAAAGTACAAGACGCTCCACCCCTACCGAGACGCCTCCTTCGCGGCTCGCTGCGCCTTGCTAAGCGCGTTCGAGGCGCGGGTCCACTTGCGTTGGAGCTTAAGTTCGACTGAAGCCGTGGTGCAGCCGACGGTCGTCAGGCAGTCGCCCCATGCGTTGGCCGCGTCGATGTAGAGGTTGAAAGCTTGCTCCGCTGGGCCTCCGGCTAGGAGCAGGCACGTGGCGGCGAGATCGCGGGTTTTGATGGCTCGGTAGGCGACGCGGATGCTGCGGACTGCTGGTAGGTATTCGGTGTAGCTGAGGCCGCGGGAGAGGCTGCGGCGCAGGGCGGTGAGGGAGCCGATGAATCCATCCAGCTGCAGGGCGCAGGAACTGTGCGGCGCCGGGCGCGAGGCGCTCACCGCCGACCCGGAGCGCGGCGGCGTGCCCGTCGCCGCATCCCCGTCCCCGCCGCAGGAGCTGAGGGCTGGCGCCAGGCACAGCAGGGCGCAGGCCGTCGCCGCTGCTCCGGGGCGCATGGGCGTAGTGTAGAAATTCGCTGGATGCCGAGTGCGCGCAGGCTCGCGACCCTGGCGGCGATGCTCGTGCTGGCCATCGCCCCGGCGGCGCATGCAAGCGGCGGAGGTGGCGTGCTGGTCGTCGGCGACAGCCTCGAGGAGCTCACCTCGCCCTACCTACAGAGGTTTCTGCCCGGCGTACCGCTCACCATCAATGCCGTGGGCGGCTCCAACAGCTACCAGATCTACGACCTCTTCCAGGAAAGCTATGACCCCTCGCAGTCGGTGGTCGTCTTCGACGCCGGCACCAACGACAACCCGGCGTATCCCCAGATCCTCGCCGGCAACCTGCAGAAGGTCGCCGCCGCGATCGGCGATCGCTGCATGGTGGTGCCGACGATCCACGGACTTACCGTCGACGGAATCGACAGCACAGGCAAGAACCGGGCCGTCGCGGCCTTCGCCGCCTCGCGGCCCGGCACGCAGACGCCCGACTGGGCGAGCGCCGAGGCGACCCACCCCGAGCTGATGCAGTCCGACGACCTTCACCCGGTAGCGGCCGGCGCCGAACTGCGCGCGCGGCTGATCGCGCGCGGGGTCAAGGCCTGCCTCGGCATCGCCACCGCGGCGCCGCGCAAAGCGGCGCTCGGATCGGCGCCGCACCTGGCGCCGGCGCGCAGGCTGGCGCGAGGCGAGGCGAGGCTGGTCCGCACCGTCGCCTCCCGGCTCGCCCGGGAGCTCGGGGTCCGGTTCGCGTGGCGCACGCCAGGACTTGCCGCGGCGATGTGGCTCTTCCAGATCGGCTTCCCCGGCGATGCCTGAACCGGTTCAGAGCAGCCGCCGTTACATGCCGGGCCTCGACGGGCTGCGGGCGATCGCCGTGCTCGGCGTCGTCCTCTACCACCTCAAATTCAGCTGGGCCGAAGGCGGCCTGCTCGGCGTCGGCGTCTTCTTCACGCTGAGCGGCTACCTGATCACCGACATCCTGCTCAACCAGGTCAACCGCGGCGGGATCAAGCTGCTCGGCTTCTGGCTGGCCCGTGCTCGGCGCCTATTGCCGGGCCTCTTCCTGATGCTGATCGTGGTGACCGCGTGGGTGACCGTGATCGGACCGCACCAGCCGGCCGACTTCCGCACCGCGGTGCTCAGCGCGGTCGGCTACTTCAACAACTGGTGGCTGATCTTCCACCACGTCTCTTACTTCGACCGCTTCGCCGCCCCCTCGCCGCTCAACCACCTCTGGTCGCTCTCGGTCGAGGAGCAGTTCTACATCTTCTGGCCGTTCCTGCTGCTGGCGGCGATGCACCTCGTCCCCGAACCGATGCGCTGCGCAGGACCGCGGCCGCGGTTGGCTGCTCTTGCGCTGCTCGCGGCGCTCGCCTCGGGAATCCTGATGGCGGTCCTCTACCACCCGACGCTCGACCCCTCGCGGGTCTACTACGGCACCGACACGCGCGCGCTGGAGCTGCTGATCGGCGCAGCCCTGGCGATGGTCTGGCCCAGCCGCCGGCTCACCGGCCGGGTCACCGTCCAGGCGCAGCGGACGATAGACGCGGCCGGGGTGGCGGGGCTGGTGGCGATCGGCGTGATGTTCTGGCGCTCGAACGAGTTCTCGCCCTTCATCTACCGGGGCGGGTTCGCCGTGCTGGCGCTGGGCACGGCGCTCGCGGTGGCGGCCTTCGCCCATCCGGCCTCGCGCCTCGCCCCGATCGTCGGCTGCCGGCCGATGCGCTGGATCGGCGAACGCTCCTACGGGATCTACCTCTGGACGCTGCCGATCATCGTCCTCACCTCGCCGCAGGGGGCGCACGGCCCGAGCGTGCCGCGCGCGATCCTCCAGGTCCTGGCGATCGGCGCGGTGGCGGAGGTCTCCTGGCGCTACGTGGAGAACCCGATCCGCCACGGCGCCCTGGGCCGTCTCTGGGCGCGTTGGAAAGCGGGGGAGCTGCGGATCGAACGGCTCTCGCGACCGGCCTGGGCGCTGGTCGGCGGCGTCGGCGGCGTCCTGCTCGCGGCGGTCGCGGGGCTGGCCGGGGTAGGCGTCTCCAGCAACTCCAACGCGATCGGCGCCGAACCGGTGGCGAAGACGGTCACCGCAAAGCACGTCAGGCGCAAACCGCTGGCCACCTCCTGCGAAGGGGTGGTGCACATCGGCGACTCGACCTCCGAGGGCCTCGCCTCCTCCGAATACCTGCCCAACCCGACGGACCTGATCAGCTCGCAGTACGCCCGGGTCGGCGCCACCACGTCGCACCTCGAGGTGGCCGGCGCGCGCTCGATCTATGAGAACTTCGAGGGCGAACCGAACGCCCAGGAAGTCGCCGAAGCCTGGAAGAACGAAGGCTTCAAAGGCTGCTGGGTGATCGCGATGGGCACCAACGAGGCGGCCAACGTCGCGGCCGGCTCCAACTTCACCTACGACGACCGCATTGCCAGCATGATGGCGACGATCGGCGGCGAACCGGTGATGTGGGTCAACGTGAAGTCGCTGGTCACCAATGGCCCCTATGCGGAGGCGAACATGAAGTCCTGGGACGAAGCCCTGCTCGACGCCTGCGACGGCTACCCGAACATGCGCATCTACAACTGGGCCGCCGACGTCAAGGAGGGGTGGTTCATCCCCGACGGCATCCACTTCACCTCCGAAGGCTACGCCGCCCGCAGCCGCCTGATCGCCGACGCCCTGCTCGAATCCTTCCCCAACACCGAACCGCTGAAGATGACCGACGCCAAGGACTGCGTGGTCAGCGGCTGAGGGGCCGAATCCCCCAAGAGACTCCCAACGCGGTGACGGCGCCCATCGAGCAAGGCGCGTCACCGCTTTCCCCCTGTGTCCCTTTGGAACCCGGCCGGAGGCCCCCAGTCCAGGCCTCCGGCCGGTGTGTCGGCTCTCCCTGGCTCTAGCTTGGAAAGCCGCCCTCTAAAACACCAACGCGAAAAGAAGTTGCGGTTGTTTCAAGCTCGGTCGAATTTAGTCCTCAGCGCCTCGAGCCGGCGCCCCAGCTCCGCCTCAAAGCCGCGGTCGGTCGGCGCGTAGAACCGGCGATCCTGGAGCTTCTCCGGCAGCAGCGGCTGGTCGCTGACCCCGCCGGGCTCGTCGTGCGCGTAGCGGTATCCCTCCCCCCGCCCGAGCACCTTCGCGCCCGGGTAATGAGCGTCGCGCAGGTAGTCGGGGGGCGTCTGCGCGCCGAGCTCGCGCACCTCGGCGCGGGCCGCGGAAAGGCCCTTGTATGAGGCATTGGACTTCGGCGCCAGGGCGAGGTAGACGGCGGCCTGGGCGAGGTTGAGCGCGCACTCCGGCAACCCCACCCGGTCGACCGCCCGGGCCGCAGCATCGGCGACGAGCAGCGCCTGGGGGTCGGCGTTGCCGACGTCCTCGGAGGCGAGGATCACCATCCGCCGGGCGATGAAGCGAGGGTCCTCGCCGCCCTCGAGCATCGCCGCCAGGTAGTAGAGCGAGGCGTCGACGTCGGAGCCGCGGGTCGCCTTGATCCAGGCCGAGATGAAGTCGTAGTGCCGATCCCCCTCGCGGTCGTAGTCGACCGCCTTGCGCTGCAGGGCGTCCTCGATCGCCGCGATGTCGATCGCCTCCGACTTCGACCCACCTGCGCTGTGGCCAGTATCGGGTGCGCGCTCGACGGCCCGCTCCAGGGCGGAGAGCGCTACCCGGGCGTCGCCGCCGCTGCGCTGTGCCAGCATCGCCAGCGCCGCGTCCTCGACCGGCGGCGGATCGGCAAGGCCATGCTCGGGGTCGGCGAGCGCCCGGCGCAAGATCTCTTCGACCTGCTCGGGCCCAAGAGGCTGCAGCTCATACACCTGGCAGCGCGAGAGCAGAGCCGAGTTGACCTCGAAGTAAGGGTTCTCCGTCGTCGCGCCGATCAGCGTCAGCAGCCCGTCCTCGACCGCCGGCAGCAGCGCATCCTGCTGCGCCTTGTTGAACCGATGGATCTCGTCGAGAAAGAGGATCGTCGGGCGCCCGTTCGCCTTGCGCCGCTCGCGCGCCCGCTCAATAACGCCCCGAATCTCCGCCTTCCCCGCATTGACCGCCGACTGCTCCTCAAAAGCCCCTTCTGCCCCACTCGCCGCGATCCGCGCCAAGGTCGTCTTCCCCGACCCCGGCGGCCCATACAAGATCGAGCTATGAGGCCTCCCACTCTCTATCGCGACCCGCAGCGCCGACCCCTCCCCAAGCACGTGCCCCTGCCCCACAAGCTCATCCAGCCCCCGCGGCCGCATGCGAACGGCCAAAGGTGCGTCAGAAGCTGGAACATCACCAGCCTGGGCGTCACTCGCGTCAAACAGTCGATCCGGCACCGCTCCCGAGTATGACCGGGGGAGTGGAGGCGCTCGAGGGGGAGGCGGTGTGGGTTCTGCGGGTCCCTCGCGAAGCGGCCCCCGGCAAGGTGTCTCGAAGCCGCGAAGCGGCTCCAACATAGTGAGCGAAGCCGCAGGCGAAGCGAGCCTCGGGACCCGCAGAACCCACACCGCCTCCCCCACCACCACCTACAATCGACCGCATGGCTACCACCGCAGGAGCACCCCCCGCCCAGTCCACCCTCGAGTCCTTTAACCCCGCCACAGGAGATCTCGTCGGCTCAGTCGCCACGATCACCCCCGACCAGGTCCAGGCAGTCGTCGACGACGTCGCCCGCATCCAGCCCGCCTGGGCTGAGCTCTCGAGCAAGGACCGCGGCCGCTACCTGCTGCGCGCCGCCGACGCCCTGCTCGACGAAATTGACGCGATCGCCGAGCTGCTCGTGCAGGAGCAGGGCAAGCCGCGCGCCGAGGCGTACACGATGGAGCTGCTGCCAACGATCGACGCGCTGCACTGGTGCGCCAAGGCGGGACCGAAGATCCTCGCTGACGAGAAGGTGCGGATGAGCCAGGCCTTCACGCTGAGCAAGAAAGCCCACTTCTCCTATGAGCCGATCGGCGTCGTCGGCGTGATCGCGCCCTGGAACTACCCCTGGTCGATCCCCTTCGGCGAGGTGGCGATCGCGCTGATGGCGGGCAACGGCGTGGTGCTGAAGCCGGCCAGCCTGACGCCGCTGCTCGGCGAGGCGATCCGCCGCGTCTTCGAGAAGGGCGGCCTGCCCGAGGGTCTCGTCCGCGTCGTCCACGGCGGCGGCGCGGTCGGCGACGCGCTGGCCCGCTCGAGCGTCGGCAAGGTCTTCTTCACCGGCTCGGTCGAGGTGGGCCGCAAGGTCGGCGCGGTCTGCTCGGAGAGCCTCAAGGGCTCGGTGCTGGAGCTCGGCGGCAAGGACCCGATGATCGTCTGCGCCGACGCCGACCTGCCCAACGCAATCTCCGGCGCCGTCTGGGGCGGTTTCGCCAACGCCGGCCAGACCTGCTCGGGGATCGAGCGGGTCTACGTGCTGAAGGAGGTCGCCGAGGAGTTCGTAGCCGGGGTCGCCGCCGACGCGGAGAAGCTGAAGCTCGGCGACCCGATGCAGTGGGACACCGAGATCGGCCCGATGACCTCCGACGACCAGTACGGGATCGTCGTCGAGCTGATCGAGGACGCGGTCGCCTCCGGGGCGAACAAGCTCTGCGGCGGCCCGACCGAGGTCGCCGGCCTGCCGGGCAAGTTCGTCGCTCCCACGGTGCTGACCGGGGTGACGCACGAGATGCGGATCATGAGGGAGGAGATCTTCGGCCCGGTGCTGCCGATCGTCGTGGTCGAGTCCGAGCAGGAGGCGATCGACCTCGCCAACGACTCCGAGTTCGGCCTCGGCGCCTCGGTCTGGACCAAGGACCGCCAGCGGGGCGAGCGGATCGCCCGGCGGATCGAGTCGGGCATGGTCTGGGTCAACGACCACTCCTTCAGCCACGGCGCCTGCCAGTGCTCCTGGGGCGGCGTCAAGGACTCCGGCATCGGCCGCTCGCACTCCAAGTTCGGCTTCTATGAGTGCGTCAACGTCAAGATGAACGCCTGGGAGCCGGGGATCACCCGCGACTTCTGGTGGCACCCCTACGACCAGACCCTCGGCGAAGCGGTGCGCGCCTCGGCGAAGCTGCTCTACGGCAAGGGCGCAACCCGGACCAAGGCGCTGCGCGAGGGGGCGGGGCCGTTGCTGCAGGTCGGGCGGCGGACGTTGCGCAAGCGGCGCGTTGGTTGAGGGTGGGCCGGTAGGGGTTCCACTTAACTTTTTCGGTGGAGAGTTGCCGGGCTGGCGCCGCCGGCTCACGACGAAAAAGTACAAGACGTTCCACCCCTACCGGCCCACCCTCAGGACGCGACTAGCTCCTCTACTTCGAAGACACTGCCCGACGCGTCCAGCTCCCTGATCCTGTCGTAGTCGGCTTTCAGTTGCGCCCTGTTTGGATCCACTAGATAGATGATTCCTGGGCAGGAGAAGAGGTCTACGGTGCGTTTGAGTTGGTCTCCCGGGCGCAGCATGGAGATCGTGCCGGCGAAGGAGGGGAGGGCTTCGATCTCGCGCAGTCCGGCGTCGGCGACGATCCGGCCCTCGTGCTGGGAGATCAGCATCACGCAGTAGGCGCCTGCCATCAGCTCGTAGGGGCGCTCGGCGCGGCGGGCGACTGAGGCCGGTTCGAGGTAGGCCTCGGCGGTCAGCGTCTGGTGGCTGGGCGTGCAGCGGTCGACGATCTCGTCGGGGACCGAGCCGTGCATGCGCGCCCCGGACTCGACAAGGACCGGGCCGCTCGCGGTCAGCATCACCTCGGTGTGGGCGGGGCCGAAGCGGATGCCAAGCGCGTCGAGCACGGATTCGACGTAGGGCACGACCTGGTCCTGCTGGGGGCCGTGGCGGGGCAGCAGCTCCTCGTAGTCGTAGATGAAGTTGGCGCCGCGGCGCAGCTTGTTGTCGCGCCAGACCTCGGAGACGTGGTGGACGCCGTCCCAGCTGAGCGAGTTGACGAAGAGTTGGGTGCCCTCGAGCAGCTCCTGGACGAGCAGCTCCTCGTTGGCACCGTGCAGCGCGTTGGGACGGCCGAGGTTTGCCGAGAAGGCGGCCTCGATGGCGGCCGCGTCACGGGCGATGCTGACCCCGTCGGTGCCGGCGCTGTCAAGCGGTTTGACGACCACTGGCGCACCGCCCCGCGCCGCCGCCCACGAGACCGCCTCTGCGGCGGCGGCGGTCTTCAGAGCTTCGGCCGTGCGCAGCCCGGCGGCGCGCAGCGCCTCGCTCATCGCGCTCTTGTCGCGCCGCGCGAGGCTCTGGGAACTGCCGTTCGAGGGCAGGCCAAGCCGCTCGCTGAGCGCGTCGGCCAGCGGCACGCCCGGCTCGGCCCCAACCACGACGAAGGCCGGCTCGTGGGCCGCGACCCGTTCCGCGGTCGCCTCCAGATCCCCCTCATGGACGACGTTCTCGACGAAGTCCCTGCCTCTGAAGCCGCGCATGTAGAAGTCGGGCAGCCGCGGGCTGCTCTGCACGTGGACCACCGGCAACCCGGCGGCGGAGAAGCGCGGCGCCAGCCGCGACCCGGTCGAGTAGGCGTCGACGACGACCGCGGACTTCATGCCGTGGCGACGAGGACGAGGCGGTCCGCTGGGCGCTTCGGGCCGCCGGCGAGGTTGCCGTAGCGCTCGATCTCCCCGAATCCCGCTTCGGCGGCCATCCGTTCCAAATCGTCGGCCTCGTACATGCGGATTCGCGAGTCGACCACGTCCTCGCCGAAGACGTAGTGGACGTGCAGCATCCCGGTCGTGAAGTCGACGTCGAGCGTTTCCTTGACCCCGTTTGTCTCGCGCTCGATCACGCCCTCGTCGGTTTTCAGCCGGTGGCGCGAGCGCTCCAGGTCGGAGAGCTCTACCGCCATCCGGCCCCCGGGCCGCAGCGCGTCGTGGTAGGCGCGCATCATCGCCTCGTCCTCGGCGACCGTCTCGCCGAAGCCGAAACTCGAGGAGAGGCTGACCAGGCCGTCGAAGCCGCGCAGCTCCGGCGGCAGCGGCTCGAGCAGGTCGGCGACGTGGTAGGTCGGGCCGGGGTACTCGCGCTTCGCTGCGGCGATCGCGATCTCGGAGATGTCGACGCCGACGGCGTCGATTCCGTTCTCGGCGAGCGCCGCGACGAAGCGGCCCAGGCCGCAGCCCGCGTCGAGCACCCGGTCACCCGGCTCGACGCCGAGCAGCGCCATCGCCAGCGGCGCCTCCTCCTCGTTGCCCTCGTAACGGCCGAGCTGGTTGGCGACCCGCATGTAGGCGGGGCCGTAGGTGTCTATCTCATTGAGGATCGGTGGCTGATCGCTCACGGTTTCCCAAGCGTACCGCGAGCGACCGTCCTCCGTACCCGACTTGTAAACCGAAATCTTCCCCGCAAACCCAGCGAGAGACGCGCGCTCGGCGAGCGACGGTGCAGAATCCCCGAAGGTGCCCCCCGAGCAGGACAGAGCCGTGCCCGCGATCGCCCTCGCCGCGCTGCGCCGCGACTATGGCGAACGGACGGTGCTCGCCGGGATCGAGGTCGAGCTGCCGGTGGGCGCCTCGCTTGTCGTGCTCGGCCCCAACGGCGCCGGCAAGACGACCCTGCTGCGGATCCTCGCCACGCTGCTGCGGCCAAGCGGCGGCGAGGCGTCGGTGCTCGGCTGCTCGCTGCCGAGCGAGGCCTGGAAGCTGCGCGGCCGGATCGGCTACCTGGGGCACGAGCCGCTGCTCTACCGCGATCTCAGCGGACGCGAGAACCTGCGCTTCCAGGCACGGCTGCAGGGGATCCCGCGCGAGGCCGCGGAGAACCGGATCGAGGAGCTGCTGCGCGCGGTGGGAATGGAGCGGCGCGCCGACGAGCGGGTCGCCGAGCTTTCCGCCGGGATGCGGCAACGGCTCTCGATCTGCCGTTGCGTCCTGCACGAGCCCGAGCTGCTGCTGCTCGACGAGCCCGACTCCAACCTCGACGCCGAGGGCCGCGAGCTGGCGCAGGCGCTGATCGGGCCTGGCGGCGGCCGCGGCCGGGTCGTCGTCACCCACGACCCCGAGCGCCACCTGGGCGAGGCCGATCAGGTCCTGCGGCTCGGGATCGGCGAGACGGCGGTGGTCTTGTGACCCCCTCCCGCGCCGCCTTCGCGGCGATCCTCGCGAAGGACCTGCGCGCCGAGCTGCGCAGCCTGCAGTCGCTGCCGGCGATGGGCCTCTTCGCGGTCACCACCTTCGTCATCTTCCGCTTCGGCCTCGACCGCACCAGCCTCTCCGGCAGCCTCGCCTCCGGCGTGCTCTGGGCGACGCTGCTCTTCGCCGCGCTGCTCGGCGTCAACCGGCTCTGGGTGGCGGAGCGCGAGGAGGGCGGCTTCGACGCGATCCGGCTCGCGCCGATCGACCGCAGCGCGCTGTTCGCTGCCAAGGCGGCGGCGCTGCTCGTCTACCTGCTGGCGCTGGAGCTGGTCGTGGTTCCGGTCTTCGCGCTCTTCTTCCTCGGCTCGGCCGCGGCGCTCGGCCCCCTGGTCGCGGTCCTCCTGCTCGCCGACCTGGGGATCGCCGCGACCGGCACGCTGGTCTCCTCGATGGCGGTCCACTCGCGCGCCCGCGACCTGCTCGGCCCCCTGGTCCTGCTGCCGCTGATCGTGCCGCTGATGATCGCCGCCACCGGCGCCAGCGAGCCGCTGCTCGCCGCGGGCGGGCCCGGCTATGACCGCTTCGGCACCTGGCTCGCGGTGCTCGCCCTATACGATCTGGTCTTCCTCCTCCTCGGCTGGGCAGTGTTCGATTTCCTCCTGGAGGACTGAGGGGCGCCGGACGGCGGCCCCGCGCCAAGCGCATGTACGGCAAAGGCCTAAAGCCACTCTCCGTCGCGACGGTCGTCGCGATCCTCGCCGCCTTCTCGCTGGTCTTCTTCTACGCGCCGCTCGATGCCGACCAGGGCTTCATCCAGAAGATCTTCTACCTGCACGTGCCGCTCTCGATCACGGCTCTGGTTGGATTCGTGATCGGCGGGGTCTTCGCCGTGCTGCACCTGCGCAGCGGCGAGCGGCGCTGGGACGCCTACTCCTACGTATCGATCCACATGTCGGTGATCTTCGGCGTCGCCGTGCTGGCCACCGGTTCGATCTGGGCGAAGGCCTCCTGGGGGCACTGGTGGGTCTGGGACGAGCCGACCCTGGTCAGCTTCCTGATCGTCTTCCTGATGTACGCGACCTACTACCCGTTCCGCTACGCGATCGAGGACCCGGACCGCCAGGCGCGCTACTCCTCGGTCTTCGCGATCACCGCCGGGGCCTTCGTTCCGCTCAACTTCATCGCGGTGCGGATGGCGCAGAGCCTCGTCCACCCGCGCGTCTTCGCCACCGCCAACGGGGGACTGCCGGGCTCGATGATGTTCACCTTCCTCGCCTGCTTGGCGGCGGTGGCGCTGCTCTGGGTGACGCTGGTCAAGCTGGAGCTGACCGCGAAGAGCGCCTCAGGGCAGCTGAAGCGCCTGCGCCGGGCGCTCGACGCTCCTGAACAGGGCAGCGGCGGGCCGCGGATCGCGCCGGAGGTGAGTTGATGCTGGGCATGCTGCTCGCCGGTACGCCCGCCCTGCCGCTCGACGAGGCGGGCAAGTACGTCGCCGGCGCCTACATCGTCTTCCTCGTCCTGCTCGTCGTCTACGTGGCGATCATGGCCGCCAAACTGGGGCGGATGGAGGGCGAGCTGCGGGACTTGGCTGGGTTTGCCGAACAGGGTCGGCCCGCCACGCCCGGACGCGAAGCGGAGGACGTGCCAGTTGATGTCGAAACTCAGCCCGCGGCCGTCTCCGATCGCAATCTGACTCCTTCGAAGGCGGCCGCGGGCCGGCCCGACAACGCTCAAGGTTCTCCCGATGTCTGAGCTGCTCGCCCTGGGCGTCTCGCACAAGACTGCACCGCTCGATCTGCGCGAGCGGCTCTCGCTGACCGAGGGGCGCGCGGCCGGCGCCCTGCGCGAGCTGACCGAGGTGGCCGGCATCCACGAGGCGGCGGCGATCTCGACCTGCAACCGCACCGAGCTCTTCCTCGTCGTCTCCGACCCGGTCGAGGCCGAGTCGAGCGCCCTCGGCGTGCTCACCCGCCAGGCCGAGATCCGGCCGACCGAGCTGCTCGGCCACCTCTACTCGCTGCGCGGCAGCGAGGCGGCTCGTCACCTCTTCCGGGTGACGGCAGGCCTCGACTCGATGATCCTCGGCGAGGCCGAGATCCAGGGCCAGGTGAAGCGCGCCTACGAGCTGGCCCTGGTCGAGGGCGCCACCGGGCCGATCCTCAACCGCCTCTTCCGCGGCGCCCTCGCCGCCGGCGGACGTGCCCGCGAGGAGACCGGGATCAGTGAGAAGAACGTCTCGATCCCCTCGGTCGCGGTCGAGCTGGCGCGGCGCACCCTGGGTGACCTCGCTGAGCGGCGCGTGCTGGTCATCGGCGCCGGCGAGACCGCCGAGCTGCTCGCTCGCGCCCTGGTCCGCCGCGGCGTCGCCACGGTCTTCGTCGCCAACCGGCACTACGACCGGGCGATCGGCCTGGCGCAGCGCTTCGACGGCAACGCGGTCCGCTTCGAGGAGCTGCCCGAGCAGCTCGCAGCGGCCGACATCGTCGTCTCGGCGACCAACTCGCCGCACCACATCGTCGAGCGCGACGAGCTCGAGCAGGTGATGCGCGGCCGCGAGGGACGTCCCCTGCTGCTCGTCGACATCGCCGTTCCCCGGGACGTCGAGCCGGTCTGCCGCGAGATCGCCGGCGTCAGCCTGCACGACATCGACGACGTGCAGCAGATCGTCGAACGCAACGCGAGCGGGCGCGAGGCCGAGGCGCGGCGGGCGGAGCGGCTGCTCGACGCCGAGCTGGACCGCTTCGAGCGCTGGCTCTCCTCGCTGGAGGTCGTGCCGACGATCGGCGCCCTGCGCGAGCGCGCGGACGAGGTCGTGCGCCGAGTGCTGGCCGAGAACGAGGGCCGCTGGGAGAACCTCGGCGAGGCTGACGGCGAGCGGCTCAGCGCGATGGCCAAGGCGATCGCCTCGCGTCTCCTGCACGAGCCGACGTTGCGGATGAAGCGGTCGGCGGGTAGCGACGAGGCGTACCTCTTCGTGAGCGCGCTGCGCGAGCTGTTCGGTCTGGACGTCGGGACGGAGCCGGAGGAGGAGGGCGGGACTGCTTCGAATGTGACCGAGTTGCGGAGGGCCGGTCCCGGTGGGGGTTCCGCTTAACTTTTCGGATGGAGAGGCTGGAGCTGCCGCCTCGAGCTCACGACCGAAAAAGTACAAGACGCTCCACCCCCACCAGGACCGGCCTACGAGACCACACTCATGCTTCGGATTGCGACACGTGGCAGCGCGCTGGCGATGGCTCAGGCCGGGCAGGTTGCCGAGATGCTCGGCGGGGCGGAGCTCGTTGAGGTGTCTTCAGACGGTGAGCTTGGGGATAAGGCTCGATTTGTGAAAGGGGTTGAGCGAGCGCTTCTGGACGGTGAGGCGGAGATCGGGGTGCACTCGGCTAAGGACTTGCCTGGGGAGTTGACGGAGGGGCTGATGCTTGCCGCTGTGCCCGTGCGGGAGGATGCTCGAGATGCTTGGGTTGGGAGCGGGGCCTCGCTCGAGGAGGTGCCGGAGGGTGCTCGAGTTGGGACGGCTAGCCTGCGGCGGCGGGCGCAGCTGCTTGCGGCGCGGCCCGACCTCGAGGTCGAGGAGCTGCATGGGAACGTGGACACGCGGCTGCGGAAGCTCGAGGGGGGTGAGGTGGACGCGATCGTGCTCGCTGTGGCAGGGCTGCGTCGGCTGGGGCGGGCTGACGAGATCGAGTTTGCGATTCCGGCCGAGACGATGACTCCCGCCGCTGGACAGGGCTCACTGGTCCTGCAGGTGCGGGAGGGAGATGAGGCGGCACTGTCGGCCGTCGAGCATGTCGTCGACCCGCCGGCGCTGCGCGAGCTGACGGCGGAGCGCACGGTCGTCGCCTTGCTCGAAGCGACCTGCAACAGCCCGCTCGGGGTCCACGCCTCCGTCGACCTCGCCGCCGGCCGGATGCGGATCGAGGCCTTCGTCGGGCTTCCCGACGGCAGCGAGTGGCTGCGCGACGCGCTCGAGGGCGACCACGCCGAGCCCGCCCTGCTAGGCGCCGAGCTGGCAAAGCGCCTGCTCGACACCGGTGCCCGCGACCTCCTCGACCGCGCCGAGAGCTGGAGCGAGCATGTCTAGGCTCAGGGCCGATCTCGGTGGGTCGCCGCTTAACTTTTTCGTGGAGAGGGAAACTGCTGACGCCGCAGGCGAGCGGCCGCGAAAAAGTACAAGACGCTCTGACCCACCGAGATCGGCCCTCTGCGTATGAGCGCCCGCGCTGGAGTCGTGTACCTGGTCGGAGCGGGGCCGGGGGATCCCGGGTTGATGACGGCGCGGGCGTTGGAGCTGATCGCCTCCGCCGACGCGATCTTCCACGACCGCCTGATCCCCCCCGGCGCCCTCGACGGCGCCCGCCCCGACGCCGAGCTCACCTACGTAGGCAAGTCCCCCCACCGGGACGTGCCGCAAGTTAGAGGTCCATATAGGTCTCTAAGTGACGGCACGTCCTCGGGGCAGGGGGAGATTCATGAGCGGTTGGTTGAGGCGGCGCGGGCGGGGAAGAGCGTGGTGCGGTTGAAGGGGGGCGATCCGTTTGTGTTCGGGCGGGGTGGCGAGGAGGGGGAAGCGCTGCGCGCGGCGGGGATCGAGTTCGAGGTGGTGCCCGGGGTGACGGCCGGGGTCGCGGCGACCGCCTATGCCGGGATTCCGGTCACGCACCGCGACGACGCCTCAGCGGTCGCCTTCGTCACCGGGCACGAGGACCCGGACAAGGAGGAGAGCGCTCTCGACTGGGAGGCGCTGGCCCGCTTCCCGGGCACGCTGGTCTTCTACATGGGCGTCAGGCGGCTGGCCGGCAACGCGGCGGCCCTGATCGCGGCGGGCCGCAACGCGGACGAGCCGGCGGCGGCGGTCGAACGCGGCACGATGGAGGCACAGCGCACCGTGTGCGCCACGCTCGGCACGCTCGCCGCAGCGGTGAAGCGCGAGGGAGTCAAGGCGCCGGCGCTGATCGTCGTCGGAGCGGTGGTGGAGCGTCGCGAGACGCTGGCTTGGCTCGAGCGGCGGCCACTGCACGGCAAGCGCGTGATCGTCACCCGGGCGCGGGCCCAGGCAAGCGGCCTGGCCAATCGGTTGCGCGAGCTCGGGGCCGAGGTGGTCGAGCTGCCGGCGATCCGGATCGAGCCGCGGATCGAGAGCGAGGAGGTCAAGGCCGCGGTCGAGCGGATCGGGGATTACGCGCTGATCTGCATGACGAGCCCGAACGGGGCGCACCTGCTCTTCGAGGCGCTGGACGCAGCCGGTCTCGACGCGAGGGCGTTCGGAGGGGCAGAACAGCAGCAGGTAGGGAGGGGGAGATCAGACGCCGGCGGCCCAACCGGAGCCGTCATCGCCGCCATCGGCCCAGGCACGGCACGCGCCCTGGCCGAGCACGGCATCCGGGCCGACATCGTCCCCGAGCGCTTCGTCGCCGAGGCGCTGGTCGAAGCCCTCGCTGAGGTCGACGTCGCCGACAAGCGCGTCCTCGTCGCCCGCGCAGCCGAGGCCCGCGACGTCCTCCCCGACGCCCTGCGCGAGCGCGGCGCCGAGCTCGACGTCATCGCCCTCTACGAGACGATCCGCGAGGAGCCGCCCGAGGATGCGATCGAGGCCGCCCAGTCAGCCGACTACGTCACCTTCACCTCCTCCTCAACCGTGCGCAACCTGACCGATGCCCTGGGCGGTCGCTTCCCCGCGAACGCCCGCATCGTCTCGATCGGCCCCATCACCACCGAGGCTGCCCGCGAAGCCGGCCTGGAGGTCCACGCCGAGGCCAAGCGCCACGACATCGACGGTCTCGTTAGCGCCCTCCTCGCCGACGCAGCCTCCTGATGTCGAATTTCCCGCCGCTATGCGGGTGAAAGTGCGACCGCAAATGTTTGGAGCGCCGCATCGGCACTACGGGGTTATTGACTCGACCAACCAGCGGGCGCGCGAGCTGGCTGGGGCTGGGGCACCCGGGGGGACGGTGGTGACCGCCCTGGAGCAGACTGCGGGACGGGGGCGTCAGGGGCGGGTCTGGACCGCGCCCGAAGGCAAGGCGCTGCTCTACTCGGCGGTCCTGCGACCACTGGACGAGCGCCACTTGCTGCTGCCGCTTTCGGCTCCGCTCGCCGTCTGCGGCACTGCCGAGGAGCTGCGACCCGGCATCGCGTGCCAGGTCAAGTGGCCCAACGACGTCTGGCTCGAGGGACGCAAGCTGGCGGGAATTCTCATCGAGGCCAAGCCACAGGAGCAATGGGCCGTGGTCGGCATCGGGCTCAACCTCACAATTAAGCCAGAGGAATTCCCGCCTGACCTGCGCCAGCCGGCGACTTCGCTCTTCGAGGTGGCCGAACGGGCTCGGGGGGACTCTCGCGGCAGCCTCCCCGCTGCTGCTGCCGCGAGAGTCCCCCCGAGCCCCCTCGCCGTCGCGGAAGCCCTAAGCCGCCAGCTCAACCGCTGGGTCTACGCGGAGCAGGACGAGGTCCTCGCCGAGTGGCGGCGCCGCGACGGGCTGCTCGGGCGCGAGATCAGCTGGGAGGACGGCTCAGGCGTCGCCGACGGAATCGACGACCGCGGCAATCTCGTCGTCAACGTCGCCGGCGGCGACCGCGTCGCCCTCGGCGCCGGCGAGGTCAGCCTCCGCCTCTGAGGCGCCGTCCTCGCTGGATACGGTCGCCCCTGCGGCCCGCACCTCGCCGTTCTTCTTCGCTCGCTTCTTGCCTCGCTTGCGGCGCTTGCCGCCTTTGGGGAAGTTGCGCAGCAGCTCACGAGCGACCGCCGAGGGCTTGCGCGCCATCCGCATCCGCGCCCCACGCAACACCTCTTCGCCCTCGGGCGTGTGCGAGACGGCGGCCGCCAGCAGAGCGATCCCCAGGCGCCGGTCCTGTTTGCGCGTCGCGTGCACCAACCGCCGCGCGTTGCGGCCGTGCGCGCGGCCGGAGGAGTTGACCAGCAAGCCAAGCAGTCGCTTGGTCTCCGGCCAGCGCTGCACGGCGTACTCTTCGTGCAGCTCGCGCGTGTAGGAGGCAAGCCGCCAGACCCAGGCCTGGGCCTGGTCGCGGCGGCCGATCCGCTTGTCGACCAGCGCCTGGAGCAGCGTTCGCGTCCCGGCCCGCTTGTCGTCGCGGCTCCAGGCGCCGACGATGTCGATCGCGTCGTCGAAGGCCTCCGCGTCGCCGACCTCGGCGATCTCGCTGAGCGCCTTCAGTTTCAGCTGCGAGTTGCGGTTGCGCTGCACGCAGGTCAGCAGGAAGCGCCGTTTCAACTCCTTGGAACCCGAGCCCTGGAGGATCGCCCGCGCCCTCCGCCAGCCCTGCGGGTTGACCCGCGCCCCGGCGAGTGCGGCCCACGCGTGCTGCTCGGCGTGACCGAGATTCTCGACCGCGATCCGCCAGAGCTCGCGTTCGAGCACGTGGGTGCGGCGCTCCTCGGAATTCGACACCGGGACGATCCGCCGCTCGACCCGGATCCGCCGCCCGCGCGCGCGCCGCACCGGCCCGATCACGATCGCCCCGCCGCGGTAGACGTCGCGGTCGAGCAGGCTGTGCAGGGTGACGATCGCCTCGTCGTGGGTCGTCGCCGGGTGGACGAAGTCGATTACCAGGCCCGCCTCCTTGCCCGGCGCGCGGCGCGTCACGCGTCCCACCCGCTGCTGGTAGATGCGGCGCGAGGCGGTCGGCGCGAGATGCATGCAGAGCGTCGCCCGGGGCGAGTTCCAGCCCTCGGCGAGCAGCATCGCGTTGCAGAGCACGTCGACCTCGCCACGCTCGAAGGCGGCAAGGATCTCCGCGAGTTCGCGCTTTGGCGTCTCGCCGGAGACCGCCCGCGCGCTGACGCCCGTGTTCTGCAGTGCCCGCGCCACGTTCTTGGCGTGCTGCACCCCGGCCGTATAGAGCACGCCGGGCATGCCGTCGAAGCGCGTCTTGTAGAGGTCGGCGATCGCCACGTTGAAGGGCTCCTGATCGAGCAGCGCGGCCAGCTCCTCCTGGTCGAAGTCCTGGTCGACCTCGCCCTTGCGCAGCGGCACCTTGGCGATCGTCCGCACCCCCGGCCCGGGTGGGATGCGCATGCAGCGCAGCGGCGAGATCACGCCGCGCCGCGCCGCCTGAATCAGGTCGAAGCGCGAGGTCTGGGTCGGGAAGAGGTCGGCGACGTGGCGGGCGATCAGCGCGCCCGTCGCGGTCATGCCGATGAAAACCGGCCCAGTCCAAGCGCGGATGCAGGCGCTGGTCTTCTCGCCGAGCGCGGTGTGCGCCTCGTCGCAGATCACGATCGAGTAGGCGTCGGAGATTTTCTTGTGGTTGCGGACGAACCACTGGTAGGTCTCGACCGTGACCGGACCGTCGGGGTCGTCGCGGTTGCCGAGCAGCGGCGGGCGCAGGCGCTCCTTGTAACCGCGGTCGGAGATCTCGCCGATGAACTGGTCGACGAGGTTGCGACGGTGGGTGAGGATCAGCACGCCGCCGGTGCGCGAGGCGTCGATGAAGCCGACCGCGGCGACGGTCTTACCGGCGCCAGTGGCGTGCTCGAACCAGAAGCGGCGGGCGGCACCAGGGTCCTCGGGCGCCTCCTCGATCGTCTCCTCGTCGCCGGCGGACTGCTCGTCCCAATCCTGAGGCTCCTCGTCGGGGGCCAACTCCTCCCCCTCATCGGCGAGGTCGGCCTCGCCGTTGGGCCCGGCCCCGCCTTCGGCGGCGATCGCGCCGTCGGCGCCAGCCGCCGCGCCGTTGCCGTTCGCCTCAACCGTCGCCGCCTCCTGCTGCTCGGCCATCAACTCGGTCAGGGTGCCCGAGAGGGCGTCGACCTGGTGCGGATTGAGCTCCGCTCCGTCGCGCAGCTTCGGCGGCTCCTCGGCGAGCAGCCGCTCCAGCCCGAGCAGTAGCGAGAAGTCGCGGCGCCACTGGATCGAGGGGTTCTCAGCGCCTTCGTCGATCTCCCTGAGGGCGAGGTCGAGCGCCCGTCGCCGGGCGGTCCCCGGGGCGAGCGCCTCCGGCCCCTCGCGGTCGAGGAGGAAGGGCTCGCGGACGAACTCGGACGCCCGATCTATGTCGGCGCTAGATGGAACTGCCGCAGACGCGGCAACGTCGCTGGTCTTGGCCATGAAGGCTTTCGGTTTCCGTCCCCGCCGCAAACTTGGACGTGGCGAGGGCACTAGGACGAGCGTCCCGCGAGGCCTCTCATCTTTCCCCCCGGCGCTCTCAGCTGTTTGCTTCGCAGTACGCGAACCGAACACGCGTATTCTAATCAAGGAATTGGCTGGGGTGACAAGACAGTTCGCCATCTGCCTGGCGGCCGGGGCGCTGGCGGCGATCGCCATGGTCGCCTGCGGCTCCAGCGTCGGCGGCGACTCCGGCGGGTGGCACCCCGACTACGCAAGGGCGCTGGCCGGCTCTCCAGCGCCACTCGCGGCACTTCACCGGCAGGCGAACGGGCTGCTCGGAGGCGGAAGCGAGGCCTACGAACACCGTCTAACGAGGCTCCGCGGCTACCCGGCCGTGGTCAACGTCTGGGCGTCCTGGTGCGGGCCGTGCCGCTTCGAGTTCCCGGCCCTGCAAAGAGCCTCGGCAGCGTACGGCAAGCGGGTCGCCTTCCTCGGCGTCAACAGCCAGGACTCCGACTCCCTCGCCCGGGAATTCCTCGCCGAAGCGCCCGTGCCCTACCCGAGCTACACGGACCCGAACGAGGAGATCACCAATGCGATCGGGGCGGGGCGGGGCAAGCCTGACACCGCCTTCTACGGCAGCGACGGCGAACTCTGCTACCTCAAGCAAGGCCCGTACGCGAAGCCCGCCGAACTGGACGCCGACATCCGTCGCTTCGCCCTGCGCGAAGAATGCGAAGGCGGATAATCGAGATATGGACGCTGCCGCAATCGTCGCCTTGATCGGCGTCGCCCTGCTCGCTGGAGAGCTGCTGCTCTCCAGCGGCGGAGTGCTGGCCGCGCTCGGGGCGCTGGGCCTGATCGCCGGCGGGGTCCTCGCGCTCGAGTCCGACAGCGGCGCCGCCGATTACGTCGGTCCAGCGCTGATCGCACTCGGAGTGCTGTCCTTCGTCGCCTTCTACGCGATCACGCGCAAGGTGCTCGAGGCGCATCGCGAGGAGCGGGTGCGGACCGGGACCGAGGAGCTGCTCGGCTCGATCGCCGAGGCGCGCAGCGCACTCGACCCAGAGGGCCAGGTCTGGGCCGGTGGGACCGTGTGGAGCGCCCGGCTGACCGGGGGATCGGGGCCGGCGCAGCTGGGAGATAGAGTCCGAATCGACGCGGTGGAGGGCCTGACGCTGATCGTCAGCCCGGCACCGGCACCGGTGAGCAAATTCAAGGAGGGAGCAAGCTGATGGCAGCTGTCCTGGGAGTCCTGGTCGTCATCGCTTTCTTCGCCGTGATCGCACTCGGCGCCTCGGTGCGCGTGCTGCGCGAGTACGAGCGCGGGGTGATCTTCCGCCTCGGTCGCCTGATCGCGCAGAAGGGGCCCGGCCTGATCCTGCTGATCCCGCTGGTCGATCGCATGGTCAAGGTAGACCTGAGGACGGTGACGCTGAACATCCCGCCGCAGGAGGTGATCACCCGCGACAACGTCCCCGCCGGTGTCAACGCCGTCGCCTACTTCCGCGTGATCGACGCCCGCCGGGCCGTGGTCGAGGTCGAGAACTTCCTCCTCGCCACCTCGCAGATCTCCCAGACGGCGCTGCGCTCGGTGCTCGGCAAGGCCGAGTTCGACCAGCTGCTCTCCGAGCGCGAGCGCCTCAACGAGGAGTTGCAGAAGATCATCGACGAGTCGACCGAGCCCTGGGGCGTGAAGGTGACCGCGGTCGAGATCAAGGACGTCGAGATCCCCGAGCAGATGCAGCGGGCGATCGCTCGCCAGGCGGAGGCCGAGCGCGAGCGGCGGGCGAAGATCATCAACTCCGAGGGCGAGTACCAGGCGGCGCAGAAGCTCACCGACGCGGCAGACATCATCAGCACCAATCCCGCCTCGCTGCAGCTGCGCTACCTGCAGACGCTGCTCGAAATCGGCAGCAACCAGAACACGACGGTGGTCTTCCCGCTGCCGATGGACGTGCTCAAGCCGTTCCTCAAAGACGACGCTTGACCGAGCTCCGCATCGACCAGCTCACCGGCCTGCCGGCGATCCTGGCGCCCGGCAGAGCGTTGCGCCCATCCGACCTCCGCTCCGCTGCGCCTTCTCCCCGCGATACGGGGAAAAAGCGCACCGGAGCGGAGGAATGCCCCTTCTGCGAGGGGGAGGAGAAGCGCACGCCGCCCGAGGTCTACGCGACGCGTCCGGGGGGCGGCGGCCCTGACAGGCCGGGCTGGACGACGCGCGTCGTGCCGAACCTCTACCCGGCGCTGAGCGCCGAGGGCGATGACCGGGGGAGCGATCCGACCGTGGCGACCAAGGGTGAGGCCGGCAGCTTCGCCGCAGTGGGCGATCCGCTGCTCGAGTCGCGCCGCTCGGGTGAGCCCAACCTGTTCGTCTCGCGCCCGGCGAGCGGCGCCCACGAGGTGCTGATCTCAGGCCCGGCGCACGTCACCGCCCTCTGCGAGTTGAGCGAGGCGCAGCTGGCGACGACCGTGGCGACCTGGCGCGAGCGGATGCGAGCCCACGCCGGTGCCTCCTACGTGCAGCTGATCGTCAACGAGGGGGCCGGCGCCGGCGCCTCGCTGGAGCACAGCCACGCCCAGCTCTACGCGCTCGACTTCGTCCCGGCCGCCGTCGCCCGCGAGCGTGAGCGGGTGGGCGCCTACGCCGAACGGACGGCGGGCGGATCGCTGCTCGGCGATGTCCTGGTCGAGGAGGTTCGGCGCAGAGAGCGCCTGGTGGCGATCGACGACGAGGCAGCGCTGATCTGTCCCTGGGCCTCGCGCTCGCCCTTCGAGATGCGCCTAATCCCGCGCGCCCCGGCGCCCAGCTTCGCTGACGAGGATGGCGGCGCGGCGATGCTCCACACAGCCCTGCGCCTGCTCGCCGAGCGCTTCGGCGACTCCCCAGAGCTCAACCTCTGGGTGCGCTCGGCGCCGCGCGGAGCCGAGCACTTCCACTGGCACATCGACATCGCGCCGCGGCTCAGCGTCAAGGCTTCGTTCGAGTTCGCAACGGGGGTGGACATCAACACGTACCCACCCGAGCGCGCCGCCGCCGACCTGCGTCAGTGACGCCGGTGGTGGTGCCGCCTGTGCTTGCGGTGGACTCGCCGCTTGCGGTGCTTCTTCTTGACGCAGCGACGCCTGCCGCGCACCCGTCGCTTGCGAAATCCCTTCCGGCAGACGAGCCGTTTCACCGCGGGAAGAGCAACCGGGGGAGGCGACGTCGACACGGTGGGCGCCGGCGGGACGCTCTGTCCTTCTTCTTCGAGAACCGGTTCTTCCTCTTCCGGTGGGGGCGGCGTGAGCGTGGTGAATTCGACGTCTTCGCCATGCGCCATGCCGGCGTTCGTGGTGACCGATAGCCTGTAGTGAAAGATCGTGTCAGGCGCAAGCCCACTGACGCTCGTGCTTGTGTTCACGTCAGAGCTGGTTATGCCGATCGAGCCCGCGCAGTCGAGGCCTTCTCCGTAGGACTGCGTGGTGCCGTATTCGAACTTGCAGTCCGTTACCGTGCCGCCGTGCGTGTTTAGTTTTCCGTTCAGCGTCGCCCCTGACACCAGCACGGCGGACGGCGGTTGGGTGGTGACCGTCGAAAGGGTTTCCGGCAAGGTCGTAAATTCCTCCGCGGCGCCGGTTTCCGCGCCGGCGTCGTTGGCAGCAACAATCCGATAGTGATAGGTGGTCTCCGGAGCCAGCGACGACGGCGAGGCGCTCACCGACGTGGGGTTGGAGCCGTTTGGCAGGGACGAACAGGGCATCTGACTGGAGCCGCTGAAGTCAGGCTGAAAGGAGGCGTCGTCCATGTATTCGAAGTGGCAATCGTAGGTCGCATGGAAGTTCGGGTTCACCGTCGCCTTCATCGTCGCCTCGACCTGGCCCACCGGCGTCGCCGGTTCGGTTGTCGTAGACGGCCGATTGATCGTTACCAGGTCGAAGGCGTGCAGGACGTTGGCCGAAGGGTCGCTTGCGTAGAGGCTATGAGTAGTGGCGTCGACAGCAATCTGGCCGGCAGCGGCTACTCCTCCTTCGCCGACCGGCCCGAATAGTTCTGCGCCAAAATCATCGAACCTGGCCCCGGACGAGTTGTAAGCAACGATGTGGTAGTCGGTCCCGCCCGGGTAGTCGCCGACGAAGACCGAGTCGGTGGAGGGATCGACTCCAACGGCGCCTGCATCCTTGCCGCTCTGCAGAACCGACGAGTATTCGTAAGAACCGCCGGACTTGGTGAGCTTGACCACCTCGTCTCGCCCGACGTCCACCACGTAGAGGTCGTTCACAGAGTCGAGCGCGGCGCCAATCGGCTGCTGGAAGGACCCACTCGGACAGTCCCCGCAATCGATGGTTTCCTGCAGGCTCCCAGACGAGCTGTAGACCAGCACGGCGCCGGTGGCGGCATTCGGCACGAACACGTTGCCGCTCGAGTCGGCGGCGATCCTCGGGCCTTCGTTGACCTGGCCACCGGTCGAGAATTCCGTTCCCGGGGTTCCGGTCGAGGAGAACTGGCTCATCCGTCCTGGCGTCCCCATCGTCCCGATCGGCGTTTCGATGGAGGTCTCCACCGCGTAGACGCCGTGGGTCACGGGGTTCACGGCGACGCCGGTGAAGATGCGGTGCTGTTCCGCCGCGAACGGCGAGCTGGCGGTCGGCGTCCCGGACGCATCAAGCTGATCGACCTGTCCGAGCTTGAGCTCGCTGGTGTTTGTCGAGAAGTGGGCCAATGGAATTGCGACATAGATATCCCGACTGCTCTGATCGACTGCCACCTCTTGCGGCAGTTCACCCTGAACCGGGATCGTCGAGGGCGAAGCGGGCTCGTAGCCTTCGGCTGCTGCTGCCCACGCCCCGGGTGCCAGGGCGCCAAGCAAGACCGCCGAGAGCGCAAGGGCCTTGACCGGCGCCGCCAGCCGCCGCCGGGCCGGGCGCCTCCAGGGTCGCATCGCCGCATCGATCATCGCCAGCCTCCCGCTGCCTTTGCTCTTGTCGGCGCCAGCTGTCCCTCAGCAAACCGGCGTGTGTCTGGACCGTAGCAATGACGATTGCTCGAAATCGACAGTTCGACGAACGTTAACCCTGGCCAGATAGCCTCGGCCTGGATGGCGCCCGACCCCCGACCGATCCCGCGCTTCGTCGCCGACAGCAGCCAGGATGGCATCCCGCACGGTCGCTTCGCCGACCGGCTGGCGGCGGATTTCCTGGCCGCGTGGGAGGAGATCGAAGGTCGCCCGGCCGTCGGTGCCCACGCCCCAGAGCTCGAGTGGTATCCGGAGCGCGCCTGGGGCGGGCGTATCTGGATCCCGTGCACGGGGCGCGCCGAGGGCGACGAGGGGGAGATCGAGGTCTTCGGCCACGTCTCGTACGTCCAGCGAGGCGACGGCGAGCCAGACGACTTCCGCGCCGCCGCCGACTTCACCGACATCCTCGCCGAGGACAACCCGGGCTGGCGAATCGACCTCAACGACGAGGTGATCGGCCGCTGGCGAGGCGAGAACGGCCGCGCCGGCGCCGTCACCCTGATCTGGGGTCGCCCCCTCGTCAAGGGCGCGATCGCCGCCACCGCCGAGCTCGACGGCGAGACCGTCGACCAGGAGCTCGTCTCCAGCGACCGCTTCAGCCTCATAGCCCTCGATGCCCTCGAGGGCTACGGCGACGAGCTCTTCGTCCAGGTCAAGCTCTGGAACCGCCGAGCCGAGGAACTGGCCTCGGAGAGCCTCTACGCCTAGCTCGAATGCAGCCGGACCGAGGTTTGGCCAGCAACAGCCGCCAGCTGCCCAAGCCGGATAGAGCCGTTCCGCTTCGCTACTGTCTCTCCATGGATCCGACTCAACAGCCGGACCAGGTCTCGAAGGATCCAGCGGCGGCGGCCGAGGCGGTTCGCGTCCAGCGGCTGCGCGAAGACGCGCAACGTCCCATGAGCGTGAACTTGGCCGAGACGATCGAGCTGAGTCACGCGCTGCTGAAGATGGCCGCGTCGGCCCAGCGACAATGACGTCAGCCGCCTTCGACGAGGTCCTGCGGAGGCTGGTCGCCGCGGGCGCGGAGTTCGTGGTGATCGGCGGGCGCAAGAGGGGTTGTTCGTGCCACCAAGGACATCGGTTGCACGCAATCGAAGCTCGTCGAAGCTCGGAACGCCCTCCAGGCCGCCGGGCGCGGCCAAGATCTAGTGGACCTAGAGAACCCCGACGCGGCTGAAGCTGATCCAAGCGAGAGAACGTGACCAGGCCCTACGCTTGTGGATCCTCCCGCCCCGATAGCTCAGCTGGATAGAGCGACTCCCTCCTAATTGATCTTGGGAAGTTGGATTTTTTGGCTCTAAAGAGCCAAAAATCCGTCCTTTGCGCGCCCGTAGATTCGATCCGATTAGGCACGATTCAATTCGATTTGGGCAGCAAGGACGCTCCGCTGCCCAATCGTCCTCTCCAGCCTTGCGGCTCCGGTTGCATCGCTATGGTGATTGGAGGAACATGGCGAAGTCGTCGGAATGAGGAGCTGATGGCAGTCCAAGATCAAGATAGCTTCCGCCAAGCTCAGGCCGAGCTTGAACCGAAGGAGGATCTCACCCCCTACATGGGCAAGTGGGTCGCTCTCCGCAACGGGAAGGTCGTCGCCAGCGCCCTCAGCGCGAAGGGACTGCGAGACAATCCAGAGGTCCGACCAACAGACTCGCTCATCCCGGTTCCCCGCTCCCGTGCGGGCTACTTCATAGCCTGAGCCCTGTGGAACGCTCCGGGAGCTTCACGGCTCCGTACAGACCAGGCCCTGACGGACAGCTACGGCCATATCTGCTGCTCACCCTCGTTGGGGTGAAGCCAGACCGAGAGATCGTGATCTCCGGCCTCGTCGATACCGGCGCCGACAGGTCCGTTCTCCCAATCGACTATGCCGAGGAGCTTGGCTACACGGTTGATGACCTTGCCCCTGTGGAGGTAGGCCAGGTCGAGGGCTCCGCGTCGGCCTGGCTCGCCCAAAAGCCCTGCAAGGCTTTCGTGGATGGCATTCCCGAGATCGAGTTCGAGATCGCGCCCCTATTCGTCGCCAGCCTCAACGTCCTCTGGGGCCGCGCTGACTTAATGATGAACTTCACGATCAGCGTGTCGGAGAAAGCTCAAGAGCTGACCCTGGCGGCGAATTAAGCTGCCGTAATGGGACCGAACAGGAATGCCTTATTGCTCGCTGTTATCACGATGGGAGCGAAAGGAATCTCCTGGCTGCGGTCGAGGCGGTAGGCCCTCCGCAGCCTCTGCTTCCTCTTGACTAATTGGTTTCCTCGATTTTTCGGTGGCCACCACAACGCTCATCGCACGCCACAGCTTGGTCTTATGTGCTTTTTCATATTCTGTGGTCTCGACCCGGAAATCCATATCCATCGCAAGAGCAAACAGCCAGAACCGTAGGTCGGCAAGTGTATTGTCGTGCTCACCACTCAACTGCCCGGCTTTTTCCTCCACCTCTTTGACCGAAGCGACTGCATCCAACACATTGGATGGAGACAGACGCAGCAGTTTCGCAATGTCGTCGGCCGACGGCTCGCCCGCAAGGTCGTGAGCCAATCGGTTCCTAACGCGATTCATCTCCGACAGCGCACTGACCTCCCACGGCCTGAGCAAAGCCAAGCCATCGCAAAGGCTGAGCTTGTGCATCCATGTCAAGCGATCCAGAGCGACTGCCTCTGGCCGCTCAAATGCCAAGACCAGCATCTTCTCTAGGAAATGCTCGACCCACAGGTGGCCGCGAAGGAACACCTCGACCCGCGACTCGCAATACCAAATTTGACGGGCAAACAATTCGGAATCTAGGCTCACCGACCTATTTCATCGCAACTGGCCCGAGATGGACATCCAGCCAGCGCTCAACATGAGCGGGTGTAGCTACCCCTCGTGATCTTCGGTGCTCTTTGCTAGATCGCTCATCGACAGAGCAAGCGCAGTCGCGATGTTCTTGACCGTGGCCCACGTAGGATTCGAGTGGCCGCGTTCGATCATCGACATGTGGCCGACGGTGATGCCCGCTTCTTGGGCGAAAGCTTCCTGGGTCATGTCGCGCTCTTCGCGGAGTTGGCGGATCGCTCTGCCTAGGGCGGGCTGAGGTTGATCTGAGCGGCGCATCTTCTGCGCACGTTCTCAGACGCGGGCGTTTCGATCCACCTGCCATAGCACTTGTGTTTCAGCAGAAGTTGCTGTAGGCTCGCCGACCCAACGACAAAGCGCCCCCGCGCTAGTGGAACAGCCGGAGGCATGGCACAGGTGGCGAACCAACTTGGGCACACCGAGCCGGGGTTCTCTATGAAGGTCTACGCTAGTGCTGTGCGTCGCCGCGCGAGGCTGACCGGCGTGGCGCTTCGCGAGTTCGATGCGGCCCTCGAATGGGCAGCACTGGGCAGCGGAGAGCCCGATTTGGTCGATTCAGAGCCGGACGCGGACGGCGGGCAATCGCCGGAAACGGCTCAGCAGAGCCTTTTCCGGTAACTCGCCCCGATAGCTCAGCTGGATAGAGCGACTCCCTCCTAAGGAGTAGGCCCCAGGTTCGAATCCTGGTCGGGGCACTGAGGCGGTGCGGTCGTGACGGTGGTCGAACCGGACTGCGCGCGGCGGCTCGGAGCGGCCGTCACCCTCCGAGCTGCTCCAGGCGATCACTGATTACCTTGACCGCTTCGACGAGATCGTGCATGCCCTTGTCGGGAAGTCGGGCGCCGTCGAGCAGTCCGAAGTCGATGACGAATTGCTCCGTGGGCAGTGCGCGGCCCCGGTGATCACTGTATTTGACGTAAGCGGTGTGTCGCTGGGGCAGGGCGCTCTCCAAGCGGTCTGGAACCCTGTCCAGGAGGATGAGTCGCTCCTCGCCTGGGACAAGCACGGGTGTCTCCTCGGTCAGCATTGCAACGTCGGCGACGGCGCCGTATTGGGCACTGACAAGCTCCGGCTCGAATCTGATTCGGAGGTCTCGGGCTGGCGTATTCCCCAAGTTGCGCACCACGATGAACGCAATGATGCTGCGGAAGTGAAAGCTGACCGTGACCCAGGGTCGGAACTGATCTCTGACCTGGCGCGCCACATAGGCGAGCGTCAGCAAGAGCACGACGAAGGTGGCCCAGGCGGCTGCGGCGGCCCAGGCTCCGGGATTGTGGAGACTGATCAGGGCGGTCACGGCCGTCAGGCTCTCAGGTCACCCGGTCAACGGTGCGGGGCTCCTTCAGTCAGAGTCCAGAAATGCCGAGGCCGCCTTGCGGCGGCCCCGCTCCCTGCTGACGAAACAGCAGGGGGATTGACTTCAGTATACGGATCGACAGTCTCGTCTCCAAACCTCACCACGTATCGGGCTTGACCAGCCGGGCGCCCTTGGGGGAAGCGATCTGATCGGGGAACTGGCACTCCGCGATGTCGTGGGCGGAGAGGCGGATGAAGCTGGCGTTGGCCGGCATGGGGTCGGGGGAGAGCGCGGCGCTGCGATGCTTGCTGTGCAGGACGGGGTTGACCACGGTCACGTGCAGGCCAAGCTCCTCGCGAACGACCCGGATCGGCATCTTCAGGTCGCCGTCATTGGAGATCACCGCTGCGGACTCATAGCGGCGGTTGAATCCGTCGAGGAGAAGGCGCGTGGCGAGGTTGACGTCGGTTCCCTTCTCCTCGTAGGTGAGGACGGTGCGCCTGGGCAGCTCGTCGGGGGCCGGGTCAACGAGTTCGCCCCGAACCCGCTTTGAGATGTAGCGGCCGAGGAAGATCTCAAAGTTGGGGATCGTCTGCAGGGCGCGGTGGTAGAGCCGCTGGCGGTCCTGTGCGCCAGAGTCTTCGGGATCGCGCTTGATGTTGGCCGTGAAGTAGGCGATCTCGGCGATCTCGTCATTGGGCAGCAGGCGCTGGGCAAGCGCCAGGGGATTCAGCCAGCGCCGTCCCGGCGCCCGGCAAGCTCCGTAGTAGAGGTTGAAGGCGTCGATGTAGACAATCGTGCGCACATTTCCAACCTATCTACCGCTCCGGCGCTGATCGATTCGTCGCCCGGAGATTCAGGCCTCTTGGAGGCGGCGCTACCGTGCCAGCGAAACCGGCTCACCGGGGATCCGCGCTACCGGGTTCGGATTGTGTTCGATTGGGGGCACTGTTGCGGGAAGGCAGGATGTTCCCGGGCGTCTTGCTGGGAGCGTGAAGCGGGCGTTAGTCCCCGAGATCGGCGCGCAGGGAGGCCAGCTCGGAGCGGAGCTCCGACACCTCTCGCTCGAGGCGCGTGAGGCGGTCCTCGGCCGGCTGTAGCGCCCCGGCCTCGGGAGCATTTGAAGGCGCGGCGGCCGGGTCTGACCCCGAGGGCTCGGGTAACACGGCGGCGGCTGTCGCCGTGGCGTTGGGACCGAGCAGCTGCTCGTAGCGCTCCTCCTTCTGGCCGGGGCGGCGCTCGTGGCGGGCAACCTGGCCGCGCTCGACGAGGCGGTCGAGGGTCTGCTCGACCGCGGCTAGGGAGGGGAACTCGTGCAGGCGCTGGGCGCGCTGCTTGAGCTCGCCGGGGGTTTGGGGCCCGCGCAACATGAGGACGGCGAGGATCGAGACCTCGGCGTCGTCGAGGCCGAAGGCGTCGTCGAGCAGGTGGCGGTACTTGCGGGCACGGCTGCCGGCGCCGCTGGCCAGCCGGGTCCAGCCGCGCAGGGCGAGGCGGCGCAGAGCCTCGACCACCGTCTGCTCGTCGTAGGAGACGACCGGGTCGCGGTTGGTCGACTGGTTGCAGGCGAGACGCAGCGCGTTGAGCGAGAGCGGGTAGACGTCCGGCGTGGCGCGCTGCTTCTCGACCAGGCAGCCGACCACGCGGATCTCGACGGCGTCGGGCTCCATCAGCCGTCGCGGTCGGGGCGATCGGGATAGATCGCGTCGATCGTGACCAGGGCCCGGTAGGACGCGTCGGCCGCGGCTTCGATCCGCTCGGCGCCGCCGGCGAGCCGGTCGACTACCGCCACCACGCCGACCACCTCGAGGCCCTGTTCGACGATCCGCTCGATCGCCTCGGCCGTCGATCCGCCGGTGGTGACCGTGTCCTCGACCACGAGGCAGCGGGCGCCGGGCTCGACCGGGCCCTCGACCCAGCGCTGCAGGCCATGCTCCTTGCGCTCGCCACGGACGAAGAAGCCAACCAGCTCGCGCCCGGCGGGGACCGCGAGGGCGGCACAGGCAGGCGGAATCGCCGCGGTCGCCGGGCCGCCGACGGCGGTGGCGCCAGCCTCAACCGCGGCGGCAGCGATCAGCTCGCCCGCCGCAAGGAAACCGGCAGGCCGCAGCAGTGCCCGGCGAGCATCGACGTAATACTGCGCTCTGGCCCCGCTGGAGAGCGTCACCTCGCCGATAACCAGCGAGTGCTCGCGCAGCTCGGCGAGCAGCGTCTGCTTGGCGGCAGCAAGCTCCGTCATCGAGTCCACCCCGACTGAGCGTGTGTGAACAAGCAGATCAAGGACGCAGGGAGCGCGGCGTGCTCTGCACGCGAGCGACCGAGGACGCCGATATGCGCAGCTTCACACACGCTCAGAAGACGAAGATCGACTCGCCGTAGTGCAGCTGTTCGTAGATGCGCGGCTGGTCGGCGATGAAGGTGCGGACGCAGCCGTGGCTGGCGGCGTAGGTCGGCACTTCGGCGTAGCCGTGGACGGCGTACCCGTCATGCCAGTAGAAGGAGTAGTACATGCCCTCCGCGTTGTAGCCCGGTTCCTGGCGGTAGAAGCTGTAGTGGCCGGTCACGGTCGGGGTCGACGGCTTGCCGGTGGAGACGGGGTAGATCGCAAACGGCTTGCTGCCCTTGCTGAGCACCAGGACTTGCTTGTCGAGCGGCACTTCGGCGTGCTCGCCCGCCGCGGGGTAGCGCACCCGGTAGCCGCCGCGTCCCTCGAAGACGGCCGCGACCAGGCCCTTTCCAGCTCGCTCGGTGCGGGCCATGCCGTTGACCTTGCGGTAGGCGAGCACCTCGCGGCCGCTGCGCCCGTCGAAGCAGCGCCCGCCGCCGGATGCGTAGCCGAGCTTCGCCATCGCCTTCTTGAAGCCCTTGACCACCGGGTCGCACTGACCCGGGTGCAGCGCCGGGTAGCTGACCTTCCAGCTCTTGCGCACGGTGCTGTCGCCGCCCAGCGCCGCGGTCGCCACGTGCTTCGCCGAAGCCGCGTACTTTCCGCCCTGGCGAATCAGGATCGCGGCGCGGAATTTCCCGTTCCCGCCCTTGCCCTTCTGCAGGGCGACGTTGCGGGTCAGCAGCTTGCGGCCGTCGCGATAGAAGGTGACGGCGACGTGCTGGCCCGCGACGAAAGGCGTCACGGTCCCAACCACCGCGGCCTTGCTCAGAATCCGCGCCCGGCCGTGCTTCAAGTCCGGCTTGATCCTCACCGTCGCCGCCGGCGGCCCGCTCGGCTTCTCCGCCGGCATCTGCGCCGCCACCGCAGCCGGAGCCGAGACGAGCAGCGCCAGCAGTCCGGCGACGAGAGCAAAAAGGCGCAACACCAGCGAAATCCTACTGTCCGAGCAGGGCGACCGAGTTGTTCAGCACGTGCAGCAGGATCCCCGGAACGATCGATTCAGTCTTCTCGTAAAGCAGGGCGAGGACGAAGCCGAAGAAGATCAGCGGCGGCACGGCGCTGATGCCCGTCGTCGCGTGCAGGCCGCCGAAGATCAGAGCGCTGAGGAGCGCCGCCGCGACCCGCGGCAGCCGCTCGCGCAAACCGCCGAAGAGAAAGCCCCGAAAGCAGGTCTCCTCGCAGATCGGGGCGGCTATTGCGATGAGCAGCACCTGCACGGCGACCGGCCCAAGATCCTCGGCGATGTCCTTCTGCTGCGGTTCGCCGAAGGCAGCCGCATAGACGATCGCGAAGGCGAGGTACGCGGCAATCGCCGCGAACATCCAACCGACGGCCGAGAGCCGAAAGTGCCTAAGCCCAAGCCGCGCAAGCGCCTCCCGCGGCGTAGCGCCCCGCCAAGTCGCAATTGCGACCGGAACCAGGAAGAACGCGACCTCCGCCGCAAACTGTGCGGCAGCGTTCCCCGCATTCGTCAATTCCCCGTGCCCGTTACCCCCGAGGATCGCCGCCGGCAAGGCAAGTAGGACCCCGGACCCCAAAGCAAGCAACACTCCGAGGACTGCCGCAACCGGCCCCCAATTCGAATACGGAAAGGCCGTCGGTGACCCCTCCCGGCGGCTTGTACTTTTTTCGGGCAACCCCCCGGGCGCCAGCAATCAACGCCTCCTTCGAAAAAAGTTGAGCCGGGGGGGGTCACCGACGGCCCACCCGCATAGAGTCTCGAGAGCCATGGCCCGCGCAGTCTCACAGGTCTCCCGCTCGACCAAGACCCGCCTGCGCTTCCTGCGGCGCCTCGTCGTCCTCGTCGTGCTGCTCGTCCTACTGGCGATCGCGCTCAGCCAATTCACCGAGCTGAAGCGGCTCGCCACCGGCATCCTCGCTTCGACCGCGGTGCTCGCAGCAATCGTCGGCTTCGCCGCGCAGCACACGATCGCCAACATGGTCGCCGGGGTGCAGCTCGCCGTCTCGCAGCCGATCAAGATCGGCGACCGCATCTCCTTCGAAGAGGTCAGCGGCCGAGTCACCGATATCACGCTTTCCTACACCTACGTCAACCCCGGCGACGGCACCGCGGTGGTGATCCCCAACCAGCTCCTGGTCGAGGGCGTCGTCCACAACCTCTCGACCGAGGACACGCAGGCCTGAGCCGCAACGGCGCCGAAGTACGCTTCGCTCATGGGGCAGCGGACTCGGCGACGCAAGCGGCGGCGCGGCGGACTGCCGGGCAAGGTCCTGCTCGTCGCCGCGACGCTCTCGGTGACCGTCGCCGTCGCCGCGATCGCGGCGATCTCCTGGGTCTTCAACGTCGCCGCGGACGCCCCCTCGCTCGCCTCCTGCAAGCAGGTCAGCCAGGCCGCCAACACGGCGATCTACGCCGCCGACGGCACTCGCCTCGGCCTTGTCGCGTCCCGGGAAGCGCGCCAACCGGTCGCCGTCGGGCGCATCCCCAAGCGCCTGCAGCTCGCCACCGTGGCGATCGAGGACCAGCGCTTCTACGAGCACGGCGGCGTCGACTACGAGGGGATCCTGCGAGCGGCGCTGAAGGACCTGGAAGCCGGCCGCGCGGTCGAGGGCGGCTCGACCATCACCCAGCAGCTGGTCCGCAAACTCTGCATCCACAACCCGCAGCGCACCCTCGAACGCAAGATCGTCGAGGCGCAGCTGGCGATCGAGTACGCCAAGCGGCACTCGCGCCGCGAAATCCTCGACCAGTACCTCAACACCGCCTCCTACGGGACGGTCGAAGGGGCGACGGCGGTCGGGGTAGGCGCCGCCGCGAAGATCTACTTCTCCAAGCCTGTCTGGAAGCTGAGCCTTCCGCAGGAGGCGCTGCTTGCCGGCCTGCCCCAGGCACCCACCGACTACAACCCGCTGCTCCACCCGCGGGCGGCGAAGGCGCGCCGCAACCAGGTGCTGGCGAAGATGGCCGACCTCGGCTACGTCTCGCCGGCCCGGGCGCGGGCGGCGGGCTCGGGCGGGCTCGGCCTCGACGCCGGCGGCGGCTACTTCGCCCACCGCGAGCCGGCCTTCTTCGAATACGTCGAAAATGAGCTGATCGAACGCTACGGCTCCGCCACGGTGCGAAACGGCGGCCTCAGCGTCTACACGACCCTCGACCTGCCGCTGCAGGAGGTCGCGCTGGGGACGATGCACGAAACCCTCCCCTACTCGACCGACCCGTCCTCGGCGCTGGTCTCGATCGATCCCGCCAACGGCCGGATCAAGACGATGGCATCGAGCTACAGCCCCGGCTATGAGAGCAGTTTCAACCTCGCCGCCCAGGGGCACCGCCAGCCCGGCTCGACCTTCAAGACCTTTGTCCTAACCACCGCGATCAAGCAGGGCATCGACCCGTACACGACCTACTACACGTCCAAGCCGCTCGATCTGCAGCTGCCCAGGTGGGGGCACTGGGAAGTGCACACCGCAGACGAGGGCTACCTGGGCCGCGTCAACCTGCAGCAGGCGACGGTCGCCTCGGACAACACCGTCTTCGCCCAGCTCGACCTCGACGTCGGTCCGAAGAAAGTCGCCCAGACAGCGCACTCTCTGGGAATCGTCAGCCCGCTGGACGGGATCCCGGCCGAGGGCATCGGCGGCCTGCGGGTCGGCGTCTCGCCGCTCGAGATGGCCGACGCCTACGCGACCCTGGCGGCGGGCGGCATCCGCCACGACCCGGTGGCGATCGAGCGGGTCGTCTTCCCCGGCGGTCGCACCGAGCGGCCCGGTCGCACGCCGCCCCGCCGCGTCGTCTCCGAAGCGGTCGCCTACGAGGTGACGCGGCTGCTGCACGACAACATCACCGAAGGCACCGGCACCGCCGCCTACACCGGCTGCTCCGGGCAGGCTGGGAAGACGGGCACCACCGACCGCGCGACCGACGCCTGGTTCTCCGGCTACCAGCCGAACCTGGCGACCGCGGTCTGGGTCGGCTACCCGCAGTCCAACGCGATCGAAATGACCAGCGTGCACGGAATCACGGTCTACGGCGGCACCTTCCCGGCCGAGATCTGGCACGGCGTTTACAGCGGCGGCGAAGTCCCCTGCGAGGAATTCGAGAAACCGAAGCACTCGATCGGCTGGGCGCCCTACTTCGGTCGCTTCACAGCCCCAACGCCGCGCGGGCACAGCAAGGGCGTCTACGGAGAGGCCGAAGAAGAAGCCGAACGAGCGCGCAAGCTGGGCGAAGAAGCGACCGGCGGCTACAACCCCGACGCCTACGCGCCCGGTGCCGGGCAGAAGCCAACGCCGCTGCCACCGCCACCAGGGTCGACCGGCGTCGGCGGCGGCGGCGCGGCAACCGAAGCCGGGGGCAAGTAGCTGCGCCTCGCACCGGGGGTCTCCTACGGCCTGATCTGGGCCGGCTTCGCCGCCTACCTCGCCGCCCTCGCCTGGGCGCCGCGGCTGGGACGCGGCGTCGTCTGGGGCGCGATCGCGGCATGCGCAGCCGTCTTCGCCTGTCTCCCGCCGCTCCTATCCCACGATGTCTACAGCTACGTCGACTACGCCCGGCTCGGCATCCTCCACGGCCTCGACCCGTACGCCCACCCCCCAGCCGCGGCGCCCGCCGACCCGGCCTACGCCCACGTCACCTGGCCCGACACGACGAGCGCCTACGGCCCGCTCTTCACCCTGGCGACCTACCCCCTCGCCTGGCTCCCGGTCGGCGCCGCCGTCTACACGCTGAAGGCGTCCGCGGCCTTCGTGGTCGTGGCCACTGCTTGGCTCGTAGCCCGCCTGTCCCCCGCCCGCGGCATCGACCCCCTGCGCGCCGCCGCGTTCGTAGCCCTCAACCCCCTCGTCCTGGTCCACGTAATCGGCGGCCCCCACAACGACGCCTTCGCCGTCCTACTGATGACCCTGGGCATTGCCGCCCTACTAACCGCCCGAGCAACCTCAGCCGGCGCCGCCCTGGTGGCGGCGGCGGCCGTCAAGGCCTCAGCGGCAATAGCAGTCCCCTTCGCCCTCCTCGCCACCCGGGAGCGTGGGCCGACGGGCCGAATTGTCAAGGCATCCTCGACATTTCGGCCCGTCAGCGGCGTGGTGCTGGGAGGCCTCGCGGCGCTGGCGGCGGTCGGGGTCGCTGCGTGGCTCTCCTTCAGGCGGGACTGGCTACACGCGTTCGCGCTGGCGGGAGAGAACCAGGGGCGCACAAGCCACATGAGCCTCCCAATCACTACGGCCCGCCTATCCGGCCTCGACCCCACCGCCGTCCGCGCCACGTTCCTCGCGCTCTACACCGTTCTCTTGGCCTGGCTACTCCTCTGGACCTGGCGAGGCGCCGACTGGCTCCGAGCCACAGCCTGGGCAACCACCGGCCTCCTCCTCCTCGCAACGTCCTGGCTCCTCCCCTGGTACCTCCTATGGCCCCTCCCTCTGGCAGCCCTCTCGAGAGACCGCACCCTAAAGCTCCTGCTACTACTCCTGACCGCCTACCAACTAGGAGCCCGCATCCCCCTGTAGCCCGTCCACCCGCTCAAGCTCCCCGCATCGATGCTGTGGTCGAAGCAGGACCCGGCTTGAGGGACGGCGAAGGACACCCCTCCTCAAAAGACTCTGCAACCCGGCCCCGAAGCCCCGCAAGCGACCCAGCTGCGCGACGGTCTTTTGAGGAGGGGTGTCCTTCGCCGTCCTCCCGCCCGCGCTAAACCTCTTCGACCACGGCCTCCGCCTCTTCGGGGCTGGGATGCAGCACCCCGGTGTGAATCGACCACCCCTCGCGCCGCCCCATCGCCGTCACGATCCCCACATAGATCACTTCGGCCAGGGTCAACACCCCCCGCACGACGATCGCGATCAGCGAGGCCACCGCGAAGCTGTTGCCCGGCGCGACCACCTTCGCCGCCCAGGCGAAGGCCGCGTCGCGGATGCCCAGGCCGGCCGGGGCGACCAGGGTCACCAGCGCCGCCGCGTAACCGAACGCCTGGGCCGAGCCGAGAGCGGCGATGTCGCCCGCGTCGACGTTGCTGACCGAGCGCGCCACGCACCAGATCCCGACCGCCATCACCGCCCAGTAGAAGACGTAGAAGGCGAGCACCCCGATCACGCCGCGCATCGGCATCGTCGCCGGCAGCGGCTCGCGGCCGAAGGCGCGCAGGGCGCGGTTGGCGAGCGGCCCGAAGACCCGCGGGTGCAGCAGCGCGATCGCCAGCCCGATCAGCAGCAGCACGCCCCAGCGCCAGGGCTGCCCCTGGAGGTCGGGGTGGTCGATGATGAAGTAGGCGGAGACGACCAGCGCCGAAGTCCCCTGGATCGCCTGTTCATAGACGATGCTGGCGACCGTGAGGCGGCGCGGCACACCCGTCCGCTCCGAGAGCAGCACCCTGCCCAGCACGTAGAGCACGCTGCCGGGCACGTAGCGCGCCAGCAGCGGCTGACCCCAGGCGACCTGCGCCCGGCCCGCCCCGAGGCGGTAGCCGAGGAAGCGCAGGATCAGGTCCCAACCGAGGGCGCTGACCGCAAAGGACGCGGGGAGGATGATCAGCGCCGGAATCAGCCAGACGACGTGGAAGTGGACGCCCTTGTCCTGGATCTCCGACCACTGGTTGACGACGGTGAGGACGAGGAAGCCAAAGACGAGCACGGCAATCCCAATCTGGAGCGCGAGCCGCACGCGCTTGCTGCGCGGCGGCTTGGTGCCCACCTTGGCCCCGGCCTCGCCGATGCGATGCAGAAGTGGCTGACGGCGATCCACTGGCAGCACCTTAGTGACGGCCCGGGAGGGACAATGAGCCGATGGGCGAGTTCGAGCTGCTGGCGCGGATACGGGAGCGACTACCCGCCCCGGGCGCACGCATGCACCTGGGTAGCGGCGACGACGCCGCGGTCACCCTGCCCGGCGGCGCCACGGCAACCTCCGTCGACGCGGTGGTCGAGGGTGTCCACTTCCACCGCGACCGGGCGAGCCTCGGCCAGATCGGCCACAAGGCGCTGGCCTCGGCGCTCTCCGATCTGGCGGCGATGGGTGCCGAGCCCGGCGAGGCCTACGTCACCCTCGGCGTGCCCGCCGACCTCGACGAGGACGGCTGCCTCGAGCTGCTCGAGGGGATGCTGCCGCTGGCGACGCTCTCGGGCACGGAGATCGCCGGCGGCGATCTGACCCGCGCCGCGGAGCTCTTCCTCGCGATCGCGGTGGTCGGCCATGCCCCGAGCCCCGACGCCCTGGTCGCACGCGGCGGCGCCCGCCCAGGCGAGCTGCTCGTCGTCACCGGCGAGCTGGGCGCCGCGGCGGCCGGCCACGAGCTGGTCGAGCGGCCGGAGCTTCAGGACCTGGTCGGGCCCGGCCACGTCGAAACCCTGCTCGAGCGCCAACTCGAACCCCAACCCCGCCTCGGCGCCGGCCAAATGCTCGCCCGCGCCGGCGCGACGGCGATGATCGACCTCAGCGACGGGCTCGCCGGCGACGCCGCTCACATCGCCGCGCGCAGCGGCGTGGCCCTGCGCATCGAGGCCGGCGAGGTGCCGGTCCCCTACGGCCTCGACCGGGTCGCCCTGGTCGCCGACGTCGACCCCTGGAGGCTGATCGCCTGCCGCGGCGAGGACTACGAGCTGCTGGCCGCGATTCCGTCGGAGCGGCTGAAGGACGCGCAGGCTGCGGTCCGCGAGGACGAAGGGCTTGCCCTCACCCCGATCGGCGAGGTGCTCGAGGGAAGCGGCGTAGAGATCAGGCTGCCCGGCGGCCGGCTTCTGGAGCCGGAGGGATTCGACCAGCTGGCGTAGCGCCATCGCTGGTCAGCAGCGAGCGAACGCTGCGCCGTTGCAGCATCGCGGCGGCGACCAGCGCGGGCTCGGGCTTGTAGTGGCCGGAGTCGACCAGGCTCTTCAGCTGTCTGGGCTGCATCCTGCGGCTCATATCGGCTTTATAGCCAGAGACCTTAGTTCTTGGTACTCGCACATCTGTCCAAGCGAAGCCGCAGATACCCTTTCTCCATGGCCAACGGATCGACCCGCATTCTCCTCGTCGACGACGAGCACTCGATCCAGACCCTGCTCTCCTACCCGCTGCGCAAGGACGGCTACCACGTCACCTCGGCCACCGACGGCCGCGAAGCGCTGCAGCGCTTCGAAGAGGCGCGCTTCGACCTGGTGATCCTCGACCTGATGCTGCCCAAGCTCGACGGCGTCGAAGTCTGCCGCCAGCTGCGCGCCCGCAGCCAGGTGCCGATCATCATGCTGACCGCGAAGGGCTCGGAGACCGACAAGGTCGCCGGGCTCGAGGTCGGCGCCGACGACTACATCACCAAGCCGTTCTCGATGCGCGAGTTCCGCAGCCGGGTAAAGGCGGCGCTGCGCCGCTCGCGGATGGTGGGCGAGCCGCGGGAGATCGAGGCGATCGACCACGGCGACCTGAAGATCGATTTCGAGCGGCGCATGGTCACCCTGCGCGGCGACGAGGTGCGCGTCACCTACGTCGAGTTCGAGATCCTCGGTGCGCTCGCCGGCTCGCCCGGCCGAGTGCTGAGTCGCGAGACCCTGCTCGAGCACGTCTGGGGCGACTCGGAGTACCGCGACCCGCGCACCGTCGACGTCCACATCCGGCATCTGCGCGAGAAGCTGGAGACCGACCCGAAGGACCCGGAGTTCCTCTTCACCGTGCGTGGCGTCGGCTACCGCTTCAGGGAGTAGCGTCCGGTGATGCCGCGGTTCAGGCCCCCCAACCTGGGCAACAGGATCGTCCTGATGTCGGTGGGGATTGCGGCCGGCACCGCCCTCCTGATCTACATCTACGCAGTCGCGATCGGCGGCGCCGCCAGCGGCCATGGCGCGGTCAAGGGCCAGATCGCCATCGGCGGCCTGCTCGCGGTGCTGATCGCCGGTGCGATCGGCACCTACTACGCGCGCGTCGCCAGCGGCAACATCAGCCGCCTGCAGGACGCGGCCCGCAAAGTCGCCGACGGGAACTTCGAGACGCCGATCCCGATCTCCTCGACCGGCCAGCTGGGTCAGCTCGCCCGCACCTTCAACGAGATGCAGCGCCGCCTCGCCGAGCTCGACAGCGCCCGCAAGCAGTTCATCGCCAACGCCTCGCACGAGCTGCGCACGCCGATCTTCAGCCTCGGCGGCTTCGTCGAGCTGCTCGAGGAGGAGGACCCGAGCCCCGAGGAGCGCGCCGAGTTCGTGCACACGATGCGCGAGCAGATCGCCCGACTGACCAAGCTGACCGCCGACCTGCTCGACCTCTCCCAGCTCGATGCGGGCGCCGTCGCGATGCGCGAGAGCAACGTCGACCTCGCCGTCCTCGCGCGCGAAGTGGCGCGCGAGTTCGGGCCGCGCGCCGACCGCCGCGGCTCGCGGCTCGAGCTGCGCACCCCCGACCATCCGGTGATCGCCAGCGCCGATCCCGACCGCGTCCGGCAGGTCGTCCGTATCCTCCTTGACAACGCCCTCACCCACACGCCCGAGGGCACGAAGGTAACCGTGACCACTTACTCAGTCAATCGCCGCGCCGAGCTGACGGTCTCTGACGACGGCCCGGGAATCCCGCGCCGGGTGCAGGGCCGCATCTTCGAGCGCTTCTATACCGCCGACTCGGCCGGCGGCTCCGGGCTCGGCCTGGCGATCGCCCGCGAGCTCTCCCAGCGCATGGACGGGCGGGTGGCGATCGCCTCGAGCAAGCGCTTCACCGCCTTCACGCTCGACCTGCCGCGCTCGCGCGTCGACGTTGCCCCGCCGCTGGCGGCCACCCCACCCCGGGCGGCGGCGTGAGGCGGCGCGGCCCCTGGCCAGTGGCGGCGATCGCCACCCTGGTGCTTGCCGGCTGCGGCGGCTCCGCAGGCGGCGGCTCGGCGCCGCAGGCAACGCGCACCGAGACGGTCGCCCAGCCGCAGGTCGCGATCGAGAGCGCCGAGCAGGGCTTCGACGCTGCGCAGGTCTACCGCGAGGCCTCCCCAGGGGTGGTCACGATCCGCTCGATCTTCGGCTCCGGGGCAGCCGAGGGCTCGGGCTTCGTCCTCGACGCGAGCGGCCGGATCGTCACCAACGCGCACGTCGTCACCGACGAATCGGGCGACGGCGGGCGCAAGCCGGCCAAAGCCGTCTACGTCGAGTTCCCGGACCGCAACGTCGTCCCCGCCCACGTCGTCGGCTTCGACCCCTTCGCCGACGTAGCCCTGCTCGAGGTCAAGCCGGATGGCTTCAAGCTCCACCCGCTGCAGCTCGGCGACGACAGCGAACTCGTCGTCGGGCAGCCGGTGGCGGCGATCGGCAGCCCCTTCGGCGAGCAGCAGTCGCTCTCGGTCGGCGTCGTCTCGGCCACCGATCGCTCGGTCGAATCGCTGACCAAGTTCCAGATCGAGGGGGCGATCCAGACCGACGCATCGATCAACCCCGGCAACTCGGGCGGTCCGCTGCTCGACGCCGGCGCCCGCGTGATGGGCATCAACCAGCAGATCGAGACCAGCTCCGGGTCCAACGACGGGGTCGGCTTCGCCGTCCCGGTTTCCGCCGTGAAGCGCTCGCTCAGCCAGCTCGAGCAGGACGGCAAGGCCGAGTACGCCTACATCGGCGTTACCACCCAGCCGCTCTACCCGCAGCTCGCCCAGAAGCTCGGCCTCAACACCACCTACGGCGGGCTGCTCGCCGAAATCGTCCCCGACAGCCCTGCCGCCAAGGCGGGCCTGCGTGGCGGCAAGGACCAAGTCCGTTTCCAGGCCGCCACCTACAGCACCGGCGGCGACGTGATTCTCTCGATCGAAGGCCACAAGGTCGTCAGCCCAGACGACCTCGCCCGCCTGATCTCAGCCCGTAAGCCGGGCGAAACGGTCAAGGTCGAGATCCTTCGCGACGGCGAGCGCAAGCGGGTCAAGGTGACGTTGGGCACACGGCCGAATAGCTGATCCCGGGCGACCGCCGCACGCTGTAGAACTCGCGGATGCTTCAGGAAGTCCCGCTCGGCCAGAAGTCGCTCGCCGACTACACCCACATCGCCGGCAAGCAGACGATCGAACGGATCCGCGAGCTGGCCGAGTCGATGAAAGGCCACCGCGTCCTGCACGTCAGCGCCACGGCCTTCGGCGGCGGCGTCTCGGAGATCCTCTACACGATCGTGCCGCTGATGCGCGACGCCGGCCTCGACGCCCACTGGCACGTGATCTTCGGCAAAGAGGAGTTCTTCAACGCGACCAAGCTGCTGCACAACTCGCTGCAGGGCGCCGAGGAGACGCTGAGCGCCGAACAGTGGGAGGTCTTCGACGAGATCAACGCGATCAACGCCGAGGGGCTGCAGGGCGAGTGGGACACGATCATCGTCCACGATCCGCAGCCGATCGGCCTGCGCCGCGGCGCCACCGAGAGGGCGCGCAACTGGATCTGGCGCTGCCACATCGACCTCTCCGAGCCCAACCCCGAGCCGATCGCCCGGCTGCTGCCGATGATCGAGGAATACGACGCCACCGTCTGGCACATGCCCGCCTACGTGCCGCAGGGGGTCAACGGCCACAACGGGGTGAAGATCATCCCGCCGGCGATCGATCCGCTCTCGCCGAAGAACATGGCCTTCTCGCCCGACGACGCCGCCTTCGTCTGCCGCCAGTTCGGGATCGACGTCGACCGGCCGCTGATCACCCAGGTCTCGCGCTTCGATCCCTGGAAGGACCCGATGGGCGTGATCGACGCCTACCGGATCGTCCACGAGACGGCGCCCGAGGCACAGCTCGCCCTGGTCGGCTCGATGGCGACCGACGACCCCGAGGGCTGGGATTTCTTCCAGCGCACCTTCGAGTACGCCGAGGGCGACGACGACATCAAGATCCTCAACAACCTCAACAACGTCGGCGCGATCGAGGTCAACGCCTTCCAGTCGCAGTCCGACGTCTGCCTGCAGAAGTCGATCCGCGAGGGCTTCGGCCTAACCGTCACCGAGGCGCTCTGGAAGGGGCGGCCGACGGTGGCCGGCAACGTCGGCGGCATCCCACTGCAGATCGCCGACGGCGAGAGCGGCTTCCTGGTCGACTCCCCTGAGCAGTGCGCCCAGCGCTGCCTGGAGATCCTCGGCGACCCCGAGCTGGGCATGCGCCTCGGGCGGGCGGGCAAGGAACACGCCCGTCACGAGTTCCTCTCCCCGCGCCTGCTGCGCGACTGGATGGAGCTGCTCGTCGAGCTCGGGACCTGAGCGCCGCTAACGGGCGGCCCCGCGCAGCGCGTCGATGTCGGCGAGCTGCTCGTCGACCCAGTCGCCGGGGTTGCGCGAGAAGACCAGCTCCTTGAGGTGCGTCGCCCGCACCCGCCGCTCCTCGGGGTCCATGGTCAGCGCCCGGTAGATCGCGTCGGCCTGCTCCTGGATGTCGAAGGGGTTGACCGAGAGGGCCGAGTCGGCCAGCTCCTCGTGCGAACCGGTGTTCTCCGAGAGCATCAGCACCCCGTCGCGGGTGTTGACCGCGGGAGCCTCCTTGGCGACCAGATTCATCCCGTCGAAGAGCGAGTTGACCATCAAGAGGTCGAAGTGCTTGTAGCGAGCGACGGCCTCGGGGAAGTTCTCGTAGATCTTCAGATCGATCGGCATCCAGTCGGTGGTCCCGTGGCGGTGGTTGACCACCGCCACCAGCGCCTCGATCCGCTCCAGGTACTCGACGTACTCGGGCACGTCCTGGCGCGAGGGCTGCAGGTGGGCGATGAAGGTGACCTGCTCGCGGAACTCCGGGTGCTGAGCGAGGAAGGTGTCGAAGGCGGTAAAGCCGCGCAGCACGTTCTTCGAGAGGTCGGCGCGGTCGACGCGGATGATCAGGTGCCTGCGCCGGCGCTCCAGCACCTCGCGCTCGGCGGCCGCGACCTCGGGAGACTCGGCGGCGCGACGCAGCCGCTGGGCGTCGATCGAGAGTGGGTAGGCGCGGGTGCGGGTCTCCCCACCCGCGTGGCGCACGATGCCCTCGTCGTAGTCGACGTCCACCTCGAGCAGTTCGTCGCAGCAGCGGATGAAGTTGATGCAGTAGGCGTGGGTGTGGAAGCCGACGATGTCGTTGGCGAGCATCCCGCGGAAGATCGCCTCGCGAATGCGGCCCGGCAGGATCCGCCAGCTGTCGGGCTGCGACCAGGGGATGTGGACGAAGTGGTGCAGGAAGACGTCGGGCCGCTCGGCGCGGATCATTCCCGGAGCGGTGTAGAGGTGGTAGTCGTGGAGCATCACCAGCGGCCGCGCGCGCCCCTCGATCTGGCCGAGCACCGCCCGGGCGATGTCGCGGTTGACCGCCTGGTAGCCGAGGTCCCAGGCGTCGAGCTCCTCCCGGCGGATGTCGGGCGCATTGGAGAGGTCCCAGAGGTAGTGCTGGATGAACCAGAGGATCGGGTTGGCGATCACGTTGTAGAAGCGGTCGTAGGCCTCCGGGTCCGAGCCGACCATCAGCACCCGGTAGTCGATCCCGTCGATCGAGATGTCGACGGGCCCGCCGCGCTCCTCGGAGACGGCGATGTCCTCGTCGGTCATCGCCGAAGCGATCCAAAGCGCATCGCGGTGCGAGACAAGCCCCGAGAGCGCGGTAACCAGCCCCCCGCCCCCACGCCGCACGGTCCGCTCGCCGTCCTCGCCAAGCTCAAACTGAGCCGGTCCGCGATTCGACACGATGATCAGTGGATCCGACTCGGGCACGCGCTCAGACTACCCGGGGTGGCGATTCGCTCCAACGCGAACGGGGTCGGTTGGGAGGGAGTTGGCACCCCTCCTCACTCAACTTTTTCGGTGGAGAGGAGTCGGGCTGACACCGCAAGCTCACGACGAAAAAGTACAAGCCGTTCGGAGGGGTGCCAACTCCCTCTAACGAAGCGTTTGGGGGGAGACTTTCCCACTCCAGAAGCTTGAACAGGCGTGAAGCTACGGATTCGCTGGTCGCGAGCCTCGATCGCGCTCCTTGTGGGGGGGAGCTTCCTGTTGGCGCTCAGACTCGCTCCAAGCTTCCTCGCTCCCCCGGAGCCGCCGCCTTTGCCCGCTGACGTGGGGCTACCTCGCTTGAAGGGAAGCTTGCCGACCTTGGGGGCTCCTGCTCGCCGGGAGCGCCGCGTCGGGCGGGTGGCGTTGGGGGGCGGACTCCGCCGCGCGGAGGCTTCTGAGGAGAAGGCTCCGAAGCACAGGGTGCATCGTCCCTCCCTCCGAAGAAGCACGCAGCGCAAGGAGGGTGCCCCCCAACGACAGGACCCGCCCGCCGTGAGGCCGGTCCCTGCACCGGAAGCCCCACCCCCGCCAGAAGCGCCCCCACCCGAAGCTCCTCCCCCGGCTCCGCCAGACGACGGGTCGATGGAGTTCGCCCCGCACTGAGGGCGGGTGTCGGGTGCCCCTTCCGGCGGCTTGTACTTTTTCGTCGTGAGCCAGGAGGCGCCAGCCTGACTCCTCTCCACCGAAAAAGTTGAGCCGGAAGGGGCACCCGGCGACCGGCCCCCACCACCGCGCGTCGCTATAGTCCCTCGCCGTCTTGGCAGCCCCACGTGAATATGAGCTTGTCCTGATGCTGGACCCCGGCCCCGACGAGGCCGGGCGCGACGTCCTTGCGCAGGAGGTGCGCGGGCTGATCGAAGCCAAGGGCACGCTCAAGCACGAGAACAGCTGGGGCCTGCGCAAGATGGCCTATGAGATCAGCCGCCGCAACGAGGCCGACTACCGCTGGTTTCGTTTCGAGGGGCCCTCGGATCTGCTCGACGAGCTCAACCACAACCTGAAGATCGCCGACGGCGTGTTGCGCTTCCGGATCTTCAAGGTGGACGCCAGCTCGCCGGTGATGGTGCCTCCGGCGGTCGCCGCCCCGGCCCACGGCTCGCGCGAGCGCCCGCAGGGCGGTCGTCCCGCGGTTGCCACCGTGCCGGACGACGGCGACGACGCCGCGGCCGAGCCCGCCGAGTAGCACCCCTCAACCGGATTCCTCCGCAGATTGCGGGGCGAGGGGGGCGAGTTACGTCTGCTGCGCTCTTAGACTGGAGTCCAGACAACGATTCAGAGGAGTTGAGAGCCGTGGCAGCGTCGAACGTGAACGTGGTGGTAATCACCGGGAACCTGACAAAGGACCCCGAGCTGCGCCATACAGGTGGCGGCACGGCGGTCTGCGAGCTGCGCGTGGCGGTCAACTCGCGCCGCAAGGACGGGCAGACCGGCGAATGGATGGACAAGCCCAACTACTTCGACGTCAAGGTCTGGGGCGCGCAGGGCGAGAACTGCGCCCAGTACCTCTCCAAGGGCCGACCCGTCGCCGTCGAAGGGCGGCTCGACTGGCGCGAGTGGGAGGCCAAGGAAGGCGGCGGCAAACGCCAGAAGGTCGAGATCATCGCCAACTCGGTCCAGTTCCTCGGCTCGCGGGACGGCTCGGGGGGTGGCGGCAACGGCAACGGCTTCACCCCGAGCAGCGACGTCCCCGCCGACTCCTCCGACTTCGCCGGCGCCCCGGCCGCCGGCGGCGGTGGCGGCGGAGACGACGACATCCCCTTCTAAGGCTTTCTGGCGCGGTCAGAACAAGCGGGGCCAGGACGCAGGGAGCGAAGCGTGCTCTGCGCGTGAGCGACTGAGGACGCCGCCCCGCGCAGTGTCTGGCCGCCCCAGACGTGTAGGATTCCGTGCCCGAATGGCACGCGGAAGCGACACAGCAACTGCATCGCCGCGGCGCGGAAGGCGCGCCGCGGACCGCACCCGGCCGCGCAAATACACGCGGATCAACTCCGAGGCGGTCGACTACAAGGACCTCAACCTGCTGCGGCGCTTCCTCTCCGACAAGGGAAAGACCCGCGGCCGTCGCGTCACCGGCCTCTCGCGCAAGCACCAGCGCCAGCTCTCGGTCGCGGTAAAGCGCGCGCGGGAGATCGCGCTGCTGCCCTACGTCGGGGAGCGCTGATCCCCGAATGACGCAGGCGATCCTGCTCGAGGACGTCGAGAAGCTCGGCCGGCGCGGCGAGCCGATCGATGTTTCCCCCGGCTACCTGCGCAACTACCTGATCCCGCGCAAGCTCGCCGCACCGGCGACGGCTGGCGCGCTGGAGGAGGCACTCAGGCGCCGCGAGGCAGCCGAACGGGCGGAGAGAGCCCGCGCCGAACGCGAAGAGCAGGCCGCCTCGCTGCTCTCCAAGACCGTGCTGACGATCCACCAGCGGGCCGGCGAGGACGGCAAGCTGTTCGGCTCGGTCGGCGCCAAGGAGATCGCCGACGCCATCCAGGACGCACGTGATCTGCGCATCGACCGGCGTAAGATCCTGCTCGAGCAGCCGCTGCGCGAAATCGGCACCCACATGGTCGAGATCGAGCTCGCCGACGGCACCACCGCCTCGGTGAAGACGATCATCACCGAGGAACGCTGAGCCGTCGCTAACCTGCGGGCGTGCGCACGCGCCGCCTGTCCACTCGCATCTCCCGCCGCGCGAAGGCGCGGACCCGGCTTGGCTGGGCCCGCTCGGAGCGGGCGACAGTGGGGCTGGCGACGATCGCCCTGGGCGGTGCCGCCGTCGTGCTCGCCGGCCAGTTCGGTCGCATGCTCGAGCGGCGCTCGCGCCAGGACGCGGGCGGAGAGAGCCTGGTCGAGGCGGCGCCCGCGGCGGCAATCGACACGGTCGGCGTAGCGGTCAGCGGCTACAGCGAGGCGCCGCGCACCGAAACGATCCTCTTCAACCTGCTGGCCGGCTTCCTCGGCTCCTTCGCCGTGGTCCGTCTCTCGACCTGGGGCATCCGCGACAACTGGGGGCCGTTTCGCAACGTCAGCGTGCGCGGCCGCCACATCCACCACTTCGTGCCGGGAATCGGCATCGCCTTCGCCTCGGGCACCGCGGCGCTGCTGACCGATGACGAGTCCCTCGAAGAGCGCCTCGCGGTGACCACCGGCGTCGGCATGGGTCTCACCTTCGACGAGGCCGCCCTGCTGCTCGACCTTCGCGACGTCTACTGGACCCGCGGCGGCCTGCTCAGCGTCCAGCTCAGCCTCGGGGCCACCGCGATACTCAGCATCGCGATCCTCACCCAGCGCATGCTCCGCCGCGGCGAGCGTCGCCGCGAGGCCGAGGGCCTGATCCCCCCGGGCCACAGAGACGGCGAGAGCGCCCGGCCCGAAGCGTAGAAAGGGCGGCCGGTGGCCGCCCTTTCTTCCCCTTTTCGTCCTGAGTAAAGCTTGGGCTCAGCCCTTCGGCTTGCAGGAGCGGACGAAGCTGCCGGTTAGCTTCGTGCCGTCGGCGAAGACCGAGGTGGCTTTGGCGTTGAGGTGGCCGTCGGGGCATGTGGCGAAGAGGTAGCGCTGATTCTTGTAACCCTTGTTGAAGGTGAGCGAGAAGCTCTTCACCGAGCCGGAGCCGCCGGCGATCCTCGGGATCGTCGCGACGGACTTGGTGCCGTAGCGACCATGGTGGACCTTCGAGATCTTCACCGTGGTCACCACCGCCGCCGAGACCGGCGAGCTCAGGTAGGCGTGGATGTAGATCGTCGTCTTGCCGCCCCTGACGCCTCCGTTGAAGGCGAGCAGCTGGCTTTTTGCGACGAACGGGCGCTGTTCGGGGAATTCGACCTCGACGTTGGTCTTGCCCTTGCCGATGATCGCCTTCTTGCAGATCTGTTCGGCGTGCGCGGTGTCCTGCGCCTGGAGTTTGCCCGAGGTGCAGACCGGCAGGCCCTTGACGTTGATCGAGCCATGCTTGTCGGTTTCGACGACGACTTCCTTCAGCGCCGGGGGATGGGTCCCGTCAACCGCGGCGATTTCGCCATTGATGTTGAGGGCGATCGGCGCCGGCTTGCCCTTCTTCGGCAGCGCCGTCGGCGTGAAGCCGCCGTTCAGGGTGATCTTCAGGTTCCCGGACTGGATGATCGTCGGGGGGTACTTCTGGGCTGCCGCCACCCCGCCGGCGACGAGGGCGACTGCCGCGCAGATCGCCACTATCGAAATCAAACGCTTGCGCATGTGGTCTATCTCTCTCCTTTGCGACCTGGTGCTGACAGCAGCAGCCCCGGCCATCGAAAGCCTTGTAATCCCTCCAACCGCCAACGCTACCAGTCTTCTGTCCTAGTAAACCCGGCGCTTCACAGAAAAGAGCGGCTTAACAACCGGCGCTACTGCTCGAGCATCGCGAGGCGCGTGCGCTCGCGCTCCTCGGCGGCTCGCTCGGGGCCGAGGAAGGGCAGCGCGATCCAGAACATCAGATCCGGCAGGCGACTCGGCAGGCGGGCAGCGGCGCCGTGGAGGATCTCGCTGTAGAGCAACTCGTTGATGCCGCCGGCCAGCGAGAGCGAGGTGATGCCGGGCAGCTCGACCGAGGTCTCGGCGCGACCGGCATCGAGAAACCCGGTGAACTGGCGCAGCGCCGCGTCGCGGCGCGCGAGCGCCTTGGGGCCCGCGGCGAGCACCTCGACGATCGCGAAGCGGGCCTCGTCGGGGTGCTCGGCGAGGTGCTCGAGCAGGGCGCCAAGCCCGGCGGCGACGCGCTCCGCCCAGGGCGCCCCCTGCTTGGACTCGAAGCCCTGCGCGGTGTCGCCGAGCAGATTTCCGAGCAGCACGTCATAGGTCGCCAGGAAGCAGTCCTCCTTGGAGGAGAAGAGTTCGTAGAACGTCTTTCTCGAGACGCCCGCGACGCCGATCACGTCCACCACCCGCGTGTCCGGGTAACCGCGCTCGGAAACGACCTCGACCATCGCCTGCAGGATGCGCTTGCGCTGGGACTCGGTGACCGCCTCCCGTGGCAACCCGTGCCGGCCCCTCGGCAGGCGCCCGCTCAACCTAGCCGTGCGTCTACCCGAGGCCACCCTCGAACTGTAGAACAGAAGTAGCTTCACCGCGACTTCTGTACCGAGAAGTCTCGGTTCCAAAACGACCGGAGTCGCGGGTCAATACAATCGGAATCGATGAGCAGGGGAGGAAGACGGGCGCTGGGTGCGCTGCTGGCGGCGTTGCTTGCTGCGCTGCTGCTCGTCGCCTGCGGCGGTTCGTCGGATTCGAATTCGACTGCGAGTGGCGAAGGTGGCAGCCAGTCGACGGCGGACCAGGGCGAAAGCCCGCGAGCGGGCGCCGGGCGCGAATCGGAAGGCGACGCGACGGCCGGCGGAGGCAAGGGGGCCGGGAGCGCGGCGACGAAGAGCAAGCCCAACGTGGCGACGCCGTTGAAGGTCTCCGGCGGCGGCTCGGAGCAGTTCGTCGTCAAGGGCGGCGACAACAGCATCCAGGAATTCGGAGACGAGGCGGGTGAATCGGAACTCCAGGAAGCGGCCGAAGCGGTGCACGGATTCTTCGTCGCCCGCGCCGAAGGGCGCTGGGCCGACGCCTGCTCGCGCCTCTCCGCCTCGCTGCTCGATCAGCTCGGACAGCTGGCGGAAAAGTCCGAACGGCCGAGCTGCGCCTCGTTCCTCGCCTCGTTCACGACCCAGCTCCCGCCGTCCACCTGGCGGGAAATCACCACCGTCGACGCGGGCAGCCTTCGCCACGAAGGCGAACGAGCCTTCCTGATCTACTACGGCGCCCCCGAAAAAACCGTCTACGCGATGCCGCTCGCCGAAGAAGACGGCGAATGGAAGGTTGGGGCGCTTTCAGGCGACGCCCTTCCGGGCTGAGCGAAGCGTGCCTGCCCAGGCGCCCGTCAGTCCAGGAAGACGACCTGCTCGCGGCCGGGGCCGACGCCAACCAGCCGGATCGGCACGCCGGCGAGCTCCTCGATGTACTCGAGATAGGCACGCGCCTCGCCGGGCAGGTCGGCAAGCTTGCGGCAGCCGCTGATGTCGGCGTCGAAGCCGGGCAGCTCCTCGTACTCGGGCGTGGCGCCGTGCAGGATCGACTGGTGGTAGGGGAAGCTGTCGAGCAGGGCGCCCTCCCGTGAGCGGTAGCGGACCGCCACCCGCAGGGTCTCGAGACCGGCGAGCACGTCGAGCTTGGTGATCGCCAGCGAGGTCATCCCGTTGATCCGCACCGCATAGCGCAGCGCAACCAGGTCCATCCAGCCGCAGCGCCGCTCGCGCCCGGTAGTCGTCCCGTACTCGTGGCCCCGTTCGAGCATGTGGCGACCGGCAGCGTCGTCGAGCTCGGTCGGGAAGGGCCCGGCGCCAACCCGGGTCGCGTAGGCCTTGGCGACGCCCCAGACCTCCTCGATGTCTTTGGGGCCGACGCCGGCGCCGACCGTCGCCGCGCCGGCGATCGGGTTGGAGGAGGTGACGAACGGATAGGTGCCGTGGTCGAGGTCGAGCAGGGTCGCCTGGGCGCCCTCGAAGATCACCGTGTTGCCGTTGTCGAGCGCATCCCAACAGAGCCGGGCGGTATCGGCGATGTGCGGCTCCAGCCGGTGGCCGTAGCTGATGTGCTCCTCGGTCATCGCGTGCAGGTCGAGGCGCGGGTCCGGAGCGTCGCCGATCGCCTGCTCGGCCGCCTCGCGGTCGCCCTCCCCCGCCTCCTTGCGCAGCTTGCGCCGCTGCACCGAGAGTTCGCGCAGCGCCTGCTGCTTGCTGGCCAGCGCCGTGCGGATCTTCGCCCGCAGGATCTTCTCGTCGAGCAGATCCTGCACGCGGATGCCGAGGCGCAGCGCCTTGTCGGCGTAGCAGGGGCCGATGCCGCGTCGCGTCGTGCCCAACGAGAGCTTGCCCAGCTTCAACTCGCCGGCCGTGTCGAGCAGCACGTGATAGGGCATGATCAGGTGCGCGTTGGCGGAGATCTTCAGGTTGCCGACGTCGACTCCGCGCCGCCGCAGCCCGTCGATCTCGCCGAGCAGGATGCGCGGGTCGAGCACCACGCCGTTGCCGATCGCGCAGGTCTTCTCCGGATAGAGGATCCCGGAGGGGATCAGGTGGAACTTGAACTCCTCGCCGTCGCGGACGATCGTGTGGCCGGCGTTGTTGCCGCCCTGGTAGCGCACGACCATCTCGGCGCGCTCGGCAAGCAGGTCGGTGACCTTGCCCTTGCCCTCGTCGCCCCACTGCGCACCGACTATCACCAGCCCTGGCATAGCGGGCGCATTGTGACGGTTGTCCAGGTCGAGTGCCGGTCGGAGCGATCCCGGCAGGGATTCCGCTTAACTTTTTCGGTGGAGACTCCCGGGCTGGCGCCGCAGGCTCACGGCGAAAAAGTGCAAGACGCTCCACCCCTGCCGGGATCGCTCCTACGCAGCCTGGTCATAACGTCGATCGGCACCGAATAGCGGGACCCCGGTGCATATTTGACTCAGCCGGGAGACCGTGCGAGCGCCAATTTGGTCTTCGAGCTTGTCCTGGGGAAGGTTTGTCGTGACCAGGACGGATCGCTGTGCCTCGTAGCGCTCGTTGATCAGCGCATAGAGCTGCTCGAGAACCCAGTCGCTGCGTTTCTCCGCTCCGAGGTCGTCAATGTGCAGCAAGTCGACGGAGGTGAGACGCTCGAAGAAGGCGAGATAGGAGTCGCCGCCTGGTTCGGAGTCGTAGGTGCGGCGGATTCGCGCGAGCAGCTTGGGCAGCGAGTAGATCGCGACCGAGTGGCCCGCCTCGAGCGCCACCTTGGAGACCAGCATCGCGAGCGTGGTCTTGCCCGTCCCCGTGTCGCCGAACAGCCAAAGGCCGCGCCCGGTATCGAGCCGCTGGTCGAGCTCGTCGATGAAGCTGTGCACTTCGCCGACCGCGACCCTGCTCGCCGGATCCCGGGCCATGTCGCTTACCGGGGGGCGGTCGAAGGAAACGCCGCGGTAGCGAGGCGGGATCACCGAGGCGACTCCTCGGCTGCGACCGCGGCGCAGGCGCTTGGCGCGGCACTCGCATTCGCGGGCGACGTCCTCGGGACCGAGCACCCAGCCTGAGCCGTCGCAGACGCCCAGCGGGCAGGAACGCTCCGCCATCAAAACTCAGGCCCCATCGCGGCGGGGTCCTCGAGCGGGGGGCCTTCGCCGGCCGGCGGCTCGATCGGCTGCTCGTGCCCGGCGTAGTCGGCGAACTTGGGGAAGCGGTCGAGGAAGACCAGCTTCGGCGTGCCGATCGGACCGTTCCTGTGCTTGGCGATGATCACCTCGGCCAGCCCGTCCGGCTCGTCGTCGGGATCGCGGTAGTAGTCCTCCCGGTAGAGGAAGGCGACGACGTCCGCGTCCTGCTCCAAATTTCCGCTTTCTCTCAGGTCAGAGAGCATCGGCTTAGGCGGGTGGCGTTGCTCCGGTGCCCGCGAGAGCTGAGAGATTGCGAGAACGGGCACCTCCAGCTCGCGAGCCAGGATCTTGAGACCCCGGCTCATCTGCCCAACCTGCTCAACCCGATTCGCACGCGGGTCATCGCTGCGCATGAGCTGCAGATAGTCGACGATGATCAGACCCAGACCCCCTTTGTCCTGCTCTTGCGCGTGCAGGCGGCGTGCCTTTGCCCGCAGATCGAGCACACCCAGGTCGGAGGAGTCGTCAAACCAGAGCGGTGCCTCCTCCAGCTCGTTGCATGCCCGCACCACCTTCGGCCAGTCCTTCTGGGACACCTGTCCCTTGCGCAGCTTGTCGCCGGAGATCCGCGCCCGGCAGGCGATGAAGCGCTGAGCAAGCTCGACCTCCGACATCTCGAGGGAGAAGAAGGCAACCGGCATGCCCTTCTTGACCGCCACGTTTTCGGCGATGTTGGCCACTATTGCCGACTTCCCCATTGCGGGTCTGGCAGCAAAGATGACCAGGTTGCCCTGCTGAAAGCCGCCCGTCAGCGAGTCGATGTCGCGAAAGCCGGAGGGGGTACCGGTCAGCTCGGTCTCGCCGGTGGAGAGCTTCTCGAGGCGGTCGACCTCGTCGTGGAGGATCTCCGAGAGGAGTTTGAAGTCGCTCGCCTGCTCTTTGTGGGCGACGTCGAAGAGCAGCTTCTCGGCGCGCTCGGAGAGCTCGCGCGGTTCGCCGTCACGCTCGTGCACCCAACCCTGGATCTCCTGGCCAGCGGCGAGCAGGCGGCGCAGCAGCGAGTTCTGCTGGACGATCTCGGCGTAGTGCTTGGCGTTGCCGGCAGCGGGGACCTTGGCCGCCAGCTCGGAGACGTAGTGCTTGCCCCCCGCCTCCTCGATCTGGTTGCGCTGCGCCAGCGCCTCGGAGACGCTCAGCTCGTCGACCGGCTTCGAGGCTGCGTAGAGGTCGTGGACGGCGGTGAAGATCGTCGCGTGCTTCTCCAGGTAGAAGTCGCCGGCGCCCAGCTTCACCTCGTCGATCACCCTGGTCAGCGTCGGCTCGGCGACCAGCATCGCTCCCAGGACCGATTCCTCCGCCTCGATGTTCTGCGGCGGGACGTGGGCTGTCGGAGCGGCGGCCATTCGATCTAGTTAAGGGCCGGGAGCGGCGGAACTCGCCCCCGGGCCTCAAGCAAACCAGAGAGGGGCAGCGGCGACAGGCGGCTCCCCGCAACTCCCGCAGAATTCGGCGGGCGCTATTCGCTCAGTTCGAAGAAGTGCTGATAGGTGGTCGGCGATCCACTGCGGCCCACCGGGTTGAACGGCGCCTGCTGGGTGCAGCCCGGCGCCGGAACAGAGGCCGAGTCGGTCTGCCCGGCGTAGGCGTATTTCTTCAGGTTTTCGAAGAAGGCCTTCGAGCGCTGTTCGTTCTGTTCGTCGCTCTTCTTGCTCTGATGCGTGCGTTCCGCGAAGGTCGGGTCCTTGTAGACGTCTTCGTTGAGCGTTGCCGTGACCCCGGAGGTGCAGGTTCGCGTGTCGAAGCTCGGCAGGCCCGTCGCCAGCGCCTTGCCGGTGAGCGGCTGCGCGTAGGCGTTGGTGCGCCCGGTCGTCGTGCGGCTCGGGAAGGTGGCGAGCGATTCCGGGTTGAACGGGCCCATTGCACGCAGGTAGTGGACCTTCCCTTCGGGCGGCAGCTTCGCCTGCGACGTCGCGGCCACGTTGGCCATCGTCGCCGCCAGCTCGTGCTTGTAGAGGTTGAGGCCGGTGAGCACCGGGTTGAGGTTGCGCAGGAACGGGTCGACGGCGCGCAGCAGCGGTGGGAACTCGTCGCGGAAGAGCTTGCGCAGCGCCGGCAGGCTCGTCGGGGCGCGCGCGATCACCGGCTTCAGCCCTTCGAAGAGGCCCTTTGCCTGGGGGGCGAACTTGGAGAGGGCGACGAGGGTCGGCGAGAGCTGTTCGGCGACCGGCACCAACTGGCTCATCACCGGCGTCGCCGTCGCCGAGAAGGAGCTGAGCCGGTCGAGGGTCAGCTTCGACTCGTCCTCGAAGGTCGGAAAGGCACGGAAGAGCGCTTCGATCTGGCGACCGCGGGCGGCGGTCGTGCTGAAGACCGCGTTCGAGTTGCTCACCAGGCTTGCCAGCTCGCCCTGGCGGCCGCGCAGCGCACTCAGCGAGGTGGCAGCGTTGCGGAAAAGCCGCCTGACCGCGAGCCGCTGACTGTCGAGCACCCGGAAGAGGCGATCGAACTGGATGAACGCCGGTTCGAACTCGCCGAAGGCGTAGGAGAGGTCGGCGCCGCGACCCTGGATCGCCACTGCGGCTTCCTGCTGCCAGGTCTGGAAGGCGGCCCTCGTGCGCGGATCGAAGGTGCGGAAGATCTCGTCGAGCTGAACCGATTCGGCGACCTGGGCGGCGGGCAGCGTGCCACCGTCGGCCAGCCTGGGGCCGCGGCGGTTGCCGGGCGTCAGTTCGATGTAGGTCTCGCCGAGCAAAGTCTTCGTGCGCAGGATCGCCCGCGTTCCGGCCGGCAGCGGCGCGTACTTGTCGTCGATGTCGACCTTGGCCAGCGAGTGGTGTTCGTCCGGGGCGACGACGATGTCCGCAACCTTGCCGACCGAGACGCCGGAGATGCGCACGTCGGACTGCTGGGCCAGCTGCGTCGCCTCGGTGAAGGGCACCTTGAGTTCGTAGGTCTTCGCCTTGAACGGCGTCGGCCCGCCGAAGGTGATCCAGAGGAAGAGCAGGATGCCGAAGCAGGAGAGCGCGAAGCCGGCGATCACCAGGAGCTGGGATGTGCTGGGGGCGCGCTTGCTCATTCGGTTTCCGGTCCGCAGCCGGTGGCCGTCGGGGTTTCTTTGTCGGGCGGGATCACGGGGATTTCGCTGGTGCGCGGGATATTTGCCCCGCGCAGCGTCGTCTGGATGTAGGGCTTGGCGGCCGCGGCGCCGTTGGCCAGTTCGGCGCCGTTGCAGGAGATCATGATCAGCCCCCGGCCGACCACGCCGCTCGGGTCCTCGAGGTTGAAGCTGGCGTTGCTGTCGTGGTTGAGCCAGGGCAGGTAGAAGAGGAAGCTCTGCTTCGAGCCCTTCGGCTTGTAGGCGAGCTCGTTGAGGAAGCTGTTGAAGGCGCCGAGCGAGTTGCCGAACCCGCGCACCGACTTGGCGAAATCGGCCGAGCCCTGCTTGGCGTGGGTCAGCACCGGCCGGGTGGTGCGGGTGAAGGGGCGGATCTGATCGCGGACCGGGGCCAGCGTCTGTTCGAAGAGCCTGGCGTTGGCGCGCAGCGCCGGGCGCAGCGCCTGCGCTTGGGGGATCAGGCCGAGCAGCGCCGGGCGGGCGACCTTGGAGAACTGGTCGGCGCTGGCGAACGCCGCTTCGGCGGCGCCAAGCGCCGAGGGGAACTCGGTCAGCGTTTCCTGGATCGACTGCTGCTGGTTGGCGAAGTTGCCGAGCGCCGCCTTGGAGGAGGAGACCCAGCGTTCGATCGCGGTGTCGTGGCGACCAAGCTCGGTGGTCAGCAGGCCGAAGTCGTGGATCGTGTTGGCGAGCGCGACGCGGCGACCGGCCACCGCCCGGTTGAGGTCGGCGACGTAATGCGAGAAGGGCTGCAGGCGGCGCAGGGCGTTGCCGAACTGCTTCCCCCGGCCACCTATCCCCTGGGCGCCGCCGGCGACCAGCAGCTGGATGTACTGCCGCGTATCGGCGTCCAGGGTGGCGAGGAAGGCGTCGAGGTTGACGTTCGGTTCGGTCCGCGAGAGGGGGAAGCGGTGCCCGTCTTCGACGTGCCCCTTCTCGACTCCGGGGCTGATCTCGACGACCATGTCGTTGAGGTTGGTTTTCGGCCGCAGCAGCAGAGTCGCGTCGGGATGGATCAGTTCCAGGTACTTAGGTTCGATCTCCATGCCGACCACCGCGTGCCCGTCTTCGAGATCGACCGAGGTGACCTTGCCGATCTGGATCCCGGCCACGTCGACCGCCTGACCCTGGCCCGGGGTGACCGCTTGGGCGGTGGTGAACTCGCCACTCATCTCGACGAATTCTTCGCCGACGACGGGAACCCAGGCGGGCAGCGAGGCTTTCTGCTGGGTGAAGATCCAGAGCGTCATCACGATCCCCAGCGCGGCGAGCACGGCGATCGCGATCGTGTCCTTGCTGCGCCCCCGCGACTGGCGCGAGAGCGAGGCACGGAAGTGCGACCAGCGGCTCATGGGCTCGGCACCGCCTTCGGGCTCGGGGCGCCGACCTGGCCGAGTCCGGCGTTGACGTCGGGCACCGGGTTGCTGTCGCAGCGCACGTCGGGCTTCTTCGGCGGCCGGCCGCCGAGCTGCGGCTGGGTGCCCAGCGGCGGCGCCGCGGTGTGCGCGAAGTCCCGCTTATCGGTGCTCAGGTTGCCGTTCTTGTTCTCCTGTTCGACCAGCACGTCGCCTCCGCCGGGCTGCAGGCGGACGAAGGGTCCGTTGCCGTCGAAGTTCGCGCCCCAGCCGGCGAAGTCGGCGAGCGTGTAGAGGAACTCGCGGTAGTTGGGGCCGCCGGTGCTGAACTGGTCGTCGATCGTCTGGTTGAAGGTCGGCGAGAGCACCCGGGTCGTGCAGAGGCTGATCCGGTTGAGCTGCGGCAGGGCGACCGCCTTGCCGGCCTGGGCGGCGCCGGCGAGGCCGGGCGTGCCTTCGCGCAGCAGCTTCGCGGTGCCGCCCAGCTCCTTGCCGGAGAGCAGCGGCAGCGCCTGCTTGACCCACGGCCTTCCGGCCGCGATCCAGGCGGGCAACTCTTCCAGCGCCGGCTTCGTCTCGATCGCCCAGGCGCGCAGCGGCGGCAGCGTCCTGTTGAGGCTGACCAGTGAGCCGTGGAAGGTCTTCAGCATCGGCGCCAGGCGGTGGATCGTCGCCGAGAGATTGGCCGACTGGGCCGCCAAGGCGCCGGTGAAGGTGTCGAAGTTGACGATCAGCCCCTTGAGGTCCTCCTCGCGTCGCGAGAGCGCACCGAAGGTCTTGCCGGCGCCCGACACGACCTTCGAGAGGTCTCCCGCTTGAGTGCCGAGCAGTGCGTTGGTGACCTGGGAGCTGTAGCGGCCCGCGTCGCCGCCGTAGTGGAAGGCTCCAGCCAGCGCCTCGGCGGCGCTCTTGCCCTGCACCTCCGGTTCCTGGCCGACGTCTTCGGCCGCCGTCGGCTTGTGGGTGAGAGCCGTGCCGTAGCTCCCCAGCAGGCGGCTGAGGTCGGCTCGGACGGGCGCCTGCAGGGCGGTCAGCACTTCGTCGATCTGCACCCAGGTGGACGTGTGGCTGACCGGGATCGTGTCGCCGCTGCCCAGCTCCGACGCGCTCGGACTGCCGGGCGAGAGGTCGACGAAGAAGTTGCCCTCGAGGAATATCCGCGGCCGGATCGCGGCGAAGGCGTCGTCATGGACGGGCCGCCCTTTGCCTTCGACGGTGAAGGTGACCGTGGTCGCGTTGCCGTCGCGTTCGGCCGAGATCACCCGGCCGACGTCGACCCCGGCGATCCGCACCGGTGAGTTGGTGGCGATGTTCACCCCGTTGCCGAAGGTCGCCTTCAGCTCGTACCCGTAGCTGGTGAAGGGCACGTGGCCGGTGAAGGCGAGGTAGGGGCCAATCGTGAAGACGAGCAGGAAGATCACCGCGATCAGGGCGTTGCTCGGCCGCCACCTGAAGCGGCTGCTCTGGGCGGCGGCCCGCGTGTCGCGCTCCGGCAGGCGTCCCATTACCCTTCTTCTCCCAGCTGCTTCTTGGTCTGGCCGGAGGTCTTGATCCCATCGTCGCGCGGCGTGTTGCCGATCCGGGTGACGCCCACTTCGTAGCGCTCGTTGCCCGCTTCGCACTCGTGCGGCTGGCCGGGCGCGGCGGTGTTCGGGTAGGGATTCGAGTGCAGGTGGTTGAAGCGGTCGGGCCCGCCGTTGGCCGGCGCCGAGGCCGGGCCCGACTCCGAGTTTTCGCCTTCCGGGGCCTGGAAGGCGATCGCGTTGAACCAGCCGCCGAGCCCGTTGTTTTCGCTAGAGGCATTGCCCAGGTTGCGGAAAGCGATCGTCAGGTAGTTGCAGGTCGTCTGGGCCGGGCCGAGGAACCTGATCGCCGGCGCCAGCGTCTTGTTGGTGTCGGTCAGCAAATCGAGGCCGTTGAAGACGCCGGTCGAGTTCTGGAAGGCGAGTAGCGCGTCGGCGGTCGGCGGCAGCTGCGCGTAGAGAGCCGGTGAGGAGTTGAGCACCGGGATACCCGTGCGCAGCGCTGAGGCGATCGTCGGCGCCGTTTCGCCGAGCGCCCTGGCGCCCGGCTTCAGCGCCGTGAAGAAGCGTTCGGACTCGTGCAGGAAGGGCCGCAGGGCGGGCAGGTCGGTGATCGCCGCGTCGAGAGTTTCCGGCCCCTTGGAGATCGTTTCCTGGATGTAGGGACGCGAGACCCGGGCGAAGGCGGCGAAGGTGAGGTCGAGTCCGACGAACATGCTCGCCTGCTGCTCGGCGACCGGCGCCAGCGTCGCGTTGAAGCTCTCCAGCGCCCGCCAGAATTCGCCGAATCCGGTGCTCGGGGCGACCAGGTCGGCAAGCGCCGGCTCAGCGCTTTCGGCCAGCCGGCGCAGCGCCACGAGTGCGTTGTTGATCTGCGGCCCGCGGCCGGCGAAGGCGTTGCCGAAGCCCGCCAGGTTGCGCTGGATCGCAGTCCGCGTGCGCCGGTCGAACATGTCGAAGAACTGGTCGATGTCGACCGGTTCGGGACGCGATGCCGAGAGCGGGATCGTTTCTCCCGCGGCGAAGCCCTTGCTCGAGCTGCCGGGCGTGACCTGCACGTACTTCAGGCCGAGCGGGGATTTGGGGCGGATGATCATCGTCGAGTCGACCGGCAGCGGCTCGACGCTCTTGTCGAGGCTGAGGCTGAGTTCGGCGGCCACCCGCCCGTTCCCGACCTGGATCGGGATCACGGACTTGACCACACCCACGCGGGCGCCGCCGATCCGCACCTCGTTTCCCTTGACCAGGGCGTTCGCATTGGGCACGCGCGCCTTGAGGTTGTAGGTGGAGACGAACGGCAGGCCGTTGTTGGCGTTGTAGGCAAGGAAGACGGCGACGATCACGACCAGCACGGTCACCGCTCCGACGATCACCGGGCTGCTCGCAACTCCCTGTATGCCGCTGCGGTTTCTCATGGGCCGAGGAGGTAGTCGAGGAGGGCGCGCTGGCGGCGGGGCGGCAAGGCGGCCTTCGCGCCGAGGCTCTGTCCTTCGCCGAGCTCGGGCGATCCCCCGCCGCGCGGCGCGGCCGGCGCCAGGGAGCCGGTCTGGCCATTCGGTCGCGCAAGGGTCCCGCCGACCTGGCCGGCTTCTTCTTCCTCGACCTCTTCGAGGAACGAACGCAGGTCGGCGCCGCCCAGCGAGGAGGTGCTGGCGTTCGGTCCGGTGAACTTGGCCGAGCAGCCGCTTTCTTCCTGCTCGTAATCGAGGCAGTTGGTGAGCGTCGTCAGCAGGCGCGTGAAGTGCCCGTACTTGTCGAAGCCGTTGGAAGCGGCGGTGGTGTTGTAGATCAGGTCGACGAGCCCGTCGAAGCCTTTCGTTTCGCGGGTGCTTTCGAAGAATTCCGCCAGCTGAGTGGTCGGGGTGGCGCCGGAGCGGGCCAGTTCGCGCGCCTTGACAACCACCGGGTCGGCCGCGGCGAAGGTCGAACCCGATTCTTCCGCGGCTACCCCGAACGACTTCAACGAGACCGTCGAAGCGGCCGAGAACGGGGTCAGCAGGCGGGTCGCTTCGGTGTAGGCCGGGGCCGCCTTGCCGAGTTCGGTGAAGACCGGCGTGGCCGCGTCGGAGAAGCCCTGCAGGCCGCGCATCGTCGTGCGGAACTCACGCAGGAAGGCGGGGAACTTGCGCAGCGAGGCTTCCAGTTCGGTGCCGCGTTCGGAGCTCGCCTGCCCGGCTGCTCCGGAGTTGACGAAGAAGCCGGCGACGTGGGCGCGTTCGCGCGAGAGCGGCGCGAGGATCTGCTCGGAGTCGGCGGAGAGCTTGGTCAGCTGGTCACGCTGGTCGTTGAGGATCCCGATCAGCCTGACCACGTCGCGCAGGGCGGGGTTGGCGCGCCTCACGGCAGCCTCGATGTCGGCGCCGCGGCCGGCCAGGCCGGCGCCGAGTTCGTTGAAGATCAGCCGGAAGCGCTGCGCGTAGGGCAGTTTGTTGATGTCGTTGATCAGGTCGGGGTCGACGCTGGTGCTGTTGTTCTCCAGCGGCAGCAGGTACTGCCCGGCCCCCGGCTTGCCGTCGGGGACCTGCTTCAGGGCCGGTGCCGGCGGTGCTCCCGGGGCGCGCGGCGCGGTCGGCCGGCAATCGACGAACTTCTCGCCGATCAGCGACTGCGGCCGGATCAGGCAAGAGGCGTCGCTGCGGAAGTCCTGGAAGCCGGGGTCGGTGATCTTCATCACGATCACCGCCTTGCCGTCGACCGCCTTCGGCCGGCCGCCTTCGTAGCTGTCGACTTCGCCGGGCAGGGTCACCCCGACCGACTCGATTTCGCCGACGTTGGCACCGGCGACGCGCACCTGCTCGCCTTTGACCATGAAGCCACCGCTGTCGAAGATCGCCCGCACGACGTAGTCGCTGCTGTTGCCGCCGCCGCCGGAAACGAGCAGCACCACGGCCACGACTGCCGCCGCGACCAGCGCGCCTATGACGAGCGGCCTCCTCATGGCCCCGGCGGCGCGTCGGAGGGGTTGCACTCGGCGGCGGTCACACCCGAGCCGCCGAAGGGCGGTTCGGTGAACGGGCTCGAGCCGTCTCCGGCCGGCTGGCTGCCGCCGCCGGGACAGCGGCGCTTGACGCCGGCTTCGGAACCGAACGCGTCGTACTGCTCGGAGGGTGCGATCGGTTCCAGTTCGCGGCTTTCCTCGTCGTACTTGAAGATGTTCAGGTCGGCGAGGCTGCCGCGCACGTAGTGCCCGTTGCCGTCATACGGCGCCGTGACCTGGCCGAGCTTGGCGAAGCCGTTGAAGAGGTCGGGCGTGTAGGCGCGGATGAAGTTGAGATTGGGCTGGAAGGCGGAGATCGCGCCTTCGGCGTGCGGGAACGCCTTGCCGGCCCGCACCTCGATCGTCGGCAGGGCGGCGAACAGTTCGGCCGTGTCGTTGGCGAAGCCCGGCCGGCTCGCGGTCAGCCGCAGGTTCTTGAAGACCGGCACCGCTCGGGAGAGCACCGGCCGCAGCTCGGCGAGGAAGGGAGCGAGCCCCTTCGTCGTCGTGCCGGCTGTTTCGATCAGCGGTTCGACGTCGTCCAGCGCGGCGCGCAGGTTGACGAAGGTCGTGTTCGCCTGGCGGAAGGTCGACGGCAGGAGCGTCAGGCTGCTGCTCAGGGCCTCGTTCTGGCTGGCGATCGCGCCCAGCGCCGTGCTCGCGTTGGAGACCGCGCTGGAGAGCTCGGCGCCACGTTCTGAGACCGCCGTGGCGAGCCTGCTGGAGCTGACCAGGAAACGGGAGAAGAGCTTTTCGTCGGCGTTCAGGTCATGGACGAACGCCCCGGCTCGGTTGAAGCCGACGCCGAGATACTTGAAGGTGGCGTTCGCGTCCTCGCCGGCGCCGGCGTACTGCGTGCCGGTGCCGCGGATGAACTGGCCGAGCGCGCGGCGCACCGGCTTGGGGAAGGTGTTGAAGAGCTGATCGATGTCAACCGGGGTCGTGGTCGAGGCGAGCCCCAGCGTCGCGTCGTCGGAGAGCGCCGGATTGCTGTTTGGACCGGGGCTGATCGAGACGTAGTGGTTGGCGACCCCGGAGAGCGAGGTGGCGCGGATCGTCGCCGTCGTCCCCTCGTGCAGCTCCTGTTCGACGCTGACCGTGACCTTGGCGAGGTTGTCGTCCGTCAGGTCGATGCTTTCCACCGAGCCGACCGCTTGGCCGCCGATCAGCACCTGGTTGTCGGGAACGAGCTGGCTCGCGTTCTGAAAGAGGAGGTCGTACCTGTGCTCGCCGTTGCCGCTGAAGAAGAGGACGTAGGCGAGCACGAGAACGGCCGCCGAGAGGCCTCCGATCGCCGCGATTCGGGCGTGGGAAGTCCGCCGGCTTTGCGCCGGGCTCGTGTCCTCGCCTGAGGGATTAGCAGCCACGGATCGTCGCTTGCGGTTCCCCGGCCTCCGATCCGGCGGAACGGCCGCAGAATCGTATCCGAGCCACCCGCCGTCAAGCGCGGCCCACGCAGGGACTTAACTGGAATTCAACGCGTTTCTTGGTCAGACGTTGAGCCGCGGCAGCACCCGCTCGAGTCGTTTCGGCAGCCACCAGACCCGATCGCCGATCAGCAGCATCAGGGCCGGCAGCAGGACGATGCGGACCACGGTGGCGTCGAGCAGGACGGCGACCGTCAGCCCGATCCCGATCTCGCTGACCGTCGCGATCGGCGCACCGGCGAAGGCGATGAAGACCGCCATCATGATCACCGCCGCGCCGGTGATCACCCGCGCCGTCTTTTCGAGGCCGAACTCGATCGCGGCGGCGTTGTCGTGGTCGCGATCGTAGTGCTCGCGCATCCGCACGAGCAGGAAGACGGCGTAGTCGATCGAGAGCCCGAAGACGATGCCGAAGATCATCACCATGCCCACCGCGTCGACGTATTCGCGGCCACCCAAAGGCCAGTCGGCGGGCATCTGGTTGAGCAGGGTGAGCACGCCGAAGGCAACCGCGACCGTGGCCAGGTTGAGTCCGACGGCGATCGCCGCCAGCGGCAGCGCCCGCAGGACGAGGACGAGGACGAGGAAGGTCGCCAGCGTGATCGCCGCGATCTCGAGCGGCAGCTTGTCCCTGGTCACGCGGCTGTAGGTATTGAGGGTCGGCGGCCCGCCGGCGACCCCCGCCGTCACGCCCGCTTCTTCTTCGAGGCTCTTGGCGTCCCTTTCGAGGCGCTTGTTGAGTCCGATCGAGCCCTTCGAGTTGAACGGGTATTTGGAGAAGACGGTGATCGTCGTCGCCTGGCCCCCCTTGTCCAGGTCAACCGCTTCCGAAGCCCGTTCGTGCAGTTCGCCGCGCGTTCCGTCGAGGGCAGCGAGCACGAAGTAGCCGGAGTTGAAGATGTCCGGCGACGCATTGCGGGCCCGGTCGACACGACGATTGAGCGATTCGCTCTGCGACTGGACCCGGACCGCGAGGCGACGGGTGCCCGACTGGAGGGGGTAGGAGCGGCTGTAGAATTCGCCCAGCCGCTTCTGCAATTCGGTCGTGCCGCCGGTCAGCCTGGCGAGGCCGGCAACGAGTTCTTCGGCGCCGGCGTGGGCCGGGGCCAGCTGAGTGGATTGCTTGGCCGCTTCGCGGTCGAGCTTTTCCGCGCCGGCGGCGAGCTTCGCGCTGCCGCCCTTGATTTCGTTGAGGCCATCGGAGAGCCGTTTCGAGGCGGCGGCCAGTCTCTTCATTTCCTTGATCGTGCTTTCCAGCCAGTACTTGACCTGTTTCGCGTTCGAGGCGTCTTCGCTGAGTCGTTCGCCAAGGGCCGTGAGTTCGCCTGGCAACGGCGCCGAGGCGGCGCTGGCCTGACGTAGGGCGTCCAGCGTCGCCGCGTAGTTTGGGTCGGACTTGCCCACGGTCATCCCTTCCAGGCCCCGCAGCGCCTCGTTCAGCTTTTCGTCGCCCGCCTGGGCGGCCGCCTGCAAGCTCGGGACCTTGCCCTTCGAGTCGTGCACCAGGGAACGGGTCAGCTTCTTCGCCGGCGGCAGGGCGTTGGCGTTGAGATTGGGGGGGGCGCTCTGCGTGGCGAGCTTCACCTGCAGGCCGCCGAGCGCCGCCTTTTCGTTCGCCTTGGCCAACTGCCTGTTGCCCTTGGCGATCTTGCCCAGGGCGGAGAGGGCTTCCTGGCTGCCGGCGATCGCCCGGCCGAGCCCTGAGGCGATCTGCGAGGCGCCTTCTTCGGCCCTGCCCGAACCCTCGGCGAGCAGACCCGCTCCGGCGGTCGCCTGCGAGAGCCCGCCGCGGATCCTCCCCACCCCGTTGGCCACCCTGTCGATGCCTTTGGACAGGCGGCTGAGGCTTGCCAGGGGGCCGGATTTTTCGTTGGACGCGTAGACCGCCGTACCGGCTTTGCGCAACGGTTCGACCGCCTTTGCAACCTGTTCGGGACCGACCACGCTTTCGACCCCGGGTTCGCCGGCGATTCGCCGCTGCCAGCGACTCAGGACGGCGAGCCTGTGCGGGTCGGTGATCGTCCCGTTCTGGGCGGCTGCGATGATCGTGAAGGGCGCTTCGAAGCCGGCGAACGACTTCTGCACGGTTTCCGCGTCGACCCGAGCCGGGTCGTCGTGAGGCAGCTGATTGATGCTGAACGGGCCGGTTTTCAGCGCCAGGGCCGGCGAGGCGAGCAGCAGCACCACACCGCCGATCGCCAGCGAGACCGGAATCGGACGGCGCAGGGCGGCGGCGACGATCGTCATCAGCCTCGAGCGTTCGCCGTTGGGCGCCGGACCGATTCGCCAGAGGTCGATCCGCGAACCGACCAGGACGAGGATCGGCGGGCCGAGCAGGGTCGCGACAAGCACGGTGAGGACGACGACCATCGCCAGGCTGCCGGCCAGGGAGACGAGCAGCACCCCCGGCACGACGAAAAGGGCGACGACCATCGAAAGGACCAGCGTGCTGCCCGCAAAGGCGACCGTGCGGCCGGCGGTGCGGCGCGTCGCCCAGGCGGCCTCCAGCGGATCGGCGCCGGCCGCCAACTCCTCGCGGAAGCGCGAGACCAGTAGCAGCGCGTAGTCGACGCCGAGCGCCAAGCCCATCATCGAACAGACGGTCAGGGCGAGGGCGCTGACTTCGAAGAAGTGGGTCGCGATCGAGAGCAGCCCCCGCGAGCAGAAGACCGAGATCGCCCCGAAGCCGAGCGGCACCCCAGCCGCCACCGGTGAGCGGAAGACGAGCAGCAGGACGACCAGCAGGATCGGCAGCGCGATCAGCTCACCTCGCTCGGCGGCCGTGATCGACTCGTCCTGGATCGAGCGCGAGAGCGAGTAGAAGCTGCTCTGCGTCGCCGATACGGGCGGGTGGATCTCTTCCTCCAGCAGGTGGTTGAGAAACGAGACCTTGTGGTTCGTCGCCTCGGTGAGGCTGACGTGGAAGTCGACGATGATCAGCGCTTCGCGGGCGCTGGGACGCAGCCGTTCGGTCCGCCCCCGGTCCCAGGGCGAGAGCGTCGTCACTCGCGGATCCTCGTTCAAGCTGCGAACCAGGGCGGGGCCCTGGCGGTCGATCGCGCCGGGGTTGCCGCGCAGCAGAATGGCGAAGGGCGCCGAGTCGCCGAAGTAGCGGCCGACGATGCTGTTCGCCCGGTGGACGGGGGTGCCGCCGATTTCCAGCGAGCTCGGCGTCAGCTTGTCCTCGAGGCTGAACCCGAAGGAGATGAGCACAGCGATCACGACCAGCGCCGCGGCCAGCGTGCGGCGTGGATGGCGCAGCATCAGCGGCGCGCGCTTGGCGCCACCCTCGGCGCGCGCGCCGTCGTCGGACCCCCTGCTCCTCCTCACAGGCACGCTGCATAGTTTGGCGACTAGGTCGTGTCTCCTGTGGAGAAGACTCTGTTAAGGCGCCCCTTGCACCCGAGCGATGCGGCGCGCTAGCCTGCTGGGAGGGAGGGAAGCATGAAACGTCAATGTCTTCTGGGATTTGGAGTGCTGGTTGCGTTCGGCGTGCTCGCGGGAGCGGCAAGCGGCGCCTTCGTGCGGGTCAACGGCTTGGTGTTGACCGCCGACGGCGGCTTCACTCCCCGCGACCTTCCACGCCACGCCTATGCTCCAATCGACTTCCGTGGCACCGCCAACCTGAAAGCGGTCGGCGGGGGAGCGCCGCCCCCTCTGCAGCAGGCGGTGATCTACTTCGACCGCGACGGTCGGCTGGAAACCGCCGGCCTGCCCGTCTGCGACCCCGCCGAACTGCAGGGGCTCACGCCCGCCGAAGCGCGGCTTCAATGCGCCCGAGCGATCGTCGGCACCGGCCACGTCCAGGCCTCGATCCCGGTGCTGGCCGGCGCCGTGCAGGCGAGCTCGCCGGTGACCTTCTTCAACGGGCCGCCGGAGGCCGGCCACCCGACCGTGATCCTTCACGCGCAGACGACCGCCCCCGCCGTGGAAACCTTCGTGATCACCGTGCCGATCGAACGGCGTCGCGGCGCCTTCCGCTACCGGACGACCGTCGACGTGCCGCCGATCTTCGGCGGCCTCGGCGCCCTCGTCCACCTCGACGCGAAGATCGGCCGTCACTATCGCTACCGCGGCCGCGCACGCAGCTACGTCGCCGCCCGCTGCAGCTCCGGCGTCCTGCGCACCCGCGGCCGCTTCACCTTCGGCGACGGCACGGTCATCGAAGGCTCCGTCGAAAAGGGCTGCACGGTCCGCAAGTAGCGGCCCCTTCCTATACTTGCGAGTCCCGGGCCGTTAGCTCAGCTGGTAGAGCAGGAGACTCTTAATCTCAAGGTCGTAGGTTCGAGCCCTACACGGCCCATTTCCAAACCGCTTTATCAAGCCAAATACACCGCCTCTCCGGGCGACGTCGTGCCTTGTTGGGCAACACTGCGTTGCCAACCGCTGAACTCCTTGAAAGACGATGGCCTCGTCTATTTCCGAGGTGGCAACGGTCAATGTGCCCGATCTGGATAAATCCGCTTTGGCAAGCCGATTGGGTTGTGATATCCGTCCGATGTCTCTATAATGTCCCATAGCTAGCGCATTGGTGAGACGAAAGGAGACTTGCGCGTGACAGCGACTCTGACCCCGGAGGAACGCCTCGGCAATGCAGACGAGGAGTTGTCGGTCCTCAAGAACGACTTTGTGGAGGCGATCACCCAACTCCAGGAGCACCCGGAGGTCGACAACTCCTTCCACGACCGCATGGAGGTCATGGAGGAACGTCTCGGGGCGCTGCGCGAAGAGCTGCGACCCGAGGATCTGGACAAGGCGCAGATAATCGAGTTCCACACCGCGCTCTGGGAGATCAACCGGATCCTCCGTGAAAAGGAGACGTCTTACGATCTGGACGTCATAGATCAGCTGTTGATCGCCATCGAGCGAGTGCGGCATGTCATCCGGGACGCCCTTGACGAGCACGTCGTTGGGCTTCCAAATGACGCGGGCCTGGTCATCGAGGAGCTGAAGAAGTGGCTCCCCAACACGTCGAACGAGGCGGTGGCTCGTCTCGTCGGAGTCAACCGAAAGACCCTGTCTCGATGGACAAAAGAACAGCGCGATCCCACTCGACGCCTTCAGCTCGTCGCGCATCTCGTGGCGATTCTTCGTCACAGCTGGACCGAAGCGGGAATTCTCGCCTGGTTCGAGAGGCCGCGCAGCGGCCTGGATGGGAGAAAGCCGCTGACAGCCCTCGAGGACCCCGGCGGCGAGGATCGCCTTCTGTCGGAGGCCCGGTCCGGACGATCGCAGGATGCCTAGGGCAACCCTTCCCGCTCACGTCTCGGTCGAAGCCCGGGTCTACCGCGCGACCAGTTACGACGTGCCGCTCAGAGTTGCTGTCAACCGAAGGTCGGGGCGATGGAACATCGCTCAGTCGGGCACGGTCCAATACCTGTGCCTTGATGCCCAGGCGCCGTTTGCCGAGAAGCTCCGCCATGAGAACCTGCGCACGCACGCAGAGGCGGAGACCTACAGCATCTCCCTCTGGGAGCTCGAAGTAAACGAGGGTTTCATCGTCGACTACAGCACGTTTGAGAAGGCCGAAGACGCTGGCTTTGCGCCAGAGGCCCTGGTCGACGACGACCACGCGCAATGCCAAGAAGAGGCTCGGCGGCTGATGGGGCTCGGGGCTCGGGGGGTACTCAGCCCGTCAGCCGCCTTGCCGGGAAGCCTGAACCTGACGTTGTTCGGCCAGCGCGTTGAAGTCCGGTGGGGGGCAAGGCCCGGCGTGGCCTCCGCCGTACCGGCGCAGAAACTCGTCACCGGGCATCCCCCCCTGGGCTTGGTCGATCGCGTCCGGTTTTTCGGGGATGCCCACGCTCCACTCCAAGACCACCTCGCCGGGCTCCCAAACAGACGCGCCCGGTCCTAGGCCTCCCATGTTCGCGTCGCGGCCGGGAGTGGCTATTCGCCCAGGGAGCTGCCGCCGCCGAGGCCGCCGAACGACCTTTCCAGCCGTTCTTTGCTCTGGCCCTTTTCGGCTTTGGCGATTTCCTTCTTCTGTTTTTCGAACGCCTTGCCGCGTTTGCGGTATTCGGCCATCTGGGTGCCGATTTCTTTCCTTTCCGCCTTGGTTCCGGCTTTTGCTTCAGCCTGCTTGGCGGCCTTGTCGCCGGCTGCGAAGTCGCCGGCGTAGTACTCGTAGATTGCAAGCGTGGTGAGCGAGTTGATCGTCGGATGTGCTTCGACCGCGATTTGCTGGGTTTCGGCCCCCCTGCGGACAGCGGAAACGGTGTCTTCGAAGCTTGTCCCGGCTTCGGCCAGGCTGAAGTAGGCGCGGGAGACGAGCAGCGCCGCCGAGGGATTGGGTTCACTGGTCTGCTTCAGGTAGCGCTGCCAGGCGTCGAGCGCGCGTTCCAGTTCTTCGCGCCCTTCGACGGTGGTCAGCGTGGCGCCGGTTTCCGGGTTGACTTCGGTCAGCGCGTTGGCGGCGGAGATTCGCGTTCGCGTCAGCGAGAGCAGCAGCGCTTCGTCGTCCGGGTTGCGGACGAGCTTCTGTTCGATCCGCTCAGCCTGTTCGTCAAGCACCTTGGCGGCGCTGTTGGCGCTGCCGCCGCTGTTGATCAGGTTGCCGACGTTGAACGGGCCGACGACCAGGAAGAGGCTGGCGCCCATCAGCAGCGCGAGGATCGCGTAGACGACGCGGACGACGTGCTTCCGTCGTCCGCGAATGTCGAAGAGCATCCGCCGTTCGCCGCCTTCTGCCAACTCTCATCGCTCCTGGGTCGAGGGCTTCGTCAATCCTCCCGCCGCCTTCGGCGTGCCAAAGGCGCGAGCGATCAAGATACTCAACTCGAACAGAACGAGTAGCGGCACCATCTCGATCAGCATCGAGATCGGATCGACGCCGGGCAGCGCCGCAGCGACGATTGCGATGATCAGGTAGGCGTAGCGGCGGTTCTTGGAGAGCTGCTCGACGCTCACGATTTCCAGCCGCGTGGCGGCGAGGATTGCCAGCGGCAGCTGGAAGACGATCCCGCCGGCAAGCAGCGTGGTCGAGAAGAAGCTGTAGTAGTCGCGGGCGCGGACCTGGACGTTGAATTGCGAGTCGTTGAAGTTGAGCAGGAACTTGACCGCGGCGGGCATCACGACGAAGTAGGCGAAGGCAATCCCGGCCAGGAAGAGCACCGGGGCGAGCAGCATGATCGGCAGGATCACGCGCCGCTCGCGGCGGCTGAATGCGGGCAGCAGGTAGGCGTAGGCCTGGTAGAGGAGGATCGGCAGGGAGAGGATCAGGGCGCCGTAGGCGGTCACCGTGAGCGTTGTCGTGAAGGCCTCGGTGACGCCGAAGGTGAGCAGCTTCTTATGGTCGCTGGGCAGCGGCCCCGAGGCGATTTCGATCAGCAGGTGGTTCTGCCAGAAGCAGAGGGCGAAAGCGACGGCGACGACCGTCAGGCAGACGACGATCCGCATGCGCAGCTCGTCGAGGTGCTCGACGAGGGTCAGCCGGTCGTCGTGAGAGACCGGCCTCATCCGGGCCATCGCAACCCGCCTCAGGCGCTGTCGTGAGCGGCCGGCTCGCCGTCGGCGGCCTTCGCGGCCGGCTTCGGCGACTCGATCGCCTCTTGGCGCTCCGGCTCATCGTGATGCTCGCCGCTGAGCGAGCCGCGGAACTCGCGGATCCCCTTGCCGAGGGAGCGTCCGAGCTCCGGCAGGCGCTTGGGGCCGAAGACGACGAGAGCGATGATCAGGACGATCGCCAGCTCGAAAGGTCCGACGTTTGGCATCGCCACATGGTAACGGGCGGAGGTCGCGATCGGATCAAGTCGAATTGGGTAGCTGGAATACCGAAAAGTGGGATTTCTCGAGATCTCCGTGGAAAAGTGCGGATTGAGTCCTGATTTCCCGGGTTCGATAGGGACACATGCAAAATGCGAGCGCAGCCCAGACGAGGACTGAGACCGGCCTTCACGTCTGCCCGAGCTGCGCCTCGCTCCTGGTCCAGCCGACGCGCTGGGAGCAGGCCGGCGACCGCGGGCACTGGCGCCTCTGGCGCCGCTGTCCGGAGTGCGAGTGGAGTGGCGAGCGGGTTCATGGCGAAACCGAGATCGACGCCTTCGACGAGGAGCTCGACCTCGGTACGCGGGCGCTGAACGAGGTGCTGAAGGCGCTCGAGCACGAGAACATGCAGCACATCGCGGACACCCTCTCCGCGGCCCTCGAGGCCGATCTGATCTCGGCCGACGATTTCCGCTAGCCGCCTGGCGTCTCAGCTGTAGCGCTGCACGACGCCGTCAGCGACCAGCTCGAGCAAGCGTCGCCGTTCGGCGTCGAAGGGCCCGCTTGCCAGGCTTCGCTTCGCCGAGCCAACCATCGCCAGCGCCCGCTCACGCACCTGTTCGAGCGCCCCCGTGGCGGCGATCCGGTCGCAAAGCGCCTCGGCCCCTGGCGCATCGAGGTCACGGAGGTCGGCATCGCGCAGCGAAGCGTCCCCCTTTGCGGCGAGGATCAGCGGCAGCGTGACCGTGCCGTCGAGCAGGTCGGTGCCCCGCGCCTTGCCGGTGCGCTCGGGCGGCCCCGAGACGTCGAGCACGTCGTCGAGCAGCTGGAAGGCGAGACCGATCTCCGCCCCGAAGGCGCCCAGCGCCTCCTCGTCGCGGCCGAGGAGGCAGGCGCACTCGAAGAGCGTCGCTGTCTTCAAGCCACAGCGCTCGAGGTAGCGCTCCTCGGAGACCGTCGAATCGAAGGCGTCCTGGCGCTGGGCGAGCTCGCCTCGCGCGAGCGCAACCGAGGCGGCGGCAAGCAGTTCGATCGCCCGCGCTTGGCGGTACCCGGCGAGCAGGGCGAAGGCGCGCGAGAAGAGCAAGTCGCCGACCGCGGTCGCCCGAGCCCGACCGCCGGTGGCGGCGATCGTCGGCAGGCCGCGACGCAGCGGCGCCTCGTCGAGGACGTCGTCGTGGACCAGGGTCGCCATGTGCACGAGCTCGATCGCGGCGGCCGCTCGTACCGCCGCCTCTCCCCCATCCGCTCCCGCGCAGAGCAACACGAGCAGCGGGCGCAGTCGCTTACCGCCGGCGGCGAGGGTCGCCCCGGCGTCCGCGGCGAGCGCCTCGCCGGCGCCTTTAGCCTGGTCCCGCAGGAGATCCTCGACCTCCCCAAGCCGCGCCGGCAACCAGCGGCTCGAGGCGTCGAGCACCGCGGTGACCGGCGGTGGTACGGCGGAGGGCCTGGTCACCCGCGGACGCCGCCGTGGATCGCGATGATCCCCCCGGCGAGAACCGTCCAGCGGATCCGCTCGAACCCCGCCGCGTGCATCATCTCGGCCAGGCGCGCCGGCGGGGGGAAGCTGCGCACCGACTCTGGCAGGTAGGAGTAGGCGCCTTCGTCATCGGAGAAGCGGCCGAGCAGCGGCACGACCCGGTCGAACCAGAGCGAGAAGAAGGTCGAGAGCGGTGGCCGCGTCGGCTGCGTGATCTCGAGGATGACAAGGCGTCCCCCCGGCCGGAGGACCCGCGCCATCTCGTTCAGACCGCGATCGAGGTCGGCGAGATTGCGCACGCCGAATCCGACCGCGACCGCGTCGAAGCGGCCCGCGTCGTAGGGCAGGCTGAGCGCGTCGGCCCACTCGAAGCGCACGCCGTCCACACCCCGCGCGGCCGCCTTCTCCCGGGCCAGGTCGAGCATCGGCTCGGAGAAGTCGCAGCCGACCACGTGGCCACCCGGCGCCACCCGCTTGGCGAGCTCGAGCGTCAGGTCACCCGTTCCGCAGCAGACGTCGAGCGCCGAGTCGCCGGGGCTCAGCTCGGCCCGCTCGACCGCCCGCTCCCTCCAGGTGCGGTCGAGGCCCGCGGTCATCACCCTGTTCAGCAGGTCGTAGCGCCCCGCCACGCGGCCGAACATGCTCTGCACCTGCTCGGCGAACTGAGCGGATTCCCGCGAAGGCTGGGGCCGGGTGTCAGGCATCACCCGACGCCTCTCAGTTGAGCGACGATAGGAAGTCGGCGAGCTCGTTGAGCTTTTTCGGCGGCAGGTCCCGGAACGAGGGCATGATGCTCGGACCGATTTCAATCGAGCGGACGATCGCGGCGCGCGGGATGCGCGAGGCGATGTGGGTCAGTTCCGGGCCGGGGCCGTTGTTGCCGTTCTCGCCCAGCTTGTGGCAGGCGAGGCAGCCGGAACCGGCGACGACCTCCTTGCCCGCCTCGTATTGCGGCGCCACCTTCAGGTCGATCTCGGTCGGCGAGCCGGCGGTCGCGCCCTGGAAGGTCAGGTAGGCCATCGCCAGGATCGTCAGGCAGCCGGCGGTGGTCGCGATCGGACGGCGAATCGGGTTGCGTTCGGGGCCGCGGTCGTAGAACGGCAGCAGGAGCAGCAGGACCATGCAAATGGTCGGGATGCCGATCGTCGCGATCGGCACCAGCTCCGGCGGCTTCAGCACGCGCAGGAGCTCGAAGAGGAAGAAGAAGTACCACTCGGGACGCGGCACGTAGGTGGTCGTCGTCGGGTCGGCCTTCGGCCCCTGCTCGGCCCCGAAGAGGATCGACATCAGGATGATCACTCCGACGACGACCAGCATCATCGCCGAGTCCTTGAGCACCGCGTAGGGGAAGAAGGGCTTGCCCTTCTTCTTCAGCAGCTCGTACTCCTCGAGGTATGCCTGCTTGTCGGTCGGCTTCATGGATGACCCCCGTGGCCGGCGTCCCCATTGGAGCCGGCGTTCAACGAGGAAATGGGGGTGGCGATCTTCGGCTTATCGGCCCGCAGCCAGGGTGGCGCGGTGGTGCCGAGCTTGACGACGAGGTAGAGGTGGGCGCCGATCAGGGCGATGATCGCGCCGGGGAGGAGGAGCATATGGATCGCGTAGAAGCGCGAGAGCGTCGTCGCTCCCAGCTCCGGCCCGGCGCGCAGGAAGTCGCTCAGGTAGGGGCCGACGACCGGTCCCGTGCCGTTGATGTTGATGCCGACGACCGAGGCCCAGAAGGAGCGCTGGTCGAAGGGCAGCAGGTACCCGGTGAAGGCCATCGTCATCGTCAGGATCAGCAACACGACGCCGATCACCCAGTTGAGCTCGCGCGGGTACTTGTAGGCGCCGAAGAAGAAGGTGCGCCCCATGTGCAGGAAGATCAGGATGACCATCACGCTCGAGCCCCACTTGTGCATGCCGTGCACGAACTGGCCGAGGAAGACGTCGTTGTTGATGTGGGCGATCGATGCGTAGGCCTGGGTGGTCGACGGCGTGTAGAACATCGCCAGGAAGACGCCGGTGATCGCCTGTGAGATGAAGGCGATCATCGTCGCCGAGCCGAGCGTGTAGAACCAGTTGGTTCCCTTCGGAACCTTGCGGTAGAGCATCCCGGTGAGGAAGCCGGACGCCGCGGTGCGCTGGTCGACCCAGGCGAGCACGTCGACGGGCGCATCGACCGCGCGCTCTTTGAGCCGCTGCGCGTCCGAGGGTCGCTCCGGCGGCGCGGCCTTCAGGTCGGCCGGAGCCGCGCCTTTGGCACCGTTGCCCTCGCCGGGCTTGGCCGGTTTGCGGAGCGGGGCGGGAATCAGGGAGTCGAGCTTCATCGTCGGCTAGCCGCTCAGTTGCTCGGGGGTGGGAAGGTGGACGGACGCGGCGGATACAGATATTCCCAGATGCCGCCGGTGAACTCGCCGGGGTCGCGGGCCCGCACCGGCTCCAACTGAGAGGTGACGCTGTAGCGCGGGCCGACCTCGACCTGGCCGTTGCGGACGCGAGTTTGGAACTGGTCGAGCGGACGCACCGGGGGACCGCCGATCCGCTTGCCCTGGAAGTCATAGACGCCGCCATGGCAGGGGCAGATGAAGTTACCCGCCGCCTCGACGAAGCGCACCGGGCAGCCGAGGTGCGCGCAGCGGTTGGAGACGGCGACGAACTTCCCCGGCTCCTCGCCGAGCTGCTTGGAGCTGCGGCGGATGTAGGCGGTGGTCTTGCCGGCGTCGCCGATGTTCTCCGTTTCGGTGAAGACGACCTGACGGTAGGTGTCCTCGACGAAGTCGTTGAGCGGGCCGACCGCCTCCCAGCGCTCCTTGCCGCGGTGGAAGATCGGCGCCACGGCGAAGCCGACCGCGGGCAGCACGATCGCCGCGCCGGCGAGGCCGCCGATGCCCTGCACGGCGACCGTGAAGGCGCGGCGGCGAGTCATCGACTCGCCCTCGAAGTAGCCGGGGGGGTCGGGCTCGGGGTATTGCGCCCGGCGGCCCGCCTCGGCCCCGTTTTGCTTGTCCGCTTCGTCGCTCAAGAGCTCAACCTTCAGGAGGAAGTCTGGAGTCTATTGACTCGCGCCGCGCTCGTCCCCGCCGCCGAGCGCCGCCGCCGCCGAGCGCCACAGGGCCGGCGCCTCGCCCTCGCGTCCCTCGGCGTGCAGCCGGGCGCAGCCGGCGATCAGGTCGGCGAGGATCGCGATCGCCGGGGCGTCGCCGAGGGCCGCCAGCCGCTCGATGCCCAGCGCGTAGAGGTAGTCGCCGGCGAGCAGGGCGAGGTCCGCGTCGTGGCCGCGCAGCAGGCGCGACTCGCCGTAGTGGAGCAGGTAGCCCTCGCGCACCGCCTCGACCACGAAGGCGTACTCGCCCGGCGCTGTCGCCGAGCGAGGGCCCAGCGCCGCGAGCAGGCCAAAAACCGGGCGCTCCTCGCCGGGATCGGTCACCAGGGAGGAGATCGGGGTCCGCCCCTCGCGCAACCGCGCGGCGAGCAGGACGAGTGCGTCTTTCGGGTCGGCGATCACCCGAGAGCCTCAGTCAGCGACTCGGCGGCTGCTTCCAGGGTGCGGTCGATTGCCGTCTCGTCGTGAGCGAGCGACACGAACCAGGCCTCGAACTGGGAGGGTGGGGGGTAGACGCCGCGCTCGAGCATCGCCCGGCAGAAGCGGGCATGCGCCTCGAGGTCGCAGGCCGAGGCACCGGCAAAGTCGGTCACCGGCTCCTCGCTGAAGAAGAGCGTGAGGAGTCCGGGGACGCTCGCGACTCGCAGCTGCCGGCCCGCGACGAGCTCCGCGAAGCCGGCAGCGAGACGCTCGGTCAGCTCAGCGAGGCGCGCGTAGGCAGCCGGGTCGAGCTCACCCAGGGTCGCCAGGCCGGCAGCGGTCGCCAACGGGTTGCCCGAGAGGGTTCCCGCCTGGTAGACGTCGCCCGCCGGCGCGACCCGCTCCATCAGCTCGCACGGCCCCGCGTAGGCCGCAGCTGGCAGCCCGCCGCCGATCACCTTGCCGAGCACGGTCAGATCCGGTTCAATCCCATACAGCTCCTGGGCGCCGCCGCGCGCCACACGGAAGCCACTGATCACCTCGTCGAAGATCAGCAGCGCGCCCGCCTCACGGCTCGCCGTGCGCAACAGCTCGAGGAAGCCCTCTTCAGCCGGCACCACGCCCATGTTGGCCGGCAACGGCTCGGCGATCAGAGCGGCGACGTCGTGCTCGCCAAGCGCTTGCCCGATCGCCTCCCGATCGTTCCACGGCACGACCACCGTTCCGGCCGCCTGCGCAGCGGTGACACCCGGACTGCCTGGGATCGCCAGCGTTGCCAGTCCGGAGCCCGCCTCGGCGAGCAGACCGTCGGAGTGCCCGTGGTAGGCGCCGGAGAACTTGACCACCAGATCGCGTCCGGTCACAGCGCGCGCCAACCGAACCGCGCCCATCGCCGCCTCGGTCCCGGAGCTCGTCATCCGCACCATCTCCGCCGAGGGAACGCGCCGCACAACCTCCTCGGCAAGCTCCACCTCCGCCTCGGTGGCGGCCCCGAAGCTCGTCCCCCGCCGAGCAGCCTCCTCCACCGCTGCCACCACGCGGGGGTGAGCGTGTCCCAGGATCAGCGGTCCCCAGGACCCGACCCAGTCGAGGTAACGGTTGCCGTCGACGTCAATGAGCTCGCACCCCTCGCCCCGCTCAACGAAGACCGGCTCCCGCCCAATCTGCCGCATCGCCCGCACAGGCGAGTTAACTCCCCCCGGAAGCACCTTCACCGCCCGCTGGTACAGCTCGTGGGAGCCCACGGTTCGCTAGACGCCGGATCCGGCAGGGGTGGAGCGTCTTGTGCTTTTTTGCGTGATCCAGGCGCGGCCCATAGGCCGCGACCTCGCAAAAAAGTTAAGCGGAACCCCTGCCGGATCCGGCGTCACGCGTGCTCGGCCTCCCAGCGCCGGTAGTCGTCCGTGAAGTAATGGAGGCGGATCTTCTTGTACTCCGTGGAGGAGTAAAGGGTGGCCCGGTCGTCCGGTCCCATGCCGCACTCCGTGGCGATCGAGTCGAGGATCGCGTCGCACTCCTCCTTCGAGCGGCCATGAGCCATGGTGAAGACGCTGTAGGGCCAGTCCTCGTAGGTCGGCCGCTGATAGCAGTGGGAGATGCCCCGGAAGGAGGCCATCCGCCGTCCGGTCTCCATGATCTCGTCCTCGGGCACCTTCCAGACGCCCATCCCGTTGGCAGAGAAGCCGGCGCGGCGGTGGAAGAGGATCGCCGCGACGCGGCGCAGCAGCTTGCGCTCGACCATGCCCTCGAGGTGCTCGAGCAGCGCCTCGGTGCTGACCCCCACCTCGGCGGCGGCCTCGTCGTAGGGCCGCTCGACCGCGGCCATCGGCCCCTGCAGCGCGCGGACGATCGCGATGTCGCGCTCGTCGTAGGGCTGGGCGTCGAGCTCGCGAGGCGGGGCGGCATCGACCGCGGCGGCGAGCGCCTCGGTGCCCTTCTCCATCTCGAGGTTCATGTTGATCTTGAACAGGGTCAGGGTCGGCAGCTGGCGCATCGACTCGGCGCCGGTCTCGCGCATCAGCGCCTCGAGCGTGCCGGAGAGACCGAGCTCGGAGTCGGGGGGCGTGGCGATCGTGAACCAGAGGTTGAACTCGTGGGTGCGCAGGTAGTTGTGCGAGACGCCGGGATGGGAGTTGACGATCTGCGCGGGGCGCTGTGGATGCTCGGCGTCGACCTTGGCGGCGACCAGCATCGAGTCGTAACCCAGGGCGCGGGTGTCGAAGATCGGCGTGATCTCCCGGATGATCCGGCCGTCGAGCAGGCGCTGGGTGCGGCTCAGGACGTCGTCGAGGTCGAGCTCCGCCGCCTCGGAGACCGCGGCGAAGGGTTCGGGGGCAAGCGGGAAGCTCGACTGCAGCAGGTTCATCAGCCGTCGGTCGGTCTCGTCGAGCGGGATCGCCGAACCGCCGGCGCGGCTGCGCGCCTTCGATTGCGGAACCTTCAACACAACGCGCTCCCGCTCAGTCGGTCGCAAAGAATCAGAGATGGATGCTCCCTCGTTCGGGTCGCTAGAGCCACGCCGCGGCCTCCTTCGCGTAGTAGGTGACGATCGCATCGGCGCCGGCGCGGCGGATCGAGGTCAGCGTCTCGAGCACGGCGGCGCGCTCGTCGATCCAGCCCCGCTCGGCGGCGGCCTTCAGCATCGAGTACTCGCCGGAGACGTGGTAGGCGGCGAGCGGTGCCCCGGTCGCATCCTTCACCCGCCGCACCACGTCCAGATAGGGGGTGGCGGGCTTGACCATCAGCATGTCGGCGCCCTCTTCGAGATCGAGCTCCGCCTCGCGCACCGCCTCGGCGCCGTTGGCCGGGTCCATCTGGTAGCCGCGGCGGTCGCCGAACTCGGGCGTCGACTCGGCGGCGTCGCGGAAGGGTCCGTAGAAGGCCGAGGCGTACTTCGCGCTGTAGGCGACGATCGGCACGCCGGAATGGCCCTCCTCGTCGAGCTGGTGGCGGATCGTGCCGATCCGGCCGTCCATCATGTCGCTGGGAGCGACCGCGTCGGCACCGGCCTCGGCGTGCGAGATCGCCGTCTTCGCCAACAGCTCGACCGTGATGTCGTTGTCGACCTCGCCGTCGCGGACGAAGCCGCAGTGGCCGTGCGAGGTGTACTCGCAGAGGCAGACGTCGGTGATCGTGGTCAGGTCCGGATGCGCCTCCTTCAACGCCCGCACCGCCATCTGCACGACCCCCTCCTCGTCATAGGCGCCCGAGCCGGTCTCGTCCTTGCTCGCGGGAACGCCGAAGAGGAGCACGCCGCCGACACCGGTGGTGGCGATCTCGGTGGCCTCGGCTACGAGCTCGGAGATCGAGAAGCGCTCGATGCCGGGCATCGAGTCGATCGGCTCTCGGACGTTCTCCCCGGCCACGACGAAGAGCGGCTGGATCAGGTGGGCCGGCGAGAGGCTCGTCTCTCGGACGAGGGCGCGCAGTGGCTCTGTGCGGCGCAGGCGGCGCAGGCGGGTGGCGGGGAATGGCACGGGGGGCGAGTTTAGGGGAGGGGCGTGGGCGCCCTCCCCGGGACGCGCGGCAGGAGCCGCGCTTGAGTGTCCGGGGGAGGGCGCCCACGCCCCTCCTAAGACGCGGACAACCTTGCCCTGGCCACACGCGGGTAGCGTTCGGCAACATGGAGGCGGGGAGCGGGAACGCGGTGGACGCGCTCGAAGCGCGGAGCTTGGTCAAGCGCTTCGGGGGGCGAGAAGCTTTGCGGGGGGTGAGTCTCGCTGCCTCTGTGGGGGAGCTTGTGGCTGTGATTGGGCCTAATGGGGCTGGGAAGACGACGCTGCTGTCGATTCTGGCGGGGATCTCTCGAGCGGACGGCGGGGAGCTTCAGGTGCCTGCCGGGAAGGTCGGGTGGGTACCTCAGCAGGCGGCGCTCTACCGGCGGCTTACGGTTGAGGAGAACCTCCTGTTGTTTGCTCGACTCGAGAAGCATCCGGATCCGCACCGGTCGGTGGAGGAGATGCTCGGGCTGACCGGGCTCGGCGAGCGGCGGGGGGAGGTCGTCGCTCGGTTGTCGGGAGGGAACCAACAGCGGATCAACATCGCGATTGGGTTGCTCGCGCGGCCCTCGGTGCTGCTGCTCGACGAGCCGAGCGTCGGACTCGACCCGCGGCAAAGAGCGCGACTGTGGGAGTTCATCGGCGGGCTGGTCGGGGACCACGGCACGACGGTGATCTTCTCCACGCACGACATTCAGGAGGCCGAGCGCTACGGCGGGAGGATGCTGGTCCTCGCCGACGGCGAGGCGCTCTTCGACGGTCCCGCGGGCGAGCTGCGCGAGGCGGTGCGCAGCGAGGCTCCCGAGGCCGCCGATCGGGACTTCGAGACGGCGTTCGTGTCCTTTCTCCATCACCGGGGCCACTGATGCGCTGGCTGCTGCTCAAGGACCTGCAGATCCTGCGCCGCTCCCCGCTTCAGGCCTTCCTGCTCGTCGCCTACCCGGTGCTGATCGCGGTGCTGGTCGGCTTTGCGATCTCGCGAGCGCCGGAGAAGCCGCGCGTTGCCTTCCTCAACGAGATCCCCAGCGGCGCCCGGGTCAGCGTCGGCACCCAGCAGCTGCCGGACATCGGGATCGACGAAAGGATCTGCGGCCGGGTCGAGTGCGTGCGGGTCAAGAGCCGCGGCGAAGCAATCGACGAGGTGCGCTCGGGAGACGTCGTCGCTGCCCTGATCCTGCCCGCCAACCTCGTCGACCGCCTCAACTCGCTCTCCACGCCCAACCCGCAGGTCCCGGAAGTCGAAGCGATCGTCAACGAAGACGACCCGCTCAAGGCGCGGATCGTCAACGACCGGCTCACCGCGCTGCTGACCGAAGCCAATCTGGTGATCGCGCGCCGCATTGCCCACGAAGGCGGGCGCTTCGTCGGTCTCGTCGTCCACGGCGGGCAGCTAAAGGTCCTCGGCCAGGCGATCCCCTTTCTCGGGCTCGCCAACACGGCTCGCATCCTGCGTGCCGTGCGCGCCTCCCTCTCCCCCGGCCCGCTGCGCGACTCGCTCGACCAGGTGCTTCGCTTCACCGCGCTCACCCGCGGCAACCTGAGCGCCGCCGCGACCCTGCTCACCCGGCTCAGCCAGCCGATCGTCGCCGACAAGCAGGTGGTCAGCGCGTCCAGCCCGCCGCTCGAAGTCTTCGCGATCGCCGTCGCCGCGACCTTCACCCTCGCCTTCGTCGCAATCCTGCTGGTCGCCGGCTCGCTGGCCCTGGAGCGCGAGGAGAACGCCTTCGCGCGGCTGACCCGGGGGTTGGTCTCCCCGTCCGGCCTGTTGGCCGAGAAGGTCGCGCTGGGGGTCGTCGCCGGGCTCACCGTCACCCTCCTGATGCTCGCCGGCCTCTCGCCGTTCGTTCCCCTGCACTGGAGCCGGATCGGGCTCTGGCTGATCGCGATCCTCGCTGGCGCGATCGGCCTCGGGGCGGCCGGCGCTGCCCTCGGGGCGGCGGCACGCGAGGTGCGTGCCGTCTCCCTACTCGCCTTCATGGTCACCCTGCCCCTCGCCTTCCTCGCCCTCGTCCCCTCCGGCACGGTCGGCTCAGGCCTCTACGACGCGATCAAAGTCATCTCGGCCCTATTCCCATTCAAGCCCGCCCTCCAAGCGATCACGGGCGCCCTGGACTCGACGGGTCCGAGCATCGTGGCCCCTCTGGTCCACCTGCTCGCCCTCGCCGTCGCCTACGGCCTCCTCGCCCGCCTCGCCCTACGGCGTTTCACAGCCGTGTAAGAGCCGATCCGGAAGGGGTGGAACGTCTTGTACTTTTTCGTCGTGAGCGGCGGGCGCCAGCCAACTTCCGTTACACCGAAAAAGTTAAGTGGAACCCCTTCCGGATCGGCTCACCCCGCAGCGAGCGGCCGTGCGGGTAGCTGCGCCGTTCGTTGCTGTGCCAATCCCGGGTCGGTGACGTTGCCGAGGATGAAGGTGTCCATTGGCTCCTCCGGGCAGAGGTCGGAGCGCAGGCGCTCGAGGATCTGCGGCTCGCCCAGCTCGGCGAAGCGGCGCTCTTTGGCCGGCACAGCCACCAGGGCGACCTCGGCGCCGTCGAGGAGCAGGCAGCCGTGGCGGCTCAGGTAGATCGAGACCTCGCCGATCGTCTCGCCGTGGGGCAGCTCGCAGCTGACGGGGTCAAGAGATACGAGGTCGTAGTTGGGCTCGGTGGCTGAGACCAACCGGAGTTGATCGGGAGTCAGATAGACGACCGCGACGCGCACCGCTGTGCCAGGGCTGCGTTGGAGCGTCGCCGGGATCGCTCCGTAGGGGGAGATGTGGGCCGAGTAGACGACGTCGAAGTCGTGCAGCCAGGCGGGTTCGACCAGCACCGGCTCGGGGCTCAGGGCGAGCTTGCGGGACAGCACTTCGGGGGAGCCGTTGGAGCCGTAGACGAGCAGCCCCGTGCGCTGGCAGCGGTCGATCTCGACCTCCTCGGGATCGAGCGTCTTATGCCCGCGCTGCACGAAAGAACGCGCCGGAACCGCGTACGGATAGCGCATCGCGCGCTCGACAACTTCGCTTCCTTCGCTCATGGTCGGTCCTCGGCGGCAATATCGCAGATAGGGTCAGGTCACCATGAAGGTGCTCTTCATCGGCGACGTGGTCGGCGGCCCGGGCCGCCGTGGGCTGGCCGCGGCGATGCCGCAGCTGCGCGAGCGTCACGCGCCGGACATGGTGATCGTCAACGGCGAGAACTCCGCGGGCGGCATGGGAATCACCGAGAAGACGGCCAAGGCGATCTTCGAGGCCGGCGCCACCGTGATCACCAGCGGCAACCACGTCTACCGCCACCGCGAGGTCTACGGCTACCTCAACCGCAGCGACCGTGTCGTGAGGCCGGCCAACTATCCGTACGCCAACCCGGGCCGTGGCTACACCGTGGTCGAGGTGGACGGGCGTCGGGCGGGCGTGATCAACCTCAGCGGCGCCGTCGGCCTCAGGGTCGCCCGCTCGCCCTTCATCGAGGTCGACAGCATCCTCGAGAAGATCGAGTGCGACTTCGTGATCGTCGACTTCCACGCCGAGGTGACCAGCGAGAAGGTCGCCATGGGCTGGCACCTCGACGGCCGCGTCGCCGGCGTGCTCGGCACCCACACCCATGTGCCGACGGCGGACGCCCGGGTGCTTCCTCAGGGCACGGCGTTCATCTCCGACGTGGGGATGACGGGGTCGCGGACGAGTGTGTTGGGGGTGAAGCCGGAGCTGGTGCTGGAGCAGATGATCACGCAGATGCCGGTCAAGTTCGAGACGGCCGAAGAGGACGTCTGGGTGATGGGTGCGGTGGTCACGGTCAACGACGCGGGGTTGGCTGACGCGATTGAGCCGGTGATGGTTCCGGCGCCCTTGTAGCGGGGGGCGGTCGGGGGGTGCCTCTTGGAGATCCCACGCACCGCCCTGCGGGCGGTGCGAATTTGGTGTCGCCTTTCAGGCGACCTTCGGATCACTCTGCGGAGCCGCTTCGCGAGGATTCCAAGAGGCACCCCCCGACCGCTTCTCAGGTTCGGAGGCGCAGATGGCGACCAAGAGCACTGGGTAGAACCAGACTATGTAGAGGTAGAACCAGTGGTGCATCGTCAACTGGACGCCGATCAGCAGGGCGGCGCTTAGGGCTGCTAGTTGGAAGAGCTTCTTCTCCTTAGGGCGGAAGGCTAGGAGCAGCGCTAGAGCGCCAACTGCTGCCATCAGGGCGATCCGGACCGGCTCCAGAGCTGGGAGTTGGCCCCAGATGCTGAAGGGTGAATCTCTTCCCGCTTGGTAGGCGATCGTGCGGTTCCAGACGGTGTGCAGACCGGGATCGAGAGCCGGCCAGAGGACGACCAGGGCTGATGTCGCGATGAACGCCAGGAGGAAAGAAGCTGACGCCCTCACTCTGGTCCCGATGCTCGTCAGCCAACCCCGTTGACCCGCGGGCCGACCGCGATACGTCGCGAGCATCGGGACCAGCACCGCCGGGGCGAACTTTGCGAACGTCGCCAGGGCGGACATGACGCCCCTTGCCGCAGGTCTGGAGAGGACGACAAGGGTTGCTGTGAGTAGGAGCGCCACGAGGGTGTCGTTGGAGTTGGAGAGCAGGGCGTAGGCCGTGTAGGGGTAGGCGGCCCAGCCGAAGGCGAGGGTTGCGGCCAGCTTTCGCCCTTGCGGTCCTGGGCGGATTCGGCGACCCAGGAGGAGCAGGAGGGCAAAGGTGGCCAGGTCGAAGAGGACGGCGGCGGCGTGGGCGGCGGGGAGGTCGTTCCAGGTTCCGGACCAGGGCCAGATCCGCTCGAAGGGAACGTAGGCGTAGTAGTTGACCGGCCCGTAGGTGTCGCCCTGGGAGACGTCTTCGGGGAAGTTGGCGTAGACCGGCTCGCCGTGGGCGATGCGGCTCGCCCCCACCTCGCTCGCGTAGCCGACGTCGATCACACCCGAATCGGCCATATTGAGACCGACCCGGAAGCCGATCAGGAAGAGGGCGGCGACCAGCAGCCAGCTCGCTCGCCAGACCGGTCGCACCGGGGCGGCGCGGCCGCGCAGGCCGATCCACAGCGCGCGGCCGAAGAGGTAGGCCAGCGGCAGGTACTGCAGCGGGGCCGAGACGCCGATCTCCGCCCGGTTGAAGAAGAAGTTGGAGACGCCGAAGCCCAGCAGGACGAGCAGGTCGAGGTTGGCGATGCGGCGCAGCCGGCGCCAGTCGAGCAGGCCGAGCAGGAAGATCGCGCAGAGCGGCCCGAAGACGTAGGGGGCGTTGAGCTTGTGACCGAAGGCGCCCGGGTAGCCTCGCGCCATTTTCCACGCCACCTGATAGCCGGTCCAGGACTCGCGCACCTCGCCGCTCGCCGGGTCGACGATGACCAGGGCCACCTCCCTGTCGTCGGCGAACCAGGCGACCTGCCACCTGCCTTCGACCTTGCTGGCGCTGTGGGTGAGCACCGTGTGCTCTTCCCGCTCGCGGATCACCTTCGGGTCGTGCGCGGCGATCCGGGTGGCTTCGGCGGCGCCAACCGGCGCGGCGGCGGAGGCGGCCGGAGCCGCGCAGGCGAAGATCAGGAGCGCGGCCGCCAGCCGTCGCATCAGCGCAACCCGAAGTGATCGAGCACGACCGGAGCGACGTCGCGCAGGGCCCACTGCTCGCGCTCGGCGGCGTCGGTGGGACCGCAGCCGACGAAGAGCAGCGGCCCGAGCGAATCGCCGGCGTGCAGGGCGCCGTGGCTGCCGCCGCCGGCGTGCGAGACGCCACCCCAGTCGACCGCCTCATACCCCGGCTCCAGCGAGAGGACGAAATCGCCGGCATGCGGCGCCCCGAGGGCCGCCCAGACCCGGGCGAGCGCATCGGGATAGGCCTTGCTGCGCAGCACGCCTCCCTCGACGGACGCCAAGAGAGCGTCGAGATCGCCCTCGACCTCCCAGCGCCCGCCGCGCGCGTCGGCGACCTGCGTCCCCGGCCTGAAGCGAATGCTGGCCGCGCCTCGTTCGACCACGGCTCGGGCGGAGGGGGGCGGCGGTCCCGGCTCGACTCGCGTCAGCGCCTCACCCTCCCCGCTCTCGAGCCGGCAGACGAGGTCGACTCCTTCGCAGGCGACGAGCACTTCCAGCACCCGCTCGGCGTCCGCCCGCTCGCCCTCTGCCGGCAGCAGGTACACGTGCGCGGCACGGCCGGTCGGACTGACCGCCAGCTGCGCCTGCTCGGGCCGTGACTCCGAGGGCTGCAGGACCGACCACTCGCGCGCAAGCAAATCGGCCAGCGGCAATCCCCGGCGCACGGGCGTCTGAGCGTGGTCGGCGAGCAGGATCACACCGTGCTCGTCGAGGAAGCGGTCGAGCCCGCCCCCCGCCTCGACCACTTTTCCAAAGCAATGGTCAGCCTTGGCGATCGACTCGGCACTGGCCTCGGGGCCGTTGCGGTGCGAGTAGTTGTCGTTGTCGGGAAGCGAGAGCAGCAGCAGGTCGACGTCTCCGCCGGCGACGAGGTCGGCCGCGCAGCAGGCCGAGTAGCCGTCACGGGTTCCGGGGATCGAGGTCGGCTTGCAATCGACCCTGCGGCTTGCGTAGAGGTCGCCGTAGAAGAGCTCGGCCGGGCCCCAGGTGTGGTGGCGGAACTTGAGCCGGGTGGCCTCCACCGCGCGGCGCATCAGTCCCTCGAGCGAGACCTGATGGCGGTGGCGGCCACGGTAGATCAGGAAGGGAGTGCAGGCGGTGCGCAGACCGGCGTCGTCAAGCAGCTCAAACAGGGTCTCGGCATCGGGATCGAGGTGCGCCAGGTTCATGTTGTAGACGAGGTCGTAGAGAACCCGGAAGACCCCGAAGGCGCGGCTCGCCTCGAGCGAGGAGCCGTACTCGACGTAGCGCCGCTCGAGCCGGTGGTACCAGTTCATACCGCTGATCCCGTGCCCGTCGGCGGCCAGCCCGGTGGCGATCTCGGCGCTGGCGACCGGCGTCACCGAGGGGAAGCTGGAGACGCAATCCGGGATCAGCGTGCCGCGCTCGAGCAGCGCCCCGAAGCTCGGCGTGCGCCCTTCGGCGACGGTCTGCTCGAGCATGTCGGTGCGCAGCGAGTCGACGTACGTAAGGATCAGCTTCTTGGGGGGCACGCCGGCCAATGATCGTCAACGGGCGGGGTGGGCCGTTCCCTTCTAACGCAGGACGCGTAGGCCGGCGTGCTTGCGCTGTGCTTTGCGGCGGCGTGACACGGCGAGCCAGGCCAGGGCTGCGAGCGCGAGGAGAGACGCCGGTGCGATCAGGATCGCTATGGCGAGGACGACGAGCGCTGCCAGGGAGACGAGGAAGGCGAGGGCTCCTGAGCCGCCGCCCTCGCGCCGTCCCGCGCCGGCGACCACGTCGCTGACCACCACGCAGGCAAAGACCGCGCCAACCAGGCAGAAGAAGGCGCCGGCGGCGGCACTGACGCCATCCGCAAGCAGGGCGCCGATCGCCAGGGCGATCACTGCGGCGAGGATCGTCATCCGGCCGCGGGCAGCACCGTGCGTGCCGGTGGTGCCGGCAAGCATCCCGATCGCCAGCCCGATGCCGAGCTCAAAGCAGATACCGGAGAAAGATCCCACGCGGAAAACCTAGCTCCCCCGGCCGCTCGCTGCCGATCCGCCACACTATCCGCATGACCGAGCCACCGCACCGGCGTCGCGCCCACGCCAGCAGCAGCGACCTCGAGCGCTACGCGGGCCTCTTCGCCGAGCGCACTCGGGTGATGCGTTCCTCGGCGATGCGCGATCTGATGGCGATCACCGCCCGGCCCGAGGTGATCTCGCTGGCCGGTGGCTTGCCCGACACGTCGACCTTCCCGCCCAAGACCTTCGCCGCGCAGATGACCCGCATCGCGCAGGAGTCGGTGGCCGAGGCGCTGCAGTACGGCCCGACCGAGGGCTTCCGCGAGACGGTCGACTGCATCGTCGAGGTGATGGGAGCCGAGGGGATGCTTCCTGACCCCGAGGACGTGATCGTCACCACCGGCGGCCAGCAGGCGATCGACCTGATCTGCAAGACGCTGGTCGATCCGGGCGACGCGGTGATCTGCGAGGCCCCCACCTATCCCGGCGCGATCCCCGTCTTCTGCAGCTACCAGGCCGACACGATCCAGATCGAGTGCGACGCCGAGGGGATGCGAATCGACGACCTCGAGGACACGCTCGAGCGGCTCGAGATCGAAGGGCGCCGACCGAAGTTCATCTACTCGGTGCCTACCTTCCAGAACCCGGCCGGGGTGACCATGAGCCTCGAGCGGCGGCGACGCCTGGTCGAGATCGCCCGCGCGCGCGAGCTGCTCGTCGTCGAGGACAACCCCTACGGCCTGCTGCGCTACGGCGGCGAGGCGTTGCCGCCGCTTTACCAGCTCGACGGTGGCGACTTCGTGATCTACGTCGGCACCTTCTCGAAGATCCTCTCGCCGGGCATCCGCCTCGGCTGGGCGGTGACGCCGCCGCCGGTGATGGAGAAGGTCGTGCTCGGCAAGCAGGCCTCCGACCTCTGCACCTCGACCCTCACCCAGTACTTCGTCCGCGAGCACTTCGCCGGCGGCCGCTGGCGCGAGTACGTCGAGAGCGTCGGCGAGATCTACCGCGAGCGGCGCGATGCGATGCTCGCGGCGCTGGAGCGCTACTTCCCGGCCCAGGCAAGCTGGACCGAGCCCGAGGGCGGCCTCTTCGTCTGGGCGACCCTGCCCCCCTACATCGACACCAGCGACCTGCTCGCCAAGGCGCTGCGAGATGACGTCGCCTTCGTCCCCGGCCAGGCCGCCTACGTCGACGGCCGCGGGCGCAACTCGATGCGGCTCAACTTCTCCGCCGGCGATGAGCAGGAGATCCGCGAGGGCATCCGCCGCATCGGCAAGGTGATCGCCGAGCAGGTCGAGCTGTACGGGGCGTTGACCGGCCAGGCAGATCCGCATATGCCCGCAGGCGAAGCCGAGGACATGGGCGGAATCGACCCGTCGAATCCGTCTTCGTCCATATCTGATTCCTCGAAGGCGGATTCGACGGTAGTTCCCTTCCGGAAGGCGGAGGGCGCTTGAAGGTAGCCGTGCTCAAGGGCGGCCGCTCGCTCGAGCGGGGCGTCTCGCTGCGCTCCGGGGCGCGGGTCGAAGACGCGCTCGAGCGGCTCGGCCACGACGTCCTGGCCCTGGAGGCCGATGCGAACCTGGTCGAGCGCTTGAACCGCGAGCGGCCCGACGTCGCCTTCGTCGCCATGCACGGCCCGGGCGGTGAGGACGGGACCGCTCAGGAGCTGCTCGAGATCCTCGGCATCCCCTTCACCGGGCCCGGGGTTGCCGCCTGCGCGCGCTGCATCGACAAGGTCCTGGCCAAGCACGAGCTGCGCGGCGCCGGGGTCCCGACGCCCGACTGGTTCGCCTTCAACGAGACCGCCTTCCGCGAGCTGGGCGCAGCCGACGCGCTCGGTGCGCTCGAGGAGCGGCTCGGCTTCCCGCTCGTCGTCAAGCCGAGCCGCGGCGGGTCGTCGCTGGGGATCAAGTTCGCCGAGAACTGGTTCGACGTCCCCGAAGCCCTGGTCTCGGCTTTCTCCTACGACGATCGGGTGCTGCTCGAGCGCTTCGTGGACGGGCGTGAGCTGGCGGTCAGCGTCGTCGGCGACGAGGCGCTGCCGGTGGTCGAGGCGATCCCCCAGGAGGGCGACGCCTACGACTTCGAGGCGCGTTACGAGATCGGCCGCACCTCGTTCATCTGCCCGGCCGAGCTCAGCACCAAGGAGGCCAGGGCCGTCACCGAGGCCGCCCTGGCCGCCTACGAGGCGCTGGGCTGCTCGGGCTTCTCGCGGGTCGACCTGATCCTCGCCGCCGGCGGCCCGCAGGTGCTCGAGGTCAACGCGATCCCCGGCCTCACCGACACAAGCCTGCTCCCCCAGGCCGCCGAGGCCGCAGGCATGTCCTTCGAGCAGCTAGTAGAGAAGATCCTCGCCCTGGCGCTGGCGCACACCTAGGGACGGCCCCGGAAGGGGTGGAACGTCTTGTACTTTTTCGGGCGGTTCGGGCGCGGCCGAAGGCCGCGACCTCCCGAAAAAGTTAAGTGGAACCCCTTCCGGGGCCGTCCCTACGAATCCTCGCCCTGAGCGAAGTCCTCGGGGCTCACCTCGTCGAGGAACTCTTTGAATTTGTCGACGACCTCCTCGGTGTCCTCGACGTCGTGCTCGAACTCGATCGCCGACTCCTCGATCACGCCCTCGTCGGCGAAGATCGGCGCCGAGACCCGCACCGCCAGGGCGAGCGCGTCGGAGGGTCGCGAGTCGATCTCCATCTCGGAGCCGTTGACCGAGACCGTGATCGATGCGTAGAAGGTGTTGTCGCGCAGCTCCGTCACCGAGACCCGCTCGCATTTGGCGTCGAGCTGCTCGAGCATGTCGGAGAGCAGATCGTGGGTCATCGGCCGCGGGGTCGAGGCGCCCTGCAGCTTCATCAGGATAGCCGCGGCCTCCGGGTGCCCGATCCAGATCGGCAGGAACTTGTTGCTGTCAACCGTCTTCAGCAAGACGATCGGCTGCTTGCCGACCATGTCGAAGCTCACGCCATAGATTTGCATCTGTTGCACGAATGGGCGATCCTGGATTCGAACCAGGGACCTCGTCCTTATCAGAGACGCGCTCTAACCAACTGAGCTAATCGCCCGCAGCCAAGCGAAGGATAGCGGGGGATTCCGGGCCGCCCGCTCAGGCGCGGCGGCGCCTGAGGTCCCGCGCCAGGGCGAGCGCCTCGTCGAGGCCGGCGAGACGGATCTCGACCGCCAGCTCCCCTCCCCTGGGCTTGACCCTGACCTCGTGGCCGAGGGCCGCCTCTAGCTTGTCGGCGGCGGCGCGCAGGGCTTCCTCCTCCTCGGCAGAGAGCCCTCCGCCGCGCTGCCTGGCCGGCTTTCGTTTTGGCTGGCTAGCCAGCTTGGCGCGACTCTCGGTCTCGCGCACCGACCATCCGCCCCGTGCCGCGTCGCGCGCCAGGCGACGGCGCACGTCGTTGCCCTCGGCGCCGAGCAGCGCCTTGCCGTGGCCCTCGCTCAGCTCACCGGCCTCGAGCAGCTCGAGCACCTCATCGGGCAGGTCGAGCAGGCGGATCAGGTTGGAGACGGCCGGGCGGCTGCGGCCGACGCGCCGGGCCAGCTCCTCGCGGGAGAGGCCGAGCTCGTCGACCAGCGCGGCGCAGGCACGGGCCTCGTCGACCGGGTTGAGGTCCTCGCGAACCATGTTCTCGATCAGCGCCGCCTGCAGGCGCTCGGCCAGCTCCTGGTCACGGACGATCGCGGGCACCTTCTTCAGGCCCGCCGCCTGGGCGGCGCGCCAGCGGCGCTCGCCGGCGATCAGCTCGTAGCTCCCGTCGGGGAGGGGACGGACGAGCAGCGGCTGCACGACCCCGTTGGCCTCGATCGAGGAGGCGAGTCCCGCCAGCGCGTCGGCGTCGATCTTGCTCCGCGGCTGGTTCGGGTTCGGCTTGATCAGCTCGGTCGGCAGCTCGCGCAGCTCGCCGGCGCCCTCGCCGGTCGCCTCCGGCAGGATCGCCGCCAGGCCGCTGCCCAGGCCGCGCTTCTTCGCAGCGCTAGCCACGCAGCGCCAGCTCCTTGGCCAGCGCCCTGTAGGCCTGCGAGCCGCGCGACGAGGGCGAGTGCTCGGTCACCGGCAAGCCGAAGCTGGGCGCCTCGGCGACCCTGACGCTGCGCGGGATGACCGTCTCGAAGACCATGTCCGGGAAGTGCTGGCGCAGTTCCCGCTCGACGTCCTGCGCCAGGCGGGTGCGCTCGTCGTGCATGGTGACCAACAGCCCCGACACCTGCAGCGCCGGGTTGAGCTCGCGGCGGATCATCGCCAGCGTGTCGAGGAACTGGACCAGGCCCTCGAGCGCCAGGTACTCGGCCTGGACCGGGACGATCACCCGGTCGGCCGCGGTCAGCGCGTTGACGCTCACCGGTCCCAGGGAGGGAGGACAGTCGAGCAGCGTGTAGGCAAAGCGCTCGCGCACCGGCCCGAGCCGTTCACGCAGCCGCGACTCCGACCCCTCGATCCGCGGAAGCTCGACCGCAGCGCCCGCGAGGTCCCGGTTGGCGGGCACCAGCCAGAGGTTGTCGGGCCCCGCCGGCCGGGCCGCCTCGGCCACCGAGACGTCTCCGGTCAGACAGTCGTAGGACGATGGGTGCATGTCGCGATCGCCGCCGAGGGCGACGGTGGCGTTGCACTGCGGGTCGAGATCGACCAGCAATGTCTGGGCGCCCCCGGCGGCGACGCAGGCGGCAACGTTCACCGCGGTCGTCGTCTTGCCGACGCCGCCCTTCTGGTTCGAGATTGCGTAGACGACGCCCATAGCTGAAGCGGGAGACTAGTTCGCGTGGGTGGGGGTGGGGTTGGAGGGGGTCTGGAGATCCCACGCACCGCCCGGCGGGCGGTGCGAATTTGGCGCGCCCTGCGGGCGCCTTTCCGTCACTCTGCGGAGCCGCTTCGCGAGGATCTCCAGACCCCCTCCAACCCCACCGCTTCCTCGGCGCTTCTAGCCACGCGGGCGCTTCTTTGCCATACCCGGCTTACGGGGGAGCTTCTCGGGCGTGGGGCCAACCTTTCTAAGCACGTGGAGGTGGCGGTGTTGGCTGCCGGCGTAGGGGCCTACCGGGAGTATGGATTCGGGCTTCATGGCCAGGGAAGGAGCCGCATTGGCGAGTTGGGCCTCTTCGTCGTTGTCGCGCTTGCCCTTCCAGGCGACCAGGACGCCGCCATCCTCCAGCAGGGGAGAGGCAAGCTCGGCCAGGGTTGAGAGGCGGCCTACGGCTCTTGCGGTTACAGCTTGGTAGGAGTCGCGGGCGGCCTGGTCTGTCGCCAGGTCCTCGGAGCGGAGGTTTAGGACTCGGGCGTTGGGGATCTTGGCGGTGTCGATTGCTCTCTGGATGAACTCGCACTTGCGACCCACGGACTCGATCAGGTCGACCTGCGCATCGGGCAGCGCCACGGCAAGCACCAGCCCCGGAAACCCAGCCCCAGAGCCAATATCCGCGATCCTAGAGGCCCCTCGAAGCTCCGCAACCCCAAGCCCAGTAAGGCTGTCCGCGACGTGAACCTTCCAAGCCCTCTCGAAATCCGTGACGGAGCTGACCGACGCCCGCTCCCTCGCCAGAAGCTCAAGAACAACCGAGATCGTCGCCGTCTGCCCGTCGTCGAGCGGGCGTCCCGGTAGGGGTGGAGCGTCTTGTACTTTTTCGTCGTGAGTCACGAGGCGACAACCTGACCCGCTTCCACCGAAAAAGTTAAGCGAAACCCCTACCGGGACGCCCGCCCCCGCTACTCCGCAACAAGCGGCGCGACGACCACGCATCGATGCGGCTCGTCGCCTTCGCTGAAGGTCTCGACCCCCGACCGCTCCTTGAGATGCTCGTGGACTACCCGCCGCTCCTGGGCGCTCATCGGATCGAGCTCGACCGAGTGGTTGCCGCTCAGCGCCTGCTCCGCCGCCCGGTCAGCCCGAGCCACCAGCGCCTCGCGCCGGCGATCCCGGTACCCCGCCGCATCGACGACAACCCGCTTGCGCTCCTTGATCCCCCGGAACGCCGCCTGGTAGGCGAGCAGCTGCAGCGCGTCGATCGTCTGCCCCCGCTTGCCGATCAGCAGCCCGTAGTCGTCATCTCCCTCAATCCGAGCGGTAATTCGATCGTCCCCCTCGACGATCTCCACGTCCCCATCGAGATCGAGCTCGTCGAGAACCCCCTCGACAAGCTCCCGAACCCGCTCAGCAGGCTCCTCCGGCCACCCCTCAAGCTCACCCATAGGCGCCGCAGTCTATGCACATGCTGTCTACCCGGTGCAAGCTGAGCATTCAGGCCGGAGCGGGGGCCTACCTACGCCGCTTCTTCTTTTTTGGAGGCGGAGGTGGAGGCTTGGCAGCTTGCACCGCCGCGGCCCCGCCAGGCGTAGCAAGATGCGGCGGTGGGACGACGCGTTGAATGACGTACTGCTGGCCGATCGTCCAGAAGTTGGTCGTGATCCAGTAGAGGACGAGGCCGGCGGGGAAGTTGATGATGAAGGGGACGAAGATGAAGGGCAGGACCATCATCATCATCCGCTGGCTTTTGTCGGCCGTCACCGACATCACCAATCCGGAGATCAGCTGCGTGCCGACGTAGAGGACGAGCAGCACGATCAGTTCCGCCCCGGTCGCCTTGGCGGTCAGGTCGTTGATGAAGAAGAAGGACGCTTCGGCGCCGCAGTGGCCCGCCTGGCAGCCGATGTCGCTGGGCAGCTCGTGGCGGAGGACGTAGAAGAGCGTGATGAAGACCGGGAACTGGGCGATCAGCGGGATACAGGAGGCCAGCGGGTTGACTTTGTTCTCCTGGTAGAAGCGCATCATCTCCTGCTGCATGCGCTGCCGGTCGTTCTTGTACTTCGCCTGGATCTCTTTGATCTGCGGCTGCAGCGCCTGCAGCGCGCGCATCCCTTTCAGCTGCCTGTAGGTGAGCGGGATCAACAGCGCGCGCGTGCAGACCGTCAGGGCGATGATCGACATCCCCCAGCTGAGGCCGGCGCTGTCGTGGAAAAACTGCAGGACCGCGTTGGCGATGTCGATCAGCGGCTGCAGGATGTTCGCCGCGGGGATCACGAGTGGGCCTCACCGTGGTAGGTCGCGGGATCGACCGGCCCGACGCGCAGCGTGAAGCGATCCGGCACGGGATCGAAGCCGCCGTGGCTGAAGGGGTTGCAGCGCAGCAGGCGCCACGAGGCCAGAAGTGTCCCGCGCGCAACGCCAAAGCGGCCGATCGCTTCCGCCGCGTAGGCCGAGCAGCTCGGCTCGTAGCGGCAACGGCGTGGGATCGCCGGCGAGATCCAGCGACGGTAGGCCGCGATCGCTCCCAGCAGCACCCGTTTCACGTGGAACGTCTCTTCCCGGCGAAGGCGCTCAGCGCCTCGTCGATGCTCGCCTGGACCCCGGCGCTTCCCTCGCGCTCGATCAACTCACCGATGTCCGGGCGAGCGACGAGCACGAAGTCGTGCTGCTCCGGAATTCGGTCTGAAAGACTCCAGAAAGCCTCCCGCAGGACCCTCTTCGCGCGGTTGCGATCCACCGCGCCACCCACCCTGCGACTCACCGAGACACCCAGCCTCACCTCGTCGGCCTCCTCGGCCTTGCGTGGGAAGCTGTAGAGCACGAGGTAGCGGGTCGCATGTGATGATCCGTCGCGGTAGACGCGGTCGAACTCGCCGCTGCGCGAGAGACGGCGTCGCTTCGCCATCTACGGCGTGAGACGCTTCCGGCCTTTGCGGCGGCGACGCCTGAGGATCGCCCGGCCGCCGCGCGTGCTCATTCGCGCCCGGAACCCGTGCGTCTTGGCCCGCTTCCGCTTCTTCGGCTGATAGGTCCGCTTCATCGGGCGTCGCAGTATACGGACGCGCTGCGCTTGCGGCGGCACGGCGCCGAAATCATTTCTCCGGGATTTGCGGGGGGCCGAGATTTGCCCTTGGCAGGCGTCGCTATGGTCGGCGGCTGGTGCCCGATGAGCCCTCGAAAGCCGACCTCGACCCGCTCTGGAGAGACGTCCGGGAGCGCTTGCGCGCCTCCGTCCCGCCTTCCACGTTTCAGCTCTGGTTGGAGCCGCTGCAACCGCTTGCCGCCCACGAGGGAGTCCTTCAGATCTCGGCGCCCGACGGAATCAGAGCCTGGACCGAGCGCCGCTACTCGGGTCTGATCCGCGACGCGCTGCGCGGCTGCGGATCGGGTCTCGGCGACGTCAGCTTCGTCGCCGAGGGAACCGCTCCCCCCGCGGCGTCTTCGGCCCCCTCCGCGCGCGGCCTCAACGTCAGCTATACCTTCGACCGCTTCGTGATCGGCGAGGGCAACCGGGGTGCCCACGCCGCCGCTCTCGCCGTCGCCGAGGCCCCTTCAGAGGCCTACAACCCCCTCTTCCTGCACGGCCCGCCGGGTCTCGGCAAGACCCACCTGCTCGTCGCGATCGCCAATTACCTCGCCTCGTGCGCACCTGACCTGCAGGTCCGTTACACGACCGCCGAGAGCTTCACCAACGAGTTCGTCACCGCCCTGCGCAACGCCGGCGCCGAGGAGTTCAAGCGCCGCTACCGCGATCTCGACGTGCTGCTGGTCGACGACGTCCAGTTCCTCGAGGGCAAGCGTGCCACCGAGGATGAGTTCTTCCACACCTTCAACGCCCTCTACGAAGGCGGCAGCCAGTTGGCGCTCTCCGCCGACCGCATCCCGAGTGAGCTTTCCACCCTCGAGTCGCGCCTGCGCGATCGCTTCGAGTGGGGACTCACCGTCGCCGTGCAGCCACCCAACCTCCCCACCCGACTCGTCGTTCTGCGCCGCCTGGTGCGCGAGGCGGGCGTGGATACCGAGTCGGGTGTGCTCGACGAGCTTGCCCGCCGCATCGACCTCAACGTGCGTCAGCTCTACGGCGCCCTGACCCGCCTCCTCGCCCATGCCTCGCTCACCTCGAGCCCGCTCACCCGTGAGCTGGTCGACGCCGTCGTGCCGAAGGCCACGCCGAGCCAGTCGAGTCCCGTGGAGGAGATCCAGGCGCGGGTCTCCACCGAGTTCGGCGTCTCCCGAGCCGAGCTGGTCGGCTCCACTCGTGCCGCTGCCCCGCTGCGCGCCCGTCAGATCGCGATCTACCTCACCCGTGAGCTGACCGATCTCTCCCTGCCCCAGATCGGCCGTCTCTACGGCGGACGCGACCACACGACCGTGCTCAACTCGATCCGTCGCGTCGAAGCCCGCTTTGGCGAGGACGGCGCCCTGCGCGATCGCGTCGAGCACTTGCGCGGCGCAATCCACAGCCCAGCCACAGGCCGACGCTGACGGCCGACGGCGCTGCAAGAATGCGATGCCTTCCACAGCGTCCTCCACAGGCCGGAAAGCGCCAGTCAGAGCCCCTTCGACCGACGTCCGCGGGCTTTTCCACAATCACTACCTCAACTTGAAAGGCATCTGAGATTTGAAGCTGACGATCAAAAGGGACGAGCTCGTCTCCAAGCTCTCGGTCGTCTCCCGCGCCGTCTCCACCCGCGCGGCAACCCAGGCTCTGTCGGGAATCCTGCTCAGCGCGACCGAGTCCGGCGTGAGCCTTTGCGCAACCGATCTCGAGATGGGGATGAAGACCAGTCTCGAGGCGGATGCCGACGGTGCCGGCTCCGTCCTGCTGCCTGGCCGCCTGCTCGCCGAGCTCGCCCGCTCGCTCGGCGAGGGTTCCGTGGACGTCGAAACGCGTGAGGCGGAGCGCGACGTCGAGATTCGCAGCGGCGGCTCCTCCTTCCACCTGCGCGTGCTGCCCAGCGAGGACTTCCCCGCCTTTCCCGATGCAGAGGGCGAGCCCTTGAAGATCCCGGCGCCGGCGCTCGCCGCGACGGTCGAGCTCGTCTCCCGCGCTGCTTCGCGGGATGACATGCGGCCCGTTCTGACCGGCGTCCTGGTCAGTGCCTCGGGCAGCGAGATGACGATGGTCGCCACCGACTCCTACCGGCTTGCGGTGAAGCGGACCGAGCTCGAGAGCCCGATCGGGGGCGAGCTCGAGGCGAACATCCCCGCCAAGGCGTTGCGCGAGCTCGGCCGGATCGTCGCCGCGGATGGCGTCGAGTCGGTCTCCGTCTCGCTGCTCCGCAACCAGGCCGTCTTCGGCGCAGGGGACGTGGTCCTCAACACGAGGCTGATCGAGGGCCAGTTCCCCAACTTTCGCCAGCTCCTGCCAGAGTCCTACGAGCACGATGTCCGCCTGCCGCGGCCTGAACTGATCGAGGTCACGCGCCGGGTCAGCCAGCTGGCGCAGCGCAACGCCCCGCTGCGCCTCTCGTTCACGTCCGGAGAGCTGACGATCGCCGCCTCGACGCCGGACGTCGGCGACGCGGAAGAGACGATCCCGGCCGCCTTCGAGGGCGAGCCGTTGGAGATCGGCTTCAACCCGGAGTTCCTGCGCGAGGGGATCGAAAGCGTCGAGGGCGACGAGGTCTTGCTGCGGCTGATCTCGCCGCTGCGGCCCGGTCTGCTCCAACCGGTCGACAACGAAGACTTCCGTTACCTGGTGATGCCGATCCGGCTCAACGTGTGAGGGGCGCCGGCCGGTGCTGGTCACCGCCATCGAAGCGCATCCGCTGCGCAGCCTGGCGCAGGCGCGGGTCGAGCTCGACGACGGTCTGACCAGCCTCGTCGGCCCCAACGGGATCGGCAAGACGAACCTGCTCGAGGCGCTCTACTTCGCGCTCACGGGACGGTCCTTTCGCACGGCCGACCGCCGCGACCTGATCCCCTTCGGCGGCTCTTTCGCCCGCGCCGAGGCGACCGTCCGCAACGAGGACGGGATCGAGTCCCGGCTGCTCGCCTCCGTCAGTCGCGCTGAGGGCCGCCGTCACCTGCTTGACGGCAACCCGGCAGATGCCGCGACGGTCGGTCGCGCGCGACCGCCGGTGGCGGTCTTCTCCCCTGACCGGCTCTCGCTGGTCAAGGGCCCCCCGGCCGAGCGCCGTGCCCACCTGGACGGCTTCGTCGCCGCCCGCTGGCCGCTGCGCGCCGATCTGCGCCGGCGCTTTGGCCAGGCGCTCGCGCAGCGCAATGCGCTGGTTGCCAGACTGGCGGCCTCCGCCGGACCGCCGGTCCAGCTCGACGCCTGGGACGCGACCTTCGCCGAGGCAGGTTCGGCCCTGATCGCGGCGCGGGCCGAGGCCGTCGAGGAGCTCTCCGCGCCGTTCGCCGAGGCCGCGGAGGAGCTCGGCATTCCCGGGGAGTCCTCGCTCGAGTACGCGCCCCGCGCCACGGGGACGGCGGAGGAGATCCGCGCCGGTCTTGCCGCGCGGCGCGAAGCGGACCTGCGGCTCGGGCGCACCTCATGGGGCCCTCACCTGGACGAGCTGAAGATCGCCGCCTCCGGTCGCTCCCTTCGTCGCTACGGCTCGCAGGGCCAGCAGCGCGCCGGCCTGCTGGCACTGATCTTTGCCGAGCGCGACGCTCTGCTCGAGGCGCGCCGGGTGACGCCGCTGCTGCTCCTCGATGACGTGATGAGCGAGCTCGACGCCGCTCGCCGCGACCTTCTGGTGGAGCGGCTCGCGCGGGGCGGCCAAGCTCTGATCACCGCCGCCACGGTCGACTCGCTGCCCGGAGCGGCCGGGGAGACGATCGTGCGGATGCCGCTTGCGGTCGAGCAGGCCGCCGCCGCATGACCCGCCGCCGCGCCCCACGGCCAGCCGCCGCCGGCCTGCGCGCCGCGCTCGGCAAGGCGGCGCCGAAGACGCCGCTTGCCGCCCTCCAGGCGGCCTGGGCGGAGGTAGTCGGCAAGCGGATCGCGGCGGTCGCGGAGCCCGTCTCGGAGCGCGGGGGGGAGGTGACCGTCAGCTGCGCCGATTCCGTCTGGGCGCAGGAGTTGGATCTGATGCAGGGCCAGTTGCTCGAGCGCCTGCGAGAGCGACTCGGAGAGCAAGCGCCGCGCAGTTTGCGCTTCCGCGTGGAAGATGGGCGCAATTGATTTCATTTATGGCTGATTTGCAGGACTTTTATGCGAGGAAGAGGGCTCGCCGGAAGGGGCGAACTGGTATCCTTATGTCAACTTGCGTTTCCGCCCCGACCGGGCCCGCGATGGCTCAGACGGTCGGGGTTTTCTATGAGAGCGGGAAGGGACTAATTGCCTGAGAAGACGAAGCTGGCCGCGAAGGCGAAAGACGGATCAGCCTCATACGGCGCCCAGGACATCACCGTCCTCGAGGGCCTCGAAGCTGTCCGCAAGCGCCCCGGCATGTACATCGGCTCGACCGGCCCTCGAGGTCTGCACCACCTCGTCTATGAGGTGGTCGACAACTCCGTCGACGAGGCCCTGGCCGGCTACTGCGACCACGTCCGTGTGTTTCTGCACCCCGACAACAGCTGCACCGTCGTCGACAACGGCCGCGGCATCCCGGTCGAAGAACTGAAGAAAGAGAAGAAGCCCGCCGCCGAGGTCGTGCTGACCACCCTGCACGCGGGCGGCAAGTTCGGCGACGGCGGCGGCTACAAGGTTTCCGGCGGCCTGCACGGCGTCGGCATCTCCGTCGTCAACGCTCTCTCCGAGCGCCTCCACCTGGAAATCGGCCACAGCGGCGCCGTCTGGACGCAGGATTACGAGCGCGGCAAGCCCGGCGGTCCCCTGAGCGCCGGCGCCAAGACAAAGGAGACGGGCACGACGATCACCTTCCTGCCCGACGAAGAGATCTTCGACGAGTTGGAGTTCGATTACTCGGTCCTCGGCGAGCGCCTGCGCGAGACCGCCTTCCTCACCCGCGGCCTGAAGATCGAGCTGATCGACGAGCGCGCCGCGGGGCAGAGCGACACCTTCCATTACGAGGGCGGGATCGTCGACTTCGTCAAGCACCTCAACGAGAACAAGGACGCCCTGCACCGCAAGACCGTCTACTTCGAGGGCGAGACCGAGGACGGCCAGGTCGAGGTGGCGATGCAGTGGAACTCCTCCTATCAGGAATCCGTCTTCAGCTTCGCCAACAACATCAACACCCACGAGGGCGGCTCGCATCTCTCCGGCTTCCGCGCGGCCCTTACCCGCACGCTCAACGCCTACGCGCGCGGCAAAGGTCTGCTCAAAGAGAAAGACGAGAACCTCACCGGTGACGACGTGCGCGAGGGGCTTACGGCGGTGATCTCGGTCAAGCTCGCCGACCCCCAGTTCGAGGGCCAGACCAAGACCAAGCTCGGCAACCCGCCGATCGAGGGCCTGGTCAAGGAGACGGTGAACCGCAAGCTGGGCGAGTTCTTCGAGGAGAACCCGAGCGAGGCCAAGCGGATCGTCGGCAAGGCCGTCGACGCGGCGCGGGCGCGACAGGCGGCGCGCAAGGCGCGCGACCTGACCCGGCGCAAGTCGGCGCTGGAGAACTCGACCCTGCCGGGCAAGCTGGCCGATTGCACGGTGCGCGACCCGGCGCTGGCCGAGCTCTTCATCGTCGAGGGCGATTCCGCCGGCGGCTCGGCGAAGCAGGGCCGCGACCGCAACACCCAGGCCGTGCTGCCGCTGCGCGGCAAGATCATCAACGTCGAGAAGGCGCGCATCGACAAGGTGCTCTCCAACCAGGAGATCCAGGCGCTGATCACCGCGGTCGGCACCGGGGTGCGCGAGGAGTTCGACGTCAAGGAGGCGCGCTACCACAAGGTCGTGCTGATGACCGACGCCGACGTCGACGGCGCCCACATCCGCACCCTGGTGCTCACCTTCCTCTACCGCGAGATGCCGCAGCTGATCGAGGAGGGCTACATCTACATCGCCAAGCCACCGCTCTACAAGCTGAAGAACGGCAAGCAGGAAACCTACGTCGAGAAGGAGTCCGAGCTCGAGGAGCTGCTGCTGCGCGACAAGCTCGAGCAGGTCGAGATCGCCGATGCCGCCGGCGAGACGCACAAGCTCACCGCGACCCGCTGGCAGCGCTTCAACCGCAAGCTCAAGGAGCACGAGGGCTGGGCCGACTCGCTGCAGGCCGACTTCGGCCATGAGCTGGTCCGCTTCCTCGGCGAGTCGGAGATCCTCGACCGCGGCGTCGTCTCGCTGGACGGCGTGAAGAAGCTGATCGGCACCGAGGACGACGAGACGCAGCCCTTTGAGACCGAGATCGCCTCGGAATCCGGCGAGGGAATCCTGGTTCGGGCGGTCCAGCGCCGCGACGGGCTGGCCCGCAACTTCGAGCTGACCGCCGATCTCTTCGGCTCGCACGACTACCGTCGCCTGGTCGAGTCGCACACCGAGCTGCTCAAGCAGGTCGGCAAAGCGCCCTTTGCCCTTCGCCTTGGTGAGAAAGAGCGCCTTGCGGAGTCCTTCGAGGAGCTGCGCCGCATGGTGCTCGAGCTCGCCCGCTACGGCGTCACCATGCAGCGCTTCAAGGGACTGGGCGAGATGAACGCCGAGCAGCTGCGTGAAACGACGATGGACCCGACCACCCGCACTCTGGAGCGAGTCCACATCGAGGACGCGGCGGCCGCCGAGAAGATCTTCACCGACCTGATGGGCGACAAGGTCGAGCCGCGCAAGGCATTCATAGAACGCCACGCGAAGGAGGTCAGGTTCCTCGATGTCTGATCGCGAAGGAAAGGTGAGGGCCTAGTGGAGGCAGCCGACGTCCTCGGTGGGGGGCGGATAGAGGAGCGCGAGCTGACCAACGAGATGCGCTCGTCGTATCTCGACTACGCGATGAGCGTGATCGTCGGCCGCGCCCTGCCCGACGTGCGCGACGGGCTGAAGCCGGTGCACCGGCGCGTGCTCTACGCGATGCACGACCTCGCCCTGCAGCCCAACCGGCCGTACCGCAAGTCGGCCTTCATCGTCGGCGAGGTGATGGGCAAGTACCACCCGCACGGCGACTCGGCGATCTACGACACCCTCGCTCGCATGGCGCAGGACTTCTCCCTGCGCTACACCCTCGTCGACGGCCAGGGCAACTTCGGCTCGATCGACGACGACCCACCGGCCGCCATGAGATATTGCGTGAGCGGGGATACCCGGGTTGCCACCCCAAAAGGGACTGTGCGAATTGACTCGATCGTACGGGGAGCGAAGCCTAACTCGGAGAACGACGTCGACCTGGACGTGCTCGATCGGCTGGGCCGACCGGTCAAAGCGTCGAAGCTCTTCCACTCCGGCGCCCACCCCACCCGCCGCTTGCGTACCGCCCAGGGCCATGAGCTCACTGGCACCCATAACCACCCCGTGCTCTGCCTTGTCGACATGGCGGGCGTGCCCCTCCTCCTCTGGAAGCTGCTTGAGGAGATCGAGCCCGGCGATCGGGTTCTGATCTCTCGCACCCCGCGAGCCGCGACAGAGGAGCTCGAGGAGAGCGAAGCCCGGCTTGCGTTGCTGGCCGGAGCGTTTGTCACTGGCGCGGCGAGGGAAAAGCAGGTGCCGGAGTTCGTGTGGAGCGCCTCGACCGCATTCAAGCGGGCGTTCCTGCGGGCGCTCTTCACTGGCGACGGATCGTCCTCCCGGCTGCCGCGGAACACGATTCAGGTTTCCTACTCGACCTACAGCAAGCAGCTGGCGACGGACGTTCAGCTGTTGCTACTAGAGGCTGGCGTCGTCTCGCGCATCTGCCGCTATGAAAAGGGTGAGCTCAAGGTTGTCGTCAGCAATCGTCGTGACGCGCGTCTTTTCGCCCTCAATATCGGCTTTCTTGGCGCGAAGCAGGCGAAGCTCAAGCGGGACTTGTCCGGCATTCCATTGCAAAGCCGTGCCCTGAGTCACGACCACATTCCCCACGTTGCGAGCTACATTCGCTCTGATTGCGAATCGAGATGGACGGACCGCGACTGGCTGCAGCGTCACAACGTCGACCGAATCGAGCGTTGGGAGCAAGGCGGAACGGCGATCATGGAGCGAATCGCGTCGGAGGAGGTTCGTGAGGTCATCGAGCCACTGGTGACGGGCGATTACTTCTACGCGGAAGTCGAGTCGATCGCTGATGCCGGGGTTCAACCCGTTTACTCGATCCGCGTCGACACCGACGATCACTCGTTCCTCACCAACGGTTTCGTCAGCCACAACACCGAGGCGCGGCTGGCGCGGCTCTCCACTGAGCTGTTGCGCGACATCGATGCCGAGACAGTCGAGTGGGGGCCGAACTACGACGAGTCCCAGCAGGAGCCATTGGTCCTCCCGGCGCGCTTCCCCAACCTGCTGGTCAACGGCTCCTCGGGGATCGCGGTGGGGATGGCGACCAACATCCCGCCGCACAACCTGAGCGAGACGATCGGCGCGGTAAAGGCCTACCTCGCCAACCCCGGCATCGACCTCGCCGGCCTGATGGAGCACGTCAAAGGCCCGGACTTCCCCGGCGGCGGCATCATGAGCGCCGAAGGGATCCGCGACGCCTATGCCTCCGGCCGCGCCTCGGTGCGGGTCCGCGCCCGCGCCCACGTCGAGCCGATCAAGGGCGGCCGCGAGGCGATCGTCGTCACCGAGCTGCCCTTCATGGTCAAGAAGGGCGGCGACGGCGGCCTGATCACCAAGATCGCCGACCTCGTCCGCGACAAGAAGATCACCGGGATCTCCGACCTGCGCGACGAGTCCGACCGCTCCGGCATGCGCCTCGTGATCGAGACCAAGCGCGGCGGCGACCCGCCCGAGGTGGTGCTCAACCAGCTCTACAAGCGCACCTCGATGCAGAGCACCTTCGGCGTCAACATGGTCGCCCTGGTCGACGGCGTGCCGCGCACGCTCAGCCTCAAGGAGCTGATCCAGCACTACGTCAGCCACCAGCGCGAGGTGGTGATCCGCCGCACCCAGCACGAGCTGCGCCAGGCCGAGGCCCGCGCTCACATCCTCGAGGGGTTGCTGATCGCGCTCGACAACCTCGACCCGGTGATCGAGCTGATCCGCGGCTCGGCCGACACCGAGATCGCCAAGGCCGGGCTGATCGAGCGCTTCCAGCTCTCCGCGATCCAGGCGCAGGCGATCCTCGACATGCGCCTCGCCCGGCTCACGGCGCTCGAGTCCGACAAGCTCCGCGAGGAGCACGAGGAGCTCTCCAACCGGATCGCCGAGCTGCGCGCGATCCTCGGTGACCCGGCTCGGATCGACGCGGTGATCGTCGAGGAGCTCGACGAAGTCGACCAGCGCTACGGCGATGAGCGGCGCACCGAGGTCACCCACTTCGAGGGCGACATGAACATCGAGGACATGATCGCCGACCAGCAGATGGTGATCTCAATCACCCATTCCGGCTACGCCAAGCGCCTGCCGCTTGCCACCTACCGCCAGCAACGTCGCGGCGGCCGAGGCGTGATGGGGATGGACCTCAAGGAGGACGACTACATCGAGCACCTGCACATCTGCTCGACCCACGACTTCCTGCTCTTCTTCACCAACCGCGGCAAGGTCTACCGGCTCAAGGTCTACGAGCTGCCCGAGGGCTCGCGCACGGCGAAAGGCCGCGCTCTGGTCAACGTCCTGCCGCTGCGCGAGGGCGAGAAGGTCACCGCGGTCATCCCCACCCGGGACTTCAGCGAGAACAAGTACCTCGTCTTCGCCACCGCCAAGGGCCTCGTCAAGAAGACCGAGTTCGCCGCCTACAACACGCCGATCCGCGCCGACGGGATCATCGCGATCAAGATCCGCGACGACGACGAGCTGGTCCAGGTGCGGCTCACCTCGGGCGACGACGAGATCCTGCTTGTCTCCCGCTCGGGCCACGCGATCCGCTTCTCCGAGGAAGCAGCGCGGCCGATGGGCCGCGATACCAGCGGCGTCAAGGGGATGAACGTCTCGGCCAAGGTCGACGGTGCCCAGAACCGGGTGCTGACGATGGACATCGCCCGCGACGACTCCGAGCTTTTCGTCGTCACCGAAAACGGCTACGGCAAGCGCACCTCGGTCTCCGAGTACCCGGTCAAGGGCCGCGGCGGCAAGGGCGTCCTGACCGCCAAGCTGACCGCCAAGAAGGGCGGCCTCGCCGGCGCCCTGATCGTCCGCGAGCACCAGGACCTGCTCTTCATCTCCCAGAACGGCATGGTCCAGCGCACCCAGGCAGGCGGCATCTCCCAGATGGGCCGCGCCACCCAGGGCGTCCGCGTGATGAACATGAAGGAAGACGATTGCGTCAGCGCCGTCGCCCTAGTCGTTGACGACGACTCGGGAGCTGAAGACGCGCCCGAGCAGGAGCAGCTCGAGGCGTAGACAGTTGGGGGTAGGGCCGGGACCCCTCTCCCAAAACGCTCGCCGGGAGGCTCGCTGGAGTGTTTTGGGAGAGGGGTCCCGGCCCTACGTCACGCTGCCGCTGGGAGGTACTGCTCCCAGGCTTCGGGGATCTTGGGGCTTGCTACCTGGATGAAGACGTTGGGGCCGGGGGCCTTCGGCGACTTGGCCGGGTGCATCTGGATCTCCTTGGGCAGGCGGTTGCCCTTGCGCCGGTTGCACGATGCGCAGGCGGCGACGATGTTCTCCCAGACGGATTTGCCGCCGCGGCTGCGGGGGATCACGTGGTCGACCGTCAGGCCGGACTTCTGCGAGCCGCAGTACTGGCAGGTCCAGGAGTCGCGGGCGAGGACCGCGCGGCGGGTGATCTTGCGGCGATGTGCTTCGCGCGGGATCCGCACGTAGCTGATCAGGCGAATCACGTCGGGGCGCTCCATCGTCATCCGCTCGGAGTGGATCGCTCCCTCACGGCGCTCGAGCAGCTCGGCCTTTTCCTTGAGCAGCAGCACGGCAGCGCGTCTCAACGTGGTTACGTTGATCGGCTCATACGTTGCGTTGAGTACGAGCACGCGTGCCATGTTGCTCGGGAATTCTACGCAGGCGGGGGGTGGGAGTCTGGGGCGGGCCCTGAGAGTTCCCACGCCCCGGCTGCCAGCCGGGGCGAATTGAGAGCCGCTTCGCGGCTGAGAATTACTCTGCGGAGCCGCTTCGCGAGGAACTCTCAGGCCCCGCCCCAGACTCCTCTCCAACGGGGTAGGACCCGAGCACTCGGACTGATTCAGCTTTGGTGCGGAGAGCGGCGATGGACTCGGCGACGGCCTGGTCAGCCGTGCTTCCCTCCAAGTCGCAGAAGAACATGTAGCGGCCCAGTTCGCTGCGCAGGGGGCGGGACTCGATGCGGGTCAGGTTGACGCCGCGGGAGGAGAACTCCTGTAGGGCGTTGACCAGGGCACCCGGGTGGTCTTCGCCGAGCTCCGAGAAGACGAGGCTCGTCTTCCAGGCGTCTCCCGGGCCGGCCTCCGTGCCCGCCGGGGCGATCCAGAGGAAGCGGGTGACGTTGTTGGGCTCGTCCTCGATTCCCTCGGTGAGGACCTGACAGCCGTAGAGCGCGGCAGCGGAGCGGGCCCCAATCGCAGCCAAGGGCGCGTCGCTGTCGCTCACCTCCCTCACCGCTGCCGCGGTGCTGTCGCGGTTCTCCCGCGCCGCGTTCGGCAAATTCTCGGCCAGGAACCGAGCGCACTGGGCGAGCGGCTGGGGATGGGACAGGACCCGCTCTACTTGCCCGAGGTCCAGCTGTGTGCGGGCGATCAGCATCGCTCGCACGGCGAAGTCGTGCTCGCCGACGATCGTCACGCCGCTTGCCTCAAAGGCCAGCGTGTCGAGGGTGGTGCGCACCGAGCCCTCGATCGAGTTCTCGACCGGGACCAGGGCGCGCTCGGCCTCGCCGCGCTCGACCATCAGGATCGCCTCGCGGATCGTCGCCGTCCGCAGCGGCTCGAACTCGACCGCTGGCGAGAGCGCCTCCCCCAGGGCGTCTTCGGTGAAGGTGCCGGCCGGTCCGAGGTAGGCGATCCGCATCGCCGACCTCTATTCGAAGACGACCGAGTAGGTGGCTTCGTTGTTTTCGGAGACCTGCTCGCCGGGGACGGTTTCGACTTCGACTTCGAGCGTCGCTTCGCCGCTCGGGGCGGGGGTCAGGGGGATCGCCACGCTTTCGGTTTCGCCCGCGGCGATGCTGTCGATCGTGCCCTTCACCGTCTTGCCGTTGACGGTGACCGAGATGCCGATCCCGTTCTCGGTCGATTCGCCCTGGTTCTGGACCTGGACTTCGACTTCCGGCGTGCCTTCGACCACCACCCCCGTCGGCGCTTCCGGGGAGAGTTCGGCACCGTTGACGCCGGTCCCGACCAGGCCGAGCCCGTGCACGCCCGGCGTCGCCGCCCCGGTCGCCCCGCTGACCGCGCCGATCGCCGCGCCCACCGTGCTTTCGTCGAGCCAGGTCGTCCCTTCCGGCAGGAAGACGCTCTTCGGCACGTCGTCGCCTTCGAGGCCGTTGTCGGCCAGCACGCCGTTGATTTCGGGCTGCACCACCTGGGCGTAGAGCACGTCGCTTGCCAGCAGCTTCTCCATCTGGGCGGCGATCGCCGCCGTCGCCTGCTTGGCGCCGACGTCGCCGAGCGCGGTGCTCATCTTGCCGGCGATCTCATCCATCGCGTCGCTGCGCAGCTCGTAGACCAGTTCGAGCCCGCTCTGGGCATGCCCCATGTCGCCCGGCGCGCTCAGCGCTTCGACCCGGCTGGTGTAGCTGTCCATAGCGCCGCGGTCGGCTTCGACCTCGGCGACGAAGTCGGTCACCGAGAGTTCGCCGGGTTCGTTCAGCTTGTCGAAGAGCCGCTTGCTCGTCTGCCCGGTCTCGTCGACGATCTGGGTGACGTTGCCCGCGTAGGAGCTGAGCGCGCTGCGCGCCCGCGCGTCGAGGCAGCCCTTGACGCCGAGCACGATCAGGATCAGGACGAGCAGCCCGCCGCCCAGCGCCAACCCCCGCCGCAAGAGGATCTGCTGGCGTTCGGGACGGCGTGGCGGGCGCGACCGGCGCCCCGGACGGGATGCGAGCGAATCCTCCAAGAAGCAGGGAGTATGTCGCAGGAGGAAGCGGATTCGCGGCGAAGGGGGAAGCGGCGTGGTCGGCTCGCTCGTACTCAACCGCTTTCTGATCGAGCGCCGCATCGGCAGCGGCGGCTTCGGCACGGTGTATGAGGCCTGGGACGGGCGCCTCGAGCGGCCCGTCGCGGTCAAGGCGATCGAGTCCGTGGGCGGTCGCGGATCGGGCCGCGTCCTGCGCGAGGCCCAGGCCGCCGCCAGGCTCAACCACCCCGGCATCGTCACCCTCTATGAGATGGGCGAGGAAGACGGCAGCGCGCTGCTCGTCACCGAGCTGGTCGACGGCGAGACGCTCGCCCAGCTCGACCGCCGGGGCGCCCTCAGCGACCGCGAGGTCGGCGAGGTCGGCGCCGACCTCTGCGAGGCGCTCGACCACGCCCACGATCGCGGCGTGGTCCACCGCGACGTCAAGCCCCAGAATGTGCTCGTCGCCGCCGCCGACGAGGGGGTGCGGGCCAAGCTGATGGACTTCGGCGTCGCCCGCCTCGCCGACGCCGCCTCGCTCACCGTGCCCGGCGACGTGGTCGGCACGCTCGCCTACATGTCGCCCGAGCAGGCCGAGGGCGGCGCCGTCGGCCCCGAGGCGGACGTCTTCTCGCTCGCCCTGATGCTCTACGAGTGCTGGGGTGGCGAGAACCCCAACCGCCGCGCCACCCCGGCCGCCACCGCCCGCGCGATCGGCGGTCGCCTGCGCCCGCTGCGCCGCCTGCGCCCCGATCTGCCGCGCGAGCTGACCGAGGCGGTCGACGCCTGCCTCGCGCGACGTCCGGACCGCCGCCCCCCGCTGGAGGAGCTGGGAGAGGCGATCGAAAGCTCGCTCGACCGCCTCGCGGAGCATCCCCCGCGCCGCGAGTCCTCGCTGCGCCTGCGCCTCGGGGCGGTCGCCGCCGCCGCCGTGCTGGGGCTCTGGCTGGCCGCCGGACACGGCGCCCTGCTGCCGTAGGATTCGGGCCGGCTTTCGCCGCCACCCCGCGCCGAGGCGCCCCCGCGAAAAGGAGCCAGAGATCAGCGTTCTACGCAACCTCGAGAGTCGCATCGAAGGCCTTGTCGAGGGGGTCTTCAGCCGCGCCTTCAGCTCCGAGGTGCAGCCGGTCGAGCTCGCCCGCAAGCTGGCCAAGGAGATGGACGCGCACAAGACGGCCGGCGTTGCGCGCGTCTACGTGCCCAACGAGTACACCGTCTTCCTCTCGGCTCGCGACCGGACGAAGCTCGAGGGCTACGAGCGCTCGCTCGAGCAGGAGCTCTCCGGATACCTGCTCGAGCACGCCCGCCGGCGCAGCTACGACCTGCTGACCCGGCCCGCGGTCGAGTTCAAGACCGACGAGCGCCTGCGGCTCGGCGAGTTCGGGATCCAGACGCGCCTGGTCAAGCCGCCGGCGCACGAGGGCGAGTCCCCGCGCCAGGGCGAGGAGGGCCACACGATGGTCTACTCGGCGGTCCGGGAGCGCAAGGCGGAACCGGCCCCCGAGCGCGGCGCCGAAGCGCTGGTCTCGAGCCGCGCGGTCGTCTCGCTCGACGACCGCCGCTACGTGCTCGAGGGCCCGCGGGCGACGATCGGCCGCTCGAAGGGCGCCGAGTGCGTGCTCGCCGACCCAAACGTCTCGCGACGCCACGCCGAGCTGCGCCGCTCGCAGGCGGGCGAGTGGACGATCGCCGACCTCGGCTCGACCAACGGCGTCAAGGTGAACGGCCGGCGCGTCTCCTCCAGCCGGCTCAGCGCCGGCGACCGGGTGACGCTCGGCACCACGACCTTCCTCTTCGACATCGAGCGGTAAGCGCCGCAGTGGACTACGCTCCGATCTCCGTCGCCTTGAAGTTCGGCTTCCTCGCCGTCCTCTACCTCTTCCTGCTCTGGATCGCGCGCAGCGCGCTCAAGGACCTGCGCCGCACCACCGCGCCGGCACCCGACGCGACCGGCTTCCACCAGGCGGTTGCCGCCGCGCCCCCGACCGCCCCGACCGACGCCTGGCTGGTGGTCGAGCGCGGCGGCGGGCTGGCCGCCGGCGAGCGCTTCGACCTGATCGGCGGGCTGAGCGTCGGCCGCTCGGGCGAGGCCGACGTGCGCATCGACGACCGCTACGCCTCCGGCGTGCACGCCAGGATCTTCAGCCGTGGTGGCCGCAGCTTCATCGAGGACATGAACTCGACCAACGGCACCCTGCTCAACGACGCCACCCTGAGCGGAGAGGCGGAGCTGATCGACGGCGACGTGGTGCGGATCGGCGACACCGAGTTCAGGTACGAGGAGGGCGGTTGAGGTCGTGCTGCGGATCTCCGAACAGGCCCACCGCACCGACACCGGGCGTCAGCGCAACGCCAACGAGGACTCCTTCTTCGTGCGGCCGCCGATCTTCGTCGTCGCCGACGGCATGGGCGGCGCCCAGGCGGGCGAGGTGGCGTCGAAGGCGGCCGCCGACGCCTTTGACGTCGACCTCCCCGACGCCCCCCCCGAGAGCGTCTTGCGCGAGACGATCCTCACCGCCAACCGGCGCATCCACGACCTGGCTCGCGCCGACGCCTCGCGCGCCGGGATGGGCACCACGCTGACCGCGGCGATCGTCGACGCGGCGGCGGAAGAGGTGGCGATCGGCCACGTCGGCGACAGCCGCGCCTACCGCCTGCGCGGCGGCAAGCTCGAGCAGCTGACCCGCGACCACTCGCTGGTCGAGGAGATGCGGCGCAAGGGCCAGATCACCGACGCCCAGGCCGAGGACCACCCGCAGCGCTCGATCATCACCCGGGCGCTCGGCCCCGAACCGGAGGTCGAGCCGGACCTGCAGACCGTGCCGGCGGCGCCGGGCGACGTCTTCCTGATCTGCTCGGACGGGTTGACGACGATGCTCGGCGAGGAGCAGATCGCCGAGCTGCTCGCCGGGTCGACCTCGCTCGACGCCGCGGTGCGGGCGCTCGTCGACGAAGCCAACCGGGCGGGGGGTCGCGACAACATCACCGCCCTCGCCTTCCGGCTCGAAGATGCCGCCTCGCCCCGTCAGAGCCACGAAGACGCGACCCTGATCGGCGCCGCCGCCGAGCAGGCCGGCCTGACCGCGACCGAGGTCCGCCGCCGCGCCGCCGCGGCCGCCGCCGATCAACGCCGCGAGCAGGTGGCGGCCAGGGGTCGGCGTCGCTGGCCCGGGCGAGCGGCCAAGGTGCTAGCGGCGCTCGTCGCAATCGCGACCCTCGCCTTCGCCGCCTGGTACGGCAACCGCCAGGTCTGGTTCCTCGGCACCGACGAAGGCGGCCGCGTCGCCCTCTACCGCGGCCTGCCCTACGAGCTGCCGCTCGGCGTCAAGCTCTACAGCGAGCGCTACGCGAGTCCGATCCAGACCGCGTCGTTGTCCCAGCGGCGTGAGGAAGCGGTGATCGGCCATGACCTGCGCTCCCGCGGCGACGCCGTCTCGCTGGTCGAAGACATCGAACGCTCCGCGGGGGTGGAATGACCTCAGCCAGGAACCGGGAGATGCTGGCGCTGGTCCCGGTGGCGCTGCTGCTCACCGCCGGCTTCGCCGCCGTCTTCGCCCAGGAGAACGCCCGGCTCGACAGCGTCAGCCTGATCTACGGGGCCTACTTCTTCGCCGCCTGCCTCGCCACCCACGTCTACCTGCGCGTCCGGCTGCCCAATGCCGACCCCTACCTCTTCCCGCTGGTCGCGCTGCTCACCGCCTTCGGCCTGGTGATGGTCTACCGGATCGACCCGACCCTGGCCCGCGACCAGGCCAACTGGTTCGTCCTCGGCCTCGTCCTCTTCGCCGCAACGATCCAGTTCCTGCGCGATTACGACGTGCTCGAGCGCTACCGGTACACGATCGCCGCCATCGGCCTGCTGCTGCTGCTGGCGCCGCGCCTGCCCGGCGTCGGCCAGCAGGTCAACGGCGCCTACCTCGGGGTCAAGCTCGGTCCGCTCGCCTTCCAGCCGGCCGAGTTCTCGAAGATCTGCCTGGTCGTCTTCCTCGCCAGCTACCTGCGCGAGCACCGCGAGGTCCTGATCGTCGGCGCCCGTCGGGTGCTCGGCGTGACCCTGCCGCCGCTCAAGCATTTCGGCCCGATGCTGGTCGTCTGGGGCGCCTCGATGTTCATGCTCGTCTTCATCCGCGACCTGGGCAGCTCGCTGATGTTCTTCGCCGCCTTCCTCGCCCTGCTCTACGTGGCGACCGGGCGCTTCTCCTTCGTCGCGATCGGCATGGTCATGTTCGTGCTCGGCGCCTGGTTCTTCGCCGCCACCGTGCCGCACGTCCACGAGCGGGTCGATATCTGGCTCAATCCCTACGCGCACCCGCAGAAGAGCGGCTACCAGATCCTCCAGTCGATCTTCGCGCAGGCCGACGGCGGCCTCTTCGGCAAGGGCTTCGCGCAGGCGCTGATCACCGTGCCGGGCACCCATCAGGCGCTGCTGCCGGCGGCGCAGACCGACACGATCTACTCGCTGATCGTCAACGAGCTCGGCCTCTTCGGCGCCTGCGCGGTGATCCTCATCTACCTGCTGATCGCGGCGCGCGGCTTCAAGATCGCCCTGCTCGCCGACGACGGTTTCTCGAAGCTGCTCGCCACCGGTCTGACCGCGGTCTTCGCGATCCAGGCCTTCGTGATCATCGGCGGCGTCACCCGGGTAATCCCGCTGACCGGCGTCACCCTGCCCTTCATCAGCTACGGCGGCAGCTCGATCGTCGCCAACTTCGTGCTCGTCGCCCTGCTGCTGCTCGTCTCCGACCGGGCGCGCCGGGAGATGGCCGCGTCATGAACCGCCAGATCGTCAAGCTCTTCGCCTTCGTCGTCGTGCTCTTTGCCGTGTTGATTGGCTTCACCTCCTACTGGGCGGTCTTCGACGCTGCGGCGCTGAAGCAGAAGGACGCCAACAAGCGGCCGCTGCTCGAGCAGCGGCAGATCGAGCGCGGCCGGATCCTCGCCGCCGACGGCACGGTGCTGGCCAAGTCGGTGGCCAAGGGCCACGGCGCCGGGCTGCGCTACGTGCGCCGTTACCCGCACGGCTCGCTCTACGGCCACCCGATCGGCTACAGCTTCGTGCGCGAGGGCGACAGCGAGCTCGAGCAGTTCCACAACGACGAGCTGGTCGGCGAAGAATCCGAATTCAGCTCGATCCTCGACGAGCTGCGCGGCCGCAAGCAGGAGGGCAACGACGTCGTCACCAATCTCGACCCTGCCGCCCAGCAGGTCGCCCTGGAAGACCTCGAGAGCGCCGGCTTTGGCGCCGTGGTCGCGATCGAGCCGCAGAGCGGCAGGGTGCGGGTGATGGCCTCCAACCCGCCCTATGACCCAAACCGCATCCCCTACGAACTCAACAAGCTCAACGCCAACGAAGCCGAATCGCCGCTGCTCAACCGCGCCACCCAGGGCCAGTACCCGCCCGGCTCGACCTTCAAGGTGGTGACCGCGGCCGCCGCGCTCGATTCCGGGGCGATCACTCCCGAATCGGCGCTCGCCGCGCCCAGCCCGCTCTCCGTGCAGGGGTTGCCGCTGCAGAACGACTTCAATCAAAGCTTCCCGCCGATCGCCCTCGACACGGCGCTGACCAACTCGGTCAACACCTGGTTCGCCCAGGTCGGCGAACAGGTCGGCGAGCAGACCATGTTCGAATACATGGACCGCTTCGGCTTCAACTCCCAACCGGCGATCGATCTGCCCTCGAACCAGGTCTACAAGAGCGGCATCTACGACTACGAAGCGGGAAAGTTCCTCGGACCCGGCGACCCGGTCGACATCGGCCGCATCGCAATCGGCCAGGAGCGGCTCACGGTGACCCCGCTGCAGATGGCCGAGGTGGCTTCCGCGGTCGCCAACAAGGGCAAGCTGATCAAGCCGCAGATCTGGAGCCGGGTGGTCGACCCCGACGGCCGCGTCACCAAGCGGCTCGACCCCTCCGAGTACAGCCGGCCGATCAGCGCTCAGACCGCCGAAGAGCTGGCGGCGGCGATGGAAGGGGTGGTCAGCGAAGGCACTGGGACCAACGCGGCGATTTCGGGGGTGCAGGTCGCCGGCAAGACCGGCACGGCGGAAACGCCGAGCGAAAGCTGCGGCGGCTCGAGCGAATCCAACCAGGCCTGGTTCATCGGCTTCGCCCCGGCCGAGCACCCGAAGATCGCGATCGCAGCGACGGTCGAATGCACGCCGCAGTTCGGCAACGACATCGCCGCGCCAATCTTCCGCGACGTTGCGGAAACGATTCTGGCCGGCGAATGAGAGACTGCCGCCGTGCCTGAGGTCCGCCAGGGGAGCGTCGTCGACGGTAGGTACCGGATTCTCGAGCGGATCGGCTCGGGCGGGATGGCCGACGTCTGGCTCGCCGACGACTCCCACCTGCAGCGCCGCGTGGCGCTCAAGGTCCTGCACGACCGCTACACCCAGGATCGCGAGTTCGTCGAGCGCTTCCGCCGCGAGGCCGAGGCCGCGGCCGGCCTGCAGCACCCCAACGTGGTCGCCGTCTTCGACCGCGGCGACGTCGACGGCACCTACTACATCGCCATGCAGTACCTCGAAGGCCGCACCCTGAAGCAGCTGATCGACGCCGGCCTCACCCCTGAACAGGCGGTTGCGCTGATCCGTCAGGTGCTCGAGGGCGCCCGCTTCGCCCACCGTCACGGCATCGTCCACCGCGACCTGAAGCCGCAGAACGTGATCGTCGACGACGAGGGCAAGGCGACGGTGACCGACTTCGGCATCGCCCGCGCCGGCGTCTCGGAGATCACCCAGACCGGCTCGGTGATGGGCACGCCGCACTACCTCTCCCCCGAGCAGGCGCAGGGCTTCGACGTGACCGCGGTCTCCGACATCTACTCGATCGGCGTGATGCTCTATGAGGCGCTCACCGGGCGGGTCCCCTTCGAGGGGGACTCGGCGGTGGCGGTGGCGATGAAACAGGTCTCCCAGGTGCCGCAGCGACCGAGCTCGATCAATCCGCGGGTCAGCTCGGCCCTCGACGCCGCGGTGATGCGCGCACTCGAGAAGGAGCCGGGCCGCCGCTTCCAAAGCGCCGACGCCTTCATCGCCGCCCTCGACGCCGCGATCAAGGAACCGGCGGCCGTGGGGCAGGACACCGCCGCCTTCGTGCCGCTGCCGCCCGTCGTCGCCACCCCCGAGGAGCAGGTAGCCGAGCCGGAGGACGAGGAGAAGCGCCGTCGCCGCTTCTGGATCATGGTCGCCGCCGCCGTGCTGATCGGGTTGCTCGCCGGCTTCGCGTTGACCCGTGACACGACCACCCGGGTCCCGAGCGTGACCGGCAACCAGCTCAACGTGGCGATCGCATTGCTGCAGCAGAACGGGTTCGGAGTCGGGGAAGTGAAGCGCGTCCAGCGCGAAGCGCCCTCGGGCGAAGTCCTCGAGCAGGACCCGTCCGCCTCGCCGCCGGCCGATCAGGCTTCGCTCGACTGCGCCTTCGTCACCCTCTTCTGCTCGAAGCCGAAAGTGACCCTGACGGTGAGCGCCGGGCCGGGCAGCGCCAAGGTGCCCTCGACGGCGGGGCTGTCCGGCGCCGATGCCGAAGAAGCACTCGAAGAAGCCGGCTTCGACCCGCGCGTCGAAAAGACCGTCTCGGAAAAGGTCGAAGAGGGGCTCGTCGTCAACTCGCTGCCCCCTGGCGGCAGCACGGCGACGCGCGGCAGCGAAGTGATCATCCGCGTCTCGACCGGCCCGAAGCTGGCCAAGGTGCCGGTCCTGGTCGGCACCCAGCGCTCGGTCGCCGTGCAGCAGATCCGCGGTCGCGGCTTCTCGCCGAGCGTCTCAGAAGAAGAGAGCTCCGAACCGGCGGGTCAGGTGATCCGCCAGGCACCCAGCGCCGGCTCACGGCTGCCCTCCGGCTCGACCGTCTCGATCGTCGTCTCCAAGGGCGAAAGGACGGTGAGCATGCCCAACGTGATCGGCAAGCTGCGCGCCGACGCGGTCGAAGCGCTGCGCGCCGAAGGCCTGAAGCCGACCGTCAGCGAACGGGAAACCGAAGTCGAATCGCAGGTCGGCAGGGTCACCGACCAGTTCCCGCCGCCCGGCTCCGAAGTCAAGCCGGGTGCCGGGGTGACGGTGGTCGTCGGCAAGCGGGCTGCGGCGAGCGGCGAACCGGAACTCGAAGAAGAAGAACCGTGAGCGGAGCGCGGGGCAACCGGTGAAAGTCGCGATCCTCGCCGGCGGCCGCTCCTCCGAGCACGACGTCTCGCTGCGCTCCGGCGAGGCGGTGGCGAGCGGCCTCGAGCAGGCGGGCCACGAGGCGCTGCGGGTGACGATCTCCCGCGAGGGGGCGTGGAGCTTTGAGGGTTCGGCGGTCGAGCTCGCGCCCGCCGCCGGCCTGCTCGACGCCGACGCCGTCTTCCCGGCCCTGCACGGGCCCTTTGGCGAGGACGGCAGCGTCCAGGGCCTGCTCGAGTGGCTCGACGTCCCCTACGTCGGCTCCGACGTGCTCGCCTCGGCGGTCTGCATGGACAAGCTGACCTTGAAGCGCCTCTTCGCCCAGGGCGGCCTGCCCCAGGTCGACTTCGTCGCCGCCGGCGAGCCCGGTTGGCGCGAGCGCTGCGCGGCGATCGGCCTGCCGCTCTGGGCAAAGCCCTCGCGGCTCGGCTCCAGCGTCGGGATCAGCCGGGTCGAGTCGCTCGACCAGCTCGATGCCGCGGTCGAGCTCGCCCGCCGCCACGACCCGCGAGTGATCGTCGAGGCGCACTCGGGAGGCCGCGAGGTCGAGTGCTCGCTGCTCGGCAACGAGCGGGTCGAGGCCTCGCAGCCCGGCGAGGTCGTCGCCAACGGCGGTTGGTACGACTACGAGACCAAGTACCGCGAGGGCGGCATGGAGCTAGTCGTCCCCGCCCCGATCGAGTCGGGTCAGCTCGCCAGAGTCCGCGAGCTGGCGATCCGCGCCTTCGAGCTGGGCGGCTGTTCCGGCCTGGCCCGCTGCGACTTCTTCGTGGAACCCAACGGCCCCGTCCTCCTCAACGAGCTCAACACGATGCCCGGCTTCACCCAGACCAGCGTCTACGCCAAGCTCTGGGAGTCCTCCGGCCTCGCCTACCCAGACCTCTGCGACCGCCTGGTCCAGCTCGCCCTCGAGCGCCACAGGCACGCCCGCTCCCACGAGTTCTGAGCTATCGCAGCAGCTTGATGTCGCTGATCTGCATCTGGTAGCCGCCGTACTGGTCGTGAGCTTCGGAAGCCTTGTTGAACCAGAGCAGGAAGTAGGTGGCCGGCTTGGAGACGTTGAGGTCGATCTCCTCGGTTGGGGAGGCGTTGACGGTGGTGCCGACCGGTTCGCCCCAGCCGCTGAGCTCTTCGGGGGGGCCTGAGGAGGCGGCGAAGACCTGGGCGTCCCAGCCCGGGGTCGGGGTGCGGACGACCATCGTCGCCGGCTTGGACGGCGCGGCCGTCTTCACGTAGATGCCGACGCCGGGGTCGGGGCCGGTCTTGGTGCCGGCGAAGGTGTCGGATTCGTAGTGCTCGGTTTCCCAGGCGGTGCCGGTCGGGTTGCCGTCGTGGACCAGTTCGACCCCTTCGGGCACCTCTTCGCCGTCCCCCTGCGGGTCGTAGTCGGTCGCGCTCGCGATCGCCAGCGGCTTGCCGCTGCCCTTGGCGGCGCCTCCGCCGCCGATTTCGCCGCTGGAGATCAGTTGCACCGCGAGCAGCACGCCCCCGCCGACAAGGAGCAACGCGACGATCGCCGCCCAGCTCCAGCGCGCCCGGCCGGAGAGCTTGCGCTTCGGCGGCGGCACCGCGTCGAGCACGCTGGTCGCCTCTCCGGTGGTCGACCCCGCCCGCGCCGCCTCGACCTCGAGCGCGGTCGAGAGGTCGTCGATCATCGCGCCGACGTCCTGGTAGCGCTGCTCAGGGTCCTTGGCCGTCGACCGCTCGACCACCAGGGCGACCGCCGCTGAGAGGTCGGGTCGGCGCCGTTGCACGTCGGGCAGCTCCTCGTTGACGTGCTTCATCGCCACGCCGACCTGGCTGTCGGCCGAGAACGGGACCTGGCCGACGAGCATCTCGTAGAGCACCACGCCCAGCGAGTAGACGTCGGAGCGCTGGTCGACCGGGCGGCCCATCGCCTGCTCGGGCGCGACGTAGTCGGTGGTGCCCAGGACCCGGCCGGTCGCCGTCATCCCGTCCTGCTCGAGCTGGCGCGAGATGCCGAAGTCGGTCAGCTTTGCCCGGCCCTCGGCGTCGATCAGCACGTTCTGCGGCTTGATGTCGCGGTGGACCATGCGCCGCGCGTGAGCGACGGAAAGCCCCCGGCCAATCTCGATCGCGTAGGCGATCGCCTCCTGCGGCTCCAGCGCCCCATCGCGTGCGATCCGCTGCTTCAGCGTCTCCCCCTCGACGTACTCGAAGACGATGTAGGGGTGGCCGCCGTCCTCCCCGGCGTCGATCACCGAGACGACGTTGGGGTGCGAGAGCTTGGCCACCGCCCGCGCCTCCTGGCGGAAGCGCTCGAGTTGGTCGGCCTGCTCGGACATCTCGCGGTGCATCACCTTGACCGCGACCTGGCGGTCGAGCGTCTGGTCGCGCGCCAGGTAGACGGTCGACATTCCGCCGCTGCCCAGCTTCGCCTCCAGCCGGTAACGGCCGGAGAGCACGGTGCCGATCATCGCGCTGGAGGGAGCGGGGATCATCTAGTCGTGACCATTGTCGGACACGGCGGCGACAGCGCCCGCGTCCCAGGCGCTGAGCAGCTCATCCGGCCCAAAAATTGCATCGGCCTCGAGGCCCTTCTCGAACCCGGAGCGACTGACCGCGACCAGCTTCGCAGCCTCGGCGCCGGGGACCAGAGCGCGCTGCCTGGCCAGCTCGGCGAGGTCCCCGCCGGAGAACCGACCTCGCTCTCGCCACTTGACCGAGCCGACGAAGCCGATCGCCGTCGGCTCGGGGCGATCGCCGCCGACCAGGTCGACCTCGACCGAATGGTCGCGTCGCCACCAGGCGCCGACCTGTCGAGCGCCGCCGAGCTTCCTGGTCAGTGGCGGATCGTCCAGCAGGCGCTCGAGCGCGGTGCGCACCAGCGGCTCGACCGCCCGCCCCCGATAGGCCCCCCAGTCACGCTCGATCCGTCCGATCACGAGGTCGGGGCGGCCACGCGAGAGCTCGTCCATGTGGGGACCGACGAAGCGCAGCCAGAAGCGCAGGTAGGGGTCGGTGACGATGTATTTGGGCGCCTTCTTGCCGGGAGGGGCGGCATACGGCAGCTCTCGCGTGACCAGGCGCTTCTGCTCGCCGAGCAGATCCAGCGCGTCGTTGAGCGTGTTGCCTTTGACCCCGCTGCGCGCCTGAATTCGACCGTAGGAGGCCTCACCGTGTCCGATCGCCTCGATCACGGCTTTCGCCTGACTGTCGTGGGGGAACTCCGAGCTCATGATCCGCAGCGCGCCGGCTGCAAACGGCGTTTGGTCGTGGGCAAGGGCCTTCCGCAGGAACGTCCGTGTGCCGGCGGCGCTCGGCCATGAAGCCGCCAACTGCGGGAAGCCGCCCACGATCAGGTACCGGTCGAACGCCGCCGCCGGGCTGGGGGCGGAGGTGAGGCCGGCGACATCCGAAGGATTCAGCGGCTCCACGCGGAGCTCCAGCGTGGGCCTGCCGTGCAGTGGCGAGCGAGCCCCTACCAGGGCCTCCATCATTCGCACGTCGGAGCCGATGCAAACCAGAAGCAGAGGCGTTTTCTCCAACAGCCGGTCCCACGCTCGCTGGAGATCCGCGGTGAACCCGGCATCCTCCCCGGCGAGGTATGGCAGCTCGTCGATCACGAGGATCGCCGGTCGCGCCGGGTCGATGCCCTGCACAGCCGCTCTGATCGCGGCGGTCCAGGACTCGAAGGACACCCCCTCGAAGGTTGGCGCCGCAGGGAGCGTCGATTGGGCGACGGTCTCGACGAACGCGGCAATCGCGGCGCGAGCCGCTCGCCGCGGGGCCTGGAAAAAGGCGTAGGGGGCGTCCAGGCGGTCGCAGAGCTCCTGCATGAGGCGCGACTTTCCCACCCGGCGACGCCCCTGGATCCAGGTAAGCCGCCCTTCGCCTCGTCCGACTCGATCGAACTCGTCCCTCAGAGCGCTCAGCTCGGGTTGCCGTCCAACGAAGTCCATTTAAGGAGACGGTAGCAGAGGAAACAATAGTTAACTAGTCACTACCTAACTCTTGTTTCCTCGCGCCCCGGCGCCTCGCCGACGCTGCTGCCGACGCGCTTTGCCTCCGGGTAGTGGCGGCGCAGCAGGTCGAGGGCCGGGGCCTCGTCGTCCCGGGCGACCACGCAGCAGAAGCCGCAGCCCATGTTGAAGACCTCCTGCATCTCCTCATCAGAGGTGTCGGAGCGCTCCTGGATCAGGGCGAAGATCGGGGGGACCGGAAGCGGCGCGTCGATCTCGTAGCCGACGTCCGCCGCGAGGCGGTTGAGGTTGCCGAGGCCGCCGGAGGTGATGTGGGCGAGGCCGCGCACGTCGACCTCGGAGCGCAGCAGCTCGAGCACCGGCTTGACGTAGATCTCGGTCGGCTCGAGCAGCGCGTCGCCGAGCGGGCGGCCGAGGCGGCCTTCGGGGTCCTGGTCGAGCGGCAGCCCCTCGAGCGCCGCGCGGGCAAGCGTGTAGCCGTTGGAGTGCAGCCCGGAGGAGGGCAGGCCGATGATCGCGTCACCCGGCTGAACCGCGGAGCCGTCGACGATCCGGTCGAGCGCCACGGTGCCGAAGCAGGCGCCGGAGACGTCGACGCCGCGCACCATCTCGCCCAGCTGCGCCAGCTCGCCGCCGGGGATCTCGATCCCGGCCAGCTCGGCGCCGCGCGCCAGGCCGACGCCGACCGCCGCGCAGACCTCCGGGTCGGCCCGGTCGATCGCGATGTAGTCGAGCATCGCCAGCGGCTCGGCGCCGACGCAGATCACGTCGTTGACGTTCATCGCCACGCAGTCGATCCCGACGGTGTCGAAGCGACCGAGCTGCTCGGCGATCAGCAGCTTCGTCCCGACCCCGTCGGTGGAGAGCGCGATCCCGGTCCGCTCGTCGAGCCTGATCACGCTCGCGTAGTGGCCCGGCAGCGGCACCTGCCGCGACTCCCGTCCCAGCTCGATCGCCCCCAGCGCCCGCACCAGCCCGGCGACCGCCGAGTCGGCGGCCCCCTGGTCGACTCCCGCCTTCGCGTATGCATCGCTGCTCATATTTGGGTTGAACTCTCCAGCATTTGCAGGGATTTCCAAGTCAACTCCAAATTTCTCCAAATTTTGGAGTTACGAGCGTCGCAGTTTGACGAGTACCGCGGCGGCCAGGCCCGCCCGGTAGGCCGCGTAGGGCCAGAGCGCCCGGTCGCGCTCTACCAGGCCGATCAGGCGCTGGGAGGCGAGGGTCGAGGCGAACGAGGCGGCGACGCCAATCGCCAGGGAGCGGCGCAGGCCGGGGGGGACGCCGCGACGACGCAGGCGCTCGCCCTTCAACGCTGTGGCGCCGACGATCAGCGGCAGGGCGACCGTGCGCGAGAGCAGGTTGGCCTGGTCACGGGAGAATCGCCGCCAGCGCGCGGCCGCCAGGGTGATGCCGTTCCGCGAGACGCCGGGAGCGAGCGCGGCCGCCTGGGCGATGCCGAGCGCCAGGCCGTCGGCGGCGCCGGCCTCGCCACGGCCGCGCAGCTGCGGTCGGGTGTCACCGAGCAGCATCGCCGCGGCTCCGGCCAGCAGGCCGTAGGCGGTCGCCCGCGGCCCGCCGAGCCGCCGCTCGATCGGCCGCTCGAATCTGTAGCCGACCACCGCGGCCGGGATGAAGGAGAGCGCCAGGACCGTCGCGCCGCGCAGGTCGAAGGCGCGCAGCTCCTCGGCGATCAGCCGCCGCTGGCCGACGATCAGCGCCGCCGCGGCGCCGGCGTGCAGGGCGACCTCGAAGCTCTTGCGCACCTCGGGATCGACCGCATCCCAGTCCCAGCCCGCCAGCCAGGGGATCAGGACGATGTGGGCGGAGCTGGAGACCGGCAGCAGCTCCGCGGGGCCCTGCACGGCGCCGAGCGCCAGCGCGCGCCGCGCTCCGATCACGTCGTCGCCGGGCTGCTTCTGCGGCGACGTTTGACGATCGCGTAGACGATCAGGGCGAGGATCGCGGCGACCACCAGGTAGTCGAGCACCTTGAGGTGGTCGCGCCACTGTTCCCATTCGTCGCCGACCAGCTTGCCGAGCAGGCCGAAGCCGAGCACCCAGGGCAGCGAGCCGAGCGCGGTCAGCCAGGTGAAGCGCCAGAAGGGCATCTCGGCGACCCCCGCCGGCAGCGAGATGAAGGCTCGCACCAGCGGCAGCAGCCGCGCGAAGAAGACCGTCGCGTCGCCGTGGCGCTTGAACCAGCCGTCGACCCAGGCGAGGCGCGCCGGGCTGAGGTGGATCAGGCGGTTCTTCTCGAGCAGGTCGACCCGGCCGTAGTAGCCGATCGCGTAGGTCACCCAGGAGCCGATCATGTTGCCCGCCAGCCCGGCGAGCACGATGCCGAGCAGCGTCTGGTCGCCGTTGGAGACGCTGAAACCGCCGAAGAGCATCACCGCCTCGCTGGGGATCGGGATGCAAGCGCTCCCTGCCGCCATCAGCAGGCAGATCCCGGCGAGGCCGGTGGCTTCGATCGTTTCGACGCAGAAATCGACGATCGGGCCGGTCAGGTCGGCGTAGAAGAGGGGATGCAGCATCGAGGGAACCCGTGATCCTAGAGAGTCGGCCCTCTAGACTCGCTGACGCTCCCATGCGCCGGTTGAACCATCCCGTCTATCGCAACCGGGTACTGCAGGTGATCGCCGACGGCGTCCTCGTCGCGCTCGCCTACTACCTGGCCTTCCGCCTGCGATTCCTCGACGACCCGCACGGCCTGCCGCACCGCTACCAGGTGCTCTTCGCGCAGTCGGTCGGCATCGTCGTCGTCATCAAGCTGGTCGTCTTCTGGTTCTCCGGCCTCTACCAGAAGTGGTGGCGCTACGTCACCGGCCGCGACTTCCTGCTGATCGTCCGCGCGGTCACCGTCGCCAGCGCGATCGTCGTCGTCGCCTTCACCGTGCTGCGGCCCTTCGCCCACAGCCTGCCGCGCTCGGTCGCGGTGATGGACTTCCTGCTCACGCTGATGCTGATCACCGGCGCTCGGCTCGCGGTGCGGCTGATCGTCGAACGGCCCTCGCGGGCCGCCCGCGCCCCCAAGCACCGGGTGCTGGTCATCGGCGCCGGCTCCGGCGGGCAGATGGTCGTCCGTGAGCTGCAGCTCAACCCCGACCTCGGCGCCACCGCGATCGGCTTCCTCGACGACGACCCGCGCAAGCGCGGCATGCGCATGCTTGGCCTCAAGGTGCTCGGCTCGACCAAGCAGATCAGCGCGATCCTCGACGAGACCCAGCCTGACGAGGTGGTGATCGCGATCCCCTCGGCACCCGGCACGCTGCGCGCCAAAGTCGTCGCCGCCTGCCGCGAGCGCGAGATCCGCGTGCGCACGCTGCCCACCGTCTTCGAGCTGCTGCGCGGCGGCGTGCAGCTCAACAAGCAGCTGCGCGACGTGCAGGTCGAGGACGTGCTCGGTCGCGACCCGATCGTCGTCGAGCTCGACCGGGTCGGCGCCTACCTTCGCGACCGGATCGTGCTCGTCACCGGCGCCGGCGGCTCGATCGGCTCCGAGCTCTGCCGCCAGATCGCCCGCGTGCAGCCGCGCCTCCTGGTGATGCTCGACCACGCCGAGGACAACCTCTTCGAGATCGAGCGCGAGATGGTCGAGGAGCGCCACTTCGCCAGCTGCGAGGCGGTGCTTGCCGATTGCAAGGAGGCGGGCCGCATGCTGGAGACGATGCAGCGCTTCAAGCCGAGCGTCGTCTTTCACGCCGCCGCCTACAAGCACGTGCCGCTGATGGAGGCCAACCCGCTGGAGGCGGTGCGCAACAACGCGATCGCGACGCGGATCGCCGCTGAGACCGCCGCCGCGTCGGACGTCGAGCGCTTCGTGCTGATCTCCACCGACAAGGCGGTCAACCCGAAGACCGTGATGGGCGCCTCCAAGGCGATGGCCGAGTGGATCGTCGAGCTCGCCGGCCACAAGCACCCCGGCACGCGCTTTGCCAGCGTGCGCTTCGGCAACGTGCTCAATTCCTCGGGCAGCGTCGTGCCGATCTTCCGCGGCCAGATCGAGCGAGGCGGGCCGGTTACGGTCACCCACCCGGAGATGACCCGCTACTTCATGACGATTCCCGAGGCTGTGCAACTGGTGATCCGCGCCGGGGACATCGGCTCCGGCCACGGCGAGGTCTTCGTCCTCGACATGGGCGAGCCGGTGCGGATCGTCGACCTCGCCCACAACATGATCCGCCTGGCGGGCTATGAGCCGGAGACCGACATCGCGGTCGAGTTCACCAAGCCGCGGCCGGGGGAGAAGCTGCACGAGGAGCTCTTCAGCTTCGGCGAGAGCGCCCAGCCGACCGCGGCGAAGCGGATCCGCCGCGCGGTGCGCGAGGCGCCGCTCGAGCCGCAGTGGGTCGAGTCGACGCTCGATGCGCTCGAGCACCTGGTGCTGGCCGGTGACGAGGCTAACCTTGCGCAGCGCGTGGTCGAGATGATCACCATCCCGGGGGGCGAAGGGGCGGCGGTCGTCTACGACGAGTAGCCTCTCGCAGCCCCAACCGTGCAGCTGCTGGAACAAATCGGCGCCTTCGCAGGCCTCGCTGCCTTCATCGGCCTGGCCCTGCTCGCCTTCCTCGCGTTCTCCCAGGCGCGGGACCTGCGCCGCCTGCGCGAGTGGGCCGGCTCGGCGCCTGAGCGCGACGCCGAGCGCAAGGACACGACCTCGGCGATGGCGGCCAAGCGGGCGGAGGAGCTGCGGGTGCTGGACGAAGCGCGGACGGCCGAGCGCGACGCGGTCGGCGACCGCGAGGAGCGCCGGCGCCGGCGCGAGGCGGGCTTGCCGGAGCTGACTCGCGGCGAGCGCCTGCGTAAGGGCCTCTCGGGATTCGGCGCCCATCTCGCCGAGCCGCGCTACCTGGCCGCGATCTTCGTCGTCGTCCTGCTCGTCGCCGGCGGCGTCGTCTACCTGGCGACCCAGGGCTCCGACAACGCCGACGGCAAGGGCAAGCACGGCAAGCTGGCGAAGGCCAAGCTCCGGCCGGGAGAAATCGAAGTGACCGTGCTCAACGGCACGGCCGTTCCCGGGCTCGCCGCCACCTACGGGGACGAGGTCGAGGGCAAGGGCTTCGAACTCGGCGCCGTGACCAACAGCGCCACCAGCTTCAGCGAAAGCGTCGTCATGTTCGAACGGGGCCACGCCCCCGAAGCGCGCCGCGTCGCCGTCGCGCTGGGCATCTCCGACGTGCGACTGATGAGCTCCGAGATCGCCTCGGTCTCCGCCGGGGCGCCGGTCTCGGTGGTCGTCGGCGAGGACAATGCCTCCAGCCCGGGCTAGCCGCTGGGCCGGCCTGGTCTTCGCGCTCCTCGTCCTCGCAACCCTCGCCGCCTTCGCCTGGTCTCAGCGCGTGAAGCGGGATCCTCTGGTGCTCGACCGGGCGACCTTCGTCGCGGTGCCCAACCTGCACCCGAAGCACCCGGTCGACAGCTTCACGCCCAACGCCGACTGCCGTTATGACCGGATGCGGATCCGATTCCGCACCACGCAGAGCGACCGCGGCACGGTGCAGGTGGTCCGCCCCGGCGGGCGGGTCGTCCTCACCCTCGCTCGCGACGCCTACCTGAAGCGCTACCACTTCCACACCTACTACTGGGACGGCCGCACCCGCAACGACGGCATCGCCCCAGCCGGCCGCTACAAGCTGCGGGTCAGGCTGCTCGGGCTGGATCGGGTGCTGGTGGCGCCCGGGGCGATCAAGCTGCACAAGTCAGAACGGCCCGAGGGGGAAGCGCGCGACTTCTGTCCGGCGCTCTATGCCAAGCGGGGCGCGCGATGAGTGACGTCCTCGCCGGAGCTGGGGTCCTCCTGGCCGCGGCATCAGCCGCCGGCGCAATCCTGCTCCCGCCGGGCCGCCTACGCGCTGCGGCGATGCTCGCCGCGCTGATCCTCTTCCCGGCGCTGATCCTCGGCGACCAGTGGCACTCCCATCAGATCGTCGCTCTGCGCAACACCCCGATGCGGCTCGCGCTGCTCGGTTGTCTGGCGCTGGTCGCATCGATAGCGCTCGCCTTCGCCTTCCGCCGCTGGCCACTGCTGTTGCCATTGGCGATCGTCGCGGCCCTGCCGTTTCGTGTGCCTCTCCATGCGGGAGGCGACACAGCCAACCTTCTGGTCCCCCTGTACCTCGTCATCGCCGGAGGAGTGCTCGCAACAGCGCTTGGAGAACGGCGTGCAGGACCCGCCGGCCCGACCCCCTGGGTCCCGCGCCTACTCGCAGCGTTCGTCGCTCTTTATGCGTTGCAGACCGTCTACTCCGAGGACTTCTCCAAAGGCCTCCAGGACGTCTGCTTCTTCCTGGTGCCGTTCAGCCTCGTCTACGGATTGCTCAGAGACGTCGAGTGGGACAAGACGCTCTTGGTCTTCGTGCTCTGGGTCGTCGGCATCGAGGCGGTCGCATTCGTCCTGGTCGGCTCGGTCGAGTGGATCGCTCGCGACCTCTTTTGGAACGACCAGGTGATCCGCTCCAACGAATTCCACAGCTACTTCCGGGTCAACTCGGTCTTCTGGGACCCGAACATCTACGGGCGGTACCTGGCTCTGGTTGCCGTCGCCGCGATGTCCGCCCTGCTCTGGGCGCGGCAACGGCGGACCCTGGCGCTGCTCACCGGGCTGCTCGCGATCGTCTGGATCGGCCTCGTCCCGACCTACTCGCAGTCGAGCTTCGTCGCCCTGCTCGCCGGTCTCGCGGTGCTGGCCGCCCTCAAGTGGAGCCTGCGCTGGACCGCCGCAGCGGTCGCCGGCTTCGCCGTGCTCGGCATCCTGGTCGTCCTCCTGGCCGGCGGCGCCTCCAAGCTCAGCCCCTCGCGCATCAACATCGACACCAGCGGCCGCGCCAACCTCGTCTCCGGCGGCATCCACCTCTTCGCCCAGCGCCCGATCTACGGCTACGGCTCCGGCAGCTTCCCCAAGGCCTACCGCCAGCACGTGCGAACCAAGGAGGCCCCTGTGTCGGTCTCCCACACGGAGCCGATCACGATCGCCGCCGAGCAAGGCCTAATCGGCCTGGCCCTGTACCTGGCTCTTATCGCCACATCGTTGTGGACCATGGCTTCAGGGATGTGGCGTCTCCAGCCGGCGGGCCCTGTCGCCGCAGGGGACCCACCACCCCTTCCGGTCGCTGGAGCGTCCTCAGGGGTGGTCCCCCCTACGGCGCCACCCGCCGGAGGGGCGTCACTCACCGCCGACGGCGTCGGCACGCGATTCGTCGCCCGAGCGGCAGTCCTGGCCTCTTTCGTCGCATTGCTTGCTCACACGATGGCCTATGCCGGATTCTTCGAGGACCCGATCGCCTGGGTCCTCCTAGCCGCCGCAGCCTCCCTCGCCCTCCGGGGACGTGCCGCAACTTAGGTACCTATACGGGCCTGTAAGTTGCGGCACGTCCCCGGGGCGCGCATAGGATCGAGCGGTGTCGGGATATCTGAGGCGGTTGGCGACCACCGGGGCCGCCTATACGGCGGCGAGCATCTTCTCGAAGCTGATCGCGGTCGCCCTGCTGCCGCTCTACACGCGGTACCTGACCAAGACCGATTACGGCCTCGCCGAGGTGATGTTTGCCGGGGTCGTCTCGGCGAGCATCGTCGTGCGGCTCGGCCTGATCGAGGCGCTGCTGCGCTTCTACTACCGCGAGGACGAGGACCCCGCACGGGTCGTCGCGACCAGCTTTGCGGCGCTCTTCTGGGTCGCCACCGGGGCGGCGCTCCTCGCCCTGCCCTTCGCCGCGCCGATCTCCGAAGCGCTGCTCGACCGCTCCGCCCCCGAGCTCGCGCGGATCTCGATCGGCGGCCTCTGGGTGGCGACGATGTTCGAGTACCTGCTGACGATCTTCCGCCTCGAGGAGCGCGCCCGCGCTTTCTTCCTCACCACGACGATCAGCGTCCTCGCCGCGGTCGGTCTGACCGTGGTGCTGGTCGTCGGTTTCGGCGAGGGCGCCCGTGGCCTGCTGCTCGGCAGCTACGCCAGCGGCGCCGTGGTCGTCGCCGGCCTGCTCGTCCTCCAGTGGCGCCGCCTCTCGCTGCGCCCCGACCTGCCGCTGCTGCGCCGCCTGCTGCGCTTCGGGCTGCCGACGATGCCCGCCGAGCTCTCGCTCTACGCGCTCAACTTCGTCGACCGGCTGATCATCCTCCGTGCAGCCGGCGCCGGTGCAGCCGGCCTCTACTCGCTGGCGGTCAAGTTCGCCCAGGGCGTCAACGTGCTCGCCCGCGGCTTCCAGCTCGCCTGGCCGCCGCTTGCCTACTCGATCCGCGACGATGGCGAAGCACGGCGCGTCTACGCGACCGTGGTCACCTTCTTCGCCGCCGCGATGGCATTCGTCGTCGCCGGCATGTGGCTCTTCTCGCGCTGGATCGTCCGCGCCCTCGCCGCCGCCGAATTCTTCGGCTCCTACAAGGCGATCGGCTTGCTCGCAACCGGCGCCGCCCTCTACGCCCTCTACATGGTCCTCGTCGTGATCCTCGGCCGCACCGGCCGCACCGAGCTCAACTTCCCGGCGACGCTCGCCGCGCTCGTCGCCAACATCGCCCTCAACCTGATCCTCGTGCCAGCGCTCGGCATCGTCGGCGCCGGCCTCGCCCTCGTCGCCTCCTACCTGGTGGTCCTGGCTCTGATGTACAGCTTCACCCAGCGCCTCTTCCCGGTCCCCTACGAATGGGGCCGCCTCCTTCGCGTCGTGGTCGTTGCCGGCGGCGTTGTCCTAGCTGGTGAGCTTCTCCTCCCAACCTCTGGCGCGGCAGGCTTCCTGGCTCGCGTCCTCGTCTGGATCCTCTACCCACTTGCGCTGCTTGCTTCGGGCTTCTTCAACGAGGGCGAGCGCCACTGGCTCGCTCGCCTGCGCCGGCCCGATGAGCTCGTTGCCGAACTGCGCGCTCTACGCCCCGCCGCTCCCGGCGTCGACGGCGCCATACCCGAGGCCCTGGAGGCGGAGCTGTTCGACGAGGACAGCCGCCCGTGAAGAGCCGTCCTGACAGGGGTGGAGCGTCTTGCGCTTTTTCGTCGTGAGCCAGCGGCGTCAGCCCGACGCGTCCACACCGAAAAAGTTAAGCGGAACTCCTGCCAGGACGGCTCCACCGGTTCGCTCGGTCCCTGAGACTCTCGCCCCGCCCGGGCATTAGCGCCTGCCGCGCATGCGCCCAGTAGACCTTCGCCGGCTGCCCGGGTAGGACCGCGGCGACCGCCGCCCGTGCCGCGTACGACCAAGCCGTGAGAACCCGGACCGCCAGCGCCGCTGCCTCCCCGTGGTGCTTGCGCATGTAGAGGTCGCGGTTGCGGTGGAATTCGACGATTCGCGGCAGTCCGACCGCCAGGTCGGTGGAGAGCTGGTCGTGGTGGACCGCCTCGGCGCCCGGCACGTAGAGGCTCTGCCAGCCGGCGTCCGCGAGGCGCTTGGCGAAGTCGCACTCGTCGTAGTAGACGAAGAAGGCGGGGTCCATGTAGTCGACCTCGGTCGCCGCCGCGCGCCGCACCAGCAGGGCGCTCGACTGTCCCCAGTCGACTTGCCGGGTGCGCTCGCCGCGGCTCTGAACGGTCAGCCGGCGGTGCAGGAAGAGCGCCCCGGCCAGCGCCGCGCCGAGGCCGGGGAAGCGCCAGGCGCAGGGGACTGGACGGCCCCTGGAATCGAGCAGCTGTGCGGTCGCCGCCGCCGCTCGCGGGTTGGCCTCGAGCGCCGCGACCAGCGCCGCCGCTGCGGCCGGCCGCAGCTCGGAGTCCTCGTTGAGCAGCAGGCAATAGCGTCCGCGCGCCTCGCGCATCAGGGTCGAGTCGTTCTCTGCCTTGCCGGTGCGCCGCTCAAGGGCGATCAGCCGAACGTCGCCCTCGCGGGCCCGCACCGCCTCCGCCGAGCCGTCGCTCGAGGCGTTGTCGAGGACGAGGACCTCACGCTCGACCCCGGCGGGGTGGGTGCGCTCGATCGCGTCCAGGCAGGCCATCAGGTAATCGCGGCCGTTGGTGTTCACGACGCAGTAGGAGAGCATGGGCGCCACGACCGCCACGATAATCGCCGTTTCATGTGTATTCCTCGGAACGGCGGTCAATGAAGATCCAACTAGTCGACCCCTCGGCCTTCACGCCGCCCTACGACCGCGCCCTCGCCGCGGCGCTTGCCCGCGCCGGGGCGGAGGTCGAGCTGCTCACCAGTCGCTTCCTGCACGGGCCGGTTCCCGCAGCAGAGGGCTACGGGGTGCGGGAGTGCTTCTACAGGCGCAGCGCCCGTCGCGCCCTCGACGCTCCGGCCAGGCGTGCCTTCAAGGCGGCCGAGCACCTTGGCGACATGCGCCGCCTGCGCGCCGCTCTCGACGCCGACGTCGTCCACTACCAGTGGCTCACCATGCCCGCCCTCGACGCCCACCTGCTGCCGCCCCGCCGCCCCCGCGTGATCACCGCGCACTACATCCTGCCCCCCGATCCCAGCCGCCGACAGCTCGCCACCGCCCGCCGCCTCTTCGGCCGCATGGATGCGGTCATCGCTCACTCCGAGCACGGTGCCGGCCGTCTGCGCGAAGAGGTGGGCCTCGACCCGGGCCGCGTCCACGTCATCCCGCACGGCGCCCTCGACTACCTCACCCGCCTGCCCGAGGAGAAGCCGCTGCCTCCTGAGTTGCGCGGCGCTGAGGCGCCGGTGATCCTCTTCTTTGGCCTGCTGCGCTCCTACAAGGGCCTTGACGTCCTGCTCGAGGCGTTCCGCCGGGTCGAGGGGGCGGAGCTCTGGATCGTCGGCAACCCGCGCATGGACCTCGGGCCGTTGCGCGATGCCGCCAGCCGCGCCCCAGGCCGCGTCCGCCTCCTCCCGCGCTTCGTCGAGGACGCCGAGATCCCGGCGATCGTCCGCCGCGCCGACCTGCTCGTCCTCCCCTATCGCGACGCCGAGCAGTCCGGCGTCCTCTACGCCGGCCTCGCATTCGGCAAGCCGCTGGTGCTCAGTGCCGTCGGCGGCTTCCCTGAGGTGGCGGCGACCGGCGCCGCCCGCCTGGCTCCTCCCGAGGATCCCACCGCCCTCGCCGCCGCCCTCAACGAGCTGATCGCCGATCCGAACGCCCGCGAACGCCTGGCCGAGTCCGCCTGCGCCGCGGCCGCCGGCCCCTACTCCTGGGACGCGATCGCCCACCGGACCCTCGACCTCTACCGCGACCTGCTCCGGTAAGCGGTTCCGGTGCGCCTTTTCCACCCCATGACCACATAAAGCGCACCGGAAGCAGATAATCGCCCCGTGCTTGCTGCGCTCTTCTGGGTCTCCGTCGCCGGGATTGTCTACACGCACCTCGGGTATCCGCTGCTGCTGCGGCTGATAACCGACGTTCGCGGTCGTCCGAAGCCCCCGCCCGTCCCCGGCGGCGAGCCGCCCACCGTCTCGCTGATCGTCGCCGCCTACGACGAGGAGGAGGTGATCGCCGAGAAGGTCGCCAATGGGCTCGCCCTCGACTACCCGCGCGACCGGCTCGAGATCGTCGTCGCCTCCGACGGCTCCACTGACGCCACGGTGCAGCGCGCCGAAACCGCGGCCGCCGACGTCGTCCTCGACCTGCCGCGCGGCGGCAAGCTCGCCGCCCAGAACGCGGCCGCCGAGCGCGCCTCCGGCGAGGTCCTCGCCTTCTCCGACGCCAACAGCACCTGGCGGCCCGACTCCCTGCGCCGCCTCGCCGCCGTCTTCGCCGATCCACAGGTCGCCTATGCCTGCGGCCAGGTCCGTTTCCTCGACGCCGAGGGCGACAACCTCGAGGGCGCCTACTGGCGTTACGAGATGCGCGTGCGGGAGATGGAGTCCGGGCTTGCCGGGATCACCGCCGGCAACGGCGCGATCTACGCCGTGCGCGCGGCCGACTACCTGCGACTCAGCCCCTCCGGCAGCCACGACCTCTCCTTCCCATTCCTGCTCGCCAAGCGCGGCAAGCGCTCGCTCTACGTGCCCGAGGCGCGCGCCGAGGAGAAGCCGGTGCCGACGCTCGAGGGCGAGTGGGCGCGCAAACGCCGGATGATGGTCGGCCTCTGGGACATCGTCGTCGGAGAGCGGATGATCTCGCCGCGCGGCTACTCGCCCACCTACGCGCTGGAGCTCTTCTCTCACCGCCTGCTCCGCTACCTCACCCCTTTCCTTCACCTGCTCGCCTTCCTCACCAACCTGGCGCTGCTCGGCGAGGGCGGCGTCTACGTCGTCACCTACGGGATCCAGGTCGCGGCGATCGCCGCCGGCCTGCTCGGCGGCAGCTTCCCGGTCGGCCCGCTGCGCTTCGTCCGCTACTACTGGCTGACCACGCTCTCGATCGCCGCCGGCCTCTGGGACCGCTGGCGCCAAGGGCGGCCCGCCGGCGCCTGGGAGAAGGCTCCGGGAACCAGGTAGCGATGCCGCGCGCCCTCGACATCGGGATCGCCGCCCTGGCCCTCCTCGTCCTCTCGCCGCTGCTGCTGATCGCCGCGCTCGCGATCAAGCTCGGCAGCCGTGGCCCGGTCCTCTACCGGCAGCGGCGCGTCGGCCTGCACGGCGAGGAGTTCGAGCTGCTCAAGCTGCGCACCATGGTCCCGGGCTCCGACCCGGTCGGCGTCGGCTCCGTCGTAACCCGCGACGACCCGCGTGTCACGAGCACCGGCCGCGTCCTGCGCCGCACCTCGCTTGACGAGATCCCCAACCTGGTCAACGTCCTGCGCGGCCAGATGGCGATCGTCGGCCCGCGCCCGACGATCCCGGCCCAAGTGGCCTCCTACACCCCTCGCCAGCGCCGCCGCCACGAGGTCCGCCCGGGCATCACCGGCTGGGCCCAGGTCCAGGGCCGCGCCGGCATCCCCTGGGAGGAGCGCATCGAGCTCGACGTCGAATACGTAGACCGCCGCGGCCCCGCCCTCGACGCCCGCATCCTCCTCAAGACGGTCGGCCTGCTGCTCACGGGCCGCGGCCTCGCCCCGGACTAGGCTTCCGTCGATGTCCGACCGCCCGAAGGTCTCCTTGCGCCCCTTCCGGCCCGACGATGCGCTGGCCGTGCATCGCTGGTTCAACAACCCGGCGGCGACGGCCTCGCTGATGGAGCAGCGGGCCTCGTTCTCGCTGGAGGAAGCCCAAGCCTGGGTGGAGCGAGCGATGGACGACTCGGGCGAGGATCGCAAGTACGCGATCGAGGTCGAGGGCCGCGAGGAGCCGGTCGGCTTCACCGCGCTCTACGGGCTCTTCCGCCAGACCGCGCCGGAGCTCGGCGCGCTGATCGGAGACGAAGTGCGCGGCGCCGGGGTCGGGCGGCGCGCCGAGGCGCTCACCCTCGCCAAGGCCTTCGACGAGTTCGGCGCCCACCGGGTCTACGGCCGCATCCCGGCTCGCAACGAGATCGCCAAGAAGACCGTCGCCGGACTCGGCTGGAAGCACGAGGGAACGATGCGCGCCCACCTGCATCGCGAGGGCGCCCCCGCTGAGGACTGCGAGGTCTGGGGAGTCCTCCCTGACGAGTTCCGCGCCGCAGCCGCGGACCTGCTCACGTGAGCAACCGCCTCGCCGCCGAGCTGCTCGAGGACCGCGGCGAGGCGGCCACGGGCGACGAGTTCTTCCGCTCCCGTCCCTTCCTCGATGCGGAAGGCGTCACCCACTCGTTGCGCATCTCCGCCGACGGCATCGAGCTTCTGGCGCCGCTGATCGTGCGCGAGATAGAGGGCGCCGGCGAGCGCGACGCAAGCTCTCCCTATGGATATCCCGGGCTGGTCGAGGGGGGTCAAGGGGGTGCCCGGCGGAGCCTCCCCGCTGTTGCTCCAGTGGAGACCCCCTCGACGCCCCCGACCCTCGACCCCGAGTCCTTCGACTTCTCCGCCACGGGCCTGGTCTCGCTCTTCATCCGCCACACGCTCGACGAGCCGCAGCTCGCCGGCGCCCGCGAGCGCAACGTGGTGCAGATCGCCGATCCGAACTTGCCGCGCAAGAGCCGTGGCAGCGATCGCAACCGGATCAACAAGAACCTGCGCCGCGGCTACGCCGTCCGTATCGTCGCCGGCCCCGAGGCGACGCCGGCCGAGCGCGCCGGCTTCCTCGCCGCCTACGAGCAGACCATGCGCCGCACCGGCGCCGCCCGGCGTTACTTTTCGTTCGACGCCGCCTACTTCGACCGCGTGCTCGAATCGCCGCGCGCCTGGCTGGCGCTTGCGTCCGCCGCCGCCGGCGACATCGCCGCCGCCTCGCTGACCGTCGCCAGCGACGGCTACCTGCACTACTACCTCAGCGGCAGCGCCGACGCGCACCTTCGCGACTCGCCGATGAAGAACGTCGTCGCGGCGCTCGTCGACCTGTCGGTCGAGCTGGAGACGCCGCTCAACCTCGGCGGGGGCATCTCGCGCGGCGACCGGCTCGAGGAGTTCAAGCGCGGCTTCGCCAACCGCGAGCTCGCCTGGCACACCTCGGAGATCGTCTGCGACCCCCCTGCCTACAAGCGCCTCGCGGGTGGCCGCGAGGTTGGAGACTTCTTCCCCGCCTACCGCGAGCCCGGCGCCTAGCCGACGCTCGGTTCGGCTGCCGTTGGCCCGGTGAAGGGGAAGCTCATCGCTCCCTCCCGGCCGTGGCCCCAGCGCTGCTTGGCGAAGTCGCGCAGAGCGTCGAGCGTGATCGCTCCCTTGTATTCGTTGCAGCCGATCAAATTACGCCACGACGTAGCCGCCACCTCGTAGGGCATGTTCGTATTAGGGAAGAGCAGCGAGCCGCCGTACATCGTGTCGTACATGCCGATCATTTCCAGCTGGTCGCTTTCCGGCAGGCTCGGCGAGTACTGGAACCCGACCCGCCCGTGCTCGAGCGCGTGGACGACGTCGATTTCCTGCGGCATTTCGCTGTAGGCGCCGTCGGCCTGTTGGTAGGGCGGTTCAACGTGGTTTCCCGAGGTCGGCGGGTTGGTTTCGTATTCCGGCGTCGCTGCCGTCGGCGGGATGTGGACGTGTCCCTCTTCTTTGAGGTGCAGCCGCAGGTCGCAGTCGGCCAGCTGCGCCGCCTTCTTCAGGTTTGCCACCTTCACCGCCTCCGGCGTCGTGCCGCTGCGTTCGTCGGGCTGCACTCCGTTGGTGGAGCCTGACTGCTGGGCGATGTGCGCGTCGCCGCTGTCGTTCTTGTTCGAGGCCGCGACGATCGCGGCGATGATCCCGATCACAACGGCGAGGCCGATGATCCCGGCGACGCCATAGCCGATCAGCAGTCGCCGTTTCTCCGAGCCGGTGTGCTCTTTCTCGCGCTGTTCGCGCGCTTCGCGCAGTCGCTGCCGCTCTTCCTCTCTCCGGTTCGCCATGCGGTCGCTCAGTTTACTTGAGTGCTTTCTCGGAGCCGGTTGCGCCGGCACGGCGCTCCCAGGGCCGCGCTGCGCGCAGCGCGCCGAGCACCGCCCGAGTCGCCGGCGCTCGGTTCAGCGCGTAGAAGTGGATGCCCGGCGTCCCGGCGAGCAGCAGCTCCGAGCACTGCTGCGCCGCGTAGGCGATCCCGAGCTCGAACTCGGCCCGCTCGTTGCCCTCGCAGGCCGCGAAGGCCGCCTCGAGGCGTGCCGGGATCGAGGCGTCGCAGAGCTCGCAGATCCGCTTCGTCTGGGCGAAGCTCGCCACCGGGATCACGCCCGCGAGGATCGGGGCCTCGACCCCCGCCTCGCGAGCCGCGGCGACGAAGTCGAAGTAGACCCGGTTGTCGAAGAAGAGCTGGGTGATCAGGAAGGACGCCCCGGCCTCGACCTTGGTCTTCAGGTAGGCCAGATCGGTCGCCAGATCGGGCGCCTCGGGATGGACCTCGGGGAAGCAGGCACCGCCGACGGTGAAGTCCCAGCGCGAGCCGATGAACTCGGTCAGCTCCGCCGCGCTGCCCAGGCCGCCCTCGGGTTGGACGAAGTCGGCTTCCCCGCGCGGCGGGTCGCCGCGCAGGGCGAAGACATTCTCGATCCCGGCCGCCGCGACCCGATCCAGCGTCTCTGCCAACCCTTCGGTCGTCTCGCCGACGCAGCTCAGGTGGGCCATCGTCTCGAGTTCGAGCTCCTCCTTCAGCGCCCGGGTGATCTCGACCGTGCCCTCGCGAGTCGACCCACCCGCTCCGTAGGTGACCGAGACGAAATCGGGCTCCAGCTCGCGCAGCGACCGCGCCGTGGCGAACAGCGCCTCGCGCGCCTGCTCGGTCTTTGGCGGGAAGAACTCGACCGAGAAGATCGGCCCGTCGCCCGCGATGATCTCGTCGATCCGCACCGCAGGAGCGTAGCCGCCCCCGCCCGGAGGCGGCATTTCTCCGGAGTTTGCGGGAACGAATAAGTCGCACCCCTGGCGCATCGCGGAGGGGCGCGCTAAGTTGATTCTGCGACTGGGAGAGACGGAGTCCGCGGAAGCCCACCGGACACCGCCTCGAAGGTGGCGCAACGAGCTTCAGTGTGCGAAGGCTACGCGCACGGCAGGCAAACGAGCGCCACCGCCAGTCGTTTTTTTGTGCGTTGGCTTCGGGGTGTCGAGCACGCGTCTGGCGGCGGCGGACCGGCGCACGGCGGCGTCCTCGCCGGCTTGCGTGGCGCTGCCACGCGGCGCCGGCTGCGTCCTTGCCCTGCTTGGTCCGGCGCTCGCCAGCCACGCACCCGAAGTCCCTCAGACAACGCAGATTTGAATATCTGTCCGGCAACGCCCATAGCGTTGATCTTGCCTGGACTGCCTGCCATCCGGGTCGGCGACCGGGGCGCACCTCTTGGGAGCCGGGCGTTGCCAGGTCCCCGTGAGCACAACCGGCAACTAGCCCGCCCGCTCCCATACTCTTCCTCGCGTGAACGAGGGGATGCGGTACGAGCGGGTTGGGGCCGCCGCGGTGCTGACGATCGACCGGCCCGAGCGGCGCAACGCGGTCGACGCGGCGACGGCCGAGGCGTTTCGCCAGGGGCTGGAGGACTTCGAGGCCGACGAGGCAGCTCGGGTGCTGGTCCTGACCGGCGCCGGCGGCGAGGCGTTCTGCGCCGGGGCCGACCTCAAGGCGATGGACCTCGACGTCGACCACCCGCACGGGCCGATGGGCCCGACCCGGCTGACGCCGGCCAAGCCGGCGATCGCCGCGGTCGACGGCTGGTGCCTGGCCGGCGGGGTCGAGCTCGCCCTCTGGTGCGACCTTCGCATCGCCACGCCCCAGTCCACCTTCGGCCTATTCGAGCGCCGCTGGGGCGTCCCCCTCGTGGACGGAGGCACCCAACGCCTCCCCCGCATCATCGGCATGGGCCGAGCCCTGGACCTGATACTCACCGGCCGCCCGGTAAAGGCCGAGGAGGCCCACCGCATAGGCCTCGTCAACGAGATCACGCACCCAGGCAAGCACCTGGACCGAGCCCTGGAGCTGGCAGAGCGCATCGCAAGCTTCCCCCAAGAGACAATGCTCGCCGACCGCCAAGCAGCAATTGAAGGCTTCAGCCTACCCCTGAACGACGGCCTAGCCCTAGAGCACAAGCTCGGCCGCGAGACCCTCCACGTAGCCGCTCGCGGCGCAGCCCGGTTCGCTTCGGGCGAGGGCCGTCATGGCGAGGGCGTCTGACTGATCGCGACGAAGCTAAAGGCAAAGTCAGCGGGGCAGGTAACGAAGTCACCCGAGGGGCCGGGCGGGGGGCGAAACGTCTTGTACTTTTCGGTCGTGAGCCTGCGGCGACAGCCCCAGCCTCTCCATCCGAAAAGTTAAGTGGAGCCCCCCGCCCGGCCCCTCGGGCCACCCAGGCGCTAAGCGCCCCGCGCCACCCGCCGCATCTCGTCTTCGGCCGCCTCCGGCCCGATGTAGGGCATCAAGACGGCGAAGACCAGGTCGGGCAGGATTCGCTTCAGCTCCGGCCCGCGCCCCGCTCGCACCTCGTCGAAGATCATCGAAGTTGCGCCGCCGATCGCGAAGCGAGCCGTGTCGGCGGGCAGCTCCTCGCTTTGGCCGGAGTAGTCGCGGCCTTCCTCCAGGAAGGGGGTGAAGCGGGCCAGGGCCGAGCGGTAGCGGGCGCGGGCTCCCTCTCCGGCGGCCGTCACCTCGACCATCGCCAGCCGCGCGATTCCCGCCTCGATCGAGAGCAGGCCGACCAGGGCGCTGAGCCCGGCGACGATCCGCTGCGGCCAGGGCTCCCCCGCCGCCGCTTCGAAGGCCGCCGTGACGTGCGCGACGAGCACGTCGAAGACCGCTTCGTAGGCCTCGAGGAAGCAGGCTTCCTTGCTCGTGAACATTTGATCGAAGGCCTCGCGCGAGACCCCGGCCACCGCCAGCACGTCATCGACCGAGGTCGTCTCGTATCCCTTTGCCGCCGAGATCCGCAGCATCGCCTCCAGCAGTCGCTCTCGCTCGGAGCGCACCAGGTAGGCGCGCGGCAGGTCGGAGTCTTTCGACTTCGTCGGATTCGGTGCGGATGACGAATCCATCACAATCAGCGTAGGGCAGGTAAACAGGCCTGTCCAACGGCTTTTGCCCAAGCCGCTACGTGTTGTCCAAAGCGCCCGCCGCGCGGCCTACATCGCGTCCATGAGGCCGTCGCGGCTTCGTTCAGGCTTTGGCAGCCTGCATCTCCGAGTCGGCCGCCTCGGGGCCGAAATAGGGCAGCACCGCGAAATACATGAAGTCGGGCAGGAGATCCCTGAAGCCATCCACCTCGCCCGCCGCCAGGCGGGCATGGATCAGCGAATGCATGCCGGCGGCGATCCCCTCGGCGGCGATCGCCGGAGGCGCTTCCTCGCCCTCGACCTCGTCTCTGGCCGAATCGATGAAATCGGTCACCCGTTTCATCGTCTCGGAGCGTCTTTGCAGGGCCGCCGGGCCCGCCGCGTGGACCTCGACGATCAGCGCGCGACCGAGTCCCGGGTTTGCTTCAAGAGTTTCCAGCAATGCCGTCAAGCCGGCCCGCAGCTTCCCGCGCCAGCTCTCCTCCGCTGCCGCGGCGGCCCTCACCGTGGCTTCGACCCGGGTTGCGCCGAGGTCGAGTGCCGCCAGGTAGCAGGCGTCCACGTCCTTGAAGCTGTCGTAGAAGGCCTGCCGGTAGAGGTCCGTCGTATCCAGGACCTTTTGCACCGACGCGGCCTCGTAGCCATAGTCGCCGACGACCTTCAGCATCCCTTCCAGGATCTGCTGACGCTTGGGAGAATCCACGAGCCTGAGTGTGGGAGCCGGGATGCCTTGCTCCTCGGCGCCGGTCCCCTTAGCCCCTGCCCGGACCTTGGTTGCGGCCTGCTGCCCCATTTGACCTTTCCTTCCGACGGATCAAGGGAACGGATTGTCTAGAGTCGGGTACTGTAACGGTATTCGGTCCATACGTCCACCTTGGAATCGGGTTCCTCTCTGGGTACTCTCACTTTCGTGAAGGAGAGAGCCCCCCAGGCGACGAGGATGCCGCCGGGCCGCCATCCGCTGCCCCGCGAGTTCATTGCCCAGCACCAGCGGGCCCGCATCATCGCCGCCCTCGCCGAGGAGACCGTCGAGAAGGGCTATCGCGCCGTCACCGTCGCCGACATCGTGCGCCGCGCCGGGATTGCCCGCAACACCTTCTACGAGAACTTCTCCTCCAAGGAGGACTGCTTCCTCGCCGCCTCCGAGTTTGCCGTCAAGGAGGCGCTGCGCCGCGTCGTCGACGCCGCCAGCAAGGTCGACAGCTGGCCGGCGCGGGTCGACGCCGGCCTCGCGGCCTTCCTCCACTACGTGGCCTCCGAGCCGGCCCTCGCCCGCACCTGCATCGTCGAGGCGCTCTCCGCCGGCCCGGCCGCGGTCGACCGCTACGAGCGCTCGATCCAGGCCTTCGTGCCGCTCTTCCGCATGGGCCGCAAGGTCTCGCCGAAGGGCGACGAGCTGCCTGCGACCCTCGAGGAGACGATCGTCGGCGGCATCTTCTGGATCCTCTACCAGCGAATCATCATGGGCCAGGCCGAGGAGATCGAGCAGCTGCTGCCGGAGCTGGTCGAGTTCTCCCTCACCCCTTACGTCGGCGCGGAGTCCGCGAAGCGGATCGCAGCCGAGGAGTCCTAGGGCGGGGACCGGGGGTCTCATGCCCTAGTGCTTGACCTGGAGACTCGCGAGCGCGCCGCCAGTCCCGAGCGCGAGCGCATCGTCGAGGCCCTGATCGAGATCGCCGCCGAGCGCGGCTACGCCGAGACCACCGTCGAGATGATCCTCGACCGCGCCGGCCTCGACCGCCCCGCCTTCCACCGCCACTTCCGCAACAAGTACGACTGCTTCCTCTCCACCTGGAGGGAGATCAACGACGGCTGCATGGAGGAGATGCTCGAGGCCTTCAACAGCCAGGAGGAGTGGCGCGACCGGCTGCGCGCCGTCGCCTGCGAGATCGTCGGCGCCCTGCGCAGCGATCCGAGCCGCGCCGCCTTCGCGATCGAGGTGCTCGCCGCCGGCGACGCCGCCCGGGCGCGGCGCGACATGACGATGCGGGTGATCGCCTCGCTGATCGACGCCGGTCGCAACGAGCTCGACGACCCCGAATCTGTTCCCCACACGACCGCCGAGGCGCTCGCCGGCTCCGCCTACGGCCAGGTCTACGCCAAGGTCGTCAAGGGCGAGGCCGAGGCGCTGCCGGAGCTCGTCCCGCAGCTGATGTCGGCGGCGGTGATCCCCTATCTGGGTGTTGAGGCGGGGTTGGTCGAGCTGACGAAGAGCTTCGACCCGCCTACGCGATATCGTCGCGTTGTGGCTAAAAAATCCTCTTCCCGTAAAGAGGGCGAGAGCGGGATGTCAGCAGAGGAATATCCGCCCGAGTTGGCCCGCCTGCCTCCCGGCAGGCACGGCCTGCCGCGCGAGTTCGTCGTCCGCAACCAGCGCGAGCGGCTGATCGCCGGCCTCGCCGAGGCGATCGACGAAAACGGCTACTCCGGCACGACGATCGCTCACATCACCAAGCACGCCGCCGTCTCGCGCCGCACCTTCTACGAGCACTTCTCCAGCAAGGACGAGTGCTTCGTCGTCGCCTACGACACCGTGATGGAGAACCTCCGCTCGCGCGTCTCCACCGCCTTCGAGGCCGAGGAGGACTGGCCGCACGCGGTCAAGGCCGGGATCCAGGCGATGCTCGAGTTCCTCGCCGCCGAGCCGCACCTCGCCCGCCTCTGCATGGTCGAGGCGCTGGTCGCGGGGCCGGTCGTGGTCGAGCGCTACGACGCCGCGATCCAGAGCTTCGTCCCCTACTTCAAACAGGGACGCGAGGGCCGGGCGCCGGAGGTGCTCGCGCGTCTCTCGTCGACGACCGAGGAGGCTCTGGTCGGCGGCATGGTCTCACTGATCTCCCGCCGGATCATCGCCGGCAAGGCAGAGCAGCTCGAGGAGCTTTTACCCGACCTGGTCGAGTTCACCCTGACGCCGTACCTGGGCAGCGCCGAGGCGACCAAGCTGGCGCGGGAGAAGTAGCTCAGGCCGCGCGGATCGCGGCGTCGAGCGCGGCGGCCTCGCGGCCCGCCGCCGCCGCGAAGTCCTCGCCGGAGGAGGCGTAGGCGATCGAGCGGGAGGCGGCGATCAGGTAGGCGTCGCTGTGCGCGTCGCGGTGGGCGGCCACCACCGCCCCGAGGTCGCCGCCCTGGGCGCCGATCCCCGGGATCAGGAACGGCATCGCGGCTGGGACGTCGGCGCGGATCGCCCGCGTCTCCTCGGGATAGGTCGCGCCGACCACCAGGCCGCAGTTGCCGTTCGCGTTCCAGCGCTCGGCGACGGCGCGCGCGACGTGGCGGTGGAGGGGCAGCCCGCCGGCGGTCAGGTCCTGCAGCTCCCCGGCGCCAGGGTTGGAGGTGCGGGCGAGGACGAAGATCGTCTTCTCGGCCCGCTCGAGGAACGGCGCCAGCGCCTCGCGGCCGAGGTAAGGATGGACGGTGACGGCGTCCGCGCCGAGCTCGTCGAAGGCGGCCGCGACGTACCCCGCGTTGGTCGAGCCGATGTCGGCGCGCTTGGCGTCGAGCAGGACGACGGCGTCCGGCGCCAGCTCGCGGATCGCCCCGATCGTCTCGCGCAGCGTCCGGAACCCGTCATCGCCGAGCGCCTCGTAGAAGGCCGAGTTCGGCTTGTAGGCGGCGGCGACCCCGGCCGTCGCGTCGACGATCTCCCGACCGAAGGCGAGGACCCGCTCGGCGGCCGTCGCTCCCGCCGCGACCGAGACGGGCAGCCGCTCGACGACGGGATCGAGCCCGACGCAAAGATGGCGCCCGGCGGCGAAGTGCGCGGCGAGCGTCTCGGCGCAGCTGCCGCGGGGATCCATTGAGGCTCAGCCTACCGAGCCGAGCTCCAGCCAGGCCTCGTCCTCGCCGAAGTACTGCAGGACGCCGAGGTGCGCGAGGTCGGGCAGCAGGCGCTCGGCCGCGGCGGCTCGGCCGGCGCCGATCTCGACGCAGATCGCTTCCTCGATCGCGCCGACCACGAACTGGGCGGTGAGCGGCCCGGCGCCGGGCCGGGCGCCGGGCTCCTCGCGCGCCCGGTCGATCGCCGCGGCGAAGCGCTCGACCAGCTGCTGGTGCTTGGCCCAAGCCTCGCCCCGCGCCGCACGCACCTCGATCAGCAGCGCCTTCGCCATCAACGGCTGCTCGGCGACCGTGCGCAGCAGCGCGGCGAGGGCGGCGCGGAAGCCCGCCCGCCAGCTCGCGGCTCCGTGACCCGCCTCGAGCACTTCCGCGCAGACTCGCTGCGCCGCCATCTCGTAGGCCCGCGCGAAGCACGCCTCCTTGCCGCCGAAGGCGCGCTGGAAGCGGTCCCTGGACATCCCCGAGCGCTCCAGCGTCTCCTGCACGGTGGCCTTCTCGTAGCCGTGCGCGCCGACGCTGAGCAGCATCGCTTCCAGCGCTCCCTCCTCCGTCGCACGCTGCGGGGCAGCCTCGTCCCACGATCGGACAGCCCGCAGTGTGGTCGGTGGCCTCACTCGGGGTACCTTAGCCCATTTTTGGGAACTTATGACACTTCATATACCCACTTCGTACCAATGGGAACGCGCGCTATCCTCACTCCGTGCGCGCATTGCCTGGAAAGACCTCCCGGCAGCCGCCCGGCCCGCAGCCGGTCAGCCGCTCCGAGGTCGCGGCCGACCAGCGCCGCCGCATCCTGCAGGCAACCGCGGAGCTGATCGCCGAGCAGGGATACGCCGAGACATCGATCGAGCAGATCGTGCGCCGCGCCCGCGTCGGCTACAAGACCTTCTACCGCCACTACGCCGACAAGCAGGAGGCCTTCCTCGCCCTGCTCGACGCGGCGACCGAGCGGCTCGCCTACGTGGTCGAGGAAGCGTTCGACGGGGAAGACGGGCCCTGGCCCGACAAGGTCGGCGCCGGGCTCGGGGCGCTGCTCGAACAGGTCGCCGCCAACCCGGCCGTCGCCCGCGCCTGCCTGGTCGAGGCGCCGACCGCCGGGCCCGAGGCTGCCGCCCGCCACGCGGCGGCCCAGGCCCGCTTCGCGCCGCTGCTGCGACCGGGTCGGGAGCTCAATCCCCGCGGCGAGCGCCTGCCCGACAACCTCGAGGAAACCCTGGTCGGCGGCGTCCTCTGGGTGATCGGCCAGCGCCTGATCGGCGGCGAAGAGGCGCAGCTGCGCGCCCTGCTGCCCGAGACCCTCGAGTTCCTCCTGCGGCCCTACGTCGGCGAGCAGGCCGCGGCCCGCGAGGCCGGCGGCGCCGAAGCCGCCTCGGCCTGAGCGAGGCGATCGCCGTGGCCGCCGAAGAGGAGACCCTCGGGCCGCTGCCCGCCGGCCGCCACGGCTTCAGCCGCGAGCAGGTCGCCCACAGCCAGCGCGAGCGGTTGATCGCCGGCCTCGCCACGGCGGTCGCCGAGCGCGGCTACGTCGCCGTGACGATCACCGACGTGACCAGGGAGGCGCACGTCTCCCGCCGCGTCTTCTACGAGAACTTCGAGGGCAAGGAGGAGTGCTTCCTCGCCGCCTTCGACGTGGTTGTCGGGCACGTGCGCGAGCTGGCCGGGGAGGCGGCCGCGAACGAGCCCGACTGGCCGCGCAAGGCGATCGCCTCCTCCCGCGCGGCGCTCTGCTTCTTCGCCGCCGAGCCCGACCTTGCCCGCCTCTGCCTGGTCGAGTCCCAGGTCGCCGGGCCGGCGGTCGCCGCCCGCTTCCACGAGGCGGTCCACGACCTGATCCCCCACCTGCGAGGCGGCCGCGCCGAGCGCGGCGTCGAGCGCGAGCTGCCCCCCACCACCGAGGAGTCGACCCTCGGCGCCCTCGTCATGCTCGCCTCCCGCAAGGTGGCCGCCGGCGAGGCCGCCGCCCTCGGCTCGCTCCTCCCCGAGTTCGCCGAATTCATCCTCGCGCCCTACCTCGGCGCGGCCGAGGCGTCGCGCCTGGCGCGCTCCGCCTGACCTACGCCTCGGGCAGGTTCTCCAGATCGAGCAGATCCTGGGTGCGGCTCTGCGCCTCCTTCATCTCGCGAAGTCGCGCCAGTGAGCAGATCCGCACGGGTACGCCAAGCAGCTCGCTCTCAACCGCGTCCGCGGCGAGTTGCGAGTAGCTGGGGACCCCTCGCGCCCGCTGCACGACGTCAAGCCCGCCGAACCTGGTAGTCGCGGTGACGTTGCCCCCGCGGCGGATTACCCCGGCGTCGCTTGCGGGATCGAAGCGCCTGTCGCCAACCGTCGGGAGAGTCGATTCGAGGTTCGACAGTGCTTCGGCCAGGCGGCCGAGGTTGTCCGGGTCGGGATCCGGAACCAGGTCGAGATCCTCGGTTCCGCGGACGAACCCGTGCGCGCCCACCGCGACACCCCCGATCACGACAAAGCGAACATCGTGGAATTGCAGAGCCTCGAGCAGAGCGCGGAGATCGAAATCCGTCAACGTGCCGCCGCGCCCTTGATGGCGCTCATCTGCTTGCACAGCTTGTGCAGCCGGGCAAGCCGCTCACTCATCGGCGCCTGCCGGTCGGCCTCGAGGCGCATCTCGCGAGCCCGAGCCAGATCCTCGATGTCGCCCTTCAGCGGTTGGCCTGCCATGTCCGGAAAGTCTAGAGCGATCCACTTCGAACGGGCGCCTAATTCGGTACCGGCGCATCCTCGCAGGGAACGTCTCTGGGAACGTTCTTTTTCTTTTGGGAACTTCGTCTTGACAACCCTCGCGACCCGTGCTTCACTGGCGCTGACTCGGCGGTACGGGTAGCACTTTCTAGGAACTATCCGCTCTCGCCAAGCGAGTCAGGGAACAGGAAGCAACAGGGAAACCGAGCCCACGGGGGCCGCCAAGGGAAGCGGCCGGTAGAGGGGCTCACGGGACAAGGAGAGAGCTACGTGAAGAGCCACGCGAAGGCATCGTCCGCGGGATCGACCGAGGGCCGGGGCGCAAGCCAGGGCTCATTCGTCCGTGGAGCCGACGCCACCCGTGGTCTCTTCGGCGATTCCGACGGGAGTGGTGCGCCCTCACGCAGGCGTGGCCGCATAGCCCTCTCGCTCTTCGCCGCCCTGCTCGCCCTGGCGGTCCTCGCCGCCACCGCGCTCGCCTCCAAGGACCTCACCACCTACATCGGCGGCATAAGCGGCTCGGGCGCCAAGGGCGGGGAATTCAACAACCCGCGCGACGTCGCCGTCAACGAAAGCGGCGTCGGCCCCGCCGGCCCCGGCGACACCTACGTCGCCGACGAAGCAAACAACCGGATCGAGCGCTTCAGCTCCACCGGGACCTTCATCAGCGCCTGGGGCGCCAACGCCACCCACCGCGACGAGGTCCAGAAGCTGGTCGTGAACGCCAACTCGGGCAGCTTCACGCTCAGCTTCGAAGGCGATTCGACCACTTCGCTCCCCTACAACGTCTCCTCCTTGACCGTCGACGACGCCCTCGACGTCCTTCCTGGGATCGGCGGCGACGCCAACGTCAACGTCAGCTCCAGCGGCTTCGGCGGCACCCAGACCTACACGATCACCTTCACCGGCGCGCTCACCGGCACCAACGTCGGCCAGCTCACCGCAGACGCGAGCGAACTGGAAGGAACCGCCGAAGTCACGACCACCGAGAACGGCTCGGGCGGACAGGGCAGCGACTACGAGATCTGCACCGTTGCCGGCAAGTGCGGACAGGCGCTCGCCTCGGGTGGCAACACCACGGCCACCGGCAACGGAACCCTGAGCGCCCCCCAGTCGCTCGCCGTGGACGAGGACACCGGCAACGTCTACGTCTCGGACCGCGGCAACCGCCGGGTCGACGAGTACGACGGCGAAGGCGCCTTCATCCGCTCCTTCGGCTTCGACGTCGCCGAATCGGGGCCGGGCAACACCGGCACCGCCTATGAGGTCTGCAACCAGGCCGAAGGCGACGTCTGCAAGGCGGGAGTCGGCGCCTCCTCCCCCGGCGCGGGCCAGTTCCACACCTCCAACACCAGCAACGGCTACGGCATCGCGGTAAGCCCTCCAGACGGCGAAGCCACGATCGGCTCCGTCTTCCTCGCCAACTCCGGCGCCCGCCGCGTGGAGACCTTCAACCTCGACGGCAGCTCACCGGCCAACTTCGGCTCCTCCACCCAGTTCGGCTCCGAACAGCCGCGCGCCGTCGCCGTGGACTCCAGGGGCATCGTCTACGCCTCGGACTCCAACAAGGGCGGCGATGTCCAGCGCTATGACACAGAAGACGCCAACGGCGGCGGGGTCGGCTTCCTCGCCCCGATCCTGCCCCCCAACGACGAGGTGCAGAAAGTCAGCTTCTCGGGCTTTGCCACCGGCGACAAGTACGAGCTCACCTGCCCCGACGGCATCCCGACGGCCGAGCTCGCCTACGTGACCGGAACCAACGGCCTGGCGGTGATCCAAAACGGCCTCGAAGAAGCCTGCGGCGCGGGCAACGTCTCGGCCTCGGGCAACCCGCCCAACACCACGGTCACCTTCACCGGCGACCTCGGCGGCTCAAACCAACCGTCGATGACCTGCACCAAGCTCACCGGCGCCGGCTCCTGCTCGGTCTCGACCACCGCCGATGGCAACGAAGGCCCACTGCTTCGCGGCGAAGCATCGAGCGCCACCGCCGGCCTCGCGGTGGACCCCGCAGAAGACGTCCTCTACGTCCTGCGCGACCCCAGCTCGGGCAACACCGTCGTGCAGCAGTTCGGCCCCGCCAACGAGCCGGGCCTCCTCGCCGCCCCCACCGAAGCCGATGACACCCACGGCGCGGAAGCCGGCCTCAGCAGCGTGCGCGGCCTCGGCCTGAACGGCGCCGCCGGCAAGCTCTACGTCTCGGCCACCAGCGAAGTCGGCGGCCTCGGCTCCGCGCACCGCGTCTACGCGCTCGGCGAGGAATCCTCGCTATCGAGCCCCAGCGCCGCGATGACGGTCACACCGGCCGCCCGCAGCGCCACCTTCACCGGTTCGGTCAACCCCAACGGGGGCGTGGTCGACTGTCGCTTCCAGTACTCGACCGACGAAGCCCACTGGACCGACGTGGGCAACGCCAAGGGAACCGGCCAGCTGCATAACCAGATTGGCGAACAACAAACCGTCACCTCGGTGACCACGACCGAAGGGGCTTTCGCCGTCGGCCAGACGATCACCTCTTCCGACGGCGGCATTCCGCCGGGCACGAAGATCACGAAAGTCGACAGCGCCGCGAACACCATCTCCGTGGGCAACTTTGTCACCACCGCAGGCTCGGTGACGCTGACCGCAGTGGGCCCCTCGCCCTGCCAGACGCTCACCCCCGGCGGCGGCTCGCAGAGCATCAGCCAGGAAGTTCCAGCCCTGGCGCCCGACGCCGAATACTTCGCCCGCCTGCGGGTCAGTCGGCCCTTCTTCCCCGGGCTCGCTCCGGTCACCTCCAGCGTTCAGGGCTTCACCACCGACCCCGCCGCGCCGCTCCTCAGCGAAGCGGCCGCCAAGTCACTCGACGATTCCTCGGTGCGCGTCTCGGCGAAGATCGACCCGGCCCACTCGCCGACCGTCTACGTGGTCCAGTACGGGACCACACCCGCGCTCGGCTCCTCAAGCGCCCCGATCCAAGTCGGCGAAGGCAGCGTCCCGGTCGAAGCATCGACGGTGATCCACGGTCTCAAAGCCTCGACCGCCTACTACTTTAAGGTGGTGGCGAGCAACGTAACGGGCTCGGCCTCAAGCGCCGCCCTGAAGACGACCACCTTCCCCGCGCCGAGCGCCTTCGGCGCCTGCCCCAACGACCTGCTGCGCACCGGCCCCTCGGCCAAGCTGCCCGACTGCCGCGCCTACGAGCAGGTGACCCCGACCGACAAGTCCGGCTCGGACGTCTCGGGCTCTGAATACAGCGTGCAGGCCTCCCCGAGCGGCGATGGGATCAGCTTCTACGCGCTTGCCGGCTTCCCCGGCAGCGAAGGCTTCCAGAACCTTCTCGTCTTGCTCTCTCACTTCAGCGCGGGGCAGTGGTCCACTGCGGGCATGCAGACACCGCCGAGCTACGGCGACGGTTCAACCCTCCAGGCCTGGACCTCCGACCTCCGTCTCAGCTTCCTCAAGACGAGATCCGGAGGTAGTGGCTCTAGCCTGGTAATGCGTGACAACGCCAGTGGAGCGTTCACGATCATCGTCCCTCAAGGCGCGGGGTTCGACGAATTCGAGCTGGCCGGTGCCTCCGCAGACGACTCGAAGGTCTTCTTCGCTGCCACTGGCGCAGTCCCGGTCACCTCCGGTCCCGCAGCCGTCTACTCAAAAGCACCAGGCAACGTCTACCTCTACGACCGCGAAACCGGAGAGCTCACCCTGGCCGGGGTGCTCCCCGACTCGGCCTGCGGCACACCGCCATGCGTGCCGGCCGAAGGCTCCGAAGCCCCGGGCCTCCCCGGCCCCCTCGTCGGACCCTACGTCCAGGACGGTCACCCGGTCTCCTCAGGCGGCGACGTCTACTTCACCGACGTCGCCTCCAAGCAGCTATACCTGCGCCGCGAAGCGGCGAGCCCCGGCGCGAGCACCGTGCCGGTCTCCGCCTCGGAGCGCACCGACTGCGCCGATAACGATCCCTGCGCCGGCACGCCAGAGCCCGATCCCGCTGGCACCTTCACTCCCACCTTTGCGGGGGCGACCCCCGACGGCGCGCACGCCTTCTTCACCTCTGAGGAGGAGCTGACCGACGATGCCACCACGGCCACGGGCGCCGAAGACCTCTATCGCTTCGCCCCCGGCGCGCCCGCCGGCCACCGCCTCACCGACCTCGCCCCCGGCGCCGAAGTGCGCGGCGTGCTCGGCTACTCCGACGACGGCTCCTATGTGTACTTCGCGGCCAACGCCGATCTCGACGGCGCGGGGCCGGCGAGCGCGGGGAACTGCAGCGGGACGGGTTTCGGCGACCTGGGTCACACAATTCCCTTCCAAGGCAAGTGCAGCCTCTACCTCTGGCACGACGGCGAGTTCTCCTTCGTCGCCCGGCTCGACACCACCGTCATGGGGGAAGGCGGCGGCCTGAACTCCGACGGCGCCAACTGGCGCGGCGGCAGCGCCGAACAGAAGACCTCCCGGGTGAGCGCCGACGGCAAGACCCTGCTCTTCCGCTCCCAGCGCGAGCTCACCGGCTACGACAATCAGGGCACGTCGGAGTTCTACCGCTACGAAGCCGGGAGCGGTCAGATCGAGTGCCTGACCTGCGATCCCTCCGGGGCCGCGCCGACCAGCTGGCCCGAACTGAAGAACCCGAGCCTGTACCACGCCCCGTCTTCCGGCCCCAATTTCACGGCCCAGCCCTTCCTCAGCCGCAACCTCTCCGCGGACGGCAAGCGCTTCTTCTTCCAGACGCCCGACAAGCTCGTACCCGCGGATGTCAACGGCGACGTCAGCTGCCCGCTCGGCTACCTCGGTGTGGACCCCGCGACCGGCCGTGGCTGGCCCTGCCTCGACGTCTATGAGTGGGAGGCCCCGGGCAAGGGCAGCTGCACGACCACCTCCGGCGCCTACGTCCCCTCAAACGGCGGCTGCATCTACCTGCTCTCGACCGGAACAGGCGCCTACCCCTCCTACTTGGCCGACGTATCGCAGTCGGGCGACACCGCCTTCATCTTCAGCCGCCAGCAGCTGGTGCCCTCCTTCGACGAAGACAACCTCGAGGACATCTACGCGGTCAAGGTGAACGGCGGCCTCGCATACCAGCACGCGGTAAGGCCTGCTGCCTGCGAAGGCGACGCCTGCCGCGGCGCCGCCAGCCAACCCTCCAGCGCCCCCGGCGCGGGCACCGCCGCCTTCGAGGGCCCCGGCGACCCCAAGCAGGGCACCAACAAGACCCGCTGCCCGAAGGGCAAGCGCCAGGTGCGCCGCAAGGGCAAGCTGCGCTGCGTGGCAAAGCACGCCAAGCACCGCAGGCACACGAAGCACAAGCGCCACCACAAGCGAGCTGCCAACCACAACCGGAGGGCGAGTCGATGAACGCCATGACCAAGAAGATCGCGATCGCCCTGCTCGCCCTCGGGGCGCTGCTCATCCCCGCCTCCCAGGCGAGCGCCGAAGCGGCCCCGGCCTGGCGCTTCGACATCACCACGGTGCCGACCAACCTCGAACCGGGGGCGACCTATAAAGCGGCCGGCAGGCTCCCCGAGTACAACATCCTCGCCACCAACGTCGGCACCGCTCCCACCAAAGGCCCGATCACGATCACCGACACGCTGCCCGCAGGGCTGACGCTGAAAGCCTCGGGCACGCTGCCCCAAAGTGTCCCGGGCGCCTGCACGAACGCCGCCCCGACGGCGACCTGCGTCTTCCCCGGGCCGGTGCAGCCGGGCAAGTTCATCGAGCTCTACATCGGCTTCGACGTCGACGGCACCGGCACCGTGCTGCACGAGGGCGACACGGTGCTCGACACCGCGGTCCTCGAAGGCGGCGGCACGGCCGCCACGGTCGCCGAAAACACCTCGAAGGTCTCCTCGACGCCGGCCCCCTTCGAGTTCCTGCCGGGCATCCCGGGCTTCGGCATCACCCCCTACGCCGAGGACGGCACGGCCGAGACGCAGGCCGGCGGGCACCCGCACGTGCTCTCGGTCAACCTGAGCTTCTCGACGCAGAAGGCCGGCACACTTCTTCCCGGCGGCGTCGACGGCGGCGAGCGCGACGTATACACCTACCTGCCGCACGGGACGATCGTCAATCCCAACGCGACGCCGCGGCGCTGCTCGGAGGTGCTGATGGAGGCATATGCCTGTCCGGCGAACACGCAGCTCGGTGTGGTCAACGTGCTCAGCGCCCTTGTCTCTCCTTTCGTGCTCAAGCAACCCGTCTACAACATGGAGCCGGCGCCGGGCAAAGCCGCCAACTTCGGCTTCGTGGTCGTCAGCTACCCGGTCCACATCGAGGGCGGGGTGCGCCCCGGCGACTACACCGAGATGGCGGAAACGCGGAACATCCCGGGGCTCAACCAGAAGCCCTCGACGGGGGTGCAGCTGCTGCTGTGGGGCGACCCGAGCGCGCCGAGCTTCGACTACGCGCGGAAGAGCGCCTTCGGCGACTGCGAAGAATCCCCCTGCCCGGTGCCCGAGGCCGACAGCGAGGCACTGGCGATGCCGACCAACTGCGCAGAAGCGCCGGTCGGCGAAGCCGAAGCCTTCTCCTGGGAACACCCGAGCGGGCCGCCGGCGAGGCGCTCAGACACGATGCGCGACGCCAACGGCAACGAAGTCGGGATCACCGGCTGCGCGGGGCTGGAATTCAACCCGACGCTGAAGGCACGCCCGACGACCAACGTCGCGGACTCGCCGAGCGGGATCGAAGCCGACCTCGGCATCCCGCAGACGAGCTCCTTGAGCGAACGGGCGACGGCGCACCTGCGTAAGGCGGTGATCTCGCTGCCCGAGGGGCTGGCGATCAACCCCGCAAGCGCCAACGGCCTGGGTGGCTGCACGCCCGGGCAGGTCGGGGTCGACCCGGTCAGCGCGGTGCCGAACGGCAACCCGCCGGCCTGCCCGGCGGACTCGCGGATCGGCACGGTCGAAGTCGACTCGCCGCTGGTCGACCACCCGCTCTTGGGATCGGTGTATGCGGCAACCCCCCACGACAACCCCTTCGGCTCATTGCTGGCGATCTACGCGGTGATCGAAGACTCGCGCGCGGGGCTTTTGATCAAGCTGCCCGCCCACGTCGAAGCCGACCCGAACACGGGGAGGCTCGTGACCACCTTCGACAACACCCCGCAGCTGCCCTTCAGCCACTTCAAGGTGAACCTCTTCGGAGGAGCGCACGGGGTGCTGAGGACCCCCTCTGCCTGCGGGGCCTACTCGACCACGTCGGAGCTGACCCCGTGGTCATTCCCCGACACCGGCCCGCCGGCAACCACCCACGACGACTACGCGATCTCAACCCCGCCCGCGGGCGGGGGCTGCGGGGGCTCACTGCCCAACAGCCCGAGCCTCGACGCGGGCGTCGTCAGCCCGATCGCGGGCAACTACTCGCCCTTCGTGCTTCACCTGCGAAGGAGCGACGGCTCCCAACAGTTCTCCTCCTTCAGCGTGAAGATGCCCGAGGGGCTGACCGGCAAGCTGGCCGGAGTCAGCCAGTGCTCCGATGCGGCCCTCACAAGCGCCGCATCGAAGAGCGGCCACGAAGAGCAGGCAAGCCCCTCCTGCCCGCCAGACACCCACATCGGCTCGGTGACGGCAGCGGCAGGAGCCGGCCCCTCCCCCTACTACGCCCACGGCGACGCCTACCTGGCAGGCCCATACAAAGACGCCCCGCTGAGCATGGCGGTGATCACCCCGGCGGTCGCAGGCCCCTATGACCTCGGCACGATCGTCGTGCGGGCGGCGCTGCATCTGGACCGCAGCAGCGGCCAGATCACCGCCGACTCCGATCAGATCCCCTCGATCCTTGAGGGCATCCCGCTCGACGTGCGCTCGATCGACGTCAACCTCGACCGCCAGGGCTTCACCCGCACCGGCACCAGCTGCGACCCGAGCTCGGTCGAGGGCTCGCTGCGCTCCACCCTGGGCCAGATCGCGAGCCTCTCCTCGCGCTACCAGCTGGGCGAGTGCACCGCCCTGCCCTTCAAGCCCAAGCTCGGCATCCGCCTCTTCGGGGCGACCGGGCGCGGCGGGCACCCGGCCCTCAGAGGGACCGCGATCATGCCCGATGGCGGCGCCAACATCGCCGAAGCCTCGGTCGCCCTGCCGCACTCGGAGTTCCTCGATCAGGCCCACATCGGCACGGTCTGCACCAGGGTGCAGTTCGCCGAAGGCGACGCCAACGGCTCTGCCTGCCCGCCGGCCTCGGTCTACGGGCACGCAACCGCGACCAGCCCGCTGGTCGACTACGCCCTGGAAGGCAACGCCTACCTGCGCAGCTCCGATCACGAGCTGCCCGACCTGGTGGTTGCCCTGAGCGGTCCGCCCTCCCAGCCGATCCAAGTCGACGCGGTGGCCCGCATCGACTCGGTCAAGGGCGGCATCCGCACGACCTTCGAAGGGGTCCCCGACCTGCCGGTCTCCTCCTTCGTCTTGAGCATGGCCGGCGGCAAGAAGGGCCTCCTGCAGAACTCGACCAACGTCTGCGCCAAGGTCAACCGCGCCACCGGGCTCTTCGCCGCCCACAACGGCAAGGGGATCGAACTGCGCCCGGCGCTTCGCAACGGCCGCTGCCGCAAGGCAAAGCGCCGCCACCACCGCTCGCACAAGCGCCATCACCGCCGCGCGGCGCTGCGCCACCTGCGCGCCGCGGTCAGGTAGCGGGGAGGCGCAGCGGTGCGCAACTCGATGAGAAGGCGCCGCCTGCTGGGCGGCGGCGCCTGCCTGCTGTTCATCCTCCTCTTGGGGACGGGCCAGACCCAGGCCGCGGGCCCGCCCCTGGCCGGGCAGCTCTGGGCCTCCCAGGTCGACTCGCGCTCGGTCACCCTCTCGGCCGAAGTCGACCCCAACGGCTACCTCACCGGCGGGCGCTTCGAATACACCCCGAAGGCGACCTATGAAGCCAAAGGCTTCACGGGCGCCTCGCAGGTGATCGTCAAAGTGATCGGCACCGAAGAAGGGATGATCCCGGTCAACTTCCCGACCGTCTCGGGGCTCAGCTCCGACACCACCTACTACTACCGCCTCGTGCTCACCAACAGCCATGGCTCGCTGACCACACCCTCCTCCGCGCCCTACCCCTTCTTCGTCACCTCCCCGGCCTCGGGCGGGGCCTTGCTCGCCGACGGGCGCGGCTGGGAGATGGTCTCCCCCGCCGATAAGAACGGCGGCGGCGTCGCCTTCCCCGAAGCGCTCGCCTCCGGCGGCGTCCTGCAGGGCGCCGCCCAGGGCTCGATGGCGACCTACTCCTCGGCCTCCTCCTTCGCCGGGGGGCAGGGAGCCCCGCCCGCCTCCCAGTACCTCGCCAGGCGCAGCTCGGGGGGCTGGTCGACCGAGAACCTCAGCGTGCCGATCTTCTCGGGCTCCTATGACATCGGCGAGGGCGGTAGCCCCTACCGGATCTTCTCCGCCGACCTCGCCCGCGGCCTCTTGCTGAACGGCAAGGGCTGCAGGGGCGAAGCCGAAGGCTGCCCGGTGCCCAACCCGAGCCTGGCGGGCACCGACGCCCCGGCGGGCTATCAGGACTACTACCTGCGCACGAGCGCCACCGGTGGCTTCGAGGCATTGCTCGGCCCCACCGAGACCGGGCTCTCGGGCCTCAGCGCCTCGGCCTTCGAAGTCACGCTCGCCGGCGCCTCGGAGGACCTGACCCACGCGGTGCTCTCCAGCTGCGCGAAGCTGACCGCGAGCGCCACAGACGGCTGCGGCACAGAAGAAGCCAACCTCTACGAGTTCTCCACAGGAGGCGGCGCGCTCAAACAGCTGAACTCCTCTCCGGGCGCGAGCCTCGCCGCCCAGGGCGCCAATGCCGTCTCCGCCGAAGGCGCCCGCGTCTACCTCTACGAAGGCGCCGACCTCTACGTCCGCGACGGCGCGACCCTGAAGCAGGCAGACGCCGGAGCCGGGGGAGGCGGGACCTTCGAGCTCGCCTCAACGGATGGGCAGGTCGCCTACCTCACCAAGGCAGGCGACCTCTACCGCTACTCGGCCACCTCGAACACCGACACCAAGCTCACCTCGAGCGCTGATGTGGTGGGCGTGCTCGGCGCGGCGAGCAACGGCGCCGGCCTCTACTACCTGAGAGCGGGCGGCCTCTACCGCTGCGCGGCGGCAAACACGGCCGCCGCCAACGGCTGCGACTCCGCGACCAAGATCGCCGACGGCGCAGACGCCGCCGACTACCCACCCGCCAGCGGCACCTCGCGGGTCTCCGCCGACGGCACCAAGCTGCTCTTCGCCTCGACCACGCCGCTGGAAGACCGCTACGGGCACACCTACGACAACACCGACCTGGCGACCGGCGAACCGGACACCGAGCTCTACCTCTACGAATTGACCGCGGGCCTCACCTGCGTCTCCTGCAACCCGACCAACGGCCGCCCGACCGGCCCCTCGAGCATCCCCGGGGCGGTGGCCAACGGCGCGGGAGCGACAGCCACCCTCTCCTACAAGCCCCGCGTCCTTCTCGACGGCGGCCGCCGCGTCTTCTTTGACTCCGCCGACGCGATCTCCCCCTCCGACACCAACACCCAGGGCGCCTCGGGCAAGGGCGTGCTCGACGCCTATCAGTGGGAGGCCCAAGGCGAGGGCAGCTGCACGAGGGCAACGGGCTGCGCCACGCTCGTCTCCTCCGGGCGCGACGCCGCGCCCTCGCGCTTCGCCGACGCCTCCGCCGACGGCGCCGACGCCTTCTTCCTGACCGGCGCCTCGCTCATCGGCTCGGACCCCGGCGCGATCGACCTCTATGACGCCAGGGTCGGCGGCGGCTTTGCAGAAGCGCCCGGGCCGCTCGCCTGCGAGGGCGACGCCTGCCAGGTCTTGCCCCCCGAACCGAGCGAGCCGACCCTGACCACGCTGCTCTCGGGTCCCGGCAACCCCGCGGTCCACTACACCCGCTACGGCTTCAAGGCATCCAAGCGCTGCCCCAAGGGCAAGGTGGCAAAGACGGTGAAGACCAAGAAGGGCAAGAAGGTGAAGCGCTGCGTGAAGAAGCGCTCCAAGCGCCACCCGAAGCGACATCATCGCCGCCAGAGGGGGAACAGGCGATGAGGCGACTGCTCACAGCTGCGCTCCTCGCCTTCGCCTTGGTGGGCATAGCCGCCCCGACCGCCCAGGGCGCCTTCGGCTTCAAGTCAGGCAAAGAAGGCTTCTCGGTCGCGGTCCGCACCGAAGACGGCAAACCCTCCTTCGCGGCGGGCTCTCACCCCTCGGAGTGGTCGGTTCACCTCGGCTTCAAGCAGGTCGGCGAATTCCCCGACGGGGACCTGCGCGACCTGAAGCTCACGACCCCGCAGGGGATGCTGCTCAACCCGACCTTCCAGGGCTCGGTGGCGGCCGACCTGGTGCGCTGCAGCGCCGTGGACTTCCAAACGCCGAGGCAATCCCCCTATGAAACCAGCCTCTCGGGCGAGAGCTGCCCCCTATACACCCAGGTCGGCACGATCGAGGTGAAGACCTCCCTGGGGGGAGGGATCACCCGCCGCTTCGGCCTCTTCAACTTGAAGGCGCCGCCCGGGGTCCCCGCCCAGCTCGGCGCCTCGCCCTTCGGATCGCCGGTGGTCTTCGACGTCGGCCTCGACCCAGACCCCCAGGGCCGCTACACCCTCTCCCTGCAGGCAAAGGACTTCTCCCAGGCGCTCGACGTGGAGGGCATCGACATGAACCTCTGGGGGGTGCCCTGGGGCTACTCGCACGACCCCGAACGCGGTGACTGCCTGAACGAGGCCAACCCCGCCGCCTACCACGGCGAACTTCACAAAGTCGAAATCGTCGGCGAAAAAGAAGTCTTCACCCCCGCCACCTGCGGGGTCGGCCCGCCCGGGGAATACCCGCCCAAAGCCTTCCTCACCTTGCCGGTCGAGTGCTCGGCCTCGCTCTCCTTCAGCGCCACGGCAAGCGCCTGGCAGCAGCCGGCGGTGGTCAGCGCCACGGCCGCCAACCTCAACACGATCTCCCAGCCGGTCGGGCTGACCGCCTGCTCCTCGCTTCCCTTCACGCCCCTGCCGCTGGGCTTCCTCAACACGACCAAGGCCTCGACCTCCTCGGGCTATGACTTCAGATTGACCTCCAGCCAGGAAGGCCTGGTCGAACCGAACCAGCTGGTCCCCTCCCCGGCGCGGCGGGTGGTGGTCCACCTGCCCTCGGGGGTCACCGTCAACCCCTCGGTCGGCGCCGGGCTGATTGGCTGCACCCCGTCCCAGTACGCCGCGGAGACCCCCTTCAACGGCCAGGGCGCCGCCTGTCCCAACGGGGCGAAGATCGGCGACTTCATCGTCCAGTCCCCGCTCTTCGAAGCGGTCTCGGGCCGCGAATACTTCGAAGGGGCGATCTACCTGGCCCAGCCGCGCGAGAACCCCTTCGGCTCATTGGTCGCCGTCTACTTGGTCGCCAAGCTGCCGAAGCGCGGGATGATGGTCAAGCTGGCCGGCAAGATCGACCCGAATCCCGCAGACGGCACGATCAGCGCCACCTTCGAGGGCCTCCCCGAGCTCCCCTACACCGACCTGCAGCTGAACTTCAGAACCGGCCAGCGCGCCTTCCTGATCAGCCCGCCCGCCTGCGGGCAGGCGATCACCACCACCGAGATGACCCCCTGGTCAAACGAAGCGACGATCCCGGGCACCCCGACCTCCTCCGATATCTCCTCGGGGGTCGACTACGGCCCCTGCCCGCAGGGCACCCCGCCCAACGACTTCGATGCGGTGACCGGCGGGGTCAACTCCAACGTCAACTCCTACACCCCCTACTACGTGCACCTCACCCGCCACGACACCGACCAGGAGATCACCGCCTACTCGCTGATCTTGCCCAAGGGGATCACCGGCAAGCTCGCCGGGGTGCCCTTCTGCCCCGAGCAAGACATCGAGGCATCGCGCCACAACAGCGGCTTCGGGGAGGCCAACGGCTCCTCCTGCCCGGCCGCCTCCCAGGTCGGGCGCACCCTGACCGGCTACGGGGTCGGCCCCGCCCTGACCTACGCCGCCGGGCGGATCTACCTCGCCGGCCCCTACCACGGCGCGCCGCTCTCCCTGGTCACGGTCAACTCGGCCACGGTCGGCCCCTTCGACCTGGGCACGATCGTGATCCGCTCCGCCTTCCAGGTAGACCCCCACACCGCCCAGCTGCGGATCGACGCCGGCGCCTCTGACCCGATTCCCCACATCATCGACGGCATCCCCCTGCACCTAAGGGAGGTCCGCATCTACATGGACCGCTACCAGTTCACCCACAACCCCTCCAGCTGCGCGGCCTCCCAGCTGGAATCGACGATCGCCGGCTCGGGCGCCAGCTTCGAAAGCACCGCCGACGATTCCTCTGTGACGATCGCCCGCCACTTCCAGCTCTTGAACTGCCTCACCTTGGGCTTCAAGCCAAAGCTCGCGATCCGCCTCAGGGGAAGCCCCAGAAGAGGCGCCTACCCCCAGCTCAGAGCGAGCTTCATCGCCCGCGGGCCCCAGGACTCCAACCTGAAGCGGATCGAGGTCGAGATGCCCCACGCCGAGTTCCTCGCCCAAAACCACATCCGCGAGATCTGCACCCGCCCGCGCTTTGAGGCGGGGAGCTGCCCGGCGGGCTCGATCTACGGCAAGGCAGTCGCCTACACCCCGCTCTTGGACGAGCCGCTGCGCGGCAACGTCTACCTGCGCTCCTCGGCGGGCAAGCTCCCCGACCTGGTCGCCGACCTCTACTCCGGCGCGGTGCGGATCGTCGTCGAAGGCCACATCGGCCCGACCAAGTCCGGCGGCGTCGATGCCTTCTTTGACGAATTGCCCGACCAGCCGATCGAACGCTTCGTGATGACCCTGCGCGGCGGCAAGCACGGCCTCTTGACCAACTCGACCAACATCTGCGCGGCGCCGCCCTTCGCCGCGGTATCGGCGCTTGGGCAGAACAACGCCGGGGCGGAGTTCGACACGGTGCTGAAGGGGACCTGCAAGAAGCACCGCAAGCGCCACAAGCGACACCGACGCCACCATCGCAAGGGCGCCGCGAAGAGCGCCCGGATCGCGGTGGCAAGTGCGAGGAGGCGATGAGGGCCGCCCGGGCGCTGCCCGCGGCGCTGGCCTGTGCCGCTCTGCTCGGCGGCTGCGGCGGGGGAGGGGACGAGGGCGCTTCTGTCTCCTCGAGCGCGACACAGGAAGCCGGTGGCGCTCCCGAGAAGCCAGGGCAGGGCCACGCCCAGAAGCACAACGGCAAGGAAGCAAGCGGCGGCGCCTCCGCGCAGAAGAACAAGCCTTCCTCACGCCACCTCACGGCCACGGTCCGCGTCCCCCCGATCAGCTCCGCCCCGGTGGCGGGCTCGACCAAGCCCGCCCCCGGGATGAAGACGGTCCCCGAAGGCGACAACAGCGTGCAGGAATACGGAACCGAGTCAGGCGAAGCAGAGCGCACCGAAGCGGCGATCGCCCTGCAGGGCTACCTCAACGCGCGCCTCGAAGAGGACTGGCAGAAGGCCTGCTCCTATCTGGCCCGAAAGCCCCGCGAACAGCTCCAGCAGGCGATCGAGGGCTCCGAAGGCAAGGGGGACGTGCCGAGCGATTGCGCCGGGGTGATGGCGCTCTTCGTCAAGGGCACGCCGGCCGCCCAGCTGCGCGAACAGGCGAGGATCGACGAAGTGCTCAGCCTGCGCGGCGGAGGAGAGGTGTCCGGGGATCCCTCCTACCTGATCTACCTCGGCCCGCCCGACTCCACCCTCTACAGCATGCCGATGTATTTGGAAGGGGGGAGCTGGAAGGTGGGGCTGGCGGTGGCTTCGGAATTGCCGGTGTGAGCGCTCCTGCGGTCCGTCTCGCGGGTTGATGGGCAGGAGATGAATAAGCTGATCCCCGTGGGAGCGGTAGCCGCATTTCTTGCCTCGCTTTTGCTCGTGCTCGTTGCGGCAACGCCGGCCGGGGCTGCCCTGACCCAGAAGGGCGACCTCTTCATCCGATTCGACGGCGGCATCTCCCCGAGCGCCCTGCCGCGCCACGAGAAGGCCGCGATCTCGGTTCGTCTGGAAGGGACGATCCGCCAGCTCGGCGGCAGCCACCCGCCGGGGCTTCGCCGCATGAGGGTCGAGCTGAACCGCGCAGGGCGCATCGAAACCAAGGGCCTGCCGGTCTGCAAGCAGGCCCAGATCCGCAGCCTCTCCACCGCCGAAGCGATCAAGGCCTGCGGGCCCGCGCTGGTCGGCAGCGGCGGCTACACGGTGCGCACCACGCTGCCCAACCAGGACGAGTCGGTCAACCCCGGGGAAATCCTCCTCTTCAACGCCCGTGCGCACCGGCACCAGGCGATCCTCGTCCACGCCTACCAGACCGACCCGGCCCCGGTCTCGCGGCTCTTCGTCTTTCACATCCGCCATCGCGGCGGCACCTACGGCACCGTGCTCAACGCCGAGGTTCCAGACGGCCTCAGCCGCCACGGCTACCTGAAGACGATCTACCTCGATCTGCAGCGCTCCTACGCTTACCGCGGGAAGCAGCGCTCCTATCTGAGCGCCAGCTGCGCCGCTCCCGCCGGCTTCAACCAGGCGCTCTTCCCCTTCGCCAACGCCTCGATGTCCTTCGACGACGGCCGCACCCTCACCTCGACCATCTCACGCACCTGCCGGGTGCGGTGAGCGGGGAGGAGCGAGAGCCGGTCCGGCGGCTGCCGCCTGGGCCGCACGGATTGCCGCCGGAGCTGGTCGGGCGCAACCAGCGCGAACGGCTGATCGCGGCGATGGCCGAGGCCTGCGCCGAGAAGGGCTACGGGGAGACCTCGGTGGCCGAGGTGGCGAAGCGGGCCGGCGTCTCGACCGCCAGCTTCTACCGGCAATTCGAGGGCCGCCAGGAGTGCATGCTAGCGAGCTTCGAGCAGCTCTTCGAGCGGCTGCTCGAGGCGCTCGAGGGCGCCTGCGAGAGCGGGGACGCCCCGGCCGCGCGGGCACGGGCCGGCGCCCGCCTCGCCGCCGAGCTGCTCGCCGCCGACCCACCCAGCGCCCGCCTGCTCAGCATCGAGGTGCTCGCCGCCGGCCCAGCCGGCGTGCGTGCCCAGCAGGCGGCAATCGAGCGCCTGGCGTCGCGCCTGCGCGGCCTGGGCGCCGACCCCCCGGAGGGCCCCGACCCAGCCTGGGCCGCGGTCGTGGCGATGGTCTCGTTCATTGGCAAGCGGCTCGCCGAGGACGCCGCCGCGAGCGCCGCCGAGCTCGAAGCTCTCGCGGCATCGCTCGAGAGTCCTTGACTCAGGCCTTCTTTTATACGAACATATGTTCGGTATGGAGGTCGCCTGCGTCTTGATCCCCGAGTCCTCTCTCGCCGATCCGTTCGAGGCCGGCGAGCTGACCGAGCGGCTGCTGCGGCGGCTGGAGGGGATCGGCGCGGCGGTCGAGTCGGAGCGGGCGGGCTGGGCGTTCTTCGCGGTCGACGGGCTGCGCGGGATCCACGGGGGCGGCAGCGCCAGAGTGGTGGAGGCGGCGCGCGGAGTATGCGGGGAAGAGGCCCGGATCGAGACCGGCCCAACCCGTTTCGACGCTTGGCTGGTGGCTAGCGGCGGCCAACGGCCGGTGCCGGTCGGGGCGCTCGCCGGCTGGCTCGGGCTGCCCGGGCGCGATGCCGACGGGCTGATCGAGACGCTGCGGCGGCTGGGGATCGAGACGCTGGGGGAGCTGGCGGTGCTGCCGGCGGACCGGGTTGTCGACCGTTTCGGCCTGCCGGGCCTGCGCGCGCTGCGGCTCGCCCGCGGCGAGGAGGCCCCCTTGCGGCCGCGTCGCCCGCACGAGGATCTGGCGGCGGAGGTCGAGCTGCCGGACGCTGCGGCGGGCGGGCAGCTCGAGCGGGCGCTGGAGCTGCTCGTCGACCGGCTGCTCGCCGCCCCGCCGCGACGGGGGCGGACCCTGCTCGGCCTGCGCCTCGGCGCCCGGCTCGCGGCTGGCGGCGGTTGGAGCGCAGACCAGGGCCTCGGCCGACCGACCGCCTCGCCGCGCGTCCTGCGCGCGGTGCTGGCACCCCACCTGGAGGCGCTGCCGGGCCCGGCAACCGCTCTGCGCCTGCGCGCGCTCGGCCTCGGCCCGCCCGCCACCGACCAGATGAAGCTCTCGGTGCGCGGCGAGGAGGACCGTCGCGGGTGCCTGGGCGAGGCGATCCGCGAGGTCCGCGCCACCCAGGGCCCCGACTCGCTGCTCGAGGTGATCCCGCTCGACCCCGACTCGCGCCACCCCGAGCGCCGCGCGATCCTCACCCCGACGGCGGACCGATGACCCCCGGGCTGCGACGGCTATACGTGCCGCGGCGGGCGGTGGTGGAGACCGGGTCGGGAGGTAGGCCGCGTGCGGTCGAGGGGGTCGCGGTCGAGGCCGTGCGCGAGGAGTGGCTGGTCGAGGACCGCTGGTGGGCGCCGAAGCCGCTGCGCCGCCACTACTACGAGCTGGTCCTCGCCGACGGGCGCGACGTCGTCGTCTTCCGCAGCGCGCTCAGCGGGCGCTGGTACCGGCAGCGGGCCTGATGGACGCTCCATATATAGAGCTGCACGCCCACTCGGCCTTCTCCTTCCTCGACGGCGCCTCGACGCCGATGGAGCTGGCGGGGGCGGCTGCGGAGCTGGGGTATCCGGCGATGGCGCTGACCGACCACGACGGGGTGTGGGGGTCGATGGAGTTCGTCCACGCGTGCCGGGGGTTGGGGTTGAAGGCGATCACCGGGACGGAGTTGACCGTGCGTGTCGGGCCGGCGGGTCCTGTCGCTGCAGGGGACCCACCACCCCTTCCGGTCGCTAAAGCGTCCTCAGGGGTGGTTCCCCCTACAGCGCCACCCGCCGGCAGGCTCGCTCACCTGACACTTCTCGTTCAGGACGCAGCCGGGTTCCGCAATCTCTGTCGGCTGCTGACCGATGCTCATTCCCACACTCGAGACAACCCGGGGAGGACAGCGCAGCGGCCTTGGGTGAGCTTGGAGGTGCTCGAAGCGCATGTCGACGGGTTGGTTTGCTTGTCAGGGTGCGCGGGGGAGGGGGCAGTTGCCTCGGCGTTCGAGCGAGGTGAGGTTGCGTTAGGGGCGGCGCTGGCGGGGCGGCTGCTCTCGGCGTTTGGACACGAGCGGTTCCGGGTCGAGCTGCAGCGGCCCTACTGGCGGCGGGACCGGGCTCGGAACCGGTGGCTGGCGGGGTTGGCGGAGCGGCTCGGCGTGCCCGCCGTCGCCACCGGCAACGTCCACGCGCACGCCCGGCGCCGCACGCACCTGCAGGACGCCTTCGTCGCCGTGCGGCTGGGGATGACGCTGGAGGAGTCCGAGCCGCGGCGGCGCGGCAACCCGACCTCGGCGCTCGCCTCGCCGCGGGCGATGGCGGCGCGCTTCGCCGAGCACCCCGAGGCGCTCGCCGAGACCCTGCGCCTCGCCGAGCGGCTCGAGTTCGACCTCTCGACCGAGCTCGGCTACCGCTACCCGCGCGAAGGCGACCCCGACGCCGATCGCGAGCTCGCCGAGACCTGCCGCTCGCTGCTGGCTGGCCGCTACGCCGGCTCGCGCCACCGCCGCCGCGCCGAGCAGCGGCTCGAGGACGAGCTGGGGACGATCCGCGCCCTCGGCCTCTCCGGCTTCTTCCTCCTGCACCGCGACCTGCTCGAGCTCGCCCGTGAGGTGGCGGCCGACGTGCGCGGGCCCGAGTCAGCGCGATCCGTGCTGCCCCCGGGGCGCGGGCGTGGCTCCAGCGTCAGCTCGATCGTCTGCTACCTGACCGGCCTCTCCCACGTCGACCCGGTCGAGGCCGACCTCTTCGCCGGCCGCTTCCTCAACGAGGAAGTCACCTCGATGCCGGACATCGACCTCGACTTCCCGCGCGACGTGCGCGAGGCGCTGATCCCGCGCGTGCACGAGCGCTACGGCGCCGACCGCTCCGCCCTGGTCGCCGCTTTCCCCACCTACCGCCCGCGCGGCGCCGTCCGGGACCTGGGCAAGGCGCTCGGCCTGCCGCCGGAGGAGATCGAGCGGGTGGCGAAGATGGTCGGCTTCCACGAGCGCAGCGGCGAGATCGAGCGCGACGTCGTCGCCGCGATCGGCGCCGAGCGCGCCGCGACCCCGCGCTGGCGGGCGCTGCTGGCGCTCTGCCCGGAGGCGATCGGACTGCCCCGCCACGCCTCCCAGCACCCGGGCGGGATGGTGATCTCGACCGAGCCGCTGATCGACGTCTGCCCGGTGGTGCCGGCGGCGATGGCCGGGCGGCAGATCGTCCAGTGGGACAAGGACTCCTGCGCCGACGCCGGCCTCTTGAAGATCGACCTGCTCGGCCTGGGGATGCTCTCCGCGGTCGAGCGCTGCGTCGAGGAAGTCGGCCGCACGCGGGGGAAGCCGCTCGACCTCTCGCGCATCCCGCTCGACGACCCGCCGACCTACGAATCGATCCGCGCCGCCGAGACCACGGGCGTCTTCCAGATCGAGAGCCGCGCCCAGATGCAGATGCTGCCCCGCACCCTGCCGCGGAACCTCGACGACCTCACCGTGCAGGTGGCCCTGGTCCGCCCGGGCCCGATCCAGGGCGGCGCCGTCCACCCGTATATAGAGCGGCGCAAGCGGCTGCGCGAGGACCCCGGCTTCGCGGTCCCCTACGAGCACCCGCTGCTGGAGCCCGTGCTGCGCGACACGCTGGGCACGATCGTCTTCCAGGAGCAGGTGATCGAGGTGGCGATGGCGCTGGCCGGCTTCAGCTCGGCCGAGGCGGAGGGGCTGCGCCGGGCGATGAGCCGCAAGCGCTCCGAGGCGGCGATCGAGTCCCACCACCGGCGCTTCGTCGCCGGCGCGCTCGAGCGCGGCGTGTCGGAGGCGACGGCGGAGCGGGTCTGGGGCCAGATCCAGGGCTTCTCCGGCTTCGGCTTCCCGAAGGCGCACTCGGCCGCCTTCGGCCTGCTCGCCTACCAGTCGGCCTGGCTGCGCGTGCACCGCGCGCCCGAGTTCCTCTGCGCCCTGCTCAACGAGCAGCCGATGGGCTTCTACCCGCCCGACGCCCTCGTCCACGAGGCCCAGCGCCGCAGCGTGCGCCTCGCCGGCCCCGACGCCAACCGCAGCGCGGTCCTCTGCCGGGTCGAACGCGTGCGCGACGACCTCACCGTGCGGATCGGTCTCGGCTACGTCAAGGGCGTGCGCGAAGAGGAGATGGAGAGCCTCGTCACAGCCCGCGAGCGCGATGGCGCCTACGCCTCGATCCCCGACCTAGCCTCCCGCTCCGGCACGGGCCGAGCCAACCTCGAGCGCCTGGCATGGTCCGGCGCCCTCGACAACCTCGTAGTGGGCCGACGGGCCGATATGTCAAGTCATCCTTTACATATCGGCCCGTCGGCCCCGGGGTCGGGGAGGCGGGGGGCGCTTTGGGAGGCTGGGGTTGCCACGGGCGTTCGAGGTGGGGGCGGGGTGCAGATGGCGTTGGGGCTGGAGGGGGCCTCGGCGCCGGAGCTGGCGCCGCTGGACGATTGGGAGCGGGTGATCGCCGACTACCGCTCCACCGGGATGACGTTGGATTCGCACCCGATCGGGCTGCTGCGCGAGGACCTCGGGTCGCGGATCCTGCGCAGCTCCCAGCTGGAGCGGACCGAGTCCGGCGCGACCGTCGAGGTCGCCGGCCTGGTCGTCGCCCGCCAGCGCCCCGAGACCGCCAGGGGCATCGTCTTCATGCTGCTCGAGGACGAGCGCGGAACCGTCAACCTGATCGTCCCGCCCCCCGTCTACGAGCGCTGCCGCGCCGCCGTCCGCGCCGCCCCCCTGGTCCGCGCCAAGGGCAAGCTGGAGCGCCAGGAAGGCACCGTTAACGTGGTGGTCACCGACGTGACCGAGCTCGAGCGCCCCACCGAGCTTCGCGCCGTGGCGCCCAGCGGGCACAGCTTCGGGCGCCGCCGTTAATCCGTCGTCGCCTTGCAACAAGCCGACGACGACGGCCAGCTACAGTGGCCCCCGTGACGCCTTCCGACGACAGCCGCCGCTGGCTCGCCCTCTACGTCCTCTGCGCGGGGATGCTGATGATCGTCCTCGACGTGACGATCGTCAACGTCGCTCTGCCGACGATCCAGGACAGCCTCGGCTTTTCCCAGAGCGGCCTCGCCTGGGTGGTCAACGCCTACCTGATTCCCTTCGGCGGGTTGTTGCTGCTCGCCGGGCGACTCGGCGACCTGCTCGGGCAGCGGCGCATGTTCCTGCTCGGCCTCGCCGTCTTCACCACGGCCTCGCTGCTCTGCGCCGCCGCCGAGAGCCAGGCGATGCTGGTCGCCGGGCGCTTCTTCGCCGGGGTCGGTGGGGCGCTCGCCTCGGCGGTGATCCTCGGGATGATCGTCACCATGTTCCCCGAGCCGCGGGAGCAGGCCAAAGCGATCGGCGTCTACGGCTTCGTCGCCTCCGCCGGCGGCTCGATCGGGCTGCTGCTCGGTGGCGCCCTCACCCAGGCGATCAGCTGGCACTGGATCTTCATCATCAACCTGCCGATCGGGATCGCCACCGCCTACGGCGCCCTGCGCCTGGTCGAGGGCCGCCCCGGGATCGGCTTCAAGGCGGGCGCCGACGTCCCCGGCGCAGCGCTGATCACCAGCTCGCTGATGCTCGGCGTCTACACGATCCTCGGCGTCGACAAGCACGGCTGGGGTTCCGCTCAGACGCTGATCCTCGGCGCGATCTCGATCGCGCTGGGCGCCGCCTTCGTCCTGCGCCAGGCGCGGATCGAGAACCCGCTGATGCCGCTGCGCCTCTTCCACTCGCGCAACGTTGTCGGCGCCAACGCGATCCAGGCGCTGCTCGTCGCCGGAATGTTCGGGATGTTCTTCCTCGGAGCGCTCTACCTGCAGGGCATCCTCGGCTACGACGCGCTGCAGGTCGGCTTCGCCTTCCTGCCGGCGACGATCGTCATGGGCACCCTCTCGCTCGGCTTCTCCGAACGGCTGATCATGCGCTTCGGGCCGCGCAACACGCTGATCCCTGGCGTCGTCTTCGTCGGCATCGGCCTGCTGCTCTTCGCCCGCACGCCGGTCGACGGTCAGTACCTCGCCGACCTGCTGGCGCCGATGCTGCTCGTCGGCCTCGGGGTCGGCACCGCCTTCCCGGCGCTGATGACGATGGCGATGTCAGGCGCCACCCGCGAGGACTCGGGCCTCGCCTCCGGCCTGGTCAACACCAGCATGCAGGTCGGCGGCGCGATCGGACTCGCCATGCTGGCGACCCTGGCCGCGCAGCGCACCGGCAGCCAGACGGCGGCCGGCGCCTCCCACCTGGCGGCGCTCAACTCCGGCTACCACCTCGCCTACCTCGTCGGCGCCGCGCTGGTCGCCGTCGCGGTGGTGATCGCGGTCGCGGTCCTGCGCCCGGTGGAGATGCCCTCGCCCGAAGCGAGCGCGGCCGAGCGCGGCGGCGAGCCGGAGCTCGCCTACTCCGAGGCCTGATCGCGCGGGAACGCGCCGCGCAGCGTGTGCGACATCTGCCGCGGCTCTTCGATCTGCGGGTAGTGGCCGAGCTCCGGCAGCTCGATCACCGCGACGTCGGGCCGCAGCGCGCAGAGCGCGTCGAGCACGGCGACCGTGGCCACCGGGTCGCGCATCCCCCAGGCGAAGGTCACCTCGCCGGGCCAGTCGCGGATCGCCCCGTGCCAGCGCTCGGCGTGCTCTTCGCGCTGGTCCATGTAGGAGATCAGCCGGTGGCCGAGCGTGCGGCCGCCGTTGTGGCAGATCAGCGACCACTGGTCCTCGGCCTCCTCGGCGCTCAGCGGATGCTTCTCGGAGAAGACCGAGCCGAACTGGTGGCGGAAGACCCGCTCGCCGGAGAGCCGCGCGAAGAAGGGTCCGAAGCGGCTGCGCAGGATGCGCTGCGCCGGGGTCGGGCTGGCCTTCTCGAGGACCATGCTGCCGTTGAAGAGCATCACGCCCTCCAGCCAGAAGCCGAGCATCTTCTCCAGGTCGCGCGCCATCAGCTCGTTGGCGACCGAGGTGCCCATGTCGTGCGCGAGGATGAAGACCGGCCGCCCCTCGCCGTAGCGCGCGACCAGCTCCTCGGTCAGGTCGGCCTGCCAGAAGAGGCTGTAGTCGTGCTCGCGCGGCTTCTCGGAGAGGCCGAAGCCGAGGAAGTCGAAGGCGAGCACGTTGCGCCGCCGGTCGTGCTCGAGCATCTTGCTCCAGTCATATGAGCTGGACGGGAAGCCGTGCAAGAGCAGCAGCAACGGCCCCTTGCGCTCCCTGCGCATCACGTGGATCCCGTGCCCACGGAACTCGACGCTCTCGCCGCCCCGCTGCCAGCGCTGCACCCTCTCGGTGAGAGGCATCTCCCGCCTTCCCTCGCTGCCCGGTGGACAGCCATCATCCCCCGCGCGCGCCTCGCGCACAACCCCCCGGCCGGAGAAAGAGTGGCCGGCGGGGCTACAGGGCGAAGACGAGGGTGCAGAAGGCGCCCATCGCGATGCAGTAGATGCCGAAGGGCGTCAGGCGGTTGGTCTCGAAGAACTTGAGCAGGAACTTGACCGCGAGGTAGGTGGTCAGCGCCGCGGCGAGGGCTCCCACCAGGGCCTGGCCGCGGACGCCGTCGCCGGCGCTGCCCAGCAGCTCGGGGATCTTCAGCACGCCGGCGGCGCCGATGATCGGGGTCGCCAGCAGGAAGGCGTAGCGGGCGGCGTCCTCGTTTGAGAGGCCGGTGAGCAGGCCGCCGCCCATCGTGATTCCCGAGCGCGAGATGCCGGGTATCAGCGCCGCCGCCTGGGCGGCCCCGATCGCCAGCGCCTGTTTGAAGCTCATCCGCGAGATCCGCGGGTCGGAGTCGCCCAGGTAGTCGCCCTTGCGCGGCGGCCGTCGCCGGAAGCGCTCGAAGAGGAGCAGCAGGAAGCCGTTGACGATCAGGAAGGCGGCGGCCGACTGGGCCGAGGCGAAGAGCTCGCGCAGCGGGTGCTCGAAGGTCAGCCCGAGCAGCCCGGCCGGAATCGTGCCGACGATCAGCACCCAGGCAAGTCGCGCGTCGCTGTCCTCCGCCGCGATCTCCCGGTCGCGCAGCGAGCGTCCCAGGCCGCGGAAGATCCGCTTCCAGTCATCGAGGAAGAGGAAGAAGAGGACCACCGCCGTGGCGCAGTGGGTGGCGACCAGGAAGGCGAGGAAGTATTCGTCGTCCTGGTGGATGTTCCAGCCGAAGAGCTGCGGCGCGATCACCCCGTGGCCGAGGCTGGAGATCGGAAACGGCTCAGCGATCCCCTGCACCAGGCCCAGGACGATCGCCTGCAGGTAGGAGATCGGTTCCATGCCCGCGGCAGCCTATTGGGGCGAACCTAAAGAGGAGGTGAGAATGGCTGCAACCCTGCAAATTGACGACCGGGTGGATGAAATCAGCCACGCGGTGGTTGATCTGCAGCCGAAACAGGATGCGCCGCCTCGCGCTTGAAGAGCTGCGCCGAGGGGATTCCGATCAGCTCGCCGCGGAAGCGCTTCTGCCGGCCGTATACCACCCAGGTGGTATCGATTTCGCCGATGTCGAGGTCGAGCCGCAGCTCCTCGGCGTGCTCGCCGACGTGCTCCATGTGGGTCAGGCCGGAGTCGTACTCGCCGCGAAGCAGGCCCTCGGCGACGACTGGCTTGGAGACCACGTCGATCACCTCCTCCCACTGGGAGAGGTCGACGTACCCCTTGGTTGCCGGCACGATCCCGATCGAGCGTGGCCGCTCGACCTCGCGGCGGCTGAGCAGCACCAGGTGCTTGGTCGGGTAGATGAAGGTGTCGACGACGAAGACCTCGGTCCAGTACTTCTCGGTGATCTCGTGCACCTTGGGGTGGGCGCTGCACTGGACGAGGAAGGTGTCCGGCTTCTCGCGCACCCGGTCGAGGCCGGCGAAGAAGTCGGTGGTCAGCTCGAGCTCGTAGTCCTCGACGCCCTGGAACTCCAGGTAGCGCCTGACGGCGCGCTCGTGGCAGGTCCCCTCGGGCCCGAGCGTGATCACCGTAGGCCCGCCGCGCGCCACATCCGTGCCGGTCATCCGTCCAGCGTAGCGAGTGAAAAGGAAAGCTCAAGCAGTGGAGAGGCTGTAGGGTGAGCGGCAGGATGAGTCGAGCCCGCCGAGCGCTGACCACGTTTGCCGCCGCTGGGGCGCTGGCGCTGGCCCTCGCTGGACCGGCCGCCGCCGCCCCCATCGCCCAGGCATCGGGTTGTGCCAAGGCGACGAACATCGAGGCGATCGTCGACGACTCGGGCTCGATGTCGGTCACCGACAACAGCCGCCTGCGGGTGCAGGCGATGAACCTGCTGATCGACACGCTCGGCCCCTCGACCCAGCTCGGCGCGGTCGAGTTCGGCTCGGGGATCCCGGAATACATTCCCGGCGCCGACACGGTCTTCCCGCCCGAGCCGGTCGGGGCCAACGCGACCGCGATGCGCACCGCCCTCGATCAGAAGATCCAGGCCGACAACGGGGCGACCGACTACAACGCCGCCTTCTCCCAGTCCGACGCCGACAACCCAGGCGCCGACGCGCGGATCTTCCTCACCGACGGCGGCCACGACATCGGCGCCTACAACGAAGGCCACCTCGTCCACAACGTGCCCACCTACGTGATCGGCTTCGGCGGGATCGTGCTGCCCGATGACCAGGCGCGCCTCAAAAAGATCGCCTCCGACACCGGCGGCAGCTACTTCCCGCTGAAAGACTCGAGCCAGCTGCAGTCGGTGATGAACAGCGTCGAGGCGGCGCTCACCTGCCAGACGCCGCCGGTCCAGTTCACCGACCTGCTCAAAGCCGGCCAGAGCAAGCCGCACGGCGTGGCGATCGGCGCCAAGACCAAGGCGGTCCAGATCACCCTCACCTGGGCCAACCCGCTCGACCGCTTCAAGATCTCCGGCCTGCGGCTGACCGGCCGCAAAAGCCGCCTGCTGGCCGTCGCTTCCCGCAAGCCGCGCAAGCTGAAGGTGACCCGCAAGGTGAGCAGCACCTTCGCCGTGCTCACCGTCTCGGGCCTCAGCAAGGGCCGCCTGCGCTTCTCGGTCAAGGCGGCCAAGGTCGGCTCCGGCGCCCCGAAGGCGAGCCTCACCACCCAGGTCAGCCAGAGCTCGCACCGCTAGCCCGGCGCGGCGCTTCCAAACGAGTACTCACCGCCTTCCTCGGCTGAGGCGGACGCGGACCGCGCCGGCGACGATCGCTCGGCGGTCGTGAAGATCTCCTCGCCCCACCTCGCTCGCCCATCACTAGACAGCTATGTTTATAATCGGCCGTTCTCACGGAAGCGGGCGGGGATGGCGGAGAGCGCAGGGCAACCAGGGGAGTTCGCGAGCGCCTTCGATGCGGTGTTCGCTCGTCTGCAGGTCGCGATCGAGGCCGCCTGCGCCGCCCAGCCCGAGTGGCCGGACGGGGTCCTCGCCGGGATCCGCGCGGCGCTCGAGTGGGCAGCGGGCGAGCCGTCCGGAGCGCAGCTGCTGACCAACGAGGCGCTGGCCGGCGGCGCCCCGGGCTTCGCCCGCTACGAGCGGATGGTGTCCTACATCGCCGGCCTGCTGCTGCCCGGCCGCGAGCTCGCCCCCCACGCAGAGCGACTCCCCGAGGTCACAGAGCGGGCGATCGCCAGCGGCCTCGCGATGCTGGTCGCCCAGCGCCTCTCCCTCGGCCGCGAGTCCGAGCTGCCCGGCCTCGCGCCCGAGGCCGCCCAGTTCGCCCTCACCCCGTACCTGGGCACCGCCGAGGCGCGTCGCGTCGCCGGCGAGAGCTGATCGCGATCTGGGGCCAACGCGGGCGAGCAGGGCCCGCCGCGCTCAGGCTTTAGCCGCGGCGCGCAGGGTCTCGACCGCTTCCTCGCGCAGGCGATCGGGAATGTCGACCATCCCGCGCAGCGCTTCGAGCGCCGCGGGGTCGCCCTCGACCTGGGCCCCGAGCTCGAGCTCGGGGCCGGCGACCAGGGTGCCGATCACCTGCATCGGCTCGCCGGCGAGGGTGACGTCGGGCCGCACGGGAAGGCCGCGGGAGGCCTCGATCCAGCCGCCGGAGAAGCGCAGGTCGAAGGCCTCGCCGCCGCTGCGCACCGCCAGGGTGAGGTTGAAGTCCTCGGGTGGTCGGAGGATCACCCGCAGGGCCCCGGCCAGCGACTCCGGGGGAAGAGCGGCGACGTCCTCGGCCTTCTGCAGCCCCATCCCCCAGCGGGCCAGCTCGAGCATCGGCCGCTCGAGCTCGCGGCCGAGGTCGGTCAGCTCGTAGAGGACCGCGGGCGCGGGGCGGTCGACCTCGCGACGCTCGACGACCCCGTTGCCTTCGAGGTCGCGCAGGCGCTTGGTCAGCACGTCGGTGGGGGCGCCGCCGACCGCCCGGTCGAGGTCGGAGAAGCGCAGCGGGCCGAGCGCCAGCTCGCGGACGATCAGCAGCGCCCAGCGCTCGCCGATCGTGTCGAGCGCCCGGGCGAGGCTGCACGACTGACCGTATTCTCGCCGCCCCATCGGTCCAGAGTAGCAGCTTAATTTGACTTTCAAAGTAGCTGCTTTGAAATCTGGTACGGTGCCGGGCGGTGTTCACGCGGATCGCCGACCTGACCTGGAAGCGGCCAAAGCTCGTCCTCGCTGCGGTGGGCGTCTTCGCGCTCCTCGCGGTGGTCCTCGCGCACGACGTCGAGCAGCACCTGAAGGCGGCGGGCTTCAGCGACCCGGCCTCGGAGAGCGAGGTCGCCGCGCGCACCCTCGACTCGGCGCTCGGCTACGACCCGAACCCCGGGATCACGATGCTGGTGCGGGCGCCCGGGGGCGGCCGCCTCGCCCTGGGCGACCCAAGCTTCCGGCGCCAGGTCAACCAGCTCTCGAGGCGGGTGGGACGGGTGGACGGCGTCGGCCGCGTCACCGATCCGCTGCGTGACCGCCGCGCCGGCGCCGAGCTGATCGCCCGTGACGGCCGCTCGCTGGTCCTCGCCGCCCACCTCTCGACCGCCGAACTCGAGGACTCGGGCGGGGTCGTCGCCGAAGACGTGCAGAGGGTGGTCGACCGCAGCCCGCTGCGGATCGCCGTGGGCGGCTTCGCGGCGAGCTTCAACCAGGTCAACGACCGCACCCGCGAAGACCTGACCAAGGCCGAGCTGATCGCCTTCCCGCTGCTCGCCCTGCTGCTCCTGCTCGTCTTCCGCGGCGTCGTCGCGGCGGGCATCCCGCTGCTGATCGGCGGCATCTCGATCGTCGGCACGCTGCTCGTCCTGCGGCTGATGTCGCTCTTCGTCGACACCTCGGTCTTCGCGCTCAACATCGCCACCGGGCTCAGCCTCGGCCTCGCCGTCGACTACGCGCTGCTGATGGTCTCGCGCTACCGCGAGGAGCTCGCCGCCAAGGGGGCGACTCGCGAGGCCCACCGGCGCACGGTCGAGACCGCGGGGCGCACGGCGGCCTTCTCCGGGCTTACCGTCGCCTCGGCGATGGCCGCGCTGGTTGTCTTCCCGCAGCGCTTCCTCTACTCGATCGCGGTCGCCGGCGCCACCGTCGGCGTGCTCTCGGCGACGATCGCCCTGCTCGTCGTGCCCTCACTGCTGGCCCTGCTCGGCAAGCGGATCGACGTCCTCTCGATCCGCCGCGGCGCCGCCGTCTCCGAGGAGTCCGACGGCTGGTACCGGCTGGCGCGCGGCGTGATGCGCCACCCGGTGCTCGTCGCCCTGGCCAGCGGCGGGTTGATGCTGCTCTGCGCTTCGCCGCTGCTCGGCACGCGGCTCACCGGACCGAGCGCCCAGGCGGTGCCACCCGGCCTGCCCGCATACGACGCCAACGACTACGTCGAATCGAACTACCCGAGCGAGGTCAACAACGCCGTCACGGTCGTCGTCGAAGGCCCCGCCGGCCCGGCGGCCCTGGCTCGGCTCGACCGGCAAATCGCGGCCCTCGGCGGCGTCTCCCACACGGCGCCCTTCGGGCGCGCCTCGCGGCGGATCGCCTTCACCAACGTCGGCCTGCGCGGCGAGGCGCTCTCGCCCGAGGCGCAGCGCGCCCTGCGGGGGATCCGCGACCTGCCGCCGCCGGGGCCGGGGACGGCGGTGCTCGCCTCGGGCACGACGGCGCGCTTCGTCGACCTCAAGGCGAGCCTCGCTGAGCATCTGCCGCTGGTCGCCGGCCTGATCGCGATGACCACGCTGGTGCTGCTCTTCCTGCTGACCGGCTCGGTGCTGCTGCCGCTGAAGACGCTGCTGATGAACACCCTGACCCTGGGGGCGACGCTCGGGATCATCGTCCTCGCCTTCCAGGACGGCTGGCTCGACGGCCTCTTCGCCTACACCGGCCCCTCGGCGGTAGAGACCTCCAGCCTCGTCTTCCTCTTCGCCGTGATCTTCGGCCTCGCCACCGACTATGCGGTGCTCGTGATGGCGCGGATCAAGGAGCAGCACGACCTCGGCGCGAGCAACGAGGAGGCGGTCGCGGTGGGGATCGGCCGCACCGGGCGGGTGATCACGGCGGCGGCGCTGATGATCGCCGTCGTCTTCCTCGCCTTCGGCGTCAGCTCGGTCTTCTTCATGAAGGAGATCGCTTTGGGCATGGCGATCGGCGTGCTGCTCGACGCGACGGTCGTCCGCGCTCTGCTCGTCCCCTCGCTGATGCGCCTGCTCGGCGAGTGGAACTGGTGGGCCCCGGCGCCCCTGCGCCGCGTCTACCTCAAACTCGGCCTCTCCGAGGCCTGAACCCTCCTAGAGATCAGACGGCGTCCTGGGCGATCAGGGTGCGCGCGCAGTCCTCGATCGTCTCCTCGACCGGGCGCGGTTCCCAGCCGAGTTGGGCGAGGGCCTTCTCGCTGCTCATCGTCACCTGCTTGCCGAGGTCGCTGGTGAAGGAGCGCACCGAGGCGTCGAGGAGTCCGAGGGCGCGGATCAGCAGGTCGGGGACGCCGCGCTTCGGCACCTTGGCGGCGTCCGCGCCGAGCCGTTCGCGCAGGATCGCGGCGACTTCGGCCATCCAGAGGAACTCGTTGACGGCGATGAAGCGCTCGCCGCCGGCCTCGGGCGCCTCCATCGCCTTTATATGAAGGTCGGCGACGTCGCGCACGTCGACGATGTTGAAGCCGATGCGCGGCGTGCCGGGCATCCCGCGCAGCAGGCGCTGGATCAGTTCGAGCGAGAAGGAGAAGTCATCGCTGAGCGCCGGGCCGAGGATCGCGCCGGGCTGCACCGTCGCCAGCCGCTCGCGGGCGCCGGCCTCCTCGACCAGCTCCCAGGCGGCGCGCTCGGCGGCCGCCTTGGAGCGCACGTAGGGGGTGAGCGACTCGTTGCCGGGGTCGGTCCAGCGGCTCTCGTCGATCGGGCTCTCGGCGGGGCGCGCACCACCGCGCACCGCGGCGACCGACGAGGTGACGACGATCCGCCCGACGCCCGCGTCGAGCGCCGCCCGCAGGACGCGCTGGGTTCCCTCGCGGGCTGGCACGATCAGCTCGTTGGGGTCCTTCGGCTGGGCCGGCGGGAAGGGCGAGGCGACGTGCAGCACGTAGTCGCAGCCGCGCACCGCGTCCTCCCAGCCGGCGTCGGAGCCGAGGTCGGCGGCCAGCACCGTGAGCCTGTTGTCGGCCAGCACCTCATTGCCGATCGCGGCGCGCACGTCCGGCTCGCGGGCCAGGTCGCGCACGGTCGTGCGCACCTCATAGCCGCGCTGCAGCAGCTCGATCAAACACCAGCCGCCGAGGTACCCCGTGCCGCCGGTGACGAGGACCGTCTGCGTCTGACCTGCCTCCATCGCGGGGGCAGGATATCCGACTCGCTATCCTGTTTGGACACTAACTACGAAAACTGGACTTGCTTATGGCTTATCTGTTGATTCCGCTCGACGAGGCGATCGTCTTCCCCGGCGTCTCGGCCACCCTGCCGATCGACGTCGGCGAGGAGGAGCACGTCTTCCTGCTGCCCCGCCGCGAGGGCGAGTTCGGCCGGGTCGGCGTGGTCGCCGAGGTGGTCGAGCACGGCCGCTCGCGGGCCGGCGCCCCGGTCGCCACCGTCGTCGGCCTGCACCGCGGCCTGGCCGGCGCGGCCGTGGCCGGCGAGGACGGCGACGCCCTGCGCGTCGACGTGCAGGACATCCACGACGGCCATCCCAAGGACGAGCACACCCATGAGGTGGCGCGCGAGTACCGCGCCGTGGTCGAAGAGATCCTCGAGCTGCGCGGCGACGACGGGCGGATCGCCGCCTTCCTGCGCTCGGTCGAGGAGCCCGGCGCGCTGGCCGACACGACCGGGCTCAGCCCCGACGTCTCCGCTGAGGACAAGCTGCGCCTGCTCGAGGCGCTCGACGTGACCGCGCGGCTGGAGCTGGCGGTCGAGCTGCAGCGCGAGCGACTGGCCGAGCTGCAGGTGCGCTCGAAGATCCGCGAGGACGTCGAGTCCGGCGCCCAGAAGCAGCAGCGCGACTACTTCCTGCGCAAGCAGATGGAGTCGATTCGCAAAGAGCTGGGCGAGGACGAGGGCAGTCTGATCGAGGAGTACGAGCGCAAGATCGCCGAGGCGGAGATGCCCGAGGCGGTTGCCGAGCAGGCCGGGAAGGAGCTGCGCCGGCTCGAGCGCCAGGGGGAGCAGTCGCCCGAGTCCTCGATGATCCGCAACTACCTCGACTGGCTGATCGCGGTGCCCTGGGCGAAGCGCTCTGAGGAGCGGCTCGACCCGGCGCACACGCGCGAGGTGCTCGACGCCGACCACGCCGGCCTGGATGAGGTCAAGCGGCGGATCGTCGAGTTCATCGCCGTGCGCAAGCTGCGCGAGGAGCGCGGGGTGGAGGACGAGGGCCGCGCCAACGGGGCGATCCTCACCCTGGTGGGGCCGCCCGGCACCGGCAAGACCTCGATCGGCGAGTCGATCGCCCGCGCCCTGGAACGTGAGTTCGTCCGCATCAGCCTTGGCGGGCTGCACGACGAGGCCGAGATCCGCGGCCACCGCCGCACATACATAGGGGCGCTGCCGGGCCGCATCGTCCGCGCCCTGCGCGACGCCGGCACGATGAACCCGGTGATCCTCCTCGACGAGGTCGACAAGGTCGGCGCCGACTGGCGCGGCGACCCCTCGGCGGCGCTGCTCGAGGTGCTCGACCCGGCGCAGAACGACAGCTTCCGCGACCACTACCTCGATGTCGAGGTCGACCTCTCCGAGGTCGTCTTCATCGCCACCGCGAACCTCACTGACACGATCCCCGGGCCGCTGCTCGACCGCATGGAGACGATCGCCTTCGACGGCTACACCAGCGCCGAGAAGCTGGCGATCGCTCGGGGCTACCTCTTGCCGCGCCAGCTGAAGCGCAACGGCCTGCGCCCCGAGGAGGTCGAGGTCAGCGACGAGACTCTGCGCGCGGTGATCGCCGAGTACACGCGCGAGGCCGGCGTGCGCCAGCTCGAGCGCGAGCTCGGCAAGCTGCTGCGCGGCGCGGCGACGAGGATCGCGGGGGGCGATGCGGAGCGGCCGCTGGTGCTCGACGCCGAGGCCGTGCACGAGTCGCTCGGCCGCCAGCGCTTCTTCCAGGAGTCGGTCGAGCGCACCGCGATCCCCGGCGTCTCGACCGGCCTCGCCGTGACCGGTACGGGCGGCGACGTGCTCTTCATCGAGGCGACCGCGATGGACGGCGAGGGGGGCCTGGTGCTGACCGGCCAGCTCGGCGACGTGATGAAGGAGTCGGCGCGGATCGCGCTCTCCTACGCTCGCTCGCACGCGGTTGAGTTGGGCATCGACCCGGCCCGCTTCCAGCGCGAGTTCCACCTGCACGTGCCGGCCGGGGCGATCCCCAAGGACGGACCGAGCGCCGGCACGGCGATGACCACGGCGCTGGTCTCGCTGCTCAGCGGTCGCCCGGTCAAGCACACGGTCGGGATGACCGGTGAGGTGACCCTGCAGGGACGGGTGCTGCCGATCGGCGGGCTCAAGCAGAAGGTGCTCGCCGCGCACGCGGCAGGGCTGACCGAGGTGATCCTCCCCGAGCGCAACCGCGGCGATCTGTCTGAGGTGCCCGACGAGGTGCGCGAGCAGATCACCTTCCACCCGGTGATGAGCATCGATGAGGTGCTGGCGCTGGCCCTGGAGCCGGCGGAGAGCAGCGCGGATGTCGCCGCGCTGTCGTAGCTGCGCCCCGGTCTCGCCCGCTCTGCGGGCGGTGGCCGGGGTGCTCGAGCGACGTTGGACGCTGGCGATCATCTACGCCAGCGCCAACGGCGCCACCCGCTTCAACGAGTTGCGCCAGTCCCTCCCCGGCGTCTCCCCGACGACCCTCTCCGAGCGCCTCGAGCAACTCGAGGCCGAGCAAATCCTCGAGCGCCGAGTAATCCCCGGCCGCCCTCCACACACGGAGTACGCCCTAACCCCCGCCGGCGCCCGCCTCGCCACCGCCGTAGTCCGCCTCCTAGAGGACCAAGCCCCCAGCCGACGGGGACGTGCCGCAACTTAGGTACCTATACGGACCTGTAAGTTGCGGCACGTCCCCGGGTCGCTACGGGCGTGCGGGCTCGGCGGTGGGCTCCACGTCGAGGCTGGGGAGCAGGCGCTCCAGCCAGGAGGGGATCCACCAGTTGCGCGGACCGAGCAGCTGCATCACGGCCGGGACGAGGACCATGCGGACCACCGTCGCGTCGAGGAAGATCGCCGCCGCCAGGCCGATCCCGAAGAGCTTCAGGAAGACTTCCTGGGAGGCGACGAAGGCGAGGAAGACGACGACCATGATCGCCGCCGCCGCGGTGATCACCCGCGCTGTCTTCGCCAGGCCATCGGCGACCGCGCGGCGCGTGTCGCCGTCCTTCGCGTACTCCTCGCGGATCCGCGAGATCAGGAAGACCTCGTAGTCCATCGAGAGGCCGAAGAGGATCGCGAACATCATCACCGGCATGAACGGCGCGATCGGCACTTCGTGGTCGATCCCGATCAGTTCGCCGACCGCGCCGCCCTTGGCGACCAGGGTCATCACCCCGTAGGCGGCGCTCACCGAAAGCAGGTTCATGATCGCCGCCTTGAGCGAGATCAGCGGCGAGTGGAAGGCGATCAGCAGCAGCAGGAAGGAGAGCCCGACCACGCCGACGATGAAGACCGGCATGCGGTCCTTGATGTATTCGCTCTGGTCCTCGAGCGCCGGCACGACGCCGCCGATGTAGGCCCTCGTCTGCGAGCCCGCCAGCTCTTCGGGCAGGATCGTGCCGCGCAGCCGGCTGACGAGATCGGTGGTCGCAGCGTCCTGCGGCGAGGTGGTCGGAACCACGGTGAGCACCGCCGCGTCGCCGCTCGAGCTGACCCGCGGGGCGGCGACGTAGGCGACGCCTTCCTCGCGGCGCAGGCGCGCGGCGAGGCCGTCGATTTCACCCTTCGCTTCGGGCCCGTCGAGTTCGGCGGCGATCACCAGCGGCCCGTTGGCGCCCGGCCCGAAGCCCTCGCTGATCAGGTCGTAGGCCTGGCGGGTCATCGTGTCCTTGGGGTCGTTGCCGGCATCGGGGAAGCCGAGCCGCATGCCGAGCGCCGGCGCCGCCAGCGCCAGCAGAACTGCGGTGGCCAGGATCGCGGCGGTCCAGGGGCGGCGCTGCACGGCGTGGCTCCAGCGCGCCGCGAGCGATTCCTCGCCGGCCTCCGTTTTCGTCGCGCGGCCGAGCAGCGGGACCCGCAGCCGGTCGACCTTGTGGCCGAGGTAGCCGAGCAGCGCCGGCAGCAGGGTGATCGAAGCGAACATCACGACCAGCACCGCCAGCGAGGCGGAGATTGCCACCCCGTACATGTAGGGGAGGGCGGTGAGGAAGAGGCCGAGCACGGCGATCACCACCGTGGAGCCGGCGATGATCACGCTGCGCCCGGCCGTGGTCACCGCCTCGATCACCGCGTCGTGGCGGTCCTTGCCGGACTTCAGCGCGGTGCGGAAGCGGGTCAGGACGAGCAGCGAGTAGTCGATGCCGACGCCGATCCCGATCAGGCCGGTGACCGCCGTGGTCCAGTTGGGCACGTCGATCACGTTGGCGAGTAGGACGATCAGGCCGGCGGAGGAGATCCCGAGGCCGACCAGGGCGATCGCCAGCGGCAGGCCGACGGCGACCAGCGAGCCGAAGGCGATCAGCAGGACGATCGCCGCGCCGAGGAAGCCGATGCCCTCCGGGCTGGCGCCTTCCTGGGCGGCGTAGATCGGTTCGCCGCCGAGCTTGATCTCGAGCCCGCCGGCGCTGTTCGCTTCGGCCGCGTCGATCAGCTTTTCGCCGTCCTCCTTGGGGACGTCCCAGCCGCGCGTGGTCAGCGGCAGCGTCGTGGTCGCGATCGTGCCGTCCTTGGAGACGCGGATCGGGGCGGGCGGTTCGACGTTCTCGATCTTCTCGGCTTCGGCGAAGAAGGCGTTCATGCTGCGCTTGGCGGCGGGGTTGGAGACGCCGTTCGGGTCCTTCCAGACGACGTAGATTTCCTGCCCCGAGTACCCGCCGAAGGCGTTTTCGGTGAGCTCCGTGGCGGCCTTCGATTCGGAGCCGGGCGTGTTGTAGTCGGCGTGGTAGTCGCCGGCCAGGGCTGAGCCGAGGCCGATCAAGACGACCGCGGCGACGATCCAGGCGAGGACGACGGTGCCGCGGCGACGGTAGGTGAAGTCTCCGAGGCGGGCGAGATGACGGGTCATGCGAGATCCCCTTTCTCGGTTGGGAAGTTCGTTACAGGGTAGAAAGGTTCAGGGAGAGAATGGTTTCTAGCAGAAATGGCTTCCATGTAGTCTGCGGACCGTGGCACACCACTCGATTTCTTACTTGACGCGGGAGGCGTGCCGCCTGTGACAGGTCCGATAGAAGGGGACAAGGCACCCTCGACGCTCACCTTCCTGCTCTCGCAGGTGGGTGCCCACGTGGCGATGCGCTTTGCCCAGCGGATCGGCGAGCTCGACCTGCACCCGCCGCAGTTCCGCGTGATGAACGCGATCGACGCCGCCGAAGGCCAGTCCCAGCAGGCGATCGCCGAGGCGATCGGCGCCCCCCCGAGCCGCATGGTGGCGATCGTCGACGAGCTCGAGCAGCGCGGCCTGGTCGAACGGCGCCCCGATTCGAGCGACCGCCGCGTGCGCGCCCTGCACCTGACCGGCGACGGCCACGAGATCCTCGGCCGCGGCCGCAAGATCGCCCTCGAATGCGAAGGCGAGATCGCCGCCGGCATGAGCCAGGCCGAGCGCGACCGCCTCGTCGCGCTGCTGCGGAAGCTGGTCGACGCCCAGGGAATCGGCCCCGGCGTGCATCCGGGGCTGAGCGAGGGGGATGGGGCGAAGTAGGACACGGCTCGGCTCCGCTCAGCCCGCCAGCGTCTCCGGCAGGCCGAGGCGCTCGAAGGCCAGGTCGAGGCGCCGCGGGTCGAAGCGCTGCTCGGGCAGGCGGGCGAGGACCTCGCGGTCGGGGTCCTCGGTGGTGCGGGTGAGGAAGGCGTCGACCTCGGCGATCTTGCCGTCGCGCAGGGTGAGGACGTTGAGGGCGAAGCGCTCGAAGGCCTCGCTCTTCGGGTCCCAGCTGTAGAAGGCGAGCGCCTCCTGGCCGCTGGCGCGGACGCGCAGGGCGCGCCACTGCCATTCGCCGGAGAGCGGCCAGCCGGCGAGGAAGGTGGCGATCGCCTCGCTGCCGCGGAACCAGTCGCGCAGCGGCGGCATCGCGAAGGCAGCGTCGGCGCTGAGCATCGAGACGACCGCTTCGACGTCCTGGCGCTCCCAGGCGGCGAGGTAGCTCTCGACCGTCTCGCGCACCGCCTCGTCGCCGAGCGAGCGCAGGGTCTCCTGCTGGGAGCGCTGCGGCAGCTTCTTCTCCAGCGTGGCGCGGGCGCGCTGCAAAGCACTGTTGACCGAGGCGGGGCTGGTCTCCAGCGTCTCCGCCGTCTCGGCGGCGGAGAAGCCGAGCACCTCGCGCAGGATCAGCACCGCGCGCTGGGTGGCAGGCAGGTGCTGGAGGGCGGCGATGAAGGCGAGCTCGACGCTCTCGCGCAGCTCGTAACGCGCCTCGGGCGCCGCGTAGCCGTCCTCGATCCCCATCGCCTCGTCGGGATAGGGCTCGATCCAGACGCTCTCGAGCAGTGGCTCGCCGGGGCCGACGGAGGGGTCGGCGGGCGGGAACTCGACCGGCAGCACGCGCTTCGGCCGGCGCTCGAGCGCGTCGAGACTGGCGTTGGTGGCGATCCGGTACAGCCAGGAGCGCAGCGAGCTGCGCTCCTCGAAGCGGGCCAGCCCGCGCCAGGAGCGCAGCATCGCCTCCTGGAGGGCGTCCTCGGCGTCGTGCACCGAGCCGAGCATCCGGTAGCAGTGGGCGTGCAGCTCGCGACGGTGCGGTTCGATGAGGCGCTCGAAGGCGCCCTCGTCCCCGTTCCGCGCCGCCGCGAGCAGATCGGTCACGGCAGCGTCAGCTCCGCTCGACGATCAGCAGCCGGTTGCCGTCCCGGTCGCGGAAGAAGAACATCGGCGGCACCGGGCCGCCCATGCGCATCACCTCCGCGTCGACGTCGACGCCGCGCTCGCGCAGAACCGCGTGGTCGGCCTCGGCGTCGGTGCTGTCGAAGGCGATCCGGGTCTCGATCCCGGCCGATTCGCCCTCGCGCGGCTGGACCAGCGCCAGCGTCGTCGCCGCGCCCGGGGGCGCCACTTCGACCCAGCGGTTGCCGTCGCCGAAGGGGATGTCGGCACGCTTCTCGAAGCCGAGCTTCTCCTCGTAGAACTCGATCGCCCGGTCCTGGTCGGCGACCGGCACCATCACCGTCGCCACCTGTCCGATAGTCGTCATCTCGGTCACTTTGCCACCTCGTAGGTCAGGACGGCGATGCCCTCGCCGACCGTTTTCGACCCCACCATCCGCAGGGTCTTCTTATCGCTGGTCTCGCCGAAGAGGCGCTTGCCCTGGCCGAGCGCGACCGGGAAGACCATCAGCCGCAACTCGTCGAGCAGGTCGTGCTCGATCAGGCCCTGGACCAGCCGGGCGCTGCCGGCGACGAGGATCACGCCGTCGACCTCGCGCTTCAGCTTGCCGATCTGCTCGGCGAAGTCGCCGCTCAGCACGGTCGTGTTGTTCCAGGAGGGGTCCTCGAGGGTCGAGGAGAAGACGTACTTCGGCATCGAGTTCATCTTCTCGGCGAAGCCGGCCTCGTCTTCCATCGAGGGCCAGGCGGCGGCGAACCCTTCGTAGGTCACACGCCCGAGAAGCTGAGCCTCTGCCTCCCCCAGCTCGTCGAGCTTGAACTTGTCGCCCTCGGCTCCGCGATCGAACTCGAAGGTCCAGCCCGCGTGCTCGTAGTCCTCGCCGCCCCCCGGCGCCTCGATCACGCCGTCCAGCGAGATGAACTCGGTTACCACGATCTTGCCCATTGCCTGCTCCTTCCGTTTGAGGTTGTCAAAGGCTAAGACCGGAGCACCGCCGCAGATTCATCGGTCGAGCTGAATTTTCTCCGTGACAAAGGCACGCGCGTCCGCGATGCGTGGTCTTCTATCTGGGATGACCAACGTCGTCCTCTTTCTGCACATCTCCGGGGCGCTGATCTTCGTCGCGGGAACCGTCGTGGCGGGGGTGGCGTTCGAGGCGGCGCGGAAGCGGGAGGGCTCGGGGGAGATCGCGCTGCTGCTCGGCCTGACGCGCGCGGGCGTGGCCCTGGTCGGGATCGGCACCCTGCTGATCCTCGCCTGCGGCCTCTGGCTGGTAGGGCTCGAGGACGACCTCGGCTACGGCAGCGGTTGGGTCGACGCGGCGCTCGCCCTCTTCGTCATCGCGATGCTCCTCGGCGGCCTCGCCGGCCAGCGTCCGAAGCGGGCGCGGCTTCTGGCAACGGAGTTGGCTCGTGAGGATCGCGCGCCGACCCCCGAGCTGCGAGCCCTCCTCGACGACCCGCTCTCCCGCGCCGCCAACTACGCCTCGGCAGCTCTGATCGTCGCGATCCTGGCGCTGATGGTCTTCAAGTCGTAGGGAGTCGGTGGCCGGTTGCACTCCGGTGTGGTAGGTTCGCGGCGCAAGCAATCAAAAACTCCTGATCGATCTGAGGTGGAATCGATGAGCAGTCCCTTCGTCCGTCGTGAGGTACGCAGCCTTCCTCCCGGCGACCAGACCCTGCAGGCCTACGCCGAAGCGATCCGGGTGATGCGCGAACGCCCGGACGACGACCCGACCAGCTGGTCCTACCAGGCGGCGATCCACGGCACCTATGCCGAACCGCCGCTGCCGCTCTCGGACCAGTGCAAACACGGCACTTGGTACTTCCTCGCCTGGCACCGGATGTTCCTCTACTACTTCGAGCGAATCGTGCGCGAGGCGGTGCGCCAGAACGGTGGCCCCGAGGACTGGGCGATCCCCTACTGGAACTACGGCCTGAACGGCGTCAACGCCTCGCTTCCCGACCAGTTCCGCGATCCGACCAGTTCCGACGGCAGCCCCAACCAACTCTACGTCGAAGAGCGGGCGCCTGGAATCAACGGCGGCGCCCTGCTCCCCGAAACCGCAACCTCCGACGCCGTCGCCCTGGCCCGGCCGCAGTTCGTCGGCGTGGCCGAATTCGGCGGCGGCGTGACCAACCCGAGCCAGCAGTTCTGGAGCCAGACGGGCAGGATCGAGCAGACGCCGCACAACGTCGTCCACAGCCTCGTGGGCGGGGCGGGCGGCTGGATGGCGGACCCGAACGAGGCCGCCAAAGACCCGATCTTCTGGCTCCATCACGCCAACATCGACCGCATCTGGGCAGTATGGAACGGCGAAGGGAAGACCGACCCGAGCGAAGCCCAGTGGGCTGGCCAGGCGTTCGAATTCTTCGATGCCGACGGCAGCAAGGTCTCGAAGACCTGCGCGGAGGTCATGGATACCATCAAAGACCTCGACTACACCTACGACCCGCCGCCGGCGGGCGCCCCCGCGGAACCGATGCCAGCCCCGGAAGAAGAAGAGCCGAAAGTCGTCGGCGCGACCTCCGACAAAGTGTCGCTGACCGGCGGCGAGGCGGCGATCCCGGTCGAAGTCGACGAGCGGGCGCGGGACGAGGTGATGGAAGCTTCGCGCGAGTCCGACCCGCGCCGGCTCTACCTCAACATCGAGGACATCGAGGGCGAGAGCAACCCGGGCACCGTCTACGGGGTCTACGTCAACCTCCCCGAGGGCGCCGGCGAAAAGGAGGCCGAGGCGCACCACGTCACCAACGTCTCCTTCTTCGGCATCGAACGGGCGCGCAACCCCCGCGAGGACGAACACTCGCACAGCCTGCGGGTGAGCGTCGACGTCGGCCACCTGCTCAGCGCCCTGGGGAAAGAAGGCAGGTGGGACGGCAAGCCGATCGACGTGACCTTCCGGCCGCTCTCGCTGGCGCCGGGCGAGGGGCAGAGCGAGGACTACCTGCGCTCGCAGCAGCCCGAGGAGCACGTCCCGGTCCACGTCGGCCGGGTGAGCCTCTCGGTCGAATAGGGGACGGCATGCGGCTGCTCCAGCCGAGGGCGGCGGGCGGCGGGATCCAGGCGGGGGAGCCCCTGCGCTCGCTCGCCCGCCGGCCGACGCTCTGGGTGGAGATCGGGGTGGCGCTTGCCTGGGCGGCGCTGGTGGCGGCTTCGGTCGGCGTTCGGGCAGCCGGCGGATCGCCCGGCGGGCCGGGCTGGACGAGCGGCTCCTCGGTTTGGGTGTGCCCGCTCGGCGGCACCGCCCACGGCCTGGCCGGCAGCGCCGCCGCCGGCGCGACGCCGCTCGCCGCCGGCCTGCCGATGTGGGCGCTGATGGCGGCGGCGATGATGCTGCCGACGGCGATCCCGGCGGTCCGTCACGTCGCGGTCCACAGCCTCTACTGGCGCCGCCGCCGGGCGACGCTGGAGTTCGTCGTCGTCTACACCGGGCTCTGGGCGCTCTTCAGCGCCGTCGTCCTGGGGCTGCTCCTGCCGCTGGCGCCGGCGAGCCCGGCGCTCGTCCTGCCGGTTGCCCTCGCCATCGCGGCGCTCTGGCAGCTGACGCCGCTCAAGCGGCGCGCCCTGCGCGCCTGCCATCGGCCGCGGGCGCTGCCCCCGCGCGGCTGGCGGGCGACGGCGGGAGTGGCGCGTTTCGGCCTCGGCAACGGGGCCGCCTGCCTCGCCTCCTGCTGGGCGATGATGCTGACGATGGCCGCCGCGGGCTCGGCGAGGCTGATCTGGATGGCGGCGCTCACCGCCCTGATCTCAGCTGAGAAGCTCAACCTGAAGCCGATGCGCGCGGCCCGGCGTGTCGGCGCGGCGCTCGCTCTCACGGCGCTCGCAGCCGCGGTCGTGGCGATCGGTCAGCCTGCCGTCATGTGAGGCCGCCGGCCCGGAGATGGGCAACGGCCTCACCCTCAGCGCAACCGAGGCGTCCGCCTCATGCAGCCGCCGCCCGACGGCCGCCCCGATCCCACCGCTCGCCCCCGTGATCAACGTACCGGCGAAGATTTGCGCCGATGCGCTCAGACGAGCAGGAGGACCAGGATCACGATGACCGCGAGCGGGGTGCCGGTCAGCGAGAGGTAGCGGAAGAGCCGGGCGAAGCCGCCGTGGTAGCGGACGCTGTCCATCAGGGTCAGGCCGACGACATGGGCCATGTTGATTAGGGAGATGCCGATCGCGATCAGGATCGCGGCGGCGGCGCGGCCGCTGACTTCGCCGTTGTCGACGGCCACCGCGCCGGCGAGGATCGCGGCGACGATCGTGCCGAAGAGGCCTGCGACCATGCCGGCGAAATCGGCGCGCGAGAAGGACATCAGGTAGGCGGAGCCGATCTCGTGCTCCTCCGCCGGGTCGTGGGTTCCGCGGCCGGAGGCCTCGACCCCGACGACGTGCGGCCGGCCGTCGCGATCGTCGTGCAAGACGACCATCCGCAGCGGCGGGTCGAGCTCGGCTTCGGCCCGTTCCAGCAAGCCGTCCTCGAACCAGCGGGCCTGCGATCGCTCGTGCTCGAAGATCACGATCTCATCCGCTTCCGGCCCCGCCAGCAGCGCGTCCTTGGCCGCCTGGATCGGGTCGGCATCGCCGACCTCGCCGATCGCCTCGACGCCGGCCGCCCGGAGCTCCTCAAGCAGCCGCCCGAGCCGCGCCTCGGCGTCGCGCTTGGGCTCGTCGACGTCGCCCAGCGTGTGCCTGAACGCGTTCGCCTCGACCGCCGGGACGATCAGTCGCAACTCGGCTGGCGCGCCGCGACCACCGCCATTGGAGCCGATCTCGCGAAGCGACTCCGGGCCCAGGGGATCGTCGGTGACGATCGCCAGCAGGCGGCGCGCCCTTCGCGGCTGCTCGCTCGATCCCGTCTCCACGCCACTCATCTACCCCTCGGCAAAGACGGGAAAACGCGGCCTGGTAGAGCGTAGAGTGACCTGCGTGGCGCTCTTGGAGAGACTCGGCGTCGAGCTCCCCGTCGTGCAGGCCGGGATGGGCGGCGGCCTCAGCCGCCATGAGCTGGCCGCCGCGGTGTCGGAGGCGGGTGGCCTGGGGACGATCGCCGTCAACGGCGCCGCCGCGATCCGCCGCGAGCTCGAGGCGGCGCGGGCGCTGACCGGCAAGCCGATAGCAGTGAACCTGCTGCTGCCCTTCGCGCGGCGCGATTGGTTCGCCGCGGCGGCCGGAGCCGACGTCGTGGTCACCTTCTGGGGCACGCCCAGGCGCCGCACGTCCGGCGCTTGGATGCACCAGTGCGGCTCGGTCGAGGAGGCGCGGGCTGCGTTCGCGGCCGGGGCCGACGCGGCGATCCTTCAGGGAGTCGAGGCCGGCGGCCACGTGCGCGGGACGGTCCCCGCCCTGGAGCTGCTGGAGCGGGCGCGGGCGGCGCTGCCGGCCGACTTCCCGCTGTTGCTCGCCGGTGGGATCGCCGACTCGAGCGACGTGCGGCAGGCCCTCGACGACGGTGCGGCGGCGGCGGTCGCCGGCACCCGCTTGCTGCTCGCCGAAGAGAGCCGCGCCCACCCGGAGTACCGCCGGCGCCTGCTCGGCGCGCGGGAGACGATCCTCACCGAGCTCTTCGGCGCCGGTTGGCCGGCGGCACCGCACCGGGTGATCGCCAACGCCGCAACGGAGCGCCGGCTCGCCGGGGACCCGCGCGGGCCGCGGCTCAACCGTGGGCTCAACCGCCTCACCGGTCTCGGCGCCCGCTACATGCCCGAGAGGCTGCAGAGCCGCATCGCCCTGGCGCAGCGTCCGAGCAGCCGCCTGCTCTCGCCGCTCGGCCCGGCCGACGACGGCCCCGCCAACCTGCTCGACGCCGGACCGCTCTATGCCGGGGAGACGGTGGCGCGCATCGAGGACGTGAGGCCGGCCGCGGAGCTGGTCGGCGCGCTATCGCCCTGACCGCGCGGCGCCGGCCCCATCCGCCGGTTCACCGCCCAACCCTCAAGGTCACACCCTGGCCGCGACGGCACGCCGCAGGAGGAGATAGACGGCGGCGCCGAGCGCCGCCAGCCAGGCGAGCCCGATCGCCAGCTCTCCACCGGCGTGGAAGGCGCTCGAGTAGGCGCCGTCGAACAGCAGTCGCATCGGTCCGTAGCCGGGCAGAAGCCACGCCGCGGCAACCGGGCTCGGGTGGAACATCGGGTCCTGGACGACCCCGAGGTCGGTCATCCCGAGGAAGAGGATCAGGTAGGTGGCGGGGAGCTTGTCGAGCAGCGCTCCGGCGAGGGCGCCGATCGCGGCGAAGATCAACCCGGTCAGCGCCAGCGCCGCGATCGTCCGCAGCCAGGAGGCCGGGGTGAAGTTGAGCGCCATCACCAGGGCCGAGACGGCTACGAGCACGACGGTCGCCGCGAGCAGCACCCGCAGGCGCGCCAGCACCACCTCGCCCGCCCGGAAGCCGGCGAGGACGAGGCGGCGGTCGCCCTCCAGCGCCGAGTGCATCACGAACACCCCGACCAGGGCGGCGACGAAGGCGACGCTCATGGCTGCCATCACCGGCCCGTGGAGCGCCTTCATCGTGGTCGTCGTCCAGGCTCCGCCGGGAAGCTCGAGCAGGTGCGGGGTCGGCTGGGTGATCGCGACGCTCCAGAGGACGTCGAAGGCAGGGAAGGCCACCAGCAGGATCAGCACCAGCGGCCGGCGGCGCTGGTCGCGGAAGGCCATCGCGGTCGCGGTGCGGGCGCGCGCGGACACGGCCTAGGACCTCGCCCGCGCCGCCGCCCAGAACGCCGCCAGGGCCACCGCGAGCGCCCCGAAGGCGGTCGCTGCGACGCCGATCCAATCGCTGCCCGGCGAGCCCTGCCCCGCCGCGGCGGCGATCAGCAGGTTGGCGGCGTGGTAGGTCGGCAGATAGGTCCCGATCCCGCTGGTCGCGCTGGTCATCTGCGGCCCCGAGAAGGCGTCGATCGAGAAGACGAGGAGCACCAGCAGCGAACCCTCGAGCGGTTCGGAGACGAGCGCGCCGACCACCGCGCCGACGCCGATGTAGATCGCGGCGAAGGCGAAGATCGCGACCGCGGCGTGCGCCGGGTGGGCGATCCCGCTGCGCAGCCAGAGGGTGAGGAAGGCGACCGCGCTGACCGTCGCCCCGAGCAGCAGCGCCGCGGCGATCCGCGAGAGCGCGACCCGCAGCGCCCCGAGCCCGGCGAGCGCCAGGCGACGGTCGGCGCCGCGCGAGGAGCTGACCATGAAGAAGGCCAGCGTGCCGGAGAGGAAGGCGGCCGCCCAGCCGGCGCTGACCGCCGTCGCCGATTGGGCCGCGAGCGTGCCGCCGAGCGCCCTGGAGAATTCCCCGAGCACGCCGGCGAAGATCAGCACGAAGAAGGCGGGGATCGCGACCAGCAGGACGAGGGTCAGCGGCGCGCGCAGCTGCTCGCGCACGAAGCTCGAGCCGGCGAGCGCGAAGGTGCTCATCCCTCCACCGCCCGCCCGTCGCGCAGCTCGTAGACGCGGTCGAGGCGCTCGCGCTCGGCGAGCAGGTGGGAGACGATCAAGATCCCCATGCCCGCCTCGCGGCGACGTTCGGCCATCTCCCAGAAGCGCAGGTAGGTCTCCCAGTCGAAGCCCGAGTAGGGCTCGTCGAGCAGCAGCACGGCTGGCTCGTGCATCAGCGAGAGCGCCAGGTTCAGCTTCTGGCGCGTGCCGCCGGAGAGCTCCCCGACCCGGTAGCGGCGGTAGCGCTCGAACTGCAGCTCCTCGAGTACGGCGCCCACCGCCCGCTCCTGCTCGGACTGCTCGAGGCCGTACGCTCGGGCGAACAGCTCGAAGTGCTCGTCGACAGTGAGCTTGTCCCAGAGCATCGGCTGCTGTGGGCAGTAGCCGATGCGCCCGGACTCCCAGACGCTGCCGTCCTCGCGGCCGAGCAGGCCGACGAGGATCTGCATCAGCGTGCTCTTGCCCGAGCCGTTCTCGCCGACCAGGCCGATCAGCTCGCCCTTGCAGACCATCAGGCTGGCGCCCTTCAGCACCTCGACCGTGCGCCGCCGCGGCGGCAGGCCGCGGTGAAAGCTCTTGCGCAGCTGCTCGGCGCGCAGCACGCAGTGCCCGGGCGCCGGGCACTCGCCGAGCGCCGGGCTCGGCTTGCGCAGGCCCTCCGGGGCGGGAGATCCCGATGGGCCCTGCGGAGGCGCCGAGCGGTCCACCTGCACGCGCCGCAGGCGCAGCGCGTTGCCGATCACCGATACCGAGCTGAGCGACATCGCCACCGCGGCGATCATCGCCTCACCAGCCGGCCGACCGCGCCCATCAGCTCGTCGACGCTCTCCTGCGGATCGGAAGGAGCGCTGCCGCCCTCGCGCATGCAGACCCGCACGTGGCCGTCGAGGAGGCCCAGCGACACCTTATCCAGGGCGGCCTGGATCGCCGCGATCTGGGTGATCACGTCGATGCAGTAGCGGTCCTCGTCGACCATCCGCGCGACGCCTCGCACCTGGCCCTCGAGGCGGGCCAGGCGGTTGAGCAGCTGTTGCTTGGAAGCGCTGTAGCCGGGGGCCGTGGTCGTGCTCATAGGCCAGACCGTAACATACCCCCCCTGGGTATTCTCCCGCAGACTTCGGCGTGTCTTCTACGGATCGACGATGGCGCTGCCCGTTCGTTGCGTAATTCGCCGTAGCCAGATGGGGGGCTTCTCCCGGAGGTCGCTCCGGAGCCGCCGGGATAACGTTAGGGAGTTGAGATGATCGCGGCCGCACTGCTGATTAGCGATTCGGGCCACATGGGCGACTGGGGCGCAGGCTGGTGGATCGCGATGGCCTTCATGATGGTTGCCTTCTGGGGCCTGGTGATCGTCGGCGTCGTCTGGGTCGTCCGGTCCCTTATGTCCGAGCGCCACGGCCACGGCAGCGGTGACCCGATGGACGTGCTCGATCGCCGCCTTGCCGGCGGGGACATCAGCCCCGAGGAATATCGCGAGCGCCGCGATGTCCTCCTGGGCAGGGAGGACGGCGGCGGTTAGCCCTATTCGCCGCCCATGTGCATGCCGGACCCCTTCTCGTTGCCCGGCTCGCCGCCCATGTGCTCGCCGCCCATCGCCTCCGATTTCACTTCGGGCGGCGGGCCGCCGCCGTGCAGGTAGGCGAACGCTCACAGATAGCGGGAGAACCACTCGGCGGCAAGGTCGGCGACGCGCTCGAGAGCCCCCGGCTCTTCGAAGAGATGGGTGGCGCCGGGGACGATCGCGACCTGGTGCTCGCAGTGCAGCAGCCTCGCCGCCTGTTCGTTCAATTCCAGCACCTGCCAGTCGGCGCCGCCGACGATCAGCAGGGTCGGCGATGCGACGCTTTCGAGGCTCTCGGCGGCGAGGTCGGGGCGTCCGCCGCGCGAGACGACCGCACAGATCTCCTCGCCGAGCCCGGCTGCCGCCCGCAGCGCGGCAGCGGCGCCCGTCGAGGCGCCGAAGTAGCCGATCGGCAGCGTCCCAACATTGGCCTCGCTCCGGATCCAGCCGGTGACGGCGAGCAGGCGCTCCGCGAGCAGGCCGATGTCGAAGACGTTGGCGCGGTCGAGTTCCTCCTTGGCGGTGAGCAGGTCGAAGAGCAGCGTCGCGAAGCCCGCTTCGTTCAGCGCCTCGGCGACCTGGCGGTTGCGCGGGCTGAGGCGACTGGAGCCGCTGCCGTGGGCGAAGATCACCAGGCCGGAGGCGGGTGCGGGGGTGCGCAGGTCCCCGGCCAGACGCAGCTCGGGCCCGAGCTCGATCTCCACCGGCCGCTCGGTAGTCGGCGGGTCGGCCGGCGCCGGCGGATCGGCGGCGGGGAGCGTGTCTGGCTCACGCGCCGCATCGAGCAGCTCGACCACCTCCTCGTCCGCCACCTGGCCGAAGTCGACGTAGAACTGGCCGATGCCGAAGAAGCCGTCGGGCTGCTCGAGACAGACGATCTCGTCGAAGTCGGCGGCGAGCCGCTCCTCGGTGCCCGGCGGAGCGACCGGCACGGCAAGGACCACCTTGGCGGCGCCGTGAAATTTCAAAGCCTTCCCGGCGGCGATTGCGGTGCCCCCGGTTGCGATCCCGTCATCGACGAGAAGCACCGTACGCCCCTCGACCGGGTAGAGCTCCTCATCACCGCGGTAGAGCCGTCGGCGCCGTTCCAGCTCCACCGATTCGCGAGCGACGACCTCGTCCAGGTCCTTATCGGAGACGCCGATCAGCTCCGCCTCCGCACGGCGGATGAAGCGAACGCCACCCTCCGCGATCGCGCCGATCCCGTACTCCGGGTTGAACGGCGCTCCGAGCTTGCGCACGAGCACGATGTCGAGCGGCGCGGCGAGGGCCTTTGCGACCTCGAAGCCGACCGGAACGCCGCCGCGTGGTAGAGCGACGACCAGCGGCTCCTCGTCGCGAAACCGCCCCAGCGCCTCCGCCAAGCGGCGCCCGGCATCTCTACGGTCCAAGAAGAGAGCGAGGCGACTGGCCATACAGCCAAGTTATGCGGTGCATGGGTTCGCCGCAAGCCCGATCGTGGTCTCGAAATCGCGATGCTCGTCGCACTGGCGATCCTGGCAGGGGGCATCAAGCCGGGTGCGCTCTCGTCGGAGGCGTCTTCAGATCGAGCGCCCGCAGCGCCCGATTGACATCGGTGACCGAGAGGATGCCGATCCCGCCATCGGCGGTGCGGACGATCGCCCTCCCGATGCGCTGGAAGGCAGGCCTCTCGAGCAGCTCGGCGACGTCCTGGTGCTCGTCGACGACCAGTTCCGGGTCGAGGAACGCCGCCTCTGTCACCAAGGTGCTCGCACGACGGGTGGGCGGGACGCGCTCTACGGCCGCAAGGTCGATCAACCCGACCAGCCTTTCGCCGTCGAGGACGGGAAACGCCGAGTAGCGATGCCCGACGAAGAACTCCTCGACGGCATCCTCGACGCTGAGCGCGGCGGGGACGACCACGGCCGGGAAGGACATGAACCTCCCGGCCTCGCGACCTGCGAACGCGGTGCGAACCCGAAGCCCTCCCTCCTCCGCCTTCGCCGCGGCGATCACGAAGAAGCCGATCACGGCGAGCCAGATGCCACCCAGAGCGCCGGCGGCCGTCGCGAAGAGCCCGAAGGCGATCATCCCCCAGCCGAAGGCGCGTCCGATCGAGGCCGCCACCGCCGTGGCTCGGCTCAGATCCCCGGTCCTGCCCCAGATCAGCGCCCGCGCGACGCGCCCGCCGTCGAGCGGGAAGGCCGGCAGCAGGTTGAAGACGAGGATCGCCGCGTTGATGAAAGCCTGGTACTCGATCACCGCCCGGAGCCCGGCCGGCGCCGAGGCCGGCAGCGCCAGCGCGATCGCCCCGAAGAGCGCAGCGATCGCCAGCGTCACCGCCGGACCGGCGAGAGCGAAGCGCAGCTCGTCGCCCGCCGCCTTTGGATAGCCCTTCATCCTCGCGACGCCGCCGAGCAGCCAGAGGTCGATCTCCTCGATCTCGACGCCGTGGCGACGGGCGACCACCGCGTGGCCGAGCTCGTGCAGGAAGATGCTGGCGAAGAGCAACAGGGCGCTTGCCAGCCCGAGTCCGTAAGCAAGCGCCGGGGCGATGCCGGAGACCTGATCGGGGTAGTAGACGGCGCCCAGCGAGAAGGTGATCAGCGCGACGATCACCACCCACAGCGGCTGGACGCCGATCGGGATCCCGGCGAGGCACCCTATGCGGATGCTGCGCATGCTCACGGTCGGACTCCGGGACGCCTCACAGCGCCGTCGCGAGCGGCCGAGAAGTGGTGGCTGGCGCGCTCAGCCCAACTCCGCCAGCTTCTCGTCCAACTGTCTGCGGATTCCATCGCAGACCGCCTCGACCTCGGAGTTGTAGCGCTCGGAGGCGAGCACGCCTACCAGCACCTCGGCGTCCGCCTTCGAGATCGTCAGGGTGATCGTTTCGTCGGCCATCGTTGCTCCTCTCGCTTCGATTTGTCCTTACTTTCGCCGATCGGGGGTCAGCCGTCCAGGCCCGTCGCATTCTCACCCTCGGACCCCCGGCTGCACCGAGATCTGGGTGAGGTATACTGAGGCCGTATGACTCAGCGAATCGGTGCCAAGGGGCAAGTGGTGATTCCCAAGGACCTCCGCGAACGCGCAGGCCTTGGGCCGGGCTCGAACGTGTCCTTCGAGCCCGTTGACGACGGGATCGTTGTGCGGCGGGCCCCCCCTCGGTCGACGCTGCGGGGAAGATTCGCCGGCAGCGGCATGGCGGCGCGGCTACTTGAAGATCGCGGCAAAGAGCCCCGGTAGCCTTGCCCTTCTGCCTGGATTCCTGGCCTGTTCTGTCCTGGCTCGACGGTGACGAACCGGCGGCAGATCTGGTTGATGGGATTCTGAATCGGGAACGCCCGGCGATGAGTTGGATCAATCTGGTCGAGGTCCACTATCGAACGAGCCGGGACCACGGCAAGGAAGAGGCAGATCGCACGCTCGAGGAACTCCGTCCTCGCATCACCGAGCACCTCCCCGGCGTTTCGGCGATGAGGGCGGCGGCGAAGCTGAAGGCCTCCCACCCGATGGCGCTGGCTGACTGTTTCGCGGTCGCGCTTGCTGCCTCTGAGGGCGCAGTGCTATTGACGGGTGACCCAGAGATCATCGATCGGGCGGAAAGCCTGCCCTGCGAGGTTCAAGACCTTCGACCGTAGCCGACGGCGATGGAGCTAGGCGGATTCGAACCGCCGACGTCCTGGGTGCGATTTCCCGAAAGCTGGATCGGGGCCCGCTCCTCGCAAAGTGCGGGGATTAACGGCGATTCGGGCACTTCCCGGCAGGAGCCGCCAGGCGGCGACGCCTACAGCGCCGCACGCAGGGCGGCGAGGAAGTCCTGCGGGCGGTCGCGGGCGGGATCGTCGGCGCAGTCCTCGACCACGAACAGCGGCCAGCCGTAGCGCTCGCTGGCGCGCTCGGCGATCCGCAGGCGGTTGGCACGGTCCTGCCGCCCCCAGATCAAGCTCGTGGGAACCGAGATGCGCTCCAACCGCTCGGGCGGCAGCGGCGGCAAGCCGAGCCGGCGCAGCAGCCGGCCGATGACCTTCGCATTCGGGCCCGTCGCCCCGGCGAGGTTGTAGTCGACGAAGGGTTGCCAGCGATCGCCCATCTCCTCCCGCAGGCCGTCCAGGTCGCGCGAGCACTGCCGCATGAAGCGGTCGTAGCTGCGCTCGGACGGCCGCGCCTGGAAGCCGACCAGCGTCAGCGCGAACTTCGGCGCCGGCCGGAAGCGGGCCAGGCCCAGCGTGTCCACCAGCACGAGCCGTGCGAGCCGCCGCGGGGAGCGACTGGCGAAGCGGGCGGCGATCGCACCACCCAAGACGTGCCCGAGCAGGATCGGCGGCTCCTTGCAGGTGCGTTCGATCAGCTCGCCCAGCCAGGCGAGCACGCGGTCCTCGTCGAGGCCGCCGCCGTCGGGCACGCCGGACGCGCCGTGGGCGGGGAGATCGGGGGCGATTACCAAGCTCGACTCGACCAGCCGCGGGATGACCCGCATCCACTTGCCGGCGAACTCGCCCGGGCCATGCAGGAGGACGATTGGCGGTCCCTGCCCCCCTTCCAGCAGGGCGGTCTCGATTCCCGCCAGGGTCAGGGAGCGCTCGGTCACGGGAACGCCGGCCAGCAGCTCCTCCCGTGCGTCCGAGGCCGATCGGCGCTGGTCGGCATCGCCTCTGGATGCCGTGATCGACTGCTGTGGTGTCATCTGTCGCTCCTCCTCCCCTCGCTCGGTCTGTATCGCGACCATAGGAGTGAGAGCGGCCCGCCGCATCGCCTAAAAGGGCCAACTTCGTTACCCGGGAGCGTGGTCAATTCGGACCACGGGCCGCGGCAGGCGCTCTACGCGAGGTCGTGCTCGAAGGCGTAGGCGGCCGCGGCCGTCCGGCTGGAGACGCCGAGCTTCGCGAAGGTGTTCTGAAGGTGCCGGGCGACGGTGTGCTCGCTGATCGTCAGCGCGGCGGCGATCTGGCGATTGCTGCGCCCCGCCGCGACCAGGCGCAGCACCTCCAGCTCGCGCGGCGTCAAGCCGGCCTCGCCGGCGCCGTCGCGAGCGCCGGCCAGGAGGGCCTCGGCCCGGGCTCGGTCCGGCTCTGCGCCCAGCTCGGCGAAGACTTCCCGGGCGGCGCTCAGCTCCATCGCCGCGGTCTCCTCGTCGCCCAGCCCGCGGCAGGCGAGGCCGATGGCCTGGCGCGCCCGGGCCGCCTCGTAGGGAACCTCGAGGCTCTGCCATGCCGCGCAGGCGCTGCGCAGGGCGATCAGCGCCGCGGCCGGGTCGCCGTCGTCCAGCAGGACGGCGCCGCGGGCGTAGGCGGCGGTTGCCTCCAGCACGCGGCTGTCGTGGCCGACGGCGATCGCCTCGAGCTCCTCGCCGGCGCGGCGGGCGCCCTCGGCGTCTCCCGCCGCCAGGAGGGCGTCCACGTGGGCGGGCAGCAGCCTGGCGCGCTCCAGGGGCCACGTCGTCTCCGACAGCGCCCGGCCGACCATCGCCGCCGCCGCCTCGCTCTTGCCTTCGGCGAGGCGCAGCAGCGCCAGCCCCGGCTGTGGCTCCCAGCTCCGCCGGCTCGCCTCGCGGTATGCGCCCTCGGCGGCGCCGACCTCGCCGCGCAGCCGCAGCACCTCGCCCTCCCGGTAGGAGGCCTGGGCGGCAGCCGCCCGGTTCACGGCGATCCGGCCGGCCAGGCGGCGGCCGGCATCCCGGGCCTCGGTGAGGGCGTCCGCCCACTCGCCGCGCAGCTGCATGATCTCGGCGCGGTGCACCAGGCACTGGCCGGTGAAGGGCACCAGGTCCGGTTGCCCGTCGCACCAGCGGGCAAGCGCCGTGGTCCATTCGCGCGCCCGGGACAGCTCGTGCGCCTCCTGGCAGCCGTCGATGACGCTGCAGTAGACAAGCCCGGTGACGATCGGCGAGGTCTCGCCGGCGGCGACGCCGACCATCGCCTCGTCGAGCAGCTTCAGGCCGGGGCCGATCCTGCCCAGTCGCAGCTGCGCCCGGCCCTGCTCCTGGAGGGCGAGGGCGAGGAGGTCCGCATCCCCGAACCGCTCGCCGATCTCGGCCGCCTCGACCGCGACCGTCCGCGCCGTCTCGTAGTCGCCCGCGGCCTCCGCGCGAAGCGCCACGGGCAGGCGCAGGTAGCCCTGCTCGGCACAGGGACGGCCGACGCGGGCGACGAGACGCTCGGCGCGGGCGAACCAGCCGCCCGCGGGTGCCGCGCTCCCGGCGGAGGCGAGGTGGATCCCCAGCCAGAAGGCGCAGCGAGCCGCCCGCAGCGGCTCGCCCGAGTCGCGAAGGGCGATGTGGGCGCGCTCCAGCGCGGCGAGGTGCTCCGCGTCGCGCCCGACCAGGTAGGCGGCCCTCGCCAGCAGCTCGAGGTCCTCTCCCCCGAGCGCCTCCTCCCCGTCGGCGGCCGACAGGCGCTCGAACGCCTCCATCCACCGGCCGGCGGCGACCGATTCGCGCCCCCGGTCGAGCTCTGCACGGGCATCGACGGCAGCTCGCCGCTCGGTCATCGACCTCTCTCCCCGTTGCTTCCTCGTCGGTCCGATCGTAGCGAGCGGTCGATGATCACGGTGTTCCAATGACGCTTGTTGAGGTGGTACCCGGGGATTGACCGCCGCATGCGACTCGCGAAGCTGCTCCGCCAGCACGGGCTCCGCGTCGATCAGGCCCTCGGCAAGCTGCTCGCGCTCGCCCGACGAGAACACTCCCTCGAGAAGCCGCGCTTCGATCAGTGGCATCCCTCGACCTCCTTCTCGTTGTCGGTACCGCGACTGTAGCCCGCGCGTCGCCATAGGGCAAACGCCGGCGGGGGAAGGCATGACTGGCTGTGTCTAGGCTCGCAAGCATCGGGTAAGGGAAGCTCGTGAGGCGTGAGTCGCTCTGGATCGCCACCAGCGAGAAACCCGCCTTCGAGACGCTTCAGGCGCCGATCGAAGTCGACGCCACGCACCTGCCCTTCTCGACCGCGGGCTCTTCTTCGCCAGGTGCCACCCGGAGCACGAGTACGTGCTCGCGGTCAGGGTGGCGGAGCCGCTGCCGCGCGGCATGTACGTCTCCGTAGAGAACCCCGGCGCCGCCCGGGCCGTACCAATATCGAGCAAGGAGGAACGAGATGAGCAGGCTGACTGAGCCGATCAAGGGGTTTCCCGGCAAGCCGCTGCATCCGCCGCTGACCGACGCCAGCATCGGCGCCTATACGGTCGGGGTGGCCATGCTCCTCGCAGGCGCGCTCGGCCTGCAGGAGGAGCAGATGGCGCATGGGTCGCTGCTGGCGATCTCCTTCGGCCTGATCCTCGCCGCGCCGACCGCGATCACCGGCCTGCTCGACTGGCTCGACCTGCCGAGGGACACGCCCGCCTGGACGACGGCGACGATCCACATGCTCGTGATGGTCACGGCGACCGTCCTCTTCGCCCTCACCTGGCTCCTGCAGCGCCCCGGCTACAACGCCGACGAGGTGCGCGCGGCGGCGCTGATCGCGGGGCTGATCGCCGAGGCGACCCTGGCCGTGGGCGGCAACGTCGGCGGCGCCAACGTCTTCGTCTACGGCATCCGCGTCCTCAAGCGCCCGGAGACGCCGGTGGCCAAGGCGCTCAACCCGCTCGGCTCGCGCGAGCGCGACCTCTCGACGGAGCGGCGCCGCGACTGATCCCGAGATCGTCATACAAGTGCTACTCGAGGACCCGGTAGCGGGTCAGCATGCCGGCGGTGATGTGGTCGCCGACGTGGCAGTGGAAGAGCCAGGTGCCGGGGTTCCGGGGTCATGTCGGCGGTCACCATGTCGCCGGGCAGGAGCGAGATGACGTCGACGTGAATGCCCCCCGTGGTCAGGACGTTGCCGTGCCAGTGCGGGGTATAGAGGTCGACCTCGCTGCCCATGTCGAGCGTGTACCAGCGCACGCGATCGCCCTCGTGCATGGTGTCTCGCTTGCCTGAGGAATCGGCCCTCAGGGCGCGATGCGCTCGAGCACCGCGCCGTCGGCGCCGACGGCGAGCACCGTGGGGACGACCGCGATCCCGTACTTGTGGGCGAGGTCGGGCCGCTCGCGGACGTCGAGCTTGATCAGCGGCTCGGGCTCGGCGGAGAGGCGACGCTCCCACTCGCGGCACTCGCCGCAGAGCGGGTGGGTGAACTCGACGAAGGCGCGGCTGTGGCCGTCGAGCCCGGCGAGGTCGGCGAGGTCCATGTGGCTGTGGTGCCGCGGCGAGATGCCGCGCAGGCGGGCGGTCAACCGGTAGATCTCACAGCCGGTGCAGAAGCCGCTGAGCGCGGCCAGCAGCGCCAGCGCCGCGACGATCGCCCCCAGCGCCGTGCCCACGGCCGGCGCGCCCAGCCACCAGGCGAGCGCCGCGCCGAGGAGGAAGGCGGACCCCATCGCGTTGGCGAGGCGGGGCGGGCGCGAGTCCTCCAGCTCCCCCTCGCCGAAGCGCGGCTGGATCAGCTCGAAGTAGGCGAGGCAGGTGAGGCAGAAGCGCCGGCCCAGGGTCAGGCCGAGCAGCAGCTGAGCGCCCATCAGCGCCCAGAGCAGCGGCCAGCCGAGGACGATGCCGGTCAGCGCGAAGGCCCCCACCACCGCCTGGTTGAAGCGCGGGGCACGGCTGTCGATGACGTCGGTGTCCCGCCATGGGTCTGCGCTGCGCGCCCCTGCCATGGACCCAGTGTAGGAGCCCGGGGTCGCGGTCGGTCGGCACTGTTCAGTTGCTCGCCGACCTAGCTCCGCTCGCGCCCGAAAGCGAGTCCGAAATCGGCAGGAATCGCCGCTAATCTCCGCGCATTGCCGTGATTTCAGGCACTCGTGCCTGAAATGGAAGCGCCCCTGCGCTGGCCGCAGCGCTAAGCCCGAACCCGGCCACGTGCAGGGACTCAAATCATTGCGATGGAGCTAGGCGGATTCGAATCGCCGACCTCCTGGGTGCGATGAGCAAGCTCCTGGCCGGGGAATCCGCGTTAGAAGATGCCGGTTAGCAGGGGATTCGTGGGTGGCCGTGAGAGTCGCCGTCGGCGCGGATACGCGACGATTAGCGGGGGGCTGCGCACGAGAGTGAGGCGGGCCTCGAACTCCTCGAGCTCTCCGCCGTCGCGGATGCCGCGCAGGTTGCGCAGGACATCGGTGCCGGGGTAGACGTGCGGATCGTCGCTCACACGCGCCGCGCCGCGCCGTTCCCGGCCGCAGCAGACGTGAGCAGATCCTCAAGCGGCTCTCCGGCGAGTAGGCGACGCTCTGCCTCGCGTAGATCCGCGTCGGAGGCATCCCCGCGAACCCAGAGCTCCGCGAGCTCGCACACCGGCCCGGTGGCCTCCAGCCCCTCTAGGCGCAGCGAACCAGCCGCGCTGGCCGCAATTTGAGCGCGATCCATCACAACCACAGTTCTACCGGCGCGATCACCGCCGAATCAGACGGCGACAGAAATCTCACGTGAACGCCCATGGCGTGGGCGCTTGCATGAGATTGTTGTCGCCGACACTGGCTGAGTTAGGTGTAACTCCGATGAGTTACACTGCGATAGCGATGCCTTCGAAGCACCCCCGAATCGCCGTGACCGCGGACCCTGAGCTGGGGGAGGCGCTGGCGCGGGTCCGAGCTGCCACCGGCACCCGCGAGGCCGACGCCACGCTCCTGCGCCGGCTCGCAGTGGAGGGGGCGGAGGCCGAGTTGGAGGCCGGACGCAATCGCCGGGTTGCCGCCGAGACCCTGTTCGAGGCGATGGACTCCGAGCAGTTCGACCTCGACCTCGAAGCGATTAATCGCCTCAACGCCCCGCCCGCGGCCTGATGTCGGCCAAGATCTGGGACGGCACGGGGCCGGTGCTGGCGGATACCTCCGCCTGGATGCAGTCCCGCAGGGATGCCAAGGCACGCGATTTGCTGTTGGGGGCGATCGAGCGCGGCGATGTCCGCTGGTGCTGGCCGGTGCGCTACGAGCTGATGGTCGACGCGCGAGGCTCCGACGGGATCGCCGCGGTCGAGCGAACCCTGGATGGCCTGCGAGAGGTCCCAGTGGATCGTGCCGTGCAGCGAGCGGTCCTGGCGACGATGCGCGAGCTGGCGGCCGATGGCTCACACGGTGCCCATCGCTTCCCTCTCACCGATCTGACGGTCGTCGCGGCTGCCCAACATGCGGGCATCGGCGTCCTGCACGTCGACCAGCACCTCGAACGTCTCGGTCAGCACCTCGACGTCGAGTCGTGCTGGATCACCGATCCTTCGTAGGTACGTTCAAGAAATGGCAAGAGTGAAGAAGGCGACCAGCAAGAACCCAAGGACGAAGGCGGGGACGGAGGTCACACCTGAGATCGCCGACGTCCTCGCCGCCAAGGCCGAGCGCGGCTACGACCTTCCCCTGCCACGAGGTCTGGATGCCCGGATTCTCGCCAGCTCCGGTTCAGACCCAGAGCTCGCAGGCCTCGCCGAGTACGCCGTGGGCCTTTCACGGCGATCGAACCGAGCGGTTCGCTCACCAATACGAAGAAGGACTTAGGCCCCGCGGAGGCGAAGCCTTCCCTGTCGGCCCTGATTTCAGGGTCACTGAAACCTGCCTTGACGGCGCTCGCGCTTGAGGATATTCTCCCCATTTCCTTCAGAATTGGGGAAAACGAAAGCGTAATGGCCCTCTCGGTCGGAAAACTGTTCGATGTGCTCGCCCAGGAAGATTGCCGGAAGGCAATTTCTCACCTGCTCGATTCAGAGCAGCCGCAGACGCAGCGACAGCTTTCGGATGTGCTTGAACTCCGATCGAGCGTCATCAGTCGACGGATGAAGGAAATCGAAGACGTCGGCTTGGTCAAGCGCCCTGGAAGCACTCACACGCCCTACGACCTCCTCTTTTCGGCGCAGGTTCGCCAACTTCTCATCCTGGGCGCTGAGCTCGCTCGCGATGCCTCGCGGCGGCAGGCCGAGGAAGACGATGAGTACGCGAAAGATCGGCGGAAGGGCGGAATGCGCGGCGGAGCGCTGCTGGATCAGACGAGGGAAGGAAGATGATCCCTCAGATTCCCGCAGTGAGGGTGAAGGAAGGCCTGACCATTTCCCAGTCTGCCTATACCGAGGCTCTCGGTGTCTTCGCGCAATGAGGTTCGCCTCGCCCTGGTCGGCTTGGTTTTGGGAGCCATCGGGTTTCAAGTTGATTTGAAGCCCATGGAGTTCGCGGGGCTGATTTTCGCTGCCGTCGCCTTCGGTCTCCTTCTGTCTCGCTCCGGTTCTTCGCTCTAGCCTGTGAGCGCCTATGGCGTGGCGCTTGTGGCATGATGGGAAACCAGCGAAGAGAGCGCCGTGCTCACTGGAACCGCCCAGCATCGATGTCGGCAACTCGAATCCCGGCCGATCTTCTACGTCTCCTGAGGTTCCCAGGCGGCGATCGAGGATTCGATCAGCGCGAGGCCGACCTGCTCCGCCTCGGACCGCGCGGCCTCGCTGAGGGCCGTGTGGGCGATCTGCAGCGTCTTGCGCAGGCTCCTACCGCACTCGTCGGCGTAGAACTGCCATAGGCTGGCAAGCCCATTGGCATCGAGTATCTCGGTTGAGCCATCGCCACCAATCACCACCTGGACACGGTGATCGAGATGCGCCGGAGCTGCGCCTCGTCCGTCAGGCCCGGAACGTCGATGCGGGTGTTTATGACCCCGACGGTGTTGTCGCGGTACTCGTCGAGGCCAAGGTAGTGCTCGTGCACGGCGATCGCCAGGCCGGTCTCCAGCTCGGCGAGCTCCCTGACGATGCGGCCGAAGAACGCCCCGACGATGTCCGGGCGCGGCTCGCCTCGGCGCAGCCAGCGATCCGAGTCGTCGATGACCAGCACGGGCTGCAGCTCGACCGTCCGGATGAGTCGCATCAGTCGCTTGAGGGCGTCGAGGTACTCGACAGCCGAGCGTTCGACTTCGACTGCCGGTGCAAGCTCCCGCTTGATGTCGCGGGCGAGCTCACCCTTGACGATCCAAGGCAGCTGAAGCGAGAGGCCGGCGTGCGTCTGCTTGGAGCGAGCCGACATCACCCGTCCCTCCGCGACGGAGCGGAGAAGCTCGTCGCGCTGCTCCGGAGACAGCATCTCGACCTCGGCGGCCCAGGTGCTGATCACCCGGACGACGTGCTGGGCGAAGCGGCCGGGGTCAGTGACGGTCTCGTCGTTCTCCGGCGCGACGGAGATGGGAAGAGGCGCGAAGCCCTCCGCGGGCGTCACCGGGTAGGACAGCACGCTGGACTTTCCGGCGCCCATCGCCCCGACGAGGGCGATGCGCCCGCTCGCCTCGGCCGCCTTGCGCAGCTCTCGCTCGGTCCTCTCCTAGCCGAGCAGGTCGTCGAAGGGGACATGCAGCGCCGCAAGGTCTTCCGGCAGCGGCGTCGCGTCAAAGGCTGCCGCCGCCCGCAGCGCCTCGATCAGCTCCCTGCTCATGCAGCTCCCTTCAGCTTCGTCTTCAGCGTGTAGACCTTCCTGCGCCCCGAACCTACCCGCTCGTTGCTCACCTCCGCCAACCCGGCCTGCTCGAGTTGGCGCAGGACCTGAGTGGCGCGGCTCCGGGTCCAGCCGAGTTCGGAGAGCATGCGGGCATCGGAGGCGCTGACGGGACCGTTCGCTTCGATGTAATCCACGAGGCGGCTCGCGGCGTCACCGAGCTGCGCTGCTCTTTGCATTCGCTCGTCCTGGGCGCCCTGCGCGTCGTTCAGGCTCCTCCCTTCGAGCAGCGTCTGGCGTGCGAGCAGGATGAGCAGCGCCGGCTGACCATCTGCCACCGCTGCAATCTGGCGAAGCAGATCGCCGTCGATCTCGGCATCGGCAGTCCGCTTCTTGAGCAGCTGTATCGCGGCTTTCTCCGGCAGCGGCTCGACCGCGACGACCGACTCGAAGAAGGCGCTTGCGGGTGGGCGCAGGTAGACAGCCTGCTCGCTCGTTCGGGCGGCGACGACCCACGTGGCGGGCAGGCTCCACAGCTCGTCGCGGAGCTGCCCGAAGAGGGCGTGGGCGGTCTCCCCGGAGGGAAGCTCGTCGACTATCAGGACGGCCCGCCGTTCTCGCTCGGCCAGCGCATCGCGGACGGTTCGCAGGGCGGCGAGCAACTGCTCCGTCCCGGTGCGCGGAGGTCGGCGCCCGACTGATTGCATCGCCTCTCCTACGTGCGAGAACCGAGCTCGATCCTCGTCGAGCCTGTAGGCGATGAGCGAGAGCAGCTCATCCGGACTTGCCGCCCGCCCAGCGCCGTCGACGAAGATGGGCTCAAGCTCTGCATGGCCATCGAGGCGGCGCTCGAGCTGATGCAGAAGAGAGGTCTTGCCGATCCCCGGTGGGCCGAGCACGAGGCTGTTGAGGCGGCTCTCTGCATTGCGCTCAAGCGTTTCGAGTTCGGCCTTGCGATCGACGAACAGCCGCGCGTCAAGCGCTGAGGCGAGAAGGGGCCGAGCTGGCAGTTCCATGGCCTCAACATCCTAACAGTTAGGATAGTTAGGACACGCTTTCGGGGTCTGGCCGACTTCCAGCCCCGCAGCTTCGGCGAACCGCGAATCTAAAAGTTTCGTCAACGATATACGCGGCGATTAGCGGCGATGCGCGGGGATTGCGGGACGGGCCGCAGGGCAATTTGACTTCCTTCGCGAGCAGAGTTAGTCCAGGGGTATGAAGATCCTTCAGGCTGTCTCTCCCCAAGTCCGCGCGCGGCTGAGACCACGCTCGGCGCATCGACTGATGCGCCGAGGTGGACGGTCCCCGCTGCGTCCATCCCTTCGACCAAGACTGCGTCCGTCCCATCGTTCAACCCTTCAGCTCGCGACCGTTCCCGCCTCGTCGCTCGCGCCCCTCGCTCTCGGCGCCTTCGCTATCGCCTCCGCGCTGGCTCCCCAGCGGCTCAATGCCGAACCGCGGCGCGGCGGCCGGCGGGGCCGGCGCTCGCGTGGTCGTCGCGATGCGCGAACCGATAGCCGCGCCGAGAAGGGCGCCCGGCGCCCGGCACCAAGCGGCGCCGTCGGCCTGCCCGAGGTCACCGCCGAGATCATCGCCGCGCTCGGCGAGCACCGCGCACACCCTCGCCGTCAACGACGCCGCGATCTGCTTTCTAAAGGCGGCGCGCGAGCATGGCGACGAATTCGGCCCGTTCTCCTGGCGCCAGGAGGTCGCCCACCCGATGAGCCGCGGTCGCGGCTCGAGTCGGGCGCCTTTTGGGTTGAGTTCGTGCGTGGCCTGCGGGCTCGCGGCCTGAGTGGAGTGAAGCTCTGCGTCTCCGATGCCCACGAGGGCCTGAAGGGCGCAATCGCCAGAGTGCTGGGCTGCCCCTGGCAGCGCTGCGCGGTGCATTTCGTCAGAGACATGCACCAGCACTGTCGCCCCCAGCAGCGCGGCATGGTCTCCGCCGCCCTGCGCGAGGTCTTTCAGGCCGAGAGCTACGAGCAGGCCCGCGAGCGCGCCACGGTGGTGATCAAGCGCCTCGCGCCGGCGGTGCCCTCTTCCCCAACGACGATTCCGCGATCCGCCTCGCCGGCGCCTTGCTGATCGAGCAGAACGACGAGTGGCTGATCAGCCGCCGCTACCTCTCCGAGGAGTCGCTCGTCCTGGTCCTCGAGGACCAGGACGACGAGGACCGAGAGGGCGAAGTCCGGGAGGAGGTGCCTCAGCTACAAGCCGCGTGAACGAGCCGGCGAGGAGTTACACCACAACTCGCGACTTGACTGCTGCGGGGGAGGGTGATGTGAATCTTCGCCGGGTGAACGTCGCTCAATCTCGATGTCGAGTCGGGCTGGACCGCCGGCTGCGATGGCCTCGCGAGGCTAAGGCGGGCGCGCGCTTCAGGCAGGGGGAAGGACGGTGAAGCCCGTGCGCTTGACCGGTCCGGTGCCGGCGTTGGTCTTGGCGCTGGCGGTGAGGCGGTAGGCGCCGGGGGGAAGGTCGGCGAGCTTGCCGGCGTGGCGGTATTGGCCGTTGAAGCCGATCGAAGTGCGCCCCGCGGCGGATCTTTTGGTCAGTCGCGTGACGACGTGGAAGCGACCGCCGTGCCGCGCTTCGATCGCGAGCGTCACGGTTGCCGCTGAGGAGAGCGAGAGCTTCACTTTGGTCCCCCAGCGGCCGCTCGCCAGGACCCTTCCGACCGGCTTGGCGTGGAAGCGCTTCGGCTTGACGGCCAGCGACCCGATCCTCGGGAGCAGGTCCTGTCCAGCGCCTGCTGCCGCTTCCCCACCCGGGGCCGCCGCCGCTGGGCACGGGCTTTCGTGGATCGAGGCCGAGCTTGGGCACGAGTCCTGGGTGACATCGCCGTAACCGTCGCCGTCGGCATCGGGCTCGATGTCGGCGTCGTAGAGGATCGCGCCGTTGTGGGATTCCCCGACGACACCGGTGACGCCGGAGGCTGGGGCTTCCGTGCGCGAGTACGTCGCCTGACCGCCGGCGCTTGATTGGAAGCCGGGGACGGTGCCCCCGGGAACCGTCAGGCCGACATAGCCTCCCGCCGGGATCGGAATCCGGGTCTGGAAGCTCGAGATCTTCGAGAACGCCGGGTTGGTGGGCGCGGTCACATTCACGGTCTCGCTCCTGCTGAGCACGTGGTACGCGTGAAATGCCCCGCCGCTTCCTCCCGGATTGTCGGTCAGGACAAGGGCTCCGTAAGCGCCGTTGCTGCCGTTCAGAACCCGCCAGCGAACGATCACTCCGGGCGAGGACGCCGCGGTGGAGACCCCGCCGAGGGCGGTCTGCACATAAAGGCAGGAGGGAGAGCAGGCCGCCGGCCGAGCCGAGCCTTCGCCTTGCAGGTCACTGCCGAAGAGCGAACCCGAGCAGGCCGAGGCGGCAATCGGCGAGCCGGGGCAGAGATCCTGCGAGGTGTCGCCGTAACCGTCGTGGTCTTCGTCGGGCTCGAGCACGGCTTCGAGGTTGACCCGGCGTTCGGCCACCTGTTCACCGGGTACCGAGAGACTGCCGCCGGCTGCCGTGGCCGTGGATTTCCTAACTTCGTCTCCGGCAGCCGTGGCCTTGAAGAAGAACGGCGTCGATTCGATGAGCCCACTGTCGTGGAAGCGCGCGGCGAGGACGTCGCCCGCGTGAGCCGGCAGGCGGTCGTAGAACCGATCCACGGTGTTTGTCGGCAATCCGAGGAGGTGGTGGGCGGTACCCTCGCTGACGACGGTGCCCGTCGCCGCGCCGGTCCTATGCACCGTCTGAACCTGCACGGTGTCGGTATCGGCCGGTTCGACGTAGTTGCCGACGTAGGTGCCGCTGGCAACGATCACCCCGTCGAACGGGACCACATAGGAACTGCTCGTCGGACTGGCCTCGTGCATCTGCACCACGGTGCAGATGCAGCCGCCCGCCCCGGTGGCGGACCCAGTGGTAGACGCGCTGCCGGCCTGCCCCAGGAGCACTGGCAGCGGCGCCGCACCGGCGGGCGCAGCGACGAGCGCCGCAGCGACGAGCGACGAAAGCAGGCCCCCCGCGAGCGATCGAACGAGACGCACGCCCTCCATTGAACACCTAAATGCAGGATCGGTGTGAGCTTCCTAAGCAACCGGACGAAAGTTCTGCCACTCCGCGGCTGAGGCAACAGGTCGGGAGAAGGACCGAAACAAGTTCGGCGACCTGCTCGTCGATTGAGAGCTCTAGTGAGGCCTTCACGTTTGCCCTCTGCCGCATGCTGACGCGGAATTCCGTGGACCGCTTTCGTAGCGACCACACGTTAAGCGGCGAGACGCCACACCGACGAGGCGATCAGCGCCGTCGCGCTGGGAACTGACTGTCGTAGAAAGATATAGCTATGCTTTATCTATCTCTGACAGCCAGGGTCCAGATGCCGTTGCCCTGAACCAAGTTTCCTACGGACAGGATGGCTACTTCACCTCCCGGCAGGCGCGCGAAGCCGGCTTCAGCCCGCAGCTGCTCGCCCATCATGTTCGCTCCGGGCGCTACGAGCACGTTCGCCGCGGCCTGTACCGGCTGCGTGGCTATCCGGATTCGAGCCACGAGGAGATGCGAGCGAAGTGGCTCGCGGTGGGCGCCGAGCGGGCGGTCGTTTCACACGAGAGCGCACTCGATCTACACGGCCTTTCAGACGTTGCCTGCCCAACGGCGTGCATCTGCTGGTCGACCGCGACGATCGCGGGATCAGGCGGCTTCAGGGAGTGACCCTGCACACGACGACGAAGGCCTTTGAGCCGTCCGAAGTCGTGTCGCGCGAAGGCATCCGTGTCACGGACCCGGTGCGGTCGATCCTCGACGCGGCCGCCGCCGGAACGGCCCCTGAGCAGATCGAGATGGCCGTCCGCCAAGCGCTAAACGAAGGTCTGACGACCCGTCGTTCGCTTTTCGCTCGAGCCGATCGGCGCGGAGGCCGCGTCGCCAATCTCATCCACCGCTCTGCCGAGAAATGAGCCGACCCAACTTCCTGGAGGCCTCACGAAGCCGGGTCAGATTGACGCTTTCTCGAAACCCGGGATGGCTCGGTCAGCCAGCGGTAATGCGGCAAGATCGTGCGAAAAAGGGCGTGAGCTCGTGCTCAGACGATGTGCTGCCAGGGTCCGAGCTCGGCGCCATCCGCCGTCCGTGCGATGTCGGCACGGCGGATATCGGAGTTGCGTGGCTCGCTCACCAGCGCCTCGGCCAGAAGGTGCTCCCGGGGCCTGGGAACGTGCGTCACGTAGGCGGCTCCGCTGGCCCCCGCATCGAGCCGGGCAGCAAGACCCGCCCCGACGCCCGCTTCCTCGCCGCCTCTCTCCGGTGAGTGCTCAATCTTGCTGCCGGTCCGGGTCACGATCCAGTGCTTCACGCTTGGCATCGGGCTCCGGCGCCCGCTGGATCTCTCCGCGGATCTGCTCGGCGACAGCTTCGTAGAAAGCATCAATCGACGTCATCGCCGCCACCCTATTGCACGCTGCGCCTACTTCCTGTCTACGACGCGGGTTATTGTGGGCACGGATGAGAATGGCGTCGTCAACAGTGAGCAGTCCGTCGCTGTTCCTTTCCCACTACGTTGAGAGGCCGTGATCTACCGCGCATTCTTCAATCGCGTCCTCCTGCGCTGTGATGCCGAGCGTTCGCACTCGCTCGCGCGCTGGACGATGCGCATCCTGGGAGCCATCCCCGGCTTCTGTGCTTTCCTAGACTGGGTCTTGAGGCCTCGCGACGAGGGTCTGCGGGTTAAGGCGATGGGGCTAGAGTTCCGCAGCCCACTCGGGCTTGCTGCCGGAGTTGACAAGGACGCGACCTGGTTCCGCCCGCTCGGTGCGCTCGGCTTCGGCTTTGTCGAGGTCGGGACGGTAACCGCGCAGGCTCAGGCGGGCAACCAGCGCAGGCCCCGCCGCGTCAGCAGGCTGCCGACCGATCGGGCACTACTCAACGAGATGGGCTTCCCCAATCCTGGTGCCCACGTCTTCGCCCGGCGCCTGAGGCGTCGTCGGGGCGACATAATCGTGGGGGTGAATGTCGGTAAGACGAAGCTCGTCGCCAGTCAGGACACCGTCGCTGATTACCGCGAGACGGTGAGGACGCTCGGCCCGGTCGCCGACTACCTCGTGATCAATGTCAGCTCGCCGAATACGCCCGGGCTGGTCGGCTGGCAAGACGCCGAGCGGGTCGAGGAGCTGATCGCCGGCGTCCAGGAAGAGCTAGTGGCAAATGCCATCTCGCTGCCGCTGTTGCTCAAGATCGGTCCCGACATCGCGAACGAGCGACTACGCGAGGTCGCCGATGTAGCCGTTGCCCGCGGGCTCGACGGGATAGTCGCAGTCAACACCTCTGCCGACCTCGGTCTGGCCGCTTCCAGCGGGGCGCAGATAGAGGCTGCCGGCCATCGAGGCGGTATCTCTGGGCGGCCGCTGCGCGAGCGTGCCATTGAGGTGCTGGACGTGCTCAGCGAGCGGGTCGGAGATCGCCTTACGCTCATCTCGGTCGGCGGCGTCGAGACGCCGCAGGATGTCTGGCGCCGGATACTCGCTGGCGCTTCGCTGGTCCAGGCCCATACCGCCTTCGTCTACGACGGCCCACTCTGGCCCTCACGCATGAACCGTGGCCTTTCCGAGCTGCTCCGTGAATCTTCCTGGGATAGCGTCCAGGAAGCGATCGGCGCTGGGATTCCCGGTCCTGACCGCGCCTCAATGGCGGGTGCCACGCGCCCGGCGGCGCCTAGCGTCCCAGCGACGGCCATCGTCGAATAGAAACCGCTCCGGTATCTTTCCCGGCCGTGCGCCGACTGTCAGTCACTCCTGGTTATTTTGAGGAGTTCGGGCAGGCGCTTAACGACGACGGCGTTGCCTACCTCTCGGACATCGAACCAGGTGAGCAGCTACGCGAGTTGGCGGCTGGCCTCGGAACCTGCGTCGAGCCGGGAGTGGGAATGCCCGACGGCATGCACGACGGGCACTCATACCTAGTACACCCCCGCAATGACGGCGTGGGGGAGGTCGATCGCCATGGCAATGTAATCCTCTCTACGACGCGGCTTGAGTTCCCCCTACACACCGATGCCTACAACAGCCTCGAGCCGCCGCGTTATGTTCTGCTGCACGCAGGGTCCGTTTGAACGTGCGGGAGATAGAGAACTGGGCCGCCTCCTCGGAGACCGAGGTTCTCGCGGCAGCCGCAAGCGCGATGCAGGAACTCGCCGACAGCCTTACGGCGAGGCAGTCGACCTTCGTGATCGAGCCGGGAGACTGTCCGCACCGGGATGGCACCGCTGCGCAGGCTGCGGTCGATCATCGCAGTTACATGAGGCATGGCACCCCTCCTTCCGGTCAGGGCACCGAAGAACCACCCCCGATCAGGGCCGTCGATCTACCCGAGCAACCGAAGTGCTCTGGGAGAATCGGTCTCGCATCGAAGGTTGGTTCTTCGGTGTCAGGCCCCGGGGCGTCTTCAGCGCCGCCGGGGCCGTCTATGTCTTGCGGTCGGCGACCGTACCTCTGCTCGCGCTCGAAAGCGAGTCCGGAATCGGCGTCAATCGCCGCTAATCCCCGCGCATCGCCGCCGTTTCAGGCACTCGTGCCTGAAACGGAGCGCCCCTTGCGGCGGCCGTGGTTTCCAGTCACCAGCCGGAATCTGGCCGTGTGCAGGGACATCGAGCGATGGAGCTAGCCGGACTCGAACCGGCGACCTCCTGGGTGCGATCCAGGCGCTCTTCCAACTGAGCTATAGCCCCGCGGGGGGCAGCGAGCTTGAGGCGAAGCTTCTCAGCGCCCGCTGCGCCGCTCGTCCATCCTACTGGCGCCGGTTCCCCCTGACCCCCAGTCGGTCTTTCCCGGCGGTCGAGGGTGTGGAGGCAATGCGTGCGGTCGGCTAGCCTCGGCGGTAGTAGGCGGCGTTTATCTCGATGTACTTCTGCCACTCTGGCGGCACCTGGTCCTCCGGCGTGATCGCGTCGACCGGGCAGGCCTCGACACAGGCGTCGCAGTCGATGCACTCGTCAGGATCGATGTAGAGCATCTCGTGCTGCTCGTAGTCGGGCTCCTCCGGCGTGGGATGGATGCAGTCGACCGGGCAGACCTCGACGCACGAGTTGTCCTTGGTGCCGATGCAGGGCTCGTTGATCACATAGGCCATCGGGGACCTCCTCGCCTCTTGGCCGATTAACACATGATGGATGTAGAAATTAGCAGAACCCTCGCGACGGCCAGGGGCTCAGCCGGCGCTCTCGGCCTCCTCGATCGCCACGGCGAGGCGATCGAGGTCGGCGGCATCGAGATCCTCTTCGACGCGTGGGAAGAGCTGGCGCTCCTCGAAGCGGACGTGGTCGTGGAGGAGCACGCCGAGCTCCCGGACCTGCTCTAGCGTCAGCTCGCCGGCGACGAGGCGCAGCCGTTCGCGGCGGATCGCGAGGTGCTCGTCGAGCATCCGCCGCACTCCGTCGCGGTCGACCTTGGCGTGCATGGCCCAAGTCGGCAGCAGCACCTCCTCCTCGACCCGGAAATGACGCGCCCCGTCCCCCTCCCAGAACTCGAGGAAGACCCGGCTCGCCTCCACGGGGTCGTTCGCCTCCTTCAGCTTCTTCGCCGTCAGCAGCGCGACCAAATGCTCGCGCGAGAGGGGACGAAGCGCCTCTGCTCGTTTCATCGGGCGACCTCCGTTTTGCGCCGTGCCGATCTCCTCTGCGATAGAAGCTCGATCATATGGTCGGGCGAGCGCGCGGCGGGCGGGCGGCTCAATCGCCACCGTCGATCGACCCCGTCACACCGACGACGCAGCCGGCGCGCTCCGGATCGTGCGGCTCGAAGCGGGTCAGCCTTGCCTCGGGAAGTAGCTCGGCCAGCAGGCCGCTGGTAATCCCCTTATGCAGGGCGCAGACCACGTCCTGGTTCTCCTTGACCGACTCCCTGTAGGGGCAGTTTTCGAGCCTGCAGACGAAGCTGTCCTTGCCACGAGTCTCGAGCTCGGGACGAAATCCGAGCGAGGTGACGGTTTGGCAAAACCCCTCGACCGGGTCCTCGCCCGGCCCGCTCGGCGCAAGCTCGCGACCGATCTCCCGCCCCGCCCTCTCGACCTCACGCAGCCGATTGCGACCGGGCGGAATGGCTCGCGCCAGCCAGCGCGAGAGGTCCGCGTAGCCGGTTGGGCGCTGCCCGCCCGGGTCCGCTCCGGGGGCGATCGCCCAAAGGTCGCCCGGCCGACCCCGCCGACCCCTGCTGCGACGGCGCTCCACCAGCCCAGCTTCGAGCATTCGCTCCAGGTGTCGCCTAACCCCGTTGGGGTGCAGCTCGAGCGCCGTCGCGAGTGCCTCGGTGCCCGCCGCCTCCCTCTGCTCGACCAGCCAGGAGAAGATCCTCGCCCGCGTCCGCTGGGCGAGGACGTCGTCGGTGTCCGAGGGCAGATCCAAGGACCTCGATTTTTGCACATCGACAATGTGAAATTAAGCGGCCAGGCTGCGTCAATCCTGCTCGCCGAAGTCGCGCAGGGCGATCTCGTAGTAGCCGGAGTAGGTGAGCAGGTTGAGGATGATCCCGCCGAGCCAGGCGGCGACCACGTAGGCGCTGACGCGGATTGTCTCGGTCGACCGCCCGATCGTTGTAACGCTTTTCGGGTCCGCTACCAATAAGGGACATGGAGACGCAGAAGGCTCTCTCTCGCCCGAGCACGCTGGGGCAGCACTTGGCGGTGGTCGCGGCGCAGCAGCGCGGGGTTGGGCCTGAGCAGCTTCGGTGGGTCGGAAGCGATCCTGACGTCTTCGAGGCCTTCTATCGGGAGCACGTCGAGGGGCTGCAGGGGTTCATCGTCCGGCGCGTGGGGGAGCGGGAGCGGGCGGCGGATCTGACCGCGGAGATCTTCCTGGCGGCGATCGAGTCGGCGGAGCGCTACCGGCCGGGGGACGGGACGCCCAGGGCTTGGCTCTATGGAATCGCCCGGCAGGTCGTCGCCAACGACGCTCGGCGCCGTGGGGCCGAGCGGGCCCGGGAAGACCGGTGGCGGGGCAGCGCTCTGCTGGACTTCGAGGACGCGACGCGGATCGACGCGCGGATCGACGCCGCGGCTCGCTCGCGCGAGCTGTATGCGGCGATGGACCGGCTTCCCGAGGCCGAGCGGGCGGTGCTGGAGCTCGTCGCCCTCGACGAGCTCACGGTCGCCGAGGCGGCGGCTGCGGCCGGCCTGCGACCGGTCACCGCTCGCGTGCGCCTGCACCGAGCTCGACGCAAGCTGCGCGCCGAGCTGGAGGCCGCCAATCAACCGCCCGAGCGAAAGGAGGAGGCCCAGTGAGCGAGCAGCGGACACGAGGCAATGATTTCGAGGAGCGGCTCCTCGCCCGGCTGAAAGCCGTCGTCGCCGAGCGCGGCGCGGCCGAGGCCGGCCCCGAGGCGGCGGCTCCCGGGCCTGCCGGGCCGAAGTGGCGTCGTCCGGCGCGCCTCGCGGGGGGTGCCATCGCCGCGCTCGCGGCGGCCGCGCTCGTCCTCGTCTTCAGCTCCGGCGGCGACAACCCCTCCAAAGCCTTCGCCGTCGAACCGCAGGAGGGCGGTGGCGTGACGATCAAGGTCTACAGCCTCGAAGACGCCTCCGGCCTGGAAAACGCGCTCGAAGACGCCGGGATCAGGGCGCAGGTCAGCTGGCTGCCGGCGGGGATGACCTGCCGCCAGTCGCGCTTCAAGCCATCGACGGTGAAGACCTCCCTGGGCGGCTCGATCGGCGGGATGACGATGAGCGGCCCGGCTCCGGCGCTGACCATCGGGGTGATGAGCTCCGCGCAATACCGCAGGCTCTGGCGGGAGTACAGGCGCGGCGAGATCTCCGCAGGCGAATACCGCGCATCGGCCCCCAGCCTCAGCCTGGACCCCGCATCGTTCCGGCCCGACCAGAGCGTGGTTCTCTTTGGATCCGCGCGCCCCCATGACCGGGATCCCGAAGGCGGCTACGAAGCCCACTTCGCGATCGCCGAAGGGCCGGTCAAGCCTTGCAGGCCGGTCACGGCGCCGGCCGGCAGCATCGGCGCGATCGCGCTTCCCCGGAACGGCCAGGGAGACGCCGGCCTGGCTCCGCCCGGCGACGGGCAGTTCCTCTACACGAAGACGAAGGTGGTTCAGCTGGAGGGCTGGCTCCCGAAGGGCCGCGGGAAGGGGTCGAAGGCGAAGCCCAGGTACTTCGTGCCGACCAACGACCCGAGTGCCCGCCGCGCCCTGGTGCCGACGACCAAGGAAGTCTGGACGGCCCCCGACGGGAAGACCCGCGTCCGCGAAGCCCTTGGCCGGGTCACCTTCCTCGCGAGCGCCGACCAGAGGCGCTGGGAAGAAGCGGCCTCACCGCCCCCGTTCGAATACGACCCCGGCGAACATCACGTGCGCCACGAGGGCGACCGCCTCGTCAAGGAATACGCGTCACACAACTGGCGCGGCCGCCACGCCTTTGCCAACGTGCCGAAGCTCTCCAAGGCGCCAACCGACCCGGAAGCGCTGCGCTTGGCGATCGAGCGTCGCCCGGCGGCGAGCTCGCCGGTGAAGCCGTCGCCGGCCGACACGCGGAGGGGTGCGACGACGGCTGAACGGCTCTTCGAAATCCTCGCCGAACCGATCATCAGCTCCGCGCTGCGCGCGGCCGCCCTCAACGCGCTCGCCGAAATCCCGGGCATCGACGTCGAGCGCGGCGTCGCCGACGCCGCCGGGCGCCGCGGCAACGCGATCGTCTGGGACCGCAACCGCGGCTTCGGCCGGGAGCTGATCTTCGACCCCCGCACGTCCAGGGTTCTCGCCCAGGCCGAAATGGTCTTCGGACCGCCCTCGACGACCGAATACGGTGTGCCGGCGAGGACCGTCTTCCGCGAAACCGCCTACCTCCGGTCGGGGATCGTCGACTCCGCGCATGAACGGCCTGGCAGGTAGGCGGGAGCCCGTCATCCTGACCGCCCGAGTGCTTGGCAAGGATCGTCCCAGGGCCCTCGCAAGGTCGGCCATAACCCCATAGGCTTTAGGTTCTCCCGTTGGATCAGGCTGATGGGCATTCTCGACGAGGCAATACGCGAGCATCTGGAGTTGAAGCGGGCGCACGGCGCCGGCGATGACGAGCTGAAGCAGCTCGAGGACGAGGCGTTCGGACAGGCCGAACGGCCCGGAGGCGAGACGCCGCCCGACCCGTTCGCCGAGGCGCCGACCGAGTTCATGACGCAGCCCGGGGCGGAGGAGGGAGCGGAGGAGCCGACTGCGCGGCGTGAGCCGACGATCGCCGACCTGCAGGAGCCGCCCGAGCTCGGGCCGGAGTCCGAGGCCGCCGAGGAGGAGATCGAGCCTTCCGGCCCGACGACCGAGGAGCGCCACGCGATCGCCGAACAGCCGACCGAGATGTTCGACGTCGAGGAGGAGCTCGGGCCGCCCAGCCCGACCGACGAGCAGCTCGTCGAGGAGGAGATCGCCGAGCCACGCCTCGCGCCGACCGACCCGCTTGCGGGCCTCGAGGAGGGCGAAGAGGCCGAGGTGACGATCGAGGGCCCGGCCCCCGACGACGACGAGGAGTACGAGGACGAGGACGACGCCTTCTGGAACGAGCAGCGCCTCTCCGACGAACTCGACCAGGCGCTGGAGGCGCCGCGCGAGACCGAGGTCGATGTCGATGTTGACGGCGAGACTGATACCGAGGCCGAGGTCGAAGAGCCCGAGCCGGAGCACGAGGACGAGTCCGAGAGCGAAGTCGACGAGGAGCCGGAGTCCGACGAATACGAGGAGCCCCAGGCCGAGGCCGAGCACGTCGACGAGGACGTGCTCGAGGAGACTCCCGACTTCCTCGAGGAGACCCCCGAGGACGATCAGCTCTGGTTCGAGCAGAAGCCGCCGAAAGACTTCGACTTCGACGACTGAGAGTGGAGCCAGCCGGGATCGAACCGGCGACCTCCGCCTTGCAAAGGCGGCGCTCTGCCAGCTGAGCTATGGCCCCGCGCCCGAATTGTAGGCGCGAACGGATCTGCCGAGAGGACGCGCGCCTACCCCGCCAGCGCCCGCTCGGGCAGGTTCTGGTCGGCGTGGTAGCTGCTGCGGACCAGGGGGCCCGCCGCCACCGACTCGAAGCCGAGGTCGTATGCCGCCTTCTCCAGGGCCTCGAACTCCTCAGGGTGCCAGTAGCGGACCACCGGCAGGTGGTTCTCGGTTGGGCGCAGGTACTGGCCGACGGTCAGCACCTGGACGCGGTGCTCGCGGAGGATGCCGAAGGCCTCGACCATCTCCTCGAAGGACTCGCCGAGGCCGACCATCAGGCCGGACTTGGTGACGACTCGCTCGCCGCCGATCTCCTTGGCCGTCTTCAGGACCCGCGCCGAGCGCAGGAACTTGGAGCCGCGGCGGGCCACCGGGTAGAGGCGCGGCACCGTCTCGACGTTGTGGTTGAAGACGTCGGGCTTCTCGTGGATCACCTTGGCCAGTGGCATCTCCTGGCCGCGGAAATCGGGGGTGAGGATCTCGACCTTGCAGCCCGGCGCCTGCATGCGGATCGAGCGGATCACGCCGACGAAGGCGCTCGCCCCGTAGTCGGGCAGGTCGTCGCGGTCGACCGAGGTGACGACCGCATGTCGCAGCCCCATCCGCTTCACCTGGTTGGCGACGCGCAGCGGCTCGAGCGGGTCGTTCCAGGTGGGCACGCCCGTCTTCACGTTGCAGAAGCCGCAGCGCCTGGTGCAGACGTCGCCGAGGATCATGAAGGTGGCGGTGCCGCGCTCCCAGCACTCGCCGACGTTGGGGCAGTTGGCCTCCTCGCAGACCGTGTGCAGCTGTTCGGAGCCGATCATCGACTTCAGCCGCCTGTACGTAGGCCCGCCCGGGGCCGGCACCTTCAGCCAGGGCGGCTTGCGGGCGCGGCGGAAGGGGACGGAGCCCTCGGCCGCGGCCGTGCCGCCCGGCTTGGCGCGCGAGCGGGTCACGTGGACGCGCTCGGCGGGCGCGCCCGGGTCCGCGGCGCTCGTCTCGGGAGGGCTGGTCAAGGTACGCCGAGCCTAGCGCTGTCGAGCCCGAGCGCCTCCGGCGGCGTCGCCACGGGCCTCCGGCCGAAGACCTCGCTGAAGCGCTCGGCGACGGCGGTGGCGAAGGCGTCGACGCTCTGCTCCCCGCCCAGCTCGCGGCTCAGCGAAGTCACCTGGCAGCCCTCGATACCGCAGGGCACCACCCACTCGAAGGGCTGCAGGTCGTTGTCGACGTTGACCGCCAGCCCGTGGGTGGTGACGCCGCGGCTGACGTGCACGCCGATCGAGCCGATCTTGCGCGCCTCGCCCGCGCCGGCGCCGCTGCCCGGCCGCTCGCCCGCGGTCCAGACCCCGGTCAGTCCCTCGATCGGCCCCGCCTCGACCCCGTGCTCGCCCAGCGCGGCGATCGCCACCCGCTCGAGGCGCCGCACGTACTCGTGCACGTCGTCGCCGTAGTGGCGCAGGTCGACGATCGGGTAGGCAACCAGCTGCCCCGGCCCGTGGTAGGTGACCCGCCCGCCGCGATCGGTGTCGCGCACCTCGATTCCCTGCATTGCGTACCACTGGGTGGCCATCGGCAGCTCCGCGTCGCTGGAGCGGCGGCCGCGAGTGAAGACCGGCGGGTGCTCGAGCAGCAGCAGCACGTCGGGGATCTCGCCCTCCTGACGCGCGTCGCAGAGCCAGCGCTGCGCGGCGGCGGCCTCGTCATAGGGGACGACGCCGCAGCGGACAACCAGGACTTCTTCACTCATCGTTGAAATCGTTGCACGGCGCGCCCCTATTCTTTTTCCGCCCCCATGGTCCAGGCAAAGCCCCTCCGACCGGACTGGCTCCCGGCCGTCGCTCTCTCAGCGGCGCTCGCCCTCGCGATGCTCGCCTGGAACCCGCAGGTCGGCGACCTCGCGGCGCAGGTCTTCCGCGCCGAGCTCTTCCAGCACGCTGGGCTGGCGATCTGGAACGGCAGCTGGTACGGCGGCCACTACACGCTCACCTACAGCGTCCTCTTCCCGCCGCTCGCCTCGCTGCTCGGCGTGCGGCTGGTTGGCCTGCTCTCGGTCGTCGCCTCCTCCTACCTCTTCGACCGCCTGGTGCGCGATCGCTGGGGCGAGCCGGCGCGCTGGGCGACGCTCTGGTTCGCGGCCGGGGTGGTGACCTTGCTCGCCGACGGCCAGCTCACCTTCGCCCTCGGCGTCGCCACGGGCCTCGCCTCGCTGCGCGCCCTGCAGATCGGCCGCGGCAAGCCGGCGCTGGTTGGTGCCGCGGCCTGCGCGCTCTCCAGCCCGGTCGCCGCCGCCTTCCTCGCCGGCGTGGTGCTGGTCGGGGCGCTGGAGCGCGGCCGGCCGTACAACCGGCTCGCGGTTGGCACCGCCGGTCTGGCGCTCGCCCTGGTGCTGCTGCCCAACCTCGCCTTTCCCGAGCCGGGTCAGTTCCCCTTCGCCTTCTCCTCCTACGTCGCGATCCCGCTCTGGTGCGGCGGCGCCCTCTTCGTCACCCGCGGCCTCGGCGGCGAGGAGCGCCAGCTGCGCCTCGTGCTGGCCGGGTACCTGCTCGCCTCGACCGCGCTCTGGCTGGCGCCCAACCCGCTCGGCGGCAACGCGGTGCGGCTCGGGGCGCTGTTCGGCGGCCCGGTGCTGGCGGCGGTCCTGCTCGCCCGGCGGCCGCGGCTCGGCGGGCTCGCCGCCGTGGCGCTGGCGCTCACCCTGGCGGGCGGCCTCTACTGGCAGGTGACGGCGAGCGTCAGCCAGATCGTGCGCAGCGTCGGCGATCCCTCGACCTCGCGCACCTATTTCCAACCTGTGGCCCATTGGCTGCGCGCCCACGGCGGCCCGGGTGTGCGGGTCGAGGTGCCGCCCACCGCCAACCACTGGGAGTCCGCCTACCTCGCCAACCAGTTCGAGCTCGCCCGCGGCTGGCTGCGCCAGCTGGACACGACCCGTGACGACATCTTCTACGGCGACGACGGCGAGCTGACCTCGGGCGCCTACCGCGCCTGGTTGCGCCGCAACGCGATCTCCTACGTCGCCCTGCCCGACGCGGAGCTCGACTACTCCTCGGTTGCCGAGCGCCGCCTGATCCTCTCCACTCCGCCCTACCTGAAGCCGCTCTGGGCCTCGCCGCACTGGCACGTCTACGCGGTGCGCGACCCCGAGCCGCTGGTCGACCCGCTCGGCGCGGCGGCGGCCCGCACGCGCTGGGTCGGCCGTCAGGGCTTCGCCCTCGACGTCTCCCGTCCCGGCGAGTTCCTCGTGCGCGTCAACTTCACCCCCTACTGGTCGATCTCCCGCGGCGCCGGCTGCCTGCTCCGCCACGGCGAGTGGACCGTCGCCCGGGCGTCCCACCCGGGCGTGCTCAGGGTTTCGGCCGACTTCTCCCTGGGTCGCGCCTGGAACGCGGTGACGGGCGCCCGCAAGACCTGCTGAGTCAGAGCGCGAGCGCCAGGGGCTCTTCGAGCAGGGTGCGGATGCGGGCGAGGAATTCGGCGGCGGGGGCGCCGTAGAGGATGCGGTGGTCGCAGGCGAGGTTGACGCGCATCAGGTGCGCGGTGGCCTGTTGGCCGTCGCGGACGACCGGCCGCTCGGCGATCGCGCCGACCGCGAGGATCGCCGCCTGCGGCGGGTTGATCACCGCGGCGAAGGAGTCGATGCCGAACATCCCCAGGTTGGAGACGGTGAACGTCGCCCCGGAGAGCTCCGGCGGCGTGATCTCACCGCTGCGCACCCGCTCCGCCAGCGCCCGCGCGTCGAGAGCGATCTGCCGCAGGCTCTTCTGGTCGGCGTCGAAGACAGTGGGGACGACGAGCGCGTCGCGCGCCGCCACCGCGACCCCCACGTTCACCCGCGAATAAAGCTCGAACCTCCCATCGCGGTAGGCGCCGTTCGCCCTGGGGTGCTCCCGCAGCGCCAGCGCGCAGGCCTTGACCACCATGTCGTTGAACGACGGCACCACATCGCCCTCCTTGGCCCCAGCCTTGATCTGAGCCCTGGCGGTGACGAGGCGGCTCATGTCGACCTCAGCCTCCAGGTAGAAGTGCGGAGCCGTAGCCTTCGACTCGGCCATCCGACGGGAGACGGTCGACTGAAGCTTGGTCGGGTCCTCGTAGGTGACGGTCCCCTTGGCCGTTTCAAGGGACGCTGGCGCAGGACCAGGCGGTGGGCCCGCGGGTCCTGTCGCGACTGGGGGCCGAGCGGTCGCAGGTTCAAGGCCTGTTTCCCCGGAAGGCGCGGCTCCGGCCTTCTCGACATCGGCCTTGACGATCCGTCCCCCGGGCCCCGAGCCATGAACCTCCGACAGGTCGAGCCCGCGCTCCTTGGCGATCCGCCGGGCCACCGGCGACGCCTTCGTACGCTCGCCGCCCCCGTTCGGAGCCGCAGCGGCGTTGATCGCCTCGCCCGCGGGTGGCGCTGTAGGGGGGACCTCCCCTGAGGACGCTTTAGCGACCGGAAGGGGTGGTGGGTCCCCTGCAGCGACAGGACCCGCGGCTGAAGCGGCCGATCCCTCACCGTCCCTTCCGGGCGCCCCCGAGCCCCCGCCAATCCGGGCGATCACGCTGCCAATCGGCAACGTCTCCCCCTCCTGCGCCACGAGCTCTTCAAGCGTCCCGGCAACGTCACTTTCATACGCCATGTTCGCCTTATCCGTCTCAATCTCGACAAGCTCATCGCCAACCGCCACCTCGTCGCCAACCTGCTTCAACCACTGGAGAATCGTCCCCTCCTCCATCGAATCGGACAACCGCGGCATAACCACATCAGCCATGAGCTTCTCCTAGGCAGCCGAGGCCGCTCACAGCGACCCCTCCAACGCCGCCAAGGCCGCACTCACCACATGCTCGGTGTGCGGCATAGCCGCCTGCTCCAGCCGCTTCGAGTACGGCATGTGCACGTCCGCGCCCGTGACGCGCTGCACCGGGGCGTCGAGGTGGTCGAAGGCCTGCTCGGTGATCAGCGTCGCCAAATTCGCCCCGACGCCCCCGTGCGGCCAGCCCTCCTCGACGATCACCGCGCGGTTGGTCTTGCGCACCGACTCGAGGATCGTGTCGAGGTCGAGCGGGCGCAGGGTGCGCGGGTCAATCACCTCGGCCTCGACCCCGTGCTCGCTGGCCAGCGCCTCGGCCGCGTCGGCGGCGACGTGCGCCATCTTGAGGATGCCGACGATCGTCACGTCGCCGCCCGCTCGCCGCACCGCCGCCTCGCCGAAGCGCAGCGGCGCGCCGTTTCCGTCGCCATCCCCCTCAGGCACCTCACCCCGCCGCCCGTAGAGGCTCTCGTGCTCGATGAAGATCACCGGGTTGTCGTCGCGGATCGCCGCCTTGAGCAGCGCCTTGCCGTCGGCCGGGGTCGAGGGGCAGGCGACGAGCAGGCCCGGCACTTGCAGGAAGAGCGCCTCGAAGCTGTGCGAGTGGGTCGGCCCGAGCTGGTGGCCGCCGCCGCCCGGCATCCGCACGACCATCGGCACCCGCGCCTGGCCGTTGAACATGTAGGGGATCGCGGCGGCGTGGTTGACGATCTGGTCGAGCGCCAGCAGGGCGAAATTGACGGTCATCAGCTCGACCACCGGTCGCAGGCCGCCCATCGCCGCGCCGACCCCCATGCCGACGATCGTGTTCTCGGAGATCGGCGTGTCGCGCACGCGCCGCTCGCCGAACTCCTCGAGCAACCCTTCGGTCACCTTGAACGCCCCCTGGAAGACCGCAACGTCCTCGCCCATCACAAGCACCGCCTCGTCGCGGCGCATCTCCTCCGCCATCGCGTCGCGCAGCGCCTCTCGCATCCGCAGCTCGGCCATCAGGGTCGCTCCTCGACCTCTTCGGCCACTTCCGGCTCGATTCCCTCCTGGGCGTCGCCGTGGGTCGCCGGGTTGGGACGCGGCCCGCCGTCGTCGCGCTCCGCGTAGGCGGCGCCCGCCTCGGCCAGCTCGCGCGCCGCGGCCGGCATGCGCTCCTCGTGCTCGCCGCGGTGCGGCTCCGGGCTGCGCTCGTCGACCGCGTACCAGGCTTCGCTGTCGAGCACGTAGAGGCTCTCGTAGAGCGTGTCGAGCGGCGGCTCCTCGGAGGCCTCGGCGAACTCGACCGCGCCCAGCACCGTCTCCTCGGCCTTCGCCCGCACCGCGGCGACCTCGCGCTCGCCGAGCACGCCGGCCTCGACGCAGCGCCCGGCGAAGCTCTCGATCGGGTCCTTGCCGCGCCACTCCTCGACCTCCTCGCGCTCGCGATAGACCTCGGGGTCGGCGGCCGAGTGGCCGCGGTAGCGGTAGGTGATCACCTCGAGCAGGGTCGGCCGGCGCTCCTCGCGCGCCACCCGCACCCCCTCGGCCACCGCCTCGCGCACCGCCAGCACGTCCATGCCGTCGATCCGCCGTCCCGGCACCCCGTAGCCCTCGGCCTTCTTCGAGAGGTCGGTCTGGGCGGAGTGACGCTCGACCGCCGTGCCCATCCCGTAGAGGTTGTTCTCGACCAGGAAGAGGATCGGCAGGCTCCAGAGCGCCGCCAGGTTCATCGTTTCGCCGAAGTTGCCGGCGTTGGAGGCGCCGTCGCCGAACATGCAGACGGTGACCGCGTCTTCGCCCTTGAAGTCGGAGGAGAGCGCCAGGCCGGCCGCTATCGGCAGGTTGCCGCCGACGATCCCGTAGCCGCCCATGAAGCGGCGCTCGGCGTCGAAGATGTGCATCGAGCCGCCGCGCCCGCCGCTGGTCCCGTCGACCCGGCCGAAGAGCTCGGCCATCACCCGCTTCGGGTCGGTGCCGCGGGCGATCGCGTGGCCGTGCGTGCGGTAGGCCCCGATCAGGTAGTCCTCCTCGCGCATCACCGAGGCGGTGCCGACGATCGTCGCCTCCTCGCCGATCGCAAGGTGAAGGAAGCCCCCGGCCTTCGCCCGCTGGTACTGGCGCCCCGCCTCCTCCTCGAAGCGGCGGATCAGCGCCATGCGGGCGAGGAGCTCATAACAGGTGGCGGCGTCAGGCAAATCTGCCATTGCCCTGACCTTAGCTAGCCGCGGAGACCGCCTCGTCGAGTCTGTCGTCTCCCCAGAAGACCTGCTCGCCGACGAGGAGCGCGGGGACGCCGGTGACGCCCAGGTCTCCGGCCCGTTCGGTCGCCTCGAGGAGCGCTCCCTTCACCGCTTCGGTCTGCGCCGCCTTGAGCACCGCCTTCGGGTGCAGCTCGCAGGCCGCCGCTGCGATCAGCACGTTGTCGGGCTCGCTCAGGTCACGGCCGGCGGCGAAGGCCTGGCGGAAGCCGGCGAGGGCGAAGGAGACGGTGCGGCCGGTCTGCTTGGCGAAGGTCGCGGCGCGCATCGCGAAGAGCGTGTTGCCCGGCCAGGGCTCGGGCCAGGCGAGCGGCGCCAGCCCGTACTCGGCCGCGCGCCGCTCGACCTCGGCGATCCCCTCCTCGCGTCCCGCCCCGTTCGCCCACGAGTCCCGCCCGAAGCGCCGGAAGAGCCCACCCAGCAGGATCGGCTGCCACTCCGGCTGCTCCAGCCCGGCATCGGCGAAGACCCCGCTGATCCGCTCCGCGGTCAGATACGCGTAGGGCGAGCCGAGGTCGAAGTAGAAAGTGACGCTCGGATCGGCCGCGGCCACGGTCCGACTCTATTCCGCGAGCCAAACGCCGCTGCGTGATGTGCGTCTCAAAGGTGGATCGGCCAGTCGCTCAGAGGAGAACCTTTCTCTTTCTTCGTCTGGGCGAGGGTGATGTAAGCACCTCGTCCGTAACCATGAAATTCGACCCGCCCCTCTCGCTCCAAGGCCTTCTCGATGGCTAGGACCTGTTGGCGCGAGTAGCCAGAGAAGTCCCGAATCTCGGCGTTCGTCAGTTTGCCTCGCTCCTTCAAGAGCTCCAGGATCTTCAGCCGAACGCCCTCGCGTTCGAGCGGATGATCCGCGTCTGTAACTGCCCGGCCTCGAAGTCGCTCCGATAGTGGCCGACTGAGGCTGTAGGCCGTTGCGCGACCACGGCCGTGAGCTACCAGCAGCTTTCGCTGCCGCATCTCGGCGAGATGATTGGCTGCGTCGTTCTCGGGTAGCTGCAGGTGCTCGGCAGCCGACCATCGATCAATCGATCCTGCGTCGATGAGCTGGCGAAGCACGATCAGGTCATCGAGCCCCAGTGAGCCGTTCTCTGACTCGTATTCCGAGATCCATGCCGCGAGCTCGTCACTCCCACCCAGCGGCAGCGACAACGAAACGGATGCCTCGTCGGCCGTGTAGGCGGGTGGCCTGGCGCCCCCGCGGAGGAGTCCCTCGTAGATTCGATCGACGCCCAGGCCAACCCGGTTGGCGAGACCGAGTTGATGGACGCTTCTGGCGAGTAGCTCGTTGCGATGCACGGGTGCGTGGCGGAGGATGTTGGCTGGAGAGATGTCGGCCAGAAAGCCGCCGGGGCTCTTCACCTCCATGCGGTTCTTGTGGAGAGCGACGATGACTCCCTGCCTGAGGAAGTAGTCGCGATGAGCGATCGCATTCAGAATCGCCTCCCTTGCGACCTCCCAACTGAGCGTGGGTATCTCCAGTTGAGCGAATCCGCGGGGGTGAACGGTTCTGAGCGAGGTGGCGTCGGAGAGGATGTCCTCAATCCGCTCAAGCTCGAGCAGCAGGGGACCGCGAAGATCGGCACGCTGGTCGTAGCGGGTCGCGCTGGTGTGTCGCAAGATCGTGATCTCGTGCTGCGGCAGGAAGCGGGCGATCGCCCCTGGCTTGCCAAGCAGCAAGATCGCCGCGTGGGTGATCTCCGATCCAATCGACAGTCCCAGCGCTTCGAGCAAAGCCCGATCGCCCTCCTTCGCGAGCCTGGAGACGCCCGGCTGGGCCCGCAGGTACTCGCGAGCCTTCTCGAGCGCCTCGCCCATCAGGTCGGCGTAGTCGGCGCCGTCAGCCGGCGTCGCGCTGAGGTCGAGGTCACCTCGCGAGGCGATCATCCGCGCCAATGCGCTGCCGGTCAACGGCATGCAGTTCTTGCCGACGCGAATCGAGGCAAGCCCGCCACTCGTCGTGTGCGGGGGGATTCCCTTGGGGACATGGGCGGCGAGCAGTAGCCCCTCCGGAACCCGCAACTCTTCGATGTCGATGAGGATATGCGGGTCGGTCTCCTCGTAGACATCACGCTCGAGACCGCGAAGGGATAGGTCGCCAATGCCTTTGATCGCCTGCTTGCGACCTTTGACGCGATCCACAATGCCGATCAGGAGGCAGCCGCCACGGTGGTTCGCTAGGCAAACCGCGCCCTTGACGAGCCATGACTTCAATTCGCCGCGTGTCTCAGGACGCCCCTTGATCTCGAGGACATCGCTCTCGAGGTCGTCCGCGGTCTCGTTCTCCAAGCGGTTGAGCTGCTTGAGCAATTCCTCTGAGCTCATCCTCATGAAATGAATACTAGCAATTCGTAATTGCTCTCTCAATCATTTCTCGGCTGCGCATGCAATCAAATAGACCTGCCTTGCGGCCGTCGGTGCAATCAAATGCGAAGGGCGCCGCTCAAGCGTGAATCGCCCAGCCGTCGACCGCGCGGGCGGCGTCGAGGATCGCCTCGGAGATCGTCGGATGGGGGTGGACGATGCGGGCCAGCTCCTGGTAGCCGCCCTCCAGCGCCATCGCCGCGACCAGCTCGGCGATCATGTCGCAGGCGCGGTTGCCGACGATGTGGGCGCCGAGCAGCTCGCCGTACTTGGTGTCGACCACCAGCTTGACGAGGCCGTCTTTGTCGTCGTAGACGGTTGCGCCGCCGACCCCGCCGAGCTTCTGCTTGCCGACCTTGACATCGTGCCCGGCCTCCTTGGCGGCTGCCTCGGTGAGGCCGACGCTGGCCACCTGCGGGTGGCAGAAGGTGGCGCCGGCGACCAGGTTCTGGTCGACCGGGTGGGTGGGTGCCCCGGCGGCGTGCTCGACCGCGACGACGCCCTCCTCGGAGGCCTTGTGGGCGAGCGCCTTGGCGTTGACCAGGTCGCCGACCGCGTAGACCTTGGGGTTGGAGGTGCGGTTGTACTCGTCGACTTTGACCTTGCCGCTCTCGGCAAGCTCGACCCCGGCCTCGGAGAGCCCCAGCCCCTCGACGTCGGGCGCCCGGCCACCGGCGATGCAGAGGTAGTCGACCTCGATCGCCTCCTCGCCGTAGCTGAGTTTGACCGAGTCCGCGCCGGCTTCGACGCCGCTCACCGGGGTGCCAGTCGAGATCGTGATGTTCTGCTTCTTGAAGGCGCGCTCCACCACGCGGGCCATGTCCTTGTCCTCGGCGGGCAGGATCTGGTCGAGCATCTCGATCAGCACGACCTCGGTGCCGAAGCGCCCGTAGGCGGAGGCGATCTCGCAGCCCGAGGCCCCGGCCCCGGCGACCGCGATCCTCTTCGGCTGCTCGGGCAGCGACCAGGCGCCCCAGGTGTCGACGACGCGGCCGCCGAACTCGACCCCGGGGATCGGCAGCGCCCCCGAGCCGGTGGCGAGCACCACGGTGGCCGCCTCGTGGACCTCCTCGCCGACCCGCACGTTGCCCTCGGCGGTCAGCGAGCCCTCACCCTCGATCAGGGTCACCTTGTTCTTGTCCCAAAGCATCTTCACGCCGTTGGAGAGGGACTCGGAGACCGAGGCGCGGCGCTTGCCGAGGGCGTCCCAGTCGAGCGAGACGTCCTTGGCGACCACGCCGAGCTCGGCGCCCTCACGGGCCTGCTCGTAGATCTCGGCCGTGCGCAGCACGGTCTTGGCGGGGATGCAGGCGTAGTTGAGGCAGCGGCCGCCGGGCTTGTCGCGCTCGACCACGGCGGTCTTCTTGCCGAGCTGGGCGGCGCGGATCGCGGCCACGTAGCCGCCCGGGCCCCCGCCGATGACGATCACGTCGAAGGAATCTGCCACGGCTCGCCAGCCTATAGAACGAGCGGTCTCTACTCGCGAGTCGGCATCTGGATGCGGGCCATCGCCTTGACCATGAAGTAGAAGAAGCCGCCGGAGACGGCCAGCAGCAGGCCGGTGCCGGCGAACTGGGGCAGGGTGGAGGCGCCGGCGACGAGGCCGAAAAAGGCGCTGAAGATCAGCAGCACGAGGATCAGCTGGAAGCCGAGCACCGCCCAGTAGCGGACGCGCCACATGCCCCAGGCCATGGTGCCCATCAGCAGGGCGGGCGCCAGCACCTGAGCGAGGGCGGGTTTCTGGCCGTCGACCTCGCCCCCGGCGGCGTAGGCGATCACGATCGAGGCGGCGATCAGGGCGGAGACGACGGCGCCGACGGCCACCACCGGCGGCCGCTCGCCCGCGCCCAGGGGCTCGAGTGCCGCGCGCGCCTCGCGGTTGCGCTGCTCCGCCTTGGCGTAGCCGCGCACCATCCGCTCGCGCGGTGTGGAAGGGGAAGCGCCGCGCTGCTTGCGCTTGCGAGGGTTGGAGGCCATTCAGAAACCTCCTGTGCACGCCGGATTTCGGAATGGCCTCTCAACCACCGGGCGCGGCCTCCCCGAGCGGCGCGAAGACGCGGCGCAGCTCTTCGGCAACCGCAGCGGGGTCGGCGGCGTCGCGGATCGCCCGCACGACGCAGATCCGCCGTGCGCCCGCGTCGATTACCTGGGCCGCGTTGGACCCGTCGATGCCGCCGATCGCGAAGAAGGGGTGGGGGGCGGAGGCCGCCGCGTGGCGGATGTAGTCGAGGCCGACCGCCGGACGGCCCTCCTTGGTCGGGGTCTCCCAGATTGGGCCGGCGCTGACGTAGTCCACCGCCGCGTCGGCCGAAGCCGCCAGCTGCTCCTCGGAGTGGGTCGAGAGCCCAATGATCGCGTCCGGCCCGAGCAGCTCGCGCACCTCCCCCGGCGCCATGTCGTCCTGGCCGACGTGCACCCCGTCGGCGTCGCAGGCGCGGGCCAGGTCAGGGTCGTCGTTGACGATGAAGAGGGCGCTGTGGTTGTCGCATACCCGGCGGAAGGTCTGCGCCGCCCGCTCGACCTCATGCCGCTGCAGCGACTTCTCGCGCAGCTGGACGATGTCGACTCCGCCGCGCAGCGCCGCCGCCAGTAGCGCTTCCGGATCCTCGCCCCCGGGCCGCGCCTCGCAGCAGAAGTAGAGCCGCGCCGTGCGCAGCCGCTCCCGGCGCAACGGTCCCTCGCTCTCAGGCGGTGCCAAGCTCACCCCCCAATTATTCCCCAGCGCCGCGGCTGCGGATGGGTAGCATCGGTGGGGTACGGGAGTCCGAGAGGGCTGAGAGGGTGGCAGCGAGGCCACCGACCGTCTGGACCTGATCCGGGTAATGCCGGCGGAGGCAAGCTTTGACCGAGAGACGTACTTATGACGCGGTGGTCGTCGGGGGCGGGATCGTCGGGCTCTGCTGCGCCTGGCGCGCTGCGCTGCGCGGCGCCAGCATCGTCGTCCTAGAGCGGGACGAGCCGCCGGCGGGGGCGACGCGCGTCGCCGCCGGGATGCTGGCGCCGGTCGGCGAGCTGGCTTTCGGCGAGCCGCAGCTGCTGAAGATGACCCTGGCCGCCGCCGAGCGCTACCCGGCCTTCGTCGCCGAGCTGGAGGCCGCCAGTGGGGTCGGCACCGGATTTGCGCGCCACGGGGCCCTGCACGTCGCGCTCGACCGCGATGAGGCGGCTGAGCTGCGCCGCGTCCACGAGCTGCAGCGCAGCCTTGGCCTCGGCGCCGAGTGGCTGCCCCCGCGGCGCTGCCGCGATCTGGAGCCTGGGCTTACGCCCTCCCTCAACGGCGGCGTGCACGCCCCCGACGAGGCGGCGATCGACCCGCGCGCCGTTACCGCCGCCCTGCTTGCGGCGCTTGGCGAGGCGGGGGTAGAGGTGCGCGCCCGCGTCGAGGTGTCCGAGGCGCTGGTTGAGGACGGGACGATCGAAGGCGTCCGCACCGCGGCCGGCGAGGAGCTGCGCGCCGGCGCCGTCATCCTCGCCTCAGGCGCCTGGTCGGGCGTCGCCAAGTGGCTGCCGCCGGAGGCCCGCCCCCCGGTGCGCCCGGTCAAGGGCCAGATCCTCGAGCTGCGCTCCCCGGATGGCGAGGCGCCCTGCGAGCGGATCCTCGCCTCCGAGCGCGTCTACCTCGTGCCGCGGTCCGACGGGCGTCTGATCGCGGGGGCGACCACCGAGGAGCACGGCTTCGACGCGACCGTCACCGCCGGCGGCGTCCACGAGCTGCTGCGCGAGGCCTACCGCCTGCTGCCGGACGTCGCCGAGATGGAGCTGGTCGAGGCAATGGCCGGGTTGCGGCCCGGCACGCCGGACAACCTGCCGCTGATCGGCCCTGGCCCACTCGAGCGCCTGATCCTCGCCTGCGGCCACTACCGCAACGGCATCCTGCTCGCCCCGACCACCGGCGAGGAGATCGCGGGGCTGCTCGTCAGCGAGGCGGTCGCATGAGGATCGAGCTGAACGGCGAGGCGCGCGAGCTGGCCGATGGCGCGACGCTCGCCGACGCGGCGCGGGTGGCGGGAGTCGACGAGGCTGCTCGTGGCGTCGCGATCGCCCTCGACGGCGAGGTGGTCTCGCGTGCATCCTGGGGAGCGACCTCCCTGCCCGAGGGCGGCAAGGTCGAGGTGCTCGCCGCGATCCAGGGCGGGGCCGAGGGCTGGGAGCTGGGCGGTCGCGCCTGGGTCTCGCGGCTGATCGCCGGCACCGGCGGCTTCCGCTCGCTGGAGCAGATGGAAAGCGCCCTGCAGGCGTCCGGCGCGGAGATCGTCACCGTCGCCCTGCGCCGCATCGACCCGGACGCCAAGGGCTCGGTGCTCGACGTGCTCGACCGCCTCGGCCTCTTCGCCCTGCCCAACACCGCCGGTTGCTACACGGCCCGCGACGCGGTTCGCACCGCCCGGCTCGCCCGCGAGGCATTCGAGACGGACTGGATCAAGCTCGAGGTGATCGGCGACGACCGCACCCTCTTCCCCGACGCGGTCGAGCTGCTCGACGCCGCCGAGACCCTGGTCGGCGAGGGCTTCACCGTCCTCCCCTACACCAACGACGACCCGATCCTCGCCCGCCGCCTCGAGCAGGCCGGCTGTGCCGCGGTGATGCCGCTCGGATCGCCGATCGGCTCCGGCGCCGGCGTCCGCAACCCAGCCAACATCGCGATCATCGCCGAGCGCGCCACCGTGCCGGTCGTCCTCGATGCCGGCATCGGCACCGCCTCCGACGCGGCCCTGGCGATGGAGCTCGGCTGCGACGCCGTGATGGCCGCCAGCTCGATCTTCGGCGCCGCCGATCCCATGGCGATGGCCACCGCCCTGCGCCTCGGGGTAGAGGCCGGCCACGCCGCCCACGCCGCCGGCCGCATCCCGCGCCGCGCCCACGCCGAGGCCTCGACCCCCGAGCAGGGTCTGCCCGACCTCGGCTGACCGCGTACCATGAGCGACCACGCCCCCGTAGCTCAGTTGGTTAGAGCGGCGGCCTTTTAAGCCGCGCGGCGCGGGTTCGAGTCCCGCCGGGGGCATCTTGGCGGCCGCGAACGGGAGCAACGGGGCAACGCGCGACGAGCGGCTGCTGCGCGTTCCCTGCGACGTCGAGGAGGAAGACGAGCTCCGCCTCGGCCGCATCCACGACGAGATCGACGCCGCCTTTCAGGCGCTGCGCGACGTCGACGACGGCGTCTCGATCTTCGGCTCGGCGCGGATCGAGGAGGGCCACCGCTGGTACGAGCTCTGCCGCGAGACGGCGGCCTGTCTGGTTGAGCACGGCTTCAGCGTGATCACCGGCGGCGGCCCCGGCCTGATGGAGGCCGCCAATCGCGGCGCCGCCGAGGCGGGCGGGACCTCGATCGGCCTCAACATCGAGCTGCCGACCGAGCAGCGCACCAACCCCTATGTCAACCGCGCCCTCCGCTTCCACTACTTCTTCGCTCGCAAGCTGATGTTCGTCCGCTACGCCCGCGCCTTCGTGATCATGCCCGGCGGCTTCGGCACCCTCGATGAGCTGTTCGAGAGCCTGACCTTGATCCAGACCCACCGGATCAAGCACTTCCCGACGATCCTGGTCGGCTCACAGCACTGGGCGCCGATGCTCGCCTGGCTCGACCACCTCGAGAACGACGGCATGCTGGCCCCCGCCGACCGCGAGCTGCTCGTCACCGCCGACACGCCCGCGGAGGTCTGCGACCACGTGCGGCTGGCGAGCGCGCGGCAGAAGGAGCTGGCTCGGCCGGCGGGCTAGCGGGGCCGCAGCTCGAGCCGTAGGGTGTTGCCGATCGCGTCGGCCATGCGCTCGGGCACCTGCTCCTCGCCGGCGTGATCGGGCCAGTCGGCGACCGCGGCTGCCACCTCCTCGACGATCGTCAGCGCTCTGTTTCGCTGCATCGATACCACCTCGGCGCACTGGAGCAAATCGTCGATCGCGAAGCCGTCCCGCTTCCCGTTGAGCGACATCTGGTGCCGGGCGGTCCACTCGCCGTCGGGCCGGTAGTTGTAGGTGACGTCGAAGGCGGGGGAGAGCGACCACTCGCCGGCCCGGTCCATCAGGAAGGCGATGTTCTTCACGTGGTCATCCTGGTTGCGCGCGATTACGTTCAACGCCGCGCGCCGGAATTGCTGCTCGACGACTGCCATCGGCAGCCCCAGCGCGCGGATCGTCATCAACGCCTGCTCGTATGAGTAGGCGCCCGCTTCGTTGAAGTCGTAGTGGCGCATCGCGCCGAGCGACTGCATGTGCAGCTTGGTGTCGGCGGCGATACGGTCGAAGCGGCGCGTCATGAAGTGACGCCGCCCGTTCTCCTCGAACAGGCGGCAGGGGGCCATCTCGACGCCCGCGGCGGCGGCCATTCGGGAGTAGGCGAACTCGACCGCGCCGTAGCCTTCCGGGTCGTTGAAGCGCTCCCTGTCGCGGTTGGTTTTGACGCCGTCGAACTTCAGCAGCCAATGCTCGAAGCCGGGGTCGGCCGCGACCTGGCCGGACCGCACCTCGTTCGTCTCCGGGTTCCAGGCGATCATCGCCTTCGCCCGCGCCCCGCCGGCGGACATCCCGACGCCGAGGATCTTGAGCAGACCGGCTTCCTCCTTGCCAGGTGCCAGTGAGGTCTCGAAGCCGTCGCGCTCGGCGAGGATCTTCATACCTACGCTTAAATGATGAGTTAAGAGCTTTTAGCAGTTTAACTCTGTAATTAAGAGGAGATATAAGGATAGCAAATTAGCTAAGAAGGATTTAGCTAACTCGGTTTATATGAAGAGTTAAGCCGAAATATAAAGCTAACTCTGCAGATAAGCAGGTTAAGAAATCAGTGCCGGAAGTGCCGGTGCTTGGTGAAGACCATCGTCACGCCCGCCGCCTCGCAGGCGGCGATCACCTCGGCGTCGCGCTTCGAGCCGCCGGGCTGGATCACGGCGGTGGAGCCGGCTTCGATCGCCAGCTCGGGGCCGTCGGCGAAGGGGAAGAAGGCGTCTGAGGCGACGGCCGAGCCGGCGAGCAGCGCCTCGGCCCCCTCGCCGCGCGCCTCGCGGCACTTCTCGACCGCCAGGCGGACCGAGTCGACGCGGCTCATCTGCCCGGCGCCGATGCCGAGCGTCGCTCCGTTCTTGGCGATCACGATCGCGTTGGAGCGCACGTGGCGGACGACGGCCCAGGCGAAGCACATGTCGTCCCACTGCTGGTCGGTCGGCTGCTCGCCGGTGACGACCTCCATCAGCTCGCGCGGCTCGGGGTCGCCGTCGCGGTCCTGGATCAGCAGCCCGCCGAGCACCCGTTTGACGTCGCGTTCGCTCGGGTCGCGCCGGCGACGCTCCTCCTCGCAGAGGATGCGGATCGCCTCCTTCTGCTGGAGGACGGCGAGCGCCCCGTGCTCGTATTCGGGCGCGATCAGCACCTCGACGAAGTTCTTGTGCAGCTCCCCGGCGAGCGCCTCGGAGACCGGCCGGTTGAAGGCGATCACGCCGCCGAAGGCGGACATCGGGTCGCAGGCCAGCGCCTTCTCGTAGGCCTCGAGCGCGTCGGTGCCGATCGCCACTCCGCAGGGATTGTTGTGCTTGACGATCGTGCAGGCGGGCTCGTCGAAGTCCTCGACCAGGCGCCGCGCCGAGTCGAGGTCGAGCACGTTGTTGAAGGAGAGTGCCTTGCCGTGCAGCTTCGCGACCCGCGAGAGGATGTGGCTGCGGACTCCCGCTTCGGCGTAGAGGGCGCCGCGCTGGTGGGGGTTCTCGCCGTAGGCGAGGTCGAGCACCTTTTCGTAGGCGACCGCGAGGTGCTCGGGGAAGTCCTCGTAGGACTCCGAGAACCAGCGGCTGATCGCCGCGTCGTAGCGCGCCGTCTGGGCGAAGGCCTCGTTGGCCAGCCAGTGGCGTGTCGGGGCGGAGATCTCACCCCCGGACTCCTCCAGCTCGGCCAGCACCGCGTCGTAGGACTCGGGTTTGACGACCACCGCGACGCCGTCGTGGTTCTTGGCCGCAGCGCGGATCATCGTCGGCCCGCCGATGTCGATGTTCTCGACCGCCACCTCGGGCGCCACCTCGTGGCCGGAGACGGTCTGCTCGAAGGGGTAGAGATTGACGCAGACCAGGTCGATCGGCTCGATTCCCTGGCGCTCCAGCGTCGCCATGTGCTCGAGGTCTCCGCGCCGCGCCAGCAGCGCCGCATGCAGGCGCGGGTGCAGCGTCTTCACGCGGCCGCCGAGGATCTCCTCCTGGCCGGTGAACTCCGAGACGTCGGTCACCTCGAGCCCCGCCTCGCGCAGCGCGGCCGCGGTGCCGCCGGTGGAGAGGATCTCGACCCCGAGCCCGGCCAGGCCGCGAGCGAAGTCCGCCACGCCGGTCTTGTCGGAGACCGAGACCAGCGCCCGGCGCACCCTGATCGCGCCGCCGGCGACGGTCTCGGTTCGGGTGTCTGCGGGAGCCTCACTCATCGACGACGACCGCCTGCGGGCCGTGGTCGCCGATCCTAACCCTGCCCGCCGCGATCATGCGGATCGCCTCCGGGTAGAGCTCGTGCTCGACCGCGTGGATCGCCCGCTCGAGCGTTGCCCGGTCGCGATCGGCCGGGACCTCGACCCGGCGCTGGAGGATGACCGGTCCGGTGTCGACGCCCTCGTCGACGAAGTGCACGGTGACCCCGGTCGCGTCGACCCCGGCCGCCAGCGCCTGGCCGATCGCGTCGAGGCCGGGGAAGGCGGGCAGCATCGCGGGGTGGACGTTGACGACCCGGTTGCGAAAGCGCTCGACGAACGGGGCGCTGAGCAGCTGCATGTAGCCGGCGAGCACGACCAGGTCCGCATCGAGCCCCTCGATCCACTCGGCCATCGCCGCGTCGCGCGCCTCGCGGTCGCCGTGTTCGGAGACGGTAAAGGCCCGCGTCTCGATCCCCGCAGCCTCGCCTCGCTTCAGCGCCTGCGCCCGCCCCTTGTCGGAGCCGACTCCGACCACCTCGACCCCACCGCGTCCGTGCAGCCGGTCGAGAATCGCCTGCAGGTTTGAACCTGTCCCAGACGCCAGAACTACAAGTCGGAAATTTTTCATAGACGGGCTGTGGTCAAGCAGGTCAAGGACGCAGGGAGCGAAGCGTGCTTTAGCACGTGAGCGACTGAGGACGCTGAGATGCGCAGTGCCACAGCCCGTCTATGCGCTCTCGAGGGCGAACTTGCCGTTGGCCCTGTCAGGATCGCCCAGCGGGTAGTGCCCGCTGAAGCAGGCGTCGCAGTGGTCCTCGGGCGGCGTGCCGATCGCCTCGTAGACGCCCTCCATCGAGAGGTAGGCGAGCGAGTCGCACTCGAGCTCGTCGGCGATCTCCTCCACCGTGCGCCCGTGGGCGATCATCTCCTCGCGCGTCGACATGTCGACCCCGTAGTGGCAGGGGTTGCGGATCGGCGGCGCCGAGATCCGCATGTGCACCTCGGCGGCGCCGGCGTCGCGCAGCATGCCGACGATCTGCCTGGTGGTGTTGCCACGCACGATCGAGTCGTCGACGACGACGATCCGCTTGCCGGCGACGATCTCCGGCAGCGGGTTGAACTTGAGCCGCAGCCCGTGCTTGCGCAGCTCCTGGCCCGGCTGGATGAAGGTGCGGGCCACGTAGCGGTTCTTGATCAGGCCGTCGTCGCGCGGCAGCCCCGAGGCTCGCGCGAAGCCCGCCGCCGCCGGGTTGCCCGAGTCCGGCACCGAGATCACCAGGTCGGCCTCGACCGGCGCTTCGCGCCAGAGGATTTCGCCCATCCGGCCGCGCACCTGCTGCAGCACCTTGCCCTCGAGCCGGCTGTCGGGGCGGGAGAAGTAGATGTGCTCGAAGACGCAGCGCGCCGGGCGCTCGGCGCGCACCACCTGGCGCGTCTCCAGGCCGCGCTCGGTCAGCGAGACCATCTCACCGGGGTGCACTTCGCGCAGCAGCTCGGCGCCGATGATGTCGAAGGCGCAGCTCTCCGAGGCGACCACGAAGCGGTCCTCAAGCCGGCCCAGCGAGAGCGGCCGCACCCCGTGCGGGTCGCGGAAGGCGACGATCGCCCGCTTGGTCATCGCCACGGTCGAGTAGGCGCCCTCCAGCCGTGGCATCGTCTCCGCCACCGCGTCCTCGATCATCTTCGCCCCGCTGGAGGAGAGCAGCGCGGCGATGATCTCCGAGTCGGAGGTGCCGCGGAAGGCGATTCCCGCCTCCTTCAGCTCGCTCCAGAGCTCGACCGCGTTGGTCAGGTTGCCGTTGTGGGCGAGCGCCAGCTCGCGACCGTCGTCGCGCCAGACCGGCTGCGCGTTCTCCCAGGAGCCGCCGCCGGTGGTCGAGTAGCGCACGTGGCCGATCGCCATGTCGCCCTCCAGGGCCCGCAGCTTCTCCTCGTCGAAGACCTGCGAGACGAGCCCCGAATCGCGCAGCGTGGTGATGTGCCCGCCCTCGCAGGTGGCGATCCCGGCCGACTCCTGGCCGCGGTGCTGCAGGGCGTAGAGGGCAAAGTAGGCGAGCCGGGCGACGTCGTGGCCGGGCGCGTATACGCCGAACACCCCGCATTCCTCGCGCGGGCCATCGCGATCGGTGCTGAACCCCTGATCGGGAGTCAAATGCGCGTATTCCTGGCTGCCGGTAGGAGGACGGACGCGCAGGCAGGCAGCTGCCTACCTGCGGAGGGTAGCAGCGACATGCGGTTACCCGGCCCGTCTCCCGTTTCAGCGACGCGCCGACGGTGCCGGTCGTCGACGGGTTGATGGGCGGCTACGGCGAGCGGCGATCAGCCGGGTCGCTTCCAGCCGCGCAGGCGCGGCTTCAGGATCGTCGTCGTCGGGGCGCCCACCAGGTTCGGCGCGGTGACGGTGATCCGCGTCCGTATCGACTCCTTCGCCGTGAGCCTGCGCAGGCGACGCTTGACCTCTTTCGAGTAGCGAATCGGGAAGCGCGTCGGCTGTCCTGGCGCGACGGTCTTCGTGCCGCCGTACAGCGGCACGATCAGGTTCCGCTTGCCGAGCTTCCGGTTCTTCGGCTTGAACCCCCACATCGCCTGGCCGTAGACGGTGACTTCCGCTGCCATGCTCGCCGTCACCAGCAGACGTAGCGATTTCCGCTTGCGCACCGTTCGAACAGAAAGCTCGACGGTTGGGCAGGCCGTCTGGTAAGCGGCGCTCTGCGGGCAGCCGTCCTGGGATTCGTCCCCGTAGCCATCGTTGTCGGCGTCGGGCTCGATGCTTGCGATTAGCGGCACCCGCACGAAGACGCCGGCAGCGAATTGCTGGGTGGAGCCGGTTTCGACGCTGCCAGGGTAGGACCAGGTGTGGTCTTCGAGGTCGCTGGTCAGGCAGAAGAGCGGGCTGTCGGTGCCGATTCCGACCAAGCCGAAACGGTCCCCCGTCCGCACCGGCAGTCGTGCTGGAAAGCTGTTGAGGCCGCTGTTGACGGTCACCGGATCGGTCTCTGCGATCGCTTGGAATCTTCCGGTCACATCGGTCGGGCGAAAGATCGCCGCTCGCTCGGTCACCGCGGTGGCGCTGGCGGAGTGGATCGTCCAGCCTGTGACGATCCCGTCGCTCGGAGCGCTCAGCGGCAGGGCGCCACCCGATGCGTGCTGCTCGGGCACGAGGCTGTAGAGGCCCGACGCTTCGTTGCCTTCGCACTCGTCGCCGACTTCGGTGGCAGCCGAGGCCGTTGCGGCGCCGAGCAATGACATCGCCGCTGCCAGGCCGAGCGTCGCCGCCTTACGTCGAATCCCCATGCGTTGCAAGGCTAGGCCACGTCGCCCGTGTCTTCAAGCATTCAGGGCGATTCGTCCAGCAGCCGGTCAAGCGCCTGCCCCAGCCCGCCGATCGCCGAGTCGAGTGGGTCGGTGCTGCCGGCGGCGCGGGCGCGGATCAGGGCGCCCTCGACCGTGGAGACGACGAGGCCGGCGAAGGCCTCGGCGTCGCGGCGGCCGACGCCTTCGTCGAGCAGGGAGGCGGCGATCGGGTCTTCCCAGCTGCGGAAGGCGGCTGTCGCGGCGGCGGCCAGTTCCGGGTCCTCGGGGCGGGCGAGGGCGGCGGCGGCGACCGGGCAGCCGATCCGCTCGGGGTGGTCCGTCACCCGGCGGCGGAAGATCTCGCCGAAGCGGGCCAGCGTGCCGCGCAGGCCGCGCTCCTCCAGCGAGCGCTCGATCAGGCCGCGGATCTCCTCGCCCTCGAGCGCTGCCGCCTCGGCCGCCAGCTGCGCCTTGCCGCCCGGGAAGTGGTGGTAGATCGAACCACGCGGGGCGCCACCGCGCTCGGCGACGTCGCGCAGCTCCATCCCGGCGTAGCCCTTTTCGGCGAGCAGCTCGCGGGCGCCGCGCAGCAGCAGCGCGCGGCCGTCCCGGCGACTCGACTGCGACGGTTGTCCGTCGGCGATCCTCGATATGCCCACGGACATAGTCTATAGTCGGCGCCGATGTATGACCATGGTCATAGAGGGATCGTGGCGATCGCCTGCGCCGGGGCATTCCTCGCCTTCCTCGACGCGACGATCGTCAACATCGCCTTCCCCGACATCTCGCGCTCCTTCGCCGGCTCGGGACGCGACGCCCTTTCCTGGGTGCTCGACGGCTACTTCGTCGTGATCGCCGCCCTGCTGGTGCCGGCCGGCGGGCTCGCCGACCGCTTCGGCCACAAGCGCGTCTTCCTGCTCGGCGTCGCCGGCTTCACGATCGCCAGCGGGCTCTGCGCGGCGGCGCCCTCGCTGCCCTTCCTGATCGGCTTCCGCGTCGTGCAGGGCGTGGGGGCGGCGCTGATCGCGCCGACCTCGCTGGCGCTCGTCCTCGACGCCTTCCCGGTTGAGCAGCGGGCGACCGGCGTCGGGATCTGGGGCGCGGCGGCCGCCGCCGCCGCCGCGATCGGCCCCACCCTGGGCGGCGCGCTGGTTGAGCTCGACAGCTGGCGCCTCGTCTTCCTGGTCAACCTGCCGCTCGGCGCCGCCGTCCTGCTCTTCGGCACGCGCCGCCTGCGCGAGCGCCCGCAGCTCGACAGCCGCCTGCCCGATCTGCCGGGGGCGGCGCTGCTGGCGCTCAGCCTGGCGCTGGTCACCCTGGCGATTGTCGAGGGCAACCGCTGGGGCTGGGCGGCCGCTCCGACGCTCGCCTGCTTTGCCGCCGCGGCGGCGCTTCTGGCCGGCGTCGTCTGGCGCAGCACCCACCACCCGCGACCGATCGTCGAACCGGCGCTATTCGCCGACCGCGCCTTCCGCCTCGGCAACCTCGGCACGCTACTCTTCGCCGCCGCCTTCTTCTCGCTGATCCTCGGCAACGTCCTCTTCCTCACGGGAGTCTGGGGCTACACCGTGCTGCAGGCGGGCGCCGCGACCCTGCCCGGTCCGACCCTCTCGACCGTCTTCGCCGGGCCCGCGGGCAAGCTCGCCGACCGCTTCGGCCAGCGCGCCATCGTCGTCCCCGGCACCGTCTTCTTCGCGGCGGGCGTGATGGTGCTGCGCTCGGCAGGCGCGACGCCCGACTGGCTTGGCCTCTGGCTGCCCGGCGCCTGCCTGACCGGCATCGGCATCGGCCTTGCCTTCCCGATCCTCGGCTCGGCTGCGGTCCGCGACGTCCCCGACGACCGCTTCGCCACCGCCAGCGCTGTCAACGCCGCCTTCCGCCAGATAGGCGCCGTCCTCGGCACCGCCATCCTCGTAGCGATAGTCGGCGAACCGGCGACCCTCGCCGACGCCCTCCACGTCTCCAACGACGCCTACCTCTTCAGCGTGATCGCCGCCCTGGCCTCGGGCGGCGTGCTGCTTGCCCTTCGGCCGACGAGCGCCGCACGATCCCCTGACCTGGCTCTCCCAGAGCCAGCGACCGCTCAGGCCGCCGGCTCGGGACCGCGCACACGCTGACTGCCCTCGGACTTAGCGCTTCGCTCTCCGGGGAAAAGGCCCTGGCCCGGCTCAGTCGTCGCGCTCGACCTGCGCTGCCAGCGAGCGCCAGGCGCTCTCGGCGGCGTCGAGGGCGGCGCTGAGGCTGCGGTCGCCGGCTGCGATTTCGAGCGTGGCGCCGCCGGTCTCGCCGATCAGGGTGGCGCCGAGCGATTCGAGCGTGGCGTGATCGCCGCTGAGCAGGAAGCCGCCGGGACCCTCGCCGAAGAGGGCCTCCTCGGGGGAGCAGCCGCGCTCGCGCAGGGGTTGGAGGTCGACGCGGCAGCCGATGCCGGCGCCGATCGCGCACTCGGCGAGCGCGCAGGCGAGGCCGCCGTCGCTGACGTCGTGGGCGGAGGAGAGGCTGCCGGCGCGGACCGCGTCGCGTACCGCCGCGCAGGCTGCGGCGACCGAGGCCACGTCGGGCTCGGGCAGGCCCGCGTCGAGCTCGCCACGCAGCTTGGTCAGCTCTGATCCGGCGAGATTCGGTTCGAAGGGGCCCAGCAGGCCGATCGCCTCGCCCTCGCGGACGAAGGCGCTGCCGCAGGTCTGCGCGGGGTCGGGCAGCTCGCCGACCATGCCTACCACCGGGGTCGGGTAGATCGGGCCTTCCGGGCCCTCGTTGTAGAGGGAGACGTTGCCGCCGACGACCGGCACGCCGAGCGCCTCGCAGGTCTTGGCGAGGCCGCTCACGGCCCGGTCGAGCTGCCAGGCCGGGACCGGTTTTTCGGGGTTGCCGAAGTTGAGGCAGTTGGTCAGGCCGAGCGGCGCGGCGCCGACGCAGGCGAGGTTCTGGGCGCACTCGAGCACCGCCTCGACCGTCCCGTTGTGCGGGTCGCAGGCGACCCGCCGCCCGTTGCCGTCGATCGAGACGGCGATCGCATTGCCCGCCTCCGGTATCTGCAGGACCGCCGCATCCGCCCCCTCGGGGCGGCGCACCGTGCGCGAGCCGACCAGGCAGTCGTACTGCTCGAAGGCCCAGCGCTTCGAGGCGACGCTGGGCGAGGCGAGCAGGGCGAGCAGCGTCTCCTCGCTGTCGGCGTCCTCGCGCAGCGTCGCCCGGTTCCCGTAGATCCAGCCCTCCGGGGCCGCTGGCTCGAGGTCATACAGCGGGCAGCCGTCGACCAGCGCCTCGACCGGCATCTCGCCGACGATCTCCTCGCCGCGCAGGATGCGGATCTGCCCCGAGTCGGTGACGACGCCGATCTCGGCCGAGCCGGTCTGCCATTTCTCGCAGATCGCGATCACCTCGGCCACTCGCGCCGGCTCGACCACCGCCAGCATTCGCTCCTGGCTCTCGGAGACCATGATCTCGAAGGGCTCCATGTCGGCCTCGCGCAGCGGCACCTTGGCCACGTCGAGGTCGATCCCGACCCCGCCCGCCGAGGCCATCTCGCCCGCCGAGGAGGTGAGGCCGGCGGCGCCCAGGTCCTGCAGCGAGACCAGCAGCCCCTTGGCCAGCAGCTCCAGGCAGCACTCGAGCACCTTCGACTCCTCGAAAGGGTCGCCGATCTGCACCGTCGGCCGCTTCGACTCGTCGCCCTCGCCGAGCTCGGCCGAGGCGAGCACCGAGGCGCCGCCGATCCCGTCGCGCCCGGTCGAGGCGCCCATCAGGACGACCGCGTTGCCGACCCCGGCGGCGGCGGCCCGCACCATCTCCTCGGTCTTAGCCAAGCCGACGCACATCGCGTTGACCAGGCAGTTGTGCTCGTAGGGCGCCTCGAAGTAGATCTCGCCGCCGACGGTCGGCACGCCGATCGAGTTGCCGTAGTGGCCGATCCCGCGCACCGCCCCGTCCAGCAGGTGGCGCGAACGCACCGAGTCGAGCTCGCCGAAGCGCAGCGAGTCGAGGATCGCGATCGGCCGCGCGCCGAGCGCGAAGACGTCGCGCAGGATGCCACCGACCCCGGTCGCCGCCCCCTGGAAGGGCTCGACCGCGCTCGGATGGTTGTGCGACTCGACCTTGAAGGCGACCGCGTAGCCGTTGCCGACGTCGACCGCGCCGGCGTTCTCGCCCGGGCCCATCACCACCCGCTCGCCGTCGGTCGGCAGGCGGCGCAGCAGCTTGCGCGAGTGCTTGTAGGCGCAGTGCTCGGACCAGAGCAGGCTGAACATCGCCAGCTCGACGTCGTTCGGCTCGCGCCCCAGCTTCTCGCAGATCAGCTCGAACTCGGCATCGGTCAGCCCCAACTCGCGGTACTTGGCGACCTCCACCGTCATCCCAGCCCCTTCCGGTGCGCTTTATGTGGTCTATGACCCGAAAAGGCGCAGCGGAAGCTCACGCGCCCGCCTCCGCCGCGGCTTCGAAGACCCGCAGGCCGTCGGTGGATCCGGTCAGGGGGTCGACGGCGTGCTCCGGGTGGGGCATCAGCCCGAGCACGTTGCCCGCCTCGTTGCGCACCCCGGCGATGTCCCGCGCCGACCCGTTCGGGTTCTCCCCGGGCGCGTAAAGGTAGGCCACCTGCCCATTCACCTCCAGCGCATCGAGCACCTCATCCGGCGCCCAGTACCGCCCTTCCCCGTGCTTCGCCGGAATCGACAGCGTCGGCCGACGGGACGATTCCCCTCTATATGGGGACATTTTCGGCCCGTCGACCTCGAGCAGGTGGAGTTGGCGGCAGTGGAACCGCAGGTCCTCGTTCAGGAGGAGGGCGCCGGGCAGCAGCCCAGCCTCGCAGAGGACCTGGAAGCCGTTGCAGATGCCCAGCACCGGGCCGCCCGCGGCGGCGAACTCGGCGACCGCTTCCATCGCCGGGGAGAAGCGGGCGATCGCGCCGGCGCGCAGGTAGTCGCCGTAGGAGAACCCCCCGGGCACGACCACCGCGTCGATCCCGTCCAGGGCACGCTCCTCGTGCCAAACCAGGCGCGCCTCGGCGCCAGTCGCCTCGCAGGCGTGCAGTGCGTCGCGCTCGTCGCAGGAGCCGGGGAACTGGAGCACTCCCCAGCGCATCAGAGCCGCTCTATCTCGTAGTCCTCGATCAGCGGGTTGGCGAGCAGCTTCTCGCAGAGCTCGTCCAGCCGCTCCGGGTCCTCGGCCTCCAGCTCGACCATGCGCCCCACGTGCACGTGGTCGATCCCCTCGAAGCCGAGCGCCGGCAGCGCTCGCTCGACGGCCTTGCCCTGCGGGTCGAGAATTCCCTCCTTGGGCCGGATCAGCACCCGCGCCCGAACCGCTGCCACTAGAAGCTGCGCTCCGTGACCCGCTCGTAGGCCTCGACGTACTTGGCCCGCGTCTGCTCGACCACGTCGGGCGGGATCTCCGGCGCCGGCGGGGTCTTGTCCCAGCCGCTCTCGGTCGCCCAGTCGCGCACGTACTGCTTGTCGAAGGACGGCTGCGTCCTGCCCGGCTCGTAGCGGTCGGCCGGCCAGAAGCGCGAGGAGTCCGGCGTCAGCACCTCATCGGCGAGGACGATCTCCGCCCCCGCGTGGCTGCCGAACTCGAACTTGGTGTCAGCGAGGACGATCCCCCGCTGGGCCGCGTGCTCGGCGCCGCGCCGGTAGACCTCGATCGAGACCCGCCGCAGCTCTTCCATCAGCGCCCGGTCGCCGACGATCTCCGCGGCGCGGTCGAAGTCGACGTTCTCGTCGTGGTCGCCGATCTCGGCCTTGGTCGCCGGGGTGAAGATCGGCTCGGGCAGCCGGTCGGACTCGCGCAGCCCGGCCGGCAGCTCGATCCCGCAGACCGCGCCGCCGTCCTTGTATTCCTTCCAGCCCGAGCCGGAGAGGTAGCCGCGCACCACGCACTCGACCGGGTACATCTCCAAGCGCCGCACCCGCATCGCCCGTTCAGCCACCTCTTCCGGCACGTCGGCGGAGACGAAGTGGTTGGGAACGATCTCGCGGGTCAGCTCGAACCAGAATTCGGAGATCCGGTTGAGGACCTTGCCCTTGTCGGGGATCGGCGTCGGCATCACGATGTCGTAGATCGAGATCCGGTCGGAGGCGACCATCAGCAGGTCCTCCTCCCACTCGTAGATCTCGCGGACCTTGCCCGAGGAGTGCAGCTTGAGATCGGCGACGGCCTGCATGGGCGCGATGCTAGCGGGGAGCGCGGCGAAGCTGAACCGAGCCTTCACACTGGCTGGGCAGCCAGTGTGAAATCCTTGCCCCGTGACGCTGCCCCCCGAACCGAAGAGCTCTCCTCTGATGCAGACGCTGAAGTGGAGCTTCAGGCCACTGCCGTTCATGCAGGAGTGCCGGGAGCGGTACGGGGACGCGTTCAGCGTCAAATTCGCGACCTTCGAGCGGCCGATGGTGATGATCTCCGACCCGGCCGCCATCAAGGCCCTCTACACCGAGCGCTCGCACGGGCTGCCACCCGGCCGCGACGTGGTCCTCACCCCGATCGTCGGGCCGCATTCGCTGCTGGTGATCGAGGGAGCCGACCACCTCGCCCACCGCAAGCTGATGCTGCCGCCCTTCCACGGCGAGCGGATGCGCTCCTATGAGCCACTGGTCGAGGAGATCGTCGAGCGCGAGATCGACTCCTGGCCGCTTGGCGAGCAGTTCGCGATCCACTCGCGCATGCAGGCGATCACCCTCGAGGTGATCCTGCGCGTTGTCTTTGGGGTCGCCGACGGGGAGCGCCTGCAACGGCTCCGCGAGGTTCTCACCAGGGTGCTCGAGGAGACCGCCTCGCCCTTCGCCCAGCTGATCGGCCTTGCCAGCCGTCGCTTCGGCGGCAGCGGTCCCTGGGCGAAATTCGAAAAGCAGCTGAAGGCGGCCGACGAGCTGCTCTACGCCGAGATCGCCGAGCACCGCGCCCGCGGCGGCTTCGAGGAGCGCGACGACATGCTCTCGCTGATGATGCAGGCGCGCTTCGAGGACGGCTCCGAGATGAGCGACGAGGACCTGCGCGACCAGCTGATGACCCTGCTACTCGCAGGCCACGAGACGACGGCGACGGCGCTCGCCTGGACCTTCGACCTGCTGCTTCGCCACGCCGAGCCGCTGCAGCGCCTGCGCGACTCGCTGGAGGATGGGGAGGAGGACTACCTGCGGGCGACGATCTCCGAGTCGCTGCGCCTGCGCCCGGTCGTGCCGCTCGCCGGCCGCCGGCTCAGCGTCGACCTCGAGACCGACGACCTGCACCTGCCGGCGGGCACCGACGTTACCCCGGCGATCTGGCTCGCCCACACTCGCGCCGAGTCCTACCCGGAGCCCTTCGCCTTCCGCCCCGAGCGCTTCCTCGAGAGCCCGCCCGACACCTACTCGTGGATCCCCTTCGGCGGCGGCATCCGTCGCTGCATCGGCGCCGCCTTCGCCGAGTTCGAGATGCGCATCGTCCTGCGCGAGGTCCTCACCCGCTGCGAGCTGCACAAGGCAAGCAGCGCCCCGGAGAAGATCGGCCGCCGCAACATCACCCTCTCCCCCCGCGCCGGCACCCCGGTCGTGCTGACAAGCTGTCACCCGGCAAGAGAGCGCGAGCTTCTTTCCGTCTAGAGCCAGTCCCGGTAGGGGTGGAGCGTCTTGTACTTTTTCGTCGTGAGCTAGGGGCGCCAGCCCGACCTCAACACACCGAAAAAGTTAAGCGAAACCCCTACCGGGACTGGCTCCGCGCTGCCGGGTGCTCTTGCGCCCAGCGCGCGATCGTGCTCGAGCCTGAGATGACCTCGCCGTCGTCGAGCACCAGGATCGGCACCTCGTTGGTGCCGCTCAGCTCCCGCACCTCGGCCCGGTCGGCGTCGCGGCTGCCCCAGGTCCAAGGCACCATCCGGTAGCCGCCCATCGCCTTGATCTCGTAGCTGTAGCCCGCCGCGTCGAGCGCCTTTCCCGCCTTCGCGCAAGGATGCAGCGCCGCCGGCCCGCTCGTCTTCTGCCCACAGGTGTAAAGGACCATCGCCCGAGAGCCTACTTCAGTCCCGCAGCGCTTCCAGCCGCTCGAACACGGCTGGCACGTGGGTCAGGTAGGCGCTGTAGTCGAAGACGGGGTCGAGGTCGAGCTCCGGGGCGGCCTCGGCGAGGAGGTCGCGGAACTCGGTGCCGGTGTCCCAAGCGCGTTGGGCGCTCTCCTGGACTATCCGGTAGGCCTCGTCGCGGGTCAGGCCGGACTCGACCAGGGCGGTGAGGGCGCGCTGGCTGAAGAGGGCGCCGTGGGTCAACTCGAGGTTCTCGCGCATCCGGTCGGTGCGCACGTTCATTCCGGTGGCGACCTTGGCGGCGAGGTCCTGCATGTAGTCGAGGCCGATCGTCGCGTCGGGGAGGATCACCCGCTCGGCGCCGGAGTGGGAGATGTCGCGCTCGTGCCAGAGGGCGACGTTCTCGAGGCCCGTCTGGGCGTAGCCGCGCAGCACCCGCGCCAGGCCGGTGATCCGCTCGGTGCGGATCGGGTTGCGCTTGTGCGGCATCGCCGAGGAGCCCTTCTGCCGCCCCGAGGCGAACGGCTCCTCGACCTCGCGCACCTCGGTGCGCTGCAGGTTGCGGACCTCGGTGGCAAAGCGCTCCAGCCCGGCGCCGGCGATCGCGGTCGCCGAGGTGAGCACCGCGTGGCGGTCGCGCGGGACCACCTGCGTGGCGACGTCCTCGCGGCGCAGCCCGAGCCGCTCCATCACCCGTGCCTCGACCGCCGGCGGCACCGAGGCGTAGGTGCCGACCGCGCCGGAGAGCTTGCCGAAGCGCAGCTGCTCGAAGGCCTCGCCGAGCCGCGTCAGGTTGCGATCGGCCTCGAAGGCGAAGCCGGCGAGACGCAGCCCGAACGTCGTCGGCTCGGCATGCACGCCGTGGGTGCGCCCGACGCAGAGCGTCTCGCGGTGCTCCAGCGCTTGCTCCACCAGCGCGTCGCGATACGCCCGCGCGCCGGCCACAACGATCTCACCGACCTCGCCCAGCTGCACCGCCAGCGCCGTGTCGAGAACGTCCGAAGACGTCAACCCATAGTGGATCCAGCGCCCGTGCTCACCGACGCTCTCGGCCACCACATCCACGAACGCCGCCACGTCATGGTCGGTGACCTTCTCCCGCTCGTTGACCGCCTCGACGGTGAAGGAAGCATTGGACCGAGATGCCTCGGCGGCTTCCTTGGGCACGATCCCCTCCTCCGCCCAAGCCTCCGTAGCCGCCAGCTCCACCTCCAACCAGCACTCGAGCTTCCGCTGTGCCGACCAAGCTTCGCCAATCTCCGGCCGCGTGTATCTGGCGATCACCGAAAGCCTCCCTCGCGCGGGTGGCGCCGTTGGGGGAACCACCCCTGAGGACGCTTTAGCGACCGGAAGGGGTGGTGGGTCCCCTGCGGCGACAGGACCCGCGCGCCCGGGGCATCCGTGTCACGCATTGATGATCCGCGCGGCCAAGATGCCGGCGTTCTTCGCCCCGTCGATCGCGACGCAGGCAACGGGGATTCCGGGCGGCATCTGCACCGCGGAGAGCAGTGCGTCGAGCCCGCCCAGGCTCTTGCCGAGGATCGGCACGCCGACCACCGGCAGGTCGCTGTGCGCCGCGGCGACGCCCGGAAGCGCTGCCGACATCCCCGCCCCGGCGATGATCACCTTCAGGCCCCTCATTCTTGCGTTGGTGCAGTACTCGCGGACCAGCTCGGGATCGCGGTGGGCGCTCATAACGCGCACCTCGTAGCGGATGCCGGCGTCGTGCAGCGCCGCGCCGGCGGGCTGCATCTTCGGCTTGTCGTTCTTCGAGCCCATGATGATCCCGACCAGGGGCTCGTCGACTTCGATCTCCTCGAACGCCTCCTCGACCGCCGGCATCGGCGTCGCTGCGGTGGGCTGGGGCTCCTCTGAGATCTCGCTCATCTGGTCCTCTCCGGGTCGCTGGTTGGGACGGCCGCTCGCGCGGCGATATCGGATCGCATCTGCATTCCCTCGAACGAGATGCGGCGGGCTGCATCGTACGCGCGCTCGCGCGCCTCGGCTGCGCTCGCCCCGAGCGCGGTCACGTTGAGCACGCGCCCGCCGGCGGTGACGACCTCTCCGTCGCGCCGTGCGGTGCCGGCGTGGGTCACCTCGGCCAGTTCGGCGGCGTCGTCGAGGCCGCGGATCGCGTCGCCCTTGGAGGAGGACTCCGGGTAGCCCGCCGAGGCGAGCACCAGGGTTACGGCCCAGTCCTCGGCGAACTCGGCCTCGACTCCAGCCAGCCCGCCCGGCTCGCGCGCCGCCAGACAGAGGTCGACGAGGTCCGAGCGCAGACGCGGCAGCACCGCCTGGGTCTCGGGATCGCCGAAGCGCGCATTGAACTCGAGCACCTTGGGGCCGGCGGCGCTCATCATCAGGCCCGCGTAGAGGACGCCGTGAAAGGGGATTCCGCGGGCGGCCATCGCGGCGACGGCGGGTCGGTGCACTGCGTCGACGATCTCCTCGACCTCAGCCGCGCCGATCCCCGGTACCGGCGAGTAGCTGCCCATGCCCCCTGTGTTCGGCCCCCGGTCTGCGTCGAAGATCCGCTTGTAGTCCTGCGCCGGGGCCAGCGGCACGACGTTCTCGCCGTCGCAGAGCGCCAGCAGCGAGAGCTCTTCGCCCTCGAGGAACTCCTCCAGGACCACCGTCGTCTCGCCGAAGCGCCGCTCGGTGAAGAAGACCTCGGCCGCCGCCCGTGCCTCGCTCTCGTCGGCGCAGATGATCACGCCCTTGCCCGCCGCCAGGCCGTCCGCCTTGAGTACGGTCGGATACGTGGCATCGGCCAGCGCTGCGAGCGCCTCCTCCTGGCTGCGCAGCAGGAGGTGGCCGGCGGTCGGCACCCCCGCCTCGAGCATCAGGTCCTTGGCGAAGGCCTTCGAGCCCTCCAGCTCGGCTGCCGCTCGGCTCGGCCCGAAGGCGGCGATGCCAGCCCCCTCGAGCGCGTCGACCACGCCGGCGACCAGAGCCGCCTCGGGCCCGACCACGACCAGATCGACCCCCCGTTCGCGCGCCGCCGCGACGATCGCCTCGACGTCGTCGGCGGCCACCTCCGGCAGGCACTCGGCATCGGCCGCGATCCCGGCGTTGCCGGGCGCGCAGAGCAGCTCGGGCGCATGCGCCGAGCGCCCCAGCGCCCGCACGATCGCGTGCTCGCGCCCGCCGCCGCCGACGACGAGGATCTTCAACTTAGAGGGCGCTCGCCAGCTGATCGGCGGACATCGCGGTCAGCGTCTGGCTGGTCATCGTCCCGCGCGAGCCGAGCTCGACCGAAATCTTGGCCATCGTCTGCTCGTCGGGCGCCTCGACCACGGTGACGAAGTCGTACTGGCCAAGCGTCGCGTACTGAGCGACCACCTTGGCCCCGATCTGCTCCACCTCTTTGTTGACCTCAGCAACCCTTCCAGGGTTGTTCTTGAGCGTCTTAACACCCTCGGCAGTCAGGTTCGTAAGCATCAGATAAGTAGGCATCGCGGTCTCCTTTTCGGACGGGTCTCGAACGTTACCGGCGGGAAGGGGCGTCTGGGGTCCCCTCCCCAGGAACTCCCGCGAAGCGGCCTGGGGAGGGGACCCCAGACGCCCTGTCCTGGCTGAGCGGCTCAGTACCCGGCCGGGTGCCGGACCACGAAGCCGTCCGGGTAAGGAGGCTCGGAGTGCCACCTCGGGCCGCTGCCCTGGGCGTCGCCAACTGTGTCCCAGCGCAGGCCGGCGATCTCGGCGTAGGTGTGGGTCGGGCTGGCGTAGATCGTGATCCAGCGGCCCGGTCCTGGCTCGCCGTAGCTCTCCAGGGCACCCGAGGTGAGCGGCGTGTCGAGCAGCCCGGCTCCGTAGAGGGCGAAGCTGACCGCGCCCGAGCAGTCGTACCCGGCCGAGTACCAGGAGCCGTGGCCGCCGCCCCAGACGTAGGGGGTGGTGGCGATCGAGTTGGCGGCCGAGATCGCCGCCTTGACTGCTGCCGGCGCTTCTTCGGGGGCGCTGGCGAAGTTGCCGGAGAGGACCGCGGTCGGGCCGGGCGTTTCGAGGCCCGATTCGAGCGGGGCGACGCGCCAGTTGACGTAGCCGACCTTGCACTCGCCTTCGATTTCTTCGGTGCTGGCGAGCACCGCCTGCACGTACCACTCGGCCTGGTTGTGGGCGAAGAGACCGGCCCGCAGGCTGCCGCTCGCCCAAATCAAGCGCGCCAGCGTCGCCACCGAGTCGGCCGGGTCGGCGCGGCGGATGTGTCCGTCTTCATCGCCGTCGACCGCGTAGTCGGACCACTCGCTCGGTTCGAGGCCGAGCGGGCCGCTTTCCTCGAGCTGCGCCTTGCTCATCCCGCGACCGAAGCTCGACTCGAGCCGCGCCACCGCGGCCAGCGCCCAGACGCCGCGCCGGCCGAGTTCGTAGCGGCTGGCGGCGTCCTCGAAGGCTTCCATGTACTCGGCGGGAATCTGGTCGCGCCAGGCCGGCGCCGGCTGGCAGCTGAGGGTCTGCAGCTTCGGCGTCAGCGCCGAGCTGCCCGCGCCACCGCCGAGCATGCCGTAGCAGGACGCGTTGGCGAGCACCTCGGCCACGTACCAGTCGGCGTGGTTGTAGGCGAAGATCGCGCTGTAGGTGTCGGTCGGCATGCCCGCCGCCCGCAGGTAGCGGGCGGCGCCGAAGATCGCGTCTTCGGGGTTGTAGGGGTCGGCGACCCCGTCGCCGTTGGCGTCGACTCCCCAGGTTTCCCAGGTCGAGGGCAGGAACTGCATCCAGCCGATCGCGCCCGCCGAGGACGGACCCATGTTGCTGCCGAAGGCGCTCTCGATGCCGTTGATCGAGGCGAGGACGGAGGCGCCCTGGGGGCCGAGGCCGTAGGCGTTCGCCGCTCGGTTGTAGACCGGGACCAGGACCGGCGGCACGCCGAGCCCGGCGCAGCTCGAACTGGGGATCGAGGGGATCGAGAAAGCTTCGGACGGGGTCGGCGTCGCCGGGGCTGACGCGGCGGGTTCTGCCTGTTCGCCTTCGCCACCTTCTGGCGCCGGCGCCTTGTCGCCGGCCGGGGTGCCGCCACTCGGCTTCGGTTCGGCCGGCGGCGCTTCGGGCAGCGCCAGCGCTTTGCCTTCTTCAAGCGACGGCGCGGTCGGGGCGGAAAGCGTTTCGGCCTGTTGTGCAGGGGCGCTCGTGGCGGCCGTAGCGGACGGCGCTTCGGTTTCCGCGGCAGACGCAGCGGGCGTGGTCAATGCCGCGCCGATCGCGGCGAAGGCCAGGGTGTTACGCAGCCGGCCCATCAGCCGAGCACGTCCGTCACTCGCCATTCGCGGGAGGTCGGGTCGCGTTCCATCTCGATGCGCAACTCGCTGGTCACGCCGACGCGCAGCAGCGAGACGCTCAGCGTGTAGGTGTCGCCGAGCTTCGGCCCGGGCACGATGTTCAGCACCTTCGCCCGCGGCACCTTGACGTTGGACGGCAGCCTCGGCGGACGGTGCAGGAGCGAGCGGGCCAGTTGCGGGGTGGCGGTCTCGGCGAACGCCGTCCGCACCTTTCGGTCGACCTGGCCTGTCTCGAAGTGGACGAATGCGCCGGAGAAGCGGTGCGCGACCTTGGTCGCGGTGGGCCCGATGGCGACGACCTTTTCGCTGGCGTCCGCGGTAGAGCCCGACGAGCTCGCGGCCGCGGCGTCGCTGGTCGCCCCACTTTCCGCGGTCGGCGTTTCTTCGCCTTCGTCGGAGGCCGCGGGCGCATCGGCGACCGCCTTGCCGGCGCCGACCTTGTCTTCCGGCGTGAAGTCGGGTGGCGCGCCGTGCAGCACCGGTTCCGCCTGCGTCGTCTCGTTGCGCGCGACGGGCGGCGCAACCGTGACCGGCGGCGGGGCCACGTGGCGGGCCTCGACGGCGGTCGCGCCGCCGCCGCCCGAGGCGAGGACGACGCCCAGCACGCAGGCGCCGATCGCGACCAGGGCGAGCGCCGCGCCGCTGCCGAGCTTCAGCTCGCTGCTCCACCCCGCGCTGCGCTTCTGCAAGGGCCAGGCCACCCCGCGCTCGACCGCCCAGACGGCGCGCTCGAAGGGCCAGCGCACAACGTCGAAGACGCGCCGCGCGATGTCCACGCCACCCCAGACGACCCGGTCCTCGACAGCCCAGCTCGCGCGCGAGAGCGCGGGGCGCACCCTGGGCTTTCGCCCGGCCGTTGGTTTGCCGCGTCGGATCATCGTTTAGAGGCTCCGAAGCTTACGTCGGATTTTCGCGCCCGTTCCTGTAATCCTGCGCCTTGGATCGCGCCTCCCAATTGCCCTCAACATTCTCATTCCAATGCGATTCTGCGAAGTTCGCCTAATCAACCCATAAATTTGGGTCTCCCAGTTGCAAGCATCCGCGTATGAAACACCGGTGCTTGTAATTCGGATCAGGCTGCGGTCGGCGCCGCCGCCTTCTCGAACGTCAACTCGCCCTCGGCCGTGCCGACCGCAACAATGTCTCCCTCGCGGAACTCACCCTCGAGCAGGGCCAGGGCGAGCTTGTCGACCAGCTGCTTTTGGATCACCCGCTTCAGCGGGCGGGCGCCGTAGATCGGGTCGTAGCCGAGGTTGCCGAGCAGGATGCGGGCGTCGTCGGAGAGGTCGACCTCGATGCCGCGCTCGCGCACGCGGCCGACCAGCAGCTCGACCTGGAGCTCGACGATGCGGCCGATGTCCTGCTTGGAGAGGCGGTGGAAGATCACCGTGTCGTCGATCCGGTTGAGGAACTCCGGCTTGAAGGTCGCGGCGAGCACCTCCTCGATCTGCTCGCGGATCTTCTCGTCGACCTGCTCGGCGACGATCCGGTCGCTGCCCACGTTGGAGGTCATGATCAGCACCGTGTTGGTGAAGCTCACGGTGCGGCCCTGACCGTCGGTCAAACGTCCATCGTCCATGATCTGCAGCAGGGTGTTGAAGACGTCGGGGTGGGCCTTCTCGATCTCGTCGAGCAGCACCACCGCGTAGGGCCGGCGGCGCACGGCCTCGGTCAGCTGGCCGCCCTCCTCGTAGCCGACATAGCCGGGCGGCGCGCCGATCAGCCGTGCCACCGTGTGCTTCTCCATGTACTCGGACATGTCGAGACGGACGATCGCCTGCTCGGAGTCGAACATCAGCTCGGTCAAACTCTTGGCCAGCTCGGTCTTGCCGACTCCGGTCGGGCCGAGGAAGAGGAAGCTGCCGATCGGCCGGTGGGGATCGGAGAGGCCGGCGCGCGAGCGGCGCAGCGCGTTGGAGACCGCCTCGATCGCCTCGTCCTGGCCGATCACCCGCTCGTGCAGTCGCGCCTCCATCTGGATCAGCTTCTCGACCTCGCCCTCCATCAGGCGGCTGACCGGGATCCCGGTCCATTTGGCGACGACCTCGGCGACGTCCTCCTCGGTCACCTCCTCGGTCAGCATCGTGCCGCCGCCGGCGTGCAGCTCCGCCAGCCGCGCCTCCTGCTCTGCGACCGTCTTCTCTAGCTCGGGGATTTCGCCGTAGCGCAGCTTCGCCGCCCGCTCGAGGTCGGCCTCACGCTCGGCCCGCTCGGCCTCGCGCCCGGCCTCCTCGAGCCGCGCCTTGGCCTCTTTGATCGAGTCGATCGCCTGCTTCTCGTTCTGCCAGCGCGCCTTCATCTCGGCGCTCGCCTCGCGCAGCTCGGCCAGCTCGGCGTCGAGCGCTTCGAGCCGTTCGCGCGAGGGCTCGTCACTCTCCTTCTCCAGCGCGGTGCGCTCGATCTCGAGCTGTTGGGCGCGCCGCTCGACCTCGTCGATCTCGGTCGGCATCGAGTCGATCTCGATCTTCAGCCGTGAGGCGGCCTCGTCGATCAGGTCGATCGCCTTGTCGGGCAGGAAGCGGTCGGCGATGTAGCGCTCCGAGAGCGTGGCGGCGGCGACGATCGCCGAGTCGGCGATCCGCACGCCGTGGTGGACCTCGTAGCGCTCCTTGAGGCCGCGCAGGATCGCGATCGTGTCGTTGATGTCGGGCTCGCCGACGAGCACCGGCTGGAAGCGCCGCTCCAGCGCCGCGTCTTTCTCGATGTGCTTGCGGTACTCGTCGAGCGTCGTCGCGCCGACCGCGCGCAGCTCGCCGCGGGCGAGCATCGGCTTCAAGAGGTTGGCGGCGTCGACCGCGCCCTCCGCTGCGCCCGCGCCGACGATCGTGTGTAGCTCGTCGAGGAAGAGGACGATCTGGCCCGCCGCCTCCTGCACCTCGGTGAGCACCGCTTTCAGTCGCTCCTCGAACTCGCCCCGGTATTTCGAGCCGGCCAGCAGCGAGCCGATGTCGAGCGCGATCACCCGCCGATCGCGCAGGCTCTCGGGCACGTCGCCGCTGACGATCCGCTGCGCTAGCCCCTCGACGATCGCCGTCTTGCCGACCCCCGGGTCGCCGATCAGCACCGGGTTGTTCTTGGTGCGGCGCGAGAGAACCTGGATCACGCGGCGGATCTCCTCGTCGCGACCGATCACCGGGTCGAGCTTGCCGCTCTCGGCCTCGGCGGTCAGGTCGCGGCCGAATTTCTCCAGCGCCTGGACGCTGTCCTCGGGATTGGCCGAGGTCACCTTGTGCGGTCCGCGCACCTCGGCGATCGCTCCCTCCAGCGACGCGCGGTCGGGCAGCGCCGCCGCCGCGTCGGGGCTCGACTCGACCAGGGCGAGCAGCAGGTGCTCGGTCGAGATGTACTCGTCGCCGAGCTTCGCCATCTCCTTCTCGGCCTGGCGCAGGACCTGGGCGACGGCGGAGGACATGCGCGGCTCGCCAGCGTCGCTGAGGGTCGGCAGCGCGTCGATCGCCTCGTGCGCCTTGGCCCCCACGCTGGCCGGGTCCGTTCCCAGCTTCTGCAGGATCGGACCGACCAGGCCGTCCTCCTGAACCAGCAGGGAGACGAGCAGGTGCACCGGCATGATCTCCGGGTTGCGCCGCGCGGTCGCCAGCTGCTGCGCCGCGGCAACCGCTTCCTGAGACTTGACAGTGAACCTATCCGGTTGCATTGGCTTCTCCTTCCAGTTCTCTCAGCCTGCGCTCCAGCTCCAGCACCCGCTCCACCCCCGCCAGGTTGAGACCTTCTGCGGTCAGTTGCTGGATGCGGCGCAGGCGCTCGACGTCGCGCTGCGAGTAGAGGCGGGTGTTCTTCGGCGAGCGCTGCGGCTCGATCAGCCCGCGCGCCTCGTAGGCGCGCAACGTCTGCGGGTGCATGTGGGCCAGCTCGGCAGCGACCGAGATCATGAAGACGCCCCGCTCGGAGTCGACCGCCACTTCGATCCGTTCCCGCCGTACCGCGCTCACCGCGCACCACCCCCGTTCCGGTGCGCTTTATGTGGATATAGGCCGTAAAAAGCGCACCGGAAGCGGCTCATCGGGCGCCGGCCTTCGCGAGGAGGTCGGCACGGGGGTCGGCGCCGTTGAAGGTCTCGGCCAGCTTGTCGGCGGCCTCGCGCTGCTCCTCGGTCAGCTCGCCGGGCATCTCGATCTCCAGGCGGTAGCGGATGTCGCCGCTGCCACGGCCCTTGGGCTTCGGCGCGCCCTCGCCTTTGAGGCGCTGGATCGAGCCGTGCTTGGTTCCGGGGCCTACCTTGATCCTCTTCGTGCCGCTCAGGGTCGGCACCTCGATCGTCGCGCCGCGCAGCGCCTCGACGATCGTGATCGGCACGGTCACCTCTAGATTGCCGCCGTCGAGCCGCCTGAAGACAGGCGAGTGGGCGACGCGGGTGACGACGAAGAGATCGCCCGGCGGACCGCCGCGCTGCCCCGCCTCGCCCTTGCCGGCGAGGCGGATACGGGCGCCGTTCTTGACCCCGGCGGGGATCTTCACCTTGTAGCGCTTGGTCTGCTGGGTGACGCCGGAGCCCGCGCAGGTCGGGCAGGGGTCCTCGATCACCTGGCCGGCGCCGCCGCACTGCGGGCAGGGCTGGCTGATCGAGAAGAAGCCCTGGCTCTGAGCGTCGATGCCGCGCCCTTCGCAGCGCGGGCAGGTGACCGGGCTGGTCCCCGGCTTGGCGCCGCTGCCGTTGCAGGTGGGGCAGCGTTCGGCCTTCGGCACGGTGACCTGGACCTGGGCGCCGTTGATCGCCTGGTCGAAGCTCAGCGCGATCTCGGTTTCCAGGTCGCGGCCACGCTCGCCGCGCGGCTGGGCTCGCCCGCCGCCTCCGCCGCGGCTGAAGATGTTGGAGAAGATGTCGCTGACGTCGAAGCCGCCCGCGCCCGGGCCGCCTGGGCCGAACGGCCCGGCGCCGCCCGCCCCGCCGCCAAATCCGGCGAAGGCGCCGCCCCCCGAGTCGTACTCCTCGCGCTTCTCGGGGTCCGAGAGCGTGTCGTAGGCCCCCTGGACTTCCTTGAACTTCTCCTCCGCCTGGGGGTCGTCTGGGTTTCGGTCAGGGTGGTATTTCCGGGCGAGCTTCCGGTAAGCCTTCTTGATCTCCTCGCCGGACGCCCCTTTGGCAACGTCAAGAACCTTGTAGAGATCCTCAGCCAACTACTCGCTCACCACCACACGAGCCGGCCGCACCAACTGCTCCCCGAGCCTGTACCCCTTCTGCATCGTCTCGACGACCGTCCCGGATTCAACCCCGTCGGCGGCCACAGTTGAAAGCGCCTCATGCGCCATCGGGTCGAACTTCTCCCCCTCCGGATCCACAGCTTCGACCCCATTGCGGCTCAACGAGTCCCGCAAGCTCCGGAACACAAGCAACACCCCATGCGACAACCCATCCTCGGAGTCCCCCTCCGGATCCAAGCCCGCCGCCTGAATGGCCCGCTCCAAATCGTCAAGCACGGGCACTACGTCCCTGAGAAGCTCCCCCTTACCGCGACCGACCGCGGCCTGCACCTCCGAGCCCATCCGCTTGCGGTAGTTCTCGAAGTCAGCCTTCGTCCGCTTGGCAAGCTCGAGATACTCGTCCCGCTCCCGCTGTGTGTCCGCGAGCAATGCATCGAGATCGCGCTCGACGTCGTCTGCCCGATCCGCATCATCCGCGGGTGGCGGCGTAGGGGGGACCACCCCCGAGGACGCTTTAGCGACCGGAGGGGGTGGTGGGTCCCCTGCGCCGACAGGACCCGCGGACGGGCGCTCGTCGGTCCCTGGGTCGTCCCGATGATCCGTCGTCACGACTCGTCGCCCTCGTCGACGACCTCGGCCTCGACCACTTCCTCCTCGTCGCCGGCCGACCCCTCCGGCTCGCCGCCGTCAGCCGACTGCGCCTGAGCCGCCTCGGCCTGAGCCGCCTCGTAGATCTGCTGTGACACTTTCTGGAAGGCCGCGGTCAGCGCCTCGGTCTTGGCGTTGATCTCCTCGACGCTCTCGGACTCGAGCACGCCGCGCACGTCCTTGATCGCCGCCTCGATCGCCTCCTTGTCTGCCGCCTCGACTTTGTCACCCAGCTCCTCGAGCTGTTTCTCGGACTGGTAGGCGGCGTTCTCGGCGAGGTTGCGCGCCTCGGCCAGCTCGCGCTGCTTGCGGTCCTCCTCGGCATGACTCTCGGCGTCGGAGACCATGCTCTGGATTTCCTCGTCGCTGAGCCCGGAGCCCGACTGGATCTCGATTTTCTGCTCTTTGCCGGTGCCCAGGTCTTTCGCCGTGACGTGGATGATGCCGTTGGCGTCGATGTCGAAGGTGACCTCGATCTGCGGCATGCCGCGCGGCGCGGGGGGGATGCCGGTCAGCTGGAACTTGCCCAGGCTCTTGTTGCCGGCGGCCATCTCGCGCTCTCCCTGCAGGACGTGGATCTCGACCGAGGGCTGGTTGTCGTCGGCGGTCGAGAAGGTCTCCGACTTCTTCGTCGGGATCGTCGTGTTGCGCTCGATCAGCTTGGTCATCACGCCGCCTTTGGTCTCGATCCCGAGGGTCAGCGGGGTGACGTCGAGCAGCAGCACGTCCTTGACGTCGCCGGCCAGCACTCCCGCCTGGATCCCGGCGCCGACGGCGACGACCTCGTCGGGGTTGACGCCCTGGTGCGGGTCCTTGCCGGTCAGCTCCTTGACCTTCTCGCGGACTGCCGGCATGCGGGTCATGCCGCCGACAAGGACGACGTGGTCGATCTCTGCTCCGGCGTCGCCGAGCGCCCGTTTGACCGGGCCGACCACCCGCTCGAGCAGGTCGCCGGTCAGCTCGTTCAGCTTCGAGCGGGTCAGCTTCATGTCGAGGTGCTTGGGCTGTCCCTCGACCGCGGTGATGAAGGGCAGGTTGATCTGCGTCTCCTGCGCCGAGGAGAGCTCGATCTTCGCCTTCTCCGCGGCCTCGTAGAGCCGCTGCAGCGAGTTCTTGTCGGCGGCGAGGTCGACGCCCTGGTCCTTCTTGAACTCGGCGACCAGCCACTCGACGATCGCCTTGTCCCAGTTGTCGCCGCCCAGGTGGTTGTCGCCGGCGGTCGCCTTCACCTCGAAGACGCCGTCGCCGATTTCCAGCACCGAGACGTCGAAGGTGCCGCCGCCCAGGTCGAAGACGAGGATCGTGTGGTCGGCGGTCTCCTTGTCGAGCCCGTAGGCGAGCGAGGCGGCGGTCGGCTCGTTGATGATCCGCTTGACCTCCAGCCCGGCGATCTTGCCGGCGTCCTTGGTCGCCTGGCGCTGGTCGTCGTTGAAGTAGGCGGGGACGGTGATCACGGCGCTGTCGACCGTCTCGCCGAGCTTCGCTTCGGCGTCGGCCTTCAGCTTCTGGAGGATCATCGCGCTGATCTCCGGCGGGCTGTACTGCTTGCCGCGCGCGTCGACGCGCACGTCGCCGTTGGGGCCGGCCTCGACCTCGTAGGGGACGATCGTCTCCTCCTCTTTGACTTCCGCCTCCTTGCGGCCCATGAAGCGCTTGATCGAGAAGATCGTGTTCTCGGGGTTCATCACCGCCTGGCGCTTGGCGACGGTGCCGACGAGGCGGTCGCCGGACTCGGTGAAGGCGACCACCGACGGCGTCGTGCGCCCGCCCTCCGCGTTCTCGAGGACGGTCGGCTCGCCGCCCTCCAGCACGGCCACGCATGAGTTGGTCGTGCCCAGATCGATCCCGATCGTTTTACCCACTGGTCAGTACCTCCAAGTTGTTATCGGCTACGGGAGAGCCTGTTTGAGTGACGCCTAAGAAATCTAAGCGTGAGTATGGCAGATTCCTCACGAGATGCAAATCATCTATGCGTATAGTGGTTTGCGGGTACAGGAGGCGCCTCGACGACGAACCGGCCCGCCGCGCGCGGGTTGCCGACGAAGAGGAGAAAACGTGCACCAACCTCACCCGCCAATTCCGCGGACCGCGGCGCTTTTCGCCGCCGTCCTCGCCCTCGTCCTGTTCCCGGCTGCGGCCCTCGCGCACCACGGTCACGGGTCGCACGGCAAGGACGGCCGGCACGAGGCCCATCACGGCCGCGCTCACCACGGCGGTCATCACCGCAGGGGCTTCCACGGTCACGACAAGCGCGACCTGACGGTGATGACCCAGAACCTCTATCTGGGCTCCAGCCTCGGGCCGGCGCTCGAAGCGACGACCCCGGAAGCCTTCGTCGAAGCCGTCGCGCGGATCTACACGACCGTCCAGTACACGAACTTCCCGCAGCGCGCCGAGGCGATCGCCGACGAGGTCCAGGAAAAGGAACCGGACCTGATCGGCCTGCAGGAGGTCACGAAGTGGACCACCGAAGGCAACAACCCCCCCGCCGGCTACGACTTCCTCGCGATCCTCGAAAGCGACCTCGCGGCCCGCGGGCTGCACTACACGGCGGCATCGATCTCGCATAACGCCCACATCGGGCCGGCGCCGCTGGCCCTGGTCGGCCAGGGGTGCGTCCAGCCGGGACCGACGATCACCTGCTCGGTGACGCTCGAAGACCGCGACGTGATTCTCGTCAACGACGACGCGCCAGGGCTGACCTGGGGCAACCCGCAGAGCGGGCGCTACGCCACCCAGCAGGCGATCGAATCGCCGGTCGGCCCGCTGTCCTTCGACCGCGGCTGGGCCAGCATCGACGCGAAGCTGAAGCACCAGCCCTTCCGCTTCGTCGACACCCACCTCGAAACCGAGGAATCGCCGCTCGTGCAGCAGGCCCAGGCGGCCGAATTCCTCGCCGGCCCAGGCAAGGGCGGGACGATCGTCGCCACCGGCGATTTCAACTCCGCCTCTGACGGCTCGACGACGACCTCCTACGCGCAGCTCACCGCGCCCGGCAAGTTCCGCGACAGCTGGAACGAGGAACTGCTCGGGCCCGGTAACTCCTGCTGCCAGGAGTCGAACACCCCGCCGCTGGCGCCTGGGGCGCTGAACAACCCGGTCTCAACCCTGCGGACCCGGATCGACCTGATCCTCAGCCGCGGCGCCGCCCGCTCAGACGGAGACGACGCCGAATTGATCGGCGACACCCCGTTCCAGGCCGCTCCGCCCTTCTGGCCCTCCGACCACGCCGGAGTCCTCAGCACGCTGAGACTCAACTAGAAAAAGCTCAAGCCAAAGCGGGTCCCCGGAGGGGGCGGAACGTCTTGTACTTTTTCGTCGTTGCGGAGCGGGCGCCAGCCCAACCACGACTCACCGGAAAAGTTAAGTGGAGCCCCCTCCTGGGGACCCGACACCCCCGCTCAGCTCTCGCCGGCGGTGCGGGCTACGAATTCGGCGACTTCCTTGGCTTGGGACTCGTTGAGGATGCCGCCGGGCATGCGGCCCGGGGTGGTGCTGCTGTCGACGCCGTTTTCGATCGCGTTGAGGACCCGGCCTTTCGTCGCCTCGATCGTCGAGGCGGCGGTCGGTCCTTCGGGCGGCCCGTTGGGGGCCAGCAGTTCGTCGAGGTCCGGGGCGTAGTTGCCGTCGGTGCCCGCCGCGTAGAGCGTGTGGCAGGTGCCGCAGTTGGTCTCGAAGAGGCTCTGTCCCGACTTCAGGCCGGCCGGAACGTCCTCGGCGCCGGTGGCGGCGTCCCCGTCGGAGCGGAAGGCGAGCCAGGGGATGACGACGGCGAGGACGAGGATCAGCAGGCCGAAGACGATGAAGGTGTTTCTCCTCATTTGCGCCCGGCACGGTACCAGGGACACATTCGGCGCAGCGCGCACTCCCCGCAGCGTGGTTTTGGCCGGCAGACCTCGCGCCCGTGGCGGATCACGTTCATGTGGAGCTCGAAGGCGTCGGCTGGGTCGACGATCGCCATCATCTCGTCGTGGGAGCGCTCGAAGGAGGCATTCTCGGGGAAGAGCCCGAGCCGCCCGCCGACCCGGTGGATGTGGACGTCGACGGGGATCTCGGGGATGCCCCAGGTGAACATCAACACGCAGGCCGCGGTTTTGCGCCCTACCCCCGGCAGCGCGATCAGGTAGGCCATCGACTCGGCCGGCGGCGCCGTCGCGGTCCAGTCGAGGTCGGGGCGCTCGCCGAGCCGCTCGAGGATCGCCTGGATCCGCGGCGCCTTGGACTTGCCCAGCCCGCCCGGCCGGATTGCCTCCTCGACCTCCGAGACCGGTGCGTCGCGCACCTCCTCCCAGGTTGGAAAGCGCTCGCGCAGCGCTGCGAAGGCCCGGTCGCGGTTGCGGTCGTTGGTGTGCTGGGAGAGCACGGTCTTGATCAGCTCGGCGATCGGGTGCCCGTGCGGCTCGTTGACGGGACGCCCGTACATCTCGCGCAGGCGGTCGCGGACCGCCCGCACCCGTCGCCTCTCCGGCCTCTTCCAGCTCATCGCGCCGGGAAGCTATATCGCCGCCGTCAACCGGCGAATTACAATTGGCGTTTCGTGTCTCGCCTTGTCGCCCGCATCGGACAGAAGCTGCCCCAAGGCTGGGGCGACGCCGGCCGCCAGCTGGCGGTCCTCGTCCTCGTCGACGTCGCCTACGAGCTGGTCCGCGGGATCGCCGACGGACAGCGTTCCGAGGCGATCGCCCACGGTCAGCAGGTGATCGACTTCGAGCGCTCCGCGCACACCCTCTTCGAGCCCAGCCTGCAGGCGTTCTTCCTGCCCGCCCACTGGCTGGTCGACCTCGCCAACCAGCTCTACCTCAACGCCCAGTTCTCGATCGCGCTCGGCTTCCTGGTCTGGCTCTACCTCTTTCGCAACGAGTCCTATTACTTCGTGCGCAACATGTTCGTCGTCTCCATGTGCTTCGCCCTGGTCGGCTACACGCTCTATCCGACCGCGCCGCCGCGGATGTTTCCCCAGCACGGCTTCGTCGACACGATCGTCGACTTCTCCAACGTCAACCACGACTCCTCGCTGGCGAAGATCTTCATCAACCCCTACGCCGCGGTGCCGAGCATGCACTGCGCCTTCGCGGCGATGATCGGCGTCACCGGCTTCCGCGTCTGTCGCCGCTGGTGGTCGAAGATCTGGTGGGCGGCCTGGCCGCTCTTGATTGCCTGGGTCGTGATCGTCACCGGCAACCACTACTGGGTCGACGTGGCGCTCGGCTGGTCGGTCGCCACCGCCTCGGCGCTCGTCGCCCACCGCCTGCTCGCCCGCGCCCGGCCGCACGCCTGGGCCTGGGGCCGTCCCACCCCCCAGGAGGCGGAGGCCTAGCAGCGCTCCACCCGAACTGCATCAACTTCTCTACCTGCCGGAGGGAAAAGTCGATGCAGTTCGCGGGGAGCTTGGACCCTGGCGGGCGTTAGTCTCACGCCGATGGACTCGTCCGCCCCGCCCAGGGCCCCCGGGAGCCGCCGCAACGGTCGTCAGGCCCGCAACGGACAGGAGCTGCGCGCCTACGCCCGCGAGCGCCTGATCGAGTCGCGGCTAACGCCGAATGCGATCTCGATCGCCGGCCTGGTCGGCAACCTGATCGCCGCGTACCTCGTCACCCAGCGCCTCTTCACCCTCGCCGGGATCGCCTTCGTGCTCGGCTCGGTGATGGACACGCTCGACGGGCGCTATTCGCGCATGTCGGGCAAGGGGACGCTGTTCGGGGCCTTCCTCGACTCGACCCTCGACCGGATCGAGGAGGGGGTCGTGCTCGCCGCGGTCGCCGGCTACTTCGCCGCCACCGGCCAGGACTTCGCCGCTGCGATGTGCGTGGTGGCGGTGCTCGGCTCGTTGATGGTCTCCTACACGCGCGCCCGCGCCGAGGCGCTCGGAGTCGAATGCAAGGTGGGATTGGCCACAAGACCCGTCCGGGTAGTCATACTGTCGATCGGCTTGATCTTCGCCAAGGGCGCTGGCCTCGGCGATTTCGAGCTTTTGGCGCCGGCGGTTTACGTGATCGCGGCGCTGACAATTGTCACGACCATCCAGCGGGTATGGCATGTCCGAAACGAGCTCTCAAGCGAGGCGGCGCCGCCGCCCGATCTGTAACCAGTCGCGGGCGCGGGCGTAACTTGCCACTCAGCCCGATTGAGGAAGGACTTCGAATCCCATGAGCGATAGCAACGGAGCAAACGGCAGCGGCAACGGCCTCGCCCGCACGGACGACAAGGTCCGCGTCGCGATCGTCGGCGTCGGCAACTGCGCCAACTCCTTCATCCAGGGCGTCCAGTACTACAAGGACGCCGACCCCGCCGATGAAGTGCCGGGCCTGATGCACGTCGACCTCGGCGGCTACCACGTCCGCGACGTCGAGTTCGTCGCCGCCTTCGACATCGATTCCGAGAAGGTCGGCAAGGACCTCTCCGAGGCAATCTGGTCAGGCCAGAACGACACGATCAAGTTCGCCGAGGTGCCGGAGCTTGGCGTCAAGGTCGACCGGGGGATGACCCTCGACGGCCTCGGCAAGTACCTCAAGCAAAAGATCACCAAGGCGCCGGGCGAAACCGCCGACGTCGTCGGGATCCTCAAGGAGACCCGCGCGGACGTGCTCGTCTGCTACCTGCCGGTCGGCTCCGAGGACGCGACCAAGTGGTACGTCGAGCAGGCGCTCAAGGCCGGGGTCGGGTTTGTCAACTGCCTGCCGGTCTTCATCGCCCGCGAGGACTACTGGGACAAGCGCTTCCAGGAGGCCGGCCTGCCGATCATCGGCGATGACATCAAGTCCCAGGTCGGGGCGACGATCGTCCATCGCGCCCTCGCCCGCCTCTTCCACGACCGCGGCGTGCGGCTCGAGCGGACCAGCCAGCTCAACGTCGGCGGCAACATGGACTTCTTCAACATGCTCGAGCGCGAGCGGCTTGACTCGAAGAAGATCTCGAAGACCAACGCGGTGACCTCGATCATGGGCCACGAGTTGCCCGAGAAGGACGTCCACGTCGGCCCGTCGGACTACGTCGCCTGGCTGACCGACCGCAAGTGGGCGCACATCCGGCTCGAGGGCAAAGCCTTCGGCGACGTGCCGCTGACCGCCGAGCTGAAGCTCGAGGTCTGGGACTCGCCGAACTCGGCCGGAGTTGTGATCGACGCCGTGAGGCTCATAAAGCTGGCGATCGACAACGGCATCGCCGGTCAGCTGGACGGCCCGTCCAGCTACCTGATGAAGTCGCCGCACACGCAGCGGCCCGACGACGAGGCGCGCGAGCAGACGGAGGAGTTCATCGTCGCCAACGCGCGAGCCAAGACACAGGTAGTTGCCGGCTCCTGAGCGCCTCTCGGTAGTCCAGGTAACGCCCTACCGGCGGACCACCGGCAACCCCGTCAACGAGTTCGTCGAGGGCGTCTCGGCGGAGCTCGAACGGCGCGGGCACGAGGTGCGCGTCGCGGGGGTCGGCGACCAGGCCAAAAAGCTGCTGCGCGCCTCCTCGGCGGACATCGTCCACGTCCACGATCCCTTCGCGCCGCGGATCTCCTCGAGCGCCCTGCGCCACTCCTCGGCGCTCAACGTCGCCACCTTCCACGCGCCCCAGGAGCGGGTGCTCTCGACCCAGGTGGCGCGCCCGCTGGTCGAGGTCTTCTTCGGCCGGCTCGACGCGCGCACGGTGAGCAGCGCGGAGACGGGACGGCTGCTGGAGCGCTACTTCCCGGCCTCCTACGAGCTGGTCGAGCCGGCCGGCGAGGGGCGCGATTGGGCCGCCGTCGCCGCCGAGCTCGAGGCGATCTACCTGCGCCTCGCGGCGCGCCGCCACGACCCCGAGGGTGACTCGGAGGTGCGGCGACGGATCGCGCGGCGGCCGCTGATCGAGATCGACCTGCACATGCACACCGACCACTCGCCCGACTGCGCGACGCCGGTCGAGGTGCTGCTCGAGACGGCTCGCGACCGTGGCCTCGGGGCGATCGCGATCACCGACCACAACGAGGTCTCCGGGGCGCTCGAGGCGCGGCGCATCGCCGAGGGGATGGATGACCTCAAGGTGATCGTCGGCGAGGAGGTGAAGACCGCCGAGCAGGGCGAGGTGATCGGCCTCTTCCTCGAGGAGAAGATCCCGCGTGGGATGACGATGGCCGAGACGCTCGCCGCGATCCGTGCTCAGGGCGGCATCGTCTACGTCCCCCACCCCTTCGACCGCTTCCACTCGGTGCCGGACTACGAGCACCTGCTCGAGATGGTCGAGGAGATCGACGTGCTCGAGGTCTTCAACCCGCGGGTCGCGCTGACCGCCTTCAACGAGGAGGCGCGGCGCTTCGCCGAGAAGTACCGGATCGTGTCGGGGGCGGGCTCCGACAGCCACGTCGCCCAGGGGTTGGGCAGCGTGCGGATCCGGGTGCACGACTTCGACGGCCCGGCCGAGTTCCTCGAGGCGATGCGCGATGCCGACATCACCCGCAAGCACAAGAACCTGATCTACGTGCAGGCGCTGAAGCTGCTGCAGACGACGGGCCGGCCGAAGGCGCCGAAACGCAGCGTGCCGAACGCCAAGCCGGCGCGCGGCGGGCGGCCGCGGCGGCCGCGCCAGTCGAGCAAGAGCTGATGCAGGCGGGTCGCGCGAGAGGAGCCGAGCCGGCCTCGTCAAAGAAGGCGCCCAGCGTGCCGAGGACCGACGACGAGATCAAGGAGAAGTACCTCGAGCGAGCGATCCGCGAGCTCAACCAGCTGAGCCACGAGCTGCAGGCCTGCAGCCACTGCCCGCGCGGCAAGCTGATGCCGGTGCTCGGCTCGGGCCATCCGCAGGCCGACGTCTTCATGCTCAAGCACGCGCCCGCGGCGGCCGAGATCGAAGAGGGCGTCGCCTTCTACGGCCGCGCCGGCAACGCGCTGATGAAGAGCTTCAAGCGGCTCGGGATCGATCCGATCGTCGTCTACGGAACGCTCTGCGTGAAGTGCCCGACAGCGGAGCCCGACCTCGCCGCCGAGCCCTGCCTGCGCCGCGTCGTCGAGGAGATCGCGATCGTCCAGCCGAAGATCCTCGTCGTCATGGGCGAGCCGGCGCTGCGCGTCCTCAACGGCCTTCAGCTTCCCCTCTCGCGGGAGATCGAGGTGCGCGAGGGGGAGGTCCAGGCCTTCACGCCCACGGTGGACGCCCTCTACACGCCGGACATCGACGATTGCCTCGACGAAGAGGGGGCGAAGGCGCGTTTCTGGCGAGCGTTCAAGACGCTCGGCGAGTGGTACGAGGACCTGCCGCCGTATTGAGCCCGAGGGCGCCGACGTCCGCCAAAGGGGCTAATGGATCGATTTTTCCGCCCTACACTGGCTTGTTGTGAACGTGCCGCGGTCGATCCAGCTGATTGCGCTTGCGGCGGTGTTGACGGTCGCGACGCTGGCTGGCGGGTCGGCTTCGGCGTTGGCCGCTCCGGGGCCGCCGCCGAACAGGCCCAACAAGCGGGTCTGTCCGGGGCCGCTTTTCGGGACGGCCGGCTGCCATGCGCTGGTGGTCACCGACCGGGCCGGGAAGCCGCTGGCGGGCTCGGGGCCGAGCGGCTACGGGCCGGCGGACTTCCACGCCGCCTATGCGCTCCCCGAGGAGGCGACCACCCCGCAGACGATTGCGATCGTCGACGCCTACGACGATCCGACGATCGAGAGCGATCTCGCCGTCTACAGCTCGACCTATGGCCTGCCCAACTGCACGACGGCGAACGGCTGCTTCAAGAAGGTCAACCAGAGTGGGGACGAAGGCTCGTACCCGAAAGCTGACGGCAACTGGTCGCTGGAGATCGCGCTCGACGTGGAGACTGCGCACGCGATCTGCCAGAACTGCGAGATCCTCCTGGTCGAGGCTTCCACGAACAGCTTCGCCGACCTGACCACTGCCGTCGGCACGGCCGCGAGCCTCGGCGCCACCGAGATCTCCAACAGCTACGGCGGCGCCGAGTACTCGGGCGAGGTGGTCGACACCGCCTACAAACATCCCGGCGTGGCGGTCACGGCCTCGGCCGGGGACAACGGCTACGGCGCCGAATACCCGGCGGCCTCGCCGTACGTGGTGGCTGTCGGCGGGACGACCCTCAACCTGGGCAGCGGGGGCAGCTACGGCAGCGAGACGGTCTGGTCCGGCAGCGGCAGCGGTTGCAGCGCCTATGTCTCGGCGCAGTCCTGGCAGACCGCGGATCCGAAGTGGGCGCTGACCGGGTGCGGCTCCAAGCGGGGGATCGCCGACGTCGCCGCGGACGCCAACCCGAGCACCGGGGCCTCGATCTACGACACGACCAAATACCAGGGGCAGTCGGGATGGTTCACGGTTGGCGGAACGAGCCTCTCGGCGCCGCTGATCGCCTCGGTCTACGCGCTGGCGGGCGGGGGCGCCGCGAGCTATCCGGCGGCGGACCCCTACTCGCACCAGACGGACTCCCCGGCGACCCTGCACGACGTGACGAGTGGCTCCAACGGGAGCTGCGGAACGATCATGTGCAAAGGAGCGAGCGGCTACGACGGGCCAACCGGCGTCGGCACGCCAAAGGGAGTCGCCGCCTTCGGCGAAGCGGCCGCCGACACCACCGCCCCGCAGACGACGATCACCGTCGGCCCCGAAGGCCCGACCGCCGACCCCACCCCGAGCTTCGCCTTCACCTCCTCTGAGCCCGGCTCGACCTTCGAGTGCCGCGTCGACGCCGCGCCCTTCACCTCATGCACCTCTCCCTACACCGCCGCCGCCCTCGCCGACGGCGCCCACTCCTTCGAGGTGCGTGCCACCGACGCCGCCTCGAACACCGACCCGACCCCCGCCAAGCGCGAATTCTCCGTCGACACCGCCCCGCCCACCTCGGCCGCGGCCTCGCCGGCCACCACCGCCTCCACCGTGATCGCGGTCTCCTACAGCGCCGCCGATACCGGCTCGGGCCTGGCCACGGTCGAGCTGTGGGCAAAGCCCCCCGGTGCGGGCTCCTATGCCAGGGCCACTACCGATTCCTCGCCCGCCGCCACGGGCTCCTTCGCCTACAGCGCCGCCGGCGGCGACGGCACGTACTCCTTCTATACCCGCGCCACCGATGAGGCCGGCAACTACGAGGCCGCCACGGGATCGCCGGACGCGACAACCAAGCTCGACACGCAGGCCCCGAGCACGCAGATCACCGAACACCCCGCGACCCTCCTCAATACCAACGAAGCCGAATTCGCTTTCGGCGGCGAAGACGGCTCGGGCACGGGCATCGCCTCATTTCAGTGCCGCCTGGACGGCGGCGCCTGGGGCGCCTGCACCTCGCCCCGCACCTACACCGAACTCGCGGACGGCTCACATAAGTTCGAAGTGCGGGCCATCGACAACGCGGGCAATGCCGACGCCGCCCCCGCCGTCTCCGAATGGGTCATCGACACCGTGCCGCCCGCGGTCGGCATCGACTCCGGCCCCTCCGGCCTCACCAACGACTCCATGCCCGCCTTCACCTTTCACGCCGGCGAGGAAGGGGCGATCGTGCAGTGCTCGATCGACAAAGACACCCCGTCCTTCGGCGCTTGCACCACCACCGGCTCCTACACCCCCGAATCGCCGCTCGCCGACGGCTCCTGGACCTTCCGCGTGCGCTCCACCGACCAAGCGGGCAACTCCGCCACGGCGACGCGGGACTTCGAAGTCGCCCCCGCAGCACACCAAGAGGCCCCACCTCCGAGCGAGCCCGAACCCACGCCTCCTGTAAGCCCCACGTCACTGCCGAGTGAACTTCAAACTTCCCCGCCCTTCGAGACCGAACAGACTGAATCCACTGCGGCGAGCTTCACCGTTGGCCAGATCGAGCGGGGCCGGCGGCGCAACGTGGTGATGCTCACCGTGAGCGTGCCGGAGCCCGGCACGCTGTTCCTCTCCGGCCGGAAGGTCAGGAGGGTGAGGAGAAGGGCGGCGGCCGCCGGCTCGGTAACGCTTCCGGTCAGGCCGAAGGCGAGATTCATGGGGAGGAGAGGCCGAGGCAGGACGAGGATCAGGGTCACCTACACGGCGGTGGGCGGACCCTCGACGACGAAGGTGCTCTGGATCAGGCTGCGCCCGGCAAAGCCGCGGCGGCGAGTTCACTCATCGCGCCGACACTGGCGCTTGCGAGGCCCCTGACCACGACCGTGTCGAGGGCGGTGTAGGCGGCAAGTTGCGCCTCGGCTTGCTCTGAATCGGGGGCAGCGACTCCGACCGTGCCCTCGGGCTCGTTTAGGCGGGCGAAGTGATTGCGGTAGCCGTCGTGGAGGTCACGGTAGAAGGATTCCTCCTTGGCGAGGCGGGCGGGGGCGTCGGGGCCCACGGCGGTGCGGACGTAGCCGAAGATCGGGGGGGTGCCGCGGTCGGCTTCGGCGGCGCCGGCTTCGACCTGCTCGCGGGCGCCGGCGGCGAAGGCGGGGGTCATCCAGTTGAAGAAGGCGCCGTCGTAGGAGGAGCCCGCGAGGGCGCACATCTTCGGGCCCATCGCGGCGAGCACGAGGCGGATACCGGGCAGGCGCTGGCGCAGCTCGGGGAGCGCCTCGCGCATGCGGGTCAGTGGCTTATCGCCGAAGCCGGCGCCGACGCCGAGCCAGAGGCGGGCCGGGTCGAGGCCGAGCCGCTCGACGTCGGCGGCGATCGTCTCGGGCGGCGTGCGGTCGAGGGCGATAACGGCGACGCCGAGGTCGAGGGCCGGCGCGGCGGCGCCGAACTCGGCCAGCGTCTCCAGCCCTTTTGCGCCGGGATGGTCGTTCGACCAGATCGAGTCGTAGCCGAGCTCCGCGCAGCGCTCGGCCAGCGGCCGCGCGACGTCGGGATCCAATCCCGCCGCCACTCCGAACCCTCTTTTCCCGCCATCGGCCATCGAATGTCAGCCTATTGCGCCGAAGAAATTACGGTCCCGTGACGATCTGCGCGCCACAGACAACACCTCGCACGCTAGCGTGGCATCATCATGGAGGCGATGGTCAAGGAATGGACAGACGGGCGACTCGACGATCTGAGCGACAAGGTCGATCATGGCTTTGCACAGGTCGACCAGCGCTTCGAACAGGTCGACCAGCGCTTTGCCCAGATCGACCACCGCTTCGAACAGGTCGACCAGCGCTTTGCACAGATCGACCACCGCTTCGAACAGGTCGACCACCGCTTCGCCCGGGTTGAAGTCGAGATACGCGATCTGCGGCTGGAGATGAAGGATGAATTCAAGGCGGTTCGCGAGGAGATCGGCGGGGTGCGAAAGGAGATCGGCGGCATACAGCGCGCTCTGGTCTTTGGCTTCATCGCTATGTCCAGCGCCATCGTCGGGGGCTTCGCCGCCATCGCGACCCAGATCTGAGGGCTATCGCTCCAGCAGCGCGACGCACTCGATGTGCGGGGTCTGGGGGAACATGTCGACGGGGCGGACGCGGCGCAGGGCATAGCCGGCCTCGACCATCTGTGCGGCGTTCGGAGCGAGCGTGGTCGGGTTGCAGGAGACGTAGACGATGCGCTTCGCCTCGCACTCGAGCACGCGGCGGACGATCTTCTGCGAGAGCCCGGCGCGGGGCGGGTCGATGACGACCACGTCAGGCTTGCCGGCCTTCTCGATCAGGGGACGGACGCCGGTGCGGGCGCTGCCCGCCATGAAGCGGGCGTTCTCGATTCGGTTGGCGGCGGCGTTGCGCTCCGCGTCGGCGATCGCCTCGGGGACGATCTCCAGGCCCCAGACCTCGCCGGCGCGTTTCGCCATCGTCAGCCCGATCGTGCCGATCCCGCAGTAGAGATCGAAGACTCGCTCGCGGCCGCTGAGCTCGGCGTACTCCGCGGTCACCGCGTAGAGACGCTCGGCCATCTCGGTATTGGTCTGGAAGAAGGCTCCGTGCGACATCTCCAGCTTCAGGTCGAAGAGCTCCTCGCGCAGCCGCTCCTCGCCGAGCACCCCGGTGGGGCCGTCGGTACCGCCCGAGTCGCCCTCGATCGCGGTGTGCAGGTCGACCGGTGGCTTGGGGAAGCGGGCGGCGGAGGTGACCAGGCGGGTCTGGATCTGGCCGGTGCGCCAGCCCTCGCGGACGACCAGGTTGCGCAGCACGCCACGCCGTGCCCGCGGGTCGAAGACCGGGACAGCCTCGCGGCGCGCCCACTCGCGGACGGCGTTGCGGGCGGCGTTTCCGCGCTCGGAGGCCAGGTGGCAGTCCTCTACGTCGACCACCAGGTCCCAGCGCCCGCGGGCGTGAAAGCCGAGGGTCGATTCCCCGTCGCGCTCGCCGAAGGAGTACTCGAGCTTGTTGCGGTATCGCCAGCCCTCCAGCGCCGGCTCGATCTCCTCCAGCTCGAAGCCTTCGAGGCCGCCGATCCGACGCAGCGCTTCGTCGACCTGCTCGCGCTTCTGCGAGAGCTGGCGCTCGTAGGAGAGTCCCTGCCAGGGGGCGCCCGGGCAGGGCTCGCCCTCATGCACGCAGACGTCGGCGATCCGCTCGGCGCCCGGTCGCAGCAGCTCGACCGTACGCGCCTCGGCGAAGCGCTTCTTCGCGTTGGTGATCTCGGCCCGCACCCGGTCGCCGGGCAGCGCGCCGGCGACGAAGACGACCAGCCCGTCGCTGCGCGCCAGGCCGCGCCCGCCCTGGGCGAGAGATTCGATCTCGACCTCGAGCTGCTCGCCCCGGCGCGGGCGCGATGCCGGCCCAGCGCCGGTGGCGTGCTCCATCTAAGGCAGTTTCTTGCGCGCGCTGCGCGCCGCCTGCGTCGCCTGTTTGCGCACTGGCTCGGCCCGGCCGCCGACCTCGCGTCGCGCCTGCTTGATCAGCCGTTCCAGCTCTTTGAGCATCGAGTCGGTCTGGCGCCGACCCTTCTTGATCAGGTCGGAGAGCATCTTCTCGGCGTCGCCGCGGGTCATGCGACCGCGTTTGACGGCGTCGTCAACGACCTCCTGCAGGCGGTCGCGACTCAGGGTGACGTTGCGTTCAAGGCTCTCGCGGAACTGCTCGACGCTCTTGTCGAGGCCAGTCACCGAGCCGCGGCTCGTCCCCTTTTTCGCGGCCGGTTTCCTTTTCGGCGTTTTCGCTTTGGCTTTGCTTTTCTTCGGAGCTTTCCTGGCGGCGGCTTTTTTCGCTTTGGTTCTTTTCGCCGCTTTGCCGGTGGACTCTTTTTTGGCCGCCATCTGCGTGTGCCTCCTGGTTCGTTTGCGCCGGGCTACGTGCCTGCTGACGGAACTTCACGTCTGACTATCTCATTCCTGCTCGGCTAACCGCTTGCTGTGATCTCGAAACGCGCCTCGACCGGCGCGTGGTCGGAGAGGCGCAGGGCCAGCCTCTCGCGGCGCAGCTCGCGGGCGGCGGCAGGCCAGACGGTGGTCGGGCGGACGGGCGTCAGGCCGCGGGCGAGCAGGTGGTCGATCGTCTGCGGCCCGGTGATGCCCTCGAGGCCGAATCGTTCGCGCAGCTCGTCGAACGCCGCAGGATCCTCGGCGGGTCTCAGGTTGAGGTCGCCGCCGAAGAGCAGCGGCGCCTGCTCCGCCCAGGCCGTCGCCGCCTCGGCCGCGCGCAGCACCTCCGCCGTGGCGATCGCCGGCCGGTCGTTGGTCGCGTGCAGGTTGGCGACGCAGAGCCCGGCGGCGGTCCGGGTGAGCGCCATAGCCCGCCGCTCCGGCCCTCCGGCGTGGATCGTCACCTCCCGCCGCTCCACGATCGCCCGGTTCCGGTGCGCCTTTTGCGGTCTATGACCACTTAAGGCGCACCGGAGTGGGCTGCGGACGAGGGTCAGGTTCGAGCCACCCTCGCCGGAGGCGATCAGGTCGGGGTTGAGGCGGGCGGCAGCGGCGCGCAGGGAGCCGAAGGAGTTGCGCGAGGTGAGGGCGCGGTGCACCTCGGCGCCGCAGGCGCGGGCGAGGTGTGCGGCGAAGCGCGGTGGGCACTCCTGGAGCAGTGCGATGTCCCACTCAGCGCCCGCCAGCACCTCGGCGAACTCGGCGAGCAGGTCGCGGTTGACCTGCAGGTGAGTCGCGTTACGCTCGGTGATTCGCAGCAACCTCGAGCGCCAGGTGAAGAGCTCCGGGTCGGGTGGGAAGTCACGCCCGTGGAAGAGGTTCCAGCTGACGGCGGTGAATTCCACGCACGTAGTATCCGGTGCTTGAAGCGGGACTTTCTCACCGGCGAAGAGTTGGGCGCCTTCGAGCTGGGCAAGCTGCTCGATCGCGCCGCGGAGCTGAAGGCGGGTCGGGGCGAGCGCCTGGGCGCCGGCTCGCTTGCCGGGCGCAGCATCGCCCTGGTCTTCCAGAAGCCCTCAACCCGCACGCGGGTCTCATTCGAGGTTGGGGTCGCCGAGCTAGGCGCGACGCCGATCGTGCTGCGCGGCGACGAAATGCAGTTCTCGCGCGGGGAGTCCGCCGGCGATACGGCGCGGGTGCTCTCCCGTTACGTCGACGCGATCGTGGTCCGCTCCGGCTCGCACGAGGCGGTCGCCGAGCTCGCTGCAGCGGCCGAGGTGCCGGTCGTCAACGCGCTCACCCCGCTGCATCACCCCTGCCAGGCGCTCGCCGACCTGCTGACGATGCGCGAGCGCAGCGGCGATCTCGCCGGGCAGCGCCTTGCCTACGTCGGAGACGGCAACAACGTCGCCCGATCGCTGACGGTCGCCGGCGAGCTGGCCGACATCGAGGTCGTCGTCGCCGCCCCCGCGGGCTACCAGCTCGAGCAGGGGCACGGGGCGAAGCTGACCGCCGATCCGCGTGACGCCGTCGCCGGCGCCGACGCGATCTACACCGACGTCTGGGTCAGCATGGGCGACGAGGCCGAGGCCGAGCGCCGGCGGGCCGACCTGGCGCCGTTCCGCATCGACGCCGACCTGCTCGCCGCCGCCAAGGACGAGGCGATCGTGCTCCACTGCCTGCCGGCCCACCCGGGCGAGGAGATAACCGCGGACGTGCTCTACGGCGAGCGCTCCGCCGTCTGGGACCAGGCCGAGAACCGCCTGCACGCCCAGAAGGCGCTGCTGGAGACGCTGCTCGCCGGCTGAGCGATGCACCCCGAGCTGAACATCGGGCCGCTGACCCTGCAGACCTTCGGGCTGATGTTCGCGCTCGCCTTCCTCGCCGCCGGGGCGTTGATCGCGAAGCGGTTGAAGGAGATCGGCAAGCCGGTCGACTGGGCCTACGAGATGGGCTTCGCGGCGCTTACCGGCGGCATCGTCGGCTCGCGCGTCTACTTCGTGATCCAGAACTACGATTCGGTCAAGGACGACCTGCTCGGCAACCTCTTCTCCGGCTCGGGCCTGGTCTGGTACGGCGGCGCGATCGGCGGCGCCCTCGCTGTCCTCGCCTGGGCCTGGTACCGGGGCTTCCTCAATTTCAGGTTGCTCGACTTGACGGCGCCGGCCCTGGCCCTGGGTTACGCGATCGGGCGCTGTGGTTGCCAGCTCTCCGGCGACGGCGACTATGGCAAGCCCTGGGACGGGCCCTGGGCGATGTCCTACCCGCACGGCACGGTGCCCACCGAGCGCACGGTGCACCCGACGCCGGTCTACGAGACGCTGGCGATGGGATTGGGTGCCTGGCTGCTCTGGCAGCTGCGCGACCGCTTCCGGGCGGGGGTGCTTTTCGCGATCTACCTGCTTTACGCCGGAGCCGAGCGCTTCCTGGTCGAGTTCCTGCGCCGCAACCACCATGTCTTCGCCGGGCTGACGGCAGCTCAGCTCGAGAGCCTCGGGATGATGGCGGCGGGCGCCGTCTGGATCGTTGCGGTGCGCCGGCGACACGGTACGCTTTCGGCGATGGCCGCCACCAAATCGATCCAGCCCGTACCGGGCTCGTAGCGGTGGCAGCCCAGACGGAAGGCGCGCCGCCGCAGGCGAGCGCCGCCGAGATCATCGAGCAGTCCGCTGAAGCGATCGCCGCCGCCGGCTGCGAGGCTCCGGAGGCCGATGCCCTGGCGCTGGTCGCCAAGGCGCTGGCGATCCCGACCGAGGACTTAAGGCGCGACGGCGCGACCGAGGTGACCGCCGAGGCGCGGGCGGAGATCGAACGCTTCGTCGCACGGCGCGGCGAGCGCGAGCCGCTCGCGTACATCCTCGGTGCGGTTCCCTTTCGCGGAATCGAGATCGGGGTCGACGAGCGGGTGCTGATTCCGCGGCGCGAGACCGAGCTGCTGGTCGAGATCGGCGCCGAGCTGCCACGGAGCGCGCGCGTCCACGAGGTCGGCACCGGTTCCGGCGCGATTGCCCTGGCGTTGCTCAGCGAGCGTCCCGACCTGCGCCTCACCGCGTCCGATCTATCGCCCGAGGCAGCCGAGAAAGCGCGCGAGAACGCGGCGCGGCTCGGCATACCGCTCGAGGTGACGGTGACCGCCGGAATCCCCGAGCACGTCGACGACGTCGACTTGCTGATCGCCAACCTGCCCTACATCACCGATACCTCGATTGACGAGCGCTCGCCCGAGATCCGTCGCGAGCCCGAGATCGCAGTGCTCGGCGAAAGCGGCGAGGACGGCCTCGGCGTTATCCGCGAGCTGATCGCAGAAACGCCGAGCGGCTGGCGTATGGCGCTCGAGCACGACACCCACCACGGTCCGGCGATGCGCAAGTTGCTGTGCGAGGCGGAGACACGGCGCGACCATCGCGGCGACGAGCGAGTCACCGCCGGCCTGGCGCCGTGAGCGACGGGGCCCCTCCGAAGGCAGAGCTGCCGGAGGGCTCACCCGAGAAGGTTCGCCGCGAGAAGCTCGAGCAGTTGCGGGCGGAAGGGATAGAGCCGTATCCGCACGAGGGATTTCCCGACCGCGACAAGATCGCGGCAATCCTCGCGGCGCATGACCCGGAGCGGCTGGGCGAGGGCGAGCACCCCGAGCTCGCGTACCGGATCGCGGGCCGCGTGGTCGGGCGCCGGGGCCATGGCAAGACGATCTTCCTCGACGTTCGTGACCTGAGCGGCTCGATCCAGGCCTACGCGCGGGTCGACGCGCTCGGCGAGGAGGCCTTCGGGCGCATCGACGCCCTCGACATCGGCGACGTGGTTGGCATCGAGGGCGTCCTCCACGTCACCAAGCGCGGGCAGCTGGCGCTGGCGGTGCGCGGGTGCGCGATGCTCGGCAAGGCTCTGCGCGACCCACCCGACCTCTTCCACGGCATCTCCGATCCCGAGGTTCGCTACCGCCAGCGTGAGCTCGACCTGATGGCGAACGAGCGCTCGCGCAAGACCTTCATGCTGCGGGCGAGGCTGGTCGCGGCAATCCGCAAGTACCTCGATGAGCGCGACTTTGTCGAAGTCGAAACGCCGATCCTGCAGACCCTCGCCGGCGGCGCCGCGGCCCGCCCCTTCTCCACTCACCACCACGCGCTCAACCGCGAACTTTTCCTGCGCACCGCGACCGAGCTCTACCTGAAGCGGGCGATCGTCGGCGGCTTCGAGAACGTCTACGAGCTGAGCAGGTTCTTCCGCAACGAGGGCCTCTCGCCCAAACACAACCCCGAGTTCACGATGCTCGAGTGGTTCCTCAGCTGCGCTGGCTACGAGGGCGTGATGGCCTTCGCCGAGGAGATGATCGCGAGCGTGGTCGAGCAGGTCCTGGGGACGACTGTGGTCGAGCGCCGCGGACAGAAGATCGACTTCAAGGCGCCGTGGAAGCGGGTCACGCTGCAAGAGGCGATCCGCGAGGAGACCGGCGTCGACATCCTCACGGCGAGCCGCGAGGAGCTGGTCGGCCTGCTCGACGACGAGGTCGAGCCGGGGGCGGACTGGGCCTGGATCGTCGATGAGATCCAGGGCAAGCTGATCGAGCCGAAGCTGATCCAGCCCACCTTCCTGGTCGACTTGCCGCGCGAGCTCTGGCCGACGGTGAAGCCGCTGCCCGAGCACCCGGAGCTACTGGGCGAGGCCTTCGACGGCGTCATCGACGGCATCGAGATCATCGGCGGCGGCACCGACACCAACGACGCCGACATGCAGCGCGAGAATTTCGTCCGCCAGCGCCAGCGCCGCCACCCCGAGAGCGAGGAGGCGCCCTACCCGAGCGACGACGAGTTCGTGCGGGCGCTCGAATACGGATCGCTCCCGGCGGGCGGCTCGGGCATCGGCATCGACCGCCTGACGATGATCCTCGCCGACGCGGAGAACCTGCGCGACGTGATCCTCTTTCCCTCGATGCGCCCGGAGGCTTCCTAAATCGCCGTCAGCATCGCCACCGCGCCCCAGTCGCTCCCGGTGTGTTCCATAATCAAGAGCGGCCTGGGCGGTTAGCTCAGTTGGGAGAGCGCCTGCCTTACAAGCAGGAGGTCACTGGTTCGAGCCCGGTACCGCCCATGGTGGGAAGGTGCTGCTAATTGGCGGGTTCTGGGTCAGGACGCGCGAGGATGACCGCGATGCGGGGCGCTCCGTTTCGGGCACGAGTGCCCGAAACGGCGGCGATTGCCCTGGATCGGCGGCGATTCGCGCCGATTCGGACTCGCTTTAGCGCGCGAGCGGAGCTACGTTGCGCGACCCAAGACATATGGCCCCGGCGACGCGCCAACGCCCCGGGGCCTGGCACCGAAGAACCAGCTTCGATGCACGCCGATTCTCCCAAAGCACTCTACGTGCCGGGTAGAGCGACGGCCCTGATCTGAGCGGCTCTTTCGGTGTCCCGACCGGAAGGAGGGGCGCCATGCCCGACATCACCGCGACGATCGACCGCCACCAGCGCGACGGCCTCTACGAGCTGGTCCGCAACCACCTCGGCGCGATCAGCGACCTCTGGATCGCGCTGGAGGAGAACGAGGACTTCGCCACCGCCGAGCGGCTCGGCCTGGAATTCAGCGAAGACCTCCGGCTGCTGGCCGATATCGGCTGGCAGCCACGCGAAGAGCGCGAGGCCTTCGAGCTGACCATGCCGGCCCTCGACCTGATGGAAGCCCTGAAGCGCCTGCACGACGAAGCCGAACGGGTGCTCCTGGAGTCGGGCACCGAGCGCGAGTCACGGGAAGCCGACGCCGAGACCAACGCCCGCTTCCAGCTCGGCCTCGACGCCTGCGAGGAAGTCCTCGTCGACCTCGACGACCGGGAAGGTGGGCGAGCATGACCGCCGCGAAGAAACGTCTTCGGCCCGGAGAGCTGGACGGCCAGGTGCTCGCCTACATGCGCAAGCACCACGGCGACGGCCCTCTGACCGCGAGCACGATCGCCAAGGGCATCGGCCGCTCCTCTGGCGCCATCGCCAACTGCCTTGGTCGGCTGGCGAAAGACAAAAAGGTGCGCCAGGCCAAGCGCAAGCCGCGTGCCTTCGTCGTCGGGGAGGCGAAGTAGCCATGTGTGGTCGATGCGGCGGGCGCCCCGGTCGTCGACTCTTCCCCGAGCAGACGCCACCCGGGCTCAACTACGTCGTCGTGACGGGGAAGCTGCTCGATGACCCCAGGCAAGGCGGCGGCCCGGGCGGCACTCCGGTCCTCATCATGCGGATCGAGTTCCCGGTCGCAGACCCTGAGCACCCGAGGCTGCTCTGGACTATGCCAGCTATGAAGTCGAGGTGCCCGGCGATGTTGGCGGGCGCCGCGTCGAAGAGTTGAGAAAGGGCGCTTCCGTCCTTGTGGCGGGCAAGCTCAGCGAACGCTGCTCACTGGAGGATGGTCACGCAAGTTGCCGCGGCGCCATCGTCGCGAACCTGATCCACCCCGGCCCGCCTCCCGATTGGCAGGGCGGCTCGCACGGTCCGAGGTTCGCGCCATGACCCCTCGCGCGCCCACCTCGGCACCACCCACCCCTGAGATGAAAGTGCGCTTTGGCCAGAACCTCGCCCGCTGTCGGGACGGTGCTGACGTCTCCCAGGAAGAGCTGAGCTTCCGCGCCTCGATCCACCGCACCGAGGTGAGCCTGCTTGAGCGTGGCGAGCGCATGCCGCGCGTCGACACTGCCCTACGGATCGCCGGCAGCCTCGGCGTTCCTCTCGATGATCTCGTCTCCGGGTTGGAGTGGCGGCCTGGCTACGAGATCGTCGTGCCCGGCTCGTGGGAGATCGTCGAGAGGAACGGCCAGGCACAGGGCAGCCTCGACGCACCTCCCGCTGAGAGTCCCGCGCCAGCCGAGACCTCGGGCGACTCCCGGTGACCGCCGGCTCGCGGTCCAAGACCCCGTTCCCGTTCAAAGCCCTCGCTCGCTTCGCTGACAACCTCTACCGTGCTCGCGGGCTTGCTGGCCTCGATCAGAAGGAGGCGGCCAAGCGCGCCGCCCTCACCCGCGCCAGGCTCGACAAGATCGAGGGCGGCGAATACATCCCCAGCCTCGATGTCCTAATCCGCCTTGCCGGCACCTACTCGACCTCCGTCGGCGACCTCGTCAACGGCGTCGCTTGGCGCCCCGGCTGGGTCGAGCACTCCGGCCCAGCGGAATATCTCGTCGTTGAAAACAAACCGGGGCCGGCAAGCTAGGTCCAGATCCCGTTACTCCTTCACGCTTGTCGAGAAGATACGGTTATCTCACCGTAGAGGTACGAGCAGGGTATGAATGTGGATCAGGGAGGTTCTGTGTCGGCGGCTGAGGTGGTTTTACATGATTGAGTTGCCTGCGTGCATCTCCAAGAACTTCAGGGTCGACCGCAACAGCGCGCGCCAGGTGATCGTGCCGCCGCAGACGGTGGTGATCGAAACAGACAAGGAAGGGCCCTATGTGCAGCTGGCGAGCGGCGAGCGAATCGCGCTCGTCGGCTCGAAACAACAGGCTGACGTGGGAGCGGTAGCGCTCAAGGCGCCAGCGAGAAAGCTGAGCAAGGCTGATGCCGAGTTCAGCGAGGAGGAGCTGCGATGGCTCGTCGATGGGGGCCCTGGTGATCCGGCTGACGTGCTGGCGTCGCTCGACGGCAGCTTTTCCTTCGTCCAGGCCTCGGCCAACGGCTCGGTTCCCGGACTCTGGACCCCGCAAATCGGCGCGATCCACGCAGTGCTCGGCTACTGGACCACCGAGGACAGCGATCCCGCCACTGTCGTCATGCCCACCGGTACCGGGAAGACCGAGGCAATGGTCGGCCTCTTTGCTGCGCATCGTCCGGAGCGCCTTCTCGTCGTTGTGCCCTCGGACCCACTGCGAAAGCAGATCACCGCCAAGTTTGAGCTGCTTGGCGTGCTGCAGCGCTTCGGCGTGATCGATCCAGCGGCCCAGCGGCCCGTTGTCGGCCAGCTCGAGCACCGCTTTTCGACGGTTGAAGCCGCAGAGGAATTCCTGGCGGCTTGCAATGTGGTCGTGACGACTCCGGGGGCGCTCTTGTCGCCGACCAAACCAGAGATCAGCGCCGCGGTCCTTGCCTCCTGCTCCCATCTCTTTGTTGATGAGGCCCACCACGTCGAGGCGCCGACCTGGAGGCAGATCCGAGACGGCTTTAAGGAGAAGCCGGTGCTCCAGTTCACGGCGACGCCGTTTCGGGAGGACGGGGTGCCACTTGGCGGCCGCCAGATCTACCGCTACCCGCTCAGTGTCGCCCAGTCACAGGGCTACTTTGCCGAGATCGACTACACCTCGGTTGTTGACCTCCTCGATCCGGACCGGGCACTCGCGACGGCCGCGATCGCGCGCCTGCGGCAGGACCTCGACGAAGGTCTCGATCACATCTTGATGGCGCGCGTAAGGACCATCCCCAAAGCCGAACGGCTGCATGACGAGGTTTACCGAGAGCTGGCCCCTGATCTCAATCCGGTCGTCATCCACAGCGGCCTGGGAGTCCACAAGCGGGAGGCGGCAATCGAGTCGCTGCTCTCCCGTGAGACGAGGATCGTCGTCTGCGTCGACATGCTCGGCGAGGGCTTCGACCTTCCGGCGCTGAAGGTAGCCGCCATCCACGAGCCTCACAAGAGCCTCGGTGTGACCCTGCAATTCGCGGGGCGGTTCGCCCGAGTTGAGGGCGAGAGGATCGGCAAAGCGGCCGTCTTCGTCGGCCGCCCCGACTTCGACATCAGCCACGGCCTGCGACGCCTCTTTGCCGAGGACGCGGACTGGAATGAGCTGATCAGCGACCTGAGTGAGATCCGCACCCGGGAGGAGGAAGAGCTCGGCGAGCTGGAGGCCGGGTTCGGCCCCGACCCTGAAGAGGTCTCGATCCGCAGCCTCGCCCCAAAGATGAGCACCGCCGTCTACAGAACCAAGTGCGCGGACTGGGACCCGCAGGCGATCCTCTCGATCTATCCCGAAGACACCATGCTCTCACGCCCCCTGCCGGTGAATCCGCAAGCTCGTGTCGCCTGGTTTGTGGTGAAACGTGAGACGCCAGTTCGCTGGGGGCACCTGCCGACGGTCGAGGAGGTCGGCTATGAGCTCTTCGTTATCTACTGGGATAAGACCAGGGGGCTCCTTTACATCAATAGCTCCAACACGGCTGGCTATCCGACGGCACTGGCCAAAGCGGTTGCTGGCGAAGACGTGGCGCTAATCAGCGGCCCCTCCGTCTACCGGGCCATGAATGGGATCCAACGGCTGATCCCAACCAATGTCGGGGTTCTCGACGTCCGCGACCGCGACCGTCGATTCACGATGTTCGCGGGCTCGAATGTCGCCGCCGGATTCCCCACCGCTGAGGCACAAACCAAGACCCAAACCAACATCTTCGGCTCTGGTTTCGAGGAAGGTGAGCGGGTGAGCATTGGAGGTTCGTTGAAGGGGAGGGTTTGGAGCTTCGCCGCAGCGAAGACGCTGAAGCACTGGGTCGACTGGTGTGACCACGTTGGCCCCAAGCTGGCCGACGAGACGATTTCTGTGGATGACGTAATCGGCTCCTTCATCCTGCCGGAGGAACTCGAGGAACTGCCTGATCTTGTGCCGCTGGCCGTCGAGTGGCCGGTCGAGGCGTTGCTCAATACGAGTGACGAGCGTCGCCTTCGCCTCGGCAGCGAGAGCGCTGCGATCGGGGACGGTGCGTTGGTGGTCACCGACTTCTCCAAGGGCGGTCCGATCCGTTTCGAGCTGCAGACCGAGGAGTGGGCGGTTCCCTACGAAATCGACATCGAGGCGAAGGTCCTTGCCTGCAAAGCGGTGGAGACAGAGGCCGAGATCAAGCACGGACTCCGAGACTGGATCCCTTTTAGCGAGTACCTCACCGACAAGAGCAGCGGGCCGACGATCCTCTTCGAGCAAGATGCAGTGGTCATTCAGCCGGCGATCCTGCTCCGGCCCGAGCGCGAGCGCCCGTCCTATCCGGTCGAGAAGCTGAGCGTTCCGGAGTGGGGCGAGGAGATTGAAATCCGCAAGGAGTCGCAAGGGCGTCCGAAAAATCCAAATTCCATCCAGGCTCAGATGATCCAGCACGTAATCGGAATTCGTGACTGGGATGTTGTCATCGATGATGACGGTGCCGGAGAGATCGCCGACATCGTTGCGATTGGCAGGGATGGTTCGGATCTCACGGTGATGCTCACGCATTGCAAGTTCTCGAGCGACGATAAGCCGGGGGCCCGGGTCGCCGATCTCTATGAGGTCTGCGGCCAGGCGCAGCGTTCGACGATCTCGCGCGCCTATCCGCAGGTGATGTTCCAAAAGCTGATCAGCCGGGAGCGCGGCAGGGTCCAGAAGCATCAGCGCTACGGATTCGAGGTAGGCGACATCGACGCGCTCTACCGTCTTGAGAACGATTTTCACCGGCTGAGGCCATCCTTCGTGATCGCGATTGCTCAGCCGGGCCTCTCGAAGAAACTCGTGGCAGAGAACCAGCTTCAACTCCTCGCCTCCACCGAGACCTATGTACGTGAGGTCGCGAAGGCGGACTTCCGGGTCTACTGCAGCCCGTAGCCGGTCATGGCAGACGGCTGCTGGTGATCTCACTTCGGATCAATCCGCTCCGAGTCTTCACTGTTCATCCCGACCGAACCTAAAAGTTTCCTAACGGATATGTGCGTGGATTAGCGGGGATACGCGGGGATTACGGGTGGTGGAATAGGCCGGCTTGACTCCTCATGGTCACGGAGCTACTTAGGTGACTATGAAAAATTTTCGGCTTCATCTCATCGCACGTCCCGTCGTAGGTCCAAACGCACATCCGAACGCTGCAACTCGCTCTCCGAAAGGCGCAATCGCGCCACGGGTCGGCGACTGCGGCGCTCGCGTTTTGGCGACATCCCTGTGTCACATCGAGGTCAGATCATGAAGGGCCTCGACCCGCACGATCCCCGGCCGATGCTGGTGATCTTCGCCGGCATCCTTCTCATCGCCATCTGGAGGGCGCTATCGAGCGTCACCCTCGCCGGGGTCCTCGCACTCGCTGAGCCGCTCGCACCCCTCGCGCTCGGTGCGGTCGCTATCGCCTCGGCGCTGGCTATGCAGCGGCTTCTCTCCACCAACCGCACGCTTCGCGACCGCCGCACCGTGGCCGTCGTGCCGGCTGATGAGTTCGACCCGGGGTCCGATGAGGTGCTGCGATTCGCAGCTGAACTCGGCGCCACCGAGCGCCGGGTGCTGGGCTGGGTCGACCGCCGCGCGAGCGCCGTCCGGGTGACGCTCACCAGCGATGCGGAGGGGCGGCTCGTCTACCTGATGAGCGCCCCCGAGCGCGCGTTCGAGTTCCTGCGTGGCGCGCTCGCCACTTACGACGGCATCGAGCTGCGCGATCCCGAGGAGGTGCTCGGCAAGCGTCCCGAGGGGCGAGACCTGGCGACCGCTCGCACCGAGCTGGTCCTTGGCCGCAAGGGCCTGGAGCCTCTGGCGCGCCTCTCGCTCGACCCCGATCCGTTGCGTCCCTTCGCCGCCGCCCTGGAGGCGCTTCACCCCGAGGCCGGAGAGGGGCTCAGCATCTGCATCGACCTACTGCCCGCCACTGGCCGGCGGCGCACGGGTCTGCGCCGCGGTCTGCAGCGCCAGGCGCGTCGCCGCTACGGCGAACCTCGCACCCTTCGCGAACGGCTCGACGGTCCACAGCGGGACCGAGGCCGTCCCGGTCCCGATCAGTTGCTCGAGCAGCGGATGATCAACGAGGCGCTCGACGCGAAACTGCGCGATTCCGGAGCGCTGTTCGAGGCGCAGGTGCTGATCCGCTGTCGAGCCGTGAGCCGGGCCGGCGCCAAGGCGGCGATGCAGCGCGTGCTCGGAGGCTTCGAGATCTTCGGTGCGCAGAACTGGTTCCGCGCCCGCGGCGTCTCGATTCTCGGTCTCGCCTTCTTCGGCTCCGATCGGCAGCCGCTGCGAAGGAGCTTCGACCGTCGCATGGACAGCGGGCGCTTTCGTCCGGGCCGGCAGATGGTCCTCACCGCCAGCGAGCTGGCCGGCTTCCTGAAGCCGCCGAGCGTCCACTGCAACGCCGACAACGTCGTCCGCGCCGGAACGCTGCTGGGTGCTCCGCCGAAGCTGCCGACCTTCGAGAAGGACAAGGCGGACCTGATCCCGCTTGGTCGCGTCGGCTCCAACGGCAACGGGCGGATCGTCGGCGTGCGCACCGCCGACACCTTCTTCTCCTATATCGCCGGGCGCTCGCGCTACGGCAAGACCGAGCTGGCGGTCGCCCAGTTCGTCCACATGGTGCGCTCCGGCCACGGCGGTCTCTTTCTCGATCCGCACGGCGACGCACTGGCGCGGATCAGGCCTTACCTGCGCGAGCCGGAGCTGCGCAGCAAGGTGGTCGAAATCGACCTCGCCCCCGGTGGCTCGTCTGCTCTGCCTGGCTGGAACCTCTTCGAGCTGGGCGGAGGCGGCGACGGCGAGGAGCGGGTCGAGGCGATCGTAGACGCCTTCTCCACGGCCCTGGAATGGGGCGAGCGATCGACGCGCGCCATCAACCTCACCACCCAGGCCGCCACCGCGCTGGTCTCAATCGCGAAGGTGCTTCCCGACGAGCTGGCGCCGACGATCTTCCAGCTCCCCACGCTGCTCTCCGACGAGCGCTGGCGCGCAGCCGCCATGCCTTTCCTGCCGCGTGCTTCCCAGCGCTTCTGGGAGCACCGCTTCCCGCTGCTCGCCGCCGAGGCGGTGACGCCGCTGACGAACATGGTCGACCGCCTGCGCGCCTTTCCCTCGACCACGACGCTGCTCGGCCAGAGCGAGAGCACCTATCGGGTGCGCAAGGCGATGGACGAGGGCCAGATCGTCCTCGTCTGTCCCGGCTCGGGCGGTGCCCTCGACCGGCTGATCGCCAACCTGATCGTCTTCGATCTGCTGCACTCGGCACGGGGCCGGGCGGAGCTGGTGCCCGGGAGGCGCAAGCCCTTCTGGGTCTTCCTCGATGAGGTGCAGAGCTTCGACGCCGGCCGCTCCGGCAGCCTTGCCGGCCTGCTCGAGCAGAGCGCCAAGTTCGGGCTGCGCGCGGTGCTCCTGAACCAGAATCCCGAGCGGCTGAGCCCGCAGACGCTGAACGCACTCACCACCAACCGCTCCCACCTGCTGACGACCGCGCTCAACTCCCACGCGGCTGCGCTGCTGACCAAGGAGTGGGGCGGGGAGCTGAACAGCACCGTGATGGCGAGGCTGCCGCGCTTTCGCTTCATCGCCCAGGTCACCCACGAAGGTGACCTCAGCCGGCCCTTCGCGCTGCAGGGGATCAGGGTCGAGGACGTTAACTCCGAGCCCGGGTTTGGCCTGAGGGCCGCGGTGCCCGAAGCCGCTCCGCGCACCGAGGCCGCGCAGGTGATCGAGCACCTGGAAACGCTCGACGATCGCATCCAAGCTCACCTCGAAGGGCTTGATCCTCCCGCCGCGTCGCAACCGGGCGATGGCGATGAGGGTGGACCCCCTGAGGGTCCCTTCTGGCTGGACGGAGGAAGCGATGGCGACTGAGACGATCCGCCGCCGGGAGACTGAGCTGCCGGAAACGGCGGGCGAAGTGGTGGCCTCGCTAGCCCAGCACCGCGTTCTCTGCACGGCGCAGGTCCGGGCGATCCATTTCCCGTACAGCCGCATTCGCTGGACCCAAAGCGTGCTCGCCCGGCTGCGAGACGCGGGCCTCGTCGAATCCGTCCAGCCGCCGCGCACCGGCCGGCGCCTCTGGTTCGCCACCGAGCGCGGAGCGCGGATGGCCCGCGGGGCGCACGCCCTGGAGGTGACGCCGCGCCCGCTGGAGGGCAGCGAGGTGGCGGGCCAACTGCAGGCGCACACGCTCGCGGTCAACGACGCCGGCATCTGCTTCCTGCGGGCGGCACGGGAGCGGGACGATGAGTTCGGGCCGCTCTCGTGGCGCCACGAGGTGGCGCATCCCCTCTCGCGCGGCCGGGGCCGCAGGCGCCGGACGCTGATCGCCGACGCGGTGCTGACCTACCTGCGAGGCGAGGGCGGGCGCGTCGCCCTCGAGCAGCGCTTCCTCGAGCTCGACCGCGCGACCCTCTCCGTTGACCGCCTCGTCGCCGAGCTGGCCGCCTACGCGGAGCTGTACCGGGCGGCGGGTGGCGACGGCGAGCCGGCCTGGCGCGCGTACTACCCGCGCTTCCCCGTCGTCCACTGCGTGCTGGCTGGCGCTCCTCGGCCCGCCCTGGAGCGGCGTCGCAAGAGCGTGATCGCGCTGCTGTGCAGCAACCCACGGGTCGTCCGCACCCGCGAGGTGCGGATCTCGATCTGCCTGCTGGAGGACTTGGACGAGCACGGCCCGTTCGCGCCGATCTTCGTCGGAGCCGGCGATCCCGGCAAGGAGGTCGACTGGCTTGGGAAGGCGCCGCGGAAGAAGCGGGAGGGGGACTGAAGTGGCGGTCCACGAGGTGAAGCTCACGCCGAGTGAGATCGACGCGATAGTGGATCGGGTCGCCGAGCTCCTCCAGTCGAGGCGAACGGCACGCCCTGCGCGTTCGCGACTACGGATGGTGACCGCAGCCGAAGTCGCGCGGTGGTGCGGCGTCGAGCGCTCGTGGGTCTACGCCCACGCCGATGAGCTGGGCGCCCGCAAGATCGGCACCGGCGAGCGCCCGCGGCTGCGCTTCGATCTCGCCGAGGTGAGCGAGCGGATCGCTGCGCTCGACAGCTCGCAAGCCGGCTCTACGCGGGGATCTACGGCGATTGACGTCGATTCGCGAAAGCGCTCGCTTCCCCGGCGACGGAGAGGTATTGTCGTCATGCAAAACAAAACGGCCGGGCGGCGCGGAAACGCCCCCGGCCCGGCGCCGAAGGTATGAGCTTCGACGCGATGATCAGCCTAGCGGCGGCCGCAGCACCCGCCGCCGCATGGCGTCCGCGCCAGCCATGTCTCCGGCGCCTCGAACGAGGAGGTGATCGGGATGGCTCGTAGATCGGAAGGCCAGGTGGTGGAGCGCCACTGGAAGAGCGGTCGCGGCTACGCACTCCGCTTCCGCGCCTACGGTGAGCGCCAGTACCTGACCCTCGGCCTGGAGACCGAAGGCTGGGACCGCAAGCGCGCCGAGGAAGAGCTGGCGAACGTAATGGCGGATGTGCGGCGGGGGTTCTGGACTCCGCCGACGCGGCGGCGCCGGTCCGAGGAGTGCGGGGAGCGAGGTGTGAGCGACGATGGCGATCTGCTCTTCGGCCCTTTCGCGCGCCGGGTCATCGCCCAGCGCGAGGGTGAGGTCAGTGCCAGCTACTTCCGCATCATGCACTGGGGCCTCTCGCACCTGCTGCCCTACTTCGCCGACTGGCCGCTGGCCGAGATCGACGTGGAAGCCGTCGATGCCTACCGTGCCTTCAAGGTCGAAGAGTCGGAGTCGATCCGACGGGCGATCGAGCGGCGCAAGCCCAAGCTCGACGAGCATGGCCGTCCGCGGCGGCCGCTCAACGCGACCTCGATCAACAAGACGCTGAAGCTCCTGCAGTGGGTGCTCTCGATCGCGGTCGAGTACGAGCACATCGACCGCAATCCCGCCGAAGGACGACGGCGCCGGCTGTCCGAGCCCAAGCACGCTCCGGTCCACCTCGACACCGTCGAGCAGATCCAGGCGCTGCTTGACGCCTGCGCCCTGCTCGACCGCAGTCCGAAGCGGCGCTCGGAGGGCCGGGTGGCGGTCATCTCGACGCTCCTCTTCGCCGGCCCGCGTGCCGAAGAGCTCTGCAACCTGCTCTGGCGCGACGTCGACCTCGCCAACGGGCGCATCCACATCGGCCGCTCCAAGACTCAGGCCGGCCTGCGCGAGATCGACCTCCTGCCGGTCCTGCGCGACACCCTCGCCACCCACAAGGCCAACGCCTACCGCTCCGGTCCCGACGACCTCGTCTTCCCGACCGAGACCGGCGGCCGCCGCGACCGCAACAACCTGCGAAGCCGCACCCTGGGCCTGGCGATCAAGCGCGCCGACGAGCTGCTGGCAAAGCGCGGCCAGCCCTCGCTGCCCCGCGGCCTCACCACCCACAAGCTGCGCCACACCTTCGCCTCGATCCTTGTCGCCACCGGCGAGGACCCCGCCTCAGTCATGGCCCAGCTCGGCCACGCCCACCCGGCCTTCACCCTCCGCGTCTACACCCCCTGATGCGCCGCGGCAAGGGGGAGAGGGCGCGCCTGAAGGCGCTGGTGCAAGGCGAGGGCGCGGAGGCGATGACGATCGACTCGCTGGCAGCCGAAGAGGCTGGATCATGACCTCGGCGATCGGAGTCGCGATCCTCGCGCTGGCCGGCATCTGGCTCTTTGGCAGCCTGCTGGCGCGCTGGTCAGGCGCCCTGCTCGTGGTTGCCGGCTCAGTAGGACTCGCCAGCAGCGGTGACGCCCGCGGCCTCCTCCTTATCGTCCTCGGGGCCGCGCTGTGGCTGGGCGGGCACCTTCTGTACCGGATGCGCCGCGGCGTATGGAAGAGCGCGTTGGCCGAACGCCTCTGCCTTGCCGTGCTGCCAGAGTGCTCCGAGGAGCGATGACGAAGCAGATCGGGATGGCCGAGCTCGCGGGCTATCCTCTCCTCAGATCCCGAATCCGGGCGGTTAGCTCAGCTGGGAGAGCACCTGCTTTACACGCAGGGGGTCGGCGGTTCGAACCCGTCACCGCCCATCGGACGCGCTTTCTCTCGCGGTGAGATAGAACTTCACCGTGGCCCTTCTCCATGTCTTCGCGACTCTCTCCGGTGGCGCCCGCAAGGTGATCACCAACAAGTCGGAGGCCGATGTCTTGTCCGGCTTCGTAGTGCCTTTCATCAAGGACGGAACGATCACGACCACCTGGGGCTCGAAGACGCAAACTCGTCAAGCGCTTGAGCTTCGGATCTTTCAGACCGAGACCCCATTTGCGCCAAAGGCTGGGATCGACATTGAGACCTTTGTCAAAGGCCGGAGGAACCGCTACAACACGCTGGCGTCGAAGGCCGAGAAGCTGTTGAGTCAAGCTAAGACCCGCGTCTTCGTGGTGATGCCGATCCAGGGAGACGAGGCCGGCGGCCAGGAGGAGCAACGTGTCTTCAAGGAGTACGACGAGCGTTTCAGCGCAATAGAGCAGGTCCTGCGAGGAGTTGGGTGCGTAGCGATCCGCATTGACAAGGAGCAACCACTTGACGGGATGGTCGAGCGGATCAAAATCGAGATCAAACGGTCTGCCTTTGTTGTCGCGGATCTCACTGATGAACGGCAATCGTGCTACTACGAGCTCGGATACGCTGACGGACTTGGAACTCCGGTGATATGCATGGCATCACAAGAGAGCGTCCTTCATCCAGGGACACCGACGAAGGTTCACTTCGATATCCACCGTCGCGTCCTCATGTTTGTGAATCACAAACAGTTGAAATCGAAGCTCAAGGATGCTTTTGAGAAGAATAAGGCGGTCCTTCTCGCGGATCGAGAGGCGGTTCAGCAGTTGGATCTCCCGGACTAACGGCTTCAAGTTGCCCCTGACTGCTTAAATGACGAAGCCGCGCTGAAGCGGGCTCGTTAACTGAACCGAAGCTGTGAACCAGCACCCCACACAAGAGGATCTGGATAAGACGCTTGAGTGGGCGCGGGCTATTTCTGACAAGTGGCGCGTGTCGGACCGCCGAGGCGTTCAACTCCGGTCAATACTTGCTAGAGCGACCGAGACGTTCGCTGCGGCAACAGTCCTGACAGACAAGGGCTACGGGCGTCAGGCAATCATGCTAGCCAGGCCACTGTTTGAGGACATGGTCCTTGCCTGTTGGATCAAATGGGTTGCTGATCCAGACTGGGTCGTCGAGCGCCTTACCGAGCAGCATAAGTACTCTGAACTGCTCTGGCGCCAAATCTCTGAGAAGTACCCCTTTCTCGAACCTTCGATTTCAAAGGACGAGCTTCTCGTTCCCGATCAGGACCGCAGCGAGGCTATGTTCGGAACCTATGGAGAGAGGGCGTGGTGGGCGGTACCTATGATCAAGAAGGTTCCCAATCCCAAACCAGGCCAAAGACGCTACAGAGCAACGGGTAAGACGCGGAGCCTACTCGCCCTTATTGAGGAATTGGAGAAGGCAGCGGCACCTCAATCAAGCACACTGACAATCGTCAGCTCACGCTCCCGTCCCCCACGAGAGCTCATCGACCGTCTGCCCTACCTGTTCGACGTTGTAAACCGAACGAACAATCAGGTTCTCCATTACACCTCATATGGATACGTCCTGGCTCACGACAACGATGACAAGGCATGGCGCGAGGGCCCAACCGATGACATGCTGCCGCTGGCACGAAGCACGCTCCTAATGACGTATGACAAGCTCATTTTTGTGATGCTCAGGCACGGCAACGAGACACTAGAGAAAAGCTATATGGAGCATCGACGTCACCCTATCTGAACTGAACAGCCGGGGCGGTTCAAAACCGGTACTTGCAGCAGACAGACGCTGAGCGTATGGATGCGATATCGGCCGGGCCGGGGGGCTGAGACTGATTTACGCCAACCCGCAGGGTTAGCAGTCTGAAGGCGTAGCCCTTCTCGCCCGACGCGCGAGTTGCCGTTGCAGTTCGTTTTCTAGCAACTTGTACTGCTCAGCGTCAACCTGTTTGCCGCCTAGTCGCGCGGCGGCTTCATTCCCTTTACGGACTCGACGCACAAGCATCCGTGCCTCGCTGTCAATTTTGGTTCTCTGCTCTGGGGTCACAGGAGGCTCCTTTTGGCTCCGGATCACAGGTATTGCTCAACTACATACTGGGTAAACCAGGAATACCATTGCGGGCCGAGGCGTGCGTTGGGGTCTGGAAGCTTTCGTTCTTCCATTCCTTTGAGGGTTACAGAGTCCCGATCGATCATCGGTCGCAAGATTGCGTTCAGGTCAGCAGCCTTTAGGTCTGCGGGGTGTGGGCTTATGTTCTGCACGCTTTTCCAGGCTTCTTCGGCTAGTTGGTCATAGTGTTTTTGGTGCTTCTTGTAGTGCTTGTCGAGATTCTGCTCTTCAATCTTGTGGGCCGCCTCCGCATCCCAGACATAGTCCTTGAGCGCCATTTCCTTACGTCACTCCCATGGCGACGGTCGCAAAGGCGAGGACCACAATGAGCCAGACAAGGCCAAGCAGCAGCCATCCAGTTAGAGCCGCAGTGTCCCACTTACCCCACAGTGCGAAGAGGCCTACGCTGGCATCTAGCGACGCAAGGGTAATCAGGGCCGGAATAGTCCATGCCCAGGCGATCCGCCTCTTCCGTTGGCGCTGCGTCTCGTTGCCGCCCGCAGCTTCAGCGACCCGTCGAAGGAAGAGGGGCATAAACACTAGAAGGAGCCCGAGTATCCCAAGTGCACCTGCGATCTCGGCCAGAACTGCTTCATGGGTGCCCATGGCAGATAGAGACGCTACGCCGACCGCCGGACGTTAGGATCGTTGGCGCTGCTTCTATCGCGAGCACGCGCATATCCGCGCGCATTCGGTCCGAAACACGGCCCCCGCAAACCGCACGGATCACCTGTACACAAGCCGACTCCAGCCGCTGTTTCTTCTACAGTCCCACCAGAGTGCCTTATAAGGAGGGTCGGCGGTTCGAGCCCGTCACCGCCCATCGCAAGCGCCCCTGGGCTTGCTCTAATCCTCCGGAGAGCCGTTCGGCTGTGGTTCGCTTGAGGCTGCCTCCTCGGGGTTCCGGGGCTGAATGTTGAATCGCCAAAGCGGCAGGACGCGATCCGGGCGATCCCAGAAGTCGTCGGGAATGAGGTCTGCTAGCTCCCCCGGTTCGGGTCGATGTTCAAGCTGGTCGACCTCCCCCTCTGGAGAGAGCGTCGCCTCGTCGAAGAGGGTGGCATACAAGGACGAGAGCATGCCGACGGAGGCGAAGTCTTGCTGCGTCTGCCTCTCGTCACCTGAGTCGAAGGGGCGGGCGACGAGATCAATGGCGGTGATATCGCCGTCCGGTCCGTGCTGAAGCTCCTGCTCGACCTCCCAACCGCCAAAGCGAAAGAAGACCCACGCGATGCGTCGCTCAAGTTTGTCTATGAGCTTCCGATCGTCGACCAGCATCTCGGTATCTGTTAGGCGGACTGAAGCCTCGCCGGTCTTTGCGTCAATCGGTCCTGGCTGTTCGCAGTGCACCCGGAAGATCAAGGGCGGTTTGGTTCCAAGCAGGCAGTCCCCGAAGCGCGACATTTGATCGGCCGCGATTGCCCGAGGAAGGTCGATCTCGAGTTTCGACTCCCGTGGCTGCAGGTGGTCGAGGCTGACCAGCGTCCACCGCCCCGGAATTGCCCACCAAAGTGCGAGCGACACCGGGGTATCGGTCAGCTCACCCCAACGGCGCCAGGCCTCCACGTCGCTCTTGCGCACGCCGAAGGGCTTCAGCGGGTCATTCAGCTTCACGCTCTTCACCTCGATCAACAGCGTTTCTCCCGCGTTGTCAACGATCCGAAAGTCTGGGGGTGCCAGGCGTCCGATGTCGTCGTCGTAGTAGGGGTCGCCGGCATCCTCGTCGATGAGCAGTCGGAACTGCGCAAGGGCGACCAGCGTGGCCCGGAACAGGGCTTGGGCGCGAAGGCCGTGCATGCGACTCGGCGTTGCCGTGGAACGCTCGAGCGATGCGCGGGCCCGCGCAAGGAACTCGTCCAAACGCTCGGTATCTCGCAGCCCGGCGCCTACGGCTTCAACCGGATCAACTGCGGCATACAGCCGCAGCATCTCAATGTGCTCGGGATCGCGCGGAACCTTCTGGATGGCCACGAACTCATCGTGACATGGCCCAGTGAGCCCGTCGTCATCGCGGTTGGGCACTCGGCCATACGAGTGCGGCCATTAGGGCATTGCTTGAGCCAATCGCTAACGATTCCGGCTACGCTTCCGATAAAAGCTACAAGTCAAATAGCAATTACAGAACCGCTAATTGCTACGATTAGGAAAGCGATTACGGAACCGGATAGGAGCACCGATGGCTGTAGCAGCACCGCCTCGACCCTCGACGATCACGATCAAGGACGCAGCCAAGAGGCTGGGGGTCCACGAGAACACGATCCGCAACTGGATCGACCGTCAGATCCTTGGCTCCTACCGCTTGCCGAGCGGGCAGCGGCGGCTGCCGCTCTCTGAGGTCGACCGCGTCGAGGAGGAGATCTTTGGCGTCCCGACGTCTCTTCCCGAGGTCGAGACGACCAAGGCGCCGCAGGCCAAGGCGGCCGAGCCGCTCACCGGCAAGCTTCCCTAGCCTCGGGCGGTGGATGGTCGCCGTTGGTGGGCATATATTGGCCCGCCATGCCACCGATCGACCCCACCGAGTATTACGCCGAGCGCGATGTCGAGCACTCCGCGCAGGGAGACATTCACCTCGACCTTTCATTCGCCGTGGCGACCGTGGCTGGAGAGGACGCGCCCCCGCGGGGGGGCCGCAAGCGCCCAGGCGACGAGGATGGCGACGTAGCCATTCGCCCTCCGCTGCTGGCGCCCGGGATCGTCTGCAGCTACACCTGTGGCTTCACGGCCCAGCCGCCAGGCCAGCGGGGCTACTCCCATCCCTTCCGCCTCGTGGCACCGATCATGAGCCTCACCGCCTTGAAGGCGCTCGGTGTCAAGGCAAACGAGTTGCGCAAGCTGAAGGACTCCGGCTTCCTGCAGGGCTTGATGTATCTGCCTCAGACCGATCAGCTGCGACTCGATGAGCCGGTCGATGACGAGGAGTTCGAAGGCGACGCAGCTGCGCTTCTCTACAGGCCGGCGCTCGTCACGCAGGCTCTCTTGGATCGGCGCGAGCGAGCGCATCGCCTCAGCGAGCCGGCTCAGCGAGTTCTGATCGCCGCCCTGACGCAGAGCGTCTCGCCCAACCGCTTCGATCCGTTTGACGAGGCGCTGCGGGCACCCGATTTGTCAGATAGCTGGAGCGGATAGCACCGAAGGCGCCAGTCGCAAAAGCACAGGGCGTTTTCGCAGAAATCACGAAATCTGCCTATGCAAACCAGGGGGCTATGCGCCAGGCACGCACTACGTCGATCCTCGGCAGCGCGTCTGGGCACTCGTGCCCACGAGTGCCCGAAACGGATCAAATCGGCGCATATCCCCGCGTATTCGGCCGGACCGCCGCTCCCGACCCGGCACACGAATCCCCTGCACACAGCCCAATTCCAGCAGCCCTTCTAGAATCCAGCCGTGCGCCTTACAAGCAGGAGGTCGGCGGTTCGAGCCCGTCACCGCCCATCGCGCCGCAAGGCGCAGGCTGTGCGAACTTAACATGGTTTTGTGACACGCTCGCTATCGTTGGCGTTCGGAAATCGGGAGGAGTTGGATGAGGAAGAAGGTTTTCGCAGTTGTCGGGATTGCGTTGCTGGCCGTGGTCGCCACGGCGGCGGCGAGCTCGTTCCATCAGCACATCGTGATCGGCAACCTGGTGCTTGAGGCGGAAGGCGGGTTCTCGCCGAACACACTGCCCAAGCATCACAACGCCCCGATCACGACGCACGGAGGGGGCAAGCTCTCGACCGTCTCCGGCAACCTGCCGCCGCTGATCGATACCTTCGTGCTCGAATTCGACAAGCACGGTGCGCTTGACACGACTGGCCTGCCGGTCTGCACGAAGGGCAAACTCGTTGCCACCGACGTGCCCGCCGCCCGCCGGGCCTGCGGCAAGGCGATCGTTGGCAAAGGCTTCGGCAAGGCAGTGGTCAAGTTCCCGGAACAGGCGCCGATCAAGGTCGGCTCGCCGATCACCCTCTTCAACGGGCCGAAGAAGGGTCACTTCGACACGATCATCGCCCACGCCCACCTCGACTATCCCGGGCCGACGACCTTCATCGTGCCGATCGTGATCGAAAAAATCCACAAGGGGGTCTTCGGCTACCGGGTCAAGGTGAAAATCCCGAAGATCGCCGGAGGCTATGGCCATCCGGTCTCCGGCTCGGCCAACGTCGGACGCAAATGGAGCTTCAAGGGCAGGAAGCACAGCTACATCAACGCCCGCTGCGAAACCGGTCACTTCCGGGTTCGCGGCACCTTCAGCTTCAAACCGGCGAGGGAACCGACGCCGGAAGAAGAGGCCGAAGCGGACACGGTCATCCACGCCAACTTCCTGCTGCCCTGCAAGGCGCGGGGATAGCGAGGAGGACAGCGATGGGACAGAGGGTCAGGAGTCGACGCGCGAGGCTGCTGATCCTCTGTCTATTTGGCCTGACCGCCGTCATGGCGGCCGCGGCGCTTGCCGCCCACAAGAAGGCAACTGACCGGGTTGAACTACGCGCTGGCGACCTGGTGGTCGTCGGGCGGGGAGGATTCCGGCCGGAAACCCTGCCCAAGCACCACGACGCGCCGATCGAACTCTACGGTGGCGGCAAGCTCTCGACGATCTCCGGCGAACTTCCGCCGATCCTCGAAACGCTCAGCTTCGAACTGGACAAGCACGGTCACCCCGACACGACCGGCCTCGAAGTCTGCACCGCCGGGAAGCTGCAATCGACGGACGTGCCGGCGGCGCGACGGGCGTGTCCCAACGCGATCGTGGGCAAGGGGTTTGGCACGGCGATCGTCAAGTTCCCGGAACAGGGGCCAATCCCGGCGTCGTCGCCGATCACGATTTTCAACGGTCCGAGGGTCCACGGCTTCGACAGCGTCCTAGCCCACGCCTACACGACCGTCCCGGTGCCGACCACCTTCATCGTCCCGGTGGTGATCGAAAGAATTCACAAGGGCGTCTACGGCTACCGGGTCAAGGCTCGGATCCCGAAGATCGCCGGAGGCTATGGCCATCCGGTCTCGGGCCACATCACCGTGGACCGCAAATGGCGCTACAAGGGCAAGAAGCACAGCTACGTCAACGCCCGCTGCGAAACCGGCAGGCTGCAGGCGCGCGGCGAATTCACCTTCAAGGACGGAACCGTCCTTTCAGGAAGCTTCCTGCGCCCGTGCAAAGTTCGCCGCTGAAGCATCTCTTTCGTTAACAAACCTCCAATGTTTGTGGCGCTATCCTGCACGGCTAGGGAAAGGGAGAAGTCTGATGCGGAAGAAGTTCTTCATTACGTTCGTGCTCGGCGTGCTCGTGCTTGCGGCGGGTGCTGCCGCCTTCAAGGAAAGCGAACGAGTTGAACTGCGCGCCGGCGATCTGATCGTCGTCGGGCACGGTGGGTTTCGCCCGCACGCGCTGCCCAAGCACCACGACGCGCCGATCGTCTTCTTCGGCGGAGGAAAGCTTTCGACCGTCTCCGGCGAAGTGCCGCCGATCCTCGAAGACATCGACCTCGAATACGACCATCAGGGCTCGGTCGACACCACCGGCTTGGCGTCTTGCAGCTACCACCAGCTGGTCGCGACGGACGTGAGCACTGCGCGTCGGGTCTGCGGGGACGCAATCGTTGGTCGCGGCAAGGGCACCGCATTGGTCGTCTTTCCCGAACAGAGGCCGATCCCGTCGACATCGCCGATCACCATCTTCAATGGTCCCAAGAAGCATGGACTCGACACGGTCTGGGTCCATGCTCATCTGGAGATCCCAAGCCCGAGCACGGTTCTCTTTCCGGTGGTCATCGAACGTATCCACAAGGGCGTTTACGCCTACCGAACGAAAGCGAAGATCCCCAAACTGGCGAACGGCTACGGGCATCCCACGTCGGGCTTTATCAAGATCGGCCGCAAATGGACCTACAAGGGCAAGAAGCACAGCTACGTCAACGCCCGTTGCGAAACCGGTCGCTTGCAATTGCGGGGCAAATTCAAATTCAAAGACGGGACGCTGCTCTCCGGCACCTTTGCCAGGCAGTGTCAGGTTCGCGAATAGCTATCAACCGAGCTTTGCTCGCAGTCGCTGCCAGAGCGAAGGCGGTCGGGGCTGGGCACGGCGCCACTCCTCCTCGGTCGGCAGTCGGCCAGCGCGGCGCTCGGCGAGGACGCAGGCGGTGTGGGCGTGGCGGCGGCGGTCGCCGTCGCCTTCGGGGGCAATCAGGAAGTGCTCGCTGAGGGCCGGCAGGTGGCTGCCGCAGAAGGGGCAGCGGTAGGTGGCCGGCTTGCGACTCTGGGCCGGGCGCATCGCCCACCAGCGAACCGGCTCGCGGGCGGCGGACCGGCGTTTGGCCATTGCGATCAGGCGCCGACGCGCAGTTGCGGGGTGCGGGTGCCGCCGCGCTGGCGCTCGGTCCGGCTGACCACGTTGAAGAAGACGTCGTTGCGCCCGCGGCGCATGCGGCGCGGGAAGAGGTGGCGAGCGCGCCGGTGGGCGGCGGCCATCGCCCGGAAGCCCGCCTCGTGGGCGGCGTTCCAGCGGATGCCGAAGATCTCCCGCACGCGCGGCGGCAGGGTCCCCTTGATGATGTGGTTCTGGGCGGCGATATTGCCGCGCGCAGCTGCGGGGACCGGCTGGTGGAAGGCGACCAGCGGCGCCATCTCGAGGCCGTGCTCGGTGGCCTGCAGGTCGGGCGAGGCGAGCCGCTCCTCCCACCAGGCGGCGAACTCCCGGTGGCTGGCCGGGACCTCGCTGCGCGGCAGTCCGAAGAGCTCGCCGAAGCGCACGTAGTCCTGCCAGAGGGCCTCGCGCTCCGCGTCGCTCAGCGGCCGCACCATCGTCTCGTACATCGCCCGGCCGGAGTCGGCGATCACCGCCAGTGTCCAGAGCATCAGCTCGGGATCGAAGGCCGAGTAGGGCGTGCCGGCGGCGTGGACGCCGGCCGCCTCGGGCAGGGTTCCCTTAACCCGTTCGTGCAGGCGGTGGACCGTGGCGAGCGCGGCGTCGGCTTCCTCGCGGGTGCCGAGCAGGATCGTCTCCTGCAGCTTCGCGGTGCGGGCGAGGCGCTGGAAGGGCCGGTCGGCGGCGCGCGTGCTGAGCATCGTGCCGGTGTAGGTGAGCGGCTCGAGCGCGCCGATCAGCAGCGCTCGCTGGCCGTACAGCAACCCGACCGCGCGGTCGCCGTGGACCCGCCGCGCTACAGAGCGCCCGGGGGGGAAGTAGCAGGCGTCGTCTTCTCGGGCCACGGCTCCACGGATGCTAGCTCGTGGACAGCGAAGATCTCATCGAGGTCCTCGCGCGTCAGCGTCTCGCGCTCGAGTGCGTTGGCGGCCAGGTCGTCGAGGCACTTGCGGTTCTCGGCGAGCAATAGGCGGGCGCGGCGGTGGGCCTCGCGGGCGAGCATCATCGCCGCCAGGTCGACGTCGCGCCGGGTGCGGTCGGAGAGCGCGTAATCACCGGTCGGCAGCGCGATCGGCGGCGCTCCGTCGGCGTCGATCGAGACGCCCATGCCGAACTCGCCGACCATCTGCTTGCAGACGGCGTGCACGCGGGCGAGGTCGTCGACTGCGCCTGAGTAGGAGTCGCCAAGTACCTCCTCCTCCGCGGCGCGGCCGCCGAGCAGGGTGACGATCTCGTCGAGCAGCTCGTCGCGCGACTTGAGGTAGGTGTCCTCCTCGGGTGAGTGGGCGACGAAGCCGAGTGCCGGCCCGCGCGGGACGATGCTCAGGATCTCCGGCGGGTCAAGGCCGAGCAGGTGGCGGCAGAGGGCGTGGCCGGCCTCGTGGTAGGCGACGATCCGGCGCTCCTTGGAGTTGAGGCGACGGGCCTGCTGGGAGCCGACAGACTGACGCAGCAGCGCCTCGTCGAGGTCCTCGCGGGCGATCGCCTGGCGCTCGGCGCGGCCGGCGATGATCGCCGCCTCGTTGAGCGCGTTGGCAAGCTGGGCGCCGGTCATCCCGGTCGTCTTGCGGGCCACGTCGGTGAGGTCGAGGTCGGGGCCGAGCGGCTTGCCCTTGGCGTGGGCGCGGAGGATCGCCTCGCGGCCGCCCCGGTCCGGCGGCGCGACCAGCACCTGGCGGTCGAAGCGGCCGGGGCGCAGAAGCGCGTGGTCGAGCTTGTCGACGTGGTTGGAGGCGGCGATGACGATCACCGTGCCGGGATCGCGCTCGAACCCGTCGAGCTCGACCAGCAGCTGGTTGAGCGCCTGCTCGCGCTCGCTCGAGCCACCGTCGCCGCCTCCACCGCCGCGCGCCCCGCCGACTGCGTCGAGCTCGTCGATGAAGATCACCGCCCGCCCCGACTTGCGCGCCTCCTTGAACAGCCGCCTGATCCGGGCAGCACCCCTCCCCACGAACATCTCCACAAAGCTCGATCCCGAGGCAGCGAAGAAGTCGACGCCGGCCTGCGCGGCGACCGCCCGCGCCAGCATCGTCTTGCCGGTCCCGGGCGGGCCGAAGAGCAGCACCCCCCGCGGCGGCTGGGCGCCGAGCGCGGCGAAGCGGTCGGGGTCGCGCAGCCAGGCGGCGACGTCCATCAGCTCGTCCTTTGCCGCGTCGACGCCCTGCACCTCGTCCCAAAGGACCGGCTCGGTGCGGCTTGCCTTGACCGTCTCGGGCTTGGTCGAGCCGACCGTGCTGCGCATCAGGCGCAGGAAGACGAAGAGCAGCCCGGCCATGAAGAGCACCCCGAAGACCGGGTACCAGTTGAAGAAGAAGGTTTGGATTTCGGCGGCCATCGTCAGTAGTAACGAGCCAGTGTGGACGGAATCCGTGCCCGCTCCAATCGCATATGCGTCCAGTTAGGCGCTTTGCGCTAAAGCTCGAGCGGACCGACGACTCCCGTCTGCAGCGCCTTCTGGGCGAGCGCGACGCGCTTCTGGTTCTGGGGCAGATCCTCGAGCTCGAGCTTCTCGAAGAGGGCGCGCATGTGGGTCTTGACCGCGTCGACGCTGAGGTGGAGCTCCTTGGCGATCGCCTGGTTGGTCGGCGGGGTGGCGAAGGCCGCGCTGTCCTTGAAGGGCCGGCAGAGGGCGACGAGGACGCGGCGCTGACCCGGGGAGATCGTCGCCCCGAGGGGAGTCTCGCTGGCGATTGCCGTTGCTTCGGGCGCGCTCCGGCCGTCTCCGCCGGGACGGCGGTAGAGCACGCGGGTGCGGCCGAAGCGCAGCGTCTCGCCGTCGCGCAGGTGGCGCCGGCCGTGAGTCCGCTCCTCGCCGACGAAGGAGCCGTTGCGAGAGAGTCCGTCGTCGAGCAGCGTGCACTCGTCGCCGACCACCTCGATCTGGGCGTGCAGGGTGGAGACCTCGGCGTCCCAGTCGAGCCGCAGGCCGGCGGCCTCGCCGCGTCCCACCCAGAGCTCGCGCGTCCCGTTCTCGACCACGAGGATGCGCTGCTCCCCGTCGCCGTCGCGGTAGACGAGAAACGGCCGCCCGCCGCGCTCGGCCTCGATCTGGGCCTTCAGCTCCGGGGCGCTGGTCTGCCGAGGCTCGTCGCTCACTCCGCCGATCCTACGGCTGCCACGGCGTTCCGGTGCGCCTTATGCGGCCTATGACCACAAAAGGCGCACCGGAAGCGGATCGGGAGGGGTGAGGGACCCCACCCCTGGGGGCTCTGGGAGGCGGGGCGATCCCGGGCGAAGCTGATCCCACGAAGCACTCACCCACCCTTCCGCTCAAAGGAGACTCAGATGACACGCAAGACCACCGCCCCCAGGTTCGCCCTCCGCGCCGGCTTCGCCGCCGCTCTCGCAGTCCTTGCCCTGGCCTCAGTCCCGGCCGCCGGGATGGCCAAGGCTCCGGCCCGCTTCGGTGCCCTGCTCAACTCGAAGGTGCAGCCCTCGAACTCGCTGCCCCGCCTCTCCTGCAACGGCCCGGAAACGGCGCTTGAACCCTGCACCATGGTCCTCAACGACGCCTACGGCCGTCCCAACGGCGGCGAGATTGCGCCGAAGACCGGGATGATCCGCAGGATCCGCGTGATCGCCGGCGGCCCCGGCAGCTTCCGCCTGATGGCCGTCAAGAAGATCAACGGCACCGACGCGATCGCCAAGCGCTACGGGCAGCGGATCAGCTACCGCGGCCAGGTCGAATCGGCCGAAGAAGAAGGCGACTACAAGGTCGAGTCCTTCCCGGTCAAGATGAAGATCAAGAAGGGCGAGCAGCTGGCCCTGCGCGGCAGCATCACCTCGATGATCCGCTGCTCCTCGGGTGGCCCCAACACCCTGATCTACACCCCGCCCCTCTTCCTCGGCGGCTACTTCACCCCCGCCAGCCACACCGACGGCTGCTGGCTGCTGATGGAAGCCCTGATCCGCTAACCCCTGGTCTCACGGGGACGTGCCGCAACTTAGGTACCTATACGGTCCTCTAAGTTGCGGCACGTCCCCGGCTAGCGTTCGACCTGGGAGCCGCCGACGATGGCCTCCGTGCCGTCGTCGGCGAAGACGATCCAGGCCTTGTTGCCGCCGTCGTAGTCCGGCGCCCAGAGCTTCAGGGTCGCCGGCCGGCTCCAGACCGTGACCTGCTCCTCGCCGGTCTCCTCCTCGCCCCGCCAGATCCGCACGAAGGGGTTGGACTTGCGCTCCGCGCCGATCGTCGTCGGCTCGCGGTGGCCGGGGTGGACGGCCGTTTCCGGGTGCAGCTCCAGCAGGTGCAGCACGGACGCCTTGAGGTCGGCGAAGCCACTCGCGCCGGGGGCCATCGTGCCGCCGACCGTGCCCTTGAAGAGCACATCGGCGGTGAAGACGTCGCTGCCGTTGACGAGAAAGGCGAGGTGGCCGGCGGCGTGGCCGGGGGTCGAGATCGCTTCGATCGTCAGGCCGCCAGTTGTGAGCGTCTCGCCGTCGGCGATCGTCTGCGCGATCTCCTCGTCCAGCTCTGCGGCTGCCTCGGCGCTGGCAACCATCGGCACGCCGCCGAGCTTGGCCTGTGCCTCCGCGAGCCCCGCGACGTGGTCGAGGTGGGGGTGGGTGATGAGGATGTGGGTGATCTCGATCCCGTCGCGCTCGGCACGATCGAGCAGTGGCCCGAGGTCTTCGTTGCCGTCGATCAGGACCCCCCTGCCGCCCGCTTCGTCGGCGACGAGGTAGGCGTTGGACAGCCACTGCGGATTCTCTGTTCTCTCGATGATCATGGGCGCAGTATCGCGGCTCAGCCGTAGGGCCGGTAGATCAGCCGCCCGCCGAGTAGGTCGGTGACCGTGGCGAAGGAGTAGCCGCGGGCACGCAGTGTGTCGATGATCCGCGGGAGGGCGGCCAGAGTCTCGCTGCGAGGGCCGCCGCCGTCGTGCATGAGGATGATCGAGCCCGGCCGGGTCGTGTCGACGATGCGGCTGTAGATCGCGCCGGTCCCTGGGGTCGACCAGTCGGCGGGGTCGACGTCCCAGGTGATCGTCCGCAGCCCGAGGCTGCCGGCGGTGGCGATCACCGAGGAGTCGAGCGCGCCGCCTGGTGGCCGGAAGAGGCAGGGCCGGAAGTGGGTGTCGGCGGCGATCCGCTCGGCGGCGCCGGCGATCTCGCCGTAGCCCGGGTATTCGGCGTGGGTCATCGTGTGGTCGCCGATCTCGTCGCCTTCGCGCAGGATGCGGCGCATCGTCGTCTCGCGGCCGGGCATCTCGACGCCGACCTCGAAGAAGGTGGCGGGGACGCCCTCCTCGCGCAGCACATCGAGGAATTCGGGCGTGTAGTCGCTCGGCCCGTCGTCGAAGGTGAGAGCGACGACCCTGTGGTCGCGTGGGCCGTGGGTAACCAGGCCGGCGCTGCCTCCCGTGCAACCGACCGGGCGCACGGGACGCAGGCGGAAGCGGTATGCGCCCTCCGCAGGGAGGGCCTCCGCGCACCCGGCGCCCCGCCCCGAGCCGCAGCGACCGGGCGCGGCGAGCACCCGCCAGCTGTAGCGGTGCGGGGAGAGTCCGGCGGCGGCGGGCGCCAGAGCGAGCACGAGCTTCTGCGGGTCGGGACGCTTCAGCGTCGCGGGCACGTCCTTCGTTCGCTTCACGTCTCCGGCGGCGTTGAGGATCTCCAGGCCGGCCCGATGGTGCGCACCCCGACCGCCGATGCAGAGCCGCCGGCCGCCGTCACGCCCGGCCCGGCGCAGCTCGAGGCAGAGGTAGCGATCGTCTCTGCTCGGTTGCCGGCTGAGGCCGGCGAGCGCGACCGGGCGAGTGGTGCGCAGGCTGAAGACGAGCCGCCGGCCGGCCTGGGAGAGGCGGGCGCGGACCGGCCGTGGGGAGCGGGCGGCAAGGGCCGGGCCGCTCACCGCGCAGGGCGAGAGGGCCGCAACGACGAGGGCGACGCTGCAGAGGATCTTGTGAGAAGTGGAAATGACGGCGTTCCGGCTGAACGATTCGGAAGAGGTGTCCATACTAGCCCTGAGGCACCGGTAACCACCTGAGGAAACCATCCGGGAACGTCCTCTTGGCTCTTGAGAATGCGGTTTGCGAAGACCCATTCCCCGAGCCAGGAGGACACCCGGAAGGTGAAGACACAAACGACGCGCCAAACCGTAGAAGTCAGGGCGGACGGCGAGGGCCTCGTCTCCCACGCCGGCGCCTACCTCCTGGTCGAGCTGGCCGATCGTCTTGGCCTCACCGCGGCGCTCTCAGATGCGATGGCGCCGAGCAGGGAGCGCCGCTCCGCCCACGACCCCGGCGTCGTCCTGCGCGACCTCGCGATCGCGATCGCCGACGGCGGCGATCACGTCTCTGACCTCGGCGTCCTGCGTGGCCAGAAGGCATTGTTCGGGGCGGTGGCTTCGGAGACGACGGCCCATCGGGTGCTGAAGTCGGTCGACGCCGAGGCCCTGGAAGGGCTCCGCAGCGCCCGCGCCAAGGCGCTGGCCAAGGCATGGGATGCCGGCGCCCGGCCCGGAGAGCTGATCCTCGACATCGACGCGAGCCTCCTCACCGCTCACTCCGAGAAGCAGGGCGCCGCCGGCACCTACAAGGGCGGCTTCGGCTTCTTCCCACTGCTCTGCTACCTCTCGGAGACCGGCGAGCCGCTGGCCGCCGTCCTGCGCCCCGGCAACGCCGGCGCCAACACCGCCGCAGACCACTTCGAGGTCTTGCAGCTGGCACTCGAGCAGTTGCCCGCCCAAGACCTCGAGCGCGAGATCCTCGCTCGCGCTGACATCGGCGGGCGCACCCACGCCTTCACGCAGGACTGCCGCGATGCCGGCATCCTCTTCTCGGTCGGCTACGAGGTCGACGAGCGGGTCCGCGAGGCGATCGGCGCGCTGCCCGAATCGGCTTGGCAGGCGGCAATCGAAGGGGATGGCACCGAGCGCGAAGGAGCCCAGGTCACGGAGCTGACCGACCAACTCGACCTCTCCGCCTGGCCCGAAGGAACACGGCTGATCGTCCGCCGCGAGCGGCCCCATCCCGGCGCCCAGCTCTCGGTCCTCGACTGCGAGACCGGCTACCGCCACACCGCCTTCATCACCGACCAGGCCGACGAGGACGTCGCCGCCCTGGAGCTGCGCCACCGCCGCCGCGCCCGCGTCGAGGACGCGATCCGGGTCGGCAAGGAGACCGGGATGCGCAGGATGCCCTTCGCCGCCTTCGAGGCAAACCAGGCCTGGTTGGAGGTCTCGCTTCTGGCCCAGGCGCAGCTGAGGTGGGCGGCGCGGCTCTGCCTGGAGGGCGAGCTCGCCCTGGCCGAGCCCAAGCGGGTGCGCCAGCGCCTGCTGCACGTCGCCGGTCGCCTGGTGCGCTCGGGCCGTCGTGTGGCGCTGCGCCTGCCGCGAAGCTGGCCGTGGGCCGAGGCGCTGGTGGCGGCATTTGCGCGGTTGCGGGCACTGCCAGCGGCAGCGAGCCCGTAGCCCCCAGCCCTCTCCCCAGCCTCGACTCCCGCTTGCCGCACCTATCGACTTCGGCCTGCCCGAGAACGGGCACCGGCGCTTCGATTTGCCAGCGGATGGCCCCAAGAGGAGCGCCGAGGCGGCTCCGCGGAACCGCCCCGGCACGGTTACCTACCTCAAGTCATCCGCTCTCACCCTGCTGGGTGAAAACGGCGGATCAGGGCTAGGACCGCGTGTACTTGACAGACCTGGGCCGAAGCTCAAACTCTCGTGCGCAGTTCAGGTACGCCACTGGTATGGCGGATGCTTTTCCGAGAGCCCGATGACCGCTACCGTGTTCGCAGTTGACGTGAAGACCCAACGACCCGCGGCGCCGAGATTCCGCCCCGCCGTCTTCACGATCGTCTGCCTTGTGATGGCACTCACCGCATTGACGACAGCCCCTGCCTGCGCGCAGCCGGGTGGAGCCGGACGGCTTGGCGACCCGACGGGCGAAGTCGACGGCGAAGCGCCGCTGACGCCGACACCGTTTGACCGCCAGGGCATGTGGGTCTGGTACATCGGCAGCTCGGACGGGGGCAGCGTGCCCCGGATTCTCGCCCGCGCCCGGGCGGCGGGCGTCGGCACCGTCTACGTCAAGTCGGGCGACGGCGGCGATTACTGGAGCCAGTTCAGCGGCGGGCTCCTCGAAGCGCTGCACCGCGGCGGGCTCGACGTCTGCGCCTGGCAGTTCGTCTACGGGGCGCGGCCGGCCGCCGAGGCGCGGGTCGGCGCGGCCGCCGCGCGGCGCGGGGCCGACTGCCTGGCCATCGACGCCGAGAGCGCCTACGAGGGGCGCTACGCGGCCGCCGACCGTTACGTGCGCGCGCTGCGCGCCCGGGTTGGCGCCGAGCTGCCGCTCTCCCTTGCCGGCTTCCCCTACGTCGACTACCACCCCGCTTTCCCCTACTCGGTCTTCTTCGGCCCCGAAGGCGCGACCGCCAACCAGCCGCAGATGTACTGGAAGGCGATCGGCACCTCGGTGCGCGGCGTTTACGAGCACACCTATCTCTTCAACCGGCTCTGGGGCCGTCCGATCTACCCCGTCGGCCAAACCTACGAAGACCCCGGCCCGCGCCAGCTGCTCGGCTTCCGCCGCTACGCCGCCAGCTACGGCGGGCTGCCGCCGAGCTGGTGGAGCTGGCAGGAGACGAGCGCTCGCGGCTGGGGCGCGCTGGGGGCGCCCGCCGAACCCGTGCGTCGCTACCAGCCGCCCGACTCCCAGCCGCTGCTCAAGCGCGGCAGCCGCGGGGACCTGGTCGTCTGGGCGCAGGAGCACCTCGTCGGCGCCGGCGCCCTGCCGATCAGCGGTTACTTTGGCCCGCGCACCTACGCCGCGGTGCGCGCCTTCCAGCTCTCTCGCGGCCTGCTGCCGACCGGGACGATCGAAGACTCCACCTGGTCGGCTCTGCTGCAGACCGAACCCTTGCGCCCGCGCTGGTCGTCGCGGCGCGCGCGAAAGCGGGGCGGCGCGGTCGTCAGCCGCGCGCTGCCGGCCAGCCGCCCCGCCTCCGCATCGCTTCCCGCCAAGGCCTACGAGATAGATCCGGGTCCAGCACCGTGAGCCGGCGCCCGGCGGGGGCGCTTGCGGGCATAGCCATGATCTTGACCGCCCTCCTGGCAGCGCCGGGAGAAGCGGTCGCCGGACGTCCCGAAGCTGGCGTTTCGCTCGAGGTGCCGCGGCCGGCGGCATCGATGCGGGACGTCGTATGGGGCGAGTCTGGCGCTGCGTCGGCGCGGATATCGGCGTCCGCGTCGGCGCAGCGCTACTCGATCGGCGACGGCAGCGGGGCGACGATCGCGATTGAGGTGACCGCGGCCTGCCAGGAGAGCTGCCAGATAGCCGACCCGCAGCGCGTCGCCGACTTCATCGGCACCCTGATCCACGGCCCCGAGGTCAGCCTGCTCACCGTCCAGCTCGACACCGAATACCAGCTCGGCTTCGACTGCGGCTTCGGCGCCGAGGCCTGCTACTTCAGCGGCGACAACAAGGTTGTGATCGGCGGCTACGAAGGGGTCGACACCCACGGCGCGACCTTCGACTTCATCCTCGCCCACGAGTACGGGCACCACGTCGCCCAGCACCGCCGCATGCCGGCGCCCTTTGGCAGCGCGATCGACTGGGGGACCGAGCGCTGGGCCAGTGGGGAGCGCGTCTGCCAGGGCAAGCGCCGCGGTCGCCTCTATCCGGGGGACGAGGGCTCCCATTACTACGAGGACCCTGGCGAGGCGTTCGCCGAGGCCTTCGCCCACTACCGCTTCCCCGACCTCCCGGTGACCTGGCGCTACGCGCCGTCGTTGCGGCCGACGCCGGCCTCGTTCCGCGCGATCCGGGAAGACACGCTCACGCCCTGGCGGGGGCGGACCAGCCTCGTGCTGTCCGGGCACGTGCCGGCCAGGGGGGAGGGCGCAGCCGTCGAGACCCTGCATACGCCGCTCGACGGAACGGTGAGCCTGCGCCCAAACAGCCTGCGCAGGCGCGGCTACGAGCTGGCCCTTCGTAGCCGCGCCGGCAGGCTGCTTCGCCGCTCCGACAGCCACCTCGGCCCCGGCCACCAGCTCGATTACACCGTCTGCGGCCAGCCCCGTCTGCGCCTCGTGATCACCTCGACCACCCGCCACGGCGGCCCCTTCCGGCTCCAAATCCAGCGACCCTGAAATACTTCCCAGAGGGCGTCCACCGTCCATCCCCTGGGGGCGTAGCTCAGCTGGTTAGAGCGCCGGCCTGTCACGCCGGAGGTCGCGGGTTCGAGTCCCGTCGCTCCCGTTGTGGCGGCATCCCGCATTGTAGCGCGGGATGCCGCCATTTCAGTTGGCGGCTCCAGGCCCCTCGTCAGGGGTTTGGGCATCACATTTGGGCATCAAACGCACTCGCGAATGTAGCTCGCGCCCAGAGTCTGCATCCGCGGTGCCTCGCGTTGACGCCGTCTTCTCCGACGACTTCCCCGCTCTTCCTTGGCCGCCCGCGCCGATGCAGCCGGCCTTCCCATTTGCCCCGGCGCCAGGTGAGTAGCCACCGTCTGGCACGGTCCTGGCGTAAATGCACCCTAGACATAGATGGTCATAAGTGTTCTAATGGCCGTCATGGCTAAGCGACTGGAGCAATTTCCCGGCGATGTGAGCGGCAGCCCCCGCCGCTACCCCTGGAGCGAGTGGACTGACGGCGGCGTTTGGGAGATCCGCCGTGGTGCCGACTACGACGCGACGACCGAGAACATGCGCGTAAACCTCCACATCAAGGCAAAGTCGCTGGGGCAGAAGGTGCGGACGACGAAAACGAGCGACGGCGCTGGGCTGGTCTTCCAGTTCCTTGACTCCGAGGAGATGGAGGTGGTCCGAATGAGTGAAGAGCGGGAACCCGATGCGACCCGCGAGGCGCTCGACGCCCTATACGAGGACGCCTGCTGGATCTATGACACCGCGCGTGCGGAGGTGACGATTCCGCGCCGGGACGGAAGCCGCCAGAAATACGCGGCGATCCGCTTCAAGCGCCAGATCGACACCGCTCGCGAGGAGAACCGGCTGGTGCCCACCGTCGCTCAGATCGTCAAGCGACCGACCGTCGGCCTTGGCCATCTGGCCGCCGCGAAACGGCCCGATTTGATGCTCGAGAGCTTCGTCGTTGACGCCGACAAGCCCTACCACCGCCTTTTTTCGCGACCGACGGTCGAGCTGGCAGAAGAGCGTCTGCGCGAATACCGCGACGGTACCCTCGGCGAGTGATGCTTCCAAGGCGAGAAGGGCGTTCGCGATGGGCATGACCACCTTGGCGAGCCGGGGGCTGGTGGTTGTCGCTGTCCTGGGCACTTCAGTCGCCGGCGGCGGAGATCTTGCGCCGGCCGACGCCGCATCAGACTCTGCGCTTCGCGCCACGATCGACTACGCCGTCGACGGCGACACTCTCCATATCCGTGAGCCTTCCGGCGATCTCGCCTACGTCCGCCTCGTCGGGATCGACACTCCGGAGGACGTCAAACCGGACTACCCCAGCGAGTGCGGGGCAAGGGCGGCGGCGGCCTCGATGGACCGGTTTGCCCCCGAAGGCGCCTCCGTCGTCCTTCGCTATGACTCGGTCGCCGGCCACGTCGATCGGTACGGCCGCATCCTCGCCCACGCCTATATCGGTGGGCGCCAGCTGGAAATCGCCCAGCTGCGCCGCGGATGGGCCTACGTCTATCGCTATCACCATCAGCGCTTCAACGGCCTTGCCCGCTTTGAAGTTGCTGCCCGCTCGGCCCGACGCCACCGGCGGGGGGTCTGGGGTCGTTGCGGCGGTGACTTTCATTCGGCCGAGCCGGGCGTCCAGCATTGAGCCGCCAGGGGACCGCAAGGACGCCGTGTTGCTGAAGCGATTAGCAGGAGTTGCTGACCTGCCTTACTGCCTCTGCCCGGTGCACGCCGCGTCCTATTTGGACATCAGAGGTGAATGGATGCCCTGCTCGTCAATCGAGGTCCTGGGAGCCGACTGAGCCTCTGCGGCGCCGCCGCAGGTGATCGCCCTGCCGTGCGCTCGGACCCGCCCACCGCGGGAGCCGCCTTCCCTGCCCTCGATCTTGGCACGCCTGCGGCGTGCGGGGCATCCGGGCCACCGGCTCCCGCAGCGGGCGGGGCCAAGGGGAAAGGAGGCCGGAGATGACCGAGACCCTCGACACGCTCCTCGCTGAGCCCGAATCGACCGAGCACGCCCTCACCTACGAGGCGCTGCGCGGCCGCGACGTCCATGAGGCCGAGCGCCTCGTCGATCGCTTCGCCGACGAACTGCGCAAGATGACCGCCGAGGAGCGGGTGCGCGCCTCCCGCTATTCGATGAACAGGTGGGAGAGGTGGGTGTACGCCGCCCGCTACCCCGAGGAGGTGCCGCTCGTGAACGGCGAGCTGGAGTGGATCGCCCTCTACGCCGAGTAGCGCGGCGGACGACACCGCCGAGCGCGGGGCCGAGCCCGCTCTGAGCTTCGCACGCTGGCGCGTGCGGGCCGCGGGCACCGGCCCCGCGCCCGGCGGGACCCCGCAGAAGGAGGAACCGAGATGGAGCTTCGCTGCCCAGACTGCTGCAGCCCCGAGGTCGGCTTCGCGCCCGAGGGAGCCGAGGAGCGTCGCTGCGCCAACTGCGGCGCCCGCTTTGCGAGCGAGGCGGCGCTCGTGACCGTGGCCGACGCCAGGGGCGCCACCGAGCCACCGCGCTTCTCGCTCGCCGCAGAGCGCGCCGCGGCCGAGCTCGAAGGGCTCGGTGGCGCGATCGCCCCCGTCAACCCCTACAGCGACGCCGACGAGCTGAACGGGCTGCTCGACGACGCGCTTGCCGCGGGCATCATCGCCGTGACGATGCCGGGACCGGCCAAGTCCCCGAGCGCCCGCCTCTACGTCTACCCGATGTCGCTCTCTGACCCCGAGCCGACCCTCGCGGTCGACCCAGGCGGCGGCCCGACCCTGCTCGGCCCCCCGCTCCTCGTGCGGGAGGAGGAGGGCGAGGACCCCGCCTCCTACACCCTCCGCCTCCTGGCCGAGGCGGTCGAGGAGGCGAACCGCCTCGCCGCCCAGCCCAGCGCCGAGGCCGCCTGCCTGGATCGCATCGCCGCCTTCCTCAACCGCCCCGGCCCCTGGAATGGCGCCGATGTCTGCGAATACGTCGCCGAGGAGCTGCGGCGCAGCGGCCGCCATCTACGCGAGGAGTAACCCCCGCCCGGAGAGCCGGCGCCCCCGATTGTGGCGCGCTTCGCGCGCGGGCCGAGGGCACCGGCTCCCGCGGCGTGTGGGAGCCACGAGCAAGGAGGACACGATGTCCGAGCCCCGAGCCTGCCCTGAGTGCCTGCGATGCGCCCAGTTGCTCGCCCGCCTCGCCCCCTACATCGAGCGGAGCGTCAGCGCCGACCCCGTCCGACCCTCGCCGCAGTTGCTGCGCCTCGGCGATGAGGAGCTGGTGCGGGCGGTGGCGCCTCGCGCCGCCGATGAGCTCCTGACCGCGGTCGCCTCGCTGCCGGAGCGCCGCCTCTACGAGCAGCTGGCCGAGGCGTCCCTATGGGCGATCTGCCGCCACACCGAGCGCTTCCCGGTCGGTTTGCGAGACGACGCGGCGGCGCCCTGGGCGCTCTTCGGCCGCGGCGACCCGGCCCTGCTTGCCCGCCTGGTCCCCCGTGAGGCGGTCGCGGTGGTCGGTTCCCGTCGCGCTACCACCTACGGGCGCGAGGTTGCCCGAGCCCTCGGTCGCGAGCTTGCCGGGGAGGGGATCGCGGTGGTGAGCGGCCTTGCCTTCGGGATCGACTCCTGCGCTCATCGCGGCGCGCTGGACGCGGGGCTGACCGTCGCCGTGCTCGGCTGCGGCGCCGACGTCGCCTACCCGGCGGCGCATCGTGCGCTATGGAGGCGGATCGGCGAACAGGGCCTCGTGCTCTCCGAGCTGCCACCGGGAACCGGCGCCTGGCGCTGGAGCTTCCCGGCGCGCAACCGGATCGTCGCGGCGCTGGCGGGTATGACCGTCGTAGTCGAGGCGGCCGAGCGCTCCGGCTCGATGATCACCGCCGACCTGGCCGCCGAGCTCGGCCGCGAGTTGGGCGCCGTGCCCGGCCCGGTCAGCTCTCGAGCGTCCGTGGCGCCGAACCGGCTGATCGCCCAGGGCGCCCACTTGGTGCGCGACGGGAGCGACGTGCTCTCGGCGCTCGGTTTGCAGCGCGGAGGTTGACCGCGAACATCGGTCCGGCATCGTTGTCAACGGTGGGGGCGGCGGGTTCGAGTTCCGTCGCTTCCACAACCGCAGCAATTGACATCTTGGAGGCTTGGGACACCAAGATGTGGACACTGACCTGGACCGGGTCCACCCGGAATGGGCCGACTGCTCCTGGTTCGACGACCCCGTAGCGGATGTTTGACACCATGGCCGTGATCTCGGCCCAGACTTTGAGAATGGAGCCGCTGTGGGTGAACTAAAGGCGGACGGAGGCACGGACCTCTTCGACCCGATCGTCCCCGATGTCAAGTGGCACCCGAACTTCCGGGCGATGAAGCAGCAAGCGGCCAAGGAGCCCGGAAGGGTGACGATGCAGCGCGTCTTCGATCAGATGGGTGATCGCGACGGTAACTTCCGCGAGCAGTTCCAAAGCGCTGGTTTCGACAGTCGCGTCTGGGAGCTCTACCTCTACGCGGGGCTCACCGACGCCGGTTTCGCGATCGAGCTGCCCGCCGTTGCCCCCGATTACATGGCACAGTGCGACGATCTTCGCTTTGCCGTCGAGGCGACAACCGCGAATCTCCGCCGTGGAGAGGGGTCGCCGGTCGTCAGTGAGGAGGAGGAGCTCTTTGCCTTCCTCGGCCAGGAACTGCCGATTCGTCTCGGCAGTCCGCTGTTCTCCAAGCTGCGGGCCGACTACACGAAGCGAAAGGAGCTCGCCGAGCTGCCGTTCGTCCTTGCTCTTGAGTGCTTCATCTCGCTCGATTCGATGTTCGTCTCGGAGTCATCGCTCGGCTCCTATCTGTTTGGCCTGGGCTCGATTCCCGAATGGGCGGAAGACGGCCAGTTGCGGGTGCGTAACGTGCCAATCGCCGAGCACCGGGTCGCTGGGAAGACGATCCCCTCGGGCTTCTTCAAGCAGCCGGGTGCTGAGCAGATCTCTGCGGTGCTCTTTTCAAACAGCGGTACCGTCGCCAAGTTCGATCGCATGGGCTACCAGGAGGGGATCGCCAACGATCGAATATGGATGGGGCGTTACGGCTTTTGCGCCGACAACGATCCGAACTCCGCATCCCCCTCATTCTTTGCCGAGGAGGTTGGGGTTCGCGAGGAGCGTTGGAGCGACGGTCTCGTCGTTTTCCACAATCCCAGCGCGGCGCGCCCGCTGCCGCACGAGGCCTTCGGAGATTCCGCCGTCCAGTACAAGCTCATCGACGGCCAGATTCGCCACACGACCTCGCCCTTTCATGTATTCAGCTCCCAGACCCTCACCGTCCCTGCCCCCACCGGCCACGGAGTCGAGGTGGCCCGCCAAGTTGGCCTGAATAAGCTCAACGAGATCGCTGCCGCAATCCAAGACCGCTATGGCTCCTCATCCGCCGGAGACGCCGAAAGCGCCTAGCTCCTGGCTGGCCGCTCTAACCTTTTCTCGTCCGTCATTAGCTCGTACTCCCTCTTCGCGACCAGAATCGCCGCGGTGCTCTTCGAGGTCTCTCGGACTGGCCGTCCGGCGTTGCGCCCTCCGCACGTTCGGGCCCCGACGGCGCCACGGCTTTGGCCGTCCGTCCCGCTCCAGCCCCCGTCGGCAGGTTCGCTCCTTCGCGCGCCAATTTGTGGAAGTCGTTGTAGATCGCCGTCGCGTATCTGTTCGCTCGGTCGAGCTCGATGCAGATGCTCGCGTCGTTCTTGCTCATCGCCATGTAGGAGGCCGTGATCAGGCGGCGCTCGTTGCCGACCACCATGTAGGGGGTGCTCAAGTGGTCTCTCAGCACGCGCACTTGCAGCCGTTGGCGTTCATCAGGACCGAGAGTCGAGGCGAGGGCGCCAAGTACCTCCAAGCTTTCGCTGACCCGATCGTTGTAATTGACTCCGCTTGCCCGCTCCAATCGGCGCAATGGCTCGCTCTGCAGCCCCAGCATTACCAAGGTCACCGTCCCCCCGCCTCTCACTATCCTCCGCAACTCTGCGACGAACTCCTCCCTGTTGGAAGCAGCGCACCAAAGCCCCATCGAGTGTCCGGCGAGGTAGAACTCCGCCCTCGCTTCGTTCAATAGCTTGAACCAGTCAGAGCGCTCTAGCGCACTCTTTTCCTCTACGCGCCGAACGCCCTTCAGGCGACCGCGCCGCCCCACCGGCCAGCCAAATTGGTAGCCCAGGCCCGCAACATAAGCAGTTGCCACCAAGCTGCCGACGATGCCCATCGTCAACCCGTGACTTAGCCCAGCGAACTCACGACCGCTTACCACGACGAAGAGCAGTAGCGCCCCGAACCCCACCAACACGCCAAAGACGAGCAGCTCCCCGATGCGGCCTCTCAACGCTCGCCCGCCTTCTTCCTCAACCCTGCTCGTGCCTGGCGCGGAGAACTCAAACCCACAGCCTCCTCAGAAGAGCGACGGTGGTCCTGCCGCCAGCGAAGGGTTTACGTCAAGCGGCTCCACTGGCGTGTCTTTCAACTCGATCACCATCGCCGAGTGGTCGCTCAGGTCGCTCTCGCGAGTTTCATGCACGTACTCGCAGCGCCGCAGGCGCTCATGGAGGTCCGCGGTGATGAAGGTGTGATCGAAGCGGTAGCCGCGCCCATCGCCGTCGGCCCAGCTCAGCTCGACCCGGTCTGGGTGAAGGGCGCGGTAGGCGTCCAGCCAGCCGAGCTTGGGCAGCTCCTCATAAAGCTCGTACTCCCAGTCCTGAAAGACGCGGTCTACGTTCCGGTTTGTCCGCTCGACGATGTTGAGGTCGCCGATCAGGATCGTCGCAGCTGGCTCGCGCGCGCCTAGCACCGTCAGGAGCTCGGCCAGGAAGCGACGCTTACGAGCGACCTTCTCTGCCGACTCATCGCGGGAGGGCGCATAGACGCCGATTAGCTCGATACCTCCGACCGAGACCGCCTCGGCTCGCTCCCGCAGGTAGCTTGCCGGCGGCGAGCACTCGGAGCCGAGAGCCACGCGGCTGCAAACCATCACGCCGCGCTCCCCGTCGCGCGGCTGTGGAGCGCGAACCGTCCATCCGGCCGCGCCCAGGCGCTCAGCCAGCAGGCCGCTTCCCACACCGGAGCTGGTCTCGCTGAGGACAAAGACCTGCTCGGGGCGCCGCTCGAGCCATTCCAGCTGGCGCTCGGCTCGGGCCCTTGAGGGACTGCAGACGTTCAGAGTGAGGATTGCCAGCGCTTCCTCAGTCATCCCCACCCCCTCGCCGTTCTTCGATCAGCGTCGCCACCCTGGCTCCGAGTTCCCCGGCGTTGGTGTGGGTGGTGTCATAGACCTCGACAGCCACGCCGTAGTCTTCGGCGAGCAGTCGGTCGGCCTCGTCGTAGAGTTCGAGCTCGCGCTCGGCACTGGCACTCTGCTCGAAGCGACGTCCGGGGTCGGGCGGGCGCGCGGCGAGCCGCTCGCGGATTGCCCCCGGCTCGGCCCTCAGCCGAATCCGCAGGTCAGGGCGGGGAATGCCGGCATTGATCGCGACGATGAAGTCGGTAGCCACCTCGTCGATTCGCTGCAGGACCAAGGAGGACTCGATATAGCGGTCACAGAGCACGATCTCGCCCGCCTCTAGGTGGTCTGCTATCTCGCCTTCGACTTGCTGGTGACGGTCGGCGGCCACCAGGCAGGCGAGGCCGCGGCCTCGCAGCTCAGCCTCCGCGCGGCGGGCGAAGTTTCCGAGGGCGCTGGTTGAGGGCTGGTGGGTGCTGTAGACAGCCGCGCCTCTGCTTCGCAGCTCCGCTCTGACCGCGTCGGTGAGAAAGGTCTTGCCCGAGCCGTTGGGGCCGTCGATAGTCACCAGCATCCCGGGGAGGTTCGCACGCTCACTGAACAGGCCTTTGCTCAAGCTGCGACCTCAATCGGGCATTGCTCGCGGTCGCGTTCGCCGACCGTCCCGCCGGACGCGATTACCGCCGCAGGGCATCCGCGCCCGCAGCCATCCGCCATCAGGCACGAAGTGCAGACCGGGTCGCTTCTCTCCTTTACGCGCGTCTCGATTGGATAGGCATCAAGGCGCTCGGCGATGTCCGCGTGCTCGAAGACGTTGCCGACGATGAACTCGGCGGGATCGTGACGCGAACGTGGGGTGCGAGCGGCGAAGACCAGATAGGGACAGACGGTGAGGGCGCCGTCGGCGAAGACGTAGAGAATCGTTCCCGCCTCGCATGCCGAGAGCGGCAACTCGTCGTTCGGAAAGCGGATTCGCACCATCTCGATCTCCTCCTCGAAGGGCGCGGTATCGGCGGCCAGCGCCCGCATGAACTCCTCCGGTGCGCCCAGCCTCTTTACGCCTGCCACCCCGCGGCCGAGCGAGGAGAGCGGATTCATCAGCACGTATTCGGCGCCGCACTCGCGAGCAAAGCGGCAGAGTTCCTCGTACTCCTCGGCCGCCGCCAACCTGTTGGGGGTCACCAGTACCCCCTTGAGAAGGCCCCGCTCGCCGAGGCGGCGCATCGTCTCGACGGTTTCGGCAAAGGACTCCGGCGCCCCCCGGAACTTGCCGTGGCTCTGCGCCGAAAAGCCATCAAGACTGACGTTCAGCTTGACCCCTCCCAGCGCCTGAAGGCCTTCGAGCGCTGAGGGCGCGATCAGAGTCGCGTTGGTACAGATCGTCACCCCCATCCCCTTGCCGCGGGCGAGGCTGACGATCTCCAATAGCTCGGGGTGGGCAAATGGCTCCCCGCCGGTCAAGGTCACCCTCCCGACCCGAGCATCGGCTAGCCGCGGCAGCAGCTCGGACTCGATTCGCGCCAACTCCATGTCGAGTCCCTCGCGTCCGGCTGAGACGAAACAGTGGGCGCAGTGCAGGTTGCAACGCTCGGTGATCTGGACCAGCGCCTTGCGCTCGGCCCCCTCGGTCGAGCTGCGGAAATAGCAGGCCGAAGCGACGTTTTCAGGCGCAATCCGGCGGCTGCTCATCGCCGACACCGCCATGCAGGGGCTGACTCCGGCTTGTCGAAGCCCCCCGCAAGCCTGCCTTTGTACCGCTCCCCGCGCCTAGCCAGCCGATGACCCCGAACGCCTTGATCTCGCAACCGAGGACGCCCCACGGCGCCCGCCGACATCGCGCGGCATCGCGCAGCGCAGCCGCAGCCCCCAGCACCGAGGCCAGCATCCTCACCTTCAACATTTCGGTCGCCGCCGTGCCTCGCGCCGAACGCATCCTGCGCTGGCTCCGGCGTCGTTCCGACCACCTGATCATCCTCAGCGAGACCAGCTCGGGACCGGGCACCGAGCTGATTCGAGCCGGACTCGAGGCCCGCGGCTATGCGACCTTTGGGGCTGTAGATCAAGGCGAGCGCGGCGTCCTGATCGCCTCGCAATTGCCGGTTGCGGGATTGCTGGAGTCGGTCGCTGTAAGTGTCCCCTGTCGCGCCCAGGGCATCCTCCTCGACACCAGGCCGCAGATCGCTCTGCTCGGGATCTACGTGCCGTCGCGCGACCGCAGCTCCAAGAAGATCGCCCGCAAGCAGCGCTTCATCAACTCTCTGTTGGCCAGCGTCGAGGCGCTCTCTCCGCAATCCCGCAGCCGCTTGGTACTGCTCGGCGACTACAACGCGGTTGCCCGCCATCATGCCCCGGCGCTGCCCGGCTTTTTCCCCTACGAGTACGACTTCCACGACGAGCTTGCGCGCCTCGGTCTGCATCCCGCCCACGAGCTGAAGCCCTACGGGCGCACCCAGCCCCATAGCTGGATCGGTCGTACCGGCGTCGGTTACCTTTACGACTACGCTCACCTCGGCGCTGAGCTCGGCGAACGCTTGCTGCGCTGCCGGTACCTGCACGGGCCACGTCAGCAACGCCTCTCCGATCACGCCGCGTTGGCCCTCCGCCTTCGCCTCGGCTGAGCGCCTCACTCAAGCACCACCGCTTCGACCAAGGCGCGATCAAGCTCGGAAAGCGCGGCGAGATCGATGTGGCGCCTGAAGGCGGCGCGGATGATCGGCCGCGCCTCGGCTTCCTTCTTGGCCAGGTTCGTCGCCGATCCCCATCGATCGCCGGTTTCAGCAATCTCCGGCAGCCCGTAGGCGGCAACGAAGCCGAGCAGTCCGGGAGCCAGTTTGCGCTCGGCCGCGACCCGTTCCACCTGTCCCTTGAAGTTCCATTTCTGCTCTTGGGTGCTCTGCCCGGAGCCGACTCTGATCTCCTCAAGCAAGCGCTCGCGCTCGGGAATAAGCAGCCTCAGCGCGAACTCATTTGCTTCTCGCTCCTGCTCGTCGATGGCCGCCACCAGCGGCTGGGGTTGGTCGACATCGACGACGCCGGTTTCGCCCGCAGCGTGACCTAGCAGCACGTGGCCGAGCTCGTGGGCAAGCTCGAAGAGCCAGTGAGCGCTGTATTCCTGCTTTGCCTTGAGCACCACCGCGGGGCGCTCGCCGACGTGCCAGGCCGCGGCCGAGAAATCCGGACCGCTCATCGGTAGCACCATGACGCCGGCGGCCCACGCCCACTCAGCCAGCGCCTCAAGGGTGATCTTGTCGCCGATCTGCTCGCGGATTGGGTCCGGGCCGTCGGGCAACTCTGCTGGCGGTTGCTCGAAGGCATCGCTGCTGATCTCTGAGAGCGTGCGGGCGAGCCGCAACAGCGGCGACTGCCTTGCCTTCTCCGGCGAACGCGCCTTGAAGGCGACGGCGAAATCAAGCTCAGGATTCTCAGGCGCTCCGCTGAGCAATGCCTGTGGCTCCCAGGCGAATCCCCGCGATAGAGCGTCGGTAAGACGGCGGGGGTCGACCTTGGCGGCGATCTTGGCAAGGGTCTCTTTCGGAGCCCCCGCTTTGCTTGCCCTTTTGATCAACTCCGGTATCGAGACTTCGGGGGCGTCAGGCCCGGCGATATCGGCGAAGGAGGCGCCCAACGGGCGCAACACCGAGCGTACCGTCGAGATCCGCAGATCAGTTTCACCCTTCTCGATCTTGGCCAACTGGGGCGAGGACATCCCCGCCATCTCGGCGCTCGCTTTCAAGCTCAGGCCCTTGTTTTGCCTTAGCGCCCGCAGCCGCCGGCCGATCCGTCGCGATTCCTCCGCGTCGCGTTCACGCAGCTCCGCCGCAAAGGCCGGATCAGCGCTTGCCCGAATCACCATCCAATCGATCTCGCGCTCACCGCCTGGACCTATGGCGAGCAGTGCGCCGTCCTCGCCCAGGATGAGTTTTGTATCGCGGTCCGCACCCAGCGAGTCGAGACTGACCTCGATTCGATCGCCGTTAGCGAACTCGACCGCAAGTGCCCTGTCGATTGGCTCGACCGCGACGATCTCGCCGTAGCCCTCCTCTTCCCAGAATCGCTCAGCCCGGCTCATCGGAATTCAGCCTCTCCCATTCTTCGAGCATCTCCTCTTGGTGGGCTTCCAGTTCCGCCAAGATCCCGTGGGGCAGCTGCTTGCCCCGCTGAAGCGGTTCCAAGGTGATCAGATTGACGGTGCAAATCGGCCGCCCGCGTTCCTTGATCTGGGCATGCGGCATGTGGTGTCGCTCGCCGCGCTCGTCGCTGATGTAGACACCGAGGTTCTTGTATCTGAAGGCTCTGCTCATTCAAGTTAACTAGAAAGTTAATCAGAGCATCCGGCGACTGAGTATCGCAGGGCGTTGACGTGTAGGCCGTCACCCGCGAGACGACCAGGCCCGGCGCCTCTGTTGGGTCAGCTCCTTGGTCCTGTCGATCAGGCGCTCGAGCAGCTCGGGGTCGACGGGCGGTTGGCCGTCCTCGCAGCAGGCCGGACGACGATGCTCATCGTCGTCCGGCACCTGCACGCCGAGAGTTTCGTAGAGCCGCCGGTAGACGTCCAGGTCGGGATTCTCGCGCTCGTGCGGCCCGACGAGGAGGACCGCAACCTCGTCCTCGGTGGGGAAGAGCAGGACCATGCGGAAGTTGTCGCGCAGTCTGAGGACGCAAAGGTGCTCGACGCCCGCGCCCGAGAGCCGGTAATGGGCGGCCCGGCAGCCGACCTGCTGAAGTTCGGCTCGCGCTCGTTTCACCGCCCGTGCTTGGGCGCCTCGCAGGGCCTTGACGTCCTCGGCGGCCTCCCTGGTCAGCCAGACGTCGAAGGGCGGTTCAGAACCCCTCGGGCCACTCACCGCGTTCCCCGCGCTTCGCCTGGGCAAGCGAGGAGCGGAAGCGGGCGTCCTCTCTCAGCTCGTCCAGCTCGAGCTTGTTGAGTAGCGCCGCGGTGAGGTCGCGGTCCTGGCCGGCGGTTCGGATTTCCTCGAGCGCCTCGCGCGCGGTCAGGACGCTGTCGAGTGAAACGCGCTTGGGCCTCTCCGCGCACAGCTCGAGGATTCCCCGTCGACACCACACGTCGATCGTGTGGTCGGAGACCTCGAGGAGGTCCTGCGCGGAGCGAACGCGGATCGGAGGGAACTCCTTCACCTGCTCCCAGGCCAGCGCGCGAATCTTCCCGCCGACCTCTCCCGCCTGGTCGGCCAGGCTCCGGTATCCATAGACGTAGTGCAGGGTTCTCTCGAGCTCGGCCTTCTCCCGCGCTACCGCGCCCGTCGGGCCTCGCCGGCCGACCGAGGTCCTGCCGGGCCGCGCGGCCTTGCCCCGGAGCTTTCCAGCTTTGGCGGTTCGTGCATTTGTCCTCGTTCCGGGGGACATGAGATGCAGCTTAGCAACTTGCTTCGAGATTAGGGCAATTATTTCGACTCACAGCCTCACCCCCGAATCTCAATCCGGTGTCCTTTGAGGACTCCTGCCCCGTCGCTCCCGCTCGGGGCACCGCTGAATCACGATCGGGTTTCATGGCATTAAAGGCTGCCGAAGTTCAAGCAGTCGCTCGGGACTGGCGCGCCGAACGTAGGAGTACGCTCCCCGCCGGTGCGCCGGGAAGACTGGTCGGCAAGGATCGCCCATGAGCCAGGCCACAGCAACTGCCACGAGAAGCCGCGCTGGCGGCGGCCCGCCAGCGCACCGTCCCCGCTCGCGGAACGTCCTTGCGTTCGCCGCGCTCGGCGTCGTCTTCGGCGACATCGGGACGAGCCCGCTCTACGCGATGCAGGCGATCTTCACCGGCGACCACCCGGTCCAGGCGACCGCGGCGGACGTCTACGGGGTGATCTCCATGGTCGCCTGGTCGCTGACGCTGATGGTCTCGATCAAGTTCGTCCTCTTCGTCATGCGGGCCGACAACGAGGGCGAGGGCGGGGTGATGGCCCTGTACGCGCTGGTGCGGCAAACCGCGATCGAGCGGCCGGCCGTCAAGAACGCCCTGCTCACCGCCGGCGTCATCGGCGTCGCGCTCTTCTTCGCCGACGCGATGATCACTCCGGCGATCTCCGTGCTTTCGGCCGTCGAAGGCGTCGAAGTCGCGGCTCCCAGCCTCTCCTCGATCATCCTGCCGGTGACGATCGGGGTGCTGGGGTTTCTCTTCGCCATCCAGCGCCACGGCACGACCGCGGTCGGTCGGCTCTTCGGGCCGATCATCCTGCTCTGGTTCACCGCTCTTGCCGCCGCCGGCCTCGCGGAGGTTTTTCGCAATCCCGCTGCGCTGAAGGGCCTTGCGCCTTCCTACGCGGTCGAGTTCTTCGCCAACCACCCGCTGACGGCCTTCCTCTCGCTCGGCGCCGTGATTCTGGTCTTCACCGGCTCCGAGGCGCTCTACGCCGACATGGGCCATTTCGGCAGGCCGGCGATCAGCCGAGCCTGGTTCTTCGTCGCCTTTCCGGCACTGATGCTGAACTACATCGGCCAGGCCTCGCTGATCCTCGAGACGCCGAGCGCGGTCTCGAACCCGTTCTACCTCCTCCTGCCGGAGTGGTCCCGCGTGCCGATGATCGTGCTGGCGACCTGCGCGACGCTGATCGCATCCCAGGCAGTCATCTCCGGCGCGTTCTCGGTCACGCGCCAGGTCGTCCAGCTCGGCTTCCTGCCGCGCATGACGATCAGGCATACCTCGACGGAGACGATCGGCCAGGTCTACCTGCCGGCGGTGAACTGGACGCTCTTCGTCTTGGTCGTCGGGCTCTGCCTGGGGTTCGGCAGCTCCGGGAAGCTGGCGACCGCATACGGCATCGCAGTCATGGGCACTCTGCTGATCGACTCGATCCTCTTCCTGGTCGTGGCGCGGGCGCTCTGGGGCAAGCCGCGCTCCCTGATCGCGCTCGGAGTGCTCTCGTTCGTCCTGCTCGACCTGCTCTTCCTCGGCGCCAACCTGCCGAAGATCGCTGAAGGCGGCTGGTTCCCGATGCTGGTCGGCATGGCGATCTTGCTCCTCTTCACGACCTGGCACCGAGGACGCGAGCTGCTCAGCGCAGAACGGACGCGGACGGAGGGCGCGCTGCCCGACTTCATCGATGAGATGCATCGCAAGGGGTTGCCGACCCGGATCACGGGAACGGCCGTCTTCCTCAACCCCTCGAAGGAGACGACGCCCCTGGCGCTCCGCGTCGCCCAGACGCGGCTCCGCGCGATCCCCGAGGAGGTCGTGATCCTGACGGTCGAGATCGGGAACGTGCCGAGCGTGCCCGACGAGGAGCGCGCAGAGCTGGATCACCTCGGCAACCCAGATGACGGCTTCTCGCACCTGACCCTGCGCTACGGCTACATGGACAACCCCGACGTGCCGAGGGGGATCAACGTGGCGCGGGATCGAGGGCTCACGAGCTTCAATCCCTACCACGTCACCTACTACCTCTCCCAGATTGCCCCGGTTCCCTTCGGCGAGGAGGGCATGGCGCATTGGCGCAAGGACCTCTTCCTGGCGATGAATCGCAACGCCGCAAGCCCCGTCGGCTACTTCAACCTCCCGGCGGAGAAAGTCGTCGCCCTCGGCGGCCAAATCCGCTTCTAGACCGACCTTCACGGCAGCGCCCGTCGCTCCCGCTTTTGTCACCTCGCTATTCCATCGGCTTCTGGTTTTGCTGGTCCAGCCTCAGGAGCACCTAGATCTTCTCGGCCGATGGCAGGACGCCGCTGCGTAGCGCTCCGCCGGATACCGCTCTCGTTCCTAGGGCCCCTGCTCGTCGATGGACTCTAATCCTGGTTCTGACCGCGTCTGAACCGCAGCAGCCAATCATCGAGGTCATAGTCGGAGGGCTCGGTCTCGGCGAGAAACCGCTCGAGCACGGAGACGAAGCGAGGTGCCGCCTCGAGCTGGGGAAGATGGCCGACGCCCTCGAAGATCTCGAGGCGGCTGCCCGGGATGCTTTGATGGGCGCGCTCTCCATGGTGAGCGGGAACCAGCCGGTCGCGGGCGCCCCAGACGATCAGCACGGGTACGGCCTCGGCCAGGTAAAGGCGATCGACGGCGCTGACCCGCTGACCTCCGATGCCGATGACCGAGCGCACCGTCATCAGGAAGGCGGAGCGACGAAGGGGGTCGGCCAGCAGCGAGTAGCCGTGGGCGACCTCGGTGGCGTCGACGCCCGGGTGTAGGCCGAGCGTCTCAACCCGGCGCAGCGCGCCTTCCAGCCAGCGGGCCGCCGGTGCGGTCGTCGCGATGAACGGCCCGGCACCGGGTAGGGCGGCGGCACGCAGGAGCCCGCTGACCTCGCCGCCGAGGCCACCACTTGAGACCAATACCAAACGCTCGACGATCTCCGGAAACTGGTAGGCGAACTGCATCGCGATGCCGCCACCGAGGGAGTGGCCGACGAGGGTCGCGCGCCGGTGGCCGAGCAAGAGGAGGAGGTCGCGGAGCCCGGCGGCGAGCGCTCCAACGGAATAGTCGCCGGCGCCGGGCGCCGAGCCACCGTGACCAGGGAGGTCGGGGACGATCACGGTGTGATCCCGCGTCAGTGGCTCGACCACCCTCCGCCAGTTGTCAGAGCTGCCGCCCATTCCGTGGATCAGGAGCAGAGCGGGCCCTGTGCCGGCCTCGACATAGCTGACCAAGCGGCCGTGAATCGTCTCGGTTCTGACCTCCGTCATCGCGCTTCGGGCTCCGATTTGGCGTTGTCACGGGATACGGCGTAGTGCACGGCGAGCCCCGCGCCCCAGCCGGCGAGGGCATAGAGGAACCATGGGTAGCCGGTGCCTCCCAGCTGCCACTGCAGCGCCCAGACGACCACCAAGAGCGCCTGAACGGCGACGAATACCGTCGCGTGGATTCGAAAGCCCTTCTGCCGCCGACGCGCCGAGCGTCGCTGCCGCTGCCGCCGGTACTCCAACTCGCTGCGCTGCGTGGCGCGTTCAAATGCATCTGTCATTGCCCTGCCTCCTCTGTTGCAAGCCGGTAGCGGCTCTCGATCTCGGTGGCTGCCCGATCCAAAACGGGCGCCACCACTGCGATGTCGACGTGGCCCGAAAGCGACATAAGCCGAGCGCGGAACCGGGCGAGGACGTGCTCGAGTGACTCTGCCGACCCGATGCGCACTCCGGTGCGAAGTTCGAGCGTGGCCAAGTCATCGGTGCGCTGCTCGAGGGCCTCGACTCCGACCTTCGTGACGCGGTAGGTGGTCCGGCCGACCTCGCTCTCGCCTTCGAGCAGCCTCTCCGCCTCAAGCGCCTCCAACGCGGGATAGACGCTGCCGGGTGAGGGGCGGTACCGCGGGCCGAATAGACGCGAGAGCTCCGACATCAGCTCGTAGCCGTGCATCGGACACTCGGCGAGCAAGGCAAGCACCACCAACGGAAGCTCGCCGTGCCTGAAGAATCGCCGCGCCAACATGACCCCCTTATCGCTTACGAAACTGCTACGAAAACTATATCGAAACCATTACGAAGTCAACCCAAGCTCGCTGCCGCCAGACGCGCCTGCCAAATCGAATGTCTTTCTGGCGTCGCGTCGGAGACATCTGACGGGACGCCCGAGCACGCCGAGGTGATCCGCGCGAGAGGCGCGATCGGTACGAGGTGGCCCACAAAGCCGAATCACTACCGGGCTACATCCGGATCTCGATCCGCGAGGCGACAATCGCGGTTCGAGTCCCGTCGCTCCCCCTTCGAGGTCTTCACCTTTGACCCCACTCATGTTCACGTTCGAGCGCGAGCTGGTCGCAGAGCTAGAGGCGTTCTCCCTCGAAATCGCCGAGCGGGCCGAGGGCTGGCCACCCGCCGAATCGAGCGGCGGCGATCGGCGGCGGTGCTGAGCGTCCTGTCGGTGTCGCCGAGGTCGACGATACTTGTCGTCGGACTCTCCTCCCCTCGATGCACGCGACGGAGGTGCTCGCATGACATTCCTCTGGCTTCTCATCTGGTTCGTCGCAAACCTGATCGGCAGCAGCGAGCCGCTCAAGCTCGATCCCGTCAACGCCTGGACAGCGACCCTGATCCTCGCCATCGCCATCGACCTCAATCGCCCCAGGCCCGAGCTTGGGCGGAAGCGGTAGGAAGCGATGGCGCAGGATCAGTTCCTTGAGATGGCGCGCAACCTGGCGCGCTTCCACCGTGAGCATGAGAAGTTCTACGCGCGGGCGCCGCTGGAGGAAGCGGCGGCACTGCAGCGGACCTCGGCGGCGCTGCGCGCCCTGGCCGCCGAGAGCGCCGTCCTCGTCCACGCCAACGAGCGCCGCTGGCGGGTCTTCAAGCAAAGGGTCGAGGAGTGCGTGGGAGGTGACGAGCAACGAGCTTCCTGATGCGCCGCGGTGGACCAGCAGGAGGATGTTGGCAACGGGGCGGCGAGGTGGTCGACAACCGCAGTCGAAGGGCTACCCTTGGGTAGTAGCTTCACATCGGCTGACCCAGCAGGGGGAGGGTTGCCCTGAGCGACACGACTGCATCTCGCATTCTGGGCGGTAGACGACCGCTGGTGCTGGTCGCGTTCGTGCTGGTGGGGGCGGGCTTGCTCTCGGCCGGGCCGGCACGCGCCAAGCCGCCGACCGAAGTTGGCCGCGTTGTGAGGATGGACGTATCCCGGCCCTTGCGCTCGATTCCCCCGGCAAAGCCGGTGGCCAGCAGGTCGGGTCCGGTCGGAGAGGAGGGCGAGTCGCCGGACACGGAGTCGCCGGACACCGACTCACCCGACGCCGCAGCGTCGGAGACGGAGGCGTCCGACGTGCTGGCGCCAGACCTGTTTGCGCCGAGTGTTCTCGCGCCCAGCGCGCTGATACCGGATGCGCTGGAGCCGAAAGTCCTGTCGCCCGACGTGCAGGCGCCGGATTCGAGTCGGCAGGCGACCGCCACGCCGTCCGCAGCGGCAACTTCCTCGCTAACTGGCTGGGAAGGAGTGTCGAGCAGCGACAACTCCTTTCCGGCGGTGCCACCGGACCCCGAGGGTGACGTCGGCGTGAGCGACTACGTCCAATGGGTGAACCTGGAGTTCAAGATCTGGAGCAAGAACGGGTCCGTGCGGTACGGTCCCGCAGCGGGGAGCACGCTGTGGTCGGGATTCGGCGGGGTATGCGAAAACTACAATCTGGGCGACCCGCAGGTGGTGTTCGACCGGATCGCGGACCGATGGGTGTTCATGCAGTTCGCGTTTCCGGGAAGCCCGTCGGCCGTGCAGCCCCCCTTCTACCTGTGCTTTGCTGTGTCGCGGACGAGCGATCCGACCGGCTCCTACTACCGGTATGCGTTCAGGGTAAATGCGTCGACCGACTACTTCCCTGACTACCCGAAGCTCGGCGTCTGGCCCGACGGGTACTACGTAACGACGAATAACGTCAGCGGGCACACTCCGGTAGGCGCGGCGGTGTTCGCCTTCGACCGGTCAAAGATGCTGACCGGGGATCCGAACGCCAGCTTCATCGAGTACCAGCAATCTTACCTGTATCACTACCTGCTCCCAGCGAGCTTCACCGGCTCGACGCTGCCGCCCAGTGGAGCCCCGGAGTACTTCGGCGCGATCGACACCGTCTGCAAGGGAATCATCTGCAGCCCGACCAACAGCACGTTCCAGCTGTGGCGCTTTCACGCCGACTTCGCGACGCCCTCGAACTCGACCTTCTCCGGGCCGACGAACCTCTCGGTGGCGCCATACAACTACGTCCTATGCGGGGGGTCGAGCTGCATCCCGCAGCCGGGCACCGACCAGAAGCTCGATCCGACGTTCGGTCAACTGCTGCAGCGCCTTCAGTACCGCAACTTCGGAAGCTATGAGTCGCTGGTCGGGACGCACACGGTCAACGTCGGCAGCAACGTCGCCGGCATGCGCTGGCACGAAATCCAAATCAGCCCGCCAGGCGGCGCCCCCTCGGTGGCCGAGGACAGCACCTATGCCCCCGGCGACGGGATCAATCGCTGGATGGGCAGCGTGGCGATGGACGCCGGGGGAAATATCGGGCTTGGGTACAGCATGTCGAACGGTTCGTCGGAGTATCCGTCGGTGGGCTTCACCGGCTCTGCCGCGGGCAGCGGGACGATGGGCCTGGGCGAGACGACGATGGTTGCGGGCGGCGGGTCGCAGACCGGCTCATCGCGCTGGGGCGATTACAGCGCGATGTCGATCGACCCGAGCGACGACGAGACCTTTTGGTACACGCAGGAGTACTACCCAGCCACGAGCTCTCATGGCTGGCGTACCCGCATCGGATCGTTCAGGCTCGAGCAGGAACCGAGTGCGACCCTGACCGAGGTCAACGGCAGCGCGGTCGCGTTTCCATACTGGACGAACCCGAACGTGATCACGATTGCCGGCGGCTGCACCTCTGGCGAAGGCAACGTCAGCTGGTCGGTCACCGGTACGGCAACCGAGAACGGCAGCGTGCCGTGCGCCTCCGGCGCTTGGTCCGCCGCGCTGACCAGTCAGCTCTCAGCAGAGGGTAGCTACACGCTGTCTGCTGCCCAGAGCACCGCCTCCAGCCCCAGTCAAACCCTGACGATCGACGCAACCGCCCCGGCCGCCCCGACGTTGTCACCACTGCCGGCCCACATCCGCAACGGCCAGTCGCTGAGCGCGACCAACGTGAGCGACAACGGCGGAGGCTCCGGCGTCAAGCAGGTCAACTACCTCTATTGCCCGGGATCGAGCTGCACGCCGAGCACGCTGACCGGATCGAGCTCGACGGCAGGCGGCGACTACGCGGTGAGCTGGAGCGGCCCGCCCGCGGACGGCCCCTACAGGGTCATGGCCCAGACCGAAGACAACGCCGGCAATACGGCCGACTCCTCGATCCTCTCGACCGCCATCGACAACACGCCCCCTTCGGTGGCGCTCGACAAGATCAACGGCGCCTCCGCCACCTTCCCCTACGACACCAACCAGAGCGTGACCTCGATCGGCGGGTCCTGTGGAGCCGCTTCGGGGGACGCTGCGACCGTGAACTGGTCGGTGAGCGGCGCGGCAAGCGACAGCGGCAACGTGCCCTGCTCCGGGCAAGCCTGGAGCGCGACCGTCTCGCTCTCGGCCGATGGCGCCTACACGCTGTCGGCCACCCAGGACGACCAGGCCGGCAATGCCGGTTCGAGCGGCAGCCGGTCGCTGACGATCGACGCAACCGCCCCGGCCCCCCCGACGTTGTCACCACTGCCGGCCTACATCCGCAACGGCCAGTCGCTGAGCGCGACCAACGTGAGCGACAACGGCGGAGGCTCCGGCGTCAAGCAGGTCAACTACCTCTATTGCCCGGGATCGAGCTGCACGCCGAGCACGCTGACCGGATCGAGCTCGACGGCAGGCGGCGACTACGCGGTGAGCTGGAGCGGCCAGCCCGCGGACGGCCCCTACAGGGTCATGGCCCAGACCGAAGACAACGCCGGCAATACGGCCGACTCCTCGATCCTCTCGACCGCCATCGACAACACGCCGCCCTCGGTGGCGCTCGACGAGATCAACGGCGCCTCCGCCACCTTCCCCTACGACACCAACCAGAGCGTGACCTCGATCGGCGGGCCCTGCGGAACCGCTTCGGGAGACGCAGCGGCCGTGAGCTGGTCGGTGAGCGGCGCGGCAAGCGACAGCGGTAACGCGCCCTGCTCGGGGCAAGCCTGGAGCGCAACCGTCTCGCTCTCGGCCGATGGCGCCTACACGCTGTCGGCCACCCAGGACGACCAGGCCGGCAATGCCGGTTCGAGCGGCAACCGGTCGCTGACGATCAAAGACCTTCCGCCGGTTGCTTCGTTCGGCTTCTCTCCGGCCTCTCCGCATGTGGGTCAGGCGGTGCTCTTCAACGGCCAGTCGACCAGCGACCCGGACGGCACGATTAGCTCCTACGAGTGGAGCTTCGGCGATGGGGCAAGCGGCGCCGGCGTGACCGCGTCCCATACCTACGCCGGAACGGGAACGTTCACGGCTCACCTCTCGGTGACCGACGATTCGGGCAGCACCGACACGGCTGCCCAGTCGCTGACGGTCTCCGCCCTGGCCCCGACGGCACCGGGCGTCAGGCTGAGGATTCCTCAGACGCTGCTAGGCGCCGTGCTCAAGCGCGGGCTCCGCGTCCGCATCGCGAGCAACCAGGCGGCACGCGCGCAGCTGCGCCTCGTGTTGCCGGCTGCGAGGGCGAAGAGGTTGAGGCTTGGCAACGGCCATCGGGGAGTGGTCATCGCGACCAGGGCGGCGCGCCTCCGGGCAGGCGAGAATATTGCCCTGAGGCTCGTGCTTACGCGACGCGCTCGCCGGCGTCTATGGCATGTCAGAACCGTCATGGTCAGGCTCAGGGCTGTAGTGATCGCGCCTACCGGCGAGACCTCGCTGGGTCGGCGACTCTTGCTACAGCGGTCGACGCGGCACGCGACCCATCGTCGGCGTTGGCATCGGCAGGCTGGCCCGTTGAGCTTCAACCCGGGCTCCTGGCTCTCTTGGTTGTCGTCCAAACCTCGTCAGAACGCTTTCGAGTAAAACGCGCCCCGCCGCAAGGCCGCTCGGTCACTGCTATTGGGTGCTTGCCCCCTTCGCCCCCGCGCCGCCGTTCCAGATCTACCAGGAGGGCGCCGCGCCGAGGCCGGTCGATTCGGTGGAGCCGTTCACCGCAGCGGCCCGCAAGGGGGCGAGCGAGTTCGCGCTGCTGGTTCCAGTGAAGGCTCGTCCGGTCCTCGTCATCACCGAGGTGCTCCCCGAGCACGAGGAAGTGCTGGCGCTGCGCCTGCGCCGTTTCGAGAAGCTCGCTTCAGAGGCGGAGCGCGAGCGCGTGCGCGAAGGCGCCGACCCTGGCCTCTTCCACCTGAAGCCAGAGCGCTTCGGGGGCCTGCCCGTCGAGAACGCGGCGATCGTCAGCTCGGTGCTGCGGCTACCGGCGGCAGCGCTGGACAGGCGCACTTCGCTCGGCGCGCTCGACGACAACGAGCTGCGAGCTCTGCACGAGCGGGTCGCACGGGTCCACCGGCTGCGGCTCGACATGCTGGTCCTCGAGCGCGCACAGGCCTTGGTTCAGCGAGCACAGCGCAAACGCTGACCGCTCGACGGCCCGCGCCTGCTCAACTACGAATCTCAATCCGGTGTCCTTTGAGGACTTCTGCCCCGCCGCTCCCGTTGTGGCGGCATCCGCATTGGCGGTCTCGGCGCGCCATTGCGGCCTAGGGTCGTTCGCGCTTATCAACGGCGCATTTCGCGGATGGCGCCGGCCATGGGCTCACGCCTTCAAGCCGTCCGCGACCTGCTTAAGCACATCCTGCAGCAGGCCCCCGCCAACGCAGAGGCCTATTGCCTGGCCGAGAGAGAGGCGGGTCAGCCAGGCGACGGCGGCTGAGGCCCGAAACCAGTTCCAAGTCAAGGCGATGGCGGCGGCGATAAGCGCTGCCAGGCCGAGGCCGAGGCCGGCGCGGACTGCTTCGTCGTGCTTGTCGGCGGCATCTCGCTTTTCTTGTTCGATCCGACTGCATGGGTGTCCTCGAACGCAAGCACCAGCTCCTGCTTCCGACCGTCGCAAAGGGCGGACTGAGGGCACCCCTACAGCCGCGTCCAGCAGGCGCCGCGCCCTGAGCCCTCCGGCCTGATCGCCTCCTCGTCGCGCAGCTCCGCGAGGACGAGCCGGATCGTGGCGGGGCTCACGCCCGGGAGCGCCCGCTCGACATCGCGTCGGCGAAACCGCTCGGGCGCCTGGCGCAGGACGTACTCCCTCACCCTCTCTTGCTTGCTGCCCGTCTGCCTTCCCGCCGCGGCGAGGCGCTGCTCGAAGTCGTCATAGGCGCTGGCGAGGATGCGGCAGAGGTAGGTGATCCACGGCCAGACGTCGTGTTCTCCCTCATGCCAGTCGCGCTGGGACTCGTAGAGGCTCGCGTAGTAGCTGTTCTTCGATTCATAGATGCGCTGCTCGATGCTCACGTAGCGCGCGACGCCGTAGCCCTGCGCCAGCAGCTCGTGGGTGGTCAGGAGGCGGGCGAGCCGCCCGTTGCCGTCGGCGACCGGTGGATCGCCAGAAAGTCGAGGACGAGGGCGCCGATCAGGATGAGCGGATGCGTGCCGGCGTCGCGCTTGGCGTCCTCATAGCGGGCTAGGAGCTCGCCGAGGAGGAACTCGGTCTCCTCGGGTGGAGGTGGGGTGAAGACGGTCGAGGTCGATGAAGCTGCGCATCGCGCTAATCGTGCCATAAACGCGCTAACAAGTGGCCTGTTTAGCTCGATTAGGTGGTGATTGGCACGATTTCCTTGTCCTCAGCCCCGAATCTCAATCCGGTGTCCTTCGAGGACTCCTGCCCGTCGCTCCCGTAACGGCCGAAACCGCAATGTAGCGCGGGATGCCGCCAATTCAGTTGGCGGCTCCAGCCCCTCCGCCGGGGGTTTGGGCATCACATTTGGGCATCAAACGCGCCGCGCTTGTTGAGCGCCTGGTTTCTGAGTCCCCAGCCGCTCTGCTTGTGGCCGAGCGTGGTGGGGAGGTCGTTGGTGCTCTGATTGCAGGCTGGGATGGCTGGCGCGGGAACATGTATCGACTTGCGGTGCGTGCGAGCGGAGCCATCCGTCGCCGTCCGCCACGTAGGACCCGCGCGGAGGGTCGCCGGTCGCCATTCACTGTCACGAGCGTCATCGCCGCAGGCGTGGGCAAGCCGGCCTCGCGAGCATCCTCCAGCCAGGAAGCGAGGGGCTGGACCGGGTCGTTCATTCGATCCCGCCAGAGCGATCCGGCGCGACGCCCGCTTGTCCGCGGGTTGCAAGGGCGCCGGCGAGTGCGAATAGTGCGGCGATAACTGCAAGCGTCGTCGTTGTCCTTCCCGCTATGGCGGAGATTCGCGGCCAGGGCTGGGCCACATGGCCGGTGAGGACCAGGGCGAGTGAGACGTTCTGCAGGAAGTCGGCCGCCGCTGCGACCGGTCCGAGCCAGGCCATCACCGCCGCCACGCGTTCGAGCCGCAGCCTCTCCGTGGCCCGAGCGCGACCAGCAACCGCCGCGCAGGCCCCGGCGAGGAAGAGCCCGTAGCCGATCAGGAAGGGCGCGTCGAACGCAAGCTGCCACCACATTGCGGCCTTGCCGGATGAGCCCCATTCGGTGACGATCTCCTGGCTGCGCGAGACGCTGCCCGCGGACTCGAAGGCGATCAGCGAGGCGCCGTGGTCGGCCATCGTCCGCATCGCCGGCAGCATCGCTACCCCGCACAGCAGCGTCAGCGCCGCGAGGCTCCACAGCCCGCGCCTCGTCCCGGCGGCGACGAACAGGCGGGGGAGTGGCGCCTTCTTCACGGTTGAATTAGTATCAGCATTCGAGTTGGAGTTGCAATCTGAATGACGGCAAAGCGAAAGAGGGAAACCCGCGCCGAGAAGCAGGCACGCACCAGGGCCGAGCTGATCGCCACCGCCGCCGAGGTCTTCGCCCGCCGCGGCTACAACGGCGCCTCGGTCGAGGAGATCGCCGAGGAGGCCGGCTACTCCCACGGCGCCGTCTACTCCAATTTCACGGGCAAGGCCGATCTCTTCCTCGCCGTCTTCGAGGACTACATGGCCGAGCGGGCGCGGGAGCTGGCGGCGACGCAGGTCGACGTCGCCGAGGATGCGTCCCTCGAGGTGCGCGCCCGCGCGCTCGCCGACCAGTGGATGGACCGCCTGGCGCGCGACCGCGAGTCGGTCGTCTTGCACATGGAGTTCATCGCCCACGCCAGCCGCGACCCCGAGCTGGCCGGGCGCTTCGGTACCCGCTCGGCGGCGCTGCGCGAGGCGGTCGCCCACTACATCGCCGGCTATCAGGAGGAGGCCGGGGAGAAGTTCGCCCTGCCGCCCGATGAGCTCGCCCTCGTCCTGCGCGCGCTCGGGATCGGCCTTGCCGTCGAAGCGCTGGTCAGCCCCGACGCCGTGCGCAAGGATCTCTACGGGGACTTCGTCGAGCTGCTGGTCGAGATGTCGCGGCAGGGCGGTTCCGCGGAGCCGCCTCGCAGCTCTCGCAAGGGCGTCAGGCGATGAAGGCACCCGCCTACGACCGCATGGGCGTCGACTACAGCCAGGTGCGCCGCGCCGACCCACGCTTCGAGACAGCGATCTGGGATGCGCTCGGCAACGCGCGGAGCGTCCTCAACGTCGGCGCCGGAGCCGGCTCCTACGAGCCCCGCGATCGCGAGGTGATCGCGGTCGAGCCCTCGCCGGTGATGATCGCCCAACGCCGGTCCGACGCGGCTCCCGCGGTCCAAGGTGTCGCCGAGGACATTCCGCTTGGGGACGAATGCGTCGACGCGACGATGGGCGTCTTCACGATGCAGCACTGGGATGACGTCGACCGCGGCCTCGCGGAGGTGCTTCGCGTCACCCGACAGCGGGTCGTCTTCCTCACGCTCGATCTCGACGTGACGGCGGAGATGTGGCTCTGTCGCGACTACCTGCCGGAGATCGTCGAGCACGACCGTGAGACGTTCCCGCCGATCGTTCACCTCGAAAGCAAGCTGCCGAACGTTCGCGTTGAGACGATCCCGGTTCCAGCGGACTGCAGCGATGGCTTTTGCGTCGCGCTGTGGAGTCGGCCCGAGGCTCACCTCGACGCGAACGTCCGCCGCTCGTCGTCGATCTGGCACCTCCTCCCCGCCATGGTGGTTGAGCCCGCCCTGGACCGGCTTCGCCGCGACCTCGAAAGTGGCGAGTGGGATCGGCGCTTTGGCCGACTGCGAGAGCAGGACTCACTTGACGTCGGCTTGCGCCTCGTGACCGCAGAGCTTTGTTGACGCCAAAGTGCTCGGTTTCTCTCGCAACGCTGCCGGCGCACAATAGGGTGGCGGTCCGCCCTGTCAGGGTCGCCGCCCCCGCCTCGGACGGAATCCTGTTTGACTGTGACGGCATGGAGCCGTCGCAGTCAGAGATCGCCTTGCGCTACGTGGATGAGGCTGATCAGCTGCACGCGATCGAGCCGCTCTGGAATGCGCTCCAAGAGCATCACTCCAGTCTCATTCCGAGCCTTGGCGGAAGCGCCCCGAAGCGTGAGCTGGCGGACTCCTGGCGGCGACGGCGGGCAAAGTACGAGCGCTGGCTCGAAGACCCCGAGACCTTCTTCGTCGTCGCCGAGGAAGGGGATCGGCCGATCGGCTACGCCTTTGTCACGATCGGCTCCGGCTACGCCGCCTGGCAGACTGGCGAGCGGCTCGCGGAGCTGCAGACGCTCTCGGTCCTTCCCGAGCAGCGCGGCGTCGGCGTCGGCGCCGCGCTGCTCGAAGCCGTATGGGAACGCCTGGCTGAGATGGGCATCGAGGACCTCGCCATCACCGCCGCGAAGACCAACGTCGACTCCCACCGCTTCTACGAGCGCCACGGCTTCACCCAGGGCTTCGTCGTCTACTACGGCAAGCGCAAGGCGCCGGCGGCGCCGGGCTGATCGCGTTATCGCCTGGGAGGTCGAGCGCCAGTCGATTCCAGAGAGATCCAGGAGGTAGTCCTTCGTGCTCCGTGAGATCGCGGCTGACCTCTGGGTTGCCGAGCAGCCACTTCGCTATCTCGGCTTCGAGATGGGGCGGCGCATGACCGTCATTCGGCTCACGGGCGGTGCGCTGCTCGTTCACTCCCCGGTCAGCTTGAGCACCCAGCTGGAAGGCGAACTGGCGGCGCTCGGCGAGGTGCGTTTCGTCGCGCCGGCGAGCATCCTGCACGGCCACCTCTACATGGAGCAATACGGCGACGCCTATCCGCAGGCGAGGCTGTTCGGGGTGCCGGGCCTCGAGCGCAAGCGCCCCGATCTGCGCTTCGACGGGATGCTCGGCGATGCACCCGAGCCCGAGTGGGCCGACGATTTCGATCAGAAGCGCTTCGAGGGACACCGCGTCGCCGGCCGGGTGCTGAACGAGGTCGAGCTCTTCCATCGCAAGACGCGCACCCTGATCACCGGCGACCTCTGCTTCAACATCGGCCCCGAGTGGCCGCTGAGGACCCGCCTGTTGGCATGGGGGCCGCGGATGCGCCCTCGGCTCGGTCCGACCGTCGCCTTCCGGCTGGGCATTCGCGACCGCGAGGCCGCCAGGCGCTCGGTCGAGCGAATCCTCGAGTGGGACTTCGACCGCATCCTTCCCGGCCACGGCGAGATCGTTGACACGGGCGGCAAGGACAAGTTCGAAAAGGACTTCGCCTGGCTCCTTCGCCATGGATGAGATCGCGGTCATTCGCGAGGGCGAGGGACCAGAGGTTCTGCTGGTTCACGGCGGCGCGAGCCCGATGACGACGTGGTCGGGGCTTGAGTCCCTGAAGAGCCGCTCGACGTTGGCGACCGCCTACCGGCGCGGCTTCCCGCCAAGTCCGCCGCCCCCGGGTGCGCGCCAGGACTTCGATGTCGATGCCGCCGACATCGAGCCGATGCTCGACCGGCGTCCCCACGTCGTCGCTCAGAACCGCTCCAGGCGCTCGACAACCTCCGCAGAGTCGAGCAGATGGACGCCGATGCCGACAAGCTCCCGTTCGCCCTGCTCGTATAGACCCGAAACCGCGTCGCGCGCCACGACCACGCGGAAGTCGCGCTCGCTGGCCTCGTAGATCGAGGTGCGCGGGCAGTTGGGGAAGTTGCAGCCGCAGAAGACCAGCGTCGTCACGTCTTGCTCGCGGAGATGCTCCTCCAGCGGCGTCTCGTAGAACGCTCCCCAGCGGGGCTTGTAGATCGCCGACTCTCCCGGCCCAAGGGCCTGCACGTGGCCGGAGAGTAGCGACTCGTCGTCCAGGGTCAGATCGGGGTCGGGAAGGAGGGGTGGGGCGAGCTGGGAGCCAGGCGTGCCCGGCGTCAGCACGTGGCCGCCCTCCTCCACTTCCTTGCGTCGGCATGGGTCCACGTTGGCGCCGTCGGCCCGGTAGAGGCGCACGACGTGCACGATCGGCCGGCTCGCGTCGCGGAACGCCTCCACCAGCACGCGCATGGCACCGAGCGCCGCCGAGGTTCCCGCGATCTCCAGCGGCCCGCCGTCGAGGACGTCGCGCTGCGCGTCGATCGTGATCAGTGCGGCGGTTGAGAAGTCCGGGCTCGTGTAGGGGTCGTTCACCGCGAGGTGAGTCTAGATGGGTGACAGGCCTCATCCGGGGCAGTCGATCCACCGCCACATCAACCCATCGCGCAGCTCGTGATAGGACGGTGGCGCCGGAGGCGGGTCGCCCGTCAGACATGAGACCACCGCTGCGACGCCGTGCAACTCGTCTTCGGCCGCCGTCGTCCAGTGGATCTCGGGATGCAGCAGTCGAGAGAGACGATCCCAGTCGCGACCCTCGATCGTCGAGAGCACGTCGGATACGGCTGGCACCTGCTCGGCCATTCGCGCGCTCAGCCCTCTGGTCCGTCGGCGTGTGCGGCTCTCGTCACTCTGGACCCCTCCGTGGCTTGAGGCACTTGACTTTGACCGCCGAGGAGGCATCCGTATTGGATTTGCGTGCGGTCGAGCACAGGTGCGGCTTTGCCCGTAGTTGCCATCCCGACGCCCTCGTAGAGCCTGCGGGCGCGGGCGTTGTCGCTGTAGGTCCAGACGCCCGCCCGCTTGTAGCCCAGCGAACGGCCTGCGTCGAGAACATGCAGGACGAGTGAGCTGCCGACTCCTGTTCCCTGCTCGTCGGGGTGCACGAAGACCATCGAGATATGCAGAAGCGCCGGATCGAGCTCGCCAGCGCCGTCATCGGGGCGACCAGGCTCGGCGAGCGCCATGCCGAGGATCTCTGATCTGAGCGCCACGAATGCCAGAGCGTCTGCGGCCGAGAGTTTCTCGCGGATGCGGGCGGTGCGCTCCGTCCCATGCGGAGTGCCTCGGGCGACGTTCGCCGCGCGCCACACGCCGACCGCAGCCTCAAGCTCATCGGGAAGCATGCGGCGGACGCTCACCCGCGGATGGTACTTCGGCTGTTCAGTGGGTCGCGGCCAACGCCCTGCAGCGCATTTACACCGCGCTCCTCATGCGACGCCGGAGATGAGTCCTGGCAAGTTCCCCATTGCCGTGAAGACAGCGTCGGCGCCGTCGAGGCGCGCGGCGGACGTCGCGGCGGCGAAGCCGAGGGTCCGCATCCCCGCCGCCCTGGCTGCGGCGATGCCGAACGGGCTGTCCTCGACGACGATGCATCGCTCTGGCGGGATCGACATGCGCGAGGCGGCGTGCAGGAAGAGGTCCGGAGCGGGCTTGCCGCGCTGGACTTCATCGGCTGAGAAGATCCGCCCGGCGAACCGATCCCACAGCCCGGTCAGGCCAAGGGTGAGGCGCATCTTCTCGTGGCTGCCGCTGGAGGCGACGCAGGTCGGCAGCTCAATTTCGTCGAGCGCCTCGACGATTCCCCGCACCGGGGTCAGTTCGCGGCGAAAGCCCTCTCGGACTGCTGCGTCGAGTTCCACCTCCCACTCCTCCGGGACCGGCTGCCCCAACCGCTCGGCGAGGATGCGCAGGGTTGCCGGCATGCCCAGGCCGAGGAAGTCTCGGACGCAGTCCTCGTAGCTCATCTCCAGGCCAAGTGCGGAGATTCGCTCCGCCTGGATGCGCAGGGAGATTCGGTCGCTGTCGACGAGAACGCCGTCGCAGTCAAAGATCACGAGCTCGGCCACGGCGCAAAGGGTACGTTTCGCTGATGCCCGGGCAGCCGTTGGTCACCGACGCCATCAAGCTCCGCCTCCTGGAGGAGGGGGACGCCGAGGAGCTGCATGCACTGATCGAGGCGAACCGGGTCTACCTCGCACCCTGGCTGCCGTGGGCGGCCGGTCAGACTTTCCAGGACACGCTCGACTTCATCCGCTTGACCCGCTCGCAGGCCGAGGGAAACGGAGGCTTTCAGGCCGCAATAGCCACCGAGCAGGGCATCGCCGGCGTGATCGGCTACGTCACCGTCGATTGGGCTAATCGCTCGACGCGCATCGGCTACTGGTTGGATGAGGGACAACAGGGAAAGGGGATAATGACCGCCGCGGTGCAGTTGCTCGTCGATCACGCGCTGATGACCTGGCAGCTCAATCGGGTGGAGATCGTCGTGGCTACCGAGAACCGTCGCAGCCGGGCGATACCCGAGCGGCTCGGCTTCCGCGAGGAGGGCAGGCTGCGGCAGTACCAGCTGGTCGGCGGCCGCTATCTCGATTGCGTCAGCTACTCGATGCTGGCGGAAAACAGGTGCGCAACCGGATGACCGGTCGCCCGCTGCGCTCCTCAATTCTTTCAATGCCCTTCTCGACCTCGAGACCAAACTTGTCGTAGAAGGTCAGTGCGGGGAGGTTCTCGGGCAGTACCCAGAGGATCACATCACGATAGCCACGCTTGTCCAGTTCGTCGAGCGCGGCTGTCAGCATGGCGCCGCCGGCGCTCGGGATCCACGTAGAGAGCGCCGATCTCCGCGGTGCGCTGGGTGGCACCGGCGTCGCGGCTGGGCGTGGCGACGGAGCAGAAGCCCGCGAGGTCGCCGTCGCCCTCGGTCACCAGTGTCAGCCAGAGGCCCTCGCCCGCGCCAAGGAGCGCCCGCCATCTCGCCTCGCGCTCCGATGTCGAGAGGCCGTCGAGCAACTCGTCGGGGAGGATGTCTCGGTAGGCGGCCTGCCAGGGCACCACGTTCCGTCGTCGGCACGCTTCAGCAGCACGCGCCCGTCCTCTTGCTGAAGGGCGACCATTGCGCCGGGAATCATCACAAGATCGTTGTCCACCGCTTGTCGCAGTCGCCAGAGGTAGGAGTCTCGGTAGGCCATGTCAGCGCCCGCGACGGAGCTCGCAAACCGCCAGCCGCAGCCCGACGTCCCACTCGGACTCTGCGAGCAGATCGCGATGTCGTTCTTCCCAACGGCCCTCGTCCAGATCGCGCCGCAGACGTTCCATTGCTTCCCCGACTTCTGCCTGAGATAGGGCGTGAAAGACCGAGATGCTGTTGCGGGCCCGCGGGTCCAAATAGGCGTGGGGGCGACGCCAGTACGCCGCGTAGAAGCCGTCCGTGCAGTCATACGGCACCGGCACGACATGAGCCTCGACCTCACCCAACAGCTCGTGCAACTCCCGCTCCCAATAACCCGGACGTCGGTAAGGCTCGGGGATCAGATTGATGAGGCCCGGCAGATAGTCTCGCGTCAGCCAGAAGTCCTTTGCGAGGCTGGGCTCGACGTTGAGGATGAGGACTCGGCGCCGTGCGACGCGGAACATCTCGCGCAGCCCGGCTTCCCGATCGCGCCAGTGGTGATCGCTGATGATCGCCATTGCGGCATCGAAGGAATCGTCCTCCAGCGGCAGCGATTCGGCGCTCGCCTGCATGACTGGCGCCGCTCCCGGCGGCCGTTGGGCGATCATCTCGGCTGAGGGCTCCACCGCGGTCACCTCGCGGCCGGGCGGCTCGTAGGAGCCGGTGCCGGCGCCGACGTTGAGGACAGTCCGCGCATCGCCAAGCGCCGCTTCGATCTGCGCGGCGATCCGCGAGTCGGCGCGCCGGTGCTCGCTGTAGCCGAGGCCGATGCGGTCATAGGTGGTCTTGCTCATTCCTCGTAGGGGTGCTCTCCCTCGAAGTAATCGACCGCGTCGCTGCGTCTGAAGAAAGCGCGCAGTCCGCCGCCTCGCGGGAGCCGCTCGCCCATGCCGATCTTGTCCGAGTCTGGGTAGACGATGACGTCGGGACGGCCGTGGCTCGAGATCGCCAGGAAGATCGCCGTCTCCTCGCTGTGGTTGATGATCTGGTGCGCTCCCTCCTCGCCGAGCGGAAAGCGCATCGCCTCGCCCTCCTCCAGCTCCCGAGTGCCCTCCGGCGTGCGGAGACTTGGTCGCCCGGAGAGCACGATCACCAGCTCCTCGTCGGCGTAGTGGAAGTGGTACGGGTAGGCAGCCTCGCCGGGCGGAACCTCCCAGAGGCTTGCGCCGATCAACTCGGTGGCGAGCTCGTAGCCGATCCGCGCCCGCCGGGAGCGAAAGCCCTCCGGCCGCTCACCGTCCTCGAATGTGGGCCTGAAGATATTTGGCATGGCGATCAGTCTATGTAGACCCCGATCCGGCGCAGCTCGGCCGATGCGCCGTACCCGTCACGCATCAATCCCCTGGTCGCCGAAGACGCCTCGCTGATCGAGCTGGTCGAAGTGGTTCGCTCGCTCGACTACGGCCGGCCTGGCGATCGCAGCGTCGCAGCGATGCTGCGCGAGCGGCACGGCACCTGCTCCACCAAGCACCTCTTCCTGGCCGAAGCTCTCGCCGAGCGATTCCCCGAGACCAGCCCGCCATCGTGGCTGGACGGCGGATCGTTATCGACGCCACCTTCCCCGGAGTCCCGTGGGACGCGCGCTCTTCGATGCCGCTTGCCTGCGGCCCGGGGTGGGATCACCCGGCTGGCGCGGACCCCGATGGCGAGAAGCGAAGGCTCGAGGCCGAAAACTGCACCCGACGATCCGCGAGCCGTTCATCGCAGCCTTCGCCCGATCGTCCGGTTGTCAACTCAGGATGGGCCGTGATCCGCGAGGTGCTTCCCCCCGACACCGGCTCGGCCTTCCGTGCCATGAAGGCGCTACGGACCGACCTCGTCGATGAGGAGGCGTTCGTCCGCGCGGTCGACGACGTGCAGCGAGTGGAGGGCTACCGGCTCGTCGGCGAGTTCGAGGACGGTGAGTCGCAGGCAGCTGCTGTGGCCGGCTTTCGCATTTGTCACAGCATCGTCTGGAGCCACTACCTTATGTCGACGATCTCTCGACGTTGCCGCAGGCAAGGCGACGCGGGCACGCTCGGGCGTTGCTCGATCGGCTACTGGAGGAGGCGGGTCGGTTGGGCTGCGACCAGTTTCACCTCAACTCCGGCGTCGGCCCGGATCGCGCCGACGCCCACCGGCTCTCTCTGAATGCCGACATGGTCATTGCCTGCCGCCACTTCACCCCCTACGTCAAGGCGTAGGCAGCTCCACTCGACTACCAGCACATCACGCCACGCGCCGTCGAGCTGCCCGTGTCAGCGATGCACTCCCTACAGTGGCATACTACCGGGCGGCCGGTCATTGGAAGGGGAGACATCTTTTGGCGGGAAGTGCTTTCAGGCTCTTCGGTGCTGTGGTGCTGGTTGGTCTTGTTCTCGGGGGGTGCGGAGTGAGCACGTCCTCCGAGCAGGCCACCACAAGCTCGGGTGTCGCACTTCCCCGGTCGAGCCAGGAAACGCAAAGAGAACAACACGCGTTCGCTATCTACTACCGCGAACTGATCCGAGATGGCGTGTCGGCAAAGGTTGCCCATTGCTATCGGGATGAAGTCGAAAAGTTGCCGCCCGGAGAAATCGGGGCATTGTCAAATCCAAAGACCGCAGCCATGCGGCGCAAGGCCATCGTCCTCAACAAGGAGCTGAGCCAGAGCTGCTTGCCGCCTGGCACGGAACTCTATGCGTCGAAGGTCTCGACAGCGCAGCTTGAACGTACCCGCGAACAGCTTGATGAAGCGCTGCCACTCGCTCTCGAAAATCAAGGCGCGTCAGCGGTTCAGATCAGGTGTGTCACCGATCAGATTCATGAGTTCTCTCCCGCGGTAATCAAGGAGTTCACCTCCGACAAACCAGCCGCAAGGCGAATCATGAGCGCGATTTACACGAAGTGTCGAGGCGCCGGATGAGGGAACGTGGGACGGCAGTTGGGGCTGTCGTCGGGATCGCCGGCCTCCTGTTCGTACTTGCCCAGGCTGTGTTCTGGCTCGGCAGCGCCACCGGAATTGTCCGTGAGTACTGCCTTGACGTGTCTGCGTCCAGTGCAACCAATTCCGTCCAAGTCGAATCAAGCTGGACATACGTGATGTGGCCGCCGCTGATCTTCAGCTCGGCTGACCCCCCGGGGCGGTGTGTTCGCAACACTCCGCTGCATCAGGGTCTCAGCACCATTGGGATCTGGACGTTGCCTAGCCCCGAGCAGCAGGTACGCGAACACGTGGCCGATCAGCTTCGGTGAATGAGCGACAAGCGGGTCGTGGGCTACGTGTGGTCGTCTTCCGATGGGAACGCGCACGCAAGGACTACGCCGCCGCCCGGTGACGAGGCGAAGCCGCGCCCCTCGCTCTCGCTCCTCTGTCTGCTCGGCGACATCGCGCAGGGGGGACCGGTTCTCGCCCCATGTCAAGCCTGCCACTCCAGCAGGGCGGGGATCGCCAGGCCGCTCGTCTTATGGGTCTCGGTCGGCGCGAAGACGATCACAGCCTGATCTACCACGGGTACGCGTTCGGGCTGCCGGGCGACATCCTCAACCACACCGACCTGGTCAGGGCTCGTCACAGCCACCGCGCCGCCGGACTGCTTCCGAGGAGCGCGATGCGCTCGAGCGCCTCAGCGCCCACCCCAACCTGTTCCGGATCGCAGGCATCTGCTCGAGGAGCGCGCGCGGGCGCTGCTCGACCGGGCCAAGCGGATGCTCTCCCGCAGCGAGATCATCGGCCCAGGCGAGTTCTGAGGAGTCGCGAACCGCGTCCGCCCCTGTAGTTTGTTGACCCAAGAGGTTAACCCGACTCGCCGATAAGGCTTGGAGCCAGCACCATGATCCGCGTCCTCTTCACCACCTTCGACTTCGACCCGGCTCGCGACGAGTGGGTCGAGCAGTCGATCGCAATGAGGTCACGATCAGCGGCCCCCGTGCCGACTGGATCGACCTCGACATCTCGATTCGTCGACCCCGAGACCACAGAGCGGGTAACGCGGGGCGTCGACGCCACGCGCTGGGCGCGGCCTCTACCGCTCGCCTATCGCAGCGGCGATATCAACGTCGAGGTCGCCCAAGTCGATGCCGCCGAGCCCGTCGCTGGCGCCGCGTTCCACTACGCCGCCGGCTGATGATGCCGCGTACCGCGGCATCGGAGGTCCACGCGAAGGTCCTCGGCCGTGAGCTCCGAGGCGCTCGCCGCGCGCTCGGCCTCACCCAGGCCGAGCTGGCCGGCCGTCTCGGCGTATCGGCCTCCTACATCGCCACGGTCGAGGCCGGCAGGCACAACCTCACGCTCGGGCAGATCGCCAACATCGCCAACGCCATGCGCCTCGGCGTCAGCGTCACGTTCGTCCGCCCCGACGGAACCCCGCTGAGCGCGGAGGCTCACAGCGTCGTTCGGGACTGAGCACCGCACTTGACCGGCTGTTGCCGGAGTGATGCGGGCGAAGCGTCTCGGATAAGGAGATTCACCTCGTGAGTGTGTCGAGGACGTCCTCGACGTGGTCCTCGATCAGGAAGTGGCCGGCGTCCGCTATCCACACGATGCGCGCGTCCGCCAGGGTTTCGATCCAGTACTTCGCGTGCGCCGGCGGCGCGACCGTGTCTCGTTTGCCGTGAACGAGATGAACCGGAAGTTCGATCTCGGACGGATCGAATCCCCACGGGCTGAGCATCGCCTGCATGTCTTCGGTCAGTCCCCTCCCTCCGGGCCGACTGGCCTCGACGTATGCAGACACCAGCCGCAGTCCACTGTCAGGCCGCGATATAACGGCTCGGTCAGCCTTCGACGCGCCGGCGGCGATGACCTTCTGCGCGGCCCACGGACTCCGGCGCGCGAGCTGGGCAAGAGCGAAGTAGGTGAACGTCATCGCCGAGGGCACATGCTTGGCAAGTCGCCACGCCGCAGCGGTTGACATCTGTCCGACGAACCCTGGCAGGTCGAGTCTGCCGGACGCGCCGACAAGGGCCACGGCGTCGATCCGCCTCCCCAGCTCGGCGGCACATGCGAGGGCATACGCGCCGCCCGCGGACCAGCCGCTCACGGCGAAGCGATCGAGCTCGAGCTTCTCCGCCAGCTCCTCCACGTCAGCGGGCCACTCCGCCACGGAGCGGTCCGGCTTCGGGTCGGACCCTCCGATTCCGGGGCGGTCGACCGTGATCAGCCGAATCCCCCGCTCGACGCACCCGGAGCCTCCGCCCCAGCTGAACCGCCCGTCGGGGACGCCGTGGAAGTGTAGGACGGGCCGTCCCTCGACGGGCCCCCATTCCGCGAAAGCCAGCGCTCGGCCGTCGCGGAGGCGCGTCGCCCCTGCCCGTGCATCGCGGACCATGCGTCGCAAGCTACTCGAAGCCATTGAAGCTCCCGGCATATGTCTCCATGGCATCGTCCCCGGCGGTTTGAGGATCTCGATCTCGGCCGCCGCCGCCGCGACCTCTTCGACCAGCTCGACACCGGGGTCGCGGTCGGCCGGCGGCATCCCGTCGCGTTCGGCGGGGTCCGAGGAGGCGGCGACGAAGGTCGAGAAGCCGGCCGGCGTGGAGAGGACCGAGCCAGCGCCCGCTGCGCACCGGTCGGCGCGCTCGCCCGCGAGCGGCGGAAAACGCGATCCCTGATGCAGAGGCGGCACGACACGAGACCAGAGACCCAAGGCGGAGGTCGTCCCTTCCGCCCTGGGTCTCGGCGTTTCGGATTACGACAGGTTGCCCTGCCGGTTGCCACACACCGACGAGTTGTTGATCCCCGTCTGCTGGCCGTTGGCTCCGCCGGCGAGGCTCGAGCCTTTGCCGAAGTAGCCGAAGGCGCCCGAGCCGGCACCCGACCCGCACTGCGCTTCGGGGTTCGGGTGGCTGGCGATTTCGTTGTAGCGTTCGATGCCCGGTTCGGAGTTGCCCGGGTACGGTTCCGGCGGTTCCGCCGACGCGGCTGCCGGCAGGACGAGCGCGACCAAAAAGGCCGCGCCGATGACGAGCTTTCGCATGTTGCGCTCCTTGTTCCTGTGGGGCTCCGGGGACAACCGGCCGGCGCACCACCCCTACCTCGCCGATCCGCGGGCGCAGTCTCGTTGCTTGTCTCCGGCGATGCAACCGGGTGCTCGAAAGTCCTTAGGAGGATCGTCCACGTCATGACCGGGCCTCGACATCCGAGACGGGTCCCCGCCTCCTCTAAGGTCCGGAGGGTGAGTGCCGAGAAGCTGAGGCTGGGCGGTATGGCCTTGAGGAATGGCTTGCTCGTTCATGGGCCTACTCATTGGGCCGCTGCGGTGCGGCGAGCGGACGGGTCGCTTGAAGTTGCTTCGGAGCGTAAGCCTCGATTCGCGCCGAAGGTCGCTGCGCGCGTGCCGGGGCTGCGGGGGCCCTTGAAATTGGCGGAGGCCTTGGCGGTGCTGCCGCTGGTGCGGCGGCGGATGGGCGCGGCTCGGATGCCTGTTGAGGATTGGCGGGTTGTGGCTGCCGTTGCGGGGAGTCTTGTGGTGACGGCGGGGCTGCGGCGCAGGATGGGTTCCTCGGCTTTGCGCGAGGTGGTTGTGCAGGTGGTTGGGGCGGCGCCGGCGGTTGTTGCGCTGCTCGACCGGGATCTTGCTGCCTACCACGGGGTCGAGCACAAGGCGATCGCCGCTTATGAGCAGGGGATCGAGGATCCGGCCGGGGTGCCCAAGGAGCATGATCGGTGCGGGTCCAACCTGCTGGCGCCGATGATGCTGCTCTCCGCCGGTGGGACGGTGGTGCTGGAGCGGCTGGTCGAGCGGCCGAGCCCGGCGGCGCGGGCGATGGTCGGGCTTGCCGGGGCCTCGGTCGCGGTCGAGATGTTCGCCTGGAGCGACCGCCACCACGGCGATCCGCTGGCCGAGGCCTTCCATACGCCCGGGCGGGAGATCCAGCGCCTGATCGCGACCAAGGAGCCGACGCCCGAGCAGCTCGAGGTTGGCGTCGCCGCGCTGGCCGAGATCCTGCGCGCCGAGAGCGCCGCGTAGACTCCGCGCCCGTGTTCGGAGGGATCGACCACATCGGCGTCGCCGTCGAGGACATGGACGCGGCGATCGCCCTCTACGAAGAGAGCTTCGAGATGGAGCTCGGCCTGCGCGAAACCGTCGAGGGGCAGGGCGTCGACGCGGCCCTGATGAACGTCGGCGAGAGCCACGTCGAGCTGATGGCGCCGACCGGCCCCGACACCCCCGTCGGCAAGTTCCTCGCCAAGCGGGGTGCAGGCCTGCACCACGTCGCTTACGCGGTCGAGGACATCGACGCCGCGCTGGAGCGGATCGCCGCCAGCGGAGTCGAGCTGATCGACGCCGAGCCGCGGCCGGGGATCGGCGGCAGCCGGGTCGCCTTCCTGCAGCCGCGCTTGACCGGGCGCGTGCTGACCGAGATCGTCGAAACACCCGAAGGAGGGCACTGATGGCTGACGTTCAGAAGGTCGAGATCGGTTTCGAGGGGGGCCAGGTCGTCTCCGTCAGGCTCAGCGCCGAGGAGCTCGAGGATCTGCGCAAGCAGGTCGAGAAGGGCGGCTGGCACGACGTCAAGACCGAGGACGGCACGCTCGCCGTCTATCTCGGCAAGGTTGCCTTTCTCAGGATCGACGCGGGAGAGCACCGGGTCGGCTTCTCGCAGTCCCGCCCCGACTGATGCGCCTGCGCTCCGCACTCGGTGCCGCCGGCCTGGCGACCCTGGGGGCGGCGCTCTGGTGGCGGAAAAACCCGTCCGCCTGCCCCTACGGGCAGCGGTTCTGGGTGGAAGCGCCGCACCCGATCATCACCCGCGAGCGGTTGCGGTCTGTGCTGCATCCCGAGGCCGGCGAGCGGATCCTCGAGGTTGGCCCGGGCGTCGGCTACTACACGCTCGAGATGGCCGAGTGGGTCGGCCCGGAGGGGATCGTCGAGATCTTCGACCTCCAGCAAGAGTTCCTCGACCACGTGATGAAGCGCGCCGCCGAGCGCAACCTCGCCAACGTCGCCCCCACCCAGGGCGACGCCACCGCGCTCCCCTACGAGGAAGCCTCAATCGACGCCGTCGTCCTAACCGCCGTCCTCGGCGAGATCCCGGACCCAGTCGCCGCCCTCCGCCAGATCGCCCGCGTCCTCAAGCCCGCCGGTCGCCTCGTGGTCGGCGAGCTCTTCGGCGACCCCCACTTCACCACCCAGTCCGCCCTCAGGCGCCAGGCCGCCGAAGCGGGCCTCGCCTGGCAGCAGCACTCCGGCAACTGGTTCGGCTACTTCGCCCGACTCGGTCTGGCGACCTGACTCAGTAGCGCGGCGGCGCCTGACGGCGTTCTTCGGCGGCGAGAGCGTCGCGCTGTTCGGCGGCGGTGACTTCGCGGCGGCGCGTGCGGTCGCTCCAGATCGCCTCTTGGAAGAAGCCGAGGATCAGGCCGGCGGCGCCGGCGATCATCAGGATCACGCCGACGGTGTCGAGGCTGACGCCCTGGACGTGGACGTTGGTCGCGAACTTGAGGATCGCGCCAACCGCAATCAGGAATATCCCTCCGGCGATGGTCATGTGGCCGGGATACCCGCAGTTTGAGGCCGCCAAACCAGCTACGGCTCAGGCGAGCGCGTTCCAGAGGCGCTGCTCGGCCTCGGCGACGCGGCCGGCTGCGTCGCCGATCTCGCGCCAGAGGGCTGGGTCGGGGTCGTCGCGCTCGCTGGCGGCGTGGAAGGCGCCCGCCAGCTCGGTCCAGCGGGCGGCGGCCTCGGCGGCTAGCGGCGCCTCGGGGCGGTCCGCCTCTTCGAGGAAGCGCGAGTACATCAGGCGGAAGGCACCGCCGCCGGTGCCGCGGCGCTCGATCACCTGGTAGCCGAAGCGCGCGCACCATTGCCAGTCCTCGGCGACCTCCGGCCAGCTGCCCGCCTCGGCGGCGAGCCGCTCGACCGCGCCGAGGCCGGCGAACTCTCCGAAGCGGGAGTCGACCATCTCGCGCGCGGCACGCTCGATCGCGGCGGGAATCGCGGCGCGCAGCTGCTCCCGGCTCACCGCGCGGGTGGCTGTGAACATGTGCCCGGCGAGCGGGTAGGCGGGGTGGTCGCTGTGGCGGGCGCGGTCGAGGTCGGCGTGGCGCGTGGTCGTCTGCAACTGCTCGAAGCCGGTGTCGGAGAGGTGGACGAACTCCTCGTCGTAGCCGGCTAGGACGACCGCGTGGCCGGGAAAGTGGGCCGAGTTGCCGTAGTGGTCGAGGTGGTAGAGGTCGGTCAGCAGTAGCACCGGGTTGCCGGCGTCGACCTCCGCCCGGGCCGCCTCCCAGGCGCCGTCGTCCTCCGGCTCGAAGGTGCGCAGCTCCAGTGCCGCCCCGGTCAGCTCGCTGAAGCTCTCCTCGAGGCGGGCGGTGCGGCCGTTGAACCAGCGCGTCGGCGAGCCGTCCTCGATCGTCACGTAGTAGAAGCAGGCGCCGGCGCCGAGCCCGAAGGCCATCTCCTCGCTGATCTGGACGCCGTGGTGGGCGAGCAGATTGCGCAGGGCTGTCGAGCCGCAGTGGTGCCCGGGGGTGTGGACGTAGCCGGGGACGGAGGGCATGCCCTGATTCTGATCGACCTTGAAGGGTGGGGGCGGTGGGAGGCAGCCTTGGGGATCCCATGCACCGCCTTCGGCGGTGCGAATCTGGTGGCCGCTTCGCGGCCCTCACGTCCCTCTGCGGAGCCGCTTCGCGAGGATCCCCAAGGCAGCCTCCCACCGCCCAATATCCTGCGCGGCCGTGAATGACCTTGACCACAGGTTGCTGCGCACCATGAGGACTCGGTGGCACTCGCCCGCCTTGGAGAAGCTTGCGAAGGCGTTGGGGAAGGCTGGGAACAATGCGGGGATCTGGGTAGTGCTTGGGCTTGCCCTTGTAGTGGTCACCGATTCGAACGGCGAAGCGTGGTTGATCTGCGCCTTCCTGGGCCCAATTGCCATTGCCCTCAACTACGTGGTCAAGCTCCTGGTCAAGCGGCCGCGGCCTGTGCTCGATGGGCTGCCGCCGTTGGGCGGGGCGCCAAGCTCGCTGAGCTTTCCCTCCGCCCACGCGACCTCTTCGTTTGCGGTGGCTACGGCGATGACTCGGGTCGACTCGCTCGGGGCGGTTGCCTTCCTGCTGGCATTGGCCCTCTCGCTCGGCCGGCCCTATTTGGGGATGCACTACCCGTCCGATGTGCTCGCCGGAGCGGTGCTTGGCGTTGCGCTGGGGCTGATCGTGCCGTTGTCGCTATGAGGTGCCTGCGATGAAGGTTGGGATCGTTGGCTTGCCCAACGCGGGGAAGTCGACGCTGTTCAACGCGTTGACCCAAGGCGGGGCGCAGACCGGGGACTATCCGTTCACGACGATCGAGCCGAACGTGGCGATCGCACAGGTGCCGGATTCGCGGCTCGAACAGGTTGCCGCGACCGTCAAGTCCTCGAAGCTCGAACCGGCGACGATCGCCTTTCACGACATCGCCGGGCTGGTCAAGGGCGCCTCGGAGGGGGAGGGCCTCGGCAACCAGTTCCTCGCCTCGATCCGCGAGACCGACGCGATCTGCCACGTCGTTCGCTGCCACGCGGACTCCGGCGTGCCGCATCCTGACGGTCGCGTCCACCCGCTCGCCGACATCGAGACGATCGAGACGGAGCTGATGCTCTCCGATTACGAACAGGCCGAGCGTCGCTTGCAGCGGGTGGGCAAGGGAGCCAAGTCCGGCGACGCCGAGGCGGTCGCCGAGCGCGACTGGCTCGAACGGGTAGTCGCGGCGCTGGCCGAGGGAAGGCCGGTTCGCTCGGTGCCCGTCCCCGAGGGCGCCGCGCACGGCCCGCGCAACCTGCAGGCGCTCACCTCGAAGCCGATCCTCTACGTCGCCAACGTCGACGAGGGCGACGCCGATCCGCCCGCGGCTGTGGTCGCCCACGCCGAATCGGTCGGCGCCGGCGTTGTCGCGGTCAGCGCCCGGATCGAGGGCGAGCTGGCCGAGCTCGACCCCGCCGAAGCCGAGGAGATGCGCGAGTCCTACGGGGTCGAGGGCTCTGGCCTGGACCGGCTCGTCCGCGCCGCCTACGAGCTGCTCGACTTGATCGTCTTCTTCACCGCCGGCGAGGGCAAGGAGGCAGTCGCCCGGCCGCTGCCGCGCGGCTCGACCGCCTGGGAGGCCGCCGGCACGATCCACACCGAGATCCAGGATGCCTTCGTCAAGGCGGAGGCGGTCGGCTGGCACGAGCTGGTCGAATGCGCCGGCTACGCCGGGGCTCGCGACAAGGGTCTGCTGCGGGTCGAGGGCCGCGATTACGTCGTGCGGGACGGCGACGTGATCACGATCAAGGTTTGAGCTCTGACTCTCGTTTAAGGATCCGCTCTAAGCTGTCGCCGCCGATGAACCAGGGAGCCCGCTTCCCCAAGGTCGGCCCCAGGGCCGGCCACTACGAGAGCTTTTACCTCAAGGCCTGCCGGCCGGGGGGCGGTCAGGGCATCTGGATCCGACACACGGTCCACAAGCGCCCGGGCGCCGAGTGCACCGCCTCGGTCTGGTTCACGTTCTTCGACCGCGAAGCCGACGGGCCGCGGGCGACCAAGGTCACGGTGCCAGACGGCGGGCTCTCGGCCCCGGTCGGATCGTGGATCCGGGTCGGCAAAGCCGAGATCGCTCCCGGCTGGGCCAGCGGCTCCGTCGCGACCGATGCGTTGACCGCCTCCTGGGACCTGACCTTCGGTGGCGACGCCGCGCCCTGCAAGTACCTGCCCGCCGACTGGCTGTACGAGGCGCGGCTGCCGCGCACCAAGTTCGTCGCCCCTTATCCGGACGCGCGCTTCCGCGGCCGGCTCGAGATCGGCGGCGAGGAGATCCACCTCGACGGCTGGCCCGGGATGGTCGGCCACAACTGGGGCTCAGAGCACGCCGAGCGCTGGGTCTGGCTCGAGGGCACCGGCTTCGACGACTCCGAGGACACCTACTTCGACGCCGGCGCGGCGCGGATCGCGATCGGCCGCTGGATCACCCCCTGGGTGCCCTCGGGGATGCTCATGCTCGACGGCGAGCCGCATCGGCTCGGCGGCTTCGGCCAGATTCGCTCAGCCTCGGTCGTCGCCCAGCCGACCTCCTGCGAGTTCGCCCTGCCCGGCCGCGACGTCGTCGTCCGCGGCCGCGTCTCCGCCCCTGAGAAGGACTTCGTCGGCTGGGTCTACGCCGATCCCAAGGGCCCCGAGCACAACACGCTCAACTGCTCGGTCGCCGATCTCGAGCTGAGCGTCGAGCGGCGGGGCCGCGAGCCGCGGCGGTTGACCCTGTCGGCGGGGGCGGCGTATGAGTTCGGCATGCGGGAGGCTGATCACGGGGTGCCGATTCAGCCTTACTCGGATGGGTGAGGAGGCAGGGCCCCGCCGCCGTGGCTAACCGGTCTGCCATTGACCAGCTTGCGGAACGTCATCCAGGTGCTGTAGCCATCAAGAGCCGACTCCAGCTGTTCGCCAGTGACCGTGGTGACCCCGCCGGATCCGTAGAGCTTTGCTTGCATGATTCGGGGGGAGACGCCTCGCTTCGTCACCACCAGCTTCTTCAGCTTGCCGCTCAGGTATGGGGCTAGCTTGGCGCTGATTTCGGCCTCGTTGAAGCGCAGGGTCCAGTTGTGCAGCGGGCAGTAGGAGTCGTAGGGGTCGGGGACTCCCACGAGGTAGGGGACGGGCGGGCCGCCGAATACGTTTTGGACGCTCTCGGTTTGGCCGCCCGAGCAGGCTGAGAAGAAGGTCTCGGCGACCTTGCCACCGTGGGTGACGACCTGGCCGCGGGTCGCGTTCGCTGCCTGGTTGGTGGAGGGCGTCTCGCTGTCGAGGCCCCCGTAGACCTGGCTGCGTGTGTCGCTGTAGAGGTCGAAGCCGTTGCCTTCCACCCCGGCGCTGAGCGCAAAGGAGCGCGACTCGACCGCCTGGGTCTTGAGCTCCTCGCTCGGCCAGGACGGCGGCGACTCGTTGGGGATCACGCCCTTCACGTACTGCTCGAGGGCAAGGGCGTTGACGACGTTGAGCGAGCCGGCGTTGCTTTCCGTCGGCACCGCCTCGAGCGCGCCGCGGTAGGCCCCCAGCCCGGCGATCGAGACACGGCCGTGCCCGGCGGCGCGCAGTTTGCGCCCGCAATTGGCGAGCCGCTTGCCGCCGGAGCTGCGCAGCTTGACGCTCGACCCGTCGCGGTGCGCCTCGTAGGTCCGCGTCGGGTCGAGGGCGATGCCGCAGGCGCTGGTCGCCCCGCTGAAGCCGATGTCGCCGCCGGCGATCCGCAGCAGCACGCGGACGACGTGCGCCCCGTTGACCCTGCTCAGCGAGGCGCCCGTGTAGTAGTGACCGAGGATCCAGCGGTAGCCCTTGCCGTGCAGGGCGTAGCCGTAGGCGCCGTACTGGCTGACGCCGACTCCGTGCCCGAAGCCGTGCCCGCGCACGACCCAGGAGACGCTCGCCTGGGCCGTGCCGGCCAAAAGCAGGAAGAGGGCAAGTGTCGTGGCGCGAAGCCGCATCTCAGACACAACAGATTCGCCCTGCGCGAGTCGCGGCCTGCACTACCCTGCCCTTCCGGTGCGCTTTATGTGGTCATCGACCGTATAAGGCGCACCGGAACCGGGAAAGGAGACGGAGATGGCGACGACTGACCACGAGCTGCTTGCCGCCGGCGAGTGGGTCGAGACCGGCGCTTGGGGGGAGGTTCGCAGTCCCTACGACGGCGTGATCGTCGGCCGGGTCGCCGAAGGCGACGCGGCGCTGGTCGACCGCGCCGCGCGGGCGGCGCAGGAGGCCTTCGAGGCCGCCGACTTCCCCCAGCACGAGCGCGCCGCCGTGCTCGACCGCGCCGCCGAGCTGATCGGCGAGCGCGGCGATCAGCTGGCGCTGGCGATCGCCGCCGAGGCGGGCAAGCCGCTGAAGACGGCGCGCGTCGAGGCGGCGCGCTGCGTCGACACGCTGACCTTCGCCGCCACCGAGGCGCGCAAGCTGACCGGCGGCACCGTGCCGATGGAGGCCTCGCCGGCTGGCGCCGGCAAGCTCGGCGTGATGCTGCGCGTGCCCTACGGCGTGGTCGGCGCGATCAGCCCCTTCAACTTCCCGCTCAACCTCGTCGCCCACAAGCTCGGCCCGGCGATCGCCGCAGGCAACGCGGTCGTGCTCAAGCCCGCCGGCCAGACGCCGATCTCGGCCCTTCATCTGTCCCGGGCGCTGGTCGACTCGGGCCTGCCCGAGGGTTGGCTATCGGTGATTCCCGGCCCCGGCTCGGAGGTCGGCAACGCGATCGTCGAGCACGAGCTGACCCGGGCGCTGACCTTCACCGGCTCGGCCGGCGTCGGCTGGGGGATCCGCAGCCGCGTGCCCCACAAGAAGGTCAACCTGGAGCTCGGCTCCAACGCGCCGCTGATCGTCCACGCCGACGGCGACTGGGAGACGGCGGCCGACAAGGCCCAGATCCACGCCTTCTCGCACGCCGGCCAGAGCTGCATCTCGATCCAGCGGATCCTCGTCCACGAAGACGTCGCCGACGCCTTCACCGAGCGCCTCGCCGCCAACACGGCGAAGCTCCTCGTCGGCGACCCGCTCGATCCCGAGACCGACGTCGGCCCGCTGATCACTCCGGACGACCGCGACCGGGTCAAGCAGTGGATCGACGAGGCGGTCTCCGGCGGCGCCGAGCTCATTGCCGGGGGCCAGCTGGTCGACGAAGACCGCTGCCTCGCCCCAACTCTGCTCGGCTCCCCGCCCCGCGACGCCAAGGTCTGGTGCGAGGAGATCTTCGGCCCCGTAGCGACGATCGACCGCTACACCGACTTCGCCGAAGCCCTCCGCATGGCGAACGACTCCAAGTTCGGCCTGCAAGCCGGAGTTTTCACCCGCGACGTCGGCCGCGCCCTCGAGGCCGCCAACACCCTCGAGTTCGGCGGCGTCTTGATCAACGAGGTCCCAACCTTTCGCGCCGACCAGATGCCCTACGGCGGCGTCAAGGACTCCGGCAATACCCGAGAGGGCCCCGCCTTCGCAATCTACGAGCTAACCGAGGAGCGCTTCATCACCTTTCAGGGCTGACGCGCATCGAGGCGTGAAGGAGGGTCGTGTGCCCCTCCCACGGAGGCTCCCGGTCCTGCGACTCGAACCCCGGCAGGCGACCTGCTGCGCGACGGTCTCCGGGGGAGGGGCACACGACCCTCCCCACCCCTACTCGTGCGGCCGCGCCATGCGCCGATGGTCGAGCGCCTCCTCAAGCACAGACGGCTCGACGCCCTGCTCCAGCGCGACCTCGCGCAGCGAGCGGCCCGACTCGGCCGCGGCCTTGACGATGTCGGCGGCGCGGTCGTAGCCGATGTGGGGGTTGAGGGCGGTGGCGGTGGCGAGGGTCGCCTCGGCGTGGCGCTCGGTCATCTCCTCGTTGGCCTCGATGCCGGCGACGCACTTCTGGTTGAGCAGGCGCGAGGCGGAGGCGAGCAGCTTGATCGAGTCGAGCAGGTTGCGGGCGATCAGCGGCACCCGCACGTTCAGCTCGAACTGGCCCTGGCTGCCGGCGACGGTGATCGCGGCGTCGTTGCCGACAACCTGTGCGGCGACCTGGATCACTACCTCGCAGATAACCGGGTTGACCTTGCCGGGCATGATCGAGGAGCCCTTCTGCAGCTCGGGCAGGCGCAGCTCGGCGAGCCCGGCGCGCGGGCCGGAGCCCATCAGCGCCAGGTCGTTGGCGATCTTGTTGAGCGAGACCGCGTAGACCTTGAGCGCCCCGGAGAGCTCGACCAGGGCGTCGCGGTTGGCCTGCGCCTCGAAGCGGTCGAGCGGGGCGGAGATCTCCAGACCGCTGGCGGCGGCGAGCTTCTCGCGCGCGCCGGCGGCGAAGTCGGGGTGGGTGTTGAGCCCGGTGCCGGTCGCCGTGCCGCCGAGCGGGATCTGGCCGACGCGGCGCAGCGTCGCCTCGACCCGCTGCACGCCGAGCCGCACCTGCGCCGCGTAGCCGCCGAACTCCTGGCCGAGGGTGACCGGCACGGCGTCCATCAGATGGGTGCGCCCCGCCTTGACCACGTCGGCGAACTGCTCGGCCTTCGCCTTCAGGGCGGACTCCAGCCCACCCATCGCCGGCAGCAGGTCGTGGGTCACCTCGTCGAGCGCCGCGAGGTGCACGGCAGAGGGGAAGACATCGTTGGAGGACTGGCCCATGTTGACGTGGTCGTTGGGGTGGACGCCGTCGCCGGCCAGGTTTGCGAGCACCTCGTTGGCGTTCATGTTCGAGGAGGTGCCCGAGCCGGTCTGGAAGACGTCGATCGGGAACTGGTCGTCGTGCTCGCCGGCGGAGACGGCCTCGCCCGCGGCCGCGATCCGCTGCGCCACGTCCGCATCGAGCCCCCCGAGCTCGCCGTTGACCTCCGCCGCGGCGGCCTTCACCCGGCCGAGCCAGCGCACCACGGGCACCGGCACCGGCTCGCCGGAGACGGGAAAGTTGTCGACTGCCTTGCTCGTCTCCGAGCCCCAAAGCTGCTCTGTCACGTCAGTTCCTCCATCGAAGTCGTTGTGATCGAGAGCGTATTCAGCCGCGCGCTTCGCCCGCGTCGAAGCCCTCGCGGTATGTGCGCAGGAAGGCCGGCGGCAACGGTCTGCCGTCGGGGCTGTAGCGGGCGGCGGCAGCGAGGCGGCGGATCAGATCGGCGTCGATGCCTTCGTTCTCGGAGGCGCCCCTCTGGGCGGCGCCGAGCAGGTAGCCCAGTCGCAGGTTGGCGTCGCCGCCCGGCTCCTCGCGCGCAGCGGCGTTGAGCCTGGTCGTCGCCGCCAGCATCGCCGTGCCGACCGTCGCCAGATCGCCGCCTTGCTGGTTCTCGACCAGGCAGCCGCTGAGCGGCGTGCCGTCGCCGAGCGCCACCGCACCCGGCGCGTCCTCGAGCGCTCTCAGGTAGGGCCCCGGCCCTTCCAGGCAGGCGACCGGGGTCGAGGTGTCGGTCGAGCCGCAGGCCGCCAGCCCGCCGGCGAGGCCGACGAGGGCGAGCAGCGCGACTGCGGGACGGCGGCGCATCGGCGCCATCCTATGAAGCCGGGCCGCTCAGCCGCCGCCGGCGCGATAGGGGGCAGGCTTGGCTTTCGGCTTGCCTCCCGGGAAGGCCAGCCGCAGGATCGAGCGCTGCACCATGCCCAGCTGCCGTCCCAGCGGGCCGGAGTTGTAGGGCAGCCCGTAGCGCTCGCAGATGTCCTTGACCTGGGGCGCCACCTCGGCGTAGCGGCTGCTCGGCATGTCGGGGAAGAGGTGGTGCTCGACCTGGTAGCCGAGGTTGCCCGAGGCGACGTGGAAGAGCGGGCTGCCCTCGATGTTGGCCGAGCCGAGCAGCTGGCGCACGTACCAGCCGCCGCGCGTCTCCTCGGCCACCTCCTCCTCGCTGAAGGTGTAGGTCTGGTCGGGGAAGTGCCCGCAGAAGATGATCGCGTAGGCCCAGGCGTTGCGGACCAGATTGGCCGTCGCGTCGGCCCTGGCAGTCGCCAGGAAGCTCTGGCGGCCCCGCTTGCGCCCGCCGGTCAGCGCCCCGGCGAGGCCGCTGAGCAGCGGCCAGGCGACGTAGTCCTTGAGCACCTGGCCCCTCACCTTGCCGCCGATCGCCCGCAGCTCCTCGCGCACCTTGCGCTTCGACTTCTCGCCGCGCTCGATCGCCTCGAAGTTGAGGTCGTGCAGGGCCACGCCCCACTCGAAGAAGCCGGCCAGCAGCAGGTTGTAGAGGGGCTGCAGGAGATAAACCGGGTGCCACTTCTGCTCGGGGTCGATGCGCATGATCTCGTAGCCGAGGTCGCGGTCCTTGCCGCGGATGTTGGTGAAGGTGTGGTGCTCGTAGTTGTGCGAGTGCTTCCAGGCCTCGGCCGGTGAGACGTTGTCCCAGTCCCAGGTGGTGGAGTGGATCTGGGGGTCGTTCATCCAGTCCCACTGGCCGTGCATCACGTTGTGGCCGATCTCCATGTTCTCGAGGATCTTGGCCGCCGAGAGCGCCGCGGTGCCGGCGATCCGGGCCGAGCGGCGGTGCGAGGCGAGCAGAAGGGCCCGACCGAGGGTCGCCAGCCGCCGGTGCATCGCGATCATGCTCTCGATGTAGCGGCGGTCGCGCTCGCCGAGGTCGGCCATCGTGCGGTCGCGGATCGCGTCCAGCTCCTCGCCGATCGCCCGCAGCTGCTCGGTGGAGAGGCGGGACAGGGGGTTCTCGCTCGCCGCCCGCGGCGGCTCGATCGTTGCGGTGCTGCTCATCGGTTCCTCCCTTTCGCTCAAAGCTCGATCTCGATTTCGCCCTCGGGGGCGTTGACGCAGGTGCGCACCATCTCGTTCGGGGTCTCGTGGACCTTGCCGGTGCGCAGGTCCCGCACGGCGCCGGCGCGCAGGCGCCCGACGCAGGTGCGGCAGATGCCCATGCGGCAGCCGGAGGGCAGGCAGGCGCCCTCGCTCTCGCCCGCAGCGAGGATCGGCGTGTCCCCGGCGCACTCGGCCTCGACGCCGCTGCGCAGGAAGCGCACCCGGCCGCCGGCTGCGGTCGCGCTGCCGGCGCCGACGATCGGCTGGAAGCGCTCGACCGCCAGCCGCGCTCCCTCGCCCTCGGCCCGCCAGTGCTCGTGCAGCGCGTCGAGCATCTCGCCGGGGCCCGAGGCGAACGCGTCGCGCTCGCGCCAGTCCGGGCAGATGCGCTCGAGGTCGGCCGGCGCCAGCCGGCCCTGCTCGGCGGTGCGCTGCAGGTGCAGGCGCAAGCCCGGCCGGCGGGCCTCGATCTCGGCCAGGCGCTCGCCGAAGATCACCGCCCCGGCGGTCCTCGCCGAGTGCACGTGGACCACGTCGTCGAGGGCTCCGTCGCGGTCGAGGCTGCGCAGCATCGCGATGATCGGCGTGATCCCCGAGCCGGCCGAGATCAGCAGCAGCCGGCGCGGCGCCGGCGAGGGCAGCACGAAGGTGCCTTCGACGCCGCCGAGCCGGACCACGTCGCCGGGCCGGGCGCGCTGGGTCAGGTGGGGGGAGACGACGCCGGTGGGGACCAGCTTCGGCGTGATCCCGATGCAGCCGTCCGGGCGCCCCGGCTCGGTGGTCAGCGAGTAGGCCCGCCAGTGGTGGACGCCGTCGACGACCACCCCGATCCGCAGGTACTGGCCCGGCAGGTGCCCTGGCCACTCGAAGCCGGGCCGGATCAGGATCGAGACGGCGCCGTCGGCCTCGGGCGAGATCCGCTCGATCCGGCCGCGCAGCTCGCGCGTCGACCAGAGCGGGTTGATCAGCTCCAGGTAGTCGTCGGGGAGCAGCGGCGTGAAGAGCGTGCGCATCGCGCCGAGAAGGCGCCGCCGCTGGGTGGGGACGTTTGGGACGGTGCCGGTCTCAGCCATCGTTACCCGTACAACGTTACCTCGTTTGAGGTTACATTCAACTTGTATAGTCGCTCCTGTGAGCAAAGCCACGCAAGACCCGCCTTCCCCGGAGGCGGAGGCGAGCCTCACCGTCGAGCAGCTGGCCTACGAGACCGGGATGTCGGTGCGCAACATCCGCAACCACCAGTCGCGCGGTCTGCTGCCGCCGCCCGAGGTGCGCTCGCGGATCGGCTACTACGGCCGCCAGCACGTTGAGCGCCTGCGCCTGATTCAGGAGCTGCAGGCCGACGGCTTCAAGCTGAGCGCGATCGAGCGGCTGATCGGCGAGCACGGCGACGCCGACCGCTTCGCCGGCCTGCGCGCCGCCCTCACCAACCCGATTGCCACCGAGGCCCCCGAAGTGCTGACCCGCGAGGAGCTCGACGAGCGCTTCGGCGGCCGCGACGACAAGCTGCTGGCGAAGACCGTGAAGCTCGGGCTGCTGGTCGAGCTCGGCGAAGAGAAGTACGAAGCCCCCAGCCCCCCCCTGCTGCGCGCCGCCGAGGAGGTCGTGGCGATGGGCATCCCGCTGCCCGCCGCAGTCGCCGCGATCGGCAAGCTGAAGCGCAACTCGCAGTCCTCGGCGCGGGCCTTCGTCAGCCTCTTCCTGGCCGAGCTCTGGCGCCCCTTCGACGAGGCCGGCCGCCCGGAGGAGGGCTGGGAGCAGATCACCAGCTCGGTCGAACGCCTGCGTCCGCTCGGCGCCGAGGTGCTGAACGCGGTCTTCCGGCTCGACCTCACGGCCGAGATCGAGAAGGCGTTTGGCGAAGTGCTCGAGCGCGACAAGTAGGCGTCCACCCGACGCCCGCCAGCGTCAATCGCCGCGCGGGGAGATGCCGCCGGAGCGGATCGTCGAGATGCCGCCGGCGGGGCCCGGCGCGGGAGCGGGCTGCGTCTTGCCGCGCTTCGGGCGCTGGTGGCGGGGACGGCGGCCCGCATCGCCGTTCGCCGGGAAGACCTCGACCCATTCGGCGAGCTGGAACATCGGAGCGGCGGCGTGTTCCCAGGAGAGGTGCAGATGGTTGCCGCAGCCGTGGCCGGAGTCGCCGTCATAGCCGACCCAGCGGAAAGGGGGGGCCGGGTGGTTCTGGGTCGGCTCGGCCCATTCGGCAAGCAGCGTGATCGGTGCCCAGGTCCGATCGCATTTGCCGAGGGTTCCGTTCAACGGCACGACGTCGACCGCGAGGCCGTTGTAGTGGTCGGAGCCCTTGACGTGGCACATGTGGCAGCCGACGTGCTCGCCGTCGGGCAGCGGGCCGGAGTAGCCGTCGGTTACGTAGATCGGGAAGCGGGCCGCGATCCAGCGCAGGTCGGGGACGAGCCGCCGGTCGACCATGTCGCCCTCTTCGTGCGGCACGGAGGCGGGAATAGGGACGATTTCGCCGGCGGAGTATGCGATCCGGGTTGCCGGCGGACCGGCGCTTGCCGAGTTCGCCACCAGCAGCGCGATCGCCAAGGACCCCGCCAGGACCAGCAGGATTCGCCCCAGTCGTTCCGCCGTCGGTGCCACGTGCCTCTCATCGGCCGCGGCGGGGCGCGCCTTGAGATTCGCAATCCATCGATAGGGTTCGCGCCGGGATGGCGACGGTCCGCGAGGCAAGCTTCGATCTCTTCCGCGAGCAGGGGATGACGACGATCTTCGGCAACCCCGGCTCGACCGAGCTGCCGATGCTCGCCGAGTTCCCCGCCGACTTCCGCTACGTGCTCGGTTTGCAGGAGGCGGTCGTCGTCGGCATGGCCGACGGTTTCGCGCAGGCCTCGGGCCGGACGACCGTCGTCAACCTGCACACGGCGCCCGGCGTCGGCAACGCGATGGGGGCGATCTTCAACGCCCAGGCCAACCACTCGCCGCTGCTGATCACCGCCGGCCAGCAGACCCGTGCCCACATCACCATGCAGGCGAACCTGACCAACCGCGACGCGACCCGCATGCCCCACCCGCTGGTCAAGTGGTCCTATGAGCCCGCCCGCGCCGAGGACGTGCCGCTCGCCCTCGCCCACGGCGCCCACCTCGCCGGCCTGCCGCCCCGGGGCCCCGTCTTCGTCTCGCTGCCGATGGACGACTGGTACGCCGAGGTCGACGAGGCCGATGCGCGCGAGGCGATCGCGCGGCGGGTCGACGGCCGCGCCACAGCCGACCCTGCCGCCCTTCGCGCGCTCGCCGACCGGCTTGCCGCCGCCGTCAACCCGGTGCTGGTCGCCGGCCCCGACATCGACGCAAGCGGCGCCTGGGACCTGGCCGTCGCCCTGGCCGAGCGCCAGCGCCTGCCGGTCTGGGCCTCGCCCGCCACCGGCGGCAACCGGCTCGGCTTCCCGGAGAACCACCCCAACTACCGCGGCGTGCTGCCGCCGGCGATCGGCCCGGTCGGCCAGACGCTCGAGGGCCACGACCTGATCCTCGTCGTCGGCAGCTCGGTCTTCCCCTACTACCCGCACATCCCCGGCCCGTTGCTCCCCGACGGTGCGCGCCTCGTCGCAATCACAAGCGATCCCGACGAGGCCGCCCGGGCGCCGATGGGCGACGCGCTGGTCGCCGACGTGAAGCTCACCCTGGAAGCGCTGCTCGCCGAGCTGCCCGAGTCCGAGCGGCCCGTCCCCGAGCCCAACCAGGGGCCGCAGGAAATCCCGCCCAGCGACCCGCTCAACGCCTCGACCGTGCACACGGCGCTCGCCGAGGTCTTGCCCGAGGACGGCATCGTCGTGCTCGAGTCCCCCTCGAGCACGCTCGCCCTGCGCAACCAGCTGCGCCTCTCGCGGCCGGGCAGCTACTACTTCGCGGCGGGCGGCGGTCTCGGCTTCGGTCTCGCCGCCTCGGTTGGCGTGCAGCTCGCCCAGCCCGACCGCCCGGTCGTCTGCGTGATTGGCGAGGGCTCGGTCCAGTACGCGGTCAGCGCCTTCTGGAGCGCCGTCGCCCACAGAGCGCCGGTCACCTTCCTCGTCGTGCGCAACGAGGAGTACGCGATCCTCAAGTGGTTCGCCGAGGTCGAGCAGGTCACGGGCGCCCCCGGCCTCGACCTGCCGAAGCTCGACGTCGCTGCGGTCGCCGAGGGCTACGGCGTCAAGGCGCGCCGCGTGCGCGACCGCGACGAAGTCCGCGAGGCGTTGGCCGCCTCGCTTGCCTCATCGCAGCCCGAGCTGGTCGAAGTCCCGGTGACCCCGGGAATGGCGCTCTTCTAGGACCGTCGTGGCGCTGCTGGAGAGCAAGCCGGCGCCACCCTCGTCGGCCCCCGCAGTCGATCGGGCGCCCAATGAGCTCGCTGCCGGAGTCGCCCAGCCGCTGCGCGGCGAGCTCGAGGCGCTGCTCGGCGCCGACCGCGTCCTCTCCCGCCCCGGCGACCTCGTCCGCTACGCCTCCGACGCCAGCCCCTACCGGCTCTTCCCGCAGGCCGTGGTTATGGCTCACGACGCCGCCGACGTCGCCAAGGTCCTCGCCCACGGGCGTCGCAGCGGCATCCCGGTGACCTTCCGTGGTGGCGGCACCAGCCTCAACGGCCAGGGGCAGAGCGACGGCATCCTGGTTGACGTGCGCCGCCACTTCGGCGGCGTCTCGGTGGAGGCGGGTGGGGAGTTGGCGCGGGTGAAGCCCGGGACGATCCTCGGCCACGCCAACCGGGTGCTCGCTTCGCACGGGCGCAAGCTCGGTCCCGACCCGGCCAGCACCGACATCGCCACGGTCGGCGGCGTCGTCGCCAACAACTCGGGCGGGATGCGCTGCGGGGTGACCAAAGACTCCTACTCGACCCTGCGCTCGATGACTCTGGTCCTCCCCTCGGGGACGACGATCGACACCGCCGAGTCGGGGGCCGCCGAGCGCTTTGCCCGTGAGGAGCCGGAGCTCGCCGCCGGCCTGGCCGAGATCCGCGACGAGATCCGCGCCGACGCCGAGCTCGCCGATCGCATCCGGCGCAAGTTCGCGATCAAGAACACGACCGGGTACCGGCTCTGCGCCTTCCTCGATGCCGAGGAACCGCTGGAGATCTTCCGCCGCCTGGTGGTCGGCTCGGAGGGCACGCTCGCCTTTGTCGCCGAGGCGGTCTTCGAGACTGTCCCGGTCCCGGCCCGCACGACCACCGCCTGGATCCACTTCCCCGGCATCGAGGAGGCGATCGCCCCGGTGCGCGACTTCGTCGAGTCCGGCGCCACGGCGGTCGAGCTGATGGTCGCCCCGGCGTTGATCACCGCCGCCTGGAACATGGTCGGCGCGCCAGAGGAGTGGAAGGAGCTGCCGCCCACCTCGGCGGTGCTGCTGGTCGAGTACGGCGGCGAGGACGGGGCGGAGCTGGACGCCAAGGTCGAGAGGGCCGGCGAGATCCTCTCCTCCCATGAGACGATCCGCCCGATCGACTTCACTCGCGAGGAGGAGGAGATCGAACTTGCCTGGCGCGTGCGCGAGGGCCTGCACGGCCTCGTCGGCCGCATCCGCATCCCTGGCACGGCGCTGATCGTCGAGGACGTCTGCGTGCCGCCGGAGCGGATCGCCGAGGGCGCACGGGATCTTCAGGCGCTGCTCGGCGAGCACGGCTTCCTGCCTGGCGTCGCCGGCCACGCCTCCGCCGGCAACCTGCACTTCATGCTCACCCCGGATTTCGCCAAGCCGGAGGACCTCGAGCGCTACGAGGCCTTCATGGAGAAGCTGGTCGAGCTGATCGTCGACAAGTACGACGGCTCGCTCAAGGCCGAGCACGGCACCGGGATCAACATGTCCCCCTACGTCGAGCGCGAGTGGGGCGAGAAGGCGACCGAGCTGATGTGGCGGGTCAAGCGGCTCGCCGACCCCGACGGCGTGCTCAACCCCGGCGTCGTCCTCAACCGCGACCCCGACGTCCACCTGCGCAACCTGAAGACGACGCCGCCGATCGAGGAGTCCGCCACGACCTGCGTCGAGTGCGGCTTCTGCGAGCCGGTCTGCCCGAGCCGCGACCTGACTACGACCCCCCGCCAGCGCATCGTCCTGCGCCGCGAGATGGCCCGCCAGCCGGAGGGTTCCCCGGTGCAGCGAGCGCTGCTCGGGGAGTTCGCCTACGAGGCGCTCGACACGTGCGCCACCGACGGCTCCTGCCAGCTCGCCTGCCCGGTCGGGATCGACACCGGCAAGCTGGTCAAGGAGCTGCGCCAGGCAGCTCACGGCGAACGGGCCGAACGCGCGGCGCTTGCCGCCGCGAAGCGCTGGCGGACGGTCGAAGCGGCTTCGCGACTCGCGCTGCGGATCGGCGGCCCGCTGGCGCGGCGGACGAAGCGGGGGCGGGGTTTGCCGGGGCCGGGGCGGAGGGGAGTCGGGGGGGACTCTCTCCCGACAAAAGCGGGGAGTGTCGGGAGAGAGTCCCCCCCGACTCTCCAAAGCGCGAGCGCCGCCGCCGTCTACGTCCCCAGCTGCACCAACCGGATCTTCGGCCCCGCCGCCGACGGGCCGATAAGTCAAGGTGGACTTGACATTTCGGCCCATCGGCCCACGAAGTCGGTAGTGGACGCGCTGGTGGAGGTATCGGCTCGGGCGGGGTCGCCGGTTTGGGTTCCGGCGGAGGTGGCGGGGTCTTGCTGTGGGCTGCCCTTTGGGTCCAAGGGCTTTGCCGACGCTCAGGCGCACAAGGCGAACGAGATGGTGGAGAAGCTCTGGCGGTGGAGCGACGAGGGGCGGTTGCCGGTGGTGATCGACGCTGCCTCCTGTACGCAGGCGGTGACCGATCCGGGCGAGGGGGTGCTCAGCGAGGAGAACGCCGAGCGGCTCGCCAAGCTCGAGATCCTCGACTCGGTCGCCTGGGCGCACGATCGACTGCTGCCGAAGCTCGAGGTCCGCGAGAAGGTCGGCTCCGCGACCGTCCACCCGACCTGCGCCACCCGCCACATGGGACTCGCGCCGCGCCTGCGCCGGCTCGCCGCTGCCCTCGCCGAGGACGTCTACGTGGCGCCCTCCGCGACCTGCTGCGGCTTCGCCGGCGACCGCGGCATCTCCCACCCCGAGCTGACGGCCGCCGCGACGCGCCCCCAGGCCGAGGAGCTCGCCAGCCGCGACTTCGACGCCCACCTCTCCAGCAACCGCACCTGCGAGATCGGTCTCACCCGCGCCACCGGCGAGCCGTACGAGTCGATCGTGATCCTGCTCGAGCGGCTAACGCGCCGCGACTGATTCGGCCTCGGCGGCGCCAGCCGCGCCCGTCTCGATCTCGCGGAAGGCGGCGGCGATCCGCGGATCCTTTTCGGTGCGCCGCTCGAGCAGCGGTCCGAGAAGGCCTCGCAAGATCCACAGATAGCGCCACCAGGAGGGCGCGAACACACGTGGCGCCCGCGTTTCGACGGCGCGGATCACGGCTGCCGCGGCTTCGTCCGGCCTGATTCGCTTCATCGCGAAGGCAGGCGCGAATTTTTTCAGCATCCCGGCGCCGGGCTTTGCGAAGGCATCCTCGACCATTGTCGTGTCGACCCAGCCGAAGTACGCGGTCGTGGCGCTTGCCCCGAAGGGAGCAAGCTCGGCGCGCAAAGACCTTCCAAGCGCCTCGACCCCCGCCTTCGACGTGGCGTAGGAGCTCATCAGCGGGCCACCGGCGAAGGCCGCCACCGAGGCGACCACGACGATCTGACCATTGCGCTCGGAGATCTGAGGAAGCGCGGCGCTAACCGTGCGCCAAACGCCCAGCAGGTTGACCTCGATCACCCGTTCCCACTCCTCGCCGGGCGTCGCCCGCATCGTCGTGACAGTCGGCGGAGCAATGCCCGCGTTCGCGATCGCCACGTCGAGTCCGCCGAAGCGCTCGACCGTCTCGGCGACCGCGGCGCGCATCGCCCCGGCGTCGGTGACGTCGCCGGCGATGCCGATCGCTCGCTCGCCGATCCGCTCGGCCGCCTCGCGCGCCTCGTCGGCGTTGAGGTCGACCACGGCCACGGAGGCCCCGCGCATGTGGATCTGCCGGGCGGTCTCGAAGCCGATTCCGCGGGCGGCCCCGGTGACCAGCGCCACCTTTCCGTTCAGGTCGTAGACCGGCATCGCGCGGAAGACTATTGCGTGTCGATCGAGACCGCCCGCAGGCGAGGAGGCGCGCGCTCCTAGAATCACGCCCGATGCCCGGCTTCCGTCCCGTCGACCCAAAGCAGGCGTTTCCCGAGCTCGAGGAGAGATTGCTCGACCGCTGGCGCGAGCGCGACGTCTTCCACCGCTCGCTGGCCCAGCGCGAGGGGGCGCCGATCTGGAGCTTCTACGAGGGGCCGCCGACCGCCAACGGTCGGCCCGGCTCCCACCACGTGCTCGCGCGGGTCTTCAAGGACGTCTACCCCCGTTACCGGGCGATGTGCGGATACCGGGTGCCGCGCAAGGCGGGCTGGGACTGCCACGGCCTGCCGGTCGAGATCGAGGTCGAACGCCAGCTCGGCATCTCCTCCAAGCAGGAGATCGAGGAGTTCGGGATCGACAGGTTCAACGAGCGCTGCCGCGCCTCTGTCTTCGAGTACGTCGAGGAGTGGAACCGGCTGACCGAGCGGATCGGGTTCTGGATCGACCTCGACGACCCCTACGTGACGCTCGACGACCACTACATCGAGTCGGTCTGGTGGTCGCTGCGCCGGCTCTGGGACGAGGGGCGCCTCTACGAGGGCCATAAGGTCGTCCCCTACTGCCCGCGCTGCGGCACCGCCCTCTCCTCGCACGAGGTGGCGCTCGGCTACGAGGACGTGAAGGACCCCTCTATCTACGTGCGCTTCCCGCTGCTTGGCGCGGACGAGAGCGAGAGCGGCGACTCGCTGCTGGTCTGGACGACGACCCCATGGACGCTGCCGGGGAACGTCGCCGTCGCGATTCGCCCCGACGTCGCCTACGTCAGGGCGCGCTGCGGCGGGGAGACGTTGATCCTCGCCGAGCCGCTGCTCGAGCGGGTGCTTGGCGAGGACGCCGAGGTCCTCGACCGCCTGCCGGGATCCGAGCTGCTCGGCCGCTCGTACCGCGGCCCGGTCTTCGCCCTGTCCGACCCCCCCGCCAGCGGCTTCCGCATCGTCGCCGGCGAGTTCGTCACCACCGAGGACGGCACCGGCCTCGTCCACATCGCACCGGCCTTCGGCGAGGACGACTTCAAGGTTGCGGCAGAGAACGGGATCTTCGACCCAAAGATCGCCGGGACGCTCTACAACCCGGTGACGCTCGAGGGCCGTTTCGACCGTCGCGTCGCCGGCTTCGAGGGCCGCTTCGTCAAGGACGCCGAGGTGACGCGCGCCCTCATCGAGGACCTGCGCGGGCGGGGCCTGCTCTTCCGCGAGCAGGTCTACGAGCACGCCTACCCGCACTGCTGGCGCTGCGCCACGCCGCTTCTCTACTACGCGAAGTCGAGCTGGTACGTGAAGACCTCCGAGGCGAAGGAGGAGATGCTCTCCAACAACGAGGCGATCGGCTGGCACCCCGAGCACATCAAGCACGGGCGCTTCGGCAAGTGGCTGGAGAACAACGTCGACTGGGCGCTCTCCCGCGACCGGTTCTGGGGCACGCCGCTGCCGATCTGGCGCTGCACGGCCAGCGACTGCGCGCAGACCTGGTGTGCCGGCTCGGTCGCCGAGCTTGCCGAGCGCGCCAACGGGGAGGCGCCGGAGGACCTGCACCGTCCCCACATAGACGCCGTCACGCTCGAGTGCGAGCGCTGCGGCGGCGAGATGCGCCGGGTCGAGTCGGTGATCGACACCTGGTACGACAGCGGCGCGATGCCCTTCGCCCAGCTCCACTACCCGTTCGAGAACGAGGCGGAGTTCGAGGAGCGCTTTCCGGCCGACTTCATCTGCGAGGCGATCGACCAGACGCGCGGCTGGTTCTACACCCTGCTCGCCGAGTCGACCCTGCTCTTCGAGCAAAGCAGCTACCGCAACTGCGTCTGCCTCGGCCTGATCCTCGACCCCGAGGGCCAGAAGATGTCGAAGAGCAAGGGCAACGTGGTCGAGCCCTGGGAGGTGATCGAGGCCCACGGCGCCGACGCCTTCCGCTGGTACTACCTGACCGCGCAGCAGCCCTGGTCGGGCTACCGCTTCTCGGTCGACACGGTCGGCGAATCGGTCCGCCAGTTCCTGCTCACCCTCTGGAACACCTACTCCCTCTGGGTCCTCTACGCGAACGCCGAGGACCTGGGCCCGGCCGATTTCGACCCCCCCGAGAGCTTCCGGTGGTCCTTTGCCACGGATGGCGGGGCAAAGAACCACCGGAACGGGGGGAGGATCTCGATCGCTGGGTTCTGTCCAGGCTCAACTCGACGATCGCGACGGTGCGCGAGCGGATGGACGCCTTCGACTGCACCGCGGCGGGGCGGGCGATCGCCGAGCTCGTCGACGCCGATCTCTCCAACTGGTACGTGCGCCTCTCCCGCCGCCGCTTCTGGTCGGGCGACCGGGCGGCTTTCGCGACCCTGCGCCACTGCTTGCTCGAGGTCGCCGCCCTGCTCGCCCCCTTCACCCCCTTCCTCGCCGAGGAGATCCACCTCAACCTCGCCGGCGGCGCCGGGGAGGAGTTCGGCGAGCAGCCCGACTCCGTCCACCTGCGCGACTTCCCCGCACTCGACCCGGCGCTCGCCGATCCCGACCTGGAGGCGGCGATGGAGGCGGTGCGCCGCACCGTGCGGCTCGGCCACGCCGCCCGTGCCCAGGCGAAGGTCAAGCTGCGCCAGCCTCTGCGCCGGGCCGTGGTCGTCGCCAGTGAGGCCGAGCGCGAGGCGATCGAAGCGCGGGCCGGCCTGGTAACCGCCGAGCTCAACGTCAAGCAGCTCGACTTCGTCTCCGACGAGTCCGAGCTGGTCAGCTACGAGGTCAAGCCGAACTACCGCGCGCTCGGGCCGCGCTTCGGCAAGCGGATGCCGCAGGTCGCCGCCGCGGTCGCGGCACTCGATCCCGTCCACGTCGCCGAGGTGATGGCCGCCGGCGGCGAGATTGGGATCAACGTCGACGGGGACGAGCACACGATCGGCGCGGACGAGGTCACGCTTGCCTTGCAGCCCCTCGAGGGCTACGAGGTGGAGGCCGAGGCCGGTCACGCCGTCGCCCTCTCACTCGATCTGGATGACGCGCTGATCCGTGAGGGCCTGGCCCGGGAGATTGTCCGCGCCGTCCAGAACGCCCGCAAGGAGTCCGGCCTCGACATCTCCGACCGGATCGAGCTCAGCCTCGGCGGCGACGAGGAGCTGCTAGCCGCCGCCCGCGCTCACGAGCCCTACATCGCCGCCGAGGTGCTGGCCACGTCCGTCTCCTACGACGCCGCGGATGTGACAGCCGTCCGCATCGACGGCCGCGACCTGCACATCGCCCTGGGACGTGCCGCAACTTAGGTACCTATACGGGCCGCTAAGTTACGGCACGTCCCAGGGCTCAGGTCTCGGCCGACTCGCCGATGATGAAGTCGGTCTTCTTCGAGTCGGAGAACTTGATCCAGCAGTGGTCGGGGGAGACGCCCGCCACCTCGACCAGGGCCGCTTCGATCCGCCGGGCAAGCTCCGCCTTCTGCTCGTCGGAGCGACCCTCGTACCAGTGGACGTGAACGAAGGGCACCGGCCGGCCCGCTAGGCGAGGGCCGGCTCGAGCTCTGCCTCGAGGCGCCGCTTGGGCATCGCTCCGACGACTTTCTTGGCGATCGCCCCGTCCTTGAAGAGGAGCATCGTCGGGATCGAGAGCACTTCGTACTGGGCGGCGGTCTGCTGGTTCTCGTCGACGTTGAGGCTGACGATCTTCAGATCCTCGCGCTCGGTGTCGATCTCCTCGAGCACCGGGTGGACGACGCGGCAGGGGCCGCACCAGGGAGCCCAGAAGTCGACGAGAACCGGTCCGTCGGCATCGAGGACCTCGGCTTTGAAGGTGGCGTCTGTCACGTCGTGGAGCTTGCCTGTCACTGAAATCGGTCTCCTGAGGGTCGAGTTTCCACGCTCAATACTTCAGAAAGTATAGCGACACCGTTCCGATCCGCGTCCGGCGGCGTCGCTCGCTAGCTTCCGGGCATGACCAACGCCGAGATTGCGGACGCGTTGGAGGAGCTCGGCGTCCTCTACGAGCTCGACGGGGCGGTCAAATACCGGGTGCTTGCCTACGGGACGGCAGCCAAGGCGATTCGCGAAAGCCCGGTCTCGGTGGCCGACCTGGCGCTGGCGGGCAGGGCGACTGAGGTTCCGGGCGTCGGCAAGACGCTTGCCGAAAAGATCCTGGCGCTGCTCGAGACCGGCGAGATCCCGGCGGCGGTGAAGCTCAAGGCGAAGTTCCCGCCGACCCTGGTCGAGGTGACGCGGGTGCCCGGCGTCGGGCCGAAGACGGCCCGGCGTCTCTTCGACGAGCTCGGCGTCGCCACCCTCGACGACCTGAAGGAGGCGGCCGAGGAGCAGCGCATTCGTGGCCTCAAGGGGCTCGGCCCGAAGGCCGAGCAGAACGTCCTCGCCGCGCTCGAGCGGCTCGGCGATCCCTCCCGCGAAACCGGTCGGGTGCTGCTCTCGGCGGCGCGGCCGATCGCCGAGGAGCTCGCCCGGCTGCTGCGTGAGCACCCGGCAGCCGATCGGGTCGAGGTGGCCGGCTCGGTGCGTCGTTGGGCCGAGACCTGCAAGGACATCGACCTGATCGCGACCGCCGAGCAGCCGACGGCGCTGGCCGAGGCGCTCGTTGCCAGCCCGCTGATCGCCGCCGCGGGCAAACCGGGCCCGAACGGTGTGCGGGCGCAGACTCAGAACGGGATCTCGGTCGATCTGCGGATCGTCGCGCCGCAGGCGTTCGGCAACCTGCTCCAGCATTTCACCGGCTCCCAGGCGCACAACGTGCAGCTGCGCGAGGACGCCGTCGCCCGCGGCCTCTCGGTCTCCGAGCACGGCATCACCGAGGTCGAGTCGGGGGAGGTGGAGCTATGCGCAAGCGAGCAGGCCGTCTACGAGCGCCTCGGCTACGGCTACATCGAGCCGGAGCTGCGCGAGGGTCGCGGCGAGCTGCAGGCCGCCCGCGAGAGTGCGCTGCCGGAACTGGTCGAGCTCGGTGACGTGCGCGGCGACCTGCACGCGCACACGACGCTCTCCGACGGGCGCAACACGCTCGAGGAGATGGCCGCGGCGGGCCGCGAGCGCGGCTATGCCTACATGGCGATCACCGACCATTCCGCCAGCCACGGCTTCGGCGACCACGTCACCGCCGAGCGGCTCTGGGAGAGGATTGAGGAGGTCGCCGCCTGGAACCAGGGCAAACGTGGCTTCCGCCTGCTCTGCGGCTCTGAGGTCAACATCGGTCTCGACGGCTCACTCGACTACCCGGACGACCTGCTCGAAGCGCTCGACTGGGTGGTCGCCAGCGTCCACACCTCCTTCGCGATCGCCGAGGCGCAGATGACGGCGCGCGTTCTCGCCGCGATCGAGAACCCGCTGGTCAACTGCATCGGTCACCTCACCGGTCGCCTGATCGGCCGCCGCGAGCCCTACGCGATCGACGTCGAGGCGGTGGTCGAGGCGGCCGCCCGCACCGGGACGATGCTCAAGATCAACGGCAACCCCAACCGTCGCGACCTCTCCGAGCAGCACGCGCGGCTGGCCGCGGACGCGGGCGTCACGATCGTCCTCAACACCGACGCGCACGGGGTCGACACGCTGGGCAACATGGCCTACGCGGTCGCGACGGCTCGGCGGGCGTGGCTCACGAAGGACGACGTCGCCAACACGCGGGGGTGGCGGGAGTTCAAGAAGTTGCTCGGGCGGTAGGGGCGTCGGCGGCGTCTCGCGGGAACCCGGATTTTCTGCCGCTTCGCGGCTTTGCGAGATTCCGCGAGACGCCCCGACGGCCCCTATGCGCGCGGGACGCTTCTCAACCCCGGGGTTCTCACGAGCTGGATTGGGCGCAGCGCCGAGTTAGGCACTACGTAGAAGCGGACGCCGTCTCTTTGCTCGATTGCTTCTACGGCGCCTTCTCTTGAGTGCCATGCAAGGGAGACCAGGAGGGCGTAGCCGGCGCCTATCGCGGCGACGCCTGGGAAGAAGCTTCCCAGGGCTCCGGCCGCTACCGCCGTGACCGCTATCGGCCAGAGACGCGCGATTGCTATGCGGCTCGGCGGCTCGGGAGGGAGGCTCGTCGCGGTGCGGGCGCGGGCGAGGGTGTCGCGCAGGGCATTGGTGGCTCGGGAGGGGCGACCCAGGTAGAGGCCGATCAGCAGGGACGCCAGCCACCAGGCGGCGGCGACGATCAGGGTGGTGGCGTCGTCGTCGCGGTTGACGGCGACCGCGGTGATCGCTGCAAGGGCGGTGGCCTCGGCGCCGGTGAGCAGGACGGTGACGCGCAGCAGGTCGGTGAAGGGCACGCTGCTACTCCGCCAGCTCACCCAGCAACTCGAGCCACCCGTCGGGGCCGTCGACGGTCAGGTCACACTCTTCTGCCAGCTCCGGCGGCGCCTCCGGGGAGAGAATCCCAACGCACACCGTCGTGCGCAGTCGTCCCTCGTCACGCAGCTGGCGCAGTCGGCGGCAGGCGTCGAGGTCGGTGCGGTCGTCGCCGGCGTAGACGGCGGCCACGATCTGCTCGTCAGCGAGCAGCGCCGCGACCGCGGCGTCCTTGCCGCCACCGCCGACCGGCCGCAGCTCGAGCACCTTGCGGCCCCAGCGCGGTTCGAGCTTCGCCCGCCCGGCAGCCGCCGCGATCTCATGGGCGCGGGCCTCCGCGGCGCGCTCGTCCGCGGCCCCGCGCCAGTGCAGCGTCTGGATTGGCCCCTTGTCCTCGGGCCGCAGGCCGAGCCCGGAGAGCTCGCTCGCGTCGAGCCCGGCGAGGAACTCGGCGGCGCTGCGCTCCTGGCCGGCGAGCGCCGGGTCGAGCCGCGGTTCCTGCTCGCCCGGCAGCAGCAGTTCGAGGCCGTGGTTGCCCGCGTAGGCGAGCTGGTCGAGGCCGACGAGCCGCCGCGCGTCCTCGGCCTGGCGGCCGGAGATGCAGCCGACCCGGGCGTAGCGCTCGCTCAGCCGCCGCAGGACCTCCTTGGCGGCGGCGGGAACCGCCGCTTCGTCGGGGCGCTCGACGATCGGCGCCAGGGTGCCGTCGACGTCGGTGAGGATCGCGGTGCGCGCGGGCTCAGATCGCAGTTGCGCGAGCGGCGCTGCGGCCGCGTCCCCTGACTCTGTACCGAGAGACACGCCCGTAGTATCGCGAGACGATGGATCCGGTCCCGACGCCGAGCGCGCACCACCTGCTCAAACTTGCCGCGATCGGCACCTTGGCGGGCGCCTTCAGCGGGCTCTTCGGGGTCGGCGGCGGCACCGTGATCGTGCCGCTGCTGATCTTCTGGTTCGGCTACGGCGAGCGGCTGGCGACCGGCACGAGCCTCGCCGCGATCGTCCTCATCGGCCTGCTCGGCGTGATCGCCCAGGGCGGGATCTACGGCAACGTCCACTGGCTCACCGGACTCTGGCTCTCGATTCCCGCGGTGGTCGGGGTGATCGCCGGCACGGCGATCCAGCAGCGCATCCCGCAGCGCGCCGTCTCGCTGCTCTTCGCCGCCCTGCTGGTGGCCGTCGCGATCGAGCTGATCTTTAAGTGAACGAGCTGGCGGCCATCCTGATCGCGATCGCCGGCGGGCTCGCCGGCGGCCTGGTCGGGGTCGGCGGCGGCGTGCTCTTCGTGCCGGCGCTGACCGTCTTCCTCGGCCTCACCCAGGTCGAGGGTGAGTCGACATCGCTGCTGGTGATCGTGATCGTCGCCCTGGTCGGCACGGTCCGCCAGAGGGCCTACGGCAACGTCAACCTGCGCGATGCCGCGGTGATCGGCGTGCTCTCGCCGCTCGGCGTGCTGATCGGCGTCGCGATCGCCAACCAGGTCTCCCAGCGGGCGCTCGAACTGAGCTTCGCGGCGCTGGTCCTCTTCATCGCCTACGGCCTCGCCCGCCGGGTGCTCTTCCCCGACGCCGAGGGCTGAGCGCCCAGCCCGATCGCCTGGCGGCAGAAGAGCGAGAGCGCCGCGCGGATTCGCTCGGGGTCGGCCTCGTTTCCGCGCACGGGCGAGAGCGGTCCGACCAGAGCCTCGCCGATCGCCCCGATCAGCGCTGCCGCGGCGAGCTCGACGTCCTGTCCGGGCAGCTCGCCGGCGACGATCGCACGGCGCAGCAGCCCGGCCAGCTCCTCCCTGTAGGTCTGCCGGTAGGCGAGCCGCTCGGCGTCGACCAGCGGGTCGACCGGCTCATAGCCGAGCGCCCAGGCGAGGCGCGGTTGCGCGAGTGCCCGGCGGGTGAACTCGGCGACGATCGCCTCGAGCTTCTCCGCAGCCGGTCCCTCGCGCGTCGCGGCGGCCTCGCGCATCGCGGCCAGCTCGCGATCGGCCATCGAGCGGACGACCTCGGCGAAGAGGTCGGCCTTGGAGGGAAAGTGACGGTAGAGGGCGCCGGTCGCAACGCCCGCCCGGGCCGATACTGCGGCCACCGTCGCCGCGGCGTAGCCGCCCTCTTCGAGCAGCTCGACCGCCGCCGCCAGCAGCCGCTCACGCGTTGCGACCCCGCGCCCGCCGGCCTGAGATGCTCGCGCCGCCATCGGCTACTCGTAGGAGAGGGCGTCGGCGAGCGGCGCCCGCGCGGTGAGCCAGGCGGGCAAGGCCGCGGCGAGCGCTCCGACCAGCACGGCGAGAGCGCTGACGCCGGCGACGCCGGCGAGCGGCACGCCGTGATCGACCACGTAGCCCTGCGCTTCGAGGAAGCCGAGCGTCGGTCCCAGGTAGCTGACGATCCCGCCCACCGCTCCGCAGATCGCCCCGAGGCTCATCACCAGCAGGGTCTCCAGCGCCAGCGCCGCGAGCAGCCCGCCGTTGGCGATCCCCATCGCCCGCAGCACCGCCCACTCGCGCCGTCGGGCGAAGACCGAGGTGGTGACGATCCCGCCGACCGCGACCAGCGCCGCGAGCAGGGTCAGGGCGCGCATCGCCACCAGGCCCTTGGTGCTCTTTTCCATCTGCGCGTCGATCCGCCTTCTGAACTCGGTGCCGCTGATCGCGTGCAGCGGCGCCAGCCGGCGCAGGGCCGCGGGATCGAGCTTGCGCGGACGGTTGACGGCAAGGGCGCTGACCGCCGAGGTGCGGAAGAGGCGCCGGTAGCGCTCCATGTCCATGTAGACGGTGCCCGACGGCCAGGCGAAGTCCTCGACTTCGCCCAGCACGCGCAGCCGGCGCGGGCCGCGCGCCGTGGGCAGCACGACCGCGTCGCCGGCGTCGACGCCCAGACCGGTCGCCATCAGCCGCGAGACCAGCACCCCGCGCGGGTGCTCGCGCAGCAGCGGGTAGCCGCGGGAGACGCCGATTCCGGGCCCGATGATCCCGCCCCGTGTACTGGGCACGATCCCGCGCACCTCGAGCTTGCGGCCCTCGTAGGGGACGAAGGCGAAGGCGACCGGCAGGGCTCGGGCGTGCGGCGGGCGCAGCGCCTGCCGCGCGTAGGCGAGGTCGACCGGCACGCTGGAGAAGGCGTCGTCGGAGCCCAGCACGTCCCGCGCTTCGGGCCGGATCGAGCGGCCGAGCAAATCGATCCGCTCGACCAGCGCCCGTTCGGCGAGCTGCGGCGGGACCACGGCGGCGACGCCGAGCGCCATGATCGCGGCCGCGAGCGCGGCGCGGCGCGGATTGGCCTCGATTGCGCCGCGCGCCACCAGCGCGATCTTCGACCGGCCACCCTCGCGCCGTCCGAGCCAGAGGGCGACGAGGCCGACCAGGCCCGGTGTGGCGAGCACCAGGGCGACCATGACTACGACCGCGGCGATCGGGAACAGGCCGGCGGAGGCGACCGCCAGGCCGAGCGTCAGGCTGACCGCGCCGCCGACGATCAGCAGCAGGCAGCTGCGCAGCGAGATCGTCGCGCTCACCGTCGCCCCGGCCTGCGGCGAGCGGCCGAGCTGCTCGGCGATCGAGCCGCGTGCCGAGCTGAGCGCGCCGGCCGTCGCCGCGATGCCGACGACGAAGGCGGCCGCGGCGGCGATCGCGACGACGGCCGGTCGCACGGCGACCTGGATGCTGAAGCCGAAGACGTCGGTCAGGTAGCTCGGGGTTTGCGCGGTCAGGTAGCGCGCGATCGGCACGCCGACAAGGATCCCGGGCACGACGGCGAGGACCAGCAGGCCGGCGAGCAGCAAGCTCTCGGCGAGCAGCAGCGGCAGCCGCCGCGAGCCGAGCGCGCGCAGCAGCCCGAGATCCTCCTGGCGCTCCAGCATGCGCATCAGCTGCAGGACGTAGATCAGCAGCGCGGCGATCGCCAGCACGACCAGGCCGAAGACGTAGGTGGGGGCGCGCACCGTGAAGTCGAGGACGCGGTCGAGCTCTCCCTGGCCGGCGGCCGGCGTGGCGAACAGCGCGTTCGCGGGCAGCAGCGGCTTGGCGCGCTTCTCCCAGCCGCTCAGCGATTCCCCTGCCCGGAGCTTCACGAAGACGGAGGTCGGACGGCCCGGCTGACCGCGCAGGCGCTCCAGCTGGCTTCGCGGGAGGGCGATCACGTCGGCGATCGTCGGGCTGACGTCGACCACCCGGGCGACCTCGAGGCGCGGCGCGCTGGCGAAGGCGAAGAGCCGGATGCGGTCTCCGCCTCGCACGCCGAGCTCCTCCGCCAGCTGGGCGGGCAGGGCGAGCCCCGCCCTGGCATGCCGCTGCGCCCGGAATTCCCGTTGCACGGCGCCGCCGAGGCGGCGAGCCGAGCGGTCGACGCCGATCGCCGTGGCGACCGCCCGTTCGCCGCCGGCCTGTACGGCGACGCGCTGCTGGGCCAGCGGCACCGCGTAGCGCGTTCCGGGCAGCCGCCCCAGCCGCGCGGCCAGCCCGGCGGGGAGTGAGGAGCCCCAGACCGCTTCCACCTGTACGTCGGAGACGCCCGCGACGGCCTCGCCCCGGCGCTGGAACGAGTCTTCGATGCTGGTCGCGAAGGCGAGCAGGCCGATGCCGATCCCGAGGGCGAGCACCAGCGCCGCCCAGAGCACGACCGCCCGCGCCCGCTGGCGGCGCATCACGTGCAGGAGGTGGCGGGTGAGCAGCAGGGTCAGGCGGGCTTGCGAGCCGGCCCGTCCGATCATCGCCCGGCCCCGGCGACCACGCCGTCGACTCGGCCGTCGAGCAGGGAGACGATCTCGTCGGCATAGCGCTCGGCGAGCTCGTGGTCGTGGGTGACCATCACCACCGCCCGCCCGCCGCTCGCCTGCTGGCGCAGCAGCTCGAGGATCGCGTGCGCGTTGCGCTGGTCGAGGTTGCCGGTCGGCTCGTCGGCGAGCACCAGGCGCGGTTCGTTGACCAGCGCCCTGGCGATCGCCACGCGCTGCATCTGCCCGCCGCTCAGCTTGCGGGCGGGCGCGTCGATCCGCTCGCCGAGCCCGACCCGCTCGAGCAGATCGGCGGCCCGCGCCCTCGCTCGGCCGCGATCGCGGCCGGCGATCGCAGCCGCGAGCTCGACGTTCTGGCGGGCGCTGAGGCCCGGCAGCAGGTTGAAGAACTGGAAGATGAAGCCGAGGTGATCGGCGCGAAAGCGGGCTCGGGCCTTCGCCTTGAGGTCGCCGATCTCGCGCCCCTCGAAGAGCAGCCGGCCACCGCTTGGCACGTCGAGCGTGCCGATCAGGTTGAGCAGGGTGCTCTTGCCGCTGCCCGAGGGGCCGACGATCGCGATCAGCCGGCCCGGCTGGATCTCCAGCGAGACGCCGTGGAGCACCTCGAGCTGCTCGCCGCCCTGCAGATAGGACTTGTGGATGTCGCGCAGCTCGAGCACCTCGCGGGGACAATAGTGAATCCGGATTCACATTGGCCCGTCTGTAGTCTCAGAGAGGTGGATTCACTCAGCTGGGAAGGCGACGTCCCGCAGCTGCGGGACCCGATTCTGGTCTGCTCGTTCCGCGGCTGGAACGACGCCGCCGCGGCCGCCTCGACGGCGCTCGCCACGCTCGGTGAGGCCTTCGACTCCGAGACGATCGCCGAGGTCGATCCGGAGGAGTACTTCGACTTCCAGGCTTCCCGCCCGACGATCGTCCTCAGCGAGGGTCAGGCGCGGCGCATCGAGTGGCCGCGCAACGAGTTGATCGCGGTCCGCATCCCGGCCGCCGAGCGCGACCTCGTGCTGCTCGACGGGACCGAGCCGAACCTCCGCTGGCGCACCTTCTCGGAGACGATCGCGACCGCCGCCGACGCGCTCGGGGTCGAGATGGTGATCACCCTCGGCGCTCTGATCGCCGAGGTCTCCCACACGCTGCCGGTGCCGATCACCGGCCTCGCCTCCGACGAGCGGCTGGTCGAGGAGCTCGACCTGCAGCGCTCCAGCTACGAGGGCCCGACCGGGATCGTCGGCGTCGTCCACGACCGCTGCCGCCGGCTCGGCATGGCGTCGGCCTCGCTCTGGGCGGCGGTGCCCCACTACATCGCCGCCGTCCCGAATCCAAAGGCTGCCCTCGCCCTGCTGCGCCGCCTCGAGGGACTGACCGGGATCGCGGTCGACGCCACCGAGCTCGAGGAGGAGGCGACCGCGTATGAGGAGCAGATCGACCGCGCGATCGCCGCCAACCCGGAGATCGAGGAGCTGGTCGAGAAGATCGAGGCCGAGCAGACCGAGCAGCTCGAGCCAAGCGAGCCCGAGGATCTGCCCTCAGCCGACTCCATCGCTCGCGATTTCCAGCAGTTCCTGCGCCAGCAGGGCGGCGAGTAGGGCTCAGCTCTCCGCCGCCGGGCAGATCAGGCGGTAGTCGCACCAGGAGCAGGTCGTCGGCGCCGGTCGCGGCTCGAAGTCCTGACCGAGGACCCCCTCGCCGACCTCGAGCACGGTGCGCTCGACCCGCTCGGCGTCGTCGGTGCGGACCGGAGCGGCGACCTTCTCCGCGTCGAGCACGTAGTAGTAGCTGCCGCTGCTCGCTTCGACTTCCCAGGCCTCGCGCGCGGCGAGCCGGTAGAGCGCCAGCTGCAGGTCGTTCTCGAGCGCCGCCTCGCTCTTGCGCTCGCCGGTCTTGTAGTCGATCAGCTCGTGGCTGCCACCCGGCAGGCGGTCGACCCGGTCGACGCGTCCGCGCACGTGGTGCGCCCCGATCTTGATGTCGAACTTGCGCTCCAGCCAGACGGGCTCGCCCTCGCGCTCCGCCTCGCGTTCGAAGTAGAGGCGCATCGCCTCGCGGGCCCGGTCGCGGAACTGCAGCTCGTCGTCGCTGCTGCCGAACCCCGTGCGTCGCCAGCCCGCCTCGAAGAGCTCCATCAACCGCGCCAGTCCCGGCTCCTCGCCCTCGCGCTCCTCCTTGTGGAAGCGCTCCAGCACGTTGTGGATCAGGATGCCGAAGCGCTGGTTGACGGTCGGCTCCTGGGGGATCCCGAAGACCCGCGAGAACTTGTACTTGAGCGGGCAGGTCAGGTAGAGGTCGAGATCGGACGCCGAGAGGCTGAGCGCGCCGTCGCCGCGGGTCGGCAGGAAGGCCTCGAGCGAGGGCTCGTGGCGGGCGGCGAAGAGGCGCCGCCGGCTGCCGCGCTCGCCCTCGGCGTCGAGCAGGTAGGCGTCGAGCGGTGAGGCTTCCAGCTCGGCCTGCTGCTCGGGCGTCGCCACCTGGCGCAGCAGCCCGTTGACGGCTTCGATCGCCTCCGCTCCGGCCTCCTCTCCCGGCCGCTGGGCGAGCGCCGCCAGCTTCAGCAGCTCGAGGTGGCGGGCGATCGCCCGGTTGACGTCGACCACGGTGTCAAGCCGCGGCTCCGACAGCTCGCGTCCCGCCTTCCACGAGGCCTCGAGCACCTCCTCGCGCAGCCGCCGGTAGGTGGCGTGCAGGCCCTCGGCCGGCCCGAAGAGCTCCTCGGCATGCGCCTCCTCGCCCTCAGCCGCCGACTCGCCCGGCGGGCCGATCCGCGAGACCACGATCGAGCCCCGCGCCTGCACCCCGCCGGGGCCGCCCCCGAGCACGAAGACGTGCTCGAACTCGGCGCCCTTGGCGGCGGCGCGCGCCAGGCCCCGCACCGAACCGGGCGAGGGCGGCTCCTCGCCGCTCGCCGGCTCGAGCCCGGCCTCGGCGACCGCGCTCAGGTAACGGACGAAGTCGCGGGTCGAGGCGTGCGGCTGGCGCCGCGCCCAGCCGGTGGCGAGCTCGGCCAGGCGCGAGAGGCCGAGCAGCCGCTCGGCGACCTCGGGCTCGGCCGCGTAGAGGCGCTGGCGGCGCAGCCCGACCCGCTCGATCAGCCGCCGCACGAAGACGTCGGCGCGGCGTTCCTCCAGCGCCGCCGAGGCTTCCCCGTAGAGCTTCAGGAACGCCTGCAGCCGCTCGCGTCCCTCGGGGGGAATCTGGGGGCTCTCGAGCGCCGCCTCGCAAGCGGAGACCAGGTCGACCTTGCGGCGCCGCGAGATCGTCGTCAGTCGCGCCAGGTCGGCGGGCCGCAGCTCGATCGGCGGCCGGGTCAGCGCCCGGGCGGCGGCGGCGGAGTCTTCCGGGTCGGCCAGTGCCCGCAGCCAGGCGATCGCATCGCGCACCTCGGGCAGCTGGAAGAGCGCCGCCGGGCCGGCCAGGTGGAAGGGGATCTCACGTTCCTCCATCGCCGCAGCGATCGCACCCCCGCCGGCCGCCGGGTCCTCGACCAGCACGCAGATCTCCTCCGCCGCCGCGCCGCCGGCAATCAGGCGCTCGGCCTCGCGGGCGACCGCCTGCGCCTGCGCCCGTTCGTTGTCGCAGCGCCAGTGCCGCAGCGCCGGCCGGTGAAAGCGATCGGCGAGCTCGACCACCGGCGCGCCGGGATGGACGCCGAGCACCCACTCGCGCAGCGGGGCGGCGGCTGGGGCCTCGGATCCCAGCGTCTCCAGCGCGTAGAGGTGGTTGGGATTGTCGGCGGCCAGCGAGGCGAGGACCGCGCGCTGGGCGGCGGTCGTGTCCTCGAGCTCGTCGACCATCAGCTGCTCGAAGCGAGCCGCGAGCTCGGCGCGGACGTCGGGTCGCTCGTCCAGCAGTCGTCCCAGGATCAGCGCGAGATCGCCGCGGTCGACGCTGCCCGCCGCGGCGAGCAGCCGGTCGTGGGCGGCGATCAGCTCGGCGAGTTCGGGCTCAGGCGGCTGCGCGCCGGACTTGACCTCGTCGATCTGCTCGAGCAGCCGGGCGAGCAGGCCGGTCGGGTTGCCGCGGATCTCGCGGTTGCGCAGCGGCAGCTCGTCGATCCGGTCGAGCAGGATCGCCAACCGCTCGGCCGGGCCGAGCACGTTGAAGAAGGGGTCGAGGCCGGCGGCGGTCGCCTGCTCGCGCAGCAGCCGCTCGGCGAGCGCCCCCCAGGTCCCGATCCAGAGCTCCTCGTGGGCTCCTTCGAGCCGCGCCTCGATCCGTCGCCGCAGGCGTTGGGCGGCCGGCACGTTGGCGGCGACCGCGAGGATCCGGTGGGGCGCGGTGCCCTCCTCGGCGAGGCGCGCGAAGCGGCGGGCGAGCGCCTCGCTCTTGCCGGCCCCCGTCGGTCCGAGCAGCAGCAGCGGCCCGGCGCCGTGCAGCACGGCGCGTTCCTGGGACTCGGCGAGCGCGAGCATGGTCCAACGCTACCGAGTGCCCGGCTCCATAGGATCGTTTCGTGGACGTTCTTTCCGCAGACTGGCTGGGGATCTGCCGCCGGATCGTCGCCGGCCAGCGCCAGGTCTTCGCCGAGACCGCTGGGATCGCCGCGCGCACCGTCTATGAGGGGGTTGGCGAGGGCGGCGACCGGACGCTGGTCATCGACCGCCGCTGCGAGGACCTGGTATTCGCCGAGCTCGAGGCACTGGCGGAGCAGGGGGCTTCCTTCGTCGCCGTCTCCGAGGAGCGCGGCGAGGTCGTCTTCGGCGACGGCGGCCCGGCGCGGATCGTGATCGACCCGATCGACGGCTCGCTCAACGCGCGCCGCACGCTGCCCTCGCACAGCCTCAGCATCGCGGTTGCCGCGGCCGACTCGATGGGGGCGGTCGAGTTCGGCTACGTCTTCGACTTCGGCGCGGGAGAGGAGCTTGCCGCGCGGCGCGGGGCGGGGGCGACGCTGGACGGCGAGCCGCTCGCGGTCGGTCCCGACGGCGACAAGCTCGAGCTGCTCGGCCTGGAGGCGGCCGAGCCCGGGCGGGCGCTGGCGGCGCTGGAGCGGCTCGCGGATCGCGTCTACCGCCTGCGCGTCGTCGGCTCGATCGCGATCTCCGCCGCCTACGTCGCCGCCGGGCGACTCGACGCGATGGTCAGCCTGCGGGAGTGCCGCTCGGTCGACGCCGCCGCCGCGCAGCTGATCGTCCGCGAGGCGGGCGGCCAGGTGGCATTTGGAAACCTGCCCCTGGCAGATGCCCCGCTCGGTCTCGACGCTCGATATCCGATCGCCGCAGCGGCCGGCGAGCGCAGCCTGGCGATCGCCAGGCTGGCCGAGTAACCGCGGCGCCCCTCCAGGTTAAGAACACCTGTTCGCTGGAACGTATGTTCGCTACACTCGCGCGAACCCCAGGCAGGCAACCGCACACGAAGGGATTTCATCTCCATGGCAACGCAGTCCAACGGCAGCAAAGCCGCATCTTCGAAAGCCAAGACGACCGCCCCCAAGAGCGCCGAGAAGAAGCAGGCGCGCACGGTCGCCGAGAGCGCCGTCGATCTCCCGGTCGGCGCCGTGCTCACCGTCACCGACCGCGTCTCCGAGCTGGTCGAGCCGTTCACCGGCCGATCCGCCGCCGAGAAACAGCTCAAGTCCTACCGGACCGAGCTGCGCCGTCGCGTCAAGCGCACCGAGCGCCGCGGCGCCACCGCCCGCAAGCGGGCGACCACCGAGGCCCGCAAGACCCGCAAGCGGGTCGAGCGCGAGGCGCGCAAGCGCCAGCGCACGGTGGAGACGACGCTGAAGCGCAACCGGGACGAGCTCCAGGATCGGGTTCGCAAGGCGGTCGATCTGCTGCCGGTCTGAGCGGAGGGGGTCGGTCCCGGCAGGGGTTCCGCTTAACTTTTTCGGTGTGTCGGGCTCGGGCTGGCGCCTCGCGGCTCACGACGAAAAAGCACAAGACGCTCCACCCCTGTCGGGACCGACCCCGTCTCTACACGCCGGTGACGATCACCTTGCTGGAGTGAGCTTGTAGGTAGGGCCAGTTTTCCTCAGCTACGGCGACTGCGCGGAACTGGAAGTGGGCGCCGCGGCTGTCGTCGTCGGCGAAGCGGTAGGCGTAGCGGAAGCGACCCCTTTTATTCGTGCGCACCGTACGGAACGCGCGCCAGGGGAGGCCGGGGAGGCGGAACTGAAGCGCGACGACCTTGCCGTCGGAGGGGATGCGGGCGCCGGTTGCTCTCACCCGGCCGCTGAAGACGATTGGATGTCCGCCCACGCGGGCGCGGGTTGAGGAGACGCGCAGGCGGACTCGTGCGGGGACGGCGATCTGCAGGGGTTGGGAGGTCGCGGGGCGCAGGGTGGGAGTTGACGGGGACTGAACCAGGACTTCGCGGCCTGGCCCGCCCTCGAGCTGGGCGCTGTAGCGGCCCTGGGCGTCGGTGGTCGCAAATGAGACCCGTTGCGGCGGCACAGCTCCTGGGTCGAAGCGCTCCAGGACACGGACGGAGAGGCCCGCCAGCGATGCGTGCCGGCCGATGACCAAGCGGCCGGTTAGCCGAGCGCTCCGGTCGAGGCGGCCGACAGGCCCGCGGAGGCGGGCAAGTACGCGCGGCAACGGTTTCAGCGGCGCGTTGAGGCGCATCGGGGCGCCGTTCGTCAGCAGCGCCGTCGAGGTCGGGTTGCCGGCCACGTCGAAGGCGATGGCGCGGAATTCGTACTCGCCGGGCGGCACGGACTCCGAGTCCCAGCGGGCGGCCAGCGTCCCGCCGCGCCTCTCGGTCGGCAGCTCCGTGAACCGGGCCGCGGAGCCCGCAGGTCGCACGCCGATCGAGCCGCGCCCGGGATCGATCCCCGAGAGGCGGTCGGTGGCCCGCGCTTCGATCAGCTCGGGGTCGCGCGGGTCCTGCGAGCCGGCGAAGGCGACCCGCGGCGGCTCGCGGTCGATGCGGACGATCGCCGTCGCGGGGTCGCGGTTGGGCAGGCCGTTGGTCATGCCACCGTCGGCGACGTTGCCGGCCGCGTCGCGGGCGTAGTAGGCGACGGCGTGCGCGCCTGAGCCGATCAGCGTCAACTCGACCCGGTCCCCCGGGGCGAGAACCGGCGGCGCGCCCTCCACGGCGATCGCGGTGAAGGGCGTGGGACCGCCACCCACGGGCGCCATCCCCGCCTCGGAGTCCGAGGCGGTGACGGTCACGGTCACCGGATCGCGCGACCAGCCTCCCGGGACGCCCTCGAGGCGGACCGCAGGGTCGGTCTTGTCGACTCGCAGCAGCGTCGTGCCGGCGCTCGCCGAGGCAATTCCGGCACCGGAGACCGCCACGGCGTGCAGGTACCAGGCGCCCTCCGGCAATTCGCCGATCGCCACGCGGTCGTCGCTCGCGCCGCCGCGCAGGTCGATCTCGTCTTCGGCGCAGACCTCGGTCGAGCACGGGTGGCCGTCCGGCTCACGGTCGAGGGAGACCGCGTAGCCGCGAATGCCCGAGAGCGGCGTCGGATCCACCGGATGGCTGAGCTGGGCCGTGTAGGGGAAGGCGGTGCGGCCGATCCAGCCCGCCGCGGGCGCCGGCTCGATCGGGCTCGGGACGCCGTCGTCGAAGCGCAGGCGGACGAGGACCGGTTCGCCGGTGGCGCCGTCGCCGTCCTGCAGCCAGACTTCGGCGGAATAGACGCCGGCTTCGCCGCGCACTTCGAGCGAGCGGATTTCGTTCAGCGGCCAGACGGACGTCTGCTCTGCGCGCGCGACCTCGCCATCCGGGTCGAGCAGCCGGTAGTGGACGGACGCGACTCCCGGCGGGTTGCTCCAGTGCAGGGAGAAGACGCGTTCGGGGTGCCAGCTCTGCTCGCCGCCTTCGACCCGCAGGTCGATCGGCTGCAGCGCCGCCGCAGCCGGCGCGGTCGGCGCAAGCACGAGCACGGCTGTCAGCCACGCGAGCGCCAGGGCGCAACGCGCTGTCGAGGCGACGCGTCCGAGAGACGTCGCGCCTGCGGCTCGTCGGAGCCTCACGGGCCGAACTCCCCGGCGGCGGACCCACCTTCGGAGGCGGCCGGGGCGCCGCCGCCGGCCGGCGGAGCGGGTTCGGCGGGTGGGGGCGCTTCGTATTCGGCCGCCGGCGCGAGGCCCGGTTCAGGGCCGGGCGCCCGCGGCTCGTCCGGTTCGGGCGCGGGTTCCGGCTTGGCGGCCGCCTTGGCGGCGGGAGGCGGCGCTTCGACGGCCGCTTCCTCGGTCCGCGGTTCGACGAGGGCCGGCGCGATCCGCTCGACGGTCGGCGCCCGCGTCGCCACTGCGCCCACCCCTGGCGGCGTCGGCAGCACGCCGGTCACCACGCAGGCCGTCGTCCCCGCTGCCGCGGCGCCGCAGATCGCCAGCACCTTGGCGAGCCCCGCGAGTCCCGCGCCGCCGGAACCGCCGGCCGCCAGGGTCTGACCGGCCGCCGCGTTGCCCCCGCCACCCGCCAGTCGCGAGGCGAGCTCTCGGAGCGCGTCGTGCAACCGGCCGAGCAGCGAGCGGCCCGGGAGCAACGGCGCCAGCCCGGCAACCACGCGCGGCGCCCGCCGGTAGGCGCGCAGGGTCGCGCGGCAGTTGGCGCAGGCGCGCAGGTGCTCGCGCACGGTGCCCGCATCCGCGGCCCCCGTCTCACCGTCGCAGAAGGCGGAGAGCAGCGGTTGCAGCTCCCGGCAGCGGGTGCCGTCCCTGCTGCCCGACAGGACGCTGCGAAAGCGGGCGCGCCCCTCCGATAGGAGGCGGTTGACCTTGGTCGGGCTGAACCCGGTCAGCGAGCCGATCTCGGCGTAGCTGTAGCCCTCGGCGAGCAGGGTGAGCGCCCGCAGCTCGGCCGGCTTCAGGGCGCGCAGCGCCTCGCGGCCGCGGGCCACCTCCTCGCGCCGCTCGGCCTGTTCGTCGGGGCCGTCGACCCTGGCCGGCAGCAGGGTCACCGGATCGGGCGCTCCCTCGGCGACCGGCGGCCGGCCGAGCAGCCGCTCGCGGCTCTGGCGGACGGCGAGCGCCTCGTGGCGGACCACCGTCTGGGTCCAGCGGATCAGTTCCCGCGGGTCGGTGGTCGGGGCTTTGATGAGGAGGATCTCCAGCGCCCGCTGGTAGGCGTCCTCGGCGTCTTCGGAGTCGAGCGAGAAGCGCCGCGCGGTGCGCTTCAGCGAGGCCTCGTGGCGGGCGATCAGCTCGATCGCGGCACGCTTGCGCGCGGCGTCGGCACGCGACCCCGTCCGTCGCCCGGCCTCGCACCGCGTCGCCTCCCACTTTCCCGCCTGCCGCCCTTGGCTCACTCCGCTCGATTCCCCCGCACCGGTTCAGGTCTTCGGTCCGAACATGCCGGACCCAAGGGCGCAGCGGCTCGATCTCTCCCCCCAGCTGGACGTTTGGTCGGTTCGATAGGCCGCAAATTGCATGAACCGGAAGGCGATAGCATGCGGCGCGATGAGCACCTGCGTGGTCACCGGCGGCGCCGGCTTCCTCGGCTCCCACCTCTGCGAGCACCTGCTCGAGCAGGGGCACCGGGTGATTTGCATCGACAACCTCGAGACCGGCTCGCTGCAGAACATCGAGCACATCCGCGGGCCGGAATTCGATTTCCGGCACATCGACATCATCGAGTACGTCGATATCCCCGAGGACGTCGACTTCGTCTACCACCTCGCCTCGCCGGCCAGCCCGATCGATTACCTGCGCCTGCCGCTGCACACGCTCAAGGTCGGCGCGCACGGCACCCATCACATGCTCGGCGTCGCCAAGTTCAAGCGCGCCCGCTTCCTGATCGCCTCGACCAGCGAGGTCTACGGCGACCCGCAGGTCCATCCCCAGACCGAGGACTACTGGGGCCACGTCAACCCGATCGGCCCGCGCGGCGTCTACGACGAGGCGAAGCGCTACGCCGAGGCGATGACGATGGCCTACCACCGCCAGCAGGGCGTCGACACCTCGATCGTCCGCATCTTCAACACCTTCGGCCCGCGGATGCGCGCCCACGACGGCCGGGCGATCCCGACCTTCCTGCGCCAGGCGCTGAAAGACCGGCCGCTGACGGTCTTCGGCGAGGGGGCCCAGACGCGCAGCTTCTGTTACGTCGACGACCTGATCCGCGGCATCGTCGCGCTGGCGGAGTCCGACGTGCACATGCCGGTCAACATCGGCAACCCGACCGAGTTCACCTTGCTGGAGCTGGCGAAGACCGTGATCGAGGTGACCGAATCGCGCTCGGAGATCATCTTCGAGCCGCTGCCCACCGACGACCCGCAGCAGCGGCGCCCCGACATAAGCCGCGCCCGCGACCTGCTCAACTGGGAACCCACGGTTGAGCTCCGCGACGGCCTTCGCAAGACGATCGACGCATCAGGCATAGAGCGCTTGGCGGGAGCAACGGACTAGCCGGGAGTGGGCCGCCCCAAACCCTAGGCCGGAATGGGAACCTGCTCGGCGGCGAGGACGTCAGCCGTGCGGTAGAAGGCCAGCGAGGTGGGAACGTCGACGCACTCGCGCTGCATCGCCTCGAAGGTGCGCATCGCCGGCGTCTCGGTGGGCCAGCCGTAGCGGGCGAGGAAGGCTTCCGAGCCGCGCTCGTCCGAGGCGCCGACGGTGGCGTCGGTGAGGGCGGCGGCGAGCGCCGCCATGCCCCGGCAGAAGCCCTCCTCGTCCCAGCGCACGCGGCCGCGATCGTCGATCTCGACGAAGCCGTTCTCGGCGAGGAAGCTGAGTTCGACGTAGGCCGCGCCGGGGTCGCCGTAGTACTTCGGCCCGCGACGCATGTAGTGGAGCAGCTCGGCGAGGTGGGTCGCGGCCATCTCCAGCGGCGTGACGCCGGTGATTGCCCGCCACGGCTCGGAGATCGTCAGCAGGAAGCCGTAGACGTCGGCGATCGCCTCCTGCAGGGCCATGAACGGCTCGATCCCGAGGGTCTCCATCCAGCTCTCGTAGCTGGTCTCCGGGACGATCACGTTGTGACCGTGGTCGTGGCCGCGGATCCAGGGCATCAGGGTGTCGGCGATCGGCGCCTCGGCCGCGCGCATCGGCCCCTCGAGCAGCGCTTCGCCGAGCGGGATCGTGATCGTCGAGTAGCGCGCGAGGTGGACGTTGCGCATGTAGAGGGTGCGCTGTTCGGAGAGCGGCAGCCCGTCGACGCCTTCGTCCTCAGGCATGAAGTAGGCGAAGTGCTTGGGGTGGCCGGCCGCCTCGCCGGCTGAGATCAGCAGGTCGGTGACGTTCATCGGCAGCTTGAAGGGCACGTGCATCCCGCTCGCGCCGATCTCGCCTTCGACTTCGGTCAGCGCGTCGTCGAGCGAGTCGTCGAGCCGGTCGAGCAGCTCCTGCTGCTCGGCGTCGCGGGCCGCGGCGACGAAGGAGTGCAGGCCGGCGCGGGTCTTCATCCGCCAGGTGCAGAGCGGGCCGCAGACGACCTCCAGCGCGGGGGGCGGACCGCCGCGGGCGATCTCGAGCGTCATCTCGCGATGCTCGATCCCCCCGGCCAGGCCCTTGGCGCGCAGCCGGATCGCAGCGGCGCTCTGCTCATCGACGAGCTTGGCCAGCTCGCGCATGCCTTCGGCCATCTCGCCACGGAGGACGGTGGCCGCGGCCTCGGACAGCACCTCGCCGGCGTCGCTCTGCAGGCTGCGCATCGCTTCGCTCTGAGCGGCGAGCTCAACCAGCAGCGGCATCGCCCGCTCAACGTCCGCGGCCGGCTCGCCGTCGAGGCGGACGTGGCAGACGCCATGCTGCGTGTCGACCGGCCAGAACGGCGGCAGCAGTTGCGCTTGCATGCGACTGGCCAGCTCGGACATCTCCCAAATCCCCTTCCCTCTCGCGGTGATCGGCGCTGAGCGCCCCGGATCACGACCCCGGTTACACGGCATCCGCTTTCCGGTACGGCCGAAGGTATCGAAGGGAACCGGTATATGCAAGTTCTTCGAAAAGTATTTCCCGAACGATGCCCGGCCAGCGGTTCCGGTGCGCCTTATGTGGTCATACGCCGCAAAAGGCGCACCGGAAGCGGCGGACCGCGGCCGGGGCTGGCCCATATCCTCCCCCGCATGGCTATTGACGAGACCCATCGCACCATTGCGCCGCTTGTCGGTTCCGAGGACGAGCGCGTCTTCACCGATTCCGGCATCGAGATCCAGCGCCTCTACGAGGCGGACGACGTTGCTCCCGGCCTCGAGCAGCGCCTCGGCGAGCCGGGCGAGCCGCCCTTCACCCGCGGCATCCACGAGGGGATGTACCGCGACCAGCTCTGGACGATGCGCCAGTACGCCGGCTTCGCCACGCCGGAGGACACCAATGAGCGCTACCGCTATCTGATCGAGCACGGCTCCACCGGGCTCTCGATGGCCTTCGACCTGCCCACCCAGCTAGGCCGCGACTCCGACGATCCGCTCTGCCAGGGCGAGGTCGGCCGCACCGGCGTGCCGATCGACACGATCGAGGACATGCGGATCTGCTTCGAGAAGATCCCGCTCGACGGGGTCTCGACCTCGATGACGATCAACGCTCCCGCGGCGATCCTGCTGCTGCTCTACGAGCTGGTCGGCTCCGAGCAGGGCGTGCCCGCCGAGCAGCTGCGTGGCACCGTCCAAAACGACGTGCTCAAGGAGTACATGGCGCGCGGCAATTACATCTACCCGCCCGAGCCGACGATGCGGCTGACGACCGACATCTTCGAGTACTGCCGCGAGAACGTGCCGAAGTGGAACACGATCTCGATCTCCGGCTACCACATCCGCGAGAAGGGCTGCTCGGCGGTGCAGGAGGTCGCCTTCACGCTCTCCAACGCGATCGCCTACGTCGAAGCGGCGCTCGAGCGCGGCCTCAAGATCGATGAGTTCGCGCCGCGGCTCGCCTTCTTCTTCAACGGCCACAACAACGTCTTCCAGGAGATCGCAAAGTTCCGCGCGGTGCGGCGGATGTGGGCGAAGATCGTCAGCGAGCGCTTCGAAGCAGAAGACCCCAACTCGCAGAAGATCCGCTTCCACACCCAGACCGGCGGCGTGACCCTTCAGGCCCAGCAGCCCGAGGTCAACATCATCCGCGTCGCCCTGCAGGGCTTCGCCGCCGTCTGCGGCGGCACCCAGAGCCTGCACACCAACGGCTTCGATGAGGCGCTGGCGCTGCCCACCGAGCGCTCGGCGCGGATCGCGTTGCGCACCCAGCAGGTGCTCGCCCACGAGTCCGGCGCCGCCGACACGGTCGACCCCTTCGCCGGCTCCTACTTCGTCGAGTCGCTCACCGACGAGGTCGAAGCGCGCTCCTGGGAGCTGATCGAGAAGGTCGAGGAGCTGGGCGGCTCGGTCGAGGCGCTGGAGTTCATGCAGCGCGAGATCGAGGAGTCCGCGCACAGCTACCACGAGCGCTACCGCAGCGGTCAGGACATCGTCGTCGGCGTCAACAAGTACGTCACCGACCAGGTCGACGACGTCGACATCCTGCGGGTCGACCCCGAGGCCGAGCAGCGCCAGCTCGCCCGCCTGCGGGCCTTCAAGGAGCGCCGCGACCAGCCGGCCGTCGACGCCAAGCTCGAGTCGCTGCGCGACGTCGCCCGCGGCGAAGGCAACCTGCTGCACCCGATCCGCGCCGCCCTCGCCGCCGAAGCCTCGATCGGCGAGGTCTGCGGCGCCATGCGCGACGTCTTCGGCGAATACCGGGGAGGAGCTTTCTTCTAGGCCCCGAAACGGGGGGGATGATCGAGGTCTCGCGGACGCTGATGAAGTCCGAGCCGGAGTTGGCAGAGCTGGTCGCGGCAGTCAAAGGGGTCGAGGTGACGATGGCTGAGAAGGGCTTCGGCACTCGCGTCGCGGTGCGGGCCGTGGAGGGCTCCGGCCTCGCCAAGGCCGACCTGGAGCTGATCCTCGACCAGCTGGCCGAGCCGCAGAAGCAGCCGTTCGGCGCCGCCTGAGTCGGCGGTCAGCCGCTCGTCTTGCGCCGCTCGCGCAGGGCCTCACGCGCCGCGTAGAGAGCCGGCAAGGCGGCGGTGTCCTTGGGTCGTCCCAGCTCCTCCTTCGAGGCGATCACCTCGTCGAGCGTAATCGCGCGAACCTTCAGGTCGCCGAGCGACAGCTCGACGGTCGCCACGTCCTCGAAGCCGCCGATTGCCGCCGCGTGGGGAATGACGTCGAGCGGGCCGGCCTCGGTCTCGAACCTCTGCGTCCGCCAGCCGAGGAAGTCGGCGCCCTCCAGTTCGACCGGCGCCTCGTCGTCCTGATGCAGGGCGCCGAGATCGTTCAGCGCCGCCGCCAGCCGGTCGGCGTTGTCGAGATCGCGTCGTGGCATCACGTCCAGGTCCACCGTGACCGCCGGACTTCCCTGAAGCCAGGCCGCAACGGCCCCGATCACGCAGAACTCGACCTGGTGCTTGGCGAGAACCCGCAGCAGCCGCTCTGGATCGAGCTCGGTCACTGGTCGGCTCCGTCCGCGTCCGTGACGAGTGCCCGCAGGCGAGCGAAGCGCGGCAGGGCGTGTAGTCGCTGCAGGGGCGTGAGGCGAAGCAGTTCCTCGGCGAGTTCCACGTCGTGTGGATCGGGAGTCGGCTCGGCGCTCAGGCGCAGTTGCCGCCCGCAGGCTGCGGCAAGGCGCTGGAGCGTCTCCAGGGATGGCGTCGCGGAACCCCCCTCGTAACGCGCGATCGCAGGCTGCGAGGTGGCCGCCCGCCTGGCCAATTCGCGCTGTGAGAGCTTGGCCTGGGAACGCAGGTTTCGAATCAGCTCGCTCGGGGGATCCATGCAGCTACGATACCTAATCAGGTATCGACAATCAAGCCGGTCACTTCGACCGCGGACTAAATAGACTCCCGCGCCGTGCGCGAACGAAATCCCGTCACCCACGAGGAGAAGCTCGCCTACCTGCGCGAGCTGCGCGAGGCCGCGATCCACTCGGCCTCCGAGGAGGCCGTGGAGAAGCAGCACGCGAAGGGCAAGATGACCGCCCGCGAGCGGATCGAGAAGCTGCTCGACCCCGGCTCGTTCGAGGAGCTCGACACCTTCGTCCGCCACCGCACCTACGACTTCGAGATGCAGAAGAAACGGCCCTGGGGCGACGCGGTCGTCACCGGGCACGGCACGGTCGAAGGTCGTCCCGTCTTCGTCTTCTCCCAGGACTTCACGGTCTTCGGCGGCAGCCTCGGCGAGGTGATGGCGGAGAAGATGTGCAAGGTGATGGACCTCGCCGCCCAGGTCGGGGCGCCGGTGGTCGGCATCAACGACTCCGGCGGAGCCCGCATCCAGGAGGGCGTGGTCAGCCTTGGCGCCTACGGCGACGTCTTCGTCCGCAACGTCAAGTGCTCGGGCGTGATCCCCCAGATCAGCCTGATCATGGGGCCCTGCGCCGGGGGCGCCGTCTACTCGCCGGCGATGACCGACTTCATCTTCATGGTCAAAGAGACCAGCCACATGTTCATCACCGGCCCCGAGGTGATCAAGACCGTGACCGGCGAGGAAGTCGAGTTCGAGGAGCTCGGCGGGGCGATGAGCCACAACTCGAAGTCGGGCGTCGCCCACTTCGCCGCCGAGGACGAGGAGAGCTGCCTCGAGGACGCTCGCTACCTGCTCAGCTTCCTGCCCTCGAACAACCTCGAGGCGCCGCCGCGCTTCGCGCCCTCCGACGACCCGGACCGCGAAGATCCGGATCTCGACACGTTAGTCCCGGACGACCCTTCCAAGCCCTATGACATGCGCGAGGTGATCGCCCGCGTCGTCGACGACGAGGAGTTCTTCGAGGTGCACGAGCACTTCGCCAAGAACATCGTCTGCGGCTTCTCGCGGCTCGACGGCTTCCCGGTCGGCGTGGTCGGCAACCAGCCGGCGCACCTCGCCGGCGTGCTCGACATCGAGGCATCGGAGAAGGCGGCCCGCTTCGTCCGCACCTGCGACGCCTACAACGTCCCGATCCTCACCTTCACCGACGTGCCCGGTTTCCTGCCCGGCACCGATCAGGAGTGGAACGGGATCATCCGCCACGGCGCCAAGCTGCTCTACGCCTTCACCGAGGCGACGGTTCCGAAGCTCACCGTCGTCACCCGCAAGGCCTACGGCGGGGCCTATGACGTGATGGCCTCGAAGCACATGCTGGCCGACTACAACGTCGCCTGGCCGACCGCCGAGGTCGCGGTGATGGGCCCCGAGGGCGCGGTCAACATCATCTACCGCAAGGACATCGCCTCCTCGCCGACGCCCGACGAACGCCGCCAGAAGCTGATCGACGACTACAAGGCCCACTTCGCCAACCCCTACTCGGCGGCCGAGCGCGGCTACATCGACGACGTGATCGAGCCGCGCGAAACCCGGCCGAAGCTGGTCAAGGCGCTGCGCATGCTGCAGTCAAAGCGCGTGCCGCAGCCGAAGCGCAAGCACGGCAACATCCCGCTCTAGCCCGGCAGTTGCGAGCCCGCCGCGCGACGGGCCTTCCAGGTGGCCACCGGGGCGGCGGTCATCTCCTCCCATGCGGCGTCCTCGCCGAAGTACTGCATGACGACGAAGTAGAGCAGGCCGGGAAGCATCTCCGGCGCCCGTGCCGCGTCGTCGTCCATCAGCTTCGCGCACACGAGAGTGTCGATTGCCCCTACCATGAAGGTAGACGTCACAGGAGGTGGAGCTTGGCGAGAGGGAATCTCGCGGCGCGCGCTGTCAAGCGCGTGGGAGAGGCGCTCCATCAGATCGCGCCGCTGGGCAAGCGCCCGCTCGCCCGCGGCATGAACCTCGACGAAGATCGCCTTGGCGACAGCCGGCTGGTTGGCGCAGAACTCGAGCATCTCGGCGAGCGCCGCGCGCAGCCCCTCGCGCCAGGTCGGCTGCCGCCGCGCGGCGCCCATCATCCGCCGGAAGAGCCACTCGGAAGCGTCACGGTGGGCCTGGGCGAAACAGTCCTCGCGATCCTCGAAGTACTTGTAGAAGGTCGCGCGACTGGCGCGGGCGCGCTCGATGACGTGCTTGACCGCGACCTGCTCGTAGCCGAGCTCGCCGCTGACGACGAGCATCGCCTCGAGCAGCCGCTCGCGCGCCGGCCGCGAGCGCAGGCCGGGGAAGGGAACCACCGGGGCGGTCGGCTCGTCTCTCTCAGGGGTGCTCATCGGTTCCTGCATCGCTCCACCCGGTTTCGCAAACGTGGACCTTCTGTCTAGGTATAGCACCTTTCAGAAACACCAGATGCCTAGAACGCAATGTTTTTTGTAAAGCACGAAAGTAGACATCAGATATATGTTTTGGTACCTTGTCGGAATGGCGGATTCGAGATCGCTCTCCGAACGGCTCGCCAAGATGCCTCCGGGACGGCACCTGGTCCCGCGCGACTTCGTCGTCCAGAACCAGCGCGAGCGGATGCTGCTGGCGACGGCGGAGCTGGTCGCCGAGCGCGGCTACCAGAAGACGACGATCGAGCTGATCGCGAAGACCGCCCGGGTCGCGCTCTCGACCTTCTACGAGCAGTTCTCGAGCAAGGAGGAGTGCGTGCTGGCGGCCTTCGACGAGACCGTCGACGCGGCAGCCGAGGTCTTCGCCGAGCTGCTCGGTCCCGAGCAGCCTTGGGTCGAGCAGATCTCCGCCAGCCTCGAGATCTTCCTCGAGATGGTCGGCAACGAGCCGGCGCGGGCGCGGCTGGTGCTCGTCGAGTCGCAGGCCGCCGGCGGCGAGGCGCTGAAGCGCTATCAGGCGATGCTCGAGCGGGTCGCCCCGAAGCTGCGCGAGGGCCGCGAGCACAACCCGCGTTCCGGCAGGCTCCCGGACGGGCTCGAGGTGGCGATCGTCGGCGGTCTCGCCTGGCTCGTGCACCAGCGCCTGATCGCCGGCCGCGACGCCGAGATCCGGGGCCTGCTGCCCGAGATGCTGCAGGTCACGCTGACGCCCTACGTGGGCGAGGTCGAGGCCGGCCGGGCCGCCGACGCGGCGCAGGCGCGGGCCGCGGCTTGACGAGGACGAGGGCGGGGAGAGGGGCCGGCATGGCGTGAGCGGCGCCAGCGGCGTGCCCTTCGGGCCCTCGCCGGTCGACCCGGCCCGCGAGCGGATCGCCAGCGCGATGGTGGCGCTGGTCGCCGTCTACGGCTACGCGGAGACCAGCGTCGAGCACGTCTGCGAGCGAGCCCGCGCCAGGCGCGCGCACTTCGAGCGCTGCTTCGCCGGCAAGGAAGACTGCTTCCTCTGCGTCCACGACGAGCTCTCGGATGAGCTCTGCGAGCGAGTCGAGAGCGCCCACGCCGCCGCCTCCTCATGGCACGACAGCGTCTGGGCCGCGGGCTGGGCGGCGATCCGCTTCCTGCAGGAGGACCCCCAGCGCGCCCGCTTCCTGATCGTCGAGGTGAGCGGCGTCGGGGTCGGCGGCCAGCGCCGCCGCGACCGCTTCCTGCAGCGGCTCGCCGACATCCTCGACGGCGGTCGGGGGGAGCTCGAAGAAGCCCGGCGCGGTCTCGCGCTGCACGGCGGAAATCGTCGCCGGTGCGATCTACGGCACCGTCGTCTCGAAGATCGAGTTCGGTTGCCTGGAGCGGGGCGAGGATTTCCTCGCCGAACTCGTCTACATGGCGGTCCTGCCATATCTCGGCTCGCGCGCCGCCGAGGACGAGCTGCTCGTCCAGCCGCTGCGCTGACGCTATAGCCGGGCGCCGTCTCCTCCGCTCCCGCGTGGCCGCGCTAGTGACACCCGGCGATCACGCGGCCATGCTCCCGCGTCCGGGGACGGCTAGCGGGTATCTTCGCCTTGTGGCAAAGGGAGCCGCGCAGAAGGGGAAGCCGAAAGCCGACGCAACTGGCGCCGGCTCGCCGCGCCTGCCCGCCGGCCGCCACGGGCTGCCGCGCGAGTTCATCGAGCAGAACCAGCGCGAGCGGATCATCACCGCGATGGTCGACACGGTCGCCGAGAAGGGCTACAACGCGACCACGGTCGCCGACATCACCAAGGCAGCCTCGGTCTCGCGGCGCACCTTCTACGAGCACTTCGCCGACAAGGAAGCCTGCTTCCTCGCCGCCTACGAGATGGTCGCCGATCACATCCGCGCCTCGATGCGCGCCGCCGCGCAGTCCTTCGGCGAGTGGCCGCAGCAGGTGCGGGCGGCGCTGGCGACGATGCTGCGCTTCCTCGCCGCCGAGCCCGAGCTGGCCCGCCTCTGCATGGTCGAGCCGGTCGCCGCCGGGGGGGAGATCGCCGCCCGTTACCGGGCAACGATGCAGGACTTCGTCGCGATCCTCAAGGCGGGCCGCCCCCAGCACGGTGGCGAGCGTCCGCTGCCCGAGGCGACCGAGGAAACCCTGGTCGGCGGCATCGTCTCGCTGATCGTGCGCGAGATCAGCGCCGGCCGAAGCGAGGATCTGGAGAAGCTGCTGCCCGACCTGGTCGAGCTGATCCTGGCGCCCTACCTGGGCGTCGAGGAAGCCGAGCGCTTGGCGCGGGGCGGCGCCTGAGGCGACGCCGGAGCCGCGGTCCGCACCTCGCGCCCGCCGAAGGTGTTGAATAGACGCCCGATAAACATCTCGTACCGACGATCGAAGGATGGAACCGAGCACGATGACCCCTTCCGCACGCCGACTCGCAACCGCCCTGGCCGCCCTGGCGCTGATCCTGGCGGCTGCGACCTTTGCCAACGCCACGACGATCACCCAGAAGGAAAACCTCCGCATCTCCGTGAGCGGCAAGCTTCGGCCGAAGAAGCTGCCGCGCAAGGGGGCGGCGCCGATCTCGGTCTCGGTCGGCTGGAACATCGCGACCACCGACGGGACCCCGCCGCCGAAGCTGAAGACGCTCGGCATCGAGATCAACCGCCAGGGTCACTTCAGCACCGCGGGCCTGCCGACCTGCCAGTACGAGCGGATCCAGCCGGCGAGCACGCGGCGCGCCCTCTCCAACTGCCGCCGCGCCCTGGTCGGCAAGGGCAGCTTCACCGCCAATATCGCGCTCAGGGGGCAGGAAGGCGAAAGCTATGCGGCCACCGGTCAGCTGCTCGTCTTCAACGGCGAAGCGAAGGGCAAGCCGGTCCTCTACGGGCAGATCTACGCCGCGCATCCCTTTGCGACGTCCTTCGTGATCACCTTCAAGTTCTCGAAGATCAAGAAGGGCGCCTACGGCACCGAGCTGAGCGCAACCCTGCCCGCCTCGCTGCGCAGCTGGGGGGACCTGACCGGCATCCAGATGAACCTCTCGCGCCGCTACCACTACAAGGGCAAGTCGCGCTCTTACATCTCCGCCGGCTGCCCGACCCCGAAGGGCGTCGGCCAGGCGTCCTTCCAGCTCGCCCGCACCTCGTTCGCCTTCGCCGGCGGCAAGAAGGTGTCCTCGACGGTGAGCGAAACCTGCAAGGCGCGGGGGTAGCTCAGAGGAGCGCCGAGCCGCGGCGGGAGGGCGCCGCGGCTACGGCGCGATCGAGCACCAGGGCTGGCGCGCCTGACGCGTTCGCACGAGCGCCCGGCGCTGCCGTTTGAGCTGGCGCCGAGCCCTGCGAAGCGCCCGCCGGGCGCTGGCGCGGGCGGCTCGGCTCGCGTAGCGGCTGCGGCGCTGGCGGGCTGTGGCGCGCTGCAGGCGCAGCCTGGTCCGGCTGAGGCGGGCGCGCCTCGAGGCCGCCGCCCGTTCCGCCCTTTCGCAGCGCCCGGAGATCTCCGCGTAGCTGCCGAAGGCACCGGTCGCGCCGCTCGGGCTGAGGCTGTAGGAGTCGCCGAAGCCTTCGCCGGGGAAGACCTCGACGAAGTATTTCTGCGACTCGAGGCTGGCGGTGATCGTCCTGGTTTCGCCGGTGCGGATGAAGGCCTGGCCGGCGATCTGCGTCCCGAGCGAGTCGAGGATCCCGACGTCGATGTCGGTCGCCTCCCCGCCGCCGCCGAGGTTGGTCACCGTGAGCTCGACCTGTGTTTCCCCGGGTGCGGTGGCGTAGAAGTAGAAGTAGTCCCTGTCGGCGGAGGTCTCGAGCGCCCCCGACACCCCCTGCCCGGCGATCAACGGCCCGGCAGCTTCGGGCGCCGAGCCGTTGGGCTCGTACTGGTCGGCGGTGGCGAGCGTTGGCGCGAGGGCCAGGGCCAGCGCCACCGCGGACAGCGCCAGCGCCGTGCCCCGGATCCTGCCGGACCTCGATCTCCGTCCCCCCCGCACTCCTCCGAATGTACACGGCTTGGTTTCCCGGTCAAGCCGCAGCTCGTCTGGAGACATCTGCTTTCGTTCTGAAAACGTCAGCTTGCATAAAGAAGAGGAATCGTTTACAGTCCCGGAACCGGGTACCGGAAGCGCCAAAGGGAGCGCAACCGAGATCCGGCAGCAACAGGGAAACCGAGCCCACGGGGGCCGCCAAGGGAAGCGGCCGGTAGAGGGGCTCACGGGACAAGGAGAGAGCTACGTGAAGAGCCACGCGAAGGCATCGTCCGCGGGATCGACCGAGGGCCGGGGCGCAAGCCAGGGCTCATTCGTCCGTGGAGCCGACGCCGCCCGTGGTGCCTTCAGCGACTCCGACGGGAGTGGTGCGCCCTCACGCCGGCGCGCTCGCATCGCCCTCTCGCTCTGCGCCGCGCTGCTCTCCCTGGCGCTCTTCGCGTCCCCGGCCCTCGCTTCCAGGCAGCTGCTCAGCGAGTTCGGCACCTTCGCCGGCTCGGGCAGCTACGGCGGCGAGCTCGACAACCCGCGCGGCGTCGCCGCCAACGCAACCGGCGTCGGCCCCGCCAACCCCGGTGACGTCTACGTCGCCGACGAAAACAACAACCGCATCGAGCGCTTCAGCTCAGCGGGCAGCTTCCTCAGCGCCTGGGGCAAGGACACGATCGCCTCCGCCGTCAACGAGCGCCAGAAGATCGTGCTCGAAGCCGCCCCCGGCGTCAGCACCGATGACGCCGGCTTCTACACCCTCTCCTTCGACGGCTCGACCAGCGCCCCGATCAAATACAGCTCTGAACCAGGCAGCGTCCTCGCCGCCCTGCCGAGCATCGGCGGCAGCGCCAACGTCTCGGTCTCGGGCAAAGGCACCGCCGGAAATCCCTACCTCGTCACCTTCAAAGGCGCCCTCGGCGGCGCCAACCAGCCGACGATCACCGCCGGCGCCACCGAACTGAGCGGCACGGTCGAAGTCTCGACGGTCAACAACGGCGCCCCCACCGTCGCCAACGACACCGGCAGTGGCTTTGAGACCTGCACGGTCGCCACCGAGTGCAAGGCGGGCATCGCCTCGGGGGAGAACGGCACCCTCGATCACCCCCAGGCGGTGGCGATCGACGCCGACACCGGCGACGTCTACGTCTCTGACCGGGGCAACCGCCGCATCGACGTCTACGGCGGCGCCGGCAACTTCATCCGCTCCTTCGGCTGGGACGTGGTCCAGTCGGGCCCCGATGAGGCCGGTACCGGGCTGGAGACCTGCATCGAAGCCGAAGCCGACGTCTGCAAGGCCGGGGTCGGCGGCGGCGGCGCGGGCCAGTACGGCGCCGGCAACGGCGCCGGCTTCGGCGTCGCCGTGAACTCCGCCGCCGACTCCCTCTTCCTCGCCGACACCGCCAACCAGCGCATCCAGCGCTTCGACCTCGACGGCGCCTTCGTCTCGATGGCCGGCGGCGGGGTCATCGACGGTGGCGCGACCGGCGAAGGCACGGTCACCGCGGCCTCCTCGACGATCACCTCCGTCATCACCACCTCGCGCGCCTTCGCCGTCGGCCAGACGATCGAAGGCACCGGGATCGAACCGAACACCAAGATCACCGCGCTGGGCGCCGGCACGATCACCCTCTCCCAGGCGGCCAACGGCTCGGCCGCCGGCGCCGGCACCGAACTCACAGTGCCCACCCCCGCCGGGAACGTCGCCGCCAACGAGCAGCAGGAAATCACCGTCTCCCCGGGGGCGATCAGCGGCAACTTCAAACTTGCCTTCACCACCCCCAACCCCTCTAACTCCAACCTGACCAGCGCCAACATCCCCTACAACGCGACCGCCGCCGAAGTCCAAGCCGCACTCGCGGCGCTGGCCAACATCGGCCCCGGCAACGTCTCGGTCGCCCTCGCCCCGGGCGCCAACCCCGGCGGCGGCAGCGAACCGGGCGGTCCCTGGCGGGTCAGCTTCACCGGCAAATACGCCGACACCAACGTCAACGCGCTGGCGCGCGCCAACGGCTCGCCCAACCTCAACACCAACACCGGCTTCACGATCTCCACCCCGGTCGAGGGCGCCTCCGCGGCGGAGACCTGCACCGCGGCGATCGCCGGCGCCTGTCGCTCGGGCGCAGCAGGCACCGAGGCCGGCACGGGCCAGTTCACCTCGGGCCAGCCGACCGCAGTCGCCGTCGACACGCGGGGCATCGCCTACGCCTCCAGCTCCAACCACAACGGCGACGTGCAGCGCTATGACTCCGAGGACGCCGACGGGGAAGGCGTCGGCTTCCTCGAGCCGATCGTGCCACCCAACAACGAGGTGCAAAAGATCGCCTTCACGGGCTTCAACGCGGGTGACCACTACACGCTCGCCTGCCCCGACGGCACGCCGACCGAAGAGCTCACCTACACCGCCGGGACCGGGCAACTCAAAGAATCCATCGGCGTTGAAGTCATCCAGAACGGTCTCGAAGAAGCCTGCGGCGCGGGCGACTTCTCCTTCACGGGGAACCCCCCCGCGGTCGCGGTCACCCTCCAGGGCGACCTCGCCGCCGCCGACCAGCCGCAGATGACTTGCACCGCGGTGAGCGGCACCGGCAGTTGCTCGGTCGACACACTCAGCCAGGGCCATCCCGGCCCGCTGCTCCCCGGAGCGTCTTCCACGGCGACCGCCGGTCTCGCCGTGAACCCCGCGGGCACCGCCCTCTACGTCCTGCGCGATCCTGCCTCGGGCCCGACCGTCGTGCAGCAGCTCGGCCCGTCAAACGAACCGGGACTCAGCGCGGCACCGGCCGAAGTCGACGACACCCACGGTGCCGAAGCGGGCTTCGGAGCAGTTCAGGGCCTCGGCTTCGACAGCGCCAGCGGAAGCCTCTACGTTTCCGCTACCAGCGGCTTCGGCGGCCTCGTCGCCGGCCACCGCGTCTACGCCCTCGCCGACTCCTCGGCGCTGCCCAACCCGACCGCGAGCATGCCCGTCTCCGGGGCGATCACGGGAATAGCCGATCGCAGCGCCACCTTCCACGGCGAAGTCAACCCCAAAGGCGGCTTGGTCGACTGCAAGTTCCAGTACTCGACCGACGAAATACACTGGACCGACGTCAGCGTCCCCAGCTGCTCGGCTTTGAGCGGGAGCGGTGGCGCCCAGAACATCAGCCAGGGCGTCCCGGGCCTCGTCCCGGGCACCCAGTACCTGGCCCGGCTGCAGGTCACCCGCCCCTATTTCTCAGGATTCACCCCGGTCACCTCTGAAGAAAAGAACTTCACCACCCTCACGGGCCCGCCTGTCCTCTCCAGCGTCGCTGCCCAGGCGGTCGACGAGCACTCGGTACGCGTTACCGCCAGGATCGACCCGAGCCACTCGCCCACCTCTTACGTAGTGCAGTACGGCACCACCCCTTCCCTGGACTCCTCAAGTTCGTCGGTCGGTATCGGCGAAGGATCTTCGCCGGTGGAAGTCTCGCCGGTGATCGGCGGCCTCAGTCCCGCTACGCAGTACTACTTCAAGCTGGTCGCCACCAACCTGGCCGGCGCCGCCTCGAGCGAAGGCATCGCGGTCGCCACCTTCCCCTCGCCGCCCAGCTTCGGCGTCTGCCCCAACGACCGCTTCCGTACCGGCCCCTCGGCCAAGCTGCCCGACTGCCGCGCCTACGAGCAGGCGACCCCGATCGACAAGTTCGGAGCGGATGCATACGGCAGCCCATCCAGCGTTGAGGCATCCGAGTCGGGCGACGGGATCACCTTCTATACATGGGCTGGCTTTCCTGGCGCTGAAAGCTTTACGGGCAGCGGCGTATTTCTCGCCCGCTTCGACGGCGGCCGATGGTCTAGCCGTGGGCTCGTGCCGCCGGCTAGCTATGGCGATTCAGCTGGTGTCTCGACCTGGACGCCCGACCTTCGCTTCAGCTTCTCTCATGCTCTGTCAATCAAAGGATTCCTGGAAGGCCAATTGGGCTACACGCTCTTGATGCGGAACAGCTCGGACGGCTCTTGGACCACCCTAGTACCGCAACAAGGGGGTGGAAGCGCCCAGTGGAACGAGCTTGCAGGGACCTTCGACAACGACTCCGAGGTCGTCTTCGAAGCCAAAGGGAACATCCCCGTGAGCTCTGGCCCTTCGTGGGGGGGTAACACAAACAGATTCAACCTATATCTCTACGACCGCGACACGAGCGGATTGACTCTGGTTGACGTGCTGCCCGACTCGGCCTGCGGCAGCCCACCTTGTCTTCCGGCGACTGGAGCCAAAGCCCCGGCGGCCTTTGAAAACTACGTCAGGGACGGCCATTCGGTCTCAGCGACGGGTGTGTACTTTCTCGATCGAGAAACCGGCCAGTTGTTCCTTCGCCGCGATGCGGCAACTCCTGGTGCGACAACCGTCCAGGTATCTGCATCCGAGCGCACCGACTGCGCCGACCACGACCCCTGCAACGGTACGCCGGAGCCCGATCCAGGCGGCGTTTCCGCCGCGACATTCCTAGGGGCTACACCTGATGGCTCTCGGGCCTTCTTCAAGTCCGAGGAGGAGTTGACCGACAGCGCAAGCACCGCGTCGGGCGCCGAAGATCTCTATCTCTACGACGATACCGCGTCGTCCGGCCACCATCTCATCGACCTCGCCCCGGGCGCGGAAGTCGTCGGCATGGTTGGCTATTCCGATAACGGCTCATATGTGTACTTCGCGGCAAATGCAGACCTCGACGCCGATGGCCCGGCCGCCTCCGGAGATTGCGCCGGCGCAGCCAGCGACCCGGTCGACACATTTTCCGGCGCGTGCAGTCTTTATCTCTGGCAGGCCAACGGTACAGGCACCTGTGTGACTACGGGAGGCTGTATCGGGCTCGTTAGCCGACTCAATGCCGATGGAGGAGACGGGTACGATTGGGCGGGGAAGAGAAACAACATGAAGGCATCGCGAGTGAGTGCCGCTGGCCGAGTCCTCGTCTTCCGCTCGGCTCGCAGGCTTACCGCTTACGAAAACCAGGGCACGCCCGAGTTCTATCGCTACGACGTCGAAGGCGGCCCGATCTCCTGTCTCACCTGCGATCCGACCGGCTCTCCGTCAATCGGCGAACCTGGATTGAAGAATCCGGACATGTATCATTCCCCTTCGTCACACACGGTCTACGAAGCAGAGCCATTTCTTAGCCGTAACCTCTCCCTCGACGGCAACCGCTTCTTCTTCCAGACCCCCGACAAGCTAGTTCCAGTCGATGTCGACGGTGATCAGGGCTGTTCATTTAAAGACGAGCCAGAACTCGGTCCTCCGCCCAGCTGCAGTGACGTCTATGAGTGGGAGGCCCCCGGCACCCCGGGCGGCAACTGCACAAAAGGCGCTCCCGCCTACAGTCCAACCAACGGCGGCTGTATCTACCTGCTCTCGACCGGCACGGGTGCCTACCCATCGTTCCTGGCTGACGTGTCGGAGTCCGGAGACACGGCCTTCATCTTCAGTCGCCAGCAGCTAGTGCCTTCGGATGAAGACACCCTGCAGGACATCTATGCGGTCAAAGTCAATGGCGGCCTGGAGTACCAGAACGCGGCAAGGCCGGCGACCTGCGAGGGAGATGCTTGCCGGGGAGCCTCCAGCCAACCCTCCGACGCGCCCGGCGCGGGCAGTGCGGCCTTCGAGGGCCCGGGCAACCCCAAGCAGGGCGCCAACAAGACCCGGTGCCCGAAGGGCAAGCGCCAGGTGCGCCGCAAGGGCAAGCTGCACTGCGTGGCAAAGCACGCCAAGCACCGCAAGCACACGAAGCACAAGCGCCACCACAAGCGAGCTGCCAACCACAACCGGAGGGCGAGTCGATGAACGCCATGACCAAGAAGATCGCGACCGCCCTGCTCGCCCTCGGGGTGCTGCTCGTCCCCGCCTCCCAGGCAAGCGCCGAAGCGGCCCCGGCCTGGCGCTTTGACATCACGACGATCCCGACCAACCTCGAACCGGGATCCACATATAAATCCGGCGGTAGACTCCCCGAGTACAATCTATTGGCGACCAACGTCGGTGCGGCACCGACCAAAGGGCCGATCACGCTGACCGACACGCTGCCGACGGGTCTGACGCTGAAAAGCGTCGCAGAAAGGGCTGGTGGCAGCCTGCATAGCGCTGCCGGCACCTGTACACTTGCAGCCCCAACCGTCACCTGTGTCTTTCCAGGTCCCATTCAGCCCGGCGGATTTATCAATGTGCAGATTGGGTTCGACGTTGATGGAACTGGGACGATCCTGCACGAGGGGGACACAGTGGTAGACACCGCGGTCCTCGAAGGCGGCGGCACAGCCGCCACGGTCGCCGAAAACACCTCGAAGGTCTCCTCGACTGTCGCCCCCTTCGGCTTCCTGCCGGGCATCCCGGGCTTCGGGATGACCGGTTACGCCGAGGACGGCACTGCGGAAACGCAGGCCGGCGGGCACCCGCACGTGCTCTCGGTCAACCTGAGCTTCTCTACCGAAAGGCTTGTAATTGGCACACCGGGTGGGGTCGACGGCGGCGAGCGCGACGTGTACACCTACCTGCCGCACGGGACGATCGTCAACCCCAACGCGACGCCGCGACGCTGCTTGGAGGTGCTTTTGGAGGCCTTCGACTGTCCGGCGAACACCGAGATCGGCGTGGTCAACGTGCTCACCTCGGTTAGCGCTGGTCCGTATGTCACCCCGGAAACCGTCTACAACATGGAACCGGCGCCGGGTAAGGCATCGAACTTCGGCTTCGTAGTGATCCTCTACCCCGTTCACATCGAGGGCGGGGTGCGCCCCGGCGACTACACCGAGATGGCGGAAACGAAGGACATTCCGGAGCTGCAGCAGAAGCCTTCGACGGGAGTTCAGCTCTTGTTGCAGGGCGACCCCGTGCCCGAGCGGGACACCCAGGCATTGGCGATGCCGACCAACTGCGCAGAAGCGCCGGTCGGCGAAGCCGAAGCCTTCTCCTGGGAACACCCGAGCGGCCCGCCTGTGAGGCGCGCCGACGTGATGCGCGACGCCAACGGCAACGAAGTCGGGATCACCGGCTGCGCGGGGCTTGAATTCAACCCGACGCTGAAGGCACGGCCGACGACCAACGTCGCGGACTCCCCGAGCGGGATCGAAGCCGACCTCGGCATCCCGCAGACCAGCAGCCTCAGCGAACGAGCCACCGCGCACCTGCGAAAGGCGGTGATCTCGCTGCCCGAGGGGCTGGCGATCAACCCCGCAAGCGCCAACGGGCTGGGCGGCTGCACGCCCGGGCAGGTCGGGGTCGACCCGGTGAGCGCGGTGCCCAACGGCAACCCCGTGGCCTGCCCGGCGAACTCGCGGATCGGCACGGTGGAAGTCGACTCGCCGCTGATCGATCACCCGCTGCCGGGCTCGGTGTACGCGGCAACCCCGCACGACAACCCCTTCGATTCGCTCTTGGCGATCTACGCGGTGATCGAAGACTCGCGCGCGGGGCTCCTGATCAAGCTGCCAGCCCACGTGCAAGCCGACCCCAACACCGGGAGGCTCGTCACCACCTTCGACAACACCCCGCAGCTGCCCTTCAGCCACTTCAAGGTGAACCTCTTCGGAGGCGCGCACGGCGTGCTTCGCACCCCCTCTGCCTGCGGCGCCTACTCGACCACCTCCTCTCTGACCCCGTGGTCTTACCCCGACAGCGGCCCGCCGGCAACCACCCACGACGACTACGCGATCTCAACCCCGCCCGCGGGCGGGGGCTGCGGGGGCTCTTTGCCCAACAGCCCGAGCCTCGACGCGGGTGTGGTCAGCCCGATCGCGGGCAACTACTCGCCCTTCGTGCTTCACCTGCGAAGGACGGACGGCTCCCAGCGGTTCTCCTCCTTCAGCGTGAAGATGCCAGAGGGGCTGACCGGCAAGCTGGCGGGAGTGGGCCAGTGCTCCGATGCCGCACTGGCAAGCGCCGCATCGAAGAGCGGGCACGAAGAGCAGGCAAGCCCCTCCTGCCCCCCAGACACCCACATCGGCTCGGTAACAGCCGCGGCAGGAGCAGGCCCCTCCCCCTACTACGCCCACGGCGACGCCTACCTAGCAGGCCCATACAAAGGCGCCCCGCTGAGCATGGCGGTGATCACCCCGGCGGTCGCAGGCCCCTATGACCTCGGCACGATCGTCGTCAAAGCGGCGCTGCATCTGGACCGCAGCAGCGGTCAGATCACCGCCGACTCCGATCAGATCCCCTCGATCCTCGAGGGCATCCCGCTCGACGTGCGCTCGATCGACGTCAACCTCGACCGCCAGGGCTTCACCCGCACCGGCACCAGCTGCGATCCGAGCTCGGTCGAGGGCTCGCTGGTCTCGACCCTCGGCCAGCCGGTCTCCCTCTCCTCGCGCTACCAGCTCGGCGAGTGCACCGCCCTGCCCTTCAAGCCAAAGCTCGGCATCCGCCTCTTCGGGGCGACCGGGCGCGGCGGGCACCCCGCCCTGCGCGGCACCGCGATCATGCCCGCAGGCGGCGCCAACATCGCCGAAGCCTCGGTCGCCCTGCCGCACTCGGAGTTCCTCGATCAGGCCCACATCGGCACGGTCTGCACCAGGGTGCAGTTCGCCGAAGGCGACGCCAACGGCTCGGCTTGCCCGCCGGCATCGGTCTACGGGCACGCAACCGCGACCAGCCCATTGGTCGACTACGCCCTGCAAGGCAACGCCTACCTGCGCAGCTCCGATCACGAGCTGCCCGACCTGGTGGTTGCCCTGAGCGGCCCGCCCTCCCAGCCGATCCAAGTCGACGCGGTGGCCCGCATCGACTCGGTCAAGGGCGGCATCCGCACGACCTTCGAAGGGGTCCCCGACCTGCCGGTCTCCTCCTTCGTCTTGAACATGGCCGGCGGCAAGAAGGGCCTCCTGCAGAACTCGACCGACGTCTGCAAGAAGGTCAACCGCGCCACCGGCCTCTTCGCCGCCCACAACGGCAAGGGGATCGAACTGCGCCCGGCGCTTCGCAACGGCAAGTGCCGCAAGGCAAAGCGCCGCCACCACCGCTCCCACAAGCGCCATCACCGCCGCGCGGCGCTGCGCCACCTGCGCGCCGCGGTCAGGTAGCGGGGGAGGCGCAGCGGTGCGCAACTCGATGAGAAGGCGCCGCCGCCTGCTGGGGGGCGGCGCCTGCCTGCTCGTACTCCTCCTTCTGGGGACTGGCCAGGCCCAAGCCTCGGGCCCGCCCCTGGCCGGGCAGCTCTGGGCCTCCCAGGTCGACTCGCGCTCGGTCACCCTCTCGGCCGAAGTCGACCCCAACGGCTACCTCACCGGCGGGCGCTTCGAGTTCACCCCGAAGACCACCTGGCAAGCCAAAGGCTTCACGGGCGCCTCGCAGGTGATCGTCAAAGTGATCGGCACCGAAGAAGGGATGATCCCGGTCAACTTCCCGACCGTCTCGGGGCTTGCCTCCGACACGACCTACTACTACCGGCTCGTGCTCAGCAACAGCCATGGCTCGCTGACCACACCCTCCTCCGCGCCCTACCCCTTCTTCGTCACCTCCCCGGCCAGTGGCGGAGCCTTGCTCGCCGACGGGCGCGGCTGGGAGATGGTCTCCCCGGCCGATAAGAACGGCGGCGGCGTCGCCTTCCCCGAAGCGCTTGCCTCCGGCGGCGTCCTGCAGGGCGCCGCCCAGGGCTCGATGGCGACCTACTCCTCCTCGTCCTCCTTCGCCGGGGGCGCGGGAGCCCCGCCGGCCTCCCAGTACATCGCCAGGCGCAGCGCATCGGGCTGGTCGACCGAGAACCTCAGCGTGCCGATCTTCTCGGGCTCCTATGACATCGCCGAGGGCGGCTCGCCCTACCGCCTGTTCTCCACCGACCTCGCCCGCGGCCTCTTGCTGAACGGCAAGGGCTGCAGGGGCGAAGCCGAAGGCTGCCCGGTGCCCAACCCGAGCCTGGCGGGCACCGACGCCCCGGCGGGATACCAGGACTACTACCTGCGCAGCAATGCCACGGGCGGCTTTGAGGCCTTGCTCGGACCGAGCGAGACCGGCCTCTCGGGGCAGAGCGCCTCGGCCTTCGAAGTCACGCTCGCCGGCGCCTCGGAGGACCTGACCCACGCGGTGCTCTCCAGCTGCGCGAAGCTGAGCGCAAGCGCGACGGACGGCTGCGGCGCCGACGAAGCCAACCTCTATGAGTTCTCCACAGGAGGCGGCGCCCTCAAACAGCTGAACGCATCTCCGGGCGCGACCCTCGCCGCCCAGGGCGCCAACGCCGTCTCCGCCGAAGGCGCCCGCGTCTACCTCTACGAAGGCGCCAACCTCTTCGTCCGCGACGGCGCGACCCTGAAGCAGGCCGACGCCGGCGCGGGGGGAGGCGGAACCTTCGAGCTCGCCTCCACCGACGGCTCGATCGCCTACCTGAGCAAGGCAGGCGACCTCTACCGCTACAACGCCACCGCCAACACGGCGACGAAGCTCACCTCGAGCGCCGACGTCGAGGGCGTGCTCGGCGCGGCGAGCAACGGAGCGAGCCTCTACTACCTGCGCGCCACGGGTCTCTACCGCTGCGCGGCGGCCAACACGGCCGCCGCCAACGGCTGCGACTCCGCGACCAAGATCGCCGAGTCCGCGGACATCTCCAACTACCCACCGGCAACGGGAACCTCCCGCGTCTCCTCAGACGGCACCAAGCTGCTCTTCGCCTCGACCACGCCGCTGGAAGACCGCTACGGGCATACCTACGACAACACCGACCTGGCCACGGGCGAAGCGGACTCCGAGCTCTACCTCTACGAATCGACCGCGGGGCTCACCTGCGTCTCCTGCAACCCGACCAACGGCCGCCCGACCGGCCCCTCCACGATCCCCGGCGCGGTCGCCAACGGCGCGGGCCCCACAGCAACCCTCTCCTATAAGCCCCGCGTTTTCGCCGACAACGGCAAGCGCGTCTTCTTCGATTCCGCCGATGCGATCTCCCCCTCCGACACCAACACCCAGGGCGCCTCGGGCAAAGGGGTCACCGACGCCTATGAGTGGGAGGCCCAGGGCGAGGGCTCCTGCACGAGGGCGGCGGGCTGCGCCACGCTCGTCTCCTCCGGCAGAGACGCCGCGCCTTCGCGCTTCGCCGACGCCTCCGCCGACGGCGCCGACGCCTTCTTCCTGACCGGCGCCTCGCTGGTCGGCTCGGACCCCGGCGCCGTGGACCTCTATGACGCGCGGATCGGCGGCGGCTTCGGAGAACCCCCGGGGCCGCTCGCCTGCGAGGGCGACGCCTGCCAGGTCCTGCCCCCCGAACCGACCGAGCCGACCCTGACCACGCTGCTCTCAGGCCCGGGCAACCCCGCGGTCCACTACACCCGCTACGGCTTCAAGGCCACCAAGCGCTGCCCGAAGGGCAAGGTGCCAAAGACGGTGAAGACCAAGAAGGGCAAGAAGGTGAAGCGCTGCGTGAAGAAGCGCTCCAAGCGCCACCCGAAGCGCCATCACCGCCGCCAGAGGGGGAACAGGCGATGAAGCGCTTCATCGCAATCGCGCTCCTCGCTCTCGCCGCGATCACGGCTCCCGCGGCAAGCGCCTCCTTCGGCTTCAAGTCAGGCAAAGAAGGCTTCTCGGTCGCGGTCCGCACCGAAGATGGCAAACCCTCCTTCGCGGCGGGCTCTCACCCCTCGGAGTGGTCGGTTCACCTCGGCTTCAAGCAGGTCGGCGAATTCCCCGACGGGGACCTGCGCAACCTGAAGATCCAGACCCCGCAGGGGATGCTGCTCAACCCGACCTTTCAGGGATCGGTGGCGGCCGACCTGGTGCGCTGCAGCGCCGTGGACTTCCAAACGCCGAGGCAATCCCCCTATGAAACCAGCCTCTCGGGCGAGAGCTGCCCCCTATACACCCAGGTCGGCACGATCGAGGTGAAGACCTCCCTGGGGGGAGGGATCACCCGCCGCTTCGGCCTCTTCAACTTGAAGGCGCCGCCGGGGGTCCCCGCCCAGCTCGGCGCCTCGCCCTTCGGATCGCCGGTGGTCTTCGACGTCGGCCTCGACCCAGACCCCCAGGGCCGCTACACCCTCTCCCTGCAGGCCAAGGACTTCTCCCAGGCGCTCGACGTGGAGGGGATCGACGTGAACCTCTGGGGGGTGCCCTGGGGCTACTCGCACGACCCCGAACGCGGTGACTGCCTCAACGAGGCAAACCCGGCCGCCTACCACGGCGAGCTTCACAAAATCGAAATCGTCGAAGGCAAGGAAGTCTTCGTGCCCGCCACCTGCGGGGTCGGCCCGCCCGGGGAATACCCCCCCAAAGCCTTCCTCACCTTGCCGGTCGAGTGCTCGGCCTCGCTTTCGTTCACCGCTAGCGCAGATGCCTGGCAGCAGCCAGCGCTCGTCTCCGCCACGGCGACCAACAACAACACGATCAACCAGCCGGTTGCGCTCACCTTCTGCTCGGGCCTGCCCTTCACGCCGCTGCCCCTGGGCTTCCTCAACACGACCAACGCCTCGACCTCCTCGGGCTATGATTTCCGCCTCAAAGCCGACGAGGAAGGCTTGGTCAAACCCGGGACGCTGATCCCTTCCGCGGCGCGCCAGGTGGTGGTGCACCTGCCCCAGGGAGTCACGGTCAACCCATCGGTGGGCGCCGGGCTAATCGGCTGCACCCCAGCCCAGTACGCCGCGGAGACGCCGTTCAACGGCCAGGGAAACGGCTGCCCCAACGGGGCGAAGATCGGCGACTTCTACGTCAACACGCCGCTCTTCGAAGACGTGGCGGGCAAGGAATTCTTCGATGGGGCGATCTATCTGGCCCAACCCCGCGACAACCCCTTCAGCTCGATAGTCGCAGTTTACCTGGTCGCAAAGCTCCCCACCAGGGGCGTGATGATCAAGCTCGCCGGCAAGATCGACCCCAACCCCACCGACGGCACGATCGCCGCGACCTTCGAGGGCCTCCCCGAGCTCCCCTACACCGACCTGCAGATGAACTTCAGGGCGGGACAGCGAGCCTTCCTGATCAGCCCGCCCGCCTGCGGGGAAGCGATCACCCGCACCGAGATGACCGCCTGGTCAAACGGGGCGCGGATCTTCGGCACCCCGACCTCCTCCGACATCTCAAGCGGGGTGGACTACGGCCCCTGCCCGCAGGGCACCCCGCCGGCGAGCTTCGACGCCGTAACCGGCGGGGTCAACTCCAACGTCAACTCCTACACCCCCTACTACGTGCACCTCACCCGCCACGACACCGACCAGGAGATCACCGCCTACTCGCTGATCCTGCCCAAGGGGATCACCGGCAAGCTCGCCGGGGTGCCCTTCTGCCCCGAGCAAGACATCGAGGCATCGCGCCACAACACCGGCTTCGGGGAGGCCGACAATCCCTCCTGCCCGGCCGCCTCCCAGGTCGGCAGGACCCTGACCGGCTACGGGGTCGGCCCCGCCCTCACCTACGCCGCGGGGCGGATCTACCTCGCCGGCCCCTACCACGGCGCGCCGCTCTCCCTGGTCACGGTCAACTCGGCCACGGTCGGCCCCTTTGACCTGGGCACGATCGTGATCCGCTCCGCCTTCCAGGTCGACCCCCACACCGCCCAGCTGCGAATCGACGCCGGGGCCTCAGACCCGATCCCCCACATCATCGACGGCATCCCCCTGCACCTGAGGGAGGTCCGCATCTACATGGACCGCTACCAGTTCACCCACAACCCCTCCAGCTGCGCGGCCTCCCAGCTGGAATCGACGATCGCCGGCTCGGGCGCCACCTTCGAAAGCACCGCCGATGATTCCTCTGTGACGATCGCCCGCCACTTCCAGCTCTTGAACTGCCTCACCTTGGGCTTCAAGCCAAAGCTCGCGATCCGCCTCAGAGGAAGCCCCAGAAGAGGCGCCTACCCCCAGCTCAGGGCGAGCTTCATCGCCAGAGGGCCCCAGGACTCCAACCTGAAGCGGATCGAGGTCGAGATGCCCCACGCCGAGTTCCTCGCCCAAAACCACATCCGCGAGATCTGCACCCGCCCCCGCTTTGAGGCGGGGAGCTGCCCGCCGGGCTCGGTCTACGGCAAGGCAGTCGCCTACACCCCGCTCTTGGACGAGCCCCTGCGCGGCAACGTCTACCTGCGCTCCTCGGCGGGCAAGCTCCCCGACCTGGTCGCCGACCTCTACTCCGGCGCGGTGCGGATCGTCGTCGAAGGCCACATCGGCCCGACCAAGTCCGGCGGCGTCGATGCCTTCTTTGACGAATTGCCCGACCAGCCGATCGAACGCTTCGTGATGACCCTGCGCGGCGGCAAGCACGGCCTCTTGACCAACTCGACCAACATCTGCGCGGCGCCGCCCTTCGCCGCGGTCTCGGCGCTTGGGCAGAACAACGCCGGGGCGGAGTTCGACACGGTCTTGAAGGGGACCTGCAAGAAGCACCGCAAACGCCACAAGCGACACCGACGCCACCATCGCAAGGGCAAGCGCTCGGCGCGGGTCGCGGTGGCACGTGCGAGGAGGCGATGAGGGCCGCCCGCGCCCTGGCGGCGCTCTGCGCCGCCGCTCTATTGCTCGCGGGCTGCGGCGGGGGAGGGGACGGCACGACCGCAACGTCCCCGGGCACGGCCGCCGAAGCGCCCGTCCCGGCGAAGCAGCCGCAGAAGGGCACCGCGCGGAACAACGTCAAGGAAGCAAGCGGCGGCGCTTCCCCGCAGAAGGACAAGCCCAAGCCTTCCTCACGCCACCTCACGGCCACGGTCCGCGTGCCGCCGATCAGCTCCGCCCCGGTGGCGGGCTCGACCAAGCCCGCTCCCGGGGTGAAGACGGTCCCCGAAGGCGACAACAGCGTGCAGGAATACGGCACCGAGTCGGGCGAAGCAGAGCGCACCGAAGCGGCGATCGCCCTGCAGGGCTACCTCAACGCGCGCCTCGAAGAGGACTGGCAGAAGGCCTGCTCCTATCTGGCCCGAAAGCCCCGCGAACAGCTCCAGCAGGCGATCGAGGGCTCCGAAGGCAAGGGGGACGTGCCGAGCGATTGCGCCGGGGTGATGGCGCTCTTCGTCAAGGGCACGCCGGCCGCCCAGCTGCGCGAACAGGGGAGGATCGACGAAGTGCTTAGCCTGCGCGGTGGGGGAGAGGTGTCCGGGGATCCCTCCTACCTGATCTACCTCGGCCCCCCCGGCAAGACCCTCTACAGCATGCCGATGTATCTGGAAGGGGGGCAGTGGAAGGTGGGGCTGGCGGTGGCTTCGGAATTGCCGGTGTGAGCGCTCCTGCGGTCCGTTCGGGGGTGAAAGTCATATTTCAGCAACTATGATTGCTATATTGGGGGCGTGGACGAAGCTATACGAACGCACCGGACGACGATAGAGATAGAGGTCCCGGCCTTCGAGGGGGCGCGCGAGGCGCTCGGCACCGCTGGCTACAAGGAGACCGTCAACGAGGCGCTGCGGGTTGTCAGCCGCGGCGAGCTGCTGCATCGAGGCGCCGAGTTGATCCGCTCCGGTGCTTTCGATCTGATCACACCGGCCGAGCTCCAGCGCCTGCGCCAGCCACGGGCGTGACTCGCTACCTCGCCGACACGTCGATCTGGGCGTGGTCCCAGAAGCGGACGCGCATCGACATCCGCGAAAAGCTCGCCGATCGTTATGAGGCCGGGCAGGTGCTGACCTGCGTGCCGGTGATTCTCGAGGCGATGCACCGGCCGGAGACCACCGCGGCCTACAGGCGCCGGTTCGACCAGGTTTTCGCTCCGCTGGAGCGGCTGCCGCTGGACGGCTCGAGCGTCGAGCGGGCGCTCGAAGTCCAGCGGCAGCTCGCCGAGGAGTCGGACGGCAGCCACCGCCGCCCGGCGATTGACTTCCTGATTGCCGCCGCCGCGGAGGCTGCCGGCCCGGAAGTCGCCCTCTGGTCCTTCGACCGAGACCTCGAGGTCATCTGCAAACACACCGGCCAGCCGGGCGAGTCCGAGAAGTCCACCGGCGCCGGCCACTGACGCCCTGCAAAATTCGGCTACGGCACTGCGGTTGCCTCGGCCTCCACGCCACCGCCCTCTATCCGCTCGCGACGCCCGCCCCGGGCCGCCGTCGCGCCGCCCTCCTCGCGCGTCAGCCGGTGGGCCAGGTAGACCGGGACGATCGAGATCAGGACGACGAGCACGGCGACGGCGTTGACGACCGGGCGCTGCTGGGCGCGGAAGAGGTTGCTGAAGATCCAGTAGGGGAGGGTTTGTTCGCCGGCGCCGATCGTGAACGTGGTGACGATGATCTCGTCGAAGGAGAGGCCGAAGGCGAGCAGGCCGGCGGCGCCGAGCGCCGAGCGCATGTTGGGCAGGGTGACGTGGCGGAAGGTCTGCCAGGCGTCGGCGCCGAGGTCGGCGGAGGCCTCCTCGAAGGAGGAGGACATCCTGCGCAGGCGGGCGATCGAGTTGTTGTAGACGACGACGATGCAGAAGGTGGCGTGGGCGACGATCACCGTGAACAGCGAGAGGCCGATGCCGAAGACCTGGGTGAAGGTGTTGTTGAGCGCCACGCCGGTGACGATCCCCGGCAGAGCGATCGGCAGAACGACGAGGAAGGAGATCGTCTCGCGGCCGAAGAAGCGGTGCCGGGCGACGGCCAGCGAGGCGAGCGTGCCGAGCACCATGGCGATCGCGGTGGCGACGAGGCCGACCTTGATCGAGGTCCAGAAGGCGTCGCGGGCCGTGCTTTCGATCGCCTTGGGGAACCATTCGAAGGTGAGGCCGGGCGGCGGCCATTCGAGGATCTTGCTCGCGTTGAAGGCATAGATCCCGAGCACGAGCAGGGGCACGTAGATGAACGCCATCCCCAGCGCGACCGCGACGCGCAGCAGGATCGTCGATTTTCTCGAGAGCCTCATCGTCCTATATGTGCTCGAAGGCGCCGAGCCTTCGCGCGACCAGCAGGTAGCCGACCATCACCACGATCGGCACCAGCGCCAGGGCGGCGGCGAAGGGCAGGTTGTTGGAGATGTTGTTGAAGACGACGTTGCCGATGAACTGGTTGTTGGAGACCAGCCTGGGGGTGATGTAGTCGCCGAGGGTGAGGGCGAAGGTGAAGATCGAGCCGGCGACGACCGCGGGAAAGGCGAGCGGCAGGATCACCCGGCGGAAGGTGGTGAAGGGCGCCGCGCCGAGGTCCTCCGAGGCGCTGATCAGCGAGTCGGGGATGCGCTCCAGCCCGGCGAAGATCGGCAGGATCATGTAGGGCAGCCAGAGGTAGCTCATCACCAGCCAGACCGCGGTGTTGCCGTAGCCGGGCCCGCTGAGGCCGAGCGGTTCCAGCAGCCAGTCGATCAGCCCGCCGCCCGACAGCATGTTGCGCCAGGAGAGCACCTTGACCAGGTAGCTCGACCAGAGCGGGATCAGCACGGCGACGACCAGGATCGCCTTTCCCCGGCGGCTCGCGACCTTGGCCATGTAGAAGGCGATCGGGAAGGCGAGCAGCGCGTCGGTGAGCGTGACCAGCACCGCGATCAGCACCGTCCGCCCGACGATCGTCCGGTAGACCGGTTCGTCGAAGAGCGTTTCGAAGTTTTCGAAGCTGAGGCCTTTGACGAGCTCGCCGCTGATCGGGTTGACCGACCACAGCGAGGCGATGAGCAGCAGGGCGAGCGAGCCGAGATAGCCGACGACCAGCCAGCCGACCGGGCCCGCCAGAAGCGCCCCCGCCTGCAGGCGGGGGCGTCCTCCGAACAGGTTGGCGAGCCTGCGGCTCAACCCTTGATCGAGGTCCAGGCCTGGACCCAATCGTTGTAGTTCTTGCAGTCGCTCGACCCGTTGCCGCAGTCTTCGAGCGGCGTCTGCCAGTAGTAGACCCGCTTCCAGAACGCCGGTTCTTCGGCGTGATATTCAGCGCAGAAGTTCGGGTTCTTGGTGTGTTCGCAGGCCAGTTCCTGGGCTGGTGCCTCGCCGAAGTATTCGGCCACCTCGGCGTTCGCCCGCGGTTCGATGATCCAGTTCATCCACATGTACATGCAGTTGGGATGTTCGGCTTCGGAGCTGATCATCCAGGTGTCGGACCATCCCGTCGCGCCCTCTTCGGGGAGGAAGCCCTGGCTCGCGGGGCTGGCCGCCACCGGCTTGCCTTCTTCCTTGAGCAGGAAGTACTGGTACTGCCAGGTCGTGCCGACCTGGCTGTCGCCGCCGGCGAACGAGGAGATCTGCTTTTCGGCTTCCGACCAGTATTCGCCGACCAGCGGCCGCTGTTCCTTCATCAGCTGCACCGCCGCCTGGAACTGTTCTTCGTTCAGCTCGTAGGGGTCGTCGATCCCCAGCTCGGGGCTGTGCGCCTTCAGGTAGACGGCGGCTTCGGCGATCGACATCGGGTCGTCGTACTGGCTGATCTTGCCCCTGTATTTCGCGGCGACCTGCGGGTCGAGGGTCACGTTCCAGGAGCGGGGCGCGGGCTTCACCGCGTCGCTGTTCCACATCAGCAGGTTGGCGCCTCGCCCGTGGGGGATGCCGTAAGGCTTGCCGTCGAAGCTGTTGTAGGGCTGGTTCTTGAGGTCGGCGAAGACGGTCGCGTAGTTGGGGACGAGGCTGACGTTGACCGGGGCCACGTCGCCGCCTTCGAAGAGGCGGGCGGTCGCGTTGCCGGAGGCGGAGACGCCGTCGTATTCGCCGCTGCGCATCAGCGAGACCATTTCGTCGGAGGTGCCGGCGACCTTGTCGTTGACCTTGCAGCCGGTCTTCTGTTCGAACGGCTTGCTCCATTCCGGTTCCACGTAGCCCGCCCACGAGATCAGGTTGAGCCTGCCCTCGCCCTTGCCGAGCTTCTGCAGTTCTTCTCCGGTCGAGCTGCTGCCGCTGGAGCCGCAGCCGGCGAGCACGGCCATTGCCGCCAGCAGCCCTCCGACGATCAGCCACGCCGTGCGCGCGGGGTTTGCCTGGTGCCTTCTCACGGTGATTCCTCCTCTGTAGTGGTCGAACTGCCACGGACGGCGACCGCATCCTCCGGGCGCCAGCCCACGATGACCTCCCTCTCCTGCTCGGAGAAGGCGCCGGACGGAGCCCCCTCCACGTTCTGGCGTATGAACTGAAGCTCCCCGCCCGCCTCGAGCGCGACCGTGTAGCGGGTGACCATCCCGGCGTAGGCGACGCCCTCGATCCGGCCGCGCTCGGTGCGCAGGCCGTTGGGCGCGGCGGCGGGTTCGACCAGCCGGATCTTCTCGGGCCGGATCGTGAAGCGGCCGCCGTCGCGCTCGAGCAGGTTGGAGACGCCGACGAAGCCGGCGACGAACTCGGTCGCCGGGCGCTCGTAGAGCTCGACCGGCGGGCTGACCTGCTCGATCCGGCCCTCGTTGAAGACCGCGATCCGGTCGCTCATCGTCAGCGCCTCGTCCTGGTCGTGGGTTACGTAGACGAAGGTGATCCCGACTTCGGCCTGGATCGCCTTGAGCTCGATCTGCATCTGCTCGCGCAGCTTCAGGTCGAGCGCGCCGAGCGGCTCGTCGAGCAGCAGCACGCGCGGCCGGTTGACGATCGCCCGGGCGAGGGCGACGCGCTGGCGCTGCCCCCCTGAGAGCTCTCCCGGACGGCGCTCGGCGTGGCCGGGCAGGCGGACCATCTCCAGCGCTTCGTCGCGGCGCCGGGCGCGCTCGGCCTTCGCCACGCGGGCGATCCGCAGCCCGTAGGCGACGTTCTCGCCGACGGTCATGTGCGGGAACAGCGCGTAGTCCTGGAAGACGGTGTTGACGGCCCGTTCGTAGGGCGGCACCCGGCTGACGTCCTCGCCGGCGAGCTCGATCGTGCCGGCGCTGGGCTCCTCGAAGCCGGCGATCATCCGCAGCGTCGTCGTCTTGCCCGAGCCCGAGGGCCCGAGCATCGTGAAGAACTCGCCGGCCCGCACCTCGAGGTCGATTCCGGCAACCGCGACCACCTCTCCGTAGCGCTTGGAGAGCCCAGCCAAGCGGATGTCAGGTGGAGTGGCTACAAAGAGAAGTTATCCGAGCGGTTGAAGAACGCAAGGACAAATCCACCCCGGCCAGTTGGCCGGGGTGGAGCAGCTTGTGCCTGGAGCTAGAAGCCCGCGGGGTGGCGGGCGACGTAGCCGACGTTGTCGCGCAGTTCTTCGTGCCAGCGGGGGCCGGTGCCTTCCGCGTCGCCGGAGGTGTCCCAGCGGAAGCCGGCGATTTCCGCGTAGGCGTGGCCGGCGTTGGCGTAGACGGTGATCCAGCGGCCCTCGCCTCCCATGCCCCAGCGCTCCATCGGGCCGGAGGGCAGCGGGCTGGCGAGGAAGTTGCCGCCGTGCAGGGCGTAGCTGACGGACCCGGAGCAGTCGTAGCCGCGGTCCCACCAGCGGGCGTGGCCGCCGCCGAAGATGTAGGGCTTGGTGCGGATCCGGTCGGCCGCCCAGATCACTCGCTTGACGCGGCTCGGGGCGGACTTGGGCGGAATCAACATCCCGTTCGGCAGCAGTCGGGCTTTCGCGGTCGGGGTGCAGACGTCGGTTTCGGCGGCCGAGAGGCCACCGCCACCGCAGTTGGCCGAGGCGGCACCCGGCGTCAGGGCCAGAGCCGTCAACACCCCCGCGATGGCTATTCCTAGCTTGAGTCTATGGTCGTTCTTGCGCAAACCGATCTCCTTCGTCGGCCTACGGGGTTAGCTGTCGGGCTGGCGCGAAAGGAGCCTGCGCCCCCACCCTGAGCGGGTGAGTTAGCCCCGAAAACGTGGTTCCCCCGTTCCCGCGGCGCCTCCAGCGAGCGGGATTCGGCGTTTCGGTTGTTTGGAACGGCGGCACTGTACACGATCCGCCGGTCGCCTGCTCACGAAAAACAAACATTTTGCGGATCTCCGCCTTCGGGGTCGGTGGGCGTGTCCCTGCTCCTTTCGACGCGACGGGTGCTAGCTTGCGCGCTGAGATGGAACTTGCGGGGAAGAATGTGCTGCTGACGGGGGCCACCGGCGGCCTCGGCCGAGCGATCGCCGAGGCCCTCGCGGCGCGAGGCGCGAAGCTGATCCTCAGCGCCCGCAAGCCCGAGGCGCTCGAGCAGCTGGCGGCCGAGCTGCCCGGCGACGGCCACCGGACGATTCCCTGTGACCTCGGCCAGCCGGGGGCGGCGGAGGGGCTGGCCGCCGAGGCGGGCGAGGTCGACGTGCTTCTCGCCAATGCCGGTCTTCCCGGCTCGGGCCGGCTGCCGGAGTTCAGCAGCGAGCAGCTGGTCAAGGCGCTGCGGGTGAACCTCGAGTCGCCGATCCTCCTGGCGCGCGCGCTCGAGCCGCAGATGCTGGAGCGCGGCAGCGGCCACATGGTCTTCATCTCCTCGCTCTCCGGCAAGTCGGCGACGCCGCTGTCGTCCGTCTACAACGCCACCAAGTTCGGCCTGCGCGGCTTCGCCCTGGGCCTCCGAGGAGACCTCGACCGTTTGGGGGTCGGAGTCTCGATCGTCTCCCCCGGCACCATCCGCGAAGCGGGGATGTACGCCGACTCGGGCGCCGATCCGATTCCGGGCCTCGGCACAAGTTCCCCCAAAGAGGTCGCCGCAGCAGTCGTGAAGGCCATCGAGCGCAACAAGGTCGAGATCGCCGTAGCTCCCTTCCAACAGCGCTTTCTAGCCCACCTCGCCCTCGCCACTCCTGGCATCTCAGTGAAGATCGCCAGCGGCGACTCCGGTCAGAAGGCCGCCGCCGCGGTCGTCGACGGCCAACTAGACAAGCGCTGACGAAGGCGGGCGGGGCGCCCCTCGAGCGGGCGGATACTCAAATCGGTGGCCTAATCAGGCCACCGATTGTCCGAACGAGGGGCGCCCCGCCCGCCCCAACCCACCGCCCGCGAAGCAGGTCGTTCGCCCACCGTCCTAGGATGGACTCATGACCCCGTCAGACTCCTTCGGCGCCCGCTCGACCCTCGAGGTCGGGGGCCGCTCCTACGAGGTCTTCCGGCTCGACGCCCTCGCCGAGCGCTTCGACGTCGCCCGCCTGCCCTACTCGATCAAGGTGCTGCTCGAGAACGTGCTGCGGCTCGAGGATGGGGTGGGGGTCACGCGCGAGGCGGTCGAAGCGATCGCCGGCTGGGACGCAGCCGCCGAGCCGAGCGCTGAGATCCCCTTCCAGCCCGCCCGCGTCCTGATGCAGGACTTCACCGGCGTGCCCGCGGTCGTCGACCTGGCGGCGATGCGCGACGCGATGGCTGAGATCGGCGGCGACCCGGAGGCGATAAACCCGCTGGTCGACGTCGACCTGGTGATCGACCACTCGGTTCAGGTCGACGCCTTCGGCAGCGAGCGCGCCTTCGCCGTCAACGCCGAGCGCGAGTTCGAGCGCAACCGCGAGCGCTACTCCTTCCTCAAGTGGGGGCGGGAGGCCTTCGACAACTTCAGCGTCGTGCCGCCGGCGACCGGGATCTGCCATCAGGTCAACCTCGAGCACATCGCCCAGGTCGTCTACAGCCGCGAGAACGGCGGCGCGCTGCAGGCCTACCCGGACACGCTGGTCGGCACCGACTCGCACACGACGATGGTCAACGGGCTTGGCGTGCTCGGCTGGGGCGTGGGCGGGATCGAGGCCGAGGCGGCGATGCTCGGCCAGCCGATCTCGATGCTGCTGCCGCAGGTGGTCGGCTTCAAGCTCGACGGCGAGCTGCCCGAGGGGGCGACCGCCACCGATCTGGTGCTGACCGTGACCGAGATGCTGCGCGAGCGCGGCGTCGTCTCCAAGTTCGTCGAGTTCCACGGCCCCGGCCTGCCGACGCTCGGCCTCGCCGACCGGGCGACGCTCGGCAACATGTCCCCCGAGTTCGGCTCGACCTGCGCGATCTTCCCGGTCGACGGCGAGACCCTGCGCTACCTCGACCTCACCGGGCGCCCGACCGAGACGCTCGAGCTGGTCGACGCCTATGCGCGCGAGCAGGGCATGTTCCACGAGCAGGGCTCGCCCGACCCGGAGTTCTCCGACCTGCTCGAGCTCGACCTCGGCGACGTCGTGCCGAGCATCGCCGGGCCCAAGCGTCCGCAAGACCGGGTGCCGCTGGCGCAGGCGAAGGAGGCCTTCCTCGAGGCGATGGAGGAGTTCGACGCCGAGGCGGGCGAGCAGCTCGGCAACGGCATCGACGAGGCGGGCGAGGAGTCCTTCCCGGCCTCCGACCCGCCGGCCGAGGGGCACGACGACGAGCGCGGTCGGCCGCGCCCCGCGGTGCGCGAGGGCGCCGTGGCGCTGGCGTCGCGGCGCAGCGAGGACGCGATCGAGGTCACGCTGGAGGACGGCGGGACGGTCGAGCTCGACCACGGTCGCGTCGTGATCGCGGCGATCACCAGCTGCACCAACACCTCCAACCCGAGCGTGATGATCGGCGCCGGCCTGCTCGCCCGCAATGCGGTCGAAAGTGGCCTGGCCCGCAAGCCGTGGGTCAAGACTTCGCTCGCACCCGGCTCGACCGTGGTCACCGACTACCTCGAGAAGGCCGGCCTGACCCGGTATCTAGACGAGCTGCAGTTCAACCTGGTCGGCTACGGCTGCACGACCTGCATCGGCAACTCCGGGCCGCTGGCGCCGGAGATCTCTGCCGCGGTCGAGGAGCAGGATCTCGCCGTCTGCGCGGTGCTCTCCGGCAACCGCAACTTCGAGGGCCGAATCAACCAGGACGTCAAGGCCAACTACCTGGCCAGCCCGCCGCTGGTCGTCGCCTACGCCCTCGCCGGGCGCATGGACCTCGACCTGACCGCTGAGCCGCTGGGAGAGGGCGCCGACGGCGAGCCGGTCTACCTGCGCGACATCTGGCCCGATCCGGCCGAGGTCAAGGACCTGGTCGGCAGCTCGATCGCCTCGGAGATGTTCACCCGCAACTACGGCCGCGTGCTGGAGGGCGACGAGATCTGGCGAGCGGTCGAGGTTCCTGAGGGCGACCGCTACGACTGGCCGGATTCGACCTACGTGCGTCGCCCGTCCTTCTTCGAAGGGATGCCGGCCGAGGCGCCCGGCGTCGAGCCGATCGAGGGCGCCCGGGCTCTGGCCCTGCTCGGCGACTCGATCACCACCGATCACATCTCGCCGGCCGGGGCGATCAAGCGCGACAGCCCCGCCGGTGCCTGGCTGATCGAGCAGGGCGTCGACGTGCGTGACTTCAACTCCTACGGCTCGCGGCGCGGCAACCACGAGGTGATGATCCGCGGCACCTTCGCCAACATCCGCCTGCGCAACCTGCTGGTCGAGCGCAGCGGCGGCTGGACTCGCCACTTCCCCGACGGCGGGGAGACGACGATCTACGAGGCGGCGATGGCCTACGCCGGCGAAGGCGTGCCGCTCGTCGTCCTCGCCGGTAAGGAGTACGGCTCGGGCTCCTCGCGCGACTGGGCCGCCAAGGGGACCAAGCTGCTCGGCGTGCGCGCCGTGATCGCCGAGTCCTTCGAGCGCATCCACCGCTCGAACCTCATAGGCATGGGCGTCCTCCCGCTCCAGCTCCCGGACGGCGAGACGATCGCCTCCCTCGGCCTTACGGGCGAAGAGACCTTCGACGTCGGCGACTTCGAAGACGGCAACGCCAAGACCGTCACCGTCAAGGCCGACGACACCCAGTTCGAGGCCACGGTCCGCCTCGACACCCCGAACGAGGTCACGTACTTCCAGAACGGGGGCATCTTGCAGACCGTTCTGAGGAACTTGAAAAAAAATCCATGAGGTGGGAGGCCGACTCGGAAGGATGGGGTGCGTGGCTGGGGGCGCCGGACCAAGCGAGGCAAGGACGCAGGAAGCCCAGGTAGCAGCGCTACCTGGGCGACCGAGGACGCCGCATCGCGCCGGTCCGCCGCCGCCAGACGCGTGCACCAGACTTTCGGGGCGGCCTCCCACCGCACAGAGCGGTACAGGAGGGCCGCGGGAGGCAGGGGGGTCCGCGCGACCCTCACTGCACCTAACGCGTCGGTAGCCAGGGAGGGATGCCGACGCGGCCGTTCCCCTAAACGGGACTGCTCAGAGGAACAGTCACTTACTACCTATAGCGCGTCGCGCCCCTTGGGTCAAGCCGATCTGAGCGAATCTACCGGGATTCCACGACTCGTTGCGGGGATTCCGCAACCCCCCAGCCACGCCTCTCGATCAGCTCGATGCCGATCACGCTGCCGACCGGGCCGACCGGCGTGAGCGTCGCGGCGAGCAGCGTGTAGGGCGCCTGGCGCTTGCCGCAGGCGATCCAGATCACGACGCAGAGCGCGACGAACCCCAGCCCGTGCGCCCAACCGAAGACCATCGTCTCGGCTTCGAACCCGGGCAGCAGCCAGAAGGCGATCAAGAGGCTGAAGACCCCCAGCTCCACGTAAGAGATCCACTTCACCCAGCGAAAGAGCCTTCCCGGCACCGGCCTCTGAAGCGCCACCCTCGGTTCCGGTGCGCCTTTTGTGGTCATAGACCGCATAAAGCGCACCGCAACGACTACGCGCCCGGGGTCAGGGCGGTCAGGACGATGCGCTCCTGCTCTCTCACGTGGGTGGCGGAGTAGCCCTCGCCGGGGCTGGCGCGGATCGGGCGGCCGGTGTAGCCGAGCTCGACGCCCTCAGGGAGCAGGTCGGGGAGGCGGCGCGACATCACCTTCCAGCAGCCCATGTTGCGCGGCTCCTCCTGAACCCAGACGAGCTCCTTCAGGTTGGGGTAGCCGGCGATGATCCCTTCGAGCTGCTCGGAGGCGAAGGGGTAGAGCAGCTCGACCCGGGCGATCGCCACCTGCTCGGCGCCCTCGCGCCGCTCGGAGCCGTCGAGGTCGTAGTAGACCTTGCCGGTGCAGAGCACGAGGCGCTCGACCTTCTCGCGCCGCTCGGTCGCCTTCGGGTCGTCGAGGATGAAGTGGAAGTGGCCGCCGGTCAGCTCCTCGGGGGAGGCGGTGGCGCGGTCGAGGCGCAGCAGGCCCTTCGGAGTGAAGACGATCAGCGGCCGCGGCTTGCGGATCAGCGCCTGGCGGCGCAGCAGGTGGAAGTACTGGGCGGCGGTGGTCGGGTTGGCGATCCGGATGTTGCCCTCGGCGGCGAGCGCCAGGAAGCGCTCGATGCGGGCGCTGGAGTGCTCGGGGCCCGAGCCCTCGTAGCCGTGCGGGAGCAGCATGGTGAGGCGGCTGGTCTGGCCCCACTTGGCCTCGCCGGAGACGATGAAGCTGTCGATGATCACCTGGCCGGCGTTGGCGAAGTCGCCGTACTGCGCCTCCCAGAGGACCAGCGCCTCGGGGTCCGCAGCCGAGTAGCCGTACTCGAAGCCGAGGCAGGCCATCTCCGAGAGCGGGCTGTTGTAGAGCTCGAACGGCGCCTCGGCGTCGGCCAGGTTCTGCATCGGGCAGTACTCGAGGCCGGTCTTCTCGTCATGCAGGACGAGGTGGCGGTGGGAGAAGGTGCCGCGCTCGGTGTCCTGCCCAGTGAGGCGGACGTGGACGCCTTCGGTGAGCAGCGAGGCGAAGGCGAGCGCCTCGGCGTGGCCGAATTCGACCCCGCCGCCGGCGAGCGTCTCGCGGCGCTTGGCCAGCGGCTTGCGCAGCTTGCGGTGGATCGCGAAGCTCTCCGGCACCTCGATCAGCGCCTCGTTCAGGGCGCGCAGCTTCTCGGCCGGCACCGCCGTCTCGACCGGCGGGCTGGCGCTGCGGTCGAGCTCCCCGGTGGCGCTGGTGGTCACCGTCGGGTCCTCGTATTCGCCCAGCTCCATCTTGTGACGCAGGCCCTTGAGCTCGGCCGACATCTCGGCGTGGCGCTGCTTGGCCGCCGCGTCGACCTCCTCGCGTGAGATCGCCCCCGACTCGATCGCCCTCTCGGCGTAGATCTCGGAGACCGGCGGGTGGGCCTTGATCTTGGCGGCGATCTGCGGCTGGGTGTAGGCGGGCTCGTCGGTCTCGTTGTGGCCGTAGCGGCGGTAGCCGATCACGTCGATCACGATGTCCCGTCCCCAGCGCTCGCGGTAGGCCATCGCCAGGCGGATCGCCGCCGAGCAGGCTTCGACGTCGTCGGCGTTTACGTGGACGATCGGCACGTTGAAGCCCTTCGCCATGTCGGCCGCGTAGGGGGTCGAGCGCGCCTCCTCGGGGTCGGTGGTGAAGCCCACCTGGTTGTTCTGGATGATGTGAATCGTGCCGCCGGTCGTGTATCCCGCCAGGGCCTGCAGGTTGAGCGTTTCGGCGACCACCCCCTGGCCGGGGAAGGCGGCGTCGCCGTGCAGCAGGACCGGCACCGCGAACTTCGGCCGGTGCTCGATCCGCGGGCCCTCGAGCTCGGACTGGATGAAGCGGGTGGCGCCCTCGACCACCGGACCGACGAACTCCAGGTGGCTCGGGTTGGGGTAGAGGCGGACGGCGATCTTCTCGCCCTCGTGGGTCTCGTAGGTGCCCTGGTGGCCGTAGTGGTACTTGACGTCGCCGGTGCCGCCGTGCGGGATCGCGGCGACCGCCTTGACCGCGTCGATCTGCTTGGAGCCCTCGAACTCGGCGAGGATCGACTCGACCGGGCGGCCGAGGTTGTGGGCGAGGACCGCGAGCCGGCCGCGGTGGGCCATGCCGAAGACGACCTCCTCGGCGCCGCCGCGGTGGGCGAGGGTGACGAGCTCGTCGAGCATCGGCACGACCGCGTCGAGCCCCTCGATCGTGAAGATCTTCTGGCCCAGGTAGGCCTTCTCGATGAAGCGCTCGAACTGGAAGACGTCGATCAGCCGCATCAGCAGGCGCCGTTTCTCCTCGTCGGCGAGCGGAGCGCGGTGGGCGCCGGTCTCGACCATCTCGCGCAGCCAGGTGCGCTGCTGGTGCGAGGAGAGGTGCTCGAACTGGTAGCCGATCGTGCCGCAGTAGGCCTCTCGCATCCGCGGGAGCGCCTCGAGCAGCGTTTCCCCGGGGACCCCGATGTGCAGGATCGACGCCGGCACGCGGGCCATCAGCTCCGGCGTCAGGTTGAGGTTCTCGGGCTGCAGGGAGGGGTCGCCCTCGGGCTCGCGGCCGAGCGGGTCGAGCCGCGCGGCGAGGTGGCCGTGGGTGCGGTAGTTGCGCAGCAGCGAGGTCGCCGCCTGCACGGCCTGCAGCAGCTCCTCGTCGGGCTTGCCGCCGGGCACGGCGGTTTCGGTCGTCGTCGGGGGGGCGGCGCCGAGCGGTGGGGCGGAGGCCGAGGCCGGGTGAGCGGCGACGACCGGCGCCGCCTCGACGCCGAGCTCGGCGGCGACGCTCTCGTAGAAGCCGTCTTCCCCCTGCAGCAGCGCCTCGATGCTGCGCAGGAAGGCGCCCGACTCGGCCCCCTGGATCACCCGGTGGTCGTAGGTCGAGGTCAGCGTCATCACCTTCGAGACGCCGAGCTGGCGCAGCCGCTCGGGCGTCGCGTGCGCCCACTCGGGCGGGTAGGCGATCGAGCCGGTGGCGACGATCGCGCTCTGGCCGCTCATCAGGCGGGGAACCGAGGCGACGGTGCCGATCCCGCCCGGGTTGGTCAGCGAGATGTTGGTCCCCTGGAAGTCATCGGCGGTGAGCTTGTTCTCCCGCGTCTTGGTGATCAGCTCCTCGTAGTAGCTGTGGAAGGCGACGAAGTCGAGCCCCTCGGCGCCCTTGATCGCCGGCACCATCAGGCTGTGCGAGCCGTCCTTGCGCTCCACGTCGACCGCGATGCCGAGGTTGACCGGCCCGTTCTCGATCGCGAAGGGCTTGCCCTCGCGCCGCTCGAAGACCCGCGCCATCACCGGGTGCTCCTTGGCCGCCTGCACGATCGCCCACGCCACCAGGTGCGTGAACGAGACCTTCATTCCCCGCTCCTTGAGCACCCCGTTGAGAGCCTTTCGCTTGGCATCGAGCGTATCGACCGCGATCGTCCGGAAGGACGTAGCCGTAGGCACTTCCTTGCTCTCGTCCATAGCCTGCGCCAGCATCGCCGCGGGCCCCCGAAGCTGCTTCTCCTCGCCCGCGGCCACCGCCCCAGAAGCTCCATCACCCGCAGCGAGGACGTCCCCCTTGGTGACCTTTGACCCCGGTCCGCTCCCGCTCACCGACGCCAGATCTACGCCTGAAGCCTCAGCAACCCTGCGGGCAACGGGTGTGGCCCGAACGTCGCTGGCCCCGTTGGAGCCACTGCCGTCAGCCCGATCCATTCCACCCGCGGGTGGCGCTGTAGGGGGAACCACCCCTGAGGACGCTTCAGCGACCGGAAGGGGTGGTGGGTCCCCTGCAGCGACAGGACCCGCGGATGAAGCGCTTGGTCCTGCGCCAGTCTCGCCCGGCTCCATCTCAGCCAACGGCGCCCCGACCGGCACCTCGTCGTCAACCGATACGAGCAACCGAGTGATCACCCCGTCGGCAGGCGCCGGCACCTCGGCGTCGACCTTGTCGGTAGACACCTCGACGATCGTGTCGCCCTCGCTGACAACGTCCCCCTCCGCGACGTGCCACTCGAGCACGATCCCCTCGGTGACCGACTCGCCCATCTCGGGCATCGCGATCTGCACGGTCGCCGTCTCTGCCATCTCTTCCCGCAGTCTATGAGACCGGGCCCCTCACCCTTCCGGTGCGCCTTTGCTGGTCATAGACCGGAAAAGGCGCACCGGAACCAGGGGGCGGCCGATACGCTGGGGCGATGAACTACTTCGTCACCGGCGCGACGGGCTTCATCGGCCGCAACCTGGTGCGGCGCCTGCTGCGGCGCGAGGGGACGATCTACGCCCTGGTGCGCGCCGGCTCGCGCGGGCGGCTCGAGGAGCTGCGCACCTCCTTCGGGCCCGACGGCGCGCGGGTCGTGCCGATCGACGGCGACCTGGCGCAGCCGGGCCTGGGGGTCTCAGAGGAGGACCTGCTCACCCTGCGCGGCGAGGTCGACCACTTCTTCCACCTCGCGGCGATCTACGACATGACCGCCGGCGCCGAGGCGCAGGAGGTGGCAAACGTCGAGGGGACCCGCCACGCGGTCGAACTGGCGGGTGCGATCGAGGCCGGCTGCTTCCACCAGATCAGCTCGATCGCCGCCGCCGGCCTCTACCGGGGCGAGTGGCGCGAGGACATGTTCGAGGAGGCCGAACGGCTCGACGTCCACCCCTATTTCCGCACCAAGCACGAGTCCGAGCGGGTCGTGCGCGAGGAATGCCGCCGGCCCTGGCGCGTCTACCGGCCAGGGATCGTCGTCGGCGACTCGCGCAGCGGGGAGATCGACAAGGTCGATGGCCCCTACTACTTCTTCAAGCTGCTGCAGCGGGCGCGCCGGGTGCTGCCCGGCTGGCTGCCGGCGGTCGGCATCGAAGGCGGCGAGATCAACATCGTCCCGGTCGACTTCGTCGCCGACGCGATCGACCACATCGCCCACCGACCGGGGCTCGACGGGCAGGCTTTCAGCCTCACCGACCCGAACCCGAAGAGCGCCGGCGAGGTGGTCAACCTCTTCGCCCGCGCGGCTGACGCGCCGCAGGCGGCGCTGCGGCTGGAGTCGGGCGTCACCGATCCCGCGACCGCGCTGGTGCGCACCGGGCTGCGCTTCTTCCCGCCGGCGAAGCGGGCGGCGAGGGCGGCGCTCGGTGAGCTCGGCATCCCCGCCGGGGTGCTCAACTACGTCAGCTACCCGACCAGCTTCGACTCTGCCAACGCGCAGCGGGCGCTGGAGGGCTCGGGGATCTCGGTGCCGCCGCTGGAGTCCTACGCCGACCGGGTCTGGGACTACTGGGAGCGCAACCTCGACCCCGACCTGTTCCGCGACCGCTCGCTGAGCTCGGCGGTGCGCGGCAAGGTGGTGCTGATCACCGGCGCCTCCTCGGGGATCGGCAAGGCGACCGCGGTAAAGGTGGCGGACGCCGGCGCGACCGTGCTCCTGGTCGCCCGCTCGGTCGAGAAGCTCGAAGAGACCAAACGCGAGATCGAGGCCGGCGGCGGCGTCGCCCACATCCACCGCTGCGACCTGGCCGACATGGACGACGTGGTGCGGATGGCCGAGGAGGTGCTCGCCTACCACGGGCGGGTCGACGTCCTGGTCAACAACGCGGGCCGTTCGATCCGCCGCTCGATCGGCCTCGCCTACGACCGCTTCCATGACTACGAGCGGACGATCCAGCTCAACTACCTCGGCGCCGTGCGCTTGATCCTCGCCCTGCTGCCCTCGATGCGGGCTCGCAAGTCGGGCCACATCATCAACATCAGCTCGATCGGCACGCAGACCAACCCGCCGCGCTTCTCGGCTTACGTCGCCTCGAAGGCGGCGCTCGACGCCTTCGGCCGCGTGATCGCCTCCGAGGTGATCGACGACGGCGTCCACATCACCACGATTCACATGCCGCTGGTGCGAACGCCGATGATCGCGCCGACGCGGATGTACGACGTCTTCCCGGCGATCCCGCCCGAGGAGGCGGCCGAGATGATCGCCGGTGCGATGGTCCACCGGCCGAAGAAGGTGGCGACGCGGCTGGGGACCTTCGGCGAGCTGATGTATGCCGTGGCGCCGAAGGCCTCAGACCGGATCCTCAACCAGGCCTACAAGCTGTTCCCGGATTCGCAGGCGGCGAAGGGGAAGACCGAGGAGGCGCCGGACAAGGCGCCCTCCACCGAGGCTGTGGCGTTTGCTCATTTGATGAAAGGTGTGCATTGGTAGGGCGGGTTGTGCCCCTCCCCGGAAGACCGTTGCGCAGCTGATCGCTGGCGGAGCTTCGGAATCGACTACCGGGAGCCTTCCGGGGAGGGGCACAACCCGCCCTCGGGTGGAGCGCCATTATGAGACGGCTTAAGCACTGGGGGTGGGGCTTTGAGGATCAGGCGCCTTCGGAGGTTGAGCTTCGTGAGGCCGCTGCGGGGATTCGGGAGCGGCTCGGGTTCGGTGGGGAGCCTGAGAGGGCGGTGCCACTCGGTGAGGTTGAGCTTCGTGGGGGGCGGTTGAAAGCTCCGAGTGGGCTTGGGGACCTGTTTACGGGGGAGAAGTACGAGCGGGTTGTGCATTCGTTGGGGAAGGCCTACCGGGATGTGGTCAGGGGGTTCAGGGGGGAATTTCCCAATCCGCCCGATCTGGTTGCTTACCCCAGGGACGAGTCGGAGATTGAGGTGGTGCTTTCTTGGGCCGAGGCCGAGGGCGCCGTGGTGGTGCCGTTCGGCGGCGGGACGAGCGTGGTTGGTGGGGTGGAGACGCGGGGGGTCGACCGGCCAGTGGTTTCGCTTGATTTGAAGCGGCTCGATCGGGTGCTTGAAATCGATGCCGAGTCGCTGGCTGCGCGGATTCAGGCCGGGGCTACCGGGCCGACGCTGGAGGAGCAGCTGCGCGAGCGGGGTCTGACCTTGCGGCACTTCCCGCAGTCCTTCGAGTACTCGACGCTGGGCGGCTGGATCGCGACCCGGGCCGGCGGGCACTTCGCGACGCTCTACACGCACATCGACGACCTGGTCGAGTCGGTGCGGGCGGTGACGCCGCGTGGGCGCTGGGAGAGCCGCCGGCTGCCGGGCTCCGGCGCCGGCCCCTCGCCCGACCGGGCGCTGCTCGGCTCCGAGGGCGTGCTCGGCGTGATCGCCGAGGCGTGGGTGCGGGTGCGGCCGCGGCCCGAGTTCAAGAGCTCGGCCAGCGTCCAGTTCGAGGACTTCGCCGCCGCCGCCCGCGCCGTGCGCGAGATCGCCCAGTCCGGCCTCAACCCGGCCAACTGCCGCTTGCTCGACAAGCTGGAGGCCGGCACGACGGGCGCCGGCACCGGCGAGCGTCACCTCCTCGTCCTCGGCTTCGAGTCGGCGGGCCTGCCCGTCGACGAGCCCATGCGCCAGGCCGTAGACATAGCCCAATCCCACGGCGGCACCACGGGGCCGACGGGCCGAAATGTCAAAGCATCCTTGACAAATCGGCCCGTCGGCGGCCAAGGTGGGGACGCGGTCGGGGCTTGGCGGGGGGCCTTTCTGATGGCGCCCTACTTGCGCGACACGTTTGTGGCTTGTGGGGTGCTCTCCGAGACGTTCGAGACGGCGGTCACCTGGGACCGGTTCGAGGAGTTCCACGCCTCGGCGATGGAGGCGGTGCGGGGAAAGGTCGCGGAGGTCTGCGACGCGCCCGCCGAGGGGCCGGGCGCGCCGCGGGTCAGCTGCCGCTTCACCCACGTCTACCCCGACGGGCCGGCGCCCTACTTCACGGTGCTGGCGCCCGCCGTGCGCGGTGGCGAGGTCGAGCAGTGGGACGAGATCAAGGCCGCCGCCGCCGAGGCCGTGATCGAGGGCGGCGGGACGATCACCCACCACCACGCCGTCGGCCGCGACCACCGCCCCTGGTACGACCGCCAGCGCCCCGCCCCGTTTGCCGCCGCTCTGCGCGCCGCCAAGACGGAGCTCGATCCGGCCGCGATCCTCAACCCAGGCGTCCTCATCGACCCCTGACCGCCCCAGCGGTCGTATTTCTCTCCGCAGAGAGGCCACAAGTAAGACCGCAACGCGCCAGGCCGAGGCCGGCCCGTCGGGCGAGTCGCGCCCGGCGCGGGCAGGGAGGCGTCGCCGTGGAGAACCTCCCGTCCCAGGGAGCCCGATTCACGGTCCGCCTACCGGCCTGAGCGCTACCCTTTCGCGACTGCTCTTCCAGCCGGAAGCGGGACTCAGCCACTCACCCGGCTCCTCCAGCGTGGAAACGATCACCTCCGAACAGCCGACCGTGCCAGCGCCCCCCGACGACGCCCCACCGCCGCTGGGCGAGCCGGTGGCGCCGCGCCGCTCGCCGCTGCGCGCCGCGATCAAGACCGGCCGCCCGCAGGAGTGGATCAAGAACTTCTTCGTCTTCGCCGGCCTGCTCTTCTCGGGCAAGTTCAGCCACCCCCACGACGTGCTCGAGGCGACCCTCACCTTCGCCGCCTTCTGCCTGGTCTCCAGCGCCGGCTACTACGTCAACGACCTGCTCGACGTCGAGCTCGACCGCAAGCATCCGAAGAAGCGCTTCCGGCCGCTTGCCGCGGGCGAGCTCTCCGAGGGCGCCGCCAAGGCGATCTCGCCGACCCTTGCAATCGCAGCGATCGCGATCGCCTTCGGCGCGGTCAACTGGCAGGTCGGCCTGATGGTGGTCGGCTACGGGGCCGCCCAGATCGCCTACAGCCTCGGCCTCAAGCAAATCGTGATCGTCGACGTGATGACGCTGGCGGGGCTCTTCATCCTGCGCGTCGCCGCCGGCGCCAACGCGGTCGACGCCCACGCCTCGGAGTGGCTGCTGCTCTGCACCGGCATGCTGGCGCTCTTCCTCGGCTTCACCAAGCGCCGCCAGGAGGCGGTCTCCGAGCTGCACGAGGGAACCAGCAGCCGTCCGGTGCTCGAGCATTACTCGCTTCCCTTCCTGGACCAGATGGTCGCGATGGTCACCACCGGCACCGTGATCAGCTACTCGATCTACGCCGTCAACTCGCCGATCATCGGCAACAAGATGATGTGGACGATCCCGCCGGTCGTCTACGTGATCTTCCGCTACCTCTACCTGATCTACGACCGCGCCGACGACCGCTCGATCGCCGCGATGGTCTCCCGCGACAAGGGCATGGTCGCCGGCGCCGCCACCTGGGTGGTGGCCGCCTTCATCCTGCTCGACGTCTTCAAGTAGGCGAACGCGCCGCTCAGTCCGGCTCTACGGGCAGGTCGGAGACCAGCTCGGTCTTACCGCCTCGCTGGAACTGGAGGTCGATCGTCTCGTTCTTGCGGTAGGTGCCGAAGAGGCCGAGGTACATCGCCAGCCAGCGGCCCGTGCCGACCTTCTCCTTGACGATCTGGCGGGTGAAGACGATCTCGCCCGCGGCGACCCGGTAGTCCGCCCCCTCGCGCTGCTCGACGCCGTTGACGAAGACGGCGTAGGGCGCCTCGGCGCCGGCGGGCAGCTTCACCCGCCGTCCCGCGGCGTAGCTGCCCTTGGGGATCTCAGCTTCGGCCATCTGCCCGAGAGTGTCGCGCACCAGATCTAAAGCCGCGCCGCGCCCAATCGAATCAATGCAAAGAACCCGCTTGTTTTCTGGGTCGGGGTGGGACTATGATCGCGGCGGGATGGGGGGCAACGTCTTTGGCAGGTGGGGACCGAAGCGGCCGCGTCTGACCAGGCGTGCGGTCGGGATGGGGAGCGCGATGCTCGGCCGCACGCTGGCGCGCAGGGGGGTGGTGGACTTCGACAGCAAGGACGCCCGCTCCCGGCTTGCCGCGCTCGAGCAGGCCGTGTCCGAGGGGCGCGAGGCCTACCTGCTCGGCGTCGGTGTCGGTTTTCACAACTCCGGCGTCGCCTTGGTCCGGGTCTCGCCCGCAGGCACCCTGGAGCTGGTCTGCAACGAAGAGGAGGAGCGCTACACGGCGGAAAAGCACTGCAGCGCTTATCCGGAGCAGGCAGTCGAGGCGGTGCGACGGCGCATGGAAGAGCGCGGGATCGAGCCGGCCGATCTGGTCGCCTGTCTGGGAAGCTGGGAATTCGCCAAGGCGATCGTCTCGATCACGCTCGGCAGCGGCTGCGAAGAAGCGCCGCAGAGCCTCACCCCCAAGCTCGGCAAGTACCTCGACCAGCTGATGCGGAACGACGTCATCCAGCAGGTAGCCGCCAGCCCGGCGCGGCTCGCCGCGCAGTTGGAGCTCGACGAGCCGCTGCCGGTGATCGGCATGCGCCACCACGACAATCACGCCTACCTTGGCTTCGCGCTCTCTCCCTTCGCTCGTCAGCCCGGCCCGACGATGGTTCTCGTTCTGGACGGCTCCGGGGACGACTCGGCCACCTCGCTGTTCGTAGCGGCCGACGGTCGCCTCGAGTTGCTCAAGGCCCAGGACGCCAACACCCTTGACTCGCTTGGCACGCTTTACGGCTTCCTCAGCTCCACTCAGGGAGGCTGGCCGGTCCTCAGCTCCGAGGGCCGGTACATGGGCGCCGCCGCCTGGGGCAATGGCGATCGTCTAAGCAACGGCCACTACCGGCGCCTGCGCCAGATCGTCTACTTCGGCAGCGAGGGCGAGGTGCGCCTCAACCGGGCGCTCGCCAACTGGACGCGCGGCGGGTTGCTCAAGCCGTACACCGAGGAGCTGGTGGACATCCTCGGCGAGCCGATCGGTCCCGACCGGATGTGGGACCCCGATGCGGTGCTCAACGTCGAGGACGTGCGCCACCCCGAGGTCACGCGCGAGCGGGTCGACAAGGCCGCCGCGGTGCAGATGGTCTTCGAGGACGCGATGGCGCACGTGGTCGAGCACCTGATCCGCGTAACCGGCAGCGATCGGCTGGTGCTCAGCGGCGGCACCGCCCTCAACTGCGTCGCCAACATGCGACTGCTCGACGGCTTCGACGAGCACTGGTATGAGCGCCAGCTGGGCCGCAAAGGAACCCGGCTGCGCCTCTGGGTGCCGCCGGTGCCAGGCGACGTCGGGACTCCCGCGGGTGCCGCTTACGCATTCGCGATGCGAGCCGGCGCGCGGCCGGGCGAGCCGCTGCGCCACGCCTTCTATTGCGGCTTCGCCCCGACCGGCGAAGAGATCGACGCTGCCCTGGACGCCGAGCCGTCGGCGGACTGCATGGACCTCGGCGACTGCTCGGAGCCGGAGCGCCTCGAGCAGACCGCTGACCTGCTCGCCCACCTACTCGCCGAGGACCGCATCGTCGGTCTCTACCAGGGAGCCTCGGAGACCGGGCCGCGGGCGCTCGGGCACCGCAGCATCCTCGCCAACCCCTGCAATCCCGACACGCGGCAACTGCTGAACGAGCGGGTCAAGCACCGCGAAATCATCCGGCCGCTGGCACCGATGCTGACCCGAGAGGCAGCCGAGCGGCTCTTCGAGCTGCAGCCCGGCGCCGCCGCCGACGACTACAACGCCTACAACTACATGGTGCTCACCGCCCGGGCGCGCCCCGAGGCGCGCGAGCTGATTCCGGCCGTGATCCACCACGACGGCACCGGGCGCCTGCAGATCGTCCGCCCCGAGTCCGACCCACTCTGCCATGCATTCTTAAGGGCGATGGGGCGTCGCCTCGGGGTCGAGGCCTCGGTCAACACCTCCCTCAACGTTGGCGCCCCTATCGCCCACACGCCGGAGCAGGCGATCGAGACGCTCAAGCGGGCCAAGGGGATGGACGCTCTGGTGATGGTCGGCGAGGAGCGTCGGGCGACCCTGGTTTGGCTCAAGGATCGCCCCGAGGCGCGCCGGCGCCTGATGGAGTCGGTCGAGCGCTGGCGGGCTGAGACCGGCGCCCCGCTCCCGGCCTAGCTGCTCAGGCCCCGCGTCGCGGGCGCTTCGGCCGCCGCGCCGGCGGGCCGACGATCTTCTCGGGGCCGTCGCGGTCGGCGAGCGGCAGGTACTGGCGCTCGCGCGCGCCTGTGTAGATCTGGCGCGGGCGGGCGATCTTCTGCTCGGGGTCGTCCTTCATCTCCATCCACTGGGCGACCCAGCCCGCCGTGCGGGGGATCGCGAAGATCACCGTGAACATCTCGGTGGGGACGCCCAGCGCCTCGTAGATGATCCCCGAGTAGTAGTCGACGTTGGGGTAGAGCTTGCGCGAGGTGAAGTACTCGTCGTCGAGAGCGCGCTTCTCCAGCTCGCTGGCGATCTCGATCAACGGGTTGTACTCGGTCGCCTCGAAGATCTCCTCGAGGTGCTGCTGGATGATCCGCGCCCGCGGGTCGTAGTTCTTGTAGACGCGGTGCCCGAAGCCCATCAGCTTCTCGTCGCGAGCCTTGACCTTCTCGAGGAAGTCCGGGACGTGCTCGACCGACTCGATCCGGCGCAGCATGCGCAGCACCGCCTCGTTGGCGCCGCCGTGCAGCGGCCCGTAGAGCGCCGCCACGCCGGCGGCCACGGCGGAGTAGGGGTCGACGTCGGAGGAGCCGACGCCGCGCACCGCGTTGGTCGAGCAGTTCTGTTCGTGGTCGGCGTGGAGGATGAAGAGCACGTCGAGCGCCTTGGAGAGCGCCGGCTTGGGCACGTGCTTGGCTTCGGTCTTCTTGAACATCATCGAGAGGAAGTTCTCGGCGAAGTTGAGGTCGTTGTCGGGGTAGACGTAGGGCAGCCCCATGTTGTGCCGGTAGGAGAAGGCGGCGAGCGTCGGCACCTTGGCGATCAGGCGGACCGCCGCCATGTAGCGCTCTTCTTCGTCTTCGGTGTGCTTGGCGTCCGGGTAGAAGGTCGAAAGCGCGCCGACGCCGGCGAGCAGCATCCCCATCGGGTGGGCGTCGTAGCGGAAGCCCTCGAAGAAATGCTTGAGGTCCTCGTGCACGAAGGTGTGGTGGGTGATGTCGTAGACCCAGCGGTCGAGCTGCGGGCCGGTCGGCAGCTCGCCGAAGATCAGCAGGTAGGCGACCTCGAGGAAGCTGGAGCGCTCGCAGAGCTGCTCGATCGAGTAGCCGCGGTGTTCGAGGATGCCCGCCTCGCCGTCGATGAAGGTGATCCCCGAGCGGCAGGAGGCCGTATTGGTGAAGGCCGGGTCGTAGGCGAGCATCCCGAATTCGTCGGGATCGACCTTGATCTGGCGCAGGTCCATCGCCCGCACGGCGCCGTCGGTCACCGGCAGCTCATAGGTCTCGCCGGTGCGGTTGTCGGTGACTGTCAGCGAGTCGCTCGGCATGCGGCGGGCATTCTCGCAGCTCCGGGTTTCGGGCTCGTTAAACGGCGGGCAACGGCTCGAACTGGGTCATTCCATGCAGCTGTCGGAAGCGCTCCTCGATCTCATCGCGGCTCAGGGCGGCGACCCGCTCGGTGCCGAAGCGCTCGACGTTGAAGGAGGCGAGCACGGTCCCGTAGCCCATCGCGCGGCGCAGCGAGGCCTCGTCGAGCTCACCGTCGTGGCCGTCGAGATAGCCGAGGAAGCCGCCGGCGAAGCTGTCGCCGGCGCCGGTCGGGTCGCGCACGTCCTCGAGCGGGAAGCCGGGCAGGGCGAAGAAGCCCTCTTCGGTGAAGAGCGCCGCGCCGTACTCGCCCTGCTTGGCGACGACCGCGCGCGGGCCGAGCGCCATCAACGCGCGGGCGGCGCGGGCCAGGTTGGGCTCGCCGGTCAGCTGGCGGATCTCGGCGTCGTTGACGATCAGGCACTCGACCTCGGCGATCGCCGCCAGCAGCGAGTCCTTCGCCGTCTCGATCCAGAGGTTCATCGAGTCGAGCGCCGAGAAGCGCGCGGCGCCGCACTGGGCGCGCACCTGGCGCTGCAGGTCGGGCTGGATGTTGGCGAGGAAGAGCGTCTCGGCGGCCTCGGCGGCGGCCGAGAGCTTCGGCTCGAACTCGCCGAAGACGCCCAACCGGGTGTCCTCGGTGTGGGCGACGTTGAGGTCGTACTCGTAGCGGCCGCGCCAGAAGAAGGACTCGCCGCCGGGGACCCGCTCGATGTCGTCGACGGGCACGCCGCGTTGCTCGAGCACGGCGAATTGTTCGGCGCCGAAGTCCTCGCCGACCGGACCGACCGGGCGGACCTCGGTGAAGAAGCTGGCGGCGAGCGAGAAGTGGACGGCGGCGCCGCCCAGCATGCGGTCGCGCTCGCCGAAGGGCGTCTTGACGCTGTCGAATGCGATTGAGCCGACTACGGTCAGGGACATGGGGCGCGGAGGTTAGCCGGTTGACCTTGGGCCGGGGTGGGCGTCGGGTGCGGCTCGGTGGGAGCCTATGTTCGCTTCGCCTGCGGCTCCGCTCACGAATATGGAGCCGCTTCGCGGCCCATGTTCACCTTGCCGGGGGCCGCTTCGCGAGGCTCCCACCGAGGCGCACCCGACGCCCTTTCGGGGTCCAAAGCATGGGAGCTTCCCAGGCCGACTATGGTTCTCCGCCGATGAAGGCAGTGCAAATAGAAGAGTTCGGCGGGCCGGAGGCGTTGCGCTTGGTAGAGCTCGACGACCCGGTGGCGGGTGACGGGATGGTCGTGGTCGAGGTTGCTCGGAGCGGGGTCAACTTTGCGGATACACATGCGACGCGGAACGACTATCTGGCCGAGCAGTCCCTGCCGCTGGTTCCCGGGGGCGAGGTCAGTGGGCGGACCGCGGACGGGCGCCGGGTTGCGGCGCTGCTGCTCAACGGCGGCTACGCGCAGAAGGTCGTCGTCCCTGAGGCGATGCTGATTCCGGTGCCTGAGGAGGTGAGCGACGATCAGGCTGCGGCGCTGCTCCTGCAGGGGCTGACCGCGATGGCGCTGGTCCAGCGCTGCGCGCGGATCGAGCCGGGGGAGACGCTGGTGGTCGAGGCCGCCGCCGGCGGGACCGGCTCGCTTGCGGTGCAGCTCGGCAAGCGGGCCGGGGCGAAGGTGATCGGGCTCGCGTCCTCCGCCGAGAAGCGCGAGCTGGTCGAGCGGCTTGGCGCCGACGCCACGGTCGATTCGCGATCGGAGGAGCTGGGCGCCGCGATTCGTGAGGCCAATGGTGGCGAGCGGGTCGACGCGGTGCTCCATATGAGTGGCGGCTCCGCCTTCGACGAGGAGCTCGGCGTGCTGGCGCCGCTCGGCCGCATGGTCGTCTTCGGGATCGCCTCGCGTGAGCAGCGCGACGTCTCGACCGCGGCCCTGCTGCGTGGCTCGAAGACGGTCGTCGGCTTCTGGCTCGTTCATCTGCTCGCCCGGCAGGACATCGCCGTGCCGATGATCGGCGAGCTGCTCGGCGCGGTCGCCGCCGGCGAGCTCGAGGTCACCGTCGGCGGCGTCTACCCGCTCTCCGAGGCGGCCCGCGCCCACGAAGACCTGATTGCCCGCAGGACCACGGGCAAGCTACTGCTGGATCCGAGCAAATGACGGCGTTCAAGGAGCTCGGCCTCTCCGAGAAGATCCAGCAGGCGCTCGACGAGCTCGGCTTCGACGAGCCGACGCCGATTCAGGACGAGGCGATCCCCGAGTTGCTTGGCGGCCACGACGTGATCGGCCAGGCCCAGACCGGGACCGGCAAGACCGCCGCCTTCGGCCTGCCGCTGCTCCAGTACCTCGACCCGTCCGACAACGAGGTGCAGGCGATCGTCCTCACCCCGACCCGCGAGCTCTGCATCCAGGTGACCCAGGCGCTGCGCTCCTACGCCGAGCATCTCGACGTCGAGATCGTCGCGGTCTTCGGCGGCGCCCCGATCAAAACCCAGCAGTCGCAGCTACGCGCCGGCGCCCACGTCGTCGTCGCCACCGTCGGCCGGATGATGGACCTGATGAGCCGCCACTCGCTGGTCCTCACCTCGGCCCGCTACGTGGTCCTCGACGAGGCTGACGAGATGCTCGACCTGGGCTTCATCGAGGACGTCGAGAAGATCCTGCGGATGTGCCCGAGCGGTCGCCAGACGGCGCTCTTCTCGGCGACGATGCCGCCGCCGATCAAGAAACTGGCCGAGAGCTACATGTACGACCCGACCACGATCCGGATCACGCCGAAGACGCTGACCGTCGACGCGATCGCCCAGGCCTACGTCGAGGTGCCGGCGGCGGACAAGCCACGAAGGCTGGTCGAGCTGCTCAAGGCCGAGGAGCCCGAGCAGGCGATCATCTTCACCCGCACCAAGATCGGCGCCTCGCGGCTCGAGAGAACGCTCAAGGACAAAGGCCTCGATGTCAAGGCGCTGCACGGCGACATGAGCCAGGGCTCGCGCGACGGCGTGATGATCGCCTTCAAGGACCACCGCGTGAAGCTGCTGGTCGCCACCGACATCGCCGCCCGCGGACTCGACATCGAGCACGTCACCCACGTGATCAACTACGACGTGCCAGCCTCCTCGGAGGTCTACGTGCACCGCATCGGCCGCACCGGCCGCGTCGGTCGCACCGGCCGGGCGATCACCTTCGTCACCCCGGCCCAGCGCGACGAGATCGAGCGGATCGAGCGCGACGTGAAGACGACGATCGGCGAGTGGGAAACGCCGGAGGAGCGGATCGAGCACGCGCCGCGCCCGCGCCGCCGCGAGAAGGACGCGGCGCCCGCCAACGGCAGGCGCGACGGCGATGCGGTGAAGCTCTTCGTCAATCGCGGCGAGCGCAGCGGGATCACCGAGGAGGATCTGCGCTGGGCCCTGCGCGAGGGCGCCGTGCTGCCCGACGGCGCGGTCCGCGACGTCCACGTCCTGCACCGCTTCTCCTTCGTCCACGTCGCCCCCGACGTCGCCGAGCGCACGGTGGAGTACCTCGACGGCACGAAGCTCAAAGGCAAAGAGATCCGTCTGGAGATCGCCCGCAACTAGGCGGCGGTCAGCTCGACGATCCGGGCGAAGAGGCGCTCGAAGTCGATCGGCTTGGTGACGTAGCCCTGCACCTCGATGTCGGTCGGGGCGCCGGCGTCCATCTCGTCCTGGTGGGCGCTGACGATCAGGGCAGGGGTCTGATGCCCGTCGGCGCGCAGCCGGCGCAGGGCGTCGAAGCCCGACATGCGCGGCATCATCGCGTCGAGCAGGAGGATGTCGGGCGCCGGGCCGGCGCTCACGACCTCGACCGTCTCGACCCCGTCGGCGGCGGTGACCACCTCGTAGCCCTCCATCTCAAGCCGGGTGCGCATCAGCAGCAGGATCGTCTCCGAGTCATCGGCGATCAGCACCCGCGTCATGCCGGAGCCCCCGGTAGCCAGACGCGAAAGGTCGAGCCCCCGCCCGGCGCCGATTCGGCGGCGATCGTGCCGCCGTGCAGCTCGACCAGCGACTTGGAGATCGCCAACCCGAGGCCGGTGCCGCCCACGTGCTGGGTGAGGCCCGCGTCGCCGCGCGTGAAGCGCTCGAATATGTGCTCAAGCTGGTCGGCTGGCATTCCCGGCCCGTCGTCGCTGACGGCAAGCTCCACTCCATCATCCCGCCCGGTCGCCCAGACCCGGATCGTCGCCCCCCGCGGGCAGTACTCGTGCGCGTTGGTCAGCAGGTTGACCAGCACCTGGCGGATGCGGTCGCGGTCGACGCTGACCGGGGGCAGGCCTGCCTCGATCTCCTGGCTGAGCGACTGGTTGTCGGTCTCGGTCTGACTCTTCATCGTGCGCACCGCGTCCTCGACCAGCGGCGCGACCTCGCCGGGCACCGGTTTGATCGTCAGCCGGCCGGCGTCGGAGCGCGCCAGGTCGAGTAGGTCGTTGAGCAGGCGGACCAGGTGGCGGGTGTTGTCGATGATGATCTCGACCGTCTCTGCCTGCTTGGAGCTGAGCTTCTCGCGCTCCAGCATCAGCAGCTCGGCGAAGCCCTGCACCGAGGTCAGCGGGCTGCGCAGCTCGTGCGAGGCGGTCAGCACGAACTCGTCCTTCATCGTCTCCAGCTGATCGCGTTCGCCGGCGCGGCGCTGCAGTTCGGCGGCCATCTCGTTGAAGGCGGTGCCCAGGGCGGCGGTCTCCGAGAGCCCGCCGACCTTGACCCGCGTCTCGAGGTCGCCGGCCGCGAGGCGGCCCGAGGCGTCGACCAGCTCCTCGAGAGGCCGTCGCATCGAGGCGATCAGGCCGCTGAAGAGCAGCGCAGCGCCGGTCAGGCCGGCGATCAGCCCGGCACCGACCAGCAGCGCCGTGTCACGCGTCTCGCCGTCGATGTCGCTGCGCAGGGCCTCGCGTTTGTGCTGCTGGGCGACGATCGCGCGGCGGGCGAGTTCGGGGCGCTCGCCGCGCGCCAGCCGGTTGCGGGCGGCGATCTCGACCTGGTAGGAGCGGGCGGTGGCGTCCTCGAAGTCCTGGCGCTGCTGCAGGAAGCGGGCGACGCCGATCACCGCCAGCCCGGTGAGCACGGCGAAGGCGATCGCGAAACCGATCGTCAGCCGGTTGGCGAGCGAGGGGCTGAGCCGGAAGCGGCGGCGGGAATATGCTTGGCCGGCGATGGGGCACGAGGCTACAGGCACGGCCGACGGCAGCGCCGAGGCTCCCGAGGGGATCGACCGCGCCGCCGTCGAGGGCTGGTTCGCCGAGCACGTCCCGGGGGTCGAGCTGCCGCTCTCCTTCGAGCGGATCTCCGGCGGGCACTCGAACCTGACTTACGGCGTGCGCGACGCGGCGGCGGGCCGCTGGGCGCTGCGCCGGCCGCCGCTCGGCAAGCGCCTCGGCTCCGCGCACGACATGGGGCGCGAGTTCCGAGTCGTCTCCGCCCTTGCGCAGACCCCCGTCCCGGTCGCGCCCGTGGTCGGACTCTGCGAGGACGAGAGCGTCAACGGCGCTCCCTTCTACGTGATGGAGTTCGTCGGGGGCCCGATCCTGCGTGGCCTCGCCGAGGCGAGCGCTTTCCCCGAGGAGGCCGATCGGCGAGCGATCGGCGAGCGCGTGGTCGACACGCTGGTCGCGATCCACGCCGTCGACCCCGACGCGGTCGGCCTCGGCGAGCTGGGGCGCAAGGGGGACTACGTCGCTCGCCAGCTGCACCGCTGGCAGGGCCAGTGGGAGAAGTCGAAGACGCGCGAGCTGCCGGCGATCGACGCCGTCCACGAGGAGCTCGCCTCGCGCATACCGGAGCAGGGCCAGGCGACGATCGTCCACGGCGACTACCGGCTCGACAACATGATCCTCACGCCCGCGGGCGAGGTGGCGGCGGTCGTCGACTGGGAGCTCTGCACCCTCGGCGACCCGCTCGCCGACGTCGGCCTGCTGATGGTCTACTGGCCGGAAGCGGGGGAGGAGGGCATCTCGCTCGGCCAGCCGGCGACGATGGCGCCCGGCTTTCCGAGCCGCGCCGAGCTGCGCGCCCGCTACGCCGAGCGCTCCGGCCGCGACCTCGCCGAGCTCGACTTCTTCGTCGCGCTCGGCTACTGGAAGCTGGCGATCATCCTCGAGGGCGTCTACGCGCGCTACGCCGCCGGTCAGTACGGCAAGGTCGACCCCGGGATCGCCGAGTTCGCCCGTCTGGTCGAGCGACTTGCGGACGCTGCGCGCGATTCCGCGCAAAAAGATTCCGCAAAAAGACGCTAGAGCGTTAACATTCCTGATGCGTCGGGTTACGGCGCTGGTCGTCAGCACGACTGGAGCCCTGACCCTGACGCAGCTCGATGGACTGGGGAGGGCGGCGGAGCTCCTGTCCCGCCGCCCTCTCTTTAAGGTCGCCCAGAGCGCCCTCCCTCCAGGCGCCCGTAGGTAAGTCTAAGTCGAGCCGGTTGCGGCGTCTCGTATGACCTGAGAGTCTTCTTTGCGCAAAAGATCTGGGCTGCTCTTACGCCTGGCAACCATGCCGCCGCGACGGGCTGGATCGCCTGGGTTAGAAACGAAACGGCAACAGCTGGAACAGTTACCGTGGCGGCGATCTGCGCACCGCTCGGATAGGAAGCCGAAGGAGTTCGGGGCGCCCGCCGGCATGGCGGGCGCCCCGACCAAGCAGGTCACCAGGCCACCCGCCGCATGCGGACGAGCAGAGCTGCCGATGGCGTGACCTTGCCGGTTGCGTAGGTGGAGAGCCGCGAGGCGGAGGTGCCGATTCGGGTGGCGAACTCGGTGCGGGAGAGGCCGGAGCGCTCGATCAGGCCTCTGACCTCCTCTGCCACCGCACGGCGCTCCTCCTCTTCGGCTTTGTGGCGCGCCAGGGAGATCGAGCGCTCCATCGCCTCGGCCACGCCGTAGGGCCGGCTGTAGCCGAGCACCTCTTCGACCCGGCGCGCCACCGGTCCCCATGGTTGCTTGCGGATCGCGCTGCCCAGCTTCCGCCAGTGCGGCAGCCCACCCCGCTCCAGCGCGGTCTGGATCGCCTCGGTTGGCCAAGTCTCGACTGGGTCGTCCGGTGAGACCTTCACGTTGCGGAAGGCGAGGGCGGTCATGCGATCACCATGCGTGCCGCGACAGCGCTGAGAATCTCGGTGACGGCGCTCCAATCGCTCCATCGCCTGCGCAGCCGACGATAGGAGGGAAGCTGGTCGATCACCGATCGGTCGGCGGGCTGCGGGTCCGAGAGCTGGCGAACCAGCTGCGAGGCGACCCCCTCGCCCTCTCCAAGCTGGTCCGCGTAGTACTCGTCAATGCGCGAGAGAACGGTGGCCGCCTCGTCCACGCCGATGTGATCCGCCAGCGCGGCGAGATCGAGGTAGTCGCGCGCTTGGTTGCGCCGCACAACGAGAAAGGCCTTGATCCGCAACGTCTCCTCAATCGTCGGCACCGTCACCTCGCCCGAGGGAACCGAGACGGTTGCGACCTCGAGCGGCCGCCTGCGGATCATCTGCCGCACGCCGGTTTCGATCCCGTCGAGGTTTCTGAGGATCACCTTGCCAGGCGTCACCCGGTTGGTAGCCCACCCCTCGTCCTCCTCGACCGCCTCGAGAACCATCTCGAAGCGCTCGGCGAGGTCGGCCGGCACATGATCGTGGTCGCGCGACTCACGGTGGTTCGCGTAGAGGAGCGCCGCGGTGCCGCCAACCAGCACGGCATCGGGCACGAGTCGCTGTAAATGCGCGGCCGACTCCATCACGGCAAGAAATCGAGCATCCCGTTCGGCGAGCACCCACGAGGCCGACTTTGTCATTCCTCTAGATTATCAGAACTGATAATTGCATTGCCTTGCCGAAGCTGCAAGGGTCCTCAAGTGCGAACTCTGACCCCTTAACCCAAGGAGATCCTGTGAAGCAGATCCGTAAGCACGTCACGTACGCAAACGTGATGTCGTCGATCGCCGTCTTCCTCGTCCTCGGCGGCGGTGCCGCCTATGCCGCCAAGAAGATCGGCTCGAACGAAATCAAGGGCAACTCGATCACCACCGGCAAGATCAAGAAGAACGCGGTGACCGCGTCGAAGATCAAGAAGAACTCGATTACGACCGCCAAGATCGTCAATGGCGCGGTGACGGGCGCGAAGCTCAAGCTCGGCACAGTCGGCACGGTTCCCAACGCGTCTCACGCCGACAGCGCCACAAACGCCGACAACGCCAACAATGCCAACAACCTGAACGGACTTAGGACCTTCTCAGGTCATGGCGCTAACAACACGATGACCACGCTGTTTAGCACCGGTCAGTTTGATGTGGTCGGAATTTGTAGCGAAAATAATGAATTCGATCCACCGGGCTTCCAGTTTGAAAACATCAGCAGCGCGCTTGGCATCATCAATCGAGGCCAAAACGGTGGCGTCGCAGATACGTACGACGACGACGACGAAACCTTCGACGTCGGTGATGGCGTCGCCTTCGACTATCTCGACGCCGGTGATCCGGGAACGGCTGTGCTCCCGAATGGCCACTGGATCCATGTCTTCGGTGGAACGATCACTGAGTTCGAAACCAATCCTAATTTTGGGACTGGCTGCACATTCCACGGGATCGCCTTCTTCGGCTAAGACCTCCCCTAAAGATCCAGCGAGGAAAGGCGGCCAATGGCCGCCTTTCCTTTATGCCTCTTCTCTCGGCGCCGAAGGCGCTGTCAGATCGCGCGCCGCGCGTGCTTCGGGTCGAGCTCCCCGGCCGCCTCGGCCTCGGCGCGCTTGGCCCAGCGGTTGAGCTCGCGGCGGGCTAGGACCATCTTGTGGACCTCGTCGGGGCCGTCGGCCAGGCGCAGCATGCGGGAGAAGCGCCAGAGGGCGGCGAGCGGGGTGTCGTCGGTCATCCCGAGCGAGCCGTGGACCTGGATCGCGCGGTCGAGGACGTCCATGACGATGTTGGCGGCGACGACCTTGATCGCCGAGATCGCCTGGCGGGCGGCGCGCTTGCCCTCGGTGTCCATCTTCCAGGCGGCGTAGAGGGTCAGCAGGCGGGCCTGGTCGATCTCCATGCGCGATTGGGCGATCGCCTCCTGGACGAACTGCTTCTCGCCCAGCGGGCCGCCGAAGGCCTGGCGCTGGTTGGCGCGGTGGCACATCATCTCGAGCGCCCGCTCCGCGGTGCCGATCGCCCGCATGCAGTGGTGGATGCGACCCGGGCCGAGCCGGTCCTGGGCGACGACGAAGCCCATCCCCTGGCCGCCGAGCAGGTTGGCTGCCGGCACGCGGCATTCTTCGTAGCGGATCTCGCAGTGGCCGGGGCCGCCGTCGTGGCCCATCACCGGGATCGGCCGCACCAGGTTGAAGCCGGGATTGTCGGTCGGCACGCAGATCATCGAGGCGCGCGCGTAGGGGTTGGCCTCGGGGTCGGTGACGACCATCGCGATCGCCAGCTCGGCTCCGACCGCGCCCGAGGTGAACCACTTGTGGCCGTCGATCACCCACTCCTCGCCGTCGCGCACGGCGCGCGCCTGCAGCAGGGTCGGGTCCGAGCCCGACACGTCGGGCTCGGTCATCGAGAAGCAGGAGCGGATGCGGCCCTCGAGCAGCGGCTCCAGCCAGCGGTCGCGCTGCTCGTCGGTCCCGTGCTCGGCGAGGATCTCCATGTTGCCGGTGTCGGGCGCCGAGCAGTTGAATGCCATCGGCGCCGCCGCCGGGCTGCGCCCCATCTCCTCGCAGAGCAAGCCGTACTCCCAGTTGGTCAGCCCCGGTCCGTAGCGCTCGTCGGGCATGAAGAGGTTCCAGAGCCCCTCGGCTTTGGCCCGCTCGCGCACCTCGACCAGGATCTTCGGATAGGGCACGCCCGGGCCGACCTCGGCATCGAGCCCCTCTATGATCTCCCGCTCCTGCGGGTAGATCTGCTCGTCCATGAAGTCGAGGATCCGCTCGCGCAGCGTCTCGACCTGTGGGCTGGGGGTGAAGTCCATCGTCATCCTCTCCTCGGTGCCGGGCCGCCCGAACGCTACCGCGCGTCCGCCGGTCAGCGCTGCCGGTAGCGGGCGAAGAGCTCGCCCTCGTGCTCGAGCAGCCAGGCGAGCTCCAGCTCGGCTACCTCGGCGAGGCCGCCTTCGAGGATGTTGGGCGCGCCGCTGCCTGCCAGCTTCGGGGCGATCGTCAGGAAGAGCTCGTCGACCAGGCCGGCTGCCTGCAGCGAGCCGAACAGGGTCGGGCCGCCCTCGCAGATCACCGCACGCACGCCCTCGGCGCGCAGGGAGCGCAGCAGCTCGGAGAGGTCGGTCCACTCGCCAGAGCCGCTCTCAACGACGATCAGCCGCTTCTCCAGGCCCGCGTAGCGCTCGGCGCGCATCGTCCCGTGGCCGATCATCACCGCGTCGAAGCGCTTGCGCAGCCCCGCCAGCATCGCCGTGTCGGTTCCCGACCCGATCGGGCCCGAGCGCCCTTCGATCGTCGCCCGTCCATCGACCGTGGCGACGAAGTTCATCGCCAGGAAGGGACGGTCCTCGGGCGCCAGGTCCCACGGCCGGTAGGCGTCGAGCTGCTCCTCGACCGAGGTCTCGCCGGGCTCGGGAATCAGGCGCCGCATCGGTGACGCTCAGCCTAACGTCGTTCCGGTGCGCTTTATCCCTTGTATAGGTGGATAAGGCGCACCGGAACGAGGGTTGGGGCTCAGGAGTAGTCGTGCCAGCCGGCGAACTCGCGGCCGGCGAACTTCTGCAGGGCGGCGACGTCATCGCCGAAGCGGCCGCGGACCGTCTCGAAGAGGTCGTCGGGGAGCTTCGGCTTCGGCGCGGGTGGCTTCTCGGGGTCGTGGACGACCTTCTCGACCATCCAGCGCATCCGCTCGGGCAGGCGGTCGAAGTTGCGGTCGAAGGAGCGGAAGCCGGGCAGCTTGATCAGCTTCTCCATGAACTGGTATTTGTCGCCCTGCTTGGCGCTCGACTTCTCCCACTCGCGGTCGAACTGCTCGGAGGTGAAGCCCTCGTCGACGCCGGCGAAGGCGAAGGCCTTGCGCATCGTCGCCTCGCGTTCTGTCTGCAGCTCCTCCTGGGTGATGATCTCGATCTGCTCGCGGTCGAAGAGCTCGAGATAGGGCTGCAGCTGCATCCAGTACTTGGAGCGGTTCATGTAGGAGGTCTCGGGGCGGGAGAGGATCTCGACCAGCTCGCCGGTCTCATAGCCGGCGCCGGTCGCGTGCACCCAGTGGCTGAGGATGCGCTTGATCGGGTCGCGCACCATGTAGAGCAGCCGTGCGTCGGGGCAGTGCTCGCGGATCCGCGCCGCGACACCCTCGAAGCGGGGCAGGTTCGTGTAGTGCGGCGAGGACTCGCCGCGCACCTCGAAGCTCTTGTCGAAGCGGCTCGCGTACCAGTCGAGCCCGAGATCCCAGTTGAGCTCGGATACGAAGAAGTTGAGCTCCTTCGGCTTCGACATCTGGATTTCGGGATGCAGGCCGAGGTAGTGGTGGATGCTGGTCGTGCCGCACTTCAGCCCGCCGACGATGATCAGGTTGGGCAGCGCGGCACCTCGTTTGCGCCGCCGGCGCCAGCGGCTCTTGCGGTCGGCCGTGTAGCGCTCGCGGGCGCGATCGCACATCGCCTGGTCGGCGGGGTCGGCGGCCGCTGGGACGGTTGGGGACTGCGTCTCGGCTTCTGACACGAGCGGGCTAGTGTAGCTGCGATGCCCTACGGCGACCTCGCCTCCAGCTTCAACTCCTTCTTCAACGCGGCGAGCGCGTTCTTCGAGCACCTCTCCGACATCCGCTGGACGCCGTTTGCAATCGCTCTCGGCTTCCTCCTGGCGATGCAGCTCTGCCGGGCCTGGGCCTGGCGCAACGTGCTGAGCGCCGCCTATCCGGGCACGCGGATCTCCTACCTCGAGCTGAGCGCCGCCTACCTGGCGGGCGCCGGGATCAACGCGATCCTCCCCGCCCATGCGGGCGACGCGACCAAGGTCTTCCTCGCCAAGCGCCAGATTCCCGACTCCTCCTACCCGGCGGTCACCTCCTCCTTCCTCGTGCAGACCGTCTTCGACACGACCGCGGGGATCCTCGTCTTCCTCTACGCGATCGGCCAGGGCCTGCTGCCCGAACCGCCCGAGCTGCCCAACCTGCCCGCCTTCGAGATCTCCTTCTGGGCCGAGCACCCGCGCACCCTGCTGATCGTCACGCTCGCCGTGCTGCTTGCGCTGGTCGTCGGCGTGATCTACCTCGGCCACCACGTGCGCCGCTTCTGGGCGCGGGTGCGCCAAGGACTGGTGATCCTCACCGAGCCGCGTCGCTACCTGCGCCAGGTGGCGGCCTGGCAGGGGGTCGGCTGGCTCTGTCGCTTCCTCGCCTTCTGGTTCTTCCTCGAGGCTTTCGGCATCGGCGGCTCGATCGGCAGCGTGATGCTGGTGATGAGCGTGCAGGCGATCGCCAACATCGTCCCCTTCACCCCGGGCGGCGCCGGCGCCCAGCAGGCGCTGCTGGTCGCCACCCTGCACGGGCCCTCGCGCGCCGCGGTGCTCTCCTTCTCGGTCGGCACCCAGATCGCGATGGCCGCCTGGTCGGTGATCCTCGGCTTCGGTGCGATCCTGCTCGTCTTCCGTACGACGGATTGGCGCGGCCTGATCAAACAGGCCCAGGACGAGGCCGAGGCGGCCTCAGACGCCGCCATGCTGCGTCCTCAGTCGCCCGAATAGCGCTGCTGTCGGGGCTCCCTGCGTCCTGCCGGGAGACGCCTGAGCCTCGCCTCGCCAGGAATATCCTCTAGTCCGACCAGCCGGGGTAGCGAGGGTCGATGTGCCACTGCCAGGGCGGGCGCTCGGCGGGCGGGAACTCGTAGTGGTTGCGGCCGGGGAGGGTCTCCAGGGGGACGAGGTTCGGGTCGTCGCGAAGCAGCACGGACGTACCCGCCGCCGCGGCGATCTCGGCCTCGCCGGCGCGGCGGGCGAGGCGCTGCCAGCCGAGCGTCGGCCGGTAGAGCCAGTAGACGACCTCGACCCAGCCCTCGCTTCGGTGCCGGTCGATCAGCTGGGTGAAGGCGGTGATGCGGCGGCGCGAGGCGGTCAGGTGCGGCCCGGCGGAGACCGCGCAGCTCTCACGGCGGCAGTAGCGGAAGTCGACCGGCATCAGCGGCAGGCCGGACCGGCCGGGTAGAGCCTGCGGCGCCGGCGCCAGGGCGCGGGCCAGGCGTGCCAAGGGCCAACCGTAGGCTGGGACGAGGGGGTGGTGGCGGCAGGCGTCGGGCAGTCGCGGGGCGCAGGCGATCCGCTTGCCGAGCAGGCCGGCGAGCCCGCGGCCGGCGTCGACTTCGCCGTCGGCGGCGATCGCCGCCAGCGCCCCGATCAGCAGCAGCGCGACCAGCGCAACCAGGCCCGCCTGCTCGACGCTCGCCGCGCCGCGCTCGCTCTTCCACCTGCCTCGCATGGCGCCGACGGTAGGGGTCGCCGGCGCGCGTGTGGTGCGCTGAAGGTGACGATTCCGTCACCGAAGGCGCTCTCTGCTTTCATGTGTTCGATGGAGGGCAGCCCCTTCAACCTCTTCGGCGACCCGGACGAGTTCCGCGCCCGGATGGAGGAGCTCTCGGATCAGATGCAGTCCTCCCAGCGCGTCGCCTGGGCCGACAACGCGATCAAGCTGGCGGTTGAGATGACCGTCGCCTCGATTGGCCAGTTGGAGCTGTCGGGGGGTCCCGACGAGCAGGCGATGCAGGTTCGCGACGCAATCCGGGTGTTGTTTCCGGAGGCGGTCACCCTTGTGCGGGAGGCTCGTGAGGGACTGGCGTAGGGCCTGTCTCGGTAGGGGTTCCGCTTAACTTTTCGGATGGAGAGGCTGGGGCTTCGCCTCTTGCCTCACCACCGAAAAGTACAAGACGCTCCACCCCTACCGAGACAGGCCTACAGGAGTTCCAGGCGCAGCATCGCAGCGCTGCCGCGCTTCGCAGCCGCTGCGGCCAGCTCCAGGGGTATTGCGGCGATCAGGGCTGGGATGGCTGCTACTACGGTGATCAGTAGGTCTAGCTTGCGTTGCCAGGGGCGGTCGGCTGGGACCGATTCGCTGCGGCCTAGGGCGCTCAGGGCTACGTTGCGGCCGAAGGTGACTCCGTTGATCAGGGTTTGCCACATGGTTGCGGTGCCTGTGGCGGGGGACCAGCGGGTGCGGCGCACTACTTGGTCTCGGTTGGCTACGAGGCGGCGGACGGCCTCTACCGTGAAGGCGTAGCGGGTGGCCGGCTCGAGCCCGGCCCAGCCGGCTCCGCCGATCCAGGCTGAGAGGCTTGCGCGGTTGAGGATGCGCAGACCGTCGGCGCCGCCGAGGCGGTCGAGCGCCGCCAGCGCCTCGCCGGTGTCGCCGGGCGTGCCGAGGAGCGCCAGCCCGCAGCTCTCGCAGCGGGAAACGGGCCCGGCCAGCCCGGGCTGTGCCTCGAGCCAGCCGAAGAGCGGCTCGTTGCAGGCGGGGCAGGGCGGGTTGTCCGGCCCGGCGCCCGCCTCGAGCGGCACCACGGTCACCGGCCGCTGCCCACCCGGCGTCGCTCGCTCGGCATCCATAGCGGTAGCGTACGCGCCGTGCAGCCGGGCGAGACCGTCGAGCGATGAACCGCAGTCAGCAACTCGCCCGGGAGGCGCGCTGGGCGAAGCCGACGGCCGCGGCGACCTTCGCCGCGATCGGGCTGCTGATCGCCTCGGTGCTCGTCGCCAGCTCGGTCGGCGGCGGCGGTCAGGCCGAGAGCCTGCGCGATCTGCACGAGCACTCCTCGACGGTCACCCTGGTCAGCGTTCTGCAGGGGGCCGGCTTCCTGCTCCTCGTTGCGCCGCTCGTCTATCTCTTCCGCGCCGCCGCCGTCCGCAGCGAGCGCGTCCGCACCCAGTTCCTGCCGCTCATCGTGCTCGCCCCGATTGCGCTTGGCGCGTCGGCGGTCGTCAACGGCGTCACCGCCAATCAGGCCGCTGACGCGTTCGCCGACGGCGAGGGGACCGCCGGCCTGACCAAGTCCGAAGCGGCCAAGGAATGCGCCGAAGAGCGCAAGGAAGACGCCTCGGGCTTTGCGGGCGACTTCGGCAGCGGCAACGGCGCGATCCAGGCCTGCGCCTCCGAAAAGATCGAAGACGAAAGGGCCGAGGACGCGATCGAAGGCGTCTCGCTGCACCGAATTGGCGAAGGCATCCAGTTCGGCGGCCTGATCGCGCTCGCCTTCGCCCTCGTCTACGGCTGCCTCCACGCGATGAGAGTCGGCCTGCTCACCCGCTTCTGGGGCTCGCTGGGAATCGCCTTCGGCGCCGCCTCGGTCTTCGGCCTCTTCCAGTTCTCCGCGATCTGGTTTATCTACTTCGGCCTGCTGGTGGCGGGTTGGCTGCCGAAGGGCCGGCCCCCGGCCTGGGAGAGCGGCGAAGCGATGCCCTGGCCGACGCCGGGGGAGCGGGCCGCGCGGGAACTCGAGGGTCCCGATGACAGCGCACCCGGGCCGGGCCAGGAGGATGAGACCCAGACGCGAGAATGATCCGGCGATCGTCCTGCGCGGCGCTACCAAGACCTACGGAACGGGTGAGGTCGCGGTGCGGGCGCTGCACTCGGTCGATCTCGAGATCTGGCCGGAGGAGTTCGTCGTGCTGCTTGGTCCGAGCGGCTCCGGCAAGACGACGCTGCTCAATCTGATCGGCGGGATCGAGCCGGCGAGCGGCGGCCAGATCCTCGTCGACGGCAGGGACGTCGGCGCCCTCGACGAGGAGGGCCGGACCAGCTTTCGCCGCGAGGCGGTCGGCTTCATCTTCCAGTTCTTCAACCTGATCCCGACGCTGACCGCGCTGGAGAACGTCGAGCTGGTCGCCGAGCTCGGCGACGGTCCCGACCGCGCCGCCGAGATGCTCGATCGCGTCGGCCTCGGCGACCGGCTCGACCACTTCCCGGCGCAGCTCTCCGGTGGTGAGCAGCAGCGGGTCGCGGTCGCGCGGGCCCTGTCGAGCGGGCCGCACGTGCTGCTCGGCGACGAGCCGACCGGCGCCCTCGACCTGGAGACAGGCCGCACGGTGCTCGGCCTCCTGCACGAGCTCAGCCACGAGCTGCACCAGACCGTGCTGCTGGTCACGCACAACGCCTCGATCGCGCGCATGGCCGACCGGGTCCTGCGCCTGCGCGACGGCGAGATCGCCGCCGACGAGCGCAACTCCGCGCCGGAGGACGCCGCGGCGCTGGAGTGGTGAGGGCGCGATGAGGACGCTGCGGACCAAGGCGCGCCGCGACATGCGGCGCCAGGCGACCTCCTTCGCGGCGATCGCGCTGACGATCTTCCTCGGCGTCACCCTCTTCGGCGCCAGCTACGACGCCTACGACAACCTCGACGCCTCCTACAAGCAGGCCTTCACCGAGTACCGCTTCGCCGACCTGACCGTCACCGGCGGCGAGAGCGAGCGCTTTGCGGCGCAGGCGCAGCGGACGCCTGGCGTGGAGGCGGTGCAGGCGCGGGTCCAGGCCGACCTGCCGCTGCACGTCGGCCGCGACAAGCTCCTCGGCCGGGTCGTCGGGCTACCCGGGAAGCATCAACCCGCCGTCAACCGGGTCGAGGTCGAGCAGGGCCGCTACCTGCGTCCCGGCGAGCCGCAGGGCGTGCTGGTCGAGAAGCACATGGCCGACGCCTTCGACCTCAGGGTGGGCGATGACGTCACCGCCGTAGGCGCCGGCGGCGCGCAGCGACTGCGGATCGTCGGCGTCGCCTCCTCGCCGGAGTACTTCTGGCCGGCGCGCAGCCGCCAGGACATCCTGCCGGCGCCGAAGGACTTCGGCGTCCTCTTTGCTCCGGAAACGACCGCCCAGCGACTCGCCGGCAGCGGCGGTTCCAACCAGGTGGCGGTCTACTACGAGGCCGGCCGCGAATCTGCGGCGCTGACCGCGAAGTTGAGCCGCCGCGCTGGGAGGCTCGGCGCCGCCGACGTGCTCACCCGCGCAGACCAGCCTTCCAACAACGCCCTCCAGCAGGACGTCTCCAGCTTTCGCGAGATGGCGCTGCTCTTCCCGCTGCTCTTCCTCAGCGCCGCGGCGCTGGCCACCGGTGTGCTGATGCGCCGCCTGGTCACCGCCCAGCGCCCGATCGTCGGCATGCTGCGCGCCTGCGGCTACTCGCGCCGCGAGGTCGTCTTCCACTACCTCACCTTCGGCGTCGGCGTTGGGGTGTTTGGCGGCGTGCTCGGCGCCGCCGCCGGCTCGGCTCTGGCGGGCGTCGTCACCCAGGCGTACACGACCCAGCTCTCGATCCCGATCACGCTGACCTCGGTCTCGCCGCTGACCGCGCTGATCGGGATCGCCTTCGGCCTGTTGACCGGCTCGCTGGCAGCGGCCCTGCCCGCCTTCGCCGCGGCGCGCGTGCCCCCGGCCGAGGCGATGCGCCGCTTCGCCCCGGCCGGCCGGGGGCACCTCAGCCTGGTCGAGCGAATGGTCCCGCCCTTGCGCCGCCTGCCGGTGCGCTGGCGGATGACGCTGCGCGCGATCGGCCGCAACCCGCGCCGTTCCTTCGCCACGATCCTCGGCGTCGTCCTTGCCCTGACCCTGATCCTCGTCTCCTGGGGGATGGTCGACACCACGGAAATCCTCGTCGAACGCCAGTACGGCGAGATCGAACGCCAGGACGCCGAGCTCTACTTCCGCGGCTCCCTGGATCGGGAGGAGCTGCGGCAGTTGCGGCGCGTCGCCGGAGTCACGGAAGCCGAGGCCGGGGTCGACCTGCCGGTCTCGCTGCGCGCCGACGGCAACCGGTACCAAACGGCGCTCAAAGGCCTCGCCCGCGACACCGAGATGCACGGCTTCCTCCTCGCGGGCGGCGGCACGACGACGCTGCCCGCCCGGGGACTGCTCGCCGGCAAGGCGCTGGGACGAAAGCTCGAGATCGGTGCCGGGGACGGCGTCGAGGTGAGCGCGCCCGGAACGGGTGTCTCCGTTTCTGCCCCGGTCGAAGCCTTCGTCGACGAGCCGCTCGGCACCTACGTCTACGCGGCGCTGGGGCCGATCCGGCGCCTCGCCGGGCCGCGGCTGGGGCTCGGCAACGTGGCGCTGGTGCGCTACGGGTCGGGAGTCGACCGAGAAGCGATGCGGCGGCGGCTCAGCGCCCTGCCCGGCGTCGTCGCCTTCGTCGACTCGGGGGCTCTCCAGTCGACCGTCGACGAATACCTCGGGCTCTTCTACGCCTTCGTCGGGATCATGCTGGTCTTCGGCGCGGCGATGGCCTTCGCCCTGCTCTACAACTCGGTCCAGGCCAACCTCGCCGAGCGCTCGGTCGAGGTGGCCACGTTGCGGGCGGCGGGCACGCCCTTCCGCACGCTCTCGCGGATGATCACGGCCGAGAACTTCCTGCTCACCGCGATCGGGATCGTCCCCGGCCTGATCGTCGGCCTCGAGGTCTCCCGCCTCTTCCTCGCCTCCTTCGAAAGCGAGGCCTTCAGCTTCGAGCTGCAGATCAGGGCGTCGACCCTGGTCCTCTCCTCGCTGGCGATCCTCGCCGTCTCGCTGCTCTCCGAGCGCCCGGGCTTGCGGGCCGTGAAGAAGCTTGACATCGCCCAAGTGGTCCGCGAGCGGGCAGCCTGAGAATCGTGATCGTCAGCCTGACCCGTCTCCACCGGAAAAGTTAAGCGGAACCCCTACCCCAACCGCCCCGCCGCCTGTTTCCTATGCGTGCGGATCTCGCTGAGGATCCGCTCGAGGCGCGGCTCGGCCGAGTCGTCGACGAACTTCATCGCGGCCGCAACGCCGGGGTGAACCGCGGCGATCCGCTCGTGCATCGCCTGGGCCACCGCGCGGTAGGTGGGGTGGCCCTCGCGGCCGGAGCGCAGCTCGATCAGGTGCATCGCCTCGCGCGCATTGAGGTCCAGCGTGTAGCGGATCCGGTAGGCGAGGCTGAGCGCGTAGGGCGCCTCCTCGTGCAGACCGGCGGCGGCGAGTCGCTCGTACTCGGCGCGTGAGATCTCGAGGGCGCGTTCGAACTCCTCGCCGACTCCCGCCTCGCGCACCTCCTCGGGGACGCCGGCGCCGAGATCGGGGCCGAGGCGCTGCCACTGGCAGGTCAGCATCCGGTGGCGCTGCAGGTCGCGGAAGGCGCCGTAGTCGGAGACGATCTCGAAGCGGTAGCGCAGCGCCTCGAAGCCGCGGCCCGGGCGGTGGCGGCGGTTGCCACGCTCACCGACCGTCGCCGCCAGCAACTCGGCGCGCTCCTCGCCGTCGAGCACGTCGAGCCGGGCGAGGATCTCGGTTTGCGGCACCGCGGCCGACTCGAAGAGGCAGGCGGCGAGCAGGTCCTCTTCGCTGCCGTCGACGTGGACCAGCTCGACCGCCGGCGCGTCCTCGCCGCCGCCACGGCGGTCGAGACCGAGCCGCGCGACCCACTCCTCGGTGCGCTCGCGCCGCGCCTCCAGGTAGGTGACCCACTCGCCGCCCCGCTCCGGCCGCTCGACCCGCGAGACGAAGCTCGGCATCACCTGCTTCAGCTCGGTGAGGATCATCGCCCCGTACTCGCGCGCCTCGGGCAGCGGCGAGGCCATCAGCCGCAGCAGCAGCTGCTCGTAGGCCTGGCCGGAGGCGTAGATGCCGACGTGGCTGAGGGTCGCCGCCGGCAGCAGGCCGCGCAGCAGGTCGAGCGCCTTGGCGCGGATCGAGCGCTGCCAGGCCCCCTCGGGCTCCCCGTCGCCGCGCGGCCAGCGCTCCGCCGCCCACTCCTCGACCCGCGTCAGCGAGCGCGAGTAGATCGCGAAGAGCTCGTCCATCGCCGCGCCGAACTCGGGCCCGAGCCGCTCGTCGCGGTAGTAGCGGTAGCTCTCGCCGCCCTCGACCCGCATCGGCTTGTCGTAGGGGATGTAGCGGGTCGACTGCTCGAGGTAGGCGGCGAGCCGGCCGCGCTGCAGGACCTTGGTGAGCACGTTGGAGACCCACTCGCAGGCGACGTGGGCGCCGCCGACCTGGGCGATCGAGTCGTCGCCGTAGCCGACGAAGACCCGCTCGTAGAGCCCTGCCGCCCGCTCGCCCTCGGCCCCGTCGAAAGGCCGCGCGCCGGGCTCCGCGTCGGTCGCGAACTCGTCTAGGTAGAGCCTGCGCACCGTCCCGGAATATCGCGAATAGCGGGCAAAAAGCGCCCCCTTCACGGTCTCCGGCAGGTTGACCAGGGCGAACACGGGACGGTCGAGGTTGGTGAAGTGGGGAGCGAGCAGAGCCCGCTCCTCTGCGGTGAAGTCCTCGACCGGGTAGCGCACCGGCGCATCGTAGACCCCGTCGCGGCGGGGGCCTCCAGGTCGTCGCCTATGCTCAACCCATGACCGCCGGTCTTCCTTCGGCTCTCGGGGCCAGGGTGGCTCTCAGCAATAGGGAGAGAAGGGTCGTCGCCCGGTTGCTCGGTGACCTTCGGAGCGAACTTGGCAGCGACCTGCTCGCGGTTTGGCTTTACGGATCTCGCGCCCGGGGGGAGGCCGATCCCGCGGAGGAGGATCCGGATCTCCGCTCCGACGTCGATCTGCTGGCGATCGTCAACCCGGCGCGCGACGCACGGCAGACCGCTTGGGACGCCATGGCGCTGATCGAGGCAGCCGCCGACGCCGAGGCTGACAGCCCGGTCTACTACTCGTTGCGCGTATTTGACATCGAATATCTGCGCGACCGTCGCCACATCCACTCCTTTTTCGTGCAGGAGGTCGACCGCGACAAGGTCGTCCTTCACGGTGGCCCGCTGGACGACCTCCGCGAGGGCGAGAAGGTCATCCGGTGAGTCCTTGCTGCGGTTGAGCACATGCTCGGCTCCTAGTCGGCTCGCGAGGGAGGCGCGGACATCAGCTCCACCCGCTGGCCGCCGGGGGCGATTGCCAGGGCGCGGGGCTGCCCCCAGTGTTCGCGGCGGCGCTCGATCTCGAAGCCGGCTGCGCGCACGGCCTCGAAGGTGCGCTCGAACTCGGGGACGACGATCGCGAGGTGGCCGTGCGGGGGCGCCGTTGGAGACTCGGTCGGCATCAGATGGACCTGCGTCCCACCCCGTTCAAGCCAGGTGAACTCGCGCAGGGTGGCCGGCGGCTCGACCAGTTCGAAGCCGAGCAGCTGGAAGAGCTCGATCGTGCGGCCGATGTCATCCGGCGCGATCTCGATCCCGACGTGGTGGATCATCGCTCGGCTGCGGGGTCGGTGAGCGCGGCGACGTCGGCGCGATCGACTGGGCGTCCTCGGCCCAGCTTCATCCGGATCAAATCGTCCCGGCCGGCGACCGGCACGGGCGTGCCGTCGAGCGCGATGACCAGGGCTCGTTCTCGCAGCTCAGCGTAGGGAGCGGCCCCCGGCGCTTCATGCAGGACGTCGATGTCACCGTGGGGAGTGGCGAACTGCCAGATCGTCGCTTGCGGCAGCATCGCCGCGTCGATCGCGGTCTCCTCGTGGCCAGGGTTGAGCACCCGCGCTTCGAGCGCGCGGAGCGCCGCCGCGAGCCGGGTGAGGTTGCCGGGCTCGGGCTCGGGAATCACGTCGACGTCGTTCGTCATCCGGGTGCTGCCGTGAGTCTGCGCCGCGAGCCCGCCGACCAGGACGAAGTCGACTTCGTGTCGCGCCAGCTCCTCGAAGATCCGCTGGGGATCGAGCACTGCGGGCGAGCGGTCAGTCACGCGACCGCGCTCCCTCGGCGGTCAACCGTCCCGCCAGGCGGTTCCAGGAGATCGCCAGGCGGAGTCGTTCCTCGGGCGTGCGCTCGAGCGTGGCGCGCAGATGCAGGGGGTCGTGCTCGCGCTCGAGTGGCTTGGCGGCGATTTCGACCTGCTCGCCCATCGCCGCCATCAAGCGCTCGAGCGTCTCGACCGTAGGCGAGGTCTCGCCCCTCTCGATCCGGCTGATCGCCGCCTGGTCGGTGCCTGCACGCAGCGCCAGGCGTCTTTGGCTGAGGCGATGCCGCTGGCGCGTCTCGCGCAGGAGCTTTCCGATCGAGCTCGTTCCCATCCCTCTGATAATGCCTAATTAGGCATCAAAAAACAAGGGAGAGCAGCGCGGCGAGGACGACGATCGTGGTCGTCCAGGTGACGGCCTCGGCGGTGATCTCCATGTCGAGGCCGTAGGCGTGGGCGACGACCAGCGAGTTGAGGCCGGAGGGCATCGCCGAGAGCAGTCGGTATACCGGGGGAAGGTCGATCAGCGGTGCGGCGAGCAGCATCAGCAGGGCGGGGACGACGGCGAGGCGGGTGACGATCGAGAGCGCCACCGGGCGGCTCAGCGGTGGCGGCATCGGCAGCTCGCCGTGCTCGGCGTTCTCCGCCAGGGTGGCGCCGACGGCGAAGAAGCCGATCGGCAGGATCGCGACGATCAGCGCTTGTGAGACGTCGACGAGGACGGCGGGCGCCAGCGCCTTCGGGGCGAGGATGCCGGCGATCGCCGCGTAGAGCGGCGGGTTGCGAGTGAAGAACGCGCGCACCCGCTGGCGCGGCGTTTCCCCGGCCTCGGTTCCGAAGGCGGCGCCGACGGCGAAGGCGCCGAGCAGCAGGCACGGCCCGGTGACGAGCACGTCGTAGAGGACCGCGGTGGAGAGCTGGTCGCGGCCGAGCAGGGCCACGGTCAGCGGGTAGCCGAGGTAGCCGGTGTTGACGCTGAGCACCGTGCAGACCACGGCGCCGACTTGGAAGCGGGGCAGGTGCAGCCAGCGACTGGCGACGAGGTAGGCGAAGACGGCGCCCAGCGACGAGGCGACGATCCCCAGCCCCAGGCCGACCCCGTGGCTGAGGTCGATCGAGCTGGCGGCGATGTTGAAGAAGATCACCGGCGGCAGGAAGACGTAGAGCAGCAGCGTCAGCGCGCGCCGCGCCGCCAGCGCCGCGCCCGCCGGCCAGCGGCGCTCCGAGGCGACGCCGACGCCGACGGCGAGGACGATCGCGGCGGTTGTGAGCAGGACCCCGATCCGGGGACCCTTTCACGGCGCCTAGGAGTACAGAGCCTCGATCTCCGTTTCGTACTTGCGCTCGATCGGGCGGCGCTTGAGCTTCATCGTCGGGGTCAGCTCCTCGCCGCCCGGGAGCCACTCGCCGGGGACGATCGCGTGGCGCTTGATCTGTTCGACCCGCGAGAGACGGGCGTTGCCGGCCTCGACCGCGGCGGCGATCTCCTCGACGACGGTCGGGTCGTCCGCCGATAGGCCGCGGGCGGCGAGGGTTTCGGCGTCGAGCGCGATCAGAGCGACGTTGTAGGGGCGGTTGTCGCCGATCGCCACCGCCTGGGCGATCAGCGGCGAGGCTGCCTTCAGCTTCGCCTCGATGCTCGCCGGCGACATGTTCTTGCCGGCTGCGTTGATGATCAGCTCCTTCTTGCGGTCGACGATCCGCAGGTAGCCCGCCTCGTCGAATTCGCCGATGTCGCCCGTCCGCAGCCAGCCGTCCTCGCCGAGCGCCTCGGCGGTCTTCTCGGGCAGGTTGCGGTAGCCGACCATCACCTGCGGGCCGCGCACCAGGATCTCACCGTCCTCGGCGAGCTTCACCTCGGTGTCGGGGATCGGCGGGCCGACCGTGCCCACCCGGACCTTGCCGGGTGGGTTGAGGGTGGTGATCGCGGTGGTCTCCGACATCCCCCAGGTCTCGCAGATCTCGATCCCGAGGGCGAGGAAGAACTCGAGCACCTCGGGCGGCGTCGGCGCCGCGCCGACGACGAACGATTCGACCTGGTCGAGGCCGAGCAGTCGGCGGATGCCGGCGAGCACCTGCTCGTCGGCCCGCTCCCACTCGGCCTGCAGCTCGGCGGGCACGCCCCCGTCGATCAGGGCGCGGGCGCGGCGCAGGCCGACCTCGATCGCCGCCTCGGTCGCTTCGCGTTTGGCCTCGTCGGCCTCGGCCGCGATGCCGACCTCGATCGCCGCCTTGAGCTTCTCCCAGATCCGCGGCACGCCGCCCCAGACGGTCGGCCGCACCTCGATCGAGTAAGCGACCATCTGGCGCGGGTCGGGGCAGCAGTAGACGCAGTTGCCGTAGATCATCTGCCCATAGAGGCCGGCCCAGCGGTCGGCGATGTGGGCGCTGGGCAGGTAGGAGATCATCCGCCCGCCCGGCTCGATTCCCTGGATCTCATCGCAGGCGCGCCAGACCGAGACCATGTTGGCGTGCGAGAGCTGCACGCCCTTGGGCGGCCCGGTGGTGCCCGAGGTGTAGATCAGGCAGAGCACGTCGTCGGGCTTCACCGCGCGCCAGGTCGCCTCGAAGTCGAAGCCCGGCTCGCCCATCTCCTCCAGCTCGGCGATCGCGATCGTTCCCTCCGGCGCCTCGCCGTCGACGACCACCACGTGCTCGAGCGTGTCGACGACCTCGCGCACCGCCAGCACCCGGTCGAGGAACTCCTGCTCGGTGACGATCACCCGGTTGCCGGCGTCGCGGACCAGGTACTCGACCTGCTCGGGCGAGGAGGTGTTGTAGACGGAGAAGCAGGTCGCGCCGAGGTGCATCGCCGCGGCATCGGTGAGGTGCAGCGCCGGCCGGTTGACCAGCATGAAGCCGACGGTGTCGCTCCGCTTGACGCCCAGCGCGGCGAGCCCGGCGGCGCGCCTGCGCACCGCCTCGGCGTACTCGGCCCAAGACGCCGCGTAGTCGCTGTCCTTCAGCCGCAGCGCGGGCTTGTCTGCGTAGTCTTCGGCGGAGACCTGGAACGCCTCGCACATCGTCGCCGCCGACAACGCCCTGAGCCTCTCTCCCATGCGGTGAACATACAGCGCCCCTCGCGCGGATGGCGCCGTAGGGGGAACCACCCCTGAGGACGTTTTAGCGACCGGAAGGGGTGGTGGGTCCCCTGCGGCGACAGGACCCGCGCGCTACCGGCTCCACGTCTCACCGTCTTCCTGCGGTCGGCGGACCCGGCCGAAGAGGAGGTCCTCGCCGAGCCCGGCCTGCTCGCCACTCGGCCTTCATCCGCTTTCGCCCATATGCCTCGGCTGGCGCCTGGGAGGGGCGGGATCCGCTGTCGGACGCCTAAGCGCCGTTGGAGCGGCGACGACCCGAGGGGCGCTCAGGCTTTCCGGCGTTGACCCATCGGACGAGGAGCGGCGATTCTAATCCGGGGCGCAAACCACGACTGCACTGGTCTCCCAACGAAGACCATCAACAGGGTCACCGTGATGCCGGCAGCGCTAAGAACCTGCCGGGGCCAATCAAACAGCACGCAGGCGGCGATGATTGGGGTCAGGATGAGTATTCCCAAGATCAAGGGGAATATGAGTTCTGTAGCCAAAACGTTTCGACGCATGAACTCAATATAGCTGGTAGAGCAGGGCGGCAAGATAGATGAAGAGGCCGAAGCCGACCCCAAGGTAAGCACCGACGAATCCCACCCACTGGGTGTTCTCACGCGGCATGCCACGCCAAAGGCCGTATTGCGTCAGGAGTGCGTCAAAAAAGCGAGGCGCCGGCGTGCTGGGCGAACTCGACCAGCGGCTGGGGGATGACGCCGAAGAAGACGGTTGCTGCGGCGGCGAGTGTGGCGGGGGCGAGGAGGTAGATGCGGCGGCCGGCCTCGGGGTCGATCGGGTCGGCCTCGGGGGAGGCGCCGGCGATCGCCGGGGTGGCGGCTTCGCCTCCGGGGCGCATCCACATCGCGGCGACGACGCGCAGGTAGTAGGCGAGCGAGATCATCGTGCCGACGGCGATGAAGACCGCCAGCCAGGTGTAGTCGCCTTCGACCAGGGCCTCGATCAGGTAGAGCTTGCCGATGAAGCCGACGGTCGCCGGCAGGCCGGCGAGGGCGAGCATCGAGATCGTCAGCGGCCAGGCGAGCGCCGGGCGCTCGGCGCCGAGGCCGCGCAGCCCGTCGATGTGGTCGCCGTAGACGGTTTCCCGCTCGCGGGCGACGACCACGGCGAAGGCGGCGAGGTTCATCAAGGCGTAGCCGGCGAGGTAGAAGACCAGCGCGTTGACGCCCGCTTCGCCGGCGACGACCAGGCCGCCGAGGATGTAGCCGGCCTGGGCGACGCCGGAGTAGCCGAGCAGCCGCTTAAGCGAGTTCTGGCCGAGGGCGCCGACGTTGCCGACGACGATCGAGATCGCCGCGAGCACGGCGAGCGCCGGCTGCCATTCGCTTGCCTGGGAGATCAACGCGACGTCGAAGAAGCGCACGAAGACCGCGAAGGCAGCCGCCTTGGTCGCCACCGCCATGAAGCCGGTGATCGGCGTCGGGGCGCCCTCGTAGACGTCCGGCGTCCACTGGTGAAAGGGTGCGATCGAGGTCTTGAAGGCGAGCCCGACGGCGGTGAGCCCGATCCCGACCAGGACCAGCGGGTCGCCGAGCACGCCCTTCTGCGCGATACCCGCCGCGATCCCGGCGAAATCGGTAGAGCCCGAGCCGCCGTAGAGCATCGCCATCCCGTAGAGCAGCGTCGCCGAGCCGAGCGAGCCGACGATCAGGTACTTGAGCCCCGACTCGAGCGATTTCTCGCGGCGCAGGTTGGCGGCGCAGAGGATGTACAGCGGGATCGAGAGCGTCTCGATCGCGACGAAGAAGGTGACGAGATTGGTCGCCTGGGCGAGCAGGACCATGCCGAGGACCGAGCCGAGCAGCAGCGCGTGGTACTCGCCGGAGCCGGCCGACTCGACCGCGGGCTCGCGGATCGAGAGCGAGACCGCGAAGGCCGCGGTGAGGATCGCGATCAGTGAGATCGAGATCGCCAGGTCGTCGATTCGCAGGGCGCCCGAGACCAGGTCCTGCGGGTTGTCCCAGCGCCAGATCAGCAGGCCGGCGGTGGTCGCGAGCGTGAGCAGGGTGAGTGCCGGGGCGGTGCGGCGCAGCGGCTTGGAGACCGCTGTCAGCAGGACGACGCAGAGGCCTGCCGTGAGTGCGATGACGGGCGACAGGGCGCCGTAGTCGATGTGGGGGGCTTGGAAGTTCATTGGGGGGCCTCGGTCGTGGTGGGGGCCGTCGAGGGGGTCTGCCAAAACGCTCGGCGGGAGCCTCGCTGGAGTGTTTTGGCAGACCCCCTCGACGGCCCCTTCGCGGCCGCTACCGCCTGGGATGCCGAGCCGTCGGTGCGCTGCAGGATCAGCTGGGGGAAGAGGGCGAGGCCGAGGATGCAAAGCACGAGCGGCCCCAGCACCAAGCCGTCACGCAGCGCGATCTCCCGGGATTCAATGCCTTCAGGGCGGCGGTTGTGCATCGTGCGCTGGTAGAGGCGCAGGGCGTAGTAGGCCGACATCGCTACGCCGGAGATGGCTATGAAGGCGAAGACGATCTTCGAGTCGAAGAGGCCGTTGAGGATGTAGAACTCGCCGACGAAATTCGCGGAGCCTGGCATGGCCAGCGTTGCCAGGGTGACAATCAGAAAAAGGGCAGCTAGGACGGGGGCTTTGAACGCCATCCCGCCCATCTTGCGGAGGTCCTCGGTGCCCGAGCGCTCGGCCAGCAGCGCGACGATTACGAAGAGCGGGGCGACGACCAGGCCGTGGTTGACCATCTGCAGGACGGCGCCGTCGGCGCCGTCGGCGGATAGGGCGAAGATGCCGGCGGTGATGAAGCCGAGCTGGGCCACTGAGGAGTAGCCGGCGACGAGGCGGATGTTGGTCTGGGTGAAGGCCATCACCGAGCCGTAGAGAATCGAGGCGAGGGCGATCAGCAGGATCACGGTCTGGAATTCGACCGTCGCCGCCGGGAAGAGCGGCAGCACGACGCGCAGGAAGCCGTAGGCCCCGACCTTGGCCAGCACGCCGGAGAAGACCGCCAGGGCCGGCAGCGGCGCCGCGCGGTAGGCGTCCGGCATCCAGCCGTGCAGGAGGAAGGCGGGCATCTTGACCAGGAAGGCGGCGGCGAAGAACCAGAAGATCCAGCGCTGGCTGCCCTCGGCGATCGGGTGCTGAGCGAGTTCTGCGATCGAGAAGCTGATCTGACCGCCGTCGGCGCTGATGATCGCCGTGGCGATCGCCGCGACCAGCATCAGCAGCGAGCCGATCAGCGTGTAGACGATCATCTTCAGGGTCGCCGCAGCCGCCGTCGGGCCGCCCTCGCGGTCGCTTCCCCAGGCGCCGAAGAGGAAGTAGAACGGGACCAGCATCAGGTCGAAGAAGAGGACGAAGAGCAGCAGGTCCTGGGCGAGGAAGGAGCCCAGGGTCGCGGTCTCGCCGAGCAGCATCATCAGGAAGAAGAGGTGCGGCCGCCGCTGCTCGCGGAAGGCGGCGAAGGCGGTGCCCGCCGTCCAGAGCACCGCTGTGAGCGCCAGCAGGAAGACGTTGAGCCCGTCGACGCCGAGGCTGTAGTCGACGCCGAGCCCCGGGATCCAGTTGACGTCGACGGTGTCCTGCAGGCCGGCGGCGCCGCTGTCGAAGCCGGCCAGCAGGGCGATCGCGATGCCGAGCGTCGTGGCCGCGCCGAGCGTCGCCCACCAGCCGACGTAGCGGCGCGGCACGAAGAGGCCGAGGAAGCCGAAGGCGAGCGGTGTCCAGAGCAGCGAGTTGGTCATGAGGAGCTGAGCAGGAAGTAGAGGGCGAGGCCGGCGAAACCGACAAGCAGGAGCAGCGCGTAGGCGCGCACGTAGCCGCTCTGCACGATGCGCACGAGGCGACCGCCGCCGCCGACCACGTCCTCGGTGCCGATCACCAGGCCGTCGACGACGACCCGCTCGAAGACCCGGTTGGCGAAGCGGCCGATCGCCAGCGCCGGGCGCACGACGAGGAACTCGATCGCCTCGTCGAAGTACCACTTGTTGAGGCAGAGCAGGTAGACGGGACGCAGGCGCTCGCGGAAGAGTCGCGGCCACTCGGTCTCGCGCAGCCAGAGCAGCCAGGCGACGGCGATCCCCGCGATCGAGATCAGGCCGCCGATCGCCAGCCCGCGCCACTCGGCGCCGGTGCTCGCGTGGACCGCGCTCAGTGGCGAGTCGGCGAAGGCCGGGTCGAGGAACTTGAAGAGCACGTCGGTGACTCCTGGGACCTGGATCAGGCCGGCGAAGAGGGCGCCGAAGCCGAGGATCGACATCGCCACCGCCATCGGCGCGGACTGCTCGGCGATCTGGTGGTGCTCGCCGGGGAAGCCGACCGCGGTGTCCTCGAGCTCTTCGGTGGCCGGGTTGATCGGGTCGCCGTGGTAGAGGTGGCCGGTCTCGATCAGCACCTGGGCCTCAGGGCAGGGCTTGCCGGGCAGCACCCGGAAGACCAGCCGGAAGGTGTAGATCGCGGTGAGGAAGGCGCCGACGTAGCCGCCGATCGCCATCCACTCGTAGATCCCGCCGCGCGCCTCGGCGAAGGCGAGGATCGAGTCCTTGGAGAAGAAGCCCGAGGTGCCGGGGAAGGCGGCCAGCGCCAGTGAGCCGATCAGGAAGAGCACCGAGGTGAGCCGCATCGCCTTCCAGAAGCCGCTCATCCGGTCGATGTCCTGGCGGTTGGCCATCGCCGAGATGATCGAGCCGGCCGCCATGAAGAGCAGCGCCTTGAAGAAGGCGTGGGTCATCAGGTGGAAGAGGCCCTGCGCGTAGGCGCCGATCGAGACGCCCATGATCATGTAGCCGATCTGGCTCATCGTCGAGTAGGCGATCGCCCGCTTCAGATCGGTCTGCGCGATCGCGATCGTGCCGGCGACGAGCAGCGTCGCCAGGCCGGTGAAGGCGGCGACGTCGGCGGCGGTCGGGGCGAGGACGAAGAGCACGTGCGTGCGGGCGATCAGGTAGACGCCGGCGGTGACCATCGTCGCCGCGTGGATCAGCGAGGAGACCGGGGTCGGGCCCTCCATCGCGTCGGGCAGCCAGGTGTGCAGCGGCAGCTGGGCGGACTTGGCGAAGGCGCCGAGGAGCAGCAGCAGGCAGATCGCGGTCACCGTCCACTGGTTGGCGCTGAAGGCTTCCGGCGCCTTGGCGAAGACCGCGCCGTAGTCGAAGGTCCCCAGTTCGCGGAAGATCAGGAAGGCGGCGAGCACCAGCCCGATGTCGCCAACGACGTTGATCACGAAGGCCTTCATCCCGGCCTTGGTTGCCGTCCCCCGCCGGTACCAGAAGCTGATCAGCGCGTAGGAGGCAAAGCCGACGAAGGCCCAGCCGACGGTAAGGAGCACGAAGTTGCCTGCCAGGACCAGCAGCAGCATCGAGAAGACGAAGAAGTTGAGGTAGCTGAAGAACCGGTGATACCCCTCGTCCGACCGCATGTATCCGAACGAGTAGAGATGGATCAGGGTCGAGACCCCGGTGACCACCAGCACCATGAAGACCGAAAGCGGATCGAGGTAGATCCCAAGCTTGATGTCCAGCCCCGCAACGCTCGCATAATCCCAGAGCGCCGAAGCGTGATGCCGCGCATCCGGCGCTTCCCCAAGCAGGTGAACAAGGGCGGCGACGCCGCATAGGAAGGCGATTCCGATCGAGGCCGTGCCGATGACCCCGGCGGCGCGCGCCGGAAGCACTTTGAAGCCAAGGGCGATCCCAATTGACCCGAGCAGCGGGAAGAGCAACACAAGCCAGGCCCAAGCAGTGGCGCTCATCAGCCCCGCAGCTCCCTCAGCTCATCGACATCCAACGGAAGCTTTCGTCTGAAGATCGCGACGATCAAACCGAGCCCAATAACAACCTCGCAAGCAGCCACAACCATCACGACGATCGCGAATACCTGACCCTGCTGGTTCCCGACCATCCGACTGAAAGCCACCAAAGCCAAGTTGCCCGCATTGAGCATCAACTCCAGGCAGAGCAAAATGACAATCGGACTCCGCCGGATCAAGATCCCCATAGCTCCGACCGCAAAGAGCAAGCTGGACAAGACGACGTACCAGGCAACGTTCACGACTGGACGCCTCCGAGTCGAGCGGGCGTGGGTGAGGGGTCCTCAGAACACTCAAGCGAGGCTCCCGCCGAGCGTTCTGAGGATCCCTCACCCACGCCCGCCCCACGCCGAGCCGCAAGAACGATGGCCCCGACGGCGGCCAGGAGGAGCAGGATCGATGACGCCTCGAACGGCACCAGGAAGCGTTCGAGCAGCAGCCTGCCGATCGCGGCCGGGTTGCCGAACCCCGGCTGGACGTTCGGTCCGTGAGTGCTGAGAGCTTGCAGCGAGGACCCGAGCACGGCGATCGCCAGCTCGACGAAGACTGCAGCTCCCAGGAGGGGCGCCAGGAAGCGCTGTCCCGGGATCGACTCCCAGGCCGACTCGGCGCCGCCGCCCACGTAGGCGACCACGAAGACGTAGAGGACCATCACCGCGCCGGCGTAGACGACGACCTGGGCGGCGGCGACGAAGGCCGCGCTGAGCAGCAGGAAGAGCACGGCGAGCGAGAAGAGGTGGACGATCAGGGCGAGGACGCCGTAGAAAGGGTTGCGCATCGCGACCACGCCGATCGCGCCGCCGAGGGCGCCGAGCGCCGCAGCGAAGAAGAGGACCGCTTCCATCTACTCGCCCTCCGCCCGCAGCGGCGTGCGCTCGATCGACTCCGCCAGCAGCATCTCCTTGGTGAAGATCAGGTCGTCGCGGTCGTAGTCGGCCATCTCGTAGTCGTGGCCCATCGTGATCGCGTCGAAGGGGCAGGCGATCTCGCAGTAGCCGCAGAAGATGCAGCGCGAGAGGTTGATCTCGTAGATCGCGGCGAAGCGCTCGCCCGCCGAAACCCGCTCGCCCGGAATGTTCTCGGCGGCGACGACGCGGATGCAGTCGGCCGGGCAGGCGGCGGCGCAGAGCGAGCAGCCGACGCACTTCTCGAGGCCGGTGTCCTCGAAGCGGTGCAGCTTGTGGCGGCCGCGGAAGCGCGGGTAGACGGGCGTCTTCTCCTCGGGGTACTCGATCGTCATCGGTCCCTCGATCAACCGCGCCATCGTCGTCTTCAGGCCGCGCAGGGTCTCGCCGAAGGCGCGGTAGGCGCCGCCGACCCCACCCGGCTCCGGCCCGCGCTGGACCTCGACCACGTCCTGGTCCTTCAGGTAGGGGAACTCCGTCACGTGACCACCACCAGGACGGCGGTCACTAGCACGTTCAGCGTCGCCAGCGGCAGCAGGATCTTCCAGCCGAGGCCCATCAGCTGGTCGTAGCGCAGGCGCGGCAGCGTCGCCCGCACCCAGATGAAGAGCAGGACGAGGCCCATCATCTTGGCCAGCATCCAGATCGGGTCGAGCCAGCCCGGGCCGGGGCCCATCCAGCCGCCGAGGAACATCGCCGCGGCGACGCCGGAGACGACGAGGATCTCCATGTATTCGACCAGCAGGAAGCTGCCGAAGCGCATCCCGCCGTACTCGGTCATGAAGCCCTGCACGAGTTCGGCGTCGGCCTCGGGCATGTCGAACGGCGTGCGGTTGGTCTCGGCGAAGCCGGCCAGCATGAAGATCAGGAAGCCGACGAACTGGGGGACGACAAACCAGACGGCCCCCTGCGCCTCGACGATGTCGACCAGCGAGAGCGAGCCGCCCATCATGATCACCCCGAGCAGGGCGAGGCCCATCGCCACCTCGTAGGAGATCAGCTGGGCGGCGCCGCGCATCGCGCCGAGCAGGCTGTACTTGGAGCCCGAGGACCAACCGCCGAGCAGCAGCCCGTAGAAGGCGATCGAGCCGACCGCGAAGAAGTAGAGGATGCCGATCGGCACGTCGATCCCGTAGAGGCCGACGCCCCCTTGGACGTCGCCCCAGGGGATGATCGCCAGGGCGAGGACGCCGGAGAGCACCGGCAGCAGCGGGCCGAGAATGAAGAGCGTCGAGATCGCGTTGGCCGGCCGGAACGCCTCCTTGCCGAGCAGCTTGCCGACGTCGGCAAGCGGCTGCAGGACGCCGAATGGGCCGACCCGGTTGGGGCCGTAGCGATGCTGGAAGCGCCCGATCAGCTTGCGCTCGAGCACCGTCATCAGCGGCAGGATCCCGAAGATCACGCCGAAGATCACCAGGCTCTTGACGACCATGATCCAGGTCGCTTCGACGAGCTGGGTGTCGGCCACGGGCAGCATCAGGAGGCGGCATCCTTCACGATCTGGACGCTGACGGGCCCGCCGTTGAGCAGGGCGTTGGCGTTGCCCTCCGCGGTTCCCTCGATCAGCAGGCAGACCCCCTCGGGCACGCGCTCGCGAATCGCGACGCGGGCGGTGAGGCTCGTGCCGTTCTGGGACACCCTGACGTGATCTCCGCTACTTAGGCCAAGTCGTTCCGCGTCGGATACGGAGAGCTCTACGCGCTGTCGCGGAGCCAGGAATCGAAGCGGCGGGTTCAGCTCGGTGATAGGACCCGCCCACAAGTCTCGATACGTGGCGAGAGCGAGGTTGCCTGGGGCGGGGTGGGCGCCCGACGTGGTGTCCTCAAAACGCTCGGCGGGAGCCTCGCTTGAGTGTTTTGAGGACACCACCTCGGGCGCCCCTCCGGGCTCCGGTGCTTTGCTCCTTGCTTCTGTGTCCTGCCAGCGGATGCCGCGGCCGCCGATGTCGGAGTCGGTGATGCCGTTGTAGAACGGGACCGCTTGGGTTAGAGCTTCGAAGGCAGAAGGTTGAGAGCTAACGCCGGTGTCGTGGCCCAGGGCCAGAGAAAGCTCGGCCAGGACGCCCCAATTCGGGCGGATGTTGTCGGGGCGCGGGGCGCTTGGCCTTACGCGCTGTAGGCGGCCGTCGGGGTGCGTCACGGTGCCGTCTTTCTCGGCGTGGGTCTCGAGCGGGAAGACGACTGAGGCCTTGGCGGTTGTGGCGGTCTCGAAGGTTGAGAAGCAGATGACGTGGTCCGCGGCGGTGAGGGCTCGGTCCCAGGCTTCGGTGTCCGGGAAGTCGCGCAGCGGGTCGACGCCGAACAACAGAACCGTCTTCAGACCCCCGGATTCCAGCCCCTCCCGGATCTCCTCGGTGGACTTGCCTGCTGGCGATGCGCTGAAGCCAGGCCCCGCGTTTGGGATGCAACCCGCCTCCCGGAGACCGCGGGCGTTCGCGAAGCTGGGGACTTCAAGCAGTCCACAACCCTCAGACGCACCGAGCTTCAACGCAGCGCTCAGCTCGAGCAGCGCCTGAATTGCCTCATCGCCCTCGCGGCCAACCCTGTCGCCCCAGATGACGACGACTCGCTCGGCGCCCCGCAACACGTCGGCGGTCGTCGATACCGCCTCCGAACGTTTTGCGCGGGAGGAGGTGGAAGCTTCGGGCGGCAGCCCGCCATCGTCACTTCGACGAGTTGCGAGTGAGGAGGCGGTATCGGCGACCGCCCCGACCAGCTCGACTACGAACGAGGCCACCTGTCCCGGCGCGTAGCGGGCTACGGCTACGGCGCCGCCGTCGAGCGTCGTCGGGGCCTCGGTGGCGACAGCCAGCTTGGCGCCGTTGCGGCGGATCGCCTTGCGGACGCGCAGGTCGAGGATCGGGCTGGCGTGGAGGAGGTCGGCGCCGAGGACGAGGATCGCGTCGGCGCCGTCGATATCGCGGACCCGCGCTCCCAGCTGCGGCGCGTCGAGGCGGGCCTGGGCGGCGGCGGAGGCGCCGCGCGAGGGACGCGAGTCGACGTGCGGGGAGCCGAGCGCTTCGCGCAGGATGCGCTGCGCCAGGTAGGCCTCCTCGTTGGAGGCGTCGCCGACGATCGCCGCGCTCTCGGCGCCGCCCGCCTTCAGCGCCTCGGCCGCCTTGGCGATCGCCTCCTCCCACGACGCCTCGCCGCCGCCGCGCAGGCGCGGCGCCCGCACCCGCTCGGGAGCGTCGAACATCTCGAAGCCGTAGCGGCCGCGGTCGCAGAGCCAGCCGTCGTCGACGTCGGGGTTGTCGCGGGCGACGACCCGCTTCACCCGCTCGTCGCGGACGGTGAAGCTGACGTTGCACTGGCTCGGGCAGAGCGTGCAGACCGAGCCGGCCTGCTCGATGTCCCAGGGCCGGGCGCGGAAGCGGTAGGTGTAGCTGGTCAGCGCCCCGACCGGACAGAGGTCGGTGATGTTGCCGTGGAAGGGCGCCACGTAGGGCCGGTCGTCGAAGGTGCCGACGAAGGTCCGGTCTCCCCGCTCGAGCAGCTGCAGCTGCTCGTCCTCGGCGACCTCCTGGCTGAAGCGCACGCAGCGGTAGCAGAGGATGCAGCGCTCGCGGTCGATCGCGACCAGCGGCGAGAGCTCGATCGGCTTCTCGAAGTGGCGCTTGGGGTCGGTCATCCGGCTCTTGCCGGGGCCCCAGCCCATCGAGATGTCCTGCAGCGGACACTCGCCGCCCTTGTCGCAGACGGGGCAGTCGAGCGGGTGGTTGACGAGCAGGAACTCGACCACGGCGCTCTGCGCGTGCTTGACCTGGTCGGTGCGCGTGTGGACGACCATGCCGTCGCGCACCGGGGTCGAGCAGGAGGTCTGCAGCTTCGGGATTCCCTCGATCTCGACCAGGCACATGCGGCAGGCGCCGACTGGCTCGCCCAGCTTCGGCTCATAACAGAAGACCGGGATCTCGACGTCGCCCCGCTTGGCGGCGTCATGCAGCATCTCCCCCTCGGTCGCCCGCACCTCGCGTCCGTCGATCACGAGCGTGACCTCCCTGCCGCTCATCGTCTTCCCTTCCGGTGCGCCTTATGTGGGTATACGCCGTAAAAGGCGCACCGGAACGTCATGTGGACGCTCCCAGGGTCTCGGGAGCGCCCTGGACGACCGGGATGCGGTCGGCGACCGCGGGCGCGCCTTCGCTGGCGGCGGCGATCGCCGCCTCGAACTCGTCGCGGAACTTGCGGACCATCGCGCCTACCGGCATCGCCATCGAGTCGCCGAGCACGCAGAGGCAGTGGCCGATGATGTTCTCCTGCACCGAGGCGACGATGTCGAGATCCATCGGCGTCGCCTCGCCGCGCACCACCCGCTCCAGCATCTTCACCGTCCAGTTGGTGCCCTCGCGGCAGGGGGTGCACTTGCCGCAGGACTCGTGGTGGTAGAAGCGCGCCGTGCGCAGCGCCATGTGGGGGATCGAGACCGCGTCGTCGGCGACGATGATCGAGCCCGAGCCGAGCATCGAGCCCGCCTCGGCCATCGCCTCGAAGCTGTAGGGGAGATCGAGGCCCTCCTCGGCGCGCAGCACCGGCGAGGAGGAGCCGCCCGGGTAGAAGGCCTTGACCTCGCGGCTCTCGTGCGGGCCCCCGGCGAGGTCGTAGATCAGCTCGCGGGTGGAGATCCCCAGCTCGACCTCGTAGTTGCCGGGGCGGCGCACGCAGCCGGAGACCGAGACGACCTTGGTGCCGGGCGACTGCTCGGTGCCGAAGCCGCGGAACCACTCGGCGCCGTGGGCGACGATGTGGGGCACGTTGGAGAGGGTCTCGACGTTGTTGATCAGCGTTGGCCCGCCGTAGAGTCCCTGCACCGCGGGGAAGGGCGGCTTGAGGCGCGGGTTGCCGCGCTTGCCCTCGAGCGCGTCGAGCAGCGCCGTCTCCTCGCCGCAGATGTAGGCGCCGGCGCCGCGGTGGACGACCAGCTCCAGGTCGCGGTGCGTGCCGAGGATGTCCCTGCCGAGATAGCCCGCCTCGTAGGCTTCGGCGACGGCGGCGTCGAGGACGTCGGCCTGCGAGTCGTACTCGCCGCGGATGAAGATGAAGGCGTGGCCGGCGTCGGCGGCGAGCGCCGCGATCGCTATCCCCTCGATCAGCTGGTGCGGGTTGCGCTGCATCAGCTCCCTGTCCTTGAAGGCGCCCGGCTCGGACTCATCCGCGTTGCAGCAGAGGTACTTCTGCATCTCCCCTCGCGGCAGGAAGGAGGCCTTCTTGCCCATCGAGAAGCCAGCCCCGCCGCGCCCGCGCAGGCCCGAGTCTTCGAGCTCGGAGAGCACCTCGTCGGCCTCCATCTCGCGGTAGGCCCGCTCGAGGGTCGCATAGCCGCCGTAGCCCCTGTAGCCGGCGACCGTGCGCAGGGCGGGGTCTTCGGCGTTCTTGAGCAGCATCCGCGTTTCAGGCATCGGGGCCTCCCGGTAGCGGTCGGCGCTCCAGCGCCTTCTCGGGCAGCACCTCGGCGCCCTCGCGCAACTGCTCGATCGCGGTCTTCGCCTCGCCCGTCTCCAGGGGCCCGAAGTAGCGCTCGTCGATCGAGGCCATCGGCGCGATGTCGCAGGCGCCGAGGCACTCGAACCCGGTGACGAAGAAGTCCTCGTCGCCCTCGGCCGCCGCGCGGAAGGCCTCGAGCAGCTCGTCGCCGCCGCGCATCCAGCAGGAGATGTTGGTGCAGACGGCGACCTTATGGGTCCCCACCGGCTCCGTATGCAGCAGGTCGTAGAAGCTCGCCACCGACTCCAGGTAGGCCGGCGTGACCCGCATAACCGCCGCGGCCTGCCGAATCCCCTCCGGCGTGCACCATCCGTACAAGCGCTGCACGGCCCAAAGCGCCGGAATCGACGCAGATTTCCGATCGGGGTACCGCCCCATGAGCTCTTCAATCCGCTCCCGCAGCTCGTCGGGGCAATCGACCTGATGAAGCTCAGGAACCTCCTCCGGCGTCCGATCCGGAACCCGTCCCTCGGTAAGCGCGACGTCAACCGGAAGTTCAGGCACAAGCTCCCCCTTCGCTTGCACCCGACTCTGTGAGGCGGTTCGCGAGAGGGGTGCGGGGACCCCCTCCGACGGGCGGATACTCAAATTGGCGGTCCAACTGGACCGCCAATTGTCCGGCGGAGGGGGTCCCCGCACCCCTCACCGATCCACACCCCCCAGAATCGGGTCGAGCATCCCCAGGCTGCAGATCATGTCGGCGATGTATTCGTCGGTCGACATGTCCCTGAAGGCCTGTAGGTTGACGAAGGAGGGGTCGCGGAAGTGGACCCGGGCCGGCTTCGCCGAGCCGTCGGCGAGCACGAAGCAGCCGAGCTCGCCGCGCGGCGACTCGATCGCGTAGTAGGTCTCGCCCGGCCCGACCCGGTAGCCCTCGGTTACCAGCTTGAAGTGGTGGATCAGCGACTCCATCGAGGTAGAGAGCTCCGAGCGCGGCGGCAGCACGTACTTGCGGTCGTCGGCGATGAACGGCCCTTCCGGCAGGCCCTCGAGCGCCTGCTCGACGATCCGCGTCGACTCGACCATCTCGGCGACCCGCACCCGGTAGCGGTCGTAGTTGTCGCCGACCGTGCCGACCGGGATCTTGAAGTCCATCTCCGGGTAGGCCAGGTAGTCGAAGGCCTTGCGCAGGTCCCAGGGCTCGCCGGCGGCGCGCAGCAGCGGCCCGGTGACGCCCAGTTCCAGCAGCCGCTCGCGCGGCACGACGCCGGTGCCCTTGGTGCGCGAGAGGAAGACCTCGTTGCGGTCGAGCAGCGCCTGGTACTGCTCGACCCGCACCGGCATCTCGGCGACGAAGGAGCGCAGCTTCTCGGCGAAGCCGAGGGGGATGTCCTCGATCACGCCGCCGACCTGGAAGTAGCGGGTGTGCATCCGCTGCCCGGTCGCCATCTCGAAGAGGTCGAGGATCCGGTCGCGCTCGCGGAAGCAGTACCAGAGCATCGAGATCGCGCCGAGGTCGAGCGCCGTCGTCCCCAGCCAGACCAGGTGGGAGTGGATCCGGTTGAGCTCGAGGAAGATCGTCCGCAGGTACTTTGCCCGCGGTGGGATCTCGAGCTCGATCAACCGCTCGACCGCGCCGCAGAAGGCCTGCATCTGGAAGAAGTAGGAGACGTAGTCCATCCGCTCGACGAAGGGGATGACCTTCCAGTAGCTCTTGTCCTCGCAGGACTTTTCGATCCCCGTGTGGACGTAGCCGATCACCGGCCGCAGGTCGCGCACCACCTCGCCCTCGAGGTCAACGACGAGCCGCAGCACCCCGTGCGTGGCCGGGTGGTGCGGCCCGATGTTGACCGTCATCACCTCACTGCGCTCCGGGGACGTGCCGTCACTTAGAGGTCCGTATGGGTTCATAACTTGCGGCACGTCCCCGCTTGCCTCAGCCATAGTTGCGCTCGTTGAAGGTGAAGGTGACGGGCTCGCCGCCGATCGGGAAGTCGCGGCGCTGGGGCCAGCCGACGTAGTCCTCGGGCAGCAGGATGCGGGTCAGGTCGGGGTGGCCCTTGAAGACGATCCCGAAGAAGTCGAAGACCTCGCGCTCCTGGAAGTCCGCAGTGGGAAACAGCTCGACGCACGAGTCGATTTCTGGGAGCTCGTCACCGCGGTCGTCCAAAAGCGCCTTGACCCTGATGCGCTCGACTCTGTCCCTGTTGAGGAGCTCGTAGTGCACCGCGAAGCGGGGCTCTGCCGGCAGGTAGTCGGCGGCGTGCAGGCTGGAGAGGAAGCGGTAACCCTGGCCGGGCGCCTCGCGCAGCCAGGTGAGCACGGCGAGCACCTGGGTCGGGTCGATCGAGAGGCTCGCGGAGCCGTGCTCGAAGCCGCTGTCGAGGACGGCGCCGGGGTGCTGGGACTCGATCTCGCCCCGGATCAGCTCCAGTCCGGGGGCGTCAGGCACGGATCAGCTCCCGCGCCAGCTCGTAGGCCTCGCCGGCCTCGGCGCTCGGTTCGCTGCGCGGGCCGCCCCGGGCCCACTCCTCGGTGCCGTGCGCGTTGTAGCGGGCACGCCAGCCCTGGTCGGGGTTGCCCTGGATCTTGCGCTGCAGCTTGGTGAAGCCGTAGAGGACCGCCTCGGGTCGTGGCGGGCAGCCGGGGACGTGCAGGTCGATCGGCATGAACTTGTCGGCGCCCTGGACGACGGCGTAGTTGGAGAACATGCCGCCGGAGGAGGAGCAGGCGCCCATCGAGATCGCCCACTTCGGCTCCAGCATCTGGTCGTAGAGGCGGCGGACGACCGGCGCCATCTTGATCGAGACCCGCCCGGAGAGGATGATCATGTCGGCCTGGCGCGGCGAGGCGCGCAGGGCCTCGGCGCCGAATCGGGCCAGGTCGTAGCGTGCGGTGACGATCGAGATCGGCGCCTCGATCGCGCAGCAGGCGAGGCCGAAGGTGAGCGGGAAGATCGAGTTCGAGCGCGCCCAGCCGAGCATCTTCTCGAAGTTGGTCATCACGACCTTCTGCTCGACATAGCGCTCCAGCTCCTCGCCCTCGAGGTCACCGCGCAGCATGTCCCGGGCGCGCAGTTGGCGCTCGCGCATCGTCTGTCGCTCAACCGCCAGGGGCTGGCGCTCTACCTCCAATTCAGAGCCCCCTTGCGCCAGACGTAGACGTAGGCGACCAGCAGCAGGAAGACGAAGGTGATCAACTCGCCGAGCACGAAGACGCTGTCGGCTTCCTTGAGGATCACCCCGATCGGATAGAGGAAGACGACCTCGATGTCGAAGAGGATGAAGAGCATCGCGATCAGGTAGAAGCTGACGCCGAAGCGCAGCCCGTGCGCGGCCTCGACCGGAATCCCGGACTCGTACGGCTCGCCCTGCCGGCGGCTGGCAACGGTCGGGCGCTTGGGGCGCTTCGGCCCGACGACGTGGTTGAGCATCGCGAAGGCGAGCCCCACTCCGAGGCCGAGGAAGGCGAAGACGAGAATCGGCAGGTAGCTCTTCAGCACTGGGAAGTCGTTTCGGGCCTGCGGCTCGCGGGGCGCCCTTCGCCTCGCCTCACCGCCTGCTCGGCGAGTTATATACCTGCTTGTAACACATTGCTACATAGTGATTTTCCGCATCAGCAAGCCGAACCCCGACCCTTTCAGGAGGAAATAGCCCCGTGGCGGAGGTCCATCTCATCGTCGGTTGCGCCCTGATCGCGCTCAACGGCGCCGGCTTCGCGGTCGGCGGAATCGCCTGGTATCGCGCCCGTCCCTCGATCCGCTTCTGGTACCTGCTGCGTGCCGCGCAGGCATCCGTCTTCCTGCAGGCGCTGCTCGGCGGCCTGCTCGTCTTCAGCGGCCACGAGCCCGACGAAAGCCTCCACTACCTCTACGGTCTGCTGCCCCTCTTCGTCTCCTTCCTCGCCGAGGGCGCCCGCGCCGGCGCCGCCGAGCGCGAGCTGCGCGACGTCGACTTCGAATCGCTGTCCGCCGACGCCCAGCAGGCGATGGCTTTGGCGATCGTGCGGCGCGAGATGGGGATCATGGCCGTCAGCTGCGGGGTGATCCTCTTCCTGGCGCTGCGGGCGGCGACTACGGGCGGGGCGTTCTGACGGTTGCTTGTGGCGGGGCCGGAGGGCCGGACGCCTCTCCCAAAACGCTCGGCAGGAGCCTCACAGAGTGTTTTGGGAGAGGCGTCCGGCCCTCCTTCTCAGGACGAGCGTCAGGCGCTGCCGGTGGTCTCGACAGGCTGCGCGGTAGAGGAGTTGGCTTGAGCTTCGTGGGCGCTCGCGGCTCTTGCCTATGCGGTTACCCAGCAAGCATTGGATACCATATGGTCGATGGGTGGTCGCGACGGCGAGCGGACGCAGACTTTGGTTCAGCTCCACCGGGATCTGCTCCAGCGCCTTGACGAGCGCGCTGCTCGGGAAGGCAGGTCACGATCGGCGCTGATCCGCGATGCGATCAAGCTCTATCTCCATGACGAGGAACAGGCCAGAATCGACCGGGAAATCCGAGAAGGCTATGAACGGATCCCCGTCACCGATGAGGAGATGGCTTGGGCCGAAGCGAGCGCCCGTGAAGCCGTCGAAGAAGAGCCATGGTGAAGCGGGGCGACATCTGCTGGGTGGAGTTGCCCGAAGAGAAGCGGCGGCCTGGCCTGATCTTGACTCGCTCGGAGGCGATCCCTGTCATGCGGAAGGTCACCGTTGCCTATCTGACCAGGACGATCCGGGGAATTCCGAGCGAGGTTCGTCTCGATCCCAGCGACGGCATGCCGGAAGAATGCGTGATTAGCCTCGACAACATTCGGACCGTGTCGAAAACGATTCTCAGCGATCCGATCGCGTCCCTCGCCGGGAAACGAATGGACGAGGTCTGTCAGGCGTTGGCGATTGCCACAGGCTGCGCTTGAATGCCCTCACCGCAGCGGCCGGTACTCGCCGCCGCTGAAGACGAGGGGGACGCCTTCGCCCGTCGCCAGGTCGCGAACCTCGCCGGTGACGATCACGTGGTCGCCGCCCGCGATCACGTCGTGGAGGTCGCAGGCGATGAAGGCGAGGGCACCGTCGATTGCCGGGATGCCCTTGCGGTCGGTCCAGACGACGTTCTGCCACTTCTCGGCGACCGGGGCCTTGGAGGCGAAGCTGCGGGCCAGGTTCTCTTGGCCCGCGTGCAGGACGTTGACGGCGAAGCGGTTGGCCGCCTGCACCGCCAGCAGGGTGCGCGAGCCGCGGTCTAGGCAGGCGAGCATCAGCATCGGCTCGATCGAAAGCGAGCAGACCGCGTTGGCCGTCGCGCCGGCCGGCCCGTCGGGGCCGGCGGCGCTCACCACGGTGACGCCGGTGGGCAGCAGCCCCATCGCGGCGCGGAAGCGGTCGGGGTCGGGCTGACTCATGGCTGCCCGGGACAATATGATGCCCGCCGCGTGCGCCCCGCTCTTGCCACAGCCGTCGCCGTCCTCGCCGCCCTCGGGCTTACCGCCTGCGGGTTCGGCCAGCAGAGCGTCTCCGTGCCCCCGGACAGCTCCAACCACGAAGGGGCGGAGCTCTTCGCCACGCACTGCTCCGGCTGCCACACGCTGACCGCCGCCGGCACGCAGGGCACCGGCAACCGTGGCCAGCGCACGCAGGGTCCGAGCCTCAACCAGCGAACCGAGACCTATGAAGACGCGCTCTTCGCGATCCAGAACGGCGGCTTCTCGGGCGCGATCATGCCCCAGAACATCGTCGTCGGCAAGGAAGCCGAAGAGGTCGCCCGCTTCGTCGCCACGTACGCCGGGGACGAAGCTGAAGAATCGCCGCGTCCCGGCGAGTCCTCGCCCTAACCTTCACGGGCGATGCTCGACCTGAGGCTGATCCGCTCCGACCCCGAGCGGGTCAAGACGGCGCTCGCGCGCCGCGGCGCGGCCGAGCAGGTCGACGAGCTGCTGGCGCTCGACGCCCGCCGCCGCGAGTTGCTGCCGCGGATCGAGGGCGCCCAGGCCGAGCGCAAGACGCTCTCCAAGCAGATCGGCGAGGCCAAGCAGCACGGCGAGGGCGCGGCCGAGCAGATGGCGGCGGTCGCCGAGCTGAAGGGGACGATCGAGTCGGGCAAGGAGGAGCTCGAACGGGTCGAGGTCGACCTCGAGCGACTTGCCTCGGCGCTGCCCAACCTGCCCGATCCCGACGCGCCGGACGGAATGACCGAGGACGACGCGGTCGTCCTGCGCGAGGAGGGGGAGCCGCCGAGCTTCGACTTCGAGCCGCGCGACCACCTCGATCTCGGCACCGGGCTCGGCCTGATCGACATGGAGGCGGGCGCCCGCGTCGCCGGCTCGCGCTTCGCCTACCTCAAGGGCGACCTCGTCCTGCTCGAGCTGGCCTTGGTCCGCTTCGCGCTCGACCTGGCGCGCGGCCAGGGACACGAGCCGGTCGTGCCGCCGGTCCTCGTCCGCGAGGAGGCCCTGATCGGCACCGGGTTCCTACCCGGGGACCGCGACCAGATCTACGAGATCCCCAAGGACGACCTCTTTCTGATCGGCACCTCGGAGGTCTCGCTCGCCGCCCTGCACGCCGGCGAGATCCTCGCGGCCGACAGCCTGCCGCTGCGTTACGCGGGCTTCTCGAGTTGCTTCCGGCGCGAGGCGGGCGCCGCCGGCCGGGATACGAGGGGCATCTTCCGGGTACATCAGTTCGACAAGGTCGAGATGTTCTCGTTCGTCGAGCCAGCCAAGTCCGCGGAGGAGCATGAGCGCCTGCTCGCGATCGAGGAGCGCATCCTCGCCGAGCTCGAGCTTCCCTACCGGGTCGTCAACGTCGCCGCGGGCGACCTCGGCGCCCCGGCCGCGAAGAAGTACGACTGCGAGGCCTGGATCCCCAGCCAGGGCCGTTACCGCGAGCTGACCTCGTGCTCGAACACGACCGACTACCAGGCACGTCGCCTGGCCTGTCGCTACCGGCCGGACGAAGGCGCTTCCCCAGAGGTCGTACATACGCTCAACGGCACCGCGGTGGCCGTCGGACGCACGATCATCGCTCTGATGGAGAACCGGCAGGAGCGGGACGGCGGATTCACACTACCTACTATTTTGCATTCATACGGTTCTCCTGAAAGGATCGGCGTGGCATGAATGCGGCAGTGCGGGACGCCAAGCGAGTCGTCCTTTGCGACGACCACGAGATCGTCCGTGAGGCGATCAAGTCGCGCATGGCCGATTCGAACACGGTCGAGATCGTCGGCGAGGCCGGCAACGGGCGCGACGTCGTCGACGTGGTCAAGGAGCTGGAGCCCGATGTCCTGATCATCGACGTCGAGCTGCCCAAGCGCGACGGGATCGAGGCGACCAAGGAGGTGCTCAAGGCCCGGCCGCGGACCAAGGTGATCGTCTTCACCGCTCACGCCCAACCCGACCTGCTCGCTCTGGCGCTGCGCGCCGGCGCCTCCGGGTACGTGCTCAAGTCGGCGCCTGCGGAGGACATCGCCCGGGCCGTCAAAGCCGTGACCGGCGGCGGCACCTTCCTCGGCGGCGACTTCGCCGGCGGCAAGCCCTCGGAGGTCGAGAAGCTGCTCGAGCTCTCGCCGCGCGAGCGCCAGATCCTCGAGCTGCTCGCCGAGGGCCTGCGCGTCAAAGAAATCGCCGAGCGGCTGCAGCTCAGCCCGGCGACCGTGCACACCCACGTGCGCAACGCGATCGCCAAGCTCGAGGTGGATACCCGCACCGAGGCGGTGGCGCTGGCGGTGAAGTTCAGCTACCTGGGTGCTGGCGGGAAGGCTTGAGCTCCAGGGCGCAGCCGTTGATGCAGTAGCGCTGGCCGCCGCGCTCGGGCGGACCGTCGTCGAAGACGTGCCCGAGGTGGGCGTCGCAGTGCCTGCAGACGACCTCGGTGCGGCGCATGAAGAGGCTGTTGTCGGGCCGCAGCTCGACCTGCTCGAGGTTGGCCGGCTCGGTGAAGCTGGGCCAGCCGGTGCCGCTGTCGAACTTCGTGTCGGAGTCGAACAGCTCGGTGCCGCAGCAGACGCAGTGGTAGGTCCCCTCGGTCTTCTCGTCCCAGTAGGGGCCGCTGAAGGCGCGCTCGGTGCCGGCGTTGCGCGTGACCTCGTACTGCTCGGGGCTGAGCTGCTCGCGCCACTCGGCGTCGGACTTCTGGACCTTCGGCTTGGTCTCGGTCATCTTGCTCCTTTCGTCTGAAGCAAAGGTTACGCGGGGGGTATTACAGGGGGGTGACACGAGGCCGTGGAGCCCGCGGGGATGCCGCCTCGCCACTCCCCAAGCCCCGCCGAAGGCGGGGCTGATCGAGAGCCGCTTCGCGGCTGAGAATCACCCTGCGGTGCTGGGGGAGGGAGTGTCGAGGCGGCCTCCCCGCGGGCTTCCTGGGATCATGCGCCGCCGTGTCCGAGGCGTTCTACACGCGGGGCGATGACGAGGGCCGATTCGTGGCCACTGGGCTTACGCGAGGGCCATGGGATCCCGGGTCTCAACATGCGGGGCCGCCTTCGGCTTTGCTCGGTAGGGCGGTCGAGGAGCTTGTTGGGGATCAGGGGTTTCAGGTTGGGCGGGTTGTCTTCGAGATCTTGAGGCCGGTGCCGATTGGGGAGGTGCGGATTGCTTCTCGAATCCTGCGGCCGGGGAAGAAAGTGCAGCTGGTCGAGGCTTCGCTGTCGGCTGACGGCGGGGAGTTGATGCGGGCTACTGCTTGGGTGCTGCGCACGGCCGAGGTTGAGCTGCCGGAGGAGGCGATGGCTCGGGACGAGGTGCCGCAGGGGCCGGAGGAAGGGTGGGCGCCGGAGTTCTTTCCGACGGGGTGGGACGAGGGGTACCAGACGGGGATGGAGTTCCGGGCGGTCGCCGGGGCGTTCCTCGAGCCGGGGCCGGCGACCTTCTGGTTGCGGATGCGTCATCCCCTGGTCGAGGGGGAGGCGCCGACCGCGTTGCAGCGGGCGTTGATCGCCGCCGACGTGGGGAACGGGATCAGCGCGGTGCTCGACTACCGCTCCTATGTCTTCATCAACGTCGACCTCACTGTCCACTTCGAGCGCATGCCCGCGGGCGAGTGGGTCTGCGTAGACGCCGTCACCCGCCCCCAGCCAACGGGAATAGGCACAGCCGAGTCCGTCCTCTCCGACACCGGCGGCCGCATAGGCCAAGCCGCCCAGTCCCTCCTAATAGCCCCCCGCTGACCCCAACGCCAGCCAACCCCCCAGCCTCCCAGTCCTCCGGGGACGTGCCGCAACTTAGGGGTCCGTATAGGTACCTAAGTTGCGGCACGTCCCCGTCAGCGGGGGGATGGGAGGGGGCGGAGGTGGGGGGCTATGGCGACGGCAATGGTGGTGGCTGAGGTTAGGGCTATGGCCGAGGCTAGGAGGAAGGCGCCCTCGTAGTTGGTCAGGGCTGCCGTTAGACCCGCGAGGGGCGCCCCCAGGCCTACGCCGGCGTCGAAGAAGGCTGTGAAGGTGCCGAGAGCCGCGCCGCGCCGGCGGTCGGAGATGTCGTTGACGACGATCAGCGAGAGCGAGGGGTAGAGGAGGGAGAAGGCGGCGCCCATCGCCAGCGCCCCGGCGAGCGCCACCGGCAGGCTGTGGGCGGCGGCGATCGCCGCCAGGCCCGCCGCCTCGACGCAGGCCGCGGCCGTGGCGACGCGGGCCGGACCGATCCGATCGGGGAGGTCGCCGCCGACGAGCCGGGTGAGCACGACCATCGTCGCGAAGGCGCCGAAGACGCCGGCGCCGTGATCGACTCCGCGCGCTTCGAGCAGCAGGACGACGAAGGCGGCGATCGTCCCGTAACCGATCGATCCCAGCGCCAGGGCCGTGCCGGGACGCACCGCCTCCTTGGCGATCAGCGGGTGATGCTCCTCCTCGATTTGCGGGGACGGCGCGAACGGGTCGGGAACCAGGGTGGCGATCGCCGCGCCCAGCAGCGGCAATGCCCCGGCCAGGATCCAGACCTCGGTGTAGCCGCCGGCGTGCTGGAGCAGCTCGCCGAGCAGCGGGCCGACGCTGAGGCCCGACCAGACCGCCAGCCCGTAGAGACCGATCACCCGGCCGCGGCGCCCGACCGGCGCCAGGTCGACGATCCAGGCCGAGCCGGCGGTGAAGACCGCGCCCTCGCCGGCGCCGAGCACGAGGCGGGCGGCGATCAGCCCCGGCACGCCCGCCGGGATCAGGTAGAGGAAGCCCGCCAGGGCGACCAGCGAGGAGCCGACGACGACGGTCGGCTTGCGGCCGCGGTGGTCGGCGAATCGACCGGCGATCGGCCGCAGCAGCAGGCCGGTGATCGCGTAGGAGCCGACGACCACCCCGACCGCGATGTTGCCGGCGTCGAGCGGACCGTGCACGTAGCGTGGCAGCACCGGCAGCACGGCGCCCACCGCGAGCAGGCCGAGGAAGGTGACGAGGAAGACCCCGGCGAAGGCGAGTCCCGGCCGTTCGTGGCCGGCGCCCTCGGCCGCGCTCACCCGAGCCCCCGCCGCTGTTCCCAATCCGCGGGCGGTCGGGCAATGGAACCGCGGACGGTCATCTCAGCAGCCCCGCCAGGTCGTCGAGGACGTGGTCCGGCGCCGGGTCGGCAGCCTCGGCGTCCTTCCGCGTGCTCGCTCCGCTGAGCACGAGGATCGTCGCCAGGCCGGCCCGCCGGCCGCCCTCGATGTCCGAGGCGATCCGGTCGCCGACCATCGCCACCCGTCCGGCGTCGCCGATCAGCTTCCGCGCCGCGTCGAACAGGTGGCGCTCCGGCTTACCACCGATCTCCGCCGTCATGCCCGACGCCGTCTCCACGGCGGCGAGCGTCGCCCCGGTACCGGGCCAGGCGCCACCGGGCATCGGCAGCGTCGGGTCGCGGCTCGTCGCGAACAGCGCCGCCCCGTTCTGCAGGGCCCGTGTAGCCGTCAGCAGCTCCGCGTAGTCGAACTCCCGATGCCCCGAAACGACCACGGCATCGGCCGTCTGTCCCGCCTCTTCATCGAGGACGATGAGGCCCGCGTCCGCGACCAGCCCCTTGAAGCCAGGCGCCCCGATCACGAACGCCGCCTTCCCGACTCCAACCCGCTCCACGGCAAGCTGCGCGGTGGAAACGCCAGCTGTGACCACGCGCCCGTCCTCCACCGGCACCCCAGCCTCGCGCAGCCGAGCCGCATACGCATCGGGCGCCCGCACCGAGTTATTGGTGACGAAGACGACCTTCTTGTCCCGCTCACGAAGCTCCCGCAACGCCTCGGCAGCGCCAGGAATCAGCTCACGCCCTTCCCAGACCACGCCATCGAGGTCGACGAGAAAGCCATCGAATCGCTCCGCCAAGGTCATCTCCCGCCCAGGCTATTGAGCCGATCCGAGCAGGGGCTGAACGTCTTGTACTTTTTCCGGAATGCGGCCACGCGGACAGCTTCGAGCGAGCTTCGGAAAAAGTTAAGTGAAGCCCCTGCCCGGATCGGTCAGCGGCCCCGTGGTAGAGGCCATCGAGGTCTCGCGCCGCTACGGCTCTGGCGACGCCGCCGTCGACGCCCTGGTCGACGTCAGCACCGCCTTCGACCGCGGCCGCTTCACCGCGATCATGGGCCCCTCGGGCTCGGGCAAGTCGACCCTGATGCACATCCTTGCCGGCCTCGACGCGCCGACCGCCGGGACGGTCACGCTCGACGGCCGGGAGATCACCCGGCTCGACGACGGCGCCCTGACCAGGCTGCGCCGCGAGAAGTTCGGCTTCGTCTTCCAGTTCTTCAACCTGCTGCCGGTGCTCACCGCCGAGGAGAACCTGGTGCTGCCGCTCTCGATCGCCGGCCGCACGCCCGACCAGGCCTGGGTCGACCAGCTGATCCGCACCGTCGGTCTCGAGGACCGCCGGACCCACCGCCCCTCCGAGCTTTCCGGCGGCCAGCAGCAGCGCGTCGCCGTCGCCCGTGCGCTGGTCTCCAAGCCAGCCGTGGTCTTCGCCGACGAGCCGACCGGCAACCTCGACTCGAAGGCGAGCGAGGATGTCCTGCGCCTCCTGCGCGACGCCGTCGACGAGTTCGGCCAGACGGTGATCATGGTCACCCACGACCCCGCCGCCGCCGCCCACGCCGACCGGCTGCTCACCCTGCGCGACGGTCGCATCGTTCACGACGACGCCCCCGGTTCGGCCGACGACGTGATCGAGTTGATGAAGCAGGTTGACTAGGCTCGCCCTGAAGAGCCTCTGGGCGCGCCGGGGGCGCGCTCTGGCGACGAGCTTCGCGGTCGTCATCGGGGTCGCCTTCGTCGCCGGCTCCTACGTCCTCACCGACACGATCTTCGCCGCCTTCGACGAGATCTTCGGCGAGTCGCTGAAGGGGACGAGCGTCGTGATCACGGCGGAAAACCCGGTCAAACAGGCAAACGGGGAAGCGCCGACGATCAGCGCCTCGCTGCTGCCGCGCGTGCAGAAGACCCCGGGGGTGAAGCTGGCAGCCGGCGCGATCTTCACGCCCGGCGGCTTCTTCGACGCCGAAGGCAACAAGATCGGCACCAAATTCTCGTCGAAATTCATCTCCTCGGCACTGCCAGGGCAGCTGGAGTCGCTCACCTACGTCAAGGGGCGGCAGCCGCGCGCACCGACCGAGGCCTCGCTGACCGAAGGCGCGGTCAACGAGGCAGGGCTCGCCCTGGGGGACGAGGTCGGGATCGTCGGGCGGGGGCGGATCCGCCGCTTCCGCCTCGTTGGCATCACGCGGCTCGGCGGTGTCTCGTTCGGCAGCGCCAGCATCGCCCAGGTAACGCTGCCGGTGGCGCAGCGCCTCACCCAAAAGCTCGGCCGCTTCGACCAGATCTCGGTTGCCGCCGCGCCGGGGACCTCGGCGGCAACGCTGAAACGCCGCATCGCGCGGGAGATGCCGGCCGGCGTGCGGGTCGAGACCGCGCAGGAAAATGCCGACCGCGGCACGGAGGAAATTCGCGAAGGGCTGAAGTTCCTGACGATCTTCCTGCTCGTCTTCGCCTTCATTGCGATCCTCGTCGGCTCCTTCCTGATCTTCAACACCTTCTCGATCACCGTCGCCCAGCGGGTCACCGAGTTCGGCATGCTGCGCACGCTGGGCGCCTCGCGCCGCCAGATCCTCGTCGACGTCCTCGTCGAAGCGCTGGCGATCGGCGTACTGGGTGCGGCGCTTGGCATTGCCGGCGGCTTCCTCGTCGCCCTGCTCCTCGACGCCCTGCTCGAAGCCTTCGAAGTCGACCTGCCGACCACCGGCCTGGTGATGGAGTCGCGCACCGTGGTGGTCTCGCTGATCGTGGGAGTCGTCGTCACCACGCTCGCTTCGCTGGTGCCGGCGCTGCGCTCGACCAGGGTGCCGCCGCTGGCGGCGCTGCGGGCCGCGCAGCCCGCCGCCGGCCGCGACCGATGGCTGCTGGGGATCGCCGCCGCGCTGCTGATCGGCCTGGCCGGCCTCGTCGCGATCCTCTTCGGTCTCTTCGGCAGCGTCGCGGCCGGAACCGCGGCCGGGCTGATCGGAGGTGGCGCGGTGGCGATGATCTTCGCCGTCTCTCTCTTCAGCCCCCACCTGGTGCGCCCGCTCGCCGGGATCGCCGGCTGGCCGCTGGAGCGGCTGCGGCACCTACTCGGCCGCCTTGCCCGCGAGAACGCGCAGCGCAACCCGAGTCGCACCGCGGTCACCGCGGCTGCGCTGATGATCGGACTCACCGTGGTCGCCTTCGTCACGGTCTTTGCCGCAGGCCTGAAGGGATCCGTCGCCCAGGTCGTCGACGAAAACTTTGCCGGCGGCCTCGTGATCCAGAACACCGACGGCTTCTCGCCGATCCCGAGCGGCGCCGCCGTCGCGGCGCGCAAGGTCCCCGGCGTCGGCGCGGTGGCGACGATCCGCCGCGAGCAGACGAAGCTGCTGCCTGCGGGCAGCGGGATGGATGTCACGGCCCCGAGCCGCGACGTCCAGCGGCTGATCGAGCTCGAATGGACGAAGGGCGGCGCTGCGGCGCTGCGGCGGCTGCGCAACGGCCAGGCCGTCGTCTCCGACGGCTTCGCCTCCGACCATGAGCTCGAGCTTGGCGACCGCTTCCGACTGCTCGGCCAGACCCGCCGCCGCCCGTCCTTCGCCGTCGCCGGCATCTTCGACTCGAAGCTCGGCGTGCTGGGCAGCGTGGCGATCACCCAGGCCGCGATGGCGCAGCAGTTTGGCCAGACCCAGGACACGATCGATTTCATCGAACCGGCGCCGGGTGCCGACGACGCCAAGGTCCAGGGGCTGCTCACCAAGGGCGTCGAAGCCGCCTTTCCGGTCGCCGAAGTGCTCAACCAGCAGGAACTCAAGGAAAGCCGCGAAGAACAGGTTCAGCAACTGGTCAACCTCGTCTACGCCCTGCTGCTGCTGGCGATCGTCGTCTCGCTCTTCGGCATCGCCAACACCCTGGCGCTCTCGATCCACGAACGGACCCGGGAGCTGGGGATGCTGCGGGCGATCGGCATGACCCGCCGCCAGGTGCGGACGATGATCCGCTACGAGGCGGTGATCACGGCGCTGATCGGGGCGATCCTCGGCCTGGCACTCGGCCTCGTCTTCGCCGCCCTGATCGCCCAGCCGCTCAAGGACGAAGGCTTCACCCTCTCCTACCCGGTCGGCTCGCTCGTCGGCTTGCTGATCTTCGCCGCCCTGATCGGCGTCATTGCGGCGATCGCGCCCGCCCGACGGGCCTCCCGCCTCGACGTTCTCGAATCCCTGCAGTACGAGTGAACGATGGTTGAGGCCGCGCGACCTCAACCCAGGCCCATGCGGAGGGCGCCGGCCACCTCGAGCATCGCGGTGCGGGCGCTGGGGCAGATCGCCGTCAGGTTGGCGAAGGTGTGGATCAGTCCGGGGTGGCGCTGCAGGACGACGCGCACCCCCGCCTCGCGCATCCGTTCGGCGTAGGTCTCGCCCTCGTCGCGCAGCGGGTCGAAGCCGGCGGTGGCGACGTAGGCAGGCGGCAGGCCGGAGACGTCCTCGGCGCGCATCATCGAGGCGCGCGGGTCGGCGCCGTCTACCCCGTCGGGGATGTAGCGCTCTTCGAAGTAGCGCATGTCGGCGCGGGTGAGGACGAAGCCCTCGGCGAAGGTGTCGCGTGAGGCCTGGCCGCCGACCGCGTCGGTGACCGGGTAGAGCAGCAGCTGCATCGCCGGCATCCGCGCGCCGCTGATTCGCGCCTGGATGCAGACGGCCGTGGCCAGGTTGCCGCCGGCGCTGTCACCGCCGATCGCGATCCGGGCCGGGTCGGCGCCCAGCTCCTCGGCGTGCTCCATCACCCAGGCGAAGGCCGCGATCGCGTCTTCGACCGGTTGCGGGAAGGGATGCTCGGGAGCCAGCCGGTAATCGACCGAGAGCACCCGGCAGCCGCTGTGCTCGGCGAGGAAGCGGCAGACGCCGTCGTGGGTGTCGAGGTCGCCGATCACCCAGCCGCCCCCATGGAAGAAGACGAGCAGCGGCTGCGGCGGGCGCGGCGCGCCCAGCGCCACGTAGAGGCGGGCCGGGATCTCGCCCAGCGGCCCGCTCATCGTCAGGTCCTCGACCCGGGCCATCGGCCGCGGCGGCCCCCAGATCACCGGCAGCTCGTCGCGCAGTTCGGCCCGCGCCTTCTCGGGCTCTCGTCCCGCGGCGAGCGAGGTGTCGCCGTCGCCGGTCCAGGCGGCAAGGCGCAGCAGCGCGTGGATGTCGGGCGCCAGCTCCTGGCCGTCGAGTCGCGGCGGTCGCCCGAAGACCGCCCGCGAGGTGCGCGGCCGCAGCCCGCAGACACGGCGCACGATCCGGTGCTCGAGGCGGGGAGGGAGACGGGGCGGCGCCACGACGCAGGGCAGCGTAAGCGATAGGCAACCCTTGCGGTCGTACTTTCCGCCGCTATGCGGAGAGAAGTACGACCGTGACCGCACCCGTGAGACGCATGTCACACGGCACCGATCGACGTTCAATACCCTCGCTGAAGGAGAGCCGATGGAGGCAGCGACGACAAGCGCTCCACGGCCGGCGCAGCGGGCGCCGGAGCCGCGGCTACCGCCCAGCTTGCCGCTGCCGCGCCCGATCCAGACTGCGATCTGGTCGCGCCAGGCGCGCCGCATGCTCTACGCCTGCCAGGACCGCTACGGCGACGCCTTCCGGATCCGGATCGCGTACGAGGGTGACTGGATCCTGCTCGCCGACCCGGGGGCGATCAAGCAGGTCTTCACCGGCGACCCGAAGGTCTTCCACGCCGGCGAGGGCAACGAAATCCTCGCCCCGCTGCTCGGCCGCAACTCGCTGCTGGTCCTCGACGAGAAGCGTCACATGAGCCAGCGCCGCCTGCTGCTGCCGCCCTTTCACGGCGAGCGCATGCAGGCCTACGGCGAGACGATGACCGAGATCGCCGAGCACGAGATCTCGCGCTGGCCGGCGGGCGAGCCCTACGAGCTGCGCCCCCGGATGCAGGCGATCACCCTCGACATCATCCTGCGCACGGTCTTCGGCGTCGGCGAGGCCGAGGCCGCCAAGCTCGCCGAGCTGCGCGAGGCCTTGCGCGACTTCCTCGACATGACCACCAACCCGCGATTCCTCCTGCCGATGCTGGCTGTCGGCCCGAACCGGCTGCGCCGCTTCGGCGCCTTCCGCCGCCGCATCGACCGGGTCGACGCGCTGATCTACCGCGAGATCGCCGAGCGGCGCCGGGCCGAGGACGTCGCCGAGCGCGAGGACGTGCTCTCGATGATGATCGGCGCCAGCCACGAAGACGGCAGCCCGATGAGCGACGAGGAGATGCGCGACGAGCTGCTCACCCTCTTGGTCGCCGGCCACGAGACGACGGCGACCTCACTCGCCTGGGCGGTCGAGCGCCTCGCCCGCCATCCCGAGAAGCTCGAGCGCCTGCGCGCCGAGGTCGAGGCCGGGGGAGAGGAGTACCTGACCGCGACGATCCAGGAGACCCTGCGCCTGCGCCCGGTGATCTCGATCGTCCTGCGCAAGCTGACCGAGCCGGTGCAGATTGCCGGCTACGACCTGCCGGCGGGCGTTTCGGTCGCCCCCTGCGTCTACCTCGCCCACCGCAACCCCGAGGTCTACCCCGAGCCCGAGGCCTTCCGCCCCGAGCGCTTCCTCGAGACCCCGCCCGGCACCTACACCTGGATCCCCTTCGGCGGCGGCGTGCGCCGCTGCCTGGGCGCCTCCTTCGCCCAGTTCGAGATGACCGTCGTCCTGCGCGAGCTGGTCCGCCGCTGGCAGATCCGCCCCGCCGACCCCCGCCCCGAGCGAATCTTCCGCCGCGCGATCACCGAGACCCCGCGCCACAACGCGCGCGTCGTGCTGTGTAAGTAAATATCAAGTTTGATATATTGCTTTCTCGATGGCCGAGAACGATCGAGTCATGCGCTGCGGTGCCTTCGTCCGGGAGGCTCGCCTGGGGCGTGGGATCGATCAAGCCGATCTCGCCCAGCGACTCGGCACGAGCCAAGCCGCAATCAGCCGCATCGAGCGCGACCTGGTGTCGCCGAGGCTTGAGACGCTCGAGCGAATCCTGAACGCCCTGGGGGAGACGCTTCGCATCTCGACGCTCTCGCTGTCCGATTCGCCGCCGGGCGGCGGCAACCAGTCGATCTCCGAGCTTCGGGCTGACTACCGGCTGAGCCCGGAGGAGCGCCTCGCCGAGACGGCGCAACTCAGTGAAGTGGCAACTCGGCTCGCATCTGAAGCGGACCTCCGATGACCGGTACCCCCCGCAATGCGGAAGACGAGGCGAGCCGCGTCCGCCCGCTCAAACCGGAGCCGCTGCTGGCGGCGCTGGCGGGCCACGAGGTGGACTTCCTGGTGGTTGGCGGCTTTGCAGTCTCCGCCCACGGCTTCTCTCGCGCGACCAAGGACATCGACATCTGTCCGAATCCCGCCGAAGAGAACTTGGCGCGCCTGGCCGCTGCCCTCGAGGAGCTCGAAGCGAAATCGATTGGCCTCGATGAGTTCGCCGGAGAGTTTGACCTGCATGCCGATCTGGAGGGTCTGAAGATGGAAGGGAACTGGACCTTGATCACTCCGCACGGGCGCCTTGACGTGCTTCAGAGCTTCAGCTTTGCCGATGCGGCCAATGGCGAAGGCACGTACAAGGATCTGCTCCCGCACGCGATCGAGCGCACCTTCTTCGGGCACCGCGTCAGGTTCTGCGGCTACGAGGCGCTGCTGCGAATGAAGCGCGCCGCGAATCGCTCGCAGGACAAGGTCGACATCGAGAGTCTCAAGGCCGCCCGCGGAGAACTCTGAACGCAAGCAGTTCCGCCTCTGCGTCTACCTCGCCACCGCTACCCGAGTCCGAGACGCCCTCAGCCGCAGCCGGTGTTGTTGCCGCAGCTGCTGCACGTGTAGCAGCTGCCCGTGCGCTGCATCATGCCGCCGCACTGTTCGCAGGCGGGGCCGAGCTCGCTGCCGGATATCCGCGCGGGGACGACCGGCGGGGTTTCGGTGAAGGCCGAGGCCGCAGGTTTGGAGTCGCCGTTGCCGTTGCCGCCGCCGTTCGCCGGGCTTGCCGTGTCGGTCGGGATGCCGAGGCCGAGCTGGCTCGTCTCCGCGTCCTTCTTGGCCCGCACCTCCTGGGTGAGGATGCCGAGGTCCTCGAGCGTTTCGGTGTCCTCGATGAAGCGGCTTGCCAGCCAGCGCATGATGTAGTCGGGCATCGACTTGGCGAAGGGGATCTCCGGGTTCTGGGTGATTCCCTCCGGCTCGAAGCGCATGTAGCTGAACTTGCGCACGAAGTCCTCGAGCGGCACGCCGTACTGCAGGCCGAGCGAGATCGCCGTGGCGAAGGCGTTGAGCAGCCCGCGCATGGTCGAGCCCTCCTTGCCGATGTCGGTGAGGAAGATCTCGCCGACGTTGCCGTCCTCGTACTTGCCGGCGGTGATGTAGCCCTCGTGGCCGGCGATCGAGAACTTGTGGGTGATCGATTCGCGCTCCTGCGGCATCCGCTTGCGGATCGGGGCGGGCGGCGGCGCCTCGGCCTCGGCGCCCTTCTCCTCCTGCGCGTCGGTGCGCAGCGCCTGCGCCGTCTTCGAGCCGTCGCGGTAGATCGCGAGCGCCTTCAGGCCGCCCTTCCAGCCGCGCGTGTAGGCGTCGGCGATGTCCTCGACCGTGGCGCTCTGCGGCAGGTTGACCGTCTTGGAGATCGCGCCCGAGATGAAGGGCTGGGTGGCGGCCATCATGTCGATGTGGCCGGTGTGGGAGATCGCCCGCTCGCCGACCGCGACGTCGAAGACCGGCAGGTGCTCGTCCTTGAGGCCGGGGGCGCCGATGATCGTCGCGTTCTCGGCGATGAAGGCGTCGATCTGCTCGACCTGGGGCTCGGCGTAGCCGAGCGTGCGCAGCGCCAGCGGCACCGACTTGTTGACGATCGTCATCTGGCCGCCGCCGACCAGCTCCTTGAACTTGACCAGCGAGAAGTCGGGCTCGATGCCGGTCGTGTCGCAGTCCATCAGGAAGCTGATCGTCCCGGTCGGCGCCAGCACCGTCGCCTGCGCGTTGCGGTAGCCGTGCTCGGAGCCGAGCTCGACCGCCTCGTCCCAGGCGCGCTGCGCGGCCCCGAGCAGCTCGCCCTTGATCCCCGTGCCGTCGATGTCGTAGGAGGCGTCGCGGTGCATCCGCATCACGCCGTTGTGCGGCTCGCGATTGCGCTCGTACTCCTCGTAGGGCCCGGTCGCCTCACCGGCGATCAACGCCGACTGGCGGTAGGCGCGGCCGGTCATCAGCGCCGTGATTGCGGCGGCGACGTTGCGGCCCTCCTCGGAGTCGTAGGGCAGCCCGTCGGACATCAGCAGCGCCCCGAGGTTGGCGTAGCCGAGGCCGAGCTGGCGGAACTTATTGGCGTTCTCGGTGATCTCCTCGGTCGGGTAGGAGGAGAAGCCGACGACGATCTCCTGGGCGAGGAAGACGATGTCGACCGCGTGCTCGAACTCCTCGACGTCGAAGCTGCCGTCGGGGCGGCGGAACTTCATCAGGTTGAGCGAGGCCAGGTTGCAGGCCGAGTCGTCGACGTGCATGTACTCGCTGCATGGGTTGGAGGCGTTGATCCGGCCCGACTCCGGGCACGTGTGCCAGCGGTTGATGATCGTGTCGTACTGGACCCCCGGGTCCGCGCAGCGCCAGGCGGCGTCGGCGATCTGGTTCATCAGCTCGCGCGCGTCGACGGTCTTCAGCGTCTCGCCTGTGGTCCGCGCGGTCAGCGCCCAGTCCTCGCCGGCCTCGACCGCCTCCATGAACTCGTCGGTGACCCGCACCGAGTTGTTGGCGTTCTGGTACTGGATCGAGGTGAAGCCCTCGCCGTCGATCGACATGTCGAAGCCGGCATCGCGCAGGGCGGCGGCCTTCTTCTCCTCGTCGGCCTTGCACCAGACGAAGTGCTCGATGTCGGGGTGGTCGACGTCGAGCACGACCATCTTCGCCGCGCGCCGTGTCTTGCCGCCCGACTTGATCGTTCCGGCCCAGGCGTCGGCGCCGCGCATGAAGCTCACCGGGCCGCTTGCCGTGCCGCCCTTTTTGAGCTGCTCTTCGGAGCCGCGGATGTTGGAGAGGTTGATCCCCGAGCCCGAGCCGCCGCGGAAGATCTTGCCCTCCTTGGTGTTCCACTCGAGGATCGACTCCATGTTGTCCTCGACGCTGAGGATGAAGCAGGCCGAGCACTGCGGCCGCTCCTCGAAGCCGACGTTGAACCAGACCGGCGAGTTGAAGGCCGCCTTCTGGCCCAGCAGGATCGAGGTCAGCTCCGCTTCGAAGGCGTCGGCGTCCTCGGCCGAGGCGAAGTAGCCGCCCTCGCGCCCCCAGCCCGAGATCGTCCCGGCGACCCGGCCGATCATCTGTTTGACCGAGGACTCGCGCTTGTCGCTGCCGAGTTGCCCGCGGAAGTACTTCTGGGCGACGATGTTGGTCGCGTTCTGCGACCAGCTCGCCGGGAACTCGACCCCGCGCTGCTCGAAGGCGGGGCTCTCGGGATTGCCGATCACCGCGTCGCGGGTCTCCCACTCGACCTCGTCGAAGGGATGCGTGCCGGGAGAGGAAAAACGGCGTTCGATAGCGAGGCCCTCGAGACCGGTCTGGGGTGCGCTGGTGGCGGTCTTGGACATCGAACTTCTCCTCTCGCGGGACTTTCAGGGGTAACTCCGCAGGATCGCTAACCAACCGGCGGAAAAAGTGCGCGAAGTCGCAAATAAGGCACTCGGACGAGGCGAAAGGCCATGCCCACATGGTGACAAGCCCGCATTGTGGGCGCAAAGTTGCAGGTACTCTAGGAAGATGGTCGACGATCTGCGCAGGGGCGCGGAGCGAATGGGCGAGCGGGCAAGCGGGGCGATCGCTGCGGTCAAGCCGCGGCTGCGCGGCGTCTCGCACCAGTGGGCCTTCGTCGTCTCGCTGGTGGCCGGCGCCGGGCTGATCGTCGCCGCGAAGACGCCCAAGGCGACCCTGGCCGTGGCGATCTACGCGGTCAGCCTCTCGGCCCTGCTCGGCACCAGCGCCCTCTACCACCGGGTCAACTGGACCCGTCCCGACGTGCGCCGCTGGATGCGGCGCCTCGACCATTCGATGATCTTCTTCCTCATCGCCGGCACCTACACGCCCTTCGCCCTGCTCGTCCTGCACGGGGCGCTCGCCGACGCGATCCTGGTCGTCGTCTGGATCGGCGCGATCGCCGGGGCGATCGTCGAGATGGTCTGGATCGACCATCCCAAGTGGGTCGCGGCGGTGATCTACATGGCGCTCGGCTGGGTCGCCGCCGTCGCCTTCCCCGAGCTATGGAGCGAGATGGGCGTCGCCGGCACGCTCCTGGTCGCCGCCGGCGGCCTGCTCTACACGGCGGGGGCCGTCGTCTACGCCACCCAGCGCCCCGATCCCAACCCGCGGGTCTTCGGCTACCACGAGATCTTCCACGCCTTCGTGATCGCCGCAGCCGCGGCCCACTTCGCAGCCGTAGCCTTCTTCGCATTGCCCGCGGCCTGAGCGAAGCTTCCGGTGCGCTTTATCCACCCATAGGGTCCAAAAGGCGCACCGGAACGGCGTCAGGCGAATGAGGCGGCTGCGCGCTCCTTGGCGGCCTCGATCAGGGCGAGCACCTGGGTCTCCTGGCCGGAGCGGAGCAGGTCGACCGGGTCGGGATCGCCGTTGACGATCCCCTCGAAGAACTCCTTCCGATCCTGGTAGGTGGGCAGCGTCCCCTTGGCCCAGCCGCGGGCGTCGTTGAGGATCACCGCGAGGCGCGCGTACTCCTCGCCGAAGAGCTCGGCGACCTCGCGCTTCATCCGCTTCGCCAGGGCCGGCGAGGCCCCCGCGGTGGAGATCGCGATCGCCAGCGGGCCCGAGCGCACGATCGCCGGCAGGATGAAGTTGCAGAGCGGTGGCACGTCGACGATGTTGACCAGCATCGCCCGCTGCTCGGCGTCATCGAAGACGCCGATGTTGACCTCGCTGTCGTCGGTGCAGGCGATGACCATGAAGACACCCTCGAGGTCGGCGGGGCCGCCGTACTCGCGCTTCTCCCAGGTGATCGACCCCTCCGCGGCGAGGCTCTCCAGCTCGGGGTGAGCGACCGGCGCGATCAGGGTCACGTTGGCGTCGCAGGCGAGCAGGCCCTCGACCTTCTCGAGGCCGATGTCGCCACCGCCGACCACCAGGCAGCGCCGCCCCTTGAGCTTCAGGCAGGCGATGTAGAAGGGCGTCTCCAGCATGTCGCGCACGCAGGATTGGTCGCAGATTCCCTTGCGCAGCTGGCAGACGCACTCCTTGCCGGCATAGGCCTGTGCGGGCATGACCAAAGCCTAGTGATCCCCTTCCGATGGGGGAATTGGAAGTTCGAGCGGCTCTAAGGCCGGAAGTGCTCCGTCGACAGTCGGGGGAGTCGGCGGTTGTAACGCTCGATCAGGTCTTCGACCAGATCCCTGGCTTCTTGTGCCGGAAGCTGGCCATCGCCCACCGCGGCCATGAGGATGGAGATGGTCGTGCCTGTCCCAATTCCAGATACCTCCGCCATCCGCTTGGCATCGCGATCATCGAGCAGGATCCCCGCGCCAAGCTGTTGTGCAAGGACGATGCAGGTGGCCTCCCCAAGGTGCCGATCGTCGCTCGCTCGGCCCCCGAGGCGTAGCCTGAAGCTCTCGACTTGTCGAACATCGAACATGGCACGAGGCTCCCCAAGCCAATCGATCGATGCGGCGTCACCGAGTCGAGGCTGTTCCCGCACCCCGCGCAACAGCTCGTCGTGCACGGCAATCGTCCAAGTCGCTCGCCCGCCGTAACGGCTGCGCAGGAGGTCCAAGCGACCAGCGAGCGCAAATGCCGAGAGCACCGTGGTCTCAAGGATCCATTCCGGTTCTCCCGCCCCTGCTACTTCGGTGTCGTTTCCTCCCACCAGTTCTCTCTCGCGCCGATGCCTTGATCTTCGAGTTCACGTCGCAATCCATCCGGATCATTGCGACCGAGCAGATCGGCTAGAGGTTCAATTCCGATGAAGCCACGGTCGTAGGCGGACGTAGCCTGCTCGCGGAGATGTCTTGGGGGCCGACTTATGCCCCGTTCGGCGTCCAGGCGCTGCCAGATATCTCCGTAGCCGTAGCGGATCGACAATGACTTGAGGCCAATCTCTTGCATGCGCTGCATTTGACTTCGTCTCAGGAGGTCGAGGTTGAAGAGATGCCAGAGAAGCGCTTGGAGACTGACGCCGAACGTGTAGACCAGCTCGACGATGACCTCCTCGCTAGGTTCCCGGTTTCGCAGGTAGCGATTTACGCTATCTCGGGGCATCAGGAAGTGAGCTGCGAACGCGTTAGCGCGGCGCTCAGCGTTGCTCCTGCCGGTCAGACGCTCATCGACGATGAGTCTGTCGGTGTCCTTGAGGAGAAAGTGGCAGAGCTCATGGGCAACAGTGAAGCGCTGACGACCGAAGGGGACTGAGCTGTCGATGAGAGCGATTGCCGTTTCGTCTATGCATGCGTAAAGGCCGGCAACCTGCTCGCCCAGCGGCTCAAGCGCGATCGAGAGGCCCGAGAGATCCTCGACGAGACTTTCAAAGTTGTTTGGCATCGGGTCATCCTCGAGACTCCACCGCTCTCGAGCTTGGTGGGCGAGCCGCTCTCCTTCCGCCACCGCACTTTGCTTGCCCGGACGAGGAATCTCGGTCAATGGCTCGGGCGCCGCATAGTTGGCGGCCTCCTTCACGAGCTGTTTGAGTCGGACGAGATCGACGATTCGATTCAACGCTCGATCGAGTCCCGCGCTCTCTGTTGCCTCGGCCCTGGCGGCGACCAGCAGCTCCTCCATCAACGGACGCTCCTCCAGAAGATCAAGTACCGAGATGCGGAGAGCTTTGGCAAGCCTTGCCAGCTCAAGCGACTCAACCGATCGCTCCCCAGCCTCAATTCGGGAGATCGCCGACTGAGCCAATCCCACAAGCTCGGCTAGGGCTCCTTGCGATAGGCCGGCCCGCTCACGGGCACGCGCAATCCGCGCGCCGAGAAAGGATTGGGTCAGCTCCACGATTTGAAGCCTACACTAGTTGCTATGCTGTTTCAGCATAAGCAATGAAAAATTATGCTAGAACATCTGTTGAAGACCGGCTGGCCCCAGGGTCTGGCGGCCAGCCGGTCAAGTCGCGGTCGCTAGACCACAACCGCCGTTGTTGGCACAACGGCAGAAAGTCGAGTTTTACATGTTTGAGAACCTGAGCAACATCCCTGTCAATCGCGTCGACACGGTCGTTGACGTCATCTCTCGTGGCGATGGCACGCACGAACAGGATGACGTCTTCGCGACGGCCTCGCTGGGGTTGACGGGGGACATCGATTCCGACCAGGAGGCAGTTCTGATCCTCCCCATGGCATCTGAGGCCCAGTCGAAGCCTATTGTCCGCTACACCGAGGAGCCGATCAAAGGCGCAGCTGTTTTCGAGTTCGATGACGTCGACCGTTCTGTCTACGACGACGAATTGGTGGAGAAGCTTGCGAGGATGGCCGATGGGGCATCAAAGAAGGAGCAGCGGGACTTTGCGGTTGCCGTCGGTCGGGCGGCGAAGTCGCTCTCGGTTACGACCGTGACCGTCAAGCCAGGGCAGCGAGAGCTTCGCCTGTTCTACAAGGTCGCCGCCGACAAAGTCGGGGATCGCGAATTCCAGTTCGACATCATTGGCCCGCTGCCGTCCTTTGTGATCCAGGGCGGTGGATCCATCGGCCTGATCACGCTGCTGCCGAGGGCCACTACGGTCGTCAGTGCTCAGGGCTTGACCGATCCGAACAACCCCGGCAGCGAAATTGCCGGCAAGGTCGAGTCCGACATGGGCTACCGCCATCTGATCGGCTGGCAGTGGCAGAGCGACCCGCTATTCCGGGTTCTGTACCGCTACGCCTGATCCTGATCTCGTCTCAAGCCCGGAGGCTCGGTGTCCTCGAGCCTCCGGCCCGTCGGCGGCTAGATCGCGTCGAGCGTGACGCGCAGGCCCTCGGCCAGGTCCGTCTCCACCTTCCAGCCAAGCTCGCGTTCGGCGCGAGCCGGGTCGATCGAGATCCGCTGCACCTCGCCGGTGCGGGGCGGCGCCAGCTCGGGCTCGAAGCTCTCGACGCCGCCCAGCTCGCCCAGCGCCCGTGCCAACTCGAGCACGTCGGTCTCGATCCCGGTGCCGATGTTGACCGGGCCCGTCGCCTCCGTTTCCGCCGCTGCCAGCACCGCCGCGATCACGTCACCCACATAGATGTAGTCGCGGGTCTGCCTGCCGTCGCCGAAGACTGTCGGTCGCTCGCCGGCCCGCAGCCTGCCGCAGAAGATCGCGATCACACCCGCCTCGCCGAGCGGATCCTGGCGCGGGCCGTAGACGTTGCCGAGCCGCAGGGCGATGGTCGACATTCCGTAGAGCCGTTCGTAGAGCCCGAGATACCCCTCGGCGGCGAACTTGCTCTGACCGTAGGCGGAGAACGGTTCCACCGGCGAGTCCTCGCCCAGGGGAAGCGTCTTGCCCTCGCCCTCGCCGTAGATCGCGCCGCCGGTCGAGACGAAGACGAAGCGCCGCGCCTCGGCGACGCGCGCCGCCTCGAGCACGTTCGCGGTGCCGCCGACGTTGACCGCCGCGTCGAAGGCCGGGTCGGCGAGCGACTTGCGCACGTCGATCTGCGCCGCGAGGTGGAAGACGACCTCGGGCCGCTCGCGCCCGGCCAGCTCCTCCAGCGCCGCCCGGTCGCGGATGTCGGCCTCGATCAGCGTCGCCCCGTTCGCCAGCGCCCCGTCGAGGTTCTCGCGCCGCCCGGTGGAGAGATCGTCGACCACGGTCACCGAGTCCCCCCGAGCCAGCAGCGCATCGACCAAGTTGGACCCGATGAACCCGGCCCCGCCTGTCACCAACGTCTTCATCAGGTCCGCGATCCTAGCCATCCCCGGGGGCCGACGGGACGAAATGTCAAGCATGCCTTGACATTTCGTCCCGTCGGCGGCGAATCGGCGCTCCACGACGCGGCTGCTACCCTCGCCGACCGATGCGACTGATCGTCACCGAGAAGAACAACAGCGCCGAGAAGATCGCCACGTTCCTGAGCAAGGGCGAGGCGAAGTCGGACAAAACCTTCAAAGTCCCGTACTACACGTGGACCGACGAGGCCGGTGAGGTGCAGCGGACGATCGGGCTCAAGGGTCACGTGCTCGGCCCGGCCTTCCCCGAGGGCTACTCGAACTGGCAGAAGACCGACCTGCACGACCTGATCGACGCCGAGCTGATCAAGGAGCCGACCGACAAGAACGTGGTCAAGGCGATCCGCAAGGTGGCCAAGGAGGCCGACGAGCTGGTGATCGCCACCGACTTCGACCGCGAGGGCGAGCTGATCGGGCTCGAGGCGCTCGAGGAGATGCTCGACGCCAACCCGACGCTCGGCAACCGCGAAGAAACCAAGGCCGGCACGCTGCGGATCAAGCGCGCTCGCTACTCCGCCCTGACCAGGGAGGAGATCGAGCGCGCCTTCGGCGAGCTCGACGAGCTCTCCTACCCGCTGGCCAACGCCGGCGCCGCCCGCCAGGACATCGACCTGCTCTGGGGCGCGACGCTGACCCGCGCGGTCTCGCTCTCGACCCGCCGCTTCGGCTCCAACTTCCTCTCCGTCGGCCGCGTGCAGAGCCCCACCCTGGGCCTGATCGTCGAGCGCGAGATGGAGCGCCGCGCCCACGTCGCCAAACCCTTCTGGGAACTGTTCGCCAAGTTCCAGCACCCCGACGGGACCTTCGAGACCCACCACGAGACCGACAAGTTCTGGGAGAAGGCCAAGGCCGACGCGGCGCTCGCCGGCACCGCCGGCCCGGGCACGGTCAAGGCGGTTACCGCGCGCAAGAACACCCGCAAGCCGCCCACCCCCTACAACACGACCGCCTTCACCACCGACGCCTCCAGCCGCCTCGGCATCACCCCGGCCAGCGCGATGCGCCTCGCCGAGGACCTTTATATGGACGGCTTCATCTCCTACCCGCGCACCGACAACACGGTCTACCCGTCCTCGCTGCCGCTGCGCGAGCTGGTCACCTCGCTGGTCCGGGTCAAGGAGTTCTCCGCCGCGAGCGGCCTGCTCGACGGGGAGCTGAAGCCGACTCGCGGCAAGAAGGAGACCACCGACCACCCGCCGATCTACCCGACCCAGGCGATCCACCCCGGCGCCCTCGGCGACGGTCCCAAGAGGCGGGTCTACGAACTGGTCGTGCGCCGCTTCCTCGCCACCTTCAGCCCGCCGATGATCACCGAGTCGACTCGCGCCGACATCCTCGCCGGCGAGGAGACCTACTTCGTGCGCGGCTCGGTCGTCGTCGACCCCGGTTTCGCCGGCATCTACACCTACGCCCGCTCCTCCGACGAGGAGATCCCGGCCCTGCAGGAGGGCCAGAAGCTGGAGCTCGAGGGCGAGCCCTGGATCGTCGACAAGGAGACCCAGCCACCCGGCCGCATCTCGCAGGCGAAGCTGGTCGAGATGATGGAGGAGCGCGGGCTCGGCACCAAGGCGACACGCGCCGACATCCTCAAGAAGCTCTTCGACCGCGGCTACGTCTACAGCAACCCGCCGATCCCGACCGAGACTGGGATCGCGATGTACGAAGCCTTCAAGAAATACGTGCCGGCGATGGCGACGCCGGAGATGACCGCCCAGCTCGAGGCCGAGATGGACCAGATCGCCGCCGGCGAGATGAGCAAGGAAGGCGTCGTCGGCGACAGTCGCGAGCTCCTGCATAGAACCTGGACCGAGATCGACGAGAGCCGCGAAGACCTGGCCAAAGTGGTCTGGAAGGGGATGGACGAGGACCGCATCCTCGGCCCCTGCAAGGTCTGCGAAGAGGCCGGTCGCACCAAGGAGGACGGCTCGCCCAACATGCTGCGCGTGATCCGCGCGAAAAAGTCCGGCAAGCGCTTCGTCGGCTGCAGCGGCTGGACCGCCGACGACCCGGAGTCATGCGACCAGACCTTCCCGCTGCCCCAGCGCGGCGACGTCTTCAAACTCAAGGAACGCTGCTCGGTCTGCGGTGAGACGCCGCGGCTCAAAGTGCAGCCCTTCCGCGGCCGCCCCTGGAACCTCTGCCTCAACGACGACTGCGAGTCGATGCAGGAGATGAAGAAACGCCGCGCCGAACGCGAAGCGGCGAAAGCGGCAAAAGAAGCGATGGCGAAGCAGCCGATGCCCGGGGGCGACGAGGACAAGGTTCCGGCCAAAGCCAAGGTGGCGGCGAGCAAGGCCGATACCGCCACCCGCGATCGCAAACGCGCCAAGGCCGGCGCCAAGTAGCGCTTCCGGTGCGCCTTATGTGGTCATATCCCGCATAAGGACAACCGGAAGGGAATCGACGTGTTCATTTCGCTGGAGGGGATCGATGGGTCGGGGAAGTCGACCCAGGCGCGGTTGCTGGCCGAGGCGCTGGGGCCCGGAGCGATCCTGATCCGCGAGCCGGGGGGGACCGAGGCGGCGGAGCGGATCCGCGGCCTGCTTGCCGACCCGGGAGTCGAGCTCGACCCGCTGGCCGAGCTGCTGCTCTTCCTGGCGGCCCGCGCCGATCTCACCGCGCGGGTGATCCGGCCGGCGCTCGAGTCGGGCCGCGACGTCGTCTCCGACCGCTTCGCCGACTCCAGCGTCGCCTACCAGGGCGCCGCCCGCGGCCTCGGCGTCGGCGAGACGATCTCGTTGACCGACGCGGCGACCGAGGGCCTCTGGCCCGACCTGACGATCCTGCTCCGCGTCGACCCCGAGACCGGCGTGGCCCGCGCCGACGGCGAGGACCGCTTCGAGTCCGAGGGGCTCGAGCTGCAGCGCGCCGTCGCCCAGGCCTACGAGGAAATCGCCCAGATCGCCGCCGACCGCATGGTGGTCCTTGACGCCCACGGCAGCGTCGAGGACGTCCACGAGCGGGTGATGGCTGCCGTCCGCAACCACACCCCGTGATGTCGCAGTTTCCGCCGGATACCGACCGGAAGTGCGACCTCGGGGCGGGGAGGGGTTGATGGCGGGGTCGCTTGACCTGGCAACTGAGCACCAGCCGCGGGCGCGGGTGGCGTTGATGGCGGCACTGGCAAGCGGGCCGTCGCATGCCTATCTGTTCCGTGGCCCCCGGGGCGCGGGCAAGGGGGCCGTTGCCCGCTCCTTCGCCGCCGAGATCCTCGCTGCCGGCAGCGCCGACGAGGACGACGCCCGCCGGCGCGCCCTGCTCAGTCCTTCGCCGCACCCCGACCTTGTCTGGCTGACGCCACGCGGCGCCCAGCACATGGTCGAGGAGGTGCGCGAGAAAGTGATCCGTGCCTCCTCCTACCGGCCCTTCGAATCCGAGAAGCGCGTCTTCGTGATCGAGGCCGCCGAGCAGATGCGCGACGAGAGCCAGAACGCTCTCCTCAAGACCTTGGAGGAGCCTCCCGCGTTCGTCCACTTGATCCTGCTGGCCTCCGAACCGGCTCAACTGTTGGAGACAATCGCCTCCCGCTGCCAGCCGATCGACTTCGCGCCGGTCCCCGTACAAGCAATAGAAGCTCAGTTGGAGGGCAGCGGGCCGCACGATGAGTTGTCCGCCGCCGCCCGACTCTCCGCCGGCGACCTAGTCCGCGCCCGCTTTCTCCTTTCGGAGTCGGGGAAGGCGCTTCGGGCGGCGGCGTTTGAGCTGGGAAGGGCGGTCGAGGGGGGTTCGCCAGACACTCAGCGCGAGAGCACGTCTGGCGAGCTCCCCTCGACCGCCCCCGCCGCCTGGCGTCAGCTACTCCGAGCTGCCGAATCGGCCGGCGAAGAAGCTGAAGTGACCACGCGAGCCGCTCTCGAGGACGAAGCCGAGACCGGCGTCAAGCGCAGCGCCAAGGACATCGGCGACGAAGCCAAGCGCGCCGCCCGCCGCCGTCGCACGGAAGTGCTCGACCTCGGCCTGGAGCTCTCCGGCGCCTGGTTTCGCGACCTCGCTGCGGTTGCCGGCGGCGCCGAGGAGGTCGTTCTGAACACCGACCGAATCGGCGAGCTCCGCGCGGTCGCCGCGAGCCTCGACGTCGCCCGCCCCCGCCAGGCGGCCGAGCTCGTCCAGGACACCCGCCGTCGCCTCGACCTCAACGTCTCCGAGGAGCTAGCGCTCGAGGCGCTCTCGTTTCGGCTCGCCGCCGTTCTCTCCTGAAGCCTGCTCGCGGGCGCCCTCCAGCGCTCGCTCCTGCGCCAGCCGGGTGATCTGCGCCGCCTGGCGGGACATCGTCACGCTGAAGTTGAGCGCCAGGCCGAGCAGGAAGAGCAGCACGATCGAGAAGAGCGCGACATTGGTGTCGCGCACCCCCATCGCGTCGGCAACCAGCTCGAGCAGGCCGGGGAAGGTGGCACCGACCAGCATCCCCAGGCCGGCGACGAACCAGACCACGCTGAAGCGCTCCTGCAGCTTGTCGCGGCGGATCATCTCCAGCACGAGGACCATGAAGCCGAGCGCCAGCACCGCGGCGACGATCCGCGTCTGCGCGGTGAGGTGGACCTTGGGACTCTGGCTGGCAACGGCCAGCGCCAGCTCGATCACCGCTCCGCCTCGGCATGCTTGGGCCGGAACTGGCCGACGAGCAGCACGATCAATCCCTTGAAGATGAAGAAGACCGAGCGCAGCGGCGTCAGGAACGAGGTTCCGCCGGCCCGCTCGAGCATCCGCACCGGCAGCTCCTCGACCCGCAGTCCCTCGCGCACAGCGAGCTGCAGCGACTCGATCTCGGCGAAGTCGGGCGAGTAGCGCTCGCTGAAGAGCACCATCACCCGGCGGTTGGCGGCGCGCATGCCGCTGGTCGTGTCGGTGAAGCGCTGGCGGGTCGCCAGGGTCAGAAAGAAGCGGAAGACGCCGGTGCCGATCCGTCGCGAGAGCGTCGGCTTGTAGTCGTCGCTCTCCGCCGGGCCCGGTTCGCGGTAGCGCGAGCCGATCACCAGGTCGGCGCGGTCGGCGCAGACCTCCCCCAGCAGCCGTGCCACCTCGGCCGGCGGGTGCTGGCCGTCCGCGTCGAGGTGGGCGCAGAAGTCATAGCCCTCGCGAAGCGCATGCAGGTACCCGGTCTGCAGGGCCGCCCCAAGACCCTGGTTGAAGGGCAGCGAGGCGACCAGCGCCCCCGCCGCTCGCGCCCGCTCCGCCGTTGCGTCGACCGACCCGTCGTCGACCACCAGCACGTCGGCCCCAGGCAGCCGCGCGCGCACCCCGTCGATCACGTCGACGACCGAGTCCTCCTCGTTCCAGGCGGGAATGAAGACCAACGTTCGCATCGCCCCCGATTCTCCCACGCCCCCCCAACGCCACGGGGACGTGCCGCACTTTAGATACCTATATGGACCTCTAAAGTGCGGCACGTCCCGGCTGGCGGGGGATTGTGTTAGTAAGTGCTCATGAGGCGGATTGGGATGCGTCTGTGGCTGGCGGGGGCCTTCGCTGCGGTTTCGCTGATCACCGCGTTTGCCGTCTACCTCTTCGGGGAAAACCGCCAGGCGCTGGTCGCCGCGGTGCTGATCGGGGTCCTGGTCGGCTTCGTGATCGCCGCGGTGATCGCGCGCCGCGTTTCCGCTCTCGCGCGCACCGCGGGCGAGATGGCGGCGGGCTCCTTCGACAGCCCGATCCGGGTCGGGGGCCCCGATGAGATCGGCGAACTTGCCCGCGCCCTGGAATCGATGCGCGCTTCGTTGAAGGAGAGCTTCGGCGTGCTCACCGCAGACCGCAACAAGCTCGAGGCGATCTTCGACGGCCTCACCGACGCGGTGATGGTGGTCGATGACGAAGGGCCGGTGCGCTTCTCCAACAGCGCCGCCACCGAGCTGCTCGAAGGCGGCCGGCCGCCGGAGGCGCTGCTGCCCCACCTGCACCGCACCGCCGAGGTCGGCTTCGCCGCGCACCCGGCGCTGCGGATCGGCGATCGCGCCTACGCGATGCAGGGCCGCTCCCTGCCCGGCGAGCGCGCCGTGCTCGCCGTCGTCCGCGACCGCACCGAGGAGATGCGCCGCGAGTTCGCCGAAGCCGACTTCGTCTCCAACGCCGCCCACGAGCTGCGCAACCCGCTGGCCGGGATCTCCAGCGCGATCGAGGTCCTCCAGGACGGCGCCAAGAACGACCCGCAGGCGCGCGACCACTTCCTCGCCCGGCTCGGCGACGACGCCGACCGGATGAACCGGCTCACCCAAGCGCTGCTCACCCTCGCCCGGGTCGAGCAGCTCGGCGCCGGCGAGTCCGAGGTCGTCGACGTGACGGTCGCGATCCGCGACGTGGTCAGCGCCGTCGAACAGCCCAAACACGTCGAGCTGACGGTCGAGGTCGAGCCTGAGCTGGCGGCGATGGCGGACCCGACACTGCTGCGCCAGGTGCTGATCGGCCTGCTCACCAACGCCTTCAAGAACACGCCGCCCCCCGGCACCGTTACCGTTCGCGGGCGCCGGGACGGCGAGACTGACGTGGCCTTGGAAGTGATCGACACAGGAAGCGGGATTCCCGCGGCGGAGATAGAGCGCGTCTTCGAGCGCTTCTACCGGCGCAGCGCGTCGCGCAAGCAGCAGGGCTTCGGCCTCGGCCTGGCGATCGCGCGGCGCATGGTCGACGTGATGGGCGGCCAGATCGGCGCCGAGTCCGTCGAGGGCAGGGGCAGCACCTTCTGGGTGCGCCTGCCGGTCGCCCAACCCAGCCCGACCCCGATGGCATGAGTCGACGATGAGCAGCGGACGCGTACTGGTCGCCGACGACGAGCCCTCGGTCCGCGAGTCGGTCGGCTACGCGCTCGCCCAGGAGGGCTTCGACGTCGACGTCGCGGTCGACGGCGACGACGCGACCCGCAAACTGAGCGGCGACGGCATCCCCTTCGACCTGCTGATCCTCGACATCATGATGCCCGGTCCGAGCGGCCTCGACATCTGCCGCGAGGTGCGCGCCCGCAGCGCCGTGCCGATCATCGTGCTCACCGCCAAGGACGCCGAGGTCGACAAGGTCGTCGGCCTCGAGGTCGGCGCCGACGACTACGTCACCAAGCCCTTCTCGGTGCGCGAGCTGCTCGGCCGCGTGCGCGCCCAGCTGCGCCGCCGCGAGCTCGACCGCGGCCCGCTCAACCAGGCGGTGAAGATCGAATCCGGCCCGGTGACGATCGACCTCGTCCGCCACGTCGCCACCGTGCGCGGCGAGACCGTCAGCCTCACCCGCTCGGAGTTCCAGCTCCTCCGCCTGCTCGTCGGCCGCCCCGGCGAGGTCTTCCCCCGCCGCCAGATCATGGAGGAGCTCTGGCAGACCGAGTTCGACGGCGACGAGCGCGCCTGCGACGTCCACATCTCCAACCTCCGCCAGAAGGTGGAGCGCGACCCCCAGCGCCCCGAACTGGTCGTCACGGTGCGCGGCGTCGGCTACAAGTTCGAAGGCGAAGCCGGTTGAGGCGACAACGGGGACCGTTGCTCACGGCGTTGCGCCGATCTGGTCAGAAGCCGACGCCCGGACTTGAACCGGGGACCCCTTCATTACGAGCGCGATACCTGAGGCCGATCCGGTTCGATCGAGTTCGATTCCGTCCAGTTGGTTCGATCTGGTCGAGTTCAGAACTGCCGAGTTGGGGACATATTCGGGGACATGTCATCTCCGACGATCAGGCGGCTGGCGGGTATCCTCAACGAGGATGCTGGATGCACGCAGATCAGACCGCCTGGCAACGGTTGGCAACCGGGCTCGGCTCGCAGAGGGTCGTGGAGACGACGCGACGGCCGCCGAGGAGTGGCGTCGCTACCGGCTCATTCGCGATGCAGGGCGCGATCCAGACGAGCTGCTCGCCGAAGGCATCGCTCTGAGCGTGCAGGCGGCGCAGCTCGCTGCCGGTCGGTGACGGGCTTCGGCCAAATTCTGGAAGACCTGAACGACGCCGGCATCCGCTATGTCCTGGTCGGCGGCATCGCGCTGATCCGTCATGGAGTAGTACGGGCAACCAGGGATGTCGATGCCGTCTTCGATCCGGATCCCTCCAACGTTGAGCGCATTCGTGCTCTGGTCGAGCGCTGGGGGGCGACTCGTCCCGACGGTTCCCCGATCCCAGAAAACAGCATCGTTGGCGGCCGGACGATCCACCTTGCAACGCCACACGGCGACCTCGACTTGCTTGCCGAGAAGGTGGCGACTGTGGGCTTCTCAGATCTTCTCGCTCGCGCGGAGACTCGTCGCGTCGATGGGGTGAAAGCGCCTATCTGCTCTCTCGCCGACTTGGTCGCGCTGAAGCGCGTCGCCGGCCGTGAACGCGATCAAGTCGACCTGGCCGATCTTGAAGCGGCTCACGGCGAGCTTCCCGATAGTCGCGATCCAGGCGCCTGACACAAGGGCGAGGACCAGAGCCGACGCCCGGATTTGAACCGGGGACCCCTTCATTACGAGTGAAGTGCTCTACCAGCTGAGCTACGTCGGCGGGGTGGGTTCATTGTAGGAGGGCGGCGGCGGGTGGGGGTTCCGTCGCCGGCGGCGTCGATGACCATGGCGGTGACGCGGCCGCCGTGATCCTCTACGCGGCCAACGCTCCTAGGCCCCGCGACTCGGCGCAGCCGTCCGCAGCTTCTTCAACGGCACGTGCTTCAGCTCGCCGCAGACCGGGCAGTCGGGGTCGGGCACGACGGGCTCGCGCTCGAGCTCCATCGTCCGCAGGTCGTAGATGTGGCCGACGCCGAGGGTCGAGGGCTGCGCCAGCCCGGTCAGGTAGTGCATCACGTCGAGCCCGATCTGGCCGCCGATCAGGCCGCAGGCCGGCCCCAGCGTCGCCGCGGGCGACTCCTTGCCCCGCTGCTGCTCCATCGCCACGTCGAAGAGAGGGAAGCTGCGCCGGTAGCCGATCTCCTGGCAGACGAAGCAGCCGGTCACCCCCGGCACGTACATCGGCCCGACCCGCGCCACCGGCGGAAAGTGGCTCATCGCGATGAAGGGGATGGCGGCGGCGAAGCAGGCCGAGTTGATCCAGTGCTCGATGTCGTGCGCCGGCCAGTCGCAGGCGTCGATCACCACGTCGTAGCCGGCGATCGTCTCCGCCACGTCGGCCTCGCTGTCGAGCCGGTGCACCCGCGCCTCGACCTCCATCGCCGAGTTGAAGCCCTTCAGCCGCTCGGCCGCGGCGACCGCCTTGTGGCGGCCGATGTCAGCCTCCGCGTAGAGCACCTGACGGTTGAGGTTGCTCATCTCGACCCGGTCGAAATCGAGCAGCAGCATCTCGCCGATTCCGCAGCAGGCCAGGTTGAGCGCCGACCATCCGCCCAGCCCGCCGACCCCGAGCACCGCGATCCGCGCCTCTTCGAGCCGCTTCTGGCACTGCGAGGCGGGCGGCCCCGGCGTGATGTCGGCGAAGTAGCGCAGCTGGCGATCGAACCGCTCGAAGACCCGCTCGGCGATCAACTCGTCGTCGGCCGCGTCCTCGACCACGCCGAGCTCCTCGAACTGAGCGAGCAGGTCGTCGACCTCGTCGGTGCCGAACTCCTCGATCAGCTCCGCACGCGTGCGCGTCCCGTCGAGCGCCGCGAGCAGCGCCCGCCCGGGCGCGTCCGGATCCTCGATGTGGATATCCGAGCTGGCGCTGGGTCGCAGCAGGTAGAGGTCGCCGTTGGGCGCTTCCATCTGCTGGGTCGTGCGCTTCAGCCGAGGTCTCTGCATTGGTCCGCCTCCTGTCGAGATGCTGCTTTAGACCAACGGAATGCTCAAATCAGTTTCAGCATCTTTCGCCACGAACTTCATCGGCGCACAAGATTTCGGTATCTCAGCCTATTTATCCTGGTATGACGGAAAAACCCGACCGGAGGAGCGAGCCGATGTCAGGCAGATCGATGGGCGAACTAGTCGAAGGAGGCCATTTTCGGCGGCTTCTGGACCCGCTGCTGATCAAGGCGCTCCGCCATCCCGTTCGCGAGCACATCCTCGCCGTGCTCAACGAGCGGATCGCCAGTGCCACCGAAATCGGCGAGGAACTCGGCGCCGACGTCAGCGCCTTCTACCACCACGTCGAGGAGCTCGAGCGCCTCGGCTGCATCGAGAAGGTGGAAACGAAGAGGCGCCGCGGCGCCAGCGAGCATTTCTACCGGGCGAAGCGGGCGCTGATCTTCGACGACGCCGCCTGGGCCAGGTTGCCGGCGACGCTGAAGGCCGACATGACGACCAGCTTCCTGCAGGACATCTTCGGCGACGCCGTGGCCGCACTCGAGGCAAGCACGTTCGACGCCCGGGAGGACCGGCACCTGAGTTGGACGACAGCACGCTTCAGCGCCGCCGGATGGCGCCGGGTGGCCTCGTTGATGAACGGGACCCTCGAGCGCCTGATCGAGCTCCGCGACGAGAGCGCCCGCGAGCTGGCCGAGAGCGGCGAGCAGGGCATCCCGGCGGCGGTCGCGATCATGGCCTTCGAGTCGGCGAGCTAGGCGCCATCGAGTCCGGCAAGATCCCGGGCCCGCGCGAGGACCGCGTCGAGCATCGGCTCGGTGAGCCGCCCGGTGAAGGTGTTCTGCTGGCTCGGGTGGTAGCAGCCGAGCAGCGCCCAGCGCCCGGCCTGCGCCTCGGCGCCGTGGCCGAAGCGCGGTCGCGGTCGCGGCACGTCGCCGCCCAGCGCCCGGATCGCGCGCAGCGCGCCGTCCCAGGCGAAGGCGCCGAGGGCGACGATCGTGGCGCACCCGGCCAGCAGCTCGAGCTCGCGCTCCAGGTAGGGCAGGCAGCGGTCGCGCTCCTCCGGGGCCGGCCTGTTGGCCGGCGGGGCGCAGCGGACGACCGCGGTGACGTAGGCGTCGCGCAGCCTCAGGCCGTCGTCGCGGCGCTCCGAGGTCGGGCGGTTGGCGAACCGGGCCCGGTGCAGTGCCGCGTAGAGCCACTCGCCCGAGCGATCGCCGGTGAACATCCGCCCGGTGCGGTTGGCGCCGTGCGCGGCGGGCGCGAGCCCGACGATCGCCACTCGCGCGGCCGGATCGCCGAAGCCGTCGAGCGGCCGCGCCCAGTAGTCCTCGCCGCGAAAGCGACGCGGCGGGTCGGCGGCCCGCTCCTCGCGCCACTCGACCAGGCGCGGGCAGCGGCGGCAGGCGTGGATCTCGGCGGCAAGTGCCGCAAGCTCCGCGGAACTCCCAGCTGGGCCCTGCCTTGGCATCTGCGGAACTGAATCACGACAGGGCGATGGGCGGATCGATTCCCCCGATCGAGGAACCGATCCGCCCAGGCTTCGCCCACGCTCAGCGCGTCTTGTTCGTTGAGAGCAGCGGAACGACCTGCTCGACCATGCCGATCTTCACCTGCCTCACCCCCTTCGCATTTCGGCTCTTGCGGTGGGGGGTCGCGACCTCCCGCTTACGATGCTTTAGACCAATGCATTAGTGGAAAATGTTCCAGTAATAAGCAATAGCCTGCAAACCAGGCAATTCGGTTTGCCAATTTGGCTATGTGTCCAATAGGATGGAGTGGTTCAAGCCCGCGCAATGAACTGAACCGGAGGAGCTGCTTTGCCCGCAAAATCCAAAGCCAAGTCAAAGAGCAAGAAGAAGAAGAACGGGGTCGACCAGCGCCTGGTCAAGGCTCTGGCCCACCCGCTTCGCGTTGAAATCCTCACCATCCTCAACGAGCGGATGGCCAGCCCCAACGAACTCTCGAAGGAGCTCGAGGAGGGGCTCAGCCAGGTCAGCTACCACGTCAAAGTCCTGCGGGACTTCGAGTGCATCGAAATGGTCAAGACGGAGCCGCGACGCGGAGCCGTCGAGCACTACTACCGCGCGACGTCCCGCGCCTACCTGACCGATCAGGATTGGAAATCGCTTCCTGAGTCGGTCAAGCCCGGCGTCAGTGCCTCGAGCATCGAGATGATCATCGATGACGTGGTTGGCGCACTTCTCGGCGGCAGCTTCGACGCTCGCGAGGAGCGGCACTTGAGCTGGACCCCCGGCGTCGTCGATCAGCAGGGATGGGAGGAATCGGTCGATCTGGTCAACGAAACCCTCGAGAAGGTCATCAAGATCCACTCGGGCAGTGCCAAGCGCCTCACCAAGTCCGGCGAGGAGGGCATCCCGGTTACGACCGTGCTGATGAACTTCGAGGGCATGCCGCCTGAGAAGCCGAAGCAGAAAGCCAAAAAACGCAAGACGAAAGCTCGCAAAGCCGCCAAGAAGGCGTAGCGAGCCTCGACATATGCTTCGCGCCCAATGGGCGCCTGGCAATTCATCGTCAACGCACAACGACGCGGCCGCGGCCGCGTCGTTGTCGTCTCCGCGGCGGCCCTGGCCGTGGCGGTGGTCGTCGGCGGTTGCGGCAAGCACGGCCACGGCGCCGAAACCGACAGCCAGAAGGCCGCCGACGTCGCCCTCCTCAACGAAGCGCTCGCCGCGGAGCTGACCGCGGTTGCCGCCTGGGATCGGGCGCTGCCGCGGCTGCATGGCCGCGCCCTCCTCGTCGGCCGCGAGCTGCGCGGCCAGGACCAGGCCCATCTCGACACGCTGACCAAGGCGGTTCGCGGTCTCGGCGGGGAAACCGAAACCGAAGCCGAAGAACCGGAACAGGCCGCGCCGGTCGACCGCGACGCGGCGCTGCGCCTCGCCTACGAAGCCGAAAACGCGGCGCTCGCCCAGGATCTGGCGGCGCCATCGCGCCTGCAGAGCGAGGCGCCGCGCGCCGTGACCGCCGCGGCCGGCGCCAGCCACGCCCAGCACCTGGCGCTGCTGCGCCAGCTGCTCGGCGTGCCGCTCGCGGGCGCCGCGCCCCAGCCGTACGAGTCCGGCGACGAACCGCCCCCCGGTGGGGGATGATTCGCCGGTGACGGGACCGCTCTACGCGATCGGCCGCTTCTGCTCGCGCCATCACTGGTTGACGATCGGCGCCTGGCTCGTGGTCGCGGTCGCCCTCGTCCTGGTCGGCCAGACGGGGGAGAGCAAGACCAACGACAACCTCACCCTGCCCGGCACCGACTCGACGATCGCCACCGAACTGCTCGAAGACGACCTGCCCGAACAGGCCTACGGCAGCAACCCGCTCGTCTTCCAGGCGAAGGCCGGCGAAGCGCTCACCCAGAGCCGCTACACGGCGGCGATCGACGAAACCGTGACCCGCCTGGAAGGGCTGCATGACGTCAACTCCGCGGTCAACCCGCTCAGCCCGGCGGGCGCCAACTTCCTCAGCGAGGACCGCTCGGTCGGCTACGTGCCGGTGATCCTCTCGGTCGGGCCGAGCGAACTGACCGAAGCCCAGGCGCAGGCGGTGCTCGACGCCGGCGAGCCGGCCGAAGCGGCCGGGCTGAAGGTCTCCGTCGGCGCCTACGTCGGCCAGGACCTCTCCAAGCCCGACACCGGGGTCAGCGACGCGATCGGGATCGCGGCGGCGATCGTCATCCTGCTCTTCGCCTTCGGCACGGCGACGGCGATGGTCCTGCCGATCTTCTCAGCGATCCTCGGCCTCGCCTGCTCGCTCTCGATCATCCGCCTGCTCGAGAACGTCGTCCAGGTGCCGAGCGTCGCCGCCACGCTGGCGACAATGATCGGCCTCGGCGTCGGCATCGACTACGCGCTCTTCATCGTCACCCGCCACAAGCTGCAGCTCGCAGAAGGGATGGATATCCGCGAGTCGGCGGCGCGGGCCGCGGCGACGGCGGGCGGCGCCGTCGTCTTCGCCGGATTCACCGTCGTGATCGCCCTCTGCTCGCTCGCCTTCGCCGGCATCCCGCTGGTCGCCACCCTCGGCTTCACCGCGGCGATCGCGGTCGTCGTCGCGGTGCTGGCGGCGACCACCCTGCTGCCGGCGATGCTGGGGGCACTCGACTACCGGATCGACTCGCTGCGCGTTCAGCTCGGCAGGACGCACCCCGACGACAAGCAGCCGCACGGCTGGCGGCGCTGGGCGCGCGGCGTCGCCAGTCGGCCCTGGCGCTCGGCCCTCGCCTCGCTGGCGGTGCTGATCGTCCTCGCGATCCCGCTGCTGCAGCTCGACCTCGGCCAGAACGACATCAGCGCCCTGCCCAAGTCGACCACCGCGCGCCAGGCCTACGACAGCCTCACCCAGGGCTTCGGGCCGGGTGTCAACGGGCCGCTGCTGGTCGCCTCGGAATTCGAATCGGCGCGCGAAGCGCAGCGGGTCCTGCCCGTGCTGGAGAAGGCGATCGAGGGTTCCGGCGACGTCGACGGCGTCTCCAAGGCGACGCTCGACAAGGCGGGCACGGTCGCCGTCTTCACGGTGATCTCGAAATCGGCCCCCTGGGCGGACGAGACCGTCACCCTGGTCGAAGACCTGCGCGACACGACGATCCCCGGCGCGCTGCGCGGGACCGCGGCCAGGTCCTACGTCGGCGGCCAGACCGCCGGCTACATCGACCTCGCCACCCAGATCGGCGACAAGCTGCCGCTGATGATCGGCATCGTCGTCGCGCTCAGCTTCATCGTCCTGCTGCTCGCCTTCCGCTCGCTGCTGGTCCCGGTCAAGGCGGCGGCGATGAACCTGCTCTCGGTCGCCGCCGCCTACGGCGTCGTCACCGCGGTCTTCCAGCTCGGCTGGGGCTCGGGGCTGATCGGCCTCGACCAGCCGATCCCGATCGTCAGCTTCGTGCCGCTCTTGATGTTCGCGATCCTCTTCGGGCTCTCGATGGACTACGAGGTCTTCCTGCTCACCCAGATGCGCGAGCACTTCAAAGAGACCGGCGACGAGAGGGAGGCCGTGATCGAAGGGCTCGCAAACACCGGCCGGGTGATCACCTCCGCCGCGGCGATCATGGTCTGCGTCTTCACCAGCTTCGTGCTCAACGGCAACCCGGTGGTCAAGGAGTTCGGGGTCGGCCTCGCCGTGGCGATCGCGATCGACTCGACCCTGGTGCGCTGCCTGCTGGTGCCGGCGATCATGGTCCTGCTCGGCAAGCGCGCCTGGTGGATGCCCGGCTGGCTCGGCCGCATCGTCCCCCACATCAACATCGAGGGCGAGGAATACTTCGCCGCCCGCGAAGCGCAGCTCGCCGCCGACGGGCCGATAAGTCAAGGTGACCTTGACATTTCGGCCCGTCGACCCCAGGAGGGGGGCGACTGAGCGCTGTTCCCGCTCAACCTCCCCAACGCGCTGACCCTGTTGCGGATCCTCGCGGTGCCGGTGGTGGTCGTCGCGCTGCTGGGGGAGACGCCGAACGGCGACGCGCTGGCCGCCGGGGTCTTCGCCCTCGCCGCCGCCACCGACGGCCTCGACGGCTACTTCGCCCGCTCGCGCGGCGCGGTCACCACCTTCGGCAAGCTGATGGACCCGATCGCCGACAAGCTGCTGATCGTCGCCGCGCTCGTATCGCTGGTCTCGCTGCACCGCCTCGAAGCCTGGGTGGCGATGGTGATCATCGCCCGCGAGCTGGCGGTGACGATGATGCGCGCGATCGCCGCCGAGCGCGGCGTCGTGATCGCCGCCAGCTGGCTCGGCAAGGCGAAGACCGTCCTGCAGATCGCCGCCGTGATCGCCCTGATCGCCGCCAACCCGGCCCCCGCCTGGGTCGACGCCCTCGTCTACCTTGCGGTGGCCGTCACCCTGATCAGCGGCGCCGACTACTTCTTCGGCCTCCGCCGCCGCATCGAGGAAGAGCGCGAGGCGCGGGCGAAGTTCAAGGCGAAGCCGAGCTAGGCGGCGGGCGACTCGAGCCACTCGCGCATCGTCGTGTGGCGCGCTTGGTGGTTGCCGCTGGCGAGCTCCTCGCGGAGGTCGCCGAGGGTGCCGTAGCGCTCGGCGACGACGTTGTGGCGGTGGATCGTCTCGAGGTTCTCCTGGCGGGCCATGACGAAGGCCTCGGCCGGCAGGTCGGGGTAGCCCTCGAGGACCGCGCGGACCATCTCCCGCACGCAGTCCTCGACGAAGCGCGGCTGCGCGTGTGCCTTGGCGACGACGGCGAGCTCGTCGGGGCGCTTCATCAGCTCGTAGATCTCCGAGCTCATCGAGGACTCGACCAGGCGCAGCAGCTCCGGCGCGTCGATCCAGGTCGCGCCGCCCTCGGGGCAGCCGACGTAGAGCGTGCCGATGCCGCGCTGGTTGTGAGTAGCAACGGGGACCGCGTCGATCGCCCGCTCGACCTGCTCGGCGTCGAAGCCGGCCTCGGCGAGCCGTTCGCGGCCGAGCTCGGCGACCATCTCCTGGGCGCAGGGGCAGGCGGTCATGCCCTGCGCCTGCACGCCGGTCAGCGTCCGCGTGCCGCGCTCGGAGGCCACCGCGGTCCCGAAGAGGCCGTAGATCTCCTGGGTCGGGTGGCCGGTGGCCGGCGTCCGCACGGTCTCCGGGTAGCGCGCCTCGACCGCTACCTCGGCTCGCAGGCCCTGCTGGCGTTCGCGCACCCGCTCGGCGATGTGCGCGGCGAGCACCTCGGCGCGGAAGGCCTCGCCAAGCACGACCTCGTCGATCGCCTCGCCGACGATCTCCTCGAAGCGCGACATGTGGACCCCGGCCTGGCGCGGCTCGAGGTCGACGAAGCACTCGAAGCCCGCGTGGTAGAGGTTCTCGGCGCCGTCGGCCTTGACCCGGATCACCTTCTCGACGCCGGTGACGCCGACCCGCGAGAGGCTGACCTGGGTCGCGGGCACGCCGGCCTGCACGTCGGGGGCCGAGCGGGACGGGCTGATCGTCGAGTGGTTCGCCATATGAGAGGAAGGTTAACTTCTGCCTATACTTCGCCCCGGCCGGAGCGTTGGGGTCGGCCGCCCCGCCAGGGGGAGAGGGTTGCACCGGAGGCTGTGAGATCGAACCGTTGGAGACGGTCCCCGAGGGGCTGGATCGGGATTCGGATGGTCAGGCGTTCGCGGAGCCGGAGGAGCTGCGCGGGCTGATCGCGCTGGGCCGCGAGCGCGGCTACCTCACCTTCGAGCAGATCGCCTCGACCCTCGAGGAGGTCGAGGTCACCAAGGAGCAGATCGCCGGCCTGCACGCCCACCTCGTCGACCAGGGCGTCGAAGTGCTCGCCGAGGAGGGCGTCGAGGCCTACAAGGAACAGCGCGCCGGGCAGACCAACGGCGCCGCCAAGAAGGACGAGCTCGACCTGACGGTCGAGCCGAGCCTCGACTCGCTGCGCCTCTACCTGCGCGCGATCGGCCAGGTCGACCTGCTGACCGCCGCCCAGGAGGTCGAACTGGCAAAGCGGATCGAGCGCGGCGACATGCTCGCCAAGCGCCAGATGGTCGAGGCCAACCTGCGCCTCGTGGTCTCGATCTCCAAGGGGTACCTGGGGCGCGGCCTCAACTTCCTCGACCTGATCCAGGAGGGCTCGCTGGGGCTGATCCGCGCCGTCGAGAAGTTCGATTACCGGCGCGGCTACAAGTTCTCCACCTACGCGACCTGGTGGATCCGCCAGGCGGTGACCCGGTCGATCGCCGACAAGGCGCGCACGATCCGCATCCCCGTCCACATGGTCGAGAAGCTCAACCGGGTGACGCACGTCGAGCGCCAGCTGGTCCAGGCGCTGGGCCGCGAGCCCGAGCCGGAGGAGATCGCCGACGAGCTGCGCTGGCCGCTCGAAGAAGTCCGCGAAATCCTCCGCGTCGCCCAGCTGCCGGTCTCGCTCGAGAAGCCGGTCGGCGACGAAGACGAATCTTCGCTCGGCGACTTCGTCCCCGACGAAGAGATCGCCGAGCCCTTCGAGGAGGCGAACGAGCACCTGCAGCGCGAGGGGGTGCGCCGGGCGCTCGAGTCCCTGCCCGAACGCGAGCGCCAGGTGATCGAGCTGCGCTACGGGCTCGCCGGATACGAGCCGCTGACCCTCGAGGAAGTCGGCCGCACCTTCGGCGTCACCCGCGAGCGGGTGCGCCAGATCGAGACCAACACGCTGAAGAAGCTGCGCGCCCTGCCCGAGGCGCAGATGCTGCGCGACGCCGGCTAACGCGGCTCGAGCACGATCACCAGGGCCTTGCGGTCGAGCTTCTCCTGGTAGTCGTCGAAGCCCGAGTACTGCTCGTTGTGCGCTCGCCAGAGCCGCTCGCGCTCCTCGCCCTCGGCGATCCGCGCCCGCACCGGGTAGCGCCGCCGCCCGCGCTCGACCTCGGCCTCCGGGTTCGCCTTCAGGTTGAGCGACCAGGCCGGGACCTTGGCGTTGCCGGCGTTGGTGTTGATCACGACGACGTTCTCGCCGTCGGCCAGGTAGACGACCGGCGCGGTGCGCTGTTGGCCCGACCTGCGCCCGGTGGTGGTCAGCAGCAGGACCGGCGCGCGCCCCACCTTGCCGCCGACGCGTCCGCTGCTGAGCCGGTAGAGCGGCACGTTGAGCTTGCCGGCCCAGCGCAGGCCGGTGGCGCCAAGCGAGTTGGAGAAGCGGGCGAGGGTATGGTCGCTCGGCACGGGGCGTAAGGTACACGGCGATGGCAGAGCCGCACCCGTTCCGTCGCGCCGCCGAAGCCAAGGACGTCGAGCTGATGACCGAGACGCTGCGCTCCGACGTCGAGCTGCACAGCCCGGTCCTCTTCCGCGGCTTCGAGGGCCGCGACGCCGTCGCCGCGATCCTCACCCACGTCGCCGCCACCCTCGAGGACCTCACCTACGTCGACGAGCTGCACGAAGGCGACAGCGTCGCGCTGCGCTTCACCGCCCGCGTCGGCGACCGCGAGCTGGAGGGCATCGACTTCCTCGAGCTCGACGACGAGGGCCGCGTCGCCGTGCTCACCGTCTTCATGCGCCCGCTCTCCGCGCTGAACGCCTTCAACGAGCAGATGATGGCCCGGCTGGGCATCGAGTCGGGCCAGCCCGCCGCTTCCAACTAGAATCGCCGGCACAGCTGGGGGAGTGCCCGAGTGGTTAAAGGGGACTGGCTGTAAACCAGTTGGCTATGCCTACACAGGTTCGAATCCTGTCTCCCCCATATGGAGAGCCTCGATGGCCGTGTGATCGCAATCGCCGGGGTTGCCGGCGGGCTCGGGCCGGTGGTTGCGGAGCGGTTGGGGGCGGCGGGGGCAGCGATCGCCGGTGCTGACGTCTCCGCCGAGCGAGCCGAGGAGGTCGGCGCGGGGCTTGGGCTGCCCGCCGAGCGTTGGGACGGGCGGGCGGTCGACCTGCTCGACGAGGAGGCGACGCGCGCCTGGTGCGCGGCGCTGGCCGAGCGCTTCGGGCGGGTCGACGCGCTGCTGCACCTGGTCGGCGGCTGGCGTGGGGGAGAGCCGCTGGCGAGCGCGCCGCTCGCCGACTGGGACCTGCTCCACGACCTGCTGGTCCGCACCGTCCAGCACACGACGCGTGCCTTCCACGACGCGCTGCTCGCCTCGGGCCGCGGCCGCTTCTTGCTCGTCTCCTCCAAGCAGGCCCAGGCGCCCACGAACGCCAACGCCGCCTACGCCGCCGCCAAGGCCGCCGCGGAGGCCTGGACGCTGGCCCTCGCCGACGGCTTCGAAGGCGCCCCGGCCAGCGCCAACGTGATCGTCGTCGACGCGATCCTCACGCCGCGCATGCGCGAGGAGAGCCCAGAAGAGGACTTCCCAACCTTCACCCCCGCCGAGCACATCGCCGAGGCGATTGCCTTCCTCTGCTCCGACGCGGCCGAGAAGATGAACGGCCAGCGGTTCCGGCTCACTACGGGCCGCTGAGATCGCCGACCGCTACGCCGATATCGGCCTCGGTCTCACCGACGCCTCGCTCGTCGCCCTCGCCGGCCACCTGGAGACGATCCGCATCGCCACTCTTGACGAGCGCCACTTCGGGGCGGTCGAGCCGCTGTTCGGCGGCGCCACATTCCGGCTGTTTCCCGCCGACGCACAGTGAAACGCCGGCGATTCCCGCCTACGATGCGGGGATGAGCAAGGGCGCCGACGGCGAGATGACGATCGACGAGCTGGCCGAGCGGACCGGGATGACGGTGCGCAACATCCGGGCGCACCAGACCCGCGGCGTGCTGCCGCCGCCGACTGTGCGCGGGCGCACCGGCTTCTACAGCGAGGAGCACGTGGCCCGGATCGAGCTGACCCGCGAGCTGCAGAAGGAGGGCCTCAACCTCGAGGCGATCCGCCGCATGCTGCAGGGGGCGGACGGCGCGGCGACCGAGATCGTCGACCTGACCCGCACCCTGCGCGCCCCCTTCGAAGAGGAGGCCGGGGAGATCGTCGACGTCGCCGAGCTGGCCGAGCACTGGCGCGAGGCGGTCGAGGAGGGGCGCGGCGCGGAGCTGCTCGCGCGCGGCGAAAGGCTCGGCGTGCTGCGCTCCCTGCCCGACGGCAAGGTCGAGGTGATCAGCCCGCGGATGCTCAACGCCGCGATCGCCCTCGCCGAGCTCGGCTTCGGCCCGGACGCCGTCTTTGCGGTGGCCGAGAAACTGCGCGGCATGGCCGATGAGATCGCCGCGATGTTCACCGAGCTCTTCGTCGAGGAGGTCTGGAAGCCCTTCGACCGTGCCGGTCGCCCGGAGGGCGAGTGGCCGAAGGTCCGCCGGGTACTCGACCGCACCCGGCCGCTGGGTGCCGACGTGCTGATGGGCGTCTTCCAGATCGCGATGGCCGAGGCCACCGAGGACGCCACCCAGCGCACGATCCGCGACGTCGCCCGCCGCGAGGGCGAAGCGGACTACGCCGGATAACGCCCCGGTACCCAATCCGATTTTCCCGATGCCAGCGCGGCATTCCTGCCCGCAGGCGACACCGCCCTACTTGAAAACACCAACTTTTTCTTGACATCGAAATAACGCCTCGTCTACTCTCAGTCGCGATTCATGTACGGATTAGTTCAGCGCCCGTAGGGACGGGCCAGAGCGCAACAGGGAAACCGAGCCCACGGGGGCCGCCAAGGGAAGCGGCCGGTAGAGGGGCTCACGGGACAAGGAGAGAGCTACGTGAAGAGCCACGCGAAGGCATCGTCCGCGGGATCGACCGAGGGCCGGGGCGCAAGCCGCGGCCCGATCGTCCGTGAGGCCGACGCCACCCGTGGCTCCTTCGGCGATTCCGACGGGAGTGGTGCGCCCTCACGCCGCCGCGCCCGCATCGCCCTCTCGCTCTTCGCCGCCCTGCTCGCCCTGGCGATCCTCGCCGCCTCGGCCATCGCCTCCAAGGACCTCACCACCTACATCGGCGGCATAAGCGGCTCGGGCGCCAAGGGCGGGGAATTCAACAACCCGCGCGACGTCGCCGTCAACGAAAGCGGCGCCGGCCCCGCCAACCCCGGCGACACCTACGTCGCCGACGAAGCCAACAACCGGATCGAGCGCTTCAGCTCCACAGGCGCCTTCATCAGCGCCTGGGGCGCCAACGCCACCCACCGCGACGAGGTCCAGAAGCTGGTCCTCAACGCCAGCTCGGGCAGCTTCACGCTCAGCTTCGAAGGCGACGCCACCACCCCGCTCTCCTACAACGCCTCCTCCTCGACCGTTGACAACGCCCTCGACGTGCTCCCCGGGATCGGCGGCGACGCGAACGTCAACGTCAGCTCCAGCGGCGCCCAGACCTACACGATCACCTTCACCGGCGCGCTCACCGGCACCAACGTCGGCCAGCTCACCGCAGATGCGAGCGAACTGGAAGGCACCGCCGAAGTCACCACCACCGAGAACGGCTCGGGCGGCGGCGGCAGCGACTACGAGATCTGCACCGTGGCCGGAAAGTGCGGCCAGGCGCTCGCCTCTGGCGGCAACACCACAGCGGCAGGCAACGGAACCCTGAGCGCCCCCCAGTCGGTGGCCGTGGACGCGGACACCGGCAACGTCTACGTCTCAGACCGCGGCAATCGCAGGATCGACGAGTACGACGGCGCAGGCGCCTTCATCCGCTCCTTCGGCTTCGACACAGCCGAATCGGGACCGGGCAACACCGGCACCGCCTATGAGGTCTGCAACCAGGCCGAAGCCGACGTCTGCAAGGCGGGAGTCGCCGGCTCGGGCGCCGGTCAGTACGGCTCGGGCTCGGCCCAGGGCTTCGGCGTCGCGGTGAGTCCCGCCGACGGCAGCGCATCGACGGGTAGCGTGTTCCTCGCCGACACCGCCAACCAGCGCATCCAACAGTTCGACCTCGAAGGCAACTTTGTCTCGATGGTCGGCGGCGGCGTCATCGACGGCGGCGCCACCGGCACCGGCACGGTCACCGCGGCCTCCTCCTCGGTCACCTCGGTCCTCACCACCTCCCGCGCCTTCGCCGTCGGCCAGACGATCGAAGGCACGGGGATCGAACCGAACACGAAGATCATCGCGCTGGGAGCCGGCACGATCACCCTCTCCCAGCCCGCCAACGGCTCGGCGACGGGCGCGGGGACGGCGCTCACCGCTCCCACCCCGCCCGGGAACGTCTCCAACGACGAGGTGCAGGAACTCGCCGTCTCCCCGAAGACGACGCAAAACAACTTCAAGCTGACCTTCTCCACTCCCAACCCCTCCAACTCCAGCCAGAGCACCGCCAACATCCCCTATAACGCCAGCGCCGCGCAGGTCCAGTCGGCGCTCGCTGCGCTCGCCAACGTCGGCGCCGGCAACGTCTCGGTCGCCCTCGCCCCGGGCGGCAACCCCGGCGGCGAAGCCGAAATACCGGGCGGTCCGTGGCTGGTCACCTTCACCGGCAAATACGCCGACACCGACGTCAACACGCTGGTGCGCGGCAACGGCTCACCCAACATCAATTTCGCCACCGGATTCACAATCTCCACCCCGGTCGAGGGCGCCTCGGCCGCCGAGACCTGCGCCGCCGCGATCAGCGACGTCTGCCGCGCCGGCGCAGGCGGGGCGAGCGCTGGCCCCGGGCAGTTCGGCCCAAGCCAGCCGACCAGCATCGCCGTGGACTCGCGCGGGATCCTCTACGCCTCTTCCTCCAACAACAACGGCGATGTCCAGCGCTATGACACAGAAGACGCCGACGGCGAAGGAGTCGGCTTCCTCGAACCGATCCTGCCTCCCAACGACGAGGTTCAAAAGGTCAGCTTCTCGGGCTTCGCCACCGGCGACAGGTTCCAGCTCACCTGCCCGGACGGCACCCCGACCGCCGAACTCGCCTACGCCACCGGCACAGCAGTCGTTGTGGGGGGGTCCGTCGAAGTCGGCGCGCAGATCCTTCAGAACGGCCTCGAAGAAGCCTGCGGGACGGGCGACGTCTCGGCTTCGGGCAACCCACCCGGCACGACGGTCACGTTCGAAGGCGCCCTCGGCGGCTCAAACCAGGCGCAGATGACCTGCACCAAGCTCACCGGCGCCGGCTTCTGCTCGGTCTCGACCCTTACCGACGGCAACGAAGGCCCGCTGCTGCGCGGCCAAGCCTCGAGCGCCACCGCCGGGCTCGCGGTCGACCCCGCCGAAGACGTCCTCTACGTCCTGCGCGACCCCAGCTCGGGCAACACGGTCGTGCAGCAGTTCGGCCCCGCCAACGAACCGGGTCTCAGCGCGGCGCCAACCGAAGCCGACGACACCCACGGCGCAGAAGCCGGTTTCAGCACCGTTCGCGGCCTCGGCCTGAACGGCGCCGACGGCAAGCTCTACGTCTCTGCCACCAACAACGTCGGCGGCCTCGGCTCCGCCCACCGCGTCTACGTGCTCGGCGAGGGCTCTTCGCTGGCGAGCCCGAGTGCGGAAATGAACTTCGTCGCGGCAGCTACAACGACTGCTCGCAGCGCCGCCTTCACAGGCTCGGTCAACCCCAACGGCGGCGTGGTCGACTGTCGCTTTCAGTACTCGACTGACGAATCGCACTGGACCGACGTGGGCAGCGCCAAGGGAACGGGCCAGCTGCACGGGAAGGTTGGTATCGCCGGCCCCGAAGCATTTGTCATCACCTCGGTGACCGCAACCGAAGGCGCCTTCGCCGTCGGCCAGACGGTCACCTCCTCCGACGGGGGCATCAAGCCCGGCACGAAGATCACGGCCGTCAACAGCGCCGCGGGCACGATCACCCTTGGTGAACCTGCCACCACCGAAGGCGCGGTGACGCTGACGGCAGTTGGCTCCTCTGCCTGCCCGACGCTGACCTTTAATGGCGGCTCGCAGAGCATCGGCTTGGAAGCCCCGGGCCTCGCCCCCGACACCGACTACGTCGCCCGCCTGCGGGTCACCCGGCCCTTCTTCCCCGGGCTCGCCCCGGTGACTTCGAGCGTGCAGAGCTTCACCACCGACCCGGCGGCGCCGCTCCTCAGCGAAGCCGCCGCCAAGTCCCTCGACGATTCCTCGGTGCGCGTCTCGGCCAAGATCGACCCGGCCCACTCGCCGACCGTCTACGTGGTCCAGTACGGGACCACCCCTGCACTGGGATCCTCCAGCGCCCCGATCGAGATCGGCGAAGGCAGCATCCCGGTCGAAGCCTCGACTGTCATCGGCGGCCTCAGCGCCTCGACCGCCTACTACTTCAAGGTGGTGGCCACCAACGTGACCGGTTCGGCCTCCAGCGCCGGCCTGAAGACGACCACCTTCCCGGCGCCGAGCGCCTTCGGCTCCTGTCCCAACGACCTGTTGCGCACCGGCCCCTCGGCCCATCTGCCCGACTGCCGCGCCTACGAGCAGGTGACCCCGGCCGACAAGACCGGCTCAGACGCCAACGGCGCCCCCTACGGCACGCAGGCCTCCCCCAGCGGCGACGGGATCGCCTCCTTCGTGCAGGCCAGCTTTCCCGGCGGCGAAGGCTTCCAGAACGTCCTCGTCCTCCTCTCTCACTTCGGCGCGGGGCAGTGGTCCACCGCGGGCATGCAGACCCCGCCCAGCTACGGCGAAAAGTCCGACGTACAGGCCTGGACCTCAGACCTCCGCCTCAGCTTCCTCAAGGTGAGAGATCCGCAGGCCGGCACCAAAGGCTTCAGCCTGGTGATGCGCGACAACGCCAGCAGGGCGTTCACGGTCATCATCCCGCAGGGCGTCGGATTCGGCAACAACTACTTCCCCCACCAAACCGTCGTCGAACTGGCCGGGGCTTTCGACGGAGACTCGAAGGTCGTCTTCGCGGCCAGCGGCGAAGTCCCGGTCAGCTCCGGCCCCGCGCCGGTGGCGCCGGGAGGCAACGTCTACCTCTACGACCGCGAAACCGGCGAGCTGACCCTCGCCGGAGTGCTCCCCGACTCGGCCTGCGCCACGCCGCCCTGCGTGCCGGCCGAAGGCTCCGAAGTCCCGGGCCTCGCCGAGTCCGAGCTCGGACCCTACGTCCAAGAGGGCCACGCCGTCTCCGCGAGCGGCGACGTCTACTTCACCGACTTCGCCTCCAAGCAGCTATATCTGCGCCGCGAAGCCGCGAGCCCCGGCGCGAGCACCGTGCCGGTCTCCGCCTCGGAGCGCACCGACTGCGCCGACAACGACCCCTGCGCCGGAACGCCGGAGCCCGATCCCGCGGGCACCTTCGCGCCCAACTTCGCGGGCGCGACCCCCGACGGCGCCCACGCTTTCTTCACCTCCGAGGAGGAGCTGACCGACGAAGCAACCACGGCAACGAGCACCGAAGACCTCTACCGCTTCGACCCCGGCGCGCCTACGGGCGAACGCCTCAGCGACCTCGCCCCCGGCGCTGAAGTGCGCGGCGTGCTCGGCTACTCCGACGACGGCTCCTACGTGTACTTCGCCGCCAACGCCGATCTCGACGGCGCGGGGCCGGCGAGCGCCGGGAATTGCAGCGGGTCGAGCTACGAAGCCGGAGATCGCTTCAAAGGCAAGTGCAGCCTCTATCTCTGGCACGAAGGCGAGATCTCCTTCGTCGCCCGGCTGGAGATCGACGGCGGCCTCGGGGGATCCGACGCCACCAACTGGCTCGGCAGCTTCTTCGAACCGGAGACCTCGCGGGTAAGCGCCGACGGCAAGACGCTGCTCTTCCGCTCTCAGCGCAAGCTCACCGCCTACGACAACCACGGGGCAGCTTGCGAAGAGTTCAGCTCCCAGTTCCGTCCCGGCGAGTGCTCCGAGTTCTACCGCTACGAAGCCGAGGGCGGCCAGGTCGAGTGCGTCAGTTGCGATCCCTCCGGCGCCGCGCCGAACAGCTGGCCCAAACTGAAGAACCCGAACCTGTACCACGCTCCCTTTTCCGGGGGCGGCTTTGACGCCCAGCCCTTCCTCAGCCGCAACCTCTCCGCCGACGGCAAGCGCTTCTTCTTCGAGAGCCCCGACAAGCTCGTATCCAGGGACGTCAACGGAGACGTGAACTGCTCGATCCTCAGCACAGTCACGGAAACCGGCAGCGACTGGTCCTGCCTCGACGTCTATGAGTGGGAGGCCCCGGGCAAGGGCAGCTGCAGCGAAGCCTCCGGCGCCTTCAGCCCCGCCAACGGCGGCTGCATCTACCTGCTCTCGACCGGGACCGGCCGCTACCCCTCCTACCTGGCAGACGTATCGGAATCGGGCGATACCGCCTTCATCTACAGCCGCCAGCAACTGGTGCCCTCCTTCGACGAAGACAGCCTCGAGGACATCTACGCGGTCAAGGTGAACGGCGGCTTGGCCTACCAGCACGCGGTAAGGCCGGCGGCCTGCGAAGGCGACGCCTGCCGCGGCGCCTCCAGCCAGCCCTCCAGCGCGCCCGGCGCGGGCACCGCGGCCTTCCAGGGCCCGGGCGACCCCAAGCAGGGCGCCAACAAGACCCGCTGCCCGAAGGGCAAGCGCCAGGTGCGCCGCAAGGGCAAGCTGCGCTGCATCGCAAAGCACGCCAAGCACCGCAGGCACACGAAGCACAAGCGCCACCACAAGCGAGCTGCCAACCACAACCGGAGGGCGAGTCGATGAACGCCACAGCCAAGAAGATCGCGATCGCCCTGCTCGCGCTCGGGGCGCTGCTCATCCCGGCCTCCCAGGCGAGCGCCGAAGCGGCCCCGGCCTGGCGCTTTGACATCACCACGGTGCCGACCAACCTCGAACCGGGAGCCACCTATAAAGCGACCGGCAAGCTCCCTCAGTACAACCTCCTCGCCACCAACGTCGGCACGGCGCCGACCAAAGGCCCGATCACGATCACCGACACGCTGCCCGCGGGACTGACGCTGAAAGCCTCGGGAAGGCTCGGCGGCAGCGTCCCAGGCACCTGCAGCAACGTCGGCTCGACCGCGACCTGCGTCTTCCCCGGGCCGGTGCAGCCGGGCAAGATCATCAACCTCTACATCGGCTTCGACGTCGACGGCACGGGCACGATCCTGGGCGAGGGCGACACGGTCATCGACACCGCGGTGCTCGAAGGCGGCGGCACGGCCGCCACGGTCGCCGAAAACAGCTCGAAGGTCTCCTCGACGCCGGCCCCCTTCGACTTCCTGCCGGGCATACCCGGCTTCGGCATCACCCCCTACGCCGAGGACGGCACGGCGGAAACACAGGCCGGCGGGCACCCACACGTGCTCTCGGTCAACCTGAGCTTCTCGACGCAGAAGGTCAGCGCATTCTCACCGGGAGGCGTCGACGGCGGCGAGCGCGACGTATACACCTACCTGCCGCACGGGGCGATCGTCAACCCCAACGCGACCCCGCGACGCTGCCCGGAGGTGCTGATGGAGGCCTTCGCCTGCCCGGCGAACACGCAGATCGGGGTGGTCAACGTCCTCACCTCGGTCGTCGAACCGCTGGTCGTCAAAGAACCCCTCTACAACATGGAACCGGCGCCGGGCAAAGCCTCGAACTTTGGCTTCATGGTCGTCATCTACGCGATTCACATCGAGGGCACGGTGCGCCCCGGCGACTACACCGAGATGGCGGAAACGAGGAACATCCCCGAGCTCAACGGCAAGCCCTCGACCGGCGTGCAGCTGCTGCTCTGGGGCGACCCGAGCGCGCCGAGCTTCGACGAAGCGCGAAGGAGCGAGTTCGGCGAGTGCTTCGAATCCCCCTGCCCGGTGCCCGAGCAGGACTCAGAGGCACTGGCGATGCCGACCAACTGCACAGAAGCGCCGACGGCCGAAGCCGAAGCCTTCTCCTGGGAACACCCGAGCGGGCCGCCGGCGGTGCGCTCAGACGTGATGCGCGACGCCAACGGCAACGAAGTCGGGATCACCGGCTGCGCGGGGCTGGAATTCAACCCGACGCTGAAGGCACGGCCGACGACCAACGTCGCGGACTCCCCGAGCGGGATCGAAGCCGACCTCGGCATCCCGCAGACCAGCAGCCTCAGCGAACGAGCCACCGCGCACCTGCGCAAGGCGGTGATCTCGCTGCCCGAGGGGCTGGCGATCAACCCCGCGAGCGCCAACGGGCTGGGCGGCTGCACCCCCGGGCAGGTCGGGATCGACCCGGTCACCGCGGTGCCCAACGGCAACCCCGTGGCCTGCCCGGCGAACTCGCGGATCGGCACGGTGGAAGTCGACTCGCCGCTGATCGATCACCCGCTGCCGGGCTCGGTGTACGCGGCGACGCCGCACGACAACCCCTTCGGGTCATTGCTGGCGATCTACGCGGTGATCGAAGACTCGCGCGCGGGGCTTTTGATCAAGCTGCCCGCCCACGTGGAAGCCGACCCGAACACGGGGAGGCTCGTGACCACCTTCGACAACAACCCGCAGCTGCCGTTCAGCCACTTCAAGGTGAACCTCTTCGGAGGCGCGCACGGCGTGCTGAGGACCCCCACGGCCTGCGGGGCCTACTCGACCACGTCGGAGCTGACCCCGTGGTCATTCCCCGACACCGGCCCGCCGGCAACCACCCACGACGACTACGCGATCTCAACCCCGCCCGCGGGCGGGGGCTGCGGGGGCTCACTGCCCAACAGCCCGAGCCTCGACGCGGGAGTGGTGAGCCCGATCGCCGGCAACTACTCCCCCTTCGTGCTTCACCTGCGAAGGAGCGACGGCTCACAGCAGTTCTCCTCCTTCAGCGTGAAGATGCCCGAGGGCCTGACCGGCAAGCTGGCGGGAGTGGGCCAGTGCTCCGATGCGGCCCTCACAGCGGCCGCATCGAAGAGCGGCCACGAAGAGCAGGCAAGCCCCTCCTGCCCGCCCGACACCCACATCGGCTCGGTAACGGCAGCAGCAGGAGCCGGCCCCTCCCCCTACTACGCCCACGGCGACGCCTACCTATCAGGCCCCTACAAAGGCGCCCCGCTGAGCATGGCGGTGATCACCCCGGCGGTCGCAGGGCCCTATGACCTCGGCACGATCGTCGTCAAAGCGGCGCTGCATCTGGACCGCAGCAGCGGTCAGATCACCGCCGACTCCGATCAGATCCCCTCGATCCTCGAGGGCATCCCGCTCGACGTGCGCTCGATCGACGTCAACCTCGACCGCCCGAGCTTCACCCGCACCGGCACCAGCTGCGACCCGAGCTCGGTCGAGGGCTCGCTGCGCTCCACCCTCGGCCAGATCGCGAGCCTCTCCTCGCGCTACCAGCTCGGCGAGTGCACCGCCCTGCCCTTCAAGCCCAAGCTCGGCATCCGCCTCTTCGGCTCTACCAAGCGTGGCGGCCACCCGGCGCTGCGCGGCACCGCGATCATGCCCGCAGGCGGCGCCAACATCGCCGAAGCCTCGGTCGCCCTGCCGCACTCGGAGTTCCTCGATCAGGCCCACATCGGCACGGTCTGCACCCGGGTGCAGTTCGCCGAAGGCGACGGCAACGGCTCTGCCTGCCCGCCGGCCTCCGTCTACGGGCACGCCACCGCGACCAGCCCACTGGTCGACTACGCCCTGCAAGGCAACGCCTACCTGCGCAGCTCCGATCACGAGCTGCCCGACCTGGTGGTTGCCCTGAGCGGTCCGCCCTCCCAGCCGATCCAAGTCGACGCGGTGGCCCGCATCGACTCGGTCAAGGGCGGCATCCGCACGACCTTCGAAGGGGTCCCCGACCTGCCGGTCTCCTCCTTCGTGCTGAACATGGCCGGCGGCAAGAAGGGCCTCCTGCAGAACTCGACCAACGTCTGCGCCAAGGTCAACCGCGCCACCGGCCTCTTCGCCGCCCACAACGGCAAGGGGATCGAACTGCGCCCGGCGCTTCGCAACGGCCGCTGCCGCAAGGCAAAGCGCCGCCACCACCGCTCGCACAAGCGCCATCACCGCCGCGCGGCGCTGCGCCGGCTGCGCGCCGCGGTCAGGTAGCGGGGAGGCGCAGCGGTGCGCAACTCGATGAGAAGGCGCCGCCTGCTTGGGGGCGGCGCCTGCCTGCTCGTCTCACTCCTCCTGGGAGCGGGCCAGGCCCAAGCCGCAGGCCCGCCCCTCGCCGGCCAGCTCTGGGCCTCCCAGGTGGACTCGCGCTCGGTCACCCTCTCGGCCGAAGTCGACCCCAACGGCTACCTCACCGGCGGGCGCTTCGAGTTCACCCCGAAGGCGACCTATGAAGCCAAAGGCTTCAGCGGCGCCTCGCAGGTGATCGTCAAAGTGATCGGCACCGAAGAAGGGATGATCCCGGTCAACTTCCCGACCGTCTCGGGGCTTGCCTCCGACACCACCTACTACTACCGGCTCGTGCTCAGCAACAGCCATGGCTCGCTGACCACACCCTCCTCGGCGCCCTACCCCTTCTTCGTCACCTCCCCGGCCTCGGGCGGGGCCTTGCTCGCCGACGGGCGCGGCTGGGAGATGGTCAGCCCGGCCGATAAGAACGGCGGCGGCGTCGCCTTCCCCGAAGCGCTCGCAAAGGGCGGCGTCCTGCAGGGCGCCGCCCAGGGCTCGATGGCCACCTACTCCTCGGCCTCCTCCTTCGCCGGGGGAGCCGGTGCCCCGCCGGCCTCCCAGTACCTCGCCAGGCGCAGCTCGGGAGGCTGGTCGACCGAGAACCTCAGCGTGCCGATCTTCTCGGGCTCCTATGACATCGCCGAGGGCGGCTCGCCCTACCGCCTGTTCTCCACCGACCTCGCCCGCGGCCTCATGCTGAACGGCAAGGGCTGTCGGGGGGAAGCCGAAGGCTGCCCGGTGCCCAACCCGACCCTGGCGGGCACCGACGCCCCGGCGGGCTATCAGGACTACTACCTGCGCACGAGCGCCACGGGTGGCTTCGAGGCATTGCTGGGCCCCACCGAGACCGGGCTCTCGGGGCAGAGCGCCTCGGCCTTCGAAGTCACGCTCGCCGGCGCCTCGGAGGACCTCACCCACGCGGTGCTCTCCAGCTGCGCGAAGCTCAGCGCAAGCGCCAGCTCGGGCTGCGGCGCCGAAGAAGCGAACCTCTATGAGTGGTCGACGGGGGGCGGCGCCCTCAAACAGCTGAACGCAGTCCCCGGCGCGACCCTTGCCGCCCAGGGCGCGAACGCGGTCTCCGCCGAAGGCGCCCGCGTCTACCTCTACGAAGGCGCCAACCTCTTCGTCCGCGACGGCGCGACCCTCAAGCAGGCCGACGCCGGCGCCGGGGGAGGCGGGACCTTCGAGCTCGCCTCCACCGATGGGCAGCTCGCCTACCTCACCAAGGCAGGCGACCTCTACCGCTACGGGACAACCCCGAACACCGCTACCAAGCTGACCTCGAGCGCCGACGTCGAAGGCGTGCTCGGCGCGGCGAGCAACGGCGCCGGCCTCTACTACCTGCGCACCGGGGGCCTCTACCGCTGCGCGGCGGCCAACAGCGCAGCCGCCAACGGCTGCGACTCCGCGCCGAAGATCGCCGAGGCGGCGGACGCCGCCGACTACCCGCCGGCGAGCGGCACCTCGCGGGTCAGTGCCGACGGCACCAAGCTGCTCTTCGCCTCGACCACGCCGCTGGAAGACCGCTACGGGCACACCTACGACAACACCGACCTGGCGACGGGCGAACCGGACACCGAGCTCTACCTCTACGACTCGAGCGCAGGCCTCACCTGCGTCTCGTGCAACCCGACCAACGGCCGCCCGACGGGCCCCTCCACGATCCCCGGGGCGGTGGCCAACGGCGCGGGCCCCACCGCCACCCTCTCCTACAAGCCCCGCGCCCTGGCCGACAACGGCAAGCGCGTCTTCTTCGACTCCGCCGACGCGATCTCCCCCTCCGACACCAACACCCAGGGCGCCTCGGGCAAAGGCGTCGCCGACGCCTATCAGTGGGAGGCCTCCGGCGAGGGCAGCTGCACGAGGGCAACGGGCTGCGCCTCGCTGCTCTCCTCCGGCAGAGACGCCGCGCCCTCGCGCTTCGCCGACGCCTCGACCGACGGCGCCGACGCCTTCTTCCTGACCGGCGCCTCGTTGGTCGGCTCAGACCCCGGCGCGATCGACCTCTATGACGCCAGGGTCGGCGGCGGCTTTGCAGAAGCGCCGGGGCCGCTCGCCTGCGAGGGCGACGCCTGCCAGGTCTTGCCCCCCGAACCCACCGAGCCGACCCTGACCACGCTGCTCTCCGGCCCGGGCAACCCCGCGGTCCACTACACCCGCTACGGCTTCAAGGCCACCAAGCGCTGCCCCAAGGGCAAGGTGCCAAAGACGGTGAAGACCAAGAAGGGCAAGAAGGTGAAGCGCTGCGTGAAGAAGCGCTCCAAGCGCCACCCGAAGCGACACCACCGCCGCGGGGCGCGCCGTCATAAGGGGAACAGACGATGAAGCGACTGCTCACGACAACCGCCCTCACGCTTGTCTTTGCAGCGGCACTCGCCCCCGCCGCCCAGGGTGCTTTCGGCTTCAAGTCAGGCAAAGAAGGCTTCTCGGTCGCGGTCCGCACCGAAGACGGCAAACCCTCCTTCGCGGCGGGCTCTCACCCCTCGGAGTGGTCGGTTCACCTCGGCTTCAAGCAGGTCGGCGAATTCCCCGACGGGGACCTGCGCGACCTGAAGCTCACGACCCCGCAGGGGATGCTGCTCAACCCGACCTTCCAGGGATCGCCGGCGGCCGACCTGGTGCGCTGCAGCGCGGTGGACTTCCAAACGCCCAGGCAGTCCCCCTATGAAACCAGCCTCTCGGGCGAGAGCTGCCCCCTATACACCCAGGTCGGCACGATCGAGGTGAAGACCTCCCTGGGGGGAGGGATCACCCGCCGCTTCGGCCTCTTCAACCTGAAGGCGCCGCCGGGGGTCCCCGCCCAGCTCGGCGCCTCGCCCTTCGGATCGCCGGTGGTCTTCGACGTCGGCCTCGACCCAGACCCCCAGGGCCGCTACACCCTCTCCCTGCAAGCAAAGGACTTCTCCCAGGCGCTCGACGTGGAGGGGATCGACCTCCACCTCTGGGGGGTGCCCTGGGGCTACTCGCACGACCCCGAACGCGGTGACTGCCTGAACGAGGCCAACCCGGCCGCCTATCACGGCGAACTGCACGAAACCGAAATCGTCGAAGAAAGAGAAGTCTTCGTCCCCGCCACCTGCGGGGTCGGCCCGCCCGGGGAATACCCGCCCAAAGCCTTCCTCACCCTGCCGGTCGAGTGCTCGGCCTCGCTCTCCTTCGCCGCCACGGCAAGCGCCTGGCAGCAGCCGGCGGTGGTCAGCGCCAGCGCCGCCAACCTCAACACGATCGGTCAGCCGGTCGGGCTGACCGCCTGCTCCTCGCTTCCCTTCACCCCGCTGCCGCTGGGCTTTCTCAACACGACCAAGGCCTCGACCTCCTCGGGCTATGACTTCCGCCTCACCTCAAGCCAGGAAGGCCTGGTCGAACCGAACCAGCTGATCCCCTCCCCGGCGAGGCGAGTCGTGGTCCACCTGCCATCGGGGGTGACCGTCAACCCCTCGGTCGGCGCCGGGCTGATCGGCTGCACCCCGTCCCAGTACGCCGCCGAGACCCCCTTCAACGGCCAGGGCGCCGCCTGCCCCAACGGCGCGAAGATCGGCGACTTCATCGTCCAGTCCCCGCTCTTCGAAGCGGTCTCGGGCCGCGAATACTTCGAAGGGGCGATCTACCTGGCCCAGCCGAGGGACAACCCCTTCGGCTCATTGGTCGCCGTCTACCTCGTCGCCAAGCTGCCGGGGCGCGGGATGATGGTCAAGCTGGCCGGCAAGATCGACCCGAACCCCGCAGACGGCACGATCAGCGCCACCTTCGAGGGCCTCCCCGAGCTCCCCTACACCGACCTGCAGCTGAACTTCAGAACCGGCCAGCGCGCCTTCCTGATCAGCCCGCCCGCCTGCGGGCAGGCGATCACCACCACCGAGATGACCCCCTGGTCCAACGAAGCGACGATCAGTGGCACCCCGACCTCCTCCGACATCTCCTCGGGGGTGGACTACGGCCCCTGCCCGCAGGGCACCCCGCCGGCGAGCTTCGACGCGCTGACCGGCGGGGTCAACTCCAACGTCAACTCCTACACCCCCTACTACGTGCACCTCACCCGCCACGACACCGACCAGGAGATCACCGCCTACTCCTTGATCTTGCCCAAGGGGATCACCGGCAAGCTCGCCGGGGTGCCCTTCTGCCCCGAGGCAGCGATCGAGGCATCGCGCCACAACAGCGGCTTCGGGGAGGCCAACAGCCCCTCCTGCCCGGCCGCCTCCCAGGTCGGGCGCACCCTGACCGGCTACGGGGTCGGCCCGGCGCTGACCTACGCCGCCGGGCGGATCTACCTCGCCGGCCCCTACCACGGCGCGCCGCTCTCCCTGGTCACGGTCAACTCGGCCACGGTCGGCCCCTTTGACCTGGGCACGATCGTGATCCGCTCCGCCTTCCAGGTCGACGAGCACACCGCGCAATTGCGAATCGACGCCGGAGCCTCAGACCCGATCCCCCACATCATCGACGGCATCCCCCTGCACCTAAGGGAGGTCCGCATCTACATGGACCGCTACCAGTTCACCCACAACCCCTCCAGCTGCGCGGCCTCCCAGCTGGAATCGACGATCGCCGGCTCGGGGGCGAGCTTCGAAAGCACCGCCGATGATTCCTCGGTGACGATCGCCCGCCACTTCCAGCTCTTGAACTGCCTCACCTTGGGCTTCAAGCCAAAGCTCGCGATCCGCCTCAGAGGAAGCCCCCGCAGAGGCGCCTACCCCCAGCTGCGAGCGAGCTTCATCGCCCGCGGGCCCCAGGACTCCAACCTGAAGCGGATCGAGGTCGAGATGCCCCACGCCGAGTTCCTCGCCCAAAACCACATCCGCGAGATCTGCACCCGCCCGCGCTTTGAGACAGGGAGCTGCCCGCCGGGCTCGGTCTACGGCAAGGCAGTCGCCTACACCCCGCTGCTCGACGAGCCGCTGCGCGGCAACGTCTACCTGCGCTCCTCGGCGGGCAAGCTCCCCGACCTGGTCGCCGACCTCTACTCCGGCGCGGTGCGGATCGTCGTCGAAGGCCACATCGGCCCGACCAAGTCCGGCGGCGTCGATGCCTTCTTCGACGAGCTCCCAGACCAGCCGATCGACCGCTTCGTGATGACCCTGCGCGGCGGCCGCCACGGCCTCTTGACCAACTCGACCAACATCTGCGCGGCGCCGCCCTTCGCCGCGGTATCGGCGCTTGGGCAAAACAACGCCGGGGCGGAGTTCGACACGGTCTTGAAGGGGACCTGCAAGAAGCACAAAAAGCGCCACAAGCGACACCGACGCCACCATCGCAAGGGCAAGCGCTCGGCGCGGATCGCGGTGGCCGCCGCGAGGAGGCGATGAGGGCCGCACGGGCCCTGGTGGCGGCGCTGGCCTGCGCCGCCCTGCTCGGCGGCTGCGGCGGGGGAGGGGGGGACAGCGCCTCTGTCTCCTCGAGCGCGACCCGGGAAGCCGGCGGCGCTCCTGAGAAGCCAGGGCAGGGCCACGCCCAGAAGCACAACGGCAAGCAAGCAAGCGGCGGCGCCTCCGCGCAGAAGGCCAAGCCCAAGTCAAAGGGCTCCTCACGCCACCTCACCGCCACGGTGCGCGTGCCGCCGATCAGCTCCGCCCCGGTGGCGGGCTCCACCGAGCCCGCTCCCGGGGTGAAGACGGTCCCCGAAGGCGACAACAGCGTGCAGGAATACGGCACCGAGTCGGGCGAAGCAGAGCGCACCGAAGCGGCGATCGCCCTGCAGGCCTACCTCAACGCGCGCCTCGAAGAGGACTGGGGCAGGGCCTGCTCCTATCTCGCGCGAAAGCCCCGCGAACAGCTCCAGCAGGCGATCGAGGACTCCGAAGGCAAGGGGGACGTGCCGAGCGATTGCGCCGGCGTCATGGCGCTCTTCGTCAAGGGCACGCCGGCCGCCCGGCTGCGCGAACAGGCGAGGATCGACGAAGTGCTCAGCCTGCGCGGCGGGGGAGAGGTGTCCGGGGATCCCTCCTACCTGATCTACAAAGGCCCGCCCGGCTCCACCCTCTACAGCATGCCGATGTATCTGGAAGGGGGGAGCTGGAAGGTGGGGCTGGCGGTGGCTT
>CAVSJI010000002.1:0-209720 GCA_963728365.1 uncultured Solirubrobacterales bacterium
TCGCCGAGCGTGGTTCCCGTGCCGTGGGCCTCGACCATGTCGACGTCGGCCGCACTCAGACTCGCGTTGGCCAGCGCCTGGCGGATCACCCGCTCCTGGGCGGGGCCGTTGGGAGCGGTCAGCCCGTTGGAGGCGCCGTCCTGGTTGATGGCCGAGCCGCGGATCGTGGCCAGCACCCGATGGCCGTTTGCCTCCGCGTCGGAGAGACGCTCGAGCACGAGCACGCCGAGGCCCTCCGAGAAGCCGGTGCCGTCGGCGGCCTCGGCGAAGGACTTGCAGCGACCGTCGCGGGCCAGCCCGCGCTGGTAGCTGAACGTGGTGAATACCGACGGGGTTGCGAGCACCGTGACGCCGCCGGCCAGAGCGAGCGTGCATTCGTCGCCGCGCAGGGCCCGCGAGGCGAGGTGGAGCGCGACCAGCGAGGAGGAGCAGGCGGTGTCGACGGTCATCGCCGGTCCCTCGAGGCCGAGCGTGTAGGCGACGCGACCGGCGACGATGCTGCCTGACATCCCGGGGGCGATCCCGTAGTCCGGCGCGCCGTAGTCCTGAGAGCTGATCCCGGCGAAGACCCCCGCCCGACCGCCGTGCAACGTCGCGGGATCGATGCCGGCGTCTTCGAGCGCCTCCCAGGCGCCTTCGAGCAGCAGGCGCTGCTGGGGGTCGATGACGAGCGCCTCGCCCTCGCTAACGCCGAAGAACTTGGCATCGAACTCGGCGGCCCCGGCAAGGAAGCCGCCGTGACGCGAATAGCTCTTGCCGAGACTGTCCGGGTCGGGGTCGTAGAGGCGCTCCAGGTCCCAACCGCGGTCCGCGGGGAACGGGGCGATCGCGTCGCCTCCGGCGACGACCAGCCGCCAGAGCTCCTCGGGGGAGCAGATCCCGCCCGGGTAGCGGCACGACATGCCGACGATCGCGATCGGCTCCTCGCTCGCCTGAGCGCGCGCCACCGCCCGCGGCACGGCCGGCGAGGCCGTCAACTCAGTCAGGAGGTGGGCGGCGAGCGAGCCGGCGGAGGGATGGTCGAAGGCGGCGGTCGCCGCGAGACGCACGCCGGTTGCCGCGCCGAGGCGATTGCGCAGCTCGACCGCCGCGAGCGAGTCGAAGCCGAGATCCTTGAACGCCCGAGCGGGATCGACCTCCCCGGCGCTCGCGTGGCCGAGCACGGCGGCGGCCTCGGTGCGGACCAGCGACAGCACCGCCCCCTCGCGCTCCTCCTCGGGCATCGCCGCGAGCTTCCTCGCGAAGGAGCCGCCCGCCGCCGAGGCCGAGCGCCTCCCAGATGTCCGCACCAGCCCGCTGAGAACCGGCGGCAGAACACCGAAGCCGGCGAGCGTGCGCAGGCCGGCCTGGTCGAAGCCGACGGCGAGAGCGTCGGCGCGGTCGGCGCCGAGCGCTTCGTCGAGGAAGGCGAGGCCCTGCTCGGCGGAAAGCGGCGCGATGCCCACTCGCCGCAGGCGCTCGATCTCCGCCTCCGCCAGGCCAGAGCCCATGCCGTCGCCCTCCCAGAGGCCCCAGGCGATGGAGGTCGCCGGCAGCCCTTCGGCGCGCCGCCGCTGCGCGAGCGCGTCGCAGAAGGCGTTGGCGGCGGCGTAGTTCCCCTGGCCCGGCCCGCCCAACGCTCCGGCCGCCGACGAGAAGACGACGAAGGCCGAGAGCTCGACCTCGCGAGTCAGCTCGTGCAGGTGCCAGGCGGCGTCGAGCTTGGGCCCGAACACCGGGTCAAAGCGCTCCGGCGAGAGCGACTCGATCGTCGCGTCGTCGAGCGCGCCGGCAAGATGGACCACCGCGCCCAGGGGCCGCGACCCGGACACCTCGGCCAGCAGCTCGGCCAGCTGGGCCCGGTCGGAGACGTCGCAGGCGGCGATGGCGACGTCGGCGCCGAGCTCCTCGAGGGCGGCGCGAAGCTCCTCCGCCCCATCGGCCTTCTCGCCGGACCGACTGACGAGCAGCAGGTGACGGGCGCCGTGCGCCTCTGCCAGGTGACGGGCGACCAAGCCGCCGAGGCCGCCCGTGCCGCCGGTGACCAGCACGGTCCGCTCGGGGTCGAGCGGCTCGGGCAGCTCGAGCACGACCTTGCCCACGTTGCGGCCCTCGCGCAGATGCCTAAAGGCTTCCGGCGCCCTGCGGACGTCCCAGGTCGACAGCGGCGAATGGCGCAGCTCACCTTCCGCGAGGAGGCCGACGACCTCGGCGAGCAGCTCGCCGACGCGAGCTGGACCGGCTTCGGTCAGGTCGAAGGCCGTGTAGTCGACGCCGGGGTGGTCGTCCGCGACCCGCTGCGGATCGCGGACGTCGGTCTTGCCCATCTCGAGGAAGCGACCGCCGCGCGGCAGGAGGGCGAGCGAGGCGTCGACGAACTCGCCGGCGAGCGCGTTGAGCACCACGTCGACCCCCTCCCCGCCGGTCGGCTCGAGGAAGGCCCGCACGAACTCCAGGTCGCGCGAGGAGGCGATCCGGTCGGAGGGAATCCCGAGCCCTTCGAGCGTCTCGCGCTTGGCCGGGCTGGCGGTCGCGTAGATCTCGGCGCCGACTCGCCTGGCGATCGCGACCGCGGCCATGCCGACCCCACCGGCAGCCGCGTGGATCAGGACCCTCTCCCCCGCTCGCAGGCGAGCCAGGTCCGCGAGCGCGTAGAGCGCCGTGCTGAAGACAATCGGGACGGCCGCGGCCTGCGCGAACGACCACCCGTCGGGCATGCGCAGCAGCTGCGCCCGCTCGGCGATGAGCGTGGGCGCAAAGGTCCCGGCCAGGATCCCCATCACCCGGTCTCCGGGCGCGAGGTCGGCGACCTCCGCGCCGACCTCGGTCACGACTCCAGCGCCTTCGCCGCCGATGCTCGCCTCTCCCGGGTACTGGCCGAGGGCGATCAGCACGTCCCTGAAGTTGAGTCCCGCGGCGCGCATCGCGACCCGCACCTCGGTCGGTCCGAGACCGCGCGCCGTCTCGGGGCTGGGGACGAGCGCCAGGCCGTCGAGGCTTCCGCGGGAACGCGACTCGAGCCGCCAGGGCCCCGGCGGCGGCGACAGCACCTCGGTGCCCGCTGCCACGCGGGCTGCCCGGGGGACGAGCACGGCCCCTTCGCGCAGGGCGAGCTCAGGCTCCTCGGCCTGCGCCAGGGCCGCGTCCAGCGTCTCCTCCGATGCATCGCTGCCGTCCGTGTCGACCAGCAGGAACCTGCCCGGGTGCTCCGAGCGCGCCGAGCGGACCAGCCCCCAGATCGCCGCGCCAGCCGGGTCGGGAGAGTCTCCGTCGGCGACGGCGACGGCGCCCTCGGTGACGACCGCGAGCCGCTCCCCGGAGGCCGGCTCCTCGCCGGCCAGCCAGGCCTGGATCGAAGCGAGGGCGCCGGCGGTCGCCGCTCGCGCCGCGGCCGGCCCGGGAACCTGGTCCCCGGCGGCGATCCAGCGCCACGTCTCGACCTTGGCCCGGTCGCTGGACGCGGAGGCCGGCAGCTCCCAGGCGCGCCACTCGACCCCGAGCAGGCCGAGCCCGGCGCCGGCGGCTTCATCGGGCTTCGGCGCCGCCACCGGGCGCAGCGCGAGCGACCGCACCGCAGCCAGCGGAGCCCCGTCGGCGCTCGTGAGGGTGAGCGCGAAGCGCCGATCGCCGGCCGGGGCGAGGGCAACCCGCGCGGCGGCGCTTCCGGCTGCGCGGACCGAGACACCGGCCCATGAGAATGGCAGCAGGGGTCCCTCCCCCTGCTCCTCGCCGCCGGGCGCCCCGCCGAACGCCACGGCATGCAGTGCGGCGTCGAGCAGCGCCGGATGCAGGGAGAAACGCCAGGCCTCACGTGCCTGCTCCTCGTCCAGGGCAACCTCGGCGAAGATCTCCTCGCCCCGCCTCCACGCCCTCGACAGGCCCTGGAAGGCGGGCCCGTACTCGAAGCCGAGGTCGGCGAGGACGTCGTAGAGGCGATCGGTCTCCAGCGGCTCCGAGCCGTCCGGCGGCCAGGGGGCGGGCTCGGGCTCGGGCTCGGGCTCGGTTGCGGCGAGCAGGCCCTCGGCGTTCAGGTCCCACTCGAGCTCCTCGCCATCCTCCTCCGCCCGGCGGCGGGAGTGGATTCGGATCTCGCGGTTGCCCTCCTCGTCGGGCGCCTCCACGGCAACCTGCAGCTGCACCGCGCCGGACTCCGGCAGGACGAGCGGGGCGTGCAGGGCGAGCTCCGCGACCTGCTCGCAGTCCAGCCGCTCCGCCGCGCGAAGGGCAAGCTCGAGGAAGGCGGTGCCCGGGAAGAGCACCGAGCCGCCCACCGCGTGATCGGCAAGCCAGGGGTGGCCGGCCAGCGAGAGGAGACCCGTGAACAGCACCTGCTCGCCGCCGGCGACCGAGACGGCGGCGCCGAGCAGCGGATGATCGGCGTCGGCGAGCCCGATCGAGCCCGCGTCGCCGGCGTCGGCGTTCGAGGAGAGCCAGTGGCGCCTGCGCTGGAACGGATAGGTGGGCAGGTCCGTGCGGGCGGCGCCGGTGCCCTCGAAGTAGGCCGACCAATCGACTCTCGCGCCCGCTGCGTGGGCCGAGCCGATCGCCAGGGCCAGAGCCTCCCCCTCGGGCCGCCCCTCGCGCAGGGTCGGGATCAGGGCCACTTCCTCGTCTCTCCCCTCGAAGCACTCGGCCGCCATCGCGGTGAGCACCGGATCGGGGCCCAGCTCGACCATCGTGGCCGCGCCCTCGGCCCGCAGCGCCGAAAGCCCGTCGGCGAAACGGACCGGCGCCCTGACGTGACTCACCCAGTACGCGGGGTCGGTCGCCTGCTCCGCCGTCAGCAGGTCTCCCGTGACGTTGGAGACGATCGGGATCGTCGGCTCGCGGTACGAAAGGGCGCCGGCCACCTCGCCGAAGGCCTCCATCATCGGCTCGATCAGCGGCGAGTGGAAGGCGTGGGACACGGCGAGGCGCCTGGTCTTGCGGCCCCTCTCCCTCCAGAGGGACTCCTGCGCGTCGATCGCATCCCGCGCGCCCGAGAGGACGACGGAGGACGGCGAGTTGACCGCCGCGACCGAGAGGTCCGATTCGTCGTCGGCGATCGCCTCGCTGGCCTCGAGCTCCGTCGCCTGAATCGCCAGCATCGCCCCGCCGGCGGGGAGGGCTCCCATCAGCGTCCCGCGGGCGCAGATCAGCTCCGCGGCGTCAGGGAGGGTGAGCACGCCGCCGATCTGGGCGGCGGAGATCTCGCCGACCGAGTGGCCGGCGAGCAGCTGCGGCACGAGGCCCCAGACCTCGAGCAGACGGTGAAGCGCGACGTGCAAGGCGAAGAGGGCCGGCTGGGCATAGCGCGTGTCGTGCAGGAGGTCCGCCTCGGGGGTGCCTGCCGGCGCGAAGAGCAGCTCACGGAGGGGGCGCTCGAGCCGGCGGTCGATCTCGGCCAGCGCTTCGTCCAGCGCTTCCGCGTACACGGGGTGCGCCTCGTACAGCTCCCTCCCCATCCCGGCGCGCTGCGAGCCCTGACCGGTCAGCAGGTAGGCGAGCGGGCCGCTGCGAGCGCGCGATTCCATCGTGGCCGGCGAGTGCCGCCCCTCCGCGATCTCCCCGAGCGCCTCGACCAGCTCGCCGCGCTCCGCGCCCACGGCGACCGCGCGGAGCTCCAGGGCCGGGCGGGTGTCGAGGAGCGAGAAGGAGACGTCCCGCAGGTCTGGCTCGGGCGCCTCGCGAAGCCGCTCGGCGAGCCTCTGCGCGCTCTCGCGCAGGGCCTCCTCCGATTTGGCCGAGAGGAGCAGCGGCAGCGGGCCCTCGAGGGGGGTGGCCTCGAGCGCGGCTCGGGCCCCCGGCGGCGGCCCCTCCTCGAGCACGATGTGGGCGTTGGTGCCGCTGATGCCGAAGGAGGAGACGCCGGCCCGGCGAGCGCGACCGTTCGCCTCCCAGGGCTCGGCCTCGCTCAGCAGCTTGATGTTGCCCGTCTCCCACTCGACCTTCGAGGACGGCCGATCGACGTGCAGGGTCTTCGGCATCAGGCCCTCGCGCATCGCCATCACCGACTTGATCACCCCGGCGACCCCGGCCGCGGCGGCCGTGTGGCCGATGTTCGACTTGACCGAGCCGAGGCGCAGCGGGGTCTCGCGGTCCTGACCGTAGGTGGCGAGCAGCGCCCCCGCCTCGATCGGATCGCCGAGGATCGTCCCGGTCCCGTGCCCCTCGACCATGTCGACATCGCCGAGGCCGAGCCGCGCAGCGTCCAGGGCGAGGCGGATGACCCTCTCCTGCGAAGGGCCGTTGGGGGCGGTGAGGCCGTAGGAGGCGCCGTCTTGGTTGACGGCCGAGCCGCGCACCGTGGCGAGCACCCGGTGGCCGTTCGCCTCGGCGTCGGAGAGGCGCTCCAGGACGAGCACGCCGCTGCCCTCCGAGAAGGCGACGCCGTCGGCCGCCTCGGCGAAGGACTTGCAGCGGCCGTCCGGCGCGAGGCCGCGCTGGCGCGAGAAGAGGACGTAGACGGACGGGCTCGAGTAGACGGTGACCCCACCGGCCAGGGCAAGGCCGCATTCTTCGCCGCGCAGGGCCTGGCAGGCGAGGTGGATTGCGACGAGCGAGGACGAGCAGGCGGTGTCGATCGTGATCGTCGGGCCCTCGAGGCCCAGCGTGTAGGCGATCCGGCCGGAGACGATGCTGGTCGAGGCGCCGGTCAACAGGTGAGCCTCGATGTCCGGGTCGATCTTGCCGAGACCCATCCCGTAGTCCTGCGAGCTGATCCCGGCGAAGACGCCGGCGGACTCGCCACGCAGCCCCAGCGGGTCGATGCCGGCGTCTTCCAGCGCCTCCCAGACGCACTCGAGCAGCAGGCGTTGCTGGGGATCCATCGCGGTCGCCTCGCGCGGTCCGATGCCGAAGAACCCGGCGTCGAACTCGGGCGCCTCGTGCAGGAAGCCGCTTTCGCGAACGTAGCTCGTCCCGGAGTTGTCGGGGTCGGGGTGGTAGAGGCGCTCCAGGTCCCACCCGCGGTCGCTCGGGAAGGGCGAGATCGCGTCGCGCCCGCCGGCGACCAGCTCCCAGAGGCCGCGCGGCGAGGCGACCCCACCCGGGTAGCGGCAGCCCATGCCGACGATCGCGATCGGCTCGTGCTCGCGCGCATCCGCCTCCTCGAGGCGGCGGTGGGCGCGATCGAGGTCGACGGTCGCCCGCTTCAGATACTCGCGCAGGCGCGCCTCGTTGCCACGAGCCTCGCCCATCCCTACACCTGCCCCAGCTTCCTGTCGAGCAGCTCGAACATCTCCTCGTCCGTAGCCTCGGCCAGGTCCCCGTCCTCGGAGTCGGGCTCGACCGCGGCGAGCAGGCCTCGCAGGCGCGTCGCGGCGCGCTCTCGCTCGCCCCCGTCCTCGACGCCGGTCAGCAGCGCCTCGAGCCGGCCCAGCTGACGGTCGAGCGCATCGGCGGCGCTCTCGCCCGAGGCGGCGGGGCTGGCGATTCGCGAGTGGACGTGCTCGGCCAGCGCCGCGGCGTTCGGGTAGTCGAAGACGACGGTTGCCGCGAGGCGAACCCCGCTCACGTTGCCGAGCCGGTTGCGGAGCTCGACCGCGGCGAGCGAGTCGAAGCCGAGGTCCTGGAAGGGCCGCTCGGCCTCGATCGCCGAGCCCGACGGGTGGCCGAGGACCGTCGCGACCTCGGCCTTGACCGCCTCGAGCGTCGCCGCCGAGCGCTCGTCCTCTGGCAGTGAGGCGAGCTTCCTGGCGAGCGCTCCGGCGGAGCCGGAGCGCTTCCTCCGCACCCGCACCAGGTCGCTGAGGACCGGGGGCAGGATGTCGAGCGAGGCCATCGAGCGCAGCCCGGCCGAGTCGACCGCCACGGCGAGCGAGTCTGGGCGCTCGGCCAGCAGAGCCTGGTCGAGACAGGCAAGGCCCCGGTCGGACGAGAGCGGAGCGATGCCCGCACGCCGCAGCCGCTCGAGATCCGCCTCCCCCAGCTTGGCGGTCAGGGCGCTCTCGGCATCCCAATAGCCCCAGGCGATCGAGCTTGCCGGCAGGCCCTCCGCCCGTCGCCGCTGGGCGAGTGCGTCGCAGAAGGCGTTGGCCGCCGCGTAGTTGCCCTGTCCCGGTCCCCCGAGCGCCCCTGCGACCGAGGAATAGACGACGAAGTGGGAGAGCTCGGCGTCGCGGGTCAGCTCGTGCAGGTGCCAGGCGGCGTCGGCCTTCGGGCCGAAGACGGCGTCGATGCGCTCGGGCGTGAGCGAATCGATCGTCGCGTCGTCCAGGGCCCCGGCGGCATGGAAGACGGCACCGAGCGGCCGCTCCGCCGGGATCGAGGCGAGAAGCCCCTCGAGCTGCGCCCGGTCGGAGACGTCGCAGGCCGCGATCGTCGCTTCGGCGCCGAGCTCCTCGATCGCCTCCCGCAGCTCGCCGGCGCCGGGCGCCTGCGCCCCGGAGCGACTGACCACCAGCAGATGTCGAGCACCGTGGACGGCGACCAGGTGGCGCGCGGTGAGCGCGCCGAGCCCGCCGGTTCCTCCCGTGATCAGGACGGTTCGCCCGGGATCGATCGGCCGGGGCGCCTCGAGCACGACCTTGCCGACGTTCCGCCCCTCGCGAAGATGGCGGAATGCCTCCCGCGCCCGGCGCAGGTCCCAGGCGCGGACCGGGGAGTGACGCAGCTCGGCGCGGGCGATCCGGCCGACGACGTCCGCGAGCATCTCCGCCATGCGCGCGATTCCGGCTTCGCCCAAGTCGAAGGCACGGTAGGCGACGCCCGGGTGCGCGGCGGCCACGACCTCGGCGTCGCGGATGTCCGTCTTGCCCATCTCGAGGAAGCGACCGCCACGCGGGAGGAGGGCAAGCGAGGCATCGACGAACTCGCCGGAGAGCGAGTTGAGGACGACGTCGACGCCCTCGCCGCCGGTCTCGGCGAGAAAGGTCTCGCGGAACTCGAGGTCGCGCGAGGAGGCGATCCGCTCCTCCGCGATCCCCAGCTCCCGCAGCGCGTCCCACTTCGAAGGGCTCGCCGTGGCGAAGACCTCGGCCCCCAGCCCGTTGGCGATCCCGATCGCCGCCATGCCCACCCCGCCGGCCCCGGCGTGGACGAGAAGCCGCTCGCCGCTGCGCAGCTTGGCGAGGTCCTCGAGCCCGTAGAGAGCCGTGGCGAAGACCGCGGGAACCGCCGCCGCCTGGACGAAGGACCACTCCTCGGGAACCGGCACGAGCAGCTCGCGGTCGGCAATCGCGGTCGAGGCGAAAGCGCCGCCCAGGAGACCCATCACGCGATCTCCCGGCTTCAGGTCGCCGACCTCTTCGCCGGCCTCGAGCACGACGCCGGCGGCTTCGCTGCCCAGCGCCGCCTCACCGGGCACCTCGAAGCCGAGCACGACGACCACGTCCCGGAAGTTGAGGCCCGAGGCCCGCACCTCGACGCGCACCTGGGTCGGGCCGAGTGGCGCGCCCGCGTCGGGGTTGGGAACGATCGTCAGGTCCTCGACCCCCGTGCGGCGGCCGGCGTCGAGTCGCCAGGGCGCAGCCGGGGGCATCAGCGAGTCGCCGGCGGCGGGCAGCGGCGTTGCGCGCGGGACGAAGGCGACGCCGTCGCGCAGCGCCAGCTGCGGCTCCTCGGCTTGGGCGAGAGCCGCGGGGAGAATCGCCTCCGACTCGTCGCCGCCATCGGTATCGACGAGGAGAATCCGCCCCGGATGCTCGGTCTGAGCCGAACGCGCCAGGCCCCAGATCGCCGCCGCAGCGGGATCGGGGGCCTCGTCCCTCACGGCGGCGACGGCGCCCTCGGTGACGATCGCCAGGCGCTCGCCGGCGGAGTCCTCTCCGCCCGCCAGAAACTCCTGGATCGCATTCAATGCGTCCCCGGCAGCCCGGCGGGCAGCGATGAGAGGCGCCTGGTCTTCGTCGCGCGCCGCGCGCCAGGCCCGCGCCGGGGCGGCGCCCGTCGCCCCGGCGGGCGCCCACTCCCGCCACTCGATGCCGAGCAATCCGGTCGAGCCGGCGGACGAGCCTGCCTCGAGCTGCTCGAGTGAGACGGGTCGCATGGCGAGCGCGCCGACCCGGGCGACCGGCGCTCCGTCGGAGCTCCAGGCCCGCAGCGAGACCCGCAGCTCGTCGTGCGAGGTGAGCGCCACCCGCAGGCTCTCGACTCCGGTGAGGCCAACCGCCGCGTCGCTCCAGGAGAAGGGCAGCATCGGACCGCGCGGACCGTCGCCGCCCAGGGCCGAGAGCAGGATCGCGTGCAGCGCCGAGTCGAGCAAGGCGGGGTGAACGGCGAAACGTTCCGCGTCTTCGGCCTCGACGTCTGCAAGGTCGACCTCGGCGAAGAGCTCGTCCCCCCTTCGCCACGCCCGGGACAGCCCTTGGAAGGCGGGCCCGTACGCGAAGCCGATCTCGGCCAGGCGGTCGTAGAGAAGCTCGGCGTCGAGCTGCTCCGCGCCGTCGGGCGGCCAAGCATCGGACTCCGGTGGCGGCTCGGGCTCGGTCGCGTCGGCAGCGAGGACGCCTTCGGCGTTGAGCGTCCACTCGGACGCCTCGCCCTCACCGGCGCCGGGCCGCGAGTGGATGGCGATCTTCCTCTCGCCCTCCTCGCCCCCCGGGCCGACGGACACCCGCAGCTGTGTCGCATCTCGCTCGGAGAGGACGAGAGGGGTGCTCAGCGTCAGCTCGCGGACGAGGGCACAGTCCACCCGCTCGGCGGCCTGCAGGGCGAGCTCGAGGAAGGCGGTGCCGGGGAAGAGCACGGTGCCGGCCACGGCGTGGTCGGCCAGCCAGGGGTGGGTGGCCAGCGAGATGCGGCCGGTGAGCACGAGGCCCTCGCCGGAGGGCCCTTCGACCAGGGCGCCGAGCAGCGGGTGCTCGGCGTCGGCGAGGCCGAGGGAGCTCGGGTCCCCCGAGGCGCCCGTTGGGCTCAGCCAGTAGCGCTCGCGCTGGAAGGGATAGGTGGGCAGCGGCACCTTCCTGGCGCCCGAGCCGGCGAAGAAGTCCTCCCAATCGACCTGCGCCCCGGCGGCGTGGGCCTCGGCGAGGGAGAGGCAGAAGCGGGTCGCGGGGTCCTCGTCCCTGCGCAGGGTGTCGAGCACCCTTGCGGGGGACTCGCTCGCCTCGATCGCTTCGGCGATCCCGAAGGAGAGCACCGGGTGGGGGGAGATCTCGATGAAGTGGGAGCGGCCCTGCTGCAGCAGGGCCTCGATCACGGGCTCGAAGAGGACGGTCTCGCGCAGGTTGCGATACCAGTAGGAGGCGTCCATCCGGGCGGTGTCGAGGAGCTCGCCGGTGAGCGTGGAGTGCAGGGGGATCTCCGAGCTTTGGGGGGAGATCGGGGCGAAGGCCTCCAAGAGCTCCTCCTCGAGCTGCTCGATCTGGGCGGAGTGCGCGGCGTAGTCGACGGCGATCCGCCTCGCCCTGACGCCCTGCCCCTCGCATGCCTCGAGCAGCTCGGCGATCGCCTCGGGCTCCCCCGAGACGGCCTGGGTGCGGGGGCCGTTGGCGGCGGCGAGGGAGAGGCGCTCCCCGTAGGGGGCGAGCAGCTCTTCGAGCTCTGCGAGGGGCAGCGATACCGAGGCCATCGCCCCCTTGCCGGCGATCTTGGCCATCGCCTTGGAGCGCAGGGCGATCACCCGGGCGGCGTCCTCGAGGCAGAGCGCCCCGGCGATGTGGGCGGCGGCCACCTCCCCCTGGGAGTGGCCGATCACCAGGGAGGGCCTCACCCCCGAGGCTTCCCAGAGCCTTGCCAGGGAGACCATCGTCGCGAAGAGGGCGGGCTGGACGATGTCGAGGCGCTCCATCCACTTGCCCTCCTCTTCTTCGAGGACCTCGGTCAGGGACCAATCGACGTGGGGGGCGAGGGCCGCCTCGCACTCGGCGATGCTGCGGGCGAAGACGGGGCTGGCCTGGGTCAGCCCGAGGGCCATCTGGGGGTGCTGGGAGCCCTGCCCGCCGAAGGCGAAGACGGGGCGCCGCTCGGTTGCGGTGCGCCTTATGCGGTCTATGACCGCATAAGGCGCACCGGAGGCGCCCTCGCCGGGGGCGCCTGAGGCGATCGCCTGCAGGGAGTCCAGCAGCTGCTGGCGCTCGGTCCCGACGGCCACCGCGCGGTGCTCGAAGGCGCTGCGGGTGGCGGTGAGCGAGTAGGCGGTGTCGAGCAGCTCCTGCTCGGGGTTGGCCTGCAGGTGGGTGGCGAGCCTCGCGGCCGACTCGCGCAGGGCCTGCTCGGATTTGGCCGAGAGGGCGAGGGGGACGGGGCCGGTCAGGGGCGGGGTCGGGGCCTCGCCCTCTTGGGCCTCGACCGGCTCGGGCTCTGGGCCCTGCTCCAAGATCAGGTGGGCGTTGGTGCCCGAGGCGCCGAAGGAGGAGACCGCGGCCCGGCGCTGGCGGCCGTTGGCCTCCCACTCGGCCGCCTCGGTGAGCAGCTCGACCTGCCCCGCCTCCCAATCGACCTTCGAGGAGGGCTCATCGACGTGCAGCGTCTTGGGCATCACCCCTTCGCGCATCGCCAGCACGGCCTTGATCACGCCGCCGACTCCGGCGGCGGCCTGGGTGTGGCCGACGTTTGACTTCAGCGAGCCGAGCCGCAGCGGCGCCTCTCTGTCCTGGCCGTAGGTGGCGAGCAGGGCGCCCGCCTCGATCGGGTCGCCGAGGGTCGTGCCGGTGCCGTGGGCCTCGAGCAGGTCGACGTCGCCCGGCTCGAGGCTCGCGTTGGCGAGGGCCTGGCGGATCACCCGCTCCTGGGAGGGGCCGTTGGGCGCCGTGAAGCCGTTGGTCGCGCCATCCTGGTTGACGGCCGAGCCGCGGATCGTGGCGAGCACAGAGTGGCCCTTGGCCTCGGCGTCGGAGAGACGCTCCAAGACCAAGACGCCGATCCCCTCCGAGAAGCCCGCGCCGTCGGCGGCCTCGGCGAAGGGCTTGCAGCGGCCGTCGGGGGCGAGGCCGCGCTGGGTGCTGAAGATCGCGAAGACCGAGGGGGTGGCGAGCACCGAGACGCCGCCGGCGAGGGCGAGCTCGCACTCTCCCGCGCGCAGCGCCTGCGCAGCGAGGTGCATCGCGACCAGCGAGGAGGAGCAGGCGGTGTCGATCGTCATCGCCGGGCCCTCGAGGCCGAGCGTGTAGGCGAGGCGACCGGAGACCGTGCTCGTGGTCATGCCGGGGGCAACCCCGAACTGCGGCGCGCCGTAGTCCTGATACATCACCCCGGCGAAGACGCCGGCGGGCATGCCACGCAGGGTCGACGGGTCGATGCCGGCGTCCTCCAGCGCCTCCCAGGCGCCTTCGAGCAGGAGGCGCTGCTGGGGGTCGATGACGAGCGCCTCGCGCGGCGCGATGCCGAAGAACTCCGAGTCGAAACCGGCGGCGTCGCCGAGAAAGCCGCCCTCGGTGGCATAGCTGGCGGTGAGGTTGTCGGGGTCGGAGTCATAGAGCCGCTCCAGGTCCCAGCCGCGGTCGGCGGGGAAGGGCTCGATCGCGTCGCGCCCCTCGGCGAGCAGCTCCCAGAGCTCCTCGGGCGAGGCGACGCCGCCGGGGAGCCGGCAGGACATGCCGACGATCGCGATCGGCTCCTCGGTCGCCTGGGAGCGCACGACCGCGGCGCGCGGCAGGCCCGAGGCCGTGACCTCGGCCAGCAGGTGGGTGGCGAGCGCCTCGGCGCTGGGATGGTCGAAGACGATCGTCGGCGCGAGGCGCACCCCGGTGGCGAGGCCGAGCCGGTTGCGCAGCTCCAGGGCGGCGAGGGAGTCGAAGCCCAGCTCCTGGAAGGCACGGCGCGGCTCGATCGCGGCGGCCGAGTCGTGGCCGAGCACCGCGGCCGCCTCGCCGCGCACCACCTCCAGCACGTGGGCCTCGCGCTGGGCCTCGGGCAGCTCGGCGAGCTTGCGGGCGAGCGAGCCGCCGGCCCCGGCGCGGCGCTTGGGCACGCGGATCAGCTCGCCAAGCAGTGGCGGCAGCACCCCGAGGGAGGCCATCTGGCGCAGGCCCGACGGCTCGAGCGCGACCGCCAGCACGTCGGGGCGCTTGGCGCCGAGCGCCTGGTCGAACAGGGGAAGCGCCTCGGCGTCGGCCAGCGGCGCGATGCCGCCGCGGCGCATCCGCTCGAGGTCGGCCTCGGTGAGCTTCGCGGTCAGCTCGCTCTCGGTCTCCCAGTAGCCCCAGGCGATCGAGGTGGCGGGCAGGCCCGCGGCGCGGCGGCGCTGGGCGAGGGCGTCGAGGTAGGCGTTGGCGGCGGCGTAGTTGCCCTGGCCGGGGCCGCCCAGGGTGCCGGCGGCCGAGGAGAAGCAGACGAAGTGGGTGAGCTCGGCCTCGGCGGTCAGCTCGTGCAGGGCCCAGGCGGCGTCGGCCTTGGGGGCGAAGACGGGGTCGAGGCGCTCGGCGGTGAGCGACTCGATCGTCGCGTCATCGAGCGCGCCGGCGGCGTGGAAGACGGCGCCCAGCGGGCGCTCGGCGGGGATCGCGGCGAGCAGCGCCTCGAGCGCGTCGCGCTCGGCGACGTCGCAGGCGGCGATCTCGACCTCGGCGCCCTGCTCCTCCAGCTCGGCGCGCAGCTCGGCGGCGCCGGGCGCCTCGGGGCCGCTGCGGCTGACGAGCAGCAGGTGGCGGGCGCCGTGGGCGGTGAGGAGGTGCTTGGCGGCGAGGCCGCCGAGGGTGCCGGTCGCGCCGGTGATCAGGACCGTGCGCTCGGGGTCGATCGGCGGGGACGATCCGGCCTGCGCCTCGGCCTCGGTCTCGGCCTGCGGGGCGACCCTGGTCGCGCGCGGGGCGAAGGCGGCCCCCTCGCGCAGGGCGAGCTGCGGCTCCTCGGCCTGGGCCAGGGCCGCCTCGAGCTTCGCCTCAGAAGCAGCGCTGCCGTCGCTGTCGAGCAGCAGGAAGCTGCCCGGATGCTCCGCCTGGGCGGAGCGCACGAGGCCCCAGACCGCGGCGGCGGCCGGGTCGGGGGCCTCGCCCTCGGCGACGGCGAAGGCGTTGCGGGTGAGCACCGCGAAGCGCTCGTCCGGGGAGCCGTCCTCGCGGGCGAGCCAGGCCTGGAGCGCGGCCAGCGCGGCGCAGGCGGCTGCCCGCGCGGCGGCGGGGGAGCCGGCGCCCGCTTCGGGCTCGTGTCGCCAGAGCTCGACCGGGGCGCCGGCCTCGGCGGGGGCCAGGTCGCGCTCCCGCCACTCGACGCGCAGCAGCCCCTCGCGCCGGTCGCGGGCGGCGCGCAGCTGCTCGGGCGCCAGCGGGCGCAGGGCGAGCGAGCCGACCTGGACCGCGGCGGCGCCGTCCTCGGCGGCGAGGGTCAGCGAGACGCGGCCCTCGCCGCCGCTCGCCAGCGCGACGCGCAGGGCGCTCGCCCCCGGAGCCCGCACCGCCACCTCGCCCCAGGAGAAGGGCAGCGAGGGAGCCGCCTCGGCGCCGCCCTGCGAGGCGCCGAGCGGGATCGCGTGCAGGGCCGCGTCGAGCAGGGCGGGATGGACGGCGAAGGCGCCGGCCTCGCCGGCCTGCTGCTCGGCGAGGGCGAGCTCGGCGAAGACGTCCTCGCCGCGGCGCCAGGCCCTGGTCAGGTTCTGGAAGGCGGGCCCGTACTCATAGCCCGCCTCGGCGAGGTGGTCATAGAGGAAGGTCGCCTCCAGCGGCTCGGCGCCCTCCGGTGGCCAGGCGTCCAGTGCGGGCGGCGCCTCGGGAGCCTCGGGGGCGAGCAGGCCCTCTGCGTTGAGGGCCCAGGGCTGCTGCTGCTCCAGCGGCGCCTCGGGGCGGGAGTGGATCTCGATCGGGCGCTCTCCCCCCTCCCCCGGCTCGCCGACCGCGACCTGGACCTGCACGGCGCCGGTCTCGGGCAGGACGAGCGGCGCCTGCATGGTGAGCTCGCGAACCTGCTCCATGCCGAGCTCCTGCCCGGCGCGCAGGGCGAGCTCGAGCAGGCCGGTGCCCGGCAGGAGCGCCGTGCCGGCCACGGCGTGGTCGGCCAGCCAGGGGTGGGTGGCCAGCGAGATGCGGCCGGTGAAGAGCAGCTCCTCGCCGCTGGCGACCGAGAGCGCCGCGCCGAGCAGCGGGTGCTCGGCGTCGGCGAGGCCGAGGGAGCTCGGGTCCCCCGAGGCGCCCCCCGGGCTCAGCCAGTAGCGCTTGCGCTGGAAGGGGTAGGTGGGCAGCGGCACCTTCCTGGCGCCCGAGCCGGCGAAGAAGTCCTCCCAATCGACCTGCGCCCCGGCGGCGTGGGCCTCGGCGAGGGAGAGGCAGAAGCGGGTCGCGGGGTCCTCGTCCCTGCGCAGGGTGTCGAGCAGGTGGGCGGGGGACTCCTTGGCCTCGATCGCTTCGGCGATCCCGAAGGAGAGCACCGGGTGGGGGGAGATCTCGATGAAGTGGGAGCGGCCCTGCTCGAGCAGGGCCTCGATCACGGGCTCGAAGAGGACGGTCTCGCGCAGGTTGCGATACCAGTAGGAGGCGTCCATCTGGGCGGTGTCGAGGAGCTCGCCGGTGAGCGTGGAGTGCAGGGGGATCTCCGAGCTTTGGGGGGAGATCGGGGCGAAGGCCTCCAAGAGCTCCTCCTCGAGCTGCTCGATCTGGGCGGAGTGCGCGGCGTAGTCGACGGCGATCCGCCTCGCCCTGACGCCCTGCCCCTCGCATGCCTCGAGCAGCTCGGCGATCGCCTCGGGCTCCCCCGAGACGGCCTGGGCGCGGGGGCCGTTGGCGGCGGCGAGGGAGAGGCGCTCCCCGTAGGGGGCGAGCAGCTCTTCGAGCTCTGCGAGGGGCAGCGAGACCGAGGCCATCGCCCCCTTGCCGGCGATCTTGGCCATCGCCGCCGAGCGCAGGGCGATCACCCGGGCGGCGTCCTCGAGGCAGAGCGCCCCGGCGATGTGGGCGGCGGCCACCTCCCCCTGGGAGTGGCCGATCACCAGGGAGGGCCTCACCCCCGAGGCTTCCCAGAGCCTTGCCAGGGAGACCATCGTCGCGAAGAGGGCGGGCTGGACGATGTCGAGGCGCTCCATCCACTTGCCCTCCTCTTCTTCGAGGACCTCGGTCAGGGACCAATCGACGTGGGGGGCGAGGGCCGCCTCGCACTCGGCGATGCTGCGGGCGAAGACGGGGCTGGCCTGGGTCAGCCCGAGGGCCATCTGGGGGTGCTGGGAGCCCTGCCCGCCGAAGGCGAAGACGGGGCGCCGCTCGCTTGCGGTGCGCCTTATGTGGTCTATGACCGCATAAGGCGCACCGGAGGCGCCCTCGCCGGGGGCGCCTGAGGCGATCGCCTGCAGGGAGGCCAGGAGCTGCTGGCGCTCGGTCCCGACGGCCACCGCGCGGTGCTCGAAGGCGCTGCGGGTCCTCGCCAGCGAGTAGGCGGTGTCGAGCAGCTCCTGCTCGGGGTGCTCGCGCAGGTGGGTGGCCAGCCTCGCGGCCGACTCGCGCAGGGCCTGCTCGGATTTGGCCGAGAGGGCGAGGGGGACGGCGCCGGTCAGGGGCCTGACCCTCCCCTCGCCCTCTTGGGCCTCGACCGGCTCGGGCTCTGGACCCTGCTCCAAGATCAGGTGGGCGTTGGTGCCCGAGGCGCCGAAGGAGGAGACCGCCGCGCGGCGGGGGCGGCCGTTGGCCTCCCACTCGGCCGCCTCGGTGAGCAGCTCGATCCGCCCCGCCTCCCAATCGACCTTCGAGGAGGGCGCGTCGACGTGCAGCGTCTTGGGCATCACCCCTTCGCGCATCGCCAGCACGGCCTTGATCACGCCGCCGACTCCGGCCGCGGCCTGGGTGTGGCCGACGTTTGACTTCAGCGAGCCGAGCCGCAGCGGCGCCTCTCTGTCCTGGCCGTAGGTGGCGAGCAGGGCGCCCGCCTCGATCGGGTCGCCGAGGGTCGTGCCGGTGCCGTGGGCCTCGAGCAGGTCGACGTCGCCCGGCTCGAGGCTCGCGTTGGCGAGGGCCTGGCGGATCACCCGCTCCTGGGAGGGGCCGTTGGGCGCCGTGAAGCCGTTGGTCGCGCCATCCTGGTTGACGGCCGAGCCGCGGATCGTGGCGAGCACAGAGTGGCCCTTGGCCTCGGCGTCGGAGAGACGCTCCAAGACCAAGACGCCGATCCCCTCCGAGAAGCCCGCGCCGTCGGCGGCCTCGGCGAAGGGCTTGCAGCGGCCGTCGGGGGCGAGGCCGCGCTGGGTGCTGAAGATCGCGAAGACCGAGGGGGTGGCGAGCACCGAGACGCCGCCGGCGAGGGCGAGCTCGCACTCTCCCGCGCGCAGCGCCTGCGCAGCGAGGTGCATCGCGACCAGCGAGGAGGAGCAGGCGGTGTCGATCGTCATCGCCGGGCCCTCGAGGCCGAGCGTGTAGGCGAGGCGACCGGAGACCGTGCTCGTGGTCATGCCGGGGGCAACCCCGAACTGCGGCGCGCCGTAGTCCTGATACATCACCCCGGCGAAGACGCCGGCGGGCATGCCACGCAGGGTCGACGGGTCGATGCCGGCGTCCTCCAGCGCCTCCCAGGCGCCTTCGAGCAGGAGGCGCTGCTGGGGGTCGATGACGAGCGCCTCGCGCGGCGCGATGCCGAAGAACTCCGAGTCGAAACCGGCGGCGTCGCCGAGAAAGCCGCCCTCGGTGGCATAGCTGGCGGTGAGGTTGTCGGGGTCGGAGTCATAGAGCCGCTCCAGGTCCCAGCCGCGGTCGGCGGGGAAGGGCTCGATCGCGTCGCGCCCCTCGGCGAGCAGCTCCCAGAGCTCCTCGGGCGAGGCGACGCCGCCGGGGAGCCGGCAGGACATGCCGACGATCGCGATCGGCTCCTCGGTCGCCTGGGAGCGCACGACCGCGGCGCGCGGCAGGCCCGAGGCCGTGACCTCGGCCAGCAGGTGGGTGGCGAGCGCCTCGGCGCTGGGATGGTCGAAGACGATCGTCGGCGCGAGGCGCACCCCGGTGGCGAGGCCGAGCCGGTTGCGCAGCTCCAGGGCGGCGAGGGAGTCGAAGCCCAGCTCCTGGAAGGCACGGCGCGGCTCGATCGCGGCGGCCGAGTCGTGGCCGAGCACCGCGGCCGCCTCGCCGCGCACCACCTCCAGCACGTGGGCCTCGCGCTGGGCCTCGGGCAGCTCGGCGAGCTTGCGGGCGAGCGAGCCGCCGGCCCCGGCGCGGCGCTTGGGCACGCGGATCAGCTCGCCAAGCAGTGGCGGCAGCACCCCGAGGGAGGCCATCTGGCGCAGGCCCGACGGCTCGAGCGCGACCGCCAGCACGTCGGGGCGCTTGGCGCCGAGCGCCTGGTCGAGCAGGGGCAGCGCCTCGGCGTCGGCCAGCGGCGCGATGCCGCCGCGGCGCATCCGCTCGAGGTCGGCCTCGGTGAGCTTCGCGGTCAGCTCGCTCTCGGTCTCCCAGTAGCCCCAGGCAATCGAGGTCGCGGGCAGGCCCGCGGCGCGGCGGCGCTGGGCGAGGGCGTCGAGGTAGGCGTTGGCGGCGGCGTAGTTGCCCTGGCCGGGGCCGCCCAGGGTGCCGGCGGCCGAGGAGAAGCAGACGAAGTGGGTGAGCTCGGCCTCGGCGGTCAGCTCGTGCAGGGCCCAGGCGGCGTCGGCCTTGGGGGCGAAGACGGGGTCGAGGCGCTCGGCGGTGAGCGACTCGATCGTCGCGTCATCGAGCGCGCCGGCGGCGTGGAAGACGGCGCCCAGCGGGCGCTCGGCGGGGATCGCGGCGAGCAGCGCCTCGAGCGCGTCGCGCTCGGCGACGTCGCAGGCGGCGATCTCGACCTCGGCGCCCTGCTCGGCAAGGACGGCGCGCAGCTCGGCGGCACCCGGGGCGTTCTCCCCCGAGCGGCTGACGAGCAGCAGGTGGCGGGCGCCGTGCTCCTTGACCAAGCGTTCCGCGGCGAGGCCGCCGAGGGTGCCGGTCGCGCCGGTGATCAGGACCGTGCGCTGGGGATCGAGCGCCGGGCCAATGCCCTCCAGGCGAAGGCGAATCGCCCTGGGGACCAGCGCGGTCCCCTCGCGCAGGGCGATCTGCGGCTCGGAGTCCTGCGCGAGGGCGGCGGGCAGGGCCGCCTCGGCAGCATCGCCGCCGTCGCTGTCGATCAAGACGAAGCTGCCCGGATGCTCCGCTTGGGCGGAGCGGACGAGCCCCCAGATCGCGGCGGCGGCCGGATCGGGCGCCTCGCCCTCGGCGGTGGATACAGCGCCTTCGGTGATGATCGCGAGACGGTCCCCGGGGGAGGAATCCGGGCGCGCGAGGAAGGCTTGAATCGCCGCCAGGGCCTCCGTGGCCGCCTCTCGGGCGGCGCCGGCGTCGGGTGCGCCGCCGGGCTCGTGGCGCCAGACCTGCGCCGCGGGCGCATCGGTTGCCGTGACGAGCCGACCTTCGCGCCACTCGACCGTGAGCAGCCCGTCTTGCGCGGATGCGCCGCGCACCTGCTCGGGGGAGGCTGGGCGACCGACCAGGGAGGCGACGCTCGCCACCGCCTCCCCCGCGGCGTCGGCAACGACGATGACGAGTTGCTTGCTGTCGATGTCGATCCTGACGCGCAGCTCGCGGGCCCCAGCGGCGTGCAGGGAGACCCCGCTCCAGGCAAACGGCAGCCGCAACTGCGCCGATGCGCCACCGCTGGAGAGCTCCGCGAGCAGCGCCGCGTGCAGAACCGAGTCGAACAGGGCGGGATGCACGCCGTAGCGGTCGGCCTCGACCATCTGCTCCTCGGCGAGCGAAACCTCGGCGAAGACCGCCTCACCCCTCCTCCAGGCCCGGGTCAGCCCCTGAAAGGCCGGGCCGTACTCGAAGCCCGCCTCGGCGAGGCGGTCATAGAGAAACTCGGTCTCCAGCGCTTCGGCGCCCGTCGGGGGCCACTCGCCAAGCGACTCCGGCGACGTGTCGGACGGAGCCATGGAAAGGGCGCCCTCGGCGTGCAACGTCCACTCACGGCCCTCGACGCGGCCGTGGATCGCCAGCTGGCGATCGCCGTCCTTCCCCGCGGCGCCGACCGAGACTCGGATCTGCACCGCACTCTCCGCGGTCAGGACGAGGGGAACCTGCATGGTCAGCTCCCGAACCTGCTCCGCTCCAACCAGCTCGACCGCATGCAGGGCGAGCTCGAGGAAGCCGGAGCTGGGGAAGATGGCGGCGCCGGTCACGACATGGTCGAGCAGCCAGGCGTGGGTGGCCAGGGAGATGCGGCCGGTGAGGGTGAGCGTGTCCCCAGAGGGATCCTCGATCGCCGCGCCGAGCAATGGATGCCCTGCCTCTGCGAGACCGAGCGAGCTCGGGTCCCCCGAGGCGCCCCCCGGGCTCAGCCAGTAGCGCTTGCGCTGGAAGGGGTAGGTGGGCAGCGGGGCGCGCTTTGGCTCGGTTCCCCCGAAGAAGCTCTGCCAGCGGACCTTCGCCCCGGCCGCGTGGGCGGCGCCGAGGGCAAGCGTCGCGGTCTCGGGCTCCGGGCGTCCCTCGCGCAGGGTGGGGATCAGGGCCGGGGGCTTCTCGGCGTCCTCGACGCACTCGGCCGCCATCGCGGTGAGCACCGGGTCGGGGCCGAGCTCCACCAAGGCCGTGGCGCCCTGGGCGATCAGGGTGCCGACCGAGTCGGCGAAGCGCACCGGGGAGCGCACGTGGGAGACCCAGTAGGCGGGGTCGGTGGCCTGCCCGGCGCTGAGGACCTCCCCGGTCAGGTTGGAGACGATCGGGACCTGTGGCTCGGCGTAGGAGAGGGAGGCCGCGACCTCGGCGAAGGCCTCCATCATCGGCTCGATCAGGGGCGAGTGAAAGGCGTGGGAGACCTGTAGGCGCTTGGTCTTGCGGCCGCGCTCCTCCCAGAGGGACTGCTGGGCTTCGATCGCCTGCCCATCGCCGGAGATCACGGTCGAGGTTGGGCTGTTGAGCGCCGCGATCGAGAGCTCTGCCTGCAGCCCCTCGATCGCCTCGGCGACCTCGGGCTCGCTGGCCTGAACCGCGAGCATCGCCCCGCCGGAGGGCAGGGCGCCCATCAGGGCGCCGCGGGCGCAGATCAGCCTGGCGGCGTCGGGCAGGGAGAGCACGCCGGCGATCTGGGCGGCGGAGATCTCCCCGACCGAGTGGCCGGCGAGCAGCTCGGGGGCGAGGCCCCAGCTCTCCAGCAGGCGGTGAAGCGCCACGTGGGTGGCAAAGAGGGCGGGCTGGGCGTAGGTGGTGTCGCCCAGCAGCTCTGCCTCGGGGGAGCCCGGCTCGGCGAAGAGCAGGTCGCGGAGCGAGAGCTCCAGGTGGGGGTCGAGCTCCGCCAGGGCTTCCTCGAGGGCTTCCGCGTAGGCGGGGTAGGTCTCATGGAGCTCCTTGCCCATCCCCGGCCGCTGCGATCCCTGGCCGCTGAGCAGGTAGGCGAGGCGGCCGGGGTTGGCGGTGGCGGTGGCGCTCGATGAGGAGGGGCGGCCCTCGGCAATCGCCTGAAGGGAGTCGAGCAGCTGCTGGCGCTCGGCGCCGACCGCCACGGCGCGGTGGGGGAAGGCGCTTCTGGCTGTGAGCAGCGAGTGCGCCGTGTCGAGCAGGTCCTGCTCGGGGTTGTCCTGCAGGTGCTCTTTGAGCCTCGCGGCCGACTCGCGCAGGGCGTCCCCGGATTTGGCCGAGAGGGCGAGGGGGAGCGGACCGTTGAGGGATTCGGTCCTCCCCTCGCCCTCTTCGGCCTCGACCCGGGCGGGCCCCTGCTCGAGGATCAGGTGGGCGTTGGTGCCCGAGGCGCCGAAGGAGGAGACCGCTGCGCGGCGCGGGCGCCCCTCCCTCGCCTCCCACTCGGCCGCCTCGGTGAGCAGCTCGACCTGCCCCGCCTCCCACTCGACCTTGGTGGAGGGTGCGTCGACGTGCAGCGTCTTGGGCATCACGCCCTCGCGCATCGCGAGGATCGACTTGATCACGCCCGCCACACCGGCGGCGGCTGCGGTATGGCCGATATTCGACTTAACCGAGCCGAGCTTCAGCGGCGCCTCTCTGTCCTGGCCGTAGGTGGCGAGCAGGGCGCCCGCCTCGATCGGGTCGCCGAGGGTGGTTCCGGTGCCGTGGGCCTCGACCATGTCCACGTCGGCGCTCTTGAGGCGGGCGTTGGCCAGGGCCTGGCGGATGACCCGCTCCTGGGAGGGGCCGTTCGGAGCCGTGAAGCCGCTGGTCGCGCCGTCCTGGTTGACGGCCGAGCCGCGGATCGTGGCCAGCACCCGATGGCCGTTTGCCTCCGCGTCGGAGAGACGCTCGAGCACGAGCACGCCGAGGCCCTCCGAGAAGCCGGTGCCGTCGGCGGCCTCGGCGAACGGCTTGCAGCGACCGTCCGTCGCCAGACCGCGCTGGCGAGAGAACTCGATGAAGGACGAGGGCGTGGCGAGCACCGTGACCCCGCCGGCGATCGCCAGCCCGCACTCTCCCGCGTGCAGCGCCTGCGCAGCGAGGTGCACCGCGACCAGCGAGGAGGAGCAGGCGGTGTCGATCGTCATCGCCGGGCCCTCGAGGCCGAGCGTGTAGGCAAGGCGGCCGGAGACGACGCTGGTCGTCATTCCCGGCGCAACGCCGTAGTCCTGATACATGACGCCGGCAAACACCCCGGCCGGCGTGCCGCGCAGCGCGAGCGGATCGATGCCGGCGTCCTCGAGCGCCTCCCAGGCCCCTTCGAGCAGCTGCCGCTGTTGAGGGTCGGTCTCCAGCGCCTCCCGCGGACTGACTCGGAAGAACTCGGCATCGAAGTCGGCGACGTCCGGGAGGAAGCCGCCCTGCCTCGTGTAGATCGCGTCCGGCGCTCCCGGCTCCGGGTCGTAGAGCCGCTCCAGGTCCCAGCCGCGGTCGGCGGGGAAGGGCTCGATCGCGTCGCGCCCCTCGGCGAGCAGCTCCCAGAGCTCCTCGGGCGAGGCGACGCCGCCGGGGAGCCGGCAGGACATGCCGACGATCGCGATCGGCTCGTCGCTCACCCGCGCCGCGGTCGTGACCCGCGCGGCGCCGCCGGCCATCACCTCGGCGAGCAGATGGGCGGCAAGCCGCTCCACGGTCGGGTGGTCGAAGGCGACCGTCGCCGCAAGCGACAGGCCGGTCGCAGCCCCCAACCGGCTGCGCAGCTCGAGCGCCGCCAGCGAGCCGAGGCCGAGCTCGCCCAGCGGCCGGTCAGGCGCGATCTCCCCGGCCGAGTCGTGGCCGAGCACCGCGGCCGCCTCGCCGCGCACCACCTCCAGCACGTGGGCCTCGCGCTGGGCCTCGGGCATCTCGGCGAGCTTGCGGGCGAGCGAGCCGCCGGCCCCGGCGCGGCGCTTGGGCACGCGGATCAGCTCGCAAAGCAACGGCGGCAGCACCCCGAGGGAGGCCATCTGGCGCAGGCCCGACGGCTCGAGCGCGACCGCCAGCACGTCGGGGCGCTCGGCGCCGAGCGCCTGGTCGAGCAGGGGCAGCGCCTCGGCGTCGGCCAGCGGCGCGATGCCGCCGCGGCGCATCCGCTCGAGGTCGGCCTCGGTGAGCTTCGCGGTCAGCTCGCTCTCGGTCTCCCAGTAGCCCCAGGCAATCGAGGTGGCGGGCAGGCCCGCGGCGCGGCGGCGCTGGGCGAGGGCGTCGAGGTAGGCGTTGGCGGCGGCGTAGTTGCCCTGGCCGGGGCCGCCCAGGGTGCCGGCGGCCGAGGAGAAGCAGACGAAGTGGGTGAGCTCGGCCTCGGCGGTCAGCTCGTGCAGGGCCCAGGCGGCGTCGGCCTTGGGGGCGAAGACGGGGTCGAGGCGCTCGGCGGTGAGCGACTCGATCGTCGCGTCATCGAGCGCGCCGGCGGCGTGGAAGACGGCGCCCAGCGGGCGCTCCGCGGGGATCGCGGCGAGCAGCGCCTCGAGCGCGCCGCGCTCGGCGACGTCGCAGGCGGCGATCTCGACCTCGGCGCCCTGCTCCTCCAGCTCGGCGCGCAGCTCGGCGGCGCCGGGCGCCTCGGGGCCGCTGCGGCTGACGAGCAGCAGGTGACGGGCGCCGTGGGCGGTGAGGAGGTGCTTGGCGGCGAGGCCGCCGAGGGTGCCGGTCGCGCCGGTGATCAGGACGGTCTTCGCCGGATCGAGCGCCGCGTTCCCGTCCCCGACTGGAAGCCGGGTCGCCCTCGGGACCAGCGCGGTCCCCTCGCGCAAGGCCACCTGCGGCTCCTCCGTTTGAGCAACCACCGCGTCGAGCGCCGCCTCGGAAGCCTCGCTCCCGTCACTGTCGACGAGCAGGAAGTGCCCGGGGTGCTCGGACTGGGCGGAGCGGACCAGTCCCCAGATCGCGGCAGCGGCAGGGTCGGGAGACTCCCCCGCGAAGGTCGCCATCGCCCCCTCGGTGACGATTGCCAGGCGCTGCTCGGGCGCCTCGGCGGCGCCCGCGAGGGAGGTCTGGATCGCCTCCAGGGCCGCAGCCACTGCCCGCCGCGCCGTCGCCGGGCCGGAGTCACCCTCCGGGCGGTGGCGCCAGATCTTCGCCACGGACCGGTCCGCTGCCGGCGCGAGCCGCCGCGCGCTCCACTCGACGCCAAGCAGGCCGCCCCCCCGACGCGCGGCGCGGAGCTGCTCGGGCGAGACCGGCCTCGCGAGCAGCGAGCCGACCGAGGCCACGGGCGCGCCCTCGGCATCGGCGAGAGCAAGGCCGATCTGCTCTCCCCTCAGCGAGATCCTCACGCGCAGCGCGCGTGCCCCGGAGACCTCGAGCCCGACTCCCTGCCAGGCGAACGGCAGCCGCGTCCCCTCGATGCCGGTCTCGCTGAGCCCGGCCAGCACGGCGCCGTGCAGGGCGGCGTCGAACAGGGCCGGATGGAGCGCATACTCCTGGGCCTTCGCTGCCTGCTCCTCTCCCAGGGCAACATCGGCGAACACCTCTTCGCCTTTCCTCCAGGCCCGGGTCAGGCCCTGAAAGGCGGGACCGTATTCGAAGCCGGCCTCGGCGAGGCGGTCGTAGAGGAGCTCGGCATCAAGTGGCTCGGCGCCCTCGGGGGGCCACGCGCCGAGCGACTCGACGGGCGCGACGGGCTCGGCGAGCAGAGCGCCGTCGGCGTTCAGCGTCCACTCGGCTTCCTGCGCGGCGGCCGCGTCCGTTCGCGAGTCGATGCGGATCTCGCGGCGGCCCGCCTCGTCGGCGCCGCCAACCGCGACCTGGATCTGCACGGCGCCGGTCTCGGGCAGCACCAGCGGCGCCTGCAGGGTGAGCTCGGCGACCTGCTCGGCGCCGAGCCGCTCGGCGGCGGCCAGGGCGAGCTCGAGGAAGGCGGTGCCGGGGAAGAGCACGGTGCCGGCGACGGCGTGGTCGGCCAGCCAGGGGTGGGTGGCCAGCGAGATGCGGCCGGTGAAGAGCAGCTCCTCGCCGCTGGCGACCGAGAGCGCCGCGCCGAGCAGCGGGTGCTCGGCGTCGGCGAGGCCGAGGGAGCTCGGGTCCCCCGAGGCGCCCCCCGGGCTCAGCCAGTAGCGCTTGCGCTGGAAGGGGTAGGTGGGCAGCGGCACCTTCCTGGCGCCCGAGCCGGCGAAGAAGTCCTCCCACTCGACCTGCGCCCCGGCGGCGTGGGCCTCGGCGAGGGAGAGGCAGAAGCGGGTCGCGGGGTCCTCGTCCCTGCGCAGGGTGTCGAGCACCCTTGCGGGGGACTCGCTCGCCTCGATCGCTTCGGCGATCCCGAAGGAGAGCACCGGGTGGGGGGAGATCTCGATGAAGTGGGAGCGGCCCTGCTCGAGCAGGGCCTCGATCACGGGCTCGAAGAGGACGGTCTCGCGCAGGTTGCGATACCAGTAGGAGGCGTCCATCCGGGCGGTGTCGAGGAGCTCGCCGGTGAGCGTGGAGTGCAGGGGGATCTCCGAGCTTTGGGGGGAGATCGGGGCGAAGGCCTCCAAGAGCTCCTCCTCGAGCTGCTCGATCTGGGCGGAGTGCGCGGCGTAGTCGACGGCGATCCGCCTCGCCCTGACGCCCTGCTCCTCGCAGGCGCCGAGCAGCTCGGCGATCGCCTCGGGCTCCCCGGAGACGGCCTGGGTGCGGGGGCCGTTGGCGGCGGCGAGGGAGAGGCGCTCCCCGTAGGGGGCGAGCAGCTCTTCGAGCTCTGCGAGGGGCAGCGATACCGAGGCCATCGCCCCCTTGCCGGCGATCTTGGCCATCGCCGCCGAGCGCAGGGCGATCACCCGGGCGGCGTCCTCGAGGCAGAGCGCCCCGGCGACGTGGGCGGCGGCCACCTCCCCCTGGGAGTGGCCGATCACCAGGGAGGGCCTTACCCCCGAGGCTTCCCAGAGCCTTGCCAGGGAGACCATCGTCGCGAAGAGGGCGGGCTGGACGATGTCGAGGCGCTCCATCCACTTGCCCTCCTCTTCTTCGAGGACCTCGGTCAGGGACCAATCGACGTGGGGGGCGAGGGCCGCCTCGCACTCGGCGATGCTGCGGGCGAAGACGGGGCTGGCCTGGGTCAGCCCGAGGGCCATCTGGGGGTGCTGGGAGCCCTGCCCGCCGAAGGCGAAGACGGGGCGCCGCTCGGTTGCGGTGCGCCTTATGTGGTCTATGACCGCATAAGGCGCACCGGAGGCGCCCTCGCCGGGGGCGCCTGAGGCGATCGCCTGCAGGGAGTCCAGGAGCTGCTCGCGCTCGGTCCCGACGGCCACCGCGCGGTGCTCGAAGGCGCTGCGGGTCCTCGCCAGCGAGTAGGCGGTGTCGAGCAGCTCCTGCTCGGGGTGCTCGCGCAGGTGGGTGGCGAGCCTCGCGGCCGACTCGCGCAGGGCCTGCTCGGATTTGGCCGAGAGGGCGAGGGGGACGGGGCCGGTCAGGGGCGGGGTCGGGGCCTCGCCCTCTTGGGCCTCGACCGGCTCGGGCTCTGGGCCCTGCTCCAAGATCAGGTGGGCGTTGGTGCCTGAGGCGCCGAAGGAGGAGACCGCGGCGCGGCGGGGGCGGCCGTTGGCCTCCCACTCGGCCGCCTCGGTGAGCAGCTCGATCCGCCCCGCCTCCCAATCGACCTTCGAGGAGGGCTCGTCGACGTGCAGCGTCTTGGGCATCACCCCTTCGCGCATCGCCAGCACGGCCTTGATCACGCCGCCGACCCCCGCCGCGGCGGCGGCATGACCGATGTTCGACTTCAGCGAGCCGAGTCGCAGCGGCGCCTCGCGGTCCTGGCCGTAGGTGGCGATGAGGGCGCTCGCCTCGATCGGGTCGCCGAGCGTCGTGCCCGTGCCGTGCCCCTCGATCATCTCGATGTCCGCCGGCGTCAGGCGGGCGTTTGCCAGCGACTCGCGGATCACGCGTTCCTGAGCCGGCCGGTTCGGTGCGGTCAGCCCGTTCGAAGCGCCGTCCTGGTTGACGGCGGTGCCGCGAATCGTCGCCAGCACCGGATGGCCGTTGGCCTCTGCGTCGGCGAGGCGCTCGAGCGCCAGCACCCCGACGCCCTCCGAGAACCCCGTGCCGTTGGCGCCCTCGGCGTAGGAATGGCAGCGGCCGTCGGGAGAGAGCCCGCGCTGGCGGAAGAACTGGGTGAAGATGGCGGAGGTCGAGAGCACTGAGACGCCGCCGGCGAGGGCGAGACTGCACTCCCCGACGCGCAGTGCCTGCGCCGCGAGGTGCATCGCCACCAGCGAGGAGGAGCAGGCCGTGTCGATCGTCATCGCCGGGCCCTCGAGGCCCAGCGCGTAGGCGACCCGGCCGGAGACCAGGCTGCCGGTGATTCCCGGCGATATGCCGCCCTCGAGCGAGCCATATTCCTGGTACATCAGGCCGGCGAAGACCCCGGCCTGCTCGCCGCGCAGCCCGGTCGGGTCGATCCCGGCGTCCTCGAGCGCCTCCCAGGCGACTTCGAGCAGCAGCCGCTGCTGCGGGTCCATCGCCAGAGCCTCGAGCCGGTTGATGCCAAAGAACTCGGCGTCGAACCCGGTCGCCCCCTCGACGAAGCCGCCTTCGCGCGCGTAGCCAGCGCCGACTCCCTCGGGATCGGGCTCGTAGAGGCCCTTCAGGTCCCAGCCGCGGTCAGCCGGGAAGGGCTCGATCGCGTCGCTACCCGCCGCAACCAGCTCCCAGAGAGCGGCCGGCGAGGCGACGCCGCCCGGGTAGCGGCAGGCCATGCCGACGATCGCGATCGGCTCGTGGCGCAGTGCGTGCAGCCGGCCGCGCTCCTCGGCCAGCTCGACCGTAACTCGCCGCAGGTAATCGCGAAGCTGTGCCTCGTCAGCCACCGCCCGCACCCCCTCCGACCTGTTCGTCGATGAAATCGAGCAACTCGTCGTCGGAGGCGAGGGCGAGGCTCTCGCGGTCGACGAAGTGCTCCTTGTGCGTGGCGGCGCCCTCGAGATCGCCGGCCAGGGCGCGAAGGTGGGCGGCGAGCCGGCCTCGATCCGGGCCGTCCGCCTCGAGCGCTGCGAGCGAGCGTTCGAGGCGCGCCAGGTCGGCCTCGACGCCACCGTCCGCCTGCGGCTCGGTCTGGGCGAGCAGGTGCGCCGCAAGCCGCTCGGGGTCGGGGTGGTCGAAGACGATCGTCGGCTCGAGCCGCAGCCCGGTGATCCCGCAGAGCCGGTTACGCAGATCCAAAGCCGCCAACGAGTCGAAGCCGAGGTCCCTGAAGGCCCTGTCCACCTGGACCTCGGCGGCGGACTCATGGCCGAGGACCGCGGCCGTCTCGGCCCTGACCACCTCGAGGACATGGGCGCCGCGCTCGCCCTCAGGAAGCTCGGCCAGCCTCTGCGCCAGCGAGGGCCCGGCGGCGGCGCGACGCTTCGGCTGGCGGACAAGGGAGCGGAGCAGCGGCGGCAGCATTCCGACCGCTGCCGTCTGCCGCAGCCGACCGCCGTCGAGAGCGATGCCGAGCAGGTCGGCGCGCGGCGCCGCCAGCGCCCGGTCAAGCAGAGCGAGGCCCTGAGCGTCGGACAGCGGCACGACGCCGAAACGGCGCATCCGCTCGAGGTCCGGCTCGGCGAGACCGCCGGTGAGGCCGCTCTGCGTCTCCCAGTAGCCCCAGGCGATCGAGGTCGCGGGCAGGCCCGCGGCGCGGCGGCGCTGGGCGAGGGCGTCGAGGTAGGCGTTGGCGGCGGCGTAGTTGCCCTGGCCGGGGCCGCCCAGGGTGCCGGCGGCCGAGGAGAAGCAGACGAAGTGGGTGAGCTCGGCCTCGGCGGTCAGCTCGTGCAGGGCCCAGGCGGCGTCGGCCTTGGGGGCGAAGACGGGGTCGAGGCGCTCGGCGGTGAGCGACTCGATCGTCGCGTCATCGAGCGCGCCGGCGGCGTGGAAGACGGCGCCCAGCGGATGGTCGGACGGAACCGAGTCGAGGACTCCGGCCAAGGACTCGCGATCGGCGACGTCGCAGGCAGCGATCGTCACCTCGGCGCCGAGATCCTCGAGAGACGCGCGCAGCCGCGTCGCCCCGGAAGCGTTCTCTCCGGAACGACTGACCAGCAGCAGGTGGCGAGCGGCATGGGCCTCGACCAGGTGCCGGGCGAGAAGGGCACCGAGCGTGCCGGTCGCGCCGGTGATCAGCACCGTGCGCTCCGGATCGAGCCCTGCTCCCTCGCCGTCGCCGTCGATGCGGGTGGCCCGGGGGACGAGAACGACGCCGTCGCGCAGGGCAAGCTGCGGCTCCTCGGCCTGAGTGAGGATCGCAGCGAGCGCAGCCTCGGAGCGCTCGCCGGAATCCGCGTCGACGAGCAGGAAGCTGCCGGGGTGCTCGGACTGCGCGGTGCGGGCCAGTCCCCAGATCGCCGCCGCGGCCGGGTCGGAGGACTCCTGCGCAGAGACGGCGACGCCGCCTTCGGTGACGATCGCCAGGCGCTCGCCGGGAGCGCGATCCTCGCGGGCGAGCCACGCCTGAATCGCCCCCAGAGCGACGACCGCAGCCTCGCGGGCGGCGAGCGGCCCGGCGGCGCCGTCGCTCCGCCAGCGCCAGATCTCGGCCGAGGGAACCTCACCAACGCCCGAGGGTGCCTGCTCGCGCCACTCGACTCCGAGTAGGCCATCGCGGCTTTCAGCCGCCGCAAGCTGCCCGGCGGAGACCGGGCGGGCGACCAGCGAGGCGATGCTCGCCAGCGGCTGTCCGACGGCGTTCGAGAGCGAGATCGCGATCCCCTTCTCGTGTGGCACGAGCCTCGCCCGCAGCTCGGTGGCGCCGGACCCAGCCAAGGCGACCCCCTGCCAGGCGAACGGCAGCCTCAGGCTCTCGCCACCGCTGTCGAGTCCCTCGATCAGGGTCGCGTGCAGGGCCGCGTCGAGCAGCGCCGGGTGCAAGTCGAATCCGGCGGCCTCGGCTGCCTGCCCCTCGTCGAGCGCGGCCTCGACATAGAGCTCCTCGCCGCGCTTCCATGCGCGGCTCAGGCCCTGGAAGGCGGGGCCGTAGTCCAGGCCGGCCTCGGCGAGGCGGTCATAGAGGTACTCGGCCTCCAGCGGCTCGGCGCCCGCGGGGGGCCAGCTCTGCAGGGCCTCGGGCGCCCCCACGGGCTCCTCGGAGAGCAGACCCTCGGCGTGAAGCGCCCAGGGCAGCTGCTCCTCCTCCCCTGCCTCGGGGCGCGAGAAGATCCCGATCTCCCTCGCCCCCCGCTCGTCGGGGGAGGAGACGACGACCTGGATCTGCACGGCGCCGGTCTCGGGCAGCGCCAGCGGCGCCTGCAGGGTGAGCTCGGCGACCTGCTCGGCGCCGAGCCGCTCGGCGGCGGCCAGGGCGAGCTCGAGGAAGGCGGTGCCGGGGAAGAGCACGGTGCCGGCAACGGCGTGGTCGGCCAGCCAGGGGTGGGTGGCCAGCGAGATGCGGCCGGTGAAGAGCAGTTCCTCGCCGCCGGCGACCGAGAGCGCCGCGCCGAGCAGCGGGTGCTCGGCGTCGGCGAGGCCGAGGGAGCTCGGGTCCCCCGAAGCGCCCGTTGGGCTCAGCCAGTAGCGCTCGCGCTGGAAGGGATAGGTGGGCAGCGGCACCTTCCTGGCGCCCGAGCCGGCGAAGAAGTCCTCCCACTCGACCTGCGCCCCGGCGGCGTGGGCCTCGGCGAGGGAGAGGCAGAAGCGGGTCGCGGGGTCCTCGTCCCTGCGCAGGGTGTCGAGCACCCTTGCGGGGGACTCGCTCGCCTCGATCGCTTCGGCGATCCCGAAGGAGAGCACCGGGTGGGGGGAGATCTCGATGAAGTGGGAGCGGCCCTGCTCGAGCAGGGCCTCGATCACGGGCTCGAAGAGGACGGTCTCGCGCAGGTTGCGATACCAGTAGGTGGCGTCCATCCGGGCGGTGTCGAGGAGCTCGCCGGTGAGCGTGGAGTGCAGGGGGATCTCCGAGCTTTGGGGGGAGATCGGGGCGAAGGCCTCCAAGAGCTCCTCCTCGAGCTGCTCGATCTGGGCGGAGTGCGCGGCGTAATCGACGGCGATCCGCCTCGCCCTGACGCCCTGCCCCTCGCATGCCTCGAGCAGCTCGGCGATCGCCTCGGGCTCCCCCGAGACGGCCTGGGTGCGGGGGCCGTTGGCGGCGGCGAGGGAGAGGCGCTCCCCGTAGGGGGCGAGCAGCTCTTCGAGCTCTGCGAGGGGCAGCGAGACCGAGGCCATCGCCCCCTTGCCGGCGATCTTGGCCATCGCCGCCGAGCGCAGGGCGATCACCCGGGCGGCGTCCTCGAGGCAGAGCGCCCCGGCGACGTGGGCGGCGGCCACCTCCCCCTGGGAGTGGCCGATCACCAGGGAGGGCCTTACCCCCGAGGCTTCCCAGAGCCTTGCCAGGGAGACCATCGTCGCGAAGAGGGCGGGCTGGACGATGTCGAGGCGCTCCATCCACTTGCCCTCCTCTTCTTCGAGGACCTCGGTCAGGGACCAATCGACGTGGGGGGCGAGCGCCGCCTCGCACTCGGCGATGCTGCGGGCAAAGAGCGGGCTGGCCTCGGTCAGCCCGAGGGCCATCTGGGGGTGCTGGGAGCCCTGCCCGCCGAAGGCGAAGACGGGACGCCGCTCGGTTGCGGTGCGCCTTATGCGGTCTATGACCGCATAAGGCGCACCGGAGGCGCCCTCGCCGGGGGCGCCTGAGGCGATCGCCTGCAGGGAGTCCAGCAGCTGCTGGCGCTCGGTCCCGACGGCCACCGCGCGGTGCTCGAAGGCGCTGCGGGTCCTCGCCAGCGAGTAGGCGGTGTCGAGCAGCTCCTGCTCGGGGTGCTCGCGCAGGTGGGTGGCGAGCCTCGCCGCGGACTCGCGCAGGGCCTGCTCGGATTTGGCCGAGAGGGCGAGGGGGACGGGACCGTTGAGGGACCTGGTCGGGGCCTCGCCCTCTTGGGCCTCGACCGGCTCGGGCTCTGGGCCCTGCTCCAAGATCAGGTGGGCGTTGGTGCCGCTGTAGCCGAAGGAGGAGACCGCGGCGCGGCGCGGGCGGCCGTTGGCCTCCCACTCGGCCGCCTCGGTGAGCAGCTCGACCTGCCCCGCCTCCCAATCGACCTTCGAGGAGGGAGCGTCGACGTGAAGCGTCTTGGGCATCACCCCTTCGCGCATCGCCAGCACCGCCTTGATCACGCCGCCGACCCCGGCGGCGGCCTGGGTGTGGCCGACGTTTGACTTCAGCGAGCCGAGCTTCAGCGGCGCCTCGCGGTCCTGGCCGTAGGTGGCGAGCAGGGCGGTGGCCTCGATCGGGTCCCCGAGGGTCGTGCCGGTGCCGTGGGCCTCGACCATGTCGACGTCGGCGCTCTGCAGGCGGGCGTTGGCCAGGGCCTGGCGGATCACCCGCTCCTGGGAGGGGCCGTTGGGGGCGGTGAGGCCGCTGGAGGCGCCGTCCTGGTTGACCGCCGAGCCGCGGACCGTGGCGAGGATCTCGTGGCCGGCGGCCTCGGCCGCCGAGAGGCGCTCCATGACCACCATCCCGACGCCCTCCGCCCAGGCGACGCCGTCGGCCGCCTCGGCGAAGGACTTCGAGCGCCCGTCGGGGGCGAGGCCGCGCTGGGCTGAGAAGACGGTGAAGGCGGTGGGGGTGGCGAGCACGGTGACCCCGCCGACCAGGGCCAGCGAGCACTCCCCCGCCCTGAGCGCCTGGGAGGCGAGGTGCATCGCCACCAGCGAGGAGGAGCAGGCGGTGTCGACGGTCATCGTCGGGCCCTCCAGGCCCAGCGCGTAGGCGACCCTTCCGGAGACCACCGAGGTGGTCATCCCCGCCGAGATGCCGAGCTGGGGGGCGCCGTAGTCCTGATACATGACCCCGGCGTAGACGCCCGCGTCGGTGCCCTTCAGGGCGGCGGGGTCGATGCCGGCGTCCTCGAGGGCCTCCCAGGCGCCTTCGAGCAGCAGGCGCTGCTGGGGGTCGATGACGAGCGCCTCGCGGGGGGCGATGTTGAAGAACTCGGGGTCGAAGTCCCCGGGGGCCTCCAGGAAGCCGCCGTGGCGGGTGTAGGTGGTGCCGAAGGAGTCGGGGTCTGGGTCATAGAGGCGCTCGAGGTCCCAGCCGCGGTCGGCGGGGAACTCGGCGATGCCCTCGCGCCCCTCGGCGAGCATCCGCCAGAGCCCTGCGGGGGAGGCGATGCCGCCGGGGTAGCGGCAGGACATGCCGACGATCGCGATCGGCTCCTCGCTGGCCTGGGAGCGGACCGCGACCTTGGCCTGCCCGGAGGCGCCGAGGCGCTCGGCGAGGTGGGCGGCGAGGGCGCCGGCGGAGGGGTAGTCGAAGACGACGGTGGCCGAGAGCCGCACCCCGGCGGCGATGCCGAGGCGGTTTCTCAGTTCCAGCGAGGCGAGCGAGTCGAAGCCGAGCTCGCCGAAGGGCCGCTCGGGGTCGACCTGCTCGGTGCCCTCGTGGCCGAGCACCTCGGCCACCTGGGAGCGGACCAGCCCGAGGACGGCTTCGGAGCGCTCGGCCTGCCCCATCCCGGCGAGCTGGGCGGCGAAGGCGCCGCCGGGCTGAGAGCGGCGCTTTGGCACCCGCACCAGCGAGGAGAGGATCGGCGGCAAGACGCCGAGGGCGCCCATCGCCCGCAGGCTCTGGGGCTCGGTGGCGATCGCCAGGGCCTCGGGGCGCTTGGAGGCGAGCGCTTCGTCGAGCAGGGCGAGGCCGTGCTCCTCCTCCAGCGCGTCGACCCCGACCCTGCGCATCCGCTCCAGATCCGCATCGGTGAGCTCGGCGCCCATCCCCTCGCGCCACAGCCCCCAGGCGATCGAGGTGGCGGGCAGCCCTTCGGCGCTTCGCTTGTGGGCGAGCGCGTCGCAAAAGCAGTTGGCGGCGGCGTAGTTGCCCTGGCCGGGGCCGCCCAGGGTGCCGGCCGCCGAGGAGAAGAGCACGAAGTGGGTGAGCTCGGCCTCGCGGGTCAGCTCGTGAAGGGCCCAGGCGCCGCCCGCCTTGGGGGCGAGGACCGGGCCGAGGCGCTCGGGGGCGAGGCTCTCGATCGTGGCGTCATCGAGGGCGCCGGCGAGGTGGAAGACCGCCCCCAGGGGGTGGGACTTGGGGACTTTGGCGAGCAGCTCTTCGAGCTGGGCTGGCTGGGAGGCGTCGCAGGCGAGGAGCCTCACCTTGGCGCCCAGCCCGCGCAGCTCTTCGACCAGCTCCTTGGCGCCCTCTGCCTTTCTGCCGCTGCGGCTCACCAGCAGCAGGTGCCTCGCGCCGTGCTCTGCGACCAGGTGCCTTGCGCTGAGCGCCCCCAGGGCGCCGGTGGCGCCGGTGATCAGCACCGTCTTCTCGGGATCGAGCGGCCTCGGGGCCTGCTCGCCCTCGGGCGGGGAGAGGCGCAGCGCCCGGGGGGCGAGGGCGATGCCCTCGCGCAGGGCGAGCTGGGGCTCCTCCGCCTGGGCGAGGGCGGCCTCCAGCGCCTCTTCGGAGGCATCGCTGCCGTCGGTGTCGATCGCCAGGAAGGCGCCGGGATGCTCGGATTGCGCCGAGCGCGCCAGGCCCCAGATCGCCGCGGCGGCGGGGTCGGGGGCCTCCTCGGCGGAGACGGCGATCGCGCCTTTGGTGAGGAGCGCGAAGCGCTCCTCGGGGGAGGGGTCCTGCCTTCCCAGCCAGGCCTGGATCGCCTCCAGGGCGGCGGCGGTGGCCTCTTCGGCTACCAGGACGGGGTCATTGCCCTCAGCCCCCTCCCAGCGCCAGGTCTGGGTTGGGGAGCCGGGCTGGCCCTCTCCAAGCTCCCGCTCACGCCACTCGATCCCCAGCAGGCCCTGCCTCTGCGGGGAGGCGCCCCGCAATTGCTCGCCCGAGAGCGGCCGCAGCGCCAGCGAGCCGATCCTGCCCAGGGCGAGGCCGCTTGCGTCGGCGAGGGAGAGCGAGACCTTCTGCTCGCCCGCCGGGGAGAGGGCGACGCGCAGGGCGCCGGGCCCGGCGACGGCGAGCGAGACCTCGCTCCAGGAGAAGGGCAAAAGCGGGCCTCCCTCGGCGCCGAGCGCGATGCCGCCGAGGGCGATCGCGTGCAGGGCGGAGTCAAGCAGCGCGGGATGGATCGAGAAGCGCCCCGCCTCTGCCTCCTGGGCCTCGGCGAGGGAGACCTCGGCGAAGAGCTCCTCGCCCGCCTTCCAGGCCTTGGTCAGGCCCTGGAAGGCGGGGCCGTAGTCCAGGCCGGCCTCGGCGAGGCGGTCATAGAGGTACTCGGCCTCCAGCGGCTCGGCGCCCGCGGGGGGCCAGCTCTGCAGGGCCTCGGGCGCCGCCACGGGCTCCTCGGAGAGCAGCCCCTCGGCGTGAAGCGCCCAGGGCAGCTGCTCGTCCTCCTCTGCCTCGGGGCGCGAGAAGATCTCGATCTCCCTCGCCCCCCGCTCGTCGGGAGAGGAGACGACGACCTGGACCTGCACGGCGCCGGTCTCGGGCAGCGCCAGCGGCGCCTGCAGGGTGAGCTCGGCGACCTGCTCGGCGCCGAGCTGCTCGGCGGCGGCCAGGGCGAGCTCGAGGAAGGCGGTGCCGGGCATGAGCGCGGTGCCGGCGACGGCGTGATCGGCCAGCCAGGGGTGGGTGGCGATGGAGATGCGGCCGGTGAGGGCGAGGCCCTCTCCCCGGGGGTCGGGGACCGCGGCGCCGAGCAGCGGGTGATCGGCGTCGCTCTGGCCGATCGAGCGCACGTCTGCCCCTGCCTGGGTTGCAGCCAGCCAGTAGCGCTTGCGCTGGAAGGGGTAGGTGGGCAGCGGGACCCGCTTTGGCTCGGTGCCCGCGAAGAAGCTCTGCCAGCGGACCTTCGCCCCGGCGGCGTGGGCGGCGCCGAGGGCAAGCGTCGCGGTCTCGGGCTCCGGGCATCCCTCCCTGAGGGTGGGGATCAGGGCCGGGGGCTTCTCGGTGTCCTCGAGGCACTCGGCCGCCATCGCGGTGAGCACCGGGTCGGGGCCGAGCTCCACCAAGGCCGTGGCGCCCCGGGCGAGGAGGGTCTGCACGCCGTCGGCGAAGCGCACCGCCGAGCGGGCGTGGGAGACCCAGTAGGCGGGGTCGGTGGCCTGCTCGGCGCTGAGCAGCTCGCCAGTGAGGTTGGAGACGATCGGGACCTGCGGCTCGGCGTAGGAGAGGGAGGCCGCGACCTCGGCGAAGGCCTCCATCATCGGCTCGATCAGGGGCGAGTGAAAGGCGTGGGAGACCTGCAGGCGCTTGGTCTTGCGGCCGCGCTCCTCCCAGAGTGACTGCTGGGCTTCGATCGCCTGCCCATCGCCGGAGATCACGGTCGAGGTTGGGCTGTTGAGCGCCGCGATCGAGAGCTCTGCCTGCAGCCCCTCGATCGCCTCGGCGACCTCTTGCTCGCTGGCCTGGACCGCGAGCATCGCCCCGCCGGAGGGCAGGGCGCCCATCAGGGCGCCGCGGGCGCAGATCAGGCGGGCGGCGTCGGGCAGGGAGAGCACGCCGGCGATCTGGGCGGCGGAGATCTCCCCGACCGAGTGGCCGGCGAGCAGCTCGGGGGCGAGGCCCCAGCTCTCCAGCAGGCGGTGAAGCGCCAGGTGGGTGGCAAAGAGGGCGGGCTGGGCGTAGGCGGTGTCGCCCAGCAGCTCGGCCTCGGGCGATCCCGGCTCGGCGAAGAGCAGGTCGCGGAGGGAGAGCTCCAGGTGGGGATCGATCTCCGCCAGGGCTTCCTCGAGGGCTTCCGCGTAGGCGGGGTAGGTCTCGTGCAGCTCCTTGCCCATCCCCGGCCGCTGCGATCCCTGGCCGCTGAGCAGGTAGGCGAGGCGGCCGGGGTTGGCGGTGGCGGTGGCGCTCGATGGGGAGGGCCTTCCCTCGGCGATCGCCTGAAGGGAGTCGAGCAGCTGCTCGCGCCCGGCGCCGACCGCCACGGCGCGGTGGGGGAAGGCGCTTCTGGCTGTGAGCAGCGAGTGGGCGGTGTCGAGCAGGCTCTGGTCGGGGTTGTCCTCGAGGTGATCCTTGAGCCGCGCCGCGGACTCGGCGAGAGCCCGCCCGGATTTGGCCGAGAGGGCGAGGGGGAGCGGACCGTTGAGGGTTTCGGTCCTCCCCTCGCCCTCTTCGGCCTCGACCCGGGCGGGCCCCTGCTCGAGGATCAGGTGGGCGTTGGTGCCTGAGGCGCCGAAGGAGGAGACCGCTGCACGGCGCGGGCGCCCCTCCCTCGCCTCCCACTCGGCCGCCTCGGTGAGCAGCTCGATCTGCCCGGCCTCCCAATCGACCTTGGTGGAGGGTGCGTCGACGTGCAGCGTCTTGGGCATCACGCCCTCGCGCATCGCGAGGATCGACTTGATCACGCCGCCGACCCCGGCGGCCGCCTGGGCGTGGCCGATGTTCGACTTCAGCGAGCCGAGCTTCAGCGGCGCCTCTCTGTCCTGGCCGTAGGTGGCGAGCAGGGCGCCGGCCTCGATCGGGTCGCCGAGGGTGGTGCCCGTGCCGTGGGCCTCGACCATGTCGACGCCGTTCGGCTCGATCCCGGCGGCCGCGAGCGCCTGGCGGATCACCTGTTCCTGCGCCGGCCCGTTGGGCGCGGTCAGCCCGCTGGAGGCGCCGTCCTGGTTGATGGCCGAGCCGCGGATCGTGGCCAGCACCGGACGACCCTCCGCCTCGGCCTCTGAGAGCCGCTCCAGCACCAGCAGGCCAAGTCCCTCCGAGAAGCCGGTTCCGCCGGCGGCCTCGGCGAAGGGCCTGCAGCGGCCGTCGCCGGCGAGCGCTCGCTGGCGGGAAAACTCGATGAAGGGCGCTGGAGTGGAGAAGACCGAGACGCCGCCGGCGAGAGCGAGGCCGCACTCCCCCGACCGCAGGGCCTGCGCAGCCAGATGCACGGCAACCAAAGAGGAGGAACAGGCGGTGTCGACGGTCATCGCCGGTCCCTCGAGGCCGAGCGTATAGGCGAGGCGGCCGGAGACGAGGCTGGTGGTCATACCGGGATGGACGCCGCACCCCGGATCGCCGTAGTCCTGATACATCACCCCGGCGAAGACGCCGCCCCTGGTCCCGCGCAGCGAGCCAGGGTCGATGCCGGCGTCCTCGAGCGCCTCCCAGGCGCCTTCGAGCAGCAGGCGCTGCTGGGGGTCCATTTCGGCCGCTTCGCGCGGGCTGACCGAGAAGAACTCGGCATCGAACTCGGCGGCGCCCGCGAGGAAGCCGCCGTGGCGGGTGTAGGAGGTGCCGAAGGAGTTGGGGTCGGGGTCATAGAGGAGCTCGAGGTCCCAGCCGCGATCGGCGGGGAAGGGCTCGATCGCGTCGCGCTCCTCGGCGAGCAGCGCCCAGAGGTCGCCCGGCGAGGAGACGCCGCCCGGCAGCCGGCAGGACATGCCGACGACCGCGATCGGCTCCTCGAAGGAGCGGGCGTGCACGACGGCGCGGGCGGCGCCCGAAGCCGTGACTTCGGCGAGCAGGTGGGCGGCGAGCGCCGCGGCGTTGGGGTGGTCGAAGGTTACGGTCGGGGCGAGGCGCACGCCGGTGCTCGCCCCGAGGCGGTTGCGCAACTCCAAAGCGGCGAGCGAGTCGAAGCCGAGCTCTCGGAAGGCCCGGGAGGGATCGATCTTTGCCGGGGAGTCGTGGCCGAGGACCGCGGCGGCCTCGGCCCTGACTGCTTGCAAGACGTATTCCTCGCGCTGTGCCTCGGAGAGCTCGGCGAGGCGGCGGGCGAGCGAGCCGCCGCTTTGGCTGCGGCGCTTCGGCAGGCGGATGAGCTCTGAGAGCAGTGGCGGCAAGACGCCCAGCGAGGCCATTTGACGAAGACCCGAGGGCTCGAGGGCGATGGCGAGCACGTCGGGCCTCGGCGCCGAGAGCGCGCGGTCGAGCAGGGCGAGGCCTTGCCTGTCGGCAAGCGGCGCGATTCCGCCCCTGCGCAGGCGCTCGAGGTCGGCCTCCTCAAGCTTGGCGGTGAGGGCGCTGCGGGTCCTCCAGTGCCCCCAGGCGATCGAGGTGGCGGGCAGCCCTTCGGCCCTTCGCATTTGCGCGAGCGCGTCCAGGTAGGAGTTGGCGGCGGCGTAGTTGCCCTGGCCGGGCCCCCCGAGCGCGCCAGCCGCTGAGGAGAAGCAGACGAAGTGGGAGAGCTCGCAATCCTTGGTCAGCTCGTGAAGCACCCAGGCGGCATCGACCTTGGGGGCGAAGACGGGCTCGAAGTGGTCGGGCGTCAGCGACTCGACCGTCGCGTCGACGAGTGCGCCGGCTGCGTGAATCACGGCGCCCAGGGGGTGCTCCGCGGGGATCGAGTCGATCAGATCTTTCACCTGCCCCGGATCGGACACGTCGCAGGCGACGATCTCGGCCTCGGCGCCCTGCTCGGCGAGGATCGCGGCAAGCTCCGCGGCGCCAGGGGCGTTCTCACCCGAGCGACTGACGAGCAGCAGGTGGCGGGCGCCGTGGGCCTCGACCAGGTGGCGGGCGGCAAGGCCGCCGAGGGTGCCGGTGGCACCGGTGAGGAGAATCGTCTTCTCGGGGTCGAGCTGCACGTCCTCTTCCCCGGCGGCGACCCGGGTCGCCCTGGAGACCAGCGCCTTGCCGTCGCGCAGTGCCAGCTGGGGCTCTCGCGCTTGGCAGAGCGCCGCATCGAGAACCGCCTCGGACGCTCGCGAGCGATCGGTGTCGATCAGCAGGAAGGCGCCGGGGTGCTCGGCTTGGGCGGAGCGGACCAGCCCCCAGATCGCCGCCTGAGCCGGGTCGGGTGACTCCTCTTCGGAGATGGCGATCGCCCCGGACGTGAGGATCGCGAGGCGATCTCCGGGCGAGGCATCCTGACGCGACAGGTAAGCCTGAATCTCCGCCAGAGCCGCGGCGGCGGCCTCGCGGGCAGCAATGCAATCGGAGGCGCCACCCGGCTCGTAGCGCCAGAGCTCGGCGGCAGAGGACGGCTCGTCCTCATCCATCGGCTCGCGCTCCCGCCAGTGGACGGCGAGCAGCCCGTCGCGCCCGCCGGCGGTGCGCAGCTGCTCGGGTGAGATCGGACGAGCGAGGAGCGAACCGACACTGGCCAGCGGCTCGCCCTCGACATCGGCGAGGGCGAGGCTGAGCCCCTCCGCCTGGCGCACTATCGCGACGCGCAGGGCATCGGCGCCGACGGCGGCGAGACCGACGCACTGCCAGCTGAAGGGCAACCGCAGCTCGGGGGGCGGCTCGCCGGCCGTGAGGTCGGCAAGCAGGCCGGCGTGCAGGGCGGCGTCGAGCAGGGCGGGATGCAGCTGGTAGTCCTGTGCGTCGTCGGCTTGTGCCTGGTCGAGCGAGACCTCGGCGTAGATCTCGTCGCCGTGCCTCCAGGCCCGAGTGAGGCCCTGGAAGGCCGGCCCATACTCGAGGCCAGCCTCGGCGAGGCGGTCGTAGAGGAACTCGCTCTGGAGTGGCTCAGCGCCTTCGGGCGGCCAGACCGAGGGGAAGGCCGCCAGCCCCACAGGCGTCTCAGCGAGGATGCCCTCGGCGTTCAGCGACCACTCCGGCTCCCCGCCCGGGCGGGAGAAGAGCTTGATCTCGCGGTTGCCCAGCTCGTCGGGCGCGGAGACCGCGACCTGGACCTGCACGGCGCCGGTCTCGGGCAGCACCAGCGGCGCCTGCAGGGTGAGCTCGGCGACCTGCTCGGCGCCGAGCTGCTCGGCGGCGGCCAGGGCGAGCTCGAGGAAGGCGGTGCCGGGCATGAGCACGGTGCCGCCGACGGCGTGATCGGCCAGCCAGGGGTGGGTGGCCAGGGAGATGCGGCCGGTGAGGGTGAGCGTGTCCCCAGAGGGATCCTCGATCGCCGCGCCGAGCAATGGATGCCCTGCCCCTGAGAGGCCGAGCGAGCTCGGGTCCCCCGAGGCGCCCCCCGGGCTCAGCCAGTAGCGCTTGCGCTGGAAGGGGTAGGTGGGAAGCGGGGCGCGCTTTGGCTCGGTGCCCGCGAAGAAGCTCTGCCAGCGGACCTTCGCCCCTGCGGCGTGGGCGGCGCCCAGGGCAAGCGTCGCGGTCTCGGGCTCCGGGCGTCCCTCCCTGAGGGTGGGGATCAGGGCCGGGGGCCTCTCGGCGCCCTCGACGCACTCGGCCGCCATCGCGGTGAGCACCGGGTCGGGGCCGAGCTCCACCAAGGCCGTGGCGCCCCGGGCGAGGAGGGTGCCGACCGAGTCGGCGAAGCGCACCGCCGAGCGCACGTGGGAGACCCAGTAGGCGGGGTCGGTGGCCTGCTCGGCGCTGAGCAGCTCGCCAGTGAGGTTGGAGACGATCGGGATCTGCGGCTCGGCGTAGGAGAGGGAGGCCGCGACTTCGGCGAAGGCCTCCATCATCGGCTCGATCAGGGGCGAGTGAAAGGCGTGGGAGACCTGTAGGCGCTTGGTCTTGCGGCCGCGCTCCTCCCAGAGGGACTGCTGGGCTTCGATCGCCTGCCCATCGCCGGAGATCACGGTCGAGGTTGGGCTGTTGAGCGCCGCGATCGAGAGCTCTGCCTGCAGCCCCTCGATCGCCTTGGCGACCTCGGGCTCGCTGGCCTGGACCGCGAGCATCGCCCCGCCGGAGGGCAGGGCGCCCATCAGGGCGCCGCGGGCGCAGATCAGGCGGGCGGCGTCGGGCAGGGAGAGCACGCCGGCGATCTGGGCGGCGGAGATCTCCCCGACCGAGTGGCCGGCGAGCAGCTCGGGGAGGAGACCCCAGCTCTCCAGCAGGCGGTGAAGCGCCAGGTGGGTGGCGAAGAGGGCGGGCTGGGCGTAGGCGGTGTCGCCCAGCAGCTCTGCCTGCGGCGATCCCGGCTCGGCGAAGAGCAGGTCGCGGAGCGAGAGCTCCAGGTGGGGGTCGATCTCCGCCAGGGCTTCCTCGAGGGCTTCCGCGTAGGCGGGGTAGGTCTCGTGCAGCTCCTTGCCCATCCCCGGCCTCTGCGATCCCTGGCCGCTGAGCAGGTAGGCGAGGCGGCCGGGGTTGGCGGTGGCGGTGGCGCTCGATGGGGAGAGCCGACCCTCGGCGATCGCCTGAAGGGAGTCGAGCAGCTGCTCGCGCTCGGCGCCGACCGCCACGGCGCGGTGGGGGAAGGCGCTTCTGGTGGCGAGCAGCGAGTGGGCGGTGTCGAGCAGGCTCTGCTCGGGGTTGGCCTCGAGGTGGGCCTTGAGCCGCGCCGCGGACTCGGCGAGAGCCTGCCCGGATTTGGCCGAGAGGGCGAGGGGGAGCGGACCGTTGAGGGTTTCGGTCCTCCCCTCGCCCTCTTCGGCCTCGATCCGGGCGGGCCCCTGCTCGAGGATCAGGTGGGCGTTGGTGCCCGAGGCGCCGAAGGAGGAGACCGCTGCGCGGCGCGGGCGCTCCTCCCTCGCCTCCCACTCGGCCGCCTCGGTGAGCAGCTCGATCCGCCCCGCCTCCCACTCGACCTTCGAGGAGGGAGCGTCGACGTGAAGCGTCTTGGGCATCACGCCCTCGCGCATCGCCAACACCGCCTTGATCGCCCCGGACACTCCCGCCGCCGCCGCCGTGTGGCCGACGTTGGACTTCAGCGAGCCGAGCTTCAGCGGCGCCTCTCTGTCCTGGCCGTAGGTGGCGAGCAGGGCGCCCGCCTCGATCGGGTCGCCGAGGGTGGTGCCCGTGCCGTGGGCCTCGACCATGTCGACGTCGTTCGGCTCGATCCCGGCGGCCGCGAGCGCCTGGCGGATCACCTGTTCCTGCGCCGGCCCATTGGGAGCGGTCAGCCCGTTGGAGGCGCCGTCCTGGTTGACGGCCGAGCCGCGGATCGTGGCCAGCACCTCGTGCCCGCCGGCCTCGGCGTCGGCCAATCGCGCGAGGACGAGCAGGCCGATCCCCTCGCTGAAACCGGTGCCGTCCGCCGCCTCCGCGAAGGGCTTGCAGCGGCCGTCGGCGGCGAGGCCGCCCTGTCGCGAGAACTCGGCGAAGACCGAGGGAGCGGCGAGAACCGAGACTCCGCCGGAGAGCGCGATGTCGCACTCGCCGGCACGCAGCGCTTGACAGGCGAGGTGAGTGGCGACCAGCGAGGAGGAGCAGGCGGTGTCGATGGTCATCGCAGGTCCCTCGAGGCCGAGCGTGTAGGCGAGGCGGCCGGAGACGATGCCGGCCGCCGTCCCCGGCGCCATGCCGTGCTCCGCCGAGCCGTACTCCTGGTACATCACGCCGGCGAAGACACCGGTCGGTGTGCCGCGCAGCGAGCCAGGGTCGATGCCGGCGTCCTCGAGCGCCTCCCAGGCGCCTTCGAGCAGCAGGCGCTGCTGCGGGTCGATCGCGGCGGCCTCGCGTGGGGCGATGCCGAAGAAGGAAGCGTCAAAATCGGCGGCGTCCGCCAGGAACCCGCCTTCCATAGTCTGACCGTGCCCGTTCGGGCTCGAGTCATAGAGCCGCTCCAAATCCCACCCTCGATCCTCGGGGAAGGGCTCGATCGCGTCGCGCTCCTCGGCGACCAAGCGCCAGAGCTCCTCGGGAGAGGAGACGCCGCCCGGGAGCCGGCAGGACATGCCGACGATGGCGATCGGCTCATCGGTCGCCTGGGAGCGCCTGACCGCAGTTCGCGCGAGGTCGGAGGCTGTGACCTCGGCGAGCAGGTAGGCGGCGAGCTCCTCGGCGCTGGGACGGTCGAAGACGATCGTCGGCGCGAGCCGCACGCCGGTGAGGGCGCCGAGCCGGTTGCGCAGCTCCAGGGCGGCGAGCGAGTCGAAGCCCAGCTCCTGGAAGGCGCGGCGCGGTTCGACCGCGGCGGCGGAGTCGTGACCGAGTACGGCGGCGGCCTCCGAGCGAACCACCTCGAGCACGTGTGACTCGCGCTCTGCCTCCCCCAGCTCGGCCAGCTTGCGGGCCAGCGAACCGCCGCCCTGGGCGCGGCGCTTGGGCAAGCGGATCAACTCTGAGAGAAGCGGCGGCAAGACGCCGAGCGAGGCCAGCGCGCGCAGGCCAGAGGGCTCGATCGCACAGGCGAGCAGGTCGGAGCGCTCGGACGCGAGAGCGGCGTCGAGCAGGGTGAGACCTTGCTCGTCGGCAAGCGGCGCGATGCCGCCCCTGCGCAAGCGCTGCACGTCGGCCTCGCTCATCTTCCCGGTGAGGGCGCTTTGGGCCTGCCAGTACCCCCAGGCGATCGAGGTAGCGGGCAGTCCTTCTGCCTTGCGCAGCCGGGCCAGCGCGTCACAGTAAGCGTTGGCGGCGGCGTAGTTGCCCTGGCCGGGGGCGCCCAGGGTGCCGGCGGCCGAGGAGAAGCAGACGAAGTGGGTCAGGTCGACGTCCCTGGTCAGCTCGTGCAGCGCGAAGGCAGTCTCGGCCTTGGGGGCAAAGACGGGACCCAGCTGCTCCGGGGAAAGCGAGTCCACGGTGGCGTCGTCGAGGGCGCCGGCGAGGTGGAAGACGGCGCCCAGGGGGTGCGCTTCGGGGATCGAGTCAAGGAGCTCCTTCAGCGACCTGGGGTCAGATGCGTCGCAGGCGGCGATTCGCACCTCTGCGCCTCGCTCCTCGAGCTCGTCCTTCAGCTCCCTCGCGCCAGGGGCCCCCTCTCCATGGCGGGAGACCAGGAGCAGGCGATGGGCGCCGTGGGCTTGGAAGAGGTGACGGGCGGTCAGCGAGCCGAGCCTGCCGGTGCCGCCGGTTATGAGGACGGTCCGCTCGGGGTCGAGCCGGGCGCTCTCCTCCCCGGCCGGGATGCGGGTCACCCTGGGGAGCAGGGCCCTGCCCTCGCGCAGGGCGAGCTGGGGCTCCTCGACCTGGGCGAGGGCGGCGTCGAGCGCCGCCTCGGATGCCTCGCTGCCGTCGCTGTCGATCAGCAGGAAGCTGCCCGGGTGCTCTGCCTGGGCGGAGCGCACCAGGCCCCAGATCGCTGCCCCGGCGGGGTCGGGGGATCGATCTGCGGTTGCGATCGCCCCCTTTGTGAGGATCGCCAGTCGATCCTCGGGTGAGCGTTCCTCCTTGGCGAGGAATGCCTGGATCGCCTCGAGCGTCTCGATTGCCGCCTGCTTGGCCGCCGCGGGGTCCGGCGAACCGCCGGGCTCGTGCCGCCACAGCTCGGCCTTCTCCCCATCGCCACTCTCGACCTCATGCTCGCACCAGTGGACTGAGAGCAGGCCCTCCCGGGATTGGGCGCCCGCAAGCTGCTCGCTCGACACAGGTCGGGCGACGAGCGAGGCGATGCTCGCCACGGGCTCGCCCTCGACGCCATGGAGGGAGATCGAGGTCTCCTCTCCCCGCAGCGAGAGCGAGGCGCGCAGCTCACCAGCCCCGGCGGTCCTCAGTTCCGCTCCGCGCCAGGCGAAGGGCAGGCGCAACTCCGGCCTTGCTGCCTCCGATTCCGAGAGGGCGGCGGCAAGGATCGCGTGCAGGGCGGAGTCGAGCAGGGCGGGGTGCAGGCCATAGCTCCGGGCCTCGCCTGCCTGGGCCTCATCGAGGGAGACCTCGGCAAAGAGCTCATCGCCCTTCCTCCAGGCTCTGCTCAGGCCCTGAAAGGCGGGGCCGTAGTCGAAGCCGCTCTCAGCGAGGCGGCCGTAGAGGAGCTCGGCGTCGAGCGGCTCGGCGCCCTCGGGGGGCCACTCGCCCTGCAGGCTCGGCGCCCCGGGCGCCGCCTCCTCGGAGAGGACGCCCTCGGCGTTCAGCGCCCATTCCCCGCCCTCGCTGCGCGAGTGGATCTCAAAGGGGCGCTCCCCGTTCTCCGAAGAGGGGGAAACCGAGAGTTGGACCTGGACCCGGCCCTCCTCAACCAGCAGCAAGGGCGCCTGCAGGGTGAGCTCGGTGACCTGCTCGCAGCCAATCAGCTCGGCGGCGTGCAGGGCGAGCTCCAGGAAGGCGGTGCCTGGGAAGAGCACGGTGCCGGCAACGGCGTGGTCGGCCAGCCAGGGGTGGGTGGCCAGGGAGACGCGCCCGGTGAGGGTAAGTGCGTCACCGGCGGGGTCCTCGATCGCCGCGCCGAGCAGCGGGTGCCGGGCGCCGGCGAGGCCGAGCGAGGCAGCGTCCCCGGAAGAGCCCGACTGACTCAGCCAGTAGCGCTTGCGCTGGAAAGGGTAAGTGGGCAACGGCGCCCGCCTGGCCCCGCCGCCGGCGAAGAAGGACTCCCACTCGACCGCAATCCCCCGGGCCTGGGCTTCGGCGAGCGAGAGGCAGAAGCGCTCGACGCCTCCCTCATCGCGGCGCAGGGTGCCGAGCACGACCGCGCGGCCGGCCGGGGGCAAGGCGGCTTCCAAGGTCTCCTGCACCGCCAGGGAGAAGACGGGGTGGGGGCTGATCTCGATGAAGCTGCCTCGCCCGGCGGCGGCGAGGTCGCGGACGACGCTCTCGAAGAGCACCGGCTGGCGCAGGTTGCGGTACCAGTACTCGGGCGTCAGCTCCGCGGTGTCGATCGGCCCGCCCGCGACGGTGGAATGGAAGGCGATGCCGGCGCTCCGCGGCGAGATCGGAGCGAGCGCCTCAAGCAGCTCCTCACGCAGAGGCTCGACCCGGAACGAGTGGGAGGGAATCGTCGCCGCGATCTCACGGGCTCGGATGCCGTCGCGCTCGCAGCCGGCGAGGAACTCGCGCGCCGCCTCGCTCGAGGCGGAGAGGATCGTCGAGGAGGGACCGTTGCTGGCCGCGATCTCGATCTGCCCGGTGAAGGGCTCGAGGCGCTCGTCGAGCGCCGCCGCCGGCAGCGCGACCGAGAGCATCGCACCCTCCCCGGCGAGCCTGGCGATCAGGCGGCTGCGGAGGGCGGCGATCCGGGCGGCGTCCTCGAGCGTGAGACCGCCGGCGATGTGGGCCGCGGCGATCTCGCCCTGGGAGTGGCCAACGGTCGCGACCGGGTTGACCCCGCAGGCTTGCCAAAGCCTCGCCAGCGAGACCATCGTCGCGAAGAGGGCCGGCTGCACGACCTCGATCCGGTCCGTGGAGGCGGCAGCGGGCGCACCGGTGAGCACGTCGCGCAGCGAGAAATCGACGTGGGGCTCGAGCGCCGCTTCGCACTCGCCCAGATACCGCTCGAAGAGCGGCGACTCCTCGATCAGCGCCGCCGCCATCCCCGGCCACTGCGAGCCCTGCCCGGGGAAGCAGAAGACGGGGGTGGGCTCTCCGCCGGCGCAGCCCCGCGCCAGCGCCGGGGAGTCTTCATCGCGGGCCAGGGCATCGAGGGCCGCGAGGGCGCCCTCGCGGCGGGAGCTCGCCACGACCCCCCGGTGCTCGAAGGCGGACCTCGACGTGAGCAGCGAGAAAGCGGTGTCGGTGAGGCCCTGCTCGGGATGCTCGCGCAGGTGAGATGCGAGCCGCCCGGCGCTCTCGCGCAGAGCCTTCTCCGATTTGGCCGAAAGGGCGAGAGGCACCGCGCCCCCCAGCGGACCGGGCCCCGCCTCCCCCTCGCCCTTCTCGGCCACCGGATGCTCAGGCCCTTGCTCGAGAATCAGGTGGGCGTTGGTGCCGCTGGCGCCGAAGGAGGACACGGCGGCGCGGCGGGGACGGCCTTCCCTCGCCTCCCACTCGGCCGCTTCGGTGAGCAGCTCGATCTGCCCTGCCTCCCACTCGACCTTCGAGGAGGGCGCGTCGACATGCAGGGTCTTGGGCATGACGCCCTCGCGCATCGCCAGGACCGCCTTGATCACCCCGGCCACCCCGGCCGCGGCGGCGGTATGGCCGATGTTCGACTTCAGCGAGCCGAGCTTCAGCGGGACCTCTCTGTCCTGGCCGTAGGTGGCGAGCAGGGCACCCGCCTCGATCGGGTCGCCGAGGGCCGTACCGGTGCCGTGGGCCTCAAGCAGGTCGACGTCGCCGGCCGCCAGACCGGCGTTGGCAAGCGCGCGGCGAATCAGCCTTTCCTGCGCCGGGCCGTTCGGGGCGGTAATCCCGTTCGAGGCGCCGTCCTGGTTGACGGCCGACCCGCGGATCGTCGCAAGCACCTCGTGGCCGCTCGCCTCGGCATCGGAGAGCAGCTCGAGGACGAGCAGGCCCATCCCCTCGGCGAATCCCGTGCCGTCTGCCGCCTCGGCAAAGGCCTTGCAGCGGCCGTCGGAGGCGAGGCCGCGCTGGCGGGAGAATTCCGCGAAGGCCGACGGCGTCGCGAGCACCGAGACGCCGCCGGCGAGAGCGAGGTCGCACTCGCCCGCCCGCAGTGACTGAGCGGCGAGGTGCAGAGCGACCAGCGAGGAGGAGCAGGCGGTATCCACGGTCAGCGTCGCCCCCTCGATGCCGAGCGTGTAGGCAACGCGGCCGGAGACGATGCCGGCGGTCATCCCGGGCGCAACCCCCTGCTCGGCCACGCCATAGTCCTGATACATCACCCCGGCGAAGACACCGGCGGGCGTGCCGCGCAGACCGAGCGGATCGATGCCGGCGTCCTCGAGCGCCTCCCAGGCGCCTTCGAGCAGCAAACGCTGTTGGGGGTCCATTTCGATCGCCTCGCGTGGGCTGATCTCGAAGAAGCCGGGGTCGAACTCGACCGCGCCGTCGAGAAAGCCCCCCTCCCGGACGTAGCTGACCCCCGGCTTACCCGGCTCCGGGTCGTAGAGCCGCTCCAGGTCCCAACCGCGATCACCCGGAAAGGGGCCGATCGCGTCGCGTCCCCCGGCGAGCAGATCCCAGAGACCGTCCGGCGAAGCAACCCCACCGGGATAGCGGCAGGCCATGCCAACGATGGCAATCGGCTCCGCCGCGCGGCCCTCGAGCAGCTGCAGCCGGCTGCGCGCGTCGCGCAGTTCGCCAGTCACCTTGCGCAGGTACTTGCTGAGCGTGGTGCTGTCGGCCATTCTCGATCAGACGCCTGAAGGCGCGGCGCGCCCGGTGGCGACGCTTTTCTCCCAATAAAATTTGATTGGTGACATTTGCCTGGACCCCCCTGCAAAACCAGTGGTTCTCGAGCATCGTGACCACTCCCGGCTTGCAGCCCAAATAGCCGCTGCCTACGATCGTCAGTACGTGGACGAGGGAGGCAAGGGAGGCAACGCAGTCCGGCTGGGTGTTGGCCTGGGGACCGCAACCCCGGCGCCGGCGCCGGCGTCGACCGCCAACGACCTGACCCTGCGTCACTTCACGCGCCACCGGGCGCGACCGGACCACCTCGGCGAGATTGCCCCGGGGCAGTTGGATTCCTTCCTGCGCTGCCTGCTCTTCACCGACGGCACCGTCACTCGCACCCTGGAGGTGGAGACCCTCAGCGGGGTCGCCGTCAACGTGATCGGGCAGGGCCCGGCGGCGTTAGGCGAGGAAGCCGCCGAGCACCTCGAAGCTTCGACGGCGGATGAGGCGGTGCGCCGCCGGGTCACGATCGGGCCGGCGAGCGGCGCGGCGCCGGCGATCTGGGCCGAATCCCACATCCTTCCCGAGCGCCTGCCCGGCGAGTTCCTCGCGGTGCTCGACGGCAGCCGCGACGGCATTGGCGGCTCGCTGCAGCGGTTCGAGCTGGAGAGCTGGCGCGAGATGCTCTGGTACGGCCTCGACGAGCCGCCGGAGTGGAGCTTCGTCGCGCCACGCGCGCCATCGCCGGTCCTGACCCGCCTCTACAGGGTGATCTCCGGCGGCAGGCCGGCGCTGCTGATCGCCGAGAGCTTCGCGATCGAGCAAAGCGGCGAGCGCTACCGCCTGCGCTGGCCCGAGTGAGCCGGCCTCAAACCGCGCCGAACTCCTCCTCGATCAACCGAATCACCTCGTCGTCGGAGACTGAATCGAGGTCGAGGTGTCGCTCCCCGTGCTCCTCGAGGGTTGCGTCGTCCGCGGGAAACGCGCGATCGCCGCCCGTCAGGCGGCAGAGATGCGCGGCGGTCGCCGCCACGCTGGGGTGGTCGAAGGCGAGCGTAGAGGCGAAGCGCAGGCCGGTCACCGCGGCGAGGCGGTTGCGCAGCTCGACCGCCATCAGAGAGTCGAAGCCGAGGTCCCTGAAGGAGCGCTCGGCGGCGACGGCGCTCGCCGAGCCGTGCCCGAGGATCGCCGCCACCTCAAGCGCGACCAGCTCCCGCGCGACAGCCTCGCGCTCATCCTCCGGCAGCTCGGCGAGGCGCACTGCCTTCGCCTTGGGCGACGTGGCAATGCCACGGAAAAGACCCCCGAGGATCGCCGGCAACTCACCCGCCCGCGCCCGCTCGCGCAGGGCCGCCCGGTCGAGTGGCGCGGCGAGCAGAAGCGGCTCGGCAGCCGCGAGGGCGGCCTCGAAGAGAGCGACGCCCTGCTCGTCGCCGATGCCGCGCAGGCCGGCTCGCGCGATCCGCGCCCGGCCGCTCGCGCCGAGATGCGAGGTCATGCCGGTCGCCCTCTCCCAGTACCCCCAGGCAATCGCCGTGCCGGGCAGGCCTTCGCGGCGGCGACGCGCGGCAAGCGCGTCGAGGAACGAGTTCGCCGCCGCGTAGCCGGCCTGACCGGGGCTGCCGAGGACCGAGGCGACCGAGGAGAAGAGGACGAACTCCTCGAGCTCGAGATCGCGGGTCAGCTCGTGCAGGTTCCAGGCGCCGTCGACCTTCGATCGGAAGACTGTTGCCAGACGCTGCGGGTCGAGCGTCTCGATCAGGCCGTCGTCGAGCAGGCCGGCTGCGTGGATGACGACCCGCAGCGGCGGCTCGCCGTCAAGCGCGACGAGCAGCCTCGCCAGCGCCTCGCGATCGGCGGCGTCGCAGGCCGCGACGGTGACTCGGGCGCCGAGCGCCTCGAGCTCGGCGCGCAGCGCCCCGGCGCCCGGAGCCGCATCGCCGGAGCGACTGGCGAGCACCAGGTGGCGTACGCCCCGCTCCGCCAGGCGGCGGGCGAAGAGCGCGCCAAGCGTGCCGGTGCCGCCGGTGATCAGGGCAGTGTCATCGGGCGAGGTGCGCCGGCGGGCGGGCGGGGGCGCGCCGGCGCGGCGCAGGCGCGGCGCCAGCGCGCGGCCCTCGCGCAGCGCCAGTTGCGGCTCGCCCCCCGCCAGGGCGGCGCCCAGCGCCGCTTCGGAGAGCTCGCTCCCGTCGCTGTCGACCAGAACGAAGGTGTCGGGACGCTCGGCCTGGGCGGAGCGGAGCAGCCCCCAGACAACGGAGGCGGCTAGATCGGGAGTCTCACCGTCCCCGGTTGCGACCGCGCCGCGAGTGAGCACCACGAGGCGAGCGCCCTCCTCGTGCTCTTCGGCCAGCCAACCCTGAGCCGCCGCCAGGGTTCGCGCGGCGGCGTGGCGGGCGGCCGACGCCGGGTAGCCGGATACCTCGAGCTCGCAGCGCCAGAGCTCCGAGCCCGGCGGTGTGCCGCCCTCTCCAGCCGGCACCTCTCTCCACTCGACGGCAAAGAGCGCCTCCCGCGCGGGCGAGAGCAGCTCGCCAGAAGCCGGCCGCATGACCAGCTCGTCCACGGAGATGACAGGTGAGCCGCTCGGGTCCTCGGCACGCAGCGAGAAGCGGTCCTCGCCGCTCGCGACAAGCCGCACCCTCAGGGCGCCCGAGGGGTCGCCGTCGCCGAGCGCAACCCCGGCCCAGGCGAAGGGCAGGCAACGAGCCGACCCCTCCGCGAGGAACCAGCCGTGCAGAGCGGCGTCGAGCAGGGCCGGGTGAAGCTGAAAGCCGCGGCCCTCCGCCTCGGGCGGCAGGCGCACCTCGGCGAAGATCTCCCCGCCGCGGCGCCAGGCCGCGCTCAGGCCGCGGAAGGCCGGCCCGTACTCGAAGCCCGCGTCGCCCAGCCGCTCATAGAAGTCGGCGATCTCGACCGCCTCGGCGTCGAGAGGTGGCCACTCGCCGATCGGCCCCTGCCTCGCTTCGCCCCCCGCCGGCGCCAGCGTCGCGGTCGCATTCCGAACCCACTCGTGCGGCGGATCCGCCTCGCCCTCGAGCCGCGAGTGCAGGGCAAGCCGGCGCCGGCCGTCCTCGTCCGCCTCGCCGAGCCGCAGCTGGATCCGCAGCGCCCCGGCCTCGGGCAGGAGCAGCGGTGCCTCCTGAATGAGCTCTTCGAGCAGCGGAGCCCCGGCCTCTCTACCAGCACGCAGGGCCAGCTCGACGCCGGCGGCGCCGGGAAGCAGGGCGAAGCCGCCGACCGCGTGGCCGGCCAGCCAGGGATTGGCATGCAGCGAGGCGCGACCGTCGAGGAGCAATTCGTCGCGCTCGGCCACCGGCAGCGTCGCCTCGAGCAGCGGGTGGTCCCCCGCCCGGCCTGCCTGGCCGTCCGCCGCCCAGTAGCGCCGCCGCTGGAAGGCGTACGTGGGCAGCGACAGCGGCTCGGCTCCGGCGCCGCCAAGGAGGGTGGGCCAATCGAGCTCCACCCCGGCCGCGTGCGCCTCGGCGAGCGAGTGGACAAAGCGACCCCAACCACCCTTCTCGCGCCGCAGCGTGCCGATCGTCGCGACCGCGCCGCTGGGCGCGCCCGCCGCCTCGGCGGTTTCCTCGATCGCCGGGCTCAGCACCGGGTGCGGGCTCGACTCGACGAAGCGCGAGAAGCCGTCGCCGAGCAGCGCCCTTGTCGCCTGCTCGAAGCGAACCGGCTCACGCAGCGAGCGGTACCAGTAATCCGCCCCAAGCTGCTCTCCGCCGAGCGGCTCGCCCGTCATCCCGGAGTAGAACGGCACGCCGGCCGGCACCGGGGCGATCGACTCGAGGTCGGCGAGCAAGGGCGCGCGGATCGACTCGACCTGGGCCGAGTGGGAGGCGTAGTCGACCGGGATGCGGCGTGCCGGGGTGCCGGCCGCCTCGCAGGCGGCGAGCAGCTCCTCGAGCGCCGCCGGCTCGCCGCTGACCACGGTGGAGGCCGGTCCGTTGACTGCGGCGAGCGAGAGGCGCTCGCCCCAGGGGCCGATCAGCGCGCCGGTCTCGCCGGCCGGCCGCAGCACGGAGACCATGCCGCCCGCCCCGGCGAGTCCCTCGGCGATCGCGCGGCTGCGCAGCGCGACGACCCGGGCAGCATCCTCGAGCGAAAGCGCCCCCGCGATGTGAGCCGCCGCGATCTCGCCCTGCGAGTGGCCGACGACCGCGTCGGGCTCGACCCCGAGCTCCCGCCAGAGGCCGGCGAGCGCGACCATCGTCGCGAAGAGCGCCGGTTGCACGACGTCGACCCGCTCCAGCGGAGGCGCTTGGGGCTCTCCGCGCAGCAGCTCCTCGAGCGAAAACTCCAGGTGCGGATCGAGCGCCGCCGCGCAAGCCCCGACCAGCTCGGCGAAGCGGTCAGATCCGGCGAGCAGCTGACGCGCCATGGCCGGCCACTGCGAACCCTGGCCGGGGAAGACGAAGGCCGTCGCCCCGGGACGCGCCACCCCCCGCACCAGGTTCTCGGCAGGCTCGCCGCGGGCCAGCGCGCCAAGTCCGGCCAGCAGCTCCGCGCGCCCTTCGCCGAGCACGACAGCGCGGTCGTCGAGGCGCGCCCGCCGGGTCGCCAGGGTGCGGGAGACGGCGTGCAGGTCGAGGCCCGGCTCGCGCTGGAGACGTCCGCGCAGGCGCTCGGCCTGCGCGCGAAGTGCCTCCTCGCCGCGGGCCGAGACGGGCCAGGCGAGCGGTCCGGGTGGTGCGGCTCCGGCCTCCGGCCCAGCGGAGGCCGGAGCCGGCGGCGGCGCTTCCTCGATGATCAAGTGGGCGTTGGTGCCGCTGATCCCGAACGACGAGACGCCGGCGCGGCGCGGCCGCTCACCGGCATCCCACGCGACCGGCTCGGTGAGCAGCTCGATACCGCCCGCCTCCCACTCGACGTGCGGGCTGGGCCGGTCGACGTGCAGCGTCCGCGGCAGGGCACCATGCCGCATCGCCTCGACCACCTTGATCGTTCCCGCCACCCCGGCCGCCGCCAGGGTGTGGCCGAGGTTCGACTTGACCGAGCCCAGCAGCAGGGGGCGCTCGCGCCCTTCGCCATAGGTGGCAAGGAGCGCCCGCGCCTCGATCGGGTCGCCGAGCGGCGTGCCCGTGCCGTGCGCCTCGACCGCGTCGATCTCGCCCGGCTCGAGCCCGGCACCGGCCAGGGCCTCACGGATCACTCGCTCCTGGGCGGGGCCGCTGGGCGCCGTCAACCCATTCGAGGCGCCGTCCTGCCCGACCGCCGAGCCACGCACGACAGCCAGCACGCGGTGCCCGTTGGCGCGAGCGTCGGCGAGGCGCTCGAGCACCAGCAGGCCGACTCCCTCCGACCAGCCGGTGCCGTCGGCGCCCGCGGCGAAGGCCTTGCAGCGCCCGTCCGCGGCGAGTCCGCGCTGACGGGAGAACTCGACGAACTGGGCCGGCGTCGCCATCACGCTCACCCCGCCGGCCAGCGCCAGCGAGCACTCGCCCAGCCGCAGCGCCTGGCGAGCGAGGTGCACAGCGACCAGCGAGGAGGAGCAGGCCGTGTCCACGGTGACCGCCGGCCCCTCGAGCCCGAGGGCATATGCCACGCGGCCAGACAGGACGCTGCCGGCGAGCCCGGTGGTTCGGTGTCCCTCGGACGAGTCGGGAAGGGCGCCTCCGTAGTCGTGGGTCATCATTCCGGCGAAGACGGCGGTGTTGGTGCCGCGACGCGCCTCGGGATCGATGCCGGCGTCCTCGAGCGCCTCCCAGGCCGCTTCGAGAAGCAACCGCTGCTGGGGGTCCATCGCCAGCGCCTCACGCGGCGAGATGCCGAAGAAGGCAGCGTCGAAATCGCCCGCCGCCCCGAGGAAACCACCCCGCCGGACGTAGCTGGTCCCGGCTCGATCCGGATCCGGGTCGTAGAGGCCCTCGCGGTCCCAGCCGCGGTCATCCGGCCAGTCCGACAGCACCTCGCCATCGCGCTCCAGCAGACTCCAGAGGTCGGACGGAGAATCGATTCCGCCGGGGAAGCGACAGGCCATGCCGACGATCGCCACCGGCTCTCTCACGGCTCCTTTGGGGCTAGCCGCCCGCGGTCGCGGAGCATCGCCGCCTGCCAGCTCCTCGAGGTGCGCCGCCAAGGCGGCAGGGGTGGGATAGTCGAAGACGGCGGTGGCGCTGACCGGCAGGCCACTCTCCTCGGAGAGCCGCTCGCAGAGGGTGACGGCGGCGACCGAGTCGAAGCCGAGCTCCCTGAAGCTGCGCCGCGGATCGATCGCCGCCGCGCTGCGATGACCGAGGACCGTGCCGGCGACCTCACGGCGAACGAGCTCGATCAGCTCGGCGGGGCGAGCTCCCAGTCGCCGGGCCTGCGGCGGCCCGGCCGGGTGCGGCGCCTCGCCCAGCCCGGCCAGCAACTCGCCGCGCTTCACCTTGCCGGTCAGCGTGCGGGGGATCTCGCGGACGCGGACGAAGCGGCGCGGCAGCTTATGCGGGGAGAGCCACTCGGCGAGCTCGGCGCGGACCTCGCCGTCGCCCTCCTCGAAGCGCTCGGCGAGGCGCATGAAGGCGACGATCTCGGTGCCGGACCCAGTCTCGAGCGCCGCCACGGCACAGTCCTCGACGCCGGCGCAACCGGCGAGCGCCGCCTCGACCTCGGTCGGATCGACCTTCTTGCCGGCGACGTTGATGCGGCTGTCGGCGCGACCGGTGACGTGCAGGTTGCCGGCGTCGTCGAGCCGGCCGAGATCGCCGGTCTCATACCACCCCTCCTCGGCCGGCTCGGCGCCGATCACGCGATGCGGGCGGGCGGGGGCGCGGCGGCGGACGGCGACCTCGCCGCCCTCGCCGATGCGCAGCTCGACATCGGGCAGCGGCGCGCCTACGCCCTCCTCCTCGCCACCCCCGGCGAGCGTGATCTGACCACCCTCGGTGAGGCCGTAGTGGGAGCGCAGCGGCGTGCCGGCGGTCTCCCGCCAGGCGGCGATCAGCCGCGGCGAGACCGGCTCCCCGGCGGCGATCGCCATGCGCAGCGGCCAGCCGGCCGCGATCTCGGGGTCCCCGGCGAGCAGACCGAGGTAGCGGTTGAAGAGGAAGGGCACCGAGAGCAGCACCGTGGGCGCGGCGTCGCCGGCGACCTCGACGATCTCGGCCGCCTCCAGCATCCCCTTGCCGAGCAGCACCGTGGCGCCGCTGAGCAGGCCGCCGAGGAGCCCGCAGCCGAGGCAGTAGAGGTGGGCGAGCGGCGTCGTGCACCAGAGCACGTCCTCAGCGCGGTAACCGGCCACGGCGGCGAAGGAGCCGGCGTTGAGCAGCAGGCTCTCCCAATCGAGCTCGACCACCTTGGGCAGCCCGCTGCTGCCCGAGCTACAGAGCCCGACCACCGGCCGGCCGCCGTCCTCTCCGGCATCGACGAAGATCCGCTCGGCACGCCGCAGCTCCCACTCGGTGGCGCGCGCGTCGAGCAGCAGCAGGCTCTCGCCGGCGAGGCCCGCGCGGAGCAGCGCCTCGGCATCGGCGACCGTCGGCGAGAGCCGGGTCGCCCGGCGCCCGGCGCCCGGCGGGCGGCGCTCGCCGGGCAGCTTCGCCAGCTCGCCATAGGTGCGCGCCTCAGATCCGTCGCGCAGCGCGAGGCGATTCGGGTGACTCTCGGCCGCCGCCCGGATCGCGTCCCCCAGCCGCGCCAACGGATCGCCCGCGATGCCTGCTCCTCCCTGGCTACCGCGCCGCCCCATCATCCCCTCAAGCCGGTCGCCGGGGCAAGCTCCTGGCCCTGTCCCACGGGGGCGCGGGCCGGCAGCGCGATCGCCGCCAGCAGGAGGCCCTCGGCAGCCAGCCAGCGGCCGGCGAAGCCGTCGAGCACGGCGCCGCACACGGTCGGGCCGGGAACCAGCAGGTGGGCCGAGAACGTGCCGCCGACCCGGTCGATGGTCACCGTCGCGTCCTCGAATCCAAGCCACTGGCGGGCCAGCGGGAACCACGCCTTGTACACCGACTCCTTGATGCTGAAGAGCAGCCGGTCCCAGCTGACCCGAGGTTCGGCCAGCGCCAGGGCGCGCAGCTGGCGGCGCTCCTCGGGCAGGGCGACGTCGGACAGCAGACCCTGGGGCAGCGGCTCGTCGATCTCGGCATCGACCCCGATCGTCACCAGGTCCGCGTCGCGGGCCAGCGCGCAGGCGCGGTAGCCGGCGCAGTGCGTGATGCTGCCGACCACCCCTGGCGGCCAGACCGGCTCCCCCTTCGGCCCCGCTGGAATCGCCTGCGCGGGCATCCCGAGTCGCGCCAGGGCCTGGCGCGAGCAGGCGCGGGCGGTGACGAACTCGCGCCGGCGCTTCTCCACCGGCCGGCCGAGCGCCTCCTCCTCCTCCGGGAAGAGCGGCGCCTCGAGATCGTCCGCGGTCGCGACGACGGCCGCCGTGGCGGGCAGGATGCGCTCAAGCACCGTCGGCCTCCGGCAGGATCTGGCGCGGCTCGCACGCACCGCCCGCGCGGCGGCGGCGCTCGCGCGGGTAGCCGAGCGAGACCTCCTCGAAGCGCACCCCGTCCTGCCAGGTCGTACGGGGGATGTGCAGGTGGCCGTAGACAACCGCGACCGCGCCGAATCGACGGTGCCAGTCGGCGGTGCGGACGGTTCCGCACCACTGGGCGAACTCGGGGTGGCGCAGCGCCCGCGTCGGGTGCACGGTCATCGGAAAGTGGTTGACGAGCACCGTCGGCAGCGCCGCGTTCTCGCTCGCCAGCCGGTCCTCGGTCTCGGCCAGTCGGGCGGCGCACCAGGCGGCGCGGCTCGGGTAGGGGTCCGGATGGAGCAGGAACTCGTCGACGCAGACGACGCCGGCATCGAAGGCGCGGCGCAGGGCGGCCTCCGGGGCGGGCGCGACGTCGCGACCGAAGCTGTAGTCGTAGAGCAGGAAGAGCGGCGCGACCCGCACCGGCCCGCCAGGTCCCCGCCAGATCGGGTAGGGATCCTCGGGAGTGAGCACGCCGAGCTCCCCACATAGCTCGACCAGGTGGCGGTAGCGCGCCTCGCCGCGCAACCCGCTGGGGTCGTCGCGGTAGGTGAGCAGCTCATGGTTGCCCGGTGCCCAGATCACGGTGCGGAAGCGCTCGCGCAGCGTGCGCAGCGCCCCCTCGAACCGGTCGATCCCGTCGGCGACGTCGCCGCAGAGGATCAGCCAGTCGCGCTCCGATCGCGGCTGCATCTGCTGCACTACCGCACGGTTCTCCGCGTGGTCGACGTGCAGATCGCCGATCGCGAGCAGCGCCCCATCGCTCACCGGTCCCGCGTCGCCCCATCTAGCCCGCTGTGGAGAGCATCTGATGGCCGCACTTGGGACAGACGACGGAATGGTCGCTCGGCGCCTCCTCTGCCCCGCCGGGGGCGGCACCTTGGTCGCCGGGCCCCTTTCGCGCCTGGCCGCGGAGCTCGATCCTCAGGTCGGCGACCGAGAGGCGCTCCTGCTCGGCCCGCTCCAGCCAGTGCCGCTTCTCCGTCACGTCTAGCGGCGCTAAGAGAACGTGGTGGCTCCAGGTCAGCTTGTCACTACGTAGTGACGAATCGAATTGCGAGGCGACCCAGGCCATGTTGCGCAAGCTGGCCACGTCATAGCCGGTGATTCGCGCCGCCTCCGCATACTTCTCCCCCCAGCGGGCCGCCCCGTAGCGAATCCAATCGCCGATCCACCACTGGCTGCAGCGCCCGATCGCCCCGAGCCGGCGCCCGGTCGCCAGCCACTCGGCCTGGCCCAGGTCGCGCCGGGGAAGCCAGGCCACCTTGGAGACGGCGCTGGCGGAACCCTGCCCGTCCGCTTCCGGCGCAGCTTCCGCGGCGCCCCGAAGCCGGTAGGCCGACGGCGTTGCCGCTGCGCGAGGCGGCTGCACCGCCTCTCGAATCCCTGACATCTAGAGCCCTTTTCCCGTTTCACGCCGGCCGATGAGCCTGGCGCCGCGCCCACGAAAATGGGCGCTGACACTGACACGAGAAGGTGTACCACTCGAGGCTTGGCAGGGGCTACACCAATATGGTGCGCCGCTTGATCACGGCATCGCCAATGTGTCCCATGCAGTTCAACTCAAGCCCAGGCGGCGCAGCGGCTGCAACGCTCAGCGGCGTCCGAGCTCCGGCGGCGTCGGGTCGTCGTCGAGCCCCTCGAGGCTGAGCGCCACCTCGATCTCCGCGTGACAGGTATGGAGGAGGCGGCCAAGTGCCTCCTCCACCTTGCGCAGGCGCCGCTGCACCGTGTGCCGGTCGACGCCGAGCGCGGCCGCCGCGGTGGCAGCATTGAAGCCGGCTGCAAAGTAGGCGCCCAGCGTCTCGCGCAGGACGGCGCCCGAATCGCCATGGGCGTCGAGCGGCGCCAGATAGGTCTCGCGCAGTGAGGTGGCGAGCAGCTCGTCGCGCAGCACCGCGGCCAGCAGGGCGACGTCGCTGGCCCGGCTGAACCGCTGCGGCCGGCGCAGCATCACCTCACGCGCCGCCTGAGCCTCGCGGTGGGTGAGCCGCCAGCCCTCCAGCCCATGGCGGGGCTCGCCGACGGCCAGGCTGACCTCGCCGAGCACGCCGGCCGAGAGATAGCGCTCGACCTCGGCGACGGGTAGCGCCTCCCGGCCTCCAAGCCAGGCCCAGACGCTCTCCTCGCCGCGGCTGACGACGAGGGCCTTGCGGCTGAGCCCAGCGGCGAGCGTGCGGGCGGCGACGTCGGCGCAAGTGCCGGAGACGATCAGCCCCAGGTGCCAGACGTCCAGCTCGTACTCGAGGGCGTCGGCATCGAGCGGCGAGTCGGCGGCCAGCAGCCGCTCCACCCTTTCCGCGAGCCGCTGGGCGGGCGAGCGGCGCATCTCCTCGAGCTCGCTCATGTACGCGGCCGCGACGGCGGCCATCACCCGGTCCACCTGCGGTCCCTGGGTGCGCAGCACCGGGCTCAGGGCGCCCTCCGGGAAGTGCGCCGCCTCGTCCATGATGAACTCGCTGACCAGCCGGTCGCCCGCGGCGTAGCGGCGCAGCACGGTGTCGAGCTTGATCCTGGTGCGCGCGGCACGGCGCGCCTGGGCCGCGGTCGCCTCCGGGATCTCGGCCTCCCAATCGAGGCCGCGCTCGATGCTCGTGAATGCGAAGTCGACGCCCTCCGCCACCGCCGCGCGGACCCCGGCCCGGTACTCGGCGTCTTCCCTTTCGGAGGGATCGGCGAGGGCGTTCACCGCCTTGAAGATCGCGTCTTCCAGCTCTCCCGCGCGGTTCCGCAGGCGCGCGACCAGCTCGGACCGGATCTTCTGCAGCGAGTCGTCCTCCAAGACCGCATCCCCTCTCCTCCCTGCACACACCGTAGTACGCAAAGTTCGGGAGTGTCAACTCGTAGCATCCGGGGCATGGAGATCCTGGTCGTCGAGGACGAGGAGGCGATCGCCGACTTCGTCGTTCGCGGCCTCGAGGCGGAGGGGCACGCGGTGCGCAGCGCCGCCGACGGGCTCCAGGGCGAACGCCTGGCGCTCGACGACGGAGTCGACCTGGTGATCCTCGACCGGATGCTGCCCGGGCGCGACGGGATGGCGGTGCTCGCCGCGATCCGCCGCGCCAAGCCGACCCTGCCGGTGATCGTGCTCACCGCCCGCGACGCTGTCGCCGACCGGGTGGAGGGGCTCGACCGCGGCGCCACCGACTATATGACCAAGCCCTTTGCCTTCGAGGAGCTGGCGGCGCGAGTGCGTGCCCACCTGCGCCAGCCGCCGGGTGAGCGGGCGACCGAGCTGGAGGCGGCCGGGATCCGCCTCGACCTGCTGACCCGCGAGGCGCGGCGGGACACGCTCGCCGTGCGGCTACCGGAGCGCGAGGCGGCCCTGCTCGCCCACCTGATGCGACGCGCCGGCCAGGTCTGCACGCGACGCGAGCTGCTCGCCGCCGTCTGGGGCTACGAGCACGACCCGGGCACCAACATCGTCCAGGTCTACGTCGGCTACCTGCGACGGCGCCTCGCCCTGCCCGGCTCGCCGGCGCCGATCGAGACGGTGCGCTCGGTCGGCTACCGGCTGGTGGAGCGGCCGGCGTGAGGAACGCGTGGTCGCGACTCGGCCTGCGCAGCCGGCTGGGGTTGACGGTGGCGACGATCGTCCTCGTCGCGATCGCCTTCGTCGGGCTCGCCGTGCGGCGCGAGGTGAGCGAGGCGATCGGCGCGGTGCTGATCGGCGGGGCGATCGGCCTCGTCGTCGCCTTCGTCGCCGGCCGCCTGCTCGAGGAGGCCTCCTCGCGCCAGCGCCAGTTCGTCGCCGACGCCTCGCACGAGCTGCGCACCCCACTGACCGCGATCCGCGGCCAGCTCGAAGTGCTGGCCCGCGATGAGAGTCCGGACGCCGCCGAGGTGCGCCGGGTCGAGGGCGTGGTGATGGTCGAGGTGACGCGGATCGAACGCTTGGTCGACGACATGCTGGCGCTGGCGCGGCTCGACGAGGGCGAGCCGCTGCGCACGATGGAGGTGCGGCTGCCCGAGTTCCTGCGCCGCTTCGGCGAGGACCCGGCGCTCGGCGCGGTGGCCCTCGGCGAGCTGCCGGAGGGCGCGCTGCGCGCCGATCCCGAGCGTCTCACCCAGGTGATCCGCAACCTGGTCGCCAACGCGCGCCGCCACGCCGGCCCCGGCGGCCGGGTCGAGCTCTCGGCGAGCGCCCACGGCGAGCGGCTCACGGTGCGGGTCGACGACGACGGCCCGGGCATCCCCCCGGCCGAGCGCGAGCGGGTCTTCGACCGCTTCCAGCGCAGCGCCGCCGCCCGCGACCGCGGCAGCGGCGGCAGCGGCCTCGGCCTGCCGATCGCCCGCTCGATCGTCGAGCAGCACGGCGGCCGCATCTGGATCGAGGGCTCCCCCCTGGGCGGCGCCCGCGTCGCCTTCGAGCTAGACGGGTTCGAGCCGCCCCCGGCTCAACTCGGCACGGCGTAGATCTGGCCGCCGGATTCGACGACCTGCTTCGGGGCCAGGCCGGCCGGCGGCGGGCCGGCGATCACTTCGCCGGTTTCGGCGCTGTACTCGCCGCCGTGGCAAGGGCAGACGATCACGCCGCCCTGGTAGCCGACCGTACAGCCGGCGTGGGTGCAGACGGCGCTGAAGGCCATGAGGTCGCCCGCTTCGTCGCGGATCAGGATGTCGGGCGCGCCGTCGCCGGGGTCGGTGTAGGTGGCCGCCTGTCCGGCGGGCAGGCGCTTGCCCGGACCGAGGCGCACGGCGCCGCTGGGGACCGCGGAGCCGCCGCCGGACGCGGAGCTGCCGTTTCCACCTGAGCCGCCGTTGCCGCCGCCACCGCTGGAGGAACCGCCCCCACCTCCCGTCGCCGCGCCCGACCCACCCGAGAGCGTGCGCGCCGCCGTGTAGGTGCCCCTGGCGAGGGTCGAGATGCCGGCTATCGCGACCGCCATGCCGGCGAACTCGGCGAGCAGGACGCGGCGCGTGGTGACCGGGTCCGGCAGCGGTTCGCCCGCCTCGGCCGGGCGCAGGCGGGTGCGCCGCGCCAGCTCGCGCGAGCCGCGCTCGGTGAGGTTGTCGAGGGCGGGCTGGCCCTCGGCGCCGGCCAGCGCGAGGGGCAGCCAGGCAAAGGCGAAGACGAGGTCGGGCCCGAGGAAGTAGGGCGTCGTGTGCCAGCTCGCGGTGAGGAAGAGGAGGAAGTTGAGGGCCATGCCGCCGGCGGCGGCGACACGGGTGAAGAGCCCGGCGGTGGCGAGAAGCCCGATCAGGATCTCGGTCACGGCGACGCCGATCCCGGCCAGCTCGGGGTGCGGCAGGGCGAAGGTGCGCAGGACGAACCCGCCTGGGGTGCCGGCGGCGAAGCCATGCAGCTGGGTGCCGATGTAGGTCGATGCGCCGGCATGCAGGAAGCCTGGGTCGCTGAGCTTCTGGATGCCGGCGTAGACGAAGGTGGCGCCGAGGAAGAGGCGCAGGGGGAGCAGCGCCATCGCCGGCGATATCGAGCTCCTGCGCATCGGGGTCAATCTCCCGCGCCCGCCTAAATCCCTGCTCAGACGGGAGTGAGAGACCTCTCACGCCGTCGTTAGGACGCGATAAGCCCGCGCCACCAGCATCGCCGCCGATGTACAGCGAGGGCACCGCCACGGTTCGCGACGGGGTCGCCGGCAACGCCCGCCTGACCGGCGGCGCGGCAGTGGCGCTGCTTGTCCTGCTCGCCGCCGAGGGGGCGACGATCCCCTTCATCGGACAGCTGGTCGGCCCGCACGTCTTCATCGGCATGCTGCTGATCCCGCCGGTCGCGCTGAAGCTGGGCAGCACCGGGTACCGCTTCGCCCGCTACTACACCGGCAGCCCGCCCTACCGGAGCAAGGGCCCCCCGTCCCTTGCCCTGCGGGTGCTCGCCCCCGGTGTCGTCCTGGCGACCGTCGCCCTCTTCGCCACCGGCGTGGCGCTGGCAGCGGTCGGCCCCGACGCCGCCGCCGCCAACTCGCTCAAGTTCCTCCACAAGGCGTTCTTCATCCTCTGGTTCGGCCTGATGACGATCCACGTCCTCGGCCACCTCCTCGAGCTGCCCAGCCTAGCCCTCCCCGACTGGCGCCGCCACGGCGGCCGCGAGGCGGCCCTGGCCGGCTCCGGCCTGCGCATAGCCCTGCTCGGCGCCTCGCTGCTCGCCGGCCTCGCCCTGGCCCTGGCGACCCTCTCCCTGATCGGCTCCTGGGCCGGCACCACGCTCGGCGGCTGAGCGCCGAGTCGCTTCCGGTGCGCCTTTTGCGGTCCATGACCACATAAGGCGCACCGGAACTGGCCCCGAGCGGGTCAGTCGTCCGCGCCGCCGCTGTGCTCGCCGTCGCCGCCGTCGGAGTGCTGCGGTTTGGCGGGGGCGGGCGGGGTCGTGTAGGTCGGGGGCTCGGCTGATTCGGATGGTGTCGGCGTCGTGGGCGAGCTCTGGGTGCGATGCGGGTGGTGCTTGGCGCGATGCCGAGTGGGATTGGCGTGCTCGACGGCCCTGGGGGCCAGGGCGTCGCCGGCTGTCACCGGTTCGGAGGCGAGGCCGATCTGCTGGCTGGCCAGGCGGCTGGCGGCGAACGCCACCGCGGCGGCGATCAGGATGCCGAGCAGGGCGAGGCCGATCCAGCGCATCGCGGTCACCTTAGGAGCCCTCCGGCAAAGGGACGGCAAAGTCCGGTTGGGGCAGGGTGATGGTGGCTGTGGCGCCGCCGCCCTCGCGGGGGGCAAGGGTCACCTCGCCGCCCCACTGGCGGGCCAGCTCGCGGGCTATCGGCAGGCCGAGGCCGGTGCCGCCGGGGCCGTGGCGGCCGGCGCTGCCGCGGCGGAAGCGCTCGAAGACGGCGTCCTGCTCGGCCGGATCGAGACCGGGTCCGCGGTCGCGGACCTCGATCCCACTTGCGCCGGCGGCGATCTCGACGGTCGCCCCTGGGGGTGAGTAGCGCACCGCGTTCTCGACAAGCGCGTCAAGCGCGCGGTCGAGGTCGGGCGACGCGCACCAGGCCTCCCCCGCCCCAGCGCGCACGGCACTCAGCTCGACCGAGCGCTCACCGGCCAGCGCCCGCCAGCGCTCCGCGGCACGGGCGGCGGCGGCGGCGAGGTCGACCCGCTCGCCCGGCAGTTCGTGCTCGCCGGCGCGGCTCAGCACGAGCAGCTCCTCGACGATCTGCGAGAGGCGGTCGATCTCGGCCATCGCCGCCTCGAGCTCGGCCGGGCCGGCTTCCCGCCCCGGCTCGGCCATCCCCTCGAGGCGCAGGCGCAGCCCGGTCAGCGGCGTGCGCAGCTGGTGCGAGGCGTCGGCGACGAAGTCGCGCTGGCCGCGCAGCAGGCGCTTGACCCGCTCGGTCATCTCGTTGAAGGCGCGCGCCAGCGAACGCTGCTCGCTGCTTCCTTCCACGGCCACGGTCGCGTCGAGATCTCCGGTCGCGACCCGGCGCGCCGCCACGTCCAACCGGCGGATCGGCCGCGCGATCCGCTGCGCGACCACGGCCCCGGCGACGAGCCCGAGCAGCAGGACGACGCCGGCCAGGGCCGCCAGGTCGAGGATCGCGGTCTTCACCGCACCGCTCACCGCGGAGACGCTCTGGGTCACCCGCACCGCGCCGTCCGGCCGGCCTTCGCTGAGCACCGGCGCCGAGGTGGCGAGAATCGAGGCGCCGAGCGTTTCGCTGTGGCGGGTGATCTGCTCGCCGTGGCCGCGCAGCGCCGCCCGCACCTCGGGCCGGTCGGCGTAGTCGCGGCCGGCCGGGGCGCCAGCCGAGTCGGCGATCAGGCGCCCGGCCGCGTTGACGACGATCACCCGGCCGCGCACGCTGTCGGCCGAGACGTTGACCAGGTTGCGCAGCGCCGGGCGCTGTGCGAGATCGAGCAGCTCCGCGGCGGAGGCGGCGACCACGTCGGCCTGGCTGCGCGCCTGGCCCTTGACCTCGGCGTCGACGCGGTCGCGCAGGCTGACCGCGAGCGGCACGCCGAGGGCGATCAGGGCCAGGGCCAGCACGTAGGCCAGCGAGAGCAGGAGGGTCGCGCGCAGGCTCAGGCCCGGGGCTCCTCGTCCTGCGGCGCGGCGAAGCGGAAGCCGACTCCGCGGACCGTCTCTATATATGTCGGGTCGTTGGGGTCGTCGCCGAGCTTGCGCCGCAACCAGCCGACGTGCACGTCGAGTGTCTTGGTCGAGCCGAACCAGTTGACGTCCCAGACCTTGGCCATCAGGTCCTCGCGCCTGACCACCCGGCCGGCGTGGCGCATCAGCTCGGCGAGCAGGTCGAACTCCTTGCGCGAGAGCTCGAGCTCGGCCCCGGCCAGAGTCGCGGTGCGCGCCGCCGGATCGATCCGCAGATCGCCGACCGCCATCGGCTTCAGCTCCGCGGTGCCGCCGTCGCGCGGAGCGCTGCGGCGCAGGACCGCGCGAATCCGCGAGATCGTCTCGCGGGCGCTGAACGGCTTGACCACGTAGTCGTCGGCGCCCAGCTCGAGTCCGACGATGCGGTCCATCTCGGTGCCGCGCGCGGTCAGCATCACGATCGGCACGTCGGAGCGGCGGCGCAGCTCGCGGCAGACATCGCGGCCGTCGCCGTCGGGGAGGCTGAGGTCGAGCATCACCAGGTCGGGCTCGGCCTCCTCAGCCAACTCCAGGGCGCCGGCCGCGGTGCGGGTCACCAGCGGCTCGAAGCCGGCGCGGCGCAGCGCCTCGGCGAAGGGCTCGGAGATCGAGGCTTCGTCCTCGACCACGAGGATCCGGCCGCCGGGCGCCGCAGGGTCCGCCATGAACCCACTGTAACGCCGTCGCCGCGCACGGTTTGCGGGTAAATCGCAGGTTTTGCCCGTTCTTTACCCACGCCTTGGAGGGTCTTCAACGCGCCGCCCGCAGACTGCGCCTCAGTGCAATCGGCCAGGAGGAAGAGAACGTGAACCGGAAGCTGAAGACACGACTTGCGGCGGGGCTGACGATCGTCGGCCTCGGTGGGCTGACCGGACTGGCGCTGAGCGCCGGCGGCCAGAAGGCGAACACGCTCGCCGACAAGCCGCTGATCCGGACCAAGGTGATCCACCGCACGATCCGGGTCACCAAGCACGTCAAGCCGAAACACCCGGTCGCGGCCGGCGGCGGCGCCTACGGCGGCAGCGCCGGCTACTCCGGCCCGTCCCCCGGCGTCACCACGGGCGCGTCGTCCAGCGGCTCGTCCTCCTACGGGAGCTCCGGCTCCGCGCCGGTGACGACCGCGAGCAGCGGCGCCTCCTCGTCCCCGTCGGGCTCCTCGGGCGCGACCGCTCCGGTCACCACCCACAGCAGCGGCTCACACGGCGCCGGCTCGGGCGGCGGTGGCTCGGCCCCCGTGACCACGCAGACGAGCGGCGCCGGCGCAGAATCGGGCGGCGGCACCGGCACCCCGGTGACCACCGCCAGCAGCGGCGGCGGCGCGGCGGGTGGAGGAGGCGGCGAGGATGGCGGCGGCGAGAGCGAGGGCGGCGGCGATGACTGAGCCGGCGGCCCGCGCGACCCGGCGACCGGGCCCCGCCCTGGTCGTCTGGGGCTCGATCGCCCTCTTCGCGGTTCTCTTCGCGCTGCTCACCTACCAGCTTGCCTCGAGCCAGCCGGCCACCCCGCGTCCCGTCCTGGTGCGCAAGGTGCTGAAGCGCAAGGTGATCACGACCTACGTGCCGACGCCTGGCCAGAACAGCGTCTCGGCCAGCGGCGGATCCCTCGGCGCGGAAGCCTCGCCGGCCTACGCCCCGGTCACCACCGGAGCCTCCTGAGATGAGCGAGCACGACGTCACATTCGACGCGATGGGCTCGCACGTGCGGCTGCTGATCGGCGCGCCGGGGCCGGACATGGCGCCCGCCGCCGAGGCCGCCCGGGAAGCGCGGCGGCTGATCGAGGAGTTCGACGCAACCCTCTCCCGCTTCAAGCCCGAGAGCGAGCTCTGCGCCTTCAACGCCGACCCGCGCGAGCGCGTGCCGGCCTCCGAGCTGCTGCGCGCCGCGGTCGGCGCCGGCCTCGAGGCGGCCGAGCACAGCGGCGGCCTGGTCGACCCCACCCTGACCGACGAGATCGAGTCCGCCGGCTACGTCGCCTCGCGGGCCGGGATGCGCGGCGAGCCGCTCGAGGCCGCCCTGCGCGAGGCGCCCGCGCGGCGCCCGGCCCGTCCCAACCCGGCGGCGCGCTGGCGCGGCTTCGAGGTCGACGACGAGGCGGGGACGATCCGCCGCCCGCCGGGCGTGCGCTTCGACACCGGTGGCGCCGGCAAGGGCCTCGCAGCCGACCTGCTCGCCGCCCGCCTGCGCGGTTACTCGCGCTTCATCGTCGATTGCGGCGGCGACATCCGGATCGGCGGTCCCGGCGCCCTCGTCACCCCGTATGAGGTCTTCGTCGAGCACCCTCTGACGGGAGAGCGCGCCTTCGTGCTGAAGCTCGGCTCGGGCGCCGTCGCCACCTCCGGCCTCAACGTGCGGATCTGGCGCGAGGCGAGCGGCCGCTTCGCCCACCACCTGCTCGACCCGGCAAGCGGCGAGCCGGCCTGGACTGGCCTGGTCGGCGCCACCGCGCTCGGCGACACCGCGGTCGAGGCAGAGACCTACGCCAAGGCGGCGCTGCTCTCCGGTCCCGAGCGCGGCCGCGAGGTGCTCGCCGCCCGCGGCGGCCTGCTCGTCCACGACGGCGGCGAGGTCGAGACGGTCGGACCGCTCGCCGCCAGACCCCGCATCCGCATCGCCAACCCGGCGCCGAGCGCATGAACCCCGCCGCGACCGAAACGCTGCAGACACACGGCTGGTGGATCGCCAGCCGCGCCTCGGGGCTGCTCGCCCTCGTCCTGGTGACGGTCTCGGTCGCGATCGGCCTGACGATGGCCGGCAAGGTGATGCGCCGGCCCGGCCTCTCGCGCAAGCTGCTGGCGATCCACGAGCACACGGCAGTGGCCGGGATCGTCGCGATCGCCGTGCACGGCATCACCCTGCTCGGCGACCCCTGGCTCAACCCCGGCCCGAAGGGCATCGCGATCCCCTTCCTGATGAGCTTCCGGCCGCTCTGGACGGGGCTGGGCATACTCGGGGGCTACCTGGCGGCGCTGCTCGGGCTGAGCTTCTACTTCCGCAAGCGGATCGGGGCGAAGCTCTGGCGCAAGGCCCACCGAGCCACCGTCGCGGTCTGGCTGCTCGGGATCGCCCACGCGATCGGCGCCGGCAGTGACGCCTCGGCCCCCTGGTTCCGCTGGTGGGTCGTGCTCACGACTCCGCCGATCGCCGGCCTCTTCGTCTACCGAACCCTGTCGCACGGCAGGGCGAAGAAGCGGCCGGCGGCCACCCCCAAACGTCAACCGGTCCGGGCGATCCCGGCCCTGGAGGAGGCATGATGAAAGACAGAGGAGTGCTGATCGTCGGCGGTGGGCTGGCGGCGCAGCGGTGCGCCGAGACGTTGCGGCGTCGCGGCTTCGACGGATCGGTGCGGATGGTCTGCGCCGAGCCCGACCCGCCCTATGACCGCCCGCCGCTCTCCAAGGAGCTGCTCGCCGGCGAGTTGGAGGAGGAGGCGGTCGCCTACCGGCCGGCCTGGTGGTACGAGGAAGCGGGCGTCGAGCTGCTGCTCGGCGACGCGGCTGAGGCGCTCGACTCGGTGGCGCGGCGGGTGCGGCTCGGGTCGGGGGCGGAGCTCGGCTACGAGCAGCTGCTGATCGCCACCGGCAGCGCTGCCCGGCGGCTGCCCTTCCTCGAGGGCTTCGAGAACGTGCACGCGCTGCGCACGCTGGCCGACGCGCGGCGGTTGCGCGCCGAGCTGGCGCCGGGGGCGCGGCTGGCGATCGTCGGCGCCGGCTTCATCGGCCAGGAGGTCGCCGCCACGGCGCGCCGCCTGGGCGCCGAGGTGTCCCTGATCGAGGCGCTGGAGACGCCGCTGGCGCCGATTCTCGGGGCGGAGCTGGGCGGCTGGTTCGCCGAGCTGCACACCGGCAAGGGCGTGCGGGTGCTGACCGGAGCGAGACTGGAGAGCGCCGCCGGTCGCGCCGGGCGCGCGCGCGAGCTGGTCCTCGAGGGCGGCGAGCGGATCGCCTGCGACGCGGTCGTGGTCGGGGTCGGCACGGCGCCGGCGACCGGGTGGCTGGCCGGCAGCGGGCTCGATGAGAACGGTGTCCGCACCGACGCCGCCGGGCGCACCGCGCTGCCCGGGGTCTTCGCCGCGGGCGACGCCTCGGTCCGCTTCGACCCGCGTACCGGAGAGCACGCCCGCACCGAGCACTGGGACGCGGCCGCCTGGCAGGGCGCCGCGGCGGCCAAGGCGATGCTCGGCGCGCAGCCGGGGACGCCGCCGCTGCCCAGCTTCTGGAGCGACCAGTACGGGATTCGGGTCCAGTACGTCGGCCACGCCCACCGCGCCGACGCGGTGCGGATCGAGGGCGACCCGCAGGGCCGCGACTTCGAAGCGATCTTCACCAGCGACGGTGCCCCGGTCGCCGGCCTTGCTGTCGGCCGCCCGCGCTCGATCCCGATGCTGCGCAGGCAGATCGACCGGGCCGGCGCCCCGACTCACGACGAAGCGAAGGAGGCAGCATGAGCTACCGAGCAGTGGTCGACCCCGACGAGTGCAGCGCCCACGGCGACTGCGTGGAGGTCGCCCCGGAAGTCTTCCGCCTTGACGACACGGCCGTGGTGATCGGCACCGGCCCCTATGAGTTGCTGCTCGAGGCGGCCGAGGCCTGCCCGGCGGTCGCGATCTCGATCGTCGACGAGGACTCGGGCGAGGCGGTCTACCCATGACCTTGTGGCGGTGAGGAAGCCGTCTCGATAGGGGTTCCGCTTAACCCCCGGCCGGGGGCGAGTCCGTCCCGGTAGGGGTTCCGCTTAACTTTTTCGGTGCATCGTCGGTGGGCTGGCGCCTCCAGCTCACGACGAAAAAGTACAAGACGCTCCACCCCTACCGGGACGGACTCGCGGTGCGCGCAGGAGCTGATTGAGACTGGGGCTCACCCGCGTTTTTGGTGAGCTTGCTCAGTAGCAGGATGGTGGCCGGGAGGGTGGGGATTGCTATTAGGAGGAGGAACCAGGGTTGGGTGGCGTCGGTGCCTGCGGTGAGGGTGTGGGCTATGCCGAGCAGCCAGAAGAGGGCGGTGAAGCGGTGCAGGGAGCGCCAGCGGGATTGGCCGATGGTGCGGCGGGCGTAGTAGGAGAGGCCGAGGGCGGCGAGGCCCCAGCCGGCGACGATCCCGATCCCGGTCCAGAAGGGGCGGTAGGCGCCGGTGAAGGGGACCGAGATGTCGAGCGGCGAGGGGTGCATGTAGTGGTCGCCGAGCAGCGCCACGCCGTGCACGGCGATCGCCACCAGAGTCGCCAGCGAGAGCGCCTCGTGCAGCGCCTTGGTGTCGCTGCCGAGGCCCTTCAACGCGCCGCCGCGCGAGCCGATCAGGAGGCCGGCGCCGACCGCGAGGCTCGAGAGGACGAGCGCCGCGGTGCCGGCGGCGCGACTGGTGATCCAGAAGACGTGCGGCCCGGCGGAGACCGCGCCGGCGACGATCACGAGGACGCGGTGACGACCGGTTCGGGTTCGGGCGCCGGTTCCGGTTCGACTTCGGCGAATTCTTCTTCGATCGCTTCCGCCTCAGGCGCGAATTCTTCTTCCGGTTCGGGTTCGAGCGCCGGTTCGTCCTCGTCGGAGGTTTCCGGTTCGGGCGCCGCCTGCGGTTCGGTCGCCGCCACCGAGTGCCGGCCGGCCCGCTTCGGCGCGCTGCTCAGCGCCGGGTCGTTGCCGCTCACCAGCTGGGCGAAGACGATCGCCCAGACCGCGGCGAAAAGCGCCAGCGAGCCGCGCAGCGTGCGCCGCCGGATCGTCGCCACCCGCCGCCGCCTCGCCCTGACCTTGGCCCGGGCCAGGCCCTTCGCCTCGAGTCGCGTGGTCTCGTCCATGCCCGAGATGCTCCGGGCGGATTCCTAAGCGCCGCCAAAAGTCAGGTAAGAAAGCTCTTACAGCTAGGCTGCCCGGCCATGGATGTCATCGACGAGCTGCTGGGCAAGAACGACGCGGTCGCCGCCTCGCTGGCGCCGCGCCACCTGGACGTGCGGCCGAGCCTGCGCCTGGCGATCGTCACCTGCATGGACTCGCGGCTCGACGTCTTCGCAGCGCTGGGGCTGGGTGACGGCGAGGCGCACGTCTTGCGCAACGCCGGCGGGGTGATCACCGACGACGTGATCCGCTCGCTGGCGATCTCCCAGCGGCTGCTCGGCACCCGCGAGGTGATGCTGATCCATCACACCGACTGCGGCATGCTGAAGCTCACCGACGACGGCTTCCGCGCCGAGTTGCAGGCCGACACCGGCGTCGCCCCGGCCTTCGCGATCGAGTCCTTCACCGACCTCGACGCCGACGTGCGCCAGTCGCTCCTGCGCGTGCGCCGCTCCGAGTTCCTCCCCCACCGCGACGCGGTGCGCGGCTTCGTCTACGACGTCGACACCCACCGTCTGCGCGAGGTCAAGGCCTGAACAGCCCGGCCGGCACCGTCACCCGCCGAGCTTGAAGGCGACGATCTGCGCTTCCTGGCCGGCCGCGGCGGCGAGCCCGGCCGGCGCGATCAGCATGTCGCCCTCGGCCATCACGCCTGAGTTGGTCCCGGCTGGCAGGCTCTGACGCCAGACCACCTGGCCCGACTTCGCGTCGAAGGCGCTGACCACGCCTTCGGAGGACGTGGCGAAGACGAGGTCGTTGACCACGGTGGTCGCGCCGAACGCCGGGGTGGAGAGCTTTTCCTTCCACTTGACCTTGCCCGTGGCCAGGTCGAGTGCCGCGACTTCGCCGCTCGGAGTACCGTTTTCCACCGTTTCGCTGCCCGAGACCAGTTCGATCGCGTTGTTGACGATTGGCACGAAGACCGACTTGCCGTCGGTCGACGCCGGCGCAATCACGCCGCCCAACGAGCCGGGGTAAAGGGTCCCGGTCTTGATCTTCGACTCTTCGCCGCGCATCGCCAGCAGGCCGTCTTCATCGTGGCCGTTGTGTTCGCCGACGGCGCGCTTCCAGATTGTCTTGCCGGTCTTCGGGTCGGCGGCGAGCACGATGCCCGACTTGCCCGCGGCGACGACGATTTCGCGACCGCCCGACTGGGTGAGAATCGGCGGGCCCTGGAAATCCCAGTCGTGGAGATCGTGCGGAGTGACCTGGTTGTACCACTCGAGCTTGCCGGTCTTGGCGTTGAGCTTGACCAGCGAGTCGGTGTAGAGGTTGGGCCCGGGACGGCTCGAGCCCCAGGGGTATTTGCCGGTTCCCGGAAAGGGCGCCGGGTTGCCGACCCCGATGTACATCGAGCCCTTGCCGTCGAAGGCCGGCGGGTACCAGACGCCGCCGCCGGCGTTGACCGTCGGCTTGCCCCAGAGGTCCTCGGGCACCGTGTCGAAATGCCACTTTTTCTTACCCGTCTTCGCGTCGAGCCCCCAGAGGATGCCGACGCCGCCGCCTTCGTAGAGCTCGTTGGCGTTGAGCGGCACGGTCGAGACGTAGACCATCCCGGCGTCGTAGCCGGGGGCCATGTCGATGCCCTCGTGTTCGTTGCGGGTGAGTTTCACCGACCAGAGCTCTTCGCCACTTTCCTGGTCGAGGGCGAAGGCTTCGGTCGGCGTCGCGCCGAAGACCTTGCCTTCGGAGACGACGACCCCATTCGGCCCCTCGTCGGGCTGTTCGAAGCTGGCGTTCCAGAGCACCTTGCCCGATTCGAGGTCGAGCGCCTGCACGTTGGAGGCGAGATCCTGCGAGTAGATCACGCCCTTGTCGATCACAGGAGTGGAGGCGTAGCTGCCGAAGTTGCTTTCGCCGGTGATCGGCGCGCTCCAGGCTTCACTGAGGCTGGTGACGTTGGAGCTGTTGATTTCGCTCGGGGCGCTGCGGGTGTTCGCTGCGTCGACTCCGGGGAAGCCGGAGCCGGTGAAGCTGGCTTCGCCGCCCGAGGACGAGGACGAGCCGCCACAGCCGCCAATCGCCAGCGCCGCGACGAGGGCCGCCGCTACGAAAGGCCCGGCAGCGCGCATCGGCCAGTTCCCCCTGCTCAGACTGGTCATTGCGCGACCCTATGCGATTGTTTTGTACCTGTCAAATAATCTCGGACAATTGGCTGAAGGACCCGGTTGGAGAGCAGGCCGAGCGCCCCGAGGTTGGCGAAGCCGGGGCCCTGACTGAGCCCGGCGAGGCCCGGGATGTGCAGGCGGGGGCTCATGCCGCGCAGCTCCAGATGGCGGCCGATCGGCACCTCGGTTCCCGCCGGCCGGTCCCAAACCTGGCCCACCTGGCGCTCGATCTCCTCGCGCACGGCGGCCGGGAAGAGGGTGCGCAGCTGGGCCAGCAGGTCGAATCCGGTGCAGTTGGCGACGAAGTCGTGCTCGCTTCCGGCCGGCCCCTCCGGCGATTCGTACTCGAGCCGCACACCCGCCCCGTCGCGGGTCGCGCCGACGTCGGTGACCCGGCCGGTGAGGAAGCGACAGCGATCGTCGTAGGCGATCTTGTCGAGGCTCGGCGGGTCGAAGACGCCGCGGTCGGAATGCTTGACGAAGTCGCGGCGCGTCTGCAGGTCGAGCGACTCCCATTCGACCGTGTCGGGATTGGAGAAGACGCGGTTCTCGAGGAAGCTCTCGCCGCGGCTCATCGGCAGCATCGGCGTGTAGATCGTGAAGCGGCAGTCCGGCCGCATCTCGCGCAGGAACATCGTCGCGCTGAGGGCGCTCTCGCCGCCGCCGACGATCGCCACGTCCTGCTCACAGCCCTCGGGAATGCGGGCGAACTCCTCGCGGCGGCTGTCGCAGTGGAAGACCCGCCCCTCGACCGCCGGCTCGTGCGGAAAGGCGCGGTGGATTCCCGGCCCGGTGAGGACCAGCGCCCGCCCGCGGTGACGCGAGGCGCCCTGGGGCCGCTCGGCCTCGACCAGCCACCCCTCCGCGTCCTCCTCGAGCCGCACCTGCGTGACCCGGGCGCGCAGATGCTCGACCCCCTCGGTCGCCTTGCCGAGGACCCAGGTGAGGTACTCGCCGTAGTCGCGGTGGCGGACCTGCGGCGAGCCGGCGTCGACCCAGCGCGCGTAGCGGCGGGTGGCGATCATGAACTGCTGCCAGGTGAACTGGCCGAGGGCCGCGTCGACCGCCTCGCCGGCCTCGCCGAACTCGATGTGGCTCTGGTAGGGGAAGCCGATGTCCTTGATCGGGGTTACCGCCAGCGGCTCCTCGCCCGAGGTCATCCCGTTGCGCCCCTTCCAGGAAGCGGCGGCCTCGGTGCTCTCGATCACCAGCGCCGAGATCCGGGCGAGGCCGAGAGCGTTGAGGACGTGGACCTTTGTCGCGATCCCCGCCGCCTTGGCGCCGGCGCCGACGACGATCAGGTCGTGGCGCTCGCTCATGCCAGGGCGGGGGTTCGGGGGCGGGCGACGACCAGGCCGTGGTCGGCGGGGCTGAAGGAGATCGCGGCGCGGGCGATCCGCTCGCCGCCGGACTCGACCGGCTCGAGGTCGACCTCCTCGAGCACGGTGCGCAGCACCCGCTTCATCTCCTGTTCGGCGTAGCTGGCGGCGAGGCAGCGGCGGGCGCCGCCGCCGAAGGGGATCCAGGTCGGCACCGCGGCGCGCTGGGTGAGGAAGCGCTCGGGGATGAACTCGCTTGGGCTCTCATAGACGTCCTCGCGATGGTGGACGAGGTAGACGCAGGGCGCGATCAGCGTCCCGGCCGACAGCTCGTAGCCGCCCAGCGTCGCCGGCTTCAAGAGGCGCCGGACGACGACCGAGACCGGCGGGCGCAGGCGCAGGGTCTCCTTGACCACCGCGTCGAGGTACTCGTCTCCCCCGCCCTCGCGGACTTCTCCCTGCAGGCGCTCCAGCTTGTCCGGGTGGCGCAGGAGTCGCTCGAAGACCCAGGCGAGCGAGCTCGAGGTCGGGCCGTCGGTGAGCAGGGTGAGCAGTTCGTCGCGCAGCTCTTTCTCGCTGAGCGGCGCGCCCTGCTCGTCGCGGGCGTCGACGAGGATCGAGACCGCATCGCGGCGGCCGTCCTCGCCTTCGTCCCGGCGGCGGCGCGCCTCGGCGAGCACGGCGTCCTCGACCGGGTCCATCGCCGTTCGCCAGCCGGGTTCCGCTTCGAGCCAGTCCGAGCCGAAGAGGGCCAGCTTCAAGAGCCGATCGGGGTCGTTGATCGCCTCGGTCAGGTTGGTGAGCAGGCCGCGCAGCGGGTCGAGCCGCCCCTCGTCGTCGCCGAAGACCGCGCGCATCACCACCTCCTGGGTGAGCTCCTGCATCCGCGGCCATAGCGCGAAGGGCTCGCCGGCCGGCCAGGAGCGCACTGCCTGGCGAGCCAGCTCGGTCATCGCCCCGGCGTCCTCGCGCATCCGCTCGCCGTGAAAGCGGGGCAGCATCATCTTGCGGCGCACCATGTGCTCGGGCTCCTCGCTGAGCATCACCGAGTGGGCGCCGAGGACGGGGCGCAGGGCCAGGTTCGGCATGCCGACGCCGAGCTCGTCGGTGCCGGTCGAGAAGACGCGTTTGACGTCCTCGGGGTCGGAGAGCAGGACCCAGGTGCCGAGGTGGCGCAGGCGCAGGGTGAAGGTGTCGCCGAAACGCTCGCGACACTGCTCGAGCATCGGCAGCGGCTCGTAGGCCCAGCGCATCGATTGGACCATCTCCGGGTCCTCAGGGCCCGGCGGCAGGCCGGCGTCGGAGTCGGCAGCCGCGCTCGCCGCGCCGGGCTCGGCCATCAGCTCGTCCTCGAGCTTGCAGGTGGCGCCGATCAAGAGCTCGAAGAGCTCGGCGGTGAAGTCCTCGGGCAGCCCCGCCTCGGCGCCGCGCGCCAGGTAGCGGGAGCAGACTTGGGCCACCCGCTCGGGCTGCATCATCGGGATCCCGTGCTCGCCCTTGTACTCGGCGACTTCGCGGCAGATCTGAAAGCGCTCGCCAAGCAGCCGCGCGATCTCCGCATCGATCGGGTCCAACCGCTCCCGAAACCCTGTGAGGCTCGCGTCGCTCATAGGAGAGCCTCCCTTCCGGTGCGCCTTATGTGGTCATGGGCCGCAAAAGGCGCACCGGAAGCGGCTGGGGCGCCTAGGAGGCCCGTAGCGAAGGAGTGGCTGCAGGCTGCTAGGGATGCCAATGCGTAACCGCCCTCCTGGACTGTGCAGACCGGCAGGTCCGTGGCGGCCAGCTGGGCGCCGATCTCGGTGAATATCTCCGGGCCGAAGGACCAGGAGCCGTGCGGGTCACCGGCTACGGTGTCGTAGCCGAGCGAGACGACCAGCGCCTCCGAGGTTCCGGCAAGCGCCTCGAGCGAGTCGGCGAGGGCCGCAAGGTAGGCGTCCGCTTCCGGGCTGCCGGCAAGCTCGACCACGACTTCGCGCTCGCTGCGCGGCGCGACCGTGCCCCCGGCGACGTTGGTGACCGGCGCGGCGTGCAGCGAGCACAGCCGAACGTCGGTCATCGACTCGACGATCGCCGCGGTGCCGTTCGGGTAGTGCAGGTCGAGGTCGAGGATGCCGACCGGGCCGATCCCCGCCTGGCGCAGGGTCTGCGTCGCGGCTGCCGCGGTATTCAGGTAGCAGTAGCCGGCAAACCAGGCCGGGCCGGCATGGTGGCCGGGGGGTCGGCAGAGCGCGTAGGCGAAGCGGGCGCCGGCGGCGAGCCGCTCCGCCGCGGTGATCGCCGTCCGCACGCCCTCCCAGGCGGCCTCGACCAGGCCGGCGCTGACCGGAATGTCGGGCGGCAGGCCGGGCGGCGTCAGCTCCGGCATCACCAGCGGCTCGACCGTCGCCGCGCCGAGCGCTTCCAGGTAGCCGGGCTCGTGCAGGACGCTGAGCGTCTGCTCGACCTCTTCGGCGTCGGCGTCGGCGACCTCGGCCCGCACCCGCTCGTTGCGCAGCAGGCCGCGGCGCAGCTCCTTCATGCGCCGGCCGTCATCGGCGCCGGGCTTGATCTCGCCGGCTTCGAGGATCCAGTGGGCGGCGTCGGCGCCGTTGCCGGCGCGCTGCTCGACCAGTAGCAGCTCCGTCATCGCAGCCCCCCTTCCGAGATTGACCCCACCAGAGCGGGGTGAATGTCGGAAGCGCGCGCTCCCATCGCCATCACAGAACCCTCCGCATCCGCGGTCCGAGGTGGACGAAGCCGTTCGCCGCGTAGAAGGCCTCGGTCTGGGCGAGGTTGGCGAAGTCCTCGCGCGGCAGGCCGACCTCGACCCGGCGGGCGCCCTCGGCGCGGGCCAGCTCGAAGAAGGCGGCGAGCAGGTCGCGGCCGATCGCCCGGCTGCGCCACTCGGGATGGACCCAGAGGTCCTGGATCGTCCCGTAGCGGCCGGGCACGTGGACCGCGTGCTGCCAGCTGGCGGCGAGGACGCCGATCACTCCGTGACCCTGGCCCTGCTCCCCGGCCTCCGCCACCAGCAGAGCGCCCAGCCCGCCGTCGCCGACCAGCTCCTCGATCGCCGCCCCGAGCTCGTTCGGCGAGGGCCCCTCGCCGCCCAGCTCGACCAGCAGTTCGGTGACGCCGGCGGCGACGGCGGGGACATCGTCGAGCGTCGCCCGGCGCACCCGGGCGCCGGGCGTGGCGACGCTCGCCGCGTCGGGCTCCAGCGGAGCGCCCTCCGGGGTCACGCCGTCGCCTCCGCACGCGCCCGGGCCGGCTCCAGATCGACGCTCCAAGCCTCGGGCGAGTCGCTGCCGGTGATCGTGCGGGCGATCGCCGCCATCGGCGCCCGCGCCTTGAGCAGGATCTCGTCGAACTCGTCCTCGGGGTCGGACTGCATGACGATCGCCCCGCCGGCGCCGATCGTCGTCCTCCCCGGCCGCAGGACGACGGTGCGGATCACGATGCTGAGGTCCATCGTCCCGTCGAGGCCGAAGTAGCCGATCGCCCCCGAGTAGACGCCGCGCGCCTCGTCCTCGAGGTCGTCGATGATCTCCATCGTGCGCTGCTTCGGCGCGCCGGTCATCGAGCCGCCCGGGAAGCAGGCGCGGGTCAGCTCGACCGCGCTGCGCTCCGCCGGCAGCCTGCCCTCGACGGTCGAGATCAGCTGGTGGACGGTCGCGTAGTCCTCGACGATCATCAGCTCCGGGACGGCGACGCTGCCCACCTCGCAGACGACACCGAGGTCGTTGCGCAAGAGGTCGACGATCATCAGGTGCTCGGCATAGGTCTTTTCGTCGCTGGTCAGCTCGGCCTTCAGCGCCGCGTCCTCGACCGGATCGGCGGAGCGCCGCGTGGTCCCCTTGATCGGCCGCGCCTCGACCCGCCGCTCGCGGTCGACCGAGAGGAAGCGCTCGGGGGAGGAGCTGACCACGCCGACCTCGCCGAGCTTCAGGTAGGCGGCGAAGGGCGCCGGGTTGGCGCGGCGCAGGTTGCGGTAGAGGTCGAAGGGGGCGGGCTCGGCGTCGCTCGAAGATCTGGTCGGTGAGGCAGACCTCATACGACTCGCCGGCGGCCAGTTCGTCCTGGCTGCGACCGATGTCGGCCAGGTACTGCTCGCGGCCGCGACCGCAATCGAAGCGCACGTGATCGGCGCTCGGCTCGCCGAAGGGCGGATCGGCAGCCGAGGGCGCCGGCGGCGGCGCGGCGAGCAGCTCGCTCACCACCGCCTCGGCCCGCGCCAGCCAGGCGTCCGCCGCGGCCTCGCCGCCGGGGCGGCAGAGCGCCATCAGGTGGGTGCGACCGTGTACGTGGTCGACTCCGACGAGGCGGTTGGCGAGCATCAGCACCGCGTCGGGCACGTCGGAGCTGTGCTCGTCGGAGGCGCCGCAGTCAGCCTTCAGCTCATATCCGAGGTAGCCAACGAAGCCGCCGAGCAGGTCGGGCGCCGGGCCGCCCGGCCGCTCGATCGCGCGCGCCGCGAGCTCACGGTCGAGCAGGTCGAAGATCGAACCGCGCTGCTCCGACTCGCCGGCGGCGTCGCGCACGCGCACGGCGCCCGCATCGACGTCGTAGCTGAGCACGCAGCGCTCCGGCCCGGCGCTGGTGCCGAGGTAGGAGCTGCGCGCCAGCCGCGTCGGGGCGTCGGCGCTGTCGAGCCAGAAGGCGTGCTCGGCGGCGCCGAAGAGCCGTTCGAAGAGAGCCTCGGTCGAGGGCTCGCCGGGCAGGGTGCGGGTGCGCAGCTCGGTGTCCGAGGAGCGCGGCCGCGCCGCGCCCGCGCCACGGCGGGCCGGGGCCAGCGGCTGGCGCCGTGGCGCGGTCGAGCGCGGCGGCTTGCGGCGCTCGGCGAGCTCGTAGAAGTTGCGCATCAGTGTCGGGCCGTGCGCCGTCGCCACCGACTCGGGGTGGAACTGGACGCCCCACAGCGGCCGGCGCCGGTGTTCGATCCCCATCACGACGCCGTCGTCGGCCCAGGCGCAGACGTTGCCGTCGGGGCCCATGCCGGTGATCGCCAGCGAGTGGTAGCGGACCACCGGGAAGCCCTGCGGGATGTCGGCGAAGAGGCCGCTGCCTTCGTGGTAGATCTGGCTGATCCGGCCGTGCATCGCCTCCGGCGCGCTCTTCACTTCTCCGTCGAGCATCTTGCCGAGCCCCTGGTGACCGAGGCAGATGCCGAGCACCGGGATCTCGCTGAAGCGCAGGATGTCGTCGCAGACGCAGAAGTCGTGCCAGCGGCGCGGCGTCCCCGGCCCGGGCGAGAGCACGATCGCGTCGAAGTCCCAGCGTTCCAGCGCCCGCCAGGAGACCGCGTCGTTGTCGATGACGATCGGCTCCTCGCCGGAGACCCCCGCCAGCAGGTGGAAGACGTTGTAGGTGTAGGAGTCGTGGTTGTCGACCAAGAGCGTCCTCATCGCCCCGACACCTGCTTCCGGTGCGCTTTTGCCGCGCATATCGTGGAAAAGGCGCACCGCAGCGTCATCGGACCGTCTCCAGGCCGAGGCCGCGGGCGCCCTGGGCGAGCGCCGCCTGGGTGACGGCCTGCACGTGCGGCTCGCGGTCGGTCTCCAGGTACCAGCGCGAGAGGTGGGCGACGTATTTGGCCAGTGGGCTGACGTCGAGCCGCTCGACCGCCTGCCGCAGGTGGCGCCGGTACATCTGCGACTGGACGACGGCGAAGCGGTACTCGGGATCGGCGGCCGGCTCATCGGTGGCGGCAGCGCCCGAACCGTTGCCGTTGTGGGCGCGAGCCCGGGCGAGGTCCCAACCGAGGCTCTGCTCGGCCCGCAAGAGCTTCTCCGGCTCGAAGTCGAGCGGCTTGGTGTTGGTGTGCAGGAGGAAGTAGCCGAGCGCGACCTGGGACACGAGCGAGTCGGCCGCGGGGTGGCCCCGGCGCACGGCGGCGCGCTCCTCGCCCTCGCCGAGCGCGGCGTCGATCCACTCGGCCAGCTCGTCGATCAGCAGCGCGTTGCGCTTGCTCGAGGAGACCGACTCGCTCTGCTTGGAGACCATCCCGTGGAAGACGTCATGGGCAGGATGATTGAAGCCGGCTCCGGCCCCCCTGGCCATCATCTCGTCCATCAGCTGGCGGCGGCAGGTGACGTGGGCGACCCACTCCAAGCCACAGACCTGGATCGAGGTCGTCCCTTCGAGATCGGGCGCCGCCATCCAGTAGGCGAGCGCCCGCATGTGCTGGGTGGGCAGCCCGTCGGCGCGCAGCAGCGGCATTTCCTCGAGCTCCTCGCGGTCGGTGAGGTAGATCACCGCACCATCGGGGCGGCGCTGCAGCATGCCGTGCTCAAGGCCGAGGTTGGAGTACTCGGCGACCTCGGGGAGGAAGTCGGACTCGAAGAAGACGCGGTCGAAGGAGATGCCGAGCCGGGCCAGCGTCTTGCGCTGGCCGGAGATCACCCAGGCGCGGGTCTTCGACCAGAGCTCGATCGCTTCCTGGTCGCCGCTCAGCACGCGCTGCAGGAGGTCGTCGGCCGGGTCGTGGTGGACGTCGAGCTCGCGGGTCAGGGAGCTGGCGGGGTTGTCCTCGCGCTCGCGCCCGGTCAGCGAGGGACCGGCCTTGACGTACTCGGCATAGCAGGCGCCGACGAAGTGATCGCTCTTCTCGCCGTTCTCGGGAAGCGAGCCGTTGTGGCGGCCGCTGGCGAGGACGCCGGCCATCGCCTCGCCCATGCTGCGGCCGACGTCGCAGATGATGCTGCGCCGCTCGACCCGGCCGCCGGCCTCGGTCAGCGCCGCGCCGAGCGCGTTGCCCAGCGCCAGGTTGCGCAGGTGGCCGATGTGCAGCGCCTTGGTCGAGTTGGCGTCCCAGAAGTTGAGCGCGAATGTCCGGCCGGTGGCGATATCGGCGTTGGCCGCCTCACCGGCCTCTCCGGATGCGAGCGCTGCGCCGGTCCGCTCGACCCACCCGTCGGCGAGCCGCAGCCAGACCTGCTTGCCCTCGCGGTCGACCTCGGCCACGCTGGGCTCGCGTTCGATCCGCTCCAGCGCCGCCAGCGCCTCGGCGTCCTCGTTCCAGCCCTTGACCCGCGGCACGAGCATCAGGTCGAAGCGCTCGTGCGGCTGGTAGGGGGCTCGCGCCGCCCACAGGGGCCGCCCCCGATCGCCGGTCGCGACCCGGTCGAGTAGATCGAAGAGGTTGTCGTCACGCGCCATAGCCGGCCTCCGTCGCTGCCAAATTGCCGATGCACCAGCCGGGGCTCGAACCCGGATCTCCGGCTTTTAAGGCCGGCCCTTTCACCGATTAAGGCACTGGTGCTCTATGGCGAGCTCCTCCCGTTGGAACTCTGGGGACCCCTCCCGAGGGCCCGGCCTCCTCTGACCGCTTCAGATTTCCCGGGCATCCTAGCAACTCCGGATGTACCAATCTGCGGACGTTGCTGTATCAGTCGGCGAAGGAGGCGGCGGCCGGCGTCCAGATCCGGTCGAGAAAGGCCGCCAGCTCTCGGGTAAGGCGCTTGGGCTTCGCCCGCCACTCGAGGATCGAGCTCGCTTCGACCAGCTCGGCGCCCGACAGCTCCCCGGCGAGCATGCCAGCGTCGCTGAAGGGGTGGAGTGGGTCGCGCGGGTGGCCAACGATCAGGGTCGGCTGCTCGATCCGTTGGCGCTCGGCGCGATGCGGCGCGGTCTCGCCGAGCAGCAGGCCCTCGAGCACGGCGCCGGAGGGGCCGGGGCGCTGGCGCACCCAGTCGAGACCGATGTCGACGACATAGCTGGTGCGCGGGAGTAGCGAGGTGAGGCGAGAGAGCGCCTCGAAAGCGGGGCGGCCGTAGCGCAAGCCAAGGAGAACCGGCGTAAAGGCGCCGGCGACCGCCGGCAGGGCGTTGTCGAGCACCGGCATCTCGACGAAGAGGGCACGAGCGCGCTCGGTAGATCGAACCGCGAACTCGAGTGCGACATTGGCGCCGAGCGAGGTGCCGCCGACCACCGCCGCATCGACCTCCAGATGGTCAAGCAGGGCGACGACCTGGCGAGCGAAGAGTGGCATCGAGTAGAGCCGCAGGTCCTCGGGCCTGTCCGAGCGCCCGTGCCCGAGCAGGTCGACGCAGACCACCCGGTTGCCGCGCTCCGCCAGCCACGGCGCCAGCGGCTCGTACATGCGCCGATTCATCAGCAGCCCATGAACGAGCACCAGCACCCTCTCCCCCTCGCCGTAGGAGTCGTAGGAGATGCGGTGGCCCTCGTAGCGGAAGTCGCCCGTCATTCGTTGCCCATCACTTCGTTGGTTCTACCAGGAGCGATGCATGCCGCCACCCAGGCCGTCGGCCTCGGCACGAACCTGGGGAGGCATGAAGCCGAGGACGGAGTCCGAGTTAGGCCACCAGCAGCCGTCTTCTGAGCGCCAGACCAACCCCATTCGCTCCAGCGCGTTGAGGTCGCGGCTCAGCGTCCGCTCCGTCTTGTGCGCGTACGCCTCAGCCAACTCCGGGGAGAGCAGCCGCAACTTTGAGCGAGGCACCGGCTCGATCCAGGGAAGCGGATAGAGATGGTGATCGGGCAGGGTTTCGATGCTCGCCTTCGAGAGATCCTTGACCAGCCTCAGCTGGCGCCGCTGGCCATCCGTGCGGGTCTCGCCAAACTGCTGATGGATGTACTGCTCCCAGCGGTCCACGTACTGCATCGACCAGATGCGATCGAGTTGGTCGCGCAGTTCCTCGACGAACCCTTGGACCGCGTAGAGCAGGAAGCCGTTCGGGCCCTCGCGACTGGTTCGATCAAGTTGCCTGTAGTACTCGCTGCGGGTCTGGTTGTAGTGATTGGAGAGCAATTGGGTCACCGGCTGCGGGAAGCGGGAGGCGAGCAGGATGTGAGCCTCGAGCAGACGGGCCGTGCGACCGTTGCCGTCGCCGAAGGGGTGGATCCAGGCGAGATAGAGATGCGCAAGGGCCGCCTTGAGCACCGCAAGCGGCGGTGCCAGCTCGGGATGGTCCGCCGGCGCCTCGAACGCCTCCGAGCCAAGCCACTCGCAGAGGCGCTCCAAGAGGTGCTCGCAATCCTCGGCCGGCGCTCCCCGGTAACGCCCGACGACGACCGAGTGCGTCCGTATCTCGCCCGGGACCACCCCGTCGTCCACCTCCAGCCCGTCGAGCACGAAGCGGTTGTAGAGCTTGATCTTCTCGACGGTCAGAGCGGCGTTGGAGGCGTCGGGCAGGATCTCGTCGCGGATGTGGTCAAAGGCATCGACGATGTTGCGAATCTCCTGCGCCAGGTACTCCTTGGACGGCGGCAGTCGCAGCTTGCCCTCGAAGACCTGACGGGCCTCCTCCTCGGAGAGCGTGTTCCCCTCGATCGCGGTGGTCGCCAGCGCGCCCTTGACGAGGAAGACCTTCTGCAGCTCCTCGGCAACCTCAGGGCGCAGCAGCGCCCGCCGCACATGGTCGCTCTTGGAGGTAGCCTCGCCGAGCAGGAGCCAGAGCCGGTAGCTCGCCCGCTCGAGATCGGCGTCGAAGTTGAGCCATGGATGGGTGCGTTCGTATTCCCGAGTGATTGTCAACTGCGATGTCCCTCTCTATGTCTATAGAAATTTTGGGTAGATATCGCTTGCCACAGGGGAAAAGCTGAGATTTTTGGCATCTAGTGTCCACATAGATGTCTATGGCTGATGGCTCCAAGATAACAATTCGCGCCAAGGACGCAGCTGCGCTTCGTCGAGTGCCGCTATCATTTAACGATATGGACACCGTGTCAGGCGCACAGCTGGCGCGTGAGCTCGGCACATCCGTACCGCGGATCAGCCGCGCGATCGAGCGCCTGGGAATTGACGCCAGACAGGCAAATGGACGCTTGGCCCTCACGCCGCACCAGGCAGAGCGGCTGCGCGGCGCACTCGGCGTGAGTTTGGCGCTACCGGGCCTGACGCGCACGCAGGTGCGAGTGCTTGCGGCGCTTCGGAGTGCGCCATTTGGCATGGTCTCTGCCCGGGCCGTCGCTCGCCGAGCCGCGATCTCCCCCACCGCCGCGACCCATGCGCTGGGAGACCTGTTGACGCTTGGGCTGGTCAGCCGAACCGAGGAGGTGCTTGCCGCCGGACGGGCACGCAAGGCGACGATCTGGCGGGCGGTCCTCACCCACCCACGCTGGGGTGAGATCGACCGGCATCTGGCCAGAGTCGAGATACCGGCGCGCGCCGAGACGACCGACGAGCGTGTCCCTCCTCACCTGCTGCACCTCTTCTGGAACACCGCGCCGAGCCAGCTCGATGTTCGGACCGCCGGCCCCTACATCGCGCGCCGCCTCTTGCGTGAGATGGACGTGCAAGGGCTCGCCTGGGGCGCCGCCACGCTGGCCAGAGAGGATTGGCTTCAGGCCAGTCGAGCCAGAGGACTGGAGCCCGGAACCCGCCAGATGGGCAAGAACCTTGCGGAAGCTGCCGCATGAAGGACCAAGGGCAGAAGCCCGACGGCGCCAAGTCTCTGCTGCCCGAGACGCTTCGCCGCGTTTTGCCGGCGGATACCGCTGACGCTTGGTCCGCTCTCGCGTCGCAGCTGCCCGATCCGCTCTATCTCGGGGGCGAAACGGCGGTTGCGGTCCATCTCGGACACCGTGAAAGCCGTGACCTCGACTTCTTCTTCCATGAGGCGGTCGACCTCGACCGCCTGGCCGATCGGCTCGCGAGGCTTGGCGAGTTCGCCGTAACGCAGCGGTCGCCCGGAACTCTGAAGAGCCTATTCGGCGGAACCAGAATCGAGGTCTTCGACGCATCGGACCTGCAGCTGCTGGGGGAGCCAGAGACCGTGGCCGGCCTGCGGGTGGCAAGCCTTCAAGACCTGATGGCGATGAAGCTCAAGGTGATGGCCGAGCGGGGAGAACTGCGCGACTACTTCGACGTCAAGGCGATCGACGAGGAGGGTGGAGTCTCGGTCGAGGAGGGCGTCGAGCTATTCATGCTGCGCTACGGCATCGACCCTGGCGACGAGGCGATCCCCCACCTACTTCGCGCAATGGGCGACCTGAGCGACGTCGAAGAGGACGAGTTGCTGCCCAGCACTCGCGAAGCGCTGCAAGCGTGGTGGAGTCGCCGCCAGGCAACGGTCCTCCGCAACGCGAGCAGGTTCGGGTAGGCGTCGTCCGGGTAACGGCCCCGGACTATCGAGCGACGGAAGCGCCCCGCTACCGGCGGACGCCGGCGTGGAATTCGACTGCGTGGATCTCTTCCTCGCCGTGGGAGCCTTCCTGGACCTGTCCGGCGGCGCTGATCAGGCCGCCAAGGCCCGGCAGCGGATGCGGCCGCCGGCGCCACGGCACCTTGACCGCGGTCAACCCCGGCAAGGTGATCCCCTGCGAGTCGACGATCACGAAGTGCGCGTCGCCGTCACCGTCCGGGTCGTGCGCCTCGACGTAGACGATCCGCCCCTCGGCCGTACGGCACCCGCGCAGCCCGGCCGGGCACCGCGACGGCGGGACCGCTTCTTCGGCGCCCCCAGCCCCATCGACCTGGATCACCTTGACCGTCGCGCCGGAGTCGGACTCATGGGTCGCGACCGCGCAGCCGGCGACCGTCAGCACAAGCGCTGCTACAGAGAGCACCAGCCATTTCCGCCCTCCGGATGCACGTTTGGTCATGCCCCAACTACGAGCCGGAGACTTGAGAATTTCCGCGCCTAAGGACGCGAGGGCGTAGCTCATCGTCTCGTGCACGCCCATGCCGACGGCATCTGCAACATCTTTTAGACGGCGGTGAAGACAAACCTCTCGCCCGCCATCGCCCGGCATGAGACAAGGGCGTCCGTGACGGCACGAGAGACTTGACGAACTGCTACCCGGGGAGCGGGTGGCGCCAGTAGAGGTCGGTGCAGTTGAGCGCCAGGGCCCAGGCCGGGCCGAGCTCGTAGCCGCTGCCGTCTTCGTTGACGACCTGGCCGGCGGCCCCTTGGTCGAGGCGTCCGTGGGCGACCTCGTTGGCGATGCGCGTCAAATTCCCGGCCCAGGGCGTCCGCAGGCGCGGGTCGCTCACCATCGGCCAGCTCGGCGCCGTGGCGAGCGCCGCGACCGCTTCACGGGCGCCCGTCGCGTCCCCGGCTCCGCGCGCCGCCTGCCAGGCCTGCACCCAGCCGCAGGCGACCTGGCCGCCGACTTCGACCCCGAGCGCGCGGTGGTCGAGGACGAGGTCTTTGCCCTGTGGCCCGGCGAGGTCGAAGCCGGGCGGCAGCGGCACGCCGCGCAGCATTCGCTCGGCCGTCGCCTGCCGGTCTTCGGGGCGGACGACCTCGGGAGGCATCGCCGCCAGCCATTCGTTGACGCTCGCCGGGCCGAGAGAGCGCAGCACTTCTTCGTATTCGGCACGACTGTCGAGTCCGCCGCGGAACTCGAGGAAGACGGAGCCCTGCGGAGTCAGCATCGTCGCGTATTCGGCGCCGCCGTAGTGGACGGTGGTGGCGAGGCGGCCGAGCAGGCGCGAACGCCGCTGGGGGCTGACGCTCGCCCGGTCCCGCAGGTAGCCGCGGTACAGCCGCGCCGGATACCAGTGGACCGTCAGTTCGTGGCTGCCGTCGCCGAAGGTGACTTCGCCTTCGCCGGCGCCGAACTCGTCGGCGCGGGTCACCTTCCAGCCGGGCGCCCCGACCAGCAGGCGCGGGTTGGCTTCGGCGACTTCGACCGCCGCCGCGGCGAAGGGCGGGCGGCCACCGCGGACCGAGCCGCCGGAGAGCAGGACGATCGCCACGGCGAGTGCGGCGATCGCCAGGCCGCCGCCGAGGCCGAGCGCCAGGCGCCTGCGGGCGAAGCCGCCACCCGTCCGCGAGCGCGGCCCGGCCCCCCCGAACTCGCCGGCGACCCGGTCGCCCGGCTGGATCGGGCGCGCGGGGCGGCGGCCGGCCGCGACGGCCCGTCGCATCGCCTTGCCCAGGTCGGCGCCGGAGAGCGCTCGGCGCAGCTCCGCGGCGTCGGCGGGGTTCGCGGCCCGCATCGCGGCGAGCGGATCGGGTTCGTGGCTTGCGTGTCTCAACTTGCCTCCTCGGCCGGCTCGGGCGCCACGTGGGCGCTCTCATCCGGTGAATGTCCGGCCCGCCGAAGTTGTTTCGCCAGGCTGCGCCGAGCGCGGTGCAGGCGGACGCGGAAGGCGCCCGGCGAGCAGTCGAGCACCTGCGCCGCCTCCTCCGTGGCGAGCCCGTCCCAGGCGACGAGCCGCAGCACCTCGCGCTCGCGCTCGGCGAGCCGGGCGAAAGCGACGGCAAAGGCGTCGCGCCGGTCGATCGCCGCGGCCAGGTCCTCCTCCCCATGCCCCGCGCCGGCCTCGTGCGCGAGCCGGCCCTCCAACTCGCGGCGGCGGCGTGCCGAGCGGCGCTGGTTGGCGATCACCCGGAAGGCGATCGCGTAGAGCCAAGGCAAGGCCCGTTCGGGCAACACCTCGCGGCGCCGCCAGGCCACGCCGAAGGCCTCGGCCACGGCGTCCTCGGCCGCCGCCCGGTCCGGCAGCCGCCGCAGCGCGAAGGCGAGCACGTCGGCGTAGTGCTCGCCGAAGCAGCGCTCGAAGCGCGCCTCGGCAAGGTCCGGCGGCAGGCCGGCGCTATCTCCCGCGGTGGGCATCGTGGGTTACATGTACCGGGCCCCCAGATTGTTACGGACGGCTGCGGCGGCGGCGAATGCCGATGCCGCCGCAGCCCCGATCCCCACGCTGGGGCTCGACCTCACGCCCCGCTCGGCAACACGTTCTGGTTGCGGTGGAAGAGGTTGGTCGGGTCGTAGCGGTCCTTGAGCGCCTGCAGCTTGGCGTACTTCTCCTCGCCGTAGGAGGCGCGCACCCGGTCCTGCCCCTCGGCGGCGAGGAAGTTGACGTAGCCGCCGCCGGTCAGCGAGGGCTCGAGCTCGGTGTAGAGGCCCTGCGCCCACTCGACGCACGGCGTGAGGCCGCCAGGCTCGTGGCTGATCGCGCAGGCGTTGAGCACGAAGGCGGCGCCCCGCTCGCCGTAGGCGGTCTCCTCCTCGGACACCCGGGCGATCGCCCCGCCGAAGTGCTGGACGTGGATCTCCGAGGCGCCCGGGGCCTCCTGGTGGAAGCGCGCCATGGTGGAGATCGCCGCGTCGTCGAGCTCGCGCAGGTAGCCGGCCTTCATGTAGGTCTGGATGCCCTGCGGCCAGAGCGCGTCGATCAGCTGCTGCATCTGCGCGTAGGGCATCGGGCCGATCAGGTCGGCGACTGGATCGCCCAGCTCGCTCAGCGGCCGCATCGCCGCGGCGCCCTCCTCGACGTCGCCGGCATAGCAGCCGATCAGGGCGATCAGCTTCTTGCCGTGCCACTCCTCGGGCAGGAAGGGCGCCGGCGGCGCGGTCAGCAGGTTGGCCAGCGAGGTCAGCTCGTCGGGCGCCTCGTCGGCGAAGCCGCGGTAGAAGCGGAGGATCTCCTCGGCGCGAGCGCCGTCGTAGAAGACCGGGCCGGCGGTCACCGTCGGGCCGACCGGGTGCAGGTCGAACTCGAAGGAGGTGACCACGCCGAAGTTGCCGCCGCCGCCGCGCAGCCCCCAGAAGAGGTCGGAGTTCTGCGCGTCGCTGGCGGTGATCACGCGGCCGTCGGCGGTCACCACCTGGGCCGAGCGCAGGTTGTCGCAGGTGAGCCCGTGCTTGCGCATCAGCCAGCCGATCCCGCCGCCGAGGGTGAAGCCGGCGATCCCGGTGGTCGAGACCAGGCCGCCGGTCACCGCCAGGCCGTGCTCCTGGGTCGCCGCGTCGAGCTCGGACCAGAGGACGCCGCCCTCGGCGACCGCCGTGCGCTGCCCGGCGTCGACCTCGATCGCCTTCATCGGCGAGAGGTCGATGACGATGCCGCCGTCGACGGTCGAGAAGCCGGGGATGCTGTGACCGCCGCCGCGCACCGCGACCTCGAGCCCCTCGCTGCGGGCGAAGCCGATCGCGTGACGCACGTCGGCGGCGTCGGCGCAGCGGGCGATCACCGCCGGGCGGCCGTCGTGGGCGCCGTTCCAGATCTGGCGGGCCTCGTCGTAGCCGGCGTCGGTGGGCCGCACCAGCTCGCCATTGAGGCCATCTTCGAACTCCTTCAGCGTCGCCGCTCCAAGCACTCCTTGCTTTGCCATTCGGGCTCTCCTTCTCTGCCGGGGGACCGGCTCTCGATCAAACGTTGCGACGAAGCTACGGAGAGCCGCTTAGCGCTCGCTTTGCACCGCCTTACCCCCGCTTAACCGCTGACCGCCGCCAGCCCGGCCTCGAGGTTGGCGCAGTAGGCGGGACCCTGCTCGCCGCCCAGCTGCCCGAAGAGCTGCGTGGCGCGTTCCAGCCAGGGACGAGCCACGCCCGCCTCGCCGTCCTCGACCGCCATCGCGGCGAGGACCGCCTGCGCCCAGGCCTCATGGTGGCTGGGCGCCATGCGCGCGAGCAGCTCGGCGGCGCTCTCGAGACGGGCGCGGGCCTCGCCGCGCTCGCCGGCGCTGAGCTCGACGCAGGTGAGGCTCAGCTCGGCGGCGCTGAGCCCGATCATGTCGTCGTTCTCGGTGAACCAGGCGCGCGCCTGCCGGGCCGCCGCACGCCCGCCGTCCGGGTCCCCGGCGCGGGCGTCGAGAAGGGCGAGGCAGCCGAGCGTGATCCCGGTGCCGCGGCGGTCGCCGACCTTCTGGCGGATCGCGAGGCTGCGCTCGAGCAGCCCCCTGCCGCGCTCGAAATCGCCGACGGCGCGGGCCAGGTTTCCCGCCGCGTTGAGCGCCACTGCTTCGCCCTGGACGTCGCCGAGCCGGCCAAAGCGGGCGAGGCTCTCCTCGATCAGCTCGGCGGCGCGGCCCGCCTCGCCCATGGCGCGCTCGACCGCGGCGAGGTTGACGAGCACGTAGGCGAGCGCCGCCTCGCCACCCACGCGGCGCGCGAGGAGCACCGTTTCCTCGTGCAGGGCGAGCGGGTAGCCGACCTCGGGCTCGACCGATATCAAGCCGTAGCTGAGCGGCCAGAGCGCCGCTCCTCGCTCGCCCGTCAGCTCGCCGAGGCGCTCTTTGGCGAGCTCGAGCCGCTCGCGGGCGAGCGGGTAGTCGCGGCGCAGCCAGGCGCCGAGGCCGATCGTGTGCGCCGCCCAGGCCGATGAGCGGGCGGCGGGGAGGCCCTTGGCCGCGAGCGCGCCGTGCTCGGCGACCAGCTCCTCGATCTCGGCCACGCCGCAGAATATCGCCCGGTAGGCGCCGCAGATCTCGACCGCATCGAACATCCGCTGCGGCTCGCCGAGTTCGGCGAAGAGCGCGATGCCCTCCAGCACCTGCTCGTGGATCCCCTCGTGCACGCCGCGGCGCAGCCCGATCAGGCAGGCGGCGGCGAGCGCCCGGCCACGCGGGACGGTGCGCTCCGGCGCCGCGTTGAGGGCGATCAACAGCCAGGAGTGCCCCTCGGCCAGGTAGCCGCGCATCAGCCAGAAGCGCCAGAGGGCGACGGCAAGCCGCAACCCGGCCTGCGGGTCGGCGGCGACCGCCGAGGTGAGCGCGGCGCGCAGGTTGTCGCGCTCCAAATCGAGCCGGCGCAGGCGCTCGCGCGAGGGCAGGTCCCCTTCGGGAGTCGGGTCGCTCTCGGCCAGGTCCAGGTACCACTCGCGGTGGCGCCACTCGAAGTCCTCACGCTCGCCCGCCTCGCGCAGCCGCTCGGCCGCGTACTGGCGCACCGTCTCGAGCAGTCGGTAGCGCCGCTCCCCCACACCGTCCTCGGCCTGGAGAAGCGACTTGTCGACGAGCCGGCCGAGCAGGGCGGCGAAACCGCTTCGGTCGAGGGGCGGCTCGGCGCAGACGTCCTCGGCAGCCGGCAGGCCGAAGCCGGCGGCGAAGACCGCGAGCCGGCGCAGCAGGACCCGCTCCTCGGCATCGAGCAGCTCGTAGCTCCAGGCGAGCGTCGCGCGCAGGGTCTGCTGGCGGGTCATCGCCGTGCGACTGCCGGCCGCGAGCAAGTCGAGCGATTCGTCGAGGCGCTCGACGATCTGCGCAGGCGAGAGCGAGCCCGCCTGGGCGGCGGCGAGCTCGATCGCCAGCGGCATCCCGTCGAGCCGGTGGCAAAGGGCGGCGACCGCGGCGGCGTTGTCCGCGGCGAGCTCGAAGCCGGGCGCGGCCTGGGCGGCGCGGACCGAGAAGAGCCGCACCGACTCCGCCTCAATCGAGTCCGCGGCGGCCTCGCCGTCGAGGCGCGGCAGCGAGAGCGAGGGCACCCGCCAGGTGACCTCGCCGGGCACTCGCAACGGCTCGCGGCTGGTGGCGAGCACGGTCAGGTTCGGGCAGTGGCGGAGCAGGGACTCGACCAGCTGGGCGACGGGCTCGATCAGGTGCTCGCAGTTGTCGAGCAGGAGCAGCTGCTCGCGCTCGCCGATCTGGGCGGCGAGCGCGACGTCGGACGCCCGGCCGGAGGCGAGGCGCACGTCCATCGCCTGGGCGACGGTCTGCCCGACCAGGGCCGGCTCGCCGAGCACCGCCAGCTCGACCGGCCAGATGCCGTCGGGGAAGTCGTCGCGGCCGGCGGCCAGCTCGTAGGCGAGCCGCGTCTTGCCGCAGCCCCCGGCGCCGGTCAGGGTCAGCAGGCGCGAGGCGCCGAGCAGGCCGTCGACCTCGCCGAGCTCGCGCTCGCGGCCGATGAAGCTGGTCAGGTGCCGGGGCAGGCGTGGCGGGGCCGCGGCCTGCGGACCGGCCGCCTCCTCAACCTCGGCCAGCTCGCCGGCGAGCGCCTCTCGCAGCTCGGCCAGCGTCTCGCGGCGGGCCGAGCACCAGTCCTCGTAACGGTCCTCGGGCAGCAGCTCGCCGCCGTAGGAATCGAGCGCGGCGCGATAGGCGGACGCCTCGCCGGCCTCGCGCGCCGCGACGGCGGCCCGCTCGAAGGCGACCGCGTCGATCAGCAGCCCGCCGGCCGGGCAGAGCGCCAGCACGTCGTCGCGCAGCTCCAGGCAGCTGCGCCCGTCGAGCCCGGTCGAGCCAAGCGCCCGGCGCGCCGCGAAGATCGCCTGGTGCAGGTTGTTGCGGCTCGAGACCGGGTCGCGATCGGGCCAGAGCAGCTCGGCCGCCTCCTCGGAGTGCATCCGCTGCCCGGGCGCCAGCGCCAGCAGCTTGACCAGCGTCTTCGCCTTGCGCAGCCGCCAGGCGTCGTCGGGCACCGCCTCGCCGCCGAGCGTCACCGAGAACGCCCCGAGCAGGTTGACGTGGAGCGCCTGGCCAAATGATCGATTTTCCTGAACCATATACGCGAAGACTGTCTATGGTGTACCGGTCGTCGGTGAGTTGAGGGCGCGACCGGAGGAGCGCCATGGTGGCAGACAGGAGCCAGACGAAGGAAGCGGAGCCGTGGGGAGACGGTGCCGGTGCCTGAGGCGGGCGACCTCGGGCCGCTCGGTGACCTGGCGACGGCGCTCGGGCTGACCGACGCCGCCGGCAAGTTCAGGAAAGGCTGGCTCGACGACCCCGGGGCGGCACTCGGCGAAGTCCTCTCCGACGACGAGCAGCGCTCCGCGCTGCTCGCCTTCTGCGACGAGGTGCTCGGCGGCGGCGAGCGCGAGACCGACGCCGAGGGCCGCACCTGGCTGCCGCTGGTGAGCGACGAGGAGGCGGTCGTGCTGCACGCGGTCGTCGACGATCGCGACGCCGGCTACGTCGCGATCGGCGCCGGCCTGCGGCTCGCCGGCGAAGACCCGCAGGCGGCGGCCCGACTCCAGGTGCCGGTTGCCCGCGTGTCGCGCAACGGCGCCCCCTCCCCCGGCCCGATCTTCCTGGGCCAGCCCGGAGCGCGCGCCACGGCCTCGATCTCGATCTCGTTCGCGGGGGAGCCGCGACCCGGCGAGGCGCACCTGGGCGGCCTGGAGATCGGCTTCGAGGTGCCGACCGCAACCGACGACCCCCAGGAGCCGGCCGTCTCCCTCGCACTGCTCGGCCTGCAGCTGCCCGGCGTCGAGGCGCCACGCGACCTGCGCATCTCGACCGGCAGTCCGAGCGAGCTGGACGACGCCCTGCTCGAGCTGGTCCTCGGCCTGCTGCGCAACCAGGCCGCCGCGGGGGGCGGCAAGGCCGGGGCCCTGGCCCGCCTCGCCGGACTCGCCGGAGAGGGAGCGGTGCCACCGCTTCCGGCAGGCGAGCTGGCCGAGCAGGGGGGCCGCCGGCTGGCCGCCTGGCTGCACGCCACGTTGGCGGCGCCGGAGTCCCGCAGGGAGTGGCTCGCGGCGCTCGCCGAGCTGCTCGGCGGCGAGCTGCCCGCCGGCGAGGAGGAGCTGCGGTTGAGCGTCGGCGCCGCCGAGGTCAGGGGCGGGATCGAGGTCTCGACCGACGCCGGCGGTCAGCCGCTGCTCGTTCCCCGCCTGGCCCTGCAGGTCGCCGAGGGCGAGGCGCGCGCCGTCCTGCGCGCCGACCTGCTGGCCCTGAGCCCGGCGTCCGGCGCGGCGCGGGCGCTGCCGGCGCTGTCCGCCTACGCGCAGCTCGGCGGGGACGAGGGCGGCAAACCGCTGCTCGACGGCGATCCGGGCGTCGGCTCGCTGCGGGCCGGGATCGAGATCGACGCCCAGCGGCAGGCCGCGATCCTGCTCGCCGCCGAGCGAGTCACGGTCGCCGGCGCCAGCTTCGCGACGCTCGACCTGACCAGCCCCGAGGCGGTTGTCGAGGCCGCCGGGTCGAGCCTCGGCACGGTCGCCGCCGGCCTGCTCGAGGGCGCCGGAGAGGCGGCCGCGGCGCTGGGCCGGCTGCTTGGCCTGGCACCACCCAAAGGCCACCAGAGCGTGCCCGCGATCGACCCCGTGCGACTCTTCGAGAACCCGGTCGCCGCCCTGCGCGAGCACTGGCGGAGCCTGGTCGAGGACGAGCAGACTGCGATCCCGAGCCTGCTCGAGGACGCCCGCGGCCTGCTCGCCGGCGCCGGCGCGAGCGCAGCGAAAGCCGCCGGCGCCGGCACCGCCGCGGACCCCTGGCGGGTGGCGCTCCGCGAGACGACCGAGCTGCGCGCGGTCCGCGACCCGGCTGGCGCGCTGACGCTCTCGCTGGGGATCGCCTCCGAGGTCGAGGATCTGGGCAGCGGGCGCGCCGCGATCTCCGCCGATCTGGCGCTGGCGATTGCCCACCTCGACCTCGCCGCCGGCTCGGCCGAGTTCCTCGCGACGGCCGAGCTGGCGCTGGGGGCTCGCAGCAAGCGGCCCGCCTCCGCGACGATCGCTCTCGCCGGCGCGAAGCTGAGCGCCGAGCGGCTCGGCCTGCGCGCCGCCTGGACGGCCGCAGCCGGCCTCGAGGTGGCACTCGACGCGCCGAACCCGTCATTGCAGGCGGGCGGCGCCAAGAAGGCCGTGGACCTGGCCGACCGCGAGACGCTCGAGCGCATCGCCGGCCTGCTGGCCGGGCTGGAGGACGGCGCTTGGCCGGCCGAGGCGGCGACGGCGCTGGGCTGGGCCGCCGAGGCGGGCAAGGCGCGGCTCTCACTCGAGAAGCTGATCGAAGACCCGCGCGCGGCGCTCGTCGATTGGCTGACCGCGGCGCTCGCCGAGCGCGAGGCGAGAGCGCTGAGCGCGGCGGCAGCGGCGCTCGCCCGGGTGCTCGACCTGAGCGCCGACCGCAGTGCCGCGGTGGAGGGGACCGGCAAGCCGGATGACCCCTTCGTCCTGCGCCTCTCCGGCGAGGCGGCCGGGGTGGCGCCGATCGCCTGGGTCGAACCGCAGGAGAAGCCGAAGCAGCTGCGGCTCGGCCTGCGCCTGCCGGTCGACGCAGGCGAGGGAGCACTCCTCGCCCCCGGTCGGCTCGACCTCGCGCTGGCCGCGATCGACCTCTCGGGAGCCGAGCCGGCGATCCTCGTCGACCGGCACCTGACCGCGGTCCTCGACCTCTCCCGCGAGGGTGCTCCGCTGGTCAGCGAGGGAGAGACGGAGCTACGCAGCGTGCGGGCAGAGGTGCGCCTGCCGCTGGACGGCGGTGGGGCCGCCGCCTCGCTCGAGCTCGTCGACGCGGCGGTCTTCGGCGTGCGCCGCGAGCGCTGGCCGGTCGGTGCCGAGGACCCTGCCCTGCCCGAGGTCCGCACCATGCTCTCCGCCGCCCTGCGCCGGCTTGCGAAAGCGCCGGTCGGCGGGCTGCTCGCCGGGCTTGGACTGCTGGCCGACGGCGGTCTCGACGGGGACGCACTCGACGAGCTGCTCCACGACCCCGCCGGCCTGCTCGCCGCCTCGCTGGACTCGCGCCGCGAGGACCTTCAGGAGGCCGCCGACCGCCTGCTCGGCGGTCTGCCCGGTGTCGCGGTCGATCTCGAGGCGCGGCGCCTGAGCGTCGAGCTCGGCGGTGAGGACGGTCCCCTCTCCTGGTCGGCGCGGCTCGAGGTCGGCGGCGACGGGGCGGCGAGCGCCACGGCGACGGTCGGCTCTCCGGGAACCGGGGCCGCCGGCGGCTTCGAGCTGCGCTTCGCCTCCGACCCGGTCGTCTGCACGGCGCTGCGCCACCTGCCGGGGGGCAGGGCCCGCGAGATCCGCGTCTGGCCCAACCCGGACGGCGACGCCCTCGCCCGGCTGCTGCCGAAGGCGGTACTCGCGGCGATCGCCCGGCGCGGCCTCGAAGAGGCGCGGCGCCTCGACGCGCAGGCCAAGCCCGCGCTCGACGCGGCGCTCGGTGCGGCCGGCCTGCTCGACGGGGACCGCGTGCCGCTGCCGCTCGGGCTGCTCGACGACGCCGGCGGCTGGCTCGCCCACCCGGCGGCGCTCGGCGGCAACAGCCTCGACCCGGCCAAGCTCGGCGACCTGCTCGACGCCCTGAAGCCGCTGCTCGGCGCCACCGGGCCGGCCTCGAAGCTCGAGCCGGCGCCGGGTCTGACGATCGAAGCCGGCAAGAGCGACGGGGTGCCGCGAGTCGGGATCAGCCTCGACAGCGACGCCCTGCTGCCCAAAGCCGGAAAAGGCGAGCGCCCGGTCCTGACCGCGAGCGGCGGCATCGTGCTCGCCGCCGAGTCCCATGCGGAGCTCAGCCTGAGCGCGGCGCTGCCGGGGCTGGGGACCGCGGCGGCGCAGGCAAACGGCGACATCTCGGTGGTCCTGCGGCGCAAGGGCCTGCCCGACCTTCCCCTCTACCCCACCTCCCCGGGGCTCGGCGATCTCGCCGATGCGGGGGTCGAGTCGGTGCTGCCCCGGGTGCTCGACGCGCTCGCCGACCCCGCCGCGAAAGGCGCCGGCGAGCGGGCCGGCGCCCTGGTCGGCGCGCTCGGCGACCTGCTCGACCTGCGTCCTGGGGGATCCTTCGACCGCGCCCGCATCGCGGCGCTGGCCGCCGACCCCGCCGCCGCGCTGCGCGCCCGACTCGAGGCTGCCGGCGCTTCCGGGCTGGACGAGGTCGCCGCGGCCTTCGACGCGGCGCTGCCCAAATCCGCCACGGTCGCCGTCGCCGGCGGCAGGCTGCGGCTGGAGCTCGCCCAGGCGACGATCGAGCTGCGACCGAAGCCCTTCGAGCTGGCGGTCGCCGGCGAGTTCACCGGGATCGAGGCGATCGAGTCGGCCTCGCTCGACCTGCGCCTCGACGAGGACGGGCTGGCCGAGCTCTCGGCGAGCGCCGGGCCGGGGGCGATCGATGCGGGAGGCGCGACCTTGCGTCCGCTGGCGACGCTCGCCGCCGGCTCCTCGCCACCCGGCGGCCGCCGGGTGGAGATCGGCCTCGGCGACGGCGAGGACGGCAGCTTGCGCGCCCGCTGGGACCTCGAGACCGGCAAGGTGGTGGCGCTCGCGATGACGGGGGACGCCGCCGACGCCGAGCCCGCGGCGGTCGCCGGCGCGGCGCTCACGGCGCTCGCCGAGCTGGCCGCCGGCGTCGCCCTCGCCGCCGAGGAGACCCAGAGCCTGCTCGGCAAGGCGGTCGGCAAAGCCACCGCCCGCGACCTGCTCGCCGGCGTGCTGCTCGACGAGAGAGACCCCCGTCGGGCGATCGCCGGTCTCTTCGACTTCGAGGCGCTGCTCGCTCGGCTGCGACGACTGGCCGTCAACGCCGGCGAGGCCGAGCCGGCGCTGAGGATCGAGGGCTTCACCGTCGGCCTCGCGACGCAGAACGGACGCCTCGGGCTGAACCTCGACCCCGGCGGCCGGGTCACCCTGCTCGAGGGCGAGGTCACGGTCTCGCTCGAGGCCGACAGCCGCTGGATCGAGGACTCGCCCCCGCCCGGCCTCTTCCTCGGCGCGCTGTCCGGCGAGGAAATCTCACCGGCGATCGCCTGCGGGGGCCTCGGGCTGCGCTTCTCGCGCCCCGCGGGTCCGCTGCTCGACGCGGGCGTCACACTGGGCTCGCTCGCCCTGCACGCCTATGCCGCGGTCGAGCCCGGCGCCGGGGGCGCCGAGGTCTCGGGCGGCGTGCGGATCCAGCTCGACGAGCTCGGCATCCCAGTAAGCAGCGCCGGCGGCAAACAGAGCAACCCGGTCGGCCGGGGGATGCTCGGCGGCGCCGGCGGCAAACGGGCGCCGGCGCCCGCCTTCAGCCCGGCGCTTGCCGTCCAGCACCGTCACGGCGAGGAGGGAGCCACGGTGCGCCTTTCCGCGGGCGACGGCGCCGGACCGTGGTGGCTGCCGATCCAGTCCGCTTTCGGGCCGCTCTACCTCGAGCGCGCCGGCCTCGGGGTCGAGGCCGGCGCCACCGGGCCGCAGAGAATCGCCGTGCTGCTCGATGGCAAGGTCTCGCTACTCGGCCTCAGCGTCGCGGTCGACGGCCTCGGGCTCGGTTACAGCGTCTCCAGCGAGAGCTCCTTCGCCGACCCCGAGGCCTGGAGCGTCGAGCTCGCCGGGCTGGCGATCGACGCCGACCTCGCCGGCGTCACTCTGGTCGGCGGCCTGCGCAAGGTCGAGACCGAAAGCGCGGAAGGCAAGTCGGTGGAGTACATCGGCTCGCTCACCGGTCGCTTCTCGGTGTACGGGCTCTCGGTGCTCGGCGGCTACGGCGAGGTGCTCGAAAACGGCCGCCGCTTCTCGACCTTCTTCGCCTTCGGAGCGATCAACGCGCCGATCGGCGGACCGCCCGCCTTCTTCGTCACCGGGATCGGCGGCGGCGTCGGCATCAATCGCGGGTTGAAAGTCCCCACCGACCTCTCCCGCCTCGGCGACTCGGCCTTCATCCAGGCGCTCGACGCCGGAGCCGATCGCAGCGACGACCCGATGGAAGACGTCGTCAGGCTGGGCAACGAATTCCCCGCGGTCGAGGGCGAGCTCTGGTTCGCGGCCGGGATCAGCTTCAACAGCTTCGCCCTGGTCGAAGGCGTCGCCGTGATCTCGGTGGCGGTCGGCAAGGGGCTCGAAATCGCCCTGCTCGGACTGGCGCGAATGGCGCTGCCCCGCCCCGAGCGGGCGCTGGTCTCGATTGAGCTGGGCCTGGTGGCCCGCTTCTCCAGCGAGGAGGGCGTGCTCTGGATCCAGGCCCAGCTGACAGACAACTCCTGGCTCCTGCACCGCTCCGTGCGGCTCACGGGGGGCTTTGCCTACGCCAGCTGGTTCAAGGGGGAGAAAGCCGGCCAGTTCGTGCTGACGATGGGCGGCTACCACCCCCGCTTCCCGAGCGAGGGCTATCCGCAGGTTCCACGCCTCGGCTTCTGCTGGCAGGTGGGCAGCAGCATCGTGATCAAGGGCGAGTCCTACTTCGCCCTCACCTCGGAGGCGATCATGGCCGGCGGCCTGCTCGAAGCGGCGGCCGAGTTCGGCCCGGCCTGGGCGAAGGTCAGCTTCAGCGCCGATGGCATCGTCTACTTCGACCCCTTCAAGTTCGAACTCGACGTGCACGCCTCGATCTCGGCCGGGATCACGATCGACGTCTGGATCGGCGAGATCACGATCTCGATCCACATCGGAGCCGGCATCCACCTCGAGGGGCCCGAGTTCCACGGCGCCGCCAGCTTCGAGGTCGGACCGGCCGAGCTGACGGTTCGCTTCGGCGACCAGACCCCGCCCGATGCGCCAACCCTGCAATGGGACGAGTTCGTGATCAAGTACCTCGAGGATGCGGGCGGCGGCGTGGCCCGGGTGCTGAGCGCGACAACCGGAGGCGGCGCCATACCGCCCGCGCCCACCGCCGGCGGCAAGGAGAAGGCGACGGCGGACGGCTCTCTGCAGCGTCCCTTCGAGGTGCTCGCCGAGTTCGAGCTGACCGTCGTCTCGGCCGCGCCCGTGGTCAGCTTCGTGTTCGGCGCCGAGGAAGCGGAGCCGCGGACGGTGCCCCACAGCGAGCGGCTGGGCATCGCGCCGGTCGGCATCCGCGAACTCCAACCGAAGCTGTGGCTGCGGCTCGAGGTGGTCGAGCTCGACGCGGCGGGCGGAACCGCGCCGGGGACCGAGCTGATCGGCCAGCTCGACCCCCAGCCGATCGGCGACGGTCGCTTCCCGATCGGCATCTGGGGCCCGGCTCGCAGCGAGGATGAGAAGCAGGTGCCGAGCGGCGAGATGATCGAAGCCGGTCAGGGCGCCCGGCTCGCCGCGAAGGCCGTGCTGCGCGACGAGCTGCCCGCGGAAGTCGCCTACGAACGGGTCGAGATCAACGAGCAGAAACCGCGTCACCCGCTGCCGCTGCTCGACGAGGAGCGCTCGCGCGGCGACCTGCTGCGCTCCGCCAGACCGCTGGCCCAGGCGGTGCCGGCCGGCGTCTCGGGCAGGGCGGCCCTCGGCCAGGCGCGCGAGTGGCTGGCGGCCGGCGGCGCCGGCCGCACCAGCGTCGCCGCCTACGCCGGCGAGCGGGTCGCGCCGCCGCGGCTGGGCTCGCTGACCGAGGGCCTCGTCGGGAGCACGCTGCCGGCGGCCCCGGTGGCTGGGCCGGTGGAGGCCGCCCCCAGCCCGCTCGACACCGCCGTGCGACCGCCGCGGGCGATCGCGGTGCTCGGCCAGGGCCGGGGGCTGGGCGGCAGCAGGCCGATGGCCGGGCTGACCGCGGCGCTGGCGAAGGGCGAGCCGCTGGCGCTGCGCTTCGGCGAGATCCTCGTCATCGAGATGCCCAACGCCCGCCGCGACATCGACGCGAGCGCCCCCCGGCCGCGGCTGCGCACCGGCGGCAGCGCCCGGATCGCGGTCCTCGGCATGGGCGGCCAGCTGCTCGCGGACACCGTCGCGACCGAGCTCGAGATCCCGCAGGGCGCCGAGCGCATCGCGGTGCTCAACGCGGGGGCGGCAGCCGAGCAGGGCGGCCTGCTCGGCTGGCACACCGGCCAGCAGCTCGCCTACGTCGGCTGGGGAGCCGCCCCGGTCGCCGGCGCCGTCCTTCAGGCCCCGGGCGGCGGCGTCAGGCTCGGCCCGCGGCGCGCCACGGCGGCCTGGATCGACGCGCCGGCGCTGACCGCGGCGGCGCCGATCGTCGAAACCCGCTTCAACGCGGCGCCGCTCGCGGTGGCGGTCGGCCTCGACCAGGCCGAGGCGGCCGGCGAGCCGCATTTCGAGCTGCTGGTCTCCGGCGCGAGCAGAGAAGGCAAGGAGCCAATCGCGGTCGAGACCGGCGCCCGCATCTACCTCGTCTACGCGCTGAAGCCCGACGCCGGCGCGGAGGCGGTGACGCTGACCGCCGCGCGACTGCCCGGCTGGAGCGTCGGCGCCGTCCTCGCCTCGACCGGCGCCGAGGCGAAGGAGCTTGCCGCGCAGCTGCCCGAGCAGGCGCCCGACGCCCTCCTGCAACCGCTCGTCGCCCCACCCGCCGACGGCCCGTTGCCGCAGCTGAGCGTCGCCTGGATCGCCGGCGACGAACCCGACCCGAGCCCCAGCCGGTGACGATGAAGCCCGGACACTTCAAGCTCTTCGACTCCGCGGTCCCCAAGCTGCGCGCCGGCAAGTACGACCTTGTCGGCAACCACGAGCTGGGCGGACCGACCGAGGAGCTGCGCACCCGGATCCGGGTGCGCTCGGTCCGCTACAAGCTGCCACCCGAGCAGATCCTCTCGGTCTGGCCCCCCGCCAACGACGAAGGCGCTTTCGAGAGTCGCCTGCCGCAGATCGCGATCCGCCGGCGAACGCTCCCCTGGGAGCGCGACCCGGGCTCCGGGGCACAGGCGACGACCCCGTGGCTGGCTCTGGTGGTGATCGCCGAGGACGAGGGCACGGTCTCCGACGAGGTCCCGGTGGCCGAATGCGCGACCCCCGACGCGCATCTCGATGGCGACGCCGACTCGCCGACCGGCGTATACCTCGGCGTGACCAAGCCGGTGATCGACAAGGTCTTCCCGACGATCGAGGATCTGCGCTACCTGACCCACGTGCGCCAGGTCGACCTCCACGACACCGAGCTGGCGCTCGGCGACGACGACGGCTTCCTCGCAATGGTGCTGGCCAACCGCCTGCCCCAGTTCGATCGCGCCGCCGGCAAGCCGGTCCGCTACCAGGCCTGCCTGATCAACCTCGAGCAGCAGCTCGGCGTCTTGCCCAAAGCCGTAACCCCGAGCAGCACCTTCGAGATCGCAAGCGAGAGCCTCAAAGTGGCGATGGAGATCAAGCGGCAGGCGACCGCCGTCAAAGCCGAGCCGGCGGTCGTCACCCGCAGGATCGAAGACGTGGCGCTGCGCACCGAGCCTGGCGAGCTGGCGGGCGCCGTGCGCCGGGAAATGAAGGGCAACTTCACGATCCCGGTCGAGCAGATCGTCGGCAAGCTCTACCGCTTCCCGGTCCTCGCGCACTGGTCGTTCACCTGCACCGGCGCCGGCGACTTCGAGTCGTTGATGCAGGGACTCGACGTCGGCCTGCTCGGCACCGCGCCGCCGCCCACCGTGGAGGACCCGCAGGCCGCCGACCCGGCGGCGCCGCCCCCGCCACCGGCGGCGCGGCCGGCGCCGGAGCTGGCCGAGACCGGCCACGTCGGCCTCGGCCGGCGCAGCCGCCGAGGCGACGCGACGCGCGCCTGGTACCGGGGCCCGTTCGTTCCCCACCCCACCGAACGCGACCTCGCTGGGAGAGACGGCGACGGCGAGCGCCTCGCCTTCGCCCACGTCAGCGACCAGCTGCGCTGGGCGATCCCCGACGGCCGCGAGGAGCTCGGCTATGCGGCGGCCTTTGAGATCGGCAGGCTGCTGACCCTGGCTCGGCCCCTGGTTGTCGCGACGCTGATGCGCTGGCGCAGCGAGCACTTCGGCGCCGAGCGCGCCCGCGCCAAGGCGGAGCTGAGCCTCGCCGGACTCTCGGAGAAAGCGAAGCGAGAGCTCGGCGCCGAGTCGGGGGGCGAGCTCAGCCTCGGTCAGGTGCTCGGCCGCGGCATCCTGCTGCGGGCCGCAACCGAGCCGGACGCGATGCTCGGGCCGAGCCGCCCCCTGGTCGATCCCGGCCGGCCGCTTGAGGGCATCGACCGGCCGCTGGAGCAGATCCTCTCCGAGGGCTTCGAGATCCCCGTCGAGAAGGTCCGCCGACTGATCGAGAACCCGCTCGCCGGCCCGGGCCTGACCGACGTCCCGCGGATCGAAATCCCGAACCGCCGTCCGATCAAACGAGGAGGACCATGAAGGCGAACGCGTTCAGCATCCGCTACGAGCAGGTCAAAGCCACGCAGGACGGCGTGCTCAGCGCGCCGGTGACCGAGCTGGCGACGAGCGAGGAGAGCTCGCGCGGCGACCGGGTCGTCCCCGGAGCGCTGCGCTCCTGGCTCGCCCAGCTGCGCCTGCTGCAGAACCTGCCGTTCGCCTACCTGGCCCCCGACAGCGACCTGCTGCCGCCGGAGTCGATCCGCTTCTTCCACCTCGACCGCGCCTGGACCGATGCCCTGGTGCAGGGGGCGCTCAGCGTCGGCACGGTGTCGAGCGCGGACCGGGCCGAGCTCGAGGGCCTCTACAGGTGGATCCGCGACGAGATCGACGAGGAGGAGCGCGCCCTGCGCTCTCGACCCGAGGAGCCGCCCGGCCCCGGACCGGCCGGACCGATCACCGGCTTCCTGCTGCGCAGCCGCGCCGTTTCCGCCTACCCCGGCCTGCACGTCCGCGCCTACCGCGCGGACACGGTCGACGACAAGGAGATCGTCCCCGAATCCGACCCGGACAGGCTGCGACTGCTGCGCCTCGAGCGGCTCGCCCCGGCGGTCCTGCTGGCGCTCTTCGACGGGGTGCCGAAGCTGGTCCACCTGGAGGAGCCCCGGGTCGGAGTCCAGTTCGGGGTGAGGCTGGAGAAGCCGAAGGACGGCGGCGAGACCCGCTCGGCCTGGGTGCCGGCGCGCGACGCGAAGACGGCCGAGGCGCTGACGCCGGAGGTGAAGGTTCCGGTGACCTTCCGCAAGGACTCCCCCGGCGTGCTCGACCTGCAACGGACCGGGGCGGAATTCGCCAACAAGGGCGCCAACCTCAGCGCAGACCTGGATGGCGCCGAGCTCGCCCTGGAGATGATCCGCTACCCCTTTCGCCAGATCTTCGGCGAGGAGAAGCAGCCCCGGCCGGAGCTCGTCTTCAGGCCGACCATCGGGGCGCGGCTCACCGACCTGATCGTCGCCTTCGGAGGAAAAGATGGCTGATCCCAAGGCCCGGCTCAGCGGCGTGAAGATCGACCCAGCCTGGCTGGAGACGGTCAAGCGCCGCGCCCTCGAGGAGGGACTCGCCCGCGCACCGCAGATATCGCCCCCGCCGCGCCTGCTGGTGCCGATCGACGTGCAGGCTCTCTACGTGCCGGAAGGCAGCGAGGAGTCCTTCGCTCGGCTTCCCTTCGCGCTCGCCGGAAGGGACGGCGAGCCGCCGCCGGCGATGCCGAAGCCATTCGCCGAGGGCGAACGGCGCGAGCCGGGCGTCCACCTGCGCTGGGCGCTGCCCGATGCCCTGCTGCGGGGCCGGCTCGAGAACCCCGACGGCGGCAACCGGCTGGCGCTGCCGGCCCTGCCCGACCGCTGGGCCGTGCTGCGCATCCTCGCCCCCAAGGGCGCCGCCCGGCCGGCGATCGACGGCTGGGTGCTCGACGCCGCCGGCGCTCGGGCGGTGCCGCTCGAGGCCTGGCCCGCCGGCGCCGAAGGGGCGCCGCAGGAGGGTCGCACGGTGCCGCCGGGGGAGCTGAACGGCAGCGCCGGCGGCTCGCCTGCCTGGACGGCCGTCTACGACGCGACCCGCAATCGCTTCGCCTTCCACGACCCGCTCGATGGCCTGCAGGAGCTGGAGCAGAAGAGCGGCGCCGTGGCGAATGCGGCGCTCTACGTGGTCGCCGGCTGGCACTCGGACGAGGCCGCCGACCCGCTCGCCGCCGGCGATCCGCCGGCGCCGCTCGCCGAGCGGCTCGGCGAGCTCGGCTGGCGCCTGGCGGGCCACGGCAAGGGCGCCCGCTCGCTCGGCGGACCGCATCTGACGCTGCTGCAGGGAGAGATCCACGGCGTCCCGGTCCGCGGCGAGGCGGCCACCGACCAGCGCCCCGACCCGACCGCGATCGAGCTCGCGCTTGGCAGCCACGAGAACGACCTGATCGCCACCCTCGCCGGGCTGAAGACGGCCGAGGACCCCGCCGCTCGCCGCAAGCTCGAGCGGCTGCTCTCGGCCTTCACCGGCCAGCTTCTCTCGCGACTCGACAGCCCCGACGGCCTGGTCGAGATCGAAGAGCAGGAGCACGGCATGGCGTTCGCCTCGCGACCCGGGGGACAGGGCCCGCTCGAGCGCCTGCGCGCCGCCGGGGAAGCGGCGCCGCTGCCGGCGGGGCAGACCGCCCGCTCGCTCGCGGCGAAGCCGTCCGACGCCGACGGCGCGCCCAAGCCGCGCTCGCGGGCACGCCGCGAGGAGCGCGTCGCCGGGCAGCAATCGCTTACCGGCGACGTCGCCTTCAGCCCGCTGGTGCATTCGCGCGCCGAGCTCTTCCCGCTCCTCGCCGAGCCCCCCGCCGTCGCGACCGAGATGCTCGCCGCCGCGGAGGGGCGCAACCCGCGCCCCGAGTATTCCGACGAGCCGCGCGAGCAGCGGCGGCCGGCGCCCCGCTTCCACCACCCGATCGAGCCGCAGGTGGCGGTGCGCGGCCCGAAGCGCAGCCTGATCGCCCACGGCGACGGTCGCTTCTGGGAGGACGGCAAGCTGGTCTGCCGCTGGCCCTCCCAGACCGCCGAGAGGGTCGGCGACGCGGTCGACGGGAGCGAGCTGATCCCCGAGCTCGCGGGCGAGGGCCTGCCCGAGGAGGTCCTCGCGGTGGCCCGCGACGCGCTGGTCAAGGACAGCTTCCTGATCGAGTGGCTCGCCGCCGCCGCCGCGAGCCGGGTCGAGAAGGCAAAGTCGAGCGCGGTGCAGGGAGCGGTGCGCAAGCTGCTGCTGGCCGAGACGGCGATGCGGGTGAGCGCTGCGGGCGTCTTCGACGGCGGCATCGGCCGAGGCGCGCTCGGGGCGGCGGGCGAAGAGCGGCTCGCGGCGCTCGTCGCCCATGAGCAGGTGCAACCCTTCTCGCGCGTCGACGGCGCCGAGGTCGACCCGGTCGGGTTGACCATCTGGTCGCAGCCGTGGATCCCGCTCTTCCTCGAGTGGGAGGTCGAGGCGGCCGTCGAGGACCGCTTCGAGGACTGGCCGCTGGGCCCGATCGACCTCGAACCGGTCGAGCGCCGGGGAGCCGGCAAACGCCGCAAGATCGCCGGGCGCAGCCTGCTCGGCAGCGGCCCGGCCAAGACCCTGAAGGCGAGCCTCGACGCCTGGGCGGAAGCGGAGCAGGAGCGCGACAGGGCGGGCGACGGCGAAGCCGACGAAGAGACCGAACGCCTGCTGGCGAGCCTCGGCGAAACCAGCAGAGACCTCGACGTGGTCGCCGCCGGCCTCGACACGCTGCACGACGAGCTGCTCGGGCTGCCGGTCGAGGACTACGGCGTGCTCAAGCCGCGCGCCGGAGCGAAGCTGGGCAAGCCGGCACCGGTCGCCGCGCCGCAGCTGACGATCGCCGGCGAGCTGAAGCTGACCAGGGCGCGGCTGGTCGACGCCTTCGGCCGCACCCTCGAGCTGCCGGTGGACGAAACCCGGACGCCGGCCCGCTCGGCGATCGAGGGGCGACCGGGCGCCCTGCGGGTGCGCCCGCGCCTGCTGCGCCCGGCGCGCTGGATGCTGCGCTTCGCCGACCCCGCCGATCCGAGCGCCGCAAGCCGCGAGGCGACCCTCGACCAGGTCGAGCCGGCGCGGACCGTCAACCCGGTGGCCGGCTTCCTGCTCCCCGACCACATCGATGAGGCGCTGGAGGCCTTCGACACGGCCGGACGGCCTCTGGGCCAGCTGATGCACGAGCCCTTCGGCGGCGGCGTGATGTGGGAGATCGCCCCGGGGCGCGCCGGGCCGCCGGACGCGCCCCCCGGGCACGACCTGGCCGAGGCCACCCGGATCGTCGGCGAGGTCGCCGCCGGGCTGCTGGCGGCCGACGCCCGCGCCCGCGACGGCAAGCCGGCGGGCGAGGAGGAGGACTCGGCCCTGACCGCGCTGCTGCGGGCGATCGACACGACGCTCTGGTCGATCGACAGCTTCGCCTCGTTCGGCAACGAGCACATCGCCGGCCTGGTCGGCCGGCCCGTGGCGGTGACCCGCGCCCTGCTGCGGCTCGAGCTCGACGACGACCTCGACGAGCTCGACCTGAGCGGCGCCAAACGGCGGGCGCTTCGCGAGCGGGCGTACGCCGAGCTGGCCGAGAAGAGCTTCCCCGTGCGGCTCGGCGAGCTGACCCGCGCCGACGACGGGCTGCTCGGCTTCTTCGTCGACGACGACTACGGCCGCATGCGGGTGGTCGACAAGGCGGTCCGCGACGGCGCCCTGGAGAGCGGCCGCTTCCGCGGCCACTTCGGCGCCTACGGCGAGACGCCGCGAGTGCCGCCGACGCGCCCGATCGATCATCCGTACCTCGAGGCCGAGGACGAGCTGCGCCTCAAGCCCGGGGAGACGCTGCGGCTGACCCTGCTGATGCACCCGATGGGCAAGTGCCACCTGACCTCCGGGGTGCTGCCGCGCAAGTCGGTGCAGCTGGCCCGAGACTGGGTCAATCCGGGCCTGGCGGCGATCTCGCCCTCGGTGCGGGTCGGGCCGGTGCTGATCGAACCCGGCGAGGTGCGGCTGCCGAAGGTCTCCTCGCTGCCCGAGGATCAGCTCTGGACCAGGCGCGACAGCCCCGCCACCTGGAAAGACGACCCGATCGTCGCTGCCACCCAGGCGGCGCTGCTGCCCAAGCAGCCGGCCGCGATCGAGGAAGGCTACATCCGGGTCGCCCCGCAGAACGGCGCCCAGCCCTGATTCGGGATCGGCGCGCTCAGCGGTCGAGCACGTTGCAGACGCCGACCGACGTGCCACCCGAGGCGCCGATGTCGACCGAGCTGCCCCCCACCCAGATCGAGTTGGCGTCGAGCATCGGGAAGGAGATGAAGGCGGCGGCGGCCCCCTCGGTGACGCCGGCGGTGCCGTAGCTGAGCACGGTCAGCCGGCAGAGGGCGCCGTCGAAGTCGTCGATCGTCGCCGCGTAGGGAACCTTGAACGCGGTCCACGCCGCCTGCGGGTCGGCGCCGGGCAGCGTGAGGCCGATGACCAGGCCGTAGCCGACGTACTTGAAGCGCCAGCGGGTGTCGGGGTCGTCAGGACGGCGGATCTCACCGTCGGCGGTCATCACCCCGACCTCCTCCCCGGCGCTGGCGCTGGCGACCAGCCTGATTTCCCAATCGTTCGGGTGCGCGGCCGGCGCCGGCGGGGTCTGCTCGGGCAGCAGGTTCGCGGCGACCCGCATATAGCACTCCAGCTCGACGCTGCGGTTGAGCGGCTCCTCGCGGCCGATCCGGTCCTCGATCGGATCGCTCGAGCCAAGGCCGCGGGGCGGTTCGCCGATGCGGTCGGCGATCGGCGCGAGATGGTTGGCGGCCGCTTCGGCGCGGAGCAGCGAGAGCTCCTGGTTGACCGGCTCACCCCCGGTCTGGCTGGCGCGGCCGAGAATCCGCTCGATGCGCAGGTCTTCGACGTTGGAGCCGTTCGCTTCGGCGACGATCCGGTCGAGGATTTCGACGTGCTTCGGCTTGAGATCGGTTCCGTAGACGTCGAAGTTGGCGAGCAGCACCCGCCCTCCCGCCCAGCTGGCGCCCGCGCCCTGCGGCACGTCGATCTCGCGGTAGTAGGCCGTCCCCGGGCCGGTCGACACCGGCGTCCGTTTTCCGGGGGGAGCGTCCGGCACGCCGTCGCCGCCATCGTCGTCACCGCCCTCCACCAGGCCCAGCTCCCGCCGGGTTTCGGGGCCGACCCTGCCGTCCACGTTCAGGCCCCGAGCTTCCTGGAAGGCGCGCACCGCTTCCTCGGTGCGTTTGCCGAACTTGCCGTCGACTTTGCCCGGGTCGAAGCCGGCTTCCTCGAGCGCCCGCTGCGCGTCTTCGACCGCTTTCCCCTCGGAGCCGCGGCTCAGGACCGAGCCGCTCGCCGCGCCGTGACCCGGGCGGCGGGCGCCCTGGCCGAGCCAGCGCCCGAAGTGCTCCTCACCGAGGCGGCAGCGGTTGCGGTCGACCCCGCCGCCGATCCCCTGCAGCGACCCTTTCGAGCTGTACTGCCAGATCAGGGCTTCCGGCCAGGCCTCGGGGACGTAGCGGTCCGGGACCCAGCCGTCGTCGTTGGCCTGCACGTAGGCGGGCAGCCAGAGGGGGCAGCCGAGGTCGTCCCGCGAGGCGATCACGTCGCGCCAGAAGTGGCCGCTGTAGATCAGCAGCCGCTGGTCGGGAAAGCGAGTCCGGACCGCCTCCACCCAGGCGGCGGCAGCGGCGTGGATCTCGGCGCCGCTGCGCTCGTCCTGCTTCTCGATGTCCAGCGCGAAGAAGTCCCCCGCCTGGACGCCGCCTTCGTCGATCCGGTCGCCGAAGTTGGTGGCCTGCGCCTCCGGCGTGGAGGTCATGCGCAGGAAGTGGTAGGCGCCCCGAAAGGGGATCTCGGATTCGCCGATTCCCGCCCAGTTCGCCGCGAAGCGCGAATCGGTGAAATCAGACCCCTCGGTCGCCTTGGCAATCGCAAATGAGATGCCCTGCCCGCGCAGGGACTCCCAGGCGACCTCGCCCTGGTGGTGCGAGACGTCGAGGCCCTCGATCATCGATCTCCTCCTGTCGGCGTGACCTAGCCGGCGCGATGGCCGACTCCTCAAGATCTATCGAACCAAACCGCCGGGGCGGCGGCCAAGGGCTCTGGACGGTTGTCGGAGAGGCTGGCGTCAGGCAGGCGCCAGGATCGAGAAGTGGCCGAAGTCGGCACCGCGCACCGGCTCGCCGAAGAAGCCCAGTGAGGGGGTCGTCGCGACCTCGCCGGCGGCGAGCGCCTCCGCCGCGTCGGCGAGTTCGGTCAGGAAGGCGGGCGGCACGCTCGGCCGCAGGCAGTGCGCGGTGTAGATCGTGCGCAGGGCGCCGGCGAGCTCATCGGCGAGGCGGCGGGTGCTGGCGACGAAGTCGGCGAGGTCGGCGCCCGGCTCGTAGACGAGGTGCGGGCCGTAGTAGGCCTGGTCCTGGGCCCAGAGCACGCCCGCCCTCTCGTCGAGCAGGCAGATGTGGTCGGGAGCGTGGCCGGGGGTGTGGATCACGCGCAGGATGCGGCCGCCGAGGTCGATCTGCTCGCCCTCGTCAAGCAGGCGCGTCGGCGGCGGCGGCTCGATCCGCCAGCCGTGGGCGGCGATCCCCGCCGCCGGCCAGGGCCGCATCTGCTCGTCGGGCCCGATCAGGAAGAAGTCGGTGCGGTCGGCGGCCAGCAGCCGCTCATAGGAAGCCTCCATCTCGGGGATCAGGTCGGGATAGGCGGCCAGCTGCCCGGGCTCGCAGCCCGCCGCGATCCACTCCGGCCCGAGCTCGTGCATCGCCACCTCAGCGAACAGCTCGTTGCCGCCGACGTGGTCGAAGTGAACGTGCGAGTTGACCACCAGCGGCTCCTCCTCCTGGACCGAGGCGACCGCCGCCGAGATGTCAGCCAGCCCCATCCCGGTGTCAAGCAACACCGCCCGCTCCCCACCCTCGATCAACCAGCTGTTCACATGCCCCGGCTCCCCGATCAGGCAAACGCCCGGCTCCAGCCGAGAGACCCTGAACCAGGAATCGGCGTCAGCGGGGAAGTGGTGGGATGATCGCGCCATCAGCCGCCACCATCGATCAGCCCGGCGAGGGTCTCGCCCGAGAGCACCGACTCCGGTCGTTCCCCGACCACATCGGAGCCGGGCAGCGCCTCGTCGTCGCGGCGCTTGATCAGCAGCCACTGCGGCTTGGCGCCCGGCCGGGTGCGCTGCAGGGCGAAGCCGCCGCGCAGCTTCTCGCCGCGCAGCACGAAGACAGCATGGCCGCGCTCCAACGCCTCCGGCCACGGCACCCGGCCGCCCTGCTCGTAGCCGCCGCGGTCCCAGACGATCACGCCGCCGCCCTCGGCGCGTCCCTCGAACTCGTTGTGGGCGACATCGTGATCCTCGACCTGAACGGCCAGCCGTTTGACCGCCGGGTCCATCGACGGCCCCTTGGGCACCGCCCAGGAGCGCATCGCGCCATCGACCTCGAGCCGTAGGTCGTAGTGATGAGCCGTCGCCTGGTGCTCCTGGACGACGAAGGCGCCGGCGACGACGCCGCGGACCGCGAACTGCTCGTGGCCCTCGTCCTTCGCCTCCTCCACGTCCACCGAGGCGACCTCCGCCGACGGCGGGCCCTCGCGCAGGAAGCTGAGCAGCTCCTCGACGGCCGCCGCATCGCCCTCGGCATGGACCGCCACCGTGCCGTCCCCGGCGTTGCGCACCCAGCCGCCGACGCCGAGCGCCAGCGCTCGCTCGCGGGTCGAGTCGCGGAAGAAGACTCCCTGCACCCGACCGCGAACCACGGCCCGCACCGCCCTCCGATCGTCGCCAGGCCGCTTGCCCATTGCCGAAGGCTACGCCGCCCGGTTTCGAACCGCGCGCGGCCGGGGTACTTTGGTGGGCGAACCGCGACACACCCTCGAGCGAATGGAGGACGGATGGAGGCTTCAACGCACTCGCCGAGCAAGGGAATCTTCGACAGCGCCAACCTGGAGCGGCGGGAACAGATCGTCGCGCTGTTGCAGAAGGCGTACTGGATGGAGTTGGAGACGGTGATGAGCTACATCGCCGCCTCGGTCAATCTCGACGGGGTGCGAGCGCAGGAGATCAAGGAGTCGCTCGCCACCGACGTCGAAGAGGAGCTCGGCCACGCAAAGCGCTTCGCCGACCGGATCAAGGAGCTCTACGGGGTGGTGCCCGGCTCGGAAGATTTCGAGGCCGAGCAGAGCTTCCTGCAGCCACCCGCCGAGCAGACCGACACCGTCCACGTGATCCGCGGCGTGATCAAGGCCGAGACCGGCGCGATCGAGCACTACACGCGGCTCGTCGAGGAGACCGACAGCATCGACCCGGTCACCCAGGACATGACGATCGAGATCCTCCGCGACGAGCAGGGCCACCGCCGCCTCTTCGAGGGCTTCCTGCGCGAGTACGAGTTCGAAGGCGCCGCCTGAGGGGCGGCGTCAGGCCGAGGGAAACGAGCCTTGATCCGGTAGGCGCCGCGGCGGCTCCGCTCCCAGCGCGCTCGCCACCACCGGCAGCCACTCGCGCACGGGCGCCGGCACATCGTCGACGACGTGGAGCGAGACCTCCCACCGCTTGAAGGTGCCATCGACGAGCTGCTGGATAGCAGCTGACGTCAGGTGCTCGGCGAGATACAGGTCGAACCCGGTGGCGCGGGTCAAGCCTGACCTGAATTCGCTCGGAAATATATACTGATATTGATATATTCCTTCCAGTGCACCCGGTACCAGAAGCCATCCGCCAGGCACGCCTGGGCGCAAATCTCTCGCAGGTTGATCTTGCCGCGCGCGCCGGCACTTCTCAGTCTGCGCTCGCCCGCTATGAGACGGGCGCAGCACTTCCAACCCTCCCCACGCTGGAGCGCCTTCTGGCTGCATGCGGCAGGCGCTTGGAAATCAAGACACCCACTGCTCGCCCGTCCGCCCCTGCCAGCTCCGTGCGCAGCCAGCTTGGCCCACAGGCAGACAAGCTGCGCCATCGGCGTCGCCGACTGCTCGACGCCGCCGATAGGCACGGCATTGGCCGCCTTCGCGCATTCGGATCCCTGGCCCGCGGTGAGGCGAGAGCCAATAGCGACATCGACCTTCTCGTCGATCTCAAACCCGGCCGAACCCTCCTCGACCTGGCCGCGTTCCGCCGCGAGGCTGCGGAGATCCTCGACCTTTCCGTGGATGTCGCAACCCCTGACATGCTCAAGGCCCGTTTTCGCGACGAAGTGTTGAATGAGGCACTCCCCCTGTGAGTCGAGACGAGCAAGAGCGGCTTCGCGACATCCAGGACGCAATCGTCGCGATTCACGAGCACCTCAAGCAGGCTGGCAAAACAGCCGCTGCCAAAGAAGATCCGCTGCTCCACGACGCCCTTCTCTTTCAGTCCAGTTTCAGGGTCCCCAGGGAGATACAAGTCGAACCCGGTCGCGCGGGTGGCCGCTGACTCCGTCTCGCTGGCGCGGTAGCGCCTGACGCTGCCTGCCGAGGGGCCGCGAGGCCAGACGTGTCGCTGTCCATGCTCGCTAATAGAGCGCATATATGCGCTATGTTTGCTCGTATGACAAATCCCTTCGAGTACAGCTCGCCTCTGGCGCCCGAGGAGCTGCTCGACAGGGATGACGAGGCGCAGCGCCTCCTGGAGCGGGCCGAGGGCGGTCACAACAGCCGTCTGGTAGCGCCGCGGCGCTACGGGAAGACCTCGCTACTCCTCCGCGTGCTCGACGAAGCCGAAGATCGGGGCTGGGCCGGTGTCTACGTGAACTTCTTCGGAGCGCTGACGCCGGCCGAGGTCGCGGAGCGGGTCGAGCGCAGCTACTCCGAACGGCTGCGCGGCGGGCTCGGCGCCTGGTTCGAGGGCGTGCGCAGGGTGCTGCGACCGACCGTCAGGGCCGGCGGCGGGCCGCTCCCGGTCAGCGCCGAGGTGAGCGTCGAGGCTTCACAGCCGTCGCTGCTCGAGCGCCTCGCCCTTCCCAAGCGGCTGTTCGACTCGCGCGGGATCCGCTCCCTGGTGGTCTTCGACGAGTTCCAGGACCTGCTCGCCGCGGGCAAGCGCCTCGACGCCGTGATTCGCAGCGAGATCGAGCGCCACGGCGAGGCGGCCAGCTACGTGTTCGCCGGCTCTCACCTCGGGATGATGCGCGAGCTGTTCACCGACAAGCGACGAGCCTTCTTCGGCCAGGCCGGAGCCATCGACCTGGGCCCGCTCAGCCCCGAGGACGTCGCGCCATACATCGCGAGCAGGTTCGAGCGCAGCGGGAAGAAGATCGGTGCAGCTTTGGGCCCCCTCCTCGATCTGGCCGGCGGACACCCGCAGCGGACGATGCTGCTTGCTCACTGGCTCTGGGAGGCCACCCCCCTCCGGCGAGGAAGCGGACGAGGAGCGCTGGGCGCAAGCCTGCGACGTCGTCCTGCGACGCGAGGTCGGCGACGAGCTGCGGGCGCTGTGGACGAGCCACGCGCCGACCCAGAGGAGAATCGTCTCGCTGATCGCAGACGGACAGACGCCCCTGTACGGCGTCGACGCCCAAACCCGCTACGGCCTCTCCCGCGGCGGGACGGCAGCCAAAGCCATCCGCACGCTGATCGACGCCGGCGACGTGGTCGAGGAGCCGAGCGCCGTGAGCCGCCACCGCCTCGTCGACCCGCTGTTCGCGGCATGGGTGCGAGCCCTATGAGTCGATGGCGGTCCTCAGCTAAATACAAGTCGAACCCGGTGGCGCGGGTTGCCGCTGACCTGATTTCGCTGACGCGGTGATGCCGCGGCGCCGCTCGCTGGGCTGCCGCTGACCGCCCGCCACCGCGCTACTTGCCCTGTCCGCGCCGCCTCGTGCTCTGCTACCCCGACCAGGGCGGGCGGAGTCCCTCCAGCATCGGGAAGTGCTTCACGTTCAGCGTCGCGAGCCCGGCGCCCTCCTCCTCCGCCGTGGCCGCGATCAGGTAGTCGGCGAGGTCGATCCCGGGATGGGAGCGCCGGAAGCGTCGCAGGTGGCGACCCGCCCGCCGAGCGACCGCGTCGCTGACCGGGACCAAGCGCAACCCGTCGAACAGCCGGCTGACGTCACGGCGCTCGCCCGAGCGCATCCCGCCCTCGATCTCAGCGCGGGAGATCACGCTCGCGAGCGCTCCCTCCCCGGCTGCCCCGAGCAGCAGGTCCGTCGCGCGGCCGTCGCCGCGTAGGTGCGCGATCAGAATCGTCGAGTCGAAAAGGGTGCTCAACGCTCGAGGTGCCGGAGCCGCTCGTCTGCCCCGCCGCCGCGCACCCGCGCCAACCATGACTGCCAATCCTCGGCCTCGGGAAGAGCGCCCGCGGTGGCACGGATGGCCCGGCGCCGTTCCTCTGCCCCGTCGCCGACCCCCAGGCCCTCGTCGATCATCCGCCGGATCACCTGCGCCTTCGACACCCCGGCATCGTCGGCACGCGCCGCGATCCGCCGCTCCTGCTCCTCTGTGATGTAGATCTGCGTGCGCCGCATATACAGCAGTAGTATACATCACAACCACCACGGATCCTCAGGGGTAGACGAACCCATTCTCGAGCAGGTGCCAACGGCTGCCGCGCCTTGCCGCCACCACGAACAGCGACCAGCCGGGTTGGGCGAGGTCGCTGGCCTCCGTCGGGACCGCGATTGGCCCGACGCCGCCCTCGAGCCAGATGCGGCCCGACTCCACCCTGGCGATCGCCAGGTAGTCCTCGACCCAATCCTCATCGGCGATCTCTTCGGGATCCAGCGCAGGCGCTGTGGCAGCCACATCGTGGAGCAATTCGCCAAGGCGATCGGCGACCGGCAACTCGCGCCGCGCGTCCTGCGCCCGCTCGACGGCATCTCCGGCGGACTCTTCGTCGATGTAGCCGCGGGCTTGGAGCCAGCGCACGAGCTTCTTGGTCACCGTTCCCGAAGCCTTCAGCAGTTCCTGGCTCGCGAAGACCTTGCGGATCATGAAATAGCCGAGGAACTCGCCGAGGTGCTCAGGGATCTTCTCGGGGCCGAACAGGTGACAGAAGGCCTCGTCATCCGCCTCGAAGGCGGCCTCCCACCGGCGCCGCTCCCGCGCGTCGAGGGAGTTGGGACCGTAGTTGTCGAGGCTGCTGCGAAGCAGCCGGACGACGTCCTCGTAGTTGGCGAAGGTCCGCGCCGACAGCCGCTCGCGCTGCTCGGCGAGGAATTCCGTGAGGGCCGAGTCGATGGTAGGGGTCTCGGTGGGGCTCACGCCCGGAAAACCTATGCGATTCGAGCCCATGCGCCGGGGAGCGCCGGCTATCGTCCGCGCGTGGGCGACAGCTCCGTTTGGAGATACCCGTTCTTTACGCCGGCGCTCGGCGCGGAGCCGCGAGAGCTTGCCGCACGCATCGAGACACCGCTGCGCCTCGAGCACCGAAACCGCTGGGACCCCGAGGAGGAGTACTGGGGCGAGCCCGGCGAACCGCTGGAGCCGTATCTGCGTGAGATCTTCGCCGCCGGCCCGCGCGAGGCCTGGGAGCAGGAGCAGCTGGTCCCGGGCGCCGGCGGAGAGGCATTTCACGATCCGATTTTGGAGGCGACCGAAATCTTCGCCAGGGCCGAACGCGGCCGGGCGCGCGGCATGCTGGCAGGCCTGCTCGCCGAGGAGCCGCGCTGCCTCGACGCCTACGCGCACCTCGGCGCCTTTGCCTTCGACTACGCGGCCACTCTGGCATTGCCCCACTACGAGGCGGGCGTCGCGCTCGGCGAGCTCAGCCTGCCCGAGAACTTCGACGGCGTCCTGCCGTGGGGCTGGATCGACAACAGGCCCTTCCTGCGCTGCCTGCACGGCTACGGCCTGTGCCTCTGGCGGTTGGGCCGCTTCGCGGAGGCGGAGGCCGTCTTCGAAGTGCTGCTGTGGCTGAACCCCGGCGACAACCAGGGGGCACGAGAGCTGGTCGATACGGTTCGCGCCCATTCGACATGGGAGCCGACGCCGCGGCTGCCCGGCGAGGGATGGGCAGGACGCCGCAACGGCAGGCGAGCCCTGCTCGACCGCGCCTCCTCGGTCCTCGAGGTGGCGCCGCGAACCCCGCCCGGGAGCGAGATCGAGTCCGCGTTTGAGCCGCTGCTGTGGCTGCTCGACCGGGGCCGGGACGGCGGCCTGCAACTGACCCAGACCGGGGCGCTCGCACGGGTGATCGTGCGCGAAGCGGCGGAGAGGTTCCCTCACTGGTGGGACGCCGAGCTGTTCGGGCCGCCGCAACAGGAGGCGGAATTGGTGCTGCTGGAGACGCTGGACGCTTTCGCCCGCAAAGCCGGGCTACTGCGGAAGCGCAAGCGGCGGCTGCTTCCGACGGCGCGGGCGAAGGCGACCCTCGAGGAGCCGGCGACGCTGATCGACGCCGTCGCACCTCACCTCTATTCCGGGAGCCCGTTCGAACGCGAGGTCGCCGAGCTCGCCAGCGCGGTCCTGCTCGTCGAGCGGAAGCTCACCCGCGCCGCGCTTGCCGAAACCGTCCACGATGCCGTCCGCGAAGACTGGCGAACCGAAGGCGGGCCGCTGGAGGAGCGCGGCGTCCAGCGCGCGCTCGCGCCGTTCCGTCACACGATGCTCGCCCTCGGGGCGCTTTCCGACCAGCCCGACCGGGAACGCCTGTCACTCCGCGATGCCGGCGCAGTGCTCCTCGCCCGGGCGCTGCGTCGGAACGCGGTGTCCGCTCGAAGCGGGTCCGGGCGCTCCGAAAAGCGGGCGGAGATCTCGACCCCGTAATCGCCTGTGGCGCCCTACTCGCCCAGCGCCCGCCGCTCGTTCACCTCGTCGTCCCCGGATCGAACTCGCCGCCCCATGCCCGTGCGAGCGCTCGCGGCATGGCCCACGCGCCAAGCGGGGTCAGGCGCTCGTCGCGGTCGATCAGGCCGAGGGCGAGCCAGGCCAGCACGGCAATCGAGAACGCGGCCTCGAGGTGAAGCTCCTCGTCGATATCGAGGTCGGCCTCCAGCGAAACCTCCGGGCAGCGGCTGATGGCATCCGCCAGCGCCTCCCCGGACGCCTCACAGCCCGCCCCCTCGCGCACGGTGACGATCGCCGCCGCCAGCCAATCGGCGTGCTCGAGCGAGAGCAGCGCCGCCTCCTCTTCGATTCCCAGTCCGGTCTCCTCTCGAGGCGAGATCGTCGCCGCCGTGCAGCGCAGTATCAGCTCGACGTCGTCGTCGGGAAGAGCCCCACGCTCGAGCGCCGCCGCACTATGCACCCAACTGAGCGGAAAGAGGTCGGCCTCGATCCCCTTGCGGATCCGCGCAGCCGCAGCTGAGAGCTCGACGGCCGGCGGTGGCAAACCCCGATGGGCAGCGAGCGCGGCGCGGAGCAGCTCGACCGCCTCCCGGTCCACCTCACCCCAGGCGGCGATGAATTCGTCGAGCTCGTCCGGGTCGAGATCGTCCATGGCTCCATCCTGACACCCCGGAGAAGCCGCGTGCGCCGGCGAGATACAAGTCGAACCCGGTCGCGGGTGACCGCTGAGCCGGTTTCGCTGGCGCGGTAGCACACAGCCGAGCGGAGCAGACCCCCAAACGATCCCAACGGCGTCTCCTACACGGCCAAGACACCCCGCCTTTCCGTCGAGTCGGGCTGGATCGCCGCAATGTGGTCGCTGTAGCGATATTTGGCCGAGAAGAAGAACCCACCACAGCTGTCGATGACGGCGCATTTGGCGCACTCCGGGTGGTACTCGTTCTTCCAGTCGCTGATCGAACGCACCGCGAATGGCCAGAGTTCGCGGTCGAGCAGGCAGAGTTGGTGGTTGTAGATCATCGTCTTGACTCCGCGTCTCGCCAGCAGCGAGACAGCCTCCGCGAGCTCCGCTTGGTAATCGACCGGATCGATCCAAACCTCGTCCATGTTCGCCCGGGCGAAGCCGATCATCTCCAAGCCCATCAGCGCTACCTGCTCAACAAACGGCAGATTGCGAGCGATGAACTCGGCGATCTCAGGCAATGCCGGCGCAGTCTGCCTGTGGATGACGACGCGAATCTCGGTTCGCGCGCCGGCTTCGCCCAGGTTGACGATGCCGCGCACCGTCTCATCGAAGGCCCCCTTCGCCTGAACGACGTAGTCGTGCAGCGTCGGCTCAGCGCCGTATATGGGGATACCGACCATCATCCGCGGGTTGTCGATGCCGGCCCAAGCCGAGGCGAAGCCGAAGTCGGCGAAGCGCCGCCCGTTGGAAAGCACGTGGACATCGGCTTCGGGAAGCAGGTTGCGGCAAAGACACAAAAGATCGAGCAGACGATCGCCATAGATCGTCGGCTCACCGCCGGTGAAGCCGATGCCGGGCGTCGAGGGCGGCAAGAGACGGATCAATTCGCGAGCGTTGTCGAGCAGCCAGTCGTCTTCGCGCTCCTTGGGCGGCTGAGAGCACATCAAGCAGTAGTGGTCGCAGCGCTCGGTCAGCAGGACGCTGTTCATCGGGCTCTTGCGGCGCCAGAGAACTCGCACGTACTCCCCCGTCTCGGAGGCGGAGACGACATCGCCGGCAGTTACGTGACTGAGGAGTGGTGGCAGCGCGATCCAGGGCTTGCCGGCAGGCGCACGCTCGGGGTCACGTACGAAGTAGAGATCGAATCCATCGGGCGGCTTCTCCTCTCCCGCCAGAAACGCCTTGCCGGACCGCTGCGGCGTGAGCGTCTCGCGGTCGACGAGCATCCAAACAGCTCGCTCAAGCGGCGCGTCGAGCTCAAACGCGGCGGATCTCCCGCGCAGCGTGATCATCGTCCCGCCCAGTCGAGGAAGGTGGCCCGTGCCGAAGCGTCGGACTCGTACATCTCCAGCAGGTGCTTGAACACCGCCATGTTGCGGCGACAGAAATCCGATTCCGGCTTGCGACCCAGGAAGTCTCCGCTCGTCGCGTAGTGATAGACGGGGTCCGAGCCGCAGAAGGGCTCGAAGGCGCAGTCGCTGCACATCGGTGCGCTGGGGGCGAAAGACTCCTCGAGCGGGGCGAGCAACGCCTCGGAGGTCATTATCTCCTCGTAGGAGTCGGCCACCAGGTGACCCAGGCGAAAGATCTCATCGCCCATCTCAGCGAGCATCCGGCCCTCGTCAGACGCGTAGACGGAACCGTCGTAGTTGTAGACGATGGCACCAATCCCGATTCCGGCCGGTGAGGTGAGGTCGACGTAACCGGGTTCGCGGTTGGTCAGCATCTTCTTCAGGATCACCGACGAGAGGTACTCGGTCATCGGCACTCCTCGACCGTTGAGCTCGAGGACGTAGGCAAGCCCCTCGCGGTAGAAGTCCAGCCAACGTTCGGCGTCGTAAGCGGAATAGCTCTTCGTCTTGATCGCGAAGCCGTACGGCGAGAGCGGGCGCAGGAAGATCCCGCGCAGGCCCAGCTCCAGGTAGCAGTCGACGATCTCGCGAACGCGGTCGAGGCTTGCCTTGGTGGTTGTCATCAGCGCCGAGACGCGGTCGATGCCAAGCGCCTCCTGCACGCGGCGGATTCCCTCCACGGCCAGCTCCCAGCTATTGCGACCGGGCCGCGGCCGGTTCTTGTTGTGCAGATCGGCCGGACCGTCAAGCGAGGTCGAGATATTGACGTCGTGGCGGGCGCAGAACTCGAGCACCTCGTCGGTGAGCAGCGCCAGATTGGTGGCAATGACGAAGCCGAGGTTCCTGCCCTCGTCGCGGTTGCGGCGCTCGGCCCGGCGGACTATCTCTTCGATCAGACCGAAGTTGAGCAGCGGCTCGCCGCCCTGGAACTCGATCTTGATCGCCGAGGACGGCGAGCGAAAGGCCATCTCGAGACCACGCTCCGCGGTCTCAGGCGACATGTCGTAGCGCTCTCTGTCGCTGCTCTGACGCGAAACCTGACAGTAGGGACAGGAGTGCTCGCAACGCAGCGAGACGACGAAGATGTGCAACCCGGTCGACTCGGCGAGGCGCCGATAGCGAGTGCGTGCCTTGAGGGCAAGGAGGGTCGAGGGAGAACGGTCGCCGGGCTGGCGGATCAGGTGCTTGGCGCGCAGCCTGCGCACCAACGGCGAATCGATGGATAGGCGCTTCTCGGCAAGTTGATCGAACTCCTCGGCGGTGAGAGCCAGATGCTCGCCCACCATGTTGGTGACGAGAACCCGCCCGTTGAGGCGCTCGAAGCGGAAGGGCAGCAACTCCCACTCGGCCGCCTCGGGACGAAAGTCCTCCAACTGCCGAAAGCGCGACACGTTCAGGCGGGGCCCTGTGGATCGACGACACCCGTCTTCGAGAACGCCTGGGCGAGAATCATCGTGCGGATCGGCTCGGTTTCCGCGCGGATTCGCTCCCGCAGAACCTGGTCGAGGACCTCGGTTCGAAAGTCGGCAACCTGTGCGCAAGGATCTACATCGCCGACGGCGGTGAGGATGCAGCGGTGCTCCGTCTCGCCGCTGACCACCTCACAGGAGACCCGATCGGAGAACCGATAAGCGGCCCGTTGGATCGCATCTACCGAGTGCCCAGCCGCGTCGAAGGTCAACTCAACGGAGGCAGCCTGATCTGGCACCGTTTCTTCCACTTCAGCTGGAGGAGTAGTGCGAGCTATGAGAAGAGTGCGAGGAGTGTGAAACGTGACCGCCCCCGTATTCGCCGCCGTAGCTCGAGACGTGAGAGGCATGGGAGGAATGGGAGTTGTGACTGCTATGCGAGCCGTGCGAGTAGTGGGTCGGCGGCGGACTCGCTTCAGACGGAGCGGCTTCCAAGGCTCCTTCCGCTTCTTCTTCTTCCACGGCTTCTTCAGCTTCGATTTCTCGTTCGAGCGCCCGCTCTTCCCTTTCTTCGGCCTGCTCCTTGGCTTCGCGCCGTTCCCTGGCTTCCCGTGCTCGCACCTTCGCTTCCTGCCGCACTTCCCTTTCGGCTTCCTGAGCGCTAGGGGTTGTGACCGTCGTTTCGGTCTTCGCGCCGCCCCCACAAGCGCTGATTGCGGCTGCCACCGCGACGCTCAGCGGAACGAGAAACGCCCGCTTTGAACGGATCTGCTCAAACTCCGGAGACACGGCTCGTACCCTATATCAGCCGTTGGCGTCTTGAATAGTCTCCACATGCCTATGGCCAGTGTCCGGCAATTCACGATCACGGAACTTGACGACCAGGCTCTGGGTCCGGTGAGATACGGAAGGCTGGACATGGACAACGCCGAGCGTCACGTTCGCACCGGCTTCCAGAGGATGAACGCAATTAACGTCAAGTTTGAACGCGACATCGAAACGAAAATCCGAGACCTCGGCCAAGCGGAGCGAGAACTTCTCATGCTGGCCTGGAGGCGTCTTATCTCAGCCGTTGCCCCCATGATCGGAGACAGTGACGCCTTTTTCCTCGCAAGACGTCAATTCAAGCATGCATGTGCTGGAGCAGCGTTCCTCTCGGATGCCGCTGAGAACAGCGTCGTTCCCGAAAATCCTTGCCCAATCTCTACTGACAGGGCGCTATGCAATGGCAAGAACTACCTGGCAGTCGCCCAAAGCGAACGACCCCGCGTCGAGCGCTCGCTTCTTCGGCAGCTGGGCCTTCTTCTTCTCCGGGCGGATGTCAATCATCAGCTCGATGTCGAGTCCGCTGGCGACCCTGACCAGGCGCTCCAAGCTGGGCGTATGCTCGCCAGCCTCCATGCGGGCAACGTCGGACTGGTGGACCCCGAGTCGCTCCGCCAGCTGTCGCTGGGAGATGCCGTGCTCAGCCCGGTAATGGGTGACCTCAACGGCGAGCCAGCGGGCTAGCGCGGTCCGCTCCCACTCCGCGCGGAACTCAGGATCGCGCAGCTCTTCCGCAAGAACATCGTCACTGGATATGAGTCGATCAGGCATGCTCGAACCTCGAAATCTCCGATAACAAGCTTGTAATTGCTATTGAGGTTACTCCTTCCCCCTTGGCTTTTCCAGTCGCCCGAGCCGCTGCTTCGCCAGACGCACGGCCTTGGCATAGCCGGCCTTGTCGATTTCCGCCTCCGGGCCCACGGCGAGAACAGCGAACAACCCCTCCTTCATCCGCCGATAGATTGGCCGCCACCGGCTTCTTCCCCGCCGGGGTCGCAGCTCTCGTAGGCCCGACCCCTCCTCGCCCATGACACCGCTCTGATGCGGACTTCGCAGAGCCGGGCCGTCAACCTCCAGCTTCTCGATCACGTGCGCGATCGCCACCCGCTCAGCGGTGTCCTCGATCGCGTTCTTCTCATCAAGCGCCTTCGGATGCCATGCGACTTCCCAACGTACCGGGGTTCCTCGCGCGACGATCTTCCGGACGCGCCTTGGCGACCGCCTCGTCCGCTCCTTGGTCATTTCCCAATCCGATCATCGGCATCGGTCGGAAACGAAGGTTTTTGTCAGAGCAAAAGGGTGGCTGACCGGACTCGAACCGGCGACCGCCTGGACCACAACCAGGAGCTCTACCAACTGAGCTACAGCCACCACGCCGCCTTCCAATCTAGCGAGCCGCGACTGGGCTTAGGGGCGAGGGCGGTTGGCGGCAGCCAGGGAGGCGAAGGCCTCGAGGCCCGGTGCGGTGTGCTCGATCAGGTCGGGCTCTGCCGCTTCCGCTTCGGACGGGAGCTGGGCGGCGCCCTCGTCGCCAAAAGCTCGGCGAGCCTCGCGGTCGAACAGGCCGCCATCCGCAATCTGGCCGTCAGCGAGCTCGAGATCGGCAAGCTGCGCATCAAGGACGACGGCTCGTCGCGGGCCCCGACACCGCCGCCCCGGCACGTTTCGTAGGCGTTTCACCGGAAAGCGGCTACGCGCCGACGTGCACGTGGCGGAACTCGGCTCGGAGGCGTGAGGACAGTTCGGCGGCGGCCGTATTGACCTCGTCGGCGTCGCCGCTGACCAGCACGACCTCGGTCGCCGGGTAGCTCTGCAGAACGTCCTCGACCGCCTGCACCACGTCCTCGTCGCCGACCCGCGCCTCCGCCGCCACGCCCGCCTTGGCGAGCGCCGCGACCGTTGCTACGAGGTGCTCCTGAGCCGTACGCCGGGCGCCCTCGACGTCGGAGGCCCAGCGGTCGAGAAACCCGATCCGCGCCGGGACCAGGACCAGCACCTCCGCCTCACCGACCGCGCCGCCGCCCCCATTGCCGCCGTCCAGCTCCGCCCCCCGCACGATCCGCGCCACGTCGGCCGGATCCTCCACCGGCCGCGGCGAGACGATCAGCACGTGCCGCCTCCGATCCTCGCGAGCCGCCGACTCGATCGGCCCTCTCGGCACGGCGCGTGCCGCGTAAAGCACGATCACCAGGACAACGAGCGCTCCGACCGCAAGCCCGGCCCCGCCTTCGATCGCAAAGCCGGCGACGATCGGGACGGCGATCCCGATCGCGATCAGCGGCAGCTTCCAGGGGGCCATGGCGAAAGGGTCTCACGCGAACGGCGCGGCGGCCGCGGAGTGGTCGCGGCCGCGCGCCGATCCCGCTGCTGGCCCCAAGATCCGCCTAAGCCCTGCGAGTCCCCAAGCGGGGCAGCAGGAGCATCGCCAACCCAATCACGATGACGATGATCCCGAGGATGTAGTTGACGAGGATCGCAAGGACGATTCCGATGATGATGAAAAGGATTGATAGCTCCATGCAATCGGAGATACCCAGGCGCGCCGGTAAGCAAACGAACCGCGCGTCTCAGCCGCGGGTGCCACCGCCGCTGCCGTCGGGCGACCAGCCCGGGCCGCGGAAGACGTAGCCGAGGCGCTCGCGCCAGCTCTGCGCCCCGCGCACGTCTCGCGCCAGGTCGACGAACTCGTGGAAGGCGACGCGCGTCGGCCGGAAGCTGCGGATGTTCTTGGTCAAGCCGTAGCGCACCCGCTCGGTCTCGCCCTGGAAGCTGCCGAAGATCCTGTCCCAGACGATCAGGATGCCGCCGTAGTTGCGGTCCAGGTAGACCTCGTTGGCGCCGTGGTGGACGCGGTGATGCGAGGGCGTGTTGAAGAGGAGCTCGAACCAGCGCGGCAGCCTGCGCACCCGCTCGGTGTGGATCCAGAACTGGTAGATCAGGCTGATCGCCTGCTGGAGCAGGATCATCCACGGCGCGAACCCGAGCAGCGCCAACGGCGCCCAGAAGGGCAGCGCGGTCATCGGCGTCCAGGTCTGGCGCAGGGCGGTCGAGAGGTTGTAGTGCTCGGAGGAGTGGTGGACGACGTGGCTCGCCCAGAAGACCCGCACCTCGTGGTGGATGCGATGAAACCAGTAGTAGGCGAGGTCGTCGGCGAGGAAGAGCAGCACGTAGGCCCACCAGGCGTCGGCCGGCACGCGCAGCGGCGTCAGCTCATAGAGGCCCGCGTAGATGACGACGACAGCCAACTTCCAGACCGCGTTGATCGCGACGTTTCCCGCGCCCATCGCCAGGCTGGTGCGCGTGTCGCGCGCCTCGTAGCCGACCAGCTCCTCGTCGCGCGCGTAGCGGAAGGAGAGCAGCTCGACCGCGAGCAGCAGCACGAAAGCCGGGATCGCGTAGTAGAGAACCTCCGCCACCCGACAAATCTAGCCGCTCAGCCAGTCCTCCCGATCCAGAAGATCCCCGCGATCGAGGCCCCCGCCAGCACCGCCAACGCTATGTCCGTGCGACGCTCCGCCCTGTTCATACCTACTGAAACCCGCCCGAGCGCCGAGGGATGCTGTCTGGGCTCAGTCGCCGGCCCGCGCCTCGCGCGGCTCATGGCCCGGACAGACGAGCACCGGGACGCGCGGATAGCGCGGATACGCATCGTCCGTCCGCGACCGCTCGCACAGCGAGAACGCCGACCCGCGCGTGTTGCGCACAATCCGCTGGTGGCGGCAGCTGTCGCAGAGCCCCGCCCCGGTACAAGTGTCGCGCGCCGTCGCCTTGTCCTCAGTCGACTGAACCACATATTCACAATAGAGTTCCTCATCGATCGCCTCGATCAGCGTTCCGTCAAACAACGCCCCGGCGATCGCAACGAGGGCTGGAATCGTGGCGAACAGGCCGCTCGTCCTAAAATCTCGACTGGATCAAGCCCCGGTAGCTCAGCTGGATAGAGCGCCGGCCTTCTAAGCCGGATGTCGCAGGTTCGAATCCTGCCCGGGGCGTCGTTTCTTCGCCTCCGCGACCGTGGACTGCAGCGGCGAGCCCGAGTCCTGCGGGGCAAGGTGCTCGATCACCGCGAGGAGCTCCGTCCGTGGGTCTCTGCGGTCAGCTTGAATTTCTTTTCGGAACTTCCACGGATATTCGATGTTGGGGGTCGTCACTAGCGGGTAGGACCTGCCGGCCGCACACCTCAAACCCCGAACGATTGGTAAAGAAGTTGCAAAAATCGCGCCGCAGGGACAGAGCAAAATGCGACTTAACCGGCGCGAACATCCCAGCTCGCTTGCTGAGGTCCCGGAGGCCGAGTCCGATTCTGCAGGCGGCTGGGAGGCGAATGGATCTCGTCGGGGACGGGGTGATCCCCGGGCCACTGCCGGCCCCAGCCGGGACAAACGGCGGGTCGCCGCCCCCCCGCGTCCGAAGGCACTCGGCAAGTTCCTCTTCGCGGGCGACGAGAAGCTCTACCTGCGCGGCGTCACCTACGGGACCTTCCGACCGGGCGAGGACGGCAGCGGCTACCCCCATCCGGCGCGGGTCGAGGCGGACTTCAGACAGATGGCCGCGAACGGGATCAACTCGGTCCGCACCTACTCCGTCCCGCCGCCCCACCTGCTCGACGCGGCAGCCCGCCACGGCCTCAGGGTCCTGATCGGCCTGCCCTGGGAGCAGCACGTCGCCTTCCTCGACGATTCGGCGCTGGCCGGCTCGATCGAACGCCGCCTGCGCGAGGACGTCCGCGCCTGCGCCGGCCACCCGGCGGTGCTCGCCTACGCAGTCGGCAATGAGATCCCGGCCTCGATCGTGCGCTGGCACGGGCGCCGCCGCGTCGAGCGCTTCCTGCGCCGCCTCTACCTGGCCGCCAAGCAGGAGGACCCCGGCGGCCTGGTCACCTACGTCAACTTCCCGACCACCGAGTACCTCCAACTTCCCTTCCTCGACTTCCACTGCTTCAACGTCTACCTGGAGACCGACCGCCAGCTCGAGGGCTACCTGGCGCGCCTGCAGAACGTCGCCGGCGACCGGCCGCTGGTGATGGCGGAGATCGGACTCGACAGCCGGCGCAACGGCGAGCAGCGCCAGGCGGAGACGACCGCGCGGCAGATCGGGCTCGCCTTCAGGGCCGGCTGCGCGGGCAGCTTCGTCTTCGCCTGGACGGACGAGTGGCACCGCGGCGGCCACGACGTCGAGGACTGGGACTTCGGGCTGACCGATCGCGACCGGCGCCCGAAGGCGGCCCTCACCGCCGTCAACCGCGCCTTCCATCAGGTGCCCTTCCCTGCCGGCGAGCAGTGGCCGAAGATCTCGGTGGTCATCTGCGCCTGCAACGGCGCCGGCACCCTGCGCTGGTGCTTGGAGGGTGTGCGGGAGCTAGACTACCCCGACTACGAGGTGATCGTCGTCGACGACGGCTCGACCGACGGCACCGCGGCGATCGCCGGCGAGTGCGGCTACCCGGCGATCAGCACGCCCAACCGCGGCCTGAGCAGCGCCCGCAACACGGGGCTTGACGCGGCGAGCGGCGAGATCGTCGCCTACCTGGACTCCGACGCCCGCCCCGATCGCGACTGGCTCCGCTACCTGGCCGCGTCCTTCCGCGACACCGAGCACGCCGGCATCGGCGGGCCCAACCTGCCGCCGCCGGACGGCTGGATCGCCGAGTGCGTCGCCAACGCACCCGGCGGGCCGGTCCACGTGCTGCTCTCCGACCGCGAGGCCGAGCACATCCCCGGGTGCAACATGGCCTTCCGCCGCGGCCGGCTGCTCGAAGCCGGCGGCTTCGACCCGCGCTTCCGCGCTGCCGGCGACGACGTCGACATCTGCTGGCGGCTGCAGGAGCGGGGCGAGACGCTCGGCTTCAACGCCGGCGCGATGGTCTGGCACCGCTGCCGCGATTCCCTGCGCGCCTACTGGCGCCAGCAGGTCGGCTACGGCAGGGCGGAGGCGGCGCTGGAGCGCAAGTGGCCGGAGAAGTACAACGCCGGCGGCCACTGCTCCTGGGGCGGCCGCCTCTACGGGAACGGCGTCGCGCAGGGGCTGCTGCACCGCTGGCGGATCTACTACGGCAGGTGGGGCACCGGCCTGTTCCAGGCGATGTACAGGGTCGAGCGCCCGACTCTGAGCGCCCTGGCGCTGATGCCGGAGTGGTACCTGGTGATCACCCTGCTGGTCGCGTTCGCCGCGCTCGGCCTGCTCTGGAGCCCGCTGCTGGCGCTGCTGCCGCTGGCGGCCGCGACGAGCGCGCTGGTCGTCGCCCAGGCTCTCGGCGGCGCCCGCCGGGCCGGCCGGCGGGCGCCGCCGGAACGCCACCGGGGACGCTCGTTCCTGCTCACCGCCCTGCTCCACCTGCTGCAGCCGCTCGCCCGGCTTTCGGGCCGGCTGCGCGCCGGCCTCACCCCCTGGCGGGCGCGAGGCCCCCGCCGGCGGGGGCTTCCTCTCCCCGCTTCCTGGACGCTGTGGAGCGAGAGCTGGCGCTCGCTCGAGGGCTGGGTCCAGGCACTCGAGGAAGCGCTCTGCGAGCGGGGCACGGTCGTGGTTCGCGGCGGCGACTTCGACCGCTGGGACCTGGAGCTGCGCGGCGGCCTGCTCGGCCGGGCGCGGATCCTCGCAGGGCTGGAGGAGCACGGCTACGGGCGCCAGCTCGTCCGCTTCCGCTTCCGGCCGCGGCCGTCGCTGACGGCGCTGCTCGCCGCCGCCGTTCTCGCCGCGCTCGCCGGCACGGCGGCGCTCGACGACGGCATCCACGCGGCGGCGGCGCTCGTGCTGGCCCTGGCGCTGGTGCTCGGCCTCACCGCCGGCGATTGCGCGCTCGCCGCGGGCAGCGCCGCGGGCGCCGCCGAGGCGCTCACCGACGAGGTCCTGCGTCACGACTGCGAGGACGACCCGGGCGAGAACGAAACCGAGGCGACGGCCGGCGGCGCCGAGCTGCGCGACGAGCCGGTCGGGGCGCGCGGCGCATGAGCCGGCGCGATCGACGATCGCGGGGGACGCCGACAACCGACGCCGACGGCGTGCAGAAATACACCGACCGCACCCTCGTGCGACGCCTGGCCGCCGAGCTGTGGCCCTACCGGCTGCAGATCGGGGGACTCTTCCTGCTCAGCTTGCTGGCCACGCCACTGGCCCTGCTCGTTCCCGTCCCGCTCGCGGTGACCGTCGACACCATCCTCGGCACCCAGCCGCTGCCCGGCTTCCTCGAAGCGATCACGCCGAGCGCGATCGCCGGCTCGGACTCGGCGCTGCTGGCGGCGGCGGCGGCGATGTTCGTGCTCATCGCCCTGCTCATCCAGCTGCAGGGCATGGCGAGCACCGTGCTGAGCGCCTACACCGGCGAGCGCATCATGCTTGGCTTCCGCGCCCGCCTCTTCCGCCACGTCCAGCGCCTCTCGCTCTCCTACCACGACTCGCGCGGCGTCTCGGACTCGACCTACCGAATCCAGTACGACGCGACAGCGGTGCAGCGTGTCGCTACCGAAACGCTCTCCTCCTTCATCACCGCCGCCTTCACCCTGGTCGCGATGCTCTACGTGACCGCGCGGATCGACTGGCAGCTGGCGCTTGTCGCCGTCGCCGTGGCGCCACCGCTGCTGCTCGCATCCTGGGTTTACCGGCGCTCGCTCCGCGCTCAGTCGCGCGAGGTCAAGCGCCTGGAGAGCGGCGCGATGTCGGTCGTCCAGGAAGCGCTGGGCGCCTCGCGCGTGGTTCGCGCCTTCGGCCGCGAGGACCACGAGGAGGACCGCTTCGCGCACCACTTCCGCGAGGGCATGTGGGCGCGGATTCGCTACGAATTCGCCTCCAGCAAGTTCGCCCTGCTGATCGGGATGATCATCGCCGCGGGGACGGCGACGGTGCTCTACCTGGGCGCTCGCCAGGTGCAGGCGGGGGCGATCAGCGTCGGTGACCTGGTCCTCGTCATGTCCTACATGTCGCAGCTCTACTCGCCGGTGAAAGCGCTGAGCAAGGGGGCCGGCAACCTGCAGAAGTACCTGGCCGGCGCCGAGCGCGCCTTCTCGCTGCTCGACGAGGAGCCCGACGTGCGCGAGCGTCCCGACGCCAGGCCCCTCTCGCGGGCGACGGGGGACATCCGCTTCGAGCGCGTCTGGTTCGCCTACGAGGGCGAGCGCAGCGTCCTGCGCGACGTCTCCCTTCACGTCCCGGCCGGGGCGCGGCTTGGCATCGCCGGGGCGACCGGGGCCGGCAAGACGACCCTGGTCAGCCTGCTCACCCGCTTCTACGACCCGACGCGCGGCCGCATCCTGCTCGACGGCGTCGACCTGCGCGACTACCGGCTGGCGGACCTGCGCAGCCAGTTCGCGATCGTGCTCCAGGAGCCGCTGCTCTTCTCGACCAGCATCGCCGAGAACATCGCCTACGCGCGCCAGGGCGCCGGGCTGGACGAGATCGAGGAAGCCGCGCGGGCGGCCAACGTGCACGACTTCATCGCCGGCCTGCCCGACGGCTACGACACCGAGGTCGGCGAGCGCGGCATGCGCCTCTCCGGCGGCGAGCGCCAACGCATCTCCCTGGCGCGGGCCTTCCTCAAGGACGCCTCGATCCTCCTCCTCGACGAGCCGACCAGCTCGGTCGACGTGGGCACCGAGGCGGCGATCATCGAGGCGATGGAGCGGCTGATGGCCGGTCGCACGACGGTGATGATCGCCCACCGCCTGCAGACGCTCGACGTCTGCGACCAGCGCCTGGAGATGGTCGACGGGCGGCCGGCCGCCGACCTGGAACCGGACGGCGGCCCGAGCGCGCCGGTGCATCCGGCAGCCGAAGCTCCGGTCGCCGCGACCGCGACCGCCGGAGGCGATTCCGATGGCTGACGCCGGCACGGCGGCCCTGCGCCGGCTGCTCGAGTCCGAGGCGCTGCCCAGGCTTGGCCACGACGGCGCCTCGGTCGCCGAGCTGCACAGCGTCCCCTCGCCGAGCGCGACCTCCTACGCGGCGCGGGTCGTGACGGCGCGGCTCGGCGACGGAACGACGCTGCGCTTGTTCCTCAAGGACTTCGGCACCTCGCAGCTGTTCAAGGAGGGCGCGGACGAGCGCCGGGCGCGCGAGCTGCACGTCTACCGCGACCTCCTCCCCGGCGCCGAGCTCGGCGTCCCGGCGTTTTGCGGGGCACTCTGGAGCGAGGAGGAAGGTCGCTTCTGGATGGCCCTCGAGCTGGTCGAGGGAGCCCCGGTCGCCGATCGCGAGTTCGGCGCCTGGCCGGCGGCGACCGCCTGGCTGGCCCGCCTGCAGGGGCTTTACGGGCGGAACCCCGAGCGCTTCGAGGGGTCGCCGCTGCTGGCCCGCCACGACGCCGAGTTCTTCGCCTCGCGGGCCGACCGGGCGCTGTTCAGCGCGCGGCGCGTCTCGGCGCGGGCGCTGCGGCGCCTGCGCGGGATCCTCTACGGATACGACGAGTTCGTCGCCTTGATGGCGGAGCAGCCGCGCACGCTGGTCCACGGCAGCTTCCGGCCCGAGAACGTCCTGCTGAGCGAGCCCGAAGCGCCCCCGCGCACCTGCGTCGTCGACTGGGAGCTGGCCGGGATCGGGGCGCCGCTCTACGACCTCGCCCGCCTCTGCGACGGCTTCCGTGGAGCACGACTGGAGCGGCTGCTCGACTCCTACGCCGCGGAGGCGGCGAAGCGCGGCGTCGCCGTGCCAGAGCGCGGGCCGATGATCGAGGCGCTCGACTGCTTCTCCCTGCACCGCGTGGTGAAAGCGATCAGCCACGCGCTCGAGAAGGGCCGCACCCGGCGCCAGGTCTCCGACTGGCTCGGCTACGGCGAGACGCTGCGGGCGAGGCTGCCATGACCGCGACGACCCACACAAGGGCCAGGCGGAGCGCGACCGGACCGGGGGAGGACGCGCGCCTGCGGCTCTGCCTCGAGCACGAAGCGGTGCCCCGACTGGCTGGGCGGCGCGCCCGCGTGACCCGCTTCGCCCGCTCTTCCTCGCCGGCCGCCACCTCCTACGGCGCCGAGGTCGTCTCGGCGCGGCTCGCCGGCGGGGACGAGCTGCGCTTCTTCCTCAAGGACTACGGCAGCTCGCGCCGCCCGCGACCCGGCGCCGCCCGCCGGCGCGAGCGGGAGCTGGCCGTCTACCGGCACCTGATCGGCGATGGCGAGCTGGGCACCGCGCGCTTCTGCGGCGCGGTCTGGGACGACGGCGCCGCCCTGCACTGGCTGCTGCTCGAGCTCGTCGGCGGCGAGCCGCTGCGGCAGATGGAGCTCCGCTTTTGGATCGAGGCGGCTCGCTGGCTCGCCCGCTTCCAGGCGCGCTTCGCGCGCTCGCCGTTGCCGGCCGAGGTCATCCCCCTGCTGGAGCGCCACGACGCGCGTTTCTTCGCCGCCGCGGCCGAGAGCGCGCGCCGCAGCGTCTCGGGCTACTCGCGCTCGGCGGCACGCCGCCTGGAGCGGGTCCTCAAGCCCTACGAAGACTCGATCGAGCTCCTCGCCGGCAGCGAGCGGGCCCTCGTCCACGGACACTACGAGGCGGCGAACCTGCTTGTCGACGCCGAAGCGGGCGCCGCCCGCCTCTGCCCGGTCGACTGGGAGCTGGCCGCCCTCGGCTCGCGCTCCTTCGACCTCGCCTCGCTCTGCGACGGCTTCCGTCCGCCGGAGCTCCACCTCATCCTCGATGCCTACGCCGAGGCGGCGGCGCGGTGCGGGCTGCAAGCGCCGCCACGCGAGGAGCTGGAGCGCGCGATCGCCCGCCTGCGGCTGTTCCGGGTCGTCTCCTGGCTGGCCGGCGCCGCCGCGAAGCGCTACCCGGAGGCGGGCGTCGAGAGCCTCCTGGGGCGGGGCGAGGGCTTGACGGCGCTGGTGGGGGCATGATGCTGCGCTCACAGGCCCTCGTGGCGCTGGACACGGACGTCGACGCCGGCCTCGGCGAGGCGATCCGCCGCGCCGCCGGCCCGCGGGCGGAGCCCGTCGCCACGCGTCGCGCCCCCAACCCCTACGCCACCGTCTCGGAGTCCGAGGTGGTCTCGGTCGTGCTCGCCACGGGCGAGCGGCTCACGATCTTCGTCAAGCACCTCGGCGAGGAGCAGCGCGACCACCCGGACAAGCTGCTCCGCGAGCGCGAGGTGCGCGTGTACGAGGAGCTGCTCGGCGACCCGGGCCTGCCCGTCCCGCGCTTCCTCGGCTGCACCCGCGACGAGGCGACGGGGAGCCTGGACCTCTTCCTCGAGCACGTCGACGGCTGGAACCTGAAGTACCAGGGACTCGCGCGCTGGCGCGCGTCCGCCCGCCACCTGGCCCGGCTGCACCGCGCCCTCTCCAATCCGAGCGAGCGCCTGCTCGATCGCGACTTCCTGCTCCATCTCGACGGCGAGTACCAGCTCTTCTGGGCGGGGCGCGCGGTCGCCTCCGTCTCCTCGCTGTCGGTGGAGCTGGCGACCCGCCTGCGGCGCACGGTCGACCGAATGGGTCCCGCCATCGAGCTGCTCGCCGGACAGCCGCCGACCCTGGTCCACAACGACCTCGCCCCCAAGAACGTGATCGCCAGCACCGGCGCGGGCGCGGCCTGCACCTGGATCGTCGATTGGGAGATGGCGGGCGTCGGCTGCGGGCTGATTGACCTCGCCCACCTGATGCACGGGCTGCCGCCGCGCGAGGCGCGGCGCATGCTGGAGATCTACGGCAGGGAGCTGGCCGGCAGCGGCCTCCTGCCGTCCGGCGAGGAGGGGCAGCGTTTGCTCGCTGCCTGCCGGCTGCACTGCACCCTCTACCGCCTCGCCCACGCGGACGAGTGGAAGCTGCCGCTGGACCAGGTGGCGGAGTGGGTCGCGGAGAGCGAGGCGCTGAACCGGGAGGCGGCACGGTGAGGGTGGTGCTCGGAGCGGTCGTCTCGATCCCCCCCTTCTCGGCCGGGATGGCCTGGAACTGGATGAACCTCGCGGTCGGCCTGCGCCGGCTCGGCCACGAGGTCACCTACGTGGAGGAAGTCGAGCCGGGCTGGTGCATCGACCGGCGCGGCCGACCGTGCGGCTTCGAGGACAGCCTCAACCGGGAGCTGTTCGCGGACCTGGTCGAGCGCTTCGAGCTGCGCGGCCGCGCCTCGCAGGTGTACGACCGCGGCGCGGCGGCGGCCGGCCTCCCCTTCGGCGAGCTGCTGGACACCGTGCGGGGCGCCGACCTGCTGATCAACATGGCCGGCCACGTCAAGGCCGAGGAGATCCTCGATGCGGTCAAGCGGCGCGTCTACGTCGACCAGGATCCGGTCTTCACCCAGCTCTGGAGCTCCGAGTACGGCGCGGACCTGGGCTTCGATCGCCACGACGCCTTCTTCTCCGTCGGCCTCAACATCGGCACCCCGCACAGCGAGATCCCCGATTGCGGTCGGACCTGGCATCGCCTGCTGCCGCCGGTCGTCCTCGACCTCTGGCCCTCGCGCGCCGACCCGGCCTGCGAGCGGTTCACGACCGTGGCCTCGTGGGGAAGCTTTCGCGACGTCCAGCACGGAAGCGTCTGGTACGGGTCCAAGCACCGCGAATTCGAACGCCTCGCCGCGCTGCCGCGGCTCACCGGCCGGCAGGTCGAGGTCGCGCTTCGACGTTACGAAGACGACGATCCAGCGATCGAGCTGCTGCGCTCCAACGGCTGGACGATCACCGATGCCGCCGAGGTCGCCGGCGTCGACGACTACCGGGACTTCATCGGCCGCTCGCGTGCCGAGATCGGCGTCGCCAAGCACGCCTACGTGGCAGCGCGCTCGGGCTGGTTCAGCGACCGCTCCGCCCATTACCTGGCCAGCGGCAAGCCGGTGCTCGCCCAGTCCACAGGGTTCGAGCGCCATCTGCCGACGGGCCGCGGCCTGCTCTCCTTCTCCGACATCGACGGAGCCGCCGCCGGGATCGAGGCGATCAACCGTGACTACCTCGCTCACTGCCGGGCGGCTCGCGAGCTGGCCGGCGAGCACCTCGACCATCGCAGGGTGATCCCGGCGATGCTCGATCTCGCGACGGCGAGCGCCGGGCGGCCGGCGATCGAGAGCCGAGCCTGAGATGCAGCAACCCGACGCGAGGACCGGCAGCGTCACGGCGACGATCGCCGAGTTGCTGGCCACGGTCGAACCCGGCGCGCGCCCGCTCTCCGAAGAGCGGCTCGGCCGCCGTGTTCACCGCGTTCGAATGCACGGCGGCAGGCGTACCTCTCTGATCGTCAAGGTCGTCGGCCGGGCGGCGGCCCGCAAGACGGACCTGCTGAGCCACCGCTGGCTGCCGGCCGTCGGGCTCGGCGACCACGGTCCGCCGCTGATCGCCGGGGCGCCCGGCCCCGGGGGCTCGTCCTGGCAGGTGTTCGAGGATCTTGGCGACAGCGCGCTCGCCCCGGACCCGCGGCCGGCCGGAGCGCTGGAGTCGGCGACCCACCTCGTCGCGCGCCTCCATCTCGCCTGCGCCGACCATGCGCTCCTCCCGGAGTGGAGCGAGCAGCTCGGCGAGCTCGGCGAGCGCTTCTATGGCAACTGGTGCGAGCAAGCGGCCTGCGCGCTGGCGTCGATCGCGGCGCCTGGCCTCTCGCACGATCGCCTCGCCCTGCGCGACCGGATCAGCCGGCGGGTCGAGGCGCTGCTCGGCGAGGAGCCGGGGCGCTCGCGGCGCCTGCGAGAGGTGGGCTGGCCGGTCACGCTCCTGCACGGCGACCTCTGGCCTCAGAACGTACTCCTGCCTCCGGGGGAGGGCGGCCGAGCCCGCCTGATCGACTGGGACCGCTCCTGCGTCGGGCCACTTGTCTACGACCTCTCGACCTTCGCCCTGCGCCTCTCGCCCCGCGCCCCGACACAGGCCCTGCGCCTCTACGAGCAGGCGGTGAGCGCGGTTGGCTGGCGCCTGCCCGGGCCGGCGGAGCTCGACGAGGCCTTCGAGACCGCCGAGCTGGCGCGCCTCGCCAGCTGCCTGATCGCACCGGGCGAGGCCGCGGGCGAGGGCGCCGCGTGGGGGTTCGAAGACCTGGCGACCGTCGAGGCCTGGTTTGCGGAACTGCAGGCCGCGCCACCAACCCGAGTGCGATGAGGCAGCTGATCGTCAACGCCGACGATTTCGGCGCCGGACGCGGGATCAACCGCGGCATCGTCGAGGCGCACCGCGACGGCGTCCTCACCAGCGCCAGTCTGATGGTCGAGATGCCCGGCAGCGAGGAGGCGGCCGGACTGGCGACGGCGCTGCCGCAGCTCTCGCTCGGGTTGCACGCGGTGCTCACCGGGGAGGACTCGACGCCGCTCCTCGAGTTCGGCGACCGGCAGCGTTGCGGCGCCGAGCTGCGCCGCCAGCTCGACCGCTTCACGCAGCTCACGGGCGCCCCGCCGACCCACCTGGACTCCCACCACAACGTTCATCGCGACCCGCGCCTTCTCCCCCACTTCCTCGAGCTCGCGGCGCAGCAGGGCATCCCGCTCCGAGAGCATTCGCCGGCGAGGTACGTGCCCGATTTCTACGGGCAGTGGGAGGACGGCGAGACTCACCTCGAGTCGGTCGCGCCCGCCCGTCTGGTGGAGATGCTCGGTGACCTCCACCCCGGGATCACCGAGCTGGGCTGTCACCCGGGCTACATGGAGAGCGACTTCCGCTCCAGCTACTCCGACGAGCGCGAAGCCGAGCTGCGGACGCTCTGCTCGCCGGCGGTGCGCGAGGCGGTCGAGGAGCTCGAGATCGAGTTGATCGACTTCACCGCGCTGGTGGCCTGAGCCGTGGCGATCGTCGCCATCTCCCCCACCGGCGTCGCCGACTTCCCCGAAGGCGGCGGGCACCTCTGGGTCTACATGCAGTACGCGCAGGGGCTGCTGGGACTGGGCTGCGAGGTGATCTGGCTGGAGCGGGTCGGCAGCGAGCTGAGCGACGCTGACGCGGCCACGTTCTTCGCGCGGATGGAGGCCCATGGACTGGGAGGCAAAGCGCTCCTCTACAGCCACCAGCGAGAGATCCCGGAGGAGATCGTCCGCCGCGCCGACCTGCTGCTCAACTTCGACCAGCGCATCGATCCCGACCTGCTGGAACGCTTCCGCCGCACCGCCCTGGTCGACATCGACCCCGGCCTGCTGCAGCTCTGGATCGCGACCGGACAGCTAGAGGTCCCGCACCACGATGTCCACCTCACGACCGGCGAGACGGTGGGAACCCCCGCGGCCCGCTTCCCCGACGGCGGGCGCGAGTGGGTGTACACGCCGCCGCCGGTCAGCCTCGAGTCCTGGCCTTACTCGCACGACCCCGGCTGCGAGACGTTCACAACGGTCTCCAGCTGGTGGGGCGGGAACGGCAAGGGCGAGTGGGTCACCGACGGCGGCGCGCTGCTCTTCGAGAACAACAAGCGCGTCTCGTTCCTGCAATTCCTGGAGCTGCCGCTGCTCACCGATCAGCCGCTCGAGCTGGCGCTGGCGCTCGGCGACGGCGACCCCGAGGACGGGGGCGACGGGGGCGTCTCGAGCATCTCAGGACACCGTTTGACGGAGGCCCCCTCCGAGCCGCGGATCGCCACCGACTACGTGAGCGACCGCCAGGACGTCGAAGCGCTCGAGCGTCACGGCTGGCGAGTGCGCGACGCTCGCGAGGCGGTGGGATCGCCCGACCTCTACGCCGCCTACGTACGCGGCTCGCGCGGCGAGCTCAGCTGCGCCAAGCCCTCCTGCGCGCGCTTCGCGAACGCCTGGATCAGCGATCGAACCCTCTGCTACCTGGCGAGCGGCAAGCCCGCGGTCGTGCAGGACACCGGCCCCAGCTCCTTCCTGCCCGCGGACGAGGGCCTGCTCCGCTTCTCCTCCCCGGAGGGCGCAGCCGAGGCGCTCGCGAGCGTCAACCGCGACTACGAGCGCCACTGCCGAGCAGCCCGCGAGCTCGCCGAGGCCCACTTCGACTCAAGGCAAGTGTTGGCACGGATCCTCGACATCGCCCTGTGCCCGTAGGATCCTCGGCGATGCCGAGCGTCGATGCAGGTGGGACCGAGCTCTACTACGAGCGCTCCGGGAGCGGTGAGCCGCTGCTGATGATCCAGGGAATGAGCGCCACGCGGCTTGCCTGGGGGCGGCCGTTTCTCTCAGAGCTCGAGAAGAGCTTCGAGTGCATCGTCTTCGACAACCGCGGCATGGGGGAATCAGGGCCGGCCGAGCTGCCCTTCGCGATCGCCGATCTCGCCGCCGACGCCGCCGCGCTGCTCGATGCGCTCGAGCTGGAGACCGCGCACGTGCTTGGCATCTCGATGGGCGGGATGGTCTCCCAGGAGCTGGCGCTGGCCCATTCCGAGCGGATCCGCACGCTGACGATCGGCGCCAGTTACTGCGGCGGCCCGGGCAGCACGCTGATGGCGCCCGACGATCTGCAGATGCTCGGCGCCGCGGTCGCCTCGGGCGAGCGCGACCAGGTCTTCCGGGCGATGTGGGAGATCAACCTCTCGCCCGGCTTCCGCTCAGACGACTCGCGCTACGCGGCCTTCACCGAGATGGCCGCCGCTCTGCCCGCCCCGCAACCGGTCGTCCTGCAGCAGATGCAGGCCTGCGCCAAGCACGACACCCATGAGCGCCTCGGCGGCATCGACCTGCCAACGCTCGTCGTCCATGGCGACGTCGACCGCCTGCTCGGCCCGGGCAACGGTCGCCTGATCGCCTCGCTGATCCCCGGCGCGCGGCTCGAGATGCTGCCCGGCATCGGCCACATGTTCTGGTGGGAGGAGCCGCGGCGCTCCGCCGAGCTGGTTCGCGAGCACGCCCTGGCGCCGGCCTGAGCCCGGCTGCCGCCACAACCTCGACCGGCTTGCTCAGCCCGACGCCGCGGGGCGCGGGCAGCTCGCCGCCGTCAGCTTGCCCTTGACCCGGAAGACGTAATCGGCCTCGGGCGTGATTTCCGGCTCGGAGATGATTCTTTCCAGCGCTGGGTCGCCTTTCACCCAGGCGTAGACGGGATACCAGTAGGGCGCCTCGGGCGAGTCCTGGGTGTACTGGCTGACGACCAGGTATTCGTAGTCGCCCGCGTCGATCCGCCGCTTGAACTGGGCGCAGCTGGTCGCCAGGCGGTAGGTGCCGTCCGGGCCCGGAACGCCGATGTACTGGACGTGGTTGGTCGAATCGGCGCCGTAGAACCCGTACTGGCCAAAGAAGATCTCGCCCGAGCCGGCGATCCCGATCCGCGCCCCGTGCAGGTTGCGCGCGAACGCATAGGCTTTCTTCGGCCCGCCGTCCTGGAGGAAGTGGTCGACTTCTGTGTAGTGGTGATCGACGTACTGGACCTGTTGCGCACGGCCGAGCACCACCGCCAGGAGGACGATCGCCGCCCCCGCCGCGAACACGGCGCCGCGGCTGACCAGCCGCCGCGAGCGGGCCAGGCCGAGCCCGGCCGGCGCCCAGACCAGGGCCAGGGTGAGGAAGATCGTGCCGAGGAGGTAGCTGGGGAACCAGCGTGGCGTCGCCAGCACCGTGATCGCGTAGACCGCGGTGAGGAAGAGCAGCGTCTGCCAGGCGCGCTCGTCGGGCGCCCGCAACGGCCGCGCGATCGGCAACAGCACCAGGGCGAGGACCAGCCCGGGCACCAGGTACCGGGTGTTGGTGAAGAACCCGGTCGGGGCGCCCTCCTGCCCGGCCGCGGTAAGCGGCGTGAAGAGGTAAACGACCGCCGTCGCCACCGCCGCCACGGCGACCACCCGCAGGATCGTGTTGCGCGAGCGCCAGGCGATGTACAGCGCGGCGGCCAGCGCGACGATCAGGATCAGCGGCCAGAGCGGGCCGAAGGCGTTGTCGAGCTGCGGGAAGAACCAGCGTCGGTAGATCGTCGGCTCGCCGAGATAGTGGGCGACGGCGAAGCGCGGCCGCGGATCGAGCGGCATCTGGTCGGGACGCGGCAGGTGCAGCGGCCCCCAGCTGGTCTGCGGAATCGGGTTGCCGCCGGTCTTGATCGCGGCCCGCACGTACCAGTAGCCGCCGGTGACGAAGGCGGAGAGGCCCAGCACCCAGGCCGTGGTCAGCCGCCGGCCACGGCCGCTGAAGACGATCACCCCGAGGCCGATCGCCAGCACCGGGATCAGGAAGGTGAGCTTGACCGAGGCGGCGAGGCCGGCGGCGAGGCCGGCGACCACCAGCGGCCCCTTGTCGAGCAGCGGCGCCCCCTGCTCGGGGGTGTCCTGGACGGCGGTCCCCTCGGCCGGCGCCCGCCGCTGGTGGGCGTTGATCAGGAACGCCGCGAAGGCGAGCAGGAAGGCGAGGCCCATGATGTCGTTGCGGCCCTCGCCGGGCTGCGTTTCGATCATCACCCCGGCGTCGAGCGCCAGGGTCGCCGCGACCAGCGTCGCCGGGCCGACCTTGTAGGGGCGGCCGACGCACCAGGCGGCAAGCAGGGCGATCGCCAGCCAGAAGAGGTTGATCAGCGGCGAGAGCCAGTCGCTTTTGAAGATCACGATCGCGGTGCCGTGGATCAGCTCCGAGGTCTGCGGGTAAAACCAGGCGGCGAGCCGCAGCGGGTCGGTGAAGAGCAGGTGGACCGTCGAGTGTTCCTGCGCGATCCGCGCCGCGAAGGGCATGTGGTACCAGGTCGTGTCGCCGCCGAACATGCCGTTGTCGAGGTTGAGCTGCGAGGGGAAGGTCCACTCGGCAACGGTGAAGGAGGCGACTCCGAGCGCGATGATCAGCGCCAGCGTCTGCACCTGAGGCGCCGCCACTTCGCGTCCCGGCGACGGCGCTTTCGACCAGCCCAGCCAGGCGGCGAGCAGGCCGATTCCGATGCAGACGACGATCACCCAGCCGGTGCGCAGCAGGCTCAGCGTGCCAAGCAGCTGCAGCGCGGTGACCAGCAGGCCGACGGCGAAGGTCGCGTCGGCGAGGCGCGCCAGCGCCCCGGAGAATTCCGGCACGATCCAGCGCCGCAGCCAGTAGCCGCCGAGGCCGACGGCGCTGACGATGCCGATCACGATCAGGCAGCCGGCGATGTAGGAGCCAAGCGAGGGCGTCACGAGCGCGGGATGCTATTCGCCGCGCCGGGCGCGGCTCAGGACGCCGCGGTGGGGATCCGGCAGGAAACCCCGGTGCCGGCCAGGCCGCAGTAGCCGTTCGGCACCTTGTGCAGGTACTGCTGGTGGTAGTCCTCGGCGTAGTAGAAGGGCCCGGCGGGCTCGACCTCGGTCGTCACCGGCTCGTGCCCGGCGGCGCGCAGATCCTCGTCGTAGGCGCTCCGCGCCATCTCCGCCGTCGCCTTCTGCGCGTCGTTCGCGAAGTAGACGCCGGAGCGATACTGCGTGCCGACGTCGTTGCCCTGGCGCATCCCCTGGGTCGGGTCGTGCTCCTCGAAGAAGACCTTGAGCAGGTCCGCGTAGGCGACCTTCGCCGGGTCGAAGGCGACCAGGACCGCCTCCGCGTGCCCGGTCCGCCCGCTGCAGACCTCCTCGTAGGTCGGGTTGGGCGTCACCCCGTTCATGTAGCCAACCGCCGTCGTGTAGACCCCGTCGATCGTCCAGAAGAGCCGCTCGGCCCCCCAGAAGCAGCCGAGCGCGAAGTAGGCCGCCTCAACCCCCTCGGGGAAGGGCGGCTTCAGCGGCGTCCCCAGCACCGCGTGCCGCTCGGGCACCTCGAAGGCCGGCTCGCTGCGCCCAGGCAGCGCCTCCCCGGGCCCCGGCATCCGCTTCTTCTTGAAACCGAGCACCCAAAGAGGGTAGCTTGAGCCGATCGGCTGCCTGGTCATCCTCTTCGCCCTGATCTCGCCCCGCCTGGCGCTCTTCGCCCTGTGGCTCTTCAGCGACATGCTCAGCCGGGCCTTCGAGAGCTGGCCCATCCCCTTCCTCGGCTTCTTCCTCTTGCCGTGGACGACCCTCGCCTACGCGGTGATGTGGGACACGGGCGGGCACGGCGTCACCGGCTTCGAGTGGTTCATCGTCGTGCTCGCCTTCCTCTTCGACCTCGCCGCCTACGCGGAGCGCGGCCGCAAGCGTCGGGCGCCCGCCTGACGCCCGCCGTCACCCGGAGTCGTCGACCGGGTAGGCAACCCGCACGTGTGCCTTGGAGACGACCATGAACGGTAGATGCGCCACGTCGCCCCCCATCAACGAAGAGAGCTCGACGTTGACCAACGGGATGAAGGTGACGTCGGGACGGTTGAGCGAGTCCGAGAACCGCGCCTGGTAGCCCTCCGGCGGCAGGGTGATGTCGCCGACGATCCGCTGCCGGTCGGTTTCCATCAGCACCCGCTCAACCCGCCGCTCCTTCTCCATCAGATCGGCCATGCTCATTTCGCCACTATCGGCTGAGCAGCCAGCCAGCCCGAGTGGATACCCGTCCAGGGGACATAAGCAATGCTTCCCAAGAATAGTCATTATACTTCCCCTATGTCCAAACAAGTGACTGCCACTGACGCCAAGGTGACGATCCTCCGTCTCCTCGACGAGACGGCCGCCGGCGAGGAGATCGAGATCACCCGCCACGGCCATCCCGTAGCCCGCCTCGTACCCACGGCCAGTTCGCGCGCTCTCAAGGGATCGTTCGAGGGTCTGGCGATGACCGCGGTCGACGAGGAGCAGCTGTTCTCGACCGGCGAGACCTGGAACGCCTCCTGACGGGTGGCCGCGGTCCTGCTCGACACTCACGTGGTCCACTGGTGGTCGGCGGAGCCGAACCGGGTCAGCCCCACCGCCCGCGAGACCCTGGAAGCCGCCGACGAACTGGCCGTAGCAGCCGTCTCTTGGTACGAGCTGGCCTGGCTCGCAAAACATGAGCGAATCACCGTCACGGTGCCAATCCGCACCTGGCTGGAGCGCCTCGCCGCCCAGCTGCGGACGATTCCCCCGACCCCCGCAATCGCGGACACCGCCGTCTCCCTGCCCTCGGCGTTCCCGAGCGATCCGGCCGACCGAATGATCTACGCAACCGCGATCGAGCACGGTCTGAAGCTCGTCACCAAGGACCAGAAGATCCGCAACCACGACCGCCCCCGCTCGGCGACCGTCTGGTAGCCGAGCGAAGGCGAAGCCGGTGAAGATGGATCGCGACGCCCGGATTGATTTCGCATCCCAAGCGGTCTTGAAGGACCCGCTCTCACGCGGGAGGAGTAGCCAGCCAAGTGGAGATCGTGACTACCCCGTATCGTCCTGGGCAGGAGCCCAGACCGACTCAGGGCCCGCGCTCGCGAATTGCGCGAAGCGGGAGCAGAAAGGCACGCCGTGACGCGCTTTTCAAGCCGAGGAAATCCCTGCCCGGGGACCCATCGCTAACTCAATACCCTCGACCTAGGCTCTTCGCTATCTGGGTATCCACTCCCATTGATCCGGCAATCCGAGCCAACTTTGCCCGGAGCGTCAGATCGATCGAATGGCAGCGTTGATCGTCAGCATCTCGACGCTCAACGCTGCATGGACGTCATCGTGGTCGTCCACGGCGCAAACCCTGCGCTTTTGCACCGTGTCGTCGTCGGTTCGCCTATAGGCGAATATCGGCTGGGCCCGAAAGGCGACGCGCATTTGCGGGCCGATGGGCACCGAGATGCGCGCAACGCCACTCTTGTTGGATGAGTCGAGCACTCCGTCGGCGAGTCGGTGCCATTGGCGTCCGTCGAGGCTGTCCTGCAGGAACCACGAGATATTCGCCTCGTGGTGACCAGTCCAGAGTTGGGAATCGTCACCGGTAAGGCTTGCGAACCCCTCCGATTCCCCGAGCGAGATTTTGGCCCCGAGGTCGACCACGATCGTCACGGCGCCCGACAGGTCGACGTCGATCGCAACGAATGTCCACTCTTTGCTGGTCGCGATCTCGGAGTGCTTCGAACTCCACTGACTGAATGGGGTCATCGCCGACTCCCCGCAACCCTGAGAATGAGCGCGGCATACTCACGCTCTCGCGCTTGTTCCGCGCGCTGGCGCGCCTCGGCTTCAGCCTCGGCTGCCCTTTGCTCCGCGATTGCCCCCATCGGGATGAGAGTTCCTGGAAGATGGAAACCCGGGATATGGGCAGGCGGCTCGATCATCGCGGGTCCAGAATATCCTCCCGCATCGCATCCTCCGGCAGCTGCTCAAGGCTGGCTTTGATCGCCTCCACCTGGCCGGCCGGAGCGCCAACCCAAGCGCTCTCGCTCCGTCATGTGGAGCAGAAGCTCGCGGAGCGTCGCGGGGACCGCTGCGGCTCGTCCTTTGCGGGAGCGTGGGCGGCGTCCGCCGACTCGCTCGCAACCACCCGGAAAGAACAGTCGCGGTAGCCTGCCGCAGTTTGGGTCACACGCCGTTGAGTTCAGTAGTGAGAGCGGATGTACGAGTGGAGGGGGTGGTAGCATCGGCGCCGTTCAGCCCTGCGTAAGGAGCCACGCTGGACACTCCCGGCACATCAAAGGAGCAGCGATCAGAAACTCCCTCCGCCATTACCGCGTTGTCCTCACATTGGCGGCAATCGCGTTCCCGGTGCTCTCCGGCTGCGGTGGGGGCGCTGGCACGACCAGCTCTTCACCACCGCTCAGTCAGCAGCAGTTCGTGGCTAGGGCGAACGCCGTATGTGCCACCCTCAACAAGGAGATCGAAGCCCTTCCGGCTCTTCCGTCGCCCCCGGACCCGCCTTCTATTGCCGCATTTGCGTCCTCCATGGAGCCCATTTTCAAGGACGCAGTGACGAAGCTCCAGCAGATCCAACCCCCCGCGCCTGAGCAGGACAAGTTCAACAGCATGCTCGGAGAAGTCCAGGATGAGATCGGGAAGCTGCCTGCACTTCGCGCCGCTGCCGAGAGCGAAGACGTGCAGCAAGTTCGCAAGATCGAGGATGAAGCCCGTTCGAGCTCCGCCGAGGTCGACGCAACTGATCTCGGCTTGACCGAGTGTGCGCGAAACGCCCAGCCGCAGGGGTAACTGATGTGAGCGGCGTTCTCGGAAACCAAGTCATGCACCATGGCTGACGCTCGCGACAAGCCTTCGGCTGGCGCTGGAACGCCGTCGGAGGAAGCTGTCCCAAGCTCGGCCCAACCGACAGGGCAGGCAGAGGCTCCGGAAAGCCAAAGCTCGCAGACTGACGTCGGGAGCGCGGGTCCCGAATCGCCAACGACGCTGAAGGAACGGGCGCTCGCCTTGCCTCCGCGCCAGGTCGTCCTGGGTGCCCTGATAAGCACCGGAGCGCTCGCGCTCGGCTCGATCGGTCCGTGGGCGACGGCCACGGTGTTCGGCGTTTCCGTGTCCGCCGGCGGACTTCACGGAGACGGGTGGGTAACCCTCGTCACCGCCGCCGCCGGGTCTATCGCCCTGGTTGACCCGCAATGGGCATCGCGTGCCGGATGGCTCTATATGCACCGGTTCGGGGCTTGGCGGGTCCTGCTTTGGATCAGCGTTGTGGTCTGCATCCTCAACTTCTCCAGCGTCGAGAAGTCCGGACTGTCGGGTGTCGTCCGCCCAGGGTGGGGGCTGTATCTGGCGTTCATCGCCGCTCTGGCCGGACTTGCGGCGGACTGGGTTCTTCGTCTCCAGCGACGACAAACGACATCGCGGTGAGCTTGTTCGTGGGCAGAACCACCACCGCCTTGGTCCTTTGATTCCCGTGATCAACCGAAGTGCCAACGGAGACACGGCAAGACCGCGGGCCTCGGTCACGCGCTGCCGATCTCACGTGCTGCGACGCCAATGAAGCCGCTAATCGCCCTGGTGTTGGCGGGGGCCACGCTGGGAGGCGGGGCCTATTGGTATCTGAGTTCGGGTCAGGGAACCAACGCGCCTACGATCCGCGTTGACGTCAAGGAGGGAAACGGCAAGGTTACGGTGTCATGGACGCGCGTGAAGACCAGTGGCGGCGCTGCCGTCACCGGATACGACGTGATGGCCGAACCGTATGGGACCGACCGCGTCCCTCCGCCGCGTCTTGTAACGCCACCAGCAGAGCGAGTGCCGGCAGCGGATTCTAAGCCGATCACTATCTCGGGGCTACTAGAGGATTGCCACCAGCGCTACCGGGTCGTTGTCACTCCCGCGACCAACTCCGGCTCGGGGCCTCCTGTCACATCGCGACCGTTTCGCCCCTCCGGAATCGTAAACCCTGGGAGACCGCCATACGTCGTGATCCTGCTCGACGGCATCGGCGAGTCTAAGCCCGGCTTCACGCTTGATCCCTACCACCCAACGATGAACGCAGCGTACCCAAGCTACTGTCCAGAGAACATCAACCATACAGGGCAGTACGTGAGCGGGCCGTACGGTGATTTCAAGAAGTCCCCGAGGGGACCCGCTGAATTCTTCGCAAAGTGGAACTTTTTCGATCCGTCAGACACCGCGAACGGCAACGATCCGCGGAAGAACTCCAACTCAACACCCCGCGATCTCTCGCGTCCTGATGGTCAGACTCCGGGACGTGAAACCCACACGTTCATGCTCGATGCGATCGCCGCCAGGGGAGCCGTGATTTTGCCTTACAGCTACACGTCGGCCGTACTCAAAGCAGGCCGAGGATTTGATCCGACGTTCAACTTCCAGGCTTATTCGTCATGCAACTCAACACCACCGTTCGTCGTCAACGGCTCACATCTCCCGGGGTGTGATCCCTCTGGTTCGGTCCCGCAAAGACAATTCACGTTGGACCACGACGTTCAGCAACTCGACCTTGAGGTGCTGACGATACGCAAGATGTGGAAGAACGTACCGATCGTCATCGTCGGTCACAGCCAGGGCGGCCTTATCGCGTTCGACGCCTGGTCCCACCAGACCTCCTCAGGCCTGACTCTGCCACCGGTGGACCATCTATTTTCCCTCGATTCGCCGATCAATGGCGCATGCCTCTGGATAGGGTCCACGTGCCTACGCAACGAGGGCTACCCAGAGTTCAGCTCACTTGCCGCCCGTGTAAGCGATGATCGCACCTACATCGCAAGGGACAGCTCGCTTCACAACCCATTCCGCCTCATTGGCACCTGGGGTGACGAAGTTCGGGTGAATGGCCCCCCAATTCTGGGCTACTTCCCTGCATATGGAACAGGGAACGAGACGCTCCAGCACCAGCTGCTCGTGGAGTCAGCTAGCTGCATCTCCGTAAGCAGTGACTCCGGCTGCCCCGACCCTCCTGATCACATAAGCACCTGGAGTCCCTCGTCGGCAGCGACCAATGAGTGCAAGATTTCCAATCGCGGTTGGGTTAACGAAGACGCTCACTTCATTGTGAAGTTCTGCCCAGGCAACGTTAATTACTTCAACACCGTCCTCGGTCTCTCGCTGGATCAAACAGTTCCGAGAGCGCCGTGTAGCACCGACACGTTTCTTGGCGTTGTGAGAAGCAGCTACTCAAGCTCGAACATACACTCGTTGGTAGGTGTTGGCCAACCGACTTGCGTGGACGGCTACGCCGAGGAGGACTTCGTCCCGTACGCCGGCGGGCAGCAGGCGCCCTTCTTCTTCAACGAGGTGAGCCCCGGGGAGTGGAACCTCATCGAAGGAGGCAATACTGGTCAGTTTCCGGCCGCCTGCTCGACGATTCCGCCCGCCATCATGATGAAGCTGGGATTCGGCTGCCCAACGCCACAGACGCAGAGTTGCTCTATACCGGGTGGCGCCGAGGGGGGGATGGATCTACCGTTCACCACTATCAGTTTAAGTTGTGCTGATGGCACGCGTCTGGTGAGGGCAGTTACCGCCGCTATCCCTAACTACGGGACTGCAGGAACCTTGCATCAGGTGCAAGGTTTCGTATGCCAGATAGCACCCCCCGCTGGTTCCCCGCGTGGCTCGCACGTCAGCCCTGGCTGGCGGGTAACCTGCACCAAGGGCGCAGAGACGCTGGACTTTGAGCTGCCGGGCTGAGCACTTGTTGAGCGACGGCCGCGTTACTCCGGCCGGTCAGATCACTCGATTCTCGCTCTCGCTGTGATGTTCGAGGCGGGTCACGCCTACCGGCGCGTTCCACCCCTGGGGCTCCGGCCGCCTCGGTCTCCTAGCCCTGGCGACCCTTGCCGTGCCCGTCAAGCCGCGCCAGTCCTAGCTGCCAGCTGTGTTAGTCGGGAGCCAATGGTGGGGTCCGATGCCGGTAGCGCGTGCCTCCACTTCCACGCGGGAGCAGTTGTGTCAGGATCGCCGCATGGCAGATAGATCGGTCGCGGACCGACTCCGCGGATTCGGCGTGAAGGGCATCCTCGTGCAGATGGCCGAACGTGGGCAGATTCTTGAGCTGAAGTGCGAGATGCCGCAGTGCTATCACCCCAACGGACGCGACAAGTTCGAATCGCTCGCGACGGAGCGCAGGATGTGGGCGCCCTCGCGCGACCACTACCCGATCCTCAGGTCGGCTGGTGGAAAGCTACGTGCCGACAACGTTCGGCTGTCCCATGTCGAGTGCAATCAGCGTGACCACACGCGGCGGAAGCAGATCGGGGCATTGCTTCTTGCAGGCGAATCGCTGGAAGACATCGCCGACACGCTGAACCGCAAGAAGACCCCAGCGTTTCACGGAACGAAACGATGGACGGCGGCCATGGTGCGCGAGGCCTACGTGTCCTAGTCCAGGTTCCGCTTCGCGCGATAAGCGACTCCATATGGTTGACGGATTGCCGCGACACTTCGCGGCCGGGACTTCGTCATGCGTGCGTCCGCACCACTCCGCAAAAAGCCCCTCCTACGCCGATCCCTGGAGCGACCTGACGAGCCTGTGCGGGGCAAGTCGCGCAGGGGATCTTTCATATCGGGGCGCCCGGATTCGAACCGGGGACCTCGGCCACCCAAAGGCCGCGCGCTACCAGGCTGCGCCACGCCCCGCTAGGGCCAGTGTAGAGCGGGATCCTGGGGCGGGAGCGACAGACCTCGAGGCAACCGCTAGGTTTCGCCCCAGTGGCCGACGTTCGCGCCTTCAAAGCCCTTCACTACGACCTCGACGCGGTCGGGTCGCTGCAGGACGTGGTGGCGCCTCCCTATGACGTGATCGACCCGGGGACTCGGGCCGAGCTGCTCGCGCGCTCCCCTTACAACGCGGTTGGCGTCGACCTGCCCAAGCCCTATGGCGAGACCGGGCCCCAGGCTGCCGACGAGGGCGATCCTTACGCGGCGGCCGGCGCCTCGATCGAGGCCTGGCAAAAGGCGGGGGCCCTGGTCCACGACACCGAGGACGCGATCTGGGCGATGGAGCAGGAGTACACCGGCCCCGACGGCGCCTCGCACGTGCGCCACGGCGTCCTCGTCCGAGTGCGTGTCACCGACTTCGAGGAGGGCTCGGTCCTTCCCCACGAGCGCACCCTGCCTGGCCCCAAGCAGGACCGGCTCGAGCTGATGCGCGCCACCCGCTGCAACCTCTCGCCGATCTTCTCGCTGAGCACGGTCGACCCCTGGCCGGTGATCGTCGGTGAGATCCGCGGCATGGAGCCCTGGGGCGAAGCGACCGACGAAGCGGGCACGCTGACCCGCGTCTGGCGCCACCCCGGGCTGGTCGAGGAGCTTCCCGAAGCGCTCGCCGACGCCCAGCTGCTGATCGCCGACGGCCACCACCGCTACGAGACCGCGATCGCCTACCGCGACGAGATCGGCGGCGAGGGGCCCCACAACTACACGCTGATGGCGCTCACCGGCCTCGACGACCCGGGGCTCTCGGTCTACCCCACTCACCGCCTGCTCTCCGGCTTCCGCGAGGACCCCGAGCGCCAGCAGCGCCTCGGCGCCGGCCTGCGCGAGCTCTTCGAGGTCACCGAGGTCGACGCCGAGCGGATCGACCCGCTGGGCGAGCAGGGGGTTGGCGTCTTCGGCCTCTACGACGCCCACCACAAGCAGGCATTTCGCCTGCGCCTCAAGGACACGGCGATCGCCGAGCTCGACCGCCGGCTCGCGGGTCAGCCCGAGGCCTACCGGCGCCTCGACGCGGCGATCCTCGAGACGCTCGTCCTCAAGGGCATCGCCGGGCTCAGCGAAGACGACATCCTCGCCAAGCGCGGCGTCGGCTACGCGAAGAGCGTCCCCGACTCACTGCGCCTGATCGAGGAGGGCGCCTACGACGTCGCCTTCGTCCTGCGCCCGATCCCGGTCGACCAGACCAAGGCGATCTGCGAAAGCGACGCCAACATGCCGCCCAAGTCGACCTACTTCTACCCCAAGGTGCTCACCGGCCTGGTCTTCAACCCGCTGTACTGAGCACCGCTCCGGGTGCCCTTAGGATGGGCGCGTGGTTCGGATCTACACCAAGAAGGGCGACGACGGGACGACCTCGCTCTGGTACGGGGGGCGGGTGCCCAAGCACCACGGCCGGACCGAGGCCTACGGCTCGCTCGACGAGGCCTGCTCCGACCTCGGCGTGGCGCGCGCCCTATGCGACGCCGGCGAGGCGGAGCTGGCCGCCGACATCCTCCGTCTCCAGGACGACCTCTTCATCGCCGGCGCCGAGCTGGCGACCGCGCCCGAGGCGGCGGAGCGGCTGGAGGACGGGGTCAGCCGGGTCACCGAGGAGATGGTCGCCGAGCTCGAGCAGCGAATCGACCGCTACATGGACGAGGTCGAGCTGCCACCCCAGTTCGTGATCCCGGGCGGCAGCCGGCTCTCCGCCCAGCTCGACGTCGCACGCGCCGCGATCCGCCGCGCCGAGCGTCGCATCACCGCGCTCGCCGACGCCGGTGAGCTGGCCAGCGAGACCGTGATCCACTTCGTCAACCGAGCCTCCGACCTCGCCTACGCGATGGCCCGCTTCGCCGACGTCGACGACCCGGTCCTCTTCGAGGGCCGCCGCCGCGAGCGATGAAGGTCGTAGCCAAGCGCGTCGATGGGTACGCCCACGACGTCGAGATCGAGGGCGGCCACACGATTCGCATCGACGAGCCGCCGGGCAAGGGCGGTGCCGACACCGGACCTGCCCCGACCCGCCTAGTCGCCGCCTCGCTCGCCGGCTGCGTCGCGGTCACGATCGAGATGTACGCCGAGCGCAAGGGCTGGGACGTGGGCGCCATCGAGGTGGACGTCGAGGTCGAGTACGACGGGGTTGCGCCGCGATCCTTCGCGATCTCGCTCCACCTGCCCGCCGGTCTGAGCGACGAGCAGCGCCGGCGCCTGCTCGTGATCGCCGGCAAGTGCCCGGTGCACAAGGTGCTCGCCGGCGAGACGCCGGTCACCGTCTCCGACCGGGTCGAGTCGCTCTGATGGACCTCGGCCTCAAGGGGCGCGCCTGCGTCGTCACCGGAGCGAGCCGCGGGATCGGCGCCGCTACGGCACGGCTGCTCTGCGCCGAGGGCGCCGCTGTGCTGCTCGTGGCGCGGGGTGAGGAGCGGCTGAGGGCCGTCGCCGAGGCGGCCGCCGAGGCCGGCGGCGCGACCGCCACCCTCGCCCTCGACGTCACCGACGCCGGCGCCGGCGAGCGCATGCTGGCAGCCGCGACCGAAGCCTTCGGCGGCCTCGACGTGCTGGTCAACAACGCCGGCGCCGCCCAGTGGCGCGACCTCGACGACGTGCCCGAGGAGGACTGGCGCGCCCAGTACGAGCTCAGCGTGATCGCGCCGCTGCGGGCGATGCGCGCCGCGATCCCGCCGATGGCCGCGCGCGGCTGGGGCCGGGTCGTCAACGTCTGCTCGACCGCCGGCAAGCGCCCCTCGGCGGCGATGCCCGAGTACTCGGTGGCGAAGGCCGCCGAGCTCTCGCTCTCGCGCCTCTTCGCCGACCGCCACGCGGGCGACGGCGTGCTCGTCAACGCGATCTGCCCCGGCCCGGTGGAATCGGAGATGTGGATGGAGCCCGGCGGCCTGCTCGACCAGTCGCACGCGATGAGCGGCGCGGCCAGCCGCGAGGAGGCGCTCGCCGAAGCCGGCGCCAAGCGCCCGATCGGGCGCCTCGCCCAGGCCGAGGAGATCGCCGGGGCGATCGTCTTCCTCTGCTCCGAGCGCGCCTCCTACGTCAGCGGCGCGGCATGGTCCGTAGATGGCGGCACCGTGCAGGTGATCATTTGAGGACCCCCTGGGCCACTTTCCTACCCCTGGAGGGCAGGTAAGTCGCCCACCCCCATTGACGCAGCGGTTCTCCTCCCCCTCTACGGCTGGCCCGACGACGAGCCCGGGCTGATCTTCACCGAGCGGCGCGCCGACCTGCGCCGCCACGCCGGCGAGATCTCATTCCCCGGCGGGCGCCGCGACCCCGCCGACCCCGACCTCGCCGCGACCGCGCTGCGCGAGGCCGAGGAGGAGATCGGCCTCGACCCGGCCGCGGTCGAGCTCGGCGAGGCGCTGCCGGCGACCAACACCTTCGTCACCGGCTACCGCATCCACCCCTTCGTCGGCCGCATCCCGCACCCGCGCGAGCTCGACCTGCGGCCCAGTCCGGCCGAGGTCGAGACCGTGCTCACCTACTCGCTCGCGGTGCTGCGCGAGAGCTACGCAATCCGCCGCCTGGTGCGCCGGGGCGTGCCGATCCACACCCCGACCTATGAGGTCGAAGGCCGGCTGATCTGGGGCGCGACCGCCCGAATCCTCGCCGACCTCCTCGACCGCGTCGGCTAGACCTTCTCCGCCTCGGACTGCGGCACTATCCGGATGTAGGGACGCGGCTCCTGCCAGCCGTCGGGGTAGAGCTCCTTCGCTTCGTCGTTGGAGACCGAGCCGGAGATGATCACGTCGTCGCCCTGCCGCCACTGGGCCGGCGTCGCCACCTTGTGCTTGGCGGTCAGCTGCAGCGAGTCGACCACGCGCAGCACCTCGTCGAAGTTGCGACCGGTGGTCATCGGGTAGACGAGGATCAGTTTGATTTTCTTGTCGGGACCGATGACGAAGACGTTGCGGACCGTCTGGTTGTCGGCGGGAGTGCGATCCTCGACGCTGCCCGAGACGTCGGCTGGCAGCATCCCGTAGAGCCGCGCGACGTTGAAGTCATGGTCGCTGATGATCGGGTAGTTGGGAGCGGTGCCCTGCGTCTCCTCGATGTCCTTGGCCCACTCGCCGTGCCGGTCCAGCGGGTCGATCGAGAGGCCGATGATCTTCACCCCGCGCTTCGCGAACTCCGGCTCGATGCTCGCCATGTAGCCGAGCTCGGTCGTGCAGACCGGCGTGAAGTCCTTCGGGTGGGAGAAGAGCACTGCCCAGGAGTCGCCGATCCAGTCGTGGAACTTGATCCGGCCCTCGGTGGTGTCGGCCTCGAAATCGGGTGCTACGTCGCCAAGCTGCAGAGCCATGAACCGTTCCTCCTCGCGTCTATCTCGATCAACGATTTACCTTAATCCCTATCCGAGTTTAGACATATCGACCTGCGAGCCGTCGCGGTCGGCGATCGCCACCGGAATGCGCCAGCGCTCGCCGGCGGCGCGGGCGATCTCCGTCCCTCCGGCGAGGATCGTCGGATCGACCGAGCCGGTCGCCTCGTAGACGAAGCGACGCACCGGTGTTTCCACCAAGTGTTCGAGGAAGCGCTCAAGGCGCGATCCGTGGATGGCGGCGAGGTTCTCGGCTTCGCCGCTCGCCGAGCCGAGCAGCCAGTGGACGACGGCGACGTCGGCGACAAGCTCCAGCAGCGTCGCCGGTCGGTCGGGGTCGGCGAGCGCGGGCTCGATCCCAGCCGCCTCGATCGCGGCCAGACCCGCCTCGCGCCGGCTCGTCCCCCGCACCGCCCACCCGTCGTCCAGCAGGCTTCGCCCAAGCTCGCGCCCGCGGCAGCCGCAGCCGACGATCAGCGCCCGCGCCAACTCAGGTTGCCTCGAAGCCCCGCCGTCGGCGCAGCTTCTCCAGCTCCTCGGCCTCGACCTCGGCGCGCAGCTCCTGCTCGCTGCGCTCCTCCGCCCCGCGGCGGCGGCGCATCTCGTTCTGCGCCGCGAGCATCTGCTGCACGTCGTCGACCTCGTTCTGCGCCTCGACTTCCGGCGAGCGGGTCGGCTTCCAGTCGAGCAGCTCGGCGTTGCTGCCAGTGTAGAAATAGTCGATCAGGAAGAGGACGCCGACGATCACCAGCACCATCCCGACTGTGCCAAGGACGAAGTACACGGCCCTAGGATACGCGCGCCGCATCCGTCCCCTTTAATGCCCGGTTGTGCCCGACGCGTATGTGATCGACGCCGTGCGAACCCCGATGGGCGCCTACCGCGGCTCTCTCTCCGGCGTCCGCCCCGACGACCTCGCCTCCCGGACGATCGCCGCCGTGCTCGAGCGCTGCGGCGCAGACCCGGAGCGGATCGTCGACGTCTACTTCGGCGCCGCCAACCAGTCCGGCGAGGACAACCGAGACGTGGCGCGGATGGCGGCGCTGCTTGCCGGGCTCCCCCACAGCGTCCCCGGGGCAACCGTCAACCGGCTCTGCGCCTCGGGCCTCGAGGCGGTCAACTGCGCCGCCCGGGCGGTCAAGCTCGGCGAGGGCGACCTCTACCTGGCCGGCGGGGTCGAGTCGATGAGCCGCGCGCCCTGGGTCGTCGGCAAGCCCGAGCGCAGCCTGCCGCGGGGGCCGCAGACGATGCACGACACGACCCTCGGCTGGCGCTTCGTCAACCCACGCATGGCCGAGCTCGGCGTCTCCACCGAGTCGATGGGCGAGACCGGCGAGAACGTCGCCGAGCGCTACGGAATCAGCCGCTCCGACCAGGACGCCTGGGGCCTGCGCAGCCACCAGCGCGCGGTGGCCGCCCAGAAGGCCGGAATCTTCGCCGAGGAGATCGTCCCGGTCGAGGCGCCGAAGGGCCGCCGCGAAACGGTCACCGTCGACACCGACGAGGGCCCGCGCGCCGACGCCTCGCTGGATTCGATGGCAAAGCTGCGCCCCGCATTCCGCGAGGGCGGCACGGTCACCGCGGGCAACGCCTCGACCCTCAACGACGGCGCCGCCTGCACCCTGATCGCCTCCGAGGCGGGCGCCAAGGAGCTGGGCGCCGAGCCCCTGGCCCGCGTCGTCTCCATCGGCGTAGCCGGCGTTGACCCGGCCTACATGGGCATCGGCCCGGCCCTGGCCATCCCCCGCGCCCTCGCCGCCGCCGGCCTCAGCCTCGACGACATCGACCTGATCGAGCTGAACGAGGCCTTCGCCTCCCAGGTCCTGGCCTGCGTCCGCGAGCTGGGCATCGAGGAGGAGTGCCTCAACGTCAACGGCGGCGCGATCGCCCTCGGCCACCCCCTCGGCTGCACCGGCGCCCGCCTGACCACCACCCTCGTCCGCGAGCTCCGCCGCCGCAACGCCAAGTACGGCATCGCCACCATGTGCGTAGGCGTAGGCCAAGGCCTGGCTACGGTCTTCGAAGCGGTGTAAGCACCCCCAAGTGCGAACTGCATCAACTTCTCCCTCCGGCAGGTAGAGAAGTTGATGCAGTTCGCGCTCGAAGCGTCTGAGGTAGCCTCGCGCGTCGAGATGGCGACTGAGTTGAGAGAGCTGGCCAGCGTGGACGGGCGGATTACGGCTACCGCCGAGGCGGTGGTGCCGCTCAAGGACGATGGGCTCTACCGGGGGGATGGGGCGTTTGAGGTGATCCGGCTGTACGGCGGGACGCCGTTCGCGCTTGGCGACCACCTCGACCGACTGGGGCGCTCCGCCACCGCAATCGAGCTCGAGTTCGACCGGGCTGCCCTCGAAGCCGAGATCGACGCGCTGCTCGCGGAGCTGGGCAACGCCGACGGGCAGCTGCGACTGATCGTCACCCGCGGCGGTCGCCGCCTGGCGATGACCGAGTCGATCCCGGCGCACGCCGGGACCGTGAGCGTCGCCACGGTCACCTACTGCCCGAGCGTAATCCTCAACGGGGTCAAGTCGCTCTCCTACGCGGCCAACATGCAGTCGACCCGGCTCGCCAGGGCCCAGGGCGCCGACGAGGCCGTCCTCGTCACGCCCGACGGCACCGTGCTCGAGCCGCCGACCTCCTCGATCTTCTGGGTCTCCCCGCAGGGCGCCCTGCGCACGCCGGCGCTCGACAACGGCCTGCTCGAGTCGATCACCCGCGATCGGCTCGTCAGGGCGCTGCACGTCGAAGAGGGTGCCTGGCCGGTCGCCGACCTGCGCGCCGCCCGCGAGGCCTTTCTCGCCTCGACCACGCGTGAGATCCAGTCCGTATCCGCAATCGACCGCGCCGCGCTGCCTGCGGCGCCCGGCCCCCGCACCCGCGAGGCGCAGGATGCCTTCGCGGCAACGCTCGGAAAGGAGCTTTGACCTTGGACTTCCAGTTGACCGACGAGCAGCGCCTGATCTCCGAAACCGCGCGCGAATTCGCCGACAAGGAGATCACGCCGCGCGTCAAGGAGAACGACCGCGCCGCCCGCTTCGACCGCGAGCTGGCGAGCAAGCTGGGCGAGGTCGGCTACCTCGGCGCCCCGGTTGCCGAAGCGTACGGGGGGCGCGGCCTCGATTACATCGGCTACGGGCTGATCGTCGAGCAGGTCGGCCGCGCCGACTCCTCCGCCCGCACGGTCGTCTCGGTGCAGACCTCGCTGGTCGCCGGCTCGATCGAGAGGTGGGGCACCGAGGAGCAGAAGCAGCGCTGGCTGCCCCGCATGTGCTCGGGCGAGGCGCTTGGCTGCTTCGGCCTGACCGAGCCCGACACCGGCTCGGACGCCGCCAACCTGCGGACCCGGGCGACCAAGACCGACGGCGGCTGGTCGATCAGCGGCCAGAAGATGTGGATCAGCCTCGCCAACTTCTCCGAGGTGGCGCTGATCTTCGCCCAGACCGACCCCGAGAAGAAGCACAAGGGCCTCGCCTGCTTCCTCGTCCCCACCGAGAGCGAGGGCTTCACCACGCAGGAGATCCACGGCAAGCTCGGCCTGCGCTCCTCCGACACCGGCGAGATCTCGCTCGACAACGTCGAGGTGCCCGACGACGCGATGCTCGGCGAGATCGGCGACGGCTTCAAGGTCGCGATGAGCGCCCTCGACAACGGCCGCTACAGCGTCGCCGCGGGCTGCGTCGGCATCTGCGAAGGCTGCGTCGAAGCCTCGGTCGCCTACGCCAAGGAGCGCAAGCAGTTCGGCGTGCCGCTGGCCCGCTTCCAGCTGGTCCAGGAGATGATCGCCGAGATGATCCTCAAGCGCGACGCCTCGCGGATGCTGGTCTACCGGGCCGGCGTGCTCAAGGACGAAAAGAAGCCGAACACGACCGAGACCTCGGTGGCGAAGCTCTACGCGACCGAGTCGGCGGTCGAATGCGCCAACCTGGCGATCCAGGTCCACGGCGGCTCGGGCTACGTCGACGACTACCCGGTCGAGCGCTACCTGCGCGACGCTCGCGTCACCACCCTGTACGAGGGCACCTCGCAGATCCAGAAGCTGATCATCGGCCGGGCCGCAACCGGGATCAACGCGATGACACCAATGGTGATCGAGTAGGCGTGTCGGAGCTGGTCGAGACCTCGCGCGACGGCAACGTCGCCGTGCTCCGCCTCAACCGGCCCGAGGCGCGCAACGCCCTCTCGCCGGAGGTGATGGAGGAGCTGGCGAGCACGCTGGAGCGACTCGATCCCGACCCGGAGGTGCGCTGCGTGGTGATCGCAGGCTCCGAGAAGGTCTTCGCCGCCGGCGCCGACATCCGGGCGATGGCCGAGCGCAGCTTCGCCGAGGCGCTGCGCCACCCCGCCGCCGCCTTCTGGAAGCGGTTGGCGGCAATCAAGACGCCGCTGGTCGCCGCGGTCTCCGGCTACGCCCTGGGTGGTGGCTGCGAGCTGGCACTGGCCTGCGACATGATCGTCGCCGCCGAGGGCGCGAGGTTCGGCCAGCCCGAGATCAACCTGGGAATCATCCCCGGCGGCGGCGGGACCCAGCGCTTGGCGCGGGTGCTCGGCAAGCAGCGGGCGATGGAGCTAGTCCTCACCGGCAGGCGCTTCACCGCCGCCGAGGCGCAGGCGATGGGCCTGGTCAACCGGGTCGTCCCCGACGACGCGTGGTTGGAGGAGGCGATGGCGCTCGCCCGCGAGATCGCGGAGAAGCCCCCGATCGCCTCCCGACTCGCCAAGCAGGCGGTGCTCGCCGCCGAGGAGACCGCCCTCGCTGCCGGGCTAGAGAACGAGCGCCGCCTATACGAGCTGGCAATGGCAACCGAGGACCGCAAGGAGGGCATGCGCGCCTTCCTAGACAAGCGCGACCCCAACTTCGAAGGCAAGTAGGAAGCCGGGGGCCGACGGGCCGATATGTCAAGTATGCCTTTACATATCGGCCCGTCGGCGGCCGTGTCGCGGGTGGGGGTCGTGGGGGCAGGGACCATGGGGGCGGGAATTGCGCAGATCGCGGCCCTTGGCGGCTACGAGACGCGCCTGCACGATCCGGTGCCCGAGGCGCTCGACACCGGGGTTGAGCGGCTTCGGGGAGCACTTGCCAAGGGCGCCGCGAAGGGACGTTGGAGCGAAGCTGAAGCAGAAGAGGCCGCTGGAAGGGTTGCCGCGGCGCCGGCCATCGCCGACCTGGCCGGCTGCGACCTGGTGATCGAGGCGGCACCGGAGGATCTCGAGCTGAAGCGCGGGCTGTTCGCGGCCCTGGCCGAGGCCTGCGGGCCCGAGGCGGTCCTCGCCACCAACACCTCCTCCCTGCCGGTCGCCGCGATCGCCGCCGAGATCCCCCACCGCGAGCGGGTCGTGGGCATGCACTTCTTCAATCCGCCGGCGCTGATGAAGCTGGTCGAGGTCGTCGCCACCGCCGAGTCCTCACCCGCAGCGCTCGACGCCACCACCGAGGTCGGAGAGCGCATGGGCCGCACGCCGATCCGCGCCAAGGACAGCCCGGGCTTCCTCGCCAACCGCCTCGCCCGCCCCTTCAGCCTCGAGTCGCTGCGGATGCTCGCCGCCGGCGTCGCCGACGCCCAGACGATCGACCGCGTCTGCCGCGCGCTCGGCTTCCGCATGGGACCCTTCGAGCTGATCGACCTGATCGGCCTCGACGTCAACCTCAGCGTCGCCCGCTCCTTCTACGCCCAGGGCGGCGAGCCGGCCCGCTGGCGCCCGAGCGCGATCCAGGAAGCGATGGTCGCCAAGGGCGAGCTCGGGCGCAAGAGCGGCCGCGGCTTCTACGACTACAGCGACCCGCCGCCCCTCGTCTCCCCCGTGCCCTCGCACCAGGTGGCGCGGGAGCGGGACGGCGAGCCCGAGGAGCTGACGCTGGACCCCGAGGCGCTGGCGGCGATTCACTCCGCCGCTCCCAGGATCATTCCCCGCCTCCTCGCCCAAATCGCCAACGAGGCAGGCTTCGCCCGCGAAGAGGAGATCGGCTCCCCCGACGACATGGACACCGCGATGCGACTCGGCTTCAACTGGCCACAGGGACCGATCGAGCTCACTGCCCTGATCGGTCCCGGCCGCGTCGTCGAGCTGCTCGAAGCGCTGCGCGCCAAGCACGGCGACGCCTACGCCCCCGCTCCCCGGCTGCTCGCCGAGGCGGGGCAGTAGCGCCGGGATCGAGTCGCGCTCAACGGGACAGCCGGAACATCAGCTGGCACGGTGGCGCCGCCGCATTCTGCAAGGCTGGGGGGATGAACGAGAGCGAAACCGGCGGCGAGCCGATAACCGAGCAGGGGCTGATCGAACTCCGCGAGGAAATCGAGAGCCTGGAAACCGAGGGTCGCACGACGATGGCGGAGCGGATCAAAGTGGCGCGCGAGGAAGGCGACCTCAAGGAGAACGCCGAGTATCACATCGCCAAGGAGGATCAGGCCCACCTCGAGACCAAGATCAAGCGCCTGCGCGAGCGCCTGCGCACGGCGGTCGTGGTCGAGGTCGACGGCAACGCGGACAGCTTCGCATTCGGCCGCACCGCCGAGGTCCTCGACGAGTCCAAGGGCGAGACCAACACCTGGACCCTGGTCGGCTCAACCGAAGCCAACCTCGCCGACGGCCGCCTCTCAGCCGAGTCCCCCATCGGCCGCGCCCTGCTCGACGCCAAGGTCAACGACCCAATCGAAATCGAGACCCCGAAAGGCTCCCGGACCTTTGTAGTGCAGAAGTTGGTCGGCTGACTACGCCGCGACGCGGGAGCCCACGTCCAGCACAACCTCGCGATCCGGCGCGGCTATAGCTGCCCGCGCGGCGGCTAGCAGCGCTTCCGAATCAAGGTCGAGCCGCTCGGCCGCACGGCCCAGCGCAGCGCCCAAGTCTCCACCGGTCCCAATCACGTCGATCCGCACCGGCTTCCCGCCGCACATGCCGATCACCAGCCCGTCGTCGACCGTGTCGTCTCCGTAATCGACGTGCTCGACAGCAGCCAGAACGATCTGGACCGTGTCGCCTTCGCTGTCGTAATCCGCTCTCACCTTCACCTCCGATGCATTGTGACGATCAAGTCGGGGTCGTCAAGCGCAACCACGACCCGCACCCGCTCGCCCCGGATCCGGCCAACGTATCGCCACTTCCCGTCGCGATCGAAATCGACCTGCTCGGCCGACTCGATCAGCCGTTCGGCGTCAGCGACCGTCGCGCCGATCTCACGGGCCCGGTTCTTCGCATGTCGCGTGAAGCGCACATGGGTCTAAGCCTGGAGAACGCAATCTTCGCCCCTCTCTGGACCGAAAATGCAACGCTGTCGCCCATGGAAGTCGAGATCAAAGACCTGGCTAATCAGACAGCCAACCTGCTCGCCGCCGTGAACGCCGGACAACGCGTCGTCCTCATCGACAATGGCGATCCACTCGCTGACATCGTCTCGCACGACCCCCGCGCCAGGTGGCCGAGCGACACCGAGTTTCGTGAGCAAACTGCAAGCGAGATCCGCAGACCCCGCCTTGCGCCAAGAGCTCGCCGAGCTGGCAGGGCCAGACCCTGGACGAGCTTTGGCCGTCTTCATCGCTCGCGAGACCAGCAAGCTCCCGTCAGCTACCCCGCTCGACCCCTTGTTGCACCAGCTTTCCCGACGAGTCGCCGTCAACGTCCAACCCGAGCGAAATCGACACCAGCGACGATGCGCGCGCCATCAAGGTGACTGGCGCCGTCATCGCCGCGACCGCGGTAAGCATAGATTGCCGGTGGTCGGCCAGGACAGTGACTCCGAGCGAATCGCTGCCGCCCATTGCGATTTGCGCACCTGGGCCGCATAGCCGCTAGCTCCAAAGCGCGAATACATCCGGATACCACCGGAGCGGCTTGTTTGGCACTAGTCGCGCGTATCGGGCTGCTGCATTGGGGTCGGGATTTACTACGTCAACGGCCTTCAACGCATCGTTCGAGTAGATACTTCGTTGAAAGAGCTTTTCAGCCTCAATGTCGGCTGGCGGCAGCGAATATCCAAAAAAGATCAGACGATCGCATGTGCTGAGCACTGCCTCGGCGTCCTCCCACACCTGGGGAATGAACCTTTGAATAAGCACCTGCTTGTTATAGACCGGCGGAATAATCACCGGCCACATGTACCATGTCGAACGTCCTCGGCCTTTCGCCTTGGTGAACCGCAGCTGTGGGGGCACTTTTCTTCGTCGAGTGACCCGAACGGGCGGTGGTTTCGCCTCGCCCGACAAGACCCTTGGACTCGGCTGGCGGCCATTCATGCGGACCTGCCAGTTCAATGACCCGTGAAGCTTGAGAATCTTGAGGCGCTGCCCATGATCGCACGTGGAACCATGGTCCGGAAAAACAGAACTCGCAGCGGTAGTCATTAGCTGCGTATGGGCGCTAAATGCCCCATACCCGTGCTCCACGCACCACAGCGGCCGCAGTCTTGCCCTCTTGTAGATCTCATTCTCAAGAACGAGATCCTGATTGAACGTAAGGAGGGTAGACGCATCGGAGGTCTCCGCGACATGGGCGATGAGCCGGCCAACCGGTCCACCTGTATAGCCATCTTCGTTCATCCAATCAGTCGTCTCACTGATGACGCGGCGGTAGATGTCAATCAGGGCGGTGTAGGCACCGGCGATCTCTTTGCTGGTTGATCGAAAGAGAAGTCGAAAAATAGATCCTTGAAGAATTCCTCCATCCTAACCACTGCCTCTAGCTTCTCGAAGGGCGAGCCGGTGGGCAAGGTAGCGGCATATGTCCGTAGATCTGAAGAGACGGTAATCCCCAAAGCTCGGATCTTTTTGAAGAAGGTTGTATCTAGCGGCGGATTCCGGTCCGTGAGCCTTTGGCGATGAAACGTTTCAGCGTTCGCCAACGAAGACCCCGCCCCAAATACCACGCACGTACCCATTCGAGGTAGGATAGTAGTCACGGCGGGCACCTCCCAAGCGGTAGGCCCGCCAACCTACGATCTAGCTGCCAGGCGTCGGAGCAACCTCCACCGGCTCGCCGCCCGGCATCCAGTGCGCCTCGGGGCTTGGTGGGGTGTCGCGGAGGTACCACTCGGCGTCGAGGGCGCCCTTGCAGCCGCTGCCGGCGGCGGTTACGGCTTGGCGGTAAGTGTGGTCGACTACGTCGCCTACGGCGAAGACTCCCGCCAGGTTCGTGCGAGTTGAGGTGCCGTCGGTGAGGATGTAGCCGTTCTCGTCGGTGTCGACCTGGTCGGCGACCACCTCGGAGCGGGGGATGTGGCCGATCGCGACGAAGGCGCCGTCGGTCTTGAAGTCCTCGGTCTCGCCGGTCTCGACGTTGCGCAGGCGGACGTGGCTGAGGCGGTTGCCCTCGTCGTTGGCGACGAACTCCTCCGGGACGAACGGGGTCTTGAACTCGATGTTCGGCTGCTCCTTCGTCCGGTCGAACATGATCTTCGAGGCGCGGAACTCATCGCGCCGGTTGACCACGGTCAGCTCGCTGGCGTACTTGGAGATGAAGATCGAGTCCTCCATCGCCGAGTCGCCACCGCCGATCACGATCACCTTCTGGTCTTTGAAGAAGGCGCCGTCGCAGACACCGCAGGTGGAGACGCCGCAGCCGCTCAGCTCGAGCTCGCCGGGGATGCCGAGCCGGCGCGGCTCCGCCCCCATCGCCAGGATCACGGTCTTTGCCAGGTGCTCCTCGTCGCCGAGGAAGACCTTCTGCAGGCCGCCGTCGCTGAGCTCGACCCGGTCGACGTCGTCGCTGACGAAGCGCGTCCCGAAGCGCTCGGCCTGGGCGCGGAACTGGGTCATCATCTCGGGCCCCAAGATGCCCTCGGGGTAGCCGGGGTAGTTCTCGACGTCGGTCGTGTTCTGCAGCTGCCCGCCCCACTGGAAGCCCTCGAAGACGAGCGGCTCGAGGTTGGCGCGCGCCGTGTAGAGCGCCGCCGTGTAGCCTGCCGGCCCGCCGCCGACGATGATCGTGTTCTCGGCCTTCTTCGTCTCTGTCATGCGCGCTCCGAGTCTAGTGACGCCGCCAATACTTTACTTTTTATAGTAGCGCCGCGGTCAATCGGCAGGCACTCCTCTTCCCAGCGCAGGACTGTCTTGCGCAGCTGGAAGAAAGCGGCTACGCCGAAGGGGATCGGCATCCAGAAGGCGATCAGGCGGTAGATCAGGATCGCCGGGAAGACGGTCGTCTCGGGGATGCCGAAGAGGACGAAGGCGCCGATCATCCCGGCGTCCACGGCCCCCACCCCGGCCGGCGCGAAGGGGATCAGGTTGGCGACCATGCCGAGGAAGAACCCCTGCACGACGACGGCAAGCGGCACGTGCACGCCGAAAGCGTGGAAGGCCGCCCAGAGGATGCCGATGTTCGCCGCCCAGTAGCCGGCCGCACCGAGCACCGCGAGGCCGCCCTGGGAAGGATGGGCGAAGAGGCTGAGCGCGAAGCGGAAGCCCTCGGCGAAGGTCGCCGGAACCTTGGCGATGTTGTTGGCGATCTCCCGGCCGCGCTCGCCGTGCACGAAGCGGCCCACGCGCGGCCCGAGGTCGGGCGGGATCAGCGCCAGCAGCAGGCCGAGCGCCAGCAGCAGGCCGGCGACCCCGGCCGGGACGATCGTCAGCTCGACCGAGGACTTGCCGTGCATGACCCCGGTGCGCAGCAGGATGCCGAAGAGGATCAGGGCGATCGGGTAGAAGGCGTAATGCAGGGTGAGGAAGGCGACCATCCGCCGCCCCACGTCGCGGCGCGGCATGCCGGCTTTGCGCAGCGCCCACCAGGTGAGCACGATCCCCCCCGCCCCGGCCGCCGAGAAGAGCAGCGTCGCCGCCAGCCCGGCCATGTTGATCTCGTAGGTCTCCATCCAGGTCAGCCGCAGCGCATCGCCCCCGACCACCGCCTTGAAGAGCGCGATGTAGGTGACGAAGGCGAGCAGGTTGAAGCCGATCGCCACCGCGATCCAGACCGGGTCGGCGTCGCCGAGCTTGCCCAGGGCGTTGCCCAACCCGACCAGCTTCGGGAAGAGGAAGTAGATGCCGACCAGCAGCGCGACGACGAGGACGAGCGTCTGCAGAAGGCGCCGTCGCGTGAAGATCGGCAGTTCGGCGGTATCGCCGCCGTTCACCGAGCCCTCTCGAGACACTTCAGAGACGCTACCCGGTGGCGAGGCGCTCCAAGCGCCGCAACCCTCGGGTGACCGCGTGGACCGCCGGTTCGGCGAGCGGCTCGCCGCGCCGCACGGCGGCGACGAGGCCCGCCCCGGCGGCGAGATCGGTGACGTAGTGCTCGCCCAGGTAGACGAGCGCGAAGCCCAGCGTCAGCGCGTAGGCCCAGCCGACGGCGCCCTCGGCGGCGCCCGCCTCGGAGAGCTGGATCGCGGCCATCGCCGAGGTGGCGAAGTGCAGCGAGGGCATCGCCGCCCAGGGGTTGCCGCCCAGCGCCCCGTACATCTTCGGCCAGGCCGAGCGCCAGGTTTCCTCGCCGACCCCGATCATGATCCGCTCAACCTTCTCCCCGCCGGTGATCCCCTGTTCGGAGGCCCACCAGGGCGGTGAGGTCGGGATCACGAAGTAGGCGATGCAGCCGATGTCGAAGACCGCCGCCAGCTGGCGGGCCGCGCGCGGGAAGCGCTCGGGATGGCGCAGCAGGATCCAAGTCAGGGCCAGGTAGGGCTCGAGGAACCAGAGCCAGTGCGCCCAGGTGAGGAAGCGGTTGACCGACCCCACCCGCGGCAACCGCGCGAGCGCCCGCTGCAGGCGGGCGTTCGGCAGGCGGCCGAGGCCGATCGCCCGGTCGGCGACGATCGGGTAGCGGCTGCGCAGGCGCGCCTGCAGGCGGTCCGGATCGTCGTAGGGAAGCTCGTGAACCATGATGAAGGCCCACATCTGCATCGCGTAGAGCGCCACGTCGCGCTTGCGCGTGCGCGGCGCGAGAACCGCGACGGCAAGCGGGCCACCGGCGCAGGCCGCCACGGTCACCGGCGTCGGCAGGCGCAGGCGCTTGCGCAGCAGCGGGGCGGCAACCGCGGCGGCGAGCGCGCCCCCCGCCGCGGTGCGCACCGCGAGGCGAAGCGCCGGATTTGGCCGCGAGCGCTTCCTCATCAGGTCGGCGAGTATAGGTCGGCGACCGCGGCACGGGCACGGCGGCGCGCCGCCCGCCGTGATTAGAATGGCCGCGCTTTGAGTCCCCACTCCCCGGGCACCGACCAGATCGACACCTTGCTGTGGATCGGCTTCGTCGTCGCGACGATCGTGATCGTCGCGGTCAACGTCGCCCTATTCGCGGCGCTGCGCCGCCGCGGCGAGGGCGACGCCCCGCGGGAGATGGTCGGCGGCCGCGGCAAGCAGCTGCGAGTCGGGGGCGCGCTCACCGTCTTCGCCGCCGCGATCCTCGTCCTCAGCCTGATCTACACCGGCAGGGCGCGCGAGACGCCGGCCTCCGGCGCCGCCGGCCTCGCCGCGGCCAACTCCGAGCCACTGAGCATCGGAGCGACCGGCCAGCAGTGGCTGTGGCGCTATGACTATCCCAACCAGGCCTTCTCCTACTACAAGCTGGTCGTCCCGGTCGACACCACGGTTGAGCTCAACCTCGTCTCGACCGACGTGATCCACACCTGGGACGTGCCGCAGCTCGCCCCGCAGGCCGACGCGGTGCCCGGCAAGACCAACCACGTCGTCTTCCGCGCCGACGAAGAAGGCGCCTTCCGCGGCCAGTCCTCGACCTTCTCGGGCCAGGCCTACGCGGCGATGCGGACCGAGGTCGAAGTCGTCTCCCCGCAGGAATACGAAGCCTTCATCGACCGCCAGAAAGCCGATATCCAGGCCGCCCAGGACCGCGTCGTGGGCCTGATCGAAAACGGAGAAGTGCCATGAGCGCTCGCCCCGAGGTCGTCGTCGACGGCTTCCCCGCCCGCCGTCCGCGCTGGATCGAGGTGGCGACCAGCGCCGATCACAAGGACGTCGGCCGGGTGATGGTCGGCGCCTCGCTGGGCTTCCTCTTCATGGCGGTGGTCGAGCTGTTGCTGATGCGGCTGCAGCTCGCGGTGCCGGAAAACACGCTGCTCACCCCGGTCCTCTTCGACCGCGTGCTCTCGCTCTACGGGGCAACGGCGATCTTCCTCTTCGCGATTCCGCTCGCGCTCGGCCTCTTCTACTACCTGGCGCCGCTGCAGATCGGCGCCCGCGGCACCGCCCTGCCGCGCCTCGGGCAGATCGGCCTCTGGCTCTACCTGCTCGGCGCCGCCGTCCTCTACAGCGGCTTCCTCTGGACCCCGACCGAGGCCGGCGTCAACCCGCTGGCGCCGCTCTCTGAGCTCGCCTTCCTGCCCAACAACGGCGTCGACGCCTGGTGCGCCGCCTGCGGCCTGGCAACGCTCGGCTTCGTCCTGATCGCGATCAACCTGATCGCGACGATGCGCCGCATGCGCGCTCCGGGAATGGCCTGGCGGCGCCTGCCGGTCTTCGCCTGGTCGGCGGCGATCGGCTCCTGGCTGCTGCTGGCGATCGGCTCGGTGATGCTGGCGGCGATCGCGATGCTGCTCATCGACCGCAACTTCGACGGCATCTTCTTCGCCGACGGATCGGGCGGCGCGCCGCTGCTCTGGGCTCACTTCAGCTGGATCTTCTTCACCGGCGCCTACATGCTGATTCTGATCGCCGCGCTCGGCGGCGCCGCTGAGATCGTCGCCGTCTTCGCCCGCCGGCCGCTGGCCGGTCGCGGCACCGTGGTCGGCTCGCTGGCGGCGATCGCCGTGATCGGCACGCTCGCCTGGATGCAGAACATGCTCACCGCGCCGATCGGGATCGGTTGGATGTACTTCGCGATGATCATGTCGCTGGCGCTGATCGTCCCCTTCGGCCTGATCCTCTACAACCTGATCGCGACGCTCGCCGGCGGCGCGGTGCGGATGAGAGCCCCGCTGCTCTTCGCCGCCGGGGCGATCTCGATGATCTCGATCGGGCTCGCTTCGGAGATCTCGCACTCGATGGTCGCCGTCGCCTGGCGCCTGCACAACACGGTCGACTCCACCGCGGCCACCCACTTCGCCCTGGTCGGCGGCGCCGTCTTCGGCGGCTTCTCCGCGCTGCACTACTGGTTCCCGAAGATGACCGGCCGGACGATGGGCGAGACCCTGGCCCGGATGTCCTTCTGGACGATGGTGCTCGGCACGCTCCTCACGTTCGCGCCGCTCTTCATCGCCGGCACCGACCACGGCCAGGTCGTCGACGCCTACAAGTTCTTCGACGGCACCGGGGTCGGCGCCGAGAACCTGATCTCGACGATCGGCGCCTTCGTGCTGGCGCTGGGGATCGTGCTGACCCTCGTCAACGCGATCGCCAGCCGCAACGGCGGCGCCCGCGCCGGACACGACCACTGGGGTGGCGACTCGCTCGAGTGGTTCGCGCTCTCGCCGCCGGAGCCGCATAACTTCGACGTGCTGCCCGACGTGCGCAGCGACCGGCCGATGCGCGACATCCGCCTGGCGATCGCCCACCGCAGCGCCCGCGCCGAAGAGGCGCGCGAGGCGCAGCCGGTAGCCTGACGCGGATGGATGCCTCCGCGGCGGCGGTTTCGAGGCGGATCGCCGTCCCCACCGTGCTGCGCGACTACCTGACGCTGACCAAGCCGAAGGTCCAATCGCTGCTGCTGCTGACCACGATCACGACGATGTACGTCGCCGGGGACCCCTCGCCGGGCCTCGTCTTCCTGGTCTGCCTCGGCGGCGCGCTCTCGGCCGGCGGGGCGGGCGCGATCAACCACGCCGCCGACCGCGACGTCGACCGGATCATGGCCCGCACCGCCGACCGCCCGGTTGCCGGCGGCCGCGTCTCCCCCGCCGCCGCGATCGCCTTCGGGACGCTGCTCGGCTGCGCCTCCTTCGCCCTGCTGGCGCTGGCCGTCAACCCGCTGGCAGCGGCCCTCTCGATCTCCGGCCTCTTCGGTTACGTCTTCGTCTACACCCTCTGGCTGAAGCGGACCACCCCGCAGAACATCGTGATCGGCGGCGCCGCCGGGGCCGTGCCGCCGCTGGTCGCCTGGGCGGCGGTGACCGGCGGGCTGAGCGGCACCGCCTTCTACCTCTTCGCGATCGTCTTCTTCTGGACCCCGCCCCACTTCTGGGCGCTCTCGCTGCTGATGAAGGACGAGTACGCCAAGGCGGGCATCCCGATGCTGCCCGTGGTCCGCGGCGAGGACGAGACCCGCCGTCAGATCGTCCTCTACACCGTGCTGCTCTACGCGGTCACCCAGCTGCCCTTCTGCGCCGGCGGCTTCGGCGTCGAGTACCTCCTCGCCTCGATGACCCTGGGCGCCGGCTTCATCTACTGCGCCGTGCGCCTGCTGCGCAGCGGCGACCGGCGCTGGGCGCTGCGCACCTACCTCTACTCACTCGCCTACCTGGCGCTGCTCTTCATCTCGATGCCGCTCGACCGGCTCTTCTAGTAGAAATCGGACCGTGGATCGCGAGAGCGCAAGAGCCAACGTCAGCGCCGGCCTGGTGGCCGGCGGCATCGCGGCGGCGATCTTCGCCCTCTGCTTCGTGGCGGCGATGCTCTACATCGCCTCATGAGCCCCGAGCACCGCCACATCTCCGAGCCGGGCGAGCTCGTCTACCGCCCGCGCCCCTCCTGGGCGCCGGCGATCTTCGCCGCGGCAATCGCCCTGGCGGTCTGCGGGATCTTCGCTGAGGGCTTCATGGTGCCCTCCTGGATCTTCTCGATCATCGGCGGCATAGTCGCCCTCCTCGCCCTGCGCAGCCTCGCCAAGGACGCAACGCACAACTACTTCAAGCTCCCACGCAAGCAGCACGTGCGCGGAGCCGTGCTGCCAGTCGAACAAATCTCCCAGCCGCGCCCCTGACGTCCCGAGAAGAGCCGTCCCGGCAGGGGTGGAGCGTCTTGTACTTTTCGGTCGTGAGGCCGGAGGCGGAAGCCCTGGCCTCTCCATCCGAAAAGTTAAGCGGAACCCCTGCCGGGATGGACTCTCAGTCCTGGGTCATCGCTGACGTAGCCCCGTCCGACGTCCAGACCCGCACGATGTCGCGCATCGAGAGCACGCCGACCAGGTCAGGGCCGTCGTAGACGACCAGGTGGCGGATACCACGCCGCGACATCTCGGTCGCGGCCCGCTCGAGGCTCCACTCCGGCGAGGCGGCGATCACGCTGTCGCTCATGTGGTCGGCGATCCGCTCGACGTCGGGGTCCTCACCGCCGCCCAGCGAGTTGAGGATGTCTCGCTCCGTGACGATCCGCGGGACCGGCGTCTCGTCATCGGAGACCAGCGCCGCCCCCGTCCCCTTCTCGGTCATCATCACCGCCGCCTCGCGCAGCGTGTGCTCAGGGCCGACGGTGAGCACCACCTCCGACATCCCGTCCCGTACCTGCATCTGCCGCCTCCTTCGGAGCTCGCCTGCTAGTGAGGATCGCCTCAAGCCTACTCGTGGCGCCCCTCGATGCAACCGCTTTCAGCCGGGCTAGCCATATAGACTGCGGCGCGCTCCGCGCCGTATGCCGAACCTGCCGACCCCAATCCGCCTGCCGCTCGCCCTCGCTGCCCTCGCCGGGGCGCTCGTCGCCGTGTCCGGCTGCGGGACCACGACCGCCGATCCGCAGCACGGCCGCGCGCTCTTCATCCAGAAGTGCGGCGTCTGCCACACGCTGGCCCAGGCCGGCACGACGGCCCAGATCGGCCCCAACCTCGACGACGCCTTCGCCGCAGCGCGCTCGGCAGGCGAGGAAAGCGACACGGTCGAAGGCATCGTCAAGGCCCAGGTCGAGTTCCCGCGGCCCAGCAATGACGACCCAGCCGTCTCGATGCCCGCAGACGTGGTTACCGGCCAGAACCTCGACGATGTCGCCGCCTACGTCGGCATGTGGGCCGGCGTGCCCGGCGCGGCGCCGCCCAAGGTGCCGGGCGGACCGGGTGCCCAGGTCTTCGCCAACAACGGCTGCGGCGGCTGCCACACGCTCGCCGCGGCGGGCTCCGGCGGCGTCACCGGGCCGAACCTGAACGAATACCTCGCCCCGGACGACGATTTCGACGGGGTCGAAGAAATGATCGTCGACCCCAACGCCGAGATCGCAGAAGGCTATCCCGCCAACGTGATGCCGCAGAACTACGGCCAGCTCCTCACCAAGAAGGAACTCAAGGACTTGATCCAGTTCCTGATCGAAAACACGCCCGCCGGGGGCGAAGCCGCCAAGCCCGAGGGGCCCGGCGGCGAGGAACACGACGTGGGCGGACCGCGCAACTGAGCGGGCACCGCCGCTTGCGATGATGTCGCACCGGTGCGGAATCGCCTGACAAACCGCTTCGAGGTCTCCCGGGGCCTCTACGCCAAGGTGACCCTCGTCGCCCTCGGCGCGCTCGCCCTGATCGTCCTCACCGGCGCCGCCGTGCGCCTCACCGGGTCGGGACTCGGCTGCCCCGACTGGCCCAAGTGCTACGGCCAGTCGGTGCCGCCGCTGCAGACCCACGCGGTGATCGAGTTCGGCAACCGGATGCTGACCGGGTTCGTCGGCTTCGCGGTGATCGCCGCCAGCGTCCTCGCCTGGTTCCGCAGGCCGTTCCGCTGGCACCTGGCGGCGTTCGGCGCCCTGCTGCCGATCGGCGTGATCGGCCAGGCGGTGCTCGGCGGCGAGGTGGTCAAGCACCACCTGGCACCCGGCCTGGTGATGAGCCACTTCATCCTCTCGATGCTGCTGCTCGACGCCTCCTTCGCCCTCGCCTGGTGCTCGCGCTACGAGCCCTGGGAGCGGCGGCGCTCAAGCGATTGGCTCGGCGTCTGGGCGGTCCGCTGCCTGATCCCGCTCGGCCAGCTGACGATCCTAGCCGGGACGATCGCCACCGCCTCGGGCCCGCACGCCGGCGCCCACGCCGGCCAGCTCGTGCGCCGCTTCGACTTCGAGGGCGGCGACACGCTCGAATGGGTCGTCCAGCGCCACGCGGCGATCGCCGCCGTCTTCGGCCTCGCCGCGCTTGGGGTCTGGTTCCTCCTGCGACGCTCGAGAGGCGACAGGAGGGCCGTGAAGCCGCTGACGGCGGTGCTCGGCCTGCTCGCCCTTCAAGGCGTCATCGGAGGCGTCCAGTGGGCGCTGAAGCTGCCCACGGAGCTGGTCTGGGTGCACGTCGCGATCGCCGTGGGCGCCTGGCTGGCGATGCTCTGGGCGGTTGCCGCGGCGGGGCGGCTGGAGCCCCGGGGCACCCTCACGGCCGAACCGGCCTCCGCCCGCCCGGACTCGGGCGCCGCGGAACCGGCGTTGACTCAGACGTGAGTCGCAATCAGGGCCGCAACGAGGGTCGCCATCGCCGCGAACATCGAGCCGCCAAAGACGATCATCACCCGGTACATGGCGCCTAGATGGTCGTTCAACGTTTCAAAGCGCATGTCGAACGCTTCGAAGCGCTTGTCGATCTTGTCGAGGCGCTTGTCCAGCTCGTCGAAGCGCCGGTCGACCTCCTTGAACCTCTGGTCGACGTGTTCGAACCTCTGGTCGACGTGGTCGAACCTAAGCTCCATCTCCTGTTTCAGGCCATCCAGCTTCTCGTCGGTCCAGCTCTCTGTCATCAGCTCCATGATGCCAGATCCTGACAGACAAGACGTTACGCGTGGCGCGCTAGATGTGCCGATTCTGGAGATTCTTCGTCACGAAACAGAGCGCTCGGCCTCGAGGTCGACGACCACATGGGTGATCGGCAGATCGATCTGCTCGCGAGCCCGCTCGACCACGCCGCGCTCGAGCCAACGCGAGCGATCCGGCGGGTGGGTCGAGATCAGGATCTCGTCCGCCGCGAAGGTGCGCAGCGCGTCCTCGATCGCGACGTTGGGGTCGGAGTCGCCGATCTCGCCCTTCGCCTTCAGGCCGAGGTCCTGAATCGCCAGCAGCGAGAGCTCCATCCGCTGGCGCGCCAGCTCGATCGCTTCGTCGACGTCCGAGGTCCACTGCTCGACCCGCGACCCGACCAGTGCCGGTGTCACCACCAGGATCTCCGAGCGGCGCTCTGCGCAGCGTCCGCGAACCTCCCTGAGCAGGGCCTCGCCGCCCACCGTCTCGTTGGCGACGACCAGCAGCCGGAACTTGCCGTCCCCGCCGCGGGTCAGCTCGACCGTCCGCGGCAACGCCCCGCGCGCCCCGCGATAGGCGAACCCGATCCCAAACCCAATCAGCAGCGCCGTCCAGACGGCCCCGACCGCGGGCCTGGTCAGCGCCGTCAGCACGCCAACCGAGATGCCACCGGCCAGGATCACCAGGAACCAGCGAAACGCATCCGCCTCCGACCTCACCGGATTGTGCATGCCTCAATTTTTACCCTGAGGCGGCGAAAATCAAGCTCGGGTAGGACGCAGGGAGCGTGGCGTGCTCCGCACTAAAGGACGTAGACGGTCAAGAAGACGATGATCCACATGACGTCGACGAAGTGCCAGTAGATCCCGGGCACCTCGACGCCGAGATGGTCCTTGGCCTCGGGGCCGAAATGGCCGCGGAAGCCGCGGATCGTGGCGAAGCTGAGCAGCACGAGGCCGACGAAGACGTGGGCGCCGTGCAGGCCGGTGAGGCTGTAGAAGATCGAGCCGAAGGAGAGGTCGCGAGCGCTGAAGCCGAGGTGCACGTACTCGTTGACCTGGATGAAGAGGAAGGTGGCGCCGAGCAGCCAGGTCAGCATCAGGCCGAGCTTCATCCCGGTCCGGTTGCCGCGACGGATTGCCTCGAGCGCGTAGTGGATGGTGAAGCTCGAGGAGACCAGGATGCAGGTGTTGACGAGGGCGACCGAGACCGGCAGCGTGTAGGGGTGCGGCGGCCATGCCGGCGGGTTGACGACGACCCGCAGGAAGAAGTAGGAGGCGAAGAAGGCGCCGAAGAGCATCACCTCGGAGACGATGAAGAGCAGGATGCCCAGCGTCTGGCGGTCGATGCGCGAGCTCTGGTTGGCCTCCGGCGGCCCGTGGTGGTGCTCCTCGTGGGGGTGCCTGCCGAGGGCTACGGTCGCGCTCTCCATCAGGCCTCACTCCCTTCGGCAACGGCGGCCGCGACCGCGGCGGCGGGACGGCCGACCTCGAGGTGCTCGACCGGCTTCTCGGTTATCTCGCGCACGCGGCCGAGCAGGTCGCCCTCGAGCCAGCGCGAGCTCTCGCCGACGAAGGTCGAGATCAGCACCTCGTCGACGCGGTAGTGCTCGATCGCGTTCTGCACGGCGTGGAAAGGATCGGGGCTCATCGGCTGGCCGGTCGCGTCGACGTCGGCGCGGTAGAGCTCGGCCAGGGTCGAGGCCAGGTCACGGACGATCTCCGGCTCGGTGACGTTCTCGGCCCGCGGGCAGATGATCGTATAGCGGTGGGGCCGCTCGGCGGCGTCGCCCTTGAGCCGGGCGACGAGGTCCGGCGCGGCGACGGTCTGCGTGGCGACCACCAGCTTGTGGTTGACGTCCCAGCGGATCGCGTCCTCTTCGATCCGCACCGGGATGTGGGTGACCGCCACCTCGGGCTCGAAGCGGCTCCGCGCCCACTCGACCAGGTCCTTGCGCATCAGCCCGAAGCGCGTCTCGGCGAGACAGGAGAGCAGCACCTCGCCCGGCTCGAGGGCGCGCACCGCGTCGTCGAGAGCCAGCGACGGCTCGCGGTCCATCACCTCGCCGACCGACTCGATCCCGTACTCGGAGAGGATCGACATCGTCACCTCGACCCGGGCGCGGGCCGCGTCGCGCAGCTCGCCGGCGTCGATCAGCTGACCGACGGCCGGCTGGTTCTGGGGGGCGGCCACGGCGACGAAGGGCACGCCCTCGGCGCGCTCTTTGACGGCCTGCAAAAGCTTGCGTCCACCCGCGACCTCGTTGAGGAAGACGAGCAGCGGCCTGCCCTCCGGCGCGGCGGCCATCAGGTTCCCACCACCGATGGAGCGGGCGCCTCGACCTCGGCGCCTTCGCCGGCCATGATCGCGTGGCGGGCGCCGGGCACGCCAAACTCGTACGGCCCGCCGACCACCCGCGGGATCTCGTCGAAGTTGAAGATCGGCGGCGGCGAGGAGACCAGCCACTCGATCGACTTGGCGCGCCAGGGGTTGGCCTCGGCCTTCGGCCCGAAGCGCCAGCTGACGACCATGTTGTAGAGGAAGACCAACTGGACCGCGCCGAGGAAGAAGGCGCAGCAGCTGATCAGCAGGTTCCACTCGCCGAACTGGGTGGCGTAATCGGCGACGCGGCGCGGCATCCCGTCCATGCCGATCCAGTGCATCGGGATGAAGGTGCCCCAGGTGCCGATCAGCGTGCCCCAGAAGTGGACGCGGCCGAGCTTCTCGTCGTACATCCGCCCGGTGATCTTCGGGAACCAGTGGTAGATGCCGGCGAAGATCGTGAAGACCGAGCCGCCGAAGAGCACGAAGTGGATGTGGGCGACGATGAAGTAGGTGTCGGAGACGTGGATGTCGATCGGCACCATGCCGAGCATCACGCCGCTGATCCCGCCGACCGTGAAGGTGACGATGAAGGCGAGCGCGAAGAGCATCGCGGTCGAATAGGTGTGGATCTTGCCGAAGTAGAGCGTGCCCAGCCAGGAGAAGATCTTGATCCCGGTCGGCACCGCGATCAGCAGCGTGGTGATCATCATCGGCACCCGCAGCCAGCTGAACATGCCGGCGACGAACATGTGGTGCGCCCAGACCGAGTAGCTGAGCACGACGATCCCGATCAGCGCCAGGGCCATCAGCCGGTAGCCGAAGATCGGCTTTCGCGCGTGCGTGGAGATCACCTCGCTGATGATCCCGAAGCCGGGCAGCATCATGATGTAGACGGCCGGGTGCGAGTAGAACCAGAAGATGTGCTGGTAGCTGATCACGTCGCCGCCGCCGGCGAACTGGAAGAAGTTGGTGTGCAGGGCGCGGTCGAGGAGCACCATGAACTGGGCGCCGGCGATGAACGGAGTCGCGGCGACGACCAGCAGCGAGGTCGAGAGGTTGGCCCAGACCAGCAGCGGCATCCGCCAGAAGGTCATGCCGGGCGCCCGCATGGTGATGATCGTGACCAGGAAGTTGAGCGCCGTGGCGATCGAGGAGGCGCCGGCGAACTGGACCCCGAGGTTGAAGAAGGACTGGCCCAGCGGGGCGCCGGTCGAGAGCGGCGCGTACCCGGTCCAGCCGGCGTCGAAAGCGCCGCCCGGAGCGAGGAAGCTGCCGACGAAGAGCAGCCCGGCGATCGGCAGCATCCAGAAGCTGAGCGCATTGAGGCGTGGAAACGCCATGTCGGGGGCGCCGATCATCAGCGGCAGGACGTAGTTGGCGATCCCGGCGAAGACCGGGATCACGAAGACGAAGATCATCAGCACGGCGTGGGTGCTGAAGAGGCTGTTGAAGGTCGCCGCGTCGACGATCTGGGTGCCCGGCTGGGCGAGCTCGGCGCGGATCAGCATCGCCATCAGGCCACCCACGAAGAAGAAGAAGAAGGTCGTGCAGATGTACTGGATGCCGATCACCTTGTGATCGGTGTTGAAGCGGAAGTAGTCCTTCCAGCTCTTGGCGCCGTGCTGGGAGTGGTCCTCGGGGATCGTCGGCATGCCCACGGCCCAGCGCAGCCAGTAGTCGAAGCAGCCGAAGCCGAGCAGGAAGCCGAGCGGGCCGCTGATCAGCGGCACGACGACCTGCGGGTAGCCGGTCTGCTCGGTCTGGTAGGCGGGCAGCCCAGAGGCCTTGCGCAGGGCGACGACCAGGGCGAAGCCGAAGGCGGCGCCCAGCAGGGCCCCCAGCGCTCCCCGTATCCATCCCGGTCGCTTGATCGCAGCCACCATCAGCAGTCCTCCATTATGCGCCGCCTTCGTTTTCGGGCAGCGGGTTGGTGTTCGTGTCCTGCAAGATCGACTCCTGGTAGGGCTGCGGCACCTTCTCTTCGAGGCTCGCGACCCATTTGCGGAAGTCCGCCGGCTCTTCGACGACGACCTTGGCCCGCATCGAGGCGTGCCCGAAGCCGCAGAGCTCGGTGCAGATCAGCTGGTAGTCGCCGAGCTTGTCGGGCGTGACGATCGCCGTCGTCGTGATCCCCGGCACGTTGTCCTTCTTGATCCGCCACTCGGGCACCCAGAAGGAGTGGATCACGTCCTGGGAGTGCATCTTGAACTGGACCTGGCGGTCGAGCGGCACGTGCAGCTCCCCCTCGGACCAGACGTCGCCCTTGCCCGGGTAGCCGAAGCTCCAGGCGTACTGCTGGGAGAAGACGTCGACCGTGAGCGGGTTCTGAGCCGGCTTTTCGATGTCGTGCAGGACCTTCCAGCTGTAGCCGGCGCCGAACAGCACGATGATCGTCGGGATCAGCGTCCAGGCGACCTCGAGCCGGGTGTTGCCGTGGATCGGCTCGCCATCGGATTCGTCGCCGGGCTTGGCTTTGAACTTCCACAGCGCGTAGAAGAGCATCACGACGACCAGCGAGAAGACGAGCGACGAGAGCACGATCATCACGTTGAGCAGGTCGTCGATCTTCGGGGCGGCGGTCGAGGCCTCCTGGCCGTCCCAGTTGATCGAGAGCATCACGGCCGACATCGCCGCGGTCATCGCGACGGTGGCGGCGAGCATCTTGACTATGGGCAGGCGGCCGTACATGAGGCGGGGGCGCATTCTATGCATCCGGCAGACGGTCAAGCTCGCCCCGCGCGGCGGCGATCGCGCCGCGGGCGACGCCCTCCCAGCTCCAGAGCCGACCAGCGGTATCGACGAGCGCTTCGCGGACCTCCCGACGTTCGCCCTCGGACAGCCCCAGCCAAGCGTTGAGCCGCGAGGCGATCGCCTCGACCGCCCCCGGCTCGACCGGAAACGAGGTGATCTGACCGATCGCCGGTGGCAATGCCGCCTGCAGCTCGTGCGAGACCTCGAGCATCCCCGAGTGGCCGGCCGAGACCGGCAGGACCCCACAGGCGGCCGCCTCGGCGGCGACCATGCCGAAGGCCTCCGGGAAGGTGCTGGGCATGACCAGCGCCTCGGCGCCGGGCAACAGCTCGGCGACCTCGTCGTGCTCGAGGCGGCCGATGAAGGCGACCGAGCCGGCGGCGGCGCGGGCGGCCTCGGCGTAGCCGGGGGGCGGCTCGGCGAGGAAGGCGGAGAGGATCGGCAGCGGGCGCTGCTCGCCGCCCTCGAGCGCCCAGCCGAGCCGGGTGACCTCGCGCGCCTCGGCGAGGTCACCTGCTTCGAGCGCCTCGAGCAGGCGGCGCAGGCCGTTCTCGTACTCGCCGAAGCCGGCGATCTGGAGACGGGCGTCGGGGTGCGCGGCGTGGACGAGAGGCCAGGCGGCCAGGAGCAGGTCGACGCCCTTGGAGACGATCAGCTTGCCGACGAAGACGATCCGGGACGAGCCGCCAAAGCCCGCGGGTCCTGTCGCGGCAGGGGACCCACCACCCCTTCCGGTCGCTAAAGCGTCCTCAGGGGTGGTCCCCCCTACCGCGCCACCCGCGGGATAGGCCGCTGGGCGGAAGATGTTCGTGTCGACTCCGGGTGGTCCCAGACGCGTTTTTTCTTTGAGCTTCGGGACGCCCGGAAGCGCTGCCCAGAGAGACTCGGCCGTGTGGCGGGAGCCGACCAGGACTGCTTTGGAAGCTTCCAGGCCCTCGGCCGCGTAGGGGAGGAAGCGGGGGTTTGGCTTGACCGTGTACTCGAGGGCGGAGCCGTGGATCTTGGTTGCGAAGGGGGCTACGTCGGCGCGAGCGAGGATCGCGGGGGCCATTACGAGGTGGTTGGCGAGGGCGAGGTCGATGCCTCCCGCTTGCTCGGCGACGCTGCGAACAGCTTCGATGTTGGCCTCGATGTAGCGGTCGAGCTCGACCTCGGTCAGCTCGGGGAAGGTCTTGACTTCGAAGCCCTCGTAGGGGTCCTTGACGTAGACGGGGAGCAGGCCGGCGATATCGGGGTTGTGGATCTCAACGCCCTCGAGCTGGACCTGCCGCTCCTGGCAGACGAGATGCACCTCGTGGCCGAGGGCCGCCAGCGCCCGCGCCAGGTTGGCGTTGTAGATGTTGCTGCCGGTGCCGCGCAGCATATAGCCGTGGAGGAGGAGAAAACGCATCGGGACCGGGCAAGCTATTAGTCTTCGCCGCCGTGAACTCGAAGCAGCTCTACCGCATGCGCTCCCGGGCCTCCGGCCGCGAGGCCCTCGCCCACGCCGTTCCGGGCGAGGTCTACCTCGACCGCGAGACCGGCGAGGAGATGGCCCCGGTGGCGATGGTCCTGCCGCTCGCCCCGTCCGCCTCGGCCCTGCCCCGCACCCCGGAGAACCTGCGCGCCTGCCGCCGCTGCGACCAGCTGATCGGCCTCGACGTCAGCGACTGCCCGTATTGCGGTTTGCGCCAGCCGGCGCTCTGACCGGCGCACTTCGGCGTCCTCGGTCGCTCACGTGCAGAGCACGCTTCGCTCCCTGCGTCCTTGAACTGCTTGGTCAGAACGCCGCTGGACCCCTATGGTTTCTTGACCAAGGTCGCCGTGTAGAGCAGGCGGGCGTTCGAGTAGTAGCAGCCGTAGACCTTGGCCTTGCCGACGCCCTGCTGGGGGTGACCGTCCTGGATGTCTTCCTTGGAGGCGCAGTGGTCTTCGACGCGGCTGCCGCGCCAGGTGTCTTCTTCGGAGGTGTTGAAGGCGAACATCGGCGCCCAGGTCGGCACCGTGAGGGCGATGACCTGACCGCGCAGGACCGAGAGCGGGTGCTCGAGCGCGAAGATCGGGGTGCTGCCGAAGTAGGGGTTGAGCACCTGCAGCGGGCTCTGGCGGACCAGCGTGTACTTCGGCGGCTTGGTGTTCTCGACCGGCCGCAGGACGCCGACCCGCGCCTCGGAGGGCCGGCCGAGGAACTCGTTGAAGAAGCCGACCTCGTCAGTCGTCGCCTTGGTGTCCTTGCGCGAGGGGCGGGCGAGGCTGATCGACCAGGCGACGAGCTTGCCGTCGAAGGGCGCCTCGTAGGGCTGTTCGACCCCGCCGGCCTTGACCTGGTAGCCGCTGACGTGACCCTCGACCCGACAGGGCACGATCTCGACGTTGTTGACGACCTTGCCCGGGCAGGACGGCTTAGGCGTGCTCGCGGTCTTGCCGAGCACGACGACGCGCAGCGGCGCCGAGTCGGCGGCGCCCGGCCAGGCGACGACGGCGAGCGCCGCGAGCAGGCAGGCGAGGGCCAGCGCCACGGGCGCGCGCGGGGTGCCGCGTGTGTTGTCGGCTGCTCCAAGCACGATCTCAAGCTGCAACCCGGGCTCCTGACCAGGGTTGCGGCCGAGATTCTGCCGTCCCGGCCGCAGGGATGACGGCAGCGACGGGTGCTTGCACGATCCCGGCCAGGGGCCCTCTGTAGGGTTGCCGCCGCGATGGGAAACGTGAATCTGGCGATCGTCGTCGAGGGTTTGGAGCGGGCGTTCGGCGAGGTGCTCGCCGTGCGCGGTGTCGACCTGCAGGTCGCCGAGGGCGAGATCTACGGCTTCCTCGGTCCGAACGGCGCCGGCAAGACGACCACCGTCCGCATGCTGACCACGCTGCTGCTGCCGACCGGCGGGCGGGCCACGGTCGCCGGCCACGACGTCGTGCGCGAGGCGCGCTCGGTGCGCGCCTCGATCGGAGTCGCCCTGCAGGAGGCGGCGCTCGACCCGCTGATGACCGGCCGCGAGCTGATCCGCCTGCAGGCGACGCTGCAGGGCCTGCCCAGCCGCGACGGCCGCCGCCGCGCCGATGCGCTGCTCGAGCGGGTTGGGCTCGAGGGCGCCGCCGAGCGCCGGGTCGGGACCTACTCGGGCGGCATGCAGCGCCGCCTCGACCTGGCCGCGGCGCTGGTCCACGAACCGCGCGTGCTCTTCCTCGACGAGCCGACCACCGGCCTGGACCCGGTCAGCCGCAAGACGATCTGGGAGGAGGTGCGGGCACTCAACGACGACGGCACCACCGTCTTCCTCACCACGCAGTACCTCGAGGAGGCCGACCAGCTCGCCGACAACGTCGGGATCATCGACCAGGGCACGATCGTCGCGGAGGGCACCCCGGAGGCGCTCAAGGCGGAGATCGGCCACCCGCACGTGCAGCTGCAGCTGGCCGAGGGCTCGGTCGCCGCTGCCGAGGAAGCCTGCGCGGCGATCGGCAAGCTGCTGCCGCCGCGCGACGCGCGCACCGTGCTGGTCGAGGTCGAGAACGGCTCGGCCGACATTCCGCGCATCGTGCGGGCCCTCGACGAGGCGGGAGTCGAGGTCGGCTCGCTGGAGCTGGCCCGCCCGACGCTCGACGACGTCTTCGTCGCCAAGACCGGCCACCACCTCGAGAAGGAAGAGGAGGCCGGCGGCGAGGGCGAGGGGGCCGAGCCGGAGCCGGTCGAGACGTGAACGAGATCGCGAAGACCGCTCGCGTGGTTCAAGCGCTCGGCATGCGCTCGATCCGCCAGACCTTCCGACGGCCGCAGCTGATGGCCCCGATCCTCGTCTTCCCGACCCTGCTGCTGGCGATCCAGACCGGCGGCGCCGGCGGCGCGATCGATCTGCCCGGCTTCCCGCCCGTGCAGGGCTTCCTCCAGTTCATGCTCGCCGGGGCGATGATGCAGTCGCTGATGCTGGCCGGCAACAGCGGCGGCATCGCCCTGGCGGTCGACATCGAGATGGGCTTCACCGACCGGCTCTTCGCGGCGCCGATCCCGCGCTACGCGATCGTCCTCGGTCGGCTCGCGGGGACCGCGGCCCTCGGCCTCTTCGCGGCGGTCTGGTTCCTGGCGATCGGCCTGATCTTCGGTGCCGAGCTGCACAGCGGCGTCGCCGCGGTGCTGATCGCGATCGTCCTGGTCACGGCGACGGCGATGGCGGTCGGCGGGATCGGCGCCGCGATCGCCCTGCGCACCGGCAGCGCCAGCGTCGTCCAGGGGCTCTTCCCGCTGGTCCTGGTCGTCCTCTTCCTCTCCTCGGCCTTCTTCCCCAACGACCTGATGATCCAGCCGGCGAAGGCGATTGCCGAATACAACCCGCTGAGCTTCGTCGTCGAAGGGATTCGCGACCCGATCGTCTCCTCGGTCGACGCCGGCACCGAGCTCGAAGCGGTGCTGGCGGTGCTCGGCATCGCCGCGCTGAGCCTCGTGCTCAGTTCCCGCGCCCTGCGACACCGTCTGCGGGTCGGCTGATGGAGACCGCTGCCGCGCTCCCGGCCTGGCGCGCCAACCTGGCGACGATCGCGGCGCTGATCGCGCGCGCCCGCAACGAGCTGCTGCGCGTGCCGGGGGCGGCGATCCCCGGCGTGCTGGCGCCGACGATCTTCTTCCTCGGGATCAACGGCGTCTTCGGCGCCCTCACCCACCTGCGCGGCTTCGACACCGGCGCCTACGAGAGCTTCGTCGTCCCGGTGAGCATGCTGCAGGGAGCCGGCTTCACCGGCGCCGCGGCCGGGGTCAACCTGGCGCGCGACATGGAGCAGGGCTGGGTCGACCGGCTGCTGGTCTCCCCCGCGCCGCGCTGGGTGCTGCTCGCGGGCACGGTGCTGGCGGCGAGCGCCCGGGCGCTGATCCCGGCGACCTTCGTGCTGGCGATCGCCCTCGCGCTGGGCGCCGGCTGGCCGGGAATCGACGGTCTCCTGGTCGCCTACCTGATGGTCGCGGCGCTGGCCGCGGTCGCCGCCTGCTGGGGCTCGGCCCTGGCGCTGCGCTTCAAGAGCCAGTCGGCGGCGCCGCTGATGCAGGCCGGGACGATGGCCGTGATCTTCACCACCACCGCCTATGCCCCGCTGGCCCTGCTGCAACCGTGGATGCGCAGCGTCGCCGAAGCCAACCCCGTCACCCACGTGGTCGACGCCGCCCGCCAGGGCTTCCTCGGCGCCGTCACCTGGTCGGAAACCTGGCCGGGCGCGGTGGCCCTTCTAGGCCTCCTAGTGATTCTGGGTGCCTGGGCCCTGCGAGAAATGCGCCGCACCGCCCGCTGACCCAGGGCTGAGACGGCCTATTTGTAGCGGTAGGTGATCCGACCCCGATCGAGGTCGTAGGGAGACAACTCGATCTTCACGCGGTCGCCTGGGAGGATGCGGATGTAGTGGCGGCGCATCTTGCCCGAGATGTGGCCGAGCACGTCGTGGCCGTTGTCGAGCTTGACGCGGAACATCGTGTTGGGGAGGGCCTCGGTGATCTCGCCCTCCATCTCGATCTTCTCCTCTTTCCCCATGCGGCGGGGAGCGTACCGGACCGCCTTCGGCTCGGCTCAGCCGCGCAGGGCGCGGGCGCGGGCAACCGCCTCGTCCCGCGTCGAGATCTCCCCCGCGTACTGCGCCGTCTCGAGCTCCGCGAGCAGCTCGCCGATCTCGGGGCCCTCCTCGACTCCCAGCTCGGCGGCGAGCTCGTCGCCGCGAACCAGGGGCCTCGGCGGGCCGTCGCGGCGCCAGTCGAGGGCGGCGCCGATCATCTGCCGGGCGAGGTCGAGGTGCGCCGCGATCGCCTCCTCGGTGGCGAACGGCCCCGAGCCGCGCGCCGAGAGCCGGTCGGCGACCGTCAACAACGTCACGTCGACGGCAACCGGTTCGGTGGCACGCAGGTATTCGTGCACGCGGCGGGGCGGCAGCGGCGCCTCGTGGACGAGGAAGCCGAGCCGCAGGTGATGCAGGGTGATGTCTTGAAGGTGGCGAGTTAGCGCGCGGCTGGCGCGCAGGCGTTCGCAGAGGCCGGCGATGATCGGCCCGCCGTCGCGATCGTGGCCGACGAAGGTGACGAACCCGTCCTGCTCGGAGCGGGTCGCCGGCTTGCCGATGTCATGGACGAGGGCGCCGAAGCGCAGCGCCGTGCCGCGGCTGATCTCGTCGGCGAGCGGCTCGGCGAGCAGCGCCTCGACCTCCGCCGCCCGCTCGCCGGCGAAGCGCCCCAGGTCGGCCTCGACCTCGAGCGTGCGCTCGAGCACAGCCAGGGTGTGGCCAAGCACGTCGAGGTGATGGTTGGGCCCCTGCTCGACGCCGCGCAGCGCCTCGATCTCGGGCAGGACGACGGCGGTCAGGCCGAGCTCGTCGAGCAGCGCCATGCCGCGCAGCGGGTCGGGGCCGCCAAGCAGCTGGCGCAGCTCGAGCAGCTGGCGCTCGCCGGCGGCCTCGCCGGCATGCGGCGCTTCGCGGCGCGCCAGGGCGGCGGTCCCCGGGTCGAGCTCGAGCGAGAGCCCGGCGGCGAAGCGCGCGGCGCGCAGCAAGCGCAGGCGATCGGCGGCGAAGCTGCGCTCGCTGACGGCGCGCAGCACTCGCCGCTCGAGGTCCCCCAGCCCGTCGTGGGGGTCGAGCGGCTCCGTGCCGCCCAGCGGCACCGCAACGGCGCCGATCGTGAAGTCGCGCTCGCCGAGGTCGGCCTCGATCGTCTCGCCGCGCAGCGCGGTCAGGTCGATCTGCCAGGTTCCGTCCGCGGCGACCACCCGCCAGGTCTCGAACTCGGCCGAGAGCTCGAAGGAGTGCCCGCGCCCCTCGCGGGCGATCGTCTTGGCGACCCCGGCCACGTCGCCCGCCACCGCGAGATCGAGGTCTGTGACATCGCGCCCCAACGCCGCGTCGCGCACCGCGCCCCCGGCAATCCAAACGCCCTCGGGCGCCTCCCCCAGCGCCCGCCGCGCCAACCGGACGAGGGGCGCAGCCGCGAGCCGCTCGGCAACGGCGCTCATTGGAGGGCCTTCCGCTGCGCCTTATCCACGCATCGAGGGGCAAAGGCGCACCGGAACCTCATGGTTGGCGGGGGACCCGGGCTGAGATGCCGCAGGTGATCTCGTAGTTGATCGTGCCGAGGCGGACGGCGAGCTCCTCGGCGCGGATCGCCTCCTCGCCCTGGGCCCCGATCAAGACGGCTTCGTCGCCCGGTTCGACATCCGTCCGCGGTCCCAAGTCGACGGTGAGGTTGTCCATCGAGACGGTGCCGACCAACGGGCGGCGCCGGCCGCGGATCAGCACCTCGGCGTTGTTGGAGAGGCCGCGGCGAACCCCGTCGCCGTAGCCGAGCGGCAGCACGCCTACCCATGTGTCCGTCGGCGCCCGCCAGGTTCGGCCATAGCCGGCGCTCTCACCGACGGCGAAGCGCTTCAGATCGGCGACGTAGGAGCGCAGCGACAGGGCCGGCGCCAGGCCGCGCTCGGCCGGATCGCCCTGGAACGGGTCGAGGCCGTAGACGGCCACGCCGCAGCGTGCCATGTCGAAGTGCGAGCGGCAGTCGCGGAAGACGGCGGCGCTGTTGGCCGCGTGGACGACGGCGCCGGGGAACTCGGCCCTGACCGCCCCAGCCACCTCCTCGAAGCGGCCCAGCTGCCGCCCGAAATAATCGGATTCCGGTTCGTCCGCGGTGGCGAAGTGGGTCCAGACTCCGGCTGGCTCCAGGGCCGGGTCCTCCGCGCAGGCCCGCGCCAACGCCAGCACCTCGCTCGGGTCGGGGTTGCCCAGCCGGCCCATGCCGCTGTCGTGCTTGACGTGGACGCGGACCGGCCTCCCTTGGGCCCGGCCGCGGGCGGCCGCGAGCTGCCGGAAGCCCTCGCGCCACACGGCGACCTCGGACCCGGCGGCGAGCGCGGCGTCGAGATCGGCGGGCGTCAGCGCGCCCATCGTCAGCAGCGGGACCTGCGGAAAGCGCCTGCCGATCAGCGTCGCCTCGGCGCCGGTCGCGACGGCCAGCCGCGTCGCGCCGCCGGCCAGCGCCGCGTCCGCGCAGGCATCGGCGCCGTGGCCGTAGCCGTCGGCCTTGACCACCGCGCAGAGCTCGGCGTCGCCCAGCTCGGCCTTCAGCCGGGCGCAGTTGCGCTCGACGGCGCCGCGATCGATCCGGGCGACTGCCCGCTCCATGGCTCAGCCGTTGGCGACGAGCGCGGCCAGCGCGTCGGCGCGGGTCACCATCCCGGCCAGGCGGCCCTCGCCGTCGACCACGGGCAGGTGGTTGTGGTGCTTCTCGGCGATCGTCCGCGCCACCGCCTCGGCGTCCGCGCCGGTCTCGACCGTCACCGGGTCGGCGGTCATCAGCTCCGAGACGCTGGCGGCGAAGGCTTTGTCGAGGCGCTCCTCGAAGCCCTTCATCGAGCCGACGAAGACGATCCCGCCCATGATGTTCAGGTAGTGCGGCAGGTGCAGGTCGGCTTGCTCGTCGCCGAGGATCAGGTCGGACTCGCTGACGATCCCGATCACCTTGCGCTGTTCGTCGATCACCGGGATCGCCCCGAGGTCGGTCTTGGCGAGCAGCTCGATCGCGGCGCGCGCGTCCGCGGCCGGCGATACGGCGGGCACGTCGGCGTCCATGATCTCGGCGGCGGTCTTCATCGGCGCCAGGTTATTCGACGGAGATCGCCGGAACCATGCCGGCGGGGATCGAGTCGATCACGTCGCCGGCGATCACCGACTCGGCGGCGCCGATCCGGGCGGCGGCGTCGCGGCCGGCGCGGGCGTGGGCGACGACCGCCGCGCAGGCCGCGGCAAACGGCTCGAGGCCGCGGGCGAGCATCGCCGCGACCATCCCCGAGAGCACGTCGCCGGTGCCGGCAGTCGCCAGGGCCGGCGCGGAGAGCACGTTGACGGCGACCCGCTCGCCGTCGGTGACGATCGTGTCGTCGCCCTTGAGCACGACGACGGCGCCCGCAGCCCGGGCCGCCTCGCGGGCGGCGGCGAGCCGCTGCGCCGAGATCTCATCGGAGGAGCGGCCGAGCAGGCGCCCGAGCTCGCCGGCGTGCGGCGTGAGGATCGTCGGCGCAGCGCGTCCAGCGAGGGAGCTGAGCTTGTCGGCGAAGGCGTTGAGGCCGTCGGCGTCGATCGCCAGCGGGCACTCGATCGCCTCGGCGGCTTCGCGCGCCAGCTCGACCGTGGCAGGGTCGCGTCCCATCCCCGGTCCGAGCACCCCCGCCGCCGCCCGCTCGAAGCTGCGCAGCAGCGTCTTCAGGCCGGCGGGCGCCAAGCAGCCGTCGCCGCCCGGGCAGCCGACGGACATCACCTCCGGTTGGCCAGCCTCGAAGACCAGCTCGAGGTCGGCGGGCACGACGACGGTCGCGTAGCCCGCCCCGGCCCGGATCGCCGCCCGTGAGCACATCTGCACCGCGCCGGTAAGCCCGCGCGAGCCGCCGGCGACCGTCACCTGGCCGGAGCTGAACTTGGTCGAGCGCGGCCCGCGGCGCGGGGCGAGGGAGAGGACGGAGGCCTCGATCTCCCCCGCTACCGGCTCTCCCGGGGGCCCGCTCGGGATCCCGATCGGGACGACCCGCAGCTCGCCCGTGTGCCACTTGCCCGGCGCGACCCGATGCCCGAGCTTCCCGGCGTGGAAGCTGACCGTCAGATCCGCCTCGACCGCGGCGCCCGCGATCTCACCGGTCGAGGCGTCGACCCCCGAGGCGATGTCGCAGGCGAGGACCGGCGCCCCGCAGCGGTTGATTGCCTCGACCGCCGCCGCGGCCGGCTCGCGCGGCGCGCCCGAGAACCCGGTGCCGAAGATCGCATCGACGACCGCGCCCGAACCGTCCAGCCAGGCATCGAAGCCACCCTCCGGGACTTCCGCGAAGAGCTCCAGCACGTCGACCTCGAACCCCATGCCGCGCAGATGCCGAGCCGCCACCAGCCCGTCCCCCCCGTTGTTGCCCTTGCCGCAGAGGATCCGCACTGGCCCCTGCGGCGCCAGCCCCGCGACCGCCTCGGCCAGCGCCGTCCCCGCCGCCTCCATCAGCTGCTCGCCCGGCACCCCCCGCTCCTCGATCGCCCAGCGGTCGACGGCCCGGATTCCGTCGGCATCGTAGAGCGGTGTGAGCCAGGGCTCCATGGTCAGTCGAAAAGCGCGCCGGCGTCTATGGGCACTCGCTCAGCCCTCGCACGTTTGCGGATCTCCACCAGAGGCTCCGCCGCCACGTAGTAGGCCCCACGCTTGGACCCCTGCTTGTCGACAAGCCCCGCTCGAACCATGGCCTGCAGATCGTTGGTTGCGACCTGATTGGAGATCTGTTCCAACTCTGCCAGTTCCACTCCCTTTCGGTGCGAAGAGTTACGGATATGAAGCCCGATAGCGGCGTCGAACAGGCTGCTGACAGCACGTTCCGGAAGGCCTCGATCGGCCCGCATGTCATCCACGGCAGCCCAGATGTCCTCCGACTCCCGTGCCCGCCTCAACACACTCATTGCCTGGATGTAGTGGGCGCAAAGGCAAAAGTGCACCCAGGGCCGGGCGTCGCCATTTGGTCGCCATACACCTCCCCCGGCCCTGGAAAGGATGTCGTAATAGGCCTGGGTGTTAGCTCCAAGGTACTCCTCGATGCTCATCCACTCGGGGGAGAGGATCTGGTCCCTGGCGAGGACAAGCGTTTGCAGGCACCGCGCCATCCTGCCATTGCCGTCTCGAAATGGATGGACCATCGCCAGGTTCAAATGCGCCATCGCGCCCCTGACCATTGATGGACAGTCGTCGTCGCCCTTCAGCTGGGCGATCAGCTCCTCGATCAAAGCCGGCACCTCCTCGCTCTCCGGGGCTTCGTACACCGTTTCGCCGGTCGCGTCGTTTCGGACCCAAATCGGACCCGGCCGCCAAAGACCAGGGCCGGCGTCAAGGGCGTATTCCGTCATCATGAAATGAAGGCTCCGGATCAGCCCAGAGGAATAATCGAAGTGCGGGTCGTTGGCGAGCTGTAGCACGTAGGTCATCGCGCGGCGATATCCGAGCACTGCAGCCCAGTCCTCCGCTCCAGCCTCGGCTGGCTCCTCTCCCTCGATAGCTGCCAGAGCGTCCTCTACCGACACGTTGAATCCCTCGATGCTGTTGGAACCACGGATTGCGCGAGCCCCGAGGACGCGCCGCAACGATCCCACCCATCGACGCGGCTCGGCAACGTAATAGCGAAGTTGGCGTCGAAGATCGCCAATCTTCTCCAGCGCGCGCACCTCCGGCTCTTGAATTTCGGGGGCCTCGTAGACCATTGTCCGGCTTTCCTTTGTTATTGGGAATGCTTCAGTCTTAGATAATGATCGTATCAAAGGAAAGGGTGATTCAAACCATATTTGTATATGCCACTGCCGCGGCATGCTCGCGCGAGTGAGTGAGCGAGACCTCGACGCGCCCGCCGTCGGCCGCTTCGGCAGCGCGCCCGCTGAGCCGCACCGTGGGCGGCTCGCCGGGGACCACCTCGATCTCGCGCAGGCCAAAGCCGCTGCGCAGGCCGAGGGCCTTGACCACGGCCTCCTTGGCGGCGAAACGGGCGGCGAGGTGACGGCCCGGGCGGGCGCGGGCGGCGGCGTACTGGCGCTCGGCCGGGGTGAAGACGCGCTCTGCGAGGCGCGGGCGGCGCATCAGGGCGCGCTCCAGGCGGGCGATCTCGAGCAGGTCGATGCCGATGCCGGTGTTCACCGGCCCTGAGGCTACTTGGGCAGGCCTGCGATCACCTTCGCCGTTGCCAGATCTCCGTTCGTTCCGGAGCCGATCGCGACGTAGGTGATCTTCTTCAGGTAGGGCACCGCTTCCCAGAGGTCCTTCTGCGAGCGCGGGACGAGCGCTTCGGCGAGCTTCGCGGCGGCCGAGCCGTCGACGTAGCCGCTGATCGGGGTCTGGCCCAGGGCGGCGAGCGCTTCCTTGTAGCCGGCGGTGCCCGAGAGGGTCGGGCCGGAACCGGCATCGAGGCCGTTGAGCGCCGCGGGCAGGCCGTAGCCGACGGCGACCCGGTTGCCCTTGCCGACGACGACGACCGCCTTGAGGGCCGGTTCGAGGTTGTGGATCGAGAAGCCGCTCGCCTTGCCGCTGACCACGGTGACCCCGGACACGTCGGCGCCGCGCAGCAGCGCCCCGAGGCCGGCGACCGCTTCCGCCGCTTCGTCGTTCTTCGCCGTCATCACCAGAGCCGCTCCCGCATCGGCTTTGGCACTGCCTTCGACGAAGAGCGCCGCTTCGCCGAGCGAGGCCGCGAGCTTGTCGACGTCGACGCCGGCCTTGCTCAGCGTTGCCTTCAGCTCGCCCGGCTTGAGGTTCGGCGGGGCGCCGTTCTCGTCGAGATTGTCGACCGCCTCTTCGAGCTGCTCGGCGAAGCCGGTCAGGGCGAAGGCGGCGTCAGCGTCCGCCGGGAGCGAGCCGAGCAGCTTCGAGGCCTCGCCTTCAGGCGGCTTCTGGCCGAGGTCGCCGCTCGCGTCGATCTGAACCTGGTCGGCACCGGGGATCACACTGGCGATCGCCGTCGCTTTGCCCGCCTCGACCCCGGAGCCTTCGAGCGCCGCCCGCAGCTGCGGGTCGACGCCTTCTCCCGACTGCGTGGCGATCGCGCCGACGTCTACGTAAACGTCGGCGAGGCTGCCGGGGGAGGCATTGGCAAAGGCGTCGCTGAAGCGTGCTTCGTCGGCCAGCGATTTCCCTTCGTCGGCATCGACCGCTGCCTTGAATTCCTTTTCCCCGCCGGTCAGCAGCGCCCATTCGCCGACCACGCCAAGCGCCTTGCCCTGCGCTCCACCGACCTCGAACTTGTTTCCCTTGTAGGTGGCGGATTTGTACGGCTTGCTGCTCTGGCCGGTGCGCTTGTCGATGAAGCGCTGAGCTTCCTGCGGCTTGCTCGCCTGGATCGCGATAACCGGTTCGGAGAGCCCGCCTTCGCCTTCGACGCGGGCGAAGGAGACAGCGGCGGTCCTGCCCAGCCAGGGTTCGACTTCGCCGGCGAAATCGACCGGCTCGCCTTCTTCCCCGGCGGCGGTTTCCAGCTTGGAGACGATGAACCTAGCCAGGTCTTCGCTTCCCGTGAGCTTCCTGACCGCTGCGTCGGCATCGGCCTTCAGCTCTCCGCTTGGCTGCAGGTCCGCCTGCACGTAGACGACCGAGCCCGACGTGGCGAAGCCCGCCGCGTCAGCGGTTGCCGACCCGCCGCCACCGCCACCGCCGCCGCCGCTCCCTCCACCGCAGCCGGCGATCAGGGCCAGCGCACCGACCACAAAGGCCGCAATAGTCAAATTCTTCACGTGCATCTGCGCGAAGAGGGTAGCGGAAACGCAGCTACTCGACCGTTACGGTCTTTGCGAGGTTCCGCGGCTGGTCGACGTTGAGCCCGCGGGCGCGGGCGATGTCGTAGGCGAGCAGCTGCAGGGGGAGGATCGCGACGATCGGCTGCAGGATCCAGTCCGTGCGGGCGACCTCGATCGACTCGTCGGCAACCTGCGCCGCCCGCTCGTCGCCCTCGGTGGCGATCGCGATAGTAGCCGCGCCGCGAGCGCGCACCTCTTCGACGTTGGAGAGCACCTTCTCCAACACCGGGCTCTCGGTCGCCACGCAGATCACCGGCGTCGACTCGTCGAGCAGGGCGATCGGGCCGTGCTTCATCTCGCCGGCCGCGTAGGCGTCGGTCGGGATGTAGGAGATCTCCTTCAGCTTCAGCGCGCCCTCGAGGCAGACCGGCAGGCCGATGTGACGACCGAGGTAGAGGAAGAACTCGCGCTCGTGCCAGAAGGCGGAGACCTCGCGGGTGCGCTCCTCGCAGGCGGCGAGGGTCGTCTCGATCTTCGAGGGGATCGCCTTCAGCTCGGCGACCAGCTCGCGCAGGCGCTCGGCCGGCAGCGTGCCGCGCAGCTCCGCCAGGCGCAGGCCGAGCAGGTACATCGCCGCCACCTGGGCGACGAAGGTCTTGGTCGCGGCGACGCTCACCTCGGGCCCGGCCCGCGTGTAGAGCACGGTGTCGGCATCGCGAGTCGCCTGGCTGCCCATCACGTTGGTCACCGCCAGCACCTTCGCCCCGTTCTCGCGGGCGAGGCGCATCGCGGCCAGCGTGTCGGCGGTCTCGCCGGACTGGGTGATGCCGATCACCAGGTCGTCCTCGCCGATCACCGGGTTGCGGTAGCGGTACTCGGAGGCGACGTCCATCTCGACCGGCACCCGCGCCCACTCCTCGATCGCGTAGCGGCCCACCAGGCCGGCGTGGTAGGAGGTGCCGCAGGCGACGATCACGATCCGCCGCAGGCCGCGCAGGAAGGCGTCGTCGAGCTCGAGTTCGGAGAGATCGACGCCCTCCTCGCCCGGCAGCCGGTCGGCGATCGTCTCAGCGACAGCATCGGCCTGTTCGTGGATCTCCTTCAGCATGAAGGTCTCGTAGCCGCCCTTCTCGGCCGCCGCCTCGTCCCAGGAGACGGTCTCCGCTGCGCGCTCGACCGGCGCGCCGGCGGCGTCGGTGATCGCCACCCCGGCCGGATCGATCGTGACGATCTCGTCGTTCTCGATCGCCACCGCCTCGCGCGTCTCGGCGAGGAAGGCGGGGATCGCCGAGGCGAGGAAGGTCTCCCGGGCGCCGACACCGGCGACCAGCGGACACTCGCGCCGCGCCCCGACCAGGCGGCCGGGCTCGTCGGCGTGCATCGCGACGAAGGCGTAGTGGCCGCGCAGCTCGGCGAAGGAGGCGCGCACCGCGGCGGTCAGGTCGCCGTCGTAGTTGCGCTCGATCAGGTGGGCGACGATCTCGGCATCGGTCTCCGAGCTGAAGCCGTGACCCTGCTCGGCCAGCTCGCGGCGCAGCTCGGCGTGGTTCTCGACGATCCCGTTGAGAACGATGTGGATGCGGTCGCTGCAGTCGCCGTGCGGGTGGGCGTTCTCCTCGGTGACCCGGCCGTGCGTCGCCCAGCGGGTGTGGGCGACGCCGGTGGTCGCCACCGGCGCGGCGACCGCGACGCCGCCGCCGTTCTCAGCCTGCTCGGCGACGGCGGCGCGCAGGTTCTCGAGGTTGCCGACGGCGCGCACGTTCTCGATCCGGCCGTCCTCGATCACCGAGACGCCGGCCGAGTCATAGCCGCGGTACTCGAGCTTCTCCAGCCCCGCGACCAAGAGGTCGAGGCAGGGGCGCTCACCGACGTATCCGACGATTCCGCACATTGGGAGGCGATTAAGGGTAGAGACCCGGAGACTCAGGTCAGCTCTTTGCGGACGAGCGTGACAAGACGCTCGCAAACGGCGTTTGCCTCCCCGGCGCTCGGCGCCTCGACCATCACCCGGACCAGGGGCTCGGTTCCGGAGGGGCGCAGCAGCACCCGGCCGCGGCCCTCGAGCGCGGCGCTCTCCCTGTCAACCGCCTCCCAGACCGCCGCGGCGCCGGCGATCGCCTCGCGCTCGGCGACCTCGACGTTGACCAGCACCTGAGGCAGCTTCTCCATCGGGGTCACATCCGCCAGCCGGCGATCGCCGAGCTCGCGCATCGTCGCCAGAGCGGCGGCGATCCCGTCCCCGGTGGCGGCGAAGCGGGTGTCGATGATGTGACCCGACTGCTCGCCACCGAGCCGCCAGCCGCGCTCGCGCAGCTCGTCGAGCACGTAGCGGTCGCCGACCTGGGCGACGGCGACCTCGATCGCGTCCTCCTCCATCGCCCGGTGGAAGCCGTAGTTGCTCATCACGGTGACGGCGACGCCGCCCTCGAGCTCGCCGCGGGCGGCCATGCCACGGGCGGCGAGCGCGATCAGCTCGTCGCCGTCGTGCGTGCGGCCCTCGCCGTCGACGGCCAGCACCCGGTCGCCATCGCCGTCGAAGGCGAAGCCGATCGTCGCCCCCGAGCCGGCGATCTCGGCGGCGATCCGCTCGAGGTGGGTCGAGCCGCAGCCCTCGTTGATGTTGCGCCCGTCGGGCTCGGCGCCGATCGCCTCGACCGTCGCGCCGAGCCGTTCGAAGATCGCCGGCGCGGCGCGGAAGGTGGCGCCGTTGGCGCAGTCGAGCAGCACGGCGCGGCCGCTGAGGTCGAGCGCGAAGGCCGACTCGAGCGCCCGCAGGTAGTCCTCGAGGCCGCCGTTCAGCTCACGCACCCGGCCCGGCTCGGCCGCCGGAGCCCGCGCCTCGATCAGCGCCTCGATCGCGGCCTCGGCCTCGTCGTCGAGCTTCGTCCCCTGCGCCGAGAAGAACTTGATCCCGTTGTCGCCATAGGGATTGTGGGAGGCGGAGACGACCGCGGCGAGGTCGAGGCCGAGGCGCTTGACCAGCACGGCGGCGGCCGGCGTCGGCAGCACCCCGCCGAGCAGCGCGTCGCCCCCCGCGGCGGCGATCCCGGCCGCCAGCGCCGCCTCCAGCATCGGCCCCGACTCGCGCGTGTCGCGCACGATCAGGACCTGCGGACGCTGCGCCTCGAGCGAGGCGGTCGCCGCACGACCGAGGGTCGTCGCCAACTCCGCGGTGAGGAAGGTTCCCGCCGCCCCCCGGACCCCGTCGGTTCCGAAGAGCTTGCGCCCCGTGGTCAAATCGAAGCTCCTAACGCTTGCTGAACTGAGGCCGCTTGCGCGCCTTCTTGAGCCCCGCCTTGCGGCGCTCCTTGGCGCGCGCGTCGCGAGTCAGGAAGCCGCGCCGCTTGAGCTCGCCGCGCAGCTCGGCGTCGACCTCGGTCAGGGCCCGGGCTACTCCGTGGCGCACAGCGCCGGCCTGGCCGCTGATGCCGCCGCCGTGGACGCGCACCCGCACGTCGACGCTGCCGTCATAGCCGGTGATCGTCAGCGGCTGGCGGGCCATCGTCCGGTGCAGGGGACGGGGAAAGAACTCGTCGAGCTCGCGCTCGTTGATCGTGAACTTGCCGCTGCCCGGCAGCAGGGTGACGCGGGCGATCGAGGTCTTGCGCTTGCCGGTGGCGAGATAGCGGGCGTCGCCCTCCATCTTGGCCGGGGCACGGCTCGCGGCGGCGGGCTCCTCCTCGGCCTCGGCGGTCAGCGCGGCCTCTTTCTGGGCACGCTCTTCCTCTTCGGCTTCCAGCCGGGCCTGCTCCTCGGCGCTCAGCGGCCGCTCCTCCGGCTCAACCGCGATCGGCTCCAGGTCAGCCCCCGGAATCACATCCTTCTTCTTCTCCTCCGGCTCCTCGGACTTCTTCTCCGGCTCGGGCTCGGAAGCTTCCTCCTCACCAGACTCGTCCTCTGACGCCGCCTGCGCCTCCTCGGCGGCGTCTCCTTCGGCCACGACGCTCTCGTCGGCGGCCTCAGACGCCTCTGCCGCGGGTGGCGTGGAGGACGACTCCTCGCCCGGAGCGTCGTCCCGCGAGGACGAGGAGTCGTCCTCCGCGACAGGACCCGCGGCCTGGGAGTCCTGTCCCTCGGCCACGTCGTCCTGCTGAGTGCCTTCGTTGTCCTGCGGCTCGTCGATCAAGTCTGGATCTCCATCGGTTTGGGCTGCTGCGCCTCATGCGGGTGGTCGGGGCCGGCGTAGACCTTCAGCTTGGTCAGCTGCTGGCGGGCCAGCCGGTTGCGCGGGAGCATGCCCTTGACCGCCTTGCGGATGACCTCCTCGGGACGGCGCTCGAGCATCTCGGCCAGCGTCCGCGACTTGATCCCGCCGGGATAGCCGCTGTGGCGCCAGTAGCGCTTCTGGTTGAGCTTGTCCCCGGTGACGCGGATCTTCTCGGCGTTGACGACGACGATGAAGTCGCCGGTGTCGATGTGGGGCGTGTACTCCGGCTTGCGCTTGCCGCGCAGGGCGTCGGCGATGCGGGTCGCCAGCCGGCCAAGGGTCTGACCCTCGGCGTCGACGACGTACCAGTCGCGCTGGCGGTCGGCGGGTGTGGCGACATAGGTCTTCATCAGAGAAAAGCCGCGGGCGGCGCCCAGCGGCCCCGGGATGATAGCCACCTGACGAAGTTTGGGGTGAGGTCCGTCCCGGCGGGGGTTCCGCTTAACTTTTCGGATGGAGAGGCTGGGGCTTTCGCCTCTGGCCTCACGACCGAAAAGTACAAGACGCTCCACCCCTGCCGGGACGGACCTCATTCGCGACTCCTCCAGGTCACCAGCGCGAGGGCCGCTGCTACTGGCACGGTAGCCGGAAGCTCGTCCACAGCAAAGAACAGCAGGTCGAACCCCAACGCCAGCAGGACCACAAGCGCGGCGGCAACCCGCTGCCGACGGGCCGATTTCCCTCTATATAGGGACATATTCGTCCCGTCGACGGCGAGGAGGCAGCCGACCACCCCGGCTATGAAGAGGTCGCCGAAGCCCATTACGGCGGAGCCGAAGTGGACGGTTTGGAGGGCTGGGAGGCCGGCCGCTGGGGCGGCGGCGTTGAGGACGGCGTTGGGGCCCTGGAGAAGGTCGGCGCTGACGTAGACGGTGTCGAGCGCGGCCATCGCATAGACACCAACCCGCACCCACCGCCCCGACACCGCCGAGACAAGCAACCACCCAAGGCTCACGCAAGCCAACCCCGTAAGCGCAGTAGCCGCCGCCTCCCCTGCCAGAGAGTTTGGCGTCGCCCAGGCAAGCGCAAACAGCGGAACCGCCCACCACGCCCAGACCCGGTGCCCGCCCCGTATGAGCGTCCCGAGGGCAAGAGCCGCCAACGGGGGGACGGCCACCAGCGCCAGGTAGGTGAGCCAGGTCGCCGCGTCGGAGCTCAGTTCGATCACCGCCACGACAAAGACGATCGACCCAGCCGGAATCAACGCCCACCACCTCCCGCCCAACCGTGCAAGCGCCGTGGGCAGAGACCGCGAAACCGGCAACGCCACCAACCCCGCCTGCACCACCCCTAGCACCGCAATAGAGATTGAGAACGGCAAGGTCATGGGTGGCCTCGAGCCCTCGTCGGCCGGTCTGGGTAGGGGTGGAGCGTCTTGTACTTTTTCGTCGGGTGCAGCGGGCGCCAGCCCGTTTCCGTCACACCGAAAAAGTTAAGCGGAACCCCTACCCGGCCAGGCCCCCACGACCCGGGCCCTACTCCCACTCGATCGTCGCCGGCGGCTTCGACGAGATGTCGAGCGCGACGCGATTCACTTCGGGAATCTCGTTGATGATCCGGCTGGAGACTTTCTCGAGCAGGTCATATGGGAGGCGGGCCCAATCGGCGGTCATCGCGTCGTCGGAGGTGACGGCGCGGATCACGATCGGGTAGGCGTAGGTGCGGCCGTCGCCCTGGACGCCGACCGAGCGGACGACGGGCAGCACGCAGAAGGACTGCCAGAGCTGGCGGTAGAGGTCGGCGGCGCGGATCTCCTCTTGGAGGATCGCGTCGGCGGCGCGCAGGATGTCGAGCCGATCCTTGGTGACCTCGCCGCCGACGATGCGGATCCCCAGGCCGGGGCCCGGGAAGGGCTGGCGCCAGACCATCCGCTCGGGCATGCCGAGCTCGGCGCCGACCGCGCGCACCTCGTCCTTGAAGAGCATGCGCAGCGGCTCGACCAGATCGAACTGCAAATCCTCGGGCAGGCCGCCGACGTTGTGGTGTGACTTGATCGTCGCTGCGTTGTCGCTGCCGCCCGACTCGATCACGTCCGAGTAGAGCGTGCCCTGTACCAGATAGGCGGCGTCCTCGAGCTTCGCCGCCTCCTCCTCGAAGACGCGGATGAACTCCTCGCCGATGATCTTGCGCTTGCGCTCCGGCTCGTCGACCCCGGCCAGCTTCGCCAGGAAGCGCTGCTCGGCGTCGACGTGGACGAGCGGGATGCCGAAGCCCTCGAAGGCGGCGACCACCTGCTCGGCCTCGTTGAGCCGCATCAGGCCGTGGTCGACGAAGACGCAGGTCAGCTGCTCGCCGACCGCCCGGTGGACGAGCAGCGCCGCAACCGAAGAGTCGACGCCACCCGAGAGGCCGCAGATCACCCGCCCCTCGCCGACCTGGGCGCGGATCCTCGCCACCTGCTCTTCGATCACCGACCGAGGCGACCACTCCTGCTCGCACCCCGCCACGTCGCGCAGGAACCGAGTCAGGATCTCGGTCCCATAAGGGGTGTGCACAACCTCGGGATGGAACTGGATCCCGTACAGCCCCCGCTCCGGGAACTCGCAGGCGGCCACCGGAGACCCCGGGCTCGAGGCCAGCGCCGTGAAGCCCTCCGGCGGCTCGAAGACCGCATCCCGATGGCTCATCCAGCAGTGCTGCTCCTCGGGCAACCCGCCGAGCAGCTTCCCGCCCCCGTCACGCAGAACCAGGTCCGTCCGCCCAAACTCCCCAGCCTCAGCCGCCTCCACCCTGCCCCCAAGCGCCTGAACCATCGCCTGCATCCCATAACAAATCCCCAGCATCGGAATGCCCAAATCGAGCAGCTCGGCCGGGAACTCGGGAGCTCCCTCCTCATACACAGACGCCGGCCCCCCGGAGAGCACCAGCCCCTTCGGTTCGCGCTCTCTCAGCTTCTCCAGGGGCGTAGTAGCCGGCAGAAGCTCCGCGAATACCCCGCACTCGCGAATCCGCCGCGCGATCAACTGCGAGTACTGCCCCCCGAAGTCGAGGACCAGCACCTCCTCAGTGGCCTGGGCCGACGCCTGGGTGGCGCCGGCCTCAGTCGTCGGCGACTCCAACACCGGCGGAGACCGCCGCGCGACCGTTCGAGCCCATCCCTACGGACTGCTCTCTTTGCAGCTGCTTCCCCTCGCTCATCAGCGCCGGGGCGACCATCACCTCGGCCCGCTGGAAGGAGCGGATGTCCTCGTAGCCGGTGGTGGCCATCGAGGTCCGCAGCGCGCCCATCAGGTTGAAGGTGCCGTCGTTCTCCTGGGCCGGGCCGAGGAGGATCTCCTCCATCGTCCCGTCCTGCTTGGTCGAGACGCGGGTGCCGCGCGGCAGCGAGGGGTGGAAGGTCGCCATCCCCCAGTGGAAGCCGCGGCCGGGCGCCTCCTTGGAGCGGGCCAGCGGCGAGCCGACCATCACCGAGTCCGCCCCGCAGGCGATCGCCTTGGAGACGTCGCCGCCGGTGCGCATGCCGCCGTCGGCGATCACGTTGACGTACTCGCCGGTCTCCAGCATGTGCTGCGAACGGGCCGCCGCGACGTCGGCGATCGCCGTCGCCTGCGGCACCCCGATGCCGAGCACGCCGCGGGTCGTGCAGGCCGCTCCCGGCCCGACCCCGACCAGCACCCCGACCGCTCCGGTCCGCATCAGGTGCAGCCCGGTCGAGTAGGAGGCGCAGCCGCCGACCACGGTCGGCACCGGCACCTCGGCGATGAACTCCTTCAGGTTGAGCGGCTCGACCGTGGTCGAGACGTGTTCGGCCGAGATCACGGTGCCCTGGATGACGAGGATGTCGATCCCCGCCTCGACCGCGATCTCGTAGTGCTCGCGCACTTTCTGCGGGGTCAGCGAGCCACAGGCGACGGCGCCGCGCTCCTTGATCTCCGCGATCCGCCGCCCGATCAGCTCCGGCTTGACCGGCTCGGCGTAGATCCTCTGCATGATCCGCGTCGCCTCATGCGCAGGCGCCGCGGCGATCGCCTCCAGCTGCTCCTCGGCGTTCTCGAAGCGCGTCCAGATCCCCTCCAGGTTGAGCACTCCGAGCCCGCCGAGCTCGTTGACCAGGACGGCGGTGTCGGGACTGACCACGCCGTCCATCGCCGAGGCGACGAGCGGCAGCTCGAAGCGGTAGGGGCCGAGGGTCCAGCTGATGTCAATGTCGTCGGGATCCCGTGTGCGGCGCGACGGGACGATCGCGATGTCGTCGAATCCGTAAGCGCGCCGCCCCTTCTTTCCCCGACCGATGTCGATCTCCAATTAGGTCCTCCAGGGTGGCGTTGAGGACCCAGCCTACACTTCGGCGGGGACCTCCAAATCCTGGACGTGGACCTCGCCGAGCAAGCGTTCGACCTGGTTGCGGTCGACGGTCCCCGCCCCGAAGTGCTGGGTCGACTCGGCCCCGCAGGCGACGCCGTAGGCGAGGCACTCCTCCGCCGGGCGGCCGTCATAGCGGGCGGCGGCGTAGCCGGCGAGGAAGGCGTCGCCGGAGCCGACCGAGGAGACCGCCTCCAGCGGCTCAGTGCGCACCTCGAGGATGCGCCGCTCGGCGCCCTCGCCAACCACCGCGACGCAGCCGTCCGGGCGCGTGATCGCCGCCTCTCCGGCGCCCAGCCGGACCAGCTCGGAAAGACCCTCGACGAGGTCGTCGCGGTCGGCGAACTCCTGGCCGACCAGCTCCTCCGCCTCGCGCTCGTTGGGAGTGACGATCGAGGCGCCGGCGCGCAGCCCGGAGAGCATCGCCTCGCCCTCGGCGTCGAGCACGACCGGCACGCCGCGCTCGCCGAGCTCCTTGACCAGGCGGGCGTAGAGGTCGTCACCGGCGCCAGGGGGCAGGGTGCCGGCCAGCACGCAGAGTCGCGCGCCGTCGGCGAGGTAGCGCAGCCGGTCGACGAAGGTCTCGACCTCCTCGGCGCTGACCGCCGGCCCGCGCTCGTTGATCTCGGTCTGCTCGCCCGAGGTCGGGTCGATCACCGCAAGGTTGATCCGCGTCTCAGCCGCGATCCGGGTGAAGTCGGTGAGCACCGCTTCTTCGCGCAGCTGCTCCAGCAGCCGGGCGCCCGCCGGGCCGCCGGCGAACCCGGCGGCGACCACCGGCCGGCCGAGCAGCTTCAACGCCCGCGCCACGTTGATCCCCTTGCCGCCGGCCACGGTGCGGCTCTCGACCGCCCGGTGGCGATGGCCAAGGCGGAAGTTGGGGACCGCGACCGTGCGGTCGATGGCGGCGTTGAGGGTTACGGTGAGGATCATCGTGAGAAGCGCCTCATCAGTACTGCCCCAACCAGTATCACGCAAACCGCGATCGCGATCGGAATCGGGTTGGAGCCGATGAAGCTGCGCACGCGGTCGGCGACGCTAGCCTTCGCCACGTCGCTCCCGGCCCGCAGCGGCACGCTCGCCGCGGGCATCCCGGCGACGTAGACCGTCGCCCGGCCGAGCCGCTCGCCGCGGCGGATCGGGCCCTCGACCTCGCGCGGCGCGCGCACAGTCATGCTCAGCCGCTGGCCGCGGCGCAGGCCGACGGTCACCCCGCGGGCGGCGCGCAGCGCCAGCTCGCCGCCGGCGTAGCGGACGTCCGCGCTGGCGAGCTCCTCGCCGGCGTGGATCGGCCGGCGGCGCTCGTACTGGCGAAAGCCCCAGCGCAGCAGGTCGATGTTGTCGCGGAAGCGGTCTTCGTCGGTCGGCGCCCCGATCGCGACCGAGATCAGCTCGACCCCGTGGCGGCGTCCCGAGCCGACCAGCACGTAGAGCGCGCCGAATGTGTGGCCGGTCTTCACGCCGGTCACCCAGGGCGCCATCTCGAGCAGCTCGTTGATCGTCTCGATCCGCCGCCGCGGGCGCACGCTGCGCAGCGCGGCGCTGCGCGAGGCGGCGATCCTGGCGAAGGCGGGGATGCGCAGCAGGCGCCGGGTCAGCGTCGCCAGGTCGCGGGCGCTGGAGTGGTTGCCGCGCTGGTCGAGGCCGATCGGGTTTGCGTAGTGGGTGTCGGAGAGGCCGAGGGCCGCGGCGTAGCGGTTCATCTGGCGCACGAAGCGCGGCACCGAGCCCGCCGCGGCACGGGCCAGGTCATAGGCCGCGTCGTTGCCGCTGCGCAGGATCAGCCCGTAGAGCAGGTCGCGCACGCTGATCCGCTGCCCCGGGCGCAGCCCGAGCAGCGACTCGCCGTATTCGGCGTCGTAGGGGGCGGCGCGGACGATGCGGTCGAGCGGCAGCTCGTGCAGGACGACGTAGGCGGTCATCAGCTTCGTCGTGCTGGCGATCGGCAGCTCGCGTGCCGCCGCGTGGGAAACCAGGACGTGGCCGTCGCGAGCGTCGATCAGCGCCCAGGCGCGCGCCTCGACCGGCGGCCCCTTGGCCGGCGCAGCAGGCGCGGCAGGCGAGAGGGCGAGGGCCAGCCCGAGAGCCGCAACCAGGGTCGCGCCGAGCCGGCGCGACCTCACCGCAGCTTCAGCTCTTCGCCGGCGATCAGGATTTGCGGGTCGACTTCCGGGTTGAGCTCGACGATCCGCGCCACCGGCACGCCGAACTCGGCCGAGATCGAGATCAGGGTGTCGCCGCTCTCGACCGTGTAGGTGGCCGGAACCTTGGAGCGCTTCGGCGCGGCCTGCTTGGCGGCCTTGCCGTGCTGCTTTTGGCCGCCCGCGTTGCCCGAGTCGCCGCCGCCAAGCGCGCCGCCGATGACGACGACCAGCAGCACGAAGGCCGCGACCAGCGCGGCCGCGGCGGCAACCCGGGCGAATGCTGAGGACGGTTTGCTCAGCCTTTGACCTTGGACTTCAGCGCCGAGCCGGCTGAGAAGCGCGGCACCTTGCCGCCAGGGATCGTGATCCGCTCGCCGGTGCGGGGGTTGACGCCCTGACGCGGACCGCGCTCAGCGACGTGGAATTTGCCGAACCCGGTGAAGCTGACCTCGCCGCCGGCGCTCAGGGTGTCGGTGATCGCGTCGAGCACGGCGTCGACCGCGTCGCTCGCGGCTTTCTTGCTGCCCAGTCGCTCGTCGCCTGCAAGTTGGTCCAGAAACTCAGCCTTTGTCACGTCGAAGCTCCTCCGTCAGGGGTTGTTGAAAGCCGCCGCAATCTAACACTGGAAACGGCGTCAAAGCGCATGGGACTCAGGATCCGGCGACGGTCATCGCGGCGATCAGCAGGTGAGGCGTGCTGACCGACCCGCCGAAGGGCACCCAGCGGGGCGCGGTGCCGGCGGCGCTCACCGCGCGCAGCATCGAGACGAGGTCGCTGGCGATCGTGAACTCGCGCAGCGGCTCGGCCAGCTCGCCTGCCCGGATCGCCCGCCCCGAGGCGCCGACCGAGAAGACACCGGTGACCGGGTTGACGCCCGAGTGCAGGCCGGCGACGTCGTCGACGAATACCCCGTCGCCCGCCTCGATCAGCAGCTGCTCGGTGCTCAGCGTTCCGGGGGTGACGATCAGGTTGGAGCTCGAGACCGAGGGCGGCGCCCGGTACCCGCTGCGCCCCGCGTTGCCGGTCGAGGCCGCTTCGCCGCGGTGCGCGGTGTAGGTGTCGTAGAGGTAGGTGCGCAGGGCGCCGCCCTCGACCAGGACCGTGCGCCGGTGGGGCACGCCCTCGCCGTCGAAGGGGGCGGAGCCGAAGCCCTCGGGGTCGAGGCCGTCGTCGTGCAGGGCGAAGGCCTCGCTGGCAACCTCCTCGCCGAGGCGACCGGCGAGCGGCGAGCGGCCGCGCTGCACCGCGCTCGCCGCCAGCGCGTTGCCGAGCAGCGAGACGAAGCTCGAGGCGACGGTCGGGTCGAGCAGCACCGGGCAGGAGCGCGAGGTCGGCTTGCCGGCGCCGATCATCGCCGCGGCGCGCTCGGCCGCCTCGCGACCGATCGCCTCCGGGTCCAGCGACGCGGGACCGCGGCCGAGGTCGAAGCCCAGTCCCGTCTCCCGGGTGCCCTCGCCCTCGGCCAGCGCCTGCGTGTAGCCGTAGCAGCTGGTCGCCTCGTACTCGCCGGCGATTCCGCGCGAGGAGACGATCGCGACCCGCTCCGTCGAGTCCGCGTAAACCGCCTGCTCGACTCCGGCGACACGATCGTCGGCAGCCAGCGCCGCGCGCTCAATCGCAAGCGCCAGACCAGCAACCCGATCGACCCCCCACTCCCCGAGCGAGTCATCCGTCAGCACCGGCGGGGGAAGCGGTTCCGGTGCGCCTTTTGTGGTCATTTCCCCCATAAGGCGCACCGGAAGCTCTGGGGGGCCCGCGTGGGGGTCCTCGTCGGCTATGCGGGCGGCGCTGGCAGCTCGCTGGGAGAGAGAGGTGATTCCAGCGGTTGAGAGGTCGGTGCCGTAGGCGTAGCCGACTCGCCGGTCGATCCAGGCGCGGACGCCGATCCCGCGTTTGGTCGCTGCTGTGAGGCTCTCGACCTCGCCGCCGTGAGCGCGCACCTCGCGCTCGGAGTCCTCGGAGGCGTAGGCCTCGGCGTCCGAGGCGCCCGCCGCCAGGGTCGCCTCCACGGCGCGCCGCGCCAGCTCGATCATCACCAATTCCTCCGCTTCGCTCCCGGCGCGAAGAACCAGAGATGCACGCTTGGTCGCTCCGCGATCACACCTCAGTCCCCCCGACCGTCATCCGCGCGATGCGGACGTGGCCCTGGCCGGTGCCGACCGGGACTTTCTGGCCCGCCTTGCCGCACATGCCGGTCTTCATCTCGAAGTCGTCGGCGACCGCGTCGATCGCCGCCAGCGCCTCCAGGCAGTTGCCGATCAGGGTCGCCCCGCGGCAGGGCCGGGTGATCTTGCCGCCCTCGATCAGGTAGCCCTCGGAGACCCCGAAGACGAAGTCGCCGGTCGCCGGATCGACCTGGCCGCCGGCGAAGGACGCCGCGTAGAAACCGCGCTCGACCTCGGCGACGATCTCCTCCGGGGTCGGCTCGCCGGGGGCGATGTAGGTGTTCGTCATGCGCGGCACTGGCAGATGGCGGAAGCTCTCGCGGCGGCCGTTGCCGGTCGAGGCGACGCCGTCGCGGCGGGCCGTGAGGCGGTCGTAGAGGTAGGCGGTCAGCCTGCCGTCCTCGATCACCATCGTCCGCTGGGTCGGCGTCCCCTCGTCGTCGATCGCGTCGCTGCCCCACTCGCCGGGCATCTGGCCGTCGTCATAGGCGCTGAGCAGCGGCTGCGCGACCGCCTCGCCGAGCTTGTCCGCGTAGACGCTGGCCCGCTTCTGCACGTGGTCGGCCTCGAGGCCGTGGCCGGTCATCTCGTGGAAGAGGACGCCGCCGAAGCCGCCGCCGACGACCACCGGCATCGAGCCGGCCGGCGCGGCGTCGGCATCGAGCAGGGTGAGCGCCTTGCGGCCCGCGGCGGCGGCGATCGCCCCCGGGTCGTCGTCGAAGAGCTCGAAGCCGCGGTGGCCGCCCAGCGTCTCGGCGCCGGTCTCGACCCGCTCGCCGCGGCGGGCGACCGCCTGGGCGCCGATCCGCACCCGGGTGCGGTCATCGCCCGTGAACAACCCCTCGGAGTTGGCGACGGTGAGCTCGCGGCGAATCTCGGCGTAGGAGGCCATGAGCTGGGCGATCTGCGGCCCGGCGCCGCGGCCGCGCCGGTCGAGCTCGCGCAGCAGCGCCGCCTTGCGCTCGGCGGGGACGCCGGCCGGGGGCTGCTCGACCGGGAAGGGCGTCGTGGCGCGCGCCTCGAGCGGCCGCGGCTCGGCGCGCTCGGCGCGCAGCGCGGCGGCCGCTTCGCCCGCCGCCCGCTCGAGGTCGTCGGGGTCGAGGCCGTCGACGTGAGCGAAGTAGGTCGTGCCGCCGGCGACCACCCGTACGCCGGCGCCTTCGCCGGCGCCCGACTGGACCGCTTCGATCCGCGACTCGTCGATCGCCAGGGTCAGCCCGGCGCTGCGTTCGGCGAAGACCTCGGCGAACTCGCCGCCGTGGACGAGCGCCCGGCCGAGGACGCGCTCGGCCACCTCGCGGTCGACGAGGTCCGTCACGGCTTGGGCCGCTTCCCGGCGACCTCGATCAGGCGCCCGGCGGCGACGAAGAGCTCAGCGCCGGAGCGGCTGTCCGCGGCGTGGTCGCTTGCCCGGCCGCCGGTGTAATAGAGACGGGCGAAGGGACGGCGCGCGACGCGGCGCCGGCGCATGTAAGCCGCCGCCTCGTCGGCGTAGCCGGAGACCCGCTCGAGCAGGACGCGGTGCGGCTTAGGCGGCATCGAGGCTGCTCCCGTCCCCGCCGGCCGCCAGGTCGCGCAGAACCGAGCGCATGTCGAAGTGCAGCAGCGAGGCGAGCGCGAAACGCTCGGTCACCGCCACGGCGAACAGGCCCGCGTAGCGCACGCCGAAGACCTCGCCCTGCTCAGTCGCGATGTGGAGCCGCTCGACCGGCCCCTCGCCGGCCCGATCGGCGACCGCCAGCAGCTCGGCGGCGTCCTCGCGCCAACGATCCGGGTGGCCGCTGGCGGCCAGCACGGTCCCGTCGCCGGTGAGGATCGCCGCGCCGCGCAGGTCGGGCGACATCTCGGTCAGATAGGCCAGCGCGGCGGCCGCCGCCTCGCCGCTCACCGCCCCGCTCGACTCAACGTCGGTCACGTGGGCCAAAATACCGGCCCGTGTCGCTCGCCCGCGCCTCCTGGATCACCGTCGTCTCCGTCTGCGCCGTCGCCGCGGTCGCCTTCGCCTTCAACGGCTACAGCGGCTACGCGATCACCCTCGTCGCCATAGGCCTGGCCGCAGCGGTCAACCTGCTGCCAAGCCCATGACGGGCTCAGCCTGCGCGGAACGGGCCGGCGCGGGCGTCGTCCGGGCTCTGCAATGAGCTCTCCGGCTCGACGTGGATGAGGACTTCGGCGCCGCGAATCGACGCCTCGATCTCGTCGCGCATCGCGTGGGCAAGCTCATGGGCGCGCTCGAGGCTGGTCCCGGAGCGGTACTGGACGTGGAGGTCGATGTAGCGGCGGCTGCCCGCGCGGCGGGCGCGGAGCTTGTGATAGCCGGCGACCTCGGGGGTGCGAGCGGCGGCGATCGCCGCCTCGATCCGGTCCATCTCCTCGCCGGGCAGCGCTTCGTCGACGAGGACCCCGGATGAGCGGCGCACGATTCGCAGCCCGGCGGTGACGATCGCCCCGGCGACGATCAGCGCGGTGATCGAGTCGAAGGCGGCGTCGCCCGTGATCTGCACGACGCCGAGCCCGACCAGGACACCCGCCGAGGTCATCGCATCGGTTCGCAGGTGGGCGGCGTCGCCCTCGAGAGCGGGAGATTCGTGAGCGCGGGCCTGGCGGGCGAGCACCGCGGAGACGGCCAGGTTGGCGAGCACCGAGAAGCCCATCACAGCGATGCCGACGCCGAGCGATTCCACGGTTGCGCCAACGACCAGCCGGTGGGTCGCCTCGTAGACGATGATCCCCGCGCCGAGCAGGATCAGCAGGCCCTCGATCGTCGCGGCCAGGCTCTCGACCTTCTCGTGGCCGTAGGGATGCTCGGCGTCGGCCGGCTCGTCGGCCTTGCGCACCGAGACGAAGGCGACGACCGAGGCAACCAGGTCGATCAGCGAGTGGACCGCCTCGGTGACGATCGCGATCGAGCCGGTGATCGCCCCTGCGGCCAGCTTGATCGCGATCAGCAGCGCGTTGGAGGCGATCGAGAGCGCCGCCGCGCCGCTCTTGGTGCGGATCATCGCCCGCGCTGCGGCGCCTCGCCGACGCCGAGATGCCGCGCCAGCAGCCGCGCCGCGTGGCCGCGGTGGCTGATCTCGTTCTTCTCGGCCTGGCTCAGCTCCGACATCGTGCGCCGATCGCCGGGGCCGGTGTCGTCGGGGACGAAGGCCGGGTCGTAGCCGAAGCCGCCGTCGCCGCGCGGCTCGGCGATCAGCACACCCTCGCAGCGCGCCTCGAAGAGGTGCTCGCCACCGTCTTCCTCGACCAGGGCGAGGGCGCAGTGGTAGGCGGCGCGCCGGTCATCGCCGGCCGCGGCGACCTCGCGCAACAGCTTGTCGAGGTTCTCCTCATCGGTCGCGTCCGGCCCTCCGTAACGTGCCGAGTGGATCCCGGGGTGGCCGCCCAGGCCCATCGCCTCGATCCCCGAGTCATCGCCGATCGCCGGCTCCCCGGTGGCGACGTGGGCGGCGCGCGCCTTCTCCAGGGCGATCTCGGCGAACGAGTCGCCGTCCTCGGCCGGCAGCCGCACCCCGGCCGGCAGCGGCTGCAGATCCATGCCGGGCAGCAATTCGGAGAGCTCGCGTAGCTTGTGCTTGTTGGCGGTGGCGAAGATCAAGCGCTTACCACACCCCCTCCTACCCGCCGGTGGCTCGCTCCTGCACCTGGCGCAGGCGCGAGATGCCCATCTCGGCGAGGCCGAGCAGCTCGTCCAGCGAGGCGCGCGAGAGCGGCGTGCGCTCCGCGGTCGCCTGCACCTCGACCAGGCCGCCGTCCCCGGTCATCACCACGTTGGCGTCGACTTCCGCATTGGAGTCCTCGCCGTAGTCGAGATCGCAGAGCGCGCGGCCGTTGACGACGCCGACGCTGACCGCGGCGACCGAGCCGTTGAAGGGCAGCGCCTCGAGCTGGCCGGCGTCGATCAGCTTCTGACAGGCGAGCTTCAGGGCGACGAAACCGCCGGTGATCGCCGCGCAGCGGGTGCCGCCGTCGGCTTCGAGCACGTCGCAATCGACGTAGACGCTGCGTTCGCCGAGCGCCCTGAAGTCGACGACGACGCGCAGCGCCCGCCCGATCAGGCGTTGGATCTCCACCCCGCGCCCGTCCTGCTTGCCCTTGACGATGTCGCGCGACTTGCGCTCGCCGGTCGAGGCGGGCAGCATCGCGTACTCGGCCGTCACCCAGCCCTTGCCGCGCCCCATCATCCAGCGCGGCACCGTGCCGTTGACCGAGGCCGTGCAGATCACCCGCGTGCGCCCCAGCGAGATCAGCGCCGAGCCGTCGGCGGAATCGACGAAGCCGGGGTCGATGGTGATCGGTCGGATGTCGGCCGGAGCGCGGTCGTAGCTGCGTGAGGCTGGCATGGGCGCGAGTCTGTCACGCCCCGGCACACGATGCGAGGCGATCGGAAGGCTCGGGAAGGGCCACGGCAACCCGCGGCCCTTCCCGCCCACTGGGGTAGCTCTTGGCGCCATGCCGGGGGGCGGCGCCTCGCGAGCCTGCGCGAGCAGCATAGGCATTTGAGCGCTTATCAGTCAAGGAATCTTCAACTAGTGGAATAAGTAATCTCGTGTTTACGCTCCCGGCACCAAGCGCAGGCCCCGTTGGGAGAAGTGAGCGTCAAAGGCAAAGGCCTCCTCGCCCCCGTCGCGCTCGATCAGCGCGAAGGAGGTCGCGTCGACGTAGCTCCAGCGCTTGTCGTCGTGGCGCTCGAGGATCTCCCAGGCCCGTTCCTCGGTCGGCCGGTCGAGGTGGACGAGGTCGATCGCGCCGCCGCCGCGGAAGCGCCGGCCCCACTCGATCGCCTCGCCACGACCCACCCGCACCATCAGCGCCGTATAGGTCTCGGCGAAGACGTAGTTCGAGGTGAACAGCGCGACGCCCTCGGCGATCAGCTCCCCCAGCGCCTCGCGCGCCCGCTCGTGCTCTGCCTCGGCCGAGTTGCGCAGCGCGACGAAGGCGCTGGTGTCGATGAACACCGACTTCATGGCCCGTAGAGGTCGGCATCGAGGCCGGCGACGCTGGTGCGCTCCGCGCCCCTTCCGGGCGCCTCGTCGACGAGGTAGCTGAGCAGGGGATCAGCGCCGCGATCGACGACCCGTGCCCGCTCGGCGTCGATCAGCCCGCGCACGACCGCGGCGATGCTCCCCGCCTCACCCGCACGCTGCTTCAGCCAGCGGTACTGGCCCTCGTCCAGATATAGCTGCGTCCTGTGCCTCATGCTGTAATACAGCCTACGCCCCATCCCGGACGGAATCCACCCCACGGGCCCCCGCACGAGATCGCCCATGCCGCCCAGCACCGGAAGGGCGGCGGGAGCGGCCCGCCCGGACCGCTCCACCTCCACCCTCATTTGAACGCCACCTTGTCGACCGCCTCCTTGATCTTGTTGACGATCACGTCCGCCAACTCGGTCCCCTGCTTGCCGTTGAACCCCTTCATTCCAGCCACCATGCCGACCATCAGCAGCGAGACGAGCAGGATCAGGCCGACGTACTCGACCGTCCCCTGCCCGCGCTCGCCGGCAAGCGAGCGGATCGCCCGCACCCGCCCCTCGATCGCAGCGTGCAGGTAGCCCATCGCCATGTAAAGCATCGAACGCCTCCTTGTTCGCGGTTGTCGAGGCCGATGCTCAGCGATCCCGACGCACGGAACAAGACGCAGATGTGCCAATTTCGCAACGAATCGCTCGCCGATGTCGTAAGCTCCGTTGACCGTTCGAGCTCGGCCGGGCTCCTTGCGCGCTGGGATCGTTCTCGCCTCAAGGCCAGAGACGACCTTCCTCGAGCGCCTCGAGGAAGGTCTCGACCGGCCAGGCGTCGATCCCGTCCTCGGTGCGAGTGGCACGATTGCCGCGATGGACGAGGACGCGACGCCGCAGTCCCGGCAACTCCTCGACCGCCCGCAGGCCGGACAGGTCCCCGGGGTGGGCTCGGCGAGCCGCCTTGATCTCCAAAGCGCAGAGCTCCTTCCCGCGGCGCAGGAGGAAGTCGACCTCGAGTCGCTTGGAGCCGGAAGGCGCCCAGTAGGCGACCTCCTCGGCGAGCTCACGCTCGGCCATGTAGGTTCGAAGCAGGGTGTGCACCCAGCCCTCGAGCAAGGCGCCGCCCTCCTCCGGTGCCACCGGGCCTCGGACCCCCTTTGCCGCCCGCGCGACCCCGGGGTCCGTCCAGTAGAGCTTGGGATGCTTGCGCTCGCGCACCCGCAGGCGCGCCTCGTAGGCCGGCAGCCGGCGGGCGAGGAGGGTGTCCTCGAGCACCCCCAGGTATCCCTCGACGGTGGTCCGCGCGACGCCGGCGTCGCGGGCGATCCCGGCGACGTTGACGAGCTGTCCGTGGAAGAGCCCGGCGACGGGAAGGAAGCGCGCGAACCCCGGCAGGTTGCGCACCAGCGCCTCTCCCTTGATCTCCTCGCGCAGGTAGAGCTGGACGTAAGCGCGCAGGGTCTCCTCCGGAGTCTCGGCGGCGAGCACCAGGGGCAGCGCGCCGATCTGGAGGGTGCGCTCGAGGTCGAAGTCCTCGCCCAGCTCCTCGGGGGTCAGCGGGAACATCTCCCGCCACAGGGCGCGCCCGCCGAGCAGGTTGACGCCCGCGGCGCGCAGCTTGCGGGCGCTCGACCCGAGCAGGGCGAACCGCAGCCCGCGCTCCTCGATGAAGCGGTGGACCTCGTTCAGCAGGCCGGGCAGCCGCTGGATCTCGTCGACCACGACCCAAGACCCCGGGGCCAGGCGGCGGAGCTCCCCGGCGAAAGGCTCGGGGTCCGCCAGCAAGCCTTGGTAGAGCCCCTCGTCGAGCAGGTCGAAGCGGTGCGCCTCGGGCAGCTGCTCCTCGATCCAGGTGCTCTTGCCGACCCCCCGAAGTCCGAACAGGAAAAAGCTGTCGCTTGGCAGCCGATAGATGCGCGAGAGGATCGGCAATGACATATCGCCGTTATTTTACATGGAAAAATGACGGCTTGTTATAACCTC
>CAVSJI010000003.1:0-314177 GCA_963728365.1 uncultured Solirubrobacterales bacterium
GAACGCTCCTGCGGTTTGCGGCGTCGCCGGCGCAGGCGGCTTCCAGGCGGCAATCACCAGGGGGTTGGAGAGCGCTATCCTTCGGCTCAGCCTCGCGCCTCGGCTCGGGGTTTTTCCTTGTAATGGCGCGTAAGCAATCGAGGGAGTAAATGGCTCGCGGAGATGTCCGCATCGCGGTGACGCTGGCTTGCGAAGACTGCAAGCGGCGCAACTACCAGACGAACAAGTCCCGGCGCAACTCGCCGGACCGGATCGAGCTGCGCAAGTTCTGCCGCTGGTGCGGCAAGCACACGGCGCACAAGGAGACGCGCTAGGGCCGATGGCCAAGAGCCGCGCACAGCGCAAGGCCGAGCGGCGCGCTCGCGAAGAGGAAGAGCGCAAGCGCTCCGGCGGACGTATCTCCGCCGAGCGGAACGCCGAGTCGCACGCCCAGCACGACACGCAGGTCCCGGTCTCCGGCGAGATCGCCGAGATCGAGGCGGTCGAGGCCGGCATCGCGGTCGGCGCCGCCGAGGCGCAGCTCGAGACGCCCGACGCCCCCAAGGCCCCCTCGCGCGCCGAGCGCCGCGCCGAAGCCAAGGCGCTCAAGGAGAGCGAAAAGCGCAAGCGCGCCGAGCAGAAGCGCCGCGAGAGCGAGCAGCTCGCCAAGAAGCAGAAGCAGGCCCAGGCCGAACGCCAGCGCGGCGGAGTGATCGGCTTCCTCGCCTCCTGCTGGGCCGAGCTGAAGAAGGTCCAGTGGCCCGACCGCGACACGCTCGTCCAGGCCACAGCCGTCACAATCATCTTCGTCGCGGTCGCCGCCGCTTACCTGGGCGCGCTCGACGCGGCCTTCAGCTTCCTGGTCAAGCAGATCCTCTGAGCGGATCTCCGAACAAAGGCTCCTAACGAGATGTATCGCTGGTACGTGATCAACACCTACTCCGGGCACGAGAACAAGGTCAAGCACAACCTCGAGCACCGGGTTCAGACGATGAGCCAGAACCGCAACGTGCGGCAGGTCGTCGTCCCCACCGAAGACGTGATGGAGGTGGGCAAGGACGGGCAGAAAGAACCGAAAGCGAAGCGCACGATGCCCGGCTACGTGCTCGTCAACATGGAGATGACCGATGACGCCTGGGGCCTGGTCAAGAACACCCCCGGCGTGACCGGCTTCGTCGGCTCGCGCAACAAGCCCGTGCCGCTCTCCAAAGTCGAGGTCGACCGCCTGCTGCACCGCGAGACCGCCGAGCGGCCCCGCACCCAGGCGCAGTTCTCGATCGGCGAGTCGGTCAAGGTGGTCTCCGGGCCGCTCTCCGATTTCTCCGGCGAGATCGCCGAGATCAACGAGGATGCCGCCAAACTCAAGGTGCTGGTCTCGATCTTCGGCCGCGAGACGCCGGTCGAAGTCAGCTACGACCAAGTCAAGAAGATCTAGGCAGCGCTACTCTCTCCGACCCGATGGCGAAGAAAGTCCTCACACAGATCAAGCTGCAGATCTCGGCCGGCTCGGCCAACCCGGCGCCCCCGGTGGGCCCGGCGCTGGGCCAGCACGGGGTCAACATCATGGAGTTCTGCAAGGCGTTCAACGCCCAGACCCAGTCCGAAGGCGGCACGATCATCCCGGTCGAGATCACCGTCTACGAGGACCGCTCCTTCACCTTCATCACCAAGACTCCCCCGGCCGCGGTGCTGATCAAGGAGGCGATCGGGATCAAGAAGGGCTCGGGCGAGCCCCACGTCAACAAGGTGGGGACGATCTCGATGGACCAGGTCCGCCAGATCGCCGAGCGCAAGATGCCCGACCTCAACGCCAACGACCTCGACGCCGCCTCGAAGATCATCGCCGGCACCGCCCGCTCGATGGGCGTCGACGTCCACTAGGAGACCTTCAGCCATGGCCCACGGCAAGCGCTACCGCAAACAGCTCGACAAGATCCAGCGCGAGCGGGCCTACCCGCCCGCCGAGGCGATCGCCCTGCTCAAGGAGACCGCCAGCGCCGGCTTCGACGAGACCGTCGAGCTGCACGTGCGGCTCGGGGTCAACGTGCGCCACGCCGAGGAGCAGCTGCGCGGCACCCTGGCCCTGCCCCACGGGCTCGGCAAGGACGTCACGGTCGCCGTCTTCGCCCAGGGCCAGCAGGCCCGCGACGCCGAGGCGGCCGGTGCCGACTTCGTCGGCGCCGAGGATCTGGCGAAGAAAGTCGAGGAGGACGGCTGGACCGACTTCGACGTGGCGATCGCCACGCCCCAGATGATGGGCACGGTCGGCAAGCTTGGCCGCGTGCTCGGCCCGCAGGGCAAGATGCCCAACCCGAAGGTCGGCACGGTCACCGACGACGTCGAGAAAGCGGTCACCGAGTCAAAGGCGGGCAAGGTCGAATACCGCACCGACCGCCAGGCGATCGTCCACATGTCGATCGGCAAGGTCAGCCTCGAACCCGAGGATCTGCTGGAGAACTTCACCGCCGTGATCGACGAGATCGTCCGCGCCAAGCCTTCCTCGGCCAAGGGCCGCTACATCGTCTCCTGCACGGTGACCACGACGATGGGGCCCGGCATCCGGGTCGACGCCGTCGCCAAAGCAGCGGAGCTCGCGACCGCCTAGACTCCCGCGTCCGCCCCAGACCACCGGCAGCTCAGTAAGCCCGGTGCAGGTGCAACATGAACCGAGACGAAAAGGCACAAGCCATTGAGGAGATCGCCGCCGACATCGAGGCGGCCGAGGCGATCTTCGCGGTCGACTACCGGGGCATCAGCGTCCCCCAGGCGGCAGAGCTGCGCGGCAAGCTGCGCGAAGCCGACGCCAGCTTCCGCGTCGTCAAGAACCGCCTGACCAAGATCGCCGCCGGCAAGGTCGGCGAGGAACGGCTCGCCGAGCTGCTCAGCGGCCCGACCGCGCTGACCTTCGTGCGCGGCGACACCGCTCAGGCGGCCAAGGCGATCACCAGCTTCAACAAAGAGCACGAAGTGCTCACCTACAAGGGCGGCTTCATGGCCGGCACGAGCCTCGACGAAGACGCCTTCAAGGCGATCTCGAGACTGCCCGGCCGCGACGTGCTCAACGGCCAGTTGGCCGGCGTCGTCGCCAGCCCGCTTACCGGCCTGGTCCGTGGCCTCGGCTCGATGGTCGGGGGCCTGGCGATCCAGCTTCAGCAGCTTCAAGAGCAAAAGGAGAAGGAGTAGATGGCAACAAAGGTTTCTACAGAGGACTGGATCGAGGAGCTGAAGAGCATCTCGGTGCTCGAGCTCTCCGAGCGGATCAAAGCGCTCGAGGAGGAGTTCGGCGTTTCGGCGACCGCGGTCGCCGCGGCGGCCCCGGCTGCCGCCGGCGCACCCGCCGGCGACGCCGGCGATGGCGGCGAGGAAGCCTCCACCGTGGACGTCGTGCTGACCGAGGTCGGTGGCCAGAAGGTGCCGGTGATCAAGGTCGTCCGCGCCGCCACGGGCCTTGGCCTGAAAGAGGCCAAGGCGATCGTCGACGAGGCGCCGAAGGCGATCAAGGAGGGCGTCGAGCGCGAGGAGGCCGATAAGCTGAAGGCCGAGCTCGAGGAGGCCGGCGCCACCGTCGAGCTCAAATAAACTCGCATCGTCCGCGGTCTGATTCCAGGCAGGGAGCCAGATCCGCGGCCGGGCGCGGCCGTGTGTTATTTTTCGCGGTCGCGCGCTAGTTGTGTCCCCTGCCCAATATCTGCGCTGTACCTAACGTCCCTCTGACCGTCTGAGGAGTCGCCGACTTTGGCACGTTCGAACGCTGCCCCCGTAACCCGCAGGAGTTTTTCCCGACTACAGAACACCCTCGAAGTCCCCCATCTGATCGATATCCAGCGCCGCTCCTTCGAAGCGCTCACGGATCCGAAGAAGGGCGGGCTGCGAGAGACGATCGACGACATATCCCCGATCGAGGACTACACGGGGAACCTCGCCATCGTCTTTGGCGAGTTCAAGTTCGAGGAGCCGCCGCACACGATCGAGGAGTGCCGCGAGAAGGACATGACCTACTCGCGCCCGCTCTCGGCGACGGTCGCCTTCCAGAACAAAGAGACCGGTGAGATCCGCGAGCAGGCGGTCTTCATGGGCGACTTCCCGTGGATGACCGATCGCGGCACCTTCATCATCAACGGCACCGAGCGCGTGGTCGTCACGCAGCTCGTGCGCTCGCCGGGCGCCTACGTGATGGCGCCGAAGGACCCGGAAAAGCAGGTCTTCATCGCCAACCTGATGCCGGCCCGCGGTTCCTGGCTCGAGCTGGAAATCGACAAAAAAGGCAAAGTCTTCGTGCGCATCGACCGCAAGCGCAAGCTGCCGGTGACGGTGCTGCTGCGGGCGATGGGCTACGTCGAGGACGAGAAGCTGCTCGACATGTTCGACAACTCGGTCTACATGCGGCACACGATCGCCGCGGACACCGAAGCGACGAAGACCGAGGAGGGCGCCCTAATCGAGCTGTTCAAGAAGCAGCGCCCGGGTGAGCCGCCGTCGGTCGACGCCGCCCGCAACCTGCTCGAGCAGCTCTTCTTCGACCCGAAGCGCTACGACCTGACCCGGGTCGGCCGTTACAAGCTCAACGCGCGGCTCGACCTCGACGTCGACCTCGACAACCGGGTCCTCACCCACGACGACATCATCGCCTTGGTCAAGGAGCTGGTCAGCCTGCCGAAGCTGCTCGGCATCCCCGAGGAGGTCGACGAGGAGAACCCGATCAAGGACTACGCGGCGGAGGCGATCACCTACCCGCGCGAGCCCGTCAACGAGCACCTCGATGAGTACGAGCACTTCGGCAACCGGCGCCTGCGCACGGTCGGCGAGCTGATCCAGGAGGCCTTCCGCATCGGCCTCTACCGGATGGAGCGCGTCGTCCGCGAGCGGCTGACCACCGAAGACTCGGATGCGATCACCCCGCAGACGATCATCAACATCCGCCCGGTGGTGGCGGCGATGAAGGAGTTCTTCGGGTCCTCGCAGCTCTCGCAGTTCATGGACCAGACCAACTCGCTGACCGGCCTCACCCACCGGCGCCGCCTCTCGGCGCTGGGCGCCGGCGGGCTGACCCGTGAGCGGGCCCCGATCGAGGTCCGCGACGTGCACCCGACCCACTACGGGCGGATGTGCCCGATCGAGACGCCGGAGGGGCCGAACATCGGCCTGATCGGCTCGCTCTCCTCGTTCGCCGAGGTCTCCGAGCACGGCTTCGTCACCACTCCCTACAGGGTGGTCTCCGACGGCGTGGTCACCGACAAGGTCGTCCACCTCGACGCCACGCAGGAGGAGGAAAAGGTGATCGCCCAGGCAAACGCCGAGGTCGATCCGAGCTCCGGCAAGCTGAAGGGGCCGCAGGTCCTGGTCCGCGCCGCCGACCAGGAGTACGCGACCGCGGCTCCCAAGGAAGTCGACCTGATGGACGTCTCGCCGACCCAGATCTGGTCGGTGGCGACCGCCCTGATCCCCTTCCTCGAGCACGACGACGCCAACCGCGCCCTGATGGGCTCGAACATGCAGCGCCAGGCGGTGCCGCTGCTCAAGCCCGACCCGCCGCTGATCGGCACCGGCATGGAGCGCCGCGCCGCTCAGGACAGCGGCGACGTGGTCCTCGCCGCCAACGACGGCGAGGTAACGCACGTCGACTCGGAGCGGATCGTGGTCAGCGGCGGCTCGAAGAAGGACGAGTACCCGCTGCACAAGTTCATGCGCTCCAACCAGGGCACGATCATCCACCAGCGGCCGATCGTCAAGAGCGGTCAGAAGGTCAAGCAGGGCGACGTGCTCGCCGACGGCTCCTCGACCGCCGGCGGCGAGATCGCCCTGGGCAAGAACTGCCTGGTCGCCTTCATGTCCTGGGAGGGCTACAACTTCGAGGACGCGATCATCCTTTCCCAGCGCCTGGTCAAGGACGACGAGCTCACCTCGATCCACATCGAGGAGTACGAGATCGACGCCCGCACGACCAAGCTCGGCGACGAGGAGATCACCCGCGACATCCCCAACCGCTCCGAGGAGAGCCTGCGCAACCTCGACGAGCGCGGCATCGTCCGCGTCGGCGCCGAGGTCCAGTCGGGCGACCTGCTGGTCGGCAAGGTGACGCCGAAGGGCGAGACCGAGCTGACCGCCGAGGAGAAGCTGATCCGCGCGATCTTCAAGGAGAAGGCGCGCGAGGTCCGCGACACCTCGCTCAAGGTCCCGCACGGAGAGGGTGGCGTCGTCATCGACGTCCTCACCTTCAGCCGCGACGACGGCGACGACCTCGCCGCCGGGGTCAACGACCTGGTCCGCGTCTTCGTGGCGACCAAGCGCAAGATCGCCGAGGGCGACAAGCTCGCCGGCCGCCACGGGAACAAGGGTGTGATCTCGAAGATCGTGCCCGAGGAGGACATGCCGCACCTCGCCGACGGCACCCCCGTCGACGTGATCCTCAACCCGCTCGGCGTGCCGAGCCGGATGAACATCGGCCAGATCCTCGAGACGCACCTCGGCTGGGTGGCCGCCAACGGCTGGTACGACGACGGCTCGAAGGCGCACAAGCAGGCCCATTCCGAGGAGGGCGACGGTCGCGTCTACGTGGCGACCTCGGTCTTCGACGGGGCGACCGTCGAGGACGTCGACGAGGCCCTGGTCAAGTGGTCCGACGAGAACGCCGAGCGCGGCATCGACCTCGGCATCGACAAGCGCGAGCGGCCGGGCGCCCGCGCCGCCGGCTCCGCGCAGCTCTACAACGGCCGCACCGGCGAGCCCTACGAGGGCAAGGTCACGGTCGGTTACATGTACATCCTCAAGCTGCTGCACCTGGTCGACGACAAGATCCACGCCCGCTCGACCGGCCCGTACTCGCTGGTCACCCAGCAGCCGCTGGGCGGCAAGGCGCAGTTCGGCGGCCAGCGCTTCGGCGAGATGGAGGTCTGGGCCCTGGAGGCCTACGGCGCGGCGTACACGCTGCAGGAGATGCTCACGGTCAAGTCCGACGACACCGTCGGGCGGGTCAAGGCCTACGAGGCGATCGTCAAGGGCGAGAACATCCCCGAGCCCTCGATCCCCGAGTCGTTCAAAGTGCTGCTCAAGGAGATCCAGAGCCTCAGTCTCGACGCCAACGTCGTCTCCGAAGGGGGAGACGTCGAGGTCGCCGAGGAGGACGACGATCTGCTCAAGGCCGCCGAGGAGCTCGGCATGGACCTGACCGGGGTCCGTGCCGACGGCAACGGCTCCAACGGGGCAGCCGACGAGCGCGAGGAGCAGACCGTCGCCGAGGGCGAGGGCGGAACCGACGGGGCCGCTGCGCAAGCAGAGCCAGAGAAAGAGGCCGAAGAGGCGAAGGTGGAGGACTGATGATCGACATCAACAATTTCGACGCAATCGAGATCGGCCTCGCGTCGTCGAAGAAGATCCGCTCCTGGAGCTGGGGCGAGGTCACCAAGCCGGAGACGATCAACTACCGGACGCTGAAGCCCGAGAAAGACGGGCTCTTCTGCGAGCGCATCTTCGGTCCGACCAAGGACTGGGAGTGCTACTGCGGCAAGTACAAGCGCGTCCGCTACAAGGGCATCGTCTGCGAGCGCTGTGGCGTCGAGGTGACCCGCTCCAAGGTGCGCCGCGAGCGCATGGGGCACGTCGACCTGGCCGCGCCGGTCTCGCACATCTGGTTCTTCAAGGGCGTACCGAGCCGGATCGGCTACCTGATCGACATGGCTCCCAAGGAGCTCGAGAAGGTTCTCTACTTCGCCGCGTCGATGATCACCTGGGTCGACGTCGAGGCCCGTGACAAGGATCTCGGCACGCTCGAGAAGGAAGTCAACAAGGTGGTCGACTCCTACGAGAGCGAAAGGCAGAAGCGCACCCAGGAGCTGAGCGAGTCCCTGGAGCGCCGCGTCGCCTACCTCGAGGACGGCACCCAGACCAAGTTCGACGACGACGACCACATCTGGGCCGACTCGCTGAAACTGACGGCCGCGCAGCTGCGCAAGCTCAAGGACGACGAGCGGGCGAAGATGATCAAAGAACTGCGCAAGACCTTCGACGCGGAGATCTCCGACACCGAGGCCTACATCGACGAGGCGATCGAGCGGATGCAGGAGGTCTGGAAGATCTTCACCGAGATGAAGCCGAAGGACGTCGTCAACGACGAGACGGTCTTTCGTGAGCTCAAGGACCGCTTCGGCTCCCCCTTCGGCTGGGGCGAGTACTTCCGCGGCAGCATGGGCGCCGAAGCGGTGCGCGATCTGCTCGAACAGGTGGATCTGGCCGCCGAATGCGAGGAGCTCGAGCAGGTGATCAACAGCTCCAAAGGCCAGAAACAGGCCCGCGCGGTCAAGCGCCTCAAGGTGGCGTCCGCGTTCCTGAATTCCGAGAACAAGCCCGACTGGATGATCCTCGACTGCGTACCGGTGATCCCGCCGGAGCTGCGGCCGATGGTCCAGCTCGACGGCGGCCGCTTCGCGACCTCTGACCTCAACGACCTCTACCGCCGGGTGATCAACCGCAACAACCGGCTCAAGCGCCTGCTCGACCTCGGCGCGCCGGAGATCATCGTCAACAACGAGAAGCGGATGCTGCAGGAGGCGGTCGACGCGCTGTTCGACAACGGCCGCCGCGGTCGTCCGGTGACGGGCCCCGGCAACCGGCCGCTGAAGTCGCTCTCCGACATGCTCAAGGGCAAGCAGGGGCGCTTCCGCCAGAACCTGCTCGGCAAGCGGGTCGACTACTCGGGCCGCTCGGTGATCGTCTCCGGGCCGAGCCTGCGGCTGCACCAGTGCGGCCTGCCCAAGCTGATGGCGCTGGAGCTCTTCAAGCCGTTCATCATGGCTCAGCTGGTCGAGCGCAAGGCGGTGCAGAACATCAAGGCCGCCAAGAAGATGGTCGAGTCGATGATCCCCGAGGTCTGGGACGTGCTCGAGGAAGTCATCCACGAGCACCCGGTGCTGCTCAACCGCGCGCCGACCCTGCACCGACTCGGCATCCAGGCCTTCGAGCCGGTGCTGGTCGAGGGCAAGGCGATCCAGGTCCACCCGCTGGTCTGCAGCGCCTTCAACGCGGACTTCGACGGCGACCAGATGGCGGTCCACGTGCCGCTCTCCGCCGAGGCCCAGGCCGAGGCGCGGATCCTGATGCTCTCGGCGAACAACATCCTCTCGCCGGCTCACGGCGCGCCGCTGGCGACGCCGACGCAGGACATGGTGCTGGGCATCTACTACCTGACCTACGGCCCGGGCTCCGAGGAGCTGGCCAAGATCGACGAGGAGCTCAAGGCGGGCCAGGGCAACAAGCGCAACGGCTCCTCCCCGAAGGTCTTCCGCTCCTCCCAGGAGGCCGAGCTCGTCTACGAGAACGGCGGCTGCAAGCTGCACGACCAGGCCGAGTACAGGCGGGCCGGGCACGAGCACTTCCTCACCACGGTGGGGCGGATCATCTTCAACGAGAAGATCGAGCGGGCGCTGGCCGACACGCTCGGGGAGGACTTCGACCCCGAGCAGTTCAGGTTCGTCAACCAGCCGATGAAGAAGAAGGACGTCAACCAGATGGTCTTCGACCTGGTCGAGGCCTACGGCGCGCCGGCGGTCTCGCAGGTGCTCGACGCCTTCAAGGACCTCGGCTTCCACTACGCCAGCCAGGCCGGGATCACGGTCTCCAAGAACAACGTCGTCTCGCCGCCCGACAAGGAGCAGATCCTCGAGCGCTACGAGAAGCAGACGGCCGAGATCCAGGGTCAGTACGACGACGGCTACATCACCGCCGAGGAGCGCCATGAGGCGGTCACGTCACACTGGAACAACGCCACCGACGAGGTCGCGCAGGCGATGGAGGACAACCTCGACGAGCTCAACCCGATCTTCATGATGGCCAACTCGGGCGCTCGCGGCTCCTTCAAGCAGATCCGACAGCTGGCCGGGATGCGCGGCCTGATGGCCAATCCGAAGGGCGAAATCATCGAGCGGCCGATCAAGGCCAACTTCATGGAGGGCCTCTCGGTGCTCGAGTACTTCATCTCCACTCACGGCGCCCGCAAGGGACTCGCCGACACGGCGCTGCGCACGGCCGACTCGGGCTACCTGACCCGGCGCCTGGTCGACGTCGCCCAGGACGTGATCGTCCGCGAGGAGGACTGCAAAACCAAAGACCACATCGAGATGGCGATCCGCAAGGACGACAACTCGCTGAACGACAATCTGATCGGCCGTCTGGCGGCGAAGAAGTTCGAGACCAAGCGCGGGCGCGAGCTGCTCAAGCGCAACCAGGAGATCACCCTGGTTGACGTCGAAGCGATCGCCGAGGCCTTCGAAGGCGATGAGGTCAAGGTCCCGGTTCGCTCGACGCTCAAGTGCGACGCCGACTCCGGCGTGTGCCGCTCCTGCTACGGCATCTCGCCGGCGACCGGCTTCATGGTCGACATCGGCGACGCGGTGGGGATCATCGCCGCCCAGTCGATCGGCGAGCCCGGCACGCAGCTGACCATGCGGACGTTCCACACCGGTGGCGTCGCCGGCCAGGACATCACCCAGGGCCTGCCGCGCATCGTCGAGCTCTTCGAGGCGCGTAAACCGAAGGGCCTCGCGCAGATGGCCGAGGCGGCGGGCAAGGTCTCCGTCGAGGAAACCGACAAAGCGCTGAAAGTGATCGTCATCGAGTCGAGCGGCGAGGAGCACGCTTACAGCTTCCCGCCCCGCACGCGCCTGCACGTCGCCGACGGCGACAAGGTCGAGGTCGGCGAGCAGCTCAACGAGGGCTCGCTCTACCCGGCCGACCTGCTGACGATTCGCGGTCGCACGGACGTCGAGCTCTACCTGGTGGCCGAGGTGCAGAAGGTCTACCGCGCCCAGGGCGTCGACATCAACGACAAGCACATCGAGCTGATCGCCCGGCAGATGCTGAAGAAGGTTCGGATCGAGTCGAAGGGCTCGACCAGCCTGCTGCCCGGCCAGCTCGAAGACCGTGGCGCGCTGAAGCGGTTGAACAAGACGACGAAGGAAGACGGCGGCACGCCGGCCAAGGCCGAGGAGGTCATCCTCGGGATCACCAAGGCCTCGCTGGCCACCGAGTCCTTCCTCTCCGCCGCCTCCTTCCAGGAGACGACCAAGGTGCTCACCGACGCCGCCCTCGAGGGCAAGCGGGACAAACTGGTCGGCCTCAAGGAGAACGTGATCATCGGCAAGCTGATCCCGGCTGCCACCGGCCTCAAGCACTACCGCACGCTGGCGGTTGAGCCGGCGGTGCCGATCGAACCGCCCAGCGAGGAAGGGCTGCTCGACGAGGACGAGCTGGCCGCGGAGCTGGGGCTCGACGACGGCGGCGAGGCGGTCGAGAGCTTCGGGCCCTCGTTTGCCGAGGAGCTGGAGGAGCTGGCGCAGGAGATCGAGCAGACCTCAGAGGAGTCGCAGTCCTAGGTCGTGGGGGAGGGGTGGGGTGCCCCTCCCCGGAAGACCGTTGCGCAGCTGTATCGCCGTAGCGCTTCGTGGCCGTTGACCGGGAGCCTTCCGAGGAGGGGCATCCCATCCCTCTTCGCAACCCCGAAAGCGGCCCGGGCGTGGTCTGCCCGAGCCGCTTTCGGTGCTTCCCGGTGCTTCCGGTGCGCCTTATGTGGTCATAGACCACATAAGGCGCACCGGAGCGGAGCGGAACGGCTAGTTGCTGCTGCCGCCGGTTAGGCAGTAGGCGAAGACGGTCAGCGTGGAGGCTGCGCCGTTGTTGTTTTTCGCCTGGTAGAGCCAGCCGTTGCCGCTGCGGAGGGACGAGGTCATCTCGACTCCGAAGTTGGCGGGCTGGGCGCCGCCGCTGATCACCGTGGTGCCGGCGGAGCACTGGACTGAGACGCCGCCGCTGGCGCCGGCTGCGATCCCGGTGCTGTTGCTCACCTGGATGATCGGGCCGAGCTCCGAGGAGCGGATGGCGCCGGCCTGCAGCTCGCTCGAGCCGACCGAGTTGGGGCCGAGGTCGTCGGCGCCCAGGGACTGGTCAGCGACCTCCGAGGAGCCGACCGAGGCCGGGGCCAGGTCATCGGCCGTGAGGCTGTCGGGGGCGACGTCGGAGGATTCGACGCCATTTTCGACGATCTCGGTGGTGTCGACCGCGTCGGGGGCGATCTTGCCTGCGGCGACTGCGTTGTCGCGCAGGTCGACGGTGCGGATCGTGCCGTTGACGATCTGCGGCGAGCGCACCGTGTTCTTGCCGACGCCGGCGGCGATCGCGCTGCCGGTGAGGGCCGCGAACAACGCGACGCAGGCGATCACGAGGGCGGGGCTGGGGCGGAACTTGCTCTTGGTCATCGGGGGTCTCCTTTCGGTTGGTTGTCAATCCCGATGGCCCCAGCTTCGGCCCGATCGCGCCTCCCATCTACGGACCCCAGGGGTGGTCTTCCTCACCCCCTCAACCACCGGAAGGTAGATTGGACCCGTGAGTGCCGCTCAGAAGGTCTGCGTGATCGGTGCCGGGTCGTCGGGGATCGCCGCTTGTCAGGTGCTGAGCGCGCGTGGCATTCCGTTTGACTGCTTTGAGAAGGGGTCGGAGGTTGGGGGGAACTGGCGCTTTGAAAACGACAACGGCTTGTCCTCGGCGTACCGATCGCTGCACATCAACACGTCGCGGGGGCTGATGGCGTATCGGACCTACCCGATGCCCGACGACTATCCCGATTACCCCAACCACTTCCAGATCGCGCGCTACTTCGACGACTACGTCGACCACTTCGCCCTGCGCGAGAAGATCCGCTTTCGGACCGAGGTCGTCTCGGTCGAGCCGTCTGACGGTGCATGGGAGGTGACCGTCGAGGACCGCGACGGTGGCCGGGAGACCCACCGCTACCGCGCCGTGCTGGTCGCCAACGGCCACCACTGGGACCCGCGCTGGCCCGAACCGCTCTTTCCCGGGGCCGAAGAGTTCGAAGGCGAGCAGATGCACGTCCATCACTACCGCGAGCCGGATGTTCTCGTGGGCAAGCGGGTGCTGGTGCTCGGCATCGGCAACTCGGCGACCGACGTCGCGGTCGAGTCCTCGCGGATCGCCGATCGCACCTTCCTGGCGATGCGCCGCGGCGCCTACGTGATGCCCAAGTACCTGAACGGCAAACCGACCGACGAAGCCGCCTCGAAGCTGCTGACGATGATGCCGCTGCCGGTGCAGCGCTTCGTGTTGGGCCAGATGCTGGGCCTGACCGCCGGCGAGATGACCGCCTACGGGCTGCCCGAGCCCGACCACAAGCTGCTCGAGGCCCACCCGACCGTCTCTGCCGAGCTGCTCTCACGGCTCGGCCACGGCGACGTCGAGGTGAAACCCAACATCGAGCGCTTCGCCGGTGGCCGCACGGTCCGCTTCGCCGACAAGAGCGAAGAGGAGATCGACCTCGTCATCTACTGCACCGGCTACAAGATCAGCTTCCCCTTCCTCGATGACGACTTGGTCGCGGCGAAGGACAACCGCCTGCCGCTCTACCGCCGCGTGGTCTCAGTCGACCACCCAGGCCTCTACTTCCTTGGCTTCATCCAGCCGCTCGGCGCGATCATGCCGCTGGCCGAGGCCCAGGCCGAGTGGGTGGCCGACCTGCTCGCGGGCAGCGGCACGCTGCCCTCACCAAGCGAGATGAAGGCCGAGATCGAGGCCGAAGAACGGAAGATGCGCAAGCGCTACGTGGCTTCCAAGCGCCACACGATCCAGGTCGACTTCCAGCCGTACCTGCGCGAGCTCAAACGGGAGCGTCGGAGGGCCGCTCAGCGGGGTTAGCGGTCTGGGGCGTGGGGGAGGGTTCGCACCCATCCATCGGAACCCGCTCCCTTCGGTCGCTCACAAGTTCCGCTGGACGGGCGCGAACCCTCCGCGCCGCGCCGCCGCCGTATGGGCCGCTGTGCGGGCCTCGCGGTCGAGCTGGGCCGGGGGCCCAGCGTTTGAAGCCACCATCGAAATCCTCCCCAGCTTTCTCAGGCTCGGGTTCCCGACTCGCCCACCAGACGAGCCAGAGTGCGCCGAAGACCGGAATCTTCAGCACGACCAAGAGAAAGAAAATCGGCCAGAACCCCTCCACACGCCCAGTGTAACCGCCGCCGATGGGCCGATATGTCAAGTATGTCTTGACATATCGGCCCATCGGCCCCCGGCTATTGAGTTGACGCCCAGGCTTCAAGGGCGGCTACGTGGGCCTCCTCGAGCCCCAAGTGCGTCTCGGTGGGGACGAGGAGGGTTGGGTGCTGGCGCTTTTCGGCCCATTCGAAGCAGCTCTCGTCGAAGTTGTCGTCGATCCACGCCAGCGCGCGTCCCTCAGCGTAGCGCTCGATTGGTTCGAGCTTCCAGTGCGCGGCCCCAGCCGCTATCGCCCTGTCGAAGCTGACGTGCGGCAGCTCGGGCAGCCCCAGCAGCCCGGGCAAGTAGAAATTCGCTTTGTCCTCCCAGCCGCTCGCCCAAACCAGCTCGAACATCTCGCTCAGCCTGCGCAGCCGGTCCCCACACGGCAACGAGATCAAATGCGGCACCCCGTCCACCAACTCAAGCTTTGTAAAAGCCCGATCCGGCGCCTCCTCGGCCCCGAAGAGACTGATAACGCCATCGATGTCAATCGCGAGGATCGGCCTGCTCATGCGTGCAACCTACGCGGCTGGTGAAGGGGCGTGGGGAACCCCTCGAACTGGCGGATACTCAAATTGGCGGTCTAATTAGACCGCCAATTGTCAGGACGAGGGGTTCCCCACGCCCCTCAACTACCAGCGATAGTGCGCAAACGCCTTGTTAGCCTGCGCCATGCGGTAAATATCGTCCTTGCGCTTCCAGGCCGATCCCTGCTGCTGGGTCGCGTCGAGGATCTCGCCCGCAAGCCGCTCGGCCATCGAGTACTCGCGCCGGTTGCGGGCGTAGTCGACCAGCCAGCGGATCGCCAGGGTGCGGGCGCGCCGCGCGGGGACCTCGACCGGCACCTGGTAGGTGGCGCCACCGACGCGGCGGGAGCGCACCTCGAGCACTGGGGTCAGCGCCTTGATCGCCGCCTCGAGAGTCTCGACGGAGTCCTCGCCGGAGCGCTCGCCGACGAGCGCCAGGGCGTCGTAGACGATCCGCTCGGCGACCTGCTTCTTGCCGTCGCGCATCACCTTGTTGATCAGCTGCTGGACGAGCCGGTTGCGGAAGCGCGCGTCGGGCTCGACGGGACGGATCTGTGCGGCGGAGCGGCGCGGCATGGTTAGGAGGCCTTGACGCCGTAGCGCGAACGGGCCTGCTTGCGGTCCGAGACGCCGGCTGCGTCGAGCGTGCCGCGCACGACCTTGTAGCGGACGCCCGGCAGGTCCTTGACGCGACCACCCCTGACCAGGACCACGGAGTGCTCCTGCAGGTTGTGGCCCTCGCCGGGGATGTAGGTCGTGACCTCCATCCCGTTGGTGAGCCGCACACGGGCGATCTTGCGCAGGGCTGAATTCGGCTTCTTCGGCGTCACGGTTGCGACGCGGGTGCAGACGCCTCGCCGCTGCGGCGCGGCAACCGCCTTCTTGCGACCCTGCGAGGACTTGAGCCCCGGCGTCGCCGTCTTCTTCTTCGGGCGCTTGCGACCCTTCCTGACAAGTTGATTCGTATTCGGCACGGCCGCGCATAGTAGAGCAGTCCGCCAATGACCAGCCCCGCCGCTGCCGCGAGCTGCGCGTAGAAGCCGCTCTTCGAGCACCGCCGCCGCGCCCGAGAAACGCGAGGCGAGCGGTCCCTCGTCGAGCCCGGCGGGCAGGTCGACGAGCAGGATCACGGCGATGCTGAGCAGCCCGAGGGCGATCGTCACCCGCCCCAACCCTCGCCGCGCCGGGCGCAGCGCGGCCAGCGCGGCGGCCGCCGCCAGCAACGCGATCGGGATCAATGCGAAGGAGTGCGCGTCGAACGGCGTGCGGGCGCCGGCCGTCGGCGGAGCCGCCGCGTCCAGGCCGGCGTAGCCCGGTTGCCCGATCTCGACGCTGCGATAGGTGACGAACTGGGCGGCGATAAGGCAGGCGGCGGCAGCGAGCACCGCCGCGCAGATCGCCCGCCGCGGCGTCAGCGCAGCGCTGGCCCGGGTCGCCGCCCTCGTTGTTGCGGCGCTGCCGCGCAGCAGCAGCCGTTCCCCGCGTGAGAGGCCGCGCAGCACGACCACGCCGACCGGCCGCAGCCGTCGCCCGGTCGCCTTGGCCGCGCCCAGCGCCGCGACGCGCGCCCTGCGCCCGGCCCGCTCGATCCGCGGCCGCAGCTTTTCGACTCTGGCGAGCGCCCAGTTGTCGGCCGTACGAGTGGCGCGGGCGGCCAATGCCGTCGCCGCGCCGATGCGCCGCCGCGCCGCTGCTATCATCGCGCGTCGCTCAGGCAGTCTTTTCGAAGTTCGCTTGGAAGTTCGCTTCGCCGGGCCCGCGAGGGCCTTTTTCATGCGCCGATCGCGGCTCGCGCCAGATCGTTTGCGTTTGTTCCGTCCCCGTTTCACAACCAAACCCTTACCTTAGGAACCATGGCACGCACATTCCCCCTGGATAAGACGCGCAACATCGGGATCATGGCGCACATCGACGCCGGCAAGACGACGACCACCGAGCGCATCCTCTACTACACCGGCCGCACCCACAAGATGGGCGAGGTCCACGAGGGCGCCGCGGTGATGGACTGGATGGAACAGGAGCAGGAGCGCGGGATCACGATCACCTCCGCCGCGACGGCCTGCGAGTGGAAGGACCACCGGATCAACATCATCGACACGCCGGGCCACGTCGATTTCACGGTTGAGGTCGAGCGCAGCCTGCGCGTGCTCGACGGCGCGATCGCCGTCTTCGACGCGGTCGCCGGGGTCGAGCCCCAGTCCGAGACGGTCTGGCGCCAGGCGGACAAGTACGGCGTGCCGCGCTTCGCCTACATCAACAAGATGGACCGCACCGGCGCCGACTTCTTCAACTCGGTGCAGACGATGAAGGACCGGCTCGGCGCCAACGCGCTGCCGATCCAGCTGCCGATCGGCGCCGAGGACAACTTCAAAGGCGTCGTCGACCTGATCGAGATGCGAGGCCTCGTCTGGACCGACGAGCTCGGCGCCGAGTACGAGACAATCGAGATCCCCGACGACCTCCAGGGCCAGGCCGAGGAATACCGCACCCAGCTGATCGAGGCCTGCGCCGACTACGACGACGAGCTGATGGAGGCCTATCTCGGCGAGGAGGAGATCCCCCACGAGCGGATCGCCTCCTCGCTGCACCGGGCCTGCCTCGACACCAAGGTCACTCCCGTCCTCTGCGGCACGTCCTTCAAGAACAAGGGCGTGCAGCCGCTGCTCGACGCGATCGTCGAGTTGCTGCCCTCGCCGCTCGAGGTTCCGCCGGTCACCGGCGTCGTGCCGGCGGGCAAGGGACAGGCCGAGGACGTCGAGGCCGAGCGCGAGGCCTCCGACGACGCCCCCTTCAGCGCCCTCGCCTTCAAGGTGATGAGCGATCCCTACGTCGGCAAGCTCACCTACTTCCGCGTCTACTCGGGCAAGCTCGAGAAAGGTGGTCGGGTCCTCAACGTGAAGACCGGCAAGACCGAGCGCATCGGCCGGCTGTTGATGATGCACGCCAACAGCCGCGAGGAGATCGACGAGTGCTACGCGGGCGACATCTGCGCCGGCGTCGGCCTCAAGGAAACCGGCACCGGCGACACGCTCTGCGCCCCCGACGCGCCGATCGCCCTGGAGAGCATCGAGTTCCCCGAGACGGTGATCGCGGTCGCGATCGAGCCGAAAACAAAGGCCGACCAGGAGAAGATGGGCAACGCCCTGCAGCGGCTCGGCGAGGAGGATCCGACCTTCCGGATCGAATCCGACGAGGAAACCGGTCAGACCCTGATCCACGGCATGGGCGAGCTCCACCTCGAGGTGATCGTCGACCGCATGCTGCGCGAGTTCAAAGTCGAGGCCAACGTCGGCAAGCCGCAGGTCGCCTATCGCGAGACGATCCGCAAGGAGGTCAAGAAGGTCGAGGCGCGCTTCGTCCGCCAGACCGGCGGCCGCGGCCAGTTCGGCCACGTCGTCATCAACGTCGAGCCGGCCCCGGGCGAGGGCTTCGAGTTCGTCAACAAAATCAAGGGCGGCGTGATTCCCGGCGAGTTCATCGGCCCCGCCGAACAGGGGATGAAAGAGGCGCTCGAGAACGGCGTCAAGGCCGGCTACCCGATGGTCGACGTCAAGGTCGAACTCGTCGACGGCTCCTTCCATGACGTCGACTCCTCGGAGATGGCGTTCAAAATCGCCGGCTCGATGGCGATCCAGGACGCCGCTCGCAAGGCCAACCCGGTTCTGCTCGAGCCGGTGATGTCGGTCGAGGTGGTCACGCCCGAGGACTTCCTCGGCGACGTGATCGGCGACCTCTCGCGGCGCCGCGGCAAAGTCCAGGGCCAGGAGCAGCGCGGCAACGCGCTGGCCGTCCAGGCGTTCGTGCCGCTCGGTGAGATGTTCGGTTACGCCACCGAACTTCGCTCGATGACCCAGGGCCGCGCCACCTACACGATGCAGTTCGAGCGCTACGAGGAGGTTCCGACCAGCATCGCCGAGGAGATCGTCGAGCACCGTTCGGGGGAACCGGTCGGTGCGACCTCATGAGCCGGGAGCGGACAGCGCGTAGCTTCTAGCTATATTTCCCAAGTTCGCCCGCAGTCAGCACACGACGCGCTGCGCGGCGGCGCCCCTCAGACTTAATCAGCCAACCCAGACAGAACACGACTTCGAAAGGTAGAACGGAGAGAGATGTCAAAGGAGAAGTTCGAGCGCGATAAGCCGCATGTGAACGTCGGCACGATCGGTCACATCGACCACGGCAAGACGACGCTGACGGCCGCGATCACCACGACGCTCGCCACCAAGGGCGACGCCGAGGCGAAGAGCTTCGCCGAGATCGACAACGCTCCCGAGGAGAAGGAGCGCGGGATCACGATCGCGACCTCTCACGTCGAGTACCAGACGGAGAACCGCCACTACGCCCACGTCGACTGCCCCGGTCACGCCGACTACGTGAAGAACATGATCACCGGCGCCGCCCAGATGGACGGCGCGATCCTGGTCGTCTCGGCCGCCGACGGCGTGATGCCCCAGACCCGCGAGCACATCCTGCTCGCCCGCCAGGTCAACGTCCCGCACGTGGTCGTCTTCCTCAACAAGATCGACCAGGTCGATGACGAGGAGCTGGTCGAGCTGGTCGAGGAGGAGGTCAAGGACCTGCTCAACGAGTACGACTTCCCCGGCGACGACACGCCGATCATCAAGGGCTCGGCCCTGAAAGCGCTGGAGGGCGACGAAGATGCCCAGAAGGCGATATTCGAACTGGCCGACGCGCTCGACTCCTACATCCCGGAGCCGGTGCGCGAGCTCGACAAGCCCTTCCTGATGCCGATCGAGGACATCTTCTCGATCACCGGCCGCGGCACCGTCGCCACCGGCCGCATCGAGCAGGGCATCGTCAACACCGGCGACGAGGTCGAAATCGTCGGGATCCACCCCGAGACCAGCAAGACGACGGTCACCGGGGTCGAGATGTTCCGCAAGATCCTCGACGAGGGTCAGGCGGGCGACAACGTCGGCTGCCTGCTGCGCGGCACCAAGCGCGAGGAGATCGAGCGTGGCCAGGTGCTCTGCAAGCCCGGCTCGATCACGCCGCACACCAAGTTCAAGGCCGAGGTCTACTGCCTGAAGAAGGAGGAGGGTGGCCGTCACACTCCCTTCTTCTCCGGCTACCGGCCGCAGTTCTACTTCCGCACGACCGACGTGACCGGGATCGCCAACCTCCCCGAGGGGACCGAGATGGTCATGCCGGGCGACAACGTCGAGATGACGATCGAGCTGATCCAGCCGATCGCCATGGACCAGGGCCTGCGCTTCGCGATTCGCGAGGGTGGCCGGACCGTTGGTTCGGGGGTCGTCTCCGAGATCATCGAGTAGGCGATTCAAGCCGGGGCGGGCCCGCTGGCCCGCCCTTTTGCTGCCCGCGGCGGGCGGCGAGACAACAGCAAAGACATACGACCGGGGCGGCGCCCCAATTCAAGGGGCCCCGCCCTTCATGCGCGGTGAGACCGTGCGAGAGGAACGAGAGACGAGTTCGAAGTGGCAGCGATAGCAGCACAGAAAATCCGCATCAGGCTGAAGGCGTACGACCACGACGCCATAGACCGGGCTGCCCGTGAGATCGTCGAGACCGCGGAGCGCACCGGGGCCAGCGTCTCGGGGCCGGTGCCGCTGCCGACCGAGAAGAACGTCTACTGCGTGATCCGCTCGCCCTTCAAGGACAAGGACTCGCGCGAGCACTTCGAGATGCGAACCCACAAGCGCCTGATCGACATCCTCCAGCCTTCGCCGAAAACCGTCGACTCGCTACAGCGCCTGGACTCGCTGCCCGCCGGCGTCGACATCGAGATCCGGTTGTAGCGACGATGGCCGCGATCCTCGGCAAGAAGCTCGGCATGACCCAGGTCTTCGGCGAGGACGGGACCGTCACTCCGGTGACCGTGATCGAGGCCGGCCCCTGCAAGGTGACCGCCGTGCGCGAGTCCGAGCGCGACGGCTACGCCGCCGTGCAGCTCGCCTTCGGCGAGGTCAAGCAGGGCAAGCTGAGCAAGGGCGAGGAAGGCCACCTGAAGAAGGCCGGCGCCCCGCCGATGCGCCATCTGGTCGAGTTCCGCGACGAGGACCTCGACGCCGAGGAGGGCCCCAAGATCGGCGACGACGTGACCGTCTCCTCCTTCGAGGCCGGCCAGAAGGTCAAGGTCTCCGGGGTGTCGATCGGCAAGGGCTTCCAGGGCGGGATCAAGCGCCACAACTTCAGCCGCGGCCCGGTCACCCACGGCTCGCACAACGTCCGCGCCCCGGGCTCGATCGGCGCCAGCACTTTCCCTGCCCGCGTCTTCAAGGGGATGCGGATGCCGGGGCAGATGGGCAACAAGCGGGTCACCCAGCGCGGCCTCGAAGTTGCCCAGATCGATTCCGAGAAGAACCTGCTGCTGATCAAGGGCTCCGTGCCCGGCTCGCGCAACGCGATGGTCGAGGTGAGGACCGATGGCTAAGGCAGTCGTGCTCGGCAAGACCACGAAAGCCGACCTGCCGAAAGAGCTCTTCGCCGAGCCCTTCAACCACTCGCTGGTCGACGAGGCCGCCCGCGCCGACCTCGCCTCGCGCCGTCAGGGCACGGCTTCGACCCGGACCCGCGGCGAGATCTCGATGACCGGCGCCAAGGCCTGGCGCCAGAAGGGCACCGGCCGCGCCCGGGTCGGCGCGCTCAGCTCTCCGACCCGCTACGGCGGCGGCGTCGCCTTCGGCCCCAAGCCGCGTCACTACACGGTCAAGGTCAACCGCAAGGCGCGGCGCAAGGCGCTGCGCTCGGCCCTCTCGGTTCACGCCGAGCGTGACAGCGTGGCGCTGCTGGACGCGAGCGCCTACGAGACGCCCTCGACCAAGACTGCCGCCGAGGCGCTCGAGAAGTGGGGCGCCCGCCGCTCGACCGTCGTCGTCCTCGCGCCGGAGGAGATCGGCGCCGCGAAGAGCTTCCGCAACATCGAGCGGGTCGAGGTCGCCGAGGTGAGCGCCCTGGGCGTCGCCGACGTGATCGGCGCCGCCTCGCTGGTCGTCTCCGAGGCCGCGCTGGCGAAGCTGCAGGAGAGGCTGGCCTGATGGACGCGCGCACGGTGATCATCCGGCCGGTCGTCTCCGAGAAGAGCTACGCGCTGATCGGCGAGGGCAAGTACACCTTCCGCGTCGACGATCGCGCCCACAAGACCCAGATCGCCCGCGCGATCGAGGAGATCTTCGACGTCAAGGTCGCCGAGGTCCGCACCTCCAAGGTGCGCTCGAAGCCGAAGCGCCGCGGCCTGCACCAGGGTCGCTCGCGCGCCTGGAAGAAGGCGATCGTGCAGCTCGCCCCGGGCGACAGGATCGAGCTCTTCGAAGGCGCCGAGACCGCGTAGGAGAGACCGAGATGCCGAACCGCAAAACGAAACCGACCAGCCCCGGGCGCCGCTTCGCCACCTATCCGCTGCGCGAGCAGCTGACAGCTTCCAGCCCGGAACGCAAGCTGACCGAGGGGCTGCGCAAGTCCGGCGGGCGCAACGCCAACGGCCGGGTCACCGCCCGCCACCGCGGCGGCGGCGCCAAGCGGCGCTACCGCCAGATCGACTTCAAGCGGCTCAAGGACGGCGTGCCCGCCAAGGTGGCGAGCATCGAGTACGACCCCAACCGCAGCTGCTACATCGCCCTCCTGCACTATGCCGACGGCGCCAAGAGCTACATCCTCGCCCCGGTCCAGACCGCGGTCGGCGACATCGTGCAGTCGGGTCCGGGCGCGGACATCAAACCGGGCAACGCCCTCGCCCTCGGCGAGATGCCTACCGGCACGATCGTCCACAACGTCGAGCTGACCGCCGGCCAGGGTGGCAAGCTGGGCCGCTCGGCCGGCACCTCGATCCAGCTGGTCGCCAAGGAGGGCGAGATGGTCACCCTGCGTCTGCCCTCCTCGGAGATGCGCATGGTGCGCGCCGAGTGCCGTGCCACGGTCGGCGTCCTCTCCAACGCCGAGCACCAGAACCTCAAGGTCGGCAAGGCGGGTCGCAACCGCCACAAGGGCAAGCGTCCGCAGACCCGCGGCGTGGCGATGAATCCGGTCGACCACCCGCACGGCGGCGGCGAGGCGCACCACACGCCCGGCGGCCACCCGGTGACGCCCTGGGGCAAGCCGACGCTCGGCTACCGGACCCGCAAGAAGGGCAAGCAATCCGACCGCTACATCGTGCGCGGCAGGCGTCGCGGAAAGAAGAAGAGGTAGATGGGACGCTCGACGAAAAAGGGCCCCTGGGTGGAGGAGGCGCTGATCAAGCGCGTCACCGCGATGAACGACTCGGGTCAGAAGCAGATGCTGAAGACCTGGTCGCGCAGCTCGACGATCTTCCCCGACATGGTCGGCCACACGATCGCCGTCCACGACGGGCGCAAGCACGTGCCGGTCTTCATCTCCGAGTCGATGGTCGGCCACAAGCTCGGCGAGTTCGCGCCGACCCGCACCTTCCGCTCGCACTCCGGCACCGGGAAGGGGGAGTAGCGTGGCCACGGGACAGATCGTCGTCCGCGCCAGCTCTCGCTACGTGCGGGTCGCGCCGCGCAAGGCGCGCCTGATCGCCAACCAGGTGCGCGGCATGCACATCGAGCAGGCTCGCTCGCTGCTCGAGTTCTCGCCGCGCGGCGCCGCCGAGGACATCCGCAAGCTGATCGAGTCGGCCGCCGCCAACGCCGAGAACAACCACGACCTGGTTGCAGACGAGATGCGGATCGCCGAGATCACCGTCGACGAAGGCCCCACCCTGCGCCGCTTCCGGCCGCGAGCGCTGGGCCGCGCCTCGCGGATCAACAAGCGCACCAGCCACATCGCCGTTGCCCTGAGCCCTGACGAGGAAGAGGAGTAGCGATGGGCCAGAAGATCCACCCGGGCGGCTTCCGCGTCGGCTACATCCAGGACTGGAAGTCCAACTGGTTCGACGAGAAAGACTTCTCCGACATCCTCAACGAGGATCTGAAGATCCGCGAGCACATCGAAAACAAGCTCTCCCACGCCGGGCTCTCGAACATCACGATCGAGCGCCACGGCGAGATTGCGGTGGACATCCACACCGCGCGGCCGGGCATCGTGATCGGCAAGTCGGGCTCCGAAGTCGACGCCCTGCGCAAGGAGCTGCACAAGCTGACCGGTAAACCCGTGAAGGTCAACATTCGCGAGGTGAAGCGCCCCGAGCTCGATGCCAAGCTGGTCGCCCAGTCGATCGCCGAGCAGCTGCAGAACCGGGTCGCCTTCCGGCGGGCGATGAAACGCGCCCTCACCTCGGCGATGCGCTCCGGCGCCAAGGGGGTCAAGGTCCAGGTCTCGGGCCGTCTCGGCGGCGCGGAGATGGCACGCACCGAAGGCTATTCCGACGGCCGGGTGCCGCTGCACACGCTGCGCGCCAACATCGACTACGGCTTTTTCGAGGCGCGCACGACGACCGGCCGGATCGGCGTCAAGTGCTGGATCAACAAGGGCGAAGTGATGCCTGAGGGCTTCCGCTCCGACCAGCTGACCGACGAGGACGCCGCTCCGCCGAGCGGCGGCCGCGGCGGAGATCGCGGCAGGGGCGGTCGCGGGGGCGACCGGGGCGGGCGTCCCGGTGGCGGACGCGGCGGCCCGGGCGGCGGCCGCGGCGGTCAGCGCCGGGGTGGCAGGTAGCCATGCTGATGCCGAAGCGGGTCAAGCACCGCAAGCAGTTCCGCGGCCGGATGCGCGGCAACACCAAGGGCGGCAGCACCGTCGCCTTCGGCGAGTACGGGCTTAAGTCGGTCGATCGCGGTTGGATCACCAACCGCCAGATCGAGGCCGCTCGCGTGGCGATGACCCGCAAGATCAAACGTGGCGGCAAGGTCTGGATCAACGTCTTCCCCGACAAGCCCTACACGAAGAAGCCGGCCGAGACCCGGATGGGCTCCGGCAAGGGCAACCCCGAGGGCTGGGTCGCGGTGATCAAGCCGGGCAAGGTGATGTTCGAGCTGGCCGGCGTGCCCGAGGACCTCGCCCGCGAGGCGCTGCGCCTGGCCGGGCACAAGCTTCCGGTGAGGACCAAGTTCGTGAGGCGCGAGGGGGTCGAGTCGCAGTGAAGGCCGCCGAAGCGCATGATCTGAAAGACGACGAGCTGATCGCCAAGCTGATCGAAGCCAAGGAAGAGAAGTTCAACCTGCGCTTTCGCCAGGCAACCGGCGAGCTGGAGAACAGCGCCCGCATCGGCCAGGCCAAGCGGGACGTGGCCAGGCTGCTGACCGTGGCCCGCGAGCGGGGAATTGACGTCGAGAAAGAGCTGAAACGATGACGGACGACGAGACGAAAAAAGACGAGACGGTCGACGAGACGCCCCAGGATCAGGGGGTCGAGGAGACGCCCCAGGACGAGGCGCCTGCGGCTGAAGACGCTGCGCCGGCCGAGCCGAACCCTGAGGACGAGCTTCCGTGGAAGGAGCGCCGTCGCTTGCGGCGCTCGCGCGAGCCGCATAAGGCCGGTCCGGCGCTTACGCCTGAGGAGAGGGCTTCGAAGCGGGCTGAGGGGCGCAAGCGCAAGGCCGAGTCGCGGCGCAAGGAACGGGGTGCGGCGAAGCAGGACAAGACCGCCGGCACCGGGACGCCGCCGGCCGAGCGGGAGTCGGTTGCTGCGAAGGTGCGGCAGGGGATCGTGGTCTCCAGCAAGGCGGAGAAATCGATCACCGTGCGGATCGACATCGCGCGGCGCCACCCGACCTACGAGAAGGTCGTGCGCCGCTCGCGCACCCTGCACGCTCACGACGAGCGCAACGAGGCCGGCGAGGGCGACACCGTGCGCATCGTCGAGACCAGGCCGCTCTCGAAGACCAAGCGCTGGCGCCTGGTCGAGGTGGTGGAGAGAGCGAAGTGATTCAGCAGGAGTCGAGACTGAAGGTCGCCGACAACTCCGGCGCCCGCGAGATCCTCTGCATCCGCGTCAAGGGCGGGTCGCACCGCCGCTACGCCGGCGTCGGCGACGTGATCACGGCGACGGTGAAACAGGCCAGCCCGCAGGGCGGCGTGCGCAAGGGCGAGGTCGTCCAGGCGGTCGTCGTGCGCACCAAGAAGCAGCTCGGCCGGCCCGACGGCACCTACATCTCCTTCGACGAAAACGCGGCCGTGCTGATCGACCCGGCCAGCAACAACCCCCGCGGCACCCGCATCTTCGGACCGGTCGCCCGCGAGCTGCGCGATCGCAACTTCATGAAAATCATCTCGCTTGCGCCGGAGGTGCTCTGATGGGCAAGGCGATGCGGATTCGCAAAGACGACCAGGTGATGGTGATGGCCGGCAAGGACGCCGGCAAGGCCGGCCGCGTGCTGCGCACCGAGCCGAAGAAGGGCCGCGTCTTCGTCGAGCACCTCAACATGATCAAGCGCCACGAACGGCCGCGCTCCGAAACCGACCTGAAAAACCCGCAGGCGGGGGGCATCGTCGAGAAGGAGGGGCCGATCCACGTCTCCAACGTGATGCTGCTCGACCCCAAAGACAACAAACCCACCCGTGTCGGCGTGCGCCGCGACAAGGGCGGCAAGCGCGAGCGCTACGCGAAGCGCAGCGGGGGTGCGTTCTAGTGGAGGCGGCGACCGTGCAGTCCCAGGCAGCGCCGCCGCCGCGCCTGCGCGAGCGCTACGAGCAGGACGTCGCCCCGGCCCTGACCGCCAAGTTCGGCTACACGACGCCGATGCAGGTGCCGCGGCTCGAGAAGATCACGCTCAACATGGGTCTCGGTGAGGCGAAGCAGAACGCGAAAATGCTCGAAGCGGCGCAGTCGCAGCTGGCGACGATCGCCGGCCAGCAGCCGAATCTGCGCCGCGCGCGCAAGTCGATCGCTTCCTTCAAGGTTCGCGAGGGCATGCCCGTCGGTCTCTCGGTGACCCTGCGCCGGGCTCGGATGTGGGAGTTCCTCGACCGGCTCTGCTCGATCGCGGTGCCGCGCATCCGCGACTTCCGCGGCCTCAACCCGCGCTCCTTCGACGGCCGCGGCAACTACTCGATGGGCGTCAAGGAGCAGCTGATCTTCCCCGAAATCGACTACGACTCGATCGACGAGGTGCGCGGCCTGGACGTGACGATCACGACCAGCGCCGGGACCGACGAGGAGGCATTCGAGCTGCTCCTCGGGCTGGGGATGCCCTTCGCCAAGGAGGGCCGGCCCGGAAAGCCCGACGCCGATGTCGAGGCTCAGGAAGCGGCCGAGGAGGAGAAGCGCAAGGAGGAGGCCCGCCAGCGAGCCGAGGCCGAGCAGGCTGCCCTGGAGCAGCTCAAGGAGGAGAACCCCGAGGCCTACGAGAGGCCCGAAGCCGAGGGCGAGACCGACGAGCAGGACGAGAGCGCGTCCGGCGAGGAGAATCAGGAGAATGGCTAAGACTTCGCTGAAGGTGAAGCAGGGCCGCAAGGCCAAGTTCAAGTCACGCGAGTACAACCGCTGTCGCCGCTGTGGCCGGCCGCGGGCCTACTACCGCAAGTTCGGCCTCTGCAGGATCTGCCTGCGCGAGGCGGCTCACGAGGGGTACATCCCCGGCATGACCAAGTCCAGCTGGTAACCGAGACACGACCCAAAGACAGAAGACGATGCTCACCGACCCGATTGCCGACTACCTGACCCGGATTCGCAACGCGCTCGGCTCCGGCCACGACGAGGTGGATATCCCCGCCTCGCGGCTGAAGCTGGAGATGTCGCGAATCCTCAAGGAGCAGGGCTACATCCTCGACTTCGCCAAGCAGTCGGCGACCGTCGGCGAGGCGATTCGCATCCGCCTCAAGTACACGGACGACCGCCGCCCGGTGATCGCCGGGCTGGAGCGCGTCTCGCGCCCTGGCCGCCGCCGCTACGTCGACCACACCGAAGTGCCGCGCGTCTACGGCGGCACCGGGACCGCGATCGTCAGCACCTCGGTCGGCGTGATGACCGGCCACGAAGCGAAGCAGAAGGGCGTTGGCGGCGAGGTCGTCGCCTACGTGTGGTGAGCTGAGATGAGCCGCATCGGAAGAAAGCCCATCGCCCTGCCCGACGCCGTCGACGTTGAGATCGCTCCCGGTCGCGTTGCCGTCAAGGGCCCCAAAGGCGAGCTCACCCAGACGCTCTCGACCGAGATGAAGGTCGAGCAGTCCGACGGCGTGCTGACCATCGCCCGTCCCACCGACCGCGGCGAGCACCGCGCCCTGCACGGCCTCACCCGCAGCCTGATCGCCAACATGGTCGAGGGGGTCACCGACGGATTCGAGAAGCGGCTCGAGATCCAGGGCGTCGGCTACCGCGCCCAGCTCAAGGGCAGGAACCTCGAGCTGGCGCTCGGCTACTCCCACCCGGTTGCGGTCGAGGCGCCCGAGGGCATCGAGTTCGAGGTGCCGCAGCCGACCGAGATAATCGTGCGCGGCATCGACAAGCAGCTGGTCGGTCAGGTCGCCGCCGACATCCGCAAGCGCCGCCCGCCCGAGCCCTACAAGGGCAAGGGGATCCGCTACCGCGGCGAGCACGTCGCGCGCAAGGTCGGGAAGAGGGCGTAATGGCCGTCGTCACCAAGCGCCAGCACCGCCTGCGCCGCCGCCGTCGCGTGCGGGCGCGAGTCACTGGCACGGCGGAGCGGCCGCGGCTCTCCGTCTACCGATCGAATCGCGGCGTCTTCGCCCAGCTGATCGACGATCGCAAGGGGCACACCGTGGCCGCGGTCAACTGGATCGAGCCCGAGCTGCGCAAGCTTTCCGCGTCCGAGCAGGCCAAGCGGGCGGGAGAGCTGCTCGCGGAGCGGGCCAAGGCGGCCGGCGTCGAGACCTGCGTCTTCGATCGCGGCGGCTACCGCTACCACGGCCGGGTCAAGGCTCTGGCCGAAGGAGCGCGAGAGGGGGGACTGGTCTTCTAGCGCCTTTCGCTACCTTGGACCGCTGCTCATGAAGGGAATGGAAGCAAGCAACGTCGAGACGGTCAGCCCGCGCGGGCTCGACCTGCAGGAGCGCGTGATCGAGATCAACCGCGTCGCCAAGGTGGTCAAGGGCGGCCGGCGCTTCTCCTTCACCGCCCTGGTCGCCGTCGGAGACGAAGAGGGCGTCGTCGGGATCGGCTACGGCAAGGCCCGCGAGGTGCCGCTGGCGATCCAAAAGGGCGTCGAGAACGCCCGCAAGAACATGATCCGCATCCCCAAATATGGCCAGACGATCACCCACAAGATCATCGGCCGCTACGGCGCCGGCCACGTCGTCCTGCGCCCGGCCAGCCCCGGTACCGGCGTGATCGCCGGCGGCGGGGTGCGGGCGGTGCTCGAGCTGGGGGGCGTCAAGGACGTGCTCACCAAGAGCATCGGCACGCAGAACCCGATCAACCTCGTGAAGGCGACGATGGACGGGTTGATCCGGTTGCGCAGGCCTGAGGAGGTCGCGGAGCTGCGTGGTCTCACGGTGGCGCAGGTGCTTGGCGTCGAGAAGAGCAATGGGGCGGTCGAGGTGCTTCCTGGCGAGGGTTCGGACGAGCCGTCGCCGGCGGGTCCTGTCGGCGCAGGGGACCCACCTCCCCTTCCGGTAGCTAAAGCTTCCTCAGGGGAGGTCCCCCCTACGCCGCCACCCGCCGGAGGGTCGGATGCAGCCAAAGAAGACGAGGCTCCGGCCGCTGAGGTTGATGCTCCGGCCGAGTCGGAGGCGCCATCGTCTGAGGAGAAAGCTTCTGAGGTTCCGGCCGAGGAGGTGAAGCCCGATGCGGATCAAGCAGGTTCGTAGCGTCAACGGAGCTAACCCGAGCCAGAAAGCGACCTTGAGGGCGCTGGGGCTTGGGCGGATCGGGAAGGCTGTGGAGCGGAAAGAGAGTCCCCAGTTGCAGGGGCAGCTTCGTGTGGTCTCGCATCTGGTCGAGGTGAGCTCCTGATGGCTGAGAAGCAGGAGCGCTCCGAGGAGATTGGGCTTCACAACCTTCGGCCTAAGCCGAGCTCGCGCAAGGCGCGGAAGCGGATCGGGCGGGGTGAGGGCTCTGGCCTCGGGAAGACCTCTGGGCGGGGGCACAAGGGTGCTGGGTCGCGGTCCGGGTCGAAACGGAAGGCCAACTACGAGGGCGGGCAGAACCCGATTCATATGCGGATGCGGAAGCTTCGTGGGCCGCACAAAAAGCAGTCGATGCCGTTTGAGAACTTCAGGACGAAGTCGCAGCCGGTCAACCTCGCCGACCTGCAGGAGCGCTTCGACGACGGCGCCGAGGTGACCCCGGAGGCGCTCAAGGAGAAGGGCCTGGCGAAGCGCTCGGACCCGGTGAAGATCCTCGCCCGTGGCGAGATCAGCAAGAAGCTGACCGTCAAGGCGCACGCCTTCAGCGCCGCCGCCAAGGAGCGGATAGAAGCGGCGGGCGGTTCCTGCCACACTCTGGAGCCGTAATGCTCCGGACTATTGCGAACGCATTCAGCGTCGCCGACATTCGCAAGAAGCTTGCCTTCACCGCGGCGATGCTCCTGCTGTACCGGCTCGGTGCCTACATCCCGGCGCCCGGCGTGGACATCAACGCGGTCAAGGAACTGCAGGAAAACTTCGCCGGCGGCGGCATCCTCAACTTCCTCAACACCTTCTCCGGCGGCAGCCTCTCGCGCCTCTCGCTCTTCGCGCTGGGGATCATGCCCTACATCACAGCCTCGATCATCCTGCAGCTGCTCACGGTCGTCGTTCCCTCGCTGGAGAAGCTGCAGAAAGAAGGCGAAGTCGGCCAGCAGAAGATCACCCAGTACACGCGCTATCTGACCGTCGGCCTGGCCTTCGCCCAGTCCTTCGGCTACGTCTTCCTCTTCAAATCCTTCGGCTCGTCCACCGGGAACAACTTCCTCGGCACCCTCAGCGGCGCCAAGGTGCTGCTGATCGTGATCTCGCTGACGGCGGGCTGCACGCTGCTGATGTGGTTCGGCGAGCTGATCACCCAGCGCGGGATCGGCAACGGGATCTCGCTGATGATCTTCGCTTCGATCGTCTCCGGGCTGCCCAACGGGCTCGAATCGTGGTGGAACAATCCCGACCAGGTCTTCGTCGTGATGATGCCCTTCATCGCGCTCGCCGTGATCGTCGCGATCGTCTTCGTCCAGGAGGGTCAGCGGCGCATCCCGGTGCAGTACGCGAAACGGGTCGTCGGTCGCAAAATGACCTCGGGCGGCTCGACCTACCTGCCCCTGCGGGTCAACATGGCGGGCGTCATCCCGGTGATCTTCGCCGCCTCGATCATGGCCTTCCCGGCGACGATCGGCCAGCTGCTCAACACGCCGGCCGCGCTCGATTTCGCCGCTTTCTTCAGCCCCAGCAGCTGGGCCTACGTGGCCGGCGAGGTCTTCTTCATCGTGATCTTCACCTACTTCTACACGGCGGTCACCTTCAATCCGGTGGATCAGGCCGACAACCTGAAGAAGTACGGCGGCTTCATTCCCGGCGTGCGTCCCGGCCGGCCGACCGCCGAGTACCTCGATCGCATCCTCTCCCGTCTCACCTTCCCCGGCGCTCTCTACCTGGGAGCCGTGGCCGCCCTGCCGACGATCCTGATCAGCCAGACGTCGGCCAACTTCTACTTCGGCGGCACCTCGATCCTGATCGTGATCGGCGTCGCCCTGGAAACGGTGAAGCAGCTTGAGGCCCAGCTGATGATGCGCAACTACGAGGGCTTCCTGAAATAGGTTGAGAGCCCTGCAAATCGGTGCATATCGGGGTCTTCGGTCGGGCTCCTCGGGTCACGCACTGAGGTGCGCTCCCCTCGTCGCCCTCCCTGCATCCCCCGATCTGCTTGATTTTCGGACTCTCAATCCCATTTCATAATTGGCACGGCCATGACTGAGTTGAATCTCGTACTTTTGGGTCCACCCGGGTCCGGCAAGGGCACCCAGGGGGAGCGGCTGCGGGATGAGCTGGAGCTGCCTTACTGGGCCACCGGGGACATCCTGCGGGCGGCGGTGCGCGAGGGGACCGACCTCGGGACGTCGGCTAAGGAGTACATGGACCGGGGCGACCTGGTGCCGGACGAGGTGATCGTCGGGATGATCGGGGAGCGGATCGATTCGGAGGAGGCCGCCGACGGCTTCATCCTCGATGGGTTCCCACGGACCGAGCCGCAGGCTGAGGCCTTGGCCGAGAAGATGGGCGAGTTGGGCCGAGAGTTGACCGGGGTGCTGCTGATCGACGTCGTCGACGAGGAGGTCCTGCGGCGCCTCGGAGGACGGCGGACCTGCGTCGAGAACGGCCATGTCTTCCACGTCGAGTTCAATCCGCCCGAGCAGGAGGGGGTCTGCGACATCGACGGCTCCGAGTTGACCGTCCGCGACGACGACAAGCCGGAGGTGATCCGCCACCGGCTCGAGCAGTACCACGAGAAGACGGCGCCGCTGGTCGAGTACTACGACCACAAGAGCCTGTTGCGCAGGATCGATGGGGCGGCGACCCCGGACGCGGTCGCCGATTCCATCCGGCGCACGCTGGCGACCCTCCGCCTCGAAGCCGACGAGGCGATCTAGCGCCATTCCGGCTGCGCCCGCAGGGCACTAGCGTGTATCGCATGATCGTCAGGAAGACCCCCGAGCAGCTCGAGCAGATGGCCGCCGCCGGCGCGATCCTGGTTCGCACCCTGCACATGCTCGAGGCGAAGGCGCGGCCCGGGGTGACGACCAAAGAGCTCGACCTCGCCGCCGAGAAACTGATCCGCTCACAGGACGCCGAGCCGGCTTTCAAGGGCTACCGCGGCTTTCCGGCCTCGATCTGCGCCTCACCGAACTCGATGGTCGTGCACGGCATCCCCGGCCACTACGAGCTGAAGCGGGGCGACGTGCTCTCCGTGGACGTCGGCGTGGTCAAGGACGGCTGGGTCGCCGACGCGGCGATCACGATCCCGATCGGCCCGATCGAGCCGGATGCCCGCAAGCTTCTCGACGTGACAAGGAGCGCCCTGTTCGCGGGGGTCGAGCAGATGCGGCCCGGCAACCGGCTCGGCGACGTCTCCGCGGCGATCCAGCGCACGGTGGAGATCGAGGGCCTCTCGATCATCCGCACCCTGGTCGGGCACGGCATCGGCCGCGAAATGCACGAAGACCCGCAGCTCCCCAACTTCGGCACCCCCGGCAAGGGCCCCCTGCTCGAGGAGGGCACCGTCCTCGCGATCGAGCCGATGGTCAACGCCGGCGGCCCCCTGGTCCGCATGGGCGACGACGGCTGGGCCGTCTACTCCGACGACGGCTCCCTCGCCGCCCACTTCGAGTTCACCGTGGCCGTGACCGCGGACGGACCGCGGGTTCTCACGCCCTGGCACGAAAACGGGTAGGGGAGCGGGGCGCCCCTCCCAAAACGCGCGGCAGGAGCCGCGCTCGAGTGTTTTGGGAGGGGGCGCCCCGCTCCCCTTGCTGTGCTCGAAGCAGTTGCCCTGCTATCTTTCCGGTCCGGCCAGAGGCCGGGTGTTTGCGCCTGCTTGCCCGATTCCTGGGGTTTGCGGGAGTCCTGTTGTCGATATGAAGACCGGAGCGATGAAGGTCAGAGCTTCTGTAAAGCCGATGTGCGAAAAGTGCAAGATCATCCGCCGCAACGGCGCCGTCCTGGTGATCTGCCAGAACCCGCGACACAAGCAGCGGCAGGGCTAGGCATGGCACGGATCTCAGGCGTCAACCTGCCGGTCGGCAAGCGTGCCGAAATCGGGCTCACCTACATCTTCGGCATCGGCCGCTCGACCGCGCAGAAGGTGCTCGAGGAGGCCAAGGTCGACCCGAACACGCTGGTCAAGGACCTGACCGAGGACGAGGTGATCCGCCTGCGCGACGCCGTCGATCAGCGCGAGGTGGAGGGCGACCTGCGCCGCGAGCGCTCCCAGGACGTCAAACGGCTGATGGAGATCGGCTCCTACCGCGGCCTGCGCCACCGGCGCGGCCTGCCGGTTCGCGGCCAGCGGACGAAGACCAACGCCCGCGGTCGCAAGGGCCCCCGCCGGATGAGCATTGCCGGCAAGAAGAAGGCCCCGGGCCCCAAGTAGGAGAGCGAAGATGGCAGCAGCGAAAAAACCCGCCAAAGGGCGCTCCCGTCGGCGCGTCAAGAAGAACGTCACCTACGGGCAGGCGCACATCAAGACTTCCTTCAACAACACGATCGTCACCCTGACCGACACCGAGGGCAACGTGATCGCCTGGGAGTCAGCCGGCTCGGCGGGCTTCAAAGGATCGCGCAAGTCGACCCCCTTCGCCGCCCAGGTGACCGCCGATGCGGCCGCCAAGAAAGGCATGGAGCACGGCCTCGAGAAGGTCGAGGTCTTCGCCAAGGGCGCCGGCTCGGGGCGCGAGACTGCGATCCGCTCGCTGCAGGCGGCGGGGCTCGACGTGACCACCGTCAAGGACGTTTCCCCGCAGGCGCACAACGGCTGCCGTCCGAAGAAGCGGAGGAGGGTCTAATGGCCAGGGACACCGCCCCGCAGTGCAAGCAATGCCGTCGCGAGGGCCAGAAGCTCTTCCTCAAGGGCGAGCGCTGCTTCACCGACAAGTGCGGCGTCGAGCGCCGTTCCTACCCACCCGGCGAGCACGGTCGTGGGCGCATGCGCCAGTCGGAGTACCGCGTCCAGCTGCGCGAGAAGCAGAAGACGCGCCGCTACTACCAGGTGCTGGAGAAACAGTTCCGCGCCTACTACGAGAAGGCCTCGCGCCAGGACGGCGTCACCGGCGAGAACCTGCTGCGTTTGCTCGAGTCGCGCTTCGACAACGTCCTCGTGCGGCTGGGCTTCGCCGCCTCGCGCCGCCAGGCCCGCCAGCTGATTCGTCACGGCCACTGGTTGATCAACGGCCGCCGGGTCGACATCCCCTCCTACCAGGTGCGCCCCGAAGACGTGATCTCGATCAAGTCCAACTCGGCCGCCAACGACACGATTCGCAAGGCCACGGAGCTCGTCTCCACCGTGCCGGCCTGGCTGCAGGCCGACCACGATTCGCTCACCGCCAAGGTCCTGCGCTACCCAGAGCGCGCGGAGATCTCGGCCCCGGTGCAGGAGCAGCTGATCGTCGAGCTGTACTCCAAGTAATCGGACCAGTTTCTGAACACGCATAGGCAAGGAACACATGACCACTGACTTTCAGGTCCCTCGCATCACCTCCGACAAAGCCGACGACCGGCGCGGCACGTTCACGATCGAGCCGCTCGACAAGGGCTTCGGCTACACATTCGGCAACAGCCTGCGCCGCGTGCTGCTCTCCTCCCTGGGCGGCGCCGCGGTCACCAGCGTCCGCATCGAGGGCGTCGCGCACGAGTTCTCCACGGTGCCGGGCGTCAAGGAGGACGTCACCGACATCATCCTCAACCTCAAGGACCTCGTCGTCCGCATGCACACCGACGCCGACGAGGTCGAGGCGCCGCTGGTCGCCACCGGCCCGGGCGAGGTGAAGGCGAAGGACATCGACCTGCCCTCGGGCGTCGAGATCCTCAACCCCGATGCCCCGATCGCGACGCTCGAGAAGAAAACTAAGCTCGAGATCTACCTGACGATCGGCCGCGGCCGCGGCTACTCGCCCGCCGACGAGAACAAGAGCGAGGAGCAGCCGATCGGCGTTATCCCGATCGACTCGATCTTCTCGCCGATCCGCCGTGCCTCCTACTCGGTGGCCGCCGCCCGCGTCGGGCAGCGCACCGACTTCGACAAACTGACCCTCGACCTCGAAACCGACGGCTCGATCGAGCCCGGGGCAGCGCTGCGCGAGGCCTCCGAGATCCTGATCAAGAGCCTGGCGATCTTCACCGACGCCGACCGGGTCGAGGAGCTGACCGCGCGCGAGCCGGCTCAGCCTCACAGCGCGGATCTGCTGCCGGGCACCCCGGTGGTGGACGGCGCCGCGAGCAGCAACGGCCTCGACGAGATCCTGATCGAGGAGCTCGAGCTAGGCGTGCGCTCCTACAACTGCCTGAAGCGGGCGGGAGTCCAGACCGTCGGCGACCTGGTGCGCAAGACCCGCTCCGAGCTCAACGCGATCCCCAACTTCGGCCAGAAGTCGATCGAGGAAGTGATCGAGACCCTGCATTCGCGCGGCCTCGACCTGCAGGGAGACTGAGGAAGAGGCCGGCAGAGCGATGCGTCACCGCAAGAAGCGCAACAAGCTGAGTCGTGACGCATCGCACCGCGAGGCCCTGCTCTCCAACCTCTCAAAGCAGCTGATCGAGCACGAGCGGATCAAGACCTCGCAGGCGAAGGCCAAGGCGGTCAAGCCCGAGGTCGAGCAGCTGATCACGCTTGCCAAGCGCGGCGACCTGCACGCCCGCCGCCAGGCCCTCTCGACGCTGCACAACGACAAGTTCATCGTGCACAAGCTGTTCGAGGAGGTTGCCCCGCGCTACACCGAGCGGCCCGGTGGCTACACCCGGATCGTCAAGTTGGGCCCGCGCAAGTCGGACTCGACCGAGATGGTCTACCTCGAGTTGGTGTAGGTGGGAAGGGGCGGGTGCCCCTCGCCCTGACAATTGCCGGTCTAATGAGACCGGCAATTTGAGTATCCGCCAGTTCGAGGGGCACCCGCCCCTCCCCCTCAAGCCGCTTGGGCTACCCGGCCCTGCCGCGACCCGGGGACGTGCCGCTACTTATGTACCTATACGGTCCTCTAAGTGACGGCACGTCCGTCATAGCTGACGGATTCCAGGTAGAGGCCGTGAGGTGGGGCTGTATCGCCTGCCTCGCTACGCTGGGCGCCTTTGAGGAGGGCTTCGAAGTTGGGGACGGTTCGGCGGCCGGCGGCTATCTCCAGCTGGGTTCCGACTAGGACTCGGACCATGTTGCGCATGAAGGCGTCGGCTGTCACGCGGAAGCTGAGGATGTCCCCTTCGGCGATCCAGGAAGCGGCGAGGAGGTTGCGCTTGAAGCGGACGTGGTCGGTCTGAGTGGGGGTGAAGGCGGTGAAGTCGTGGGTGCCGACCAGAGCCGCCGCGCATGCATTGAGGGCGTCCCGGTCCATCCGGTGCGGCCACCAGAGGGCCCGGCCCCGCTCAAACGGACTCGGTGCCCTGCGCGCCAGAACCCGGTAGCAATAGCTTCGGGACTTGGCATCGTGCCGCGCATTGAAGCCGTCCCCCGCTGCCGTGGCTGTTTTCACCGCCAAATCATCCGGCCCGACGCCGTTCAGCCGGTAGGCCAGATCGTCGGGAATCTCAGCCTCGGTATCGAAGCTCGCCACCTGCCCCCAGGCGTGCACCCCCGTATCCGTCCGTCCGGCCACCGTGAGCTCAACTGGCGTGCGCAGAACGGTCGTCAGCGCACTCTCAAGCTCCCCTTGCACGGTTCGCAGAAACGGCTGCTTCGACCAGCCCCTGAACCCAGACCCGTCGTATTCGAGATCAATGCGGACCGTAGTCATGGGCGTGCAACCTGCGGCGTTCGTGGCGGTGGTGTGGGGCACCCCTCGAACTGGCGGATACTCAAATTGCCGGTCTCATTAGACCGGCAATTGTCAGGGCGAGGGGTGCCCCACACCACCGCCCTCACCCCCGCCCCAACAAAGCCAGCAACCCCGCTTCGTCCAGGACGTCGATCTCGTATTTCTCGGCCTTCGCCAGCTTCGACCCAGGGTTCTCGCCGGCCACCACGTAGTCGGTCTTCTTCGAGACCGAGTTGACGACCTTGCCGCCGGCGTCCCTGATCAGGGCGCCGGCCTCCTCGCGGGTCAGGTCGGGCAGGGTGCCGGTCAGGACCAGGGTCCTGCCTTCCAGCGGCCCGCCGCCGGCGCGGCGCTCGGACTCATCCTGCTCGAGCCGCAGGCCCTTCTCGCGCAGCTTCTCGACCAGCGCCCAGGTCGGCTCGTCGGCGAGCGACTCGGCGATCTGCCGGGCCATGATCGGGCCGACGCCCTCGACCTCCTCGATCCGCTCCGGGTCGGCGTCGTGCAGGGCGTCGATCGAGCCGAAGTGGTCGGCCAGCGCTTCCGCGGTGACGTAGCCGACGCCAGGCAGGCCGAGCGCGTAGAGGACCCGTTTGAAGGGGCGCTCGCGCGAGCCGTCGATCGCGGCGACGAGGTTGCGGGCCGAGATCTCGGCGAAGCCCTCGAGCTCGGCCAGTCGCTCCTCGCCCAGCTCGTAGATGTCGGCGACGTCCTCGATCAGCCCATCCCGCAGAAAGCGCATCGCCTGCTTCTCGCCGAGGCCGTCGATGTCCATCGCCCCTTTGCTGACGAAGTGCTTGACGTGCTGGAAGGACTGGCCGGGGCAACCGGCTCGGTTGGGGCAGATCGAGAAGACCGCATCCTCGGGCTTGACGACCTCGGTGCCGCAGGCCGGGCATCTCTTCGGCGGCTTCACCCGTCGCGTGCCCTTCGGCCGGCGCTGAACCATCGGCGAGACCACCTGGGGGATCACGTCCCCGGCGCGCATCACGACCACCTCGTCGCCGATCCGCACGTCCTTGCGGGCGAGGTCCTCCTCGTTGTGCAGGGTCGCGGTGGAGACGGTGACGCCGCCGACGTGGACCGGCTCGAGCATGGCGAAAGGGACCAGATGCCCGGTGCGGCCGACGTTCCAGACCACGTCGAGCAGCGTTGTCGTCGCAGTGGTCGGAGCGAACTTCCAGGCGATCGCCCAGCGCGGCTCGCGGCCGACGACGCCGAGCTCGCGCCACATCGCCCGCTCGTCGACCTTGACGACGACCCCGTCGATCTCGTAGTCGAGCTGCTCGCGTCGCTCCTCCCACCAGCGGCAGCGCTTGACGACCGACTCGATCCCGCCGTGGTGCTCGGTGTCGGGATTGACCTTGAAGCCGCGCTCGCGCAGCCACTCGACCTCGGCGCTGTGCGTGGGCAGATCGAGGCCGGGCGCCGCGCCGATCCCGTAGAGCCAGATCGAGAGCGGGCGTTCGGCGGCCAGTGAGGGGTCGAGCTGGCGGATCGAGCCGGCCGCCGAGTTGCGCGGGTTGGCGAAGGTCGGTTCGCCGGCCTCGGCGCGGCGCTCGTTCAGCGCCCGGAACTCGGCGATCGGCAGATAGACCTCGCCGCGCACTTCGACAAGCGGCGGCGCGTCGTCGATGCGCAGCGGTATCGCGCCGATCGTGCGCAGGTTCTGGGTGACGTCCTCGCCGACCCGGCCATCGCCGCGGGTCGCGCCGCGGACCAGGACCCCGTCCTCATAGGTCAGCGCGATCGCCAGGCCGTCGATCTTCGGCTCGGTCGTGTAGCTGAACTCCGAGGCGGCGATGTCGAGCCGCTTCAGGTGGTTGCCGATTCGGGTCTCCCAGGCGCGCAGCTCCTCCTCGTTGCGGGCGTTGGCCAGCGAGAGCATCGGCTCGGCGTGGGAGACCTGCTCGAAGCGGTCGAGGGGAGGCGCGCCGACCCGCTGGGTGGGGGAGTCGGGCGTGCGCAACTCGGGGTGGTCGGCCTCGATCGCCCGCAGCTCGTCGAGCAGCGCGTCGTACTCGTCGTCGCCGATCGCCGGGTCGTCGAGGACGTAGTAGCGACGGTTGTGCTCGGCCAGCTCGTCGCGCAGCTCGAGTGCGCGCCGCGCATCGCTCGCGGCGCTCACAGGGAGGCTGGAGAGCTGGCGGCCAGAAGCTCCTCGAAGCCCCAGCCGCGCAGTGCCTCGAGGCCACCGTGGTCGGTGAGGTCGAAGTGGATCGGGGTGACCGAGATGCGGCCGTTCGCCACGGCGCTCAGGTCGGTCCCCTCGATCTCCTCGTATCCGGGCTGCCAGCCGTAGATCTCGTAGTGCTTGCGGCCGCCCTCCTCGCCCACCAGCTTCAGCTCGTCGTTGTAGATCCGTTTGCCGAGCTTGGTCACCTCGATCCCGCACGGGTCTCCGGCCGGGCAGTTGACGTTGATCAGCGTCGCCTCGGGCATCGGTTCCTCGACCAGGCGACGCACGAGCTGGGCGGCGAACGAGGCGACCGCGCCGAACTCGAAGCGGCCGCTGACGTAACCCATGCCGCCGCCGGAGGACTGCTGGGAGAAGGCGACGGCCGGAATCCCCAGCACGATCCCCTCAAAGGCCGCGGCGACCGTGCCCGAGTAGGTGATGTCGTCACCCAGGTTGGCGCCGTGGTTGATCCCCGAGACGATCAGGTCGGGCCGGTGCCCGACCAGCCCCAGCTCGGCAAAGCGCACGCAATCGACCGGTGTCCCGTCCGTCGCATATCCAACGTCCCCATCCCCGAACTCAACCTCCTCAACCGAGAGCGGCGACCGCGTCGTAATGCTCCGCGCCGTGGCGCTCCGGTTCGAATCCGGAGCAATCACATCCACCTCAACGCCCTCGAGCTCCCGAAGAACCCTCCTCGCCGCTTGCAGCCCCGGAGCCGTAATCCCGTCGTCGTTCGTAAGCAGCACGCGCACGAACCCGATTCTAGGCGGCCGGGCGGGCACCCTCCCGAACTGGCGGATACTCAAATTGCCGGTCTCATTAGACCGGCAATTGTCAGAGCGGGAGGGTGCCCGCCCGGCCGCCGCGATTCAGGGTCAGTAGGACGCCACTTCGCCGGCGATCAGGTCCTGCTCCAGGTGGGCGAGGTAGAGGTCGCCGACGCTGCCCATCAGGATCGAGAAGATCATCAGCTTGCCGTCGCGGTTGAAGCAGTAGCCGGAGAGGTTGCTGACCCCGGTCAGGGTGCCGGTCTTGGTCCGGCAGCGCCCGTCGGCGGCGGTGCCGTGCATGCGGTGGGCGACGGTTCCCTCGTGGCCGGCGAGCGCCAGGTCCTGGATGAGCTCTTGGCCGGCGGGCGTGTCCTTCATCGCGTCGAGCAGGGCGACGACCTGGCGCGGCGAGGCGCGGTTGGAGCGGGTCAGGCCGGAGCCGTCGACCTGATGGACGCCGGAGCCGTGGGCGCGGGCGAAGCGCTCGGCCACCTTGGTCCCGGCGGCGGTCGTGCCGTCTCCGCCGAGGCGGGCGCCGAGCAGCTTGAGCAGGGTCTCGGCGAAGAAGTTGTCGGAGTAGACATCGGTGGTGTTGACGATCTCGGTCAGCGGCGGCGACTCGACGTCGGCGACCGCGGTCGCCGAAACCGGTGCGGCTCGAAGTCCAACCGAGCGCGAGATCCGCACGCCGCCCGCACGTAGCGAGCGGACGAGCGTCTTGGCGGCGACGAGCGCCGGGTCGGCCGCGAAGCTGCTTGCGCTGGCGCCGCTGAAGCCGGAGTCGAAGGAGAGGCCGGATAGCGGGCCGATGTAGGGGCTGGTCGCGTAGCCCGAGTCCGCCACCCCGCGCAGCCGGTCGAAGACGCTGTCGTCGGCGTAGAGGCGACCGCTGACGGCGCGGATGCCAGCTTCGCGCAGGCCGCGCTTGAGGGCGAAGACGTTGGTGCCCAGGCCGCCCAGGTAGCGCTTGTAGAAGGAGGGGGTGCCGAGCGCCGGGTCGCCCCCGCCGACCAGGTAGAGGTCGCCGTGCAGGACGCCCTTGCGGTCGACCTCTCCGTCGGCCTCCAGCAGCGTCGTGATCCGCGACTGCGGCCCGAGTCGTGCGAGGGCGGTCGCGGTGGTGAAGAGCTTGGTGTTCGAGGCGAGCGGTCGCGGCCGGGTGGCGGCGCGGGCGCAGACGACTGAGCCGCTGCCCGCGTCGATCACGAAGAGGCCGCTGGCGCCGCCTCCTCCGCGCACCAAGCGGGAACGCATCGTTGTGCAGGTGTCGCCACGGGCCGCCGCCTGCGCCGCCGTCGCTGCAAAGAGTGCCGCAAGCAGCGCGCAAATCGCGGCAAGGTTTGCCGAGGTCCGCCTCACTGAGTGGGATAATGCATGTTTATGGGCAAAGTTGTGGACATCGAGTCGCAACCGCGACGCCGTCGCAACCGCAAGCGCCCCTCGAAGACCGCCTTGGTGCTGGGCGGCGGCGGCTTCACCGGCGGTGTCTATGAGATCGGCGCGCTGCGCGCTCTCGACCTGCTCGCCGTCAACAGCACGGTCAACAACTTCGACATCTACGTCGGCACCAGCGCCGGCTCCTTCGTCGCCGGAATGCTCGCCAACGGCGTCACGCCCGACGAAATGATGCAGGTCCTCAACGAGCGCATCCCCTCCGAGCTCGAGGACCTCGACCTCAACCGGGTGCTCAAGCCCAACTACCTCGGCTTCATCCAGAAGCTGGCGATGCTGCCGCTGCGCAGTGCCGAGCTGGTTCTCAACCTGATCCGCATGGGGGAGTTCTCGGCGATCGACATCGGCGTCGGCCTCGCCGAGGCTCTGCCCACCGGGCTCTACTCCGGCTCCGGGATCGCCGACTACGTCGAGGAGGTTCTCGCCGACGGCGGGCGCAGCAACGATTTCCGCGTGCTCGACCCCGAGCTCTACCTGACCGCGACCGACCTCGATACCTGCGAGCGGGTCGTCTTCGGCGAGGAGGGCTGGAACGACGTGCCGATCTCCAAAGCGGTGCAGTGCTCGACCACGCTGCCGGTCGTCTACAAGCCGGTCGACCTGAAGGGCCGCCAGCTGGTCGACGGCGGCATTCGCTCGACCACCAACGTCGACATCGCGGTCGAAAAGGGCGCCAAGTTCATCATCGTCGTCAACCCGCTCGTTCCCTTCGTCAACGACTTCGAGAAGACGATGACCACGGTCTTCGGCAGCCGTGTGCGGCGGGTCTCCGACATGGGGCTGCCGGCGATCGCCAACCAGACCTTCCGCCTGATCGCCCACGCTCGCCTGCACGAGGCAGTCGCCGTGTGGGAGGAGAAGTACCCGGGCGTCGACATCATCCTGGTCGAGCCCGAGGCGAACGACGAGCTGATGTTCGGCACGCCGATCATGGATTACTCGCGGCGCCTGCAGATCGGCCGCCACGGCTTCGAATCGGTGACCGCCACCTTGGCCAAGGACTACGACCGCTACAAGGCGATCGCCGAGCGCCACGGCCTCGAGATCTCCGGCCGCCGCGTCAGCCGCGTGGTCGAGCGCGCCGCCGAAGAGGAGTCCGAGCAGTCCTCCGCCTGGCGCCGCGTCCTCGAGCAGACGACCTCGGTCCTGCTTCGCCAGAGCGGCGAGGCGTCCTAGTCGCCCCACACCCGGCTTACGCCGCGTAGAGCGCCTCGATCTCGTCTTGGTGCTTGTCGGCGACGACCGCCCGCTTGACCTTCAGCGTCGGGGTCAGCTCGCCTGATTCCTGTGTCAGGTCGTTGGGGAGGATCGCGACCTTCTTGACCTGCTCGACCCGGGCGAACTTCTCGTTGATCGTGTCGACGTGGTCTTCGATCGCCTTGAGCAGGTCGGGGTTCTTCGCCAGCTGCGTGGGGTCCTCGGGAAGGCCCTGCTCCTTGGCGTAGGCGAGGGCGTCTTCGGGGTCGAGCGTGACCAGGGCTACGAGGTAGGGCTTGCGGTCGCCGACGACCACGCACTGGGAGACGAGCGGGTGCTGCTTGATCTCGTTCTCGAGGTTGGCCGGCGTGATGTTCTTGCCGCCCGCGGTGATGATGATGTCCTTCTTGCGGCCGGTGATCGTGATGAAGCCCTCGTCGTCGATCTCGCCGACATCGCCGGTGTGCAGCCAGCCGTCGACGATCGTCTCGCGGGTCGCCTCCTCGTTCTTGTAGTAGCCCTGGAAGACGTTGGGGCCCTTGACCAGGATCTCCCCGTCATCGGCGATCCTCACCTCGCAGCCGGGGAAGGGTTTGCCGATCGTGCCGACCTTGAAGTCGTCGGGTTTGGAGATCGTCGCCGCTGTCGAGGTCTCGGTCATCCCCCAGCCCTCGAGCACGAGCACGCCCGCGGCGTCGAAGAAGCTGAGGATCTCGGGGCTGATCGGGGCCGCTCCGGAGACCGCGAGGCGCAGGTTGCCGCCAAAGAGGCCGCGGATCTTGGAGAGCACCCGCTTGTCGGCGAACCCGTACTGCTTGCGCAGCAGGAGGCCCGGCTTGCGGCCCGCGCGTTCGGCGGCTCGCATCTTCTTGCCGACCGCGATCGACCACTCGAAGACAGCCTTCTTGAGGCCGCCCTCTTTCTCCATGCCGCTGGTCGCGGCGGTGTAGATCTTCTCGAAGATGCGCGGCACCGAGGGGAAGTAGGTCGGTTTCAGCTCGGCCAGGTTGGGCAGGATCTTCTGCGGATCGCGCTCCCAGTAGGCGAGGGTCGCGCCTAGGTCGAAGCTGCCCAGCTGGATCAAGAGGGCGAAGGAGTGGGCGAGGGGCAGGTAGAGGTAGGTGACGTCTTCGGGCTCGATCACGCTGCTCTCGTTGACCATGTCGAGCATCGCCCGGTAGTTGCCGTGGGTGATGATGCAGCCCTTGGGCGGGCCGGTCGTCCCCGACGTGTAGATGAAGGTGCAGACGTCCTCCTTGGTGACGCCCTTCCAGCGCGCCTCCCACTCGGCGGGCTCGCGCCCGGCGCCGCGCGCGGCCAGATCGTCGAGCGAGATCGCATCCTCGCTGGCGCCGGTCATCCGCACCACCCGCTCGAGCAGCGGCAGCCGCTCACGGACCTCGCGGATCTTCTCCAGCTGCTCGTCGTCCTCGACCGCGACGACCTTGGCGTCGGAGTTCTCCAGCACGTACTGGCACTCCTCGGGCGAGTTGGTCTGGTAGATCGGCACGACGATGGCGCCGATCGAGAGCGCGGCGAAGTCGAGGTAGGTCCACTCCGGCCGCGTGTTGGCGAGGATCGAGACCTTGTCGCCCTTCTCGACGCCGAGGTCGATCAGACCGAGGGCCAGCGAGCGCACCGTCTCCAGCACCTCATTGAAGCTGCGCTTCACCCAGGCGTCGTTTTGCTTGAAGCAGACCGCGGGCGTGTCGCGGTAGAGCTCGGCGGAGAGCGGCAGCAGATCCGCGAGCGTGGACGATTTGGTTCCCCGCTCCATGCGGGGAGGAGTCTAGTTAACGGTCAGCTGGGGCGAGCCCGCCGCCCCTGCGCCTGAACCACGCTGCGCAGCGAGGACTGGAAGAGCGACTTGTCGATCCGGCCGTGGAAGATGGGAACGCCCATCTCCACGCACTTGCCGATTACCTCCTGTCGCTTCATCTGAAGCTCTTCGGCAAGCTCGGACGGGGTGAGGTGATTGGCCACGGCGGACCTCCCATGATCGTTGAAAGTGGGTAGCCCGATTTTTACCCCTGGAGGCAGACGTGTCAAACGAAACTCTGACCGCGACCGGGTCTGCGGTCCGGACCCGCGATAATGGCGCGCGGTGCCGGCCGTCGAGAACAGCGCTCCCCCCGAGCCCATCGGCGCGCCGATCCCGCGCCGCGGCCGGATCTGGGTCGTCCTCCTGCTCGGCTTCGCCGTGCTCGCCCTCGGCTACGCGATCGTCAACATCGCCACCCAGAAGGCGGGGCCGGCGACGGTCCGGATCGCCGGGATCGCCGAAGCGCAGGAGATCTTCGGCGGCGTGCCGCAAGAAGGCGACCGGCTCGGCTCCTCCGACGCCCCGGTGACGATCCAGGTCTTCAACGACCTGCAGTGCTCGAGCTGCCGCCAGGACTTTCTCTCGACAATCCCGGCGCTGACCGAAAAGTACGCCCGGCCCGGCGACGTCAAGCTGCTCTACCGCCACTACTCGGTCAGCGAAAGCCCGCAGGAGCTCGGCTTCTACGGCGCCGAGGCGGCGGCCAAGCAGGGCTACGGCTGGCAGTACACGTACCTCTTCTTCCGCAACCAGGACGAAGCGAAACGCTTCGGCATCGACCAGGACTTCCTCGACTCGGTCGCCGGCGGCGTCGAGGAACTCAACGAGCCCGAATGGCTCAGCTACCTCGAAGAAGACGGCAGCTCCGACGGTCCGATTGACCGCCGCCTCGAAGGCTACGAAGAACTCGGCACCGAGCTCGGCATCCGAACCCGCCAGGCGATGATCGTCACCGGCCCCAACGGCTCCCGCACCCTCCAGGACGGCCCCACCCTGGCCGAAGTGGAAGCCGCGATCGAAGCCGTCCAGTAGTCCCCGGCCCCGGTCTGGGATAATCGCCGCTCTCGGGGCGTGGCGCAGCCTGGTAGCGCGCACCGTTCGGGTCGGTGAGGTCCCCGGTTCAAATCCGGGCGCCCCGATGAATGTGTGTAGCACAAGTTGTGCTACAATTTCCCCATGAGCCGCTCCCTGCACGTTCGTTTGGACGACAGTTCGGCAGCGGCGCTGCAGGTCGTTCGCGGGGGCTCGATGACCGATTCTGAGGCGGTTCGCACCGCCCTGGTGGAGTCAGCGGCCCGCCGGCGCACGCGCTCCTCAATCGTCGCCGAGGTTGCGCAGTTGGCCGCCGATGAGACCGATCGAGCCGAGATGCGGGTAGTTCGCGACCAGATGGCCGAGCTGGCGCCTGATTCGCTTGACTAGATGGTTCGAGGCGAGATCTTCCGACTCCCGTCGCCTCGGGGTGCCCGGGGAAGGGAGCAGCAGGGCGCCCGCTACGCGGTCGTGGTCCAAGCCGACGAGTTCATGGCGCTGAGCACGACCTTGGTTGCCCCCACGTCCACGAGCGCCCGTCCGGCGACCTTTCGCCCGACGATTTCGCTGGACGACACCGAAACCCGGGTCCTCGTCGAGCAAACTACGGTCGTCGACCCCGAGCGTCTGGGGCGATCCGCTGGACGCCTCGACCCCGCTGAGCTACGGACGGTCGACGAAGCGCTCGCACTGGTCCTCGGCCTCTAACCACCGCTACGCGGGAGGGCGGCTTTTCACCGTTGCCTCTCGCGCGGAGCGGAAGCTCTCTACACGCCCGCCTGCACGCGGTACACGCGATAGACCGCCCGAGGGCGACCGTGCTTGAAGCCCTTGGAATGGATCAGCAGACGGACGAGCAGCGACCTGCGGCTGGGGTGCCTGGCCATCTGCTCGACCTGGCGCCTGTATCGGGACCGGACCCGCAAGGTGATGAGCTTCGAGGCGCCCGGGGACTGGTGGATCGAAGCGATCGTGGTCAGCCGGGTGCCCTGGCGGCAGATGCGCCGGCCGTCGCGCCGCTCGCAGCGGTCGCGGGCAGCCACCGCCGCGGCGCTGCCGAGACAGAGGGGCGTGAAGCCGGCAGGGCAGCGGACGCGCACCCGCAGCCGGGCTCCTTCGAGGGTCGCCGTGAGGAGGTTGGGGAGCAGGACGAGGCCGACCCGCTTCGACCGTGTGCCCGTGAACGAGGCGCCCGGCGTAGTCGGGCGGTAGGTGACGCGAACGGCGACCGTGGCGCGGCCGGTCTCCTCCAGGCGCCGGCGGATCGCCGCACTCGGGGCCACAGGCAGGCCGAGGTCACCGGCCCGCTTGGCGGTCCGGGCGGCGCTCTTGATCCCCTGCCCGGTCACGCCGAGCTCCCCCACCCCCGGCAGGGTCGCGACCAGGCGCGCGGTGCCGTTGGCCGGATCGGTCGTCACACGCCCAGCCAGGTTGAAGTTCGCCGACGGGTTGCCGAACTTCTGGATCCGGTAGTTGCCTGAGTCGGCGACGTAGAGGTCGCCGCGGCTGTCGGTGGCGAGGCCGGCAGGGTTCTTGAACAGCCCGTCGGCGGTGCCGAAGCCGCCGAAGCTTTCGAGCAGCGCCCCGTCGTAGCTGAACACGTAGACCCTCGAGACGGGCCAGTTGAGGTCGGAAACGTAAACGCGGCCGACTCCGTCGGTGGCAATGCCGGTGGCCGAGAAACCCGGCACGTTTCCGGGGGAAGATTCGGCACCGATCCCGGCGTTGCCCCAGGACACGAGAAAGCGACCGTCACTCGTGAACTTGGAGACGCCCATGCCGATCACCGGGCCCGTGTCCGCGACGTAGACGTTGCCGTGCTGGTCGGTGGCGATCCCGTCGGGAAACTTGAACTGACCGGGACCGCTGCCCGAGCTCCCCCATTGAGTGATGAACCTTCCCGCCGGGGTGAATTTCTCGACTCGATCGTTGCCAGTGTCGACGACGTAGACGCCGCCGGCGCTATCGACCGCGACGGCGGTCGGGCCGTCGAAGCGACCCGGGCCGCTGCCGGCGCGACCCCACGCGCTCAGGAACTTGCCCCTCGAGTTGAACTTCTGGACCCGGTCGTTGCGCCTCTCGACGACGTAGACGTTGCCGGACCGGTCGACCGCGATCCCCGAGATTCCGTCGAACTCTCCCTTGCCGTTGCCCTTGGCGCCCCACTGGAGGATGAAGTCGCCCTGAGAGGTGAACTTCTCCACCCGGTCGCGCGGGTCGATCGCGTAGACGTTTCCGGCCCGGTCGGTGGCCACGTCGACGACCCGGGTGAACTGCCCGGGCCGAGCGCCGTAGCTGCCCCACTTGGTGATGAAGCCGAACCCGGCCGCCGGCTGGGTGCCGGTGAAGACGAAGGCGCAGGCGAGAACCCCAACGAGAAGCGGGGAAAGGATGCCTCCCCCTGCGTTCCTCATCGTGGCCATCCATCCGTCATTTGGATCAACCGTATCCGGGGGGGCGAGAGCGGGCATCAGGTGGTCCCCACACGACCTGGGCGTAGTTGACCGTAGTCGCTGCTCGCGCCATGCAGAACTGGCACGCGCCATCCGCTAGCTCTTGCGGCTTGCCATTCGCTCTAGCTGCTTGCCGAGGGCCTTTTCGATTTCGTCGGAGAGGGTCATCCGGTAGACGGCGGCCAGGGCTTGTAGGGAGAGCGGGCGGAGCTGGTCCAGTGCCTCGCGGACGGCGGGCCAGCGCTCCTCCGGGTAGCCCTCGTCTTCGAAGGGCTTCCAGACGTCTTCCAGGAAGAGCTTGACGAATTCGTGGGAGATCGAGCGGCAGCGGCTGCGGACCTTGCCGATCGCGGCCAGGGCGTGGTCGAGGTGCATGCCGGCGGCGACGACTCCCTCGGCGGCGTCCAGCAGGGAGGGGAAGGGCGCCTCGTAGCGCCCTTCCTCGACCGGCACCAGGGCGCCGGCGTCGATCGCGCGCTTCAGCTCGCTCTCGTTTTCGGTCCCGAAGCGGGCGTCCAGCTCCTCCCGGGTGAAGGTGCGCGGCTGCTCGTCGTCGAACTCGTCGAGCGCGCGGCGGAAGGAGAGGAACTTCTCCGCGGCGCCGACGTTCTGGCTCATCAGGCGCTCGATTCCCCTCAGGTTGAACCCGTCGGCCTGCAGTTCCTGGATCATCCGCAGTCGCGCCAGGTGGTCCGGCCCGTAATAGCCGACGCGATCGCGCACCTCGGGGGCGGGCAGCAGCCCGCGGGCCCGATGGGAGCGGATGTTGCGGACCGTCATCCCGGTCTCGACGGCCAGCTCTTCGATCGTCAGGTTGTTTTCGGGCTCAGCCACGGCGGCAAAGCTACCATTGTGTGCCGGGCCTCCCCTTGACGTGACGGCAGCTGATGTTACGTTGTTACCCGTCATGGCGCTCAAGCTCGCGCAACGCCCCAAGCTCGGCTTTCTCGACGCCTTCGCGGGACCGCATGGTGTGGACGCCTACCTGGAGCAGATCGACCCTCTGCTGGTGCGGGGCGAGTGCCGCGCCGAGGTCTCGAGAGCCGAGCGGTCAAGCGCCGAGAGCGTCACCTTGACGCTGCGGCCGAATCGGGTCTGGCGAGGCTTCGAAGCCGGGCAGTTCGTTCGGGTCGCGGTCGAGATCGAGGGGGTTCGGCACGAGCGCTGCTATTCGCCGGCCTCGGTGGAGGGGCGAGGCGAGCTCAAGATCACCGTCAAGCGCCACCCCAAGGGCCTGGTCTCCAACTTCCTCGTCGATCGGGCGAGGCCCGGCATGCTGCTGGGCCTCTCCTTGGCGGAAGGCGACTTTCGCCTGCCGCGGCGGCGTCCCGGCTCGGTTCTCCTGATCGGCGGCGGCAGCGGATTGACCCCGCTGACCGCGATCCTCCGCACTCTCCTCGCCGAGGGCTACGACCGTCCCGTCGCCCTCCTGCACTACGCGCCCGACCCCGAGCGCGCGATCTACCGCGAGGAGCTTGCTCGCCTGGCCGCCAGGCACTCGAACTTCAAGCTGCTTCGCTCCTACACGCAGGCGCCGGGGCTCGGCGAAATCGACGGCCACTTCACCCCAACGCACCTGCCCGAGGCCGACCCGTGCTTCGCCGAGGCGGAGACGTTCGCCTGCGGGCCGCCCGCGCTGCTCGATGCGGTCCGAGGTACCTGGGCCAACGGCCTGGGGCGCCGCCTCCACGTCGAGAGCTTCCTGCCGCCGACGTTCGCATCCGTCGGCGAGGCCGGCGAGGGCGCGATCCGCTTCGCCGAGTCCGGCGTCGAGGTGGAGAACAGCGGCGGATCGCTGCTCGAGCAGGCCGAGGCCGCGGGCCTGCAGCCGGCTTACGGCTGCCGGATGGGCATCTGTCACAGCTGCACCTGCCGCAAGACGGCGGGCACCCACAGGAACCTGATCACCGGCGAGGTCTCCTCGGTGCCCGGCGAGGAGATTCAGCTCTGCGTCTCCGCCGCGCTCGGGGACGTCTCGATCGAGCTCTGAAGACGAAAGGAACTTTGATGACCACCGCCACCCTCCCCGAAGCCGAAGCGCCCGCGGCGCCGGCTTCAATACCCGACTCTCTCCCGCTCACCCCGGAGCAGCTCGAACGCTTTGGCGAGGAGCTGGACGCGATCCGCCGGCGCGTCCTCGCGGATCGCGGGCAGCGAGACGTCGACTACATCCGCGCCGTGATCCGGGCCCAGCGCGGGCTCGAGGCCGCCGGCCGGGGATTGCTCTGGGCCGGGGTCGTCCCGCCCGCCTGGCTCGCCGGGACGGCGGCACTCTCGCTTTCGAAGATCCTCGACAACATGGAGATCGGACACAACGTCATGCACGGGCAGTACGAGTGGACGAACGACCCGAAGCTCTCGGGCAAGCGGTTCGAGTGGGACACCGCCTGCCCGGCGGACCAGTGGCGCCACTCCCACAACTACATGCACCACACCTACACCAACATCGTCGGCAAGGACCGCGACATCGGCTACGGCATCCTGCGGATGTCGGAGGACCAGCCCTGGCACCCCTACTATCTCGGCAACCCGCTGTGGGCCACGCTGCTGGCCCTCTTCTTCGAGTACGGCGTCGCCCTTCACGACCTCGAAGTCGAGCGGCAGGTCAAGGGCGAGATCGACCGCTCCGAGAAGCGCGAGCTGCGCAGGGGGATCTGGCGCAAGGTCCGCGGCCAGGCGCTCAAGGACTACGTCTTCTTCCCGGCGCTCTCCGGGCCCCTCTTCGTCTTCCCGCTGGCCGGCAATGCGACGGCGAACGTGGTCCGCAACGTCTGGGCGTTCACGATCATCTTCTGCGGTCACTTCCCCGAAGGCACGCACGAGTTCAGCGAAGAGGAGACCGAGAACGAGACCCGCGGCCAGTGGTACTACCGCCAGTTGCTCGGCTCGGCGAACCTCAGCGGTGGGCCGTTCTTCCACATCCTCGCGGGCAACCTCAGCTTCCAGATCGAGCACCACCTCTTCCCCGACCTGCCGGCCAACCGGTACGCGGAGATCTCAGTCGAGGTGCGGGAGATCTGCGAGCGCTACGGTCTCTCCTACAACGTCGGCCCGCTTCACCGGCAGTTCGGCAGCGTCGTGCGGAAGATCGGCCGCCTGGCGCTGCCCGACAGAAGCGGTGCGATCCTCGGCCGCGCGATCCGTGCGCTCGTCTGAGCCGCGACTCTGCCGCTGGATAAAGCGATACTTTTGTCCGTCCCGCGGGTCGATGTTGGGACGCATGCGCAGACTCCTTCTCATTCCACTTGCCGTGGCGCTCTTGGCGCTGCCTGTGCTGTGGCCGGCATCCGCCGGGTCGCGTCCGTTCGTGCCGCGCGGCTTCTTCGGCATCTCCCCGCAGGGCTTCAGCGACGAAGAGGACTTCGAATTGATGGCCGAAGCGGGCATCAAGTCGGTGCGGCTGCCGCTCAACTGGGGTGGGATGGCGCCCGAGGCGACGGATCGCTTCGATCCGCTCTGGGGTGGGATCGACTCAGAAGTTCGCCTCGCCGCCGAACACGGGATCCGCGCCTTCTTCTTCATCTGGGGCACTCCCGAATGGGTCTCATCGCGCCAGGGCGGCGAGCCGGTCTCCAGTGCCCGGCAGCGACGCGAGTGGATGCGCTTCCTGCGCGGCGCCGAGCTTCGCTACGGGCCGCACGGTCGCTTCTGGCGCGAAAACGGCGACGTCCGGGAACTGCCCGTGCACCAGTGGGAGATCTGGAACGAGGAGAACATCGTCACCTTCTCGCGCGTGCCCGACCCGCAGCGCTTCGGCCGGCTGATCCGCATCTCGGGCGCCTACCTGCACCGCGCCGACCCGCAGTCGACGGTGATCCTCGGCGGGCTCTTCGGCCACCCGCTGCAGATCCCACCCAACATCGACTCGCCCGACTTCCTCTCCGGGGTCTACGCGATTCCCGGGATCAAGCGCTTCTTCGACGGCGTCGCCCTGCACCCCTACATCGCCGACGCCGGGGCGCTGACCGGCGAAATCGAGCGCCTGCGGCGCGTGATGGCGCTCAATCACGACGCTCGGAGCAAGCTCTACATGACCGAGATGGGCTGGGGGTCAGCCGGCTTCGAGTCGCGCTGGGAGCGCGGCCCGCGCGGCCAGGCGCGCGAGCTGAACCGGTCCTTCGCGCTGCTTGCCGCGAACCGGCGGCGCTGGCGGATCGGCGGCGTCTGGTGGTTCTCCTGGCTTGACCTGGCTCACTCCTGTCAGTTCTGCGACTCCGCCGGCCTGCTCACCAGCCGCCGCGAAGCGAAGCCCTCCTGGTACCGCTTCAACGCTTGGACCGGGGGCGACGCCGCGACCGTGCCGCGGGCCTCCGCAAGCGCCCTGCGCCGCAACCCCTGAGCGGGGCGACTCTCGGTGGCTAGGCCCGCGCCGCCGCCCGCGCGAGCAGCAGGTCCTGGAAGGCGAAGCCGTCGCGCTTGACCGCCTCCCCCGGCTCGGTCGGGATCGGCCCGGCGAAGATCGGTCCGCCATGGACGAACGTGTGAAACTCGCCGTTCTCGCCGCACGGATCCACGCCCGCGGGAAGCTCCGCCAGCAGCGCCTCGTCGAAGCGCCGGCCGACGAATGCGGGGTCGAGCTGGGCGGGGTCGACGCAGACCAGCGTCGCCTCGAAGCCGGCCGCGATGAACTCGCGGGCGAGCTTGGCGGTATCGCGGCCCCAGATCGGGAAGATCGCTTCGCGCTCGGCTGCGGCGAGGCGCTCTTCGCGGTAGGCGCGGATCTCCTCGAGAAAGAGGTCGGCGAAGGCGATCGCCTCGACGCCGTCGAGTGGTGGCGCGCCCAGAGCGGCGGCCATCCGCTGCTCGTAGACCTCGTTCGGGCACTCGGCCGGGATCTCGATCTCGACCAGCGCGATGCCGGTTTGCCGGGCCTGCTCTCGCACCAGCTCGCGGCGCACGGCGTGCATGCTGACTCGGTCGAAATCCTCGGTGAAGGTGGTCAGCAGAGCCAGCGGCTCGCTGCCGGCGTCGCGTAGCGCCTGAAGCGCCAGCGCGGAGTCCTTGCCGCCGCTCCAGGAGAGGGCGAGAGCCCGGTCGCTGCCGGTCGAGGGCCGTTCCAGGGACGACATCGGCCGATTATCTCGTTTCCAGCCTGCCAGTTGGGGTATCGAGAACGCATGGCCTCGCAGAATTGAACGGTTTGGCGGCTATGCTCGCTGCTCGCGGGGAACAGGATCTCCAGCGGAGAAACAGGTAGATGAACAACGCTCCCACCACCGAGAAGCCGCAGGGGCTGCAGGTCAAGCTGCCCGCGAAGGCGGAAAACGTGGCGGTGATTCGGCACGCCCTTGCCGGCCTCGCCGAGCAGATCGGGATGGACGAGGCAGGGGTCTCGGATCTGAAGACGGTCGTCACCGAGGCTTGCATGAACGTCGTCGTCCACGCGTATCCGGACGGCGGCGCCGGTCCGCTTGAGGTCGAAGCCGAACCCGACGACGAGGGCCTGACGATCACGGTCAGCGACAAAGGCGCCGGCATCAGCCCGCAGGCGGATTCCGAGCGAGCCAGCCTCAAACTCGGCCTTTCCCTGATCGCCGCGCTCTCCAGCAGCTTCAGCATCTCCGGCGGCCTCGGCCGCGGCACCCAGGTGATGATGCGCATTCCGCTCACCGGGGGCGGCGCCAACGGCGACCGCTCCTCCGAGCCCGAGATCGAGGTCGACTCGGGGGGCACCGAGCTCTCGGTTGGCCGCGCCGAGCTGCTCGAGCCGGTCCTGGCGCGGGTCGTCGGTGCCCTCGCCGCGCGCCGCGACCTCTCGATCGAGCGGCTCTCCGACGCGGTCCTGGTCACCGACGCGATCGCCGACGCGGCGCCCGGCCGCTTCGCCGACGGCTGCGTTCGCCTCGGGCTCAGCGAGGGCGAGAAGGGGCTGGAGCTGAAGCTCGGCCCGATGGAAGCCGGCGGCGCGGAGCAGGTCCGCGGCGAGCTGGAGGTGCCGGGCGTCGGCGGCTCGCTGGAGACGCTCGTCGACGAGCTCAGCGTCGAGGAGGGCGTGGAAGGCGACTACCTCGTGATCTGCTTCGCGGGCGTGGCGTCCGCCTGATCACGACGGCTCGGACCCGGGCTGGGCCTCGCGCTCCTGCTCGATGCGCTCGCGGATCCGGCCCAGCGCGCGGCGCAGCATCCGCGAGACGTGCATCTGCGAGTGGCCGATGCGCTCGGCGATCTGCGACTGAGTCATGTCCTCGACGAAGCGCAGGCGGAGGATCAGCCGCTCGCGCTCGGAGAGGTAGGGCAGGGCTCCCTCGAGGGCGACGCGCGTCTCGGCGACCTCGAAGCCCTTGTCCTCCTCGCCCAGCCAGTCGGTCGGCGCCGCTTCGTCCGATTCCTCGCCGCCGACCGGCCGGTCGAGCGAGAGCGGGCGCCGGTTGTGGTTTGCCTCGAGCACTTCGAGCACCTCGGTCTGCTCCAGCTCGAGCCGCTCGGCGATCTCGCCGACCGAGGGCGAGCGCTGCAGCTGCTTGGTCAGCTCGGTGACCGCTTTGTCGACTTCCGCCATGCGGTCGTGCAGCCCGCGCGGCACCCGCACGGTCCAGACCCGGTCGCGGAAGTGGCGCTTCAGCTCGCCGAGGATCGTCGGCGAGGCGAAGGCGGAGAAGGGGATGCCGCGCTCCGGGTCGAAGCGGTCGACCGCCCCCAGGAGGCCGAGGTTGGCGACCTGGAGCAGGTCGTCGAAGGACTCGCTCGTGCTGCGGTAGCGCAGCGCGAGGTGCTTGGCCAGGGGCATGTTGCGGGTGACCAGCTTCTCGCGGATCGCGGGATCCCGGTTCTTGGCGAACTGCCTCCAGAGGCGTGCTTCGTCCCCCTCCATGCGCCCAGCTTATGCATCGCTCGCGCTAGGCTCCGGTCCTCAGGCTTCGCAAATCGACCCGGTCAACAAGAGGAGACGCCAGATGGCTTTTTCGGTTCCCGACCTTCCCTACGCATACGACGCGCTCGAGCCCCACATCGATGAGGCGACGATGCGCGTTCACCACGACAAGCACCACCAGGCCTACGTAGACAAGGCGAACGCCGCGCTGGAGGGGACCGAGTGGGCCGACCGCGACGTCGAGGACGTGCTGCGCAACCTCTCCTCGCTGCCCGGAGACAAGCAGGGTCCGGTCCGCAACAACGCCGGCGGCCACTACAACCACAGCCTCTTCTGGCAGATGCTCAGCCCCGACGGCGGCGGTGAGCCGAGCGGCGACCTCGGCGCCGCGATCGGCGAGACCTTCGGCTCCTTCGACTCCTTCAAGGAAGAGTTCAAGAACGCCGGCATTGCCCGCTTCGGCTCCGGCTGGTCGTGGCTGGTCAAGGACGGCTCCGGCCTCGCCGTCGTCTCCACCCCCAACCAGGACTCGCCGATCTCCGACGGCAGCGTCCCGCTGCTCGGCTGCGACGTCTGGGAGCACGCCTACTACCTCAAGTACCAGAACCGCCGTCCCGACTACATCGACGCTTTCTGGAACGTCGTCAACTGGGCTTACGTCGCCGAGCGCTTCGCGCTCTAGGAGGCGACGCGCTGCTCAGCCGGCCGGGCCGCCTCAGGCAGGTGGCCCGGCTCCGTCCCCGCCTTGGCCGGGATCAGGCTCATCGCGTGCTCGGCCTTGGCGGTGATGGTGAGGCTTGGGTTGACCCCGGGATTGGCGGGGATCGCGGCGCCGTCGCAGACGAGCAGGTTCTCGTAGCCGAAGACGCGGTTGGCGGAGTCGACCACGCCCTGCTCGGGCCCCTCGCCGACCACGGCGCCGCCGAGGATGTGGGCGGTCGAGGGGATGTTGCGGATCGACTCGGTGAGGGCGCTTTGCGCCACCCCTCCGGTGCGTTTCTCGAACCAGCGCGCGACCCGCTCGGCGGCGGGGATGTGGGTCGGGTTGGGCCGGCCGGCATCCTGTTGCGTTTGCAGGCGTACGCCGCGCCCGAAGATCTTGCGCTTCGGCTTGAAGTGCATCGCCGCGTCAACCGTCTGCATGACGAGCAGGATCACCGTGCGCTGCGACCAGCGATGCGGGATCAGCATCCGCACGGTGCGCAGCGGGTGGCGGACGATCGCCGCCAGCCACTTGACCGGCCGGGTCAGCTTCGAGCCCGGCCCGGTCATCGCCGTGAAGGTCCCCGACATCGCGTCGCCGCCGGTGCCGTAGGTGACGACCTCGATGTGGGTGTCGGGATCGGGGTAGATGCTCGAGGTGATCGCCACCGAGCGGCTGAAATCGCGATCGTCGTCGGGGGCGGTGACCGATTGGATCGACTCCGAGTTGGTGCGGACCAGGTCGCCGAGCCGCGCCGAGACGCGCGGCAGGGCGCCGCTGTGGCGGCAGTTGGCGAGCAGGTTGTTGGTGCCGAGCGCGCCGGCGGCGACGATCACGCCGCGTGCGGTCTGCGTGTGGCGCCGCTTGCGCAGCCAGGAGCCGGTGCGCTCGCTGGTCACCGCGTAGCCGTCGGAGCCGTCGGCGGCGCCGAGCGGTCGGATCTCGGTCACCTGACGTTCCGGTTCGATCTTCACGCCGAGCTTCTCGGCGAACCAGAGGTAGTTCTTCATCAGCGTGTTCTTCGCGCCGTGGCGACAGCCGACCATGCAGCTGCCGCAGCGCATGCAGCCGGTGCGGCTCGGACCCTCGCCTTCGAAGAAGGGGTCGGAGACCTCGACCCCGGGTTTGTCGAAGAAGACGCCGACGCGCGTGTTGGTGAAGGTCTCGCCGACGCCGATCTCCTCGCCGTATTCCTTGAGCAGCTTGTCGGCCGGCCCGAGGCCCTCGTAGGTAACGACGCCGAGCATTCGTTCGGCCGTCTCGTAGTGGGGCGCGAGCTCGGTTTCCCAGTCGCTCAGCCCGCTCCACTGGGGGTCCTGGAAGAAGGCCGGGCGGCCGCGGTAGAGCGTGTTGGCGTAGCCGAGGCTGCCGCCGCCGACGCCGCTGCCGGAGACGATCAGGACGTCCTTGAAGAAGGTCATCCGCATCACCCCACGGAAGCCGAAGCGCGGCAGCCAGAAGTAACGGCGTGGGTGGCGAAGGTTGGACTCGGCGAAGTCCTCGTCACGGAAGCGGCTGCCGCACTCGAGCATCGCCACCGAGTAGCCCTTCTCGGCCAGGCGCAGCGCGGAGACAGAGCCGCCGAAGCCGGAGCCGACCACCAGCCAGTCGTAGTCGTAAGTCACCGCCACCCCTGTCCTCCCGGCCTACGCCTCGCCGGGCTCGAGCGGCCTGAAGTCGCTGGTCCGCGCGCCGCAGACGGGGCAGAACCAGTCCTTGGGGATGTCCTCGAAGGCCGTGCCGGGAGGGATGCCGCCGTCGGGGTCGCCGATATCCGGGTCGTAGATGAACCCGCAGCTCTCGCAGATCCAGAGCTTTGCTTCGGTTGCCGTCGTCATGCTGAAAAGTTTAGGGAGGTCGCTATTTGTCGAAGCTGACCGAGACCGGCTCGCGCTGCGCGGCGTCCTCGATCTCGAAGTACTCGCGCGCCGCGAAGCCGCCCTGGTTGGCGATGATCGAGCCGGGGAACTGCTGGATCGACGTGTTGTAGGACTGCACGTTGGAGTTGTAGATCCGGCGCGAGGCTTGGATTTCGTCCTCGAGCTGCGAGAGGTTGCGGCTCAGCTGCTGGAAGTTCTCGGTGGCGCGCAGCGCCGGGTAGTTCTCGGCGACGGCGCGCAGGTCGGTCAGCGCCCCGCTCAGCTTCTCCTCGGCCTTGGCGGTGTCGCCGACGCTCTGGGCGGACATCGCGTCGGCGCGCGCGGCGGTCACTTTCTCGAAGACCTGACTCTCGTGGGCGGCGTAGCCCTTGACCGTCTCGACAAGGTTCGGGACGAGGTCGTGCCGGCGCTTGAGCTGCACGTCGATTCCGCTCCACGACTCATCGACCCGGTTGCGCGAGGCGATGATCGAGTTGCGCTTGGCGATGTAGTAGAGGACCCCGATCACGATCAGGGCGACCACCACGATGAGAACAATCACCATCGCCCCGCATCCTACTTGGCCACCCGGCCAGCCGCCACCCCCACCCGGGGACGTGCCGCAACTTAGCGGCCCGTGGTGGTACCTAAGTTTCGGCACGTCCCCGTAGGATCGGGAGGTTGATGGGGGCTAGGGACGAAGCGGCGGCTTGGGCTGAGGCCGTGCGGCGCTATGGGGCGGGGCACGAGCTGCGCTACGAGGCGGTGGGCGGGATCAATCCCGTGGATGCGCCGGTGGCGCTCTGCGTGGGTGGGACGAACCGGCTGACGGGGGAGCTTGCGGAAGGGTTCTGGGGGGCTTCTTGCGACGCCGACGAGCGCGAGGCCGGTGGGCTCTTCGGCAAGGCGGTGCTGCCAGGGGCGCTGCTCGCCAAGGCGCACATGCCGGACCTGGCCAAAGTCGTGCCCGCCTTCAACGTCGAGTCGATCGAGGGGCACGAGGTCGTTACCAAGCGCTTCGCGCGCAAGGTCGAGTTCGAGTCGATCGAGTTCAACAAGCGCTTTCAGGCCACGGTGCCGAGCGAGTACGACCCGGTCGCCCTGCGCGAGCTGTTCGGCCCCGGCTTCCTCGCCTGGACGACGACGATGACCGGCGAGGTCGACTTCGGCGTCAACGACCGCCAGCTCTGGTTCCTCTGGCGTCTGCGCGAGCGCAGCGAGGCCGAGCTGAAGGAGATGCACAGCAACGCCGGCCAGCTCTTCCGCCGCCTGCAGGCCGAGATGGAGGAGAGCGGCATCCACACCTATCCGCCGGGCCCCTGGCACGCCGGCCTGGAGCCGTTTCCCGCGGAATAGGCCGCTCAGCCTGCCGGGTACTCGGGGTCGCCGGGCAGGACGACGCGGTTCTGCTCGGCGGTGCCGATCACCTTGGGTAGGATCGGCTCGATCCGGGCGCCGCGGTGGGCGGCGAGCGCCTCGTCGGAGGTGCGGAACGCCAGCAGCGCTTCGAGCTGCTTGATCGTCGGGAAGGCGAGCACGATCTCACCGGCCGCCTGCGCGGCGAGCGCCTTCGCCGGCTCGAACCAGGCCGCCTCGGTGGTCTCGACACCGTCCGGGCGCGGCGGCGTGTGCGCCGGCGCCAGCGCCAGGAAGAACCAGGCGTCGAAGCGGCGCGAGACGACCTCGGGCGTGATCCAGCGCGAGAAAAGCACCAGCTCCTCCTCCGGGGGCAGGGCGATCGCGGCCTCCTCCTCGAGCTCGCGCACCGCGCAGGCCTTGAACCGCGCTTCGTCGACGCCATCCGCGTCGTCGACCGAGCCGCCCGGGAAGACCCAGACCCCGGGCATGAATTTCGCCTCCTCGGTGCGCTTCAGCAGCAGCACCTCGAGGGCCCGCTCGCCGTGCCTGCCGCCGCGCCGCAGCAGCACCACCGAGGCGGCCGGCCGCGGCACTGCCGGCTCGCCAGGGTTCGGAGCCTCTGCCGACCCGCGCCGTCGCTCGCTCACGAGTTGCGCCTACGCCGCCTGGACGAGGCCGGCCGGCTCGTAGGCGGAGGTGCAGGCGGCGCGGATCGACGCGGCGAGGATCGCGACGAGGTTGCGCAGGTCGGTCTCGGAGATCGAGAGGGGGGGCATGAGGATCATGACGTCGGTCAGCGGACGGACGATCGCGCCGCGCTTGCGGGCCTCGAGGGTGACGCGGTGGCCCATGCGCAGGGAGGGCTCGTGCTCGCCGAGGTCGATGCCGGCCATCAGGCCGCGGCCGCGAACCTCGACCACCTCGGGCATCCGCCCGAGTTCGTCGAGCAGCTCGCGCAGCAGGGCGATCTTCGGCTGCAGGCGCTCCAGGGTGCGCTCGCTCCGGAAGGCGTCGAGGCTGGCCAGGGCGGCGGCGCAGGCGAGCGGGTTGCCGGTGTAGGTATGGCCGTGGAAGAAGGTGCGGTGCTCCTCGGGCGCGCCGAGGAAGCCCTCGTAGATGCGCTCGGTGGCAAGGGTCGCGGCGAGCGGCAGGTAGCCGCCGGTGAGCCCCTTGGCGAGGCAGAGCAGGTCGGGGGCGACGTCCTCCTGCTCGCAGGCGAACATCGTCCCGGTGCGGCCGAACCCGGTCGCCACCTCGTCGCAGATCAAGAGCACTCCGTAGGCGTCGCAGAGCTCGCGCACAGCGCGCAGGTAGCCCGGCGGGTGGACGAGCATCCCGGCGGCGCCCTGGATGAGGGGCTCGACGATCACCGCCGCGACCTCCTCCTCGTGGGCGGCGAGCACCCGCTCGAGGTCGGCTGCGTCGCCGGGCTCCGCCGCGTGGGTCGGGAAGAGCAGCGGCCGGTAGGTGGCGTGGAAGAGGCCGATGCCGCCGACCGAGACCGAGCCGATCGTGTCGCCGTGGTAGGAGTCGCGCAGGTGGACGAAGGAGGTGCGGCGGGCGTGTTGGCCGCCGCGCTGCTGCTGGAACTGGAAGGCCATCTTCAGAGCGATCTCGACCGCGGTCGAGCCCGACTCCGAGTAGAACACCCGCGAGAGCCCCGGCGGCGCCAGATCGACCAGGCGGCCGGCGAGCTCGGCGGCGCCGGGGTGGGCGAGGCCGAGCATCGTCGTGTGGGCGACGCGCTCCAACTGGGCGGAGATCGCCGCGTCGATTCCCTCGTGCCCGTGGCCGTGCACCGTGCACCACAGCGAGGAGACGCCGTCGATGTAGCGACGACCGTCGCTCGCGAGGAGGTGCGATCCGGCCCCGGCCTCGATCATCAGCGGCTCTTCCTCGACCCAGGCCTGCTGCTGGGTGAACGGGTGCCAGACGTGGTCCCGATCGAGCTGCGCGTGATCCACCGACGTCACCGCTGCCGACATTAGCCGCGTCCCCGGCGGAACCGGGCGCGTGATTGTCATCACACGAGCAAATATTGCCTTGAAGAAATAGTTGTGCATGTGCAACTATTCTCGGGATGCAAGCCGCGGACATCGCAGCGATCGCCGAGCGGATCGGCGCCCCCGACGTCACTCCCGCCGAGCGGGAGACCGCGGCGCGGATCAGCGCCCTGCTGCGTCACCTCTTCCTCTATGACCGCGGCAACATGCTGCGGGTGATCGAGGAGAGCGGCCTCTCGATGACCCAGTCGAAGGCCCTGCTCGAGCTCGGCGGCCTCGGCGAGGAAGCCGAGGCGCACCAGGTCAGCGACCTGGCCGAGACCTTCGGCGTCTCCGTGCCTTCGATGAGCCGCGCGGTCGACGGCCTGGTCAAGAAGCGGCTCGCCACCCGCATCGAGGATCCCGAGGACCGGCGCGTGCGCCGCGTCGCGATCACCGAGAAGGGCAAGAAGCTCGTCGACGCGATCGTCGTCGTCCGCCAGGCTGGGATGGAGACCTTCGCCGCCAGCCTCACCGCCGCCCAGCGCCGCAAGCTCGACGCCGCCGTCGATGCGCTGATGGACCGCGACGACATCGCAACCGCCTACCGGCACCTGAGGGAGGTAGGACCAACGTGACCCGCTACGCCCACCTGATCACCGACGAGAACCGCAAGTGGTGGACGCTCGGAGCGATGTGCTTCGCGCTGTTCATGATCATGCTCGACAACACGGTCGTCAACGTCGCCCTGCCTTCGATCCAGCGCGATCTGCACGCCTCGATCTCCGGCCTGGAGTGGACGATCAACGGCTACACGCTCTCCTTCGCCGTGCTGCTGGCGACCGGGGGCAGGCTCGGCGACCTCTTCGGCCGGCGCCGGATGTTCCTCTTCGGCGTCGTCATCTTCGCCCTCTCCTCGGCGACCGCCGGGCTGGCCGCGAGCTCGACCGACCTGGTTATCAGCCGCGTCGTGCAGGGCATCGGCGCGGCGCTGATGATGCCGGCGACGCTCTCGATCATCACCGACGCCTTTCCCGCGTCCGAGCGTGGCAAGGCGATGGGGACGTGGGCGGGCGTCTCGGCGCTGGCGCTGGCGGTCGGGCCGGTGGTCGGCGGCTTCCTCACCGAGCACGTCAGCTGGCGGGCGATCTTCTACCTCAACATCCCGGTCGCGATCGGCGCGGTCACCGCGGCGCTCTTCGCGGTGCGTGAGTCGCGCGACACGACGGTCGGCCGCGAGGTCGACTACGCCGGGGTCGCGGTGCTCACCGGCGGGCTCACGGCGCTGATCCTGGCGCTGGTCGAGGGCAACGAATGGGGCTGGGGGTCACCCGGCATCATCGCCCTGCTGGTCGGCGCGGCGATCGGCCTCGCCGCCTTCGTCGCCGTCGAGCTGCGGGTCAAGGCGCCGATGGTCGAGTTCCACCTCTTCTCGGACCGCAACTTCCTCGGCGCGGTGGTCGTCGCCCTGATCGTCTCCTTCGCGATGCTCGGCGTCTTCTTCTTCCTCGCCCTCTACATGCAGGACATCCTGCGCTACTCGCCGCTCGAGGCCGGGGTCCGCTTCCTGCCCTCCACCCTGATGATCGTCGGCGTCGCGCCGGTCGCCGGCCGGCTCGCCGACCGCTTCGGCCCGCGCTGGCTGATCGTCGCCGGGCTGGCGCTCTGCGCCGCCTCGCTCTACGTCTTCAGCGGCATCGCGGTCGACTCGGGCTACGGCGACCTGCTGCCCGGCTTCATGCTGCTCGGCATCGGCATCGCCCTGACGATGTCGCCGATGACCAGCGCCGCGATGAACGCCGTGCCGGTCGAGAAGGCCGGGATCGCCTCGGGCGTGCTCTCGATGTTCCGCATGGTCGGTGGCAGCCTTGGCGTCGCCGTCACCGGCGCGATCTTCCAGGGCGCGGTGGGCGAGAGCTTCGCCAGCGCCTCGCCGCAGGAATTCGTCGACGCGCTCGGCGTGGCGATGGAGGTCTGCGCCGCCGTGGCGGCCTTCGGCGCGCTGATCGCCGCGGTCACGATCCGGGCTCACCGCGACCCGCTCAGCGTCGAGGCAAGCGAGGCCCTGGCCAACCCCGGTGGCTCCGAGCTGGCTGCCGAGGAGGCCATGGCGCCGGCCAAGTAGGGTCGACGGCCCGTCGACGGTCAGTCCCAGGTTGCCGGGTCGGAGAGGTCCAATACCGGGACGGTTTGGACCTCGACGCCGCTCAGCCTGCGCAGGGTCTCGAGGTTGGAGAGCTCGATCTCGCTGGGCTCGTCCGGCCAGGGGCCGAGCATGACGCCGCGCACCGGCAGCCCCTTGGCCTGCGCCGCCTCGAGCGTCAGCAGGGTGTGGTTGATCGTGCCGAGACCCGGCAGGGCGGCGATCAGCAGGGGCAGCGCGAGATCCTGGGCGAAGTCGCGGACCAGGTAGCCGGGGGAGAGCGGGACCATCAGGCCGCCGACGCCCTCGCAGACCAGCATGTCGGCCCGCGCCGCCGCCGCGGCGGCGGCCTGGCGCAGCCGGCCCGGGTCGATCTCCTCGCCATCGAGCGTCGCCGCGAGGTGAGGGGAGGCCGGGATCCCGTAGCGGTAGGGGGCGATCTCGTCGTCGGTCTGGCTCGATTCTGCGGCGCGACGCAGGAGGACGTGGTCGGGCTCGCCGGGATCGTCGAGCCCGGTGACCGCGGGCTTGAAGACCGAGACGCTGTAGCCGAGGGAGATCAGCGTGCGGGCGGTGACCGCGGCGGCAACCGTCTTGCCGACCCCCGTGCCGGTGCCGGTGACGAAGTAGCCCGAGCTCGAGATCGGCTTGAAGTGCTCCGGGCCCCAGCCGCCGACGACTTCCACCATCAGGCGGCCAGCGGCTCTGCGGGGACCGGCGGTGTCGCGAGGCCCAGCTCCCTGGCGACCGCGCCGGCGAGGCGGGCGGCACCCTCCAGCTCGTCGGGTTCGTGCGTCGCCATCACCGTGAAGCGCAGCCGCGAGCCGCCCTCGGGGACGGTTGGCGGCCGGATTCCCTGGGCGAAGACGCCGCGCTCGAGCAGCCTTTCGCAGAGCGCCATCGCCGGCTCCGCGGCGCCGACCGCGACCGGGACGATCTGCGTGCCGGCGCCTCCGGGGCGCAGCCCCTCCCCGGCCAGCGCGCCGCGCAATGCCGCCGCGTTGCCGGCCAGCCGCTCGACCCGCTGAGGCTCGGCCTCGAGCAGGTCGAGCGCTGCGAGGGCGGCTGCGAGGACGGGCGGCGGCGGCGCCGTGGAGAAGACGAAGGGGCGCGCCGCGTTGAGCAGGTACTCGCTCAGCTCGGCGCTCGCGCAGACGTAGGCGCCGTAGGAGCCGAGCGCCTTGCCGAGAGTGCCGACCACCAGGTCGACCTCGTCGCTGAGGCCGGCGGCGGCCACCGAGCCGCGCCCGCCCGGGCCGAGCGCCCCGGTGGCGTGCGCCTCGTCGACCATCAGCCGGCAGCCGTGCTCGCGGGCCAGCCGTGCCAGCTCGGCCAGCGGCGCTACGTCGCCATCCATCGAGAAGAGACCGTCGGTGACGATCAGCGCCGCCCGTCCGGTCGCCTCGCGCAGGCCCCAGGCGAGGTGCTCGGCGTCAGCGTGGCGATAGACGAAGGTCTCGGCGCGTGAGAGCCGGCAGCCGTCGATGATGCTGGCGTGGTTGAGCTCGTCGGAGAAGACGACCTCGCCGCGTCCCGCCAGCGCCGCGATCGTCCCCGTGTTCGCCAGGTAGCCGGAGCCGAAGAGCAGCGCCGAGTCGTAGCCCTTGAAGGCCGCCAGCCGCCGCTCGAGCCGCTGGTGGGGGCGCATGTTGCCGGAGATCAGCCGCGAGCTCCCCGTCCCCGCCCCCCAGCGCAGCGCCGACTCCGCCGCGGCTTCCTTCACCTGCGGGTGGTTGGCAAGGTCGAGGTAGTTGTTGGAGCAGAGCAGCAGGACGCGCCGCCCGTCGAGCGTCACCCGCGGGCCCTGCGCCCCTTCCACCAGTCGCAGCCGGCGCCGCAGCCCGCGGTCGCGAAGCTCCGCCAGCCGCTCCGCGACATCGGTCATGCAGCGGTTTGGCGTGCCGGGTAGGGCGGCGGCTTCTTGGTCTTCTTCACCACCCGCAGCTGGGTCGAGGGGTCCCAGAAGTTCGCTTCCCCTTGGCTGTCGATCAGCTCGTCGATCGGTGTGGCCGGCGTCTCGCCGGCGAGCCAGCCGTCGCGGTTGTCGGGACGCGGGTTGGCGCCGTTGTCGGGCTGGCGGGCGACGTTCAGGCCGAGCTCCTCGAACATCGCGCGGTCGTCCTCGGGCTCGGCGCCGAGCGTGGTGAGGAAATTGCCCATCATCACCCCGTTGAGCCCGGCCTTGACCGCCAGCGGCTGCAGCTCGCCGAGGTTCTCGACCCGGCCGCCGCAGAGGCGAAAGAGGGCGCCGGGGATGATCAGGCGGAAGATCGCCACCCACTTGACGACCTCCCAGGCGTCCATCAGAGGGCGATCGCCGAACTTGGTGCCCTCGCGCGGGTTGAGAAGGTTGATCGGCACCGAGGTCGGTTCGAGCTCGGCGAGCTCGAAGGCCATCTCGACCCGCTGGCGCGGCGACTCGCCGAGGTTGAGGATGCCGCCGACGCAGGTCTCCAGGCCGGCTTCCTTGACCGCGTCGATCGTTCGCAGTCGCCCCTCGTAGCGCACGGTGGTCGAGACCTCGGGGTAGTAGGAGCGCGAGGACTCGACGTTGTGGTGGACGCGTTGGATGCCCGCCTCGCGCAGCTTCCTGGCCCGCTCGGCGGACATGTGGCCGATCGAGGCGCAGCGCTTCAGGTTGGTCCGCTCGGCGACCAGCTTGGCGCCCGCGAGGATTTTCTCGAAGTCGCGCTTGGAGAGGCCCTGACCCTGGGTGACCATGCAGAAGCGATGGGCGCCCGCGGCCTCGGCCGCCCTGGCGTGCTCGAGGATCTGCTCGGGCTCCATCATCGCGTGCATCGGCGTGTCCGCCTCGGCGTAGCGCGACTGGGCGCAGAAGCCGCAGTCCTCGGCGCAGCCGCCCGACTTGGCGTTGACCAGCGAGCACATGTCGGTCGAGTCGCCGAAGCTCTCGCGGCGCACCGCCCAGGCGCGCTCGATCAGGTCGCCGATCTCCTGGCGGTCGGTCAGCTCGCCGAGCGCCAGGGCCTCGTCGAAGGAGATCAGGGAGGAAGCCATGCAGGAGCGCAGGCTAGGCGCCCGCGCGGACGCCGTTGCGGCTCGCGTCCTTGGTCTCGTACATCGCCGCGTCGGCGCGCGCGATCAGCGCCTCGAACCCGAGCCGCTTGCCCTGGCCGAAGTTGGCGATGCCGACGCTGGCGGCGAGCTCCTGGCTGCCGTCGCTGCAGTGATCGCGGATCGCCGCGTCGATTTCGTCGGCGACGGTTCGCGCCTCGGCCGGGCTGCAGTTGGGCAGGACGAGGGCGAACTCATCGCCGCCAATCCGCGCGACCACGTCGGTCTCGCGCGTGCGGTTGCGGAGGATCGACGCGACCTCGGTGAGGACGCGGTCGCCGGCCGGGTGGCCGAGGGTGTCGTTGACTCGCTTGAAGTTGTCGAGGTCGAGCATCAGCAGGGCGCCGGGCGTGCCGTAGCGGTGGCTGCGGGCGAGCTCGGCGCGCAGGTCCTCCTCGAAGCGGCGCCGGTTCTTCAGCCCGGTAAGCGGATCCTGGCTCGCCTGCTTGGCGAGCTCCTGCATCCGTTCGCTGCGGCTCCAGACGAGGACGAGCGCGGCGAGCAGCGCCGCGAGCGAAAGGCCGACGAGGGCGATCATCACCGGCAGGTCGACCCCCGGCCGGCTCGGGTCGCGCACCACCAACAGCCAGCCGCGGTCGGCGATCCGGATCGAGGCCGTGGCGCTTTCGTCGCGGGGCAGGGCACGTCCGGCGACCGGCTTGCCGCGCTCGACCAGCGCCGCTTCGATCCCGTCCGGGATCGCGGAGGTGGCGGCCGTGGCCAGGTCGGCGACGCGGAAGGAGCCGAGCGCGAAGCCGAGCAGGGCGGTGCGGCGCTCGGCCGGAGTGCGGGTCGGAGCGCCGTCGCGGTAGACGGGGCGGAAGACGTTGATCCCGACGCCGCCCGAGGGCAAGCGCATCACCGGCGTCGCGGCCGGCGTCCCGCGCATCAGCGCCCTATGCAGATAGGGCCCGCGCAGGAGGTCGGAGCCGACGTCGTAGCCGTAGGGGAGGTGGACGGAGATCCGGTGGCCGATCGCGGCGTAGACGATCGGGAAGTAGTACGGACGCCGCCCGGCTCGGCGCATCGCGCCGAGCGGCCCACGTTCGATGATCGGGTAGCCCCGCTCCCGTTCGAAGCGGGCCCGCCGGGCGAGCGGTACCGCGGTGATGAAGCCGGTGGCGCTGAGGCCGCCGCTGCGCAGCAGGGAGCCGGCGACGACCTGGAACTCGTGCCGGCTGAAGTGGCCCTCGGCGCGGTAGAAGGCTGCGGCGCTCGCCAACTGGCCGACCGAGAGGGCCGCCAGCGCTTCGGCTTGATGCGCGGCCCGCATCGCCTCGCCACGCTGGGTTGTCTCGAAGCTCTGGCGTTCGCGGTCGTGGACGACCAGGGCGACGGCGATCGAGCCGACCGCGATCGCGGCGACGACGGCAAATCCAAGCCAGAAGCGGAGGCGCATTCTGCTTATTGTCGGCAACGGCGGGGACGCCTCAATCGACGGGCGCGATTGCCAGGGACTCCCAGAGGTAGAGCGAGGCCAGGCTGCGGTGCGGGCTCCACGGCTCGCCGATCTCGGTCACACGCGTCGGCGTCGGCATCTCCTCCAGCCCGTACTCGATCTGCACCGCCTTGCGGATGCCGAGATCTCCTCCGGAGAGCACGTCGGGCCGTTCGAGGTGAAAGATCAGGAACATCTCCGCGGTCCAGAGGCCGAGCCCGCGGACGGCGACGATCTCCTCGATCACCTCCGCGTCGGAGAGCTCGGGCAGCCGCTCGAGCTCCAGCTCGCCCTCGATCACGTGGCTGGCGAGGTCGCGCACGTACTCGACCTTGCGCCCGGAGAGGCCGGCGCCCCGCAGGTCGGCTTCCTCGGCTTCGAGCAGCTGCTCGGGCGCCGGGGTGGAGCCGTCGAAGAGCTCGAGGATGCGGCCGTAGATCGTGCGCGCCGCCTTGGTCGAGAGCTGCTGGCCGACGATCGCCCGCAGCAGAGCTCCGTAAGCGTCGGCCGGGCGCTCCTCGCTGCGCCGCTTCAGCCGCGTGGCGATGTCGATCTTGCCGACCCGTTCGATCAGCGCCGCCATCGTCTGGTCGGCGGCGGCGAGCTCGCGGCGGGCCTTGGCGCTCATCGTCCCTTCCAGATCGGCTTGCGCTTCTCGGCGAAGGCCTCGATCCCCTCGCGGAAGTCCTCCGAGCCGAAGCAGGACTCGCGCAGGGCGACGAGGCCTGCCTCCTGCTGCTCGGTGAGCACCGGCGAGGCGGTGAGCAGGTCGATAGCGCTCTTGTTGCCGCGCATCGAGAGCGGCGCGTTGGCGGCGATCGTCGCCGCTAACTCGACCGAGGCCGCCTCCAGCTCCGCGTCAGGGACGACTTCGTGGACGAGGCCGATCTGCTCGGCGCGCGCCGCGCCGACGTTGTGGCCGGTGAGGAAGAGCTCCTTGGTGCGGGCGACCCCGATCGTGTCGAGGAACTTGCGCAGGCCGGTGTGGCTGTAGACGAGGCCGAGCTTGACCGGCGGCATGCCGAGCTTCGCGCCTGCCGCGCAGATCCGCATGTCGCAGGTGACCGCCAGCTCGAGGCCGCCGCCGATGCAGTGGCCGTTGATCGCGGCGACGGTTGGCCAGGGGTGGGAAGCGACGGCCTCCATCGCCGCGTGGAAGGGGTGGGCGACGAGCGCCTCGGCGTCACGTTCGAAGGTCTCGGATGGGATCGAGGCGATGTCGTAGCCGGCGGAGAAGGCGGGCGGCGCGCCGGTGATCAGCAGGCAGCGCGTCTCGATCCCCTGGTCGAGGCGAGGCAGCGTCTCGGCCAGTGCGTCGAGGATTTCGTGGTCGAGGGCGTTGCGCTGGTCGGGATTGGAGATGCGCAGACGGACGACCGCCTCGGCGGGGGAGTCGAGCAGCAGCTTGCCGCTCGCGAGCCGCTCGGTCACGCTAGGACGACGAGGACATCGCCTTCGCTGACCGCCTGACCCTCCTCGCAGCGGATCTCCTTGACGGTACCGTCGTCTTCGGCCTCGACCGGGATCTCCATCTTCATCGACTCGAGGATGACGACCGTGTCGCCGTCCTCGACCGTGTCGCCGACCGCGACCTCGATTTTCCAGACGTTGCCCGTGATGTGAGCCTCGATGTCCATGGCGCGGGAGAATATCCGCGCGTGACGGCGGAGCGATCCACGACCGAGCCGGAATCCGGCGGGGGCGCCTCGCTCACCGTGATCGTCGCCGCGCGCAACGAGTCCGACCGAATCGCGGCGACGGTGCGGGCGCTGCGCTGCGCGTTTCCCGGGGCGGCCGTCTGGGTGGCCGACGATGCCTCCCGGGACGGAACGGCGGAGGTGGCGATGGCGGCCGGGGCGCGGGTGGTCAGCCGCGGACGGCCGCATGGCAAGGGGGCGAACGTGACGGCCGCGGCCGAGGCGGCGCTCAGCGAGGGGAAGGAGCCGGCGCCGATCCTGCTCTGCGACGGCGACCTGGGCGAGTCGGCGGCGCGGCTGAATCTCCTGGTCGACGCGGTTGAGGCGGGGGAGTGCGACCTGGCGGTGGCCGCCTTCAGGCGGCGCGAGGGCGGCGGCTTCGGCGCCGCGCTCGGCTTCGCCCGCTGGTCGATCCGCCGCCTCTGCGGTTTCGAGGCCAGCGCCCCGATCTCGGGCCAGCGGGCGATGCGCGCTGAGGTCCTGCGCGCGACGCTGCCCTTCGCGCATGGCTACGGCATGGAGCTCGGCATGACGGTCGACGCCGTGCGCGCCGGCTACCGGGTCGCCGAGTACGAGCTGGACCTAAGCCATAGAGCCACCGGGCGAAGCTTTCGCGGCTTCGTCCATCGCGGCCGCCAGCTTGCCGACTTCGTGCGGGTCTATCGCGTTCGCGCTGGAGGTCGATCCCGGTAGGGGTGGAGCGTCTTGTACTTTTTTCGGGCTTTGCAACGGGCGTCAGCCCTCCTCCGCAACTTCGAAAAAAGTTAAGCGGAACCCCTACAAGGGATCGATCCTCATCCCGGTCGCGGCCAGCCGCCTTCGGCCCGCTCGACCTGAGCCGCGAGCGACAGCAGGGTCGCCTCGTCGTTTTCGCGGCCCAACAGCTGGGCGCCGATCGGCAGGCCGGTGGCGGTGAGGCCGGCGGGAACGCTGATCCCGGGCCAGCCGGTCACGTTCCAGGCGAAGGCGAAGGGGCAGATTGCGCTCGCCGTGCTGCTGGTCGCCCAGTAGCCCTTGCCCTGCAAAGCGCCGATGCGGGGCGGGGGCTTGGCCGTGACCGGAGTGAGGACGACGTCGCAGCGCTCGAAGATGCGGCCGGCACGGCGGCGCAGCGCCGGCTCGGCGGCGCGCGAGAGGCGCAGGGGCAGACCGCTTAGCGCCTTGCCGAAGCGAGCGTGGACCCGGGTGCGAGGCTCCAGCGTGCTGCGATCCTCGACGTTGGCGGCGAGCCAGTCCTCGACCCCGGCCATGCCGCGCGGGATGATCGCCGGGCCGACCAGGCCGTATTCGGGATCGGCGCGGATGATTTCGTGGCCGAGGCCGGCGAGGCGCTCGGCGAATCCCTCGATCGCCTCGCGATGCCCGTCGTGGACCTTGGTCATCAGGCCAAACGGGATCGCGAAGGAGACCGCGATCCGCAACCGCCCAGGCTCGCGCGCGGCCGCTTCGGAGAACGTCTGGCGCGGTGGCGGCGGCTTGTGCAGGTCGGCCGGCACGTTGCCATGCGTCGCGTCGAGCAGCAGGGCGGCGTCGGCGGCGCTGCGCGCCAGGGGCCCGTAGCAGCTGAGGCCGTTGAAGGCCTCGGCGTCCGGCCAGGTTGAGACGCGCCCCCGCTGGGGCTTCAGCCCCACCAGGCCGGTCCAGGCGGCTGGGATGCGGATCGAGCCGGCGCCGTCGGAGCCGATCGCCCCGCTGACCACCCCGGCGGCGACGGCTGCCGCCGCGCCGCCGCTCGAGCCGCCTGGCGTGTGGTCGAGGTTCCACGGGTTGCGCGTGGCACCGTGCAGCGGCGTCTCGGTGAAGTGCCACTGGCCGACCTCGGGGGCGTGGGTCTTGCCGATCACGATCGCGCCCGCCTCGCGCAATCGCCGCACCGACTCGGCGTCGCGCACGGCCTGGTCGCCGCCGCCGCAGCCAAAGGGGCTCGTGTGGCCGATCAGGTCGACGTCGTCCTTGATCGCCACCGGCACGCCGAGCAGCGGCGCGCCTTCGCCCGCGGCGATCCTGCGGTCGGCCGCCTCGGCCTCGGCCAGCGCCTCCTCGGCGCGGATCACCCGGAAGGCGTTGAGCGTCTCCTGGGTGTGCACGGCCCGCACCAGGGCCGTCCCCACCAGCTCACGCGAGGAGACCTCGCCAGCCAGCACCTGCGCGGCCGTCTCCGCCAGGCCGGCGCCAATCTCCCACTCGATCGCAGCGCTCTCAGCGGCGATCTCAGATCCTGTCGTCATCGACGTTCCTCCTGCCCGGAATCCATCGTTCGTTCGGACGAACGATAGGCAAAAGAGTAGGCTCGTGCGTTGTGACGACCGCTGCGCCTCCAGACACGCGCGAGCGCATTCTTCGCGCAACGGCGGAGTTGATCAGTCGCGAGGGCGTCGGCGCCGTGACCAACCGACGGGTGGCCGGCGCCGCGGAGGTGGCTCTCGGCTCGCTCACCTACCACTTCCCAAGTCAGGTCGACCTGCTGCGCGAGAGCCTGCTGCTCTTCGTCGGCGAGGAGGTGGCGCGCCAGGAGGCGATCGCGCGAGAGCTCGGCCCCCGGCGCCTCAGCGCCGAGGAGGTGGTGGTCGAGGTGGCGCGGGTGATCGAAGAATCGAACAGCCGCGTGCAGCTGCTGGCCGAACTCGAGCTGCACCTGCAGGCGGCTCGCGATCCGGAGTTGCAGGACGCGTCGCGCCGCTGCTTCGAGGCTTACGAGAAGATGGCGGCCGCGGCGTTGCGGGGGGTCGGCGTCCCCAACCCCGAGCGCCACGCTCTCTCGGTGGTCGCTCTGATGTACGGCTTAGGCGTGCGCCGGTTGGGCACCGGCACCGAAGACGCCACCGGTATCGCGGATGCGCTGTTGGCGATCATCCGCGGCGCCCAGCGATGATCCTGGCGATCGACCAGGGGACCACCGGAACCACCTGCATAGCGTTCGATCGAACGGGCGGCATCGCCGGCCGGGCATACGCCGAGCTCGAGCAGCACTTCCCGCGGCCCGGTTGGGTGGAGCACGATCCGAACGAGATCTGGGAGACGACGCGGCGGGTGGCGACGGCTGCGCTGGCCGACGCCGATATCCAGGGAACTGAGCTTGACGCGATCGGGATCACGAACCAGCGCGAGACGGTCGTCGTCTGGGATCGGGAGAGCGGCGAGCCGTTGCACCGGGCGCTCGTCTGGCAGGACCGCCGCACGGCCGGGCGCTGCGAGGAGCTGCGCGCCGCCGGCCATGAAGCATTGGTGCGCGAGCGCACGGGCCTCGTCCTCGACCCGTACTTCTCGGCGACCAAGATCGAGTGGCTGCGGCGCAACGTCGAGGGGGCGGAGCGGGCCGCCTTCGGCACGATCGACTCCTGGCTGCTCTTCAAGCTGACCGGTCGCCATGCGACCGACCACACCAACGCTTCGCGCACGATGCTCTTCGACATCCGCCGGCGGGAGTGGGACGTGGAGCTCTGCGCGCTCTTCGGGGTCGACCCGGCGCAACTGCCCGAGCCGCTGCCCTCCTCTCACGTCTACGGCACGACCTCGGAGTTCGGCGGCGAGGTGCCCGTGGCGGGGATCGCGGGCGACCAGCAGGCGGCCCTCTTCGGCCAGGCCTGCCACGCCCCCGGCACGGCCAAGAACACCTACGGCACGGGAAGCTTCCTCCTCCTCAACACCGGCCCCCACCCCCCCAAACCCCCAGTCGGCCTCATAGTCACCCCCGCCGCCTCCCTGGGCCGACGGGACGAAGATGTCCCGATATCGCGGGAAATCGGCCCGTCGGCGGGCAGTTACGCGCTGGAGGCGTCGATCTTCGTCACCGGGGCGGCGGTGCAGTGGTTGCGGGACGGGTTGGGGGTGATCGAGCGGGCCGCGGACACCGAGGCCCTTGCGGCGTCGCTCGAGGGCAACGACGGTGTCTACTTCGTGCCGGCGCTGACCGGGCTCGGATCGCCGCACTGGGACCCCTTCGCGCGCGGGACGATCGTCGGGTTGACGCGGGGGACCGGCCGCGCCCACCTGGCGCGAGCGACGCTCGAGGCGATCGCCTACCAGGCAGTCGACGCCGTGCGCGCCCAGGAGGCCGCGTCGGGGGAGCTTCTCTCGGTGCTCAAGGTCGACGGCGGCGCGGTCGTCAACCGCTGGCTGATGCAGTTCCAGGCTGACGCTCTCGGCACCGAGGTGGTCGTTCCCGAGATCGCCGAGACGACGGCGCTCGGCGCCGCCTACCTGGCCGGAATCGCGATTGGCCGCTGGACGGCCGAGCAGGTGGGGGAGATGTGGCGCGAGTCCGCCCGCTACGAGCCGAGCATCTCGGAGGACGAGCGCGAGGAGCTGCTCGCCGGATGGCGCCGGGCGCTGGAGCGGGCTCGCGGCTGGGCCGCGTAACTGCCCGCGCCCGAAGGGGTAGGCAAGCGCGACGGTCAGCCCAGTCTTGGGCCGATGGGCCTGAAGCGAGCATGTGGGTCGCTTTGATTCCGTCGGCGGGAGGAGCTACTTCGCAATGGCGGACATGAAGCCACAGGTCTATCGGGACGAACGCCCGGCCGAGTACTTCGACCAGTTCCACGCCTCGGCCCGGAAGGGGGTCGGCTGGACGTACACCTTCGTCCGTCTGATCATCTCACTGCCGACGCTGTTGCTCTACCGGGTGCGGGCGATCGGGGTCGAGAACGTGCCCAAGCACGGCGGCATGGTGCTCGCCCCCAACCACCTCAGCCAGATGGATCACTTCTTCTGCGGGCTCTACCTGCGGCGGAAGATCCGCTTCATGGCCAAGTCCCAGATCTTCGGCCCGCGGGTCCTCACCTACGTCTTCAAGCACGGCGGCGTCTTCCCGATTCGCCGCGGCCATCGCGACGAGGAGGCCTTCGTCACCGCCTTCACGATCCTCGAGCAGGGCGGGATGCTGCTCGTCTACGCCGAGGGAGGTCGCTCGCGCAGCGGCGAGCTGGGCGAGGCGAGGCCTGGCATCGGCCGCATCGCGCTGGAATCCGGGGTGCCGATCGTCCCGGTCGCGATCTTCGGCTCAGAGAGCGTGCGACGCTGGAAGCGCTTCCGCTTCCCCAAGGTCACGGTCCAGTACGGCGAGCCACTGACCTTCGCCGCCGAGGACTCGCCGTCGCGCGAGCGCCAGCTCGAGGTCGCCCGGCAAGTCTTCGGCCGGGTGCGCGAGATGCACGAGGGGCTGGCCGCTGCCGCTATTCGTAGCGGGCGCTGAGCGCGGCGAAGAAGTCCGCGTCGTGGCCGGGCGTGACGATCGCCTTGGGGTACTCGCGCTTGAACAGCTTCAGCTCCTGCAGCGAGCGGCGGTAGTTGTGCTCGTCAAAGGGCCGCGGGGCGAGCGGGGCGCTGCCCTCGAGCTGGGCGGCGGTGTAGGTGGCGTCGCCGCCGATCACGAAGTCGCGCTCGGCGAGGCGGGCGATGATCGACATGTGGCCGGCGCTGTGGCCCGGGGTGTAGGCGAGGCGGATCGAGCCGTCGCCGAAGAGGTCGAAGGCGCGGCCGAAGGTCGCATAGGAGTCGATTCCGCCGCGGTCGAAGTCGACGGTGCGGAAGTCGAAGGCGTAGTCGAAGTGCACGCGGCGGTAGCCGTTGAGCAGCGGTTTCGGGCCGGTCGCGGCTGCCTGCCACTCGGTTTCGCTGAGCACGAAGGTCGAGTTGGGGAACTCCGAGATCGCCGAGGTGTGGTCGATGTGCATGTGGGTCATGACGACGATCGGGATCTCGCCGGGGTCGAGGCCGCGCTTGCGCAGCTGGGCGGGCGCGTCTTCGCCGCCATCGAGCGAGGGGCTGCCGAAGCGGGCGCCGAGGGCGCCGAAGTTCTCGCGGCCGTCGGTGGCGATCGATGGGTGCAGGCCGGTGTCGACGAGGATCGCCCCGGCGCTCGGGTGGCGAAGGAGGAAGACGGGGCAGGGCACGGTCGCCGCCGGGTGCCCGGTCAGCAGGGCGCGGGCCAGCTTCAGCGTCTCGAGCCGGCCGCCGGGCCGCTCCATCATCGTGCGCGGCCAGGTGACGTGGCCGGCGACGAGCGGCTCGACCGCGACCGTGGCGCCCGGGCTCCCTCCGGCCAGCGGCTCGTGTAGCGGTTTCGGCTCGACGCGCACCTTCATTGCCGCCCAGGGTACGGCGCGCGTCCATATATAGGCTTGCCGACCGGTGGCTGAAAGCACGCGTTCGCGCATCTTCAAGGAGGGTCTGCTCGAGGGGCAGGTCTGCGTCGTCTCCGGCGCGGGCAGCGGTCTGGGGCGCGAGACGGCGCTGGAGCTGCTGCGCCTCGGCGCGACCGTGATCGGTTGCGGGAGGCGCGAGGAGCCGCTTGCCGAGACGGCGGAGCTCGCCGCCGGCCTGCCGGGCGCCTTCGAGCGCGAAGCGATGGACATCCGCGACGAGCAGGCCGTCGAGCGTTTCTTCGATCGGGTCGTCGGCGAGCACGAGCGGCTCGACGTCCTCGTCAACAACGCCGGCGGCCAGTTCCTCGCTCCGGCGGAGACGATCACGCCGAAGGGCTTTCGCACGGTGATCGAGCTCAACGTGCAGGGCACCTGGCTGATGACCCACGCGGCGGCGACCAAGGCGTTCATCCCGCAGGGCGGCGGCAAGGTGCTGAGCGTGACGCTCTCGCCGCACAACGGGATGCCGGGCATGGTTCACTCGGGAGCCGCGCGGGCCGCGGTCGAGAACATGATGCGCACCCTGGCGATCGAGTGGGCGCGCTTCGGGATCAGGACCTGCGCCCTCGCGGCCGGCCAGTTCGCCACCGAGACCCTGCTGACCAAGTATCCGCAGGTCGTCGTCGACAACCTCGAGCGCTCGATCCCGCTGGGACGCGCCGGCCGCCCGGAGGAGCTCGCCTGGCTCGTCGCCTACCTCGCCTCGCCCGCCGGCGACTTCGTCTCCGGCACGACGATCACGGTCGACGGCGCCCGCGACAATTGGGCCGGCCCCTGGCCACCCGAGGCGATCGCCAACGAGGCCGGCGACCCGGTCGCCGAGGAGCGCAAGCGGAGGTAGGGACGCGGACCGCGCCCCTTGTCTCAGCGGGTCTCCAGGACGACGACCGGGATCTTGCGGCCTTTGCTTCTAGCTGCGTAGCTGTCGTAGTCGGGGTAGATCTTGACCGCGCGGGCCCAGATGCGCTCGCGCTCCTCGGGGGTGGCCTCGCGCGCATGGACCTTGCGGTGCTCGCGGCCGATCTGGACGATGGTATCCGGGTTGGCCTGGAGGTTGTAGAACCAGGCGGGGTTCTTCGGGTAGCCGCCCTTGGAGGCGATCACCGCGACGTTGTCGCCATCGACGACGTAGAGCAGCGGCGAGGTGCGCCGCTTGCCGCTCTTCGCCCCGACGTGGTCGAGCAGCAGTATGCGGACGCGCAGGCCCGGGACGGTGTGCCCGAGCCTGCCGCCGCTGGCGCGGTAGAGCGCCGTGTGCAGTCCCATGAAACGACGCAGGGCAGGCCAGATGTGATCCGCCACGTCGAGGTAGCGGGGTGGGCGCCTGCCCTCTGTCGCCGTGGGGCTCAGGTGTACATCCCTCCGAACATGCCGCCGGTGACGTTCAGCACCTGGCCGTGGACGTAGTTGGCGAGCGGGGAGCAGAGGAAGAGCACCGGGGCAGAGGCCTCCTCGGGGGTGGCGGGGCGGCCGAGCGGGATGATCGCCGAGGCCATCGCCCGCATCTGCTCGGGGATGCCGAGCTCGATCTTCTCGCCGCCGGGAGCGGTCATCTCGCCGCCCTGCTCCTTGGCCGCGGTGAGGCGGGTTTCGACGAAGCCGAAGGCGACCGCGTTGACGTTGATCTTGAACTGGCCCCACTCCTTGGCCAGCGTTTTGGTCAGGCCGACGACGCCCATCTTGGCCGCCGAGTAGTTGACCTGGCCGGCGTTGCCCATCATGCCCGAGGTCGAGGAGACGTTGACGATCTTGCGGAAGACCTCCTTGCCCTCGGCCTTCTCGGCCTTGGCGGCCTCGCGCCAGTGCGGAGCGAGAGCGCGGGCGACCCGGAAGGGGACGATCGTGTGGATGTCGAGCATCGCCTGGAACTGCTCGTCGGTCATCTTGTGGGCGACGCTGTCCCAGGTGTAGCCGGCGTTGTTGACGACGATGTCGACGGCGCCGAAGGCGTCCACGCCGGCCGCCACCAGCTGGTCGGCGGCCTCCGGCTTTGTCAGGTCGCCGGCGAAGACCGCGGTCTCACCGTCGATCTCAGCTGCCGCCTGCTCGGCGACGTCGGCGTCGAGGTCGTTGATCAGCACCTTGGCGCCCTCGCCGATGAACATCTCCGCCGTCGCCCGGCCGATCCCACGCGCCGATCCAGTGACGATCGCCGCTTTTCCGTCAAGAAGTCCCATCAGTTCTGCCTCTCCTTCTCCGTTCGCGAAATTCGGCCCGGGAGGCTACAAGGAACGCAGCGGGACTGGTTGACTGGCCAGTCGATTGCGGGCCCGGCTACGCCGGGGTGGCCTCAGGCGGCCGGTCCCTGTGCCGGCGGTTCCGGGGAGGGCGGCTCCGGCGGCTGCTCCTGCTGAGGCTCGGCTGGCAACGGCGGCGGCATCGCGTCGGCGGGGGCGGGGGGTGCCGGCTGGCCCGCCATCGGGTCGGCTTCGGCTTCCCAGATCTTGTTCAGCGAGACCTGGATGTAGGCCCAGAGCGCCGGCGCGATCAGCACGTAGAGGATGATCGCGATCCAGCCGCTGAGCGGCTCCTGGCCGGTGAGCCGCGAGGCGCCCATCACGCGCTTGGTCCCGCGCCAGTAGGTGATCAGGGCGGGGACGACGATCAGGCCGCCGGGGAAGAGGGCGAGCACCGAGTTGGTCGGGTTCTGGCCGAGGTCGTAGCCCTTGGCCTGGCCGTAGTCGCGCATCTCGCGGTTGATCCGGTACCACCAGACAAGGTGGTAGATGCCGAGCGTGACGATCGGCAGCAGCGCCGCGGCCCAGGGGCTGCGGACCTTTACCTGCGCCTGACTCTGCCTGATCTGCATTTCGTAAGCCATCTGTTCCTCATCTCTCCCCACCGATGATCTGGACGCAAAGACCCTAACCGACGGTCGGTCCATTGCAAACCAGCGACACTTTCACCAGATGGACACGGAATGGACTCCGGATCGACACGAGACCGAAACAGGCAGTTAACCGCGTTTGCGTCGCGGCCTTCTTTGCTTCTCCCCACAGCACCGGAAAGGGCCGGTGCCTCGAAAGGAGAATCAGGTGATTCGACGCAAGCATGTGGTGTCGCTGCTCGCCGGCGGCGCCCTGGCAATCGGCGCGGCGTTCGCGGGCGGCGCAGCCGCGACCCCGATCAGTCCCAACCTCACCGGCCTGGCGGGCGCCAACACGCGCTCTGACGGGTTCGCCCCGGCCGGCAAGCTCTCACCAGAGCTGCAGCAGCACGTCGTCGCGCAGGGCGCCACCCGGATGGAGAACAGCTCGGCGCTGACCTCGTTCTACGGCTATGACAACGACGTGCTCAACGCGGCCGGCGACCCGCAGATGCTCCCGATTCCCGCCAACCCCGGCAAAGAGGCTCACAAGACCGAGCCCGACAAGAACGTCTTCCTCGTCTTCAAGCGCGGCCTGGACGGCGCCGACTCCGGTTACGACTACGGCTCCGACTTCCTCTTCCAGGGACATGAGAGCGGGGTCGGCGGCGCCGACCTGACCCGGATCAACCTCGAAGCGGACTACGAGCACCGCGTCACGCTGCTCGCCACCACCGACGTCAACGGCAAACCGCTGGCGCCGATCGACGGCATCACATGGGACCCGTGGGCCAAGCGGCTGCTGCTCACCACCGAGAGCAGCGGCGCGCCGACCTACGCGGCGACGCCGAGCTTCCCCTCGGCGGTGACCGACGTCTCCGGCGCGCTCGGCCGCGGCGGCTACGAGGGGATCCAGGACGACGGCGACGGCAACGTTTGGATCGTCGAGGACAGCGGCGGCTCGAGCAAGCCGGGCACGACGGCGAAGCGCCCCAACAGCTTCGTCTACCGCTACGCGCCGGCCCACCCCGGCGACCTCCAGCACGGCAAGCTGCAGGCCCTGCAGGTGCTGAACGAAGCCGAAGAACCGATCACCTTCGCCGGCCAGGCGGCGCTCAACAGCCCCGACCAGCTGGCGCTCCACACCTACGGCAAGTCGTTCAAGACGAAGTGGGTGACGATCCACGACACGGCGACCGACGGCACGGCGCCGTTCGTCGCCGGCGACCTCGCCAAGGCTGCCGGCGCGACTCCGTTCAAGCGACCGGAGAACGGCGTCTTCCAGCCCGGGTCTCGATTCAAGAACTTCTTCTTCGACGAGACCGGCGACACCAACGCGACCAGCGCCGAGAACGGCGCCGCGGGCGGCTGGGGCTCGATCATGGAGATCAGCCAGAGCGATCCCAGCGCGAACAACGGCAGGCTGACGATGCTCTACCGCTCCGACGAAGCTCACGCGGGGCTTGACAACGTCACCTTCCTCTCGCGAGGCTCGGTGACCTTCACCCAGGACGCGGGCGACACGCTGCACGAGCAGAGCAACGCGCTCGACTCGGGCTTCGTGTGGAACGTCGGCGCGGACTACTCGAACCCGGCGAGCCAGCCGGTGCGCTGGCTGGCGGGCGGCCGCGACCCGTCCGCGACGCTCGACGCCGCCAACGGCGGGTTCGGGAGCAACGAGGGCGACAACGAGATCACCGGCGTGCACGTCTCCGACGGCGACCCCGGCGTGGACGGCGTGCTGGGCGCCAAGGTCCCGAACCTCCAGAGCGACAAGTGGCGTTGGTTCTACACCCTGCAGCACGGCGACAACCGCACCTACGAAGTGGAGCTGAAGCACCCCCATCACGACGACTAGGAAGCGGACCTGCCACGTAAGGCGCGAGGGGCTCCGGAGGACGATCCTCCGGGCCCCTCTGCGTTCTGCCGCGTCCGGCTCCTAGGCGTCGCCCGAGATCGCCGCGAGGTCCTTCGGACGCAGGAGCGCGATCAGGGCGCTGCCGTCGACGATCGCCAGGCCGCCCTTGCGCAGCTTCACGTTGGCGCCGGTGAGGCGGGCGACCTCGGCGGAGAAATCGGGCTCGTGGCCGACGAGGAGGACCTCGCCGCGGCCGGTCGCCAGCGCCGGCGAGTCGAAGTCTCCACCGCGCAGATCCTCGGCGATCTCGGGCTCCACGGCGAGCGGTTCGCAGGCGAGGCGGGCGGTGTCCGCGGCCCGCGCCTTGGGACTGGTCAGGCAGGCGTCGAGCTTCGTGCCGATGGCGGCCAATGCCCGTCCGGCCGCCCGTGCCTGACGCTCGCCCTTGGGGGTGAGCCGGCGCGCTGCGTCGTCGCCCATGCCTTCCTCGGCGTCGCCGTGGCGGAGCAGGTAGATCATCGCCGGCAGCCTCCCAGCCGGCGGAGGCGACGGCGGTAGGTGTTCATCGAGCGGTGGCGCCAATCGCCGTGGGTCTGGGTCCGGAGGCTGCGCACGCGCTCGCGGTGGTAGGGCGAGGAGAGGCTCTCGGCGTGGCCGATCACGTTGCGCAGCCGGATGTGGAAGCGGCACTGGAGGAAGTGGGTGAGGCGCAGCGAGGCGCGCATTTGGCGGCGGTCGCCGAGCACTTCGGCGTCGCTGTAGCCGGTGTGCTCGATCCCGATCGCGGTCCAGTTGAGACCGACCGTGTGGCGGCAGCGAATGCGGAGCGAGACGAGCTGGTAGATGCGACCCGCGCCGGAGACGACGAAATGAGCGCAGACGTTGGGCAGCTCGTGCAGCTCGGGATCGGGATGGTCGGGCGCGAAGGTGTTGTAGACGGCCGCGGCGCTGCCGGCTTCGGCCCAGTGCTCGACGATCACCCGCGGCCGGCGCAGGCGCCAGGCGCGTTCGCCGTAGTGGCGCTCAGAGTAGGCAGCCATCTGCCGCTTGCGCTTTGGGGGGAAGGGGATCAGGCGGGGGACGATCGTCGGGTGGGAGCGCCGGGCGGCACGGGTGGGGGCCGCGAGCGGACTGGCTGGCGCCAGCGCGCCGAGCAGCACGGCCGGGACGAGGAGCGCGATGGCGAGGCGCGGACTCAGGCGCCCTCCACGGCGGCCTGTCGGGCGAGCTCGTCCCCCGTCGAAGCGAGGTAGGCATCCAGCGCCTTCGATTTCTGGGTGTCCTCGTAGACCTCGTACTCGCGCAACAGGCCCCAGGAGATACGCCCCCAGATCACGTAGCGGTTCTCGTAGACCCGCGTCCCGTCGGGCGCGTCAAGGTGGTCGCGACCGCGCACGCAGATCGTCTGGTTCCACGGGAACCCGCGGAGCACGACTTCGTCCGGGTAGATCTCGAGGCCGGCGTCGGCGAAGCGCCGCAGCCAGGGCTCCAGCTCGGCCTTTCCCCTGTACGTCCCGCCCCACGAGCTATCGCCCGGGAAGGTGAAGCGCACGTCCTCGGCGTCCATCCGCAAGGTCAGCCCGAGGTCGCCGCGGCTGGCGCCAGCCATGCTGCGAGCGATCATCTTCTTGGCAAGCCAGGACAGCATCGAGCCTCCTTTGCCGCTTGATCGGTCCGCCGGAATCTAGCGCGGCGCGGGCCGCCGCTTACCATCGAGCTTGTGCCCCTCGCCCTCGGCCGCCACCTGCTCTTCCGCGAAGCCTCGCGCGGCGGCTGGATCGCGATCGTCGCCATCGTCGCGATCCTCCTCCTGATCCGCTTCTGGCCGCTGATCGTCGCCTGGGCCGAGCGCCGGTGGAGGTCCCGGTGAGCGCGGGCGACAAGGAGCGCCTGCGCGGCGTCTACCGAGCCTTCAACGCCCGCGACATCGACGCAGCCCTGGAGCTGATGCACCCCGACGTCGACTGGCCCAACGCCTGGGAGGGAGGCCGCGTCACCGGCAGCGAGGCCGTGCGCGCCTACTGGCTCCGCCAGTTCGAGTCGATCCGCAGCACAGTGGAGCCGGAGCGCTTCGAGCGCCGTCCCGACGGCAGCCTCGCCGTCACCGTGCACCAGGTCGTTCGCGACGTCGAGACGAACGTCCTGCTCTCCGACTCCCATGTCCGCCACTGCTACTGGTTCGATGGCGGCCTGGTCGTGCGGATGGAAGTGGAGGAGTCCTGAGGCAGCGGGCGCCGCCTCCCGTTCAGGACTCGCCGGAAAGCTTGACCCCGCCGTCCTCGGTGACCGTCCAGTGGGGGTTGTGAGCGATCTCCCAGGGGTGGCCGTCGGGGTCGATGACGATCGAGCTGTAGCCGCCCCAGAACCTTTCGGCCGGCTCCCGGCCGATTCGCGCTCCCGCCGCCCGCGCCTCCTCGGTGATCGCGTCGACCTCTTCGTCGGACCCGACGTTGACCGCGAGCGTCACGCCGCCCCAGCCGGGCGAGTCCTCGACGCAGCTGTCCTCGGCCAGACGCTGCCGGTCCCAAAGCGCCACGACCATGTCGCCGGCCTGGAAGAAGACGACGTCGTCATCGGCTCCCGCATTCGTCTTCCAGCCGAGCGCCTCATAGAACCGCCGCGCCTCCGCGAGGTCGGAGACCCCGAGCGTGATTACGTTGACCCGCTGCTTCACCGGCACATTTCTAACAGCCGGAGATTGCCGTCGCTACAGGTTCCTTACCCGGCGCCCGATTTCCCGATCCTGGGGATACCCGGCAGCCTCCCAGAACCCGCCCGCCGCCTCGTCGTCGAAGGCGACCAGCGCCGTCACCCGTCGAACGCCGCACTCGCGCAGGTACTCCTCACCGGCTCGCACCAGCGCCAGCCCGACCCCCTCGCGTCGGCGCCCCTCGCGCACCGCAAGGCGGTACATGTTCCCCCGCCACCCGTCCCAGCCCGCGATCAGCGCCCCGACGATCTCTCCATTCCGCTCCGCGACGAGCAGTGCCGCCGGCGATCCGTCGACCAGCCGTTCGACGTCCTCGGGTCGATCGACCGTGCTCGCGTGTCCACTTCGAGCCTCGTCCCATAGATCGAGCACCGCCGCCACATCGTCCTGCCGACAGCGCCGCACAGCGATTCCCGCACCGGTCAAGCAGCGAGCATAGAGGCTGCCTGCACCCCCCCAATTTGCCGAGGATCTCGTTCATGAGTTCCGAGAGCGGGATGGGAGGCACGCGGGATCATCGGAGGGCAAGGATTCCCTCTTCGCTTCCGAGCGACCCTGAAGGACGCGTTAGGGTCGCCGCTTGTCCCTAACGTTGGTGGCGTCAAACGTTAGAGTCAGGATGGTGCTCCCCGTGGAGCCCGAGACGTACGCATCGACTCCGTTTGGCGAAGCGCGCCGCACGGCGGGGCGCCATGGCCACCTGGCCTACTTCCCGGCGCCGATACCGAGGGCCCTGCCCCTGCCCGCTTCGACGGTGCGCCTTCTCGCCGAGGCGGAGGGCGCGCTGGGTCGGCTCGCCGGAGTCGGCCGGCTCGTGCAGAACCCCGACCTCCTCATCCGTCCCTACCTCCTGCGGGAGGCGCTCTCCTCAACCCGGATCGAGGGGACGCGGGCGGACATGGCCGACGTCTTCGAGACAGACGCCGGTTCCGAGGCCCCGAGCGCCGACGTAGAGGAAGTGGTCAACTACGTCGCGGCGATGCGATGGGGGCTCGACCGGCTGGAGAAGTTCCCCCTCAGCACCCGCCTCCTCTGCGAGACGCACGCCCGCCTGATGGACGGCGTCCGTGGCCGCGAGCTCACCCCCGGTGAGCTGCGCAAGAGCCAGAACTGGATCGGCGCCCCCGGCTCGACGATCGAGACCGCCCAGTTCGTGCCGCCGCCGCCCGCCGAGCTGCCGGTCCTGTTGGCCGACTGGGAGCGGTTCGCGCATGAGGAGCCGGAGGTGCCGCTCCTGGTCCAGAACACTCTGCTGCACTCGCAGTTCGAGACGATCCACCCCTTCCTCGACGGCAACGGGCGGCTCGGGCGGCTCCTGCTCGTCTTCTTCCTGATCGCCCGCGGCAGGCTCGGCGCGCCGCTGCTCTATCTGAGCGCCTACCTGGAGCGCAATCGGCAGCGTTACTACGATGCCCTCCAGACGATCCACGAGACGGGCGATCCCATCCCCTGGATCGACCTCTTCCTGACGGCGGTCCAGAGCCAGGCCGACGACGCCGTTCAGCGCTCCCAGCGGATCATCGATGTCCGCGAGGACTACCTACGGGCAGCGGTGACCCTGGGGACCCCGAACGCCCTCGCCCTCGTCGAGCTGCTCTGCGAGACCCCAATCGTCACCACCAGGTCGATCGAGAGCCGCCTGGACGTGAGCCGACCGACGGCGTTGCGGTTGCTGCGGCGGATGGAGGAGCAGGGCGTGCTGAGCGAAACGGCTTCCGGAGCGCGCGGCCAAAGGCGTTACGTTGCTCGGGCGATGATGGAGGCTGTGGCGGGGGGTGGTCCGGATGTGAGCGATGCGTGACCTGAGGCTCTCGGTCGATGAAGGATTGCCTGCGGCATACGCGTACAAGCATTCATCGAACGCCTACAGCACCATCAATTTGCCGAGGATGGCCTTCATGAGTTCCGAGCATGGCGCGGGAGAACACGCGGGATCATCCGAGGGCAAGGATGACCAGCAAATGAGATTGCTTGGGGAACCGAGCGACGATTGCGAGTGATCGCCGGTGGTCGGGCTGATGTGTCCGGATCGTGTCCGCCTCTCTACCCGACGCTGGGCAGGTCGTCGTGCGTGGCCACGCCGCTGGGATCGATCTCGACCCGCTTGTTTAGCATCCACTCGGCAGCTGTCTCGGCTGCAGCCCTCGCTCGCTGCTCGATGTAGTCGAGCGCGGCATCGAGCAGAGGCCATAGCGCCTCGCGCGTCGGGGCTTGCGGCAGGATCAGAAGGCCTGTATGCAGATCGACTCGCCGGTACAGGGCAACGAAGTCCGCCTCGTCATTGGTGACGAAGACGGCCTCCTCGTCGATGACGATCCTGTGGAGAGCCTGATCGCGAACGCCGAGCAGGTCGCGGTCGCGGTTACAGGTTGCCCAATAGCCGCGACGGTTGGCGCGCTCTACGAGGGTTGGCGACAAGCACTCGTCAATCCAAAGCTTCACGCCGTTGCGGCGCGACCCGCCGATCGGCGCCGATGCCGTCCGGTCGGCCGTCCCCGGCGTGGATTGCCCTTCGCCCACAGCACGGCAACCTCGTATGCCTCTTCAGGAATGTGCGGGTAGTCCTCTTTGAGCGCCTTAGGACTCTCTCCGCCCTCGACAAGCTGAGCCAAGGTTCGCACCGGTACTCGCGTCCCTCGGATCACCGGCGTGCCGCTCTGCTTGCCCGGATCGACCTCGACGTACTTCTCACGCAGGCGCACGTAGGCAATCGCCCGCTTGGCCACATCAGCGGCATTCTCGGTCATCGCAACCCGCAGAGCACGGGAGAGCTCAAACTCCTCCGCCTTGGCGGGGTTCCGTTTGACGATCCAGTTCCGCACCTCCCGCTTGAACTTGATCGAGAGGCTGATCGGAAGTTCCGAGAGCAGCGCCAGCGCCGCCGCCTCATCGGCCACCAAGAGCGTCCGACCCCGCTGGCGCCGAGCCTTTGCCACGCGTTGCTCTAGCGCCTTGTTCACGGCATTGATCGAGACACCGCTGATCTCAGCGATCTCATTTCTCGTCAGCAGTGGCGATGTTGCAGTCTTCAGAGACATAATCCGCACCTTACGAGGTAAAGATTAGCAACCGCCTCGGACGGCGTTCGCCTACCCGAGTTCGTCGAAGAACGAAGACACGACTTCGACCTCCTCCACTCGCCGCTCTTCGGTTCGCACCCCGAGCTGGTGCTGCTTGAGAAGCTCGCAGAGTTGCTCCCCATCGATCAGGTCTATTGGTGGGGCGCCGTCGCGGGTCGCCTCGCTCTTTGCTTCCCGGGTAAACGCTCCGGTCGTAATGAGCAACCCCTTATCTCCCCGGCCGGCCATCGCCCCGCGGAAGTCTCTGACCTTGTCGGGCCCGACGGTCCCCTTATAGCGCTTGCACTGGAAGAAGACCGGAAAGCTCACCAGCGAGAGCCGGTATACGCCTACGCCATCAATTCCACCGTCGCCACTTCGTCCGGTAACCGTTGTGTTAATGAAGCCCGCTGCCCGGAGGAGTCGCTGGGCGAGGCGCTCGAACCCGGTCGCCGACATTGCGAGCATGTGCTCAAGCAGCTCCTCTTGCCAGTCTTCATTGTCGGTGGCCCCCTCGTCGGCCTCGGTACCGGCACTCTCGCTTGCCGCCTGTCGTCGTTTCCTCGCGCGTTCGGCTCTGCGCTCGGCCGTGTACTCACGCCACAGCGGTTGGATCTCCTCTTCGGAGAGCTCCCGTCCCAACGAGGTGCTTTCCCAAACCCCTCGAGAGGTGTTCGCCAGAGCTCCCATACCCTTCAGGTACGTTCGTGCCCAGGCCAGTCGGTACTCCAGCTCGCTTCTCGGGCCTGCGTTATGCAGTACAGCGAGTTGCTCATCTGAGAAGTTCTCCCGTTCGATAACCCGCTCGTTTATCTCGTCGAGCCGCGCCGAGTGGCCGAGCTCGCGGACGGCGCAAAGCGTGGGCCAGAGCAGCTCGTTGTAGGGAGGGACCGACGGGGTCTCACCTGCCATCGTGGCTCGGCACGCTAGCCCTGAGGCACCGGTAACCACCTGAGGAAACCATCCGGGAACGTCCTCTTGGCTCTTGAGAATGCGGTTTGCGAAGACCCATTCCCCGAGCCAGGAGGACACCCGGAAGGTGAAGACACAAACGACGCGCCAAACCGTAGAAGTCAGGGCGGACGGCGAGGGCCTCGTCTCCCACGCCGGCGCCTACCTCCTGGTCGAGCTGGCCGATCGTCTTGGCCTCACCGCGGCGCTCTCAGATGCGATGGCGCCGAGCAGGGAGCGCCGCTCCGCCCACGACCCCGGCGTCGTCCTGCGCGACCTCGCGATCGCGATCGCCGACGGCGGCGATCACGTCTCTGACCTCGGCGTCCTGCGTGGCCAGAAGGCATTGTTCGGGGCGGTGGCTTCGGAGACGACGGCCCATCGGGTGCTGAAGTCGGTCGACGCCGAGGCCCTGGAAGGGCTCCGCAGCGCCCGCGCCAAGGCGCTGGCCAAGGCATGGGATGCCGGCGCCCGGCCCGGAGAGCTGATCCTCGACATCGACGCGAGCCTCCTCACCGCTCACTCCGAGAAGCAGGGCGCCGCCGGCACCTACAAGGGCGGCTTCGGCTTCTTCCCACTGCTCTGCTACCTCTCGGAGACCGGCGAGCCGCTGGCCGCCGTCCTGCGCCCCGGCAACGCCGGCGCCAACACCGCCGCAGACCACTTCGAGGTCTTGCAGCTGGCACTCGAGCAGTTGCCCGCCCAAGACCTCGAGCGCGAGATCCTCGCTCGCGCTGACATCGGCGGGCGCACCCACGCCTTCACGCAGGACTGCCGCGATGCCGGCATCCTCTTCTCGGTCGGCTACGAGGTCGACGAGCGGGTCCGCGAGGCGATCGGCGCGCTGCCCGAATCGGCTTGGCAGGCGGCAATCGAAGGGGATGGCACCGAGCGCGAAGGAGCCCAGGTCACGGAGCTGACCGACCAACTCGACCTCTCCGCCTGGCCCGAAGGAACACGGCTGATCGTCCGCCGCGAGCGGCCCCATCCCGGCGCCCAGCTCTCGGTCCTCGACTGCGAGACCGGCTACCGCCACACCGCCTTCATCACCGACCAGGCCGACGAGGACGTCGCCGCCCTGGAGCTGCGCCACCGCCGCCGCGCCCGCGTCGAGGACGCGATCCGGGTCGGCAAGGAGACCGGGATGCGCAGGATGCCCTTCGCCGCCTTCGAGGCAAACCAGGCCTGGTTGGAGGTCTCGCTTCTGGCCCAGGCGCAGCTGAGGTGGGCGGCGCGGCTCTGCCTGGAGGGCGAGCTCGCCCTGGCCGAGCCCAAGCGGGTGCGCCAGCGCCTGCTGCACGTCGCCGGTCGCCTGGTGCGCTCGGGCCGTCGTGTGGCGCTGCGCCTGCCGCGAAGCTGGCCGTGGGCCGAGGCGCTGGTGGCGGCATTTGCGCGGTTGCGGGCACTGCCAGCGGCAGCGAGCCCGTAGCCCCCAGCCCTCTCCCCAGCCTCGACTCCCGCTTGCCGCACCTATCGACTTCGGCCTGCCCGAGAACGGGCACCGGCGCTTCGATTTGCCAGCGGATGGCCCCAAGAGGAGCGCCGAGGCGGCTCCGCGGAACCGCCCCGGCACGGTTACCTACCTCAAGTCATCCGCTCTCACCCTGCTGGGTGAAAACGGCGGATCAGGGCTAGCAGCGCCGCCGCCCGGTTGTGCCTCTCTTACAACCCCATCAACTTCCCCAGGATCTCCTTCATCACCTCGTCCGTGCCGCCGCCGATTGGGCCTAGGCGGGCGTCGCGTACTGCTCGCTCTATGCCGTACTCGCGCATGTAGCCGTAGCCGCCGTGGATCTGGAGGGACTGGTCGGCTATCTCGAGGACGGCTCGTTGGGTGACGAGCTTGGCCATGGTTACGTCTTTGATGCAGTCCTGGCCTTCGTGGAAGAGGCGGAGGGCGTTGTAGGTGAGGGCTCTGCTCATCTCGGCCTTGGTCGCCATCTCGGCTACGTGGTGGCGGATCGCCTGGAACTTGCCGATCGGGCGACCGAAGGCTTCGCGCTCCTTCGCGTACTCGACGGTCACCTGGATCAGGCGCCGCATCGCGCCGACGGCGCCGATCGCCATCAGCAGGCGCTCCCAGGCGAAGTTGGCCATGATCAGGTGGAAGCCCTTGTTCTCCTCGCCCAGCAGGTTCTCCTCGGGGACCTCGACGTCGGTGAAGGAGAGCTCTCCCGTGTCGGAGGAGTGCCAGCCCATCTTCTCCAGCTTCTGGGCCACCTCGTAGCCTGGCATCTCGCGCTCGAGGACGAGGAAGGAGATGCCGCCATGGCCGCCCTCTTTCGTCGTCTTCACGGCGCAGACGAGGAAGTCGGCGCGGACGCCGTTGGTGATGAAGGTCTTCGAGCCGTTGACGACGTAACCGCCGTCGACCTTCCGGGCGAAGGTGGAGATGCCGGCGACATCGGAGCCCGCGCCGGGCTCGGTGATCCCCAGCGCGCCGATCTTCTCGCCGGCGATCCCCGGGACCAGCCAGCGCTGCTTCTGCTCCTCGCTGCCGAAGTTGAAGATCGGCGGCATCGCGATCGAGGTGTGGGCGTTGAGACCGGCGGCGACGCCCCCCGAGCCGCCGCTGCGTGCCAGCTCCTCGACCCAGACCGCGTCATGCAGGTGGGTGCCGCCCTGGCCGCCGTAGGACTCGGGGAACTTGAGCCCCAGGAAGCCGAGCTCCGCGCAGCGTCCGTAGAGTTCACGGGGGAATTCGCGGGCTGCCTCCCACTCGTCGACGTTGGGCGCGATCTCCCTGACGACGAAACGGCTGACGGTCTCACGCAGCTCCTCGTGCTCCTCGCCGAATGGCGGCAGCACTGCGCGCGTCCCGGTGTCCTTGATTACGGTCATCCTGCCGAGGCGCACATCATCGCCTAAACCGATGGACCACACGACCCTCAGCCTGATCACGATCCCGCTCTTCACCGGGGCGATCGGCTACGTGACCAACTGGAGCGGCGTCTGGATGCTCTTCTACCCGGTGCGCTTCGCCGGCTTCAAGGTGCCCGGTCTGGCCGCCTTCGCCAACGTGATGCCGCGGCGGATCCAGCAGATCCCCGGGCTTGGCCAGGGCGGACTCGGCTGGCAGGGGATCGTCCCCTCGCGGGCGGCGAAGATGGGGTCGATCGCGGTCGACAAGGGGATCGCCAAGCTCGGCGGGCCCGGCGACTTCTACCGCCAACTCGACCCCGAGCTGATCGCCGAGCAGATCCTCAAGTCGGCGCGGGGGGAGGTCCATGACGTGGTCGAGCGGATCATGGAGCGCGAGCGCCCGCAGCTCTGGCACGACCTGCCGCCGCGGGTGCGCGCCGCCGTGCACGCCCGCGTCCAGGAGCAGCTGCCCGAAATCGTCCGCACGATCACGGAGGAGATCGGCACCCACGCCGACGACCTGATCGACGTCAAGCTGATGGTGATCCGCCGGATCGAGTCGAACCCCGAGCTGGCCAACCGGATCTTCCTCGAGGTCGGCAGCCGAGAGCTGCGCTTCATCGTCAACTTCGGGTTCTTCTTCGGCTTCCTGCTCGGCGTGCCGACCGCTTTCCTCACCCAGGAGGTGCTGACCCAGTGGTGGGTTCTGCCGATCGCGGGCGTGCTGATCGGCTACACGACCAACCTGATCGGGATCCGGATGATCTTCGAGCCGGTGCGCCCGCGGGCGTTCGGCCGCTTCCGCCTGCAGGGCCTCTTCCTCAAGCGCCAGCCCGAGGTCGCGGGGGTCTACGCGGACATCATCGCCGACGACATCGTGACCATGAGCAACATCGGCGAGGACCTGATGCACGGCCCCAACTCCGACCGCACCCGGCGGCTGATCGAGGTCGCCCTGGGCCCCGCCGTCGACCGGGCGGTTGGCCGCGTCCGACCGGCCGTCCGGGTCGCCGTCGGCGCCCGCGAGTACGACGCGATCCGCACCTCGGTCGCCGTCGAGGCGGCCGACTACACCGTCACGCCGCTCGCCGACGCCGAGTTCAACGCCTCCCAGAGCGACGGAATCCGCGAATACGTCGCCAAGCAGATGCGGGTGATGGACCCGGCTGACTTCTCGGAGATGCTGCGCACGGCGATGCGCGAGGACGAGTGGCTGCTCTACCTGCACGGCGCCGTACTCGGATTCGGCGCGGGCCTGCTACACCTCGCCATCTTCGGATGAACGATGAGATCGACAGGGAGGGCGCCGGGCCGCAGCGCCCGCCGGGGCGGGCCGAGCCCGAGCCGACGCTGGAGGAGTTGCTGCGCGCGGCCCCCGGCCTGGCGCGGATCGCCGCCGGCATCGGCTGGCACGGCACGGTCGAGGCGATCAATGCCTACGCGAACAGCACCTCGCGGTTGATCCGGGCTGCCTCGCAGGGGGAGTCGACCGCCGAGGCGCTGCAGGAGACGACGGCCGAGCTGCGCGCCTACCTGCGCGAGCTGATCGGCGTGCAGGAAGGCTCGCGACCGCCGCGCCGCTCGGGCGACTCCTCGACCGCGGCCCTGCGCCGCCGGGGCGAGGAGCTGCTGCGCCAGTCCGCCGACGTCCGCGTCGACGTCGATTCGCACCCGGCCTACATGCGGATCCTCGACGCGCTGGCGCCCGACGAGGCCCGGATCCTCCGCTTCCTCGCCGAAGAAGGCCCGCGGCCGTCGGTCGACGTGCGCTCCGGCCTGCCGTTCGCCTCCGAGCTGGTCGCCCAGGGCTGCACGATGCTCGCCGAGGAGGCGGGATGCCGCCACGCCGAGCGCGTCTACGCCTACCTCAACAACCTGCACCGCCTCGGCCTGGTCTGGTTCTCGCACGAGTCTTTGCGCGACTCGCGCCGCTACCAGGTGCTGGAGGCGCAGCCGGAGGTGACCGAGGCCATGGAGCGGGGCGGGCGGACAGCGCGCACGGTTCGCCGCAGCCTCGTCCTCACCCCGTTCGGCGAGGACTTCTGCGCCACCTGCCTTCCGCTGGAATAGGCGGCTGGGCCTAGAGCCCGTAGCTGCGCCCGATCACGTCGAGCATCACCTCGTCGGTGCCGGCGCCGATCCGGTTGAGGCGCACGTCGCGGAAGGCGCGCTCGATCTCGTACTCCTTCATGTAGCCGTAGCCGCCGAGGATCTGGACCGCGTCGTCGGCCACCTCACAGGCGATCCGCGAGGCGTAGAGCTTGGCCATCGTGATCTCGCGCACCGGGTACTCGCCGTTGGCGAAGCGCCAGGCGGTTGCGTAGGTGAACTGCTTGGCGGCCTCGGTCTTGGTCGCCATCTCGGCGATCTTGTGGCGCAGGGCCTGGAATTTGCCGATCGGCCGGCCGAAAGCTTCGCGCTCCTTGGCGTACTCGATCGTCTTCTCGATCATCCTCTCGGCCCCCGCGTGGCAGCCGGCGGCTGCGACCAGCCGCTCGCCCTGGAGCTCCCAGGCGATGTGGTAGAAGCCCTTGCCGACTTCGCCGAGCACGGCGTCGGCCGGCACGCGGACATCTTCGAAGGAGAGCTCACCGGTGTCGGAGGCGTGCATCCCCATCTTCTCCAGCTCGGCCGAGACGGTGAAGCCGGGCACGTGGTTGCCCTCCTCGTCGCGCAGGGGCAGCACGAAGAGCGTGATGCCCTCGTGGCGGGCGCTGGGGTCGGTCTTGGTGACGAGGACGATGAAGTCGGCGCGGGGCCCGTTGGTGATGAAGGTCTTGGAGCCGTTGATCACGTATTCGTCGCCGTCGAGGATCGCCGTGGTGCGGATGCCGGCGACGTCGGAGCCGGCGCCCGGCTCGGTGATCGCGATGCAGCCGACCTTCTCGCCCTTGAGGCCTGGTTCGAGGTAGCGGCGCTTCTGCTCCTCGGTGCCGAGCAGGTGGATCGGCGGCAGCACCATGTCGCTCTGCACGGCAAAGCCCATGTTGGTGCCGCCGGAGCCGGAGTAGCTCATGCACTCGGCGCGAACGATCGAGTAGAAGTAGTCGCCGCCCTGTCCGCCGTACTCCTCGGGGAAGCAGAGGCCGAGGAAGCCGAGGTCTCCCGCCCGCTTCATGATCTCCGAAGGCCAGTAGGTGTCCTCCCACTCGTTGCGGTGAGGCCACATCTCCTTTTCGACGAACGAGCGCATCGACTCGCGCAGGTCTTCGTGCTCCTGGCTGAAGATGAAGTGCTTACGTCCCGACTCGAAGTCGGGCTTGATGACTTTCGAGCCGTCGGTGGTAGCAGTCGCCATGGTCTCTCCTCTTTCGCGTGGTCCTCGTCCGCACCCCGGGGACGTGCCGCTACTTAGGTACCACCGGTGGCCCCTAAAGAGCGGCACGTCCCAGAGTGCGGGTGGACAGTAGCACTTCCTACTTTCGGCGCGAGTCGGCTATGGTGCCGCTTCGATGGACTACGAGGTGGTCAAGTACGAGGTCGCGGGCGGGGTTGCGACGGTGACCCTGAACAACCCCGAGAAGCGCAACATGCTCTCCGGGCAGATGCTCGCCGAGCTGGTCGACGCGATGAGGCGGGCGCGGGACGACGAGGAGGCTCGGGCCGTCGTCCTCACCGGCGCCGGTGAGAAGGTCTTCTGCGCGGGAGCCGACCTGGGCGGCTTCGCCGCCGACGTGCCGCTGGTCGCCAAACACTTCGGCACCGACCTCTTCCTCGAGTACTTCAGGCTGATGCCGCGCCTCGGCAAGCCGAGCCTCTGCGCCGCCAACGGCCACGTGTTGGCGGGCGGCATGGGACTCGCCCTCTCCTGCGACCTGGTGATCGCCAAGCAGGGCGCGACCTTCGGCACGCCGGAGATCAACGTCGGCGCCTTCCCCTACATGATCATGGCGATCATCTACCGCAACGTCCCGCGCAAGAAGGTCAACGAGATGATGCTGCTGGGCGAGCGGCTCAGCGCTGAGGAAGCGGTCGAGTACGGGCTGGCGAACAAGGTCGTGCCGGCGGAGGAGTTCGACGCCGCGGTGGCCGACTGGGCGACGAAGCTCGCCTCGAAGAGCCCGGTACTGATGCGCCTCGGCCACGACGCGATGTACCGCCAGCAGGACATGGCGGTAGACGACGCGCTCGAGTACCTGCGCGGCCAGCTCTCCCTGACCTTCTCGACCGAGGACATCGTCGAGGGCGTCAGCGCCTTCTTCGAGAAACGCGACCCGCAGTGGAAGGGACGGTAGTGGCGACCGATCAGGAGACGAAGCACCTGCTGCCCGGCGCGGCGCCGCTCGGCGAGCTGACCGAGCAGCTGCACGAGGCGCGTGAGAAGGCCAAGCTCGGCGGCGGCGAGGAGAAGATCGCCAAGCAGCACGAGCGCGGCAAGCTGACCGCGCGCGAGCGGATTGACCTGCTGGTCGACGAGGGCAGCTTCGTCGAGATGGGCATCCACGGCCGCCCGCACTTCGCCCAGCGGGCGATGGATGGGAAGGAGGCGCCCGCCGACGGCGTGATCACCGGCTGGGGCGACGTCGACGGCCGCCCCTGCTGCGTCGCCGCCTACGACTTCACCGTGATGGCCGGCTCGATGGGGATGACCGGCGAGCTCAAGGTCACCCGCCTGCGCGAGATGGCGCTCTCAAAGCGGATGCCCTTCATCTGGCTGCTCGACTCGGCCGGCGCACGCATCCAGGAGGCCGCCGGCTCGCTCTTCGCCGGCTCCGGCCATCTCTTCCGCGAAGAGGTCGAGATGTCGGGCGTGATCCCGATGGTCGCGGCGATGATGGGGCCCTGCGCCGCCGGCACCGCTTACATCCCGGCGCTCGCCGACTTCGTGCCGATGGTCTCCGGCCAGGGCGCGATGGCGCTCGCCGGCCCGCACCTGACCAAGGCCGTTACCGGTGAGGACATCTCGATGGAGGATCTCGGCGGGGCCAAGGTGCACTGCCGCAAGTCGGGAGTGGGGGACCTCGAGGTCTCCGACGACGAGGCCTGTATTCGCTCCATCAAGCAATACCTCTCCTACTTTCCCTCGAGCTGGGAAGAGAAGCCGCCGCTGCGCGAGGTCTCAGACCCGGTCGAGCGCGCCTCGGAGAAGCTGATGGAGATCGTCCCCGACTCCTCGCGACAGCCCTACGACATGTACGACGTGATCCGCGAGATCGTCGACGACGGCGAGTACTTCGACCTGAAGCCGAAGTTCGCAAAGACGCTGATCACCTGCTTCGCCCGCTTCGGCGGCCAGCCGGCGGGGATCGTCGCCAACCAGCCCAAGCAGCTGGCCGGGATCCTCGACAACGACTCGGCAGACAAGGCGGCGCGCTTCATCAACCTCTGCGACGCCTTCAACATCCCGCTCGTCTTCCTCCAGGACGTGCCCGGCTTCATGGTCGGCTCGAAGGTCGAGCACGCCGGGATCATCCGCCACGGCGCGAAGATGCTCTACGCCGTCAGCCGCGCCACCGTGCCGAAGGTGACGGTGATCGTGCGCAAGGCCTACGGCGCCGGCTACTACGTGATGTGCGGCAAGGCGTATGAGCCCGACCTGATCGTCGCCTGGCCGGGGGCCGAGATCTCGGTGATGGGCGCCGAGGGCGCCGTCAACATCATCGGCCGCTCGGCGATCGAGGCCTCCGAGGACCCGGAGGCCACCCGCGAGGCGATGCTGGGCGCGGTGCGCGAGCAGATCGACCCCTACATCGCCGCCGGCAACGCGGTGGTCGACGACATCATCGATCCGCGCGAGACCCGCCCGACGATTGCCAAGGCCCTGCGCATGGCCCGCGACAAGCATGTGGAGAAGCCCCGCAAGCGACACGGGGTGATGCCGGTATGAGCTTCCGGTGCGCCTTTTGCGGTCTATGCATACATAAAGCGCACCGGAAGGGGGAGCGATGAGTCGCTTCGAGGATCCGGTGGTGATCAGCTGCTCGATCAGCGGGGTGATCGCGAACCGGGACCAGTGCCCGGCGATTCCCTACACCCCGGAGGAGTACGCGGCGGAGGCGCGGCGCGCGATCGACGAGGGCGCCTCGCAGATCCACATCCACGCGCGCAAACCGGACGGCACGCCCTCTTATGAGGTCGAGGACTTCCAGGCGATCACCGAGGCGATCCTCGCCGAGGTCGGCGACGTGATCGTCAACTACTCGACCGGGGCGATCGGCATCCCGATCGAGAAGCGGATCGAGTACCTGCGGGCGCTGAAGCCCGACGTCGCGGCGCTCAACATGAGCTCGATGAACTACGCCAAGTACAGCCCGCGGCGCAAGGACTTCGTCTTCAAGGCCGTCTTCGAGAACAGCTTCGACACGATCATCGAGTTCCTCACGGCGATGAAGGAGCTAGGGATCAAGCCCGAGCACGAGTGCTTCGACGCCGGCCACGTCGCCAACCTCGACCCGCTGATCGACATGGGCCTGCTCGACCGCGCGCCGCTGCAGGTTTCGCTGGTGATGGGGGTCAACGGCGGCATCCGGCCGACGCCGCGCAACGTCGGCTTCATGGCCGAGCAGGTCCCCGGCGGGGCGGACGGGCCCAACCAGTGGCAGGTGATCGGCATCTCCCGCGACCAGTGGAAGCTGCTCGGCGCCTCGCTGGTGCTCGGCGGCAACGTCCGCGCCGGGGTCGAGGACAACCTCTACCTGCCCAACGGCGAGATGGCCCGCTCCAACGGCGATTTGATCGCCAAGGCCCGGCAGATGGCCGAGGACGCCGGCCGGACGGTGGCGAGCGTCGCCGAGGCGCGCGAGCTGCTGGGGGTGCCCAAGCGTGACCGGGCTGCCGCTTAGCGACGTCCGCGTCCTCGACCTCACCCGCCTGCTGCCCGGCGGCTTCTGCTCGCTGCTGCTCGCCGACCTCGGCGCCGAGGTGCTCAAGGTCGAGGACACCGGCATGGGCGACTACATCCGCTGGGCGCCGCCGTACTACGGGAGCGAGGAGCACCAGGCGCTCGGCACCCGCTCGGCGCTCTACCTCTCGCTCAACCGCGGCAAGCGCTCGGTGCGGCTCGACCTGAAGCACGAGAAGGGCAGGGAGGCGCTGCTGCGCCTGGTCGAGAGCCACGACGTCGTGCTCGACGGCTTCCGGCCGGGAGTGCTCGACCGGCTCGGCGTCGGCTACGAGCGGATGCGCGAGGCCAACCCCGGGATCGTCTTCTGCGCGATCACCGGTTACGGCCAGGACGGTCCCTACGCGCAGCGCGCCGGCCACGACATGAACTACCTCGGCCTGGTCGGTCTGCTCGGCCTGACCGGCGCCAAGGACGGCCCGCCGGTCCAGTCGGGCGGCCAGATCGCCGACCTCGGCGGCGGCGCCCTGATGGCCGCCTTCGGGGTGATGGCGGCCCTGCACGAGCGCCGCCACTCCGGCGAAGGACAGCTGGTCGACGTCTCGATGGCTGACGGTGCCCTCGCCTGGCTGGCAATGGTGGCCGGACGCTACTTCTGCGACGCCGAGGTGCCGCGTCGCGGCGAGCAGCAGCTGGCCGGCGGCCTGCTCTGTTACCTGCCCTATGAGGCGAGCGACGGGTGGGTCACCTGCGGCGCGCTCGAGCCGAAGTTCTGGGCCGCCTTCTGCAACGGGGTCGAGCGCCCCGACCTGATCGAGTTCCAGTTCGAGCCGCCGCGCTCCGACGCCTGGCGCCAGGTTGCCGAGGTCTTCCGCTCGCGCAAGCGAGACGAGTGGAAGGCCTTCAACGACGAGCACGACTGCTGCATAGAGCCGGTGCTCGAAATGGACGAGGCGCTCGCCTCGGAGCTGGTCCGCGCCCGGGAGATGGTCATCGAGGTCGAGCAGCCCGGCCTCGGCACGGTCCGCCAGCTCGGCCACCCGGTGAAGCTGAGTCGCACCCCCGCCGACCCGACCCGACCGGCCCCGGCCTTCGGCGAGCACACCGAGGAGGTCCTGCGCGAGGCCGGCTACACCGACGCCGAGATCGCCGCGATGCTCGACTCCGGCGCCGTCGCCGGGCCCTCGGCCGGCGCCGCGGGCACCTTCCGCGCATGAGCGTGACCGGCGAGAAGCTGCTGCGGATTGGGGAGCTGGCCGAGGCTTCGGGGGTGCCCGTGCCTACGATCAAGCATTACCTGCGCGAGGGACTCTTGCCGGACCCGGTCAAGACGAGCCGCAACATGGCCTACTACCCGCCGGAGTTCGTCGAGCGGATCGGGCTGATCAAGCAGCTGCAGGAGGAGCGCTTCATGCCGCTGAAGGCGATCAAGGCCGTGCTCGACGAGGGGCCGGAGCGCGCCCGCGCGCTGCTCGAGCTGGAGGACCGGATTCTCGACCGTGCCCTGGCGGGCGAGCGCACCCGGACCAGCGCCGCCGAGGTGCGCCAGCGCTACGGGGTCCCCAAGGAGGTGCTCGACCGGCTCGAGCAGATCGAGGTGCTCAGCCCCAACAGCCGCGGCTATTCCCCCTCTGACGTGAAGATCATCGAGGCGATCGGGCGCTTTCGCGCCGGTGGCTACGACGAGCAGATCGGCTTCACCGTCTACGACACGCTGCGCTACAAGAAGGCGATCGAAGACCTCGTTCGCCAGGAGGTGGAGGTGGTGATCGACCGTCTCGCCGGGGAGGTGCCGCCCGAGCGGGTAGTCGAGATGCTCCAGTCCGGCGCCCAGCCCCTGCAGGACCTGATCGCCGCCCTGCACACGAAGCTGATGGTCGCCGAGCTCGAGCGTCACCGCGCCGGTCGCGGCTGACGATTGAGAGAGCAAATCGCACAGCTCTCAACCCCGGCAAGCCTGGCGCCAACCTATACTGCTCCCACACCGATTGACTGGTCAATCAACCAGGAAGGCAGGCTTGCGGGCAGCCGTCGCACAACTCAACTCCACCGCCGAGAAGGCGCGCAACCTGGAAACGGCGGAGCGCCTCGTGCGCGAGGGCGCCGGCCGTGGCGCCGAGCTGGTCGCGCTGCCGGAGAAGTGGAACCTGCTGGCAGCCGGCGAGGAGCTGCTCGCCGGCGCCGAGCCGCTCGACGGTCCGAGCCTGGGCGCCGCCCGTTCCTGGGCGCGCGAGCTCGGCATCCACCTGCTCGCCGGCAGCGTCGCCGAGCGCGGCGCCGGCGAGAAGTCCTTCAACACATCGGTGCTGATCGGGCCGGGAGGCGAGGACCTCGCCACCTACCGCAAGATCCACATGTTCGACGTCGACGTCGACGGGGTCGCCTACCGCGAGTCCGACTACGAGGAACCCGGCGAGGAGATCGTCGCCGCCTCACTCGGCGAGGTCGGGCTCGGGCTCAGCGTCTGCTACGACCTGCGCTTTCCCGAGCTCTTCCGGATCCTCGCCGTGCGCGGCGCCCGGATCCTCGCGGTCCCCTCGGCCTTCACCCGGGCAACCGGCCGCGACCACTGGGAGCCGCTGCTGCGGGCGCGGGCGATCGAGAACCAGGCCTTCGTGCTCGCTCCCAACCAGGTCGGCGAGGCGCCGCCGCACTTCGTCTCCGGCGGCCGCTCGATGATCGTCGACCCCTGGGGGGTGGTGCTGGCGACCGCCCCCGACGGCGAGGGCGTCCTCACCGCGGACCTCGACCTCGCCGCGCAGGAGCGGATCCGCGCGGAGCTGCCCGCGCTCGCCAACCGCCGTCCTGCCGCCTACGCTTGGCCGCAGGAGGCCCACGCCTGATGGCCAAGGCTCCCGCCGCGGCGATCGACCGCCGCCGCCAGATCCTCGACGCGGCGATCCGCGTCTTCGCCCGCCAGGGCTTCCACTCGACTCGCGTCGCCGACATCGCCGACGAGGCCGGCGTCGCCTACGGGCTCGTCTACCACTACTTCAAGTCCAAGGACGAGGTGCTCAACGAGCTCTTCAGCGAGCGCTGGTCGCTGCTCCTGACGGCGATCGAAGAGGCCGACCGCGAAGGCGTCTCGCCGCGCGCCAAGCTCGAGGCCGTGGCCGGCTTCATCGTCGACTCCTACCGCCACGACCCGGAGCTGATGAAGGTGATCATCGTCGAGGTGACCCGCGCCGCCAACTCCTTCGGCCGCACCCACCTCTCCGAGATCCGCCGCGCCTACGACTCGATCGCGAAGATCGTCGCCGAGGGCCAGGAGGCGGGCGACTTTCGCCGCGACATCGACCCGAACTTCGTCTCGATGTCCTTCTACGGGGCGGTCGAGCAGCTGCTCTCCGGCTGGATCTTCGAGGTGATCCCGGCCGCAGACGCCGACTTCGACCAGGCAAAGACCTTGCTGGTCGGCACGATCTGCGACGGTCTCGAGCCGCGATAGGTAAGGTCGCGCCATTGTGGGTAATGTCGAGCCAGTGATCGAGAACGAGATCGTCAAACGCCTCGCCTGGAGCGGGCTGCTCGCCGCGAGCAGCGCCCTCGCCAGCATCGCGGCGGCGCGGATCGCCGCCTTCGTCTGGAGGCGCGTCTTCGACGAGGAGCCCCCCGAGTAGCGTGGCCGACGGAGTCGCCCCTCAGTCAGAGGACGAGCGCTCGGTCGCCGAGCTCGTCATCGACGTCGCCGAGAAGAGCTCCTCGCTGGTTCGCGAGGAGATCGAGCTCGCCAAGGCCGAGGTCTCCGAGAAGGTCGGCAAGCTGCTGCGCGGCTCGGTCGTCGGCATCGCCGCGGGCGCCTTCGCCTTTCTCGCTCTGATCCTCGTCATGCAGGGAGTCGCCTGGCTGCTCGCCGAAGAGGTCTTCGACGGCAACGCCTGGCCGGGATTCTTCGTCGAGGCCGCCCTCTTCCTGCTGATCGCGGCGCTGGCGGGCCTCGTCGCCTACCGCGCCGTGCGGGCCGGCGCACCGCCGGTGCCCAAGCAGGCGATCGAGGAGGCGAAGCTGACCAGGGAAACGCTCGAAGCGGGATCGAAGGCGGGTGGCGAATGAGCGCCCAGCCAGAGCCCGCGCGGCCCTCGACCGCTGGCCTGCCGGGCCGCAGCGCGGCGGAGATCCGCCGTGACATCGACATGCAGCGACGCGACCTGGGCGGCTCGGTCGAGCTGCTGCGCGGCCGCGTCGCCGAGCTCACCGACTGGCGCCGCCAGGTTTACGAGCATCGCTCGCAGCTGATCGTCGGCGCTGCCGTCGCGGGCTTCGCGATCGGCGGCCTGATGATGCTGCGCCGCCGCCGCTAGGTCGCTGGATGGCTGCCGACCTGGCCGAGATCGAGCGGATGATCGCCGACGCCCTGCCCGGCGCGCGGGTCTCAGTCGCCGACGAAACGGGGACCGGCGACCACCTGCGGGCGACCGTCGCCGCGCCCCAATTCGAGGGCCTCACGCGGATCGCCCAGCACCGCCTGGTCAAGGCCGCGGTGTCCGAGCGCTTCGATGACGGCACGATCCACGCCCTCTCGGTGAAGACCGAGCTGCCGGGATAGCTACTCTGTGGCCATGGCCGACGCCGAGCTGAAGCAGAAGGTCGAGGAGCTGATCGCCGGGAACCCGGTGCTGCTCTTCATGAAGGGCACGCCGGAGGCGCCGCGCTGCGGCTTCTCGATGCGGGTCGTGCAGGTGCTCGACACGATGGACGTCGAGTACGGCGCGGTTGACGTTCTGCAGGCGCTGCAGCCGCTGCGCGAAGCGACCGCCGAGATCTCCGACTGGCAGACCTTCCCTCAGCTCTACGTCAACGGAGCGCTGCTCGGTGGCGCCGACATCGTCGAGGAGATGTTCGACTCCGGCGAGCTTGCCGAGGCGCTCGGCGTCGAGCAGCCCGAGGCCGCGCCGGCTCCGGAGGCTCCCCCGGCACAGTCCCCGCCGCTGCAGATCGAATAGACGGTTTCATCTCTGACTGGGCGCGCCCGCTATGTCTCGGTCTCCGCGACCGAGCGGCGTCGGCTGTGTTTTCAGAGATCCGCCCGTCGGGTATTCGAGGGGTGCGCTTAGAGAGCCATCGGCGCCGCCCGGCGCGCGCGCCAAAGGGAGGGAAAGCATGCGCAGGATTCTGCTGGCAGCACTGGCGCTGGCCGCCGCGATGGCGGTTGCCGTGGCGGGTATCGCCGCCGCCGAGAAGCCGACCGTGGTCAGGGCCGGCAACCTCGTCTTCAAGATCAACGGCGGCGTCTCGCCGCGCAAGCTGCCCCGCAGGCGGCTCGCGCCGATCACCCTGCACGCGGCGGGAAACATCAGCACGACCGACGGCAGTCAGCCGCCCGCGCTGAAGGAAGTCACGATCGACTTCGACAAGCACGGCACCGTCAACGCCAGGGGCCTGCCCGTCTGCCGACCTGGAAAGCTGCAGGCGACCGACACCCAGCACGCCAAGGAAGCCTGCCGGGGCGCGATCGTCGGCACCGGCAAGACCCGCGTCCGGGTCGCCTTCCCCGAACAGGCACCGTTCGAATCGAGCGGCCCGCTGGTGCTCTTCAACGGCGGCGTTCACGGTGGCGTGACGACGATGTACATCCACGCCTACGTCAACGTGCCGGCCCCGACCGCGATCGTCACCCGGATCAGGATCAAGAAGATCCACAAGGGGCGCTACGGGACCCGCGCGATCGCCTCGATCCCAGTGATCGCCGGCGGTAGCGGCTCGGTCGTCCAGTTCAACCTCGCCGTTCACCGCCTCTTCAAGCGGCACGGCAAGAAGCAGAGCTACCTGCTGGCAAGGTGCGCCAACGGCCACTTCTTCGCCCACGCGGTTGCCAAATACCGCGACGGAAGGACCGTCGCCGGCAACGTCGTCCGCGCCTGCACGCCGCGATAAGGCGCTCACGAACGGGGCGTCGCGCCAAGCAGAGGGCGCGGCGCCTCAGACAGCGGCTGCGGCCTCGGAATCGTCCTTGACCTGGAAAGAGGATCCGCAGCCGCAGGCGGCGACCACGTTGGGATTGTTGACCTGGAAGCCGGCGCCCTGCAGGCCTTCGACGTAATCGACCTCCGAGCCGAAGACGAACTGCATGCTGACCTTGTCGACGATCACCGCGACGCCGTCGACCTCGAAGACGTGGTCGTCCTGCTTGGTCTTGTCGAAGGCGAGCGCGTACTGGAAGCCCGAGCAGCCGCCGCCGCGCACGGCGACCCGCAAAGCCTGGTCCTCCGACCCCTCCTGACCGCCGAGCAGCTCGGCGATCTTGGCGGCGGCCTTCTCGGTCAGCGAGATTGCGGCCTGGGTCGTATCGGTCTGCGCATCGGTCACTTCAGAAAGTGTAGCGAGAGACCTGAGAGAATCGATTTGGTTTGAGTCCCGCCGCCGAAACAGCCGTCGTCTGCGACTCGACCGCCTACCTGCCGGATGAGTCGATCGAGCGGCTCGGCATCCACCGGATCAGCCTCTACGTCGCTGTCGACGGGGTGCAGGAGCCGGAGATCGGGATCGTCGATTACGCCGCCTTCTACGAGAGGTTGCGGGCCTCGGAGGGCGGGGCCACGACCTCGCAGCCGTCGATCGGCGACTTCCTTTCGGTCTACGAGCCGCTCCTCGACGAAGGCCGGGAAATCGCCTCGATTCACATCTCCTCGGGCATCTCCGGAACCTTCGAGGCCGCCGGCCAGGCTCGTGAGCGGTTGATCGCCGAAGGCAAGGGCGGCGAGCGGATCCACCTCTTCGACTCGCGCTCGGCCTGCGGCGGGATGGGCTACTCGGCTCTGGCTGCCGCCGCGGCGGCGCGGAGCGGCGGGGACGGCGAGGAAGCGGTCGCCCGTGCCGCGCGGGCGCGACAGGAGCTGAAGATGTGGTTTGCGATCGACACGCTCGAGTATCTGCGGCGCGGCGGCCGGATCGGCGGCGCCCGCGCCTGGATCGGCTCGGCTCTGAAGATCAAGCCGATCCTCACGCTCGAGGAGGAGATCACCCCGGTCGAGCGCGTCCGCACGCGGGCCCGCTCGATCGAGCGGCTGCGCGACTACGCTCGTCAGCGCCACGAGTCCGGGCTCGACGCCTGGGTGATTCAGCACATCCAGGACCCCGAGGCGGCCAACGCCCTGGCCGACGACTGCCGCGAGATCTTCGGTTGCGAGCCGGTCTACATCTCCGAGATCGGGCCGGTGATCGGCGCCCATGTCGGGCCCGGGCTGCTGGGCGTTGGCAGCGTCTCCAAAGACGTGCTCAGCTGAGAGGCCGTCCCGGTAGGGGTTCCACTTAACTTTTTCGGTGGAGACGCCGAGAGCTGACGCCTCGCGTCTCACGACGAAAAAGTACAAGACGTTCCACCCCTACCGGGACGGCCTCTTACGCGCGAACGCCTTCCCGGGCGGGCGAGCCCTCCCGCGGAACTGGTTGTGGCTTGAGGCGGACCGGGGCGGTGGAGAGGGCCTGGACGCGCAGGTCGCTCCAGGTGAGACCCTCGCGGACCAGGGCGGGGAGGCCAAGGGTGACGGCGGTGGCGATCTCCACGGCCTGCAGGATCACGCCGTAGGCGAGGGCGTCGGCGGTGCCGATGCCGAAGCCGGTGTGCAGGACGCTGATCACCGCCAGCTGGAAGACGCCGATGTTGGACGGCGTCGCCGGGACCACGGCGGTCACGTTGACGGCGAAGAGCACGGCGGCCGCGGCGCCGATTCCCGCCCGATCGCTGAGCCCCAGCGCGGCGAGCAGCGCCCAGCAGGCGGCGAGCTGGATCGCCCAGGCGCTGAGCTGCGCGGCCGCCGCGGCGAAGCCACGGCGCGGCGTGCGGAAGACGCTCAGCCCGGCCCGGACCTGAATCAGGGCCGAGTGCATCCAGGCGCCGATCCGCGCCAGGCGGCCGTTGCCGTTGCGCCGCATCAGTGGCGGCCCGACGAGCACGACGAGCAGCAGGATCAGCGGCAGGAAGCTGAAGGCGAAGAGCTTCTGCGTGCTCGAGTGGAAGAGGTCGGTGGTCGAGACGATGATCACGCCGAGCAGCACCAGGGCGACGAGGTTGAGCACGGTCTGGGAGACCAGCGTGCCGAGCAGCACCGGGAAGGTCTCGCGCATCCGCCCGGTCCGCCGGGCCAGCGACATCGCCCTCGCCGGCTCGCCGAGCCGGGCCGGCAGCGTCGCCGACATCAGCACGCCGATCATCGTCGCCGAGGTGACGTCGCGCCGCCGTACCGGCGCCAGGGGCAGTGCCGCGCGCACGATCCAGTACCAGGACGCGGCGCGGAAGAAGAGCGAGAGCGCCATCAGCGCGCAGGCAACCAGCACCCAGCTGAGGTCGGAGCGGACGATGCTTTCGACCACGTTGTCGACGCCGATCTTCTGCGCCGCCAGGGCGGTCAGTCCGACGCCGATCGCGCCGGCGGCGGTGAGCCCCACGCGGCGGGCGACCTGGCGGCGCCGTTTGGCCGGCTGCGCCGGGGCCGGGTCGAGCGAGGGCAGCTTGCGCGGCGGGCGGGGCGGCAGGCCGTCTGCCGGTCGCAGCCCCATCCAGAGCGCCGCCCGCTCGGTCGAGGTCTGCGGCTGCGGGGCCTCGATCGCGCGCTCGTAGACCGCGGTGACCCGCTCGGCGACGTGCGGCCAGGCGTAGCGCTCGGCGCTCTTGCGTGCCGCCCGCCCCATCGCCGCCAGCCGCTCGGGCTCGTGGTGGACGCGCTGCAGCTCCTCTGCGAGGCGCTGCGGGTCCCCGGGCGGGACGAGAATGCCGTCGACGTCGTCGGTGACGACGTCGCTGTAGCCGGCGATCGCCGAGGCGATCACCGGTGTGCCGGCGGCGAAGGCCTCGGTGAGGACCATGCCGAAGCTCTCGCCTGAGAGCGAGGGGGCGCAGAGCACGTCGGCTTCTTGCATCGCCGTCTGCAGCGCCGGGCCGGAGACGCGGCCGCGGATCTCGATCGCGCGGATCGTCTCGGGGTCGGCCAGGTAGCGCAGCACGTCCTCGCGCTCGGCGCCGATCACCGTCAGCCGGCTCGGCACGTGCTCGACCAGGGCGCCGAAGGCGGAGAGCAGGATCGGCAGGCCCTTGCGCTCCTCCGGGCGGCCGACGAAGAGCAGGCGCAGCTCCTCCGAAGCGGGCTTGGGGCCGCTTGGCGCGGCGGCGACGTCGACCCCGTTGGGGATCACCTCGTAGTGGCCGCCGTACCAGCGGGCGCCGGTCCAGGCCGCTGCCTCGGAGACCGCGATTCGCGCCGCCAGGCGGTTGAACATGCGCCGCGCGCCGAGGCCGGTGGCGATGTAGTTGGGGACCGGCTTGGTCGAGTAGGCGTGGAAGGTGCCGACGGCGGGGATCTGGCTGCCCAGCGCTGCGTTCCAGCCGACCAGCGGCACCAGCGGCTCGTGGATGTGAACGACGTCGTAGCGGCCCTCGCGCAGCTCGCGGCGCGGGGCGCGCGCGCCGCCCGCCGGGAAGGGGGCGAGGTTGGAGACCGCGCCGTTGGCGGGGAAGCCAACCGTGCGCCCGAGTGGAATCAGGTAGTCGGGCGCCTCACGCGACTCCGGGGCAGCTCGATGCAGCCCCTTGCTGAGCCGGCCAGGGGGATCGAAGGGCGCCAACACCCGAACGTGGTGACCGCCGCCGATGAACTCCTCGGCGAGTGCCTCCACGTGCCGGTTCACGCCGCCCTGGTAGCTCCAGGAATATGGCGAGACGAGTGCAATCCGCACGAGGCGCAAAGGGTAGAGGATTCCCCAGCGGGGAACTCGGATTGAGCTAAGTCGGCGCCTCGCTCCAGGAATATGCGAGAAAGGCGAGCAGATAGGCGGCGCCGATCTCGAGCAGCAGGGCGCCGGAGTCGTTGGCGAGGGTGCCGACGAGGGTCGCGGCGAGGGCGCCGAGCAGGCCGGCGCGAACCGCCGGGAAGGGCGCCAGCCAGGCGCGAAGGCGGCCGCGGCGGGCGGCTGCCAGGGCGGCCGCGGCGGCGATCAGCGGCAGGAAGGCGAAGACGATCGGCCGGACGAAGCTGTGCGCGGAGAGCTGCAGGCGACGCTGGGCGACGTCGCCGAGATCGCCGAGGCCACCCGCGTCGAGGACCGATCGCGTGAAGTGGGCGTTGGCGCCGCTGACCAGGTCGGCGAGGGCGATCAGGGCGAGCAGCGCCAGCGGCGCGGCGATGACGAGGAGGGATGTCCGCCGGCCTCCGCCGGAGATCCCAACCGCCGCCGCCGCGGCGCCGGCCGGCAGCACGATCGCCGCGCCGACGTCGGCGCCGAAGCGCCCCGCGGCGAAGACCGCGGCGCAGAGCAGGCCGCCGGCCAGGAAGACGACGGCCGCCCGGCGAGGCGCGAGTCGCGGCCACCAGCCGGCCAGCGCCGCTCCGGCGCCGCCGACGACCAGCACGCCGAGCGTCGCCTCGAGCTCGTTGCCGATCCCGTAGAAGCGCACGCCGAGGCCAGGGTTCGGGCCGAGCAGCGAGACCGAGGTGAGCTGCGAGCCGCCGATCACGTCGATTGCGTAGGCGAGCACGACGACCCCCGAGGCGAGGGCGAGCGCCCGGAAGCCGCGCAGCATGCGCAGGGTGACGGCGGCCAGCAGCGGCGCCCCGACCAGCACCAGCAGCTGTTCCCCTTCACGGGTAGGTTCCAGCGCCGCCCCGGCGAGCAGCATGAGTGGCAGGTAGACGACGCTCAACGCCGTCAGCCGTACCGCGATCCGAGTCACCCGGTCAGCGCTGACCAGCACCACGATGCCGAAGACCACCAGCCAGACCAGCAGACTCACCCCGATCACCGGTCCGCGCCGCGTCGGGATAACCGCCATCCGATCCCCCAGCGCCTCGATGTGCGCAACGTCCACCGCGTGCTCAGCCCGAATCGCCTGACCCGACATCTCCGAAGGCACGCCGATCCCCAGTCGCTCGAGGATCGTCGGCGCAACGTCAGTCGACAGCACGTAGCCATCCGTCCGCGTGCTGTCAGAGGTCAGGTCTCCATCAAAACCGCGCCCCGCGACCCCAATCGCCAGGGCCCGGTCCTTCGCGGGAGGCGCCCGCTCAATAGCGATCAGCAGATCGCTGGGGCGCAGCTTCCCGACGAGGTGCGCGAGGCCTTCCAGGCTCGAGCTGCGGGCTTCGAAGAGGTTGGTGGGGGGGTGCGGGTGGGGGGTTCCGCTTAACTTTTTCGGTGGAGAGTGGAGCCGCTGTCGCCGCGAGGTGGGTGACGAAAAAGTACAAGACGCTCCACCCCCCACCCGCACCCCTACACCGGCGGCTTCGAGGGTCGAGACGAGCAGGTCCGGGACGACGTCCGCGGGAGCGGAGTCCGCCCGTTTTGTCGCAGCTTGCCACCAGGCCCTGCACGCGGTGGGGGAAAGCTCCGGCTTCTTGGGCGGGAGCTTCTCGTCATAGAGCGAGTCGAAGACCCTGTTTCCCTGGCTGATGTCCAGATAAGTCTGCGCCGCCGCCACCGAGCCAAGCCCCGCGCTGAGCAGGCCCGGCGAAAGCTTTCGAGCAGCGAGCTGGGCGACGCCCGTCCCGTGGGGCACGAGAGCTATGACCACGTGTGTGCTCGGGGCCCGGGTGGGGGGTGGAGCGTCTTGTACTTTTTTGCGTTGTTCGGGCGCAGCCCGCAAGGGCTGCGACCTCGCAAAAAAGTTAAGCGGAACCCCCCACCCGGGCCCCGCCCAAACGCCGAGAGCAAGAGCTATCGTCAAGCCAATGGCCGACCGCACCTTCGCCAAGTTCACGATGTTCAAGGTCGACCCGGCCTGGCGTCGCCGCGACCCCGAGCTGCGGGCCGCCGACAAGCAGGAGTTCCTCGCCGCCTGCGACGACTTCGCGATCGACCGCTCATTGCGCGCCTACTCAACCATAGGCACGCGCGGCGACGTCGACCTCGTCCTGCTCAGCCAGAGCCCGAGCCTCGACGACCTGCACACCTTCCACGTGGTGCTCGGCCAGAGCGGCCTTGCCAAGTGGATGGAGACGCCCCACTCGTTCCTCTCGATGACCAAGCGCTCGCCCTACTCCGACGAGCAGGCGCGGCCGGAGATCTGCGTCTCCGAGCGCAAGTACCTCTTCCTCTACCCGATGGTCAAGCAGCGTCGCTGGTACGGGCTGGCACCCGAGGAGCGCGGCCGGATCATGAAGAGCCACATCGAGGTCGGCCGCCGCCACCCCGAGATCACGATCAACACGACCTACTCATACGGACTCGACGACCAGGAGTTCGTCGTCTGCTTCGAGGGCGACGACCCCGGTGAGTTCCTCGACCTCGTCAGTGAGCTGCGCCCCACCGAGTCGAGCGAGTACACGGAGCTGGAGACGCCGATCTTCACCTGTGTGGCGCTCTCGACCCGCAAGGCGCTCGACGCGCTCGACGGCGTGCCCAGCGCCGTCGCCGCCGGAGCATGACCACCCACTCGCTGAGCTACGCGATCGACGAGGAGGACCACCTCGTCAAGGTCGACGAGGGCTACTACCGCTTCGCCGAGGAGAACGGCTGGGCCGAGGCGGGCAGCAGCCTCGGCCGCTCGCTCTGGGACTACGTCGCCGGCCATGAGCTGCGCAAGCTGCAGCGCCTGCTGGTGCGCCGCATCCGCGACGAGGTGGGCGACGTCGAGCTGCCCTTCCGCTGCGATGCGCCCGCGGTGCGGCGCGAGATGAACATCCGCATCGTCGCCCGTCCCGGCGGCCGTGCGGTGCTCTTCTCGGCGCGGCTGCGCTCCGAGCAGGCGCGCGACGTGCCGCAGCCGCTGCTCGATCCGACCGCGCCGCGGGCCGGCGAGCCGCTGCCGATGTGCGGCTGGTGCGACCGCTTCGAAGTCGGCGGCGAGTGGGTCGAGGTCGAGGAGGCGGCGCGCCGCCTGGAGCTCTTCAACCGGTCCGAGCTGCCGCCGATCAGCCATGGCGTCTGCCCGGCGTGCAGCGAGCTGCTGCTCGCCGCGTAAGCGCCCGCCGGTCCGAGTTCCCTATTCTTTCGCGCTCGCGATGACCATGATCGGAACCGAAGAGACCCCCCTGCGCGTCGCCATCGTCGGCGCCGGTCCCTCGGGCTTCTACGCCGCCGAGCACATCCTCAAGGACGGCGACCTGCACGCCCAGGTTGACCTCTTCGACCGCCTGCCGACGCCCTTCGGCCTGGTCCGCGGCGGCGTCGCCCCCGATCACCCGAAGATCAAGTCGGTGATCCGCGTCTACGAGAAGACGGCGGCGCGCGAGGGCTTCCGCTTCTTCGGCAACGTCAAGGTCGGCCACGACATCGAGGTCGAGGACCTTGAACGGCTCTACCACGCGATCGTCTTCACGGTTGGCTGCGAGACCGACCGCCAGCTCGGCATCCCCGGCGAAGAGCTGCCCGGCAGCCATGCCGCCACCGCCTTCGTCGGCTGGTACAACGCCCACCCCGACTACTGCGACGACGAGTGGGACCTCTCCTGCGAGCGCGCCGTGGTGATCGGCAACGGCAACGTGGCGATGGACGTCGCCCGCATGCTGGCGCTCACCGACCACGAGCTGCGCGAGACCGACACCGCCGATCACGCGATCGAGGCGCTTGACGCGAAGGGCATCCGCGAGATCGTCATCCTCGGTCGCCGCGGTCCCGTCCAGGCGGCGTTCACCAACCCCGAGATCAAGGAGCTCGGGGAGATGGAGGACGCCGACGTGATCGTCGAGGAGGCCGAGGTCGAGCTCGACCCGGCCAGCGCCGCCTACCTCGCCTCCGAGGAGGCTGACAAGACCACCAGGGTCAACGTCGAGACGCTGACCGAGTTCTCGCAGCGCACTCCCTCGGGCAAGAAGCAGCGGATCGTCCTGCGCTTCCTCGCCTCGCCGGTCGAGATCAAGGGCGACGGCAAGGTCGAATCGATCGTCATCGGCCGCAACGAGCTGGTCGAGGAGGGCGGCACCCTGCGCGCCCGTGACAGCGGCGAGCGCGAAGAGCTCGAGTGTGGCCTGGTGCTGCGCTCGGTGGGGTACACCGGCATCCCGATCGAGGGCGTGCCCTTCGACGAGAAACGCGGCCTGATCCTCAACGAGGGCGGCCGGGTGCTCGACTCGCACGATGCCGGGCACAGGGTCGGCCACTACACAGCCGGCTGGATCAAGCGCGGACCGTCCGGGGTGATCGGCACGAACAAGAAGGATGCTCTGGAGACCGTGCAGCACCTCTTCGCCGACGTCGAATCGCAGACGCTGCTCGACCCTGAGAACCCCGACCCCGGGGCGGTCGAGGCGCTGCTCGCCGAGCGCGGCGTGCGCTACGTCAGCTTCGAGGACTGGCAGGCGATCGACGAGGCCGAGGTCGGTCGCGGCGAGCCGCACGGCCGGCCGCGGGTGAAGTTCGTCCGGGTGGACGAGATGCTCGCCAGCCTGTCCGAGCGCGTCTCCGGCTGACTCTCCCTCGGTCGCCGCGGCTTTATCCGAGCCGCAGACAATTGTCTACATTACCTCCGATCCGGCAAGGGGCTGGCAGGGATCCACCGTTTCTAATAGTGTGCGCGCGGCTGACGGCCGTTTTTATTAAAGGACTTCTCCTTACCTAAAACAAGCGGAAGAGGATGCAAGCCGACAGCAAATCGCAGCCTGCACGGGTTCGGTCTGGGGGAACGGTGCTTTCCCTGATCGCCGGGCCGCTCAGCGTCCCGATTCTTCGCGCCCACCTGGATGGCCCGCTGCGGCTGTCCGATCTGCGCGAACGGATCGGAGGCGCCGCCCAGACGACCCTGCGGGGCCAGGTCGGCAACCTGCGCGGCGTCGGCGCCCTCAACCGCCGAGCCCTGGGCGGGATGCCCTACGCGGTCGAGAACGAGCTGACCGATGGGGGCCGCGCCGTGCTCGAGGTCGCAGACCTCGTCGAGGCCTGGCTGACCCGGGCGCCGCAGGGCGCGATCGCCCTGGGCAGCGAGCCGGCAAAGGGCGCGATCAGGGCGCTGGTCGGCGGCTGGGGCTCGGCCATGCTGCGCGCCCTGGCGGCCCGTCCACTCTCGCTCACCGAGCTGAGCAGCGTAATCGGAGACCATTCCTATCCGGCTCTGGAGCGGCGCTTGAGCGCGATGCGCGCCTCCCGCCTGGTCGAACCGCGCCCCGAGGAGCGGGACAGAGGCAGCAAACCCTACGCGGTGACCGAGTGGACGCGCCTGGCAATCGGTCCGCTGGTTGCCGCCGGGCGCTGCGAGTGTCGCCACATGGCCGGTTTGACCGAACCGCTGAGGAGGCTCGACGTCGAGGCGGTGTTCCTGCTCGCCGTGCCGCTGCTCGAGTTGGAGGTGACGCGCAGCGGCCCCTGCGTGCTGGCGGTCGATACAGGCGGGGACGGGGGTGCGAAGCCCGGGGCGCGGCTTGCCGGCGTCGACGTGCGAATCGAGGAGGGCGCAGTGGTTTCCTGCGTTTCTCGTCTGGCGCGGGATCCGGCAACCTGGGCGCTGGGCACGGTCGAGGCCTGGGTCGAGGCGATCCTCGAGGGGAAGGCCGCCCGGCTGCGCATCGGCGGCAAGGATCCGCGGCTGGCGGGGACGATCGTCGCCGGCCTGCATGAGGTGCTTTCCGGCGAGTGAGAAATCGACTTTCTCCCCGACGGCCGGGGCGGCAAATGCGCAGTTACGCGCGCGCGTTTTTGGCGACTGCTGGCATTTGCAGGGAAGATGTGACGGTGAAGATGCCAGAAAAGCCGACGTTTGGTTGAAAAATCTGTAGCGCTTGACCGCTGGGGCTGGTTTGTATTCAATGCAGCACGAGGCCACGGTGAAGAGCCGACAGCGGCGCTCCACCGCAAGGACTCAGAGTTCTTAGAGCCCGGGAGCCGGACAGACCTGGGCCCCCAATCGGCGACAGCCAAAGGTCGACCCCCCATGTCGTCAGCCGGGGGGCGAGCGGTCACCGCTGGGACGAAGTCCTTTGACTTCGTCCCGGTTGCCGCGCTCTCAAACGGTTGCCCCGCGCCAGGAGAAACGTCGCGCCGGGGTCCCGAAGTGAGAGGAAAGGGACCCCGGCGCTAACCGTAACTCAAAACCCCATGGGCAGAGAAACCCATGAGGCCCCTACAGCATAGCTCACGCAAATAGCGATGTTTCCAGTCGGTACAGACAAAGTCTTCCTACTTTGCGGGCTTGGCGACGGGCGCACCGCCGCGCTCGGTGCCGGCGATCAGCTCGTCCGGCGCCGGCTCGCTGGGGATGAACCCGGATTTCATCCCGAAGTAAACGGCTTGGGGATGATGGGCGACGATCGCCACCGTCGACTGCTCTGGCATCACCGCGTGGCCGCCGGAGAGGCTCATCCCGATCTGGCCGAGGTCGAGCAGCCGCCAGACCTTCTCGTGCTCGGATTGGTCCGGGCAGGCGGGGTAACCCCACGAGTAGCGACGGCCCTGGTCAAGTGGGATGCCGAGCTCGCGCCGCACCTCCGAGTGCAGCCACTCGGCCAGGCCCTCGGCGGCCTGCACGCCGAGGCCGTGCACGTAGAGCTGCTCGGCGAACTCTCCTTCGCGCTCGAGCCGCTCGATCAGCTCGGTCACCTCGGGGCCGACCGTGACGCCCTGCAGAGCGACGACATCACGCTCGCCAGAGGCGAGCGGGCGGAAGAAGTCGGCCAGGCAGATGCGGTCGTGCTGCGGCTGGCGCGGGAAGACAAGCCGCTCGAGCTCGCGCCCCGGGTCCGAGGGGTCGAAGACGATCAGCTCGTTGCCCTCGGCGTTGCAGGGGAAGTAGCCGAGCCGGGCGCGCGGCTGGAGGTAGTCCTGCTCGAGCCACATCCGCTCGAGCCGCGGGGCGAAGCCCTCCTCGCCGTCACTGCCGTTGACCAGCTCCTCCCAGGCCTCGCCCTTGACGCCGCGACCGCCCCAGTGCAGCTTGAAGAGCACGTGGCGGTCGAGGTAGGGAAAGACCTCCCCGAGGTCGACGCCGATCTCCCGCGCCCCCAGGAACGGCGGCTCGGGGATCGGTGCGTCGGTGCGGGCCGCCGAGCGAACGCTGGCGTCGCTGGTCGGCGGCGCCTGGCTGACGAGGGCCGGCTTCTCGCGCAGCTCGCGCGCCTCGGCCTTGATCCGCTCGACCAGCGCCTCGCGGGCGGGCTCGTCGACCAGGGCGTCCATCGTGTCGAGCCCCTGGAAGGCGTCCTTGCAGTAGAAGACGCCGGGGTCGTAGACCTCGTCGGACTCCTTGCCCTTCGGATACAGGGTGCGCCGGCCGAAGTCGCGGTTGATCGCGGCGCCGCCGATCAGCACCGGGAAGCCGAGGCCCCGCTGGTGCAGCTCCTGCACGCAGATCGGCATCTGCTTGGAGGTCGAGACGAGCAGGGCGGAGAGGCCGATCGCGTCGGCTTCGTTCTCCACCGCGGCCTCGATGATCGCGTCGACTGGGACCTGCTTGCCGAGGTCGATCACCGTGTAGCCGTTGTTGGTGAGGATCGTGTTGACCAGCGACTTGCCGATGTCGTGCACGTCGCCGAACACGGTCGCGATCACCACCTTGCCCTTGGTGTGTCCCTCGATCCGGTCGAGGTAGTTCTCGAGCTGGGCGACGGCGCGCTTCATCACTTCGGCCGACTGCAGGACGAAGGGCAGGATCAGTTCGCCGGCGCCGAACTTGTCGCCGACCTCCTTCATCGCCGGCAGCAGCACCTCGTTGAGGGTGGGGACGGCGCCGATCTTCTCCACCGAGCGGTCGATCCACTCCTCGACCCCGTCCTTCTTGCGGCGCAGGATGTGCCAGTGCAGCGCCTCCTCGGGCTCCATGCCCTCGGTGGGGTCGCCAGCGTCCTCGGCCTGCTCGGTGCCCTTCGACTCGAAGTGGGCGATGAAGCGCTCGAGCGCGTCCTCGCGCCGGTTGAAGACCAGATCGTCGGTCAGCTCGCGCTCCTCCGATGAGATCTCCGAGTACGGCGTGATGTGGTTGGGGTTGACCATCGCCAGGTCGAGGCCCGCCTCGACGCAGTGGTGCAGGAAGACCGAGTTGAGCACCGCGCGCGCCGGCTGTGAGACGCCGAAGGAGACGTTGGAGACGCCAAGCGAGGTCTTCACCCCGGGCAGCTCGGCCTTGATCCGGCGGATGCCCTCGATCGTCTCGACCGCGGACGGCTTCCACTCCGCCTCGCCGGTGGTCAGGGTGAAGGTGAGCGCGTCGAAGATCAGCGCCTCGGGGTCGAGGCCGTGCTCGTCGCAGGCGATCTCGCGGATCCGCTTGGCGATCTCGACCTTGCGCTCGGCGGTCTTCGCCATCCCGACCTCGTCGATCGTCAGGGCGATCAGGGCGGCGCCGTGCGCGCGGGCGAGCGGCACGACGACGTCCGCCTTGTCGCGCCCGGCCTCGAGGTTGATCGAGTTGACGATCGCCCGCCCGGGGATCTGCTCGAGCGCCGCGCGGATCACCTCAGGTTCGGTCGAGTCGACCTGGATCGGCGCAGGCTGAGTCAGCGAGATCCGCTTGACCACGGCGGTCATCTGCCCGTCCTCGTCGGCGCGCTCGGTCAGCGCGACGCAGACGTCGAGCACGTGGGCGCCCCCTTCGACCTGGTCTTCGGCGACCTGGACGAGGCCGTCGTAGTCGTCGGCCAGCAGCAGCTCCTTGGCCTTGCGGGAGCCCTGTGAGTTGACCCGCTCGCCTACCAGGGTCGGGCGCGGCTCCTGGACCAGCGGGGTGGAGGTCATCATCGACGAGACCTGGGCCGGCCCGGGAGCCGGGCGCTCGCCAGGCACGCGGCCCTCGACTCGCTCGCGGATTGCGGCGATGTGGGCGGGGGTCGTGCCACAGCAGCCGCCGACGATGCCGACGCCGTAGCGCTCGACGAACTCGCCCAGGGTCGCCGCCAGCGGTCCAGGCTCTTCGGGGAAGATCGTCTCGCCGTCGGGTCCCTGCAGGGGCAGGCCGGCGTTGGGGATGCAGTGGACCGGCAACGGACTGTGCTCGCCGAGGAAGCGGATCGCGTCGCGCATGTCCTCCGGACCGGTCGAGCAGTTGAGCCCGATCACGTCGACCTCGAGTGCCGCCAGCGTCGTCAGCACCGCCTGAATGTCGGTGCCGAGCAGCATCTTGCCGCCCTGCGGGAGGAGCGAGACGCTGGTCATGATCGGCAGCCGCCGTCCGGTAGTCGCAAACGCCTCGCGCGCCCCAAACACGGCGGCCTTCACCTCGAGGATGTCCTGCGCCGTCTCGATGACGATCAGATCGGCGCCACCCGCGACCAGCCCACGGGCCTGCTCCTCGAATACCTCGACGAGCTTCCCGAAGCTGATGTCGCCGAGCGTCGGATCGGTGGAGGCGGGCAAGAACCCGGTAGGCCCAATCGACCCGGCCACGAACCTGTCGGGGCCGGCGGCCTTGCGAGCGATCTCAGCCGCCTTCGAATTGACCTCCAGCGTGTGCTCGCCAAGTCCCCACTCGTCGAGCTTCAGCCGCGACCCCTGAAAGCTGTCGGTCTCGACAACCTCAGCCCCCGCGTCAAGCATGGACGTGTGGACGCCCTCGATGACGTCCGGCCGATTGAGCACCAAAGCCTCATGGCACTTGCCCTCAAGCCCCCCGTAGTCCTCGCTGGTGAGCTCGAACTGCTCGAGCGTAGCCCCCATCCCGCCGTCAAAGACGACAACCCGCTCCCGGGTGGCTCGTATGAAATCGCGCTCAGCCATGAACCGAGAGGGTAAGGGGTGCGGGCACCCTCCCCCGGAGACCGTCGCGCAGCTGGTCCTCAACCTGGGTTCGCGGCGTTATACCGGGAGCCTCCGAGGGAGGGTGCCCACACCCTTTAGGCGACTCGCTGCCCGACGGTCTCCCCGGGGGACCCGCGCCCCTCTCCCGCTCGAGAAGGGTGGATCGCTTCAGCCGCGGAAGCCGAGCCGCCGGCGCCAGTCGCGGGCGTTGAAGGCCGTGGCGACCCGGTTGACCAGCCCACGCCGTTTCTTGGTGTAGGGGTACCAGGCCGGTTCGTTCTTGCCGCCGAAGCGGGTGACGACGATCGACTCGGGACGGCAGTACTTCTTGATCCCGTAGTCGCCGTGGCGGAAGCCGATGCCGGACTGCTTCCAGCCGCCCATCGGGACGCCCATCGCCAGCATGTTGACGATCACGTCGTTGACGTTGACGGAGCCCGCCTCGATCCGGTGGGCGATGCTCTCCGCACGGCTCTTCTCGCCGAAGACCGACGCCGCCAGGCCGTAGCGGCTGTCGTTGGCGAGGCGCACCGCCTCCTCGGAGTCGCGCACCTTCATCACGCCGACGACCGGGCCGAAGGTCTCGTCGCGCATCACCTTCATCGAGTGGTCGACGTCGACGAGGACGGTGGGCTCGAAGTAGTCGCCGGGGCCGGCGGCTTTCTTGCCGCCGGCCAGCGCCCGGGCACCACTGGCAAGGGCGTCGTTGACGTGATCTTCGACCACCCTCGACTGGTTCGGCGAGGTCATCGCACCGACGTCCTTCTCCGGCTTGCGACCGTCGGTGCCCTGGCGCAGGCCATCCACCTTCTTCGTCAGCTTGGCGACGAACTCGTCGTAGACGGGCTCCTCAACGTAGATCCGCTCGACCGAGAGGCAGACCTGGCCCGAGTTGTACATCCCGCCCCAGGCGGCGGCGTTGGCGGCGCGGTCGACGTCGGCGTCGGCGAGGACGATCATCGGGTCCTTGCCGCCGAGCTCAAGGCTGACCGGGGTCAGGGTCTCCGCGGCGCGGGCCATGACCTTGCGCCCGGTCCGGTCCGAGCCGGTGAATTGCACGCAGTCGACGTGGTCGATCATGGCGCTGCCGGCCTCGCCGGTTCCCAGCACGCAGTCGAAGACGTCCGGGGCGCCGATCTCTTTCTTCCAGGCGTCGATCACCTCGATCATGCTCAGTGGGGTGAACTCCGAGGGCTTGACGGCGACCGCGGCGCCGGCCTGCAGGGCGGGAATCGAGTCGCCGAGGCCCATCGCCAGGGGGAAGTTCCAGGGGCTGATCACGCCGACCACCGGATGCGGGCGGTAACGGATCTTCAGCTTCTTCGAGGCGATCAGCGGCGAGTGTGGGCGGACCGCTTCGTCACCGATGAACTTGGCGGCGTTCGCCCCGTAGAAGTTGATCAGGTCGGTGACGTAGAACAGTTCGGCGGCGATGTCGCCGCGGACCTTGCCGGTTTCCGACTGCACCGTGTCGGAGATCTCCTCGACGTTGTCGAGGATCCAGTCGCGCAGCCTGCCGAGCCAGTGGTAACGGCCCTCGATCCCGATCGCCTCCCACTCGGGCTGGTTGCCGCGCACCCGCGCGACGGTCGCGGCGATCTCCTCGGCCGTTGCAATCCGGATCGCAGCGACGGTCTCCCCGGTCGCAGGATTGAGGACCTCGATCGTCTCGGCAGCCGGGGCGCCGCCTCCGTTTGAGCCGACGACCTCCGCTGCACCTGTCTCCGCGGTCCCACTCTCCACCGGCAACTCCCTTCCTCGACCCTATTGGCTGGTCAGCCAACCTTACCGGCCCCCCGGGGACGTGCCGCAAGTTAGAGGTCCGTATAGGTCCCTAAGTTGCGGCACGTCCCCGGGTTGGGGCTAGCGCTGGGTTAGGCGGTAGACGGGGCCTGCTTGGGAGGTGACGTAGATGCGGCCGTGGTCGTCTTCGCCGAAGGAGGTGGGGGAGGGGACGCTGAGGCCCAGGCGGTGGTCGTGGGCGGCGCGGCGGGGGTGAGGGACGAGGCTGCGCAGGACGCCCGAGCAGTAGTCGGCGTAGACGTAGCGACCGCGCAGCGAGCGAGGTCCGCCGGGACCGACGACGTAGCCGCCGATGATCGAGCAGCTGCCGCCGTCGCGGCCGTGGCTGTAGGCGATGATCGGTTTGAGCGTGCCGCCGGGGTCCGGCGTGCCGCTGTTTTCGTCTTCGTAGGGATGGAAGCCCTCGAAGGCGTCCCAGCCGAAGTTGGCGCCGCTCGCCGCGGTCACCGTCGCGTAGTCGAGCTCCTCGTAGCGGTTCTGGCCGACGTCGCCGATCGCAATCCGCGGACGGGCGGCGCTGGTCGTGTCGAAGGAGAAGCGGAACGGATTGCGCAGGCCGTAGCTGTAGATCTCGCCGCGGCCCGGCCGGCCGACGAAGGGGTTGTCGGCGGGGACGGTGTAGGGACGGCCGTGGCGCGGCCGCGGGTCGATGCGCAGCAGCTTGCCGAGCAGCACGTCCCTGCTCTGGGCGTTGTTCGGTGGATCGCCGGCGGAGCCGCCGTCTCCCGTGCCGAAGTAGAGGAGCTTGCCGAGGAACTGCAGCTGGCCGCCGTTGTGGTTGGCGTTCTGGCGGTGGGGGATCGCGATCACGGCGCGCACCGAGCCGCGCGCAGCCCGGGTCGGTGCGCGCCGGTGGAATTCGTCGACGTGGATGTCGCCGTTGCCGCCCGTGTAGTAGACGTAGAAGCGCCCGCTGCGCCGGTAGTCGGGCGGGAAGGCGATCGAGAGCAGCCCGCGCTCGCCGCCGTAGTCGACGAGGTCTTCGATGTCGAGGAACGGGTGGGACAGGCGGTGGCCGCCGTGCAGCACCGCGACCCGACCCTGCTGCTCGACGACGAAGAGGAGCTTCGGGTAGCCAGGCGCACCGGTGACGTAGGTCGGGCTGTCGAAGCGGCCGATCTTCTTCAGGGCCAGGCCGCTGTGCCGCCGTGCCCGTTCGGCGCCTTTCTGCTGGGCGCTGCCGCAGGCGGGCAGTGCCACCAAGGCCAGCGCTGCGAGGAGGATGCTCGCTGCGGTCCCGCGTCCCACCCGGGACAAGCTACCCCCCGGCGTTGCCCGGCTTCCGATCGACCACGGCGCCGGAGTCGGTCACTTCCTTGTTGAGGCGCGCGGGCGAGATCCGCGCGGTGAACGAGCCCCCCGGCTTGACGCCACCCGTGGTCTTCGCCTTGACGTCCTCGCCGAGGCCGGCTCCGACCGAGTAGAGGACCGTCCAGCGCCCGGCCTTGACCGCGCTCAGCTTCCAGACCAGGTCCGCCCTGCGGCCGGCCTTCAGCGGACCGAAGTCGAAGGTCTTGGGGTTGGAGGTTTCGGCGCCGGCCGGTTCGGAGGAGCCGGCGAAGCGCGGGTAGCGCGCCGCGAGCACCCAGACCGGGCGGTCGGGCTGAGCCAGTTCCGGCTCGGGATCGCGGTAGCCGAACGGCAGGGTCGAGGTCTGACCCTCCTGGCCGGCGATCGAGAGGTTGACGATCAGGGCGGGGATCGTCTTCTTGCCGGTGTTGCGGATGCCGAGGTCCAGCAGGGCGGTGGAGCCGATGTGCTGGTTGGCGGGGAAGCTGGCGCTCGTCACCTTCAGCGGATAGGTCCCGGCCTCCTCGTTCGATCCGCGCGATCCGCCGCCGCCGCAGGCCGCCACGGAGAGGGCGAGGCCCGCGATCAGGGCAGCGACGAGGGCAGCCCGCAGCCGGGAACGCGTCGCCTCTATCCGATACCCCCCCAAAGCGGCCGGAACATACCACGGGGTTTCGGCCGTTCCGAGCCGCGTTAGCCCGAACTCAACAGTGCTCGGGGACGCATCGCATAGACTCGTGCGAGGAGGAGGACGATGGTCGGATCCGCGGTCAACAGGGCGTTCCTGCCCGCAAAGTCGCTGTTCGAGCAAGTCGGGGACATGATGATCCTCACCGCTCGCACGCTCGTTTCCGCGGTCAAGCCACCCTACCCCTACGGCGAGGAGTTCATCGGCCAGTTCCTCTTCGCCCTGCAGCTCTGCTGGTTCCCGCTGCTGATCTCGACCGTGGCCTTCGGCTTCGGCGCCCCCGGCCTGCAGGCCTCCAACTTCCTCTCGCTGTTCGGTGCGCTCGACCGGCTCGGCGGCTTCTTCGTCCTCGCCTCGATCCGCGAGTTCGCCCCGTTCGTCACCGCCGTGGTCGTCGCCGGCGTCGCCGGCACGGCGATCACCGCCGATCTCGGCGCCCGCAAGATTCGCGAGGAGCTCGACGCCCTGCAGGTGCTCGGCGTCGACCCGATCAAGAACCTGGTCGTGCCGCGCTTCCTGGCGCTGATGCTGATCACCGGTCTGCTCGACATCTACGCGCTGGTCTTCGGCATCTCGGGCGGGATCGGCGCCGAGCTGCTCTACCACCAGTCGCTCGGCGGCTTCTTCGCGACGCTCTTCTCCAACGCCTCGGTCACCGACCTCTGGGGTTCGGTGATCAAGTGCACCCTGTTCGGCGCGATCATCGCCGTCGTCTGCTCCTACAAGGGGATGACCGCCTCCGGCGGCGCCGCCGGGGTCGGTCGCGCCGTCAACCAGGCCGTGGTGATCGCCTTCATGGGTGTCTTCGCCTTCAACTACGCCTTCACCCAGACGCTGCTGGCCACCAACCCGGAGCTGCAGACCATCCGATGAACGCCTGGCTCGAAGTACCGCGCGGCTGGCTCGACTCCTTCGGCGAGATCGCCCGCTTCGGCTCGCGCGTCGCCGGCCTCGTCTACTCGGGCCGGGTGCTCAAGTTCTTCGGCGAGAGCCTGCGTCAGGCCGGCATCCTGATCCTCGGCTCGGCGATCATCATCTGGGGCCTGGTCTTCATCCTCGGCCTGCAGTGCGGGATCGAGGGGGCCTATCTGCTGCGCGCCCAGGGCGCCCCCGCCTACGCCGGCGTCTTCTCCGCCTGGTGCGACCTGCGCGAGATCATGCCCTACGCCTTCGGCTACATGCTCTCGGCCAAGGTCGGCACCGGGATCGTCGCCGAGCTCGGCGCGATGCGGATCTCCGACGAGATCGACGCGCTCGAGGTGATGGGCGTGCAGCCGGTCACCTTCCTCTGCGCGACCCGCCTGCTCGCCGCCTGGATCGCCTTCCCCTTCATGTACCTGGTCGGGATCGGGATCATGTACTTCGCCAGCTACCTGGCCGTCGTCCAGCAGATCGGCGACGTCTCCTCGGGCGGCTACCTGCTGATCTTCTGGATGTTCCAGAACCCGCCGGACCTGTTCTTCAGCCTGATCAAGGGGATGTTCATGGCGACCGCCATAGTCCTGGTCGGCTGCTACTACGGCTACACGGCGTCGGGCGGCCCGGTCGGGGTCGGCACCGCCACCGCGAAGTCGATGGTCCTCAACATCGTCCTGGTCCACATCATCGGGATGCTGGGCACCCTGGTCTTCTGGGGCGCCAACCCGCGAGCGCCGATAGGAGGCTGAGTACGCTTATGGCAGTGGAGGAGCACAACCAGAGCGGTCCCTACGTGAGTGAGGACGGCGCGACCATGGGACGCGACTTCGTGATCCCGGGCGTCGACCCCGCCGAGTCCGACCCCTACCGTTTCCACACGGGCCGCAAGCGCGACCACGGCGGCACCGACGCGATCGAGATCATCGACCTGGTCAAGCAGTTCGGCCGCGCCCGCATCCTCAACGGCCTCAACCTCGGCCTGCCCGAGGACCAGGTCTCGATGGTGCTGGGACCGTCGGGCACCGGCAAGAGCGTCTTGATCAAGCACATAGTCGGCCTGCTCTACCCGGACTCCGGCGACGTCCTCGTGCACGGCGAATCGATCCCCAACATGACCGACGACGAGCTCTTCGAGGTGCGCAAGAAGTTCGGCCTGCTCTTCCAGGACGGCGCCCTCTTCGGCTCGATGAACATCTACGACAACACCGCCTTCCCGCTGCGCCAGCACACCGACAAGAGCGAGGAAGAGATCGGCGAGATCTGCAACCGGCGGCTCAAGGAGGTCGGGCTCAGCGAGGCGGTCTACAAGATGCCGAACGAGCTCTCCGGCGGGATGCGCAAGCGCGCCGGCTTTGCCCGCGCGCTGGTGCTCGAACCGGCGATCGTGATGTTCGACGAGCCCGACTCGGGTCTCGACCCGGTGCGCACGGCGCTCCTCTGCGAGTTGGTCCGTGAGGTGCACGAGGAGAACGGCGGCTGCTACCTGGTGATCAGCCACGACCTCAACACCGCGCGGCGGATCTCCGACTTCATCGCCGTCCTCTGGAACGGCAAGATCGTCGAGTCGGGGCCGAAGGAGGAGCTCTTCGACTCCGAGAACCGCTTCGTCTCGCAGTTCCTCAACGCGGACGTAACCGGTCCGCTGTCCATGGATTGAGCGGGATCGGCGGGCGGCTCCTGTCGTCGCCACCCGCCCGAGGATCGGCTGAATGGCACGGGTAGCGGGCTGGGCGGCGGCGCACGAAGAACCGGTGGTGGTGCTGGCCGAGGGGGACCTTCAGGAACTTGTGTTGGCGCCCAACCTTGGGCGGTTGCTGCGGTTGGAGGGGTGTCTTTCGGGCAAGGTGCCCAAGGGGGCGAAGCCGGCGGCGCTCGTCTGGATGGAGGAGCGATGAGGGACCGCTACTCGCTGATCGTCGGGGCGATCTTCGCGGCGATCATCGTCATCGCGGCGCTCAACATGCTCGCGAACAAGGACGAACGGACGCTCGGCCTCGACAAGGTGGCGCGGCGCTGGTCGCTGCCCGAGTTCGCCGTGCCGAACGCCGCCGGCCGCTTGGAAGGCGACGCCAACGTGGCCCAGGACGACTGCGCGACGGCGGACACCCCGTGCAGCTCACCCCGCCACCCGGCCTGCCGCATACGCACGGCGGAAGCGATCAGGATATGCGACTTCTTCGACCGCCCCCTGGTGCTCTCGTTCTGGTTCTCCCACGGCGGCAACTGCGTCGCCCAGCAGGACGTGGTCGACCGCATTTACGCGCGCTACCGTGGGCGCGTGAACTTCCTCTCGCTGAACGTGCGCGACGACCGCGACACCGTTCGCGACCTGATCCGCGAACGCCACTGGCGGATGCCCGTCGGCTACGACCGCGACGGCGCCGTCGACGGCCTCTACCGGGTCGGCGGCTGCCCAACCTTCGCCTATGTCTACCCCGGCGGCACCCTGGAGAGCGCCAGCATCGGCGAGCTGACCGCGACACAGCTCGACCACCACGTCAGGGCGCTGCTGCGCGCCACCCGTGCCGCGGAGGCCGGCTGAGATGAGCGCCGCTCCCTCTGCCGAAGCGAGCTCCGGCGGGGCGCCCACCCCCGAGCAGGGATCGGTGGCGCCCCACATAGAGGCTGAGTTCCCTGGCCTCGGCATCGCCTGGGTCGAGCTCGACGCCCAGCCGCGACGCAGCCCCGAGTCGGTGCGCCGCCGCCTGCGCGACCTCTCCGACCGCTTCTACGGCTCGCACGCGATCCACATGCGCGAGCGGCCGATCCCCTGGGCCTACCGCGTCTTCTTCCGCCAGATCGGGCTCGACCCCGATCGGACCCGCACCCCGGTCGAGCAGCTCGCCCTCGACCGGCTCCACGACGGCGCCTTCACCAGCAGGGGCATGCCCGCCGACGCGATCGCGATCGCCACGGCCGAGACCGGCGTCGCGCTGCGTGCCTTCGACGCCGAGCGGCTGGAGGGTCGCCTCTGCATCCGCGACACAGCTCCGGGCGAGTCACTCCCCGACAAGCCCGGCGAGCTGACCCAGGGGACCTTGACGATCGCCGACGAACGCACCCCCCTTGCCCTGCTCTTCGGCGAGGACGCCGCCGAGCGAACCACCGTCAACGCCGAGGCCCAGCGCATCGCGATCGTCGCCATCCAAGTCAAGGGCGTCCCCCAGGCGTCCATAGACGAGGCCCTCTGGATCGCCTCAGCCGCGGTTGAAGCGTAGTCGGGGGAGGCCATCCCGATAGGGGTTCCGCTTAACTTTTTCGGTGTGGCGGAGGTGGGCTGGCGCCGCTAGCTCACGACGAAAAAGTACAAGACGCTCCACCCCTATCGGGATGACCTCTTACCCGCCGCCGAACCGGCCGACGCGGAACGAAAGCCCGCCTGAGGCGCGCTGAAAGGCTCGGCGGAGGGCAATGAAGGAACCTCCGAAAGCCACAGCGCCAACCGCGAGGCAAATCGCGAGAATTAGGCCGGAAAGGTAGAAGAGGCCGCCTGTGACCACGACGAAGGCCATCCCCGCCAGAAGAGTGGTGTGGGAGCGGTAGCCGGCGAAGTGCTCGCGGATGGCTACCTCCAGACCGCCAAGGCCTGCGAGGACGACGCCGACTCCGACTGCTGTCGGATGGCCGCCGAAGAGGCCGATGGCCAGGGCGATGATTCCGGCCAGGATCGTCAGCTCGGCAAGGGGAAAGCTTCCCCATGGAGCAGGGGGCAGCTCCTCTGTCTTGCGCCTCTCGGTCAACGGCCGTAAGCCGTCCGGATAACGGGCATCCCGAGGAGACCTTGACCCGCCACCAGCCCATCAGCAGGCCGATCGGGCCGAGGAGCGGGCGAGAGTGCCAGTAGCCGCAACCCGGTTCGCCGAGATCGGCACGCGAGATCTGCATCCACTTGTGCTTAGCGGGAGCATCAAGCATCCGATCAAGCAACTCCCGATTGCGAGTCTCAAGCTCCTGGCGCTCGGTCAGAGCGGTGCGAGCCCCGCCAATCCGCTCGGCTAGGGCGTCCCGCACCCGCTCAAGCTCATCCAGCTCCGCCACTCGAGGCTCCGCGAATCCCCCGGGAACCTCAGCGTCGATATCAAGCCTCGGAAACGCCTCCGCCCGCAGTCGAGAAAGCTCATGCTCAAGCCGCCCGATCTGCCGCCGGAGCTCAACCCGAGCAAGCCGCTCATCGCCCCCAACTCGAAGCGCCGTAAGCGTCTCGTGTTCAAGCAAGTCCAGCATGGAACCCGAGTCGAGTGTAGATCACCGCAGCCCGGCCAAAAGCGATGACCACGTTAAGGAGCGTCTTGGCAGGGGTGGAGCGTCTTGTACTTTTTCGTCGTGAGCTGGAGGCGTCAGCCTGGCGACTCCACACCGAAAAAGTTAAGCGGAACCCCTGCCAAGACGCTCCCGTCCCGTCACGGCGCTTCAGACCAGCACCGCGGAACGCTCGCCCGGGTCTTTCGATCCCAGCTCGGTTGAGAGCAGGGTGCGCTGGCGGGTTGTGAGGGTGCCGAGGCGCTTGTTCTCGTTGAGGGCGAGGGCGACGAGGAACTTGTGGGCGCGGGTGCGGCCCCAGCGGCGCTGGCTGGTGAGCAGCTCGGCGAGGGTCATGCTCTCGGTCTCCCAGGGGCACTCGCGGACCACCTCCGCGACCTCGACGTCGCCTCGGGCGATCGAGCGCTTCAGCTCGGCTCGGGCGAGCCGGACTCGGTTGGCGCGGGCCAGGGCCTGCATGTGCTGGGGGGCCTGGACGGCGGAAGCGGTCATCTGTGCAGGGGCAATCGAAGCTGCGTTCACTGGGACTCCTCCCTCGGGGGTCTATTAACTGGGTAGCTCTGGGCGCCGAACCGGAGATGCTGACCGGCCAGGATGAAGTCGAGAGCCTCACCACCGCTTCCCTGCCCCGGGATGCGATCGGCGCGCTCGGCAAGCTATGCGCTCAGGGCACCGACCGTCAACCCCGGCCGGACCGGTGGGCCGTCAGCCCACTCGCTAAGAGCACCTTTTTCGTACCCGCGATCCGACCGGCCGAATCGCTACGAACGCGAAACTACCCCGAGCGGGGTAGATCGGGGAAGCTCTCGACCACTCGCCCGATCGCTTCCAGCGCCCGGTCGAGGTGCTCGCGCTCGTGGGTCGCCATCAGGCTGGTGCGCAGCAGGGCGCCGCCCGGGGGGACCGCCGGGTGGATCGCGACGTTGGTGTAGACGCCGGCGTCGAAGAGCGCCTTCCAGAGCAGCACCGCCTGCCAGTCGTCGCCGACCACGACTGGGACGACCGGCGTGGTCGCCACCGAGCCGTCGGGGAGCGTCCCCGGCTCGACGACCTCAAGGCCGAGGTGGCGCAGGCCCTCGCGCAGATACTCGGCGTTGGCGAGCAGCGCCTCGAAGAGTCGCGGCCCGTTGGCGCGAATCACCCGCAGCGCCTCGAGCGCCGCGCCAACCGCGGCGGGCACCGCCGAGGCGCTGAAGACGAAGGAGCGCGAGGCGATCCGCAGATACTCGATCACGTCCGCCGGGCCGGCGACGAAGCCGCCGCAGGAGGCAAGGCTCTTGGAGAAGGTGCCCATCCGCAGGTCGACCTCGTCCTCGAGCCCGAAGAGCTCGCAGGCGCCTGCGCCACGAGCCCCGAGCACGCCCGCGCCGTGCGCCTCGTCGACCATCAGCCGCGCCCCGTGGGCCTGGCAGAGCTCGACTGTGCGCGGCAGGTCGCAGACGTCGCCCTCCATCGAGAAGACGCCGTCGACGACGACCAGCACGCCGCCGCCGTCCTCGGCCGCCCGCTGCAGCATCTTCTCCAGCTTGTCCATCCGGTTGTGGCGGAAGGGGCGCAGCTTGGCGCCGGAGAGGCGGCAGCCGTCGAGGATCGAGGCGTGGTCGCCGGAGTCGCAGACGACCGTGTCGCCGGGCTCGAGGATCGTCCCGATCGCGCCGAGGTTCGCCTGGTAGCCGGTCGAGTAGACGATCGCGTCCTCGGACCCCATCCACTCGGCCAGCTCGCGCTCCAGCTCGACGTGCAGAGGTGTGGTGCCGTTCAGCAGGCGCGAGCCGGTGACGCCGGTCCCGTAGGTCTCCAGCGCGTCGCGCGCCGCCTGCTTGACCCGCTCGTCGCCGGTCAGGCCGAGGTAGTTGTTGGAGCCGAGCATGATCGTCTCGCGACCTTCCATCTCGACGACCGGGCCGGCCTGCGAGGTGAGCAGGCGGAAGTAGGGGAGGAGGTCGTGCTGCTTGGCCGCTTCGAGCTGCTCGAGGCGGTCGTGGCTGCGCGCCTTCTCGAAGACGTCGACGGGGTCCTTGACGGTTTCGCTCATCGGCAGAGTGTAGGTTGCGGCTTCATGGCAGAGGTGACGATCCGAGCGGTCGAGTCGCGAGCCGACCTGAAGCGCTTCATCGACCTGCCCTACCGCCTGCACGCCGGCACGCCATGGATCCCGCCGCTGAGGTTCGAGCGCCGCCTCTTCCTCAACCGCAAGCTCAACCCCTACTTCAAGCACGGCGAAGCCGAGTACTTCCTCGCCGAGCGCGAAGGCCGCGTCGTCGGCCGGGTCACCGCCCAGGTCGACCGCGCCTTCAACGATTTCCACGACAACCGCTGGGGCATGTTCGGCTTCCTCGAGCTGGAGGACGACCCCGAGGCGATGACGGCGCTGCTCGGTGCCGCCGAGGCCTGGCTGCGCGAGCGCGGCTGCGAGCGCATGGTCGGTCCGATGGACTTCTCGATGAACGAGGAGAGCGGCGTGCTGATCGAGGGGCATGCGCTGGAGCCGCTGATCCGCCAGCCCTGGCACCCCCCGTACTACCAGCGCCTCTGCGAGGAGGCGGGCCTGGACAAGGCCATGGACCTCTACTCGTGGTTCCTCGACATCAGCGACCGCGAGGACATGCTGCCGGTGCTCTTCGAACTGGACGAGCGCGCCCGCGCGGAGCACGGCGTGACGATCCGCAAGATGTCCCGCCGGCACCTGCGCAAGGAGATGGACGGCTTCGCCGAGATCTACAACGCAGCCTGGGCTCGGAACTGGGGCTTCGTGCCCTATTCCAAGGAGGACCTCGACACCTACACGATGGACATGCACCTGGTCTTCTCGCGCGAATGGTTCATGGTTGCCGAGAAGGACGGCGAGACGATCGCGATCGCGATCACGCTTCCCGACATCAATCAGGTGCTGAAGAGGATGAAGGGCCGGATCCTGCCCTTCGGCTGGCTGCATTTCCTGCGCCGCAACCGGATCTGCGACCAGGTGCGGGTCGGCTTCCTCGGCGTCAAGCCCGAGCACCAGCACACCGGAGTCGCCGCCTCGCTCTACGTCGAGCACTTCGATACGGCTGCCCGGACGCGCCAGAGGCACGGCGAGGCGGGCTGGATCCTCGAGACGAACGAGGCGATGAACCGCGGGCTGGAAGCGATGAGCGCCGAGATCGTCAAGCGGTATCGGGTGTACGAGAGGGTCCTGGCCGGGTAGCCCGTCCCGGCAGGGGTTCCGCTTAACTTTTTCGATGTGGCGTCTGCGGGCTGGCGCCGCTGGCTCACGACGAAAAAGTACAAGACGCTCCACCCCTGCCGGGACAGGCATCCAGGGACCTCTCGATCCGCGCAAGGTGCGGCTTTGTGTCTGATCCGCTCCGGAGGCATCGCTACAGTCGGCCGGTGGCTGGAATGGAGCTTGAGCCCGTGACGGTGCGGGCGCTTCCTCGCGAGACCTCTGCGCCGCTGCCGGTGCGCAGCGAGGCGAAGACGGCGGCTATCGCCGCTGCCGGGGGCGTGCTGGCGGGTGCCGCGACGGTGGCCGCGGTGCGTGCGGTCGGGGCGGTGGCGAGTCGCAAACGCTCGCCGCGCCGGCTCGGGCGGCGGGAGCGCCAGCAGAACGTCGTCGCCAGCCGCTCCTTCCTGGTTGACGTCCATCTCCTGGGGCGGTGACGCTCGAGGTCGAGGTGCGGCCGCCCTCGCCCTACAGGCTGCCGAACCACGGCGGCGAGGACGGAGTGATGCGCGCCGAGCGTGGGGTGCTCAGCCGCTTGCTGCACGTCGAGGGAGCGCCGGTGCTCGTGCGGGCCTGGGAGCCGGGGCGGGGCCGCGTCGCGCTGCGGGCCGAGCCGGTCGATCCGGAGGCGATCGCTTCTCCGGGCCCTGGCGGCGGACCACCGGCGGGCGAAGCAAGCCAGGCCGAGCTCGAGCTCGCGCTCGAGCGTATGCGCTTCGCGCTCGGCGTCGACGACGACCTCACGGACTTCTTCCGGCGCTTTCGCCGCGACCCGCTGCTCGGGCCGTTGCTGCGCCGCCGCCCGTACCTGCGCCCGCGCCGCCGCCCCTGGGCCTGGGAGGCGTTCGCCTGGGCCCTCGTCAAGCAACTGATCGAGAGCGGCCGCGCGGCGCGCATCCAGCGGCGCATGGTGGGGCGATGGGGCCTGCGCATCGGCCCTGGGCGGAGCGGGCTGCACGACGTCCCGACCGCTGCCCTGATCGCCGGCCGGGCCCCGGTCGAGCTCGAGTCGATGGGGCTGGCTCTGAAACGAGCGATCGCCCTGCGCTCGGTGGCGGGCGACGTGGCCGCGGGACGCTGCGACTTGGCAGGTCCGACCGCCGACCGCCGCCTGCTGGCGACCCGCGAGATCGGCCCCTGGACCGTCCAGTGCCTCGCCCTCTTCGGTCGCGGCGACCCCGACTCGCTGCCCGCTGGAGACTTGATGTACCTGAAGCTGGTCGGCCGCCTGGGCCGCCTCGGCCGCCGGGCGACGATCGAAGAGGTGGAGGAGCTCTTCGCTCCCTATGCGCCCTTCCGCGGCCTCGCCGCGACCTGGGCGCTGGGCGCATTTCAGTACTGAAGGTCGGCTGTCGCCGGTATCCCGGCCACCGAGCGCTCCTGCGTTCGTCGCACCTCGGCGGTCCTCTGCTCCGTGATAGCCGCCGCAAGGGACTCGCGGGAGAATTCCGGCCACATCTCTTTGCTGAACACGATCCACGCGTCGGCTGCCTGCCAGAGCAGGAAGTTGGAGAGCCTCTGCTCTGCGCCGGCGCGGATCAGCAGCTCGGGGTCATGCATGTCGGGTGCATATAGAAGCGCCGCGAAGTTCTCCTCGGTCGAGCCGGCGAAGCATCGTGCGGCCCGCAGGATCTCCGCGCGGCCACCGTAGTTGATCGGGACGAAGAAGGTGAGCAGTTTGTTGCCACCGGTTAATTGTTCTGCCCACCCCATCCTCTCCACCAGTGAGCCTGGCACGGGTGGCTCCCGATCGCCGATGAAGCGCAGCCGCACGCCTTCGTCGTAGAGTTCAGGCGTCACGAAGTCGATGTACTCGGCTAGGAGCTCCATGAGGTCCCTCACCTCCTCGGCGGGGCGCGCCCAGTTCTCGGTCGAGAAGGCGAATATCGTCAACTCGCGAATTCCAAAGTCGGCCGCATCCCGCAGGCGGGCCCGGACGTTCTCCGCGCCCGCCCGGTGTCCTTCCCCGACGGACAGGCCTCTCTTCTGCGCCCAGCGCCCGTTGCCGTCGGCAATGATCGCTACATACCTGGGGGCGCAGGGGCTAGTCACGGCGCAGCATCCGCATGGCGGCGAGGATGGGGTACACAGCGGCGCCGAGGGCATTGAGCATTCGGGTCCTGATTGGGCGCGCGTAGTCGCTCTTTGCGGCGGAGGTGCCGAGGTAGAAACCGCCGACTCCCATGAGGATGGCCGCGTGTCGTCGACCGAAGCGAAGGCCGGCTACGGACGTGCGGCTCCTGCTGGTCAAGAACGCAAATCGCTCGGCGGCTAAGCAGTTGCTCAAGTAATAGCTGAGGTAATTGTGCTCGCCCGCGGCGGCGTCCTCCTCTCGGTCAACCAGATCGTCGAGCAGCACGGTCAGGGCGCCAATCGGTGGGAAGTAGGCTGCATCGACCCGCTCGGCCTCCGTTTCGTCCGTGTCCCGGTGGGCCGCGGCCGCAATCAACGCATGGAGCGCCACCGATGAGCTTGCGCCCGCCGCCAGCTCCCACCAGAGGTAATCGCCGTGCTCGTCCAGGTTGGCGCCCCATGTCTCGAGCGCGTGGACCCCGTCCTCGCCTCCGACCGCTGCGTGTGTGTAGCTCTGGCCTTCGGCGCAGCGGCGCGCTGCGCGCTGCGCCGTGACCAGCACCGCGTCGCCGGAGGGCAGGGCGGCAAGCGCTCGTTGACAGGTCGCAACGAGCTCTGCGAGGTAGCCTCCGTCCTCGGCTTGAGGGTGCAGCCGGTACCAGTCCGAGTACCCCGCGCCGGGTGTCACCGCCTCCACGAGCGCACGGTGCAGCGCCAAGCCATCGGCCAGCGGGTCGTCCGGCAGCTGCTCGCCGAGCAGGTCCAGGTACTCGACCGTCGCCTGAAGGGCGATCATTGCCCGTAGTGCTGACGATCGCTGCGAACGGGGCGCCAGGATTGCGAAAACTGCAGTGGCCTCGACGTTGCTGCTCTTTTCCTTGAGGGCCAAGCGAGCGGCATCGCGGAGGGCGATGTCGGGAATCCTCACCGTCCGTCGCTCCCAGCGTCGCAACTCTTCGTGTACCTGTGGCAGAACGGTGCGGTGGTATGCGGCGAGCGCGGCTATTACCGAGATGACCGTCTTGGCTTGGCCGAGCAAGGTGTCGGGCCTAGTGTGTGCATCCCCGCTCATCGAGTTGCCAGCGAATAGGCTTCCTCTGGCCCGAGAAAGGGAACGAGGGTCACGTAGACGACCGGCGGCACTATCTCGGACAGCCGCTCGGGGCCTTGTTTCCTCACGTGGTCGTAGAAGAGCGCGTAGAGCGCACCACCAATCGCCTCCGCGGTGATCGGCGGCACGTCGGGGTTCACCTTGTAGCCCTCGGCCAGCAGCAGCTCCATGCCTTCGGTGACTTTCTCGCGCTCCTCCAGGGCGCGGGTCCCCGCTCCGAAGATCTCGACGGCCCCGAGGCGCGCGTACTCGGGCTCCAGCACGCCGAAGGTGAACATCGCCTCCTGGGTCGCTTGGATCTTCTGCTGCCAGTCGTGCCCGCGGTTGAACGCGGGCAGCGCCTCGGAGAGCATCTTCTGGGCGCCGCTGTCGAGAGCGGCGACCATCGCGTCCTCCTTGCTGTCGAAGTGCTCATAGAAGGTGCGCCCCGACGTCCGCGCTCGCTCGACGATGTCCGCGACGGTGGTCTCGTGGTAGCCCTTCTCGGAGACGACGGCGGCCAGCGCTCGCAGGATTCGCTCCGGCTGAGAGGAGGCGGCCTGGCGCTCCTCGAAGGAAGGGGCTTTTCGCGGACGGCGCCGAGGCGCCTTCAACGGCCCGGGAGGAGGGGGATTCAAGAACAGCCAGTCCCACAGCTGGGGCGCCAGCTCGAGCAGCTCTTCCTCTTGGCCGCGGTAAAGGCGCTTGTGGATCACCTTCTGGGCGCCGCCGATCAGAGCCCGCACGATCTTCGAGGGCATCCCCTCATAGCCGGGAGCCTGTTCGAGGATCTCTTTGAAGAGCGCCTCGAACGCGTCGACCGTGCGGTCGACCAGCGCCACGCCCTCGGGGCCGGCGGCGTAGACGTCGACGAAGCACATCTTCGCCGCCGCGGGCTGGGCGACGATCTGTTGGAACAGGGTTTCGAAGCCCTGCTTTGCCGCCTCCGTGTCCCCGGGGCGCTCCAGCCCCGCTTTGACCGTCTCCAGGGCGGGCCCCGCGAGCGCCTCGATCGCGGCGAGGAAGCACTCCTGCTTGTCGGCGAAGTAGCGGTAAAAGGCGCTGCGCGAGACGCCCGAGAGCTTCTCCAGGTCGGCAACGGTGGTTGCCTCATAACCCCGCTCGGCGACGGTCGCCACCATCGCCGCGAACAGCCGCTCTCGCTGGTTGCGCTCGGCCTCCTCGCGCGGCGTCCCCCGCCCGGGGCGCAGTTTCCGCGTCCTCAGCTCAGCCGCGTCTCCCCAGGGCGTCTCCACAAGCGCACGATAACCGTGTACCAATGGCGTCCTTCGCCTCCCCGGAGATGGCTATTTGGTGGTACGCCGGTGATCTAATTTGCAACCGCATTGAGATCGCTTTGTAGTTGGTAACACAGGGATTTACCTGACTCGAATACCGGTGTCGAGGGCAATTATGGTTTGTGTACGTTCTTAAATGCCGGGAGCCGATGTGCCGCTAAGTACCTCATCGGGGAAATTCATGTCCTCCTCCGGGAACGAAAGAGGATCCACATTTCTTAAACTCCATTGAATGGGAGGGGGAAGCCGGTCCGCGAGGCGTCGCAAACCTCTCTTGGGTCTTTGCGTCGTGCTGGTCGCCTGCTTGGTTCTCGGGGTGATCGGGCTGGGCGCTGAGGACAAGCTCGATCCGTTCTCGCTCAGCGTGCCGGGAACCTCCGCTTACGACGGAGATGCCCTCGCCTCGGGCCACTTCGGCGAGTCCTCGCCGTCCGTGGTCCTGCTGCAGGGCCCTCCGGCCGCGCTCGATCGCCAGGGGGTGGTCTTGGTCCGCGCCCTGCGCCGCGATCCAAATGCCACCGTGATCTCTCCTTGGGATCGGGGGTCAGTCGCAGCCCTTAGGCCAGGCGAGCGCAAGGCGATTGTCCTGGTGGACTTTCGCGTGCCCCTGGCCGAGGCGATGCGCGACACGGTGCCTCACCTGGAACGCATCCTCGAAAGCCGAGCCCACGCGCCGGTCAAAGCGACGCAGTCGGGATTCGCAAGCGTCTCGCTGGCGCTGCAGGACGAATCGCTTGGTGCAACCCAGCAGGCTGAGCTGCTTGCCGGGCCGCTGCTGATCCTCATTCTCCTGTTCGTCTTCCGCTCCGTTGCCGCCGCCGCGATTCCACTCGCCTTTGGCGCTCTGACCGTCTTCGCGGGACGCGGCGTCCTCACCCTGTTGACCTCGGTGATGACGATCGACGCGCTCTCGCTGGCCGTCTGCACGATGATGGGCCTGGCGCTCGGCGTCGACTACTCGCTGCTGATCGTCTCCAGGTTCCGCGAGGAGCTCGATCGCGATCGCGACCCTTGGGAGGCGGCCGCCGTGACTCGGGAAAGCGCCGGTCGCACCACACTTTTCGCCGGCGTCACGCTGATCGTCGCGGTTGTCTTCTCGGCCTTTCTGCAGCCGGGGTCGCTGCTGCTTTCCCTGGCGACGACAGTTGGCGTGGTCGCTGCGATCAGCGTCGCCGTTTCCATGCTTGCCGTCCCCCCACTTCTTGCATTGATCGGCGAGAGGATCAACGCGGGGCGAATTGGCGCGTCGAAGCCGGCCCGGCAGCGTCCGACCATTGCCGCAGCCGCCACGGCCGCGCTTAGCCGCCCGGCCGTGGCCGCGCTCTTGGTGGCGGCACCCCTTGTGCTGCTGGCACTGCCCAACGTCGCTTTCTCGACCGGCGCTCCGGGAATACAAGAGCTGTCCGCCTCGAATTCAGCTCGCAAGAGTGCCGAGACCATCGATCGCGTCGTTGGCCCAGGATGGGGGGCGCCCTTTATCGTCGTGGCCGCGACCCGATCCGGCCCGATTACGACGCCGAAGAAGCTGGCGCTGCTGGCGCGGTGGCAGCGTCGAATCGGCTCTCAGCCTGGGGTCCGCGCGGTTATCGGACCGGCGCCGATCGCCAGTCGCACGACGCCACTGCACTCGTTTGGAGCGAGGCTCGTATCGCGGGATCGAGGCGACGCGGCCGAGCTCGACCGCGTCGGCCCGGGTCTTGGGCGGGCCAGTCGAGCCGTGGCGAGGCTGCGGCACGGGATTGCCCGCGGAGCGCAAGGGAGCGGCCTGCTGGCCGAAGGGGCTGGACGGGCGGCCGCGGGTGCGAGGCTCATCGCGGACGGCCTCAGTCGCGCGACGCTCCGCGGTTCGCAAGCCAGCGAGGCGATCGAACGTCTTCGAGGCGGCAGCAAGCTGCTTGCGGATGGCCAGCGCAAAGCCTCGGTTGGCTCATTGAGCCTGACCCTGGGCCTGCGTTCTCTGCTTCCACAGATGCGCGGAGGCGACCTTGCGCGTGCGCGAAGCATCGCCACCAAGCTTGAACGCGCCGCCTCCGCAGACCCATCGCTCAGGCCGGTGGCGAACCAGGCGCGCGTTCTGGCTCGAACGATCGCTTCCCACGGCAACGAAGTGCGGCGATTGCGCGACGTCGCTCAGGACGTGAATGGGGGTTTGAACCGCCTTGTCTCGGGTGGGCGGCGCCTCGAAGCCGGGGTGGGAGAGCTGTCGCAGGCAGCCAGTGGCCTCGCCGCAGGCCTCGGGCGTCTCGGCAGCGGCACCGAACGGCTTGCCGGTGGACTGGACGAACTGCAAGGGGGCGCAGGAACTCTCCAGAATGGCCTTTCGGACGGTTTCCATCGCTCCTATCCACTGCAGGCGAGGCTGAAGCGGGCGGGGGTGCGGGCTTCCGCCGTCGCCATCCCACTCACACGTGGAATCAACCGGCTGCAGCGCGATTCTCCGCACCTTTTCGATTCCGGGTACTTCGTTCTTTCGGCCCTCGACGGTGCTTCGTCGCAAAGCAAGGCCGCGGCGGAAGAGGCGATCAGCATTGGTGGCGGTGGACAGGCGGCAAGGATGGTGGTCGTTTCGACGTACGGCTTTAACACCTCCGGATCGAGGAGCATCGGTGGCCGCCTGCTTGCCGATGCGAGACAGCTTGGCGATGAAGGCGGGCTGAGGACCGGGGTTACCGGCGGAGCCGCAACGGTCAATGCCTACGGTGAAGCAACGGAGGCCCGGCTGCCCTTCGTTCTCGGGGCATTTGTGCTCTTCACCCTTCTGGCGCTGGTCGTGATCCTGCGAGCGCCGCTGCTGGCGCTCCTTGCGGTGTGCCTCAACCTCGCCTCGGTGGCGGCGGCGATCGGAGTGCTGACGCTCATCTGCCGGATCCCCGCTGGTTACCCCCTGGGCGGTCACCCCTACATTGACACCGTGGGCGCCGGCGCGATCTTTGGGGTGACGTTTGGGCTGTCGATCGACTACGCCGTCTTTCTGATCGCACGAATGCGCGAGCGGTATCTGGTCGATGGAGACAACCGGGCCGCGATCGAATTTGGTCTCGAGAAGACGGCAGGAGTGATAACCGGTGCCGCCGCGATCATGGCGGCGGTCTTCATCTCCTTCGCGACGGCGCCGATCGCGACCGTGAGCCAGATGGGCGTAGGGCTGACGGTGGCGATCCTGCTTGACGCGACCGTGGTCCGAATCGTGCTCCTGCCGGCGCTCATGCTTCTTCTGGGCGACCGGGTTTGGCACGTGCCGCGGGCGCTCGACCGCGTTCTTCGGGGCCGAAGCGTTCTCGATGGAGGGCGGATCCATACGAGGGTTGGTCCATAGCGAGTGGGAGGTTGAGAAATGGAGAAGGCAATGTGTAGAGCGGGTTGGCGCGGGTTGACCGTTGGGTTGCTGGTCGCGGTCGTGGCTGTGGTGACCGGGAGCGCCCTGGCGGCGGAAGAGCCGACGCGTGGCGAATACGTCGACCGCTTGGAGCGCATCTGCAAGCCGGATGCGGAAGCCACGCAGCGAGCGATGAAGGGCGCGCGCTCCGACATCAAGGCGGAACGGCTGTCGGTGGCAGCCAGAAAGTTCGCGAAGGCCACGCGGATCTTCGGGTCGACCGTCAAGAAGATCGCGCCGGTTCCTCGCCCGGCCGCGGACAAGGAGAGGCTGGCAAGGTGGTTCACGGACCTCAGGAGGCAGGGGTCGTACCTTGGTCAGATCACGGCCCAGCTCCGGTCTGATCACGCCATCAAGGCACAGCGCCTGATTGCCCGCTTTATACATAGCGGCAATCTGGCCAACGATGTGGTCCTGGCCTTTGGGTTCAGCTACTGCAGCTTCAAGTTCTCCAGGTACGGGTGAGCGGGTGTGATCTCGGTTTTGCGAAGAGGATCCATTGCCATGGCGCTTGCGCTGGCCGCGCTTGGCTTGCTGGTCATCACGGTGGCGAAGGGAGAGCGATCGCAGTACGGAGCGCTGATCGTGTCCCTGGGGGGGCGGCTCTCACCTCTGTCGTTGCCTCGAGACCGTGCCACACCGGTTGCCGTCGGCCTTGAGGGCAGCTTGAGAACGGTTGACGGGTCCCCGCTGCCCCGGGTTGCGCGGGTCGAAATTGGCCTTCCCCAGCAAGCCGTCCTTGCGACCCGTGGCCTGCCAACGTGCACCCGTCGCAAGCTGGTCGTCACGAGCAATGCCGATGCCTTGGCCGTCTGCGGAGCGGCGCTGGTGGGCCGTGGCCGCTTTGACCTGACCGTACGAGTGCCGCATCAAGAGCCATTTGCGATTCACACCCATCTCTTGGCGTTCAACGCCCGCATCGAGGGCCGCCGAGCGGTGCTGCTTCATGCATATACGGCCGCTCCGCCACTCGCGGTTGTGCTCCCGTTCACCTTCAGCCATGGGTCGGGGCGCTTCGGAACGAAGCTCGCCGCCAACCTCCCTGCGCTTGGCGGCTGGGCTCGAGTCGCTCGATTCAAAATGGTTCTCTGGCGCCGCTATGCGGATCGCGGCCGCCGGCGCAGCTATCTGAGTGCCTCCTGTCCGATTCCCAAGCGCTTTACCGCGGGTTTCTTCTCATTTGCCCGGATCTCCTACAAGCTCGATGACGGTCGCCAGGTGAGCGCGGCGATCGCCCGTAGCTGCCGCGCGCGATAGCCGTATTGCGCTCCGGCCGGGCTCATTGGAACGAGCTGGGGGCAAACCGAGCACGCAAACGACTGTTTAACAAACCTCAATATGTTTGCTTTGGTATGTTAATGTTCCGAAATGGCTGTCTGTTGGGAGGGGCTGTCGCGCCGCCATTGGGCGTTAGGCGCAAGGTCGAGGTCTGAGAACGTTTCTGGTTCGTCGACCTCTGGGAAGGTCGAGCCGCGGTGGTTTCGCAGCCCGCCCGTCTCTCTCTGCAACTGGCACGAAGGCAGCCTCCATGTGCCGCGTCGCCCATGTCGTCGGCTCGGTGGCGCGGCACATGGAGGCACCTTGACGCCTTTAAGCCCCCGCTCATCGAGTTGCCAGCGAATAGGCTTCCTCTGGCCCGAGAAAGGGAACGAGGGTCACGTAGACGACCGGCGGCACTATCTCGGACAGCCGCTCGGGGCCTTGTTTCCTCACGTGGTCGTAGAAGAGCGCGTAGAGCGCACCGCCAATCGCCTCCGCGGTGATCGGCGGCACGTCGGGGTTCACCTTGTAGCCCTCGGCCAGCAGCAGCTCCATGCCTTCGGTGACTTTCTCGCGCTCCTCCAGGGCGCGGGTCCCCGCTCCGAAGATCTCGACGGCCCCGAGGCGCGCGTACTCGGGCTCCAGCACGCCGAAGGTGAACATCGCCTCCTGGGTCGCTTGGATCTTCTGCTGCCAGTCGTGCCCGCGGTTGAACGCCGGCAGCGCCTCGGAGAGCATCTTCTGGGCGCCGCTGTCGAGAGCGGCGACCATCGCGTCCTCCTTGCTGTCGAAGTGCTCATAGAAGGTGCGCCCCGACGTCCGCGCTCGCTCGACGATGTCCGCGACGGTGGTCTCGTGGTAGCCCTTCTCGGAGACGACGGCGGCCAGCGCTCGCAGGATTCGCTCCGGCTGAGAGGAGGCGGCCTGGCGCTCCTCGAAGGAAGGGGCTTTTCGCGGACGGCGCCGAGGCGCCTTCAACGGCCCGGGAGGAGGGGGATTCAAGAACAGCCAGTCCCACAGCTGGGGCGCCAGCTCGAGCAGCTCTTCCTCTTGGCCGCGGTAAAGGCGCTTGTGGATCACCTTCTGGGCGCCGCCGATCAGAGCCCGCACGATCTTCGAGGGCATCCCCTCATAGCCGGGAGCCTGTTCGAGGATCTCTTTGAAGAGCGCCTCGAACGCGTCGACCGTGCGGTCGACCAGCGCCACGCCCTCGGGGCCGGCGGCGTAGACGTCGACGAAGCACATCTTCGCCGCCGCGGGCTGGGCGACGATCTGTTGGAACAGGGTTTCGAAGCCCTGCTTTGCCGCCTCCGTGTCCCCGGGGCGCTCCAGCCCCGCTTTGACCGTCTCCAGGGCGGGCCCCGCGAGCGCCTCGATCGCGGCGAGGAAGCACTCCTGCTTGTCGGCGAAGTAGCGGTAAAAGGCGCTGCGCGAGACGCCCGAGAGCTTCTCCAGGTCGGCAACGGTGGTTGCCTCATAACCCCGCTCGGCGACGGTCGCCACCATCGCCGCGAACAGCCGCTCTCGCTGGTTGCGCTCGGCCTCCTCGCGCGGCGTCCCCCGCCCGGGGCGCAGTTTCCGCGTCCTCAGCTCAGCCGCGTCTCCCCAGGGCGTCTCCACCATCGTCAGCGAACGATAACCCTGCGCTTGGAGCTGCGGCAACGGCGCTGTTGTCGCGGTCGATGCGAACGCTCAAAGCCCTCTACCGGTATGCTACTGTTTCGATATAATGAGAGGTTGGGAGGCCAGAGAGCGAGCACCCCGACGAGCATCGTGGCCGGAATGGTAGCCCCGACGGTCCGTATTCGTTCCTTTTTTCTGGCCTTGGGACGATCTCCCAAGGCCCCCAATGCAACTGCGCCCGGTCTCGAAGCGTGATTCGAGCCAGCGACATAGACAGAATTCTCAACCGTCCCGGGCGATACGACGAATGCATCGCAGAATGGTGCCGGCGCAACGATGTCGACGAGACGGTGATACGTCGGTTGAAAGAGATCTACGGATTCAACAGCGAGAGCGTGGCCATCGCGCTCAATGCATTTCGACTCGGCCATGAGGCCCGCCGGAAAGATGAGCCCAGGTCGACGGATTCCCTCGCCGGAGGCGGCCGGCGATATGTCGTCGAGTCCGTCGTCGTAGATCGGACCGACGGTCGGATCATGGCCAACCCTACCCCTGTTCAGAGCGATGCCGAAGGCCTCGCGGGCGCCTGCAACGAAATCGACCCCGAGCCGGCGTCGGGCTGGTCATAGACCCTGACCGACCGGCGGGTGGCTGCCTGTCGGCGGATTGCCGTCCGTGCTCAAGCGTGCGTGGCGAGCGCCGATAAGCCAGGCATGAAACAGTCGCCGGGGGGGAGCTGGCCAGAGAAGCGCGTTACCGAGTTCCTCGATCAGATCTCCGCGGGGGGCGAGGACTACCGGAGGCTGGTCGAGCGGCTGCCGGCGATCGTCTATGCCTCGGAGCTCGGCGAGAACGGGCGCTGGCGCTACGTCAGTCCCCAGGTCGAGGAAATCCTCGGCTACACGCCCGAGGACTGGCTCGCCGACCCTGAGCTTTGGGCCAAGCTGCTGCACCCCGACGATCGTGAGCGGGCCCTCTCGCAGGAGACCCGCAAGACGATCGGCAACCGCAATCCGCCGCCGGTCGATTACCGGATGCTGACCCGCGACGGGCGCACGGTCTGGATCCTCGACGAGGCGGTGCTCGAGCCCGACGAAACCGGCACGCCGGTCTGGCACGGCGTCCTCTACGACATCACCGAGCGCAAGAACGCCGAGCAGGAGCTGCAGCGCGCCGCGGCGCAGCAGGCGGCGGTCGCGCGCCTTGGCGGCCAGGCGCTGAAGGACGGCGACCCCGCGCGGCTGATGCTGGAGGCGACCGCGCTGATGACCGAGATCGAGGGGGTCGACGCCGCCTGCATCTGGGAGATTGGCCGCGACGGCCGGCGCCTTGGACTGCGCGCAGGGCTGGAGCAGCTGGTGGCCGGTTCCGAGCGCGCCTCCGCGGCTCGCGACTCGCACGCCGGCGCCGCGCTCGACTCGCGCCTGCACGTGATCGTCGACGACTGGGCGGGCGAGCGGCGCTTTTCGATGCCGCCGTCGCTGCGGGTGATGGGCGTGCGCAGCAGCCTCGCCGTGGTGGTCGACGGCAAGCAGCGACCCTTCGGCGTGCTCGACGTCCACTCGCTCGAGCCCAACCGCTTCACACCGCAGGACGTCCACTTCGTTCAGGCCTCGGCCAACGTGCTCGCCGATGCGATCGAGCGCCACGCCGCTGACCAGGCGCTTCGCCACCGCGTCCTGCACGACCCGCTCACCGGCCTGCCCAACCGGCTCAGCTTCGTCGACTCGCTGAGCGACGCGCTGCGGCGCAGCGCGGTCTCCGGCTCTCCCGTCGGCATCCTCTTCCTCGACCTCGACAACTTCAAGCTGATCAACGACAGCATGGGTCATCACGCCGGCGACGAGCTGCTGCGCGCGGTCGCGCCGCGGCTGCGCGCCCATCTGCGCCCCGGCGACATCGTCGCCCGTTTCGGTGGCGACGAGTTCGGGCTGCTGGTCGACCGCCTCGCCGACGAGGAGGAGGCGGTGGCGATCGCCGACCGGATCGCATCGGCCTTTGCCGAGCCCTACCCGATGGGCGGGGTCGAGCATTTCGTCAGCGCCAGCATCGGGATCGCCGTGGCTCGCCCCGACGGTCGCGAGCCGGTCGACGCGGACATGCTGATCCGCGACGCCGATGCCGCCATGTACCGGGCCAAGGAGCTCGGCCGCGCCCGCTGCGAGCTCTTCGACGCCGAGATGCGAGCCGGCGCCCTACGGCGGCTCGAGGTCGAGCGCGAGCTGCGCGGTGCGCTCGAGCGCGGCGAGTTGGAGCTGCACTACCAGCCGCTGATCGCCCTGCGCAGCGGCGAGATCACCGGCTTCGAGGCCCTCGTCCGCTGGCGCCACCCCGAGCGCGGCCTGCTCGACCCCGGGGACTTCGTCTCGGTCGCCGAGGACAGCGGCCTGATCGAGCCGATCGGCCGCTGGGCGCTGGAAACCGCCTGTCGGCAGGTGCTCGAGTGGCACCAGCTGCGTCCCGACGAGCGCCCCTTCGACGTCTCCGTCAACCTCTCCGCTCGCCAGGTGACCCACCGCGAGCTGCCGGGCAGCGTCGCCGAGATCCTCGGCGCCAGCGGTCTCGACCCCGTCCACCTGCGGCTCGAGGTCACCGAGAGTGTCCTGGTCGAGGAGTCGGCGACCGCGGTCGGCACGCTGGAGGCGCTCAGCGAGATCGGCGTTGGCCTGGTGCTCGACGACTTCGGCACCGGTTACTCCTCGCTCGCCTATCTCAACCGCTTCCCCTTCGACGGCCTGAAGATCGACCGCTCCTTCATCGACGCGCTCGGCGTCGAACAGGAGCGCACCGCGATCGTCGAGGCAATCATCGGCATGGCGCGCGCTCTCTCGCTGGACGTGATCGCCGAGGGGGTCGAGAACGAGGCCCAGGTGTCGGAGCTGGTGCGACTGGGCTGCGACTACGCCCAGGGCCACCTTTTCTCGAAGGCGCTACCGTCGGCACAGGTCGCCGGCATGCTCAAAGACGGGGCCCTGCCCTATTCGTTGGGGATCTCGCCTGGCAGATAGGCGTTGCTGAGCGCTTCGCTCGGCGCCTGCAGGTCGGAGATCAGTTCTTCGTCGCGCATCCAGCCGATGAACTCGCTCCACTTCTCGGCGTCCATGTACCCGAAGGGGTTGGTGCCGGTGGTCGGGTTGAGCAGCGGCAGCGTCTTCGCGATCTCGGCCCGGGTGAGCTTCGGTTCGAGGTCGGGGTTGGCTTCGAGCAGCGCCTTCGTCGTCGCTTTCGGGTTGGCGGCAGCCGCTGCGGTGCCGCGCGCCAGAGCCGCGATGAAGAGCCGGATCGGCTCCGGGTCTTCATCGAGCGCCTTGCCGCGGGCGACGAGCACCAGCTCGTCGTAGGTCGGGACGCCGAGCTTGTCGACCGGCGTGACCAGCGGCTGCTTGCCGCGCAATCGCAGGTCGACCCCCTCGACGTTGAGAAAGCCGCCGAGCATCGCCTGGGCGCGCCCGCCGACGATCGCCGGCAGCAGGCCGAAGCCGACGTTGACCGAGTTGACGTCGGACGGGGTTAGGTGGGCGCGGGAGAGGATCGTCTTCAGGTAGGCGTCCTGGTAGGGGATGCCCGCGGTGGCGATCGTCTTGCCGCCCAGGCCGGCGACGCCCCGGATGCCGGACTTCTTCAGCCAGATCATCGAGGTCAGGGGCCGGTTGACCAGGGCTGCGACGGCGCGCACGTCGAGACCCTGTTCGCGCGCCAGCAGGACTTCGGGCTCATAGGAGATCGCCAGGTCGGTGCGGCCGGCGGCCAGCAGCTTGATCGGCGCCGCGGCATCGGCGGGGGTGTGAATGCTGACGTCGAGGCCGGCTTCGGAGAAGTAGCCGAGCTTCTGCGCCATGTAGATCCCGGCGTGGTCGGGGTTGGGGTAGAAGTCGAGCGTCAGGTTGAACGGCTGCGCTTCGCCGCTCACCTTCTCACTCTTCTCACCGCAGGCGCCGAGCCCGAGGGCGACTGTGAGCAGGGCGGCGGCGAGCGCCAGAGCGGCGAGCGGAGAGCGTTTCATCGGGGGAGTTCTATCGCCAAGTGACGATGCGGCGCTCGGCGAGGGCGAGGAGACCGTAGAGAGCGAGCGCGAGCGCGGTCAAGACGACGGTCGCGGCGAACAGCCTGGCGGTCTGCAGGTTGGCGATGTCTTCGCGCAGCAGGACGCCCAGGCCCGAGTCCGCCCCGGCCCACTCGCCGAAGATCGCCGCGATCGGGGCAATCGTCGCCGCGACCTTGGCGCCGCTGAACGCGTAGGGCAGGGCGGTGGGGGCTTCGAGGCGGTGCAGCACCTGCCAGCGTGAGGCGTCGAGGCTGCGCATCATCTTGGTCGCCTCGGGGTCGACCGAGCGCAGGCCGTCGGTTGCGTTGACGGCGACGGGGAAGAAGCAGATCAGCGCGACGACGATCAGCTTCGGGCCGATGCCGAAACCGAACCAGACGACCAGGATCGGCGCGATCACCGGAATCGGGATCGCCTGCGACGCCACCATCAACGGATAGAAGGCTCGCCGCAGGGTTGCGGAGAAGCGCAACAGGGTCGCGAAGCCGGCGCCTGCCGCGACGCCGATCAGGAAGCCGAGCGCGATCTCGCGCAGCGTCACCCAGGCGTTTTCGGCCAGCAGCGAACGGTTGTCCCAGAGCGCCGAGGCGATTTCCGCGGGCGAGGGAACGAGGAACGATTCGACGTTGAGGACGTCGGCAAGCACGCCGCTCGAAGCGGCGATCTGCCAGGCCCCGACGAGCGCCGCGAGCAGCGCCCCCGGCAGCAACCAGCGTCTCACCGGCTCTCCACCCGCGACGTCATTGGGCGCCCTCGTGCAGGGCTTGCATCGCCTGCTCGCGGATTGCTACGAACTCCGGGTTGGTTACCGTCTCGTCGCGCTCGGGGGCGCGCGGCTCCGGGGCCGCCAGCTCGGTCACCACCTGCGCCGGCCGGGCCGAGAGCACGACGATGCGGTCGCAGAGGTAGAGCGCCTCCTCGATGTCGTGGGTGACGAGGACGACGGTGCGCGGATCGGCGCGCAGGGCGCCGGCCAGCCACTCCTGCATCTCGGCGCGGGTGATCGCGTCGAGTGAGGCGAAGGGCTCGTCCAGGGCGAGCACCGGCTTGCCGCCGACCAAGGTGCGCAGGAAGGCGACCCGCTGGCGCATCCCGCCGGACAGTTCGGCCGGCTTGGCTCGCTCGAAGCCGGCGAGGCCGAAGCGCTCGAAGAGCTCACCCGCCTGGCGCCGCGCCGCAGCGCGCCGCAGGCCGCGGTTGCGCAGGGCAAGCGCGGCGTTGTCGATCGCCGGGAGCCAGGGGAGGAGGAGGTCACGCTGCGGCATGAAGGCGCAGTGGGCGAGACGACCGGCCGCCTTGCCGGCCTCGCCGAGGCGCAGCTCGCCGCGCTCGGGCTCCTGCAGGCCGGCGAGCAGCTCGAGCAGGGTCGACTTGCCGCAGCCGGAGGGCCCGACGATGCCGAGCGCGCCGTGCGCCGCGACCTCGAGGTCGAGGCCGTCGATCGTGCGCAGCTGCCCGTAGGAGTGGACCAGGCCTCGAATCGAGACCCCGGTTCCGGGTTGCCCCCGCGAAGCAGGCGATGGCTCCGCGACGGCGAATCCCTTGGCTTTCGCGGCCATCTTCGGTATCCTGCCGCACTCCCACTCCTGACCAAAGAGGTCAGGAAAGTCGATTAACACCAGCGCGAGCTCGACATGGACCCAGCGATCATCGTCTTCGGACTAGGCATCGGCGTACTCGTCGGCATGACCGGCATGGGCGGGGGATCGCTGATGACCCCGCTGCTGATCCTGATCTTCGGCATCCAGCCGACCACGGCGATCGGCACCGACATCTTCTACTCGGCGGTCACCAAGACGGTCGGCGGCTGGCGCCATCTGCGGCTCAAGACCGTGAACCTGGAGCTGGTCCGCTGGCTCTCGCTGGGCAGCGTCCCGGCCGCGGTGCTCGGCGTGGCGATCGTCTCGGTGCTGCAGGCTCATATCGGCGAGGAACGGCTTGACTCGCTCGTCTACGCGGTGCTCGGCGGCACCCTGCTGATGGTCGGCGTCATCACCCTGGCCCGCGCCCTGATCCTCCGCGACCTGGTTCAGGAGCGCGACCGCTTCGACGTCGAGCGGCGCCACAAGGTCGCCGCGGTGGCGATCGGTGCGACAACCGGTTTTGTGATCGGGATCACCTCGGCCGGCTCGGGCACGGTGATCGCGATCCTGCTGATCGCGATCTACCGCCTCTCGCCGAAGAAGGTGGTCGGCACCGACGTCGTCCACGCCGCCGTCCTGCTCTGGGCGGCGGGGATCGCCCACTGGGTTGGCGGCAACGTCGACTTCACCCTGGCCGGCAACATCCTGCTCGGCTCGGTGCCGGGGGTGATCGTCGGCGCGGCGCTTTCCGGCAAGGCGCCGCAGGGCTTCATCCGCACCGCGCTCGGCATTGTCCTCGTCGGCTCCGGCATCGTCACGATCCAGAAGGGCGACCCCACCGTCTGGCCGATCGCAGCCGTGGTAGCCGCCCTGGGCCTGGGCGGGATCCTCGCCGCGCCCCGCGTCCTGCACCGTCGCCGTGAGCGGGAAGCGGCCGAGCTGGCGCTGGAGACCGCCGGATAGGCCAGTCAGCGCGGCGCCCAGGCGTCGGGAGAGGAAGAAAGATCCTCCACGGCGGCCGGGAGCTCGTTGCTCACCAGGTCGGCGAGCGTCACGTGCTCGAGGACGGCCCGAAGGTTGGCGCGGACCGCTATCCAGACTTGCTGCAGGCTCTTGGCGTTGCCGCGGTATTCGATCGACTCGGGAGGGGCCGATTGGACATGGGCGATCGGGCCCTCGACCGCGCGTACCACGTCGGCGATCGTCACCTCGTCGGCGGGTCTGGCGAGCCAGTAGCCCCCTTTCGCCCCCCGCCTGGCTCTCACGATGCCCGCGTGCTTCAGCTCAAGCAGGATGTGCTCGAGGAACTGCAAGGGAATGTCCTGCGCCTCAGCTAGCCGCTCTCCCTTGACCGGACCTTCGTCAGCAGCCGCGAGCTCCGCGGCGGCCCGCACCGCATAGTCAGCCTTCGCCGAAACGCGCATGGACGCAGTTAATCACCCGGCTTCTCGCGCGGGTGGCGCCGTAGGGGGAACCGCCCCTGAGGACGCTTTAGCGACCGGAAGGGGTGGTGGGTCCCCTGCGGCGACAGGACCCGCGCGCCAACCGGCTCAGTCCTGGACCGTCCCGCCCGCGACCACGTTGACGAAGTTCTCCAGGTGGCGGGTGGTCCAGCACTCGAAGGCGCCGTCGCAGTAGCGCTCGTAGGCGGCCATCACCGAGTCGCCGTAGTTCCAGTAGAGGCGCGGCTCGGGGTTCAGCCAGAAGAGGCGGCCGGCGCGCTCGGCGACGCGGGCGAAGACCTCGGCGTGCGGCTCGCGCCCGTTGGTGCGCGCGTCGCCGAGCACGATCACGGTCGAACGCGGATCGAGGTCGTCGGAGATCTCGCCGAGGAACTCGAGCCAGACGCGGCCGTAGTCGGTGTAGCCGGAGACGTCGGCGACGCCGCCCTCGCTGGAGATCCGCTGGGCGATCGCGCGGAAGTCGCGCTCGTGCTCGAAGACCTCGGTCACCTCGGAGATCCGCTCGATGAAGACGAAGCTGCGCAGCTTGCGGAAGGAGTCGTGCAGGGCGTGCAGGACGGAGAGGAAGAAGACGCTGGCCGAGGTGACTGATGTGGAGACGTCGCAGAGCACGTAGATCTCCGGCCGCCGCGGCCGCTTCGGCCGGTAGCGCAGGTGCATCGGCACGCCGCCGGTCTCCAGCGAGGCGCGCATCGTGCGGCGCACGTCGACCGTCTGCCCGCGCCGCCGCCCGCGCTGCTCCTGGCCGAGCGTCGCCAGCCGCCGCTTCATCTGCGAGACGGCGCGGTGCACGCCGGCGAGGTCCTGCGTGGGGCTGGTCGGCAGCGCCCGGTCGAGCTCCGCAAGGGGACGCGAGGGGGGCAGCGTCTCGGTGCGCTCGATCAGGTCGCGCTCGAGCTCGCGGCGCAAGTGGCGCTCGAAGGCGTTGAGCTGGTCGCGGTCGATCGGCGGCAGCTCCGCCGCCCCGTCCTGCGCCGGCGGTTGCTGCCCGGCTGAGAGGCCCAGCCTGCGGCGGATGCGTTGCACGTCGACGCCGACCACGCCGGAGCCCTCGCCCTGGCGGCCGAAGGCGGAGATCGCCAGCCGCGCCAGATCGCGCATCTCGCCGTCGTTGCCCTCGACGATCGCCTGGCGGATCTGCTCCTGCAGCTCCTCGAGGTCGAGCCGCTCGCCACCCTCGTGGCGCCGGCCCGTCTCCTCGATCCCGCGCTCGATCGCCTCCGCCTCGGCGCTGCGGAAGAACCAGCGCTCGAAGAGCAGCTCGAAGACCCGACGGTCCTCCTGGGACTTGGCGATCGTCGCCGCCAGCGCCTCGCGAAAGTCCTCGCGCGTGGTCCAGGCCACCTCGTCCAGCGCCGCGAAGGCGTCGAGGATCTCCGAGGTCCCGACCGCCACCCCCTCGCCGCGCAGCTCCTCGCAGAAGCCGAGCAGCTTCGCCGCCAGACCGGGCGGCCCCGCCTCAGCCTTCGGTCCGTACGGCGTCGGCAAGCTTCACCCCGACCCGCTCCGCGACCAGCTCGATGTCGGTGCGGTGCTTGACGATGATCGACATCGACTGCTCGAAGGTCTCGCGGTCGATGTCCTCGGCGCCCATCAGCAACAGGGTCCGGGCCCAGTCGATCGACTCGGCGATCGAGGGCGGCTTCTTCAGGTCCAGGGCACGGATCATCCGCACCACCTCGACCAGCCGCCGTCCCAGCGCCTCGGGCAGCTCGGGGGCGTGCAGGCGGACGATCTCCAGCTCGCGTTCGAGCTCCGGGTAGTCGAGCCAGAGGTAGAGGCAGCGGCGCTTCAGCGCCTCGGTCAGCTCGCGCGAGTTGTTCGAGGTGAGGACGACGATCGGCATCGTCGTCGCCGCGACCTGACCGAGCTCGGGGATCGTGATCTGGAAGTCGGAGAGCAGCTCGAGCAACATCGCCTCGAACTCCTGGTCGGTCTTGTCGATCTCGTCGATCAGCAGGACGACCGGCTCGGGACTGGCGATCGCCTGCATCAACGGCCGCTCGAGCAGGAACTCCTCGCTGAAGATGTCGCCGTGGACGTCCTCCCAGCCGTCCTCGCCACCCGCCTGGATGCGCAGCAGCTGCTTGCGGTAGTTCCACTCGTACAGCGCCTTGGCCTCGTCGAGCCCCTCGTAGCACTGCAGGCGGATCAGCTCGCGGCCGGTCGAGCGCGAGAGCGCCTTGGCCAGCTCGGTCTTGCCGACCCCGGCCGGGCCCTCGACCAGGACCGGCTTGCCCAGCCGCTGGGCGAGGAAGGAGACCAGCGCCGCCGGCTCGTCGGCCAGGTAGCCGACCTCGGCGAGCGCCTCCTTAACCTCCGCTACGGAGCCATCGGCCATGGGGCGATGATAATCCCGGCCAGTGACCGACCTCGTCCTGCCGCTCGCCAGCTTCCTGCCGCACAGCTTCGGCCCCTACATGGCGCTGATTCTGATCGGCTTCGCGATCGGCATCCTCGGCCACCTCAGCGGAGCCCGCTGGCTGGTCGCCGCCGGGGTGATCCTGATCTTCCTCGGCGCCCTGCTCTTCCCCCTGGCGCTGAACATCACCGAGGAGCCCCCGCGCCGGATCGAAGCTCCGGAAGTCGGTCCGCGCGAGCTCGAAACCCTGCGCTGAGGACTTGTCCACCCGCTAGCTTGTACGCCTACGCAACCCCGAAGCAGGAGGCCGCACCGCCTTGAGCAGAACCCGCATCCTCACCATCTTCCTCGCGCTGGTCGCCCTCACCTCGGCGCTGGCCGCCTGCGGTGGCGGCGGCAGCAGCGACGATCCGCAGACGATCGTCGACGAAGCGACCCTGCAGGGCGTCGACAGCGGCCAGATCGAGATCTCGCTGGGCCTCGATACGTCCGGCAAGACCAGCGGCCACCTGGACGCGAGCCTCTCCGGCCCGTTCCAGAGCGAAGAAGGCGCCGAGCTGCCGGAACTCGAGATGAAGGCCACGGCGAACGGCAAGCTCGGCGGCGAACCGATCGACTTCGAAGGCGGGCTGACGCTGCTCAGCGGCAACCGGGCCTTCGTCGAATACGACGGGGTTGATTACAAGGTCGACTCGACCACCTACAACTACGTCAAGTCGTTGGCCAAACGGCAGGGGCAGGGCGAAAGCTCGAGCGAAGTCACGGCCTGCCAGGACGCAGCGGCGGAACTCGAAGTCGCCGACTTCATCGACCACCTGAAGAACGCGGGCAGCGCCGACGTCGGCGGCACGACGACCACCAAGATCAGCGGTGACCTCAACGCCGAAGGCGCCCTCGACTCGCTCAGCAAGCTGGTCGAAGACCCGGCATGCGGAGAACAGCTGGAAGCGGCGGGCGCGCTGCCCTCGGCGGCCGAACTCGACAAAGCGAAGAGCACTGTCGACAAATCGGTCAAGGCGGCCCACGTCGACCTCTACGTCGGCGACGACCACATCGTGCGGCGGATCTCGGTCCAGGCGACGATCGAACCGCCGCCCGGCAAGAGCAGCAGGGGCGTGAAGAAGGCCGAAATCGACTTCGATCTGAAGCTGACCGGCGTCAACGAAGACCAGACGATCTCCGCTCCGGGCAAGAGCAAACCGCTCTCGGCGCTCTTCCTCAAGCTGCACATCAACCCGATCGAACTGCTCGGCGTGCTGCAGGGCGGCAACGGCATCAGCGGTATAGGCGGTTTGCTGGAAGGGCTCGCCAAACGCGCGGGCGGTGCCTCGAGCGGCAGCGGCGGGAATGCCGGCGGGGGCCAGGGGGGCCAGCAGGCCTACCTGAACTGCCTCAAAGAAGCGGCCACGCCGGTCGACATCCAGAACTGCTCGGGGTTGCTCCAGTAGCCGCGTTCCTACGCACCCCGTATGGCTGGCCCTATCTGCTGACGCCGTTGATCCCGGTGGCGGTGGCGCTCGACCTGGCGGGCGCCTCCGCCGGCTTGGTCTTCGGCGCGGCGGCGCTCGGCATCGTGCCGACGGCGGCGCTGATGGGACGGGCCACCGAGGAGCTGGCGGCGCGCTCGGGTCCGGGCATCGGCGGCCTGCTCAACGTCACCTTCGGCAACGCCCCGGAGCTGATCATCGCCCTCTTCGCGCTCGGCCAGGGCCTGCACGAGGTGGTCAAGGCCTCGATCGTCGGCTCGATCATCGGCAACATCCTCTTGGTGCTCGGCGCGGCGATGCTGGCGGGCGGCTGGAAACGCGAAAAACAGCTCTTCAGCCGGACCAGCGCGAGCATCCAGACCTCGATGCTGCTGCTCGCCGCCGCGGCGTTGATCATGCCGGCTATCTTCGAGCTGGTCGAGGGCAAGGGCCTGCCCCAACCCGGTGCCGAGATCGTCGACTACGGCTCGACCGTCGAGCACCTCTCGCTGGCCGTCGCCGGGGTGCTGATTGTCACCTACGTCGCGGGCCTCTTCTTCTCGCTGAAGACCCATCGCGACCTCTTCAACCCCGAGTACGAGGACGATGGGACCTGGGGCTGGTCGGTGCGGGCCTCGGTCCTCGCGCTGGCGGGCGCCGGCGTCCTGGTCGGCGTGATGTCGGAGGTGCTGGTCGGCTCGATCAGCGAGGCCTCGCACGCGATCGGCCTCTCGGAGTTCTTCATCGGCGTGATCGTCGTCGCGATCGTCGGCAACGCGGCCGAGCACTGGGTCGCGGTGCTCGTCGCGCTCAAAGACAAGATGGACCTCTCGGTCAACATCGCGATCGGCTCCAGTGCCCAGGTCGCCCTCTTCGTCGCCCCGGTCCTCGTCCTCGTCTCGACCTTCATCGGCCCCCACCCGCTGGCGCTCGTCTTCAACGGCTTCGAGCTCGGCGCGATCGTCCTCGCCGTCCTGATCGCCAACTACGTCACGCAGGACGGCGAGTCGACCTGGTTCGAGGGCCTGCAGCTGTTGGCGGTCTACGTCGTCTTCGGGATCGCCTTCTATTACGCGTGAGCCCGTATGAGGGCACCTGGCGGTGCCCTCGGTCTCTCCTCCAGTGCCCGGGCCGCTTCCGTCTGGTCGGGCAGGGTGAAGGCGCCTTCGCCCCGGCCTCGAGCGCTATTCGGCGTCCCCGGCGTCGTTCCCGCCGGCGTCGTTCCCGCCGGCGTCCTCGCGGCCGGGGTCCTGGCCATCCTCGCCTTCGTCGTACTCCTCGTCGCCCTGTTCGAGCGCGGTCTCGGAGACGGAGTCGCGGGCACCGGGGTGGTAGCTGGTCTGGAAGCGCTCGAGCAGCTGGTCGCGGTGGTCTTCGTCGATCGGCACGTCGTCGGAGATGCGGACCCAGTCGGCGCCCTCGTAGGCCTCCATGTTGAAGACCTCCTGGTCGAGCGAGGTCGAGTCGTCGACCACGACGAGGACCTCGGTCTGCGGGTTGAAATAGGTCCCCGGCTGCACCAGCAGCTCCTCGACCTCGTAAAGGTTCTCCTCGGCGGCGCCTGCCATCAGTCGCCCAATCCTATGAAATCGGCGACCCGCCAAGCGCTCCAGGGCCGGGACCCTCGCTTCGCCGCCGCTATCCGATACCCTTCGGCCTTGGTTGACTGACCAGTCAATCGGTGGTCGTCGTCCCCGCGGCGAGGCCGCATCGCAAAGGCTTAGGCAACGACAAGAAGGAGCCTCGACCAGTGGTTGACTTCACCCTCACCGACGAGCAGAAGGACCTGCGCGAGCTGGCCCACAGCTTCGCGGAGAAAGAGATTCGCAGGGTCGCCTGGGAGTACGACAAGGACGGCACCTGGCCCCAGGACATCATCGACAAGGCCTGGGAGGTCGGGTTGATGAACACCCACATCCCCGAGGCCTACGGCGGACCCGGCCTCGACTACCTCTCCGGCTGCCTGATCGAGGAGGAGATGGGCTGGGGCTGCTCGGGCATCGGCACCTCGCTGATGGCCAACGGCCTCGCCTCGGCTCCCGTCACCCTCGGCGGCACCGAGGAGACCAAGAAGAAGTACCTCGGGATGCTGACCGAAGACAAGAAGCTCGCCAGCTTCTGCCTGACCGAGCCCGACGCCGGCTCCGACGTCTCCGGGATGAAGACCCGCGCCGTCAAGCAGGGCGACAAGTACGTGATCAACGGCTCCAAGTGCTTCATCACCAACGGCACCTACGCCGACTGGTTCACGGTCTACGCCAAGACCGACCCGGAGGCCGGCCACCGCGGCATCTCCGCCTTCGTCGTCGACGCCAATCTCCCCGGGGTGACCGTCGACAAGAAGGAGGACAAGATGGGCCAGCGGGCGTCCAACACCGCGACCATCTCCTTCAACGATGTCGAGATCCCCGCCGAGAACCTGCTCGGCGAGGAGAACAAGGGCTTCAAGCTGGCGATGATGACGCTCGACCGGACCCGCCCGGGCGTCTCGGCGATGGCCGTCGGCATCGGCCGCGCCGCTTTCGAATACGCCGCGGAGTACTCCAAGGAAAGGGTCCAGTTCGGCGTGCCGATCGCGATGCACCAGGCGATCCAGTTCATGATCGCCGACATGGCGACCAAGGTCGACGCCGGCCGCCTGCTGGTCTGGAACTCAGCCGTGCTGCTCGACCAGGGCAAGCGCAACACGCTGGTCTCCTCGGAGGCCAAGCGCTTCGCCGCCGACTCGGCGATGGAGATCACCGTCGACGCCGTTCAGGTCTACGGCGGCTATGGCTTCATCAAGGAGTACCCGGTCGAGAAGCTGATGCGCGACGCGAAGATCATGCAGCTCTACGAGGGCACCAGCCAGATCCAGCGTCTGGTCATCGCCCGTGAGGTGCTGCTGCCGCGCAACATCGACGAGACCACCCCGGAGGCCGAAGTGATCGCCAAGAAGGCGGCCGACTCCGAGGGAAGCCAGTCCGAGCAGGCGGCTGCCACGGTCTAGCTTCGTTCCCGGCCCGGGACAAGGGCCATTGTCACGAGAGCCGCCGGGCGAGAGGATCGCCAGGCGGCTCTTTTCCTTTGCGGCTTCGCTGGCTAAGGTGGCTTCAATCGGAGTCGATCGAGGGGGGTCACCTTGGCTAATCACGGCGGCGGCGGGGCTGACTTTCAGAACGACCCCGAGATCTGGTCGGATGAGGAGATGGCGAGGTTGAGCCTCGCCGACCGGCGCCGGCTGATCGTCTGGATCGTCGGGATGATCGAATCGGACATGGCCGAGGCGATCGCCTCGGGCAGCTACTTCAGGCGGCGCGACGCGCACATGATCCGCGCCGTGCCGCAGGTCGACGAGCGCGGCTGGCACGAACTGAGCCAGATCCACCAAGATGCGCTCGACGCGGTGCTCAGGGTGCAGGCCACCAGCGCCGAACGCCTGGCGGAGAGCGGCGAAGCGGGAATCACTGTGCTCTCGGCCACGCTCTGCTGCGAGCTGCCGGTCGACCGACCGCCGGAACCCGATCCGCCGAGAAGGCCTAGGTGACGCGGGCCCCCTGGCGGGCGGCCTTCTGGCGGCGCAGCTTGTCGAGCTCGAGCTTGCGCAGGCGGACCGACTCAGGGGTGACTTCGACGCACTCGTCCTCGCGCAGGAACTCGACCGCGGCTTCCAGGGAGAGCCGTTTGGGCGGCGCCATCCGCTCCAGCACCTCGGCGCTGGCGGCGCGCATGTTGGTCTGCTGCTTCTCCTTTGTCGCGTTGACGTCCATGTCCTCGGCGCGGGCGTTCTCGCCGATGATCATCCCCTCGTAGACCTCCTCGCCGGGGCCGATGAAGAGCGTGCCGCGGTCCTGGAGGCCGATCAGGGCGTAGCCGGCCGACTTGCCGCGACGGTCGGCGACGATCGAGCCGGTCGGGCGCAGGCGCAGCTCGCCGGCCCATGGCTCCCAGCCCTCGAAGACGTGGTGCATCACGCCGGTGCCGCGGGTCTCGGTGAGGAACTCGGTGCGGAAGCCGATCAGGCCGCGGGCGGGCACCAGGTACTCCATCCGCACCCAGCCGGTTTCGTGGTTGGCCATCTGCTCCAGGCGTCCCTTGCGTCCCGCCAGCAGCTGGGTGATCGCGCCGACGTGCTCCTCCGGCGCGTCGATCGCGAGCCGCTCCACCGGCTCGTGCCGCTTGCCGTCGATCTCCTGGGTGAGGACGCGCGGCTGGCCGGCGGTCAGCTCGAAGCCCTCGCGGCGCATCAGCTCGAGCAGGATCACGAGCTGCAGCTCGCCGCGCCCCTGGACCTCCCAGGCATCGGGGCGTTCGGTGTCGCGGACGCGGATCGAGACGTTGCCGACCAGCTCGGCGTCGAGCCGGTCGCGAACCTGCCGGGCGGTCAGCTTGCCGCCCTCGGTGCCGGCCAGGGGGGAGGTGTTGATGCCGAGCACGATCGAGAGCGAGGGCTCGTCGACTTTGATCACCGGCAGAGGGTGGGGCTCGGCCAGGTCGGCGAGAGTCTCGCCGATCGTGATCTCTTCCATGCCGGCGACGGCGATGATCTCTCCCGGCCCGGCCTCTTCGGCCGGAACACGCTCCAGAGCCTCGGTCACGTAGAGCTCGGAGACCGTCGCCCGCTCGACCGTCCCGTTGGCCCGGCACCAGGCGATCTGCTGGCCGGAGCGGATCGTGCCGTTGTGGACGCGGCAGAGCGCCAGCCGGCCGAGGTAGGGGGAGGCGTCGAGGTTGGTGACGTGCGCCTGAAGCGGGTGGTCGGGGTCGTGCCGCGGCGCAGGGATCTTCTCCAGCATCAGGTCCATCAGGGGCGAGAGGTCTGTCCCCTCGGCGCCCTCCTCGAGCGAGGCCCAGCCGGCCTTGGCGTTGGTGTAGACGATCGGGAAGTCGATCTGCTCGTCGCCGGCGCCGAGGTCGATGAACAGCTCATAGACCTCGTCGACGACCTCGGCGATGCGCGCGTCGGGGCGGTCGACCTTGTTGACGACGAGGATCACCGGCAGCTTCGCCTCGAGCGCCTTGCGCAGCACGAAGCGGGTCTGCGGCAGCGGGCCCTCGGAGGCGTCGACCAGCAGCAGGACGCCGTCGACCATCGTCAGTCCGCGCTCCACCTCGCCGCCGAAATCGGCGTGGCCGGGAGTGTCGACGATGTTGAGCTTGACGCCTTTGTAGTTGACCGCCGTGTTCTTGGCGAGGATCGTGATCCCCTTCTCGCGCTCGAGGTCCATCGAGTCCATCACCCGCTCGGCGACCTCCTGGCCCTGGCGGAAGGCGCCCGACTGCCAGAGCATCGCGTCGACCAGGGTCGTCTTGCCGTGGTCCACGTGGGCCACGATCGCGATGTTGCGGAGATCGTCTCGGGTGGAGGTCGGCATCGGCGGGGAAGGATAGGCGCAAAGAAGAGGCCCGCCATCTGGCGGGCCTCTCTCACTGCTGAAGTGCGGTTGCGACTACGAGGTCTGCTGCACCTGGGCAGCGGCGGGGCCCTTCGGGCCTTCCTCGGACTCGTAGCTCACCTTGGACCCCTCGGTGAGGGACTTGAAGCCCTCGCCCAGGATCGCGCTGTGATGGACGAAGACGTCCTTCGAGCCGTCATCGGGCGTGATGAACCCGTAGCCCTTGTCGTCGCTGAACCACTTGACTGTTCCAGTCGGCATTTATTGCCTCCACTTGTTGTGCTGCGAACGCGGAGGCTTCAGGTAAAGCAACGACGCGAGCGCTAGACACGACTTTTGCCGGATACGAATCCGACCTAACGCCGGGGACCGTAGCAGGGTTCGCGTCGCCGGCGCTGTTTACACAGCGCTTACGTTGCGATGACCAGCGGCTGACCCGAAGCGGGCCGCTTCGCCCGGCTGCCTCTCCGGAGGGCCGATCGGGATCGCCAATAACGGCGTGGCGATCTTCGACGCGCTCGACGCCGGGGACCGCGACGCGGTCGCCCACGAGGTCCAGGACAGCTGCAACGCGACGCTCGAATACCCGTACACGCTGGGCTGCTTCCACGGCACCCCGCGTTACACGCTCGGTTGAGCGGGTCGCGCTGGTGCTGGTGCGGCTGCGGCAACCCCCTGGGCGGTCTGAAGACAGTCCAGGGGTGTTGAGGATGCGTGGGTTCCAGCCGATACTTTCTTTCGATGGTCGTTCGCCCCAGCGTAAGCCAGATCGCCGCAGCCGTGAGCGTCGCCGCCTGTCTCGTCGCCCCGTCCGGGGCGAGTGCCATTCGGACGCCCGGTGCCGGCGACCTCTCGCCGCGCCTGGCGATCCTGGCGAAGCCCGCCGTGCGCACGGCGCCCGACGCCGTGCAGGCGAAGAAGCTCGGCTTGCCGGATGAAGGCGCCGGAAGTCTGTTGCGGCGCGGCAACCGGGTGCTCGCCTACGTGCGCTTCGAACGGGGCGCGGTCGCCGGGCTCGACGCCCTGCGCGCTGCGGGGGCTCAGGTCGTCGACGCCAGCCGCCGCTACCAGACGGTGACCGTCGCGGCGAAGCCGGATCAGCTGAGGGAGGTTGGCGCGGTGGCGAACGTCGGCTCGGTCAGCGAGGCCTTGGCGCCGGTTACGGCGGAGGCGTGCCCGTCACAGGGCGCGGTCATCTCCCAAGGGGACGCGCAGCTGCACGCCGCTGAAGCCCGTGCGGGCGCACCGGAACCCGATGGCAGCGGCGTGACCGTGGGCATTCTCTCGGATTCGCTCGACGAGGCGGAAGAAGCCGCCGACGGCAGCGGGCCTGTTGCGAAGAACGCAACGGAAGACGAAGAAAGCGGCGATCTTCCAGGTCCCAACAGTCCCTGTGAAGAAGAAGGGGTGAACGTTCTCGAAGAGATCGGGTCGGGCGCCGAAGAAGAAGCCACCGATGAGGGGCGGGCGATGGCACAGATCGTTCACGACCTCGCTCCCGGCGCCAAGATCGCCTTTGCCTCGGCGTTCAACGGGGAAACCGCCTTCGCCAAGAACATCGAAGAGCTGGCGAAGCCGGCGTCCGAAGGGGGCCCGGAAGCCAAGGTGATCGCGGACGACGTCTTCTACCTCGAAGAGCCGTTCTTCCAGGACGGCCCGATCGCGGTCGCCGCGGGCGAAGCGGTCGAAGACGGCGCCACGTACCTTTCCGCCGCGGGCAACGACAACCTGGTCGACACGGCGGGCAACGACATAGCCTCCTGGGAAGCGCCGGAATTCCGCGACTCTGGCGGTTGTCCGCAGGCGGTGCAGTCACTCTCTGGCGCGAAAGGCACGCACTGCATGGACTTCAACCCGGGGTCGCAGACCGACCGGACGTTTGGCATCAAGGTGGAACCGGGTGCGACGCTGGCCGTCGATCTGCAGTGGGACGAACCATGGAACGGGGTGAAAACGGACCTCGACGCCTTCCTCTTGAGCGCGAACGGCAACCTGATCGGACTCGAAGCGGGCGACAACCTGGAAACCCAGCGGCCCACCGAGATTCTCCAATGGGAAAACGAAAGCTCCTCCGAGACGAAGACGGTGCAGCTGGTGATCAACCGCTACGCGGGAAACAGCCCCCGGATCAAGTTCGGCCTGCTTGAGAACGGCAGCGGCGTCTCCGAAACCGAGTACCCCCGCTCGACCGACACGGACAAGGTCGGGCCGACGATCTTCGGCCACAGCGGTGCGAGCTCGGTGATCTCGGTTGGCGCGATCCCGTTCTACGAAGACAACGAAGTCGAGTACTACTCTTCCCGAGGACCGGTACGGCATGACTTCGGACCGGTCGCAGGTGGCTCCGAACCTGCGGCCCCGGTGGGGCCCGAGCTGGTCCCAAAGCCAGACGTCGTCGCGACCGACTGCGGCGTGACCACGTTCTTTTCGTTCTTCGGGAAATTTCCCGAAAACGAACCCGCCGCGGCCTGGCACTTCTGCGGGACCTCCGCCGCCGCACCCCATGCCGCGGCCGTCGTCGCTCTGATGCTCGATGCCGACCCCGCAGCGCAACCAGCCGAGCTGCGCACCGCCCTGCTGGAAAGCGCCGCGGAGGTCAGCGGCTCGCCGCCCTGCGCGACCGGCGCGGGCATGGTCGACGCGGTCGCCGCCGTTGCGGACCTGCTCAGCCCCGGAGCCGGCGTCATTTCCAGCTGCCTCGAACCCGGAAGCGAAGTTGCGCCCGACGAAGCCGCCGCGCCCGGCAGCTGGGGCCTGGAATCTCCACCGATCGCGGCCACCGCACAGCCGACTGCCGGATCGTCCCCGCCCGTCGAAGAAGCGGAAATGCCACGCAGGCGCCTGCCTCGCACCTTCTTCCGCCGCCACCCCCACCACCTGATCCATACCCATCACCACCGAGCTCGAGTCGTCTTCCGCTTCGGCTCCAACGAGCACCACGCCTCCTTCGTCTGCCGGATCGACAACGGGCTCTTCCGGCCCTGTCCGGCGCGGCTGGTGAGGAGGCTGCCGGTTGGCTGGCACTCGCTGCGCGTCTCCGCCCGCAACGCGGAAGGACTTGGCGACCGCTCGCCGGCCTTCTTCCGCTTTCGGATCAAGCGCGTCGGCTGAGCCTCACGGCGTGGTCTCGCCGGTCCGGTGGCGCACGACCCAGTGGCCACCGAGCAGCAGGGCGAGAAGGAAGGCGCCGCTACCGAGGACGAGCGGGTCGGTGAGGCTGAGCCCCTCCAGGCGAGTGCCGAAGTAGACGGCGAGGGCGGTGAGCGGCAGGTAGCCGACCACCGTCGTCCAGGCGAAGCGCCAGACCGGCACCCGGGCCGCTCCGGCCGCGTAGGAGACGAGGCTGAAGGGAAAGATCGGCACGAGGCGCACGGCGAGCAGCAGGGTGGTCCCGCCGCGCTCGATCGCGGCCTCGGTGCGCTCGAAGCGCTCCGTCCCCAGCCAGCGGTCGAGCAGCGGCCGGGCGACGCCGCGGCCCACGTAGAAGCAGAGCAGGCCGGATAGCAGCCAGCCGGTGAGGGTCAGGGCCAGCGCCGGGAAGAACCCGTAGGCGAAGCCGGCGGCAGCGTCGACGATCTCGGCCGGGTAGAAGACGACCGCGTGCAGCAGCGTGAGGACGAGGATCAGCAGCGGCCCGGCGACTCCGAGGCTCTTGATCTGATGGCGCACCTCAGCGGTGTCGCCGTGGATCGCGGCGCCCGCCGCATCGCGAAGCGTCGGCACGGCGAGCACCAGCGCCGCGAGCAGGGCGACCCCGGCGAGCGTGATCGCGATTGCTGCGAACGGCGGTCGCGGTCTCTCCACGGGCGGAGTATCGCGAGGCCGCTTCCTCTCCCGGAGTCGGCGAGCCGGCGCCTACCGTGCGACGGCGGCTTGGTAGGCAGGCTCGTCGAGCACAAGGCGCCACGGGCCGGCGGCCGATTCGGTGGCGCGAAAGTCTGCGAAATCGAACGTCAGTATCGGCAACTCGTGGCGCTCGGCAACCGCCATCAGGCAGCTGTCGGTGAAGCCAAGCTCGAGGTCGGCGTAGCGCTCGTCCAGCTCGACGGCTCGACGGAGGAGCCCTGGGGTGATTGCGGCAACGCTGTGGACGCCCCCCGATACGTCCCTGAGGAAGTTCCTGGCGGCAAAGCCGCCGACGCGCCTGCCGACGAAGTGGTCCACCTCGACCAGGACGGGAGTTGGGATCAAAGCTTGGCGACGCAGCCGGCCGAGTACGCCTATCGCGAGGTTGTGCGCGGAATCGTGGGCGTCGAGGGCAGCGACCAGCGGACCTGTGTCAACGATGATCTTTCTCACCCGGCCCCTTTCGCGGCCCCTCGCCGGGCTCCCAGGGCTTGAGCCCGATGTACTTCTCGAAGTTGATGCCCCAGTCGCCTGGACCTTCGATCGTGCCAAAGTAGCTCGGCATGCTCTCCTCGTTGTCGCCCAGGGCGCCAAGCTCGATCAGGCGCAGGACTGTGGCCGAGAAAGACTCCCCCTCGCGGGCGTGTTCACGCACGAGCTCATCGACGCTGTCAGGGAGATAGATGGTTCTGCGAGGCATTGTCTGCGGCATCGAGTCGAGTATGAACGTCAAGATCATACCTGTGTTCGCAGAAGGTGACGATTGTGTGCCGATCCGCGCGCGCTATGCGCGCAGGCGCTCGGCCAGGCCCGAGTAGCGGGTCCCGGCGTCGTCGCGACCCACCGCGGAGGCGAGCGAGGCGCGGTCGCCGATCAGCACGCAGCTGCGCCGCGCGCGGGTGACCGCGGTGTAGAGCAGAGGGCGGGTCAGCATCCGCGAGTGGGAGCGGTGGCAGACGCCGACCACGACCGGGACTTCGCAGCCCTGGGCCTTGTGGACCGAGATCGCGTAGGCGAGCCGCAGGGTGGCGGTCTCGCCGTAGGGGATCGCCAGCTCGGCGCCCTCGTCGGTGTCGACGAGGATCTCTTCCGCGTCGGGGTCGTCGTCGCGGAGGAAGACGATCGAGCCGTTCATCAGCCCGAGCTCGTGCGAGTTGCGGGTTTGGATCAGCCGGTCGCCGATCCGGAAGCGGTCGCTGAGGGCCGTCGCGCCGCGCGGGTTGAGCTCCGCCTGGAGACGCTCGTTGAGGGCGTCGATCCCGACCGGCCCCCGGTACATCGGCGCCAGGGCCTGTACCTCGCGCACCGGGTCGACGCCGAAGCGCGCCGGCGCCCGCTCGGCGACCACCTCGACTACCGCCGCCAGTGCCCGCTCGGGATTGGTTCGCTCGATGAAGAAGAAGTCGTGATCCTGGTCCTCGCCGGGCTTCAGGTGCGGCGGCCGGCCATGGTTGATCTCGTGCGCGGCGGTGGTGATCATCGAGCGGGCCGCCTGGCGGAAGATCTGGGTGAGGCGGACGACCGGCGCGATCCCCGCCTCGATCAGATCCTCGAAGGGCTTGCCGGCGCCGATCGGCGGCAGCTGGTCGGCGTCGCCGACGAAGACGACGTGGGTCGACTCGGCGAGCCCGCCGAGCAGCACCTCGATCAGGCGCAGGTTGAGCATCGAGGACTCGTCGACGATCGCCAGGTCGGCGGGCAGCGGGTGGCCGGGCTTGAAGGCGGGCTCGCGGCCCGGCATCCACTCGAGCAGGCGGTGGATCGTCTGCGCCGGGTGACCGGTCGCTTCCTCGAGGCGGCGAGCGGCGCGGCCGGTCGGTGCGCAGAGGGCGATGCGCAGCCCGGCGGCTTCGGCCTGCTCGACGATTGCCCGGGTGCAGGCGGTCTTGCCGACGCCGGGCCCACCGGTCAGCACCGAGACGCGCGCCCCGAAGGCACCGCGCACGGCCGACCACTGCTCGTCGGTCAGTTCCGTGCCGGCCTCATCGGCCGGCGGCGTCTCCCCCGGATCGTGGCCGAGGTGGGCCGGCGCCGCGGCGCGCACCGCCAGCGTCGCCGCCACGGCGAGCTCGCTCGCGTGGGTTGGCTCGCGGTAGAGGCGCCCCTCGTCGACCAGCAGCCCCCGCGCCTCGGCCAGCACCTCGGGGTCGGGGGAGAGGCCGATCAGCTTCGCGGTGCGCGCGGTCAGCTCGCCCAGCGGCAGGAAGGCGTTGCCCTGTTGCTCGGACTCCGCCAGGGCGTAGACCGCGGCCGCCTGGGCGCGGCGACTCGATTCGGGCGGCACGTCGGCGGCCAGCGCGATCCGGTCGGCGCGGGCGAAGCCGACCCCCGGCACCTCGGTCAGCCGGTAGGGGTCCTCGTGCAGGACCGCCATCGAGCGCTCGCCGAAGCGGGCGTGGATCGGCGCGGCGAGGTGCGCCAGTCCGTGCGGGGCCAGCTGCACGTGCAGATCGCGGATCGCGCGGCTTGCGTGCCAGGACTCGGTGGCGACCTGCGCCTGGTCGACGCTCACCCCGCGCAGCGAGCTGAAGACGCCGTGGGGATCGGCGGCGATCGCGCCGAGCACGGCCTCGCCGTGCTCCTCGACCAGGCGCTCGGCCCGCGCCGGGCCGATGTGGCGCAGCGAGGTCAGGTAGGCGACGAGGCCCTCGCGGTCGGCGGGGTCGAGCGGCAGCGCCCCCTGGGCGCGCAGCTGGCGACCGTAGCGGGCGTGGTGCTGCCACTCGCCGCTGACTTCGGCGCGGTCGCCGACGCCGAGGTGGGCAACCGGGCCGACCAGCGCGAAGCCCTCGCCCGACTCGGCGTCCTGGACCTCGAGCACCGCGTAGCCGTCGTCCTCCGCGCAGAAGATCACGCCCAGCACCTCGACCGTGGCCGAGTGGCTGGGCGCGTCTGCGTCGAAGAGGGTGGCGGCTCCGCTCACACACCAAAGCTAGCCGGACGCGAGGCGGACGCCGCCACCGTTGGAGCGCGCAATTTCCGGCGCGCCCGCCTGCGTCAGCCCTGGCGGGCGGCCATCGGGTCGGGCTCGCCCAGCTTGGTGACGTCCGGCGCCTCGTAGGCCTTGCCGGGCACGCCGCCGATGATCAGCATCCGGATGCCGTCGGGGCCCGGCCAGACCTTGCGCTTGACGCCCGGTCCGACCCGCGAGGCGTGGTCGGCGTCGAGCGGGTGACGCTCGCCCTCGATCTCGATCTCACCGCCGCCGCGAAGGGTGATGTAGACCTCCTCCTGGCCGTCTTCGGAATGATCGTGCTCGGGGTATTTCTCGTAGTTGGGCGGCATGTCGATGATCTGCATGCCGAAGGACTCGGCGCCGAGCGAGGCGCGGGCGCGCTTGAAGGCGCCGCCGTAGATGCCCTCCATCTCGTCGATCTTGATCACGGTGTAAGTGCTCATCTGTCGTCTCCCTGAAGGTAGTTGCCTGTCCGGGCGATCCTAGTGGGCAGCGCTTTGAGTTTCAAAGCCGATGATTCTTCGCGCGCCGTCAAAGCCGAGCTCGGGCCGTCGCTAGGGTTGACGGCGGCCGAAATTCGAGCTCAGGAGGCATGGGATGGACGTTGCGATCGGGTTGCCGAACGCGGTGCCGGGGACGAAGGGCGAGCAGCTGGTCGAGTGGGCGCGACGAGCCGAGGCGCGCGGGTTCTCGAGCCTCGGAACCGTCGACCGGGTCGTCTACGACAACTACGAGCCGCTGACGGCGCTGGCGGCGGCGGCCGCGGTGACCGAGCGGATCGGGCTTTGCACCTCGGTGTTGCTCGGACCACTGCACACCAACCCGGCTGGGCTCGCCAAGCAGGCACTCAGCGTCAACGCGCTCTCCGGCGGACGTTTCACCCTCGGCATCGGGCTCGGCGCCCGCGACGACGACTACGAGGTCAGCGGCGTCTCGCTCTCCGGCCGCGGCGCCCGCCTCGACGCGATCCTCGAGCGGGTCACTGAACTCTGGAGCAAACAGGAAGTCGGGCCGACCGTGAGCGGCGCTCCCAAGCTCCTCGTCGGCGGTCACGCCGACGCCTCCTTCGCCCGCGCCGCGCGCTTCGCCGACGGCTGGGTCGCCAGCGGCACCGGCCCCGACCAGTACGCCGCCGGCGCCGCCAAGGCCAAGCAGGCCTGGACGCAGGCGGGCCGCGAGGGCGAGCCCCGCACCCTGGCCCTCGCCTACTTCTCTCTCGGCGATCGTGCCGAGCAGGACGCCAACGCTAACCTGGGCCACTACTACGCATGGCTGGGCGCTGAGGTCGCCCAGATGATCGTCGGCGCCGCCGCCAAGGACCCCGACACGATCAAGCGCACCCTTGCCGCCTACGAGGCAGCGGGCTGCGACGAGCTGATCCTCTTCCCCTCCTCCAACGACCCCACCCAAGTAGACCTACTAGCCGACGCCGCCAACCTCTAACCCCATCCGGGGACGTGCCGCAAATTAGAGGTCCGTATAGGTACCTAAGTTGCGGCACGTCCCCGTAGGCTTGGGGGGTGGATAGAGGGTTGCTGGAGAGGGTGCTGGCCGAGGCGGGGGAGCCCGGGTATCGGGCTGGGCAGGTTTGGGAGTGGATGGCGCGGGGGGCTCGGGGTTATGGGGAGATGACGAACCTGCCCGCCGGGATGCGCGAGCGGCTCGCGGAGGCGGTGCCGCTCTCCACGCTGGAGCTCGAGGCTGAGGCCAAGTCCGATGACGGGACGGTCAAGGCGCTGCTGCGCACCGGCGACGGGCGGCCGGTCGAGGCGGTGCTGATGCGCTACCGCGACGGGCGACGCTCGGTCTGCCTCTCCTCGCAGTCGGGCTGCCCGCTGACCTGCACCTTCTGCGCTACCGGCCAGATGAAGTTCGGCCGCAACCTGAGCGCCGACGAGATCCTCGACCAGGCGCTGCACTTCCGCCGCAGCGAAGCGATCGACCACGTCGTCTTCATGGGCATGGGGGAGCCGACGATGAACATCGACGCCGTGCTCGCCGCCTGCGAGCGGCTCCCCGACCTCGGCGTCACCCACCGCCGCACCGCGATCTCCACGGTCGGCTGGGTGCCGGGTATCGACCGCCTCGCCGCGTGCGAGATGCCGGTCAGCCTCGCCCTCTCGCTGCACGCCCCCAACGACGGGCTGCGCTCTCAGCTGATGCCGGTCAACGACCGCTACCCGCTGGCCGAGGTGCTCGCCGCCTGCGAGCGCTACCGCGTCGCCCGCCGGCGCAAGGTCTTCGTCGAGTACGTGATGCTCGACGGCGTCAACGACCTGCCCGAGCATGCCCGCCAACTCGCCGAGCTGCTCGACCCGCGCGGCTACAAGGTCAACCTGATCCCCTACAACCCGACCGGCGCCTACGACGGCTCCTCGCCGGAGCGGATCGAGCGCTTCCGGGCGATCCTCGCCGAGCACCGGGTCCCGGTCACCGTTCGCCTCACCCGCGGCCGCGACATAGCCGCCGCCTGCGGCCAGCTCGCCGCCACCGACGCCTGACCCCCGAACTGCATCAACTTCTCCCTCTACCGGGTGGAGAAGTTGATGCAGTTCGGGAGGGGGTTTGGCCAGCCAGCCAACTAGGATGGGGACGTGGCTGTGGAGACGCCAGCGAAACCGCCGTCGCCCGCGCGGGTGCCGCCGCCTGAGCGGCTGAGCGCCAACCCGGCGGTGCGCGTGCTGAGCGACGTGCGTGCCGAGTTCAGCGTGCGCCGGCGCGGCTCCTACCCGCCTGGGCCGCAGGACTTCGACCTCGGCCGCACCCTGCGGGTGGCGCGCGACCCGCTGCCCCTGCTGCTCGGCCTCTACGAGGAGCACGGGCCGATCTTCAGCGCCCGCCTGCTGCACAGCCAGGTGATCTTCATGATCGGCCCCGAGGCGAATCACTTCATCACCGTCGCCCACCCGGAGAACTTCCACTGGCGCGAGTCGAGCTTCGGCGACCTGATCCCGCTGCTCGGCGACGGCCTGTTGACGATCGACGACGCCTACCACGACCGGGCGCGGGCGATCATGATGCCCGCCTTCCACCGCGAGCAGGTGGCCGCCTCGGTCGAGGCGATGATCGCCGAGGCGACCCCGGCGATCGAGCGCCTGCGTCTCGGCCAGGTGGTCGACGTCTACGAGTGGATGCGCGGCTTGGCGATGCGGATCGCGATGCGGGCGCTGCTCGGCCTCGACCCCGACGAGGCCGGCAAGGGCGCCGCCGCGGCTGAGCACTTCGAGCGGGCGCTCGGCTTCTACGGGATCGACTTCCACATGCGCTTGCTGCGCGGCCCGCGCTCGCCCTGGTCGAAGATGGTCCGCTCGCGCGCCGTCCTCGACGAGATCGTCTATGGCGAGATCGCCGAGCGCCGCAGCAACCCGGACGAGTCGAAGATGGACATCCTCAGCCTGCTGATCGGCGTGCGCGACGAGGCGGGGGAGGGGTTCGCCGACAAGGAGATCCGCGATCAGGTGATGACCCTGATGTTCGCCGGCCACGACACCTCGACCTCGACCCTGACCTTCATGATGCACGAGCTCGCTCGCCACCCCGACGTGGTCGAGATGCTCTGCGAGGAGCAGGACCGAGTGCTCGGCGGCGCCCCACCGGACATCGAGAAGCTCGAGCACGAGATGCCCTACCTCGAGATGGTCCTTGACGAGGTCCTGCGCCTCTACCCGCCGGCCTGGATCGGTCCGCGTCGCGCCGTGGGCGACTTCGAGTTCGGCGGCCACGAGGTCAGACGCGGCGCCTACGTCAACTACTGCTCCTGGGCCAGCCACCGCATCCCCGAGGTCTTCCCCGACCCCGAGGCGTTCATTCCCGAGCGCTTTACCCGCGAGCGCAAGGCGGCGCTGCCGCGCGGCGCCTACGTGCCCTTCGGCGGCGGCCGGCGGATCTGCATCGGCAAGCGCTTCGGTCAGACCGAGGTGAAGCTGGTGGCGACGATGCTGCTGCAGCGCCTGCGGCTCGACGCGATGCCGGGCCGGACGATGACCGTGCGCCAGATGCCGACCCTCTCGCCGCGGGGCGGTCTGCGGATGCGGGTACTGTCCCGCGCGTGACGGAGGCGCCCGCGGCGCAAAGGCTGAGCACGTGGACGCTGTGGTTCGGCGGCCTCGCGTTCTTCACCTGCTATCTCGGCCAGACGGTGCTCGGCGTCACCCAGCCGACGCTGACCGCCGACCTCGGGCTCTCGGCGTCCGAGGCCCAGTGGGTGGTCAACTCCTTCTTCCTCACCCTGGCGCTCTTCGCCGCCCCGGGCGGGCGGCTGGGCGACTACTACGGGCACCGCCAGGTGCTGCTCCTCGCCCTGGCGATCTTCGCACTCGGCTCGATTTCGGCGGCGGTCTCCAATGGCTTTGCCTGGCTGGTGCTCAGCAACGCCGTCGCCGGGATCGGTGCCTCGACGCTCTACCCGGCGAGCGCCGCGATGATCGCCAACCGCGTGCCGCTCGAGCACCGCGGCGACGCCCTCGGCAAGTACTCGGCGATCGGGGTGACGGTCTTCGTGATCGGCCCGGTGATGGCCGGCCTGCTCACCGAGGCGATCGACTGGCGGGCGATCTTCGCCTTCGACGCGCTGCTCGCCGTGGCCCTGGTCGGGATCGGTCTGCTGCGGGTCGACAACCGGCCGGTGGGCGAGCCCGAGCCATTCGACTACCGCGGCCTGGCGGTGCTGATGGGCGGCCTCTCGGCGCTGCTGGTGGGGCTGATGCAGGCGCTCGCCTGGGGTTGGGACGCGCCGCCGACGCTGCTCCTCGCCGCCGCCGGCCTCGCCGCGCTCGCCGGCTTCGCTGCCCTGGAGCTGCGCAGCGCCCACCCGCTGCTTGACGTCGGCCTGCTGCGCCGCCGCATCCTCACCGGGATCGTCGTCGCGATGTTCGCCGCCCAGGTCGTCGTCACCGGCTTCGTCATCTACGGCGCCACCTACTTCCAGCACGTGCTCGGCTTCGGGCCGCTGCTCGCCTCGCTGGCCCTCGCCTCCTCGATGTTCGCCGAGCCGCTCTTCAACATTGTCGCTGGCCGGGTCACCGACCGCGTCGGCCCGCGCCGCCCGGCGGTCTTCGGCTACCTCTTCACGGCCGCGGCGCTGGCCTGGATCGCGGCCTTCGCCGACGACGACAGCTACGCCCTGCTGCTCCCCGGGCTGCTGATCCTCAACGCCAGCATCGCCCCGATGTTCACCTCCCTGCTGACCGGCCTCGCCAACGCGGTCTCCGCCGAGGAGCGAGGCGACGCCAACGCCCTGGTCCTAACCGTCCGCTGGATAGGCGCCGCAGTGGGCACGATGGCTCTGGGCCTCGTCATCCACTCCGGCGGCGCCACCGTCGTAACCGACCCCTCTCCCTACGCCCAAGCCTTCCTAGTCCTGTCCGCCGCCGCCGCTCTTGGAGCGCTGGCGTGTGCCGTGCTCCTGCGTGAGGAGAAGTCCCGGTAGGGGTGGAGCGTCTTGTACTTTTCGGTCGTGAGCCTGAGGCGACAGCCCTAGCCTCTCCATCCGAAAAGTTAAGCGGATCCCCTACCGGGACTTCTCCCGGCCCAGCTACTTGATGAACAGCATCTCCTCGTACTTCGGCAACGGCCAGAGGTCGTCGGCGACGACCTTCTCGAGCTTGTCTGCCGCCTCGCGCACCGCGTTGCTCTTGGCCAGCTGCTCGTCGCGGGCGTGGACGGCGCCCTCGAGGCCCTCGAGCTCGATCGGGGCCGCGTTGGCCTTCTCGAGCGCGTCGAGCGCGGTCGAGAGCTCCTCGATCCCGCTGCGCACCTCGCCCTCGAGCGCGGAGACGCCGGCCTCGGAGATCAGCGCCAGGTGGCGCAGGGCCGCCGGCAGGATCATCGTCTTGCCGATCGAGAAGGTCGTCTCCGACTCGATGTTGGCCCGCAGCGCGTACTGCTCGGCCCAGACCTCGAAGCGCGACTCGAGCTCCCGCCTGGATAGCACGCTGTATTTCTCGAAGGCGGCAACGGTCTCATCGGCCAGCACCTCGGGCAGCGCGTCCGGCGTCGTCTTGAGGTTCTTCAAGCCGCGCTGCTCGGCCTCGGCGTGCCACTCCTCCGAGTAGTTGTCCCCGTCGAAGCAGATCGCCTTGTTGTCCGTGTAGGACTCCTTGACGACCTCGATCACCGCGGCGTCGGCGTCCATGCCACCGCCGGTCTTCGCTTCGATCTTGCCGGCCAGGTCGTCGATCGCCTCGGCGACGATCGTGTTGAGCACCGTGTTGGGGAAGGCGAGCGACATGCTCGACCCCAGCGCCCGGAACTCGAACTTGTTGCCGGTGAAGGCGAAGGGCGAGGTTCGGTTGCGGTCGCCCCCGTGCTTGGGCAGCGGCGGCAGCACCGTGGCGCCCAAGTCGAGGAAGGAGGCCGGCGTGTGCGGATCCCCCTCGCCGGTGGCGATCGCCTCGAAGACCTTGATCAGCTCGGAGCCGAGGAAGATCGAGATGATCGCCGGCGGCGCCTCGTTGGCGCCGAGCCGGTGGTCCTGGCCGATGTTTGCGGCCGAGGCGCGCAGCAGGCCCTGGTGTTTGTTGACTGCCTGGATCACCGCCGCGCAGAAGAAGAGGAAGTGGATGTTGTCGGCCGGCGTGTCGCCCGGGTCGAGCAGGTTCGAGCCGGTGTCCGTCCCCATCGACCAGTTGTTGTGCTTGCCCGAGCCGTTGACGCCGGCAAAGGGCTTCTCGTGCAGCAGGCAGACCAGGCCGTAGCGGCGGGCGACGCTTTCCATCACCCGCATCGCCAGCTGCTGGTGGTCGGAGCCGACGTTCGAGTTCTCGAAGACCGGTGCGAGCTCGTACTGGGCCGGCGCCACCTCGTTGTGGCGGGTCTTCACCGGGATGCCCAGCTTGCGCATCTCCAGCTCCGACTCCATCATGAAGGCGAGCACCCGCTCGGGAATCGTGCCGAAGTAGTGGTCGTCGAGTTCCTGCCCCTTGGGGGGCTTGGCGCCGAACAGCGTGCGCCCAGTCGAGATCAGGTCGGGACGCTCGAAGAAGTACTGCTCGTCGATCAGGAAGTACTCCTGCTCGGGCCCGACCGTGGTGAAGACCCGCTTGCTCTCGCTGTCGCCGAGCAGCTTCAGCGCTTTGATCGCGGCGCCCGAGAGCGCGTCCATCGAGCGCAGCAGGGGGATCTTCGCGTCGAGCGCCTCGCCGGTCCAGGAGGCGAAGGCGGTCGGGATGCAGAGCAGCGAGCCGTTCGGGTTCTCGAGGATGAAGGCCGGGCTGGTCGGGTCCCAGGCGGTGTAGCCGCGTGCCTCGAAGGTTTCGCGCACGCCGCCGGTCGGGAAGGAGGAGGCGTCCGGCTCGCCCTGGATCAGCTCCTTGCCGGAGAAGCCGGCCAGCGCCCGGCCCTCGCCGGCGGGCTCGAAGAAGGAGTCGTGCTTCTCCGCGGTCGAGCCGGTCAGCGGCTGGAAGACGTGGGTGAAGTGGGTGGCGCCCTTCTCCAGGGCCCAGTCCTTCATCGCCGTGGCGACGGCGTCGGCCGTCGCGAGGTCGATTGCCTCGCCGGCCTCCAGCGCGCTCTGCAGCTTCCCGAAGACGTCGGCGGGCAGCCGTTCGCGCTGCGCGGCGACCGAGAAGACGTTGGCGCCAAAGGCTTCGTTCTCGGGAAGGGTCAGGTCGATCGCGCCGAGGGACTCTCCGTTGGAGCTCCACTGCGCTGCGGTCACGTTCTGCTGCCGGATGCGGCTCATGCTCTGGTCGTCCCTCGCTTGGCGTCGCGCCCGCCCGGCGGGCGCGGTTGATTACCGGTCAACTCCCTCTGGAAGAGCCAAAAAAGCCTAGTACCGATGCCCCGCCGATGCCTTTGTCCCCGAGTACAAGGATCGCCGCGCGCGCTTGTACCCCCTGGCGACGGCGTCGTCCCGGCCGAACTGCATCAACTTCGCTACCCCCTGGAGGGAGAAGTTGATGCAGTTCGGCCGTCTCCCTATAGCCTTCGCCTGCCCACCAGACCCCCGGAGGAAAGCCAAGAATGTTCGTTTCCAAGGCCGCCGTCGTCGGCGGCGGCACCATGGGTGGCGAGATCGCGCAGGCGATCGCCGCCGCCGAGATCCCCGTCGTCGTCAAGGACATCGACCAGAAGTTCGTCGACGCCGCCGTCGAGAAGGCGCGCGCCGTCACCGAGGGCCAGCTCGCCCGCCTGGTCAAGAAGGAGAAGCTGACCCAGGAGGCCGCCGACGCGCGCCTCGCCGAGGTCATGGGCCGCATCCTCGGCACCACCAGCTACGCCGAGTTCGGCGACGTCGATTTCGTGGTCGAGGCGGTGCCGGAGCGGATGGAGATCAAGCAGGCCGTCTTCCGTGAGCTCGACGCGGCCACGCCCGGCCACGCGATCCTCTCCTCCAACACCTCCTCGCTCTCGATCTCGGAGATCGGCGAGGCGACCCTGCGGCCGGACAAGGTCGTCGGATTCCACTTCTTCTACCCGGCCTCGGTGATGCCGCTGGTCGAGATCATCGCCGGCGAGGACACCTCCGAGGAGACCGCCACCGTCGCCTACAACTTCGCCCAGGCGATCAAGAAGCAGCCGATCGTCTGCGGCGAGGTGCCCGGCTTCGTCGTCAACCGCATCCTGATGGCGACGATCGGCGAGATCTGGCGCGCCCAGGAGGAGCAGGGCCTCTCGCTGAAGGCGATCGACGAGGCGATCGCCGGCGCCAACCTGGCGCCGATGGGTCCCTTCTTCCTCACCGACCTGCTCGGGCTCGACACGGTCCTGCACGTCGCCGAGCACCTCAACGAGTCCTACGGCGAGAGCTTCTACGTCCACAAGGGGCTGCTGGGGCTGGTCGCCGACGGCAAGCTCGGCGCCAAGTCCGGGGGCGAGGGCTTCTTCAAGGAGGGCGAGCAGAACGTCCCCGGCGAGGCAGCCCCCGACGCCGAGGAGCTGATCGCGCTGTTCAGCTGCCGCGCCCTGATCGAGGCCTGTCTGCTGGTAGAGGAGGGCATCTGCTCGGTGCGCGACATCGACCTCGGGATGATGGCCGGCGCCGGCCTGGACCCGCGCAAAGGCCTGCTGCCGCCGTTCTGGAAAGCCGACGTCGAGGGGCTCGACGCGGTGCTCGAGCGGATGGAGGGCCTGCAGGAGCGCCACGGCGACCGCTTCGCGCCGCCCCTCCTGCTGCGGCGCCTGGTCGCCCAGCGCCGCCACGGCCTCAAGTCCGGCCAGGGCTTCTACCCCTACCCGCAGCCCGACGAGGGCGAGCAGGCCGAGACGGTGAAGCTCGAGACGCGCGGCGATGTGGCGATCGCCTGGCTCGCCAACGCCCCGATGAACGCCGTCTCGCCCGACGTGATCCGTGACCTGAAGACGGTCTGGGAGCGGGTCAAGGCGGCCGAGGGCGTCAACGCGATGGTGATCGTCTCCTCGGTCCCGGTGGTCTTCTCGGCCGGCGCCGACATCAAGGCCTTCACCCAGATGGACGAGGCGGCCGGCGAGGAGCTGATCCACGCCGGCCACGCGCTGGTGCGCGACCTCGGCCAGGACCAGGTGGCGACCGTCGCCGCGGTCAACGCGATCGCCTTCGGCGGCGGCTGCGAGCTGGCGATGGCCTGCGACGTGCGGATCGCCGCCGAGGCGGCCGTCTTCGGCCAGCCCGAGATCAAGCTGGGGATCATCCCCGGCTTCGGCGGCACCCAGCGCCTGCCGCGCCTGGTCGGCCCCAACAAGGCCCTGGAGATGAACCTGATCGGCGACGCGATCCTCGCCGGCGAGGCGCTCGACTCCGGCCTCGTCAACCGGGTCGTCCCCGACCACGAGCTCTTCGAGACCGCCCTGATGTGGGGTCGCAAGCTGGCCGCCCAGGCGCCGCTCGCGGTGGGCCAGGTGAAGAAGGTCTCCCACGCCGGCGACCTGGACGAGGGCATCGAGGCCGAGAAGCAGGGCTTCGCCACCGCCTTCCAGAGCGAGGACGCCAAGGAGGGCATAGCGGCCTTCCTAACCAAGCGCACCCCAAGATGGAGCGGCAAGTAGCAACCCGGGGGGCCGACGGGCCGATATGTCAAGTCAAACTAGACATATCGGCCCGTCGGCGGGCGTAGCGCGGCTGGGGGAGCTCGTCGCGGAGTCGGGGTGCACGGTTGCCCTCACTGGCGCCGGGGTCTCGGTGCCGTCGGGGATTCCGGACTTTCGCTCGCCGGGGACGGGGCGCTGGGCGAACGTCGATCCGATCGAGGTCGCCCACATCGATGTCTTCGAGCGCGACCCGGCGCGCTTCTGGACCTACTACCGGCCGCGCTTCGGCGAGCTCGGCGACAAGCGGCCCAACGCGGCGCACCAGGCGCTGGCGGAGCTCGAGCGGCGCGGTCTGCTCGACGGCGTGATCACCCAGAACATCGACCGCCTGCACCGCGCGGCGGGCTCACGCGAGGTGGTCGAGGTGCACGGCTCGATCGAGACCTCGAGCTGTCGCGAGTGCGACGCCTCCTTCGTGATCGAGGAGGTCGAAGGCCTCTTTGACGACGACGGTGTCGCAATCTGCTCCGCCTGCGCGGGCCCGGTCAAGCCCGACGTCGTCCTTTTCGGTGAGTTGCTGCCCGAGGCCGCGATCGCCCGCGCCCGGGAGCTGGTCGAGAGAGCCGAGCTGATGATCTGCGTCGGCTCCTCGCTGGTCGTCCATCCGGTCGCCGGCCTGCCCCGAATCACGCTCGAAAGCGGCGGCTGCCTGGCGATCGTCACCAAGGGCCCGACGCCCTACGACGACGAGGCCGAGGTCAAGCTCGAAGGCGAGGTCGACGCCGAGCTGGCCGCCCTGGCCGCGGCGCTGCGCTGAGCGGCACCGCGGCCGACGGGCTCAGAACTCGATTTGCTGGCGCCGGCACTCGGCGATCACCGTCTGCGCCTGCGGCGAGTCGAACTTCGCCGCATGGGCGCACTTGGCCTCCGCTTCGGCGCCGCAGCCGCTGATCGTTTCGGCGCCGACGATCCCGGCTGTTTCGGCCCGGATGCAGCCCAGCGGGGTCGGCGGGTTGCTGTCGCTCGCGGTCGCGAAGATCACGGCCAGCATCGCGACGAGGGTCACAGTCAGGGCGGCCGTGGCGGCCTTGATCTCGCGTGAGCTGAGCTTGTAGAGCGGCGTTGTCTGCCGCGCGTAGTGGCCTTCAAGTGGCATGGCCGCAGGTTATACGGCCGGTTCGCGCCTGCATCGCGCCAGCGTGGCGAGGATTTCACCCCGATCTTTAGACACGTGTACGTAGTGGAGGGGATGTGTCAGCGAGAGGGTTTGGCAGTCCGAGCTGCACTTAGTCGAGAAAGGAACTGACTCTTACTTATGGATTGGCTGAACGAAGGCGCCAACTCGTGGCAGATGACTGCCGCAACCCTGGTGGGGCTGATGAGCGTGCCCGGCCTGGTCGTGCTCTACGGCGGGGTGATGCAGAAGCGGTGGTCGGTGAACTCGATGATGATGTCCTTCGTCGCGTTCGCGATCGTGCTCGTTCTCTGGGTCCTCGTCGGCTTCAAGATGGGATTCGGGGAGCCGATCCACGCGATCTCCGATAGCGGCTTCTTCGGGAACTTCCTGGGCAAGCCGGCCTCGATCCTCAACAGCGGGGACCTTCTCAACCAGGCGCACATCCCCGAGCTCGCGGAAGAAGAATTCGCCTTCCCGCAGTCGACGCTCGCCTACTTCCAGATCGTCTTCGCCGCGATCACGCCGATCCTGATGCTGGGCTCCGTGCTCGGCCGGATCAACTTCAAAGCGTGGATCCCGTTCGTCGCCCTCTGGACCCTGCTCTGCTACCCGATCAACGCCTTCCTGATCTGGGGCGGCGGCTTCTTCGCCCAGCAGGGTGCGGTCGACTACTCCGGCGGCTACGTGATCCACCTCGCCGCCGGCGTCTCGGGCTTCGTCGCCGCGGCTGTGATCGGACCGCGGCTGCAGCGCGACCGCGAGGTCGACGCGCCGAACAACCTCGCGATGGTCGCCGTCGGCGCGGGGCTCCTCTGGATGGGCTGGAACGGCTTCAACGGCGGTGACTGGTACAGCGCGGGCAACATCGCCTCCGCTTCGCTGCTCAACACCAACATCTGCACGGCTGTGGCCTTCCTCACCTGGGTCACGCTCGACTACATGACCGGCCGCAAGCCGAGCCTGATCGGGTCGGTCAACGGGATGATCGTCGGCCTCGTCGCGATCACCCCCGGCGCCGGTTTCGTCAACGGCTGGGGCGCGATCATCATCGGCGTCGTCGCCTCGATCATCGTCTACCTGGCGCTCAACTACCTGAGCCGCACGGCGCCGTTCCGCAACGTAGACGACACGCTCGGCGTCGTCTACACGCACGGTTTTGCCGGGGTTGCCGGCGGCCTGCTGGTCGGGATCTTCGCCAACAACCTGATGGGCGGCGAACACGAAGGCCTGATCTCAGGCGGCGGGCTGCACCTGCTCGGCGTGCAGGCCTATACCGCCCTCTGGGTGATCGTCTTCAGCGCGATCATGACCTTCATCCTGCTGAAGATCGTCGGCCTCTTCGTGCCCCTGCGGATGACCGAGGCCGAAATGGAGGAGGGCGACATCGCCGTCCACGGGCACGAGGTGTACCCCTCGGACGTGCCCTCCCTCGGCTACCCGGACGGGGTGCCGGCCGCTGCCGCGGCGGCGCCCGGGTCCTCCGGCTAGACAAGACCGCCGGGCCATCTGGCGGGCCCGGGAAGCAAACAAGGACGGAACCGCCCCCGCGCTCTCCCGGGGGCGGTTCCGTCTTCGCGTTCAGGCGGGCTCGCCCCGGGAGCGGGCCACCTCGCGCAGGGTGTCGAGCATCGTCGCCACCGCCGGGGTGACCGGCGCGCCGCGGCGGGTCGCGGCGAAGACCCGGCGCACGGGGCTCTGAGGGTCAAGCGAGGTGACGCGAATGTCGGGACGCACCGCGGAGAGCGCCAGCTGGGGGATCAGGCCGACGCCGACGCCCGCCGCCACCAGGCCCTGCACGGTCTGGTAGTCGTCGCTCTCGAAGGCGACCTTGGGCTCGAAGCCCGCGGCGTGGCAGCAGCGCACCACGTGGCGGGCGCAGGGCCCGCTGCGCGAGGTTTGCACCCAGTACTCCTCGCGCAGGTGCTCGAGCTTCACGCGCTTGCGGCGCGCCAGCCGGTGCTCGCCGGGCAGCGCCAGCCGCATCGGGTCCTCGAGCAGCTCGAAGCGCCGGATCCCGGCGCCCAGCCGTTCGCCGACGCCCTCGAATTCATAGAGCAGGACGAGGTCGAACTCGGCGGCGCGCAGCCGCGGCGCGATCTCCTCGGGCTCGCCCTCGGCGAGGGTCACTTCGACGCCGGGGTGGGAGGCGCGGAAGGCGGCGATCGCCAGCGGCACGAGGCTTGCGCCGGCGCTCGGAAAGGAGGCGACCCGCAGCCGCCCGGCCTCGCCGCCGGCGATCGCCGCGAGCTCGTTCTCGGCGGCTTCCATGCGGCCGAGGATGCCCTCCGCATGGGTGGCGAGGGCGGCGCCGGCGGCGGTCGGCCGCACGCCGCCGCGGTCGCGCTCGATCAGCGGCGTGCCGACCTCGCCCTCGAGCGTGGCGATCGCCTGTGAGACGGCGGATTGCGAGTAAGACAGCGCGTCGGCGGCGGCCGAGAACGAGCCGCGCGAGACCACCTCGCGCAGCACGTTGAGACGGCTCGCGTTGAGCATAAGCACAGCTTATCGAGAGCATAGGCATTAACAGTTGCGCTGATGCAAGGAGAGTGGGACCCTCCGGTCGAAACTTCCGCCCGACCCGACTTCACTGGAGGCAAGCAATGGCAACTCGCATCATCGTTTCCTACGACGACACCGACAACGACCGCGATGCGCTCGCCCTCGGGCGCCTGCTCGCGTTCGGCGGCGCCGATCTCTCGCTCGCCTACGTCCGCCACTCCCAGGGCGGCGCCCTCGAGGAGGCCGAGGCCGAGAAGCTGCTCGCCCACGGCGCCGAATCGGTCGGTGCGCCCGAGATGGCGCGCCACGTGGTCGTCAACCCGGGCACCAGCGTCGGCCTCGCCGAGCTGGCGACCGCGGAAGGCGCCGACGTGATCGTCTTCGGCTCCGAGTACCGCACGGCACCCGGCACGGTCAAGCCAGGCATCCCCGCCCACAAGCTGCTGCTCGGCGGCCCGGCAGCGATCGCCGTCGCCCCGGCAGGGATGCGCGACAACCCCTCGGTCAGCGTCAACAAGATCGGCGTGATCGACGAAGGCGACCCGGCCGCCCGGGCGACGGCGGCCAGCCTCGCCGCTGCGCTCGGCGCCGAAGTGGTCGAGCGGGCCGGCGCCGGTCACATCGACATGCTCGTCGTCGGCTCCCGGCCGGAGTCGCCCGATGGCAAGGTGACGCTCAGCGCCGCCAGCGATTACGCGGTCGAGACGGCGAGCTTCCCGGTGCTGGTCGTCACCCGCGGCCGCCCGGTCGAGTTCGCGTCGCCGGGCTCCGAGCCCCCCGCCGGTCCCGATGCCGCCGGCGGTCCCGGCGAGCCCGCTGTCGCCTAGCGCCCGCGCCTGACGACGAGGATCACGGCCGCGACCGAGGGGTCGCGGCCGCCGGTCCGCTCGACTGCCTCGGCCCAGGCCACCGGCCTGGCCTCGCGGCCGTCGAGCATCTCGGCGATCGCCGCCTCGGGCAGCTCGGTCTCGACCACGAAGGCGTCCGGGGCGCCGGCCGGCACCGCCTGCTCGAGCATCTGCTTGGTCACGTTCTCCGCCGTGCGCTCGGCGTTCGACCAGCCCTGCCCGAAGGCGAGGTCGGGGTTGTCGAGCCGGCGGCCCTCGAGGATCTTCAGCGTGCTTTCGCTCGGCTCCCACTTATGTTCGGCAAGCTCGAAACGGCGGCCGGCGAGCCACGGAGCGATCACCGTCGCGGCCAGCTCCTCGCTGCTCATGTTGAAGACCCGCGCGTGCTGCAGTGAGGAGCTGAGCTCGACGTGGAAGGGCACCGCACAACCATATGCTGCGGCCGATGGACTCGCCCCTGCCCGCCGCCGTCGTCTTCGACAACGACGGCCTGCTGCTCGACACCGAGTCGGTCTGGACGAGGGCCGAGCGGGACCTCTTCGAGCGCCGCGGCCGCGAGTTCACCGCCGCGCACAAGCGCGAGCTGGTCGGCACTTCAGCCGAGATCGCCGGCGGCATCCTCGAGCAGCGCCTGGCTGAGCCGGGACGGGCCGCCCAGTTGATCGAGGAGCTCAACGAGCTGGTCGTCGCCGAGCTCGAGCATGGGGTGGAGGCGATGGTCGGCGCCCGCGACCTCCTGCACGCCCTAAAACGCCGAGGCACCCCGATCGGCCTGGTCTCCAACTCCCCCCTCCAATTCGTTCGCCGCTCGATCGAGATAGTCGGTTTCGACGAGATCTTCGACGCAGTGATCAGCGCCCACGAGGTAGCCGCCCCCAAGCCAGCCCCCGACCCCTACCTGGAGGCCTGCCGCCGCCTCTCGGTCGAGCCCGGCCCTGAAGTAGTCGCACTAGAGGATTCCCCCACCGGAGTAGCCGCCGCCCGCGCCGCCGGCCTAACCGTGATCGGCGTCCCCTCACTGGATGGAATCGAGCTGGTGGAAGCCCACGAGATCGCGGTTTCCCTACAGGACGCGGTCGTCGCGCGGCGGCTGGTGCTGTAGTCAAGCGCGAGCGGCGGGGTCGGGGCGGTGGACGAGGAGGACCGCTGATCTTCAACCTGCTGGATCGACGGGCACGCCGAGGCGGTGTTCCTCAGGCGTGCTTGAATGATTGCGATGGCGCGCGGGCTCGAGGCTGACTACTTGGTGGTCGGCGCCGGCGCTTCGGGCATGGCCTTTGCCGACGCCCTGACCCGGCACGCGGACGTGCGGGTCGCCCTGGTCGACCGCCGGCACGCCCCCGGCGGCCACTGGCTCGACGCTTATCCGTTCGTGCGGCTGCACCAGGCTTCGTCGTTCTACGGCGTAGCCTCGACCGTGCTGGGCTCCGGATCGGTCCAGAGCGAAGGCCCGGAGGCCGGTCTGCACGAGCGGGCGAGCGCCGCGGAGATTCGCGCCTATTACCAGCGGGTGCTGGAGGAGCAACTGCTGCCTTCGGGTCGGGTCGAGTTCCACTCCAGCTGCGAGTTCCTGGGCGACGGCTCGTTCGTCTCCCGCCTCACCGGAGAGCGCTGGCAGGCCGGGCCGGATTGCAGGATCGTCGACGCGCGCTACCTGGCCCCCGAGATCCCGGCGACCACCGAGCCGCCGTTTGGCATAGCCGACGGAGTCCGGGCCCTGCCGGTCAACGAGCTGCCGAGCCTGGAGAGCGCGCCGGGGGAGTTCGTCATCGTCGGGTCGGGGAAGACCGCGACCGACGCCTGCGTCTGGCTGCTGGGGAGCGGCGTCGACCCGGACTCGATCCGCTGGGTCCGCCCTCGCGACCCCTGGATGCTCGACCGCGCGGTCGTCCAGCCCGACCCCGCCGTGTTCATCGGCATGGCCGCCGACACGATGGAGGCGGCACGCGAGGCCTCCTCGCCGGACGAGCTCTTCCTGCGCATGGAGGCTGCCGGCGTGATGCTCCGCATCGACCCGTCGGTGAAGCCGACAATGGCGAAGACCCCGACCCTCGCCCGCTGGGAGCTCGACCTGCTGCGCAGCATCGAGCGGGTCGTGCGCCAGGGCCACATTCGTGGAGTGGTGCCGGGGCGAATCGAACTCGAGGACGGCGACGTCGCGATCCACGGAGACGCGCTGATCGTCCACTGCGCCGCAGCCGGGCTCCGCTACCCACCGCTGATCCCGATCTGGAACCAGGAGGCGATCACGATCCAGCCAGTCCGCGCGGGCTTCCCCTGCCTGGCCGCGGCGCTGATCGGATACGTGGAGGCAACTCGCGAAGGCGACGCCGAGAAGAACCGCATATGCCCCCCGTCCCCGCTCTCGGACACCCCCACCGATTGGGCCTTGATGCAGGCCCTGGGGGGCCGCGCATCACTCGCCTTCAGCGCCGAGCCCGACATCAGGGAATGGATCAACCGCGTAGCCCTCAACCCCGCCCGCGTCCTCCCGGAGCAGGCCGCCAACCCCGGTCTCTCGGCAGTCGAAAAGCGCTTCCGCGCCGCCGTCGGCCCCGGGCTGGAGGCAATGACAAAGCTCGCGGGACACGGTGGTTGAGCCAGATACCGCTTGCGCCGGCTGCGGGCGAACCGGTGGGCTCAGCGGAGCCGTGAGGAGGGACGCGTGTCGCCGCCGAGCACGCGGCGGCGGCGCAGGACTCGCTCGCAGAGCGCGAGGAGCTCTCGCGTTGCGGCCAGTTGCTCCGCGCCGAGCTCGCCGGTCAAGGCGGTGTTGGCGACCTCTCCGACTTCGGTTCGGCGCGCTTTGAGCGTAGCCATGTCGTTGGTGTGGTCCGGATTCGACGGGGGGTCGGTGAGCTGGGCCAGCAGGGCCTCCAGGCCGACGCGCAATTGCAGGGCGGCCTCGCGGTTGCGGCCGGCATCCAGGTCGGCGCGGGCGCGGAGGAGGAGGGGCTCGCAGGGGTCGGGCTGTTCTCGGCCGCCCAGCAGCGCCGCGACGCGCTCCTGGGGGCGCAGGTCGTCATCGCGCTGCCGCCTGCGCGAGTCACCCGCCCGAGGGGCGATCTCACGGGCATCCGCGAAGTCCCCGACTGCCACCTGCTGGCCGCTGCCGTGACCGAGCCGAGCGATTGAGGCTCGGTCGACGGAAAGTGCTTGGAGGTGCGGATCGCCGCTGGCCACAGCCTGGGCGTGGAGGGTTCGGTTGAGCGCGTCCAGGGCTTCGGCGACCAAGCCGTCGATCGTCTCTTCGGAGTCGATCGCCGCCTCGAGCCAGGCGTTTGCCGCTCGCTCGTCTTCGAACGGCTGAAAGGCGCGAATCACGGTGGCGCGGGTCAGCGGCAGCTCGGCTGGTGCACCGGCTTCGGACTCCCGCGCCCGCCGCCTGCGACGTCGCGGGGGCGGGGGGGCGCCGAGGGTTTGGAGGACCAGGACTCGCTCGGTCTCGCCGTCGCGGAGCACGTAGCGGCCGTCGGCCGGCGGGAGGGTGCCGGCGAGGTCCAGTTGGGTGAATCCGAAGAGGCGGGTCAAGGAGCTGATTCTGCGCGAATCAGTCGCCGCTTGGCGTGCCGCCGCCGGACTTCGTCTGGCCGTCGGGGATCGAGAACCGCGAAGGGGCTTCCCGCACGTCGGGATTTTCGATTTCGCCGAGGCGGCGCATCAGGCGGTTCCACTTGTTCGGCGAAAGTTCGCCGAGGGTGGGCGAGAGGCCGCTGGCGCCGCCGATGCTGTCCAGGAAGCTCGCCATCTCCTTGCCCCACTGGGTTTCCTTGCCCTCGACGTATTCGCCGTGGCTGAGCGGCGTGCCGCTGGCGTCGGCGAAGCCCATCTCGATCGAGCCCCCCGGGCGGAAGGTGGCAATCTGGTCTCCGGCGGAAACGTGCTGGCCGGCGTGGACGGCCGCGTCGACGCCCTCGAAGACGAAGATGATTTGACCGGCGCGCGAGCCGCTGGTCAGCTTGTAGAGGACGCCGCCCCCTTCCGGCCAGCCCGGTGCGCCGGTCGCCAGGATCTCCGCGTCGCCGACCGCGGCGATCGGGCCGGTGCCGGTGAAGTCGACCCCCTGGTCGATGCGCCCGGTGGCGGCGGAGAGGAAGGGGTTGACGTATTCGGTTTCGAAGCCCGGGTAGTAGCCGATGTGGACGTGGTCGTTGTGGTCGGGCAGGGCGAAGCTGGTGTCGCCCGGCAGATCCTCGAGCGAGATCACCTGATGTGGGTGCATCGGCCCCTGCAGGCGCAGCACCGTCTTGATCAGCGCGTCGGTGAGCGTCCCCGGGCCCTGGTGGCCGGTGACCGGCACGCCGTCGATCTCGGGGATGTCGACCGCGTCGCCGGAGCTGTGCTCGGAGACGTAGCCGGAGGTCGTGTAGGTGCTGTGGCCGCACTCCAGCGCGCTGACGCTCAGCTGGAAGCCGCTTTCGACCAAGTACTCGAGCACGGCAAGCACGCGGCGGTCGATCCTGCCGCTGGCGATGTCTTCGCGGCCGCACTGGTAGATGTCGAGGTTCTCGTCGCTCAGCACCCGCCTCTCGAGGGCGTCCTTGGGGAGCAGGAGGACGCCGCTGACGCCGAGGTTGCCGGCCAGGGCGCTCTTGCCGTTGGCCCGGTAGATCGCCGTCGCTTCGAGCAGCTTCCAGCCGTCGAGGATCGGCTTCGGGTCGATCGCCGAGGCGCCCGCCCCGGCGGGCCGGATCGCGAAGTTGATGTGCGGGGCAACGCCGTCGCTGCTGCCGCCGACCCTGGCGATCACGGCGCCTCCCACAACTCTCGATCCAACCTTGAGCTTGAGGCTTGAGTCCCCGGCGGACTTCGCGCCCTCCCCGCCGCCGTCTTGCCGGCCCGGCAGGGCGTAGAGGCGCGGGCGCAGGTTCTGGCTGTCGACCAGCGGCTGGCGATCGCCGTGCGAGGCGAGCACCCCGCCGCCGGCCTGGACGATCTGGCCGAGCTCGGCGTAGGTGTAGCGGTTGCCGTAGGAGTCTTCGAGGACGATGTACTTGCCGAGCTGGGGGGAGCTGCCGATCGCCTTGATCCGGCCGTCGTTGACGGCGACGACCGGCGCGCCTTCGTCGGCGAAGATGTTGATGCCCCGCGGCGTGGGCGAGGAGGAGATCACTTCACCGGCGTCGCCGTAGGCGCTGCCCGAGCCCGGCGCGCCCCGCTTCAGCGCTTCGCGCGCCGAGAGGTCGTCGGCGTAGCTGGCGTCGGCGGCGACCGGGAAGTGGGCGCCCTCGGTGAGGCCGGTGAGCGAGCCGACCAGGTCGGGCGGCAGCTTGCCGTAGGCGCGCGCCGTGGCGAGCACCTCCTGCACGTACCAGTCGGCGTGGTTGTAGGAGAAGATCGCCTTGTAGAGGTCGCCGTTGCCGCCGCTGACCTTGAGCAGGTGGGCCGCCGCGCAGATCGCGTCGACCGGGTTGTAGGGGTCCTTGTCGCCGTCGCCGTTGGCGTCGAGTCCATACGCCTGCCAGCTCGAGGGGAGGAACTGCATCCAGCCGATCGCCCCCGCTGTCGAGGGACCCATGTTGGTGCCGAAGTTGGTCTCGATCTTGTTGATCGAGGCGAGCACCTCCCAGGGGATCCCATACTCGGTGCCGCAGGCTTGGTAGATCGGCAGCAGGAAGGGCGGAATCTCGAAGGAGTCGATGACGAAGTTGGGGACGCCGAGCGGCGCCGGGCCGAAGGGCGCAACCGTCACCGTCGGGTTGGCTTCGGTCGGGACGCCGCCGTTGGCGTACTGCGAGCCGCCGTTGGCGCCCTTGTGGACGTGTAGCTGAATCCCCGCCGTGGCGCTCGGCGCGGTGACGCCGCCGGCGTTGCCGCCGCGCCCGCCGCTGCTGTCGCCGAGCGGTTGGTTGTGGTGGACGCCGTTGCCGCCGGCGTGGATCGAGGCGCCGGTCTTGAAGCCTGGGGCCTGCTTGGCGGTCGTCGTCTCGGTGGGAGTCGAGCTGGGGGCCGGGGCCGCGACGCTTTCGTTGGTGCTTGCCTCGCCGCTGGCTTCCGGTTCCTCGCTGGTGTCCGCGGGAGAGGAGCAGTCCGAGTCTTCGGCGTCGATCAGCCCGTCGTGATCGTCGTCGATGCCGTTCGAGCAGGCGGGCGCGGTGGGGTCCGGCGCGGTGGTCAGCGGCGCGGTGGTCGCTTCCGTGCTGAGGGCCGTGCCGGTTGTGGTGGTCGCGTCATCCGCCCCGGCGAAGCCGACTCCGAGCGCGGTGACGACGCCGAAGCTGGCCAGAGCGATGGTCAGTGCGAGCTTGTTTCTCCTCATACGGCTGCGCCTTGGCGCCCGCGTCCGCTGGTTGTGCGGCGCGTCGTCCCCCTATCCCTGCGCGACAGGCACGTCAAAGCTACTGGCTCGCCCGTGGTCGCGCAACGCTTCGAGCCCGCCCCCAACAAGGCCTTAATCAAGGTCATCTCCATTGCCCCGGCGGGAGGATTTCAGGCCTCCCGGATGCGCTCGTTAAGCTGCTGTCAATGACGACCGACTACGACGATCTGGATGGCCTTCGCGCGCGCAGCGAGCAGGCGATCGGCGAGTTCGCTCAGGCCCTGCTCGACAGCAACGTCCTGGAGAACGCCGTAGCCGCCGCGTTTGGCGCTCGCGAGAAGGCGGCCGAGGCCCAACATGCGGCGATGAGCGCCCTCAACCTGCCGTCGGCTGGCGACGTCGAACGACTCGAGCGCCGCCTGCGCTCCGTTTCGCAGCGGCTGGAAGACGTCGAGGACCAGATCGACCGGCTTGCCCGCGACTTCGACGACGTGCGCCGCCAGCTCGCCCGTGAGCGCCGCGAAGAAACCGAAGGCTAACTCTCGACTTTAGGGTGAGAGTGAGCCCGCGGCGATCCTGCCGGCCCGCTTCTCGGCCTGTTCCAGCGCGTCCTTGTCGAGGCGCTTCTCGCCGTCGGCGATCTCGGCGACGATCAGCAACGCGGCCACCTCGATCTCCAGGGATCGGGCCCGGGCGAGCAGCGGCGCGGTCTGCATGTCGGCGGCGTCCGCGCCGGGAGGGGGTGCCTGCGCGCCGGGGTGCGCGTCGAAGCTGGCGACGGTTGCCGTCCGACCCTCGCCGGCCAGTTGCTCCTCGAGCCGAGCGCTGAGCGCCGGATCGGGCAGCACCCGCTCGCCGGCCGCCGCTCCGTGCGGCTCGGCGCTGCCACCCATGGCGAGCGCCGCGCCGACCGCGAGCAGCTCGCCGAGCCGGCAATGCGGGGCGAAGCCCGTTGCCGTTCCCACCCGAACCGCGTGGCGCACTCCGAGCTCCGCCAGGTCGCCGAGCACGAGCGCTGCGCTCGGCCCGCCGATCCCGGTTGACTGGATGGTCAACGGCCGGCCCGCCGGCGTCTCGCCCGTGTACCCCCAGAGCCCGCGCGCGTGATTGCTCATCTTCGGCTCGGCGAGCAGCTCCTGGGCGAGCAGCAGCGCCCTGCCAGGGTCGCCGACCAGGAGGGCGTCGGCGGCGGTGGGAGCCGTTGGTCGCAGGCGAGTTGGCACTGCGCGCCACCCTATTGCCACTCTGAAGCCAGGCGACAGCGTGCGGAGCGCTCACCCGAGCGCCGGGATGGTGCGAAGGGGGCGACATGGCCGCCCCCTTCGTCTTTAGCCTCGGGGGTTGTCGATGGCCCCGGATCAGCGCATATCCCTCAGCGAGGCCGCGCGCCGCGCCGGGGTGCCGACCGCCACGCTGAAGCGCTGGGCCGAGGAGAAGGTAGTCCCCGTGCGGCGCGGCCGTTGGACGGCTGCCGCCGCCGCCCAGGCGCGGGTCGTCGCCCGCATGCGCGAGCGTGGCCACTCGCTCGATGACCTGAAGCGGGCCGGCCGCGAGGGCCGGCTGGCCTTCGGCTTCGCCGAGGACCTCTTTCCGGCGCCCGACGAGCAGTCGACGATCGCCGACGTGGCCGCGGAGACCGGGCTCGAGCCGGAGCTGGTGGAGCGCATCCTCGTCATCCTGGGCACCCCGATCGAGGGCGAGCGCCTGCTCAACCCGCACGACGTGCAGGCGCTGCGCCACTGCGCCCGGGTGCTCGCCGCCGGCTTCCCGCTGGTCGCCTTCCTGCAGCTGGTCCGCGTCTATGCCCAGTCGCTGCGCCGCATCGCCGACGCCGAGGTGCGCCTCTTCCACCTCTACGTGCACGAACCGCTGATCCGCGACGGCGTCCCCGAGCTCAAGATGGCCGAGGAGATGGGCGAGCTCGCCGCCGACCTGCTGCCGCTCGCCTCGCCGATCATCGACTACCTGCACAACCGCTATCTGCGCTTCTTCCTCGAGCAGGACGTGATCGGCCACATGGAGAGCGAAATGGGCGCCGCCGCCTCGCAGGTCCACCACGTGCCGGTGGCACTCTGCTTCATCGACCTCACCGGCTTCACCCGCTACACCGAGGAGGAGGGCGACATGGAGGCGCTCGACGTGGTCGAGAACTTCGTCGAGACGGTCGAAGCGACGATGCCGCCCGAGGCGACGATCGTCAAGACGATCGGTGACGAGGTGATGGTCGTCTCGCCCGACCCGGCCTCGCTGACCGAGTGGGCCGTCGCGCTCCTCGGCCGCTTCCCCGAGCGCCCCCGCCCGCGGGTCGGCATCCACTACGCCCAGGCGGTCTACCGTGACGGCGACTACTTCGGCACCCACGTCAATCTCGCCCACCGCGTCGTCAGCCGCGCCCAGGCCGGCGAGGTGCTGGTCACCGACCGCGTCAAGGAAGCGATCTCCGGCCGCGAGGGCCTCGCCTGCGACCCGATCGGCGAGGTCAACCTCAAAGGCTTCCCAGCCCCCACCGACCTCTTCGTCGTCCAGGATGCTTGAGAGCGTCCGCGAGGCCGGGCTGCTGCCCGCCGGGGGGCGGGTGGTGGCGATGGTTTCCGGGGGGCGGGACTCGACCTGCTTGCTGGACGTCTGCGCGCGACTGCTGGGCGCCGATGCGGTGATGGCGCTGCACGTCAACTACGGGCTGCGCGAGGACTCCGGCAAGGACGAGGCGCACTGCGCGGCGCTCTGCGAACGGCTCGGCGTGACGCTCGAGGTCGAGCGGCCGCGGCGGCCCGAGGGCCCGGGCAACCTGCAGTCCTGGGCGCGCGACGCGCGCTATGCGGCCGCGGCGCGGCTGGCGTTGCCCGACGAGGCGCGGATTGCCACCGGGCACACCGCAGACGATCAGGTCGAGACGATCCTCTACCGGCTCGCCTCCTCGCCGAGCCGCCGCGCCCTGCTGGGGATGAAGCCGCGCGACGGCAGCCTCGTCCGGCCGCTGCTCGGCTTCACCCGCGAGCAGACCACCGCCTACTGCGAGGAGCGGGGGCTGACCTGGCGCGACGACCCGACCAACGAGGAGGGCGACTACGCCCGCAACCGCGTCCGCCACGGCCTCGCCCGGGCGCTGGCCGAAGTCCACCCGGCGGCGGCGCGCAACGTGCTGCGCACCGCGGAGCTGCTGCGCGACGAGGCGCAGGTGCTCGACGCGCTCATCGACGCCGAGCTGGGCGGCGCCCACGGCGGCGAGCCGGGGACGATCGCGCTCGACCGCCTCGCCGAGCTGCCGGGTGCCCTGCGCCGCCTCGTCGTCCAGCGGCTCGCCGACGACGCAGCCGGCCGTCCCGTGCCCGGCGCCGCCAACCACGCCGAGGAGGTCGCCGCCCTGCGTCGCACCGGCCGTGCCCAACTCGACCTCGGTGGCGGCGTCCGCGCCGTCGTCGAGCGCGGCATCCTCCACGCCGAGCGCTAGTCGTGGGCCGACGCGACGGAAATGCCCCCGTATAGACGGCAATCGTCGCGTCGGCCCCCGATATCTAGACTGCCGCCCCGTGAGCGACCGGATCGGCGAGACCCTCGTCTCCAGCGAGGACCTGCAACGGCGCGTCGCCGAGCTCGGCGCGAAGATCAGCGACGACTACCGCGACCGCGACCTGTTCATGGTCGGCGTCCTCAAGGGCGCGGTGCTCTTCCTCGCCGACCTGATGCGCAATATCAGCGTCCCCTGCGAGATCGACTTCATGGCGGTCTCCAGCTACGGTTCGCAGACCGACTCCTCCGGCGTGGTGAGGATCATGAAGGATCTCGACGCGCCGATCGAAGACCGCCACGTGCTGATTGTCGAGGACATCATCGACTCCGGTCTCACCCTCCAGTACCTGATGCGCAACCTGCGCGCCCGCAATCCGGCCTCGCTTGAGGTCTGCTCGCTGCTGACCAAGCCCGAGCGCCTGCGGGTCGACCTCTCTCCCCGTTACGTCGGCTTCGAGATCCCCAACCGGTTCGCCGTCGGCTACGGCCTCGACCACGCCCAGCGCCACCGCAACCTCCCCTACGTGGCGGCCTTGGACGAATAGTGCCCAAACCGCCCTGGTACGCTGATTTTTCCCTGTGAAGCGTTTTTTCAAGAGCGCCGCTTTCCCGATCCTGCTTGTCGTGATCCTCGCCTTCGTGGCGCAGCGCTGGATCGGCTCCGGCTCGACCACGGAAGCGCCCACCTACAACGAGCTGATCAACCAGAAGACCGGTCTGATCGCGCAGGGCAAGGTCGAAGAAGTCAACGTCAACGTCAAGGACAGCACCCTCGACGTCAAGGAAAAGGACGGCGACACCTTCTCAACGGGCTACCCGCCGAACGCCGAACAGAGCCTGATCAACCGGCTCGAAGCGGGCAACGTGAAGACCAAGGTGCATGGCACCGGCGGCTCCAGCCTGCTTTCGATCCTCACCTACATCCTGCCCTTCGTCCTCTTCTTCGGCTTCTGGATCTTCCTGATGAACCAGATGCAGGGTGGTGGCAGCCGGGTGATGAACTTCGGCAAATCGAAGGCCAAGCGGATGTCGGTCGACGCGCCGAAGATCACCTTCCGCGACGTCGCCGGGGTCGACGAGGCCGTCCAGGAGCTCCAGGAGATCAAGGAATTCCTCGAGAACCCGAAGAAGTTCCAGGCGCTCGGCGCGCGGATCCCCAAGGGCGTCCTTCTATATGGACCGCCCGGCACCGGCAAGACGCTGCTCGCCCGCGCGGTCGCCGGCGAGGCGGGCGTGCCCTTCTTCTCGATCTCCGGCTCCGATTTCGTCGAGATGTTCGTCGGCGTCGGCGCCAGCCGCGTCCGCGACCTCTTCGAGCAGGCCAAGCAGAACTCGCCCTGCATCATCTTCATGGACGAGATCGACGCCGTCGGCCGCCACCGCGGCGCCGGCATGGGCGGCGGTCACGACGAGCGCGAGCAGACCCTCAACCAGTTGCTGGTCGAGATGGACGGCTTCGAGATGAAGGACAACATCATCCTGATCGCCGCCACCAACCGGCCCGACATCCTCGACCCGGCTCTGCTGCGGCCCGGCCGCTTCGATCGCCAGGTCGTCGTCGACCGGCCCGATCGCAAGGGCCGCAAGAAGATCCTCGAGGTGCACACGCGCGGCAAGCCGCTGGCCAAGGCGATCGACCTCGACACGCTCGCCGGCCAGACCCCCGGCTTCACCGGCGCCGACCTCGCCAACCTGATCAACGAGGCAGCGCTGCTCACCGCCCGCGAGGGTCGCCGCGAGATCACCATGCAGCAACTCGAGGAGGGGATCATGCGAGTGATCGCCGGCCCCGAGAAGAAGACCCGGGTGATGAGCGAGAAGGAGCGCCTGATCACCGCCTACCACGAGCTCGGCCACGCGATCGTCGGCCACCTGCTGCCCAACTGCGACCCGGTCCACAAGATCTCGATCATCAGCCGCGGCCAGGCGCTCGGCTACACGATCAGCCTGCCGACCGAGGACAAGTTCCTCACCTCGCGCGCCGAGTTGACCGACACGATGGCGATGACCCTGGGCGGTCGCGCCGCCGAGGAGATCGTCTTCGCCGAGATCACCACCGGCGCCTCCAACGACCTCGAGAAGGTGACCGAGACGGCGAAGCAGATGGTGATGCGCTTCGGCATGTCCGAGCGCCTCGGACCGCGCGTCTTCGGCCACGACCGCGGCCAGCCCTTCCTCGGCCGCGAGTTCTCCGCCGAGCCCGACTACTCCGACGAGATCGCCCGCGAGATCGACGACGAGATCCGTCGCATCGTCGAGAGCGCCCACCAGACCGCCAAGGACCTGCTCACCGACAAGCGGGATGAGCTGGACACGATCTCCAAGATCCTGCTCGAGCGGGAGACGATCGACGCCGAGCAGTTCGTGGCGCTGCTCGACGGCAAGCCGCTGGACGAGGTCTTCGCCGACGACGAAGAGCCGGCCAAGCCGGTCGAGCCGGCGCCGGAGCCCGAGCGGCCGCAGCGCGAGGGCGCCCGCCCGATTCCCCGGCCGCGGCCGGGGTACGCGGGCGGAGACGCGAGCTGAGCGGTTGGGGGCCACGGGGTGGCCGTCGCCCTGACAATCGCCGCGCTAATGAGCGCGACGATTTGAGTATCCGCCAGTTCGAGGGCCACCCCGTGGCCCTCCTCGAACCTCCCGCCGACCCGCACAACCCCGAACTGCATCAACTTCTCCCTCTGGCAGGTAGAGAAGTCGATGCAGTTCGGGCTGGGGGGCCCTCATGACGCCGAAGCTGATGGGGGTTGTGAACGTGACTCCGGACTCGTTCTCGGACGGGGGGCGGTACCTCGACTCGGGGGCGGCTGTCGCGCATGGGAAGGAGCTCGTAAGGGACGGGGCCGCGATTTTGGATGTAGGGGGGGAATCGACTCGGCCCGGGGCTGAGCCGGTGGGGGAGGCTGAGGAGCTGCGGAGGGTCGAGCCGGTGGTGGCCGGGCTGGCCGGCGCCGCCGCGGTCTCGATTGACACTTCGAAGGCCGGGGTCGCAGAAGCGGCGATTGGGGCCGGGGCGTCGATCGTCAATGACGTGACCGCCCTGCGGGGAGATCCCGGGATGGCGCCGCTGTGCGCGGAGCGGGGGGTGGGGGTGGTGTTGATGCACATGCCCGCGAACCCGCGGACCATGCAGGACGACCCGCGATACGAGGACGTGGTCGATGACATCAAGGCGTTTCTCTCCCAGCGGGTCGAGGCTGCGGTCGCCGCCGGCGTCGACGAGAGGCGGATTTGGGTTGATCCGGGGATTGGGTTCGGCAAGACGTTGGAGCACAACCTCGAGCTGTTGCGGCGGCTGGGGGAGCTGCGCGAGCTGGGGCGGCCGTTGGTGATCGGGACGTCGCGGAAGAGCTTCATCGGGAAGATCGACGGATCGGCTGCGGACGAGCGGATTGGGGGGACGATCGCGTCCTCTGTGCTGGCCGCGGCGGAGGGCGCCGACGTGCTGCGCGTCCACGACGTCGCCGAGATGGCGCAGGCTCTGCGCGTGGCCGGCACGATCCTGGCGTAGGCTCCAGCGTCTATGGAGGCGCACGGAAACGGCATGGAGTCGCGGGTCGAGGTGGAGCTGCGCGGGCTCTCGATCTACACGCACCACGGGGTCAGCGACTCCGAGCAGGAGGTCGGCCAGCGGCTCGAGTTCGACGTCTCCTTCGACGTGCCCGACTGCGATGCCGTGCTCACCGACCGGATCGAGGACACGGTCGACTACGCGGAGGTCTGCGACATCGTCGCCCTCGCCGCCACCGAGCGCAGCTACCGCACGCTTGAGCGCCTCGCCCAGGTCGTCGGCGAGCGCCTGGTGGAGCGCTACGGCTGCGAATCGGTCCGCATCCGCGCCGCCAAGCCCGAGCCGCCCCTACCCCTCGCGATCCAAGAGGTGGCCGTAGAGGTAGTCCAAGAGCGCGCCGAAGAAGAAGGCGACGAAGCCGAAGAGGCGTGACGGGGACGTGCCGCAACTTACGTACCACCACGGGCCGCTAAGTTGCGGCACGTCCCGGAGCGCGTGATCGGCTATCTCGGCCTTGGGTCGAACGTCGGCGACCGGGCCGGGCATTTGCTCGCCGCGGTTGAGGGGCTGCGCGGGGCGGGGGTCGATGTGGAGGCGGTGTCGGCCACTTACGAGACCGAGCCGGTGGGGGAGGTGCTCGACCAGCCGGACTTCCTCAACGCCGCAGTCTGCATCCGCACCGATCTCGAACCCGAGGCGCTGCTCGACCTCTGCAAGCGGATCGAGGCCGAGCGCGGCCGCCAACTCGACGCCCCCCGCCACAGCCCGCGCCCGCTCGACGTCGATCTCCTCCTGCTCGGCGACCTCGAGCTCTCGACCGAGCGCCTCACGCTGCCCCACCCCGAGGTCACCAGCCGCCGCTTCGTCCTCGCCCCCCTGCTCGAGCTCGACCCGGAGTTGACGCTGCCCGACGGCACGGCGCTCGCCGACGCGCTCGCGGCGCTGAGCCCGGGACAGCGCACGGACCGCGTCGGCTAGATCCGCGCAGCCGATACTCGCCACATCAGAGTGGGGTCAATCTCGGATGTGTGCGATTCAGGCGACGGCGATCGCGCTGCGCAGCGGCTGCAGCCAGGCGGGCGGCAGGATCGGCGGAGTCTTGCCGGGGTAGTCCGGGATGACGCGCCGCGCGAGCTTGCCGACGGGACGATTCTCGATCGCCGGGCGCAGGTCGTCGAAGGTCATCGCCAGGGCGATGCTGGAGGCGATCTGGAAGTCCGCGGCGTTGAGCTGCTCGCCGCCGATCGTGCCGGCCTCGATCCAGGCGTCGATTCGGTCGAGGAAGCCGGGCAGAGCCGCCAGGTCGCGACGCGTGTTCTCGTCGCTCGCCTCGTTGTAGCGGGCGGTCAGGGCGACGACAGGCGCCGCCGTGCGCAGGGCGAGGCCGCGGGGAATGCCGAGGCGGGCGTCGCCCAGGTAGGTGCCCAGCGGCGCGCTGTCCTTGCGCAGCGCCCACCAGGCAATCTGCCGCACCGGATGTTGCAGCTCCTCGTCGCCGAAGCGCTCCGCCTCCTCAACCGCGGCGCGGCCCGCGGGGTCGGCGGGGAACAGCGGCGGCTCGGGACGGACGCGGTCGAGCTCCCGGGTGATGTCGCGCGTGCCCTGCACCTTGCGGCCGTCGATCTTGATCGCCGGCACCGTCTGACGGGGAAAGCCGAGGGCGCGAACGACTCCCTTCGAGACCACCGGGAAGAGGTCGGTCCGCTTGAAGGGGATGCCCTTGTGGCGCAGCATCGCCTGGGCCGCCATCCCCGGGTGGGACCCCGGGATCGTGTAGATCCGCACCTCCACGGCGCGGATGCTACGCCGTCGGCGATAATCCCGCGGTGCTCCTCGCTGCGGATGTCGGCAACACGCAGACCCACCTCGGCGCCTTCGACGGGAAGCGCCTTGTCGAGCACTGGCGCTTCCAGACGCGCTCCGGCGCCACCGGCGACGAGCTGGCGGAGCGGATCGCGGGCCTGTTTGCGCTCAGCGGGCTCGCCTTTACCGACGTCGATGCGCTCTGCGTCTCCTCCGTGGTCCCCCCGCTCGGCACTCAGTTCGAGCAGCTGGCGGCGCGCTACCTCGAAGCCCCGTGCCTGACGATCGGGCCCGGGGTGAAGACCGGGATGCCGATCCGGATCGAGAACCCGCTCGAGGTCGGCGCCGACCGCCTGGTCAACGCGATCGCCGCATACGACCGCTTCGGCGGGGCTTGCGTCTCCGTCGACTTCGGCACCGGCATAAACATCGACGTGGTCTCCCCCGACGGCGAGTACCTCGGCGGCGCGATCGGACCTGGCCTCGCACCCTCGCTCAGCGCCCTGATCGAACGGGCGGCCCGGATCACCAGGATCGACCTCGAAGAGCCCCGCGAGGCGATAGGCCGCTCGACCCGGGCGGCGATCCACTCCGGCTTCATCTTTGGCTTCGCCGGGTTGATCGACGGCATCGTGCACCGGATCGAAGAGGAGCTGCCGAATCCACAGGTGCTAGCCACCGGTGGATACGCTTCCATCGTCGTCCCCTTCACCGAGACAATCGACGAGGTCGACGACCTCCTCACCCTCAAGGGGCTGAGGCTGATCCATGAGAGGAGCGCCTGAACAACCGCCGCTGACCGATCCCTTCGAGATCGGCGGCATCCGCCTCCCCAACCGTGTCCTGCTTGCCCCGCTGGCCGGGATCGGCAACTGGTTCGTGCGCCTGCAGGCGAAGCGCTACGGCGCCGGGCTGGCGGTCTCCGAGATGGTCTCCAGCTTCGGCCTTCACCATCGCAACGAGCGCACCCTGCGCGAGCTGATGCGAATCCACCCGGAGGAGCACCCTGTCTCGATCCAGCTCTTCGGCCACGACCCCGAGGTGATGCGCTCGGGCGCCGCGATCGCCGCCGCTGCCGGCGCCGACCTGATCGACATCAACATGGGTTGCCCGGTGCGCAAGGTGCGCAAGACGGGCGCCGGCGCTGAGCTGCTGCGCGACCATGGGCTGGCGCTCGCCCTGGCGCGCGGGGCGATCGACGGCAGCGGCCTGCCGGTCACCGTCAAGCTGCGCTCCGGGATCGAGGCCGGCGACCGCTCCGGCTTCGACCTCGCCGTGCGCCTCGCAGAGGAGGCCGGGGTCGCCGCGATCGGCTTCCACCCGCGTGCCGCGACGATCGGCCACAAGGGGCAGCCCGACTACGCGCTGACCCGCGAGCTGGCGGAGCGGATCGACGTCCCCGTGCTCGTCTCCGGCGGCCTGAAAACCGCCGCCGCGGCGCGCCGCGCCTACGCCGAGTCGGGCGCCGCCGCGGTGATGCTCGCCCGCGGCTCGCTCGGCAACCCGTGGCTGTTCGAGGAATTGACCGGCGCCCGCTCGGGGCCGCCGGCCCGCGAGGAGGTCGTCGCCGAGCTGCTTTGGGTGATCGACCGAGCCGAGGAGCATCTGGGGACCGAGCGGGCCGGCCGCTACCTGCGCAAGTTCTATCCCTGGTACGCCGAGCGCCTCGGCGTCTCCCCGGAATTCGCTCAAGATTTGCAGCGCAACGCCGACCTGCGTGAAGCCCGCGACATGGTCGCCGCTTTGGCTGCTCTGTCGCCCTCGCTATAATCCCGCGACTTCCGGCCCTGGTGTGGCGATTCCAACGCCGCCGCACCCGGGCGTTTTTGGGTCTAGGAGCCGTTTCCCGGACCGTTCTCAATCGAGCAAAGCGAGGTCAGGCAAAGTGAGTCGCCAATCGGTAATCACCCCCGAGGGTCTTGAGAAGCTCAAGGAGGAGATCGAGCACCTCTCGACCGTGAAGCGGCGCGAGGTCGCCGGGCGGATCAAGGAGGCGCGTGAGTTCGGCGACATCTCCGAGAACGCCGAGTACGACGACGCCAAGAACGAGCAGGCGCTGCTCGAGCAGCGCATCCTGCAGCTCGAAGAGCGGCTGCGCCGCGCGACGGTGATCGACGAGAAGGACATCGGCACCGACGAGGTGCGGTTCGGCTCGATAGTCCACGTCAAGGACCAGAAGACCGGCAACTCGCAGAAGTTCCAGATCGTCGGCTCGACCGAGGCCGACCCGCTTGAGCAGAAGCTCTCCAACGAGTCGCCGATCGGCAAAGCCCTGATCGGCCACAAGCGCAACGACATCGTCTCGGTCGAGGTCCCCAGGGGCCCCAGGAAGAAATTGAAGATCACGAAGATCGAGACCGCGTAGGGGGGAGATCCCGGCAGGGATTCCGCTTAACTTTTTCGGTGGGGAGTCTGTCTGCTGGCGCCGCGAGGTGGGTGACGAAAAAGTACAAGACGCTCCATCCCTGCCGGGATCTCCCTGCCCGCAGCGCTATAGGCTCGCGTAACTGATGACTGAGGCTGAGCGGCCAGAGCTTTCGGATGTCCTGCGCGATCGGCGGGAGAAGCTTGAAAGGCTGCGCGAGGCCGGGATCGACCCGTTTCCGCCGGAGTTCGCCGATAGGGAGGATGTCGCGGAGGTGCGGGCGGCGCATGAGGGGCTGGCGCCGGGGATCGAGACTGAGTCGCGGCATCGGGTTGCCGGGCGGCTGGTTGGCCGGCGCGGGCACGGCAAGGCCTGCTTCCTCGATCTGCGCGACGGCAGCGGTCAGATCCAGCTGCACGCGCGCGAGGATCTGCTCGGCGAGGAGCCCTACAAGGTGCTGGTCGAGCTAGATCTCGGCGACATCGTCGGGGTCGAGGGGACGGCGATGGCAACGCGGCGCGGCGGTGAGCTCTCGCTCGCGATCGACCACTGGAAGCTCTTGGCCAAGAGCCTGCGACCGCCGCCCGACAAGTTCCACGGTCTCGAGGACGTCGAGAAGCGCTACCGCCACCGCGAGCTCGACCTGATCGCCAACGAGGAGAGCCGCCGGCTCTTCGGCCTGCGCGCCCGCACCGTCACCGAGGTGCGCCGCTGGCTCGACGAGCGCGGCTTCGTCGAGGCCGAGACGCCGGTCCTGCAGCCGCTCTACGGGGGCGCCCTGGCGCGGCCGTTCACGACCCATCACAACGCGCTCGACCGTGACTTCTACCTGAGGATCGCCACCGAGCTCTACCTCAAGCGGCTGGTCGTCGGCGGCATCGACCGGGTCTACGAGCTCGGCAAGGACTTCCGCAACGAGGGGATCTCGCACAAGCACAACCCCGAGTTCACGATGCTCGAGTGGTACGAGGCCTGCGCCGACTACGCGCTCACCGCCCACCGGGTCGAGACGATGGTCGCCGAGGTCGCCGAGCGCGTGCTGGGCGCGACGGTGGTCGAGCGCGACGGCGCCTCGATCGACTTTTCCCCGCCCTGGAACCGCATCAGCCTGCGCGACGCGATCCGCGAGCGCAGCGGCATCGACATCGCCGAGCACCCGACCCGCGAGGCGCTGGCGGCCGCGATCGGGACCGAGCCCGAGCCCGACGAGGGCTGGGGCAAGCTGGTCGACGGGCTGCTCTCCAAGCACGTCGAGCCGCACCTGATCCAGCCGACCTTTGTCCTCGACTACCCGGTCGAGCTCTCGCCCTTCGCCAAGTCGCACCGCTCTGAGGAGGGGCTGGTCGAGCGCTTCGAGGCCTTTGCCGGTGGCATGGAGATCGCCAACGGCTTCACCGAGCTCAACGACCCCGACGAGCAGCGCCGCCGCTTCGAGCAGCAGGCCGTGGAGCTGGCCCGCGGCGACGAAGAGGCGCAACCCTACGACGAGGACTTCATCGCCGCCCTCGAGCAGGGCATGCCTCCCACCGGCGGCGTCGGGATCGGGATCGACCGCCTGGTGATGCTGCTCGGCGGCGCCAAGACGGTGCGCGAGGTCGTCCTCTTCCCGGCGATGCGCAGCTGAGCTCCGGCTTCCGGTGCGCCTTTTCCCCGATATGGGGGGACAAGGCGCACCGGAAGCCGTCAAAAGGCCGCTCCGAGCGTATTTTTGCGGCGCTGGGCCGGTTGGCCTCGCTCGGTATCGTGTAGGGACCGCATGGGCGCTTCCCGTTAACCCGATGGGCGCCTTCGTCCGATACTTACTCGACCCGAGCGCGTTGAGTAGATAGAGAGGCTTCTTGTTCGAGAGATTCACAGAGCGAGCCCGTCAAGTAGTCGTCCTGGCCCAGGAAGAGGCGCGCACGCTGAAGCACAACTACATCGGCACCGAGCACATCCTGCTCGGGCTGCTGCGCGAGGAGGAGGGGCTCGCGGCGAGGGTGCTCGAGTCTCTCGACATCACCACCGAGCGCGTCCGCTCTCAGGTCGTCCGCATCGTCGGTTCCGGCGAGGAGGTCACCTCCGGCCAGATCCCCTTCACGCCGCGCGCCAAGAAGGTGCTCGAGCTCGCCCTCCGCGAGGCGCTCTCTCTCGGCCACAACTACATCGGCACCGAGCACATCCTGCTCGGCCTGGTGCGTGAGAACGAGGGCGTCGCCGCCCGCATCCTGCTCGACTTCGACGCCGACTCGGACAAGATCCGCAACGAGGTGATCCGCATGCTCTCCGGCCCCGGCGGCCGGCGCCAGGGCGGCGGGCCCGGCGGTGGCGTCTCCGGCGAGGGCAAGAAGTCCTCGAAGCTACTCGACCAGTTCGGCCGCAACCTGACCAAGCTGGCCGAAGAGGGCAAGCTCGACCCGGTGATCGGTCGTGAGACCGAGATCGAGCGGATCATGCAGATCCTCTCCCGCCGCACCAAGAACAATCCGGTGCTGCTCGGCGAGCCCGGCGTCGGCAAGACCGCCGTGGTCGAGGGCCTGGCCGCCCGCATCAACAAGGGCGAGGTCCCCGAGCTGCTCAAGAACAAGCAGATCTACACGCTCGACCTGGCCGCCCTGGTCGCCGGCTCCAAGTACCGCGGCGAGTTCGAGGAGCGCCTCAAGAAGGTGATGAAAGAGATCACCCAGCGCGGCGACATCATCCTCTTCATCGACGAGCTCCACAACCTGGTCGGCGCCGGTGCCGCCGAGGGAGCGATTGACGCAGCCTCGATCCTCAAGCCGGCGCTCGCCCGCGGCGAGCTGCAGACGATCGGCGCGACGACGCTCGACGAGTACCGCAAGTACCTCGAGCGCGACTCGGCGCTGGAGCGCCGCTTCGCCCAGATCAAAGTCGACCAGCCCTCGGTCGAGGACACCGTCAAGATCCTCGAAGGGCTGCGCGAGCGCTACGAGCAGCACCACCGCGTCAACATCACCGACGACGCGCTGGAGGCCGCCGCCGAGCTCGCCGACCGCTACATCTCCGACCGTTTCCTGCCCGACAAGGCGATCGACCTGATCGACGAGGCCGCCTCGCGGATGCGGATCAAGTCGATGAGCGCGCCGCCGGTCTACCGCGACCTCGAGGAGGAAATCGAGACCACGCGGCGAGACAAGGAGTCGGCGATCGAAGCGCAGGAGTTCGAGAAGGCGGCCAACCTGCGCGATACCGAGCGCCAGCTGACCACCCGCAAGCGCGAGCTCGAAGACGAGTGGGCCGAGGGCGAGAGCGGCGAGCGCCCGGACGTCGGCGAAGAAGAGATCGCTGACATCGTCTCGATGTGGACCGGGATCCCGGTCTTCAAACTGACCGAGGCCGAGACCCAGAAGCTGATCCGCATGGAGGAGGAGCTGCACAAGCGGGTGATCGGCCAGGAGGTCGCGATCACCGCCGTCTCCAAGGCGATCCGCCGCTCGCGCGCCGGGATCAAGGACCCCAAGCGGCCGGCCGGCTCATTCATCTTCCTCGGCCCCTCGGGAGTCGGCAAGACCGAGCTCGCCCGCACGCTGGCCGAGTTCCTCTTCGGCGACGAGGAGGCGATGGTCCGCATCGACATGTCCGAGTACATGGAGAAGCACGCCGTCAGCCGCCTGGTCGGCTCGCCGCCGGGCTACATCGGCTACGACGAGGGCGGCCAGCTGACCGAGGCCGTGCGGCGCAAGCCCTACAGCGTGCTGCTGCTCGACGAGATCGAGAAGGCCCACCCGGACGTCTTCAACATCCTCCTGCAGATCCTCGAGGACGGACGCCTCACCGACGCCCAGGGGCGCACGGTCGACTTCCGCAACGCGATCGTGATCATGACCTCGAACATCGGCGCCTCGGAGATCTCGAAGAACACCTCGATCGGCTTCACCGTCGCCGACGAGACCGGCATGTCCTACGACGACATGAAGAACCGGATCATGAGCGACCTGAAGAAGGTCTTCCGGCCGGAGTTCCTCAACCGGATCGACGAGGTGATCGTCTTCCACAAGCTCGCCAAGGAAGAGGTCAAGGAGATCATCGACCTGATGATCAACCGGGTCCGCGTCCAGGTCGCCGAGCACGAGCTGCAGCTGGAGCTGACCGACGAGGCCAAGGACATCTTGGTCGAGAAGGGCTGGGACCCCTCGATGGGCGCCCGGCCGCTGCGCCGCGCGATCCAGCGCTACATCGAGGACCCGCTGGCCGACGAAGTCCTGCGCCAGGGGGAGATGCCGCCCGGCTCAACCGTGATGGTCGAGCGCGACGAGTCCGGCGACGACGACGACCGGCCGCTGAGCCTGAAGATCATCAAGCCGAAGAAGCCGGCACGGGCGAAGAAGTCGAAAGCGAAGCCGGAGCCGGAGAAGGTCGGCGTTGGCGCGAAGGGCGACGGCGAGCCGAGCGGCAGCGATCAGCCGTCCGATGCGGACGCGGCCAAGCCCGAATCCGAGTAGCGCTCGACTGGAGCTCGATGGTCGGTAGCGCGCGGGTCCTGTCGCTGCAGGGGACCCACCACCCCCTCCGGTCGCTAAAGCGTCCTCAGGGGTGGTCCCCCCTACAGCGCCACCCGCGCGAGCTGCCGCTTATGGTTCACGGCTGATGCGCAAACCGGGTCGGACAGCTGTTGGCACTTGGAGCGGCGGGCGCTTTCTTCGGTTCGGGGAGGCCCTCGACGAAGGCCGGTTGGTGGAGCTGTTGCGGCCCGACAGCGGGGTGGACACAGTGCTTACCGCGGACACCTATGGGCAGGGGGATGCGGACCTGCTGCTGGGGCGGGCGCTGGTTGATCGGCCTCGGCGTTCTTTCTCGCTCGTCGGCGCTGTGGGGCATGACTTCTACGAGGGGGAACGGGATGGTCCCCGTGGCTTTCCGCGCTTCACCGACCCGCGTCTGCGGGGTGAGGCTGAATACGCGAGTTATCTGCGCGAGGCAACGGAGCGGAGCTTGGAGCGAGTTGGCGCCGAGCGCTTCGACGTGCTGCTGCTGCACAACCCCGACCGGATCGGGTACACGAACGAGGCGGTCTGGAACGGCATGGAGGCGTTGAAAGAGGTCGGATTGGCTCACCAGATTGGGATAGCCCCCGGGCCCGCCAACGGCTTCACGCTGGACATCATCGATTGTCTGGAGCGGTTTGGGGAGCGGATCGATTGGGCGATGATCATCCTCAACCCGTTCGAGCCGTGGCCGGGGGAGCTGTGCCTGGATGCGGCCGAGCGGCATGGGGTGAAGGTGATCACGCGGGTGGTCGACTATGGAGGGCTTTTCTGGGGGGACCTGCGGCCGGGAATGGAGCTGGCACGGGGCGACCACCGGGCGTTTCGCCCTGAGGGCTGGATCGAGGCGGGGCTCGAGAAGCTGGCTTTGCTCGATCCCGTTCGCGAGCGGACCGGACTCAGCCCGATGCACCTCGCCTGCCAATGGAACCTCGCGCACCCGGCGGTCGAGTGCGTCGTCCCGACTCTGATCCAGGAGGCATACCCTGGGGCGCGGCCGATCGAGGAGAAGCGCGCCGAGCTGGCGGCGCTGCCGGCCGAGCAGGCGCTCGGCGAGGACGACGTTGCCGAGATCCGCGCGATCGGCGACAACGCCAATTGCATGGCCCTGAAGGGCGCCAGCCCCGAACACGAGGGCGAGGAGCGCCCCGACCGCTGGCCGCTTGACGACGAGTTGGTCGCGGTCGGAACCCGCTGGCGCATCGACCCGGGCCGCGATCTCGTCGTCACGCATTGATTCTCGCGGCGTTCGTCTCGACGACGATGCGAGCGGGGGGGTGGGTGTGCCTTGACCCTGGGCATGAGGGTGCCCGGACCGATCGGTGGCCGGCAAGCCCCAGCCGCGCGCCCTCCAGCACCACGCCCACCACCGCCGCTTTCACCTCTGAGCCGCGACTTGCGGGCTTGGGTGAGCGGTTTCCTTGACATCGTCTAATCCGACCTGTCCACTAGGACATCAGTCACACCGCATTCCAAAGCGGTTTTTGGCATCCTAGAGAGCGATGTCAGCGTTGCCTGGTGACGAGTTGCACGAGTTGTCCGAACGCCAGGACCCTCGCCTCCTCAGAGCTCTTGACGTAGTCGCCCCGGGTGGCGCTCTGCGCGAGGGCCTTGACAACATCGTCCACGCCAGCACCGGCGGGCTGATCGTCGTCGGCGACCCGGAAGACATCTCCCACCTGCTCTCCGGCGGGATCAGGCTCGACATCGACTACACCCCGGCGATGCTCTACCAGGTGGCGAAGATGGACGGGGCGATCGTCCTCAACCCGGAGGCCACCAAGATCGCCTGGGCCAACGTGCAGCTGATGCCCGACCCGACGATTCTCTCCTCGGAGACCGGCACCCGTCACCGCACCGCGGAGCGCGTCTCCAAACAGACCGACGCGCTGGTGATCGCGATCTCCCAGCGGCGCGACGTCGTCTCGCTCTACGTCGAGGGGACGAAGTACATCCTCCAGGACATTCCCGCGGTCCTCGCCAAGGCCAACCAGGGGCTGGCGACCCTCGACAAGTACCGCGCCCGCCTCGACCTGCTCTCCAACCGCCTCACCGTGCTCGAGTTCGAGGGCGGCGGCGTCCTCTACGACGCGCTCGCCGCCCTGCAGCGGGCCGAGCTTGTCACCCGCATGGCGGTCGAGGTCGAGCGCTACATCGTCGAGCTCGGCACCGAGGGGCGGCTGATCGAGATGCAGCTCGAGGAGACGATGGTCGGCGTCGCCGCCGACAAGACGGCGCTGATCCGCGACTACAGCGTCGAAGACTCGGAGGAGAATCTGGCCACGGTGCTGCAGTCGCTGGCCCGCCTCCCGCACGAGGACGTGCTCGACTTCGGCCGGCTGGCCGAGCTGCTCGGCTACGACCGCAAGCTGAACACGCTCGATTTCCCGGTCGCCCCGCGGGGCTACCGCATGCTCGGTCGCGTGCCGCGCATCCCCAAGCTTGTCGTCCAGAAGATCATCCAGGAGCTGGGTGGGCTGGAGGAGGTCATCGCTGCCTCCGATGCCGACCTGGAGGCTGTCGACGGTGTCGGCTCGACCCGAGCCAAGGACATCCGCGAGGCGCTGCGCAGGCTCCAGGAAGTCGACCTGGTCGATCGGTACCTACACAGCTAGAACGGCGAACAGCGCCGTCAACGAGAAAGGAGCAGTCCGATTTCAGAGCTAGCAGAGGAGGCCATGGAGGCGGGCTTCGAGTCCGACGTTCCGTACGTCTGCGACTTCGAAGAGGGGGACAAGGTCGTGTATCCCCATCACGGCGCTGGCCTCGTGCTGAAGAAGGAGAGCCGCGAGCTGATGGGGGAGGAGCGTGAATACCTCACGATCAAGATCCTCCACAACGAGCTCACGGTGATGGTGCCTTGCGAGAACGCGGGCGTGGCTGGTCTGCGGCGCGTGATCGACGAGGTGGAAATCAAGAAGGTGACGGACGTCCTCACCGACGACGTCTCCGACATGCCGAAGAATTGGAACAGGCGGTTCAAGTACAACCGCGAGAAGATCAAGACCGGCGATGTCTTCGAGCTCGCCGAGGTCGTGCGGAACCTCGCCATCCGCGAGATGGAAAAGGGTCTCTCCACCGGCGAGAAGCAGATGTACACGCGGGCGAAGAAGATCCTCGCCTCGGAGTTCATGTACGCCCTCGACAAGGATGAGGAGGGCGCGGAAGAGTACCTCGACGGCCTGCTGGAGGAGCGCTTCGCCGCCACGGCGTAGTCCCTCAGCATCCGTCACGGCCGCGATCGCGGCCGCCGGCTCCGGCGTGAGGCTCGGAGCCGGCGGCCCGAAGGCCTTCGTGCCCGTCGCCGGCCAGCGGCTGGTCGAGTGGTCGGTTGCCGCCTTCCGGGCGGCGCCCTCGGTGCGCTCGATCGTCGTCGCCTGCCCACCCGGGCACGTGCATGACCTCGCCGGGCATGACCTGGGCGTGGTCGACGGGGGCGCCACCCGGGCCGAGTCGGTGCGCAACGCGCTCGAGGCGGTCGGCACCGAGCTGGTCGCGATTCACGACGCGGCCCGACCGCTGGTCACCCCGGAGCTGATCGAGGACGTCGTCGCTACCCTGGCCGCCGACCCGGAGGCGGGAGGCGCGATCGCCGCGACGCCGGTGACCGACACGATCAAGCGGGTCGGTGACGGAACCGAACGTCGGTTTTCCATGAATGAGAGGGGAAATCGACGTTTGATCGTCGAATCGACGGTCGACCGCGGCTCACTCTGGGCGGCGCAGACGCCGCAGGTCTTCCGCGTGGCGGCGCTGCGCGAGGCGCTGGCCGCCCGCTCCGAGGCGGTTGCGGCGGCAACCGACGAGGCGATGCTGATCGAGGCGACGGGGGGACGGGTCCTGATCCATCCCTCGCCGCCCGAGAACCTCAAGGTGACGACGCCGCACGACCTGCGCATCGCCGAGCTGCTGCTCTCCGAGCGCTCAGCTCAGTAGGACCCAGACCAGGGCCACGGCGAAGAAGAGCTGACCGACGCCGAGGGCCACGCCGAGGCTGATCGCACCCAGCAGCCCGGCGAGCGCGGCGCCGGCGGCGAAGGCGCCGAGCATGATCACCAGCTGGCGCGTCACCGGCCGCGCCCCGCTCGCGAGGTGCTGGGCGGCAGGCCGGCGAGCATTCGGGCGCCGTCGCGCTGGTGAGCCGCCCGACGCCGCTCGAATAGCCGTCGCTGGATCGCGAGGGTCGTGACCCCCGCGAGCACGATCGCGGTCAGGTTGACGGCCAGCTGGGCCATCGCGCCGCGCCATTCCGACCAGTCGGCGACCGCTGCGGCGACGCCGATGTTGGCGGCGGCCGGGATCGTCGTCACCGAGATCAGCACCCCGACCAGGGCACCGGACTTGGCCGAGGTCAGCGAGAGCATCCCGGCGGCGCCGGCGAAGACGGCGACGATGAAGGAGAAGGCGTCGGGATGGGAGATGAACTGGGTCAGCGGGTGCTGGGAGCCGCTGAAGCCGGGGTCGAGGAGATCGGTCGCCCGGCAGAGGAGCGTGAAGAGCCAGGCCGCCGTGATCCCGAACGGGAAGCCGACCGTGAGGGCGGTCAGCGACCGCACGGCGACCTCGCGACGGCGCTCGACGATCGCCACGCAGAGCCCGGCGATCGGACCGAACTCCGGCCCGACCACCATCGCGCCGACGATCAGGATCGGCGAGCCGATGAAGATCCCGACCGAGGCGATCAGGCAGGCGAGCACCATGAAGATCACGAAGTTGCCGCCCAGTTCGGTGCTCTCGGAGGTGCGCGCCTCGACTTCCTCCCAGACCACGGCGTCCGCCGGCAGCCCCGGCGCCGCCCGCTCGGCTCGCTCGGCGGCCTCGGAGAGCTGCGAGTCGATCGGCTCCAGTGTGATCGCGCCGTCGCGCGGCACGTTCAGCTCCTTGAGGTCGTCGATCAGCACGCTGGCCGCCTCGCGGGCGACGTCGCAGAGGATCACGTCCCCCTTCGGCTCCAGCGCCGCCCCCGCGAGGAAGACGAGGTTGGAGGTCGAGTCGGCGTCCCTCAGCAGCTCGAGCACCTTCGCCGACCGATCCGGCGGCACGACGATCCGCAGGTGCACCATCCCCCCAGCGTATTCGAGGACGTGCCGCAACTTAGCGGCCCGTGGTGGTACGTAAGTTGCGGCACGTCCCCGTAGGATCGGGAGGGATGCTGACCGACTACCACGTGCACCTGCGGCCGGACGAGCCGGGGACCACGGCCGAGCGCTATTTCACGAGCGAGAACGTCGAGCGCTACCTGGCGGCCGCCGCCGAGGTCGGGATCGCCGAGCTTGGGATCTCCGAGCACGTCTACCGCTTCACCCAGGCGCTCGACGTCTGGCGCCACCCGTTCTGGGAGGAGCAGGCGCGTGACGACCTCGACGCCTACTGCGCGTTCGTGCGCGCTACGCCGCTACGTCTCGGGGTCGAGTGCGACTTCGTGCCGGGCGCCGAGGACCGCACGGCCAACCTGCTCGAGTCGCGCGACTTCGACTACGTGGTCGGCTCGGTCCACTTCATCGGCGACGCCGCCGTCGACCACCCCGGCTGGGACGTGTGGGACGGCAACGGCGATGCGGACGAGGTCTGGCGCCGTTACTTCGAGGCGCTCGCAGAGTGCGCTCGCTCGGGTCTCTTCGACATCCTCGCCCACCCTGACCTGGTCAAGGTCTGGGGCAAGGGACGACCGCTGCCCGACCGCGACCCGCGTCACTTCTACGAGCCCGCAGTCGAGGCGATCGCCGAAGTCGACGTTGCCGTGGAGATCTCCACGGCGGGCCTGCGCAAGCCGGTCGGCGAGATCTACCCGGCGCCGGCCTTCCTCGAGATGTGCGTCGAGGCGGGCGCCCGCTTCGCCCTCTCCTCCGACGCCCATCTCCCTGAGCACGTCGGATTCGGGTACGAGGAGGCCATGGAGTTGATGAAGGCCCACGGGGTCGTGGAGATCTGCGCCTTCGAGGGACGGCGGCGCAGCGTCCACCCGGTCGGTGCCCGGGACGGTGAGCCGGCTCGGTGAGCGGCCCGATCGTCACGGTGATCGCCGGTTCGAGTCCGTGGGGATCGGGACGCGAACGTGGGATTGCCAGATGAGCGTCGGTGTCGGCTACGACAGTCATCGCTTCGCCGAGGGGCGGCGCCTGGTCCTCGGCGGAGTCGAGGTCGAGCACGAGCGCGGCCTCGCCGGCCACTCCGACGCCGACGTGCTCACCCACGCGGTGATCGACGCGCTGCTCGGCGCGGCCGGATCGGGCGATATCGGCACGCTCTTCCCCGACGACGAGGAGCGCTGGCGCGACGCTGACTCGATCGACCTGCTGCGCACCGCGGTCGGCACGGTCGCCGGGCGGATCGAGAACATCGACGCCACCCTGATCTGCGAGGAGCCGCGGATCGGCCCGCAGCGGGCCGAGATGGAGCGCGTCCTCGCCGAGGCGACCTCGGCCCGGGTCAGCGTCAAGGCGACCACCAACGAGGGCATGGGTTGGATTGGCCGCGGAGAGGGGATCGCCTGCATCGCGGTGGCCTCGGTGCAGAGCGAATAACCTTCCCGCTCCGATGGGAACGATCGGCTCCATAGCGGCCGGCCTGCGCCAGTCCGCCTCCGACTCCGCCTTCGAGCTGAAGGTGCTGCGCGAGGCGGGGATCGTCGAGCCGATGCTGCCCCACAAGGCGGCGAAGATCGGCATCACATTCCTGCGCTGGGGCGCCTCGCCGGCGACCGGCGTCGCCACCGCCGCCCTGCACCACCCGCACGAGACGATGCTGATCGACGAGCGCGGCTCGCTCAGCTTCGAGCGCGTGCAGAAGCGCACCAACGCGCTCGCCCACTCCTTCGCCGCGATGGGCATCGGGCCCGGCGACGGCATCGGGATCATGTGCCGCAACCACCGCGGCTTCATCGAGACCACCCTGGCCGCGGCCAAGCTCGGCGCCAGCGCGCTCTACCTCAACACGATGTTCGCCGGCCCGCAGCTGGTCGAGGTGATGGAGCGCGAGGGGCCGAAGGCGCTGGTCTACGACGAGGAGTTCGCCGGGTTGCTCGAGGGTCTGAACGGTGACGTCGCACGGGTCGTCGCCTGGGCCGACGGCGAGGTCGACGGCCCCACCCTCGACTCGCTGATAGCCGCCGGCGAGGAGAGCAACCTGAAGCCGCCACCCGACAAACCGCGCTTCGTGATCCTCACCTCGGGCACCACCGGCACGCCCAAGGGGGCGCAGCGCTCCAGCCCCGACGGTCTGCTGGCGATGGCCGCGCTGATCGACAAGATCCCCTATCGGGCGCGCGAGACGATGGTGATCGCCGCGCCGCTCTTCCACTCCTGGGGCTTTTTCCACTTCGTGATCAGCCTGCCGACCGCCTCGACCATGGTCCTGCGGCGCAAGTTCGACGAGGAGGGGACCCTGCGCGCGGTGCAGGAGCACCGCGCCGAGGTGCTGGCCGTGGTCCCGGTGATGCTGCAGCGCATCCTCCAGCAGCCCGACGAGGTGCTCGATCGCTACGACGTGTCCTCGCTGCGGATCACCTCGAGTTCCGGATCGGCGCTGCCCGGCGAGCTGGCGACCGCCTGGATGGACCGCTTCGGCGACAACGTCTACAACCTCTACGGCTCGACCGAGGTCGCCTACGCGACCGTCGCAACCCCCGAGGACCTGCGCGCGGCTCCCGGGACCGCCGGCAAGCCGCCGCGCGGCACGGTCGTCCGCCTGCTCGACGAGAGCGGCCAAGAGGTCGCCCCGGGTGAGGTGGGGCGGATCTTCGTCGGCAACGAGATGTCCTTCGAGGGCTACACGGGAGGCGGCGGCAAGGAGGCGATCGACGGCCTGCTGAGCAGCGGCGACGTCGGCCACTTCGACGCCGACGGGCGGCTCTTCATCGACGGCCGCGACGACGAGATGATCGTCTCCGGCGGTGAGAACGTCTTCCCGCGCGAGGTCGAGGACCTGCTCGCCGACCACGAGTCCGTGGTCGAGGTCGCGGTGATCGGCGTCGAGGACGAGACGTTCGGCCAGCGGCTGAAGGCCTTCGTCGTCGCCGGCGAGGTCGAGGTCTCCGAGGAAGACCTGAAGGCGCACGTCAAGGCCCACCTCGCCGCCTACAAGGCGCCGCGTGAGATCGAGTTTCTGGCGGAGCTTCCCCGCAACGCGACGGGGAAGGTGCTCAAGCGAGAGCTGCACGCGCGCGAGACTGAGCGGTCGGCCGAGACGCGGAGCCCGTCCGGGTAGGGGTTCCGCTTAACTTTTTCGGTGCGGCGTCCGCGGGCTGGCGCCTCTAGCTCACGACCGAAAAGTACAAGACGCTCCACCCCTACCCGGACGGGCTCCGAGGCCCGACGGCATCTCCGCTAATTGCGGCATTCTCTGAAGCTTGGAGGTGGCCTCCCCGCCGCTGGTGATAGTAGGTTCATGCTTCATGGGCGAGCCCGAGCGACACCTGCACGCTGTTGGTGAAGCGACCGAGGAGATGCGGGAGACGGCTGCCCAGGCGCTTGAGTGGGTGCGGGTCAGCGAGGAGCGCGTTGCTGCCGCCAAGGCTCGGGCGGAGCGGGTTCATGCCGAGGTCAAGGAGCGGGCGCGCGAGACGCTGCGCAAGATCGGCGACGAGGGCCGCGAGCGGATCGTTGCCGAGCGTGAGCGGAGAACGCAGGCCGAGGCGCTCGTCAAGCGCGCCGAGCAGGCTCGCGATCGGGCCGAGCGCGCCTTCGAGCAGGCCCAGCGGCGCGCCCAGGGAGATCGCGAAGCGTTCAACGCGGAGCTCGGGGCGGCGCGGGCTGAGGCGGAGCGCGAGGCTGAGGAGCGTCACGGCGAGGCCCTGAAACGGATCGAGCACGAGGCCGACCAGCGGGTTGCCGCTGCCGAGCAGCGCGCCGCCGAAGCCGAGGCCAAAGCGGCGGAGGCGCATGAGATGGCTGTGCGGCTCGAGGCCGAGATCGAGGAGCGCGTCATGCAGGGCACCGCCGACGTCCGCCGCGAGGCCGAGGAGCGCGTGCGCCAGCTGGTTGAGAAGGTCGAAGGCCAGGCCACCGAGCGGGCAAGGGCGCGTGCCGAGGAGGCGCTGAAGACCGAGTCCGAGCGGATCCGCGTGCAGGCCGAGCAGCGCGAGGAGCGCATCCGCCAGGCGGCCGAGGACGAGATCGAGGCGACGGCGAAACGCGCCCGCCGCGAGGTTCTCGCCGCGGCCGACGACACGGCGCCCGCCTGGTCCCGGCAGGAGACCGCCTCCTCGGGCTCCGGCTACCGGACGTTCTAGACCCCTCTAGCATCCGCGCTGATGAGGGAGGTGCGGATACGCGACACGCTGACCGGTGACCTGGTCGCGCTCGACCGCGAGCAGGAGGTCGGTATCTACGCCTGCGGCCCGACCGTCTACAGCCGCATCCACATCGGCAACGCGCGGCCCTTCGTCGTCTTCTCGCTGCTGGCCCGCTTCCTGCGGGCGGAGGGCTTCGCGACGAAGCTCGTCGTCAACGTCACCGACATCAACGACAAGATCTACGACGCGGCCCGCGAGGCGGGGGAGGGATCGGCCAAATTCGCGGCGCGGATGACGCAGGCCTACTTCGAGGACACCGGCCGCCTGGGCCTGGGCAGGCCGGATGCGGAGCCGCTGGCGACCGAGACCGTCGAGGGGATCGTCGCGCTGATCGCCGAGCTGGTCGAGTCGGGCCACGCCTATGTGTCCGGTGGCGACGTCTACTTCCGGGTGAAGAGCTTCCGCGCCTACGGCAAGCTCTCCAACCGGCGCACCGAGGATCTCGACCAGGGCGAGGAGGCCGGCTCGGAGTCGCTCAAGGAGGACCCGGTCGACTTCGCCCTCTGGAAGGCGCAGAAGTCCGGTGAGGACACCGCCTGGGAGTCGCCTTGGGGCATGGGACGCCCCGCCTGGCACATCGAGTGCTCGGTGATGGCCGAGCAGGAGCTGGGCGCGTCATTCGCGATCCACGGCGGCGGCTCGGACCTGATCTTCCCTCACCACGAGAACGAGATCGCCCAGTCCGAGGCGGCCGGCCGGCCCTTCGCCCGGATCTGGATGCACAACGGCATGGTCGAGACCGACGCGGCCAAGATGTCGAAGTCGGAGGGCAACATCTTCCAGCTGAGCGAGGCGCTCGACCGCTACGGGCGCGAGGCCGTGGTGGCGTACTTGATCTCCGGGCACTACCGCCAGCCGCTGGCGTTCGGGCCAGAGCAGATGGAGCAGGCCGTGGCGCAGGTCGAGCGGTTGCGGAACTTCTTCCGGGAGCACCCGGTTGCACGGGAGGAGTCGGGGGAGGGTCCGGCAGAGCAACAGCGGGGAGGCTCTGCCGGACCCTCCCCCGACTCCTCCGATGGCACCGCGGCAGCTCGTGTCGAGAGCTTTCGCGGTGCGTTGGCGGACGACTTCAATACTCCGCGGGCGATGGCCGAGGTGTTTGAGCTTGTCGGGGAGGCGAATCGGGGCGAGGTTCCGGTGGCTGAAGGAATTCTCGCGCTGGGAGAGATGCTTGGGCTCGTCGGGCTCAGCTCCCTTACTCAGCCGGACAAGGGAGCTGAGACCGACGATGAGGTTGAGGGGTTGCTTCGGGAACGGGATGCGGCACGGGCCGAGAAAGACTTTGCGCGCGCGGATGAGATCCGCGACCGGCTGGCTGAGCTTGGGTGGGACGTCCGCGATTCGGCCGACGGCGCGACTCTCGTTCCCAAGGCCTGATGGCTTCGCAGCTGATCTACGGCAAGAGGCCGGTTGCCGAGGCGGAACGGGGCCGTCGGCGTGTGCGGCGGGTTTGGCGGTCGCCGGAGACGGCGGCTGGGGAGCTCGAGCGGCTCTGCGGGTCGCCGGATCATCAGGGCGTGGTCGCAGAGGTCGATCCGTTTCCGTACGTGGGCGCCGGTGAGCTTTTGCGCATCGAGGACGCGCTGCTCGTGGCGCTCGACCAGGTTCAGGACCCGCGCAACCTCGGGGCCGTGGCGCGGTCGGCCGAGGCCGCGGGCGCGGCGGGGCTGGTGATTCCCGAACGGCGAGCCGCTGAGGTGACCGCGGTGGCCTGCAAGGCCTCGGCGGGCGCGGTCGAGCATCTGAGGGTCGCCCGGGTTCGCAACCTCGCCGACTGGCTCGGCGAGGCCAAGCAGGCCGGCTTCTGGATCTGGGGCGCGGACGCCGAGGCTGAGCGGGCGCCCTGGGAAGTCGACCTGAAGGGCCCGACGGCTGTCGTCCTCGGTGGCGAGGGGAAGGGGCTGCGACCGCGCGTCGCGTCGGCCTGTGACGGGCTCGTCGCCCTGCCCCAGCGCGGCCGCGTCGGCTCGCTCAACGTCTCCGCCGCGGCCACCGCATTGCTCTTCGAGGCCGTGCGCCAGCGGTAGCACCTGCAACGGCGATTGCAGAAAATTCCCCGCAAGGGGTTGACAGAACACCGTTCGGCCGTAAACTAACGCGCCAACAAGGGTGAACCTCAGCTTGAGTCTGAGGAACGCCTGGTCCATAGGGGCGCCGCCAGGGGAGGTAAGGCGCCACGACCCTTCCATCTCAAGGAGAAGGATCAGTGGCTCTATCTTCACCGACGCACGAAATGCAGCTTCCGTCGGGCCGCCTCAACGGCTCGCTTCGACCGGCAGAGACTAACCCTCAACTTGAGCTTGATGACCATTATCTGGTCGCTCTCGCCAAGGACGGCAGGGCCGACGCCTACGACGCGATCGTCCGCCGCTACCGCGGCTTCGTCCGCCTCAAGGCCTCGTCCTACTTCCTGCTCGGCGGCGAGGCCGACGACCTGATCCAGGAAGGGCTGCTCGGCCTCTACAAGGCGATTCGCGACTACCGCACCGATCGCGAGTCGAGCTTCCGCAACTTCGCCGAGCTCTGCATCACCCGCCAGATCATCACCGCGGTGAAGACCGCGACCCGCAACAAGCACACGCCGCTCAACCAGTACGTCTCCTTCAGCCAGACCCCGGCCGCCGCCGGCGACTCGGACACGACCCTCGACGAGATCCTGCCTGGCCCGGCCGTGCACGACCCCGTCAACCAGGTGATCGCCTCTGAAGAGCTCGACAGCCTCGTCTCCTGTCTCTCGGGCGTATCCGGCGTGCTCTCCGACCTGGAGAGCCGCGTCCTCTCCCTCTACCTCGACGGCCACTCCTACGAGGCGACCGCAGAGCGCCTGGAGTGCGACACGAAGACGGTCGACAACGCCCTGCAGCGGGTCAAGCGCAAGGTCGGCTCCCACCTCGCCGCGCGAGAGGCGCTCTAAGCGGGCAGATCCCCCAGCACGTACTCGAGCAGCTCGCGGCCGTGATCGGAGGCGACGGAGACGTCGTCGGCCTTGATCCGGGCGCGGTGCAGGGACTGCATGCGCAGCACGTCCCCGTCGCAGCGGCTGTTGGGGAAGACGCCCGCATAGGAGACGCCAAGCCGCTCCAGGTGGTCGGTCACCAGGGCGGTGGCCGGCGTGTCGAGCGGCAGGTCGAGGTAGATCGCGTCGAGGCACTCACGGTGGAAGAGGTGGTGGCGCTCCGCTGCGACCACCTGCTCGAGGTCGCCCCCCGGCGCGTGCACGGTGAGCAGCGCCAGGTTGTGGGAGCGGTCGATCTCGACGTGCAGCTCGGTTCGCTCGGCCAGCCGGAAGCCGGTGGGCGGCTCGGCGAGCGTGCCGCGCAGCTCGCACAGCTCCAGCGTGCGGCCAACGATCTCCCGGTGTCGCTCGGGCACGTAGGCGGCCCGATCGTGCCCGTCGTTGAGCTTCGCGTAGAAGAGCGCCGCCGACTGCCGGCCGCGCCGCCGCCCGCCCGCCGCGTCGTTCTCGACCGAGGCCGGGATCCAGCCAAGCAGGAACCCGGTCTCATGCGCTCCCAGCTCGACGTTCGCCCGCTGGCTGTAGGGATGCGCCGCGGTCGCCTCGCTGTACATCCCCGCCAACCCCCGCTCCCGAGCCCAGTCCATCAGGAACCGCTTGGTCCGCGTGAACAGATGCTGCCCCCTCGCCGCCGGCATCGTCACCGCCTGCCCCGAATGCCCCACCGCATCGCCAGCGGCAGCAAGGCTCATCCCCTCATGGCAAAGCAGCTCCCCCTCCACCGTCTCCGCCACGCAAGCCACATAGCTCCCCTCCGCCAGCCGCCGAGAAACCTCCCCGGCGTCATAGACCCAGCGCGCGTCATAGCTGTCCCCATAAGCAGCCTCAATCGCCTCGCTCAGCACGCCGCCCTCATCGGGCCCCAGAAACCGAAATCGAGCATCCACGGCCGCCGCACAATCTCATAACTGATTTCGTGAAACAGATGGGCACGTCGGATCGCCGGGGATTTGTCAAGCTCCCTGGTGTGTTGCTAGCGCCCGCCTAGCTCAATTGGTAGAGCACTTCCCTTGTAAGGAAGATGTTTCCGGTTCGAGTCCGGAGGCGGGCTTCAGGTTTTCGACTCTGAGCCGCCCAAGACCCGAGCCTTCTCCGCCGCCAGCTCCTCGTCTGTCAGCACGCCCTGCTCGTGGAGCTTGGCGAGGCGTTCGAGGCGGGCCAGGCGGGTCTCCTCCTCGTCGGCGGGGAGCACGGCGGTTGGGGTCTCGGCGTCGCCGTCGCCTGCCGGCTTGCGCATCTCGGGGAGGCGGAGCTTGGAGGCGCGCTCTCCTATGTTGGCCTCCTTGACGGCGCCGACCACGCGATCGCGGGTGCGGCCGAAGATGTCGGCGTAGGCGGCGTCGGGGAATTCCTCGGCGGACTGGCGGCGCAGCTCGTGGATGCCGAAGGCGGCGCCGGCGGCGATCACCAGGGTGGTGAGGAAGGTGCGCAGGTTCTGGGTCGGGGCGGAGAGGAAGTAGATGCCGACGACGATCGCCAGGGCGGCGTAGACGTAAGCGGCGTGCTCGCGCAGCGCCGGGGCGAGTACGCGGCGGCTCGAGCGGGCCGAGCCGGTTGGCGAGGCGAGCCAGCCGGCGACGCCGAAGAGCACCCCGACGACGATCACGGTCGTCGCGATGCTGGTCATCAGCGAGGTGCCGATCGACCAGGCCGCTTCGGCCGCCGGTTTGACGCTGTCTTCTTCGACCAGCTGGCCGACGACGATGCCGCCCGTCACCTCGCGGGCGACGATCACGACAAAGCCGGCCGCGACCAGGCCGACGCCGCAGTAGAGCACCGTTACCCAGCGCCCCTCGCGCGAGAGGTAGATCGCCAGGCCGAAGCAGAGGAAGGTGAGCAGCGAGAGGACCAGCGCCAGGCCCTTGATCGCGACGACGACGTCCTGCGCCGTCTTCAGCTGGTCGGAGCGCAGGATCGTGATCTGCGCCGCGTCTTCGGGCAGCTTTTCGGCGAGGTTCGAGCCGATCCCGATCTGGTCGGCGAGGTTGGTGACCAGCCCGCCGAGGTTGAGCGTGACCTTGCCTTCTTCGGTGGAGACCGTGCCTTCCTTTTCTTCGAGGACGGCGAGCAGCTGTTCGTGCGTGGTCCGGTTGGCGCTCTTCCAAAGTTCCTGCGCGGTCGAGCTTTCCAGCACCTTGTCGGCGCCGGTCCCGGCGACCTGTCGAACCACGCCGGAGATCGGACCAGCGAGTTCCTTGGTCTCGCCGGGGAGTCGTTCGCTCAGTTCCTTTTCGACGTCGACGTTTTCGTAGAGCTGGTCGACCAGATAGTTGCCGACCGTTTCGCGGATCGTCGGGTTCTGGATCAGGCGGCCGCTGGTGTCGACCCAGTCATTCGTGTTGAGCGCCTGGCGTTCGACCCAGATCGCGAAGACGCTGAGGAAGGCGAGCAGCGAGCCGAGGACAATCAGGGCTCGCACGAGGCGACGGCGTCCGCGGCTCATCGCCGGGATGGTATACGTGAACTAATGAAGCTGGAGGGAATTCACCACATCACCGCGATCACCGCCGACGCCCAGGACAACGTCGACTTCTACGCGGGGACGATGGGCCTGCGGCTGGTCAAGAAGACGGTCAACCAGGACAACCCGACCGTCTACCACCTCTTCTTCGCCGACGAGAAGGGCAGCGCCGGCTCCGACCTGACCTTCTTCGAGTTCCCGGGCGTGCCGCCGGGACGGCCTGGTGCCGGCGACGTGCACCGGATCGTCTGGCGCGTTGCCTCCCCGGCGGCGCTCGATTTCTGGGAGCAGCGCCTCGGCGGCGCCGGGATCGAGGGCGAGCGGGCCGGGGGAGGGCTGCGCTTCGCCGACCCCGAGGGACTGGCGCACGAGCTCGCCGTGGTCGAGGTCGCCGACGAGCCGCTGATCGCCGACCACCCGGAGGTGCCGGCCGAGCTGGCGCTGCGCGGCTTCCACGCGGTTCGCGCCTACAGCGGCGCGCCCGACGCGAGCCGCGCCCTGCTCGAGGCGCTCGAGTTCGCGCCGGCCGAGGACGTCGGCTGGGAGGCCCGCGGCTCGAGCCGCGGCGGCCTCTATGCCTACGACGAGCCGCCCGCCGAGCCCTCGCGCCAGGGCGCCGGCAGCGTCCATCACGTCGCCTGGGCCTCGACGATCGACGAGCACGAGCAGTGGCGCGAGCGGGCGATCTCCGCCGGCGCCCAGCCGACCCCGGTGATCGACCGCTTCTACTTCCGCTCGATCTACTTCCGCGAGCCGAGTGGTGTGCTCTTCGAGATCGCCACCCTGGGACCGGGCTTCACCGTCGACGAGCCGCTCGAGCACCTCGGCGAGAAGCTCTCGCTGCCGCCCGACTTCGAGCACCTGCGCGCCGAGGTCGAGCCCAACCTGCGCCCGGTGATCAACCCACGCAGCGTCCCCGCCGGGTGAGCGACTCCTTCGTCTGGCGCGACGCCGGTCGCGCCGTCGTCTTCCGCGCCGGCGGGGTGGCGGACGCTCCGACGTTGCTGGCCGAGAACGGGATGGAGCCCTTCGAGCTGCTCTCGACCCAGCGCCACCTCGAGGGCGCCGCGGGCCTGGCGGATGCGGCGTCAGCCATCCACGTGGTGGCGCCCGGCAGCGTTCCCGACGCGGCTGCGGCCGCGCTCGACTCGGTCGACGCCCCGAACCTCGTCGCCTTCGGCGGCGGTCGTGCGATCGACACGGCCAAGGCCGTCGCAGCGGTCACCGGCGCCCAGGTCGCGGCGATCCCGACCACGATGTCGGGCGCCGAGATGACCGGCATCCACCGCCTCCCGTCGGGTGCCGAGGGACGTGCCCGTGGAATGGTGCGGCCCGGTCTCGTGATCGCCGACCCGCAGGCGATGACCAGCGCCCCCGAGCCCGAGCTGCGCCTCAGCTCGATGAACGCCCTCGCCCACGGCGCTGACTCCCTCTACACCCCCTTCGCCAACCCGGTCTCCGAGATGACCGCTCTGCGCGGCGCCGAGCTGATCGCGATTTCCCTCGACGAAGACCGGCCGTCCCGCGACCGAGAATCCCTCGCCCTCGGCTCGATCCTCTGCGGCTACGCGATCGACTCCGCGATGTTCGCCCTCCACCACGTGATCTGCCAATCCCTAGTCCGAATCTGCGGCACCCCCCACGCAGCAACAAACGCAGCAATCCTCCCCAGAGCATTGGCCTTCATGGTGCCCCGCGCCCCAGAGAAGCTCACACTCCTAGCCGAGGCCCTCGGAACCCTCCCCCACGAACTCGAAGCCCGCATCCTCACGCTGGGCGGCAATCCCCCGAGCCTCGCCGACCAAGGCGGCGACCCAGACAAGCTCCCCCAAGCCATAGAGGCAATCCTCCAACGCCCGGAGCTCTCCTTCGCCCCCGAGCCGCCCACCCGCTCCGACCTGGAAGCGCTAATAGGGACGGCCTGGTAGGCGGGTGTCGGGGGACCCTCCCGGCGGCTTGTACTTTTTCGTCGTGAGCTCCAAGGCGCCAGCCTGACCCCTCTCCACCGAAAAAGTTGAGCCGGGAGGGTCCCCCGAGACCCGCCCCCCCGGTAACCCCAGTCCCTGACCCGTGTAGCCACCAGCGCATGGACCCAGCCCGCCTAGCGCAGTACCACGAGTACACCCGCCGCCACGGCGTAAACCCGCTGCTCTACCTGCTGACCCGCATCGTCCTGACCCCGCTCTTCCTGACCTACTTCCGCTACACCCGCATGGGCCGTGTCCACGGCCGGGTAAAGGGCGGCCTGATCGTCGCCTCCAACCATCGCAGCTTCCTCGACCCCTTCGTGATCGGCGGCGCGCTGCCCTGGCGGCGGCCGCTCAACTACGTCGCCAAGGTCGAGCTCTTCGAGCGACGCTGGCAGGGATGGATTCTCTCGCGGCTCGGCGCCTTCCCGATCCGCCGCGGCGAGTCCGACGAGGACTCGGTGGAGACCGCGCGCCAGGTGGTCGAGCGGCGCGGTGCGGTCTGCATCTTCCCCGAGGGCACGCGCATCCGGACCGGCTCGCTGGCCGATCCGAAGCGTGGCGTCGGCCGGCTGGCGCTGCAGACCGGCGCCCCGGTGATCCCGGCCGCGGTGCTCGGCACCGAAGAGGTGCGCCGCGGTTGGCGCATCCGTCCGCACCGGATCAAGGTGCGGCTCGGCAAGGCGATGACCTTCCCGCGCGCCGCCGACCCCTCGCGCGGCCTCGCCACCAACGTCACCTCGCGGATCTGGCCCAACGTCGAGCTGCAGTGGGAGGACCTCGGGGGCTTGCCGCCGATGCGCCGCGCCGCGGTGATCGGCGCCGGCAGCTGGGGGACCGCCGTCGCCGTGCTGCTCGCCCGCGGCGGCCTCGAGGTCCAGCTCGCCACGCGCAGCGCCGCGCAGGCTACGGAGATCGAGGAGGCGCGCGAGAACCGGCGCTACCTCGAGGGCGTGCGCCTGCCCGACTCGGTCAGCGTGCGGCAGGCCTCCGAGGTGGAGCTGGCCGGCCTCGACCTCGTCTGCCTGGCGATCCCCTCGGGCTCGCTGCCGCAGGCGGTCGGCTCGATCGCCGACCGGGTCGGCGACCGCTCGGCGCTGCTGCTGCTCACCAAGGGCCTGATCGCGCCGCTCGGCCAGCTGCCCGCCGAGTACGCCGGCGAGCGGGTGCGCGCCCGGGCGATCGCCTGCCTCGGCGGGCCCGCCCACGCGCGCGAGGCGGTCTCCGGCTCCGCCGCGCTGGTGCTCGGCTCCGCCGACCGCGACCTGCGCGACCAGCTCGGCCGCGTCTTCGACCGCTCCGGGCTGGTCTGCGAGCGCTCGCCCGACGTCACCGGCGTCGAGATGGCGGGCGCCGCCAAGAACGCCGCCGCGCTCGCCGCGGCCGCCGCCGAGCCGCACGGTCAGAACGCCGCCGGGATCGCCGCCGCCCAGGTATGGAGTGAGTGCATCGAGCACGCGCTCGGGCTCGGTGCCGACCTCGCCACCTTCTCCGGTCTGGCCGGGGTCGGCGACCTGACCGCGACCGTGATGGCGCCCAGCGGGCGCAACCGGCGCGCCGGGGAGCTGCTCGGCCGCGGCACCCCCGCCGCCGAGATCCCGGCGCAGATCGGCCAGGCTTCGGAGGGCCTCGACGCCGTGCCGCTGCTCGCCAAGGCGACTTCGGCCGCCGGGGGTCGCAGCGATGCGCTCGGCGGGCTGGCGGCGCTGATTCGCGGTGAGATCGACGCCGACGCCTGGGTCGCCGGCCTGCGCCGGGTCGAGCGGGCCAGGGAGGCGGCGTGAGCTTCCGGTGCGCCTTTTCCTCCCCATGCGGGGATAAGGCGCACCGGAAGGGTTCTGGCCGCCGTCTAGGCTTGCGACGTGAGCGCAGCGGAGAACGTCGAGCCGGCGAGCCTCGATCCGGAGGCGAAGGCGGAGCTCGACCGGGCCTTCGAAGACCTCTACCGGACCCACCTGCGCGACGTCTATTCCTACGCCTACTACCGGGTCGGCAACCAGCACGACGCCGAGGACCTCACCGAGCAGGCCTTCCTGCAGGCCTACCGGCACTTCGACCGCGCCCGGCGCGAGTCAGACGGGCGGCCGCTGCGTCCCTGGCTGATCCGCATCGCCCACAACCTCACCTCCAACTACTACCGCGACCGCTCGCGCCGGCCGCAGACCTCGCTGGAGACCGCCGACCCGATAGTCGCCCGGCACGGCACCGAGGCGATCGCCGAGGGGCGCGAGGAGCTGCGCCAGGTGATGGCGCACCTCGACCGGCTCTCCGACGACCGCCGCGAGGCGCTGATCATGCGCTTCGCGCTGGGCATGGACAACCGCGAGATCGCCCGGTCCCTGGGGCGCAGCGACGGCGCGACCAAGGTGCTGATCCACCGGGCGATCAAGCAGCTGCAGGAGGAGATGAGCGCCGATGAATGAGGCGAGCCAGCGACTGACCGGCAGCACCTGGGACGTCGAGCACCTGCTCTCCGACGCGCTGCGTCCGATCGAGCCCCCCGAGCGGCTTTCGGGCCGCTTCGAGGACGCCCTCGCGGCGGTCACCCAGGCCGCCGCCGAGGAGCTCTCCGACTGGGCTGAGGAGCTCTCCGAGAGCGAGCTGCGGGCGCTTCGCGACCCGCGCAACTGGGTCCGGCCGGTCGTCGCCATGGGCGCTGGAGGCGCCGCGGCCGGCGCCCTGGTGGCGCTCGAGCTACGCCGCCGTGGGCGCCAGCAGGCCAAGGGCGGCCTGCGCTCGCTGGCCGCCCGGATCAGGCCGTAGCCGCGGCGCGCTTGCGCGGCGCCGGCGTGGCGAGCGCGGCGGCGACCCCGAGCGCTCCGAGCGCCAGGTGCAGCAGGTTGATCCCGCCGTTGACCGGCACCAGCCCGAGGATCGCGTTGCCGCTGCCCAACGCGAAGCCCCAGAGGGCGAGCGCCATGTAGGCGGCGCCCAGGCCGAGCGAATAGGTTCGCGAAGCGTAGCCGGCGAGGTAGAGCCCGAGTGCGCCGGCGAGCACGTGCAGGACGTTGCTCCAGCCGTTGACCGCGAAGACGCCGAGCGCGTCCTTGACCTCGCCGGGCGAGCCGAACGAGGCGCTGTAGAAGAAGCCGACGATGCCGAAGGCGACCAGCGCCGCGCCGGCCAGCGAGGCGTAGAGGCGGGCGGGGCTGGGGGCGTCCATCGCGGCGATTGTAGGCTGCTGATCCCCGTGGCCCAGACCTGCTACCGCCATCCCGACCGCGAGACCGGCGTTTCCTGCTCCGCCTGCGGACGGCCGATCTGCCCCGACTGCATGACCCCGACCCCGGTCGGCATGCGCTGCCCCGAGTGCGCCCGCCAGCGCACCCGCGTCACCCGCGGTGTCGGCGAGGCGGGCCTTTTCGCCAGTGCGCCGGCGACCTTCATCCTGATCGCGCTCAACGCCGCCGCCTTCCTCGGCGAGGTGGCCGGCGCCAGCGGTGGCTTTGGCGTCGCCAACTCCTCCGTCGTGCGGGAATTCGGCCTCTTCGGCCCCTCGGTCGCCGAAGGCGAGTGGTACCGGCTGCTCGGCGGCGGCTTCCTGCACGTCAGCCTGCTCCACATCGGCTTCAACATGTTCGCCCTCTACTTCCTCGGTCGCCTGCTCGAGCCGGGGATCGGCACCGTGCGCTTCGTCTTCCTCTACTTCGCCTCGCTCTTCGGTGGTGCCTTGGGCGCCCTGCTGCTCAACCCCGACGCGCTGACGATCGGCGCCTCCGGCGCGATCTTCGGCCTCTTCGGCGCCACCTTCGTGATCGCTCGCGGCCGTGGGGTCGATGCGGTCGCCGGCACGATCGGCGTGATTCTGCTGCTCAACCTGGCGATCAGCTTCGGCAGCCCCGACATCAGTCTCGGCGGCCACCTCGGCGGGCTCGTCGCGGGCGTGATCTGCGCGCTGGCGATCATCGCCGGAGATCGGGGGATGCTCGGTCCCAACCGCCTGCCGGCCGAGCTGCTCGCGATGACCGCGGTCGGCGTGCTTTCGGTTGCCGGGGCCCTGGCCGTCGCCTGAAGCGCTCAGCGGCGGCGCGCGGGCGCGCGCAGCTCGGCGAAGCCGAGGTTGCCGGGCGGCTCGACCAGGTCCGGATGGAGGATGTGGCCGAGCAGCTCGACTCCGTCGATCAGGCGCGGTCCGGGCCGCGAGAAGGTCGAGGCGGCGTCGACGGCGAAGACCTGGCGCGCCCCGAGATCCTCGATCTCGAACCAGTGTTCCAGCGCCTGGGTGCGCGAACCGTCGACGTACCAGCCGCAGGGCATCGCGATGACCACGTCGGGACTGAGCCCCGAGAGCTCGCCCCACGAGACCTCCGGTGACTTCAACCCGGGCGGCCCTGCGACATCCTCGCCACCGGCGATCGAGATCATCTCGGGTACCCAGTGGCCGCCGACGTAGGGCGGGTCGAGCCACTCGAGCGCGATCACCCGCGGCTGGCTGGCCCCGGCGACCGCGGCGCGCACCGTCGCCAGCCGGCCTTCGAGCTCGCCGCGCAGCTCGTGGGCGCGTTCGGGGATTCCAGCCGCCTCGCCGAGGCGGATCACGTCCTCGAGCATCTCGGCGAGCGTGCTCGGGTCCTGTTGCAGGACCCGCGGTTTGCTCGGCAGCCGCGCCGCGACCTCGAGCACGTCCTCAAAGGAGACCGCGCATACGGCGCAGATCGCCTGGGTGACGATCAGGTCGGGACGCAGCTCGGCCAGCGACTCCTCGTCGAGCTCGTAGAGCGCTTGCCCCTCGGCGACCCGCAGCTTGACGGCCCGGTCGATTTCGGCCGCGTCAAGCCCGGCGGGAAGCACCGAGCGGGTCAGGTCGGGCAGGTCGCGCGCCTGCGGCGGGTGGTCGCACTCATGGGTGACCGCGACGACACTGTCGTCGAGGCCGAGCGCGAAAAGCATCTCGGTGGCCGACGGAACGAGGCTCGCGATGCGCATCACCGCTCAATATGCCATTGATCGGTCGTCCGCTGCCCGGAACCGCGGCTCAGAAGGCTATATTGCCTAGGCCGAATGGCCGACGACCTCCCCCGAAGTACCGGGCCATATAGACGATGAGCGCGCTCCTGCTCGTCTTGCTACTCGTGCTGGTGGCCGTCAACGGCTTCTTCGTCGCGGCCGAGTTCGCCCTGGTGCGCAGTCGCCGCGGCAAGATCGAGCAGCTCGCCTCCGAAGGCGAGAGTGGCGCCGAGGAGGTGATGGAGCAGCTCGACAAGATCGACGAGTCGCTTTCCGCCTGTCAGATCGGCGTGACGATGGCCTCGATCGGAATCGGTTTCCTCGGCGAGCCCTCGCTGGCGAAGCTGCTCGAACCGGCTTTCGGCGGCCTCTCCCACGAGGTCGCCGTGGCGCTCTCGGTGGCGATCGCCTTCGCCCTGGTCACCGCGATCCACATCAGCATCGGCGAGCAGGTGCCGAAGATGCTGGCGATCAGCCACGCCGAGCGGACGGCGCGCCGGGTCTCGCGGCCGCTCAACTGGTTCAGCGTCGCGACGGCCCCGGTGATCATTGCGCTCAGCGCGCTCTCCAACGCGATCGTCCGCCTCTTCGGCGTCGACCCGACCGACATCGAAGAGAAGCACACGGCCGAGGACCTCAAGCAGATCATCGACAGCTCGCGGCTCGGCGGCACGCTCGACCCCGGCGAGGCCGGGATGCTGGGCGGCGTCTTCCACCTGCACGAGCAGGAGGCGCGCGAGGTGATGACGCCGATCCCGGCGGTGGTCACCGTCGACTCATCCGAGACGGTCGAGACCGCCCTGCGCCGCTGCGTGACCTCTGGCCACACCCGTCTGGTCGTGATCGAGGACGAAAACCCCGACCGGGTCAAGGGCATCGTCCACAACAACAGCCTCGCCCGCCTCTACATGAGCGACGGGCCGCGGGCGGAGATCGGGCCGGCGGTGCGCGACGCGGTGATCGTCCCCGAGACCCGGCCGCTCGACGACCTGCTCCACGACCTGCAGGTGCAGCGCACCTCGCTGGCGGTGATCGTCGACGAGTACGGGCGCACAGTGGGGATCGTCACGGTCGAGGACATCCTCGAGGAGGTGGTGGGGGAGATCGAGGACGAGACCGATCCGCGCGCCGCTGCCCTGCGCCGGCTGGCCGGTGGCGAGTGGTTCGTTCGCGGCCACGTCTCGCTCGGCGACCTCTCCGACGCCGGGATCGACCTGCCGGTCGACACCGACGCCTACAACTCGGTCGGCGGCTACGTCTTCGGCGAGCTCGGCCGGCTGCCCAAGCGCGGCGACACGATCGTCGCCAACGGCTACACGATTCGGGTCGAGTCGGTGCGCGAGAACCGGATCGAGGCGGTCCGGATCAGCGGTTCCGTCCGCGACGACGCCTAGCTTCCTGCGGCAACCCGCAGTTCACCGAACCCTGGAGGTGTCGCATGTGGGTTGTGCGATTGAGTGACAAGCAGCTGGAGGTTATGCGAGCCCTGCTGCGCGCCGAGGAGCACCTCGGACCAGCGCTTCGGGGAGCGGTCGAAGCCCTCGACCTGGCACGCTGGGACGAGCTGCCCGAAGCCGAGCTGCCCTGGGAGGAGATCGAGGCCCAGGCACGCCAGCAGGGCATCTCTCCGGCTGACGTGATCTGGGACCTCGCGGGCCGCAAGGTTTAGTCGTACGAGTAGAAGCCCGCGCCGGACTTTCGTCCGAGCTTTCCCTCGCCGACCAGCTCCACGATGAGGCCGGGCGGTTTGCTGGCGATCTCCCCGTTGTCGGCGTAGAGGGCGTCGCCGATCGCCTCGGAGACGTCGAGCCCGACGAAGTCGAGCAGCGCCAGGGGGCCCATCGGGTGGCCGGCGCCGAGCTTCATGCAGGTGTCGACCTCGGCGGCCTCCATGCCGGTGCGCTCCATCAGGCGGACGGCTTCGAAGAGGTAGGGGAAGAGCAGGCGGTTGACGACGAAGCCGGCTTGGTCGGGGACCTCCACCGCGGTCTTGCCGAGCGCCGCGCACCAGGCGAGGGCCGTCTCGCGGGCGCCCTCGGTGCCGTCCGGGAAGCAGACCTCGACCAGCTTCATGCGTGGCACGGGGTTGAAGACGTGCAGACCGAAGAGCCTGCCCTCGACGCCGCCCGCCTTGGCGATCGCGGCGACGCTCAGCGACGAGGTCGTGGTCGCCAGCTGCGCCTTGGGACAGGCTTCGGCGATCGAGGAGAGCAGCTCGCCCTTGGGCTCGACTTCCTCGATGATCGCCTCGACGATCACGTCGCACTCGGCGAGGTCGGCCGGATCGGTCGTGACCCGCAGCCGCGAGGGCTCCGCCCCGTCGATCTTGGCGCAGGCAGCGACCACTTTCTCCTCCGCCCGCCAAGCCGAAGCCTCGCTTCGTGCGAGAAGGATGGTGTCAGCTGTGGTCGTGGAGACAGCCGCCAACCCCGTGGCGATGGCTCCGCTCCCAGCGATTCCCGGACTCTCATATCCCATGCTTGCGTTCATTGGGCGGGTTCCTATCAGGCGGGCGTGAACGGGCGTCGTGTGCCCCTCTGAACGGCTTGTACTTTTTCGTCGTGAGCTTGCGGCGCCAGCCTTTTAGCTCTACACCGAAAAAGTTGAGTGAAGAGCGGCATACGACGCCCGCCAAGGCCGCGCTCCGATTGACTGACCAGTCAATCGGTGAGGTATCTTGGTTGGAGGCGTGTAGATCGAGACTTGGAGGCCCTGATGGCGGAGAACGGAAACGGAAAGTTCGGCGGTCGCGAAGTCGTCATCGTCGAGGCGGTGCGCACGCCGGTCGGGCGCGGCCACGAGGAGAAGGGCTACTACAAGGACACTCATCCCTCGAACCTGCTGGCCAAGGCGTACTCCGAGGTGATCGAGCGGGTGGGAATTGACGCTTCCGAGGTCGAGGACGTCGTCGCCGGCTGCGTGCAGCAGTTCGGCGAGCAGGGCGTCAACATCGCCCGCAACGCTTGGCTCGAGGCCGGCTTGCCGATCGAGACGCCGGCCACCACGGTCGACCGCCAGTGCGGCTCCGCCCAGCAGGCAGTCAACTTCGCCGCGGCGCTGATCGCCTCCGGCGTGCACGACGTCGCGATCGGCGGCGGGGTCGAGCACATGGGGCACATCTCCTTCGCCGACAACTACTCGGTGATGCAGGAGCATGGGATGGCGTTCTCGCCCGAGCTGATGGAGCGCTACAACCTCGTCCCGCAGGGGATCTCGGCCGAGATGATCGCCGACCAGTGGGAGATTCCCCGCTCGGAGCTCGACGAGATCGGCCTGCGCTCCCATCAGCTCGCCGCCAAGGCGACCGAGGAGGGCCGCTTCGACCGCGAGATCGTCCCCTTCCAGGTCAACGGGGACACCTACGCGACCGATCAGGGCATCCGTCCCGACACCTCGCTGCAGAAGCTGGCTGAACTGAAGCCGGCCTTCAAGGAGGACGGCAAGGTCACCGCCGGGAACTCTTCGCAGGTCTCCGACGGCGCCGCCGCGGTGCTGCTGATGACGCGGGAGAAGGCCGACGCGCTGGGGCTCAAGCCGCGGGCGCGGATCTTCGACCAGACCACCGTCGGCGTCGACCCGGTGATCATGCTCACCGGCCCGATCCCGGCGACGCGCAAGCTGCTCGAGCGCAACGGGATGCAGATGGACGACATCGACCTGGTCGAGATCAACGAGGCCTTCGCCTCCGTCGTCGCCGCCTGGCGCCGCGAGCTCGAACCCGACATGGACCGGGTCAACGTCAACGGCGGCGCGATCGCCCTCGGCCACCCGCTTGGCTCGACCGGCGCCCGCCTGATCACCACCCTGCTGCACGAGATGGAGCGCACCGACAAGGAGATCGGTCTGGTGACGATGTGCTGCGGCGGTGGCCTGGGCACGGGCACGCTGATCCAGCGCATCTGAGCCAATTCGGGCACCCGACTTGCCGTCGATGGGTACGGCGCGATAACTTGCTCGCATGGGCAGGGGGGTGATCGCGCTGGCAGCCGTGGCGGCGGCACTCGTCGTTGCCGGCTGCGGTGGCAGTGGCAGCGGAAGCGATTCGACCGTGACCACGGGCTCGCTCTCCAAGGAGGCCTTCGTCGAGAAGGCCGACGCGATCTGCGCCAAGGGCAACAAACGGCTGCAGAAGGGCTTTGCGAACTACCTGCGCAAGAACAAAAAAAGCATCATCGCCCTGCGACATCCGAGCAAGGAGGACTACGACGGCCTGATCGGCGGCGTCCTGGTCCCCAACCTCGAATGGGAAATCAAGGAAATCCGCGCGCTCGGCGCCCCCGACGGCGACGAGGAGCGGATCGAAGAAATCGTCACCGCGTGGGAAGAAGGAATCCAAGTCGCCGAGACCGATCCCAAGGCCGTCAAGCACAGCAGCGAAGCGATCTTCGGGATCGGCAGCCGGCTGGCCAAGGAATATGGCCTCGAAGTCTGCGGCAGTCGCTGAGGACTGGCTGGGCGGCCAGTCGGCCGCTATGCTCCGCGGCCGATGGACCTGACTCTCTCGCCGTCCGAGCAGCAGTTCCGCGACGAGGTCCGCGCCTGGATCGAAGCCAACCATCCGGGCCCCGAGCCCGACGGCGGCCTCGAGGAGGTGATGGCCTTCCGTCGCGAGTGGCAGCTGAAGATGCACGCCGCCGGCTGGGCCGGCATCTCCTGGCCGAAGGAGTTCGGCGGCCGCGGCGCGACCCTGATCGAGCAGGCGATCTTCGTCGGCGAGGCGGCGCGGCTCGAGGCACCCAGCCCGGCCAACGTGCTCGGCCTGGCGATGGGTGGCCCGGTGGTCATCGCGCACGGCACCGAGGAGCAGAAGGCGCGCTATCTCGAGCCGATCCTCACCGGAGAGGAGATCTGGTGCCAGGGCTTCTCCGAGCCAGAGTCTGGCTCCGACCTCGCTTCGCTGAAGACCCGCGCCGTCAAGGATGGCGACGAATGGGTCGTCACCGGGCAGAAGGTCTGGACGACCTTCGCCCAGTACGCCAAGTGGTGCATGCTCGTCGCCCGCACCGACCCCGATGCGCCCAAGCACAAGGGCCTCACCTACTTCCTGATGGACATGGAGCAGGATGGCGTGGAGGCCAAGCCGCTGGTCCAGATCACCGGCGAGGGTGAGTTCAACGAGGTCTTCATCGAGGAGGCGCGGATCCCCGACGCGAACGTCGTCGGCGGTGTCGGCAACGGCTGGTCGGTGGCGATCACGACGCTGATGAACGAGCGCGCCGGACTTGCCTTCGGAGCGATCGCCCAGATCGCCAACAGCCTCAGCCGGCTTGGCAAGCTGGCCGCCGGGACGCGCGTCAACGGCGGCACGGCCGCCGAGGACCCGGTCTTCCGCCAGCGCCTCGCCCAGCTCCACATCGAGGCCGAGACGATGCGGCTCAACGCCTACCGCGGCCTTACGAAGACGATGCAATCGGGCATTCCGGGGCCGGAGGGCTCGCTCGGCAAGTGGCAGTGGGCCGACATCAACCAGCGGATCAGCGAGCTGGCGCTCGACATCGAGGGCGCCTACGCGCCGCTCGCTCGCGGCGACGAGCACGCGATCGCCGGTGGCGCCTGGCAGTACAGCTTCCTGCGCACGCGTGCCAACTCGATCGAGGGCGGCACCACCGACATCCTCAAGAACATCATCGCCGAGCGGGTGCTCGGCCTGCCGAAGATGCGCTGACGTGTACTTCGACCTGACCGACGAGCAGCAGGCGATCAAGGCGACCGCGCGCGACTTCCTCGCCGCCCGCTACAAGAGCGAGCGGATCCGCGAGCTGGTCCGCAGCGAATCGGGCTTCGAGCAGTCCGACTGGAATGAGATGGCTGAGCTCGGCTGGCCCGGGCTGGCGCTGCCCGAGGAGTGGGGCGGACAGGGTCTGGGCGTCGTCGAGCTTGCCGTCCTCTTCGAGGAGATGGGTTACGCGCTGGCGCCCTCGCCGCTGCTCTCCAACACGGTCGTCGGCCTGGCGCTGGCGCTCTGCGGCTCTGACGATCAGCGCGAGCGCTTCCTGCGCCCCCTGGCCGAGGGCGGCCTGCGCGGCGCGCCGGCGCTCTGGGACGCCGGCACTCCGGCGATGATCGGCGAGTTCACGATGGTCGCTCGGGAGGACGGCGACGGCGTCGTGCTCGACGGCGAAAAGGTCCTGGTCATGGACGCCGCCGTCGCTGACATCCTGCTGGTCGCGACCGCCGACGGACGGCGGCACGTGGTCGAGCGCGAGGCTCCCGGCATCGTGATCGCTCCGTCGACCTCGATCGACCTCACCCGGCGCCTCTACTCGGTGCGCTTCGACGGTGTCCGCATCGCGCCCGAGGACTCGCTGCCCGCCGCCGGGCCGGACTACTTCGACGTCTTCCACCGCATCTGCGTCGCTGCCGCCGCCGAGTCGACCGGGATCGCCCAGCGCTCCATGGAGATGGCGGTCTCCTACGCCAAGGATCGCCAGCAGTTCGGCCGCCCGATCGGCTCCTACCAGGCGGTCTCGCACCGCTGCGCCCAGATGCTGCTCGAGACCGAGAACTCGCGCTCGGCCGTCTACGGGGCCGCTTGGGCGGCCGACGCCGAGCCGGACTCGCTGCCGCGCGCCGCCTCGATGGCCAAGGCCTACGCCTCCGACGCCGGCTGGCGGGTCCCCGACGCCTCGATTCAGGTACACGGCGGGATCGGCTTCACCTGGGAGCACGACCTGCACTTCTTCCTCAAGCGCGGCAAGGCCAACGCGGCGATGTTCGGCGACGCGAAGTGGCACCGCGACCGAGTCGCCGACGCGGTCCTCGCTTGAGGCACGCGACGCAGCGGTTCCGGTGCGCCTTTGCCGCGAATAGACCACAAAAGGCGCACCGGAAGCGGCGCCCGTGAGCGCGCTCGAGCGGATCTCGGTTGCTGCGATCGGGACTACGGTCGAGGATCTGGTTGGAGAGACGCGGCGTGCCGAGGCGGCCGGGGTCGAGTGCGTCTGGGCGCCGGAGCTGTTCCGCTCCTCGGTCACCCAGGCGGCCTACCTGGCCGGCAAGACCGAGAAGATCGGGGTGGCGACCGGGATCGCCTGGGCCTTCACCCGCAGTCCCTTCATCCTCGCCGTCAGCGCCCTCGACATCGACGAGATGTCCGGTGGGCGTTTCCGCCTCGGCCTCGGCTCGGGGGTCAAACGGCTCAACGAGACCTGGCACAACGCCGCCTACGGCAGGCCGGCGCCGCACCTGCGCGAGGCGATCGAGGCGACTCGGCTGATCATGCAGGGGGCGGGCAAGGGCGAGCCGATTCGCTACGAGGGCTCCTACTACGACATCGACATCAAGGGCTGGGTGCGCCCCCACCCGGCGCCGCGCGAGTCGGTGCCGATCTACACCGCCGGCGTCCAGGGAGGCATGTGCCGGATGGCGGGCGACGTCGCCGACGGTCTGATCGGCCACCCGATCCAGAGCCTGCGCTGGATCGACGAGGTCGTCGTCTCCTCCTTCGAGAAGGGCCTGCGCCGCTCCGGCCGCGAGCGCTCCAGATTCGACTACCTGCCGACCGTCTGCTGCGCGATCGACGACGACGAGGCCCGCGCCGTGGACATGGCCCGCCGCACGATCTCCTTCTACGCCACCGTCAAGACCTACATGCCGCTCTGGGAGCTGCACGGCTTCGCCGAGTGCGCCGTCGCTGCCGGCGAGGCCTTCCGCCGCGGCGAACTCGCCGCCGTCCCCGCCGCGATCAGCGACGAGATGGTCGACGCCTACTGCGCCGCTGGCCCCCTCGACAAGGTCCGCGCCCGCGTAGAGGCAACCGCCGAACGAGCCGACGGCCTCTTCCTAACCCCACCCACCTACTTCATCTCCCCCGAGGAGTTGAGCGAGTACCAAAACCGCATAATCGAGGCCTTCGGCCCAGGCGCCTGAGGCTCGGAGCGTGGGTGCATCCGCCTGACAAGCACAAGGCCTTCCAAGGGCGGCAGCCCCGGAGCTGGGCTGCGGTTTGGCGTTGTTTCAAGCTTGCGAAATGCACAGGGCATTCCGCAAGCTTGTAGCTGAATAGGTGTCGTGGAGGGGGCTGGTCAGTCTCCAGGCGAATGTCGCGAAGCGGCGGAAATGCAATCCGATGGTTGCCCGCCGGAGGCGGGCTCCTTCTCCGGAGCTAAGCGCGCGAAGCGCGCGTGCGACATCAATTCGACTGGAGACTGACCAGACCCCTCCCTTGAAGGAGCTACTCGTCCCTGGGCGTGATGCGAAACGCAGAGACGACCTCGGCCTGCTGGGCCTCGGGGTGGACCACGTAGGCGCTGGGGCCGCCGCCGAACCAGCCGGAGCTCTCGTTGTCGGCGACGAAGATTCCGGGGTGGCGGCGGCCTTCGCCGTCCTCGACCCAGACCTTGTCGCCCTCCTTGAAGCCGTGCGGCGCGTCAGCCATGGTGGGCGATGCCCATCGTGCCGCGTGGGTCGCCGCTGTGCTCGGCGAGATCCTCCAGCTCGGCGATCTTGCGCTCGCCTTCGCGGCGCGCCGGGTCGTCGGCGGCAAGCGGCTCGATCAGGCGGCGGATCCGGTTGCGGACCTGGAGCGCGAAGTGGGGGGTGGAGGCGCCGGCAAGCGCGCGGATGTCCTCGGCCGTCACCCGGTGGCCGCCGCCGAGCAGGTCGGGGGTCTCTGCTTCGCTCATTCGCCTCCTCCGATCTTGGCCAGTTCCGCCAGTTGGTCGATTTGGGCCTGCTGCTTCACGTCGATCGCTTCCTGGTCTCCGATGATCCAAACGTGGTTGTAAAAGGCGCGGGTCGGGTCCGTCGTGTAGCCCGGCTTGACGTCGAGCAGGTATTCGCGCAGCGCCTTGGGCAGCGTATCGGCGCTGTCGCTCAGCAGCAGCGGCCCCCAGGTGCCGGAAGCTGAGAGCGGCGCCGCGACCGCCGCGTCGAGCGGCGCCTCGTCGCGGGCGACGACGAAGCCGTGGCCGGGGTCGTTGACGTTCCAGCCGAAGGCGCCGCTCGAGTAGCGGGCGAAGGCGATCGCGTTGGCGACCGGGTCCTCGCCGGAGACGCGCCGCACGGGGTTGCCGATCTTTGCGACTTCGCGGACCACGCCGGAGGAGATCGCCGTGCTGGGGCCGAGCACGTAGACGGGCGTCTTGGGGTCTTCGGAGAGCGCGCCCACCGTCTCCCTGGGCAGCTTGTCGCGACCGGTGAAGAGGACCGGGTCGCCTGAGCGAGCCGCCCAGGCTGCAGCCGGCAGCGCGAACCCGGGCTGTTCTTCGGAGGCGAGGACGATGTGTCGGGGCGAGCCGCCGACGAATTTGTTGCGCAGCGCCTCGATCGCGACCGCGAGCGCCGCCGGGCTTCCTCCCTTCGCCTTCGTCGTTCGCATCCCGTCGGGGGCCGCGCCCGCGCCGATCGCGAACGCCTGCAGCTTGTCCGTCGCCGTATTGCCCTGAGGGTCGAGCGCTTGCAGCGCTTGGGAGGTCGCATCGGGAAGGTCCCCGCCGCTGGAGACGAGCAGCGGCGCGCGCACCGGCGTCGCCATCAGCACCGCCGCGGCGACCGCCGCCTGCCATTCGCCTTCGTCGACCAACGTCACCACCACAGGGCGCTGCGCGGCAGTCGCCGACGGGTAGACCGCCAGGGCCACCGCGGCCGCCATGCTCGCCGGATCCGAGCCGCCCACGCGCGTGGTGTTGTTGGTGGCGAACGACGGGTAGCCGAGCTCTTCCGCCGCGGCCGCGGCGGGCGTTTCCTTTTCTTCGGGCGCCTTGGCGCCAGTCGCTGGCGCAGGCACCGGTCCGCTCGAGTGCTCGCTGGAGCCGCCGCCCCCGAGAACCGCCGCGACCAGGAAGACGACCGCCACGATCACAAGCCCGACAATCGCCTTCAGCGCCGCCGGGACTTTTCGCCGCGGCTTGTCAGGTCTCGAAGGCTGTACATCTGCGTTGATCGGTTGCCTTTGAAGGGCCACAGCGGCGAACGCTAGACGTTTCTCATTTCCGGGCTGGATCAAGGCGCCCGTGGCCAAGCAGCTCGAGGACGCAGGGAGCGCGGCGTGCTCCGCACGCGAGCGACCGAGGACGCCGAGATGCGCCGCGCCACGGGCGCCTTGACTGGCTGGTCAGCTAGGATCTTGGGAACTGGTTGACTGACCAGTCAATCAACCGCCCCAACGCCGCACCCGAGCCAGGAGAGACCGCATGGACTTCGCACTCAACGACGAGCAGCTGGAGTACAAGGAGCGCTGCCGGACCTTCGCCCGCGATGTGATCCGCCCCGCTGCTCGCAAGCACGACGAAGAGGAGAGCACCCCCTGGGAGGTGATCAAGGAGGCGCGCCGTCACGGCTTCGGCACGCTCGAGGCGATCCAGCGCTCGGCCGGCGACGCGCAGGGCCAGATGCAGGTGATCTCGGCGGAGGAGTTCCACTGGGGCTGCGCCGGCATCGCCCTGGCGATCTCCGGCTCGGGCCTCGCCGCCGCCGGCATCGCCTCATCCGGCACGCCCGAGCAGATCGCCCAGTGGGTCCCCGAGTGCTTCGGCTCGGGCGAGGACGTCAAGCTCGGCGCCTACGCGGTCACCGAGCCGCAGGCCGGCTCCGACGTCAAGAGCCTCAAGACGACCGCCAAGCGCGACGGCGACGAGTGGGTCCTCAACGGCACCAAGGTCTTCATCACCAACGGCGGCATCGCCGACGTACACGTCGTCGTCGCCACCGTCGACCCAGCGCTCGGCACTCGCGGCCAGGCCTCGTTTGTGGTCGGCAAGGACACCCCGGGGCTGAGCCAGGGCAAGAAGGAGTCGAAGCTCGGCATCCGCGCCTCGCACACCGCCGAGATCATCCTCGACGAATGCCGCATCCCGGCCGAGAACCTGCTCGGCGGCGAGGAGAAGCTCGAGCGCAAGCTGCAGCGCGGTCGCGAAGGCAAGAAGTCGCGCGGCGCCGACGCGCTGGCGACCTTCGAGATGACCCGGCCGCTGGTCGGCGCCTCGGCGCTCGGCATCGCCCAGGCCGCCTACGAGTGGACCCTCGAGCACCTCGACGGCCAGAGCTTCGAGGGGCGCCCGGTGCTCAAGGAGCAGCGCATCCAGCAGGTCCTCGCCGACGTCGCCACCGAGATCGAAGCTGCCCGCCTGCTGGTCCAGCGCGCTTCCTGGATGGGCCGCAGCGGCATCCCGATGCGCGGCGGCCAGGGCTCGATGTCGAAGCTCAAGGCCGGCGACGTGACGATGTGGGCGACGACCACCCTGATGGACCTGGTCGGCCCCTACGCCTGGAGCACCGACTGCCCGCTGGAGAAGTGGTTCCGCGACGCCAAGATCTACCAGCTGTTCGAGGGCACGGCGGAGATCCAGCGGATGGTCATCTCGCGGATGCAGGCGGCCGAATACGCCGAGCGGTTGGGCTACGCGGCCGAAGTCGCCGACGAAGCGGTGGCGGCTAAGCCGGAGCCGGTCGCGGCGTAGCCGCGGGTATCCCCTCCTGGGAACCCGCCGACCGCACGCTGTCTGGGCGCGTGTTCGGGGGCCGGCTCACAAGTTCCCAGGAGGGGATCCCCGCGGCTACGCAACGGGGGTTGCAGCTCCGAGCCATCACGATGGAGCTGGAAATGAGCTTGGCTAGCCTTTTCGGCCATGCTTATTGCTCGCCCTGTCGCGGCGGCTTTGGTCGCCGTCGTGGCGGCTGTCGTCGCGCTGCTTGCGGTGGGTGCCGCGGCGCCCGCCAAGGATTTGGAAGCTCAGCTTCAGACCAAGGAAGCGAAGCTCACCCATGCGCGTGAACGGAGTGGGGTGCTGACCACGACGATCTCTCGCTACAACGACCACATCGAAGGTCTGACGAAGCAGGTTGCGGGTCTCCGAAACCGGGAGGCCGCTGTGCGGGTTCGGCTTGATGCGCAGCAGGCGAAGCTTGATCGGTCGGAAGCTGTGCTTGGGGTTGCGACGCGGCAACTGGTCAGCGCGCGATCCCACCTGAAGCGGGCGCTGGTGGCGCTGCGCGACCGGCTGGTCGCGATCTACGAGACTGGCACCCCCGACGTGCTCAGCGTGATCGTCGGCGCCAACGGTTACGACGATCTGGTCGAGCGCACCGAATACTTCAACCGCATCCGCGGCAACGACGAAGCGATCGTCGGCCGGGTGCGCGACCTGCGAGACGAAGTGCGGAGCACCGTCCTGCGCCTGCGCGCCGCTCGCAACCGGATCAGGGCCGCCCGCGACGCCGTCGCCGCCGAAGAGCGGGCGCTGGCAAGCGCCCGCACCGCGATCCAGCAGCGCCAGTCCCAGCTGGTCGCAGCCCGCGGCGAGCGGGTCGCGGCGCTGCGCAAGATCCGCAGTCACGAACGCGAGCTCGACGGCTCGGTGGCGAAGATCCAGGCGAAGATCGCCGCGCGTCTGGCGGGCTACGGCTCGGCGCCGCTGCCGCTCGGCCCAATCCGCTCCGGCAACGGCAGCGGCCTGATCTGGCCGGTCGACGGGCCGGTCGTGTCCGGCTTCGGCCCGCGCACGATCAACGGCAGCTACGAGTACCACCCAGGCATCGACATCGCCGTGCCCAGCGGGACGCCGATCCGCGCCGCCGCGGCCGGCACGGTGATCTTCACCGAGCCCGAGTCGAGCAGTGGGGGATACGGCAACTACACCTGCATCGACCACGGCGGCGGGCTCTCCACCTGCTACGCCCACCAGGAGTCCTTCGCCGTTTCAGCGGGCCAGCAGGTCTCCCAGGGCCAGGTGATCGGCTACAGCGACTGCACCGGCTACTGCTTCGGTCCGCACGTCCACTTCGAGGTCCGGATCGACGGCGAAGTGACCGATCCAATGGCGTATCTCTAGGCCCAGCGCCCTGAGATTGGTCTAATTTACTTAGTTTTCGGTATGTATTGCAAGGGTCGGTCTGAGACCCTTGAGGGGTGATCAGGCAGGCGCACGCCTATATGACGGGCGCGCTCTCAGGCACTGCGCTCGTGGGCGCGGCGGTGGTCGCCTTCGTCGTCATCGTCTCGTTCCAGGCGCTGCGCGACTGGCCCCTGGCCGGGCTCGGCGGCGGCGACAGCAGCTCGGTCTCGGATGGGCATGCGGCCGGCGGCGGCGCGGCTCAGCCCACTGCCGGCGCGCGGGCGGCCGGCGCGACGGGCGCGGCCGCGACGCGCCGAGGCGCCGGCCCCGGAGCGGGCGCCCACGGCCGCAACTCCGGCAGCGCCGGCCTCGGCGCTGCCCCTTCGCCCCCCACCGGCAACCCCGTCGCCGAAGCACCGACGTCGGCCGGCGGCGGCAGCGGCGGTGGGGCCCGGCCATCTCCGGCCTCCTCGCCCGCGTCGAGCCCGGCATCCGGGTCGAACGGAGGCGCGGGCAGCGGCGCCGGCTCGCAGGGCGGCTCGGGGACGCGCGCCGCCGGCGGCTCGTCGGGATCGACCTCCGGCGCAGTGACCGGCGCGGTCAACGAAACGGTCAAAGGCGTCGACGAAGCGACCGGCGGGACGCTCGGCGAAGCCGGCGCCACCGAGGCCGTCGAAGAAACCGTCAGTGGCGTCGCCGGGCCGGAATCGACCGTCGGAAAAACGGTCGACGAAACCGTCGAAGCGGTCAAAGGCCTGCGCGACGGCAACCGCTAGCCGCGGCTCGGCTCTCAACCGTCACAATGCCCGCCTATGTCTGCGGAGGCGGATCACATCGCAGCGGGCGCGGTCGCGGACCCGATCTCCGGTTCCGCCGTCTACCCGGCGGGCAGCCGGGTAAACGAGCGAGGGCATCTCGAGGTCGGCGGATGCGATGTCGTCGAGTTGGCCGAGGAGTTCGGCACACCCGCCTACGTCTACGCCGAGGACGACCTGCGCGCCCGCGCCCGCGCCTACAGCGAGGCCTTCGAGCGGCGCACCGACCGCTTCGAGGTGCTCTTCGCCAGCAAGTCGCTGCCCTGCACGGCCGCCTACCGGCTCTTCGCCGAGGAGGGGCTCTCGGTCGACGTCGCCTCCGGCGGCGAGCTGCACATGGCCCTGCGCGCGGGCTTCGACCCGGCGCGCATCCACATGCACGGCAACAACAAGAGCGAGGAGGAAATCCTCTTCGCCGCCCGCTCCGGCGTCGGCCACCTGATCCTCGACTCCTTCGACGAGATCGAGCGCTGCGAGCGGCTGCTCGACTCGCCTCGGCCGGTGCTGATCCGTGTCACTCCCGGGATCAAGCCCTCGACCCACGACTACGTGCAGACCGGCCAGCTCGACTCGAAGTTCGGCTTCGGGCTGGAGGACGGCCTCGCCGCGCGCGCGATCGAGCGGGTCCTGGGCTCCGACGTGCTCGAGCTGAAGGGGCTGCACGCCCACATCGGCTCGCAGATCTTCGAGCTCGAGTCCTACACGCTGGCGATCCGCGCGCTCGGCGATCTGGCCGGCGAGTGGTGCGAGGTGGTCAACGTCGGTGGCGGCCTCGGTATCGCCTACACCGCAGACGACGAGCCCCCCTCGATCGACTCCTACGTCGACGTCAAGGTGCGCGGCGTCGCCGAGGTCTTCGGCGAGGACGCGCGCATTCTGATCGAGCCGGGCCGCTCGTTGGTCGGCAACGCCGGGATCACCGCCTACCGCGTCGGCACGGTCAAGGAGATCCCCGGCATCCGCACCTACGTCGCCGTCGACGGCGGCATGTCCGACAACCTGCGGCCGATGCTCTACGGCTCGCGCTACGAGGCCCTGATCGCCGACCGCGCCGCTGCCCGCGCCGAAAGCCCGGCGACGATCGCCGGCATGCACTGCGAGTCCGGCGACATCGTCGTCCGCGAGGCGCTGCTCGCCGACCCCGCCGTCGGCGACGTGCTGGTCACCCCGGCGACCGGCGCCTACGGGTACGCGATGGCCAGCAACTACAACGGCGTGCCGCGGCCGCCGGTGGTCTTCTGCCGCGGCGGGGACGCGCGTGCCGTGGTGCGGCGCGAGACCTACGAGGACCTCACCTCCCGCGATCTGGATGGCTGAGCCGCTTCGCATCGGGCTGCTTGGCCGCGGCACGGTCGGCGGCGCCTTCGCCAAGCTTGTCGAGGCGCGCGCCGGCGCGGTCGAGGCGGCGACCGGCCGGCGACCGGAGATCGCCGGGGTCCTCACCAGGGACGAAGGCGAGTTCGAGCCGATCCTCGAGCGCTCGAACCTGATCGTCGAGCTGATCGGCGGCACCGACCCGGCGCGCGACTACGTCGCCCGGGCGCTGCGCGCCGGCCGTCCGGTGGTCACCGCCAACAAGCAACTGCTCGCCCAGCACGGTGAGGAGCTCTTCGACATCGCCCGGGAGGCGGGCGTGCAGCTGCGCTTCGAGGCCGCCGTCGCCGGGGTGATCCCGATCGTGCGGGTGATCCAGGAGAGCTTCGGGGTCACCGAGATCGCCAAGGTCTTCGGCATCGTCAACGGCACCACGAACTTCATCCTCACCGAGATGGCGGCCAGCGGCGCCCCCTTCGAGGAGGTTCTCGCGCGCGCCCAGGAGCTCGGCTACGCCGAGGCCGACCCGACCGACGACGTCAACGGCGCCGACGCGGCGGCGAAGATGGCGGTTCTCGCGCGGCTCGCCTTCCACACGCCGGTCACCCTCGACGAGGTCTCCTTTGAGGGCATCGAGCGGATCGAGCCCGACGACATCGCCTACGCGCGCGAGCTCGGCCTCTCGCTGAAGCTGCTCGGCGTCGCCGAACGCCGCGAGGGCGGCGTCAGCGTCCGCGTCTTCCCCTGCTTCCTCTACGGCGGCCACCCGCTGGCGCCCGTCGGAGGCCCGTTCAACGCGGTGATGGTCGAGGCGCCGGAGATCACCGAGGTGACGATGTCCGGGCCCGGCGCCGGCGGCGTGCAGACGGCCTCAGCGGTGCTCGGCGACGTGGTCTCGATCCTCAGCGGCGACGCGCCCGTGCACGAAGCCCGCGAGCGGCTGCCGATCGTCACCGACGTCGCCTCCTCCTTCTACCTGCACCTGGCGGTGGCGGACCTTCCCGGCGTGCTCGCCCAGGTGGCGACCGTGCTCGGCGATCACGACGTCTCGGTGAAGAGCGTCGTCCAGCAGGGGACCGGCGAGGACGCCCGCCTGGTGATGGTCCTGCACGAGTGCCTGGAGTCGCGCTTCTCGGCGGCGCTGGAGGCGATCGACGTGCTCGACGTGCTGCGCGCCCCGCCGCGTGCGATCCGCGTGATCGAAGAGGAGTTCGTTTGAGCCCGGCGCCGCTGATCGAGCGCTACAGGGACCGGCTGCCGCTCGGGCTGGAAGATTCGATCGTCACGCTCAACGAGGGCTCGACCCCGCTGATCGAGTCACGGGTGCTCTCCGAACGGATCGGGGTGCCGGCCTACCTCAAGTTCGAGGGCCTCAACCCGACCGGCAGCTTCAAGGACCGCGGCATGACCGTCGCCGTCTCGCACGCCAAGGCAAGCGGGGCCGAGGCGGTGATCTGCGCCTCCACCGGCAACACGGCGGCCAGCTGCGCCGCTTACGCGGCCCGCGCCGGGCTGCGCGGCGCGGTGATCGTCCCCGAGGGCAAGATCGCGATCGGCAAGCTCGCCCAGGCGCTGATGCACGGCGCCCGCGTCGTCGCCCTGAGGGGGAACTTCGACGACGCGTTGCGGATCGTCCGCGAGCTCGCCGCGAAGCACCCGATCGAACTGGTCAACTCGGTCAATCCCTACCGCATCGAAGGCCAGAAGACCGCCGCGTTCGAGGTCGTCGAGGAGCTGGGCGAGGCCCCGGGGGCGCTGGCGATCCCGGTCGGCAACGCAGGCAACGTGACTGCCTACTGGCGGGGGTTCCAGGAGCTCGGCGTCGCGCCGGTGCTCTACGGGTTCCAGGCCGAGGGCGCCGCGCCGCTGGTGCGCGGCGAGCCGGTCGCCAACCCCGAGACGGTCGCCTCGGCGATCCGGATCGGCAACCCGGCCCGCTGGGAGGAGGCGATGGACGCCTTCACCGGCGCCCGCGGCCGCGTCGCCGCCGTCTCCGACGAGCAGATCCTCGACGCCTACCGCTGGCTTGCCGACACGGTCGGCGTATTCTGCGAGCCCGCCTCCGCCGCCTCGGTCGCCGGCCTTCTGGCCCACGGCATGCCGGTCGTAGAAGGCGACCCGCCCAAGTCGGTCGTCTGCGTGCTCACCGGCCACGGCCTCAAGGACCCCGACACAGCCCTCTCCAAGGCCCCCGCGGTGATCAACTGCGAGAACGACCTGAGCGCCGTCGAGCGGGCTGTGTTCGACTAGGGGCACGGGTGGGTACGGATCTCAATGCCGGCTGGTACTGGGGCTCGTAGCGATGACCTCGCGACGGAGGCTCGTCCGCGTTCCCGCCTCCTCGGCCAACCTTGGGCCGGGGTATGACGTGCTCGCCGCCGCGGTCTCGCTCTTCCTCGAGCTGGAGGTCGAGGAGGCAGGCGACTTCTCGTTCGACCCCGGCGGGCTGGATGTGCCGACCGGGCGCGACAACCTGATCGTGCGGGCTTTCGAGGCGCTGCGTCCGGCGGACGGCATCGCCTTCCGGCTGAAGAGCGAGATTCCCCTGGCGCGGGGACTCGGTTCCAGCGCGGCGGCGATCGTCGCAGGCCTCTACGCCGTCGACCACCTCTTCGAGCTGGGTCTTTCGAAGGAGGACTTCCTGGCGTGTGCTACCGAGATCGAGGGACATCCGGACAACGTCGCCGCGGCTATCTACGGCGGCTTTGTGATCTGTGGCGCGGGGAAGGGCGAAGGGCCGACCGCCGCGCGTTTCGACCCGCCGAGCGGCCTCGAGGGCATCGCCGTGATTCCCGGGGAGGAGGTCTCGACCGAGAGCGCCCGCGAGGCGATCCCGGTTGAGCTGCCGCTCACCGACGCGATCGCGAACGTCTCCGCGGCCGCCCGCCTGGTCCTTGGCCTGCAGCGCGCGGACCTCGACCTCATTGCCGCGGGTCTCGCCGACCGCATCCACCAAGAGCGCCGCCGCGACCTTTATCCCCGCTCGATGGAGCTCGTCGACTCGGCCCGCGATCTCGGCGCCTTGGGCGCGACGATCTCCGGCGCCGGCCCGACCGTCCTCGTCTGGACCACCTGGCAGGACGCCGGCAAGGTCGCCGAGGCCCTCGAATCCCGCTGCGCCGGCTGGGCGGAAGTCCGCCGCCTCCCCTTCAGCCCCCACGGCGCCGACGTCCCCGAGCTGTAGCCGTCCACCGGCCGAACTGCATCAACTTCTCTACCTGCTGGGAGGAAAAGTCGATGCGGTTCGGTCGTCTTGAGGGTATGGTCGGTGGCAGTGGCCGGTTACACGATCAAGCACCGGGACGAGTTCGAGTCGATGGAGGGGTCGGGGGACTCGACCTGGCGGCTGGCGCGCAAGGCGCTGGGGACGTCGGCTTTTGGCTTCAACCTGGTCGAAATTGAGCCGGGCGGCCAGATTCCCGAGCACGACGAGGCCCGTAGCGGCCAGGTTGAGCTCTACGCGATCCTCGAAGGCGAGGCGGTTCTGAGGATCGAGGGCGAGGACCATCCGGCGCCCGCCGGCACCTTCGCCTCGATCGAGCCTCCCGCCAGCCGCACGATCCTCAACCGCTCCGACGCCAAGGTCACCGCGATGCTGGTCGGCGTTCAACCCGAGGGCGGCTACGAGCCGATGTCGTGGGCCTGAGATGACCAGGCGACTCGGCATGGCGATCGTGCTGCTCGGGGTCGCGGTCCTGGCGGTTCCCGCCGCGGCGCAGGCGACGCTCGCCTTCACTCGCAACCCGCTGCACCCCGTCGTCTACGTGGCGAAGAACGACGGGTCGGGGGCGCGCAAGGTAGGGGCCGGCTCCAACCCGCGGGTCTCGCCGGACGGGCAGACGGTCGCCTTCTACCGCTTCGGCTCGGGCAGGAAGCCGGCCAAGCTGATGGTCGCGCCGACTGGCGGCGGCCCGGCGGCGCCGCTGGCGAAGAACTGGGAGGCGCCGTTCGTCTTCGCCTGGTCACCGGACTCGGCCGCGGTTGCCGTGCTGCTCGGGCCGGACATCGGCAAGCAGCACCTCACCCTGATCGAGGTGGCCGGCGGCGCCCGGGAAACGGTCGCCAGCGGATACTTCAACGGCGTCAGCTTTTCGCCGGGCGGCGGCCAGCTGGTCTTCGGGCGCTCCAACCAGGAATTCGGCTTCAAGGGCGACCTCTACCGCTACGTCATACCCGAACCGGGTCAGGTCTTCGTGCAGGCGCCGCATCCGGAACGCCTGACCACCGACCACCGTTCCTCGAGGCCGCTCTGGGGGCCCAACGAAACGATCGTCTTCGTCAAGCACCTCGGCGAAAAGCGGCGCAAGTACGGCCCCAAGAACGACCTCTACCTGATGGATCCGGGCGGCGACGGCGTGCGGCGCTTGACGCACACCAAGGTCAACCCCCTCGTCCAGGGCCTGACGCCGACCGCCTGGTCGAACAGCGGCAAGCAGCTGCTCACCGAGTTCGGCGGCCAGGACACGACCTACGCGGTCACCGTCAACCCGAAGACCGGCGCCGAACGGGCGCTGACCCGCGAACGCGAGGTGGGATTCGTCGGCACCGCGATCTCTCGTGACGGCAAGCTCGTCCTCGGCAGCATCGGCGGCTTCGAACCGGGGCCCGGACACAAGGTCGTCAGCATCCCCTACAAGGGGGGCAAGCCCAGGGTGCTCGCCAAGAACGCCTCCGAACCGGACTGGAACCGCTGAGGCCGAAATTCGGCGCTATTTGCAGGAAATCGGCAATTCTTGCCGATAGGCGTTTTCGCCGCCCTATACTTCTCGGACCGTCAACCCGTCGCGCGCCCGCTCGAAGAAGGCGCGGAACCCGGGAGGTAAAACGTGTCTCAAAGCCAGTCCCGTGATCGTCACGGCGAGGGCAGTGTCGCCCGCTACTCGCCAGAGCGCCCGTACCGGCCGCTCGTCTCCCCACCCAGCGTCGAGGACAAGGACGCCTGCGCGATCTACGCCTCGGTGCGCAAGGACGCGACGCCGAGCCACCACCCGATCGAGCTGGCGATTCCGGCGCTGCAGAAGATGCTCCACCGCGCCGGCAACGTCGACGGCGAGGGTGACGGATGCGGGCTGCTGCTCGACCTGCCGCGCAAGATCTGGGCCGAGGAGGTGCGCGCCGGCGGCCACGACCCCTCGCTGACCCTCGATGACGCCTTCGCCGCAGCCCACGTCTTCATCGAGCGCTCCCAGGACCTCGAGCGGATTCAGCACGACGCCCGCGAGCTGCTGCGCGAGGGCGGCTTCCGCATCCTCGCCGAGCGGATCGGCGCGGTCGACTCCTCGGCCCTCGGCCCGACCGCGCGCGAGGAGGAGCCCCACTTCTGGCAGATCGCCGGCCTCGTCGCCGACGCCACCCGCCGCGACCGGGTCCTCTTCGACCTGCTGATCGAGCTCGAGCAGCGGCTCGACGTCCACGTCCCGTCCTTCTCGGCCACCACCTGCGTCTACAAGGTGATGGGCGCTCCGAAGATCCTCGGCGCGTACTACCCCGACCTGCTCGACGAGCGCTTCGAGACGATCGGCTGCTTCGGCCACAACCGCTACTCGACCAACACCTGGCCCTCCTTCAAGCGCGTCCAGCCGTTCTCGGTGCTCGGCCACAACGGCGAGATCAACACGATCGCCCAGCTGCGCCAGGAGGCGAAAATGCTCGGCGTCCCGATCCGGCCGGGCTCCTCGGACTCGCAGGACCTCAACCGCACGATCAACACGCTGGTCAACCGCGACGGCCTCAGTCTCGCCGAGGCGATGGAGATGGTCGTTCCGCCGATCGTCGAGGAGATCCGCCGCATGCCGGCGGATCTGCACAGCTTCTACATGTACCTGCACCAGGCGATGGGTCCCTTCGCCCAGGGCCCGGTGGCGCTGATCTCCCGCCATCACGACGAGTGCGTCTTCTCCTCCGACGCCCTCGGCCTGCGGCCGCTCTGGCAGGTGGAGACCGGCGAGGACTTCGTCTTCAGCTCCGAGCCCGGCGTCGTCCCGGTCGGCGCGATGACCGCCGAGCCGAAGCCGCTCGCCCCCGGCGAGAAGGCCCTGGTGACGATCGACCGCGAGGCGCGCCGCGCGTCGCTGCACCCGCACGACGCGATGCTGCGCATCGTCCGCGAGAGCTGGCTTGCCCGCAACGGCGCCGAGGAAGCCGCTGCCTACGACCGCGCGCTGGAGACCGGTGGACCGCTCGAGGGCGAGGAGGTGCCGGGCTATTCCGACGCCGGCCCCGAGGAGCCGGTCAAGGTCGCCGACCGCGTGCTGGCCGGCTTCGGCTGGCAGCGCGACGACGTCAAACTCGTCCAGCAGATGGCCTCCAACGGCTCCGAGCCGGTTGGCTCGCTCGGCTACGACGGCCCGCTCGCGGCGCTCTCGCCGGAGCGCCAGAACCTCGCCGACTACTTCAAGGAGACGGTCGCGGTCGTCACCAACCCGGCGATCGACCGCGAACGCGAGGTCGAGCACTTCTCGACCCGCACGGTCTTCGGCCGCCGCCCCTCGATCGAGGCGGCCGGAGTGGACACCGGCACGGTCGAGACCGCCTTCCCGATCATCCTCGGCGGCCACCACGGCCTGGCGCCGCTCTCCGACAAGACCTACCGCCGGATCGCCCGCGAGCACCGCACCTACCTGCTGGAGGACCTCTGGGAGGAGTTCCGTGGCCGCGCCGACGTGGTCGACATCTCGCTGCTCGAGTCCGAGACCACCCAGGGCGCGATCGAGCGGATCAAGCAGGAGGCGGTGAAGAAAGTCCGCGACGGCGCCGAGCTGCTGGTGCTCACCGACCGCACCGTCTACGACGCCGACCGCCGCTACCTCGATCCGCACCTGGCGACCTCCGCCGTCGACCAGGCCCTGAAGCAGTTCAAGGTCGAGACCGGCGAGGAGAATCTGCGCCGCCGCTGCGGCATCGTCCTGCGCTCCGCCGCGATCCGCAACGTCCACGACACGATGCTGGCCCTCGGCCTCGGCGCCAACGGCGTCTGCCCGTACACGATGGTCGAGGTGATCTGCGTCGAGGACTACGAGAACGACGTCTCCAACCTCTGCGCCGCGCTCGAGAAGGGCATGGAGAAAGTGATCTCGACGATCGGGATCCACGAGGTGCGCGGCTACGCGCGGCAGTTCTCCTCGATCGGGGTCAAGCCCGAGCTGGCCGAGATCTTCATGACCGAGGCCTTCGCGGCGTCGGAGCGGGGCGGGGTCGGCTTCGCCCAGCTCGACGAGGACACCAACGAGCGTGCCCGCATCCTCTCCGGGGACGAGGACGCCAAACCGGCGAAGACGTTCCGCTTCTACCCCAAGGTCTACAAGGCGGCGATCGCCACCGCCAACGGCTCCGGCACCTACGAGGAGTACTCGCAGAAGGTTCGCGACCTGGAGGAGCAGAGCCCCGTCTCGATGCGCCACATCATGGCGCTGAAGGGCGATCGCGAGCCGCTCGCCGACCCCTCGGCGGTCGATGCCGGCGTCGGCCTGCACGACTACCCGGTGGTGATCTCCTCGATGAGCTTCGGCTCGCAGTCCGAGCCCGCCTTCCGCGCCTATGCGGAGGCGGCGAAGTCGATCAACGTGCTCTGCGTCAACGGCGAGGGCGGCGAGATCCGCGACATGTACGGCCACTACCGCAAGTGGCGCGGCCAGCAGGTCGCCTCGGGTCGCTTCGGCGTCTCCGCCGAGATGCTCAACTCCTCCTACCTGGCCGAGATCAAGATCGGTCAGGGGGCGAAGCCGGGGGAGGGCGGTCATTTGCCCGGCAAGAAGGTCTCCGAGAAGGTCGCCGCGGCGCGTAACGCCTCGCCCGGCACCGACCTGATCTCACCGTCCAACAACCACGACCTCTACTCGATCGAGGACCTCGCCGAGCTGATCGACGAGCTGAAGACGGTCAACCCCGACGTGCGCGTCTCGGTCAAGGTGCCCGTCGTGCCGAACATCGGCACGATCGGGCTCGGGATCGCCAAGGCCGGCGCCGACATCATCACCCTCTCCGGCTTCGAGGGCGGCACCGGTGCCGCCCGCCAGCACGCCCTGCGCCACGTCGGCCTGCCCTCGGACATCGGCACCCGCGCCGTGCACCGGGCGCTGATGGAGGCCGGGATCCGCAACCGGGTCGAGATCTGGGCCGACGGCGGCTACCGCCACGGCCACGACGTCGTCAAGCTGCACTGCCTGGGCGCCAACCGGGTCGGCTTCGGCACCCTGGCGATGGTCAGCCTCGGCTGCACGATCTGCCGCGGCTGCCAGCTCGACACCTGCCACGTCGGCATCGCCACGCAGATCGAGACGGTCGAGCAGGCCCAGGAGCACGGCCTGAAGAAGTTCACCCCGCAGGAGGTCGACGTCGCCGCCGAGAGCTGCGCCCGGTTCTTCCAGGCGATGGGCGAGGAGGTCAAGCAGGTGGTCGCCTCGCTGGGCTACGAGCGCGCCCAGGACCTGGTCGGCCGCTATGACCTGCTCGAGCAGGTCGCCTACCAGGACTCGATCGACCTGGCACCGCTGATCACCCCACTGGAGGAGTTCCTCGACCTCGAGCCGATCGACCTGCCGGTGGCGGAGCCCGCGGAGGCGCGAGCCGAGGCCGGCCTGGTCGTCGCCAGGCCGATCCGCATGGAGGCCAAGCAGGCCTCTCAGCAGATCGCCGGCCTGGCCGGGGACATCTGCTCCGGCCGCACGATCCGCAACGCGTTCCCCCGCGCGACCGACGCCAACGACCGCGTGCTCGGCACCGAGCTCGCGGGGGCGATCTCGCGCTCGCGGATCTTCGACGCCGGTGCGCCGGAGCCCGGCGACGAAATCCTCGCCAGCCTCGAGTTCAACGGCGGTTCGGTTGCCGGCCAGGGGCTCGGCGCCTTCAACGCCTATGGGGTCGCGATCCGGGTCGAGGGCGGCGCCCAGGACGGCGTCGGCAAGACGATGCTCGGTGGCTCGGTGGCGGTGCTGAAGGGCGTCGGCGCCAAGGGCCGCCGCCTCAACGGCTCGGTCGGCAAGTCCTTCGCCTACGGCGCCCAGCGCGGCCGGCTCTTCGTCCAGGGCTCGGCCGACTCGCGCTTCTGCATCCGCCTCTCCGGTGCCGACGTGGTGCTGGCCGGCGAACCGGGGGAGCCGATCGACGACAGCCGCGGCTGCATCGTCGACCGCGCCAACGCCAAGGGCTTCGCCTTCGAGTACATGACCTCGGGCCGCGCGATCGTGCTCGGCGACCTCGGCCCCTGGGCCTGCGCCGGGATGACCGGCGGCCGCGTCTACGTCCGCCACAACGCTTTCGGCATCGACCGCGAAGCGATTGAACGCCGGCTCGGCAAGGGCGCCAAGGTGGAGCTCAAAGACCTCGACGCCGAGGGCCTGCTCGACGTCGACGACCTCCTGGGCGCCTATGCAGGTGAGCTGCGGGCGACGGGCCAGGACGATGAGGCCGATCGAGTCCTCGGGCTTGCCCAGGACGCAACCGGCAACTTCCTGATGGTCGTCCCCCACAAGGTCCAGGCGGACCCGTCGATCTCGACTGAGTGACCTTGTGGCGGTGGGGGAGGGTCTAATGCCCTTCCCCGAAGACCGTCGCGCAGTTGGGGCGGCTTCAGGAGCTCGGGGCCGTGTACCGGGAGCCTTCGGGGAAGGGCATTAGACCCTCCTTCAATGGCTCAGGGTCAGTAGATCGGCTATAGCCCGAACCTCCTTGAGGAGGCCGTCGAGCATTTGCTCTGTGTTGGTGTGGATGCGCCACTCGGCATGCTTGCTCTCCTGCTCCGCCCGGTCGAGGCGGGCTTCTAGAGCTTCCGTCCGGGAGTCGATCTTGTCCATGCGCTTGTTGAGGCGCTTCTCGGTCTTGCGAACTCTGCGCTTGATCAGGATGTTGGCTTCGGAGCGGATCGCGTCCAGTTCTCGGTGAAGCTCGGTGATTTCCCCAGGCGCCCCACCTTCCGCAAGCATCTCCTCAACCCCGGTTCGCACTCGCTCGATCTCAGCATGAAGCCGCTCGCGAGCGCGCTCTGCGGATACCTCGGGCGGCTCCGGGCTCGAATCCATGACGCCCATGCTAAGCACCAAGGAGGCCGGAATTTCCGCACTTCCAAAGCTTCCCGAGAAGAGCGAGGGTGGGAGTTCCCCTCCCGCCCTCGCTCCCACCGTCACGCTTCGAGTGCGATCAGGCGGTAACGGCCGATGGCCAACTCGTCGCCGTCAGTAAGCCGGCCCCAGTCGACGAGCGCTCCATTGAGGAAGACGCCGTTGAGGCTGCGGTCGTCGAGGACGCGCAGGGAGTCTGGCTGTTCGGAGACGATCAGGGCGTGGCGACGCGAGACGCTGGGATCGTCGAGGCGGATGTCGGCGGTCGCGCTGCGGCCGATCCGGGTCCAGCCGTTGGAGACGGAGAAGATGCGGACCTCGCCTTCGTCGTCGCGGAAGGCGAGGTAGCGGCCCGGGCCGCGCAGCATCGAGCGCGCCACGGGGAGCCACTCGGGCGGCACCGCGGAGGAGGGGATCGCCAGCTCGATTGTGTTGCCGTGTTCCTGCATCGACTCGAAGATCGAGTCGCGCTGGAACTCGCTTGCGCCGCAGCGCGGGCATTCGGGGAGCTGCTCGTTCTCCCTCAGAGAAAGGTGGGAGCTGCAGATGGCGCAGAAGTAGGTGCCTGCGCCAGGAACTGCGCCTACGAAAAAACTCTCAACATCTTGCGCGGGGCCGACACTGGTAGCGATGGGGGTCTCCTTCCCGGCGCCTCCGTTTGGACGATGCTACTTGAAATTGGTGGCACCGCATCAGGGATTTCCCGCAAGGGACGATCCTCAAACCTGAGATTCGCGAATAGAATCGCCCGTCGATGGGCCCTGTCAGCGCAGAGATCGAGGTCGACGTCCCGCGGCGACAGGCCTTCGAGGCGATCTCCGACCTGGCCCTGCGCCCCGCTTTCACCGACCACTTCCTCAGCGACTTCCACCTGACGCGGATCGAGTCCGCCGGGGTTGGCGCCGGGGCGCGCTTCCGCTTCGCGGTGCGGCCGCGTCGCGTCTGGATGGACACGACGATCGCCGAGACGGAGGCGCCCCACCGGGTGCTCGAGCACGGCCGCGGGGGGCGCGGCAACCGCCTCCCCTCGACGACCCTCTGGGAGCTGGCCGAGGGCCCCGGCTCGCTGACCACCGTGCGGGTCTCCTACTGGACCGAGCCGGGCCACGTCGATCGTGCTCTGGAGCTGCTCTCCGCCGCCTCGATCCCTTACCAGCGGCACTGGCGCGAGGCGCTGCGGCGGCTGCGAGAGGGGCTCGAGTCGGGGGAGCTGGACGCCGGTCGGGTCGGCGTCGGGGGCGGCAACCCCCACGCAACCGGTATTCCCTGAGCCCGTTTCTATAGGCTCTCGCCGCCGATGCTCCGCTCCCGCAGAATCGTCCCGCCGTCGCTCGCCGCGCTGGCGCTCATCGTGCTCGCGCTTGGCGTCTCCGCCTGCGGCTGGACGAACGAATCGAAGGAGGCGGCCGAGGGTGAGCCGATCCACCTCGGGGCGCTCAAATACAACGTGATCTTCTCCCGCTTCCTCAACCGCAACGACAACGAGGACTCGGCCTACCTGGTCGGCCAGCCGCCGCCGAAGAAAGGCTCCAGCTACTTCGGCGTCTTCCTCGAAGTGCAGAACAAGAGCGAAGCGACCCAGACCCTGGCCGACGAATTCTCGATCAAGGACTCCGATGAGGAGGAGTTCACCGCGATCCCTTCGGAAAGCCTCTACGCCTTCCCGAGCGGCGGCAAGGTCGAATCCCAGGAACCGACCCCGGCACCGGATTCGCCCCCGCAGCAGGGCCCGATCGAGGGCTCGCTGGTGCTCTTCGAACTGCCCGCCGACGCCTCCGAGAACCGCCCCCTCACCCTCTTCATCGGCAGCCCCGAAGGCCCAGCCGAAATCACCCTCGACCTGTAGCGTCTGTGGCTGGAGGGGTCTGGTCCTTCTCCAGGTGAATTGATGTCGCACGCGCGCTGCGCGCGCTTGGCGACTATGTGTGAGCGCGCCTGCGGCGCGCAATGACCGGATTGCATTTCCGCCGCTTCGCGACATTCACCTGGAGAAGGACCAGACCCCTCTTTCGACACCCCACACCGGTTCAAGGGCAAGCTCCACGAGCCGTTCTGAGCTTCAAAGGCATTCAGACGTGGCGGTACCCGAGTCTTGACGTTGAGCTTGGGCGGCGCTTCGGGAGGGATGGTGAGTGCGTCTCTGCGGGAATGTCGCGAAGCGGCGGAAAAGCATTCCGGTTTCTGCGCGGGCGAAGCCCGCGCTCAGCCATAGTCGCTAAGCGTCCGCGAAGCGGTCGCGTGCGACATCAATTCCCGCAGAGACGCACCCGCCATCCCGTCACAACCCCGCGGAGAGCACCTCGGAGGCGGCCGGGGCCGCTACTTCGCCGCCGGCCGCTTCGGCTTCGACCAGCAGCACGCCGATCGCCAGCTTGGCGTGGTCGGCGGGGGCGAAGGCGGCGAACCAGGCATCCTTGCGCTGCTGCGGGTGCTCGGCTTCCTCTTCGCCGGGCTTCGGACCGAGCTCGGCGGTGCCGGTCTTGCCCGCCACCTGCGCCTCAGGGATTGCCCCGGCGTAGCCGGTGCCGCTGGTGACCACGCCGATCATCAGTTCGGTCAGCGCCGCCGCGGTTTTCTTCGAGATCACCCGCTGCGGCTTCTGGGCGGGACGCAGCTTCTCGTTGGCGACGATCGAGGTCGGCGCGCGCACGCCGTCGTTGCCGATCGCCTGCGCGACGCTCGCCATCTCCAGCGGCGTGGCAAGCACCTCGCCCTGGCCGATCGCGCTCACCCCGAGGTCCACTTCTTCGCCGATCTCGGCCGGGATCGTCGATTCCGCCGGTTCGACCCGGGCGACGATGCGCGGCGCGTAGAGCGCCGGCGGCGAGTTGAAGCCGAAGCGTTCGGCGGTGCCGACCAGCTCGTCGTTGCCGATCTTCGGCCCCAGCGGGGCGAAGTCGGCGTTGCAGGACTCGGCGAACGCTTCGCGCAGGGTCCCGCCGCAAATCTCGCCGTTGGCGTTTTCGATGAAGCGCCCGCCGACGTTGGCGCCTTCGCTGAGCTCGAATTCGTCGTCCATCGAGAGCACGCCCTTTTCCAGGGCGGCGATCGTGGTGAGCATCTTGAAGGTGGAGCCGGGGGGCTGGGGGGCGGAGAAGGCCTGGCCGGCGAGCGCCCGCACGTCGCCGTTGCGCGAGTCGAGCACCGCGATCCCGCCCAGCCTGCCGGCGAGTGCTGCGACCGCAGTTTCCTGCAGGCCGACGTCGATCGTTGTCTTTACCGGGGCGCCCGGCTTGGGTTTGGCTTCGGCGAGGACCCGCGATCCGCCTCCTTTGGCGACGGCCAGCAGCTTGCCGCCGGGTTTGCCCGCAAGCCGCGGGTTGAAGGCCTGCTCGAGGCCGGTCACGCCAACCGGGGTGGCGGGCGGGAAGCCCTGGCGGGCTAGGGCCTGGTCCTCTTCTTCGACTTCGCCGACTTCGCCGGTCACGTCGATCGCGGCGCTGCCGATCGGGTGCGCCCGGGCTTCCGCCGGCCCCTCGGCCAGCGGCGTGCCGTCGGCGGCGAGGATCGGCGCCCGCGGCGCCAGGTCGACCTGGCTTTCGAGCCGCTCGCCGCGCCGCAGCCCGGGGAAGACGAGGCTCGCGTCCCAGTCGATCCCGCCTTCGGCGAAGGGCACGTCGAGCTCGGCTTCGAGGCCGCCGAAGGCCACGGTCCTCGCGGTCATCGCCACGGGGACCACCGTCTCGCCGTTCTGCGAGGTGGGATCGCTCGGATCGTCGGGATCGAGGGTACGCAGGGTCGCCGTGTCCTCAGCTTCGCGGTAGGCGAGGGCGAATTCGGCCGCCGAGACCCTCTGTTGGGCGGTTGGGCTGAGCTCCCTGTACATGGCGGCAAAGTCGCGCTTCGCCCAGGCCCTCGCGAAGCGTTCGGCAGCGTTCTTCTCGGTCGAAGTCCCGGAAGCTCCAACTATCGCCCCGACGACAAACGAGACGCCTGCGATGAGCGCCAAGATGCGTGTGCCGAGCCGGCGACGGCGCTCGACCTCGGGAGAGCGGCTGTTCACGTGCCGGAAATGTAGTCATGAAGGGGGACGGGCATGGGTTCTCGCGGCTTGTGCTTTTTTCGGGCAACGCAAACTTGCGCCAGCATTTCCCCGTCTCTTCGAAAAAAGTTGAGCGAGAACCCATGCCCGTCCCCCTCGACGCCTGCTTCCATATACGGATGACCGTCCTCGATTGGGGAATCGTCGCCTTCACCCTCGCCCTGGCGCTCTGGGGGTACCGGCAGGGGCTTATCGTCGGCACCCTCACCCTGATCGGCTTCGCGCTTGGCGCCTTCGCCGGCAGCCGGATCGGCCCGCTCATCCTGAACCAGGGGGCCGACTCGCCCTACGCGCCGCTCTGCGCGGCGTTGGGAGCGCTGATCTCGGGGGCGATCGTCGCGGTCACCCTGGAGAGCCTGGCGCTCGGCCTGCGCTCGCGCCTTATCCCCGGCCGGGGCCTGCTGCACCTCGCCGACGGGGCGGGTGGTGCGGCGCTGGTCGCCTCGGTCGCGCTCGGCGTCGTCTGGGTCTTCGGCGCCGTCGCCCTGCACGCCCCCGGCACGGCGCAGCTGCGCGCCGACGTGCAGCGCTCGGTGATCCTACGCAGCCTCAACGAAGTGCTGCCGCCCAGCGGCCCGATCCTCAACGCCCTCGACCGCGTCGACCCGGCGCCCTCGATCCTCGGTCCGGCGGCGCCGGTCGCAGCGCCCGACCCGGCGATCGCCTCCGACCCCGACGTCGAGGGCGCCGGCGACTCGGTCGTCCGCGTGCTCGGCACCGCCTGCGGCCTCGGCGTCGAGGGCTCCGGCTGGGTCGCCGGCCCGGGCCTGATCGTCACCAACGCCCACGTCGTCGCCGGCGAGCACGACACCACCGTGACCACGAGGGAAGGCGCCTCGCTGGAAGCCAGCGTCCTCCGCTACGACCCCGAAAACGACCTCGCACTGCTGCACGTCGAAGCCGACCTGCCGGCGCTCTCACTGGCGCCCGATCCGAAGCCGAGCACCGCGGGCGCGGTGCTCGGCTACCCGGAGAACGGCCCCTACGCGGTCGCCCCGGCCCGCCTCGGCGAGACCCATGACACGATCAGCGAGGACTCATACGGCCGCGGCCCGATCCGTCGCGCGATCGCGTCGCTGCGCGGCGAAGTGCGCAGCGGCAACTCGGGCGGGCCGCTGGTCGACTCGCGCGGCCGCGTGCTGGGGACGGTCTTCGCGGCGGCGACGGCCGGCACGCCGGGTGGCTTCGCGGTCCCCGACGAGGTCGTCGAAGCGGCTCTCTCCGCGCCGCTTGCCCCGGTCGAAACCGGGCCCTGCGCCCGTTAACCCCCACGGGGCGATCGCTTACGTTCGGTAAGGTCCGTTGACTACGTGGAGGTCGGGCACACCGCCCAAGATCAGGCTGCCAGCGCAAACGGAAACGGAGTCTGTCCGCATTTCCACGCAGCGATCGAGCTGATCGGCAAGCGCTGGACGGGAGCGATCCTCTGCGCCCTGACCGACGGGCCGCTGCGCTTCGGCGAGCTGGTGAAGGCCGTGCCGGGTCTCTCCGACCGGCTGCTCTCCCAGCGCCTGCGTGAGCTGGAGGAAGCGGGGGTGGTCGAGCGCGAGGTCGAGGCCGGGACGCCCGTCCGGGTGACCTACTCGCTGACCGGGAAGGGCGCCGAGCTCGACCCGGCGATCAGTGCAGTGAAGGCATGGGCAAACCGCTGGCACGCCTGACGGGCGGGATAGCCTCGCTTGGATATTGAAGTTGCCAGGCCCATTTCCGGTTGGGCGCTATGCGCGTAAGCTCGAGGAGGAGATGCGCCGACGTGCCCGGGTTTCGCTGATCGGCGAGGTGACCAGGCTCAGTCGCAGCAAAGCCCAGGCCTACTTCGAGCTGCGTGACATCGAAGGCGCAATTCCCTGCGCGATTTGGCTTAACGAGCTCGAGAAGCTCGACTTGCCGGCGGGCGGTCTGCGCGACGGCGCCGAAGTCGTCATTGGTGGCGGCCCGGACTATTACCGGGGCGGTCCACAGGCATCGCCGGCCTTCTTCTTCCGTGCGACGCAGATCAGGCTCGCCGGCGAGGGGGACCTGCTGGCGCGGCTCGCGGCGTTGCGCAAGCAGCTGCGCGGCGAGGGGTTGTTCGAGCTGCAGAGGCAGCTTGCGCGGCCGGCGTTGCCGAAGACGATCGGCGTGGTCACGGCGGAGTCGGGCGCGGCGCGGCGCGACCTGCTGGCGGGCCTCGAGCGACGCGGCTGGCGGGGCACCGTGGTCTGGGGCTTCGCCCCGGTGCAGGACCGCCGCGCGGCACCGGCGATCACCGCGGCGGTCCAGGACCTGGCGGCGCAGCCGTCGGTCGAGGCGATCGTCGTCGCCCGCGGCGGCGGCAGCCTCGCTGACCTCTGGGCCTTCTGCGACGAGACCCTCTGCCGCACGGTGGCGATGCTGCGCGTGCCGGTGATCAGCGCCGTCGGCCACGAGCGCGACTCGACCCTGATCGACGACGTCGCCGCCATCGCCTGTTCGACCCCGACCCACGCGGCCGAGGCGGCGGTGCCGCTCGACTGCCGCGCGGCGCGGGCGGCGCTGGCGCGGGCGGCGACGTCGCTGCGGCGGGCGGCCGACTCGGCCGTCGGCGCGCGCACGCCCCACCTCGTTGCTCTGGCGCGCGGCCCGGCACGGGCGTTGCGCCGCGAGCGGTTGGCGCTCAACCAGAAGACGCGCGAGATCCGCGCCGCCTCCGAGCGCGGGATCGCCGAGCGCCTCGGCTTCCAGCGGCGCTTGGCGACGGTGGTGTTGGAGCGCGCCCGCCGCCGCGCCGCCGGCCCCGACATGGAGCGCAGCCGTGAGGCCCTGCGCCGCGCCGAGGTCGCGCTGCGCGCCCACGAGCCGGAGCGCACCCTGGAGCGCGGCTACGCCCTGGTCGAGGCGGGGGAGGGAGAGCCGGTGACCAGCGCGGCCGACGCGGTCGCCGCCCGGCACGTCAGACTGCGCTTCGCCGACGGCAAGGTCGGCGCAGAGATCGAGGAGCGAGATTGAGCGAGGCGCCCCAGAGCTACGAGGCCGCGGTCGAGCGGCTGGAGCAGATCATCGACCGGCTCGACTCCGGCCAGGCCGGCCTGCGCGAGACGCTCGACCTCTGCCGCGAGGGCCGCGATCTCGTCACCTACTGCACGGCGGAGCTCGACGCCGTCGGCGAGAGCCTCAGCGAGCTGAAGCTGGACGAGCTGGCGGCGAAGCTCGACGCAGACGCGCCCTGACCGGCGCATACCGGCGTTCTTGGTCGCTCGCGTAGGGAGCACGCCACGCTCTGCGTCCTTGATCTGCTTGGTCAGGGCGCGTCTGCAAGACGGTTTATTTCGGCGGTGAGCACTTGTCGTCCGGAGTCGATCCGCGTTGCGTCCCAGGTTGCAATGAATGGCTCGTCCGGGCGCTCCAGGAATATGTAGGCCAGCTCGACCGTTTGCGCCTGCCGGGCCTCGGCGACCGCCAGGGCATAGATCGACTGCTGGATCTCGTAGCGGGCGGCCAGCTCGAGGACCGGCGCGCCGTCGACGCGGTCGGTCTTGTAGTCGACGATCAGCGGCGGGCGGCCGGGCTCCTCGACGAGCAGGTCAATCGAGCCGCGCAGGACGGTGCCGGCTATCTCGACCAGCAGCGGGATCTCGGCACGGGCGCTTGCCGCGTTGCGAATGCGCTCGTCGAAGAAGGGGGAGTCGAGCCAGGCGCGGAGCGGATTGAGGATCGCGTCTTCGTCGAGATCCTCGTCGGCGCCGACTTCGGCTGAGCCCGCTACGCGACGCACCACGTCCGCCGGCGGGACCTGCCACGCGTTGGCCCGGCTCCACTCGAGCAGCGCGTGCACGGCACGTCCTCGCACGAGCCCACCGGTGCGCTGGGCGTCGGCGTCGTCGGCTGAGCTGCGTTCGGCGCCGGCGAGTCCGCCCTGGGCGTCCGCGGCATCGGCCGCGATCGCCGTGTAGGAGAGGTGGCGCCGGGGCCGGCCGGGAGCATCGAGCCTGACGAGCGGGGCGGGGCCGGTGCCGTGGTCGCGCGCAGCCGCGGTATCGCGCCGCACGGCGGCCAGTCTCGCCGCTTGCTCGTCGGAGGCGAGATTGGCGTGGACGGCGATCTCCGAGGGCGCGAATTCGGCCTCCAGGCCCGGTCGCGGCTCCGGCGCGGGCACGGTCACGGTCGAGTCTCCCTCGCGCTCGATCCCGAAGCACTCGACGATCCGCTCGACCACCGGCCGGCCCGCCGTCTGGCGGGACGGGGGGAGCGTCGCACCACGCCGCTGAGCAGCAGCCGCTGCCGTGCCCGCGTCATCGCCACATGGAAAAGGCGCAGCTCCTCGGCGGCTTCGCGCTGCTGCGCCTCCTCGCAGAGCCGGCGCTGGTCATAGAGGTTGACGGCGCGGGCGCCGAGCCGGCGCAGCTGCATGCCGACGCGCGGCGCCTGCGGCTCGTGGCCGAGGGTCAGCAGGGGGGTTCGGGTGGCGGCCAGCAGGGTGCGCGAGAGGTGGGGGATCGCGACCACGTCGAACTCGAGTCCCTTGGCGCTGTGCACGGTCATGATCCGCACGCCCTCGTGGCCCTCGACCGCGGTCGCCGCCTGGGCGTCGGCGTCGGCGTCGGCGCGCGCGGCGAGGAAGTCGAGCAGACCGCGCAGGTCGGGCCCCTCGACCGCCTCGAACTGGGCCGCGAGCCGCATCAGCTTGCGCACGTTGGCGAAGCGCGCCTCGCCGCTGGAGCGCATCAGCATCGCCAGGTCGTAGCCGGTCTCGGTCACCGCGGCGTCGATCAGGCCGGCGAGCGAGAGCGCGGCGGCGCGGCGGCGCAGCGCCTCGATCGTGTTCGCGAAGGAGCGCAGCAGGGCGCGCTCGGACTCGGGGATCTGCGCCAGGCGCTCGCCGTCGATTCCCTCGTCCTCGCCATGACCTGCGGCCCGCTCGACCGCCGGCCAGAGGTGGCGGCCGCGGCCCGCCGCGGCGCGCAGCAGCCAGAGGGTGTCCGGCGCCACGGCGCAGGCCGGCGAGGCGAGCGCCCCGAGCAGCGCCTGGTCGTCGAGCGGGTTGGCGATCGTCGCCAGCAGCGCGCAGACGTCGGCGACCTGCTGCTGGGACCAGTAGCCCCGGCCGCCGACCACGTAGGGCCGCAGGCCCGCCCGCTCGAGCGAGTCCTCGTGGGCGTCGAGCCGGGTGAAGGCGCGCAGCAGAACGACCATCGAGCTCGGCTCGACTCCCTCGTCGGCGAGCTCGCGCAGGCGCCCGGCGAGGAAGCGCGCCTCGGCCAGCTGGTTCGTGGGAGTGCGCGCGTCGGTCAGCGGCGCGAGCCGCTCGCGCTGCTCCTCCCAGCCCTCTTTCCCGGTGAGCAGCAGCTCGACCGCCGGCGCCGCGCCGCTCGGCGCCGGCCCAGCGGGTGCGGCGCCGACCCGCAGCGGCGTGTACCCGTCCCCCAGAAGACGCTCGCCGATCGCGTTGACGGCGCCGATCAGCTCGGGCCGCGAGCGGAAGTTGCCGCTCAGCCGGATCGCCTCGCCGGCGCCGGCGGCGATCGCCGCGCGCCGCTCGCGGAAGACGTCGAGGTCGGCGTGGCGGAAGCCGTAGATCGACTGCAGCTCGTCGCCGACGACCATCAGCTGGGTGCGCGGCCCGCGCAGCGCCTCGATCAGGCGCAGCTGCAACCGGTTGGTGTCCTGGAACTCGTCGACGAGGATGTGGTCGAAGCGCTCGCCGTAGGCGGCGGCGATCTCGTCCTGGCCGAGCAGTCGCACGGCGAGCAGCTGCAGGTCCTCGAAGTCGACTCCGCCGCGGCGCCGCTTGGCTGCCGCGAAGCGCTCGGAGAAGAGCCGCAGAAGCTCGGCGACGTGGCGGTAGGCGAGGCCGCCCTCGCCCGCCTCGGCGACCCGGCTGACCGCCGCCTCGATCGCCTCGCGGTAGGCGGCGAGCGGTTTGGCCCTGCTATTCGTGCGCAGCGCGGCGACCTGGTCGAGGCTCGGCGCGCCCGCTCCGTCGCGGAGGAGCTCGAGCGCCCTCTTCGAGCGCCTCGTGCCCGTTGCCGCGCGGCTTCAGCTCGGCGAGCGCCTCGGTCGCCGCGGCGACCGCCTTGCGCAGCGCCCCCTGCACGTCGGGCACCGGTGGCTCGGGCAGGGCCGGGTCGGCCTCGCCCCTGCTGCGCAGCTCCGCGTGGACGCTGATCACGACTCCGCGCAGGCCGCCCACGTCGAAGGCCGCGACCGTCCGCTCCCGCTCCCGCTCCCCGTCGGCGAGGAATTCCTCCAGCGCCTCGTCGAATGCCTCTCCGGCGGCGCGGTCGGTCTCCGGCGCGTCGAGCACTCGGAAGCGCGGGTCGATTCCGACGGCGACCGGGTGCGAGGAGAGCAGCCGGTTGCAGAAGCCGTGGATCGTCGTCACCCAGGCGCCGCCGAGCCGCGGCAGCAGCCCGCGGGCGCGCTCCGAGCCGGTCTGCGCCCGCCGCTCGAGCTCGGCCCGGATCCGCTGGCGCAGCTCCGCCGCTGCCTTCTCGGTGAAGGTGAAGGCGAGGATCGCGTCAGGCGCGATGCCCTCCTCGCAGACCAGCCGGCAGTAGCGCTCGACCATCACGCCCGTCTTGCCGGTGCCGGCGCCCGCCTCGACCATCACCTCTGGCGCCGTGGCCTCGATCGCCGCCCGCTGCTCCGGGGTTGACTGCCGCTCGCTCACCGCTCGTCTTCCTCCTCGGGCGAGAGCGGCTCGGCTGGGGCGCGGTCGCGGCGGCAGATCGGCGCGAACTCGCAGAACGGCGGGCAGACGCCGTGGTCGCGCAGGGGGGCGCGCGGGCCGGGATCGCGGTCGATCGCGCCGGCCCTCATCCGCGCGACGATCGCCCCGGCGCGCAGCCGCGCGTCTTCGAGCAGCGTCTTCGAGCTCCTGCTCGTCGACCCGGTCGGTGCGCGAGAGGTTGTAGCCGGCGAGCTCCGCGGCGGCGCCCTCGAGCACGACCCCGCGCGGGCGGCGCTCGGAGGTCGCGCGCAGCGGGTGGTAGAGGCCGCCGACCACCTCCGCGCCCCAGAGCTCGGCGACCGCGAGCAGGTAGAGCTGCAGCTGCAGCTTCGCCTCCTCCTCGAGCTTGTCCCGCGGGGTGACCTTGCCGGACAGCTTGTAGTCGAGGACAAGGGCGCGGCCGTCGGGGGCGCGATCGACCCGGTCGATCGCCCCGTGCAGGTGCCAGCCGTCGATCTCCAGCGGGGGCCGCTCGCTCTCTTCGGCGGCGGAGAAACCGGCCTCCAGCAGCCAGGGCTGGAAGCCGCCGGCCTCGCGACTTGCTTCCTCGGCGAGGAAGCGGTCCAGCAGACCCTCGATCCGAGCCAGCATCGCCCGCTCGGTGGGGTGGTCGCCGATCTCGCGCTCGGCGGCGATCTCGGCGGTCAGTTCGGCGCCGCGCGCCGTCCAGGCGGCAAGCGACCCGGGCCGGGGGAGGGGGTCGCCGGCCGGTCGCTCCTCGTAGAGGCGACAGAGGGCCTCGTGGACGATGCCGCCCTGCAGCAGTGGGTCGGGCGGCGGGTCGAGCGGCTGCGGGGCGAGCTCGTGCGAGACGAACCAGCGGTAGGAGCAGAGGTCGAAGCCCTCCAGCGTGGTACCGCCGTAAGCATCGACCGCGGCGAGCGCCCCGACCACCGCCGGGTTGGCGAGTGGCCCCGGCGCGCGGCTCGCGGCCTCCGCGGCGCGGGCCGCCCGCAGTCGCTCCCGAGCGAGGCTCGCCGGCTCGTCTCCCGGCGCGGCGAGCTCCAGCAGCAGCTCCTGGTCGGCGCTGGGCCCGGAGGCGGCGATCGCCCGCGCCAGCTCGGTCTCCGACGGCGCGTCGCCGACCCTGTGGACGACCTCCGACAGCGAGCGCCCGCCGCGCTCGGGCTCGCCGTCGAGCAGCCGCGCCACCTCGTCGAGGAAGGGCGAGACCGCCTCGGCGCCACCGGCTTCGTCGCTCTCGCGGCAGGAGAGGAAGAGTCGCCGGCGGGGCAGCGCCAGGCAGGCGTGGAAGAGGTAGCGCTCCTCGGCCTCGTTCTCGTGGCGGGCGGGCAGGGCCAGCGTGGCGCGCTGGCGCTCGGAGAGGAAGGGGTCGGCGTGGCCGCCGCCGCGCGGGAACTCGCCGTCCTGCAGGGAGGCGACGAAGACCGTGTCGAAGCGCGCCGCCCGCACGCTGCGCGGGTCGGCGATCCGCACCCGCGCGCCGACCGGGCCGCTCCAGGCGCGCACCGAGATCCCGCCGAGCGCCGTAGCGAGCGATTCGGGCAGGGGAGCGAGCCCTTCGAGCTCGGCGCGCTCGCCGAGCGCGGTGGCGATCGCGCCCCCGGCGCGGGCCTCCAGGTCCGATTCGGTGCGGGCGCCCATCGTCGCGGCGATCGCGCCGACCGCGCGCGCCAGGTCCGCCGGCCGGCTTGCAGCCTCGCGGATCCGCACGACCGCCTCGGGCGGCTTGCCCTGCCGCTCCTCCCAGAGGCGCAGCGCGGTTGCCACGTCTCGCACCCGCCCGCGGCGCAGGGCCCGCTCGAACCAGTCGACGGTGCGCGGCGAGATTCCCGACGGGCCGCGCATATGGCGCAGCAGCCGGCCGGCGTCGCCACCGCCGAGCACCGCGTCGAGCAGCGCGATCAGGGCACTGCCGACCGCCGTGGTAGCGACCGGTAGCGCCGCCTCGAGAGCGACCGGAACCCCGTAGCACTCGAGCACGGAGGCGATCGGCGGGCCGCGCCGCGCCGGATCGCGGACGACGACCGCGATCTCCTCGGGCGGGGCCCCGTCGGCCAGCAAGCGTGCGACCGCCAGCCCGATCGCCTCCGCCTCGCCGCGCTCCCCGGCCGAGCGCAGGAGGGTCAGGCGCCCGTCGGGCGGCATCGGCTCGGCCGTGGGGGCGCCGAAGCTGCGCTCGAGGTGGAAGAGGAGGGAGGAGTCGGTATTCCTCGGGTCGACCTCGGTGGTGACGACGCTCTCGACGCCGATCTCGAGCAGCGCATCCCGCAGCGGCGCGTTGCGATTGGCCAGGGGCGCGTGGCTCTCCTCGTAGGGCAGCGCCACGACCACATCGACCGTGGCGGCGAGCGCCTCGATCAGGTCGAGCTGGTTGCGCGTCAGGTCGTCGAGCCCGTAGAGGAAGACCGGGCGCCGCCAGAAGCCGCTGCCGGCGCGCAGCAGGGCGATCGCTTCGCGGGCGATGCCGTGCTGGTCGACGGCGCCGAGACCGTCGCGGACACGGGCGTAGGCGGCGAACAGGGCCGCGACGTCGCCGAGGTATGCCGAGCCCTCCAGCGTGCCGGCGGTGGCTTCGACGTCGGCCGGTTCGAGCCCGGCGCCCTGCAGCTCGCCGAGCAGCCGCTCGAGCGCGACGGCGAAGCCGGGCTGGCGGGCGGAGGCGGCCAGCGGGCCGAGACGCGGCTGGCGCTCACCGACCGCGGCGGCGGCGGCCCCGAGTCGCTGGGCGGGCGTCAGCGTCATCCCGGGCGGGGCGCCCGCCGCGGTCGCCACCGCTCCGAACAGCCCGCCGAAGGTCATCACGCTGGCGCCGAGCACGGCGCCCTCGGCGCAGAGCTCCCGCTCGAAGGCGTAGACGTCGTCGAGCGTCGGCACGACGAGCACCGGATCGCGATCGAGGACCGCGAGCAGCCCGCGCCGGATCAGCCCGGCGCGGCCCGAGTTCGGCGGTCCCTGGATCAGCTTCAGCGGCATCCCTCTCACCCTAGGGCCGAGGGCGGCGCACAGCCCCCGCAAACTGCGCATTCCAGGCCCCGCTTTGCCGTCCCCCGCCCTCTCTAAATTGGCGACCCAGATGGCTCTGTGCTTTGTAGATCCAGCCGACGCGGTCCGCGCGATCGCGGACTCCATCGGCCGCGAGGCGCGCCGCCAGCTGCTCGGCGAGGCGGTTCGCGCATGGGTTGACGAGATCCCCGACGAAGAGCTCGAGACCCACTACGCCAAGGCCCTGGCCGAGCTCGACGAGCACGACCTCTCGATGCTCGCTGCCTGGCACGGCTCGCTCGAGGTCGGCCATCCGGTCCCAAACCGCGACTTCCTGATGGGCGCCTTCGGCTCTCTCGGCGAGAACCGCCGCGAGGCGATGAAGCTCGCCGCCGGCTTCCGCGGCGAGGAGGCGGTGGACGCCGGCGTCACCGAGGAGGACGCCCTCGAACTCGTCCTAACCCTGCTCTCCCCACCCCGCCAGATGGAGCTCGCCCTAGAGGCCGTAGAGCTCTACATCTGGGACCGCGCCGGCTCCGACAACTAGTCGAGCGCAGCGCGGATCTCGGGGATCGCCTGCTTGTTGTCCTGGAAGTGGACCGCGTGCAGACCGGCCTTGTGGGCGCCTTCGACGTTGACGAGGACGTCGTCGACGAAGAGGCAGGTCTCGGCGGGAGCGGCGACGCGCTCCAGGGTCAGCTCGTAGATCTGCGATTCGGGCTTGCGGCAGCCGACGAAGCCGGAGTCGACGACGGTCTCGAAGATCTCGTCCACCGGCAGCATCGAGCGCCAGAGCGGCTCCCACTCGCGCACGTTGTTGGTCAGCATCGCCATCCGGTAGCCGGCGGCCTTCAGCTCCTGCATCAGCGCGATCATCGGTGGGTTCGGGTTGAGCGCCTCGAAGTAGATCTCGCGGAAGCGGTGCATCTCTGGCCGGTGGCCGAGCAGCGGCTCGAGGGCGTCGGTCAGCTGGTCGAGGAAGGCGACCTCGGTGATCTCGCCGCGCTCCATCTCGAACAGCGGGTTCTCGCCGCCGTTTTCCTCGGTCGCCGCCTGCATCGCTTCGCCGAGCCTCTCGGTCGTGATCCCGGTCTGGTCCTGGAAGGCCATGAAGGACTGAACGAGCGGCGTGGTCAGCACGCCACCGAAGTCGGAGATGATCGTGCTGATCTCAGCCACCGTTGCGCACCACCTCGTAGTGGCCTAGCCCCTCGCGCCCCTCGAGCGCCCAGCGGAAGAAGGCGATCGTGCCGTGTGCGCCCGGGTGCTGCACCTGGCCGGCGCTGATCAGCGTGCCGGCGCCCCGCAGCGGCTGTCCGTCCTCCTCGTCGAGCCACAGCTCCAGGGTCGCCCGCCGCTGCACGCCGTCGGGCCCATACTCGGTCGAGAGCAGTGCCTCGCTGACCTCGACCGGCGCCCCGTCGGGGTCGCAGAGGACCGCCGCGACGCTCTCCTCGCCGTGCCCCGCCGACCCAGCCGGCTGCACCGCGCTCAGCGCCAGCAGCCCGCCGTCGGCAAAGGCGATCCCAATCGACCGCCGCCGGATCTCGCCCTTCTCGCTCATCGGCGGCGAAGCCTATTGGCCGACCGGCCCGAAGGCCCGGCTACCATTGCGCCATGTCCGAGAACGAGAGCGCAGTCCTCACCGAAGACGATGTCCTCGAGGCCCTCGAGGAGGTGATCGACCCCGAGCTGGGGCTCGACTTCGTCTCTCTCGGCCTCGTCTACGACGTCGAGATCGAGAACGAAGACGTCTACGTCACCTTCACCCTCACCACCCCCGCCTGCCCCATAGGCCCCCAGGTTTCCGAGCAGATGAAGGAGTTCGTAGGCGACCTCCCCGGCGTCTCAGCCGTCCACCCCAAGATGGTCTTCGACCCCGCCTGGAGCCCCGAGATGATGACCGAGGACGCCAAGTTCGCACTTGGGTTCTAGGCAGGGATTGCGGGGTCATAGGGGGTCAATGGGGGTCAGTTCTGTCCCCATCCCGTCCCCACGGCTGTCCCCACGAGCAATCGCGTTTCGCGGTGAGTCGCCGGTCGGTGCGAGGTTCTGCGCGGGAATTTCAAGTAGCGAGTCTTAATTGGCTTGAGGTGCGATCCGGCGTTGGTGCCGGTTTGGTCTTTACCGTTGCAGCGATGGGTACGACTCCACCGATGCAATCCCTGGCCGGCAGCCCCGTAGGAACCGCTGGGTTTGTCTATCTGCCTGAGCGCGGGATTCGCGACGGCGAGCTGAAGATTTACGCGGCTCATCTGCGCGAGGTAGATGCTGCGCTGGCAGTGGCGATGCGCGCCGTGGTCGAGCATTTCGCTGGGCAGCTGGCAATGCCAGTGACGATGATGCCGCCTGCCGAGCCCGAGGTCTGGCTGCGCTTTCACCACATGCTGGGAGAGGCGCTTCCCAGGCGCTATCGCCTCGGAGAGGGAGCAAAGAAACCGGAGGGCGATGCACCCTCCTCAGTGCTGATGCCCGCTTGCACGATCCGCCACTACGACGAAGCGGACCGCATAAGGGAGTTGATTCCGGAGGCGCTGGGCGGGAACTACGGGATGCGGCCGATGCGCTACATCGCCGGTGCATTCGGCATCTTGATCGAGAACGCCCTCACGCACGGTGCCGACTCAACTGTCGGCGCGATCGGCGCGATCAGCTTCGAACGCGACGAGGATCTGCTTCGCCTCGCCGTCTGCGACACGTCGAAGGACCTCGTCGGTGACGGGGACTCCGAGGAGCGCCTGATCGCGGCGATCGAGCAAAGCGAGGAGAACGGCGGTGGCCTGGCCGGACTTGCCGAACAGGCCACCCGCCTGGAAATCGATGCTCAAATCACGCTGGCAGCTGGCAACGCGAAGATCAGCTGGGAACCCGGCGGTGCCTGGAAGGCTGAGCAGAGTCAGTTCATCCCCGGCACTGGCGTGCTGCTGGACATCCGTCGATGAGCGCAACCACTACGGGTTAGAACGGGGGTACTATTTCAACTATGCCACTGAACAAGCTGCATCTGCGACTTGCAAATGAGGGCAAGGTCCTCGCAACGCGACGCGCCGGGCGCTTGCTCGGCCGACAGCTGCAGGATCGATGGACCGACTCCCCATTCGTCATCCTCGACTTTTCCGAGGTAATCGCAGTCACGCCACCCTTCCTCGATGAGCTCTTCAAAGCGATGCGTGCAGAGTTGGGCGGAGCTGAGGGCGGCATTGTTGTCGCAACCGATATGAACGAGGACGTCTGCGAGACGGCGAAGATGGTGCTTGAGCGAGAGCGCAGCGCGTTGGTCTCCCTTGTCGATGATGACCAGCTTGACCTGATCACCACGGTACCCAATCTCGCTGAGACCTTCGGCACGGCGGCAAAGCTGAAGGCGCCCTTCACCGCTGACGAACTCGCAAAGCGGTTGCGTCTCTCAGTCCAAAACGCCAATCAACGGCTCGTTACCCTGCGCAAAGTCGGAGCGGTCACCCGACAGCCTGACTCAGAGGTGCAGCGCGGCCGGCGTTTTCTCTACCTTGCGGCCAGTCCGGAGCTGCTGACGGGCAAGAAGCCCCGGCCCCGAGCGGCGCGAGGCGCAGGCCACAGGGGCAAAGCCGTCTCGGCTTAGCGGGCTCTCCTCGGGCATCGAGTTGGGGTCAGAAGAAGTCGGTGCTACTATTTCAGCTAATGCAATGAAATTGGAGGATCGGTGATGAGCCCACCCGAGAAGAAGCCCCACGAAATAGAAATCAGCGTCAACAACAAAGAGGTGACGGTCCCCGACAAGGAGCTGAGCGGCGCCGAAATCAAGCAATACGCTCAGTTGCCGGTCGAGTTTCACCTCTATCTCGAGCAGGGCAGCAAGTTGGTCGAGATTGCCGATGCCGAGACGATCAAGGTCCACAAGGGCGAGAAGTTTCGCGCCGTTAGTGGCCAGGACGTCTCCTAGGCCGATGGCGGCTGTGCTCAGCTCCGGCGCCTTGGAGGCGATCACGGAGATCGAAGCCGAGTTCGACAACGTCGGTTCTGAGGCCGACGGCGATGGGGGTGCCTACATCCGGGTTGAGGAGATCGAGATCGGCGAGCGCTGGACACCGCAGATCGTTCCGATCGAGTTCCAGATCCTTTTCAACTATCCCTTCGCGGTCGTCTACCCCTACTACACGGTGTCCGAGCTTGAGCGCGCCGATGGGGGGCCTTGGCCTGACGCGCTGCAGAAGGTCCAATGGCGCGAGCGTCAGGTGACGCAGATCTCGCTGCGCTCCAATAACTGGCAGCCCCACCATGACACCGCGGTCAATAGCCTGCGCTTGGTCTGCCATTGGTTTCAGAGCTGCCAGTGATGGGCTTCGACCTGCGCATCTCGGCCGCCGACTACGCGCGGCTCCGCGCCCACCTACTGAGGGACGATTACGACGAGCATGGAGCTATCGTCCTCGCCGGCTGCAGCGGACGCGGGCGGCTCACCCTTCTCGCCCGCGAGCTTCACCTGCTCAAGGACGCAGACTTCCCGCCTGGCCTCCATGGCTACCGCCAGTTCTCACCGCTTCGCACTGCCGAACTCGCTGGGCGGGCTGGGGAAGAAGGGCTCGCCTACGTGGCGATCCATAGCCATCCGCGCTCGGGCGATCGGACCGGTCTCTCTCGCGACGACCTCGACTCACACCGCCGCCTCTTCCCGCACCTGCTTGACCTAACCATGGGCGAGCCCGTTGCCGGCATCGCCCTGGGCGAGGAATGTGCCGCCGGCGAGGCTTGGCTGCCCGATCTCCAGCCATTGCAGCTGGAACGGATCATCGTTCCCGGCCCGAGCCTGCGCCGCCTGCAACCGGAACCCGAAATCGGCGAGGGCTGGGCCTCCGAGCGCCATGATCGCCAGGCTCGCCTCTTCGGCAACGAGGGCCAACAGATCCTGCGCGGGCTGCGGGTCGGCGTGATCGGCGCCGGCGGCGGCGGCTCAATGATTATTGAGCAGCTGGTCCATCTCGGCGTCGGCTCGGTGACCGTGATCGATTACGACGTCGTAAAGACGCACAATCTCTCGCGGATCGTAGGTGCAAGGCGAGCTGATGCCGAGGCCAAGATGAAGAAGGTCGAGGTGGCGAAGCGTCTCGCCGAGGCGATCGACCCAAGCGTCGATGTGGTGGCGATCGACGGTGATATCGCCGACCTGCCGACTGCAGAACGGTTGCTCGACCTCGATTTCCTCTTCCTCGCCACCGATACTGCGACGGCCAGATTGGTCTTCAACGCGATCGTGCACGCCTACCTGATTCCCGGCATTCAGATCGGGGCGAAGGTCGAGGTTGCCGAGGGCGATGAGATCGAGCAGATCTACGTTGCACTGAGACCAGTGCTGCCCGATCACGGTTGCTTGCAGTGCAACGGGCTGATCGACTCCATGCAGCTCCAGCGCGAGGCCCGAAGCATGGAGGAGGCTCAGGCCCAGGACTACATAGGGGCTGGCGAGGTAATCGATCCCTCGGTGATCAGCCTCAATGGCATCACCGCCTCCCACGCGGTCAACACGATGCTCTTCCATGCTGTCGGCCTCTTCGGCGAAGAGGAGCTCGACTACCAGCTTTTCTTCCCACTCAGCCAGGACTCAAAGAGCGTTGGGGTGCGGCGTGATCCCGAATGTCCCTTCTCCGGAAGCGGGATCGGCTCGCTGTATGCGCGGGGCGGTCCCGCTTCACGACTACCCTGCCGACCGGGAACGCCAGCGGCGATGAAGGACACCGACAAGAATGAAAGGTCGAGACTTCGGAGGACCGTCCGGTATCTCCGCGAACGACTTCGCTAGGCCGGTCAGGTCTACGGTCTTTCGAGGTAAGCATCCAACATCGCTCGCGCTTCAACCTCGCTTCCCGGCATCAGGTGGCCGTAACGGTCGAGGGTGATCGTGATCGTCGCGTGGCCGAGGTACGTACTCAGGGTCTTGGGGTTTAGGCCCGCCGCGATGCCGATGCTGGCGAACGTGTGGCGGCCCTCGTGGAAGCCGAGCGGTTTGAGTGCCGCTTTCTTCCAGCGCGCGTGCGTTCGACGGCGCAAGATGCCGGCGTCGGTTGGCCACTCGGGGTTGTTGGCGCTCGGAAAGAGCAGCCCGTCGCTCGGGTGATCGAGCAGGACGAAATGGTCGGCTAGGAGGACGGCGAGCTTGTCGATGATCGGCACGCTGCGCGGCTTTCGGGACTTCGTGGGGATGAACTGCTTGGTCCCGCGATCCCAGCTCCGGTGAACGTGAATCCAGCCGCCATCGAGATCGACAGCGGCAACGTCGAGCGCAAGCAGCTCGCCGAGTCGCAGACCGGCGTAGACGGCGAGGCCAAGCGTGGCCCGGTCCTTAGGACGCATCGCGGCGATCAGTTCCTCTGCTTCGGAGGGGGAGGCGATTCGATCTCGCGCCTTCTGCCCAGCGGGAAGTCGAAGTCCGTTGCAGGGATTCATATGGACCCACCCGCGCAGTTCCGCGAAGCCGATCAAGGCCCGCAGCGCGGCGACGATGTTCCTGATCGTGGACGGCGATCTCTCCGGCGTCGTCAACCCATCGACCCAGCGTTGAAGCTCGGGGCGCTGTAGGCGGCTGATTCGCTTCGACCCCAGCTCCGGCACGGCGTACTTGGTCAGATCGCGCTCGTATCCACCGATGGTGCTCGGCTTGTAGACGTGCCCGCCCTTCTGCCGGAACGTGTCCGACTTCATGTCCGCGATGAATTGCTCTGCTGCCTCGGCGACGGTCGGCCCGACTGCGGCCGAGAGGGTGCCCGCTTGTAGGCGGGCCTGAGCGTCCACCCGCCAGGACCGCGCCTCGGCCAACGATCCGGTCCACGGTCCCCGCAGGTGCCTGCCCGCGATCTTGTCGCTGACGGTCCCCCTGTATCGCTTCTGGCTCTCCGCGTCCTTTCGGACTTCGATCCCTTGAAGGGCCGGACTACGCTTCTTTCTGCTCATGGAGCTTCGTCTCCTTGGGCCATGCCCCCGGCCGCTCCTACGGCGCGGGGGCGCTTTTTTGTCTGCATAAGTCTAGACGCTGTTCTGACCGCTCCGGCCAGCGTGGCGTTGCTTTCGAGCCATCTCTCAATCTCCGGCACGGGGATGATCCGCAGGCTTCCGCGACGGACGATCCGAAGCTCCGGCTGAACGTGGCGCTTGAACGACGACTCGCTCATGCCGACGGCTTCCGCGGCCTCCTCGACCGTCAGGCCGAGGCGCGGGGGAGAAGGGCGGTTTGGCATGGCGTACCTGCTGTCCATCAAGGCGGTCGTGTGCATCGGATACGTCCAAAAACCCCTGTGAACGCCCCGGGCAAATTCGCGCTGTTGCCAACCGTCATCCGGTCAGAGAGCGAGGATTAGCGAATGTCGGTCGCCGAGTTCATCGCCGCAATCGCTTGGCCAGTGGTCGTGCTCGTCATTGCTCTGCTTTTCAGGCAACCACTCACGGACGCGCTTGCAAGCGCCACGGGCAAGCTCGCTGCCGGACCGTTCAGCTTGGAGTGGAAGCGCCGGGTGGCTGATGTCGAGGGTGACCTCGGCTCGCCACCTTCGATCTCCGATGGTGAAGTTGGAGGAGCCGCCGGGAGGCTCGATGAGATCGCCGAGCAGAGTCCACCGGCAGCGATTGTCGAGGCTTTCGCGCAGGTCGAGGCTTCTTTGAGGTCGGCACTGGAAGAAAATGGAGTCGCCATTGAAGGTGCTCCGTGGAGCATCCGCCGCCTTGCCGACCTAGCCCGGGAGAAGGGGCTAATAACTGCCGAGACGCATGATGCGATTGAAGGCCTGAGCGTTCTACGCAACCTTGCGGTTCACGGCGGTGAGAAGGATATTTCTCCCCAGCGAGCGCATGAGTTCGTGGCCCTTGCTCAAGGCGTCGTCTACGCCATAGCGAGTAACGCGAAACGCAAAAGCTCCTAGCGAAGATCACCGAGTCAAGGCCAAAGCCAGGAAGGCCACGGCCTTTTCATGGCTGGATAGCTGCCATGAAAAGCCACCCAGGCCGAAGGCCCTAACAGCCAACAGCAACCACCCTCACGCCCTATCACTTTGTTAAGAGAGCGGGGCAAAACGCGCTCCCGTTGGACAGAGAGGGTGATGCTGTCCATCGGCAAGCTCGGAAAAGGCCAGGAGCGCTACTACCTCGACAAGGTCGCCGAAGGCGCGGAGGACTACTACTCCGGCGAGGGCGAGGTCGCCGGGGAATGGCTCGGCGACGCCGCCGAGGACCTGGGCCTGTCGGGCGAGGTCGAGGCGGACCAGCTCGAAGCGATGCTGACCGGCCGCAATCCCGTGAACGGGGAGCCGCTGGTCGGGATGCGCGGCGTCCCTTCCAACGGCTCGGTCCCCGGCTTCGACCTCACCTTCTCGGCTCCCAAGTCCGTCTCCCTGCTTTGGGGCCTGGGTGGGCCCATCGCCGCGCTCGAAGTCAAAGCCGCCCACCGCGAAGCGGTAGATCTCCCAGGAGGAGCTGAGCCTTCGGGCCTCAGTCCACCGGACCGAGGTGAGTCAGTTGGAGCGAGGGCTGCGGATCGCCCGCATCGACACGCTGGTCAAGCTCAGAGACGCCCTCGAAGTCTCGTCGAATGACTTGCTCGCCGGGATTGTCTGGAACTCTGGCCACTACCGGCCTGACGGCTTCTCAATGGAGGGCGAGGACGAGCGCTAATGGTGGTCGCGGACCAGCTCGGCGCGAACCTCGCCTACTGCCGCAGGCGAGCCAAGCTCTCCCAGGAAGAGCTGGCGGTCATGGCTTCGCTCCACCGCACAGCAGTCGGTCAGATCGAGCGGGGCGAACGAGTCTGTCGCGTGGACACGCTGGTCAAACTCGCGGGCTCGCTGGGTCTCCCTCCCGGCGATCTGCTCGATGGGATGGGCTGGGACCCAGGCGGAACACGCCTCGGGCAGTTCACGGACAAAGAAATAAAGCCCTGATTCAGGTCAAAGCGCTCGGACTCCATCGGTTCCTATAGGTTCAAGCCCATGTACAGACCCGAAGGTGACTGCTGATGCTTCGCAAGCTTGACGACCTCGCGCGAAGCGACCTGATCATCGTTGCGGCTGGTCTGCTGTTTGCGCTCGCCACCTTCGAGCTGGTGAGAGCCACCGTCGAAAACTTGATCATGCCCGTCATTTTCGGGCTCTTTGGGCAATCCGAATTCCCATTTCTCAGCTTCACGATTAACAACACCGAATTCGCCTACGGCTTCGTCATCAGCGCCGCCATTGCCTTTGGCATCGTCTGCTTGCTCGTCATTCCGCTGTGGAAGGCCCATCGAAGGTACGAGGGCGAATCGGGGACGCGCGACTGTCCCGAATGTCTCACGCCAATTCCAAGCGCGGCGAAGCGTTGTCCGGAATGCACCGCTGTCGTGACGCCTGTCACCGCTTGATTCCGGGAGCGCTTGGCAGTGCTCGGACTCGTGGCAGTCGGTCTACCGTCCCCACCGCTGTCCCCACGGTTGTCAGAAGTGGTCGATTTGCAGGGCTGTTGTCGCACTCCTTCCGCGTGATGATGACCGAGGACGCCAAGTTCGCGCTTGGTTCTGAGATCGCCTTCCGGGTACGGATGGATATTCTCCCCGCCGTGAGCGCTTGTCCTGAAAGGAGGGGTCGTCGCGGGTCGTTGACGCGGGTGCTCGCAGCGATGGCGCTTTGCTTTCTCTTGTTCGCTGCGCCTGCGGCCGCCTCCTCGGGGTCCATGGTGAGCGCCGGCGCCTCGGTCATAAAGGGCACGCCCGCCTCGATCGACGCCTTTCCCTGGCTCGCGCACGTGAGCTACGCGGGCAAGGCGGAGGGTTTCGAATGCAGCGGGACGGTCGTCGCGCCTCGCCTGGTGCTGACCGCGGGGCACTGCGCAGTTGCCGAATCCGGGCGGGTCCTGGATCCCTCTCGCTACCGGGTCGTCACCGGCCTCGCGGACCTCAAGCTGCTGACGCCGGAGCATGTCTCGACGGTCGCTCAGGTGCTGGTCGACCCGAGCTATGAACCGTCGAAGAACCTCAACGACGCTGCCCTGCTGGTGCTCAGCGCGCCGGTCGCCGCGCCGCCGATCGGCCTGCCCGCCGCCGGCGACGAGGCCCTGTCCGCCGCCGGCACGCTGGTCGCGATCGTCGGCTGGGGCTTGACCAGCGGCTCCTCGACCAAAGCGCCGACCGTCCTGCGCTCCGGAGAAGCCGTGATCCAGGACGGCGCCTACTGCCGGAGCAAGGCGAAAAAGGTGACGCCCTTCTACAGCGCCGCCAGCCAGTTCTGCGTGATCTCGCCGCCGAAGTTCGAAGTCGGCGCCTGCCACGGTGACAGCGGCGGCCCGGCCGTCGCCGTCCGCGCCAACGGAGTCCCGGTTCAAGTCGGGATCGTCAGCATGGTGGGCCCGGAATGCAAGACGAACATCCCCGGCGTCGAGGCGCGCGCCGACCAGGCGGCGCCGTGGATCTCGAGCTGGATCGCCGCGATCGAAGCCGGCGCCCCGGCGCCCCCGATCGTCGCACCGCCCCTGGTCCACCTGCCGCGGCTCACCTTCAATGCTGCCGAGTACCTCGCCTACGTCGGCCTGGCCAACGCCTTCCGCGGCCACTTCCTCCACGGCCGCTTCAAGGAAATCGGCTGCCGGCGCCTCGCCCGGGAAAAGGTCAAGTGCGGCGTCTTCTGGTATCTCGCCGGCAGCGTCTACAGCGGCTCGGTCACGGTCTACTACTCGCTCCCCCGCGAAGGGGCGCTCTGGAACATGCGCTACCGCATCCGCAAGGTGGGCGCGGGATGCTGGCTTCGCAGGGGCAGCGCAAAGCGCTGTCCGGGGACCCTCTACCACCGTTGAGCCCCGGCGCGCCGTTCAGCCCGGCAGCCGCGGATCGTCCGCGTCGACCTCTTCGGCGGTCGCCTCGTAGTCGTAGGAGCGGTTCGCCGGACCGGCGCCGCGTGGCGCCCCCGGCCCGCCGACGATGACGAAGCGCCGGGTCACGTAGCCGCGCATCGCACGCCGCACGATCGCCCGGGTCGGCGGGATCAGGAAGATCGCCCCGACGATGTCGGTGACGAACCCCGGCGTTAGCAGCAGGGTGCCGCCGATCGCGATCAAGAGGCCGTCGGCAACCTCGCGACCGGGGAAGCGCCGTTCGGCGATCGCCTGGTTGAAGCGGCGCCAGGCGCCGCGGCCCTGGTGGCGCAGCAGCAGCGAGCCGAGCAGGGCGTCGGCGAGCAACAGGGCGATCGTCGGCCAGACGCCGATCAGGCCGCCGATCTGGATGATCACGTAGAGCTCGACGATCGGGATGGCGATGAAGAGGGCGACGAGAATGGCCACCGATTGAGCCTAGCGACCGAACTGCATCGACTTTTCTACCTGCCGGGAGGAGAAGTTGATGCAGTTCGGGCTCAGGCGGGAGCTGCCGCCGCGGCGGCAGCCTCGAGCTCCGCAAGCGAGCGCTCGAGGCCTTCGGCGACGATTTCGATGTCTTCCATCGAGTCGTAGTCGGCGAGCAAGCCGAAGCCGACGTGGCCGTTGTAGCTCATGATCGCCACGGCGAGGGCGTGGTTCTGGGGCAGGAAGGCAACCGGGAAGACGTCCTCCAGCTCGCGGCCGAGCACGTAGAGAGGGATCTGCGGGCCAGGCACGTTGGTGACGATCAGGTTGAAGAGGCGAGTGGAGAAGTTGATTCGCGAGGCCTGAGCCAGCAGGGTGGGTGGGGCGAAGTCGTTGAAGCGGGCGATCACTTCCGCGCCGAGCGCCTGCTTGGAGCGCTTCAGCCCCTCCATCTGCTCGCTGACCACGCGCAGGCGGCGCACCGGGTCCTCGACGTAGACCGGCAGCGGGCCGCGCATCGCCGCAATCCGGTTGCCGAGGTCGCCGCGCTCGTCGGCCGTCCGGATCGAGACCGGCACCAGCGCTCGCAGCTCCAGCCCCTCGGTGCGGATGCCGCGCCCATGCAGCCACTCGCGCAGAGCCCCGGTCACCACCGCCAGGACGACGTCGTTGACCGTGCCGCCGAAGGTGTCCTTGATCCGCTTGAAGGTCGCCAGCTCCGAGCGCGCCCAGGTGAAGCGCCGGTGCGGGCCGATCTCCTCGTTGAGGGGCACCGAGGGCGCCGGGTCGGCGAAGGCGCCGACCACCTCGCTCAACCCCTCGACGGCCTCGCCGACGCGGTGAGCCGCTTTGTCGGGATGGCGCACCGCCTCGACGGCCCGCTCGAGCAGCTTCACCGGTGTGGCGGCCAGGTCGGTGGCGCCGCGGGCGACGAGCTCGGCCGTGGTCGGCTCCCGTTCGGGCATCCAGCCGTCCTCCGTGCGCGCCGGCTCGGGCACCGGCTCGAGGTCGAAGAGCACGGTGCCGATGTCGACGCCGGAGATCCCGTCGACCATCGCGTGATGCGTCTTGGTCAGCAGCGCGAAGCGGTCGCGCTCCAGCCCCTGCACCAGCCAGAGCTCCCAGAGCGGCTTCGAGCGGTCGAGCTGCTGAGAGAAGACGCGCCCCGCGAGCCGCTTCAGCTGCCGCTCGCCACCCGGATCGGGCAGCGCGGTGTGGCGGATGTGGTAGGTCAGGTTGAAGTTGACGTCGTCGGCCCAGAGCGGCCGCCCGGCCTCCAGCGGCGGCGTCACCAGGCGCTGGCGGAAGCGCGGAACCTGGCTCAGCCGCCCACGCACGTGCTCGACCAAATCGAGGTACCTCGGCGGCGGTCCCTCGAAGACGAGGATCGCGCCGACGTGCATGTGGCTCGCCGAAGTCTCGTTGGTTAGAAACGAGGCGTCGACGGCCGTCAGCCGGTCGAGGTGGCGTCCGTGCGTTGCCATCCAGCAAGGCTACTCAGGGTGGGGTGCGTGAGGTTGTACATGCATGAGATGAATAACCTCACGCACGCCCCAGGGGGGTTCGTCGGTACCCTGCGAGCAATGCCCACGCTTGCCGCCGCCGCTCCCAAGCGGGTCCTCCTTGCCGCCCCGCGCGGCTACTGCGCGGGCGTCGACCGAGCCGTGCAGACCGTCGAGCGCGCCCTCGAGACCTACGGGGCGCCGGTCTACGTGCGCAAGGAGATCGTCCACAACAAGCACGTGGTCGAGGAGCTGGCCAAGCGCGGGGCGATCTTCGTCGAGCAGGAGACCGAGGTGCCCGAGGGCGAGATGGTCGTCTTCTCCGCCCACGGGGTGGCACCGGCGGTGCACGAGAACGCCGCGGCCCGCCGCCTGCGGACGATCGACGCCACCTGCCCGTTGGTGACCAAGGTCCACGTCTCGGCCCGGCGCTTCGCAGCCGAGGGGTACACGATCATCATGATCGGCCACGAGGGCCACGAGGAGGTCGAAGGGACAACCGGCGAGGCCCCTGAGAGCATCGTCCTGATCGAAACCGCGGACGAGGTCGAGAGCCTCGAGGTGCCGGACCCGGCAAAGGTCGCCTTCATCACCCAGACGACGCTCTCGGTGGACGAGACCGCCGAGGTGATCGCCGCCCTGCGGGCCAAGTTCCCGGCGATCGTCAGCTCCAAGTCAGACGACATCTGCTACGCGACGACCAACCGCCAGATCGCGGTCAAGCAGCTCGCCCGCGAGTGCGAGCTGGTGCTGGTCATCGGCTCGACCAACTCGTCGAACTCCAACCGTCTGGTCGAGGTTGCGCGCGAACACGGCGCCCGCTCCCACTTGATCGACAATCATGCTCAGGTCGAGGAGGCCTGGCTGGAGGGCGTCGAGACGGTTGGCATCACCTCCGGGGCGAGCGCCCCCGAGGAGCTGGTCGAGCAGTTGGTTGAGCTCTTCCGCGAGCGCGGGGCGAGCGAGGTCTCCGAGCTGCGCACGGTCCACGAGGACGTGCGATTCATGCTGCCGAGGGAGATTCGGGAAGCAGCCGCGACGCCTGCCGGGTAGGGGGAGGGAGGGCGGGGACCCCCTCCGCCGGACAATTTCCGGCCTAATGAGGCCGAAAATTTGAGTATCCGCCCGTCGGAGGGGGTCCCCGCCCTCCCTCCTACGGGATGCCTGCGGCGAAGCTGATGGACCAGATTTGGAGGCCGGGCGACGGCTCGAGTGTGAGGTGATGGGCTTCGTGGCGCTCGTGTTGGGTGAGCTTGTGGAGATGCGGGCCGTTGATCTCGAGCTCGGTGCGATCGTGGCCGTCGAGGACGACGGCGAGGGATCCTGTGCCCTCGATCGTTGCGTAGGCGCCGCCGGCCTCGTAGTCGAGCTCCAGTGGGCCTCCCCTCCATGGCTCCTCCCAGGAGCCGCCGGGGAATAGCTCTGGGGTGGGGGGCATGACCTTGGCGCCGGGGGCATCGGTGGGGCGGAGCGGCGCCATTGGCTCGGGCAGCGTGCGGAGGGCGTCGAGCTCGCGCAGCTCGGCCTGGATCGCCTCCTCGGTGGCGCGGTATTCGCCCTCGCCGAAGTGGAACCAGCCAAGCGCCCCGCCGGTGCTCCAGAGGAAGAGGCTGGGCCAGCCTTCACAGCCGTATGCGTGCCAGAGGTCGCGATTCTCGTCGACGGCCACCGGGAACCCGACACCGAGCTCGCGCAGGCCGCCGGCGACCGTCTCGGCGTCGGCGCCGAACGGGAAGCGATGCGTGTGAATGCCGATCGTGCTCAGACCCTGCGCGCGGTAGCGCCGGTCCCACTCGATCGCGTAGGGCAGCGTGCGCACGCTGTTCAGCTGCGCGAAGTCGATGAAGTGGACCAGCACCGGTCCCTTCGCCGTCAGCGCAGGCATAGAGCCCGGCGCCTCACCAACCCACGCCAGCCCCTCGGGCAGGTCCGGCGCCGCAATGCTGTCCCTCTCCGGTCGCAAGCCCGCCAACCTACCGCCCGGGGACGTGCCGCACTTTATGTACCTATACGGTCCTCTAAGTTGCGGCACGTCCCCGGGCCAACCGGCGCGAGAGGCGCTCGCGCCCGAGCAAAGGAGCGAGCATGAACTCAAACACAATCCGTGCCCTGGCGGGGCTTGCGGTCGTCGTCGTGGCGGTCGTCCTGCTGATCGTGCTGAAGAACGGCAGCGGCGACCGCGGCAAGACGGAGGGCAACGAGCTGACGACGATCGTCATCGAGAACGGCAAGCCGGTTGGCGGTATCGCCCAGCTCACCTACAACGAGGGCGAAACGGTGCGCTTCAAGGTGGACTCCGACGTCGGCGACGAGGTCCACATGCACGGCTACGACATCAAGAAGGACGTCGAGGCCGGCGGCTCGGTCACCTTCGAATTCCCGGCGACGATCGAAGGGATATTCGAGGCTGAGCTCGAGAATCGCAGGGAACAGATCCTCGAGCTCACGGTGAATCCGTGAGCCTTGCCCTGCCCATAGCCCACGCGCTTGTCGCGCGCAAGGACCTGCCGATCCCGGCATGGCTGTTCGCCTGGGGGGCGTCGATCGTCCTGATCGTCTCCTTCTTCGCGCTCTCCGCGATGTGGCGCAAACCCCGCTTCGAGGAGGAACGCTGGCACCCCCTCGGAGCGGGGTTCTCCGGCGCCCTGCTCAGCCTGCCGGCGCAGTTCCTCTGCGGGGCGATCGGCTTCTTCCTGCTCGGTCTCTCGATCTACGCCGGCCTGCACGGCACCGAAGCGCCGGACCGGAACTTCGCCCTCACCTTCCTCTTCGTCACGGTCTGGCTCGGGTTCCCGGTGCTCAGCGTGATCCTCGGTGACGTGTTCCGTCCCTTTAACCCGTGGCGCGCCGTGGGTCGGGTGGTGGGTGGGACCTTCAGGCTGATCGCCGGGCAGCCGGCGGCCCGTCTCGCCTACCCCGAGCGACTCGGGCGCTGGCCGGCGGCCTTCGGACTGCTCGCCTTCGTCTGGCTGGAGGTCGTGTACGGGGTGAACGGCGGCGTCGCGGTGGGGCTCTCGCCGCACGCCGCCGGCCTCGCGGCCCTGATCTACAGCCTCTACACCCTGGCGATGATGGCGGTCTTCGGCGTTGAGAAGTGGTGTCAGACGGGTGAGATCTTCTCGGTCTACTTCGGCATGTTCTCCCAGCTTGGCGTCTTCGGGGTGAAGGACGGCCGGCTGGGCAGGCGGCTGCCGCTCTCGGCCTCGACCCATTGGGCGACGGTGCCCGGCTCCGCCGCCGTGGTGATCGCCTCGATCGGCTCGACCAGCTTCGACGGCGCCCAGGAGGGGGCCTTCAAGGGGGCCGTTGTCCAGACCATCGAATGGCTCTCCGAAGCGGGCCTCGGCCTGACCGCCTCGCTGCGGCTCGCCGACACGATCTTCATGCTGCTCACCTTCGCCGGCGTCGGGCTGGTGTACCTGATCGGTGTGCGCGGCATGGCGGGGGTGGGCGGCGCGCCGCCTTTGACGAAGCTGCGCACCGGCTTCGCCCACACGCTGATCCCGATCGCCTTCGCCTACCTGGTCGCCCACTACTTCAGCCTCTTCGCCTACCAGGAGCAGGCCCAGTTCACCTACCTCCTCTCCGATCCGTTGGGCACCGCGACCACGGACCTGTTCGGCACCGCCTCCTCGGGGATCGACTTCAAGATCCTCAGCGCCAACGCCATCTGGTACGTGCAGGTCGCCGCCCTGGTGATCGGTCACGTCGCGGGACTCACCCTTGCTCACGACCGCGCCACGGCGTACTGGGGGGAGTACCGAGAGGCCGCCCGCTCGCAGTACTGGATGCTGGCGGTGATGGTGGCCTTCACCTGCTTCGGCCTCTACCTGCTCTCGGTGGCCAACTCATGACTCCGCTCTTTGGGAGAAGTCGGTGGTGAGTACCGTCCATATGCGCGGTTTTCTACCGATGGCCGGGGCTTTGCCATCTGGTTCACTGATGCTGAGTCCAAGCACTTGACTCTCCCTCTCCCTCGTTGCACCGGAGCTGCCGCATCGCAAGGCCAGCGGCTCCGGTGCCGACGAGGTTCCGCGGTCTCTAGAGGATCTCGCCGAGGCGCCGCTCGAGCGCGGCGGAGACCTCGTCGCGCACCTGCCCCTCGGCCAGGCGTTCGACCAGCGACTCGAGGAAGCCTTCGATGATCAGCGACTTCGCCTCGGCCTCGCCGAGGCCGCGAGAGGTCAGGTAGAAGAGCTGCTCGCGGTCGACCTGGGCGACGGCAGCGGCGTGCGTGCAGCGCACGTCGTCGGCTTCGATCTCCAGGCCGGGAATCGCGTCGGCGTGGGCCTCGGTCGAGAGCAGCAGGTTGCGGCTCTCCTGGAAGGCGTCGGTCTGCTGGGCGCCGGGGTCGACGCGGATCATCCCGCGCCAGACGGCGGTGGCGCCCGCCGCGAGCACGCCGCGAAAGGCGAGGTCGGAGTTCGTGTTCGGCGCCGAGTGCTCCTGCGTGGTGTCGTAGTCGAGGTGCTGCCCGGCGCCGCCCGCGTAGCCGCCGGTGACGCGCGCCTCAGAGCCCGGCCCTGCCAGGTTCGTCTCCATACGCACCTTGCCGTTCCCCGAGCCGAAACCGAGCGCCGCCCAGTCGAGTCGACCGTCGCGCTCCACCTGGGCGCGCTGGGTGGCGAAGACCCAGGCCTTCTCGGAGATGTCCTGAGTGTTGACGTAGCGCAGCGTCGCCGCTTGTCCGACGTGCAGCTCGACCACCGAGTTGAGCAGCGCATCGATCGCGTCGTCGGGGGAAGACCAGTGCTCCCAGACCTCCGCCTCAGCCCCCTCCTCGAGCACGACCAGCGTGCGCCAGTTGAGTGCGGTGCCGGGCTCCGCGAGCGGCACCTCGACGCGGATCGGCTCCGCCAGCCTCACTCCGGCGGGCACGTGGATCAGGACGCCGTCGGGGTCGCTGGCCTCGTTGCGGGCGACGAAGGGGTCGGCGGACGGCACCAGCGATCCGAGCCGCCCCTCGAGCAGCTCCGCATGGGACTCCCTGGCCGCGGCCAGGGAGACGACCGTCGCACCCGGCGCCGCGCCGATCGAGGCGCTGACGACAGCAGTCTCGTAGGAGTCGAGGTCGAGCCCCGAGAGGTCGGTGAATTCCCACCCCTTCGACTTCTGGTCGGGAAGGCGCGGAAGATGGGTTGGCTCGGTGATCGCGTGCGTTGGGTTCATCTGAGACGAGCGGCTGAAATGACGGCCCGCGGACTGCGCTGGCGGCCTCGTCCTTTCAGCCGATCGAGCCCTCCATCTGCAACTCGATCAGCCGGTTGAGCTCGACCGCGTACTCCATCGGCAGCTCCTTGGTGACCGGCTCGATGAAACCGTTGACGATCATCTTCGAGGCCTCCTCCTCGTCGAGGCCGCGGCTCTGCAGGTAGAAGAGCTGCTCGTCGCCGATCTTCGAGACGGTCGCCTCGTGGCCGACGTCGGCGTCGTTCTCGTCGATGCGGATCGTCGGGTAGGTGTCCGAGCGCGAGTCCTCGTCGAGCAGCAGCGCGTCGCAGACGACCTTGGAGCGCGACTCAGTCGCCCCGTCGGCGACCTCGAGCAGGCCGCGATAGGTGCTGCGCCCGCCGTCCTTGGAGATCGACTTGGAGAAGATCGAGGAGGAGGTGCGCGGGGCGCCGTGGATGATCTTGCCGCCGGCGTCCTGGTGCTGGCCGTCGCCGGCGAAGGCGATCGAGAGGATCTCGCCGTGAGCTTCGGGCCCGAGCAGGTAGATCGAGGGGTACTTCATCGTCAGCTTCGAGCCGAGATTGCAGTCGACCCACTCCATCGTCGCCTTCTCCTGCGCGACGGCGCGCTTGGTGACCAGGTTGTAGACGTTCTGCGACCAGTTCTGCACGGTCGTGTAGCGGACCCGCGAGCTCGGCTTGCAGACGATCTCGACCACGGCGGAGTGCAGCGAGTCGGTCGAGTAGACCGGCGCCGTGCAGCCCTCGATGTAGTGCACGTCGGCGCCCTCCTCGCAGATGATCAGCGTGCGCTCGAACTGGCCCATGTTCTCGGTGTTGATCCGGAAGTAGGCCTGCAGCGGCATCTCCACCTTGACCCCGGCCGGCACGTAGACGAAGGAGCCGCCCGACCAGACCGCCGAGTTGAGCGCGGCCAGCTTGTTGTCGTTGGGCGGGATCACCGTCGCCCAGTACTCGCGCACCAGGTCCTCGTGCTCGCGCAGGGCCGTGTCCATGTCGGTGAAGATCACGCCCTGGGCCTCGAGCTTCTCGTTGACCTGGTGGTAGACGACCTCGGACTCGTACTGGGCGCCGACCCCGGAGAGGAATTTGCGCTCCGCCTCGGGGATGCCGAGCCGGTCGAAGGTGTTCTTGATGTCCTCCGGCACCTCGCTCCAGTCGCGGCTGTTCTTTTCGGAGGCGCGCACGAAGTAGTGGATGTCGTCGAAGTCGATCTGCCCGAGGTTGCCGCCCCAGGTGGGCGTCGGCCGCGAGTAGAAGTGCTCCAGCGCCTTGAGTCGGAAGTCGCGCATCCACTGCGGCTCGTCCTTGTACTCGGAGATCGATTCGACGATCTCCCGCGAGAGGCCCTTCGGCGCCTTGTAGGCGTAACCCGACTCAGAGTCGTGGAAGCCGAACTTCTCCTTGTAGTCGGCGTTGATGCCGGCGAGCGACTGTTTCTCAGCTACGACCTCGGGTGTGGCCATCTCAGGGAACCTCCAGGGTGATCGTGTCGTCCACGACGGCCGTCGCGAACGTCTGCACCGGGGCGAATGCGGGGAGCGTCTTCGGCCGTCCAGTGCTCAGGTCGAAGAGGGAGCCGTGGCGGGGGCACTCGACCGTGCAGGTGGCCTGGTCGAACTCGCCCTCAGCGAGCGGCCCGTCGTCGTGCGAGCAGCGGTCCTCGATCGCGTACAGCGTGCCCTCGCAGTTGAAGACGCCGATCTTCACGCCCTCGTGCTCGACCAGGCGCATCGACCCGGGCGGCAGCTCGGCCGCGGGGCAGACCTCGATCGTCATTGTGGTTGTGCTGTCCGTCACGTTATTCCTAGCTCCGAAGTCGGATTTTAGCGAGAGCTCAGGACCGGGTCGCGTGGCGCGCGAGCCGACCGCGCACCGTAACAGCCCCTTGACCTGCACCCCCACGCGAGTGAGAGGATGCCAACCCTCCCACCGAACTGCATCAACTTTTCCCTCTGCCGGGTAGAGAAGTTGATGCAGTTCGCCCGAGACGATTGGAGAGACGATGAGCAAACGGAGCAGTTACGCGCCTGGAACGCCCTGCTGGATCGACCTCAGCACGCCGGACCAGGACGCGGCCTCGGAGTTCTACGGCGGCCTCTTCGGCTGGAGCGTCGAGGAGGACGAGAACGCCGAAGAGACCGGCGGCTACCGGGTTGCGCGGCTGCGCGGCCACGCGATCGGCGGCGTGATGAAGCTGATGCAGGAGAACCAGCCGGTCGCCTGGGCCAGCTACGTCTGCGTCGAGGACGCCGACGCGACCGTGGCCAAGGCGCGCGAGGCGGGCGGCACGGTGATGATCGAGCCGATGGACGTCCTCGACTACGGCCGCATGGCCTTCCTGGTCGACCCGACCGGCGCCGCGATCGGCGTCTGGCAGCCGGGCATCAACATCGGCGCCGGCCTCGTCAACGAGCCGGGTGCGCTCGCCTGGAACGAGCTTGAGACCCGCGACCCCGAGGCTGCCAAGGCTTTCTACGCCGCCGTCTTCGGCTGGACCTTCGTCGATCACGAGATGGAGGGGATGGGCACTTACACCGAGTGGAAGCTCGGCGACGCCTCGATCGGCGGCATGGCCGACATCACCGGCCGCGTCCCCGACGAGGTGCCCGCCCACTGGCTGGTCTACTTCGCCGTCGAGGACGCCAACGCGTCGCTGAAGAAGGTCGAGGAGCTGGGCGGCAGCGTCAACTTCGGCCCGGTCGACATCCCTGCTGGCCGCTTCGGAATGGTCGCCGACCCCTGGGGCGCCCCCTTTGCCGTAATCGCCCTCAGCGCACCCGACCAGGGAACCAGCGCCTGAATCAAGCTTCCGGTGCGCCTTTTCCACGAATAGACCAGCAAAGGCGCACCGGAACCGCGTTTGGCCCTAGAACGCGGCCGCTTCGCCCGGGTCGCCGGCCTCGCCCTCGTCCTCCCATTCGGCGGGCTCGCCGAGGCTGGCGCTCTTCACCACCTTGAGGCCGAGCATCGCGCACTTCATCCGCGTCGCCGAGATCTCGATCCCGAGCAGGTCGAGGACGAAGTCCTTCGGCAACCGCAGCAGCTCCTCGCGCGTCTTGCCGAGCAGCTCGTCGGTGAGCAGCGAGGTCGCCGCGGTCGAGATCGCGCACCCCTTGCCCTCGAAGGCGATCTCCGTGACCTTGCCGCCCTCGTCGAGCCGGATCGTCACGTGCTGCTCGTCCCCGCAGAAGGGATTCGTGTCCTCGAACTCGAGATCCGGGCTCTCGACGTGCCCGAAGTTGTGCGGCCGCTTGTAGTGCTCGAGGATCTGGTCGCGGTAGAGCTGGTCTTCCATCAGAGGCCGAACACCTTTCGCGCGTCGTGCAGGCCCTCGACCAGGCGGTCGACCTCCTCCTCGGTGGTATGGACGCCGAAGCTGGCGCGGGCGGTGGCGGGGACGCCGAGGCGGTCCATCAGCGGCTGGGCGCAGTGGTGGCCGGCGCGCACGGCGACGCCGTGGCGGTCGAGGATCTCTGAGACGTCGTGGGCGTGGACGCCCTCGAGCTCGAACGAGACTGGCCCGAGACGCTCGGGGCCGGCGGGCGGGCCGAAGATCCGCAGGCCCGGAACCTCGGCGAGGCGCTCGATCGCGTAGCCGGCGACGCCGCGCTCGTGGTCACGGACCGCCTCCATGCCGAGGCCGTCGAGCCAGCGCAGGGCCGAGGCCATGCCGATCGCCTGGGCGATCGCCGGGGTGCCGGCCTCGAAGCGGGCCGGCGGGTCGGCGTACGTCGTCCCCTCCACGGTCACCTTGCGGATCATCGAGCCGCCGCCGAGGAAGGGCGGCATCGCGCGCAGCAGGTCGAGCCGCGCCCAGAGCGCCCCGATCCCGGTCGGCGCGTAGAGCTTGTGGCCGGTCAGCGCGTAGAAGTCGACGCCCAGCGCGCCGACGTCGACCGGTAGCTTCGGGGCCGCCTGGGCACCGTCGGCCAGCACCAGCGCACCCGCCTCGTGGGCCAGCCGCGCGATCTCCGCCAGCGGCGTCTCGGTGCCCAGCACGTTGGAGACGTGGGTGACGGCGACCAGCTTTGGCCCGCGCTCCAATGCCGCCCGCAGCGCCTCCATGTCGAGCCGCCGGTCCTCGCCGACCGGCACCCACTCGATCTCCGCGCCGACCCGCTCGGCCAGCTGCTGCCAGGGGACGATGTTCGAGTGGTGCTCCATCTCGGTGAGCACGACGCGGTCGCCCGTGCCGACGTTGGCGTCGCCCCAGGCGCGGGCCACCAGGTTGATCGCCTCGGTCGCGTTGCGGACGAAGATCACCTCGCGCCGGTCGGCGGCGCCGAGGTGGTCGGCGACCGTCGCCCGCGCTCCCTCATACGCTGCCGTTGCCTCGGCCGAGAGCGTGTGCGAGCCGCGGTGGACGTTGGAGTGATGCGCGCGCTCGTAGCGGTCGACCGCCTGGATCGAGGCCAGCACCCGCTGGGCGCTGGCGCCGCTGTCCAGGTAGGCGACCGGCCGCCCGTTCACCTCCCGCTCGAGCGCGGGAAAGGCGGCGCGCACCTTCTCGATCGGGAAGGCCGGGGCGGGGGAGGAGCGCTCTGTCGTCGTCGGCTCCATGCTCCCCCGGTCAGGCGGCCGTGCCCGCCTCGACCTCCTCGCGGATCCAGCCGTAACCCTTCTCCTCGAGGGTTTCGACCAGCTCCGGGCCGCCCTCCTTGACGATCCGCCCCTCGTACATGACGTGGACGAAGTCGGGCTTGACCATGTGCAGGATGCGCTGGTAGTGGGTGATGATCAGCACGCCCATGTCCGGGCCGGCGAACTCGTTGACGCCCTCGGCGACGGCCCGCAGGGCGTCGATGTCCAGTCCCGAGTCGGTCTCGTCGAGCACCGCGATCTCGGGCCGCAGCAGGGCCAGCTGCAACAGCTCCATGCGCTTCTTCTCGCCCCCGGAGAAGCCGTCGTTGAGATAGCGGCTGGAGAAGGCCTGCGGGATGTTGGCCAGCTCCATCGCCCCTTTGGCGAGCTTGGCGAAGTCTTTGATCTTGATCGGCTCTTCGTCGCGCGCCTCGCGCTGGGCGTTGACGATCATTCGCAGGTACTTGCTGACCGAGACGCCGGGGATCGCGACCGGGTACTGGAAGGCCATGAAGAGGCCGGCGCGCGAGCGCTCGTCGGGATCGGCCTCGGTCATGTCCTCGCCCTTGAAGGTGATCGTCCCCTCGGTCACCTCGAGCGCCGGGTGGCCCATGATCGCGTTGGCGAGCGTCGACTTGCCGGAGCCGTTGGGCCCCATCAGGGCGTGGACCTTGCCCTTCTCGACGTCGAGGTCGAGACCGCGGAGGATCTGCTTGTCCTCGGCATTCACGTGCAGGTTGCGTATCTCCAGCTCAGCCAATCTGACTCCGTTTCCTGGTTCTGGTTTGTGAAGGTCTGTCTCAGGCGGCGGCGCCGACCGTCGGCCGCTCGCCGTGCTGCCCCGGGCCGGCGAACTCCACCAGCTCGGCCAGCGTCGTGCCCGAGAGGGCTTTGCTCACCCCGCCCTGCACGCGCGTCCAGAGCAGCTTCGTCGCGCAGGCGCCGTCGCCGTCGTCCTCGTGCGAGCAGAGCACTTTGCCGTCCGGCGAGTCGTGGAAGCACTCCATCGGGGCGATCTGCCCTTCGAGCGCCTCGACCACCTCGTTCATCGTGATCTCCGCGGCAGGCTTCGCCAGGCGGTAGCCGCCGTGCGCGCCGCGGGTCGAGGTGACCAGGCCCGCCTTGCGCAGCTTCGCCACGAGGTGCTCGAGGTAGGAGAGCGGCAGCCGCTCCGCCTCGGCGACGCTGCTCAGCGAGACCGGCGCCGAGCCGGGCTGCCGGCCCAGCTCGACCATCAGGCGCACGCCGTACTCCGCTTTGGTCGAGAACAACATCTGTCTAAATCCTACTCAACGGGTCGGTTATGCCGTGCCGCCGGCCTCAGGGCTCGATCAGCCCGCGACGGATCGCGTAGCGGACCAGCTCGACCCGGTCGCGCATTCCGAGCTTGCGCATGGCGGCGGAGCGGTGGTTCTCGACCGTCTTCTCGGAGAGGTGGAGGAGGCCGGCTATCTCCTTGCTCGTGTGTGCCTCGGCGACCAGCTTCACCACTTCCTGCTCGCGGTGGGTCAGCTCCTCCTCGCCAGGTGAACCGCGCTCGAGCACGTCCTTGATCAGCGTCCGCTGCGCGGTGGGCGTCAGGAAGGGCTCTCCGCGCTCGACCGCGCGGATCGCCGCCAGCAGATCGGTGTCCGCCTGCGCCTTCAGCACGTAGCCCGACGCTCCGGCCTTCAGCGCCTCGAAGAGGTAGCGCTCGTCGTCGTGCATCGAGAGGATCAGGACCGCCGTCTCAGGGGTGTGGCGCTTGATCTCCCGGGTTGCTTGGAGACCGGTCAGCTTTGGCATCTTCACGTCGAGGATCGCCAGGTCGGGCCGCTCGCGGATCGCCGCCTCGCGGGCTTCCACGCCGTCCGAGGCCTCCGCGACGACCTCGATGTCGGGTTGACGCTCGAGCAGCAATCGCAGCCCCGAGCGCACGATCCCGTGGTCGTCGGCGATCAGCACGCGCATGCCAGCAGGCTAGACGGGGACCGTGAGGCGGACGCTGGTGCCCTGGCCAGGGCGGGACTCGATCGTCAGCTCGCCGCCGACGAGCAGGGCGCGCTCCCGCATGCCGCCGATGCCAAGGCCGCGCTCGGCGTCCTCGAAGGCAAAGCCGCGGCCGTCATCGACGACCATGAGTTCCACGCCGGCGGCGTCGCGGCGCAGCCCCACGTCCACTCTCGACGCGGCGCTATGGCGCGCGGTGTTGGCGAGTGCCTCCTGGGCGACCCGGTAGACGACCAGCTGGGTATCGCTGTCGAGGTCGGTGAGCTCGCCTTGCGCGGAGAAGCCGACCTCGATCGCGCCGCGGCCAAGCTGCTCGACTTGCCCGGCGATCGCCGCTCTCAGCCCGAGGTCGTCGAGCGCGGTCGGGCGCAGCTGCCGCGCGAGCGAGAGCAGCTCCGTCATCGCCCGGTTGGCCAGGGCCTTGGTTTCGCCCAGCTCGTCCTCCAGCTCCGGAGGCGCCGCTTCCCGCGCCGCCTCGAGTCGCAGCAGCAGCCCCGTCAGCGATTGGTTCACCTCGTCGTGGAGCTCGCGGGCGACTCGCGCCCGCTCCTCCTCCTGGGCGGCGAGGGCGGCGCTGCCGGCCCGGCGCCGCTCCGCCTCCAGTCGTCGCATCATGCGCAGGAAGGCGAGCTCGATCCGCTCCACCTCCTCGGTCTCGGCGACGCCGTCGATCGAGCTCGGCAGAGCCGCCCCCGGCCGGTTCAGGTCGACCTTCTCCATCTCCTCTATCAGCCGCTCGAGCGGCGCCTGGCGGCGGCGCAGGATGAGCAGCCGGGCGGCGAGGGCCGCGACGATGACGACGAGCACGACGGTGATAAGGGTCGCCACCGCCCGAGAATAGGGGCTGGCCCCTATAGGCCAAACGCCGCCCCACCCTCATACTTGGAGAAACCTCGACCAAGGAGCTCCGGAAACGCGATGAAGACAACCAAGCAATCGACCTTCGGCGCGACGCTGCGCACCACGATCCTGATGGCCTCGCTCTCGGGGCTGCTGGTCGTGATCGGCGCTCTGATCGGCGGCGCGCAGACCGCGCTGCTCTTCCTCCTGATCGCCTTCGCGATCAACTTCTTCTCCTACTTCTTCAGCGACAAGATGGCGCTCGCGATGAGCCGCGCCAAGCCGGTCGACGAGTCCGAAGCGCCGCGGCTCTACCAGATCGTGCGCGAACTGACGACCCGTGCCGACCTGCCGATGCCGCGGCTCTACATGATCCCCCAGGACCAGCCCAACGCTTTCGCCACCGGTCGCAACCCGAAGCACTCGGCAGTCGCCGTCACCCGCGGGATCACCAAGCTGCTCTCCGAGGACGAGCTGCGCGGGGTGCTTGCCCACGAGCTCACCCACATCCGCAACCGCGACATCCTGATCCAGTCGGTCGCCTCGGCGATCGGCGCGGCGATCACCTACATCGCCTACATGCTGCTCTGGTTCGGCGACGACGACAATTCGCCGCTGGCTCTGGTCGGGCAGCTGGCGACCTTCCTGCTCGCCCCGATCGCCGCCTCGATCATCCAGCTGGCGATCTCGCGCCAGCGCGAGTACGCGGCCGATGCCGGCGGCGCCGAAATCTGCGGCAACCCCGAGTCCCTGGCCAGCGCCCTGCTGCGCCTCGAGCAGGGGGCGGCGGCGATGCCGATGCAGGTCAACCAGGCGGCCGAGCCGCTCTACATCGTCAAGCCGTTCTCGGCCAAGGGCATGGCCGGCCTCTTCTCGACCCACCCGCCGATCGAGGAGCGGGTCAAAAGGCTGCGCCAGATGCGGCCCAGCATGGGTTGACTGCCATGTCGCCATGCCATTTCCAGCCGGACCAGCGCCCTCGCTATACTTTTTGAAGTAAAAGTTGATCCGGATTTAGGAGATTGTCAGTGGCGAACGGTGCGGAGACGAAGGTCAGGGCTCAGGTCGAGGAGATCGAGCCGTTCGAGGCGGAGCAGGAGATCGCGGGCGGCGACGTCGCCCTGATCGACACACGTGAGCCGCACGAGTACCAGGAGGCCCACCTCGAGAACGGCAAGCTGGTGCCGCCGGGCCTGCTCGCCGACGAGATCGCGGCCGCCGCGCCCGACAAGTCGGCCCGCACGATCCTCTACTGCCGCAGCGGCAACCGCTCCTACAAGGCGGCCGAGCAGCTCGAAGCGCTCGGCTACACCGACGTCGCCTCGATGGCGGGCGGCGTCCTTGCCTGGCAGGAGCAGGGGCTGCCGGTCGTCTCGGCCAGCGGCATGACCGCCGAGCAGCGCGATCGCTACTCGCGTCACACCCTGCTGCCCGAGGTCGGCGTCGACGGCCAGCTGAAGATGCTGAACGCCAAGGTGCTGCTGCTTGGCGCCGGCGGGCTCGGCGCGCCGACCGCGCTCTACCTGGCGGCCGCCGGGATCGGCACGATCGGCCTCGTCGACGACGACGTGGTCGACGCCTCCAACCTGCAGCGCCAGGTGATCCACAACACCGAGCGGATCGGCACCCCGAAGACCGAGTCGGCGCGACTGACGATCGAGGCGCTCAACCCCGACGTGAAGGTGATCGAGCACAACCTTCGCCTCACCGCGGAGAACATCCTCGAGCTGATCGAGCCCTACGACGTGATCGTCGACGGGGCCGACAACTTCCCCACCCGCTACCTGCTCAACGACGCCTCGGTGCGGCTGCGCAAGCCGGTCGTCTCGGCCTCGATCCTCTCCTTCGACGGCCAGATCTCGACCTTCGTCCCCTACGAAGGCCCCTGCTACCGCTGCCTGTACCCGACGCCGCCGCCGGCCGAGCTGGCGCCAAGCTGCTCCGCCAACGGCGTGCTCGGTGTGATGGCCGGGACGATGGGCACCCTGCAGGCGAACGAGGTGCTGAAGCTGGTGATCGGGATCGGCGAGCCGCTGGTCGGCCGCCTGCTGCTCTACGAGGCGCTCGGCACGCGGTTCACCGAGCTCAAGGTGCGGCGCGACCCCGAGTGCCCGATCTGCGGCGAGCACGCCGGGGAGATCCCGGAGTCGGAGATGGGCCAGTTCCCCGACTACGCCGCCTTCTGCGCCGGCTGACGCCGGACTCGACTAGGATCGCGACCCGATGGCGACCGTCCGCATACCCCCGGTGCTGCGCCCGCAGACCGGCGGCCAGCCCGAAGTCGAGCTCTCCGGCGGCGACGTCGGCGAGGTCCTGCGCGCCCTCACCGCCGAGTACCCCGACACGCAGTCCCAGCTCTTCGGCGAGGACGGCGAGCTCAACCGCTACGTCAACGTCTACCTCAACGACGAAGACGTTCGGGTTCTGGACGGCCTGGGTACAGCCGTAGCGGAGGGCGACACCGTCGTCATCCTCCCCGCAATGGCTGGCGGCTGAAGAGCTTTTTCGCAAAACGCCACGCGGTGAAAGCCCATGGCTATACTTTTTGAAGTAACGGGAGAGCGATGGCTTACGACGATCTACTCAACCGGCCCTGTGGAGGGCGTTTCGGCAACGTCGTCGAGTCGATCGGCCATACGCCGCTGGTTGAGCTGCCGCGGCTGACGCCCAATCCCGACGTTCGCATCTACGCCAAGCTCGAGGGCCGCAACCCGACCGGCTCGGTCAAGGACCGGGTCGCCAAGTCGATGATCGAGGCGGCCGAGGCTGAGGGCCTGATCCAGCCCGGGCAGACGATCCTCGAGCCGACCTCCGGCAACACCGGCATCTCGCTGGCGATGATCTGCCGCCGCAAGGGCTACCCGCTGAAGGTCGTGATGCCCGACAACGTCACCAAAGAGCGCACCCAGCTGCTCGAGATGTACGGGGCGGAGATCGTCTACTCGGAGGGCGCCAAGGGCTCCAACGGCGCGGTCGAGGTCGCGCTGGAGATGGCTCAGGACCCCGGCTACTACATGCCCTACCAGTACGGCAACGAGGCCAACCCGCGCGCGCATTACGAGGGGACCGCGGTCGAGATCCTCGAAGAGCTGGACACGGTGACCGCCTTCGTCGCCGGGCTCGGCACCGGCGGCACGCTGATGGGCAACGGCCGCCGCCTCAAGGAGGAGGACCCCGAGACGCTGCTGATCGCGGCCGAGCCGATGCAGGGCGAGATGGTCCATGGCCTGCGCTCGCTCGACGACGGCTTCATCCCACCGATCATCGACATCACCCTGCTCGACCGCAAGATCATGGTCTCCAACCGCGACGCGATCGTCTGGACCCGCAAGCTGCTCGACGAGGAGGGGATCTTCGCCGGCGTCTCCTCCGGGGCGATCGCCCGCATCGCCAACCGCATCGCGGGCGAGCTCGACGGCGGCAACGTCGTCTTCCTGATCCCCGACGACGGTTGGAAGTACCTCTCCTCCGGCGTCTACACCAAGCCGATCGAGGAGATCGAGAACCTCGACTCGACCGTTTGGTGGTAACTGAGAGCGTGTGTGGCGCGGCGCATATCTGCGTCCTCGGTCGCTCGCGTGCTAGAAGCACGCCACGCTCTCTGCGTCCTTGATCTGCTTGGCCACACCCGCTCTCAGAACGTGAAGATCTCTCAAAAAATGATTGACGAGATGGTGGCCCACGCGCGGGAAGACCTGCCGAACGAGTGCTGCGGCATGGTCGGTGGAATCGACGGCGTCGCGAAGACCGTCTATCGAGCGCGCAACCAGTTTGAGAGCCCCTTGCGCTTCAGGATCCATACCGACGACCAACTCAGGATTCAAGAAAAGGAAATGAGGGGGCGCGGGGAGGATGTGGTGGCGATCTACCACTCGCACACGAAGAGCGCCGCGTATCCGTCGCAGACCGACGTCAACCAGGCGGTGAACTGGCCCGAGGCGATCTGGATAATCGTCTCGCTCGAAGCCCCCGACGCCCCCGACGTCAAGGCCTACTGGCTGAAGGACTTGAAGATCGCCGATGCCGAGCTCGTCGTCGAGTAGCGGGCGCCTGGTCAAGGTCGCCTTCGCGTTGAACCAGCCCGAGGCCGAGATGATCCAAGGCCTGCTCGGCGAGCACGGGATCCCGAGCATGGCCAAGCGCACAGTCGACAACCCCGAGTTCCTCGCCGCCGGCCCGCGCCAGATCCTCGTCCCCGAGGAGGCCGCCGAGGAAGCGCGCGAAGTGCTGGAGGGAACCCGCGGCGACTGACCGTTCCGGTGCGCCTTTTCCTCCCCATAGGAGGAAAAGGCGCACCGGAACGCGGCTTGGGTCAGGCGCTTGGTCGGGCGATCTCGCGCAGGTAGGTGCGCCATGCGTCCTCGATCTCGGCGATGCGGGCGCCGAAGGCGGCTTCGAGGGTGGGGGTGGCGCCGCCGGGGCTCAGCTCCAGGGCGAGCCGCTCGCAGGCGTCGGGGCCGCGCTCCAGCTCGAGCAGGTCGAAGATCGTGCCGCCGAGGATCACCGCGTCGCGGCGTGAGGGCGGGAAGGACGGGCGGGAGCTCTCGCGCAGACGGCGGATCACCGCGGCGCGGTAGAGGCCGACCTGGCGGGCGAAGTACTGGGCGCCGCCTTCGACCAACCACGCCCAGCTCAGGTAGCGGGCGAAGCGGCGCGGCGTCCAGGAAGGCGGCAGGGCCGGGTTGTTGGCGGCGATCACCAGCTGCGCGTAGAGGCGCTCGGCCGTCCCGCGCAGCGCCTCGCGCGAGTCATCGCCGGCGGCGCGCCGCTCCATGTGGGCGTCGTTGAGCACGTGCAGCTCGCTCGACATCGCCCAGCCGGCCAGGTAGCGGCGTCCGGCCGGCGCCGCCGACCAGCGCGCCGCGGGCAGGAAGGGATGGGCCAGTGCCAGCCAGGCCGGGTTGGTGTGGACGACGACGACGATCTCGCCGGGGACGTCGACGAAGCGATCCTCCAGCCGCAGCCGCAGTTCCTCCATCCGGTCGAGCGTCCGCTCCGCGAAGGCAGCGTCGCCGCTGTCGTGACGCGCGGTGAAACTCAATGACTTCGTCTCGACCCACGGCACGTTGCGAGCCTACTAAGGCCGAATGACCAAGCAGATCAAGGACGCCGGGAGCGCAGCGTGCCCTGCACCTAAGCGACCGAGGACGCCGATATATGCGCCGCGTCAGACAGCCTTAGGCCAGGACTGGTTCGGCTGCGCCACAGACCTCGAGGATCTCGCCACGGGCGCGGTCGAACTCCTCGTCGGCCATCACCGGCGTGCCCTCGAAGGGCAGTTCGCGGTCGACCTCGACCCAGGAGCGGCAGCCGTGGTACTCGTCGCGGACCTTGACCGTCACCGGTCGGGGGATGCGGTGCACCCGGAGCAGCAGTACGTGCAGCGGGTGGCGTCGCTTCCAGTTGAGCCGCTTCTCGGCGTAGTCCGGTGTCCACACGTAGTAGGGGGAGAGGCCGTCGATCACGCGAGGGTCGGTGATCGTGATGTGGTCGGTCACCTCGGCCCAGGCGCGCAGCCGCACCCGCTCGGGCTGGGCGATGCCGCCGTCCTGCAGCAGCGCGCGGGCCGGCGGTTCCTCGTCGGGCCAGACGCCCTCCTCGAGCGCGCGTCCCAACTCAGGATGGTGGGACTCGCGCACCAGGTTGTTGCGCTGGTGGTCGAAGGTCGGGTAGAGGAAGAAGCGCTCGTGATCGAGCTCGAAGTGCTTGTTCTCCTCGCGGATGCCGCCCTTGCGAAGCGTCAGCAGCTGCTCGCCCTCGGCGAGCGCACGGACCGTTACGGCCCATTCCTTGAAAGCGATCGGCATTTGAAGTCGTACCTACTGAAAGGTGGTCGGAAATATTGACTGGGAGGGGAAACCTCGGACCCCGTTCCAGGATGAGAAGCCCGCCCGAATTCGGCATTCTAGACCAGACTGGCTGGATCGCCAAATATGTGACGAGTGTCACTGACTTCCGAGGCCGCTGCCTCCGGGAGTTTCGATGCGGATCGTGTCTCCTGGGGCCAGCTCCCCCTCGGACTTGCCTGGCAGCGGCTCGCCGTTGAGCAGGTCGCGGCCGGGGGCTCCGTCCTCGCCGCCGCCGCTGCCGCGCGGCGCGTGACGGCGGCGCTCGGCAATCAGCGAGAAGCGCATCGGGGCGCGGGCTTCGATCTCGCGGATGAGCCCGTCGCCTCCGGCCTGGCGGCCCGCGCCGCCGCTGCCGCGGCGCACCGAAAGCTCGCCAACGCGCAGCGGGAACTCGCTCTCCAGGGCCTCGACCGGGGTGTTGAGCGTGTTCGACATCGCGACGTGGATCGCGCTCGGCCCGTTGGCGTCGGGACAGGCGCCCTGGCCGCCGCCGAGCGTCTCGTAGTAGGTGAAGCCCTCGCCGGCCAGGGTCAGGTTGTTCATCGTCCCCTGGCCCTGAGCGGGCACCGGGCGGGCGCCGCCGAGCGCCGCGATCACCAGGTCGGCGACCCGGCTCGAGGTCTCGACGTTGCCCGCCGCGACCGCGGCGGGCGGACGCGCGTTGAGCAGGCAGCCCTCGGGGGCGATCACCTCCACCGGCCGGTAGGCGCCGGCGCAGGGGGGCGCGTCGGGGTCGGTGAGCACCCGCACGGCGAAGAAGGCCGCCGACTTGGTGACCGAGAGCGGGCAGTTGAGATTGCCCTCGACCTGGGGGTCGGTGCCGCTGAAGTCGAGCGCGATCGCGTCCCCGTGGATCGTCACCGCTACTCGCAGCCTCACGTCCCGACCCCCCGTTCCGGTGCGCCTTTTGTGGTCTATGACCGGGAAAGGCGCATCGGAAGCGAAATCGTCCTCGAGCGTGTCCTCGGCTTCGTAGGTCCCGTCGGGGAGCTTGGCGAGGGCGGCGCGGGTGCGGCGCTCGGCGTAGGCGAGGATCTCGTCCATGCCCGTGCGCAGGTGGTCGAGGCCGTGGCGCTCGGCGAGCTCGGCGAGGCGCAGCGCGCCGATCCGGTTGGCGGCTGCCTGGGCGCGCAGGTCGGCGAGGCGCTGGTGGGGGAAGCGCATGCGCGAGGCGAGCTCGGCGAGGGTGTCGGCGCCGATGCGGGTCGGCGGGATCACGACTCCCTCCTCGTCGAGGGTCCGCGAGCCGGCGGGCATGCTGCCCGGGGTCGGGCCGCCGACGTCGGCATGGTGGGCGCGGCAGGCGGCGAAGCCGGCCAGCTCGCTCTCTATGAAGACCGGCGAGATCAGGGTGATGTCGGGCAGGTGGGTGCCGCCGCGGTAGGGGTCGTTGAGGATCCAGTTCTCGCCGAGCCGCTGCTCCTCGCCGAGCACGGCGGCGACCGCATCGGGCATCGATCCGAGGTGGACGGGGATGTGCTCGGCCTGCATCACCAGCTCGCCGCGCGCGTCGAAGATCGCGGTCGAGCAGTCGTGGCGCTCCTTGATGTTGGCCGAGTAGGCGGAGCGGATCAGCGCCGCCCCCATCTCCTCGCAGGCGGCCCGCAGCCCGCCGATCGTCACCTGCAGAGTCACGGGGTCCATCGGGCTCCGATGGTGCCGGCGTCGTCGACCTCGGCGCGCCAGCCGGGCGGGAGGACGAGGGTGGACTCGGGGAGCTCGAAGACGGCCGGGCCGGCGAGGGCGAGGCCGGCGGGGGGCTCGCCGCGCAGGACGGGCGTCTCGACCCACTTGCCGCCGAAGCGGACCCGGCGACGGGACTCGGCGAGCTCGCCGGTGGCCGCGGCGGGGCGGGGCCGAGCACCGGCCTCGACGATCGCCAGGCGGATGTGGACGAGGACGACCTCGCCGTCGGGGTCGCGGTGGCCGTAGCGCTCCTCATGGGCGGCGGCGAAGCGCTCGGCGAGGTCGGCGGGGTCGGGCCGGGTCGAGCCGGGGACGGGCAGCTCGAACGCCTGGCCTGCGTAGCGCATCTCATAGACAACCTCGGGCTCGCCCGCGATGCCGTCGCTGAGGCCGGCGATCAGGTCGTCGACCTCGGCGGCGATCCGCTCCGCCGCCATCCGATCGCCGGCGAGCATCACCGTGCGCGTCGTGTCGCGGCGGCGGTCCGATGCGCAGAGGCCGAGAGCCGAGAGGACGCCGCCGGCTCGCGGGCAGACGATTCGCTCGATCCCGACCTCGGCGGCGATCTCGGCTGCGTGCATCGGGCCGGCGCCGCCAAAGGGCAGCAGGGCGAAGCGGCGCGGGTCGACGCCGCGCTCCACGGTCACCACGCGCAGCGCCCGGGCCATCTCCTGGTTGGCGACGCGGACGATGCCTTCGGCCGTCTCGGTCTCCTGCAGGCCGAGCGAATCGCCGAGGCGGCGCACGGCGTCCCTTGCCGCCTCGATGTCGAGGGCCACGCCGCCGGCCAGCTCCGACCCGGCGGCAAGGCGGCCGAGCAGCAGGTTGGCGTCGGTCACGGTCGGCTCGCCGCCCCCGCGGCCGTAGCAGGCCGGTCCCGGAGCGGCGCCGGCCGAGCGCGGTCCGACCCGCAGCGCTCCGCCCGCGTCCCGCCAACCGACTGAGCCGCCGCCGGCGCCGACCGTGTGCACGTCGACCATCGGCAGCTGGATCACCCGGCCGCCGATCGTGCGGGACTCGGTGCGCCGCACCTCGCCGTCCTCGACCACGCAGACGTCGCAGGAGGTGCCGCCCATGTCGAGCCCGAGCGCGTTGCCGTCGCCCGAGACGCGGGCGAGGAGTCCGGCACCGACCGCGCCGCCGGCTGGGCCGGAGAGCACGCTCCAGGCGCCGGCGCGGGCCGCCTCGCCGGCCGGTGCGACGCCGCCGGAGGAGCGCATCACGAGCGGCTCGGGCAGGCCCGCGCCGGCCGCCGCCTCGGCGAGCTGGGCGATGTGGCGGCCGAGCAGGGGGGAGAGGTAGGCGTCGATCGTGGTGGTTGACCAGCGCTCGTACTCCCGGAAGCGGGGCAGGACCTCGTGCGAGGCGGAGACGTGGACGTTCGGCAGCTCGCGGCGCAGGTGCTCGGCGACGCGCCGCTCGTGGCTCGGGTCGACGTAGGAGAAGAGCAGGCAGACGGCGACCGCCTCGGCGCCGGATTCGCGCAGCAGGTCGGTGAGGCGCGCGGGCTCGCCGGCGGCGAGCGGCTCGATCGCGCCGTCCGGCCCGACCCGCTCCTCGGCCTCGAAGCGCAGGTCCGGCTCGACCAGTGGCGCGGGCTTCGGCGCGCAGAGCCGGTAGAGCTCGGGCCGGTCCTGCCTGCCGATCTCGAGCACGTCGGCGAAGCCGCGGGTGGCGACCAGGGCGGTGCGGGCGCCGCTCTCCTCGAGCAGCGCGTTGGTGCCGACGGTCATCCCGTGCGCGAAGGACTCCACGTCCGCCGCGGTCGCACCCGCCCGCCGCAGCACCTCCTCCACCGCGTCGAGGACCGCCAGCGACTGGTCCTCCGGCGTCGTCGGCAGCTTCGCCGTATGCACCCGCTCGCCGTCGAAGAGCACGGCGTCGGTGAAGGTCCCGCCCACGTCGACCCCGAGCAGCATGGACTTGACGCTACAGCCAGCGTTCGCGGCGGAGGTTGCCGTCGGGGGCGAGGATTACGTGGATGCCGTCGAGCGACGGGTCGGCGTGGGGGAAGTCGGTGCGCAGGTGGCCGCCGCGGGACTCCTCGCGGGCCAGGGCGGCGGTCGCGATCGCCGCCGCGAGCGGGTAGGGGTCCCCGCGCAGGCGCTCCAGCCTGGCGGGCTCGCGCAGCGGGCCGGCCAGCGCCCAGACCGCATCGCGGGTCTCCTCGGTGGGCGGGGTGAAGCGCCACTCGCCCGCGTCGGCTGGACTCGCCGCCGCGGTCTCTCCCAGCGCCGCCGCAGCCGCCCGCGTGCCGAAGACGAAGCACTCGCTGAGCGAGTTCGAGGCAAGGCGGTTGGCGCCGTGCAGGCCCGTGCAGGCGCACTCGCCCACCGCGAGGAGGCCGGCCAAGGAGGAACGGCCGTCGAGGTCGACCGCGATGCCGCCCATCGTGTAGTGGGAGGCGGGGGCGACCGGGACCGGGGCGGCGGCCGGGTCGAGGCCCGCCTCGGCGAGCGACTCGAAGACGTTGGGGAAGCGGGACGGGTCGAGCCGGCGCAGGTCGAGCATCACCGCCTCGGTGCCGTCCGCCTCGAGCCGGTCGAGCACGGCGGCGGTGACCGCGTCGCGCGGAGCGAGCTCGTCGGTGAAGCGGCGGCCGGAGGCGTCGAGCAGGGTGGCGCCCTCGCCGCGCACCGCCTCGGTGATCAGCATCCCGTCAAATCGGTTGCCGGGCAGCGCCAGCGCGGTCGGGTGGAACTGGCAGAACTCGAGGTCGGCGAGGTCGGCTCCGGCGGCCGCCGCCATCGTCGGCCCGGCGCCGATCGCGCCGCGCGGGTTGCTGGTCCGCCGCCAGAGCGCCGCCGCGCCGCCGGTGGCCAGGACGGTGGCCGCCGCCGCGACGCGGCCGCCGCCCAGGACCGCGCCATGGCAGCGCTCGCCGTCGCTCCACAGCGCTCGCATCGAGGCCCGCTCCCGCACCTCGATGCGCGGCTCGGCGGCGACCATCGCGGCGAGCTTCGAGGTGATCTCGTGGCCGGTGGCGCTGCCCCCGGAGTGGACGATGCGGCGCCGCGTGTGGCCGCCCTCGAGGCCGAGCGCCGGCTCGCCCTCGGCGTCTAAGTCGAAGGAGACGCTGCGCTCACGCAGCTGGCGGACGGCCTCGGGCGCCTCCTCGACCAGCGCCTGCACGGCGGAGGGGCGGCAGAGGCCGCGGCCGGCGGCGATCGTGTCGGCGGCGTGCCGCGCCGGGGAGTCGCCCGACTCCAGCGCCGCCGCCAGCCCGCCCTGCGCCCAGTAGCTGGCGCTCTGCGAGAGCGGCGTGCGCGAGACGACGCAGACCGCGCCGCCCGCCTCGGCCGTCCGCAGGGCCGTCCAGAGACCGGCCGCGCCGCCGCCGACGACGACGACGTCGAACTCCTCCGCTGGCGCTATTGCCGCGCCTCTCGGCGGATCGCCTCGACCTGGCCTCGAAGCCAGGTGGCGGCCGCCTCGCGGGCGCGGGCCCGCTCGTCCTCGACCGCGCCCTCGGCCGCGACTGCTCGCTGCTCGGCCGCCTCGATCCGCCTCTCCGCGGCGCCGGCCTGGGTCTCGATCTCGGCCAGCCGGCCCTGCGCCTCGGCGACCACCCGGTCCTTGGCCTCGCGCTCGCGCTTCAGCTCCTCGGCGTGCGCCGCTTTCAGCTCCTCCAGCGCCTCCGAGGCCCGCGCGCGCTCCTTCTCGAGGTCGCTCTCCAGCGCCTCGATCTCGGCAGCGACGCGCTTCTCGGCGAGGCTCGCCGCCGCCGCGGCCTCCTCCAGCCGCTTCTTCGCCATCTCCACCTGGGCGCTGAGGTCTCCGCCGCTGGGTTGCGTGTGCCCGTCGCTCACTGCAATCAATCTATTACGGGACGGCCCAGCGGGGCGTACAATTCAACTCGTGGCCACCAAAGTCCGAGACCGCCCACTCCTAGCCCCCGGCAACGAAGAGGAGTGGGCGCGGATCAATCGCGAAGAGGCGGAGCAGCTTCGAGCCTCCAATTTGGCTCTCAGCCCAGCCCAAAGGCTGGATGTTGGTCAGAGGCTTTCCGAACAGGCAGTTTCACTGCTCGCCGCCTCGATTAAGGCAGGCCATGCCCCAGAACGAGCCTACTGGTCCTAATCTCGCAGGCGTCATCGCCGACGCAAACCGGGCGGGCCTTCCGTACGTGGTGATCGGTGGCTTCAGCGTCATCTTTCATGGGCATGTTCGCGCCACCAAGGATTCCGACATCCTGGTTCCTGACGGGCCAGAGGCCGATGCCGCGGTGCTGCGCTTCCTCGACCTGACCGATGCGCGGCGATTTCACGATGACAAGGTGCTGACGGAAGAGGATGTCAGCGGCTCCGAGCATCTGCGGATCATGTGCCGCCACGGCATCGTCGATGTGATGCGGGGAGGCCTTCCCCCCCTCGATTTCGAAACGGTTGCGGAGCGAGCCGATTGGATCGAGTGGCAGGGTGCGAAGATTCGGATCGCGGCGCTGCCGACCATTGTCGGCTTCAAGCGGCTAGCTAACCGAGGCAGGGATCGAGAAGACCTCGCAGAGCTCGAAAAGTTGTACGGAGAGCTCCCGGTCGAGCCGATCCCTGGCGTTGATTCTTAAACGCCGCTACGTCTCGTCGAGTAGCGCCCGATAGACGACAACTGTGCGCTCCGCCATGCGCGTGGCCGATAGCGTCGCGGCGCGGGCGGCGCCCTTGACGCGGGGGTCGGCGGTTTCGAGGTGGGGCCGGGCCGCGGCGGCCCAAGCCGGCAGGTCGAAGGGGGCGCAGAGCGTGCCGGCGATTCCGCCGAGTGCGTAGGGAGCGATGCCGACTGGGGTGGAGAGAACGGGCACGTCGCAGGCCAGCGCCTCGACCGCGACCATCCCGAAGCCCTCGTACTCGGAGGTGACGACGACCGCGTTGGCGGCGTTGACCCAGAGCGGCATCTCCTCTGGCTCGATCGCGCCGCCGGTGAGCAGCTCGGCCTCGCAGGCGCCTGCCAGCTCCGCCGCCCGGTCGTGGCGCTTCTCGGGCCGGGACGGGTTGGCGGGGAAGAGCAGGTAGCGGCCATTGGGGTCGAGGCCGAGCTCCGCGCGAGCTTCGGCGCGAGGCATCGGCCGGAAGCGGCTCAGGTCCGGTCCGCAGGGGAGCACCGCCGAGCCGGGCAGGAGCGGCAGCCCCGGCCGGCCGGCCTCCGCCGCGAAGAGCGCCCGCGAGACCGCGGCGACCATCTCCACTCGCTGCGCCAGCCGCCGCGAGAGCGGTCCAACCACCCCGTGGCGCACGTCGGTGCCGTGGAAGCTGACCAGCAACGGCCGCGCACCGGCCAGCAGCGCACACCATCCCGGCAGCCCGTAGTGCGCGTGCACGAGGTCGAACGCCTCCCGACGCAGCCGCCGTCGCAATCGCCAGGTGGCCGGCACGTAGTGACTGGACCCCGGCGGAAAGTCGAACACCTCGACCTCGACCCCGGCGCCCCGCATCGCTGCCACCTGGTCCCAAACCCAACGCCCCCGCTGCGGCGCCCCCTGATCCGGCACGAAGTTGGTCACCACAAGCACCCGCATGCGCCGCCGATCCTACGCGGCGAGCCCCCGGGCTACGGGGACGTGCCGCAACTTATGTACCACCCGTGGCCCCTAACTTGCGGCACGTCCCCGCTATGGGCGGAGGATCGTGGTCAGCTCGGGGGCGAGGGCGGGGAGGTGGGGGGCTTGGCCGGCGGTTACGCGGGCGCCGACGAAGGCGAGGGCGGCGTCGATCATGCGCTCGTCCAGGCTCGGGGGACGGGACGGGGGCTGGTCGGGGTCGCGGGCGGCGCGGAGCATCGTGACCAGGCGGGCGATCAGCTGGCGGCGGGCGGTGGAGACGGCGATCGCCTCCATTGGCGGCTGGGTGCTGAGCAGCAGCGCCGAGGCGGGCTCGGCGGCGCAGAGCTCGAGCGCCGCCTCGACCCCGGCGCGCAGCGGCGGTGTCTCGGGGCCTCGCTCGGCGCACCCCGCTTCGATCGCGGCGCAGAGTCGCTCCGCCGTGGTCACGTACGCGGCGAGCAGGCAGTCCCAGAGGTTGCCGAAGTGCTTGTAGTAGGTGCCGGAGGAGATCCCCGCGCACTTGCTCACGTTGGTGGTCGTCACCCCCGCGTAGCCGTGCTTGGCGAGCGCGTTCGCCATCCCGGCCAGCAGGCGCACCCGCTGGTGATCGTGGACGACGTCGTGGGGGATGCCGTGGCGGCCATGGGGGAGGCGCTGCGGAAGCGGACCTTCGCGGAAGGGGCCCTCCACCGGCTCGTCGACCAGGCGCAGGTGGGTCACTTCCGCTCACCGCCCTCCAGCGCGCCCCGCTTGCGGGCGAGCAGCTCCTTCGCCTCCTCAAAGGCCGCTTCGGCGTCGGCGGTGGTCAGGTAGGAGCCGACCGCGAGGTGCATCAACTCGGGCAGCGCGTCCCAGACGCGGCTCGCCTCACCGGCGGTCAGGGCGTCGCAGACGCTCGCCTCGATCCCGCCGACGACGAACAAGCCGGTCGCGGCCGGCGGCTGCTGGTCGGCCTCGATCTGCTCGCGCACGCTGTCGAGCGCCGTCGCGATCCGCTCCACCGTCGCCTCGTGCTCGGTGAGCGCGCCGCCGCCCGCCACCTGCACCTCGACGAAGAGCGAGCGGGCGATCTCCGGCCGCCGCGCGACGAACTCGAAGACGGCGACCAGCCCCGCCTGCACGCTGGCGGTCCAGGTTGGAGCCGCCGCCGCGGCCTCGAGCACCGCGGCGCCGACCCGCGCGAGCCAGACCGAGTAGGCCTGCTCGAAGCAGTCCTCCTTGCTCGCGAACAGCTCGTAGAACTGGCGGCGGTGCCCGCCGCTGTACTCGAGGATCGCGCGCACCGAGGCCGCTCGGTAGCCGACCTGGCCGGCCACCGCAAGCACCCCCTCCATCGCGCCCTCGCGCGCCTGCTCCTCGGATGTCCGCACTTCGCTGTCGACGGGGAGCGCCTCCCAGGCTGCCGCGCGTTCGGGTGGCATCGGCCTTCGCTCTCCTTGTCGCGGTTCCCCGGTCTCCCGGGCTGTCAATGAAAACTACTCCTTTTTTCACGTAGATGAAAGCTTTTTTGAAAGAGCTATCCTCGGAGACATGCAGTACCTCTCGCAGCGCCTTGCCAGCGAGCCGGCGAAGCAGCCGGTGCAGCGGCGCCCGGCGGGCGGCTTGGCGGCCTCGCAGCGGGAGAGGATGCTCGCCGCGGCCGAGCGGCTGATCGGCGAGCACGGCTGCGCCGGCACCTCGATCGAAGCGATCGTCAAGGCGGCGGGGGTCTCCTCGGTCACCTTCTACGAGCACTTCGCCGACAAGGACGAGTGCTTCGTCGCTGCCTTCGAGCGGGCCGTGGAGAAGCTGCGCGCCGCGGTCCCGGCGCAAGGGAGGGAAGGGGTGCGCGAGACGCTGGCCGCGCTGCTCGACGCGATCGACGCGGACCGGGCGCGGGCGCGCCTTTGCTTCGTCGAGGCGCAGAGGGGCGGGCCGCGGCTGCGCGCCCGCTTCGACGCGGAGCTCGACGCGGTCGCGGCGGAGCTCGACGACCCGCTCGGGCCGGCGATCGCCGGCGGGATCGCCTGGCTGATCCGCGAGCGGCTCGAGCTGGGTGGGGGAGACGGGGTGTCAGAGCTGCTGCCGAAGCTGACCGAGACCGTCCTCGACCCCTACCTCGCCCATGCCTGAAGCGGCGCGCGACCTGCTCACCGGCAAGGAGAAGCTGCCGCCCGGCCGCCACGGCCTGCCGCGCGACCTGGTCGCCGAAAACCAGCGCGAGCGGTTGCTCAACGGCGTGGTCGAGGCGGTCGCCGAGCGCGGCTACAACGAGACGACGATCGGCAAGATCACCAAGGCGGCGAAGATCTCGCGCCGCACCTTCTACGAGTACTTCTCGGGCAAGGAGGAGTGCTTCCTCGCCGCCTACGAGATGATCGACGAGCACGTGCGCGGCTCGGTGAAGAAGGCCGCCGATCCCGACGAGCCCTGGCCCGAGCAGGTGCGCGAGCGCCTCTCGATTCTGCTCAGCGTCCTCTCCCACGACCCCGGCGTCGCCCGCTTCTACCTGGTCGAGCCGCTGATCGCCGGCGGCGAGCCGGCGGCCCGCTACCGCGAGGCGATGCAGCTGCTCGCCGAGTCCGTCCGCCCCCGGCAGACCCTTGCCGACATGGACGTCGAAGTCCGCGACCAGGCCCTGATCGGCGGCGTCGCCACCCTGATCTCCCGCCGCCTTAAGGCGGGCGAGCCCGAACGCCTCCCCGAGCTGCTGCCCGAGCTCACCGAGCTGGTCCTCGCGCCCTATCTGGGCCGCGAGGCCGCCCGCCGTTTCGCCCTCGGCGAGTCCTCCTGAGCGCCTCTTCCGGCCGCCGCACGAGCCGCGCCACGCGCGGTTTAGAGCCGTGTTCCTTCTCAACAAAAACATTCACTTGCATTCGTAAACCAAATCTTTTATGCTGCCGCCAGCCCGTTTGCGAAATCGGGTGACTACAGGGAAACCGAGCCCACGGGGGCCGCCAAGGGAAACGGCCGGTAGAGGGGCTCACGGGACAAGGAGAGAGCTACGTGAAGAGCCACGCGAAGGCATCGTCCGCGGGATCGACCGAGGGCCGGGGCGCAAGCCAGGGCTCATTCGTCCGTGGAGCCGACGCCACCCGTGGTTTCGCAAGCGATTCCGACGGGAGTGGTGCGCCCTCGCACAGGCGCGCCCGCATCGCCCTCTCGCTCTTCGCCGCCCTGCTCGCGCTGGCGGTCCTCGCCGCCACCGCGCTCGCCTCCAAGGACCTCACCACCTACATCGGCGGCATAAGCGGTTCGGGCTCCAAGGGCGGGGAATTCAACAACCCGCGCGATATCGCCGTCAACGAAAGCGGCGCCGGCCCCGCCAACCCCGGCGACACCTACGTCGCCGACGAAGCAAACAACCGGATCGAGCGCTTCAGCTCCTCAGGGGCCTTCATCAGCGCCTGGGGCGCCAACGCCACCCACCGCGACGAGACCCAGAAGCTGGTCCTCAACGCCAGCTCGGGCAGCTTCACGCTCAGCTTCGAAGGCGACGCGACCGAACCGCTCCAGTACAACGTCAACGACAACACCCTCGACAACGCCCTCGACGTCTTGCCCTCGATCGGCGGCGACGCGAACGTCAACGTAGTCCAGACCGGCTTCAACCCGCTCTCCTACACGATCACCTTCACCGGCGCGCTCACCGGAACCAACGTCGGCCAGCTCACCGCCGACGCGAGCGAACTGGAAGGCACCGCCGAAGTCATCACCACCGAGAACGGCTCGGGCGGACAGGGCAGCGACTACGAGATCTGCACGGTGGCCGGCAAGTGCGGCCAGGCGCTCGCCTCGGGCGGCAACACCACAGCCGCCGGCAACGGAACCCTGAGCGCCCCCCAGTCGCTCGCCGTGGACGAGGACACCGGCAACGTCTACGTATCGGACCGCGGCAACCGTCGCATCGACGAGTACGACGGGGCAGGCGCCTTCATCCGCTCCTTCGGCTTCGACGTCGCCGAATCGGGTCCGGGCAACACCGGCACCGCCTATGAGGTCTGCAACCAGGCCGAAGCCGACGTCTGCAAGGCGGGAGTCGGCGCCTCCTCCCCCGGAGTGGGCCAGTTCCACACCTCCAACACCAGCAACGGCTACGGCATCGCGGTAAGCCCCGCCGATGGCGAAGCCGCCGTGGGCACCGTCTTCCTCGCCAACTCGGGCGCCCAGCGCGTGGAGACCTTCAACCTCGACGGCAGCTCACCGGCCAACTTCGGCTCCTCCACCCAGTTCGGCTCCGAACAGCCGCGCGCCGTCGCCGTGGACTCCAGGGGCATCGTCTACGCCTCGGACTCCAACAAGGGCGGCGACCTGCAGCGCTATGACAGCGAAGACGCCAACGGAGGTGGCGTCGGCTTCCTCACCCCGATCCTGCCCCCCAACGACGAGGTGCAGAAAATCACCTTCACCGGCTTCGCCACCGGCGACAAGTACGAACTCACCTGCCCCGACGGCACGCCGACGATCGAGCTCGCCTACGTCACCGGAACCAACGGCCTGGCGGTGATCCGCCAGGGCCTTGAAGAAGCCTGCGGCGCGGGCAACGTCTCGGCCTCGGGCAACCCGCCCAACACGACGGTCACCTTCACCGGCGCCCTCGGCGGCTCAAACCAACCGTCGATGACCTGCACCAAGCTCAGCGGCGCCGGCTCCTGCTCGGTCTCGACCACCGCCGAGGGCAACGAAGGCCCGCTGCTTCGCGGCGAAGCCTCCACCGCCACCGCCGGCCTCGCGGTCGACCCCTCCGAAGACGTCCTCTACGTCCTGCGCGACCCCAGCTCGGGCAACACGGTCGTGCAGCAGTTCGGCCCGGCCAACGAACCGGGCCTCAGCGCGGCGCCGACCGCGGTCGACGACACCCACGGCGCAGAAGCGGGCCTCACCAGCGTGCGCGGCCTCGGCGTGAACGGCGCCGACGGCAAGCTCTACGTCTCGGCCACCAACGAAGTTGGCGGCCTCGGCTCCGGGCACCGCATCTACGTGCTCGGCGAAGAATCCTCGCTCGCGAGCCCCAGCACCTCGATGAACGCGGTCACCACGAAAGCCGCCCGCAGCGCCAGCTTCGCGGGCTCGGTCAATCCCAACGGGGGCGTGGTCGACTGCCGCTTTCAGTACTCGACCGACGAATCGCACTGGACCGACGTGGGCAGCGCCAAGGGAACCGGCGAACTGCACGGGAACAAATTTGGTAGCGAGCAGCTTGTCACCTCCGTGACCACGACCGAAGGGGTCTTCAAGGCCGGCCAGACGATCACCTCCTCTGACGGCGGCATCCCGCCCGGTACGAGAATCACGGCCGTCGACAGCGCCGCGGGCACCCTCAGCCTGGGATACAGCGCCACCACCGAAGGCCCGGTGACGCTGACGGCGGTGGGCTCCTCGGCCTGCCCGACGCTCGCCCCCAGCGGCGGCTCGCAGAGCATCGGCCAGGAAGTTCCTGGCCTGGTCCCCGACACCGATTACTTCGCCCGCCTGCGGGTCACCCGGCCCACCTTCCCGGAGCTCGCCCCGGTCACCTCCAACGTGCGGAGCTTCACCACCGACCCCGCGGCGCCGCTCGTCCTCGCAGCCGCCGCCAAGTCCCTCGACGACTCCTCGGTGCGCGTCTCGACCAAGATCGACCCGGCCCACTCGCCGACCGTCTACGTGGTCCAGTACGGGACCACCCCTGCACTGGGATCCTCAAGCGCCCCGATCGAGGCCGGCGAAGGCAGCCTCCCGGTCGAAGCCTCGACGGTGATCGGCGGCCTCAACGCCTCGACCGCCTACTACTTCAAGGTGGTGGCCACCAACGTCACCGGATCGGCCTCGAGCACCGGCCTGAAGACGACCACCTTCGCCACGCCGGCCAGCTTCGGCGCCTGCCCAAACGACCTGCTGCGCACCGGCCCCTCGGCCCACCTGCCCGACTGCCGCGCCTACGAGCAGGCGACCCCGGCCGACAAGGCCGGCTCGGACGTAAACGGCGCCCCCTACAGCGTGCAGTCCTCTCCGAGCGGCGACCGAATCAGCTTCCACGCCCATGCCGGCTTCCCCGGCAGCGAAGGCTTCCAGGACGTTCTCACCCTCCTCTTCGAGCTTTGGCGCGGGCGAGTGGTCGACCGCGGGCATGTCGCCTCCGCCCAGCTTCGGCGAACGCGCCAACTTCGAAGCCTGGACCGCCGACCTTCACCTGACCTTCTACAGAACACTCGACATCAACGTCGGCGCCTCCGACTACGGCCTGGTGATGCGCGACAACGCTAGCGGGGCGTTCACCGTCGTGATCCCGCAGGGCGTCAGATTCGGAAGGAAATACCCACACCGACTTGAACGCGAAGGCTTCCAACTGGCCGGGGCGTTCGCGGGCGACTCGAAGGTCGTCTTCTTCGCCAGCGGCGAAATTCCGGTTACTTCCGGCCCCGCGCCTACGTCCCCCGAAGGCAACGTCTACCTCTACGACCGCGAGACCGGCGAGCTGACCCTCGCCGGGGTGCTCCCCGACTCAGCCTGCGGCACGCCGCCCTGCGTGCCGACGGGAGGCTCCGAAGTCCCGGGCCTCCCTGCGTCCGATAAGCCCTACATCCAAGAGGGTCACGCCGTCTCTACCAACGGCGACGTCTACTTCAACGACACAGACTCCAAGCAGCTCTACTTGCGCCACGAAGCGGCGAGCCCCGGCGCGAGCACCGTGGCTGTCTCGGCCTCGGAGCGCACCGACTGCGCCGACAACGACCCGTGTGGCGGAACCCCGGAGCCCGATCCCGCTGGCACCTTCACTCCCACCTTTGCGGGGGCGACCCCCGACGGCGCCCACGCCTTCTTCACCTCCGAGGAGGAGCTGACCGACGAAGCCTCCACGGCCACCGGCACCGAGGACCTCTACCGCTTCGACGCCGCCGCGCCCACGAACGAGCGGCTCACCGACCTCGCCCCCGGCGCCGAAGTGCGCGGCGTGCTCGGCTACTCCGACGACGGCTCGTTCGTGTACTTCGCGGCCAACGCCGACCTCGACGGCGCTGGTCCGGCGAGCGCGGGGAACTGCAGCGGGTCGGTCTACGAAGGCAAGTGCAGCCTCTACGTCTGGCACGAAGGCGATATCTCCCTCGTCGCCCGGCTGGACACGGAAGGCGGGACCGACAGCTCCGACGCCGCCAACTGGTTCGCCGGCGGCGGCGGAGCGGGGTTCGCCGAACAGAAGGCCTCCCGGGTGAGCGCCGACGGCAGGACGCTGCTCTTCCGCTCCCAGCGCAAGCTCACCGACTACGACAACCACGGGGCCACCTGCGAAGTATTCAGCGGCCAGTACCTGCCGGGCCAGTGCGCCGAGTACTACCGCTACGAAGCCGGGAGCGGCCAGATCGAGTGCCTGACCTGCGATCCCTCCGGCGCCGCGCCGATCAGCCGGCCCGAACTGAAGAACCAGAACCTGTACCACGCTCCCTCTAGCGGCGGCGGTTTCGTCGGTCAGTCCTTCCTCAGCCGCAACCTCACCCCCGACGGCAAGCGCTTCTTCTTCGAGAGCCCCGACAAGCTCGTCGCCGCCGACGTCAACGGGGACGTGAGCTGCTCGACCAACGAAACCGCCCAGTTCGGGGCGGGGTGGTCGTGCCTCGACGTCTATGAGTGGGAGGCGCCGGGCAAGGGCAGCTGCACGACCACCTCAGGCGCCTACGTCCCCTCAAACGGCGGCTGCATCTACCTGCTCTCGACCGGCACCGGCCCTTATCCCTCCTACCTGGCCGACGTATCGGAATCGGGCGACACCGCCTTCATCTTCAGCCGCCAGCAGCTGGTGCCCTCCTTTGATGAAGACACCCAGGAGGACATCTACGCGGTCAAGGTAGACGGCGGCCTCGCCTACCAGCACGCGGTAAGGCCGGCGGCCTGCGAAGGCGACGCCTGCCGCGGTGCCGCCAGCCAACCCTCCAGCGCCCCCGGCGCGGGAACCGCGGCCTTCCAGGGCCCGGGCAACCCCAAGCAGGGCGCCAACAAGACCCGCTGCCCGAAGGGCAAGCGCCAGGTGCGCCGCAAGGGCAAGCTGCGCTGCGTGGCAAAGCACGCCAAGCACCGCAGGCACACGAAGCACAAGCGCCACAACAAGCGCCACCACAAGCGAGCTGCCAACCACAACCGGAGGGCGAGTCGATGAACGCCATGACCAAGAAGATCGCGACCGCCCTCCTGGCCCTCGGGGCGCTGCTCATCCCCGCCTCCCAGGCGAGCGCCGAAGCGGCCCCGGCCTGGCGCTTCGACATCACCACGGTGCCGACCAACCTCGAACCGGGGGCGACCTATAAAGCGGCCGGCAGGCTCCCCGAGTACAACATCCTCGCCACCAACGTCGGCACCGCTCCCACCAAAGGCCCGATCACGATCACCGATACGCTGCCCGAAGGGCTGACGCTGAAAGCTTCGGGCACGAATGGCGGCAGCGTCCCAGGCAGCTGCACCAACGCCGCTTCCACGGCGACCTGCGTCTTCCCCGGGCCGGTCCAGCCGGGCAAGATCATCAACCTCTACATCGGCTTCAACGTCGACGGCACCGGCACGATCCTCAACGAGGGCGACACCGTGCTCGACACTGCGGTTCTCGAAGGCGGTGGCACCGCCGCCACGGTCGCCGAAAACGAAACGAAGATCTCCTCGACGCCCGCCCCCTTCGACTTCCTGCCGGGCATCCCGGGCTTCGGAATGACCGGCTACGCCGAGGACGGCACGGCGGAGACGCAGGCCGGCGGGCACCCGCACGTGCTCTCGGTCAACCTGAGCTTCTCGACGCAGAAAGTCGGGCCATCGCCCTACCCCTCAGGCGTGGAGGGCGGCGAGCGCGACGTATACACGTACCTGCCGCACGGGACGATCGTCAACCCGAACTCGACCCCGCGGCGCTGCTCGGAGGTGCTGCTGGAGGCCTACGCCTGCCCGGCGAACACGCAGATCGGGGTGAACAACGTGCTCACCAACATCACCTCTCCGCTGGTCATCAAGGAACCCGTCTACAACATGGAGCCGGCGCCGGGCAAAGCCTCGAACTTCGGCTTCGTGGTGGTCATCTACCCGGTCCACATCGAGGGCACGGTGCGCCCCGGCGACTACACCGAGATGGCGGAAACGCGGAACATCCCGGAGCTCTACCTGAAGCCCTCGACGGGCGTGCAGCTCTTGCTCTGGGGCGACCCGAGCGCGCCGAGCTTCGACGAAGCGCGGGAAAGCACCTTCGGCGACTGCGAAGAATCCCCCTGCCCGGTGCCCGAGCAGGACTCAGAGGCATTGGCGATGCCGACCAACTGCGCAGAAGCGCCGATCGGCGAAGCCGAAGCCTTCTCCTGGGAACACCCGAGCGGCCCGCCGGCGAAGCGCGCCGACGTGATGCGCGACGCCAACGGCAACGAAGTCGGGATCACCGGCTGCGCGGGGCTTGAATTCAACCCGACGCTGAAGGCGAGACCGACGACCAACGTCGCGGACTCCCCGAGCGGGATCGAAGCCGACCTCGGCATCCCGCAGACCAGCTCCCTGAGCGAACGGGCGACCGCGCACCTGCGAAAGGCGGTGATCTCGCTGCCCGAGGGGCTGGCGATCAACCCCTCCTCCGCCAACGGGCTGGGCGGCTGCACGCCAGGGCAGGTCGGGGTCGACCCGGTCAGCGCGGTGCCCAACGGCAACCCGCCGGCCTGCCCGGCGAACTCGCGGATCGGCACGGTGGAAGTCGACTCGCCATTGGTCGATCACCCGCTGCCGGGATCGGTGTACGCGGCAACCCCGCACGACAACCCCTTCGATTCGCTCCTGGCGATCTATGCGGTGATCGAAGACTCGCGCGCGGGGCTGCTGATCAAGCTGCCCGCCCACGTCGAAGCCGATCCGAACACGGGAAGGCTCGTCACCACCTTCGACAACACCCCGCAGCTGCCCTTCAGCCACTTCAAGGTGAACCTCTTCGGAGGCGCGCACGGGGTGCTGCGTACGCCCTCGGCCTGCGGCAACTACTCGACAACCTCTTCGCTGACCCCGTGGTCATTCCCCGACACCGGCCCGCCGGCAACCACCCACGACGACTACGCGATCTCAACCCCGCCCGCGGGCGGGGGTTGCGGGGGCTCTTTGCCCAACAGCCCGAGCCTCGACGCGGGCGTGGTCAGCCCGATCGCGGGCAACTACTCGCCCTTCGTGCTTCACCTGCGACGCAGCGACGGCTCCCAACAGTTCTCCTCCTTCAGCGTGAAGATGCCCGAGGGGCTGACCGGCAAGCTGGCGGGAGTGGGCCAGTGCTCCGATGCGGCGCTCACAGCGGCCGCCGCCAAGAGCGGCGCAGAAGAGCAGGCAAGCCCCTCCTGCCCGCCCGACACCCACATCGGCTCGGTGACAGCCGCAGCAGGAGCCGGCCCCTCCCCCTACTACGCCCACGGCGACGCCTACCTATCAGGCCCCTACAAAGGCGCCCCCTTGAGCATGGCGGTGATCACCCCGGCGGTCGCAGGGCCCTATGACCTCGGCACGATCGTCGTCAAAGCGGCGCTGCATCTGGACCGCAGCAGCGGTCAGATCACCGCCGACTCCGATCAGATCCCCTCGATCCTCGAGGGCATCCCGCTCGACGTGCGCTCGATCGACGTCAACCTCGACCGCCCGAGCTTCACCCGCACCGGCACCAGCTGCGACCCGAGCTCGGTCGAGGGCTCGCTGCGCTCCACCCTCGGCCAGATCGCGAGCCTCTCCTCGCGCTACCAGCTCGGCGAGTGCACCGCCCTGCCCTTCAAGCCCAAGCTCGGCATCCGCCTCTTCGGCTCTACCAAGCGTGGCGGCCACCCGGCGCTGCGCGGCACCGCGATCATGCCCGCAGGCGGCGCCAACATCGCCGAAGCCTCGGTCGCCCTGCCGCACTCGGAGTTCCTCGATCAGGCCCACATCGGCACGGTCTGCACCAGGGTGCAGTTCGCCGAAGGCGACGGCAACGGCTCGGCCTGCCCGCCGGCATCGGTCTACGGGCACGCGGTAGCCACAAGCCCATTGGTCGACTACGCCCTGCAAGGCAACGCCTACCTGCGCAGCTCCGATCACGAGCTGCCCGATCTGGTGGTTGCCCTGAGCGGTCCGCCCTCCCAGCCGATCCAAGTCGACGCGGTGGCCCGCATCGACTCGGTCAAGGGCGGCATCCGCACGACCTTCGAAGGGGTCCCCGACCTGCCGGTCTCCTCCTTCGTCTTGAACATGGCCGGCGGCAAGAAGGGCCTGCTGCAGAACTCGACCAACGTCTGCGCCAAGGTCAACCGCGCCACCGGCCTCTTCGCCGCCCACAACGGCAAGGGGATCGAACTGCGCCCGGCGCTTCGCAACGGCCGCTGCCGCAAGGCAAAGCGCCGCCACCACCGCTCGCACAAGCGCCATCACCGCCGCGCGGCGCTGCGCCGGCTGCGCGCCGCGGTCAGGTAGCGGGGAGGCGCAGCGGTGCGCAACCCGATGAGAAGGCGCCGCCTGCTGGGGGGCGGCGCCTGCCTGCTCGTCTCACTCCTCTTGGGAGCGGGCCAGGCCCAGGCCTCAGGCCCGCCCCTGGCCGGTCAGCTCTGGGCCTCCCAGGTCGACTCGCGCTCGGTCACCCTCTCGGCCGAAGTCGACCCCAACGGCTACCTCACCGGCGGGCGCTTCGAATACACCCCGAAGGCGACCTATGAAGCCAAAGGCTTCACCGGCGCCTCGCAGGTGATCGTCAAAGTGATCGGCACCGAAGAAGGGATGATCCCGGTCAACTTCCCGACCGTCTCGGGGCTTGCCTCCGACACCACCTACTACTACCGGCTCGTGCTCAGCAACAGCCATGGCTCGCTGACCACACCCTCCTCGGCGCCCTACCCCTTCTTCGTCACCTCCCCGGCCTCGGGCGGGGCCTTGCTCGCCGACGGGCGCGGCTGGGAGATGGTCAGCCCGGCCGATAAGAACGGCGGCGGCGTCGCCTTCCCCGAAGCGCTCGCAAAGGGCGGCGTCCTGCAGGGCGCCGCCCAGGGCTCGATGGCCACCTACTCCTCGGCCTCCTCCTTCGCCGGGGGGCAGGGAGCGCCACCGGCCTCCCAGTACCTCGCCAGGCGCAGCTCGGGAGGCTGGTCGACCGAGAACCTCAGCGTGCCGATCTTCTCGGGCTCCTATGACATCGCCGAGGGCGGCTCGCCCTACCGCCTGTTCTCCACCGACCTCGCCCGCGGCCTCATGCTGAACGGCAAGGGCTGTCGGGGGGAAGCCGAAGGCTGCCCGGTGCCCAACCCGACCCTGGCGGGCACCGACGCCCCGGCGGGCTATCAGGACTACTACCTGCGCACGAGCGCCACGGGTGGCTTCGAGGCATTGCTGGGCCCCACCGAGACCGGGCTCTCGGGGCAGAGCGCCTCGGCCTTCGAAGTCACGCTCGCCGGCGCCTCGGAGGACCTCACCCACGCGGTGCTCTCCAGCTGCGCGAAGCTGAGCGCGAGCGCCAGCAACGGCTGCGGAGCCGAAGAAGCCAACCTCTATGAGTGGTCCACGGGAGGCGGCGCGCTCAAACAGCTGAACGCCTCCCCCGGCGCGACCCTCGCCGCCCAGGGCGCGGGCGCGGTCTCATCCGAAGGCGCCCGCGTCTACCTCTACGAAGGCGCCAACCTCTTCGTGCGCGACGGCGCGACCCTGAAGCAGGCCGACGCCGGCGCGGGGGGAGGCGGAACCTTCCAGCTCGCCTCCACCGACGGCCAGCTCGCCTACCTGAGCAAGGCAAACGACCTCTACCGCTACAACGCCACCGCCAACACGGCGACCAAGCTGACCTCCTCCGCCGACGTGCAGGGCGTGCTCGGCGCGGCCAGCAACGGAGCGAGCCTCTACTACCTGCGCACCGGCGGCCTCTACCGCTGCCCGGCGGCCAACAGCGCAGCCGCCAACGGCTGCGATTCCGCGACGAAGATCGCCGAGGCGGCCGATCCAAGCGACTACCCGCCGGCCAGCGGCACCTCGCGGGTCTCCGCGGACGGCACGAAGCTGCTCTTCGAGTCAACGACTCCCCTCGAAGACCGCTACGGGCACACCTACGACAACACCGACCTGGCCACGGGGGAAGCGGACACCGAGCTCTACCTCTACGAATCGACCGCGGGCCTCACCTGCGTCTCCTGCAACCCGACCAACGGCCGTCCGACCGGCCCCTCGAGCATCCCCGGGGCGGTGGCCAACGGCGCGGGCCCCACAGCCACCCTCTCCTATAAGCCCCGCGTCCTTCTCGACGGCGGCCGCCGCGTCTTCTTCGACTCCGCCGATGCGATCTCCCCCTCCGACACCAACACCCAGGGCGCCTCGGGCAAAGGCGTCGCCGACGCCTATCAGTGGGAGGCCCAAGGCGAGGGTTCCTGCGCGAGGGCAACGGGCTGCACATCGCTCCTCTCCTCCGGCAGAGACGCCGCGCCCTCGCGCTTCGCCGACGCCTCCGCCGAGGGCGCCGACGCCTTCTTCCTGACCGGCGCCTCGCTGGTCGGCTCGGACCCCGGCGCGATCGACCTCTATGACGCCCGGGTCGGCGGCGGCTTCCCGGAAGCGCCGGGGCCGCTCGCCTGCGAGGGCGACGCCTGCCAGGTCTTGCCCCCCGAACCCACCGAGCCGACCCTGACCACGCTGCTCTCCGGCCCGGGCAACCCCGCGGTCCACTACACCCGCTACGGCTTCAAGGCCACCAAGCGCTGCCCCAAGGGCAAGGTGCCAAAGACGGTGAAGACCAAGAAGGGCAAGAAGGTGAAGCGCTGCGTGAAGAAGCGCTCCAAGCGCCACCCGAAGCGACACCACCGCCGCGGGGCGCGCCGTCATAAGGGGAACAGACGATGAAGCGACTGCTCACGACAACCGCCCTCACGCTTGTCTTTGCAGCGGCACTCGCCCCCGCCGCCCAGGGTGCTTTCGGCTTCAAGTCAGGCAAAGAAGGCTTCTCGGTCGCGGTCCGCACCGAAGACGGCAAACCCTCCTTCGCGGCGGGCTCTCACCCCTCGGAGTGGTCGGTTCACCTCGGCTTCAAGCAGGTCGGCGAATTCCCCGACGGGGACCTGCGCGACCTGAAGCTCACGACCCCGCAGGGGATGCTGCTCAACCCGACCTTCCAGGGATCGCCGGCGGCCGACCTGGTGCGCTGCAGCGCGGTGGACTTCCAAACGCCCAGGCAGTCCCCCTATGAAACCAGCCTCTCGGGCGAGAGCTGCCCCCTATACACCCAGGTCGGCACGATCGAGGTGAAGACCTCCCTGGGGGGAGGGATCACCCGCCGCTTCGGCCTCTTCAACCTGAAGGCGCCGCCGGGGGTCCCCGCCCAGCTCGGCGCCTCGCCCTTCGGATCGCCGGTGGTCTTCGACGTCGGCCTCGACCCAGACCCCCAGGGCCGCTACACCCTCTCCCTGCAAGCAAAGGACTTCTCCCAGGCGCTCGACGTGGAGGGGATCGACCTCCACCTCTGGGGGGTGCCCTGGGGCTACTCGCACGACCCCGAACGCGGTGACTGCCTGAACGAGGCCAACCCGGCCGCCTATCACGGCGAACTGCACGAAACCGAAATCGTCGAAGAAAGAGAAGTCTTCGTCCCCGCCACCTGCGGGGTCGGCCCGCCCGGGGAATACCCGCCCAAAGCCTTCCTCACCCTGCCGGTCGAGTGCTCGGCCTCGCTCTCCTTCGCCGCCACGGCAAGCGCCTGGCAGCAGCCGGCGGTGGTCAGCGCCAGCGCCGCCAACCTCAACACGATCGGTCAGCCGGTCGGGCTGACCGCCTGCTCCTCGCTTCCCTTCACCCCGCTGCCGCTGGGCTTTCTCAACACGACCAAGGCCTCGACCTCCTCGGGCTATGACTTCCGCCTCACCTCAAGCCAGGAAGGCCTGGTCGAACCGAACCAGCTGATCCCCTCCCCGGCGAGGCGAGTCGTGGTCCACCTGCCATCGGGGGTGACCGTCAACCCCTCGGTCGGCGCCGGGCTGATCGGCTGCACCCCGTCCCAGTACGCCGCCGAGACCCCCTTCAACGGCCAGGGCGCCGCCTGCCCCAACGGCGCGAAGATCGGCGACTTCATCGTCCAGTCCCCGCTCTTCGAAGCGGTCTCGGGCCGCGAATACTTCGAAGGGGCGATCTACCTGGCCCAGCCGAGGGACAACCCCTTCGGCTCATTGGTCGCCGTCTACCTCGTCGCCAAGCTGCCGGGGCGCGGGATGATGGTCAAGCTGGCCGGCAAGATCGACCCGAACCCCGCAGACGGCACGATCAGCGCCACCTTCGAGGGCCTCCCCGAGCTCCCCTACACCGACCTGCAGCTGAACTTCAGAACCGGCCAGCGCGCCTTCCTGATCAGCCCGCCCGCCTGCGGGCAGGCGATCACCACCACCGAGATGACCCCCTGGTCCAACGAAGCGACGATCAGTGGCACCCCGACCTCCTCCGACATCTCCTCGGGGGTGGACTACGGCCCCTGCCCGCAGGGCACCCCGCCGGCGAGCTTCGACGCGCTGACCGGCGGGGTCAACTCCAACGTCAACTCCTACACCCCCTACTACGTGCACCTCACCCGCCACGACACCGACCAGGAGATCACCGCCTACTCCTTGATCTTGCCCAAGGGGATCACCGGCAAGCTCGCCGGGGTGCCCTTCTGCCCCGAGGCAGCGATCGAGGCATCGCGCCACAACAGCGGCTTCGGGGAGGCCAACAGCCCCTCCTGCCCGGCCGCCTCCCAGGTCGGGCGCACCCTGACCGGCTACGGGGTCGGCCCGGCGCTGACCTACGCCGCCGGGCGGATCTACCTCGCCGGCCCCTACCACGGCGCGCCGCTCTCCCTGGTCACGGTCAACTCGGCCACGGTCGGCCCCTTTGACCTGGGCACGATCGTGATCCGCTCCGCCTTCCAGGTCGACGAGCACACCGCGCAATTGCGAATCGACGCCGGAGCCTCAGACCCGATCCCCCACATCATCGACGGCATCCCCCTGCACCTAAGGGAGGTCCGCATCTACATGGACCGCTACCAGTTCACCCACAACCCCTCCAGCTGCGCGGCCTCCCAGCTGGAATCGACGATCGCCGGCTCGGGGGCGAGCTTCGAAAGCACCGCCGATGATTCCTCGGTGACGATCGCCCGCCACTTCCAGCTCTTGAACTGCCTCACCTTGGGCTTCAAGCCAAAGCTCGCGATCCGCCTCAGAGGAAGCCCCCGCAGAGGCGCCTACCCCCAGCTGCGAGCGAGCTTCATCGCCCGCGGGCCCCAGGACTCCAACCTGAAGCGGATCGAGGTCGAGATGCCCCACGCCGAGTTCCTCGCCCAAAACCACATCCGCGAGATCTGCACCCGCCCGCGCTTTGAGACAGGGAGCTGCCCGCCGGGCTCGGTCTACGGCAAGGCAGTCGCCTACACCCCGCTGCTCGACGAGCCGCTGCGCGGCAACGTCTACCTGCGCTCCTCGGCGGGCAAGCTCCCCGACCTGGTCGCCGACCTCTACTCCGGCGCGGTGCGGATCGTCGTCGAAGGCCACATCGGCCCGACCAAGTCCGGCGGCGTCGATGCCTTCTTCGACGAGCTCCCAGACCAGCCGATCGACCGCTTCGTGATGACCCTGCGCGGCGGCCGCCACGGCCTCTTGACCAACTCGACCAACATCTGCGCGGCGCCGCCCTTCGCCGCGGTATCGGCGCTTGGGCAAAACAACGCCGGGGCGGAGTTCGACACGGTCTTGAAGGGGACCTGCAAGAAGCACAAAAAGCGCCACAAGCGACACCGACGCCACCATCGCAAGGGCAAGCGCTCGGCGCGGATCGCGGTGGCCGCCGCGAGGAGGCGATGAGGGCCGCACGGGCCCTGGTGGCGGCGCTGGCCTGCGCCGCCCTGCTCGGCGGCTGCGGCGGGGGAGGGGGGGACAGCGCCTCTGTCTCCTCGAGCGCGACCCGGGAAGCCGGCGGCGCTCCTGAGAAGCCAGGGCAGGGCCACGCCCAGAAGCACAACGGCAAGCAAGCAAGCGGCGGCGCCTCCGCGCAGAAGGCCAAGCCCAAGTCAAAGGGCTCCTCACGCCACCTCACCGCCACGGTGCGCGTGCCGCCGATCAGCTCCGCCCCGGTGGCGGGCTCCACCGAGCCCGCTCCCGGGGTGAAGACGGTCCCCGAAGGCGACAACAGCGTGCAGGAATACGGCACCGAGTCGGGCGAAGCAGAGCGCACCGAAGCGGCGATCGCCCTGCAGGCCTACCTCAACGCGCGCCTCGAAGAGGACTGGGGCAGGGCCTGCTCCTATCTCGCGCGAAAGCCCCGCGAACAGCTCCAGCAGGCGATCGAGGACTCCGAAGGCAAGGGGGACGTGCCGAGCGATTGCGCCGGCGTCATGGCGCTCTTCGTCAAGGGCACGCCGGCCGCCCGGCTGCGCGAACAGGCGAGGATCGACGAAGTGCTCAGCCTGCGCGGCGGGGGAGAGGTGTCCGGGGATCCCTCCTACCTGATCTACAAAGGCCCGCCCGGCTCCACCCTCTACAGCATGCCGATGTATCTGGAAGGGGGGAGCTGGAAGGTGGGGCTGGCGGTGGCTTCGGAACTGCCGG